>CAXXXK010000004.1:0-802315 GCA_963665475.2 Nitrosopumilaceae archaeon | reverse complement strand
GTATCCTCTTGCACGCGGCGCATATGGCGCTCTTTGAGGGCGCGCGCGGCAGCCCCAGCCGCTTGAGCAGTTCGCCGTGCGATCTCAGGTTCGCCGACGTCCGGCGGTAGCCGCCGTTCCAGCGCTCGCCCAGGGCCACGACTACGACCATGACCCTTGGGAGAGTAGCCCCTGACCCCGCTCACGCAGGGTTTCAGGGTGTACGGGTCTCCCAACTGTTCCACGATGTCCATGAGTATGACGACGAGCATGTCCAGCGAATACTTGTTGTACAGCTCGTACGCCTTCTGGTCCCGTTTCGGTTTCCGTTTCTCTTCCATTGTACATTACGGAAACTTGGAGATCAAGATACTTTTCGGTAGTGGCAATATGGGACGGCGCCCAACGCGGCGCGGACCATATGCCCCTGCCCCGCCCGTGGATCCAAACCGTTCGGGATCTCATAATTCATGTGCCTCTCGGCACCAGACCGGCGCCGCGGGCCGTCACAACAGCGGGCGCAGGCCGATCGATAGGTATATAGCGCGCCAATATAAGCCCTGAGATCGTGCCGAAGCAAAGAGATCGAAAGACCAACCCCACCAGGTATAACAAGCCCAAGCGGTCGTCGGCCGAGACCGACGCCCGTAGCGTGGCGGTGGGCCGCTCGATGGTGATTACGTTGGACCCCGAATGGGAGAAACAGCTGGAGGAGATGAACCGCTCCAAGAGGGGGCGGCCGTACAAATACTCGGATCTGTTGATGGGCGGCATCGCCTACCTCCGGTACATGATCGGCAAGGGTACGCGCATAACGGAAGGGGTGGTGGACAAGATGCTGGGCGAGGGGGTCAAGGGCCCCGACCACGTGACCATATGGAGGCGCACCTGCGCCCAAGCCGTATCCATAGAGGGAAACCGCGTCACCGTAGAGACCACCGACGGCAAGACGCACGTTCTGCTGGCCGACTCTACCGGCATAACCACCACCGGCAAGGGCAGGTGGATCGAGATCAAGTGGAAGGTGAAGTGCAACTTCATCAAGCTCCACCTACTGGCCGAAGAGGAGTCCCGGAAGATACTGGCGTTCCGCGTCACCGACAGGAGCGGGGGCGACGCCAAGAACCTGCCGGGCATGCTGGACGAGGCCCTGAACAAGCTGGGCGTGCCGCTGGAGGACCGCAGCGAAGAGCCGGCGGTGTCCGTGGAGGTGGAGAGCTCCCCGGCCGAAGAGAACACCGTGGAGATGATAACCGATTACGTGTGCGACTGCGGCTGTTGCCAGCCCATACTCAGGGAACGGCGCACCGCCAAGGTGGAGAGGCCTCCCGTGGCAATGCTGCGCGCCGACGGCGGGTACGATACCCGCGACGTATTCTCCCACTGCAGGAAGCGCGGCGTGCGCACCACCATACGCGTGCGAATAGACGCCAACTGCAAGGCCGACGGCAAGGACAGGGCCCGGTCGGAGGCCGTCCTGGACCAGCTGGGCGGCGGGTGCACCGCCATTCAGTTCGCCAAGATGGGAAAGGAGGAACGCAAGAAACATCAGAAGGCGTGGAAGGCCAGGGTCAAGTACAACAGCCGGTGGATCATAGAGATCATAATATCCTCGTTCAAGAGGCTGCTGGGCGAGGCCCTCATGATCCGTGAAGCCCGAATACATCATGATAGAACTTGCAACCAAGATAGCTGTATACAACAAGACCCGGAACGTCATGCGGGAGGCGGTGTGGTGATGCAAAGACCGTAAGGGGGGGGGGGGACCGCGACGCGCGTCACCGAGGACGGCCGGGCCGTCCAAGTCGCGTCAGGTCGCGATTTATGAAACGCTGTCTTACGACCCATAGCATTAAATACTATGCCGTATTCATGCAGACAGCAAATGGCAAGAATGATGCACGGCCAATGGCCGAAAACTGGATTTGGGGGCGCAGGCCGAATGTCAGATGGCGCGTCGTGGAGGCGTATGTCTTGGATGGCGTAATGCACGGTGGCTACAAGAAGAAGATAAACCGTCTGGAGCATAAAATAGATGAATTAACCAAGGAAAACCAGAAGCTGAAGGACGATTTGGCTAAAGTTACCAAAGAGCGTGATGATCTGAAGCAACAGTGTGACCCCGATGCTGCCAGCAGGAACTAACTGAGTATAAGGAGAATATTCACAATCCCTTTGCTATATGTATTGATCACTAAATGTTGGGTACATACTCAACCCCTCGTGGTTTGCCACCCGCTCTAGTTCACGCCAAGTCGTTGCCTACCGAATATTGGCCGGAGGCGGCATTCCGCACGGAGCCATAACGTGTGATGTTTCAGGCATCATGCCAGCGGCACATTGCCCCGTCACGTCGACCGATACGCATGGCGGACCGACACCAACCATGCGGTAATCCGCCCCGGACATGTCCTGCGCCTGAAAGTATGCCCACAAGACGCAGGCCTTTGCCGCGACGCCTCTTGGCATGCGGCCCGCCGCGACTGTTGGCGCGTGCGCCGTATTGGCCGTGCTGCCCGGCTGCCCGGCGTCGGCGCTAGGTTTGGGCACATCCGCGCCCCCCGTGCCGCCCGCCGCGTCGCCGCCGTTTGGCTCAACCGTATCGTCGGGGTCCGCGGGCGGCAGGTCGCACAGCCCGTACGGTGTGGGATCATAGCCGGGCTGCATGGCCATGCGCTTGAACGTGTCTCCGGGAGGCACGCCCATCTTGTGGCAGGTGTGAACGAAGCTGTGCACCATGGAGAATACCCACATCTCCTGCCTGCTGGCGAACTTGTACCTGAACTTGCGCTGCTTCACCACCGTGTCCCGGAGGTCGCGCTCCGAACCGTTGTTGGTGGAGGGCATTCCCGGATACCGCAGGAACGTGAACAGGTTCGGGAGGGCGTTTGACAGGTGTACACCGAAGGGCGCGTCCCCGTAGGCGGCGGCGATGGCCGCCGTCTCCCTTTCCAGCTGCAGGCACTTGTCCGCGTCGGCGCCCCCGTCGGGCGCGGTGTCCCCCGCTATTCGCTTGGCCTTGATGTGCATGTCGTTCAGGCTGCAGTACAGGTCCCAGTACACCTTCTGGAGCGCCTCGTCCTTGCACCTTATGTACGTCTCTTCGGCCTTCAGCAGTATATGCGCCCAGCACCGCTGCCTGACGCGGAACATGCCGATGTACACCGAATACCCGTCCACCACCACCGGTATGTGGCTCAGCCCCGCCAGGAAGTCGGGCGCGTGTATTTCGCCCCGGCCCATGGCCGGCACCACCATGGTGGCAGTGTCGGCGCGCGCCACCCAGACGTATATCCGCTTCTTCCTGTACCGGTACGTGGTCTCGTCCAACATCAGGAAGGGGGCCTTTTTCAACTCCTCCTTGATGCGCTCCACGGCGGGTTCGAGCACCCGCGCGATGGCCTGCCGCGCGTTCCACACCGAGTTTATGGAGCACAGGTACCTGTACAGGCGCTCCATGTAGTACGCGATGTCCCCGTCGGTGCTCCTCCTGCCCGCGTATTCCAGGATGAATGAGAGCACCTCCATCCCAAACGAGGTGCCCCCTATGCTGGGGAACTTGGGCCTGAAGGTCCTCCTGCACGTGTCGCACCGCGCCGCGTGCCCCTTGTAGAGCGCCACGGTGATGAAACGGCTGTCGCCCTCAAAGTCGATTATGATCTTTGTGTATATTTTACGCTGTTTCACGCGCCCGCCGCACTTGGGGCACTTTTCGTGCTCGCGCCATTCGACGCGCGATATATCGAACCCGCAGTGGTGGCCCGCGTGGTTCTCGGGAGGGCCCACCGTGTGGTTCTCCACGTATTCCTCGCCGGCCTCCTCGGCCGCCCTCTTGGCCAGCTTCTTCCGGGCCCTCGCCCGGGCCTCGTTGTAGCCGTTCTGCCCCGGCACCGCGGCGCTCTCGTAGCGCCTCAGCAGCCTTTTCAGCGCGTCCCTCTCCCGTACGGCCTCGTCCCTCTCCCGTCCCATCTGCACCAGGGCGGCCTCCAGCCGAATGGCGTTTTTGGCGTGGACGCACGTCCCGTGCTCCATGTGGCACGATACCGTACCGGCGCGCGCCACGGCGAGCCGCGCCCTGAAGCGCGCCTCCACGTCCCGCAGCTCCTTCACCTCGGCCTCCAGCTTATCCATCACGCCGAACTGCCGGGCAATCTCGTTCCTGTACGCGGCCAGCTTCGTCCCCATTGCATAAGAGCAGGGATCGCCCCCTTATTAAACATATATGATCAGATCGTCTCGTTACGTCTCCGCCCGGCTGGCCGCCGAGGACGGCCCGCATAGATCCGCCCCCAAGCCGCTACGCGACACGGGAGGGGTTGAGTATGTACGAACCAGTACGCATAAGGTCTATTAGTTCTCACATCTATAGTACGTCGTCAAACCATTCTTGTCCTTTATCTCCATAGACACTACCTTCGAGACATCGGTCCGCTCGATCAGTTCGCCCAACGCTTCTTCCATCATTTTTTGCTTAATGGGTCTACCATACTTGGTTTTAAACGTCCGACCAATCTCAATCGACTTAACATTCAACTCTTTTAACGAGTAGGCATTCGGAGATTTCTGACAGAGCCAAGTGCGTACGGCCCTTGCCAGTGGAGTAAAAGACTCACCCGAGTCCCATTCTTTATCTGAAATTGGCATATTCCATGATATCCAAATCACAAATATATGTTTATGCAGATGGTTTTGGGTACACGTTTCGGCTCGGTACGGATCGTCACTTGGGCGCCAGGACGCGCTCCAACTCTTGGTAGACGTTGAGGTTCTTCTTGCGCCGGGCAAGCGGGCACGCGAACAGGATGCCCATCCTCCGCATTCCCTTCGCGCTGCCTATCTGGCCGCTGATCTTCCGGCGCGCCACTATGGGGCGCATCCCCCTCTCGGCCGGGTTGTTGGTGCCCTCCATGTTATCATGCCGCGGCAACGTGAACGGGTACGGGGCGGCGGCATTCGGGTAGTCGGCCATCTTTTTGGGGTACGTTTCCGCCAGCCTGACGGTTCGCTCCACGAACGCCTCGCACTCTATATCGGTGGCGGTTCCCTTCCGTTTCGGCATATGGTATATCAGCTGCAGTTTGGCGTGCCTCATTTCCGCCTCGCGGCACTCCCCGCTTGACGCGCCGAACCTCTTTCTGATCGTCCTCACGTGCCGGTCCGAATCCCGCAGGACGTGCGCCCAGCAGCGCCGCCTAGTCTTGAACGCGTTGTACACCGCCAGCCCGTCGGTGGTCGCCGGCCGGTGGAAGAACGGAAAAGCGCTCCGTCAGGACCGCTGCACCCCGGCTGCCCGCCACCTTCGCCTGCGTGGCGTCGGCGTCGGTGGCCAGCCACGCCTGCCCGGTGGACCCGCACGCGGAGAAAGGGGTCTCGTCTATGTTGACCGGTATCTCCTTGGTTACCATCTCGGCGGCTATCCGGTCTGCCTCCGGCTCCATCCGGTCTGCCGCCGCGTCCAGCGCGTGCTGTATGGTCGACTTGGCGCACTTGCCCATCCCCAACGGGCCCGAAAACACGTCGGCGATCTTCTGGTCGGTGCCGTTGGCGTCCCACATCGACACCCCGACCCTGAGCAGGTTGGGCCCGAATATGGTCTTCTTGGGCATGCCCGGATCCGCGGCCGTCTCCGTACCGCAGTCGGCGCACGCGCGCGTCTCGGCTATGTGGTTGGTCATTACGGCTTTCGGTATGTGCGGGATGTCGTACACCATGTCGCTTTCCGCGCCGGTTACCCCGAGGTTCTTGCCGCCGCACTCGCTGCACTTTTCGGGGGCGTGCCGCACGGTCCTTTCGGCCTTGCGGCTTATCGCCGTGTTCTTGCAGCCCTTCTTGCGGCCGCGGCGTCCGGCGGGGTTCTTCTTTTTGCGCTCGGCCTTCTTTTCGGCGTTGATCTCCCGCTGGGTGATGGTGTCGTTGCGCGGGGGCGCGTGGGCGTTGTCGTAGTACGCCGGGATCTGTTCAGCCTCGATCTTGCCCTCGGACACCTTTTGGAGCGTGTCTTCCAGCCGTTTCACCTTGGCCAGGGCCTCGTCGCGCTCCTTTACGGCCGCGTCGCGTTCCGCCGTCGCCAACTCGTACTTCATGTCATACTCGGCCAACGACATCTCCAGTTCGGCGTTCCTCTTGTCCGCGGTCCGAAGTTGTTCGCCCAGCCTTCGCATCACGCCTACGGCCTCGCCCAGCTCGTCCCGCAGCAGTTTCATGTCTGTCTTCGGTATGTGAAGCTTCAGGATCGCAGTATACACGGCTGTTTCACTCCGAGCCGAAACGTGTACTGCTTTGTGACCGCTCGGCCGTCAGTTTGGATAAGGGGCACGTGAACGCGTACCTTTTGGTTTAGCTGGTATAAGGGGGCGTTTTTTATAGAGGCGTACAGTGCATGAGGCGAATGGGAAACTGGCACGCACGTGACATCGGGGAGCGGGAGCCATGCCGCAACGATACAGCGTACACGAGTACCCGGCGATGCCCCAACTCTCTGAATGGGCGCCGTGGTGAAACCGAGTGGTGCCCGAAGGCACGAGTGGTGCCCGAAGGCACGAGTGGTGCCCGAAGGCACGGCCTACGGACGGCGGGCATTCATCACAATCAGAATGCAGCCGCGGGCACTATAAAGCAGGCGTATCGTCCCACAAAGCGCTAGGTCGAACAGGTCCCGCTTCTGACGGAGGCCATGCGGAGGCGGCGCCCCCCTGACGCGCCGCGGCGGCCGGACCGTAGAGTCCGCAATCAACCCCTGGGTGGCCGAGGTCATACAAGCCAGCGGCTGGTGCACCGCCAAGGCCGAAAAGACGCGGACCGTCTTGGGCAAACGCGGCAAGCGGCCGGACATCATCGTCAGGCCGACCGGGTCGGGAAAAGCAAACCGGGCCGTCATAATAGAGATGGAGACAAACGGGAACAACTTGGAGCGGGAGGTCAACGACCGCCTGGACATAAAGCTGAAAGAGGACAACGTCACGCCGTCCGCCGTAGTCGGGGTGCTGTTCCCCGCCAAGCTGGCCTACGCCGACGACTCGGACGCGTTCAAGGAGGCGTTCAAGAGCGCCGAGCTAAAGTACTTCGTGCACAACCGCACAGGCAGGTTTCCCGCCGCCGGATACCTGTCCGGGACCATAACCGACGTCATAACGGCCACGCGCCTCTGCATGATACCAAAAGGCGTGGTGGACGACTACACCCGCGCCATACGGGCGGAGATCAGGGGCATATTGGGCGTGCTGGCCGGCGCCGACGACGGAGTCAAGGCGGACATATCCGGCATACTGGGATACGGCAGGGACCAGGACGCGCTGTACGGCATGGGCGACGAGCAGGCCGGATACATGGCAGCCCTCATGATTCTTAACGCCAGCATATTCTACGAGGAACTGGCCAAGCACTTGGAATGGGTCCGTCCGCTCTCCAGGCTGGGCGGAATGGCAGGCAAGCCCACAAAATACGACGTCGTGGAGGGAATGAAGCGCATACTGGTGGAGAACTACGACTCCGTCTTCATAGTCGCGATAAACCTGCTTAACGCCATGCCCGACGGCTTCGCCAGCAAAATAATAGACGCGGTGCTGCGCGCGGTCTCGACCGTAATGCGGCTGGGCATGCAGAACTCCGGCGACGTATACGGCACGCTGTACCAGGACGACCTCATAGAGCGCAAAAAGTCGGCCTCGTTCTATACGCGGCCGGAAGCCGCCGCGCTGCTGGCCGGCCTGGTGCTGCCGCCGGCCGGCGACGAGTTGTGGGCGGACGCGTCCCGAATCAAGAAACTCAGAATAGGCGATTTCTCCTGCGGCACGGGCATGCTGCTGACCGCCGCGTACAACCACGTAATAAACTGCCGCGGAGACGACGAGTCCACCGCCCAAATGCACCCCACAATGATGAGGGACGTGTTGTGGGGGTTTGACATAATGCCGACGGCCACGCACCTGACTGTGTCGAACCTGGCCAGCATATATCCGGACAAAATATTCAACAAATCCCGGATATACCAGATGCCAATCGGCACCCGCATGCCGGACCCGAAGGGCCGGAAGCCGGTATACGCATTAGGATCGTTGGATTTAATCCGGGACGCCGACGCGAAGATGGACGAGAACGCCGTGGCCCTGGAGGTGGCAACCCTTGACGACGTCGGTACAAGGTCAGGACGGCGGCACGGCGGCCAGGGCGGCGAACCGCTCTCCAGCGTGCGCCTCAGGACCAGCTCGTTCGACTACGCCGTGATGAATCCGCCGTTCGTAAAGGCCACCAACCACGGCGCCGGACGGGCCGACCCCGTTCCCCCCTTTGCCGTGTTCGGAATACCGCCTCCAATGCAGATCAGCATGGGCAGGACCAACGCGCACATATTCCGCGGGACCGAGTCCCACGGCCACGCCGGCCTGGCATCGTACTTTGTCGCCATAGGCCACCAGAAACTAAAGCCGGGCGGCGTCATGGGGTTCATACTGCCCGCCACGGTTGCCTCGGGCGCATCGTGGTCCGGCGTCCGCAGCCTGCTGAACCGGCGATACGACGACATAACGCTGGTCATGCTGCGTCGGGCCGCGGGGGCCGACGACTCGACGTTCTCGTCCAGCACCGGCATGGAGGAGCTCCTGCTGGTCGCCCGCAAGCGGGCCGCGGAATGGCCCGCGGGCCGGTTTCCCAGAATCAAGCTCGTGCTGCTTGACAAGCTGCCCGCTTCGCGCCTGGAGGGCCGAGAGGTGGCCAAAATTATACGGCGCGCAACGCCCAACAGGCTGGAGCACGACATGGGCGGGACGTCCATGGCGTTGGGCGACGTACACATCGGCGACATGCTGGATTGCCCGGTAGAGGACGGGCAGTGGATGCTGACCATGACGTCGAGCATATTCCTATTGCAGTTTGCGTACGGCCTGGTAACCGGGAGGCGGGGCGTGGGGATGACCACGATCGGGGACGTGGCTACAATCGGCAAGCACCACCTTGACATAATCGGAACCAAGCGGGACGGCACGCCGCAGGGGCCTTTCAAAAAAATCAGGTACGACCGCCAAAAGGTGTACCAATGCCTGTGGAACAACGACAGCAACGCGCAGAGGACGATGGCCGTGGACCCAGACTGCACGCTGGAGAAAAAGCCCGACGCTGCCATTCAGCATGCAGCCGGCGTGTGGCGCACGAGAACGCGCCTGCACATCAACCTGCAGGTAAGGTACACGTCCCAGCGGCTGGTTGCGGCATACACCAAACAAGAGACGGTCGGCGGGAGCGCCTGGCCGAACGTCATCCTGAAAGACAGGCGCCATGAGAAGGCGCTCACGGTGTGGCTCAACTCGGTCTTTGGCATACTGGCGTACTGGTTTGCGGCAGGCTCGCAACACACGGGGCGCGGACTGATGACAATAACTTCCTGCAAACTGATGGCGGTGCCCGACTTTGACGCGTTGGACGATGGCGTAATAGAACGATTGGACGCGGTATTCGACGACATGCGCGCAAGGGAGATGGACGCCATCAACAGGTTGGATGCAGATAAGGTACGGCGGGAGATCGACCGAAGGGTAATGGACGTACTCGGGTTGAAAGTGGACGACTTGGAGCGGGTCTACGGGTGGCTGGTTGGCGAAAAGCAGCTGGGGCGGACGGATTCGAGGTGAGTATACCGCGTGGCAAAAGTCCGCGATCACCGCGCCGTAAGGTTGTAGATCGCGCGTTCCGACGCGCCGGGGGGCGCCGCGGCGGCAAACGTATACAGATCCCCCCGAACCAAAGGCGATCAAATGAAATCAACAAGATCCAGGAAGAAGTCGCTCCAAAAGGCCCACGATGTCTAGAAGAACACCGGAGCCCGCAAGCGCATACTGCCCGCCACGTACGTCTGGACAGACAGGATGGGCGCGTCGGAAGCGGCAGGGCGGCTGAAGGTGTCCAAGGCCGGGGCCCCAAGCGGACCAGGCGCCACGGGAAAAGGGGCCCGGCCGGGCTCCGGGACCCGGCCGGAAGCGGCAGGCCGCCCAAGGCGCGTCCGGGCATAATGGAGTGGTTCGGAGATGGTCCAAGACGCCACATGCTGGACGGTGGAGGGGATGCACAAGCACGTCCTCAAGAACACCCGTGTAGACTACAGCATGCCGCACGTCCGCAAGATCATGAAAAAGCGGGGCCACGCCATGAAAGGCGCCCGTGGGACGGCACGTCAACCGGACCGGCAATAGGCGCATACGCCTGTTCCAGAAGAAGGTGAAGGGACTTGAATCGCTTATGGCCGAAGGACGGGTCATGTGCGCGCGGGACGAGGCTATAGTGATGGCGGACGTCCGGCTCCGCAAGGGAGTCTACACGCTGAAGAAAAAGCGGGCTCTACAAGTACACCGGAAACCACGCCAAGGTCATACAGTTCGGTCTCCTGACCGCGGACGGCAGGGGATACTTTGAGCGCCACGAGCGCTTCACCAAGGACGAGTTTGTAGAATTCCTGAGGAACGCGCACGCAAAGTTCGGCAAGATGGTGATGATACCGGACAGGGCTCCCCAGCACAGGGCAAAGGCGGTTCAGGACGCGATAGACGAGATGGGCGGCGAGGTCAAACTGGCGTGCCTCCCGCCCGGGTGTCCGGACCTCAACGCCATGGAGGAGTTGTGGCGGCAGATGAAGCACGCAGTGCTTTCGGGCCCGTACGTCAAGTTCAGCAAGATGTGCCGCGACATAAAGCGGTGGCTGAGGGACAAGCTTCCGCGCCTAGACATATTCCGGCACCTGTACCAGAGCGTTTAGCCGCCGGCCGTTCTGCAACGTGGCCGGCGTCATGGTGGGGGAGTCTGCGCACGGCGTTCCGGAATTGCCGCAAACTGGCCCCGCGCCGGGCCCGGAGCCGCATGATCATGCCCGCCGGCGGCATGGGGAGGGGCGCCGCGTATAATTATCGCTCATTTTGCCCCTGATTGACTGCGAACTTATGCCACGCGGTATAAATCCCGTTCTCGACCGTTGCTCTCTATGCGTCAGTCCCATCATTTGCTGTGATCTGGTGGGACTGGCGCAATTGTGTACTCAACACGCCGGATCGATCCGAATTATCCACGAGTGAAATTTTCTTGAGTCAGATGCCGATTCGGGTGGACCTGAGCCTGTACGAATTTAGATTAGTAATGGTTCATATTCATTTGCGGTCACTATGCACAGGCTCGGATGGATGTCCCGCGCCGAGACGGCGAACGTGGGCCCTGCGGGTTCATATCGGCACGCATAGGTGCTCCTTTGTTTACTATACAGAACCGGTAGGCCACCGCGTTTGCACGGACCGGACTCGGCGCAGGGTCCAGCGTTCGACAATTATCGACCGGCGCTCTTCATGATCTTACAATCCGGGCAAAGCACCGGCCCGGCAACCATCTGTTCCTTCGAGGCAAGCGAACTGCAGCTGCTACACACAGACCTCTTACAGTTTTTACACCTGTGCATAAGGAAGCTGTCCTTTATCCTTCCACAGTTCACGCACGGGTCCATGATGTACGTATTGTGGTTTAAGTTATATATCTAACGGTAGACGGGTTTTGTCGCAAACTCGCTGGGTGGCGTTTTCTTCGTGACTGTTTCACTTTTTGAAGCTCTCCGCACCCCGCTCCCGAGGAGCCGCGCGCGGCCCGTCGCGCGGAGTCGTTTTTCGGATGGTTTAGGGGGCCTGCGCGCTACCCGTCTCCGGACGCGGACCTCACCAGATGGTCGAAAAAGCTGTTGCCGTTTATCCAGTCGGTGGCGTATATCGTGAATATTATGGAGTTGGCGTCCATTCCCTTCTGCGTGCGGTTCCCCCCGCCGTCGCTGCGCACCGCCACAAACCGCCGGTTGACCTGCTCCACGCCGTTGCTGTCCGCTGCCACCCCGTCCCGCTTTTTGTACATGTGCGTGGTCATGAAATAGCCCTCCCGGCGGTGCCGCTTCTTGCGCATGCCGATGCTGCCCTCCTCGTCGTCTTCGTATTCGGCGTTGAGCAGTTCGCTGCGCATCTTTTCCAGGCACCTGGCCGCCACTATTCTCGCGTGGAGGCCCTCTATCTTGTCGTACACGTGGTGCAAGTAGTCGAGGCGGCGCAGGTCATTCAGGAATTTTTTGACGGCGGCCTCCAGGTTGCGGTACAGCAGGTTTTTCTTGGAGAGGCGGCGCTGGTGCTGCATACACAGGAGAATATTCACAATCCATTTGTTAGTGGTATTGATCACTAAATGTTGGTTTGTTCTGACCAGCCAAACGTCTTGAAATGAATCCGGGCTAGCTGGCCGATGCCCCCGTTCGGACGTTTACGGTGGTTTTTGGCCCGCACGGCGCGTCAATTTGCAAAATATGCGGCACGGCGTGCGCAGCCTCCCCGCATCCGCCGATGCTGTGCGTTTGGCCTTCGGACGGGGCGACCCGAGGCCGCCCGTAAGTCAGCCGCGCCCGCGCCACGCGGTTACTTTTCGTATCGTGTCGGCGTGCGCCGCCTTGACGTGCGGCCAGAGCGTCCTGAGGTTGACCAGGCCGGTGACTACGTTCGCGTCCATGTCGAACTGCTCGGGCGTGCCGCGGTACGGCCCGCTCATTATGGCGTACTGCTTGATCCGGCCCACGACGACCTCCACCATGTACCTCACCTGGGCCACCTCCCTGTTGCGGTCGCGGTCCTTCTGGGAGAGCTCGCCGCCCTCGTCCGAACCCATGCCCAGCTTTACGGGCATCATGATGCGGGACCCCAACAGCAGTTTTTGGATGCCGATGTACCCCTTGTCCACCACTATGCCGGGCCTGGCCCACTCCGGCAGGTCGTTGCGCAGCATTATGTCGGTCAGGTATCCAAAGTCGGGCGGGTGGTCCTTGAACAGCTTAAAGTCGTGCACGCTGCCCGGGACGCCCGGGCTCTTCCCTATCAGGACCCCTCCGGGGTCCGTGTAGAAGTTGGCGTTTAGCGATACCTGCATGACTTTGCCCGAAAACATGAGGCGGTTCAACGCTCGGTCGCCGTACGCGTCCGTGCGTACGTGCGTGCCGTCGATCAGCACGTACACGTCCGTGTTGGGCGGACCGCCGGTCGCGCACAGGTCCGGGCCCCGGTAGAAAACCGGCAGGGTTGGGCCATCTGCCACGGGCAGGTCGGTTATTCCGGCGGGCGTCGGCGCCCGCATGTACGACAGGGCCACTTCCCTGTTGAATATCTGCCACGGCGGGATGTCGACAAGGTACGGGTCGGGAGAAACGCTCTCCTGGTCTTGCTGCTCGGCGTCCGGCTCGGCGTCCGGCTCGGCGTCCGGCTCGGCCGTTCCGTCCCCCGCATGCGGCCCGGCTTCCGCGGGCGCCTCCGTCCGCTCCTTCCACTCGTCGTATACGGCCTTGATCTGCTCCCCAAGGGAGCTTGTGGTGGGCAGTACGTCGGCCAGCGCCTCGTTCATCATCTTCAGGTACCTGTGCACGGTGGACTGATTCGAGTAAAACGCCGCCGCCGTCCGATTCTGATTGTTGAAGACCAGTTTGTAGGATAGCGTCATCAAGAGCGCCTGGTTTACGTTCAGCTTGCCGCGGTTTCCGCCGTCGGATTTCCTGTGGACGTCCTCCCACATCAGGAATCCGCGCCCGGTCGCCTTCCATGCGCGCACCTTGTGCGCCGTAAGATCAAACATTTCCGGCGTCATGCCCGTCATGGCGTACAACCGCGGCGGATCGGCAATAATGTCGTCCATGTACGCCGCCCTTTTGAGGTCCTCGTCCATATACGGTCCGGACCGCTTATAGTTGTGTACAAACTCGGTCTTTCGCAAGGGGCATTCGTACCCCGGCTTGACGTGGGACGGGTCTATCCTGGCGCATACGACTGTGCCCCGTCCGGCGCGCGGCATTTCAGAATCCCCTCCCGACGCCGTTCGACGCCGGCTCGGGCGGGTGGCCGCGCCGCGGTGCCGCAACACCCCCCTCGCCGGGATTAAATACCGCTCCCGCGCGGTTCGGTCGGTGTGTGGGTCCCTTCATTTGGTGTTAATTGAAGGGATCGCCACGCCTTCGCTATTTAAGCACAAAGAGTATCGATCCGCCCAACGACGGCCACGCCCCGTGCCGCGCGGCATTCGCCAAACGACGCGGCTACGCGGCAGGACGGGCGCTCCCGCCCCTGAACGGGCGTAGATCATCCGGTCCTACGGTTTGTCGGGCACTGGTTGGGCCATGAAAATTGTCCGACGGAACAGGCGCCGTTACGTTTGGGGCAGTATAGGCCGTCCTGCCTCGTGGTTCATCGGAGTTGGTTAAATCGTGAACGTTCCACGATCAATATGCGTCATGAGTAGATTGTGAATATTCCCCAATGTTTTCGGTTGGCCTTTGGCATTGAATCTCTACGCATTGCCCCACTGCGCCCAGGCGTACATTACCCACGTCGACTCATGACTTTGCCCCAAACAGTCCGGCCAGCGCGCTCCGAACGGCTTGGCTTGCAAGGCCGATTGGCATTCCTAAGCCAGTTACAACATACGCCGCCAAGACGGTATCGCTCAGAGTGAATGGTACACAATTGATGCCGACCAATATAACCACCAGATGCACCATGATAAGATTCACCCCAATCACCCACTTGGTCCATCGGGGCAGCTTTTTGTCACTGCCAGGAGGTACATCTTCAGACGGCGGACCATCACCTACCTTGGGGTTGGACGGTACGTCACCTGGCGATTTATACTTGAACTTCACCATTGGACCTTCTAACTATGATTAGATCATCTCTTTGTTGTAGTATGCCTGTATCGTGGAGTCGGGTATCTCGGTTCCAAACTTCTTGTCGTAGTGCTTGTCCCACGGAGATCCCGGCGCGTGGCACAGGCGCCGCAGGTCACCGAACGACCAGTCGCCGTACTCCTCCACCACACGATCTATTATGTAACGTTCGTTGCTTGACAGGATAGAATTGAAGAATGTGCTGCGCGCCGAATCGGCCTCTTTGTCTGCTCCAGGCACTGTCCCGCAGTAATGGAGTGTCTTTACGGGCGCGTCACCCCACATCTTGAGCTCGTGATACAACACGGGTATTACCGGTCCGTACTTCCAAGCCTCGATCCGGTCGCGTATGAGCGGCATCCTCAAGGCTGCCAGCGCCCTGCCGTGCGATATGAACACCATCTTGATGAGGTAGAACTGGGTGAACTGTCCGCTGTGCCCATTCACTATGTAGTCAGAGATTAACAACGAGGAATGGCCGGACCGACTCATCACCATATGGTAATCAACACAAGGTGGTTATAAAAATGGTGGGCAAGAGTTGGCGTACATAGACAGGTACGCGTTCACGTCCCCCCTATCCAAACTGATGGCCGAGCGACTGCGAGGCCGATCCGAGAAAATATATAGGATCCCACATCATGCCCAGTATGGATCCCCGCTATAAGCAGATCTTCGAGTTGCGCGGCGCGCTTGGCGACGCGGTGCGTGAAATAGCCGAGGTCAAGCGGGCGTGCTCTGTGCGCGCATGCGCGTTCCGTCTGTTAATGGCGGAGGACGCCCTCGTAATTGCGGAGCTCAGGGCGGAAAACGCCGATCTCGAACTCGAAGTAAAGCAGCTTAATACAAAGCTCGGCGTCCACGAGAGCTACAACCACTCCACCCGGGACGCCAAATTGTTCGCCAAAGATCGCAGAGATTTCCGCGGCAAGGAGGCAAAGCGTAAGGCCGAAGAGGGGGGTGAACACCAGGCCGAAGAGGGGACCGAAGGGCAGGGAGCCGGGCAAAAGCGGAGGGGCCACCGGCCCGGGACGCCGGGCGTTTCGCACAGCAACAAACCCACGTTCACCAAAAAGTTCAAGCCCGAGACGTGCGGGAACTGCGGCAGGACGGACGTGCTGCCGTTAGAGACCAAATACAAGACCGTTACAGACAACGCCGAATGCGGCGAGGAGTTGTGCTATACGGAAGAGTTGACGTCGGTGGTGTGCGTGGGCTGCGGCGCCGTCACGAAGCCGGAAGGCGACTCCCTGCCGGGCAGCGCCTGCGGCCCCCGGAGGCGGTTCCTCATATCGAACATGCACGACGCGATACCGGCCGTCCGCGTCATACAGAAGCTGCTGTGGAACAACCACGGCATCAAGATGTCCATAGGGGCCATATCCAACTGCCTGGCGGCAATCGCCAGGCGCGCCCGGGAGGGGAACGGGCCCGTGGTGCCCGAACAGTACGCCATCGCGATCAGCCGCAGCCCACTGCCGTGGAACAACACCGGAGAGGTGGACATGAGCACGGTGTGGTCCGAATTTACCCCGCCCACGCTCATGAAGCGGCTGGAGGATATAGCCAGCATGTCCCCCCACGTGGAGTTCGACGAGTCGCACGCCAACGTGGCGGGGGGATACGCCCAGGCGCTGGTCCTCCTGGCATACAGGGCGGTCATAATTCACATTGAGTCGGGCCGCTCCAAGGAGACCATACAGCGCCTGTTCGGTATGGCGCTGCGCAGGCCCCTGGTGGCGGACAAGTATAGGGGCGGCCACGCGTTCGCCGGGGAGTACCAGACGTGCCTCGTGCACATCACGAGGTTCCTGGAGAGTTTGGCGATAAAGTTCGGCGTGGAGTCCCCCGAGTGCGTCATGTACCGCATGTTCGACGCGATACGGCACGACTCAAAAGTCACGGGGCTGGAGATTACGCGGATGGTCGGGGGCCCCAATACGTCCGCGTGCGACACGGGCCGCGTCGCGAACAACCCCGAGGCGCGCGCCTACGCGGACGGGCAAAAGGCCGCCCTGGAGGAGAGGGTCAGAGTGGTGGCGCACGGATACGCGGCGGGGCCCGTGTCAGACGAGGAGAGCCGCAAGGCGGCCGGCAGCCTGCTGCGCGCCCTGCCCTACATGTTTACGTCGTTTTACCACCCCGGCATGAACAACAACTCCAACGGCGTGGAGCGGACCGTACGGCAGTACCACGTCAGGCCGCGCACCATACAGCGCATACTGCCCGACTGGAAAGCGGCCCGGACCGCGGCCATATTGCGCAGCGTGTACGCCACGTGCGGGATAAACGGGTGGGTGCCCGGGGAGGTGTTGTCGGGCAGGAGCGACGCGGACCCGTTCTCGGCGGGGATACCGCCGCCCATATTCAACCCGGACAGGCGCGGCGCCCGTCCGCATTCGGACGCGTCCGGCGGCCACCCGTTTGCCGTGATGGAAAAGAACCGTCGTCGCGGATAGGGACGCGGCGGCCCGGGCGGCGAAGCTGGTTTTCGCTCTGATGGAAAAGAACCGTCGTTTCGGATAGGGGGGACGTGAACGCGTACGAAACGTGTACCCTGGCGCCCAGGCATAAGTTATAATGTCGGATTGCGTTACCGTGTCTGTGCTTGGGAAAAAAGATTGCAGCCACTGCGAAAACCAAACTTGGTGGGAGTGCGACATCTGCCGCCAGCCGTGCTGTGACAAGCACAAGGTGGGCGGAGCATGCCCGTATTGCACGGTAACCTGCTCTTTTTGCGACAGCGAGGCCAGTCCCAAGAATACATGCGGCGACTGTGGCAAGCCGGCCTGTCGCGTTTGCCGCCCGCACTACAAATGCACGAACTGCATGGTGAGGTGTTGCTCCTGCAAGAAAGATTCTCGGGATCGCCGCTGCAACAGTTGCAAGGCGCCGGTTTGCCCGGATTGCAGTAGCGACGGAGTGTGCCCAGAATGCTTCCGGATCCGTCTAATGCGTAGTGCTCGCCGCAAAGAATGCAAGCAAATGAGCAACCGAAAGGCTTAGATCCCCCCCCCCCCCCGGACACATAGTATT
Source organism: Nitrosopumilaceae archaeon (assembly GCA_963665475.2). Lineage (GTDB taxonomy): Archaea > Thermoproteota > Nitrososphaeria > Nitrososphaerales > Nitrosopumilaceae > VYCS01. The sequence goes on along the minus strand of CAXXXK010000004.1, from coordinate 784,599 downwards.
CGCATGCCCGAGGCGACACGCGCGAAGAGGGGGGTTCCCGCCGTATGTGTCCCCGGCCGCGCCGGGGGAGACGCGCGGGCCGGAAAAACCCGGCGAGTCCCGGGACGGGCTCCGGGCGGCCAAGCCGGGAAAACGCGGCGGCGCGTTTGATGAGGCATCCGGCGCCGCGGGAAAGCGTCCGGGCGCTGTAGCCCGGCGGCCGAACCGCGCGGCGCGCGGGGGCGCCGACGCCGGGGAAGACGGGGCCCGGGCGGGCCGCGGAACGCGGCGCCGGAGCGGGGGGCGCCGCAGGGGAAATATCCGGACAAGCCGCCCGGCGGGGGCGGCTTCGGCCGGGGTGGCTGGAGCCACATGGTGCCGGCCGGCCATATGCGGAACGAGATTGACGCCGCGCGCGGCCTCGGGGGCGGCCGGGGGGCTCGGGTTTTCGTTTCCGGAAGGTGGAGGGCCGCGCCGGGGGGCGTTGCGGGCCTTGTCCAAAATATAGCGATCCGTAAGGCCGACCACGCCGTTTCAGAGTGTTCCCGCCTGAAATGACGGCGCTGATCCTCCGCGATCGGCCCGCCCCGGGCTACAGGGGCGCGCGCGGGCCCCGTTTCGGGCCGTTTCCAAGTATTTGAGCGCAGACTCCCCCACATGCGGGGGCCGTCTCCGCCCCCGCTCCGCGCCCCTCACGCGAAAGTCATGTTGTGGTATACGCATAGTGGCGGCAAATGAAAATGAATCATTACGCCCTAAACTCTCGTACAATACGATCTTTATTCGAGAACCAAAGGGCAAAGTCCGAACATGCCCAGTGGGGGACCAAATTTGGGGACAAAACAGTCCCGAAATACATGCAAATTCAAGAGAAATGTGGTATCTGCGTGGGCCGGATCATGGCCTCCCTCGCGCGCGGGAATCTTCAGGCGGGTATCTCGTACTGGCTAATCTTGACCGGACTCATCTGGCCCTTGTCGACCAACGACATGATGGCCGCCTCCAACTCCTCTACAGACGCAAAGTGCCTGCCGCGCGGCAGCCGCTTAAGGGCGCGCCACTGGGCCTCTATGGGATTGAGTTGGGGGGTGTACGCGGGCAGGAAGAGCAGCTCGACGGCCCCGTCGGTGCCCTCAACGAACTCCCGGACGGCCTTCGACTTGTGGTACGGGGCGTTGTCCAGTATGATTAGCATCTTGGGGCGTATTTCCTTCATCCCCCTTAGGAATTTCATGAATTCCCCGGAGTTGCAGGCCTTGGCCGTCCGCATGTGGTACCCGTCTATACCCAGCACGCCAAACACGGTGACCGTCTTCATCGAGAAGCGCGTGTTCACCGCGTCCTTGCCGTTGGTGCGGCGCCACGCGTAACTGGGATCCTGATCGAGGCGGACGTGCGTCTCGTCCAGGAACAGCACCACGAACCCCCTCTTGACCTTCTCGGCCATGGCGGCGTTTGCATTCGCCACGAACTTCTTCCGCTTGTCGCGCGGGGCCGACTTGGCCGGTACCGGCCTTGTCTTGCGGTAGGAATACCCCAGGTTGTGTAGCACGTAGCGCAGGGCGCGGTCGCTGCATTTTTTGCCGAACGTCTTGTACATCATGTACTGTATCATCACGAGCTGCCACCCCCCGGCCTCGTACCCGTAGCGCGTGGGGGAATTGCCCAGCCATTTTCTGATGGCCTTTGGAACGGCGGGGTTGATCTTGCTTTTGCTCCCGCCGCGCGGCTTGTTTTTTACGCGTTCCAGTCCGCCGGCGTGCATGCGGAACAGGCGGTTCCAGACGGTCGAGTACCCCTTGCCCTGGTCCCTTGCGATTTTCCTGACGTCTTTGCCCTTCCTCCCCTGTATGGCCGCCTGCAGCTTCAGGGTTTCGGTGTCGTCGTTCGTCGCAACCAGCGCCGCCAGAAGCTCGATCAGTCTCACGCCGGGCATGAAGAGGCGCCCGCGCGGGACGACCTCGTCCTTTCGCGCCTTGGCCCGCTTCTTTTTGCCGTGTTGCTTCCGCATAGGGGCGCGGGGATCGGTGGGTAATGTAGATCTTCGCATCGGAGTCGTGCGAAATCCAACGCCGGCATGGGACGCTACGTAGCCCGGCGTGGGCGCGTTTAGGCCGATCCACTTCGACTTGCCGCCACTACGCGCCCGCCGACGCCCAATGGTATAGACGAAAACCGCCGGGGCGTAAGGGACGGCGGGCGCCGCCCCGTAATCGAACCCAGATCCTACTACAAAATCAAGGGAGACGACGCCGGGGCGGAGATATCGAGGTTCCATAAGGAACGCCCCGGCGCCTTCCGCAAGATATTCCTCAAAAGGAACAACGTCGGGGGCATATTCTCTCCCATGAATGAAAGGTTCAGGGGCGTGGTGCGGGCCGTCAAGAACAATGTCCGGACAGCCGAGCCGCCGTCCACGTACATCTGCTGGAACGTGACTTTCGCGTGAGAGTTACGGCACGGGGGCGAAGGCGGCCCACGCAAGCGAGTAGGAATCTGCGCCGGAATGTTCCAAAGCGGCCCGAAGCGGGGACTCTTGCGTTCCTTTGAGGCTATGGGCGGGCTGATCGCGGGGGACCAACGCCGTCATTGCGGGTCGGAGGCCTCTGAATCGATGCGGGCGGCCTTACGGATCGCTAGATTTTGACCAAGACAATATAACCGCCAAGACCGGTATATGATCGATACTATTATAGATCAACGGCCACGAACTTATGTGAGGCGGTATAGACATCAGACTTAGGGGACCGTGCCATCACTGCCCGTTTAACGATCGTCAACATAGCAGATGGCATCCCACATGATTGACGTGGCCACCGAGTTTTTGATGCGATCGTCAATGCCGCGTACGTTGCTGACCAGTACTCTCTCACCCTGCATCAGTAACTCCAGCGTACGCTTATCATGGGGGTTGACGACCACGTCAACCATTGCGTCAGCCAGTCGCTCGTTTATATCGCAACGCACCAGAGCGGCATCCGCAAGCCCTCTAAGTATCTGCGGATTATCGACCGCGTATAGCGCAATTATTACTATTGCGAATACCGTTCCACCTCCAATAGGACCAATAAACCACCACATCTGCGACAATTAGCCCCGATAATATTTAAACATGGCGGCATTGGGTTCCTCTCGCAAAGGTGGGTGTTCTATCTAAATAATTTCAATCATGGTCGCAACCCCGCCCAAACCCGTAATTTGGGACGGCCCGGGGGCGCCGTACGGCGGTTTTTGCAAAGCCCCGCCGGCAAGCGACGGGCGCGCGCGGGCGAAAATCCCCCGGAAACGTTCGCGATTCCCCCAAACGGCCGGATTCGGGCGCGGGTTTGCGGCACGATCGGCGAGGATTCACCGCGCAACGGAGCCGGCGCCCCGTCACGAGGCCGCCGCGGCGTTCTGTATGAGCGTCAGCCACTTGTCGGGCCCGCGTATTTCCATGCAGGCGGCCTCGGCGGGCGTCTTGCCGCCCGGTCCCCCGTGCGGCTTGACGAGGTTGTGGCGGGGCACGGCCATGCGGAATATGTACGAATCTTCCCGTTTATGCCGCGGGCGGACCAGAAGCGGTCCGCGAACTCTCTGTTGAGGCGCTCCTGCTTGTTGGTGTTGCATACTGTGTTCCGGATGTGGATGTCGCGTATGTGCCAACACTTCAGGCCCCTTACCGTGCGGCACGCCTTCTTGAAGGCCATATGGCATTGCTTCAGGCCGTCGGTAACGAACAACCGCGGGGCCCTTCCCGCCCCGTCCTTGGCGGCGCGCAGCAGGGGGGCGGCGTCGTACTTCTCCTTGTTGGGCGACACGTCCCACGCCAGCACGAACCGGGTCGCCATATGCATCACCGCGACGATCCACACTCCTTGCCGCGTACCTTCCGGTGTTTCTCGCCGCGGCCCCGCTTCTCCCCCGGGCTCGGGGGTTTGATCGTCTCGACGTACCCTTCGACCATCCTTGAATAGTGCGCTATGTCTCGGGTTATGGCGTCCGTGTGCACCTCTATCCCGAAGTGCGCCAGCAGCGCCTGGATGTTGGCGACGGACGCCCCCGCCCCCGACGGCATCAGAATGGCCGTGATGAACTTCCTTGGTATCTGCCGGTACTCGACTCCCAGATTGTCCCGGAACCGCCGCCCACGGGGGCGCCCGTACCTCTGCACGTCCTCGTACCTGCCGCGGTACACGCCGTCGAAGTTGGGGTCTTTTAGCCCGCAGTCCGGGCGCCTGGACTCCCGTTCCCCGATCGCCTCGCGCCCGCGCGGGGCGGGTTTGGACGATATGGCAAGCGGCCGCTCCACCGCGGCGGTGCGCTTGCGCCCGCGCCCCCTCCCCGTGGCGTGGCATATACGCTCGCAGGTCGGACTATTACATCCAAACGAGACCCGGTGCCACTCGTCCTCCGCGCTCTGGGAGGCCACGTCCCGCCGGTCGTCGCCCAGGGTCTTGATCTGGCCGTCCTTTTGGCATATGCGGAGCCCGCGGCGCGTGATCGTCTGCTGCGACGGCCCGCTTTTCCGGCTGCTCTTGCGCCCCGTGCCAGACGTGGCCCGCCGCACTATTTAAGATCGTAGAGGGGGATTTCTCCCAACACCCGACTTTGCAGGGGGAACCGCCAATAGAAACAGTTAGATTCGAGATGTAGGACGGACATCGCGTGGCAAACATTACGGCCGTTGACCAAGAATACCTTGAACAGATCTTGGGCATGTCCACTGGATACGTTTTGAATTTCACCAATGCGACATTCGGACAGTTGTTCCAAAGACACGGCATTGACATCCACAGCTCCCGGTATTCTACTTACGGCACGTCCAAGGCCAAAAAACTGCGCGCGTTTTGGGACATGGAGTCGGATTCGCTGGTTGGCAAGATCCTGTCCGAAATGCTTGGCGTCTATAAGGCGACGACTGAATCAAGATCCGTAAAGCCCGCGCTGTATAAGAAATGCCGCAAGATTGTCACTGGACTTTGCGGAAAAGCCACGGATGCTGATTCCGTGACGGATGGAAAATTGTCGGACAAAGAGTTTGAGATGCCAGACGTTCGAAAACTGCCAGTGGACCCAGAGGTGCGCGAGATCATTAGTGTTCGATTGGAAGAGGCGCAGAGGTGCCTTGCCGCCGAAGCGTACCTGGCAGCCGCCATCATGTGCGGGAGCGTTCTGGAGACGACCCTGCTTGGCATGGCCGATAGGGATCCGAAAAGGTTCGGCCGTTCGAAATTCAGCCCCAAGAAGGACGGCAAGGTGAAGCAGTTTTCGAAATGGAACCTGGCCAACTTTATCGACGTGGCGCGCGACGTCGGACTGCTGAAGGCCGACGCGCAGGGCTTCAGCCACGAGTTGCGGGACTTTAGAAACTACATACATCCGGCCAAACAAGTGGCATCGGGCTTTGCGCCGCGCAGGCAAACGGCCAAGCTCTGCTTTGGCGCGCTCGCGGTTGCTTTGGGCGACGTGGCGAGAGAGAACTGACGCCGTGCCGCCGACCTGACGGCGCGCAAAGCCATCCCTTTGGGGCTAGCAACGCTTATCCGAACGGCCAGCCAAGCCCACCCATGGAGATGGTGGTCATGGTCGGTATAGCGGGCAGCGGCAAGACCACCCACGCTCGCCGCAAGTTTCCCCGCTACGTCCGCATATCCATGGACAAGTACCGGAAGGACAAGTTGTGGCTGGACAAAAGGCACAAGCTGATGTACAGGTTCCACAGGGAGCTTCCCATAGGATCGACACGCGTCACCAGCGGCAACAAGAAGGCGGAATGCGTCCTGGCAGACGACGCGCTCGGCAATGGCAGAAGCGTGGTCGTTGACGACACCAACCTGACTAGAGCGATACGCAGGCCCTACATAGCGCTGGCGCGCAAGCACGACACCCACGTCAGGGCGGTGTTCTTTGGTAGCTTTGAGCGGGCGCGCGTCCAAAACGCGGGGCGCGCTAAAGACGAGGACATGGTGGATGCGAACGTTCTGGACAGGCAGATCGCCCAACTGGAGCGGCCATCCAAGGACGAGGGATTTGATTCGGTAGAGGCAGGAGACGAACGCTAGTTGGCTTGAGGGACGAGATGGCAGCCGGTAGCGGTTCAGGTCAAAATCCCAGCCCCCCGCGACCGTTATGCGGCGCGGCCCGGACGGCCATGATCCGTCGCGTAGCGGACGACGTTTTCAACCGATCCCGATATTCTAGCAGGGGCGTATGCCGGCCCCATCAAGAAGCAATATGATAGGGCCAGCATACCAAACCAGCCAGGCAAAGGGCAAATTTAAGGGCCGCGCGGACTTGTCCAAAACCTAGCGATCCTTAAGACCAGCGACGTCGATTCAGAGATTCCCGGCCCGCAATGACGGCGCTGATCCTCCGCGATCAGCCCGCCCGAAGCTTCGAAGAAACGCAAGAACCCCGGTTTCGGAACATTCCGGAACATTCTAGCGTAGACTCCCCCATCCACGCGGGGGCGGCCTTCGCACCGGAGCCGCAACCCTCACGCGAAAGTCGCGTTCCAGCAGATGTACGTGGACGGCGGCTTGGCTGTCCGGACATTGTTCTTGACGGCCCGCACCACGCCCCTGAATCCCTCCTTCATGGATAAGAAGACGCTCTCCGCGTTGTTCCTTTTGCGCAGTAACCGTGGAACGTGTCGGGGCGTTCCTCACGGAACTTCAGCATCTCCACCTTGGCGTTGAATCCACTTGTGGCATCGCTTGACTTAGTCTCGGTTATGTGGCGGCATACACTGCCTTTGATGGCTTGGCAGTTTCCGAGTCCGCCGCATTGGACATCGCCTAACACGTCATCGGATCCGCGCGGCATCATGGCCAACATCTCCCCGAGGTGCGGAGAGTCGTTCGCCCTGCCCGGCGCGACCACCGCGGCGCATGTTTTGCCGTGTAGGGCGTGCGCTATGCGCGGTTTGCAAAGAGCTTCACGCAACGTTCCCGTACTAAGCGTTGTGTTACTCCCGCATCTGGATATGTGGAATCCGCTGGAATCGACGATCTCGGTGCCGCGTACGGCATCGTCGCCGGCCATCTACACGATTATCCTGTGTAACATGGTGGCATCTATCTGCGACACGCGCAAGCGGTGCCGCGACTTGCCGTGCGGCCTGTGAAGTTCGCATCGCTTCAGGTCCCCCGGGCGCTTGGAGAAGTGCTTGACCAGTCCCCGGCAGGTCAGGCTCTCTTCGGACTTCCGGGCCACCGGCACGGCAGAGACGCGCCTGTCATTCTCGCCTTGGGGGATGCGCAGCATCCCGCGCACCATGTTGGCTATCCTTTGCACCCATTTGGAATAGTTGCGGCCTTCGGACTTGCAGTCCCCGTTATGTCTGGGCCAGTAAACGCGATGGTCGTTCCTCCTGCAGGCGGGTTGTTCTTGCTTCTGTGCAGGTTATGTTTGGCCATCTTTGACTTCCTGCTTCTTTTGCTCATGCCGATACTTGGGATCTGAGATCAATGTACCTTTTGGTCTTGCACGAGTACGGATCTGTCCGTTAACGTCGCTAGAAATTTCTGACTTAGTTTTTGGATAAGACCTCACCGCCCTCCGGCAACCGGCACGACTTTCGCGTCATGTACGAGAACCTGCCGTACCTGGGGCTGTGGCACATGAACGGGAGACCGCAAGGCGCCGAGTCGGCCAAGGTCATGAAAGAGTTGCCGAATCTTGCGACAAGGGGTTCATCGGCATGGGCAAGAGGTTCCCCCGCGTATGGGCGGACATGCGGCATCGGGGCAGGGGCGTAAAGACGCCCGCCGAGATCAAGGCGGCGCACGAGTCTGGATACCGTGATGCCATCGCGTCGGCCTGGGACTCACGACGCGGCAATACGCCGAAAACCGGAAAATCAGCTCCCCCAAGTCCCTCGTGGGGCGCGTCATAGGCAACGTCAAAAGATGAAATATGCTGGACGGCCCGTTCCGTGGGACGGCCAGCGAACTGCACCGGCAGTTCGAGATGCTGTCGGGGATCGTAAACCTGGGCACAACGTGGCCGGAGATAGATAGGAACGAGGGTGCGCTCCTGAAAGAATTGGTCGAAATGCGGGCTGCGTACGTAAAGAAGCGCTAGATTGCGGCGGCAGGGGTCGCCAGTCAGACGGAAATTATAGGGCCTGCGGCGACGGAGGGGGAGGCTGCGCGCGTTTTTCCAATCGCGCGTGGACGCTTTTCGTCGTCGTTCCGCAACGCGCTACACGCGTCCGTGGGCTCCGTGTGCGCGTGTCATACGCGCCGCAACAGATCATCATGCGTAGAACATTGGTTTAATTCGATTTTATTTCTTAATAAATCATAAAGCACCACGGAGAATATTCGCAATCTCCAATTCGACGATAAACCCACGCTTGAATCTGGTGATTTGGAACGATTGTGAATATTCCCCACATGTCATTCGATTATGCACCCCCCCCAAGCGGTCTGCCGCCATCAGCTCAGGCGGCTGCCCATAAGGACCGCAAAAGGCAAGAGTTCTAGAACGGGTGCGTGTTGGAGCAGTCTGGTCCCATTTTTGTATGAACGCGCAGTCTGAGATCCTTATGTACGATGGTACATCTTGTTGCCCAATGAACGCGTCCAACCACTGCCTCAGATCCCGTCCGTTCGAACGGGACTCCATGATGGTGCACGGCAACTGCCGCGCCCTACTACTAGTGTACGGCGATATTGTGCCGCTCATGTGTGCGGGGGCGGCGCACTCGGCCGAATGCTTTGTGTATGTGGCGTGTTGCTCGCCGTCGCCAATCTCCGGCATGACGGTGGAGGGCGAAGCGGGGGAGGTAGATTCTTGACGCACGTACGATGCAACACCGTAAAGTGGCTGAGCAGACGTTCAATAGGCCAACTAATCGTCGTATTTGCATCACCCACGTTGCCGCTCATTCTGCTCATGTCGACAATGGGCTGTAGATCCAGAGGCGAAGCAGATGTCGGCGTCGCCTGCGCGCTTGTGGAGACGGGCCTGATGCTGTGTGGGGCCACGATTGGAGTCCTGCTGGCTTTTGAGATACATCGGGAGCGGAAACGTGGCGATGGGGAGCGGGACGGACAGTCAAGCGAGTCCGGGCCCCCCATCCCCAAAGGGAGTTCCGAGACGACTAGCGAGGATAAGAAGAGGTCGTCGGTCGTTGACCGGAATTCCAAAAATAAGGCGAGTGTCAAGGCCGTAAAGGTAGCGGCACGCGTGCTTATACCGATAATTCTCATCGTGATGGTGGTGGCAGCTGCGTTGGACACAGAGGAGTGGGATGCGCAACACAGCCGCACGTTTTATTCGCCAGATTCGGACACGTTGTTCTTGTCATCGGCCACCATCCTGGCCTTTGCTTTGTTTGGATCGGCATTAACCAGATCGGGCCAGAACAAGGACCTGAACAAGAGCATCGTTGTGGCGCTTATCGGCATTACCGGGATACAAATGGTATTCATGATGTCGCTTGTTTTGTACTTTAACGTGCCCAAGATGATTTGGGGAGTCATGACGGCGATCGCCTTGCTTATCGTGCTGCCTGTAATGGTCGCCAGCAGGATTCAGCCCAACGGGAAGAGCAGCGAGGCCTTGTCCAAAACCTAGCGAATCATAAGGCCGACCCCGTCGATTCGGAGAGCGTCGGCCCGCGGCGACTCTGATTCCCCGCGGCCGGCCCGGCAGAAACCCCCAAAGGAACGCGGCGATCCGCGCTTCGGGCCGTTTTGAAACAGTCGAGCGCGGGCTCCCCCGTACGGGGGGCCGCCCCCGCGCCGCGATTCATCCTCGAAAGCCGCGTTCCGGCACGCGGACGGCGGTCCGGCGGTCCGGGCGTCGTTCGCGGCGGCCCGCGCCGCGCCCCCCGGCCCCTCCCGCGCCCGGGAGAATACGCCCCCGCGCGGTTCCGTTTCCGCGGCAACATACGGAAGGCGCCGGGGGCGCTCCCCGGGGAGCCCCGACGCCTCCGCCCCGGCGCCGCCCCCCTCGATTACGCGGCGGCGTCCGGGTCCGGTCACGAGGCGGCGCCCGCCGCGCTTCACCGCCCGGCGGTCTTCGATCACGCCGTCGGGCGTCGCCCGGCGCGTCTCCGGATCCGCGCGGCGTCGCCGCCGGCACCGTCCCCAAGTATGGCGGGCCGTCCTCCGCGCCCGGCGCGGCCGCCGCGGCGCATGCCGTGCCGTGTGGGACGCGCGACGCGCACCTTTGCAAACCGTTTAACGCCGATCGCGCCGCGCCCGGCGTCGCGCCGCTCCGGGTCCCCGGGGCGCTCGGCGAAGCGCTTGACCGGCCCTTGACGGAACGGATGCTCCCTGGATTTCAAGACGGCCGCCGGTACGGCCGAAACGCGCCCGTCCCCCCCCCCCCCCCCCCGCCCTTGGGGATGTCCGGCCGCTTTCGCATGAAGCCAGCCGCCTTTGCCATCCGCACGGCACGGTTACGGTCCTCGGACTTGCGGCCCCCGGCATGCTCGGGCCGGTCGGCTTCGGGGCAGTTCCGTTTACCGGAGGGGTCGTTCTCGCTCCCGGGCGTGTCGGGCTTGCTTGTCTTCGCCCTTCCGTTTTTCGTTCATGCTAACAATCAGGATCGCAAATCAATGTGTCTTTTGGCCTCCTGCGTGTGCCGTTCCGTCCATTGGTGCCGCGCCGAGTCTCCATTTTTGGACAAGGCCGCGCCGGGCCGCCCCCAAGCGGCCCCAAAGGCCTACGCCTTGGAACCGTGGTCCTTCAAGTCTTTTGCAGCCCAGTAGAACGGGGCGATCCCCATGAAGACCGCCCCGACGGCCATGATTTTGTCAACGTGGGGGATTGTCCTGTCAATTCCTTCATACAATATCAGTCCCTCGTAACCCTCCGGCGGCATTCCCATCTCGATGACGGCGGCGAGCCCCATGATGCCGATCAGGGCAAGTATTGACCCGACCACCCCGAGACATCCCCATTCGGCAAGCTTGCGCGCGCCGGTGTGGCGTAGCGCGGCCCCTGCGGAGAATGCCGCGTACAGCAGCGGGATCAACGCCGGGTGGTCGTGGTGAACAAATACCATTACGCCGGCCAAAAATGCGGCAAACAGCAACAAGCCGATAGACGCCCGCCGCGATCGGTTGTTGGCCGACAAGGAGAGCCAAATGCCGACCAGAGTGACGCAAAATACCGCCATATCGTACGCCGGGGAGATCACGGATATTACAAGGGCAATCAAGAAGGCAACGAATCCTACGATGCCGGTAGAAATCAGTTGGTCTTTGTACGTTCCGTGTTTTTTGTAAAATCGGAACAGCGAGTACGCCGCAGACGACACGCCAGACAGGACAAAGATGGCGAGGCTTATTGACTGCAGCGAGCCGGTGCATTCTATGACGTGAAGCGGGAAAATACAGCTGAGATATACGAGCGCGTTCACCGCCGCTCCGCCCGCCAGCGCGAGCGTCGGGATCTGACGCCGTACATTCTTGATCATACCTTTTTTATGACGTCTTCTACCCACATCCATCTGTATACACCTTACCTATATAAAATAGTAAGGACTCAAGTCCTCAAGCGTGGATCTTGGTGAGTGTGTAGGCGATCCCATAGCTTATATGGCGATCCGAATTAGCTACAATATGCCGAAAGAGAACAGCGCGGCACATTACAAGCGGCAGCTGGCCGAGAAGGAGCGGCAGCTGGCCGAGAAGGAGCGGCAGCTGGCCGAGAAGGAGCGGCAGCTGGCAGAAAAAGATCTGCAGCTGGATGAAAATGCCCGGACGATAAGGGCGCTGTCCACGTCCGGCGAGTCACCGGCAGACGACCGTGCCTTGTTGCGGGGGGTGGTGGACAATCTGCACGTAAAGAATGACGCTCTGATAAAGCGCATTGACGAGATGGAGCGGAACCATGAGGCAGAAATGGCCGAGATGCGCGCCGAACGCGCCCGGGAGTTGAACTGCAGCAGACCCGATGGGTCCAAAGGCGGGTCCAAAGGCGGGTCGGGCAAGGGCGGGTCGGGCAAGGGCGGCGCGGGCGGCGCGGCCCTCCTGAACAGCCCCGCCACCCCGTCCCCCATGAACCCGGTCAAGTACGCCCAGGAGAAGGCGTGCCTGAAGGCAAAGGCCGAAGAGTGCGAGAGGGTGAACGGGGGGTTTTAAGCCGCTCCCCGGCGACCCGGGGAGGTGCGCGCACTGCATGCGGCGGCACGCCCCCGACGCGCACGTCGGCCCCCCTGTGGGACACGAGGGCCACGGCGTAAGCCGAAAGCCCGCGGAGATCATCGTCGTGCGCGCCGTGTGCCCGTGCGGCAGGAAAAAGATGCCGCGGCTGGACAAGATATGCAAGATCATCATCGGCTACGCCGGGGACGCGAGGCGCCTGGCGTACGCGTGCGTCCAGCTCGAGGCGCGGTACTGCTACAAGCGCCACCTCGTGGTGGAGGCGCCGGATCCCAACGTGAAGGGCACCTCCCTGATCAAGGAACTGGCGGCCGACGTCGTGGGAATCTACGGGGACGGCCCGACGGCCCGCACGGTGGTCAAAATGCTCCGGACGATGGTGGGGGAGAAGCTCGCCGAGAACACAATACGCAACTGCGCTCGGGCGGTGGCCGAGAACTGCCTGGAAACTTCCATGGAAGAGATACTTGAGGCCCTGAGGCGGGCCGCCTGGATACAGATAGACGAGGCCACCATGCCGATGATGGACGGGCGCGGGTACGTTTGGCTGGTCAGGACGGACGAGGTCACGTTTATAGTCGCCACCCCGAGCCGGTCGGAGCAGGTCGTGCACACGTTCTTCGACTGCCTGATAGGCAAGTACGCCACCGCCGACGGGTACATAGTGCACAAAAAGCTGTTCAAGGTGCAAAGGTGCTGGAGCCACGAGCTGAACATAGCCAAGGACCTGGCCATACGGGGCGGGGTGGGGAGCCTCCACGACAAACTCTTTGACGAGCTGCGCGGCATATACTACGCCGCGTCGGTGCTGGGCATACGGGGCGGCGCCACCGAGGAGCAGATCCGCGGCCTGAAGGACGAACTGAGGGTGGCCATAGCGCAGTACGGCGACCACCCGTTCGCCGGCAGGCTGGACCGGGCGCTGGACGACCTGTTCACGGCGCTGCGCGTTCCGGGAATGTGCCTCACCAACAACCCCACCGAGTCGGACATCCGCAAGGTGGTCGTGTACCGCAACCTCCACCACCAGTTCAAGACCGCCCGCGGCATGAGGGTCTTTTCCATACTGCACAGCTACGTGCAGACGGCCGAAAAGAACGGGCACCTCCCCGCCGCCGCCGTACTAGCCAGGATGAACGACCCCGACTGGAGCCTGTTCGGCGACTCCGCGGACGGCAACGCGGCGGGCCGGAAGCCCAAGTGCTACCCGCCGACGCCCAAACAGCTGGCAACACTCAAGCGGAAGGGGGCGAGAATCGGGACCGCGTCGAGGGCGCTCGTGCTGGCCGAGCCGGCCTACCCGGTGCTGGCCGAGCCCGCCGAACCGGCGCCGGCCGAGCCGAGGGACGTCGTGCTGGCCGAGCCCGCCGAACCGGCGCCGGCCGAGCCGAGGGACGTCGTGCTGGCCGAGCCCGCCGAACCGGCGCCGGCCGAGCCGAGGGACGTCGTGCTGGCCGAGCCCGCCGAACACGATTCCGCGGCCACGGGCCTGGACGCGGCGCAGTCCAGCGCGGTTCCGGAAACGCTCGCGGCCGACGCGGCCGAAGGGCCGCACGCCTGCGCGCATTATCCCCAACGCGCCAACCGCTTCCCGGAACCCGTGCGCACGCCTGCGCGCATCCCCGTCGCCGCGGCGCTGGCGCTGGAATGTTTTTGCAGGTGTATCTTGCACGCGATGTTCTCCACGTTTACGGAGGCGGCATGCCGCCAAGTCGCCGCGCACGCGGCGGTTTCACTCGGAACGGTTCCGCGGGCTCGGGTGCCGCAGCCGCCCCCTACAGGACCGGCACGCCGCCATGCAACGTCCGCATCAGCCGCAGCCCGCCACCAACGCGACGGCCCGTAGGGGGCCCGCTCGCAACGGGCGCCGCGCGGCCCTCGCGTGCCGCGCGGGGCAGAACGAAGAGACCCGCACGCGCATGGTTCAAGCCGGTCCCCGCACCATTTCCATGCGGCCGCAAATTTCCCCATTCCGCCTCCTCCCGAACGCGTCCGGGGCGTGAAACGGCGGGGAACAACCCGCGGGACCGCAACCGCCAATCAGGATCCGCGCGCGCCGACGGTTGGATCATGGCAATCCACGGAAAACCCGGCGGGGAAGCGAATCATGCCGCGTATTGCCAGCGGTTAATGCCCGTGAACTGCACGCGCCAATCTCGTACCAACGCCGTCACGTGCAATATTCCGCATTAGGTGGAGAATACCATTAGCGCCCATGGCCCAGTTGTCTGTATTTGGCTACGCTATGGCGCCAAAGATCCACGCTTGAGGACTTGAGTCCTTACCGGGAGGAACCGTAAGGAGTAATATTGAGTAAGTGGAAAGGAGCAATATGACTAGTTACGTATGGGCAGGCATAGCATTGATCGGAATTGCAGTGTTAGCTACCATAGTGACCATACCAATCATGTCAGCAGTAGACTGCGATATAAACAATGACGGCACCACTAGCGCTGACGGGTGGGAGGGCATCTGTCAGGATTTTAGATACGTTATCATAGGAATTATAATCATCCTGTTCATAATCGGTGGTTTGTTCATAAAGTATGGAATGAGATACCGATTATAGCAGAAAGCGACCTAGGCGAATATGAATAATCTCCCATGTGTTAGGGCTGTGAAACCCCGGTTACTCACATGGTGGGAATATGTACTAGTTCAGCCTGCAGGGGGCCTTGTCCAAAATCTAGCGCTCCATAGGGCTAGCCACGCCATTCGCGGACCTTTCAGCTTAAAATGGCAGCGCTGATCCGCCACGATCGGCCCGCCCCGAGACCCAAAGGGGCGCGCGAGCCCCGTTTTGTGCAGTTTTGAAATATTTGAGCGCAAACTCCCTAATATACGGGGGCCGTCTCCACCTCCCGTTTTGTAGTCCGGTAAGTTGCTCACCCCCAATCCCAGAGAGAAAAGTAGGAAAGTCGAAATGGGGGGCGCCGTGGTTGACGTGCCGTCCGGGTACGACCGGTACGACGGCACACGGACGGGCGCCCGGAAGGCCGCCGGTACTCGACGGCCGCGGCTCTCCAACCTATAGCGCCATGTTGTAACCCGCGGGGCGCGCGTGATGAAAAAACTAGACCAGTCCAAAGTCGAGTACATGGCGGCGGAGAAGAGGAAGGGCACCAAGAACCAGATCATCGCCGAAGCCATGAACGTAACCGCGCGGTACGTCCAGAAGCTGTGGGCCCGGTTCAAGCACGTCCCAGAGGGGAAGATCGTGTTTCCCGAGCGCACGGGCAGGCCCCCCAGGGGGCCTCCCACCAGGGCCGAGCGGTCGGCCGTGCTTGCCGCCCGCTGCGCCCTCAAGTCCGGCGCGGGCCCGATATGGGGCCACCTTAAAAGATCCGGAACGGCCGTTCCCAAGGGCGTGGTGCACGCGATACTGCGGGAGTACGGCGAGGCGGTGGAACACAAGAGGAAGCAAGCGCGCCGAAAGTGGATACGGTACGAGCGCAAGTACGCCAACTCCATGTGGCATACGGACTACAAGCAGCTGGACGACGGCCGCTGGTTCATATCGCACCGGGACGACGCGTCCCGCCTCATTGTATAGTGGGGCGCGTTCGACGAGGCCACCGGCAAGCACGCCGTCGAAGTGCTGGAGGAGGCCATGTCCAAACACGGCAAGCCGGCGTCCATACTGTCAGACCGCGGCTCCCAGTTCTACGCCACCGAATCCGAAAAAAAGGCCAAGGGGCATTCAACGTTCGAGAGGCGCCTGAACGACTTGGGCATACGGCACGTACCGACCGGGGCGGCCCACCCCCAGACCAACGGCAAGCTGGAGCGGGCGCGCGGGGAGATGCAGCGCGAGCTCCGCTTGTTCCGCGACGTGGCCGGGCGGCCGGGCGTGTGTCCCGGCAACCCGACGCGCGTCGAGACGGACCCCGTATATCGGTTCGTCAAATGGTACAACTGCGAGCGGCCGTACATGTCGCTGGGCGCGGACGTCGGGGAAACGCCCGAAATGGCGTTTGGGCGCAAGACTCCCCCTCCGGGGTCGGGTATAACCGACGAGTGATGGGCGTCCGAACCGGCGGGAGATGTACAGTCGGGGGGACTTCGCACTATGATGCGCGGCGCGTTCGTCCTTGCACGGTGGCCATGCTCATCCGCGGCGGTGGAACGACAGCCGGAGCCCGCGCGATCCGAGATGCCGTGCTTCACGCGTTGAGGCCATACGGTGAAGTCATATTGCGCCATACGGGGACGCGGCCCATGGAACCGGGGGCGAACAACTTTCCTGATTCCACACACCAAGAACCGATTAAAAAGATTAATTAAAAGCGCGTGTGATTGTGTAACATGTCCCGCCTCCCCGGAGCCAACCACATAGCGGACTGCATCCTGGCCACCGCGAAGCTCGGCCCCGACATCGAATTGGACCATCTGCAGCTCAACAAGCTGTGCTACCTGGTGAACGGATTCACGCTGCGGGAGCGGGAGGAGCCGGCATTCTACAACGACGTGGAGGCGTGGAAGTTCGGGCCGGTCGTGCCGGAAGTGTACACCGCATACAAGGACTACGGCGACAATCCGATAACGGCCCTGGACATGTGCAGGACCAGCCTGGAGGACAGAGCGGTGGCCGAGAGGTGGGGGGAGCTGGTCGACATCATCGGGCGAGACGTGGCCTCCATCGCGTACGGCGTGGTGAAGAAGTACGGAAAGTACGGGGGATGGGATCTGGTACACATGACGCACAAGAAGCGCACTCCCTGGAAGAAGGCATACCGCGCAGGCCGCAACAACGTCATATCCACGGATTCCATCAGGCAGTTCTACAGGAACCTGAAACCTGATGACGACCGACGATGACAGCAGGTCCCCGATAAGGAGAAACTGGGGCGACGTTGAGCCGAGTGACGTGATGGGCATACGACACCACGCGCGGCCGGAATCTCGCGCCATAGAAGAGGCGTTTCAGGACGGGGTGTCCGCCAAGGCCCTCGTGCTGCTGTCGCTGCCGTGGTTCATCTCCATCGGGGTGATGGTTACGGCGGTCTTGGTATACTTTCTGGTCCACCCCTGGCCGGGCGCCTTCACCGAGAGCGTTCTGGGTATAATCGTCTTTGGGGCCGGCGGGGCCGGCGGGTCCATGACGTTCAACCGCCTGTACAAGTACAAGGTCACCCACGCCTCCTAGTCCGCGCCCCGGGCGGCATTGTTTATGGTCCGGCGCGCCGTTGAAAGGCCCCGTGACGCCTTAGCGGGCGGCAGTCCAGCCGTTTAACGCCTTGGAAACGCCCTTGGCATAGAACCCGCCCTTTGGGCGCATATACCCGGCATGGACCGCTGAAAACCCGCCGAGCCTCCCGGAACGCCCCCGGGCATCAGGCGCCCGCGGGCCGGCGCCCGCCATATAGCGGGCAGCCGCGAACAGGGGCAACGACTGGTGCAAAACGGCCGTGCCGGGCATTGCATTGCCCGGCCGCATGCGGCACGCGCCAACCGCAAAGACAGCCTGCAAGGCCGGCACGCGCAACCGCCGAATACGGAGCGCGGCCTCATCCACGTTAAAGCGGGCAGCTGGTACTCGGGCTGCGGTCCTTGCCATTCCCCGCCCGGCGAATTCCAGACTGCAGCCGCGCATAGCATACACAAGAGGGCGGCGCGTCAGCCCATGCCCCGCATCTTTAGGCGCGCCGAATAGTGCGCCCCCAGCAGGGCCCCGCACATTTGTTGAACCAAGAGTATTCCGGCAAACGCGATGGGCGAAGTTATGGCATCGGTGCAGACCCGGATATCTATCGAGAACAGGACAGGAGTCATGGAGACGACGGCCAAGAGCGCCGCCACGGCAATCCCGAACCATGATCGATCGCCGTACCTGGCCTTGTACGAACCGTAACTCGCGCCCAGCGAAGCTGATGCCACGACCACCACCGACGGGTCGACGTATTCCAAGATTGCGTGGCCGCTCCAAAAGACCCCGGCCCCGGCGCATTGCGCATACCCCGCGGCAAGGGGGGCCGCGAATATGACAAAGAGCAAAGCAAATTCTTTCCCCAGTATTGCAGACCTGGGCTTGTCGCCCGCCTTAAGCCGACTCCCCAGATTTGCCGCCAACACCGCGCCCACCGCGCCCGTGGCGGCTTTTTCGGCAGCGGCAACCAGGGGCCGGACTGTTTCGTCGTCATATGCGCTCTGGACAAAGATGGAGGCGCAGATGACTGCTACCACGCACGCCGCAGGGATTACCGCCCAGCGCGGCCGCTTCCGCGCCATGCCACGAGCAGTATAATACGCTCCGAAAGAGGCTCCGGCCGCCACCATCCCAAGCAACCCGAGCGTATCCGCGTGCTCTACGACCAGCTGGCCCATCCGTGGCAACACGCCGCCAGCACACCCGGCAATTCCCGCCACCAGTAGCGCGGCCGTTTCGTTCCGGCACACCCATTGCAACATATCGTTGGCATTTCGTATAATGACTGGCAAAAAGGCAAAGCACGCCATGACGCACAGCCACGCATATACCCTCCACCTGCCGGCAGAATGTCGTTTTGGATTTGGTAGCACTGCATCCATCAGTATAAGACGGTACTAGTTAGTATTTAAAGGTACAGGCCGAAAACGCACCCGCGGCGCCGCTCCGGGGGCGGAACCGCGCGGGGCGGGATCTGATCCTCCCCGCGCACGGCGGCGCCGGGGCGGAACGGGCGCGCCGCGCCCCCGAACCTTTCCCCCGCTGGCGGGAACACGCTCCCGGCGTCGTCGCGTTTCCGCAACGGCTTGCGGAAGGCGCCGGGGCGTTCCCCGGGAAACCCCGGCGTCTCCGCCCCGGCGTCCCCTCCCTCCGTTTTGCAGCAGGTTCCGGGATAGGTTATGCGGCGGCGTCTGCCGCCCCGCGCCGCCCCGCGCCGCCCGGCGGTTTTCGACCATGCGGCGTCGGGCGTCGGCCGGCACGCGGCCGTGCCCGCGCGGCGTTCCGGCCGGCACCTCCCCGGGGCGCGCGCGACGCGCGGTCTCGCGAACCGGTTCGCGCTTATGGCGCCGCGCTCGGCGTCGCGCCGGTCCCGGCGCCCGGACGCGCCGAAACCCGGCGGAGTCGACCGCATCGGCGCCGCGCGCCGCGGCGTCGCCGGCCGTCCGGCCGATCGTCCCGCGCGGCGCGGCGTCGTCCGTCCGCCGTACGCGCGGGCGGCGCCGCGGCTTGCCGCGCGGCCGGCCGGGCCCGCGCCGCTCCGGGTCCCCGGAGCGCCCGGCGAAGCGCCTTGCCGGCCCCCGGCGGGACGGCCGTTCGCCGGATTTCAATATGGCCGCTGGCATGGCCGGGACGCGCCCGTCCCCCCCCCTTTGGGAGCGCCCGGCGGCTTGCCGCGCGGTCGGCCGCCTTTCCCGCCGGTTCCGCATGGCCGCGGCCCCCGGACCCGCGGCCCCCGGCGCGTCCGGGCCTGTCGACGTCTGTATGGTTCCTCCCGCCGGGGGGGCCGTTCCCGCTTCCGGGCGGGTTTGGCTTGCGTTCGGCCTTCCGTTTTTTGTTCGCGCCGGCCGTCGGGATCGGAGATCGACGCGCCTTCCGGCCCGGCGCGCGTGCCGTTCCGCCCGTCGGCATAGCCGGAAGTTTCAGTTTTTGGACAAGGCCGCGCGGGGCCCGGAAGTCCGGCTGCTTTCCCGGCCGCACAAAATCGACGTGTCATTTTCCCATACGCCTGGAAGCGGCGTGCCCGCAAGAATGCGGTACGGCGCACACAACACGGGCGGAATGCCGCGTAGGCCCAATCGCGTGCGTGGCGAGAGCCCCGGCCGGACCCGGCGCGGAATCCGCGGCCCGGGAGGACCGCGCCGGCGCGCTCGCGTATGCGCCGGAGGCATTTGCGGGGCCCGCCGTTCCGGCATTGCGCAGCGGGGCCCCCATACTCATACGCGCCGTGAACGCCGGGCCTTCCGGGACGGCCGCCGCGCGCGGCCCCGCCGGGGAAGGCGCCGGCCCGCGCCGCCCCGCGCCGGCCCGCGCCGCCCGCTCGCCGACCCCCTCGCAACGGCACGCGCGCAAAACAAGGGCTCGGCGGCCCCCCGCCGGACGCGGGGGGACGACTGGACGCGCGTGGGGGGCCCGTTCCGCGCGTCCGGGCGCCCCGCGCGGCCCGAGTTTGGGTCGCGCGGGGAGTTGGAGGCGCTTCCCGAGACCGGCGCGCACTGCGGCAAGAGGTCGTCGACGCTCGAAAAGACGCGCGGGTCGGTTAAATCCGGGCGCGGGGGGCCAAATCCATGACGCCGCGGGACGCCGCCGGGCCCCGGTTCCGGCCTTTGCGGGGCGGCGCGCCGGTCCGGACTCGTTCCGCTCCGGCATCGCGCCGGCCTTCCCGGCGGCCGACGCGCCCGGCGCCGTCGTCCAAACCGGCGCTCGCGTGCGGCCCCAAACCGGGGGCGGAACCGCTTTCGGGACCATGCGCCTCGGGGGAGCGCCCGCAACTCTGCCGGGGCTTGCCGCGCCGCGCACTCCCGGGAACGCCCCGCCCCCGGCCGCGCGTATGCCGCGCGCCGGCATTGGCGGCGGCGTCGCAAGCGGCCGCGCAGGGCCGCCCGGCGGCGACGCCGCGCGGCGCCGCGCGAAGCCAACGCGGGAACTTTGGGGAACGGTTCGATCATGCCGTTGGGGCCGCGGCCCCGCCGCGGCTCGGGGGGCGGCGCGCGTTGCCGCCCGGCGGCCGGGCCCCTGCCCGACGCGCCGGAAGCCCGGACGGAGAACGGTCCGCGGCGGACCGCCGTCCGGGCGGAGGCCGCGGTATGATCTTTTTTATTCTATGGAATGCGGCGGCCGCGCGCCCCGCCGCCGTTCGCCGCCGGCATCCAATCGGCGGACCGCGGCCCGGACCCGGACGCGGAGGCCGAAAACGCCCCGCGGGCCCGGCACACGCCGGCAAGAATTGCCGCCGATACGCCGGCCGTCGAACCGAGATGTACGGCCGGATCAAGGCGCGGGGGGAGGGGCACGCCCGCGCGGCTGTACGTTAGTTCGCCGGCGTACGCGTTGCTTTCGGAGAATTAGGGTGCGGAGGGCACGGCCGCGCGGACGCTCAGCGTCCCCAACGCCGACCGCCCACGGATGCCGCCGGGCGGCTTGCGGGGGGCGGGCGCTCCCCTTCGCCGGCTTGCGCTTAAGCGGCTGTCCCGCAAACGGCGTCAGGCGTCCCGCCGCCGTTGCCCGGTCGGGCGGTTTGGGGAGCATCGCCGGCGAAAACGCCGCCGGCCCGGAGAGCGCCAAGCCGAACGTCGCGACGCCGCGTTTCCTTCGCACGTCGCCGGGACGGCGTTTTGCGGGCTCCCTGTTCACGGCTTCGCCGAACGGCGGCCCCGCCGCAACGGCTTTCCCGTCTCGGACCTCCGCGACGTCGTCCGCGATCTGGCGCTTTTTTGGTTCAGCGCGAAGATCGGCCGCGTCGTCCGGCGTGTCGTCGAACGCGAACCGGCGCAGGCCGCTGCACGCCGCGTCCCGCGCGCTCGACCCTCAACCGCGTCGCGCGTTTCCGGTTCGTCCCGCATCCCCCGGCGCTCGTCCGTCGCAAAGCACGCCCTCTCGCCCCCGGTCGGCCGCGGTGCCGTTCTCTCGTCCGAGTCTTCCCCGTTGCGGGGGAAGCGCGTGGACGAGGCGATCTCGAGGGCGTCGGGGCCGTTCTTCCCGTACGTCACGAACGACTCGAAGTCGGCGTGGCGGGTTTGGTCCGCGCCGTCCCCAAACCCTGCGGGCATATACGGCAGCCTGGGCGCCGCGCCAACCGACCCAAAACCGGCTTTGGCGAGATCCGGGCAATACGGCCCGCGCAAGCGCCGGTTGCGCCGGCATCCGAGGTCTATGCAGAACGACTGCAACATGCGCGCGGTCTTTTGGAACCGGAGCCGGCCGTCGAAGCCGCCCGCGTCGAAGTCGCCTATATCCCTGGGGAGCAGCCCCGGACCGCGCGCGTCTGCCGCGCGCGCGTTTCCCCCGACCGGGCTTTAAAGATCGTATCCCGGTCCGCGGGTCCGCGACGCCCGACGCGGTTCCGCTCCGGGTCCGGAACCGCGCGGGGGGGGCGGCGATTCGGCCGGGGGCCCGCGCGTGCGCCGCGCGGGAGGCCTCGAAGGGCGGGGCGGGCGCACGCCGGCGGAACGGCGGGGCGCGGCGGGTCCGGGGCGGCACGTCCCGGAGCGCCGCGTGGCGCCGGCGCGCGCAGCCGCGCGGGGGCCGCGCGCGTCCCCGAACGTCGCGGCGGGGGCGGCTCGCGCGCGGACGGCCCCGCCCGGCGCTCCCCGTCCGGCGCGCCGCGCCGCAGCGTAAACGGCGGTCGCAAAACCCGGCGGCCCCCCCGCCGCCGTTCCCGACGGCCGCCGACATCGCCCGAGCCCGCGCGCGCCGCGGCGGGCGCCCGTCGCGGCCGTGGCGGCGCCCGCCCGGGACGCGTGGCGGCGCGGCGCGGTCCCTCCGCGTCTCGCGCGCGCAACAATCCGGGCGCCCGCGAGCGTCGCAGAAACGCGGGCGCGCCCGTTCGGGCGCGGCGCGGCTCCGGGCGCCTTGCCCGCCGCATGCCGCCGCGCGGCGTTTGCCCCCGACGCGGCCGCCGTTGCGCCCGCCGCCAACCCTCCGGCCGCTGCCGGGCGCGGCGCGGGTTCGCCGTCGGATTCGTCCCCGGCGTGCGGGGAGGCGCGGGCGGCGGCCGCGCGCGCGACGGGGACGGCCACGCCGCAATGCGGCCCCCGCCGTTCCGTGCCGCGCGCGACGCAATACGCGCCAAAAGACGCTCCGGCCGCCGCGGGTCCGCCCGCCCCGGCACGCGGTACAGCCGCCCCGCCGGTACGCCGCAACACGTCGACCGCGCGCCGGGCAACGGCGGGCAACGAGGCAAACGCGGCCACAATTCCCAGCCGTTTCGCATGCGCCCCCCCGCGCGTCGCGGCGGCGGCGTCCGCGTGATTGCGCGCTCGTCAGTATGAGACGGTACCATTTGGTGTTTAAGGGTACGACCCCGAGGACCGTATTTCACAATTCACGCTCCCCCCGGCGCGCGGCCGGCGCCGCGGGACGCACGGCGGCGGGCGGCCCGCCGGCGACTACGCCACGCGTCGAACGGCGTGCGCAGCGGCCGCAAGTCGAAGCGGATCGGCCCGGCCGCCGCCCGTCGCCGAACCGCGGAGCGCCCGCGCCCGCCCGAGGCGCGGCGCGCCGCGACGGGAAGACATGCACGACCCCCCCGCGCCGCGGCAACGCGGCAAAAAGAGGCGGGCCGGGGGGGCCTTGTCCAAAACCTGGCGACCCATATGAATAACCACGCCGCTCCGGGGCGCTCCCGCCCGAAACGGCGGCGCCGATCCTCCGCGATCCGCCCGCCCCGGGCCGTATGGGCGCGCGCGGGCCCCGTTTCGGGCCGCTTCCGGGCGTTTGGGCGCGGGCTCCCCCATATACGGGGGCCCCCTCCGCCCCCGTGCCGCGGCCCCCGCGCGAAAGTCGCGTTGCAGTATATGCGCGCTGGCGGCAACTCCGCGGCCCGGGTCTCCGCCCCGGCGGCCCGCGCCATGCCCCCGAACCTTTCCCCCGCTGGCGGGAACACGCTCCCGGCGTCGTCGCGTTTCCGCAGCGGCCCGCGGAAGGCGCCGGGGCGTTCCCCGGGAAACCCCGGCGTCTCCGCCCCGGCGTCCCCTCCCTCCGTTTTGCAGCCGGTTCCGGGACAGGTTACGCGGCGGCGTCCGCCGCCCCGCGCCGCCCGGCGGTTTTCGACCATGCGGCGTCGGGCGTCGGCCGGCGCGCGGCCGCGCCCGCGCGGCGTCCCGGCCGGCGCCTCCCCGGGGCGCGGCGGGTCGTTCGCCCCGTCCGGCGTGGCCGCCGCGGGGCGCGCCGCGCCGCGCGGGGCGCGCGCGGCCTCGCGAACCGGTTCGCGCCCACGGCGCCGCGCGCCGCGGCGCCGCCGGCCGTCCGGCCGATCGTCCCGCGCGGCGCGGCGTCGTCCGTCCGCCGTGCGCGCGGGCGGCGCCGCGGCTTGCCGCGCGGCCGGCCGGGCCCGCGCCGCTCCGGGTCCCCGGGGCGCCCGGCGAAGCGCCTCGCCGGCCCCCGGCGGGACGGCCGTTCGCCGGATTTCAATATGGCCGCCGGCGCGTCCGGGACGCGCCCGTCCCCCCCTTTGGGAGCCCCCGGCGGCTTGCCGCGCGGTCGGCCGCCTTTCCCGCCGGTTTCATATGGCCGCGGCCCCCGGACCCGCGGCCCCCGGCGCGTCCGGGCCGGTCGACGCCGGCATGGTTCCTCCCGCCGGGGGGGCCGTTCCCGCTTCCGGGCGGGTTTGGCTCGCGTTCGGCCTTCCGTTTTTTGTTCGCGCCGGCCGTCGGGATCGGAGATCTACGCGCCCTTCGGTCCGGCGCGCGCGCCGTTCCGCCCGTCGGCGTCGCCGGAAGTTTCGGTTTTTGGGCAAGGCCGCGCGGGGCGCCCCCCGGATCCGCGCGGCCCCCGGCGCGCGCCCGGATCCGGCCATACGCGGACGGGCCGCGCCTCATGATCCGGCGGGGCCGCGCGCGGGGACCGGATCCGCGGCGGGGGGGCGCCCGGATCCGTCCGCGCCCGGGATGCCACGATAGTAGTCCCGCCTTTGAAGGGGCGCGCCCGGATCCGTCCGCGCCCGGGGGCCGGGGCCGCGGCGGGCCGTGCGGGCTGGCCACGTCCCCCCGTATCGTACGGGCCGGCACGCCGGCCGCGCGGCCCCGGATCCGCCGATGTATCTCGGCGGGCGTTTCAAGGCGCGGCGCCCCGCCGGGCCGCCCCCGCGCCGCCGCATTCGCCGCCCCCCGGCCGTTCCGGCGAAGTTCCGGGCCACGAGGGGCGGATCAGATCCCCCCACACGCCGGGGGCAGTGGGGGGGCGCGTTCCCGATGTGGCGGGAGGCCGGATCCGGCCGTGCCCGGACGGGCCGCGCCGCGTGACCCCGCGGGGCCGCGTGCGGGGGTCAAGTCCGCCGCGCCCGGGAAGCGTACGGCGCGCGATGTGTCCGGCGGCGGGCCGCTCCCGCATTGGCCCGGCGGGGATCCGCCCCGGCCCGCCCCGCGCGGCGGGGGCGCGCCCGGATCCGGCCGCCCGGGATGCCACGCTGGCAGTCCCGCCTTTGAAGGGGCGCCCGGATCCGTCCGCGCCCGGGAGCCGGGGCCGCGGCGCGGCTATACGGGCGGACCACATCCCCCCGCATTGTGCGGCCCGCCGCGTATGGCCCCCCCCCCCCCCCCGAACGCGCCGCCGGGGCCTGCGCGCGGATCCGGCCCGCCGCCCGCGCGGCCGAACCGTGGCGGGCCGGAACGCCGGCCATATGCGCGCCGGCCGCACAACCCCGGATCCGCCAATGTAGCTCGGCGGGCGTTTCAAGGCGCGGCGCCCCACCGGGCCGCCCCCGCGCCGCCGCCCCCTTCCATACACCCGGCAGTTCCGGTGAAGTTCCGGGCCGTGAAAGGCGGATCAGATCCCCCCCAAAGTGCGCCGGGGGCAGCAAGGGGGGCGCGTTCCCATTCCGGCTAAAAGCCGGATCCGGCCTCCATGCGGACGCCGCGCCCCCGCCGTGACGCGACGGAGCGGGTCATATGCCCCCGGATGTACGCGCGGCGCCCCCCTGTACTATATGCCGACGTCGGCGGGCGGATCATGCCCCCACATACGGGGCGGGGCCGGCCGCATTGCAGGGGGACCATGTCCGGCCGCGGGGCATGCGCGCGGCGCCGCCATACGCGGCGGAACTGTACAGTGGGGGGATCAGATCCCCCACATACGGGGGCGCCCGCAACGTATGGAGGCCGCGGGGCCGGATCTGATCCGCGTGTGGATGGCCCCGCCAAACCGGGCGCCCGCGCCATGTTCGGGGGCCGGATCAGGTCCTCCCCATATCGCATAGTCCGCTGCATCCGGCCCGCCCAGGCGCGCCGCCAAGCACTGTACGGGAAACGTCCGGATCCGGCCGCCCGGCATGCTCGCGGCGCCCTCGCAATTCCGGGGCGGATCGGGTTCCCGCATGGCCGCATCCCGCCGCCCCATATAATGCGGCCTTGAATCCCGCCGCCGTATGGAGTGGTGTGGCGCGCCGCGTGCAACCTCCGGCCGGCATACTGCGCCTTGTGCGGGGCGCCCTTGGACGCGCAGAATATGGCGCGGGGCCACATATGGCGCGGGATATGACCCGCATCAAAAATAAAAAAACAGAGCCTACTGAGCTACCTGTGTACAGGAGTTGCCCTTTGCCGTCTGGTACGGCAGCTGCATCACTATCTCGTCAAGTTGAATGGTCGTTCCCGATATCTTCAGAGTGCCGGATTCCAGCTTGATTGCGAAATCGTCGGTACTGTCGGCCTTCGTGGCCAATGTGTTGGGCCCGCTACCGCCTAGAGTGACCGACTTGGCGCCGCCTTCAATCTTCACGTCAATGAAGTCGGGCGCGCTCTTTTGGTTGTCTCCGTCGTACAGCACGAATATGTCGCCTGGGAACAGCGTGACCTCGTCGTTGCACGACACCATAGCCTCGAACTTGGACGTCAGCGCGTCGGAGGCCGTCGGGACCATCCGCACCGTCACCTTGTCCTTGTTGGCAAAGTCGCCGGCCTCGTCCAGGTTTATGCTGCATTTGGCATCACCGGCCTGGATGTAGCTTATCACCACGGTGAACAGCTTGGCGTTGTCTCCCGCGGCAATTGTCGAGTTGACGTTCTTCAGCGTCTTGTACACATCGTCCATTGCGGCCTGATCGACGTCCAGAATGTCGCCTGCGTAAGCCGCGGTCTCGTTGTACAAGCCACGGGTATTGCTATCGCTAGCATCGCCAAGTGTGGTGATGAAGCTGGTAAAGTTGGCCTTGGCATCGAACGTTAGGGCGCTGCCCGCGGTGAGCTGCAGCAGATTGGTGCCAAAGGAGAGAGGTCTTAGGAACCCCACCTCTGCGCCGCCTATGTTGTAGTCGTTGTCCAGAGCCAGCTGGCCGTTGACCCTTATCTCGGCTTCCACGGCGTCTACTAAGCCCACGCGGATGTGGAACGGATTTTCGGCGTTGTCAACGTCGCTGACATGCTTTGGAACGTCCAAAGCATCGCCGGTTGCACGATTGGCTGCAGTAGTAACATCGGACCTAGTTATGAGATCGTCAGCGGTCAAACCGCTGGCGCTGCCGGTGTTCTGGATTTCAACCTTTTGCACCACGACGTCCTCTTCGCACGAGAACTCAAAGCCGTACTCGTACATGTTGTCGGTGTTCTGTTTGCTCGTGTTCTTGAAGAAGTCCGCCAGGTACACCGTGTTCTTCTCGTCGGTCATTTCTTCAGCCAAGGGGGTTGGGAAGGCCGAGACTACGGGCACGTCAACGTTCTGTTGTACGACTCCCAGGTTTGTGCTTATCTCTTCGAGCTGGGTGTTAATGCCGCTCAGCGCGTTCTGTATCTCCGTTATGGCCGCGGCGTTGGTGTCAACCTTTGCGCTCAAGTCTCCGACGGCGTTGTTGATGGATGTCTGTACGTTGCTGTTCAGGTCGCGTATGGCCGCGCCGTTGGCCGCCACCGCGTCGTTTACGTCGGATATGTCCGAACTCACGCTGCTGGCAAGCTCGGCCAGTTGGGCCGAGTTTGCGTCGATGTCGCCGGCCACCATGGATATCTTGCTGTCGAGGGCGTCAACCTTCATGGACGTGGATTCAACGGAATCCTTCACCATGGTTACGCTCTCAAACACGCTGGTCACCAAGCCGTGCAGGTCGGTCACCGTGCCGGTCAGGAATCCCAGAGACTCCACTATGCCCGTCACCAGGTCGTGGGTCTCGGCGGTCCTGGCGTCAACCGTGGCCAACCGCTCCGTGTTGGTCTGCGCATACGCGTCAGTGGTTATCGTCATTGCTCCCGCAATCACTGCCATTGATAGCAGAATAGCGGGAAGCGATTTTCTTTTCATTAGCCGCTTTATCGCGCGGGTTTATTTAAAGATATTTGAGATGTTGTGCATGCAAGGCGCTGTAGCAATTCAGGTCAAAACTGACCGCCCACGGTATGTCGGCATACGACGCACGCCGTGTGGCCAAAGCCCGCACGCAAACGCGCCCTGCGACGTAGCGGCGCCCGCAACGCCGCGCGCCCGTTCGGCGGCGCGGCGCCGACCCGTCCGCGTTATGCGTTTCCCGCCGCGCGGGCGACGTTCGGGCCGTCGGACTGACTATTCGCCGCCGTCTTCGGGCCCCGCGCCCGGCGCCATTGGGGGCGGTATGCCGGAATTGAAGACGCTCCACCGCGGGTCCCTGGCCATGTTAATGGCGGCCTTGTACGTGGATACGCCGTTCTTGCGGCACGTGGCCGCAAACGTCTTGAGTATGGAATGGTTGTACGCCGCCTTCTCGTTGACGAACGTGTACCTGTTCCTGTCGGGGACGATGTAGACCCGCACTATTCCCTCGCTGCCGTTGTTTTGGCCCGGCAAGCCGGGCACCAGCACGGAGTTGAACGCGTGGGGAAGGGCGTTCTTCAGGGTGGTCGTAAAGCCGTCCCGCGGGAACGACTCTATGATCATGTTCCCGCGGTCCTTGAGCTTGGATATGGCCGACTCGACGTATTCGTACAGCCCCGGGATCTTGCGTATCTTGCCCAGCTGGCTGGCGCAGGTCAAAGGGCCCCCGGCACGCTCCACCACGTGCCTCATCGCGTCCTTGTATTCCCCGTACGTCTCCCGAAACTCCGTATGCCGCAAGTGCTCCCGGGAGCCCAGCCCTTTTTGCATGGCAAAGTCTTCGGATTTGCGCGTCAGGTGCACCATGCACCTGGACAGCCTTCCCATATGCCACTCGAATCCGGTCGTGCCGTCGCGCATGGCCGGCCTGTTCACCATCCATCCGTGTTGGTGGTCTCGTCGGTGGCCGCCCACGGGTCCATGCTGGCCCGCTCTATGATCTGCGCCATCATGGGCAGGGGCACGAACGACGTCCACACGGTAGACCACATTGTGAGCGCCGCCTCCAACACGTCGTACTCAAAGTCGCCCTGCGCGCGGGGCGGCAGCGGCGTGGGGCACGGCCGGAGGGCGTCGGATGCACGTATCACCAGCGGCTCCTCTTGGGGAAGCGCGGGGGGCGGGGCGTCCATGCGTCTGGCCATGGCGGATATGCAGTTTGAAATGGCCGCCACGGAAAACGAGGCGTTCTCCAGCGCCTCCAGCAGCATCTGCATGCCCTCTTCGGACACGCCCACCTCGTAGTACGCCTGCAGCACCGCCCGGAGCACCGGGCCGAACGAGCTTCCCGGTATTATGAGCTCGGTGTCCGGCCAGTTCTCCGTTCCGCACACCTCGCACTTCCACAGCCGTATAACGTACATTGTGCACACGACGCGCCGCTCCGCCCGGTTCAGGTCGTACCCCCGGACGCGTATTATCTTGACCGTGACGCCGGGGGCCGTCCCGCAGTTTCTGCACAGCGGGGCGGCCAGCCGCACGGTGCTCTCCGGCTTGTCCCTTCGCGAGCGGCCCTTGTGGCGCGGCTGCCCCCCCATGCGCTTGGGCTTCGCGCCGGTCTCGTATTCGGCCATGTCTTCCCGGAACCGGCGGCGGGTCTTTTTCGGCTCGGATCTGTCCTTCCCCGGGCGGTCCGCCTTCTCCCGCCGCGCCGCGTCCCGGTATTCTTCTACGGCCTTTTGGCGCTGGGGATTGTCGGATATGCGGCCGTTCCAGCTCTTGTATATGGCCAGCCGCACCTCCAGAGACTTGATCTGCACGTTCTGCTATTCCATCCTTGCAGCGCCGCCTCCAGCTTGGCCACCAGATCGGTGATGGCCTCTGCGCCCACCCCCATGTGGCTGGTCATGAATTCGGTCAGCCTGTCCAGCATGCCGTACACCCTCACCAGCTCGGCGCGCAGCCGTGCCGCCTCGGACCTGCCCGAGCCGTACGGTATGGTTCCCGTGCCGTTGCAGCAGGGACACCTCACGCTCATGCCCAAATCCCTCCGGAATGGCGGGGCGCGCGGCCCTTAAATCCCCCCTCCGTTTGGTTTGTCAGATATGCCGGCCCCATCATATCAGTAGTCGATGGGGCTGGCGTACGCCCCTACTTAAACATCATGATCGGGATCGGTTGAAAGCGCCGCCCGCGCCGTGACGGATCGCGGCATTCCGGCCCGCGCCACGCACCGTAACGGTAGGCCGGAGTTTTGACCTGAATTGCTACCAAGGCGCTTCATGATTTTTGACCCGCCACGGCTTGGGCTGTCCGGCAGCACCGCATTGCGGTAGCTACGCCCCCTCCCCCGTTGTAATTGGGGCCCGTCCGCGCGCCGCCGCGGCGCGCGCCGCCCTCGCGCATATGCGTCCGGCGCCCCGCGCGTCCGCCCTTCATGGTCCCGGCGGAGCGCGCCGCCCGGCCTGCCCGGAACTGCCCCCGGCCGGGCCCCGCGGCCCGGCCCCGCACGTGTTAAGATAGTCTCCGGGCGGTCTCTCGGCGGCCCCCGGCTTTGGCGCGCGACGCTGCGCCAGACTGCCCGGCCCAGCGCCGGCGCCGCATCACAACACGGCAAAGGCCGCCGGCAAATAGCGGACAAAGGCGCGCCGAGAAGCCGCGCCCCCCAAGAATGTATTTGGCGCAAAGCGCGCGCATAAAGCGGCTCACCGGGCGCCTCCAGAGGGAGCGGCCGGGAGATGTCCCGGGAGATACGGGAACCCGCATGCGGCATGATCTGGGCGCGGGAGCATGGCCAGCTGTAGTGGCCGCAAGCCAGGAGCGCCGGGCCGGACGCGGCCGGCCGCGCCGCGCCGTGAACCCCGGCCCGGACGGGGACCGGCGGGGGGAAGGGGCCGCAAAAAAGCCCGATTCTGGCGGACGCGGCGCCGCGGAGGTGCCGGACGGCCCCCGTCGGCGCGCGGACTTGCCGGAACGCGGCGGCTTGGCGCGTCGTTGGCCGCTGCCGGGGGTCCGGCGTCAGGCGCAAGCCACATGCGCCGAGGCGCCGCCGAACCGGACGGCGTTCCCGCGCATTGGGGCCGGGCCGGCGTCAGGCAAGCCAGCGGCCACGAAATGGCGAGCAAAGTTCACGTACAAATGCCGAAACGAAACCGCCAAGAGGCGCGGGGGTACGCCGCGCCGCGCGGGGCCGGGCGTCCCGCGCCGGAATGTGTGATGCTGCCGGAAGCGCGCCCGCGAAAGCGGCGCCGCAAAGGCCGCCCTCTTGATGCGGCCCGCCCACATCTTTGGCGCCCCCGGGCCGGGACGGCTTATACGTATGGCCGGCGGGCGCCCCGAACCCAAGGACGCTCGTTCAGAACGGGCCCGGACGCGCGGCCCGCATGGGGACAGCCGCCGCCCGGCCGCCGGCGCGGAGGCCTGCCGCGGGCGTGCGCGTTTCAGCGTCCGCCGCCATGCGCAGCCGCCCGGCGGCCGTTTCGGAGTGGCGCGGCTCCGGCGGCCACAGCACCAAAAGGATCATTGAGCATACACACGCGGGAATTGCCGTGTACCGTACGGTACACGGGGGTAGAAAAAAATATTGGCAACTATTGGCACGTGTTTCCTTTGACTGTGTCGCGGGTGATGCTGATCAACAGCTTCTCCACGCCCGGCACGCTTCCCTCGAATATCAGCTCGTCTCCCGGCATGAGTTCGTACGGAAGTGCGTCGGCGTTGGACATGAACGACCCCGTTTGGTTGAACGTCCATTTGGTGATCTCGGTCTTTTGGTCGGCGTTGGCGCCTATCTCGTTGGACGACACCGCAAAGGTGGCGTAGCTGTACAGGTCCAGGTTGGGTATGGAAACGACCATGTCCGTTATGGTGGTCTTTTGGCCGAAGCATGATACCGACCTGTTAAAGTCGTAGGCTATGCCCCTTTCCACTCCATCAATGCTGAAGAACTGGGTTTCAGACTCCATCTCCCTGGGCGCGTCGCTGGTGACCGTGAATTTGCACTTGGTGTCCGATTCGGACGTGGTCCAGCCCACATTCAGGGTCATGAGGGGATCTACCGCTTTGGCGATCATGTTCTTCATCGGGAAGCTGGCGCCCGCATACACCGACACCGGCCTGATGTAGTCTGTTTTGTTAGCAGTGGTATCACTACCATCATGATCAACAGTGTAATAGCCCGGCATTATGACTACAGCATTATCGGGGTCATCAACAACGTTCTTTGCAAACTCCCTGTATACTGCGGTTATGTCCAGCGACTGGCCGGCTTCAAGCGAGTAATAGTTCATGTCTAGGCTGCGGTCAAGGCTGGCGTCTGAAAGGTACTTGTTTTGCCCGTGCTGCAGGTTGAAGTTCCTATAGTATACGTCTCTGGGCGGGCTGACAACCGTAACCGACTCTATCTCGCCATACTCGTGTGGGAGATCAATCAGGGCCTCAATAGCAGCAGCGTCAGCAGTCGAAAATACGCTAATCTCGCTATAGGGGGTGCTCGCGCTATCGCCTGCGTAGTTTATCTTCTCGGTACCCGTGGTCTGCACGGACGTGATGTATACGTCACCGGTACAGGTGAACGACACCGCGCCCGTATACTGGACCAGGCTCACTGGATCGGAACTAAAGGCAGTTAAGGGAGAACCAGAATTGGCAGGCGCGGCCTGCAACTTGGTATTTGAATCGGCCGGCTTCAGCACGCTGTCGCCGAACGTCCCGACCGTGAACTCGAATTCCGAGGACTTTGCCTGCAGGTTGGCCGGCGAAAGCGCGGCCGCGTCAGACGGAACCGGATCCGGTGGCATCTCCACCACCTCTTGTACAACGTTCAGGTTGGTGCTTATGGCGTCCAGCTTTGCGTTTATCTCGCCTATGGACTGCGTGATTTCAGATATGGCTGCAGTGTTCTGGGCCACCGCGTCGGCGCTGGCCAGCATGGCCGTGCTCGAGGCTATGGAGTCCAGAGTGGCCTGCATCTGGGGCAGCACCACGGCGGACTGCGCCACCTGCTCGGCTTGAGCCGCGGCGCTGGCCTCGTTGGCGGCCATCATCTCTGCAATCTTGGAGTCCAGCATCTCTACGTCCTCGATCAGGTGTTCCACGTCGTCGACAACGTGGCTCACGTCGGAGCCTATGTCGTCTACCTTCTCGTCCACGCCGGAGACCATCGCCGCGATGGACGCGATCTGGTCGGCCATGGAGCTCAAGGCCGCCGCCATGGTGGCCTGTATCGAGTCTAGCGTATCAATTATGGAACTGGTGTCGGAGACGACCTGCATGAGCCGCTCCGTGTTTGTCTGCGCGTATGCGTTTCCGATAGTCATCGCACCTGCCGCCACAATACCTAACAGCAGGAGCGCGTGTATTCTCTTTGTATCCATTTGCGATTGTTACCTGAGGCGATTTATATAAACATAATGAATTAAGGTTCCCATAAGGTTCCCGAAGGCTCCCAATGGGTTCCCGCGCGGCATGTCCAAGGGCCTCCGCCGGGACTCCGCGGCGCCCAAAATTCCGAGTCCCCGCTGGACCCGGCGGTTTCGGCGCGGCGTCCCCCCGAAGGCCCCAAACGCCCCCGCGGTTCGGCGCGGCCCCCGAAGATTCGCGGATCTTTCGGCTCGTTGCGGGCGGCGTACCGCGCGCGGCGGGCAAGATGCCCCGGCGCGTCCGCGCGGGGAGATCCGCGCGGCCTTGTCCAAAATCTAGCGATCCGTAAGGCCAACCACGCCGTTTTAGAGCGTTCCCGCCTGAAATGACGGCGCCGATCCTCCGCGATCGTCCCGCCCCGGGGTCCAGAGGGGCGCGCGGGCCCCGTTTCAGGCCGTTTCCAAGTATTTGAGCGCAGACTCCCCCATATGCGGGGGCCGTCTCCGCCCCGCCCCGCGCTCCTCACGCGAAAGTCATGTTGTGGTATACGCACATGGACAGCAACTCGACGGTCTGGGTTTTCGCCTTGACGGCCCGCACCACGCCCCCGAACCTTGCCTTCATGGACGAGAAGACGCTCTCGACGTTGTTCCGTTTCCGCAACAACTTGCGGAAGGTGCCGGGGCGTTCCTCGAGAAACATCAGCATCTCCGCCCTGGCGTCTTCTCCCTCGATGACATAGTCGGTTCTGGGATCGATTACGGCGCGGCGTCCGCTGTCCCGTACCGCCCGGCAGTTTTTGACTCCGCCGTATTGGGAGTCTGCCAACACGTCGCCGGATCCGCGCGGCATCCTGGTCAGCATCTCCCTGAGGTACGGCGAGTCGTTTGCCTTGCCCGGCGTGACCGCCGCGGCGCATACCATGCCTCCGAGGGCGTGCACGATGTGCAGCTTTGCGAACTGCTTCACGCTTATAGTGCCGTACTTGGCGTTGTGCCAGTCCCGGTATCTGGATATGCTGAATCCGGTGGAGTCGACGATCTTGGTGCCGTGTACCGCGGCGTCGCCGGCCATCCAGCCGATTATTTTGTGCAGTACGGCATCGTCTGTCTGCGATATGCGCAGGTGGTACCACGACTTGCTGTACGGCCGGTCGAGCCCGCGCCGCTCCAGATCTCCCGGATGCTTGGCGAGGTGCTTTACCAGCCCCCATGGGACGGCCCTCCCCGGATTTCAAGACGGCCGCCGGTACGGCCGAGACGCGCCTGTCCCTCTTGCCTTTGGGAAGGCCCAGTAGTTTACGCACGAAGTCGGCTATCTTTCCCACCCGTTCGACGTAGTTGCGGCCCTCGGACTTGCGGCCCTCGGCATACTTGGACCAGTCAATGTCCGGATCGTTCCTCTTGCCGGAGGGGTTGTTCTTGCTTCTGGGCAGGTTTGGCTTGCTTATCTTTGGCCTTCTGTTTTTTTGTTCATGCCAGCCATTAGGATCGGAGATCCACATGTCTTTCGGTCTCGTGCGCGTGCGGTTCTGCCCATCGGCATCGCTGGGAGTTTCAGTTTTTGGACAAGGCCGATCCGCGCGCGGCAGGAGAGCATGTGTCGGTCCCGGCCTGAAAACACGCTCGGCGCGGATCCCCCTGGCGCCGGAGCGCGCGGACGCCCCTCCCCTCTGGCCGCGCCCTGCCGGACGCGGGAGGCGCCCGCGGCGGCGAGCATTGCGTACCGCGCTACAAACGCCCCCGCGGGCTCGGATACGCGGAAGGTCCCCGCCGGGTCATGCCGCGACACGGCCGCGACACGGCCTCGATGTGGGTGGAGATCCGGCGCACGCCGGGGCGGGGATCCGCGCGGCAGAGCGCCCCCGCATTCTGCGGGCGCGCCGGGCCCCGCACTATACTCGGACCGGCCGCGGCGGTTCCAAAAGGCCCCCCGCCGGCCAAGGGCGCGGTCCCCGAATTCGCGCCCGCCGGGGCGCCGAACCGGGCATGCCGAAGCCTCCAAGGGCGCGGCCCGATCCGCGCGGGCCGCCGCGCCCCCGGGCGGCATCCGACTTGGCGCGGCTCGTAAAAAATTGGTTTTAAAAAAAAAGTCCCGTTGGCAACTATTGGCACGTGTTTCCCTTGACCGTGTCGTAGGCGACGCTGATCAGCAGCTTCTCCACGCCCGGCACGCTTCCCTCGAATATCAGTTCGTCGCCCTTCATGAGGTCGTACGGAAGTATGTCGGCGTTGGACATGAACGACCCCGTAGAGTTGAACGTCCATTCCGTAAGCTTGGTCTTTTGGTCGTCGTTGGCGCCTATCTTATTGGACGACACCTCGAAGGTGGCGTAGCTGTACAGCTCCAGGGTTGGTATGGAAACGACCATGTCCGTTATGGTGGTCTTTTGGCCGTGGCACGATATCGCCCTGTTAAAGTCGTAGGCTATGCCCCTTTCGGTACCAACCAGGCTGTAGAACTTGGTGTCCGACACCATCTCTCTGGGCGCGTCGCTGGTGACCGTAAAGCGCGCACGTGGTGTCCGGGTCCGACGTGGTCCAGCCCACCTTCAGCGTCAGCGAGGCTGGGCGCGCCGCTGGCGGCCTTCTCCGCGAAGCTGTCCGTCACGTAGCTTGACACCGGTCTTGGCAGGTAGGGAACCTCGGTGGCGTCGTTGCCGTCCTCGCTGTCGTAGTATGGCTGCGCCTTTACGTCGTGCGCGTCCGCGGCGTCCGGTGGTCAGGGTCCTCGTGAACTCCCTGTACACGGCGGTGACGTCCAGGTTGGATGCCCTCGTCCAGCGGGTAGTAGTTCATGTCCAGCTCGCGGTCCAGGCTGGCGTCGTCGACGTACAGGTTGGGGCCGTGGTGCAGGTCAAAGTTTCTATAGTACACGTCCCTGGGGGGGCTGGCCACTGGTAACCGACTCTATCTCGCCGTAGGCGTGGTCGGGCTGGGAGCACCGTCGTACCTGGTGTCGTTGCTTTGACTGTCTATGAAGTTTCCCAGAACGGTCTCGAGGTCGTCCAGGTTGTAGCGCCATCTTCTGCCTCGCCGGTCGTCTCCACGGACGTGACGTACACGTCGCCGGTGCACTCAAACGACACCGAGGCGGTGTACTGGACCGTGCTGGCCTCCCTGTTGGCAAAGTCGCGTCGGTCGGTCGGGCGTGACGCCCAGTCCGGTGTTGGCCGAGGGCGCCTTGAGGACGCTGTCGCCGAACGTTCCGACCGCGAACTCGAATTCGGAGGACTTTACAATCAGGTTGGCCGGCGAGAGCGCCGCGGCGCCGGACTGCGGGACGGCGCCGCGGTCGGCGTCTCCACCACCTCCTGGACTACGTTCAGGCTGTCGCTTATGGCGTCCAGCTTGGCGTTCATCTCGTTTACGGTCTCTGTAAGCGGCCGATATGGCCTCGGCGTTGCGCTCCACCGCGTCGGGTACTGCCGCCAGGGCGGCCGTGTCAGAGGCTATGGAGTCCACGGCGGTCTGTATCCGGGGCACCGCCGCGCCGAACTGCGCGAACTGTTCCGCCAGTGCTGCGCCGCCGTCCTCGTTGGCCGCCATCATCTCCGAAATCTTGGAGTCTATGTCGGCTACGGCCTCGCCCAGGTCTTCCACGTCGCCGGCCACGTGGCCCACCTCGGAGCTCACGTCGTCCACCTTCTGGTCCATGCCGGATATCGTGCTCGCGACCGACGACATCTGGTCGGCCATCGAGCCCAGGGCAGCCTCTACGGCCGCCTGGATGGAGCCCAGCATGTCCAGTATAGTACCGGTGTCCGAGGCGATCTGCGCTATGCGTTCGGAGTTGGTCTGCGCGTGCGCGTCTGTTATGGTCGTTGCGCCCGCCGCCGCTATAATGCCAAGCAGCAGGAGCGCGTGTATCTTCATCGTATTCATTTGGAGGCGTTGCCCGTGCTATTCATATAAGCATAATGGAGCAGGTTCCCCCCGGAGCGCCGCGATGCGGCCGCCCCCGCGGAGGCAGAGCCCGCCGCGCTTGGGGCGCGGCCACGCGACTATACGCCGCAGGGCGGCGTGCGCGGTGTCCAGATCCCGGCGGGGCAAGCCGGCGGGAAATCCGGCGCCGCTCATGAAAGAACGGCGGCAAAAAAATCCACACCGGCTTCTATTACCGTATGCGCTCGTTTCCCTTGGCCGCGTCGCAGGCTATATCCGCCGACATTTCGTCCGCGCCCGGCGCGTCGCCGTCAAGCTGCAATACGGCGCCCTTCGCCATATCACGGGGGGCGCCGGCCGCGTTCACGCGCGGGCCGGCGGCGTCGGACGTCCGCATGGTTTGGCCTTGCCGTCGGCGTCGCCCCCCTCCATCGCGGACGGGGCGGAGTAGTTTGCGTGGCCGCGCAGCGTCGGCCCGGGCACGGAGACTGCCATGCCGGTCACGGCGGTCTTTTGGTCGTCGCGCCATACCAGGGCGTTGAAGTTCTTGGCCATGCCCGAGCCTGTCCCCGCCGCCCCGCAAAAGCCGGCCCGGGACGCCATATCCCGCGGCGCTTGTAATAGCAAAGCCGCGCGTTGCATCCGGCCCGGACGCGGCCTAATTTACGTTCGGCGTCACGGGCCCGGGCGCGCCGCCCGCGGACTTTGCCGCGAAGCCGTCCGCCGTGCGGCTCGACGCCGGTCCCCCGCCATTATGTGGCCCGCGCGGCGTCGCCGCCCGGCGGCGGGGTTTCCGGCGAGCTGCGCGTGCGCGGCGGCCACATCAAGGCGCCCCCCCCCCCCCCCGGCGGGGGGCGGTTCACGCCCGGCGCGCGGTCCGGGCCGGCGTCGCACGCGCGCGGGCCGGGGCCGCGGCGCGGGCCGAAGTTTCGGTGACGTACGCCGCCGCACGGGCCGTCCGGCGCGGCCGACTCCGCCTAGCCGCGGGCGCACGCGGGGGCGGCGCCGTCGCACTGCGTGACGTCTGCGGCGCCGGCAAAGTTCCCCGGCGCGCCCCCGGGGCCGCCCGGGCCGTACGCCGCGGCCGCCCCGCCGACGGCCTCCGGGGACGCGACGTACGCGTCGCCCGAACGGGCCAACTATGCGGCGCCGGCATGCCGGACGGCGCGCGCGTCCCCGTTCCCAAAGTCGGCGTCGCCGGCGGGCGCGGCGTCCGGCTCGGCGTGTGTGGAGGGCGCCTTGGGGACGCCGTCCCCGAACGCTCCGATTATAAACGCGAACTCCGACGAATCGCCCGTCGGGTCGGCCGGCGGGGGCGGCGCGGCGCCGGGCGGCCGCGGGGGGGGCGGCGCCTCCGCCGCGTGCCGGACCGTCCCCGGGCCGCCGCTTACGGCGTCGGGTTTGGCGTCGGTGTCGTTTGCCGTCCGCGTCGGGGCCGCCGTGGCCGCCGCGTCGCCGCGATCCGCGAAGTCTCGGGGTCCATCATGTCCGCCGTCCCGGCCGCGCGTGTAGCCTGCAGGGCGGCCCACACGGGGGCCCGTATGGTCGGCCTTCCCGCCCGCGCCGGACAATATGGCGGCGGGCCGCATCCGGCATGCCGCGGCGGCCGCGGCTGCCCGCATCGGATCCGGCGTGTCGAGCATGGAGCCGGCGTCGGAGACCGTATGGACGGGCCGCCCGGCGTTGGTCCGCGCGCCCGTCGCGATGGCGGCGCCCGCCGCCGCGCAAAGCAGCGGGAGGAGCCGGCGGTTTTACCGCGCTCGTTTGGGGCGTTGGCTCGGGCGATTCATGTGAGTGATGGACGGGGGATCGGCACGGGTCCCCCTCGGGATTTCACGTGGCTTCACGTGGTTCCGGGCGGTTCGGGGCGGTTCCGGGCGGTTTTGCGTAATTCCATATGGTTCCGCAGGGTTCCATAGGGTCCCGTACGGCTCCCCCGGAGGGGCGCGGGGGGGCGGCATTATACAAGGAGCGTGCGCGGGGGGGCGCCTCCGGGGGCCCCAAAGCCCCCCGCACATCCCCCGGGGCCGCCGCTATTCCCCCGCGGCCTCCAAGCGGCCGCCCCAAGGGCGCCCCCGGGGGCGCCCCCAAAGCTCCCCCCGGGGCGGCGCACGCGCGGCGCCGCCCGCGTCCCCGGCGGCCCTGCGACGCGGCCGCGCCGGGCCGCCGGCAGGGGCGGGGCGGTCCGGGCGATCTGCATGATGATCCTAATTTTGACTACACGGCGTTTGTATGCGCGTTGCAGCAACGGGCGGCAACCGCGTATGCACCGCCCGGACCCGCGGCCGCCGTACCGGGGGTGCCCGGCGCCAATTGTACGCGGCCTCTTCATTTCAACAAGCGGCGCTCCACGCTCTTCATTACGGGGTCCCGCGGGTCCGCGTTTTTGCAGTTTCGCGCATTGGCCCATTTCCGGTTGAACCAAGCCGCCGCGTCGGACAGCTCGCGCGCCCTTTGCGTTTGCCGTCGGGCTTCCGGTTTTTGACGGTCCGGCGCGCGTCCGCGCCGGCTTCAGCCGCAATGCCGGAAGGGTCCTCCCCAAACGAGACCGCAAAATCCGCCGGTCCGTCCCGGAACGGTCCGGGCCGATGCGGGTCGAAGCTTCCGCGAATGCCGGTTCCGGGCCTCCGTTCTTTTCCGGATTCCATGCGTTCCCGCACGGCCTTCCGGACATTCCGGCGGCCGACGCGAAAGCGCCGCGCGCGTGCCCCGGGGGAAGGGGGGCCGAGATTTCCGCGGACCCGAACCCTCTGAAGATCCGACATGCCGCCCGTGTGGACGGGGGGGACTCCGGCGTTCCCGTGCGTCCCGTTGATCGCGTCCTCCCTTCCAACTACGAGAGCCGCGCGGTTCGCCGGCCCGTCGGCTCTGCCGCCGGACATGTCCGCGCCTCCAGTCAACATGCGGATCCGCGCATCCATGCGCGCTTTGCAAACCGACGATGCCCCAGCCGCCGGGCCCGCGCGGCCGGCGGCGCGTGTGGACTTGGGGGCGTCATGATGCCGCCCGACGGGGAACCCGGCCGGATTTCCCCCTCCCGAAAGGGCACGCATCCCGCCGGGCCCGCCAAGGCGCCAAGCCGGGCGTTTGCGGCCGGGCCCTCCAAGGGCGGGGGCCGAGGCGGGCCGCCGCGCCCGGCTTGTGTCTTTTCGGGGGGTCGTCCGCGGGACCGCATGCGGGTTCGCCCCGGAGGGGCCCGGGGCGGGCCGATCGGGGTGGATCGGCGCCGTCATTTCAGGCGGGAACGCTCTGAAACGGCGTGGTTGGCCTTACGGAACGCTGGATTTTGGACAAGGCCGGTCCGCGCGGCCCCCGAGGCCGCTGCCATCCCCCCGGGATAATGCAAAGTCCCTTCCGGATCGCCCCGACGACTACTCCGGATGTATCCGGCATGGTACAGCGGGGCGCCGACGCGTGTGGTGCGGCGGGGCGGTGGAGGGGAGGTCCGTGGTGGCCGGGATCCCCCAAACATGAGGGCCGCCCGGGGCCCGAGCGCGGTCCCCCAAACGCCCCGCGACGTCCAAGTCCGGGGGATCCTGCCGCGGCCGGGATCCCCAAAGCCCTTGAACCCCCCCCCCCCCCCGGGCCGCTCCCGGCGCCCGGGTGTGCGCGGCCACGCGCCGTCCGCAGGCGGATCGGCGGAACGGCTAGGCTCTGCCTTGGCGCGCTTGCGGTTGCCGTGGCCGACATCACACGAGGGACCCAACCCGGACCGCCGACCCGGCGGTACGCGAGGCCGGCCTTGTTTGGCGCCAAGGTTCCCCCCGCAAAGCCGAGGAGGCTGAGTACTGTCCGTGCACGGATGTTGCAGACCTGTAAGATATGGTCATTCAGGACCGGGAGATCAGACGGCTGGTGGAGATCATCAGGGAGGCTATGCCCATGCAAGAATCCCTGCTGTGCTACAGCGCGTGAGCGTTAAGCAGATCCACGCCATATTCCGTCGGAAACACGGTACTGAGCAGGCGGTTGGCGCGTACTAGCGCACCGCAACCGGAAAATATGGCCGGCCCGCGCTGCGTATATGGGTTCACCGCTACACTACAATCAACGAGTAACCATATGTAGATCTTTCGGATTTGGAGATAGGCGCCACATTTTCATACATCCCAAACCATAAACGGCGTGTGGTACGGCCCAACTCGCGGGGCGGTTTCGTCTATGTCGACGAATCAGGCGACCCCGGACTTCATCCAACACACCTACAAAAGAAACCATACTTCGTCTTTGGGTATGCCTACGTAAGAGACCCCACGGATCTCGACAAAAGGCTCAGACGGCTACTAAAAAGACTGCACGTTAGGGACAGGTATCCACCTAAACTCAAGGAGTTGAAGTTCTATATTCCGCACGAGTGGCTAACCAACCACGGATACACCAATGAACAATATGATGCGTACGCCGCACGCATGCCCGACATCAGGAAACGTGTACTAAGAATTCTGGCTGCCCACACAGATGGCGTGTTTGCCGCGGTAGTTGACAAACGTTATGCTCGCGATTGGTGGACGCCTACATGGTTGGGCAATCACGCATTTGCCCAAACAGCTGTGCTTGGGGTCCTGCGTGCGATCAAGGTAGACGAGCAACCGGCTATCATCTATGACCAAGGCAGGATATCACAGAGCGATGAATCCGTATTCGAATCGTATCTGTTGTACAAGCAATTTGACTTCGCATTCACACACAATGTGCGGCATCTACACATACCAAAACCTCCGCACTCGGTACCATCTACAGGTCATCCGGGAATCTGGGCGGCCGACTATGTGGCAGGCGCGTTCTACCACAAATATCAGGCCGACGATGCCCGCTATGCAGACATGCTGAGACCAGTCTGGTTCGGCAAGGGGGAATGGATGTACTGGAACCGGCGACCCCATGGTACTTCCAATTGGACATGAGCTCCTCTCGACCTTTTATGGCCACGGGTTCCCATGGACTTACTCGCCGATTGGCGATGTCGCGCTGAAGTATAAAAACCGTACGAGCAGGAAGTTCTATTGCAAATTTGTAACCGATCACAACATTCTCCTAATCGTCCGGCCTGCCCACCGTGATGCAGTCGTCGTGCATGGTGAAGGTGACGCGCTTGGGGTTGCCCAGCCGCCTCAAGACGGGCTTGGGTATGTAGCTGTAGCTGCTCGTGTTCCGGACGTTGTGCGTGACAGACACGGTGAACTTTGTGGCGTCCTTTGCCCACTTGGTCATCGTCGCGGTTCCCGTATCGCGCTTGTAAGCAAATTTTGTTTAAACGAATTCGATGTGACCCGACACAAGCCGCGCCGGAAGGGATCCGCCCAAGAAGCGCCGGACGCCCGGGGCGGGGACATCGTACGGGACGGCGTCGTGCTGGACTTGGGCTCGAACCGGTACAAGGTGTCGTCCCAGTCCGTGCCCGACGCGTACTACGAGGTGACTGCCATGGACGGCTGCTGGAAGCGTGCGTGCCCGTACCACGTGCGCAGGGACGACCGCTGCAAGCATATGCGCGCGGTGCAGGGCATAGTGGAGAAGATACGCGAGTGCCGGCTGGACGTCCTGCGTATAGGCGATCCTGGCGTGGCGTGCGCGTCGTGCAAGCTGGACGACTGCAAGCACCGCGAGACGCGCGAGAAGAAGAACGGGGTCTCGGAACGGCACGTGCGCAGGGACTGCAACAAAAAATTTACCCACAACCCCGGATTCGTGGGCATGCGCTACGATCCCGAAACCATAATCGACGCCCTGGAGGACGTGGGGGTGGCCAAGTCCCTCGGAGAGGCGGCCCCGAGCCTGAAAAAGAAGGGGAAGTCCCCCGACCCGTCCACCGTGTGGCGGTGGAACGTCCGCTTTGGCGGCCTGCTCGGGAAGCTGTCAAAACGGTGGCGCGCCGGGCGGGGTACGAGTGGTGCGCCGGCGAGGTGCACTACAAGTCCATGGGCAAGGGGATGTGGCTGTTCGGTGTGATGGACGCCAAATCCCGCTTCGTGGCGCATTATGCGTCCTCGCCGACCAAGTTCGGGTACGACGCCGAGCCCCTTTTCGGCGGCTCCATAGAGCTTGCCGGAAAAGAGCCCGACGCGGTCACCACCGACGCGCTTTCCGGGTTTGCCAAGGCGCTGGCCGCCGCCCTGACGGGCGGCAAGCGCTCCCGCACGATACACCGGAAGGACGCGGGCATACGCAAGCGGCACGCCAACAACAACGCGTGCGAGCGCTTCAACGGCACCGTCAAGGACCGCATAAAGCGCGTCCGCGGGTTCCGCTCCGAGCTGCCCGCGCTCCACGTGCTGTTCCTGGCGTACTACAACCTCTTCCGGCCACACCCGGGCATGGGTGGAAAGACCCCCGCCGAGGCGCTGGGCGTGGTAATCGAAGGGCCGAACAAGTCGCTCACGGCCATACGGCACGCGGCCCTGTTCTGCGCGTGACGCGCGCCGCCGTGCCGAGCGCAATTCCGGAACCCGCGGGTTGGATCTTGGCAAAACTATAACGTGGTCCGCGCAAACGGCCCCCGGGGCGGCCGGACAATCCCCCAAGCGCGTCGCGGTCACCATGCGCGACGACTACATCACGGCGGGCGGGCCGGACGATTAGGAAAATATTGCGATCGGTCCCAAATTTGCAATAGAATCGGTTTAACGAACCGTATTTGAATATATAGATTAGATATATGGTAGCAGCGTTTATCAGTATTATACTAATAACTACACTCCAAATGGCAATAATATTATATGCATATTTAAATATATTATATGTCCCGTATTTTTCTTACGCGATGATCGCAACCGCCGCGGCATTGTTTGCGGCGGGGTGCTGTTTCCTTGGCATAACAATGACCGGCGCGCAGGCGGGATCCGAGGAGTCCAAACACGCCGATATCATGGAAAGGCATGCAGAAGAACGTCCCGCATCCGGCGTGGCCGGCCCCGGCAACCCGGAAAGTTAGATCTTTGACGCCGCGGGGCGGCGCTCTTCCGTTACGTATTCGGGCATTTCCTTGTGAAACACCCTCCACATCTCATCGGCCTGCTTGCGGTTGCACTCCGCGTAGACGTCCTTAATCAGGCCTATGGCCACATCGCCCCGCAGCTCTGCCCTCCGTTCGGACGGCGCGGATTTTGTAATCTTCAGGAGATTTTTGTATGTCCGTTTGGCCAGATACTCCTCTTTGGTGGGCATGTCGCCAAAAAACAAACCCAGCATGCATGTCATTGCCTTAGGTCTGATTTAAACGGCAAGCGGGGGAACGCCCGGGCCTCCCGTCGGGCCGGCATGCCATGCCCCCGGACCGGGCCCCCGCGGCCACGCTCACTGGCCGGGCCCGCGTCGCGCGGCGCGGGGGAAAGCCCGGGGGGCGGGGCGCCGACAGAGGACGGCTCGGGGCCGGGCCCGCCGGAGGCGGGGGCCGCGCCGCCGTGGCCGCACGCCGCCTTTGCCGGGGGAACCCGAACCGGATCTTCCGGGGTTGCCGGCGGGGCCACATGCGGATTCGCCGCGGGGCCTTCAAAGTCCCCGGGGATCCCGCGGTTTGGGGCGGCCCCCGCGGGCGGTTTCCCGTGCGGTTCCCGTGCGGATCCCCCGGGGCCTCCCCAGGGGCGTTGGGGAGGTCCGGCGGCGCCCGGCGGCCCCCGCGCCATATCCGCGCGGCCCCCGGCAATGCCGCGCCCGTCCGAACGCGGCAGGACAAAGCGCCCGGACAGCCAGGCGCCCCGCAGCCGGTACAATGGCCGCAAGGGCCGGCGGCCGGGTTTCGGCCAGGCCACAGGAGTCCCGTCCGCCGCTTTTGCGGCGGGAGCCCCGCACG
Organism: Nitrosopumilaceae archaeon; assembly: GCA_963665475.2. Lineage (GTDB taxonomy): Archaea > Thermoproteota > Nitrososphaeria > Nitrososphaerales > Nitrosopumilaceae > VYCS01. Next base: position 739,624 of record CAXXXK010000004.1, on the reverse strand, counting down.
CGCGGCTTATTACCAACATTTGCGTTAAACGCCGCATGCTCCCCGAATTTCTCAAGTGGCTGCACGAGAAGTACGCCATAGATCGCCGCTACATCCGGAACAAGGACGACACCGGGTTTTATACGCGGTTCTACATACAGAAATGCGTGTATATAGCACAACACCTCAAGTTCGACACCGATTACCGCTATAACCAATACGTGTACGGGCCGTATTCGCAAGGCTTGGCGCGTGATTATTACGCTTATGATCCTAATGTACCGATTGATGGGTCGCTGCCTTCGGGCTTTGGCCGGATCGGCAACGAGGTGCTCCGGGCGCGCTCCAGGGGGCTGGCGTGGATGGAGGTGGCCACCACTATTCTGCAGGACGCGCGCGAGCGCGGCGATGAGGGAGGCCGATGCGCCAGAGACGTGATAGAGGGCAGCGTGGCCGAGCAAAAGTGCCAGTACACCGACGGGTACGTCCGCGCGGTGTACGGCGACCTGCTGAACGGCCGGCTGGGCCGGGGCCTTCCGGCAGTATAGCCCGGCGCGGCGGCCGTACGGGCGCGCCGCGAGTGATGCGCTGCAGGGCCACACGCGGGACGAGGCGTGGAGCTCGTTCCAGAACTTGAAGGGGTTGCGTGAATCCGAGGACATAGTCCCCTGCGCCAACTACATTCCCATCCGGCTCGTGACCACAATGGAACAGGTTTGCCGGGTCACGTTCAAACGCCGCAGGCTGACGTACAAGAAGGAATGGTCCCCGCCGCATATCGCGGTCCCGATTCTGGCAGACGTATTCTGCCGGGTCGATCCTAGTATCAAAAGTGACGAATGCGAGGACGGGATACGGGAATACAGATGCCGCGTCAACAAGAGTACGGACGGCGGAATCCGTTTAAAGTCAAATGGCGAGGTATATCGCTTGGCGGAATGCGTTCTAAAGAAACAGAACGCGGAGGCGGCAGAATGGATACGGCTGTATACGCTGTCGTTCCAGAATTTGAAGAGCATCAAGGACAAGTTGGGCACGGGGATAACACGGGAAATCGGCGAGCGGTGCGACGAGTTGTTCGGCATGCGCCACGCCGCCGCGGCCTTGTCCAAAATCTAGCGATCTATAAGACTAATCACGCCGTTTCAGAGCGTTCCCGCCTGAAATGTCGGCGCTGATCCTCCGCGATCGGCCCGCCCCGGGCTACAGGGGCGCGCGCGGGCCCCGTTTCAAGCCGTTTCCAAGCATTTGAGCGCAGGCTCCCCCATATGCGGGGGCCCTCTCCGCCCCCGCTCCGCGCCCCTCACGCGAAAGTCATGTTGTAACAGACGCACATGGACAGCAATTCGACGGTCTGGGTTTTCGCCTTGACGGCCCGCACCACGCCCCCGAACCTTTCCTTCATGGACGAGAAGACGCTCTCGACGTTGTTCCGTTTCCGCAACAACTTGCGGAAGGTGCCGGGGTGTTCCTCGAGAAACCTCAGCATCTCCGCCCTGGCGTCTTCTCCCTCGATTTTGTAGTCGGTTCTGGGATCGATTACGGCGCGGCGTCCACTGTCCCGTACCGCCCGGCAGTTTCACGCCCGCCCACAACGTTGACTCCGCCGTATTGGGAGTCCGCCAGCATGTCGCCGGATCCGCGCGGCATCCTGGTCAGCATCTCCCTCAAATACGGCGAGTCGTTTGCCTTGCCCGGCGTTACCGCCGCGGCGCATACCATGCCCCCGAGGGCGTGCACGATGTGCAGTTTTGCGAACTGCTTCACGCTTATAGTGCCGTACTTGGCGTTGTGCCAGTCCCGGTACCTGGATATGCTGAATCCGGTGGAGTCGACGATCTTGGTGCCGTGTACCGCGGCGTCGCCGGCCATCCAGCCGATTATCTCGTGCAGTATGAAGTCGTCTGTCTGCGATATGCGCAGGTGGTACCACGACTTGCTGTACGGCCGGTCGAGTTCGCACCGCTCCAGGTCTCCCGGATGCTTGGCGAAGTGCTTTACCAGCCCCCAATAGGACAGCTTCTCCTCGGATTTCAAGATGGCCACCAGTACGGCCGAGACGCGCCTGTCCCTCTCGCCTTTGGGAAGGCCCAGTAGTGCTGACCAGGATGCCGCGCGGATCCGGCGACGTGTTGGGAGACTACGTATGAAGTCGGCTATCTTTCCCATCCATTCGATGTAGTTGCGGCCCTCGGACTTGCGGCCCTCGGCATACTTGGACCAGTCAATGTCCGGATCGTTCCTCTTGCCGGAGGGGTTGTTCTTGCTTCTGGGCAGGTTTGGCTTGCTTATCTTTGACCTTCTGTTTTTTTTGTTCATGCCGGCCATTAGGATCGGAGATCCATATGTCTTTCGGTCTCGTGCGCGTGCGGTTCTGTCCATCGGCATCGCTGGGAGTTTCAGTTTTTGGACAAGGCCGGCCCGCGCGCGCCCCTGTAGCCCGGGGCGGGCCGATCGTGGAGGATCAGCGCCGTCATTTCAGGCGGGAACGCTCTGAAACGGCGTGATTAGTCTTATAGATCGCCAGATTTTGGACAAGGCCCCCCGGCGCCCGATGGAGTACAGTAAGCGAAAGCGCCCAGGCCGATAAGTGCCGTGAACAGCAGGGCAAACGCCTTCCAAAACCGTCTCGGGTTTCGTTCCCGGTTTTTGCTGTATTCAGCGCCGAATACGGCCACCGCCATGGCCGTACCCGCCATGGCGATTGCTGCAAAGGACTGCAGGGCAACTTCGATGTCGCAAGGCCCCCAATTGTCCGCAACCGAAAGCGCGTTGTGCGCAAAGGCGGTCGTGACTATGACCGAAACCGGTACGGTCGTGTCCGTAAGCCGTCCTCTTATCGGCATGCCGCACGCGTCCCAGTAGGCCCCGAACATGACGCCGGACAGCACCGCACCGGCGGACGCGAATGCGGCAATGTCCAGAGGGGACATATAGATCACGCCGCAACCCGCCGCGTGTATAACGGCGAACGCGCATGCGGGGAACACCATGGACAATAACGGCACCGCGGCCTCAAGACATCTTTTCTGCCGCACACAGCCACGATACACCATCCACATGATCCCGGCCGACAAGGCCCACAGGGCCGGCAGTGCCAACAGGACCGGCAGGAACGCCGCTTCGCATTCGTCAGGATGCGATAAGGCCCGCCCGCAATCATGGGCCGGCGCGCCGGCGGCAGCCATTGCAGCGGCATATACGTAGGAGCTGGCAACTATGGCCGCCAGCCACCCCCCTAGTATGTACGACAAGTTGCAGGCGGGTTGCCGCGCGGCAGGCTGTCGCATGGCGCGTTGCCATGCAAGCGGCATAAAACGGTATGACGCGCGCCGGAGTTTCCCCGGGGGCTCCCGTAGTTTCCAGAGGCTCCCAAGGGAGACCCCCCATGCCCCGTGTGCCCGCAATCCCAAATGTCCTTGTGGTATCCCCCCGTCGCAAGTCTCCGGGGTTGCCGCACGCGGACTCCCGCGGCAGGCCGTATGGCCAGCGGGGCGCGGCAATCCCCCAACGTGCGGCCGTGCATGCGGGCCCCTGTACAAGCGTGACGCGTATCCGCCCCGGAACCGGCGGCCGTTCGCACGCGCGGCCAGGCCGGCGGGCGGCGCCTGCGTGGGGATCTGCCGTGTGTGAGCCGCGTCGGTTGCGGACAACGGCCCGCGACCTGTTACGCTCGGCGCCCTGCTCCACCGCGGCATACCGCACATCATTCCAGCGCGTGGCCGCGCGGCATGGCGCACGGGACGGAGCGCCGGCGCTGCGTCAGGGCATGAGCGGCGGTGGCCGCATGGTATAGGGCCGCAGCATGCCCCACGCATCGTCCCGGCGCGCGGCATCATATGGTCGGATCGGCCATGGTGGCGGCTGCCCCGCCGTACTATTCCGGGCATCATCGGTCATGTGGCGGGGCGGCGGGCGCGGGCGTTGCGGAATGTTCCGGCCAGAGTTGGGCGGCGCGCCGTCCCGTTCAGGCCACATGCGGGCGGCCACGGCCGCCCCCAGCATCGCGGCTGCCATGGCGGCAAACAGAATCAAGACGGAAAGCGTAATCGCTACGTAAACCTGCATTCGCCAAACTGTGTGCCCATGCGGGTTGTATACATCCAGCGCATACATTACTCCCACCCATTCCGACGGATCCGCGCACCTGTCCACACTAACTAGACACATCCAATCGTTTGAGATATCATGATAGGGCGCGGCGAGGGCAGCCAGTATAATCGTCAGCCCTATCCACAACAAGGGGTGTTTTTTTGGAAAGCCTGCGGCGGCGAGCGCTCCCAGCATGACACCAGCAACCGTCACGCCCGCCCACATGCTCTGGGCGATATACAGATAGGCATAGTCGCCGTCTCCAACACTCCAGCTGCCCTGAGACGCTGCGATAGATGAGACGCAAGCGCCCGCAGCAGCAAGGACTATGGGCAGCAGCCACCACCGGATCCGGCGCCGTCCCCGATTTCTGTCATATTCCGCGCCGAATATGCCCACCGCGATGGCCATAACCATCATTGCAATAGTGACAAGCGACTGCCGGACAACTTCATTCAAGAGTTGCCGGCCGTCGGCAACCAGAAACACGTAGTATGCGAGAGCGGCCACGGCCAAAACCGGCGTGACGATACGCCAAGGGGTTCCCTTGTTCCGCGTGGCATACACGTCATAGTAGACGCCAAACATGGCGCCGGACAATACGGCTCCGACCGACGCTGCCGCGGCAACAGACGACATGGTTGCCACATCACACACGCCCCAGCCGGCCATGTGCGCAACGGCGAACGCGTATACGGAGAACGATACGAACAAACTCGGCACCATATGCCAAAGACGCTTATTCCGCCGCGCCCCGCCGCGATATGCCGCATACGCTATACAGGCCAGCAGGGCCAACGGGGCCAGCAAGAGCACTGTCCACACGTCATGATGGGACGAAGCCCACCCGCAAGACCTGACCAGCGCGTCGGCATATTCGGTTGCAGCGACGTACACGTAGGAGCTGGCCACCATGGCCGCCGGCCAGCCCCCGACTACATGCCACCAATTGCGGGCGGGTTGTAGCATGGATGGTTGTCGCATGGAGAGCCGTTATACACGAGGTATAAGACCATAGAAGGCGCGCAGGAGTTTCCCTAGGCCCCTAAAGGACTCCCCAGGGGTTCCCGCAATTCCCAATGGCTTGCAGAGGGTTCTAAAAGTTCCCTCGGAATCCCTTGTGAGCCCGTGTTGCTCCCAAAATCCCCCAGAGGCCCTGGCGATCTCCAATGCCCCCCGGGATCACCCCCCCCCCCCCCCACGGTGGCTCCGGGACTCCGGCAAGCCGCGCGGACGGCACCGCGGCCCGGCCACGCATACAGCAGTAGGTGGTGGCGATATGCACGGCGGCCCGTACCGTGGGTGGCCGGATCCGCCAGCGCCGCATCGTATAGCATGGCGGGATCCTCGCGCGTACGCAGCCAAGCCATGCAGGGCAAGGGATTGCCGCATGCTGGCTAGCCGCTCGGGAGGGAAAATGTACCGCCCTTCATGCACCCGGATCATACAGGTCCGCGCCGTCGGACCGTCCACGGCCGCCCCGCCACATGCGCCGCCGAGAACGCGGACATCATAGGACAGAGACGCCCGGTATGGCTGCCGCCATATCGCACGGCAGTCCGGCGGCGGTCCGCGCTTGCACGCGAGTCCGCGATAATGTGCGGATCCGGCGCCGCATGGAGGCGGCGCGCTAGGGTGTGCGTTTCGGCCCTATGCGAGCCGTCATGGCCGCCTCCAGCATTGCGTTTGCCATGGCAGCAAACAGAATCAAGATGGAAAGCATGATCGCCACGTAAATCTGCATTCGCGAAATGATGTGTTCGTGTGGAGTGTGTTCTTCCAGCGTATGCACTGCCCGTACCAGGTCCGACGGATCCGCGCACCTATCCATGCTAATGAGGCATTCCAAATCGTTTAAGATGTCATGATGGGGTGAAGCGAGGACAGCCAACATAATCGTAGGTCCTATCAGCACCATAGGGTGTTTTTTTGGAAGCCACACTGCGGCACGCACTCCCAGCATGACCCCTCCAACCGCCATGCCCGCCCACATGCTCTGGGCAACGTACAGCCAGATATCATCGCTGTCTCCAACCCCCCAGCCGTCCTGGCCCGATGCGGCATAATAGCCGAGGGCGCCTGCAACGATGAGGGCTATGGGCAACGCCCAATCCCGCCTCCGGCTTTGTCCCCGGTTTTTGACGTATTCCGCGCCGAACATGGACGACGCCACAGCCACAGCCACCAAGGCAATTTCGGCAAGAAACAGTCGGACAGCTTCATTCGGGAGCCCCCAGCCATCCGTAACCCGAAACGCATAGTATGCAAAAGATGCCGCGGCCATGATGCAAGCCAGCACGGTCGGGTTCCGGAACGGCCCCTTTCCCGACGCGCCATACACGTCCCAGTAGGCCACAAACACTACACCAGACAACACCCCGCCGGCTGACGCTAACGTGGCGGCATACTGAGCTGGCACGTCGCACGCGCCCCACCAACCGGCCGCGTGTGCAACGACGAATGCGTATACAGGGAACACTATGAGCAAGAACGGGACTATGTCCTCACGAGACCATGGCCACCGTGCCCCGCCTCCACCGCGACATGTTTCCCGCGCCACGCAGACCAGCAGGGGCAGCGGGGCAAGCAGGAGCGCCACCCACCACACGCCAAGATAGGGCGAGGCCCACCCGCAAGAGTCGGCCATCGATCCAGCAGCGCCCGTTGCATTGGCATACATGTAGAAGCTGGCTGCCATGGCCGCCAGCCACCCCCAGAGTATACACCGCCGGCTGCAGGCAGGCTGGCGCACGGCCAGTTGCCGCATGGCGCGGTGTTATACAAGCGATATAAAACCATAGAATGCGCGCCGGGGCTTGGGGTTTCCTGTAATTCTCCATAGATATCCAGGCCACGGAATTTTCGCGCGCACGCATGCCCGGACTGGCCCACGGCGCGGGATGGTCAGGATCCACCGCCGCCCCGCCGCATGGCATGGCAGGGTTCACGCAGGCAGCAGGGACGATTCTGCCGTACGTGTACGGGAGAGGCACGGTCAGGCCATACATGCGGGAGCGGCCCCGCAGGCAGATGCTGGCGCGCACATCAAGCCAGGTGCCGGGGCGGAGCGGCGGCCCCGCCGTACTGTTGCGTATACTAGATCAAGCACTACATAGTCCGGCCAGTACCGGGGCGGGGCTGCGCGTCGTCCAGTTCCGCCCTCATGCGGACGGCCACGGTCGCCCCCAGCATTGCGGCGATCATGGTCGCAAACACATGCCAGATGCCAAGCAAGGTCGCAACGGAAATGCCTGGCGGTAAAGTTCCGTATTCGGATTGAATATGGGAATAGTCCCCAGCCGAAAGAGCCAGCCTCACCGTCATCCCCGCCAGCACCAGCGCTAGCACCAACCGGTCGGGCCATGTTGGCAATTTTATGACGTGCTCTGCCACTGCGGCCGCCATTATGGCCGCCAGCAAGGCAGCCAATACCATTACGCCCGCCCACAGCGCCTGGGCAGCGCATGGCTGGACATTGGCGCTATGTCCAACCCGACAGTCATCCGCGTCTGACGGAATATAATCGAAGATGGCGCCCAGGCCGATAAGGACCGCGAACAGTACAAGCACACACCAACACCGTCTCCAGTTTTGTTCCGGGCTTTTGCCATATTTTGCAACGAATATTCCCACTGTGGCAACCATTGCTGTCATGGCAAATGTGACGAGTAACAGCCGGACAACTTCACCCAGGAGTTCCCGGCCAACGGCAACCTGGAGCGTAAAGTACGCAAAAGCGGCGATGGCGACGGCCGCGGCCAAAACAATCATGGGCGCATTCTGAAATGGCCACTTTCTCGGCAGGCCGCACACTCCGCAGTAGACTCCGAACATGACGCCGGACAACGCCGCGCCGGCGGATGCCAACGCGGCAACACTCGGAGATGGCATATCGCACACGCCCCACCAACCGGCCGCATATGCAGCGGCGAACGCGTACACGAGAAGCGCTATGGGCAATAACGGCGCCACGTCTTTACGATGGCTTTTCCACCAGTCCTCAGCCCCGCAGCGACACACCCACCACGTGATCCCGACCGACATTGCCATCAGGGCCAGCAGTACCGGCGGGAGGGCCATTTTCCACTCCCCAAGATATGATGAGGCCCACCCACAACCATGGGACTGCGCGCCGTCAGAGCTCGTTGCGGCGACGAACATGGCAGAGCTGACGAGCATGGCCGCCAGCCACCCCGCGATCACACACCACCTGCCGCGGGCGGGTTGGAGCGTGGGTAGTTGCCGCATGACGTGATGCCGTACAAGCGATATATGATGTACGCCTGGAGTCCGGCGTAGCGCGCATCTGCGCCGCATGGGGCTGCAACCTATCACATATGAGTCCCCACTCTACCGAGGCATCGGAAAGCCGGATCTGCCATGTCAGCGGCGGTCCCGCCACGCATATCTGGGTAGCGCGGTAACGGGCGTTAAGGCGAAGGCGCCGGGCGTGGTCAGCGAAGCGTTGCAGGGCGGTCCTGCCAGCTGTCAGCTGAGGCGGAGCATCATGGTGTAAGCCATGTCCTCATGCGGGCGGCCATGGCACCCTCCAGCATTGCAACCACCGTGCCCATAATGACATTCCAGATGGCGAGCAGAATTGTGACGAAAGCCCACGGCCGTAAGGGCTCGTAGTCTAACTGGTCATACGCCGACTTTATCGGCCCCGGTGGATCCGGGCACCTGTCCGCGCTGGTTAGACACATCCATTCACTTGAAATGGCATAGTATGGTACGGTGAGGGCGGCCAGTGCCAATGCCAGCACCACGGCCAGCCACGACCAGCGGCATTTTTTCGGCAATTCTGGCATATGCGCTGCCAGCATGGCCACCGCTATTGTCACGCCCGCCCACACTGCTTGGGTGGCGTACAGATGGATATCGCCACTGTTTCCAACGTTCTGGCTGGCCACGTCTGACACAACGTGTGCGAAAATTCCCACGGCGATAAGTACGATAGACAGCACCCAGCCCCATTTCAGAGACTGTCCGCGGTTTTTGCCGTATTCCACACCGAATACGCCCGCAGCCACGGCCGTAGCCACCGTGGCAATTGCGGCAAGGGATTGTAAAATAACTTGGATATCCTGAGGCCCCCGGCCATCTGCAGCCTGAAGTATGTGGTGTGTAAAAGAGGTCGTGGCCATGACCAAAAGTAGTATGGTCGCGCCCCGGGGCAGTCCGGTTTTCCGCGTGCCGTACATGTCACGATAGATGCCGAACATTACCACGGACAACACCACGCCAGCGGACGCGAGCGGGGCTATATGCGGAGCCATCACGTCGCACACGCCCCACCAACCAACCGCATATACAACGGTGAATGCGCATACGGGGAATACTATGGTCAATAACGGCACCATATCCACACGATGCCTTTTCCACCATCCTCCAATCCCGCAGCGACACATCCCCCATGTAATCACGGCCGCCAGGGCAAGCAATGCCAGCAGGGCCGGCGGGAGGGCCATTTTCCACTCCCCAAGATGCGATAAGGCCCACCCACAACCATGGGACTGCGCGCCGTCAGAGATCGTTGCGGCGACGAACAGTGCAGAGATTATGAACATGGCCGCCAGCCACCCCACGATCACACACCGCCGGCCGCAGGCGGGTTGAAGTACGGGTAGCTGCCTCATGACGGGGGGCCATACAAGCGATATATGATGTACGCCGGGGGGCCGGCGTAGCGCGCAGCCGCGCCGCATGGGGCTGCAACCTATCACATATGCGTCCCCACTCTACCGAGACATCGGAAAGTCGGATCGGCCATGTCAGCGGCGGTCCCGCCACGCATGCCGTGGATAGCACGGTAGCGGGCGTTAAGGCGAAGGCGCCGGGCGTGGCCACCGAAGCGTTGCAGGGCGGTCCTGCCAGCTGTCAGCTGAGGCGGAGCATCATGGTGTGGGCCATGTCCTCATGCGGGCGGCCATGGCACCCTCCAGCATTGCAACCACCGTGCCCATAATGACATTCCAGATGGCGAGCAGAATTGTGGCGAAATCCCACGGCCGTAAGGGCTCGTGGTCCAACTGGTCATACTCCGACTTTATCGGCCCCGGCGGATCCGGGCAGAGGCGTCCGGCGCTGCCATAACGGCGCGGGCACATGCGCGGTCAACAGAATATGCGCCGAACGCGTGCGGAGTAGGACGCGGCAGGCCGGCGCCGAGGCCCGGAACGCGGCGTGCGGGGTTTGGCGGCGGCAGCGCTCCCCGCGCATGTGCCCCACTCGTGCACGGCGAGCCATTTCACAACGCGCATGTTCCAAGGCGCCCGCCTCGTCGGCGCGCTGCCGCTAACCCCTTCTTCCGCCCAGGACGTATGCGGCCAAAGCCCCGAATCCGACTATGCCCAAAGCCGTCAGCACCGTTTTGACGACGCTCGTCTTGGACTCCGGTTCCGGGAGGCTCAGGCGGCGTCCGGGCGACATCCGCGTGACGTACATTTGGTACTTCTTGTGGTATACGTAGAACGTGCCGAAGTGGCGCTCAATCAGGTCCATGCATTCCAACAGATACGGAATCCACCCGTGGGTCAGGTGTTGGAAATACTCATCGGAGACTTCCACCTCGCCGTCTATCTGGATGTTGCCAGCGTGCCTAAAGAACCTGACGTGAACTTGCCAGTCGTCGTACCGCTTGGCCAGGCCGTGGCCCAGCTGGCCGTGCTTGTGAAACTCCATAAGCGGTTTGGTGAACCCTTCGCGTGCGAACGCTCCGCGGACCTCCTCTTCGGACGCGTTGATCTCGACCGCCAAGTTCCTGTCCTTCTGGTCGTTGACGGTGGTGTGCACCGGGGCGCCGTTCTCCAGCGTTATAACCCGGGGATACCGCACCGATATTGCCATCATTGCACTGTATGCCCCGGCCATGTTAATGTGTTGCGATTTATGAGACTGCGTTTCATAGGATAAAGCTACAAGTCAAAACTGACCACCTACTGTGATCCTAGGTTCTCGGACATCTTCTTGTTGAACACAAATGCCACATTATGCAGTATTTGGTACGGTACGGACTCATTCGTCGGGCCGCCCCACCGTCACGCGGCCGTCGCGGATTGTAAACTTGAGGCGGGGCGGGTATCCCAACGCTTCCATGACCGGTTTTGGTATGTAGCTGTACCGGGCGTCGTTCTGCTTGTTTCGCGTAACTCCCACCGTGAACTCCGTCGCCCCCTTGGCCCACCTCATGGCATTTGGTGCCAAACCACGCTTATAAGGAAATTTAATTAAATAATTGCATGGTGACTATGACCCGCAGGAAAAAACGTCGCAAGAGGCGCCGCACGCCGCTCAGGGTCTTGGAAGCCAGGGGCCTGAAGATACTGAAGGAGAGGGGGCCGATAGTCGACGCGGGCCGCAGCCTGTACCTGGTGCCGTCCGCGTCCTCCGAGTCGTACCACGACGTGCAGTATTCGGGCGGGCTCTGGTCGTGCGACTGCGCGTACCATGCGTCGGGCCACGCGCGCTGCAAGCACATATGCGCGGTGCGAACCATGCTGCTCGTGCGGGAGGAGGCGTCGCGGGAAGTCAAAGACGTCCGCGTCGAGGTCCCCGAGATCAGGTGTACCAAGTGCAAGGGGACGGATTTCCACGAGTCCACGACGTACGAGGCCCGCCGGGGAACGGTCACGGTATACCGGTGCGACGACCCCCGGTGCGGGCACCGGTTCATCTGGAGGCCGGGGTTCAACGGAAAACGGTTCTCCGACGAAATAATCACCGACGCGCTCGTTGACGCCGCCGCCGGACACCCCTCGCCGCGCATAGCGGAGCGGATGAAAAAGAACGGCGTTACGGTGAGGGCGCGCACCATCCGGCGGTGGATAAGCGAGTACTCGGACCTCATGAAGTGGTTTGCCGCCACGCTGCCTTACAGAACTGGGAAACGGTGGAGCATTGACGAGAAGCACCTGAAGACGCATCCGGACCGCTCAAGGAAAATGTACTGGCTGTTTGCCGTTCTGGACAACATAACCGGGCTGATACTGGGCTGCGACGTGGCGGACGACAAACTGCACTACGACGCCACCGCCCTGCTGTCCCGAATACTGGAGCGGCTCGGGCGCGTCCCCGACGTGGTCATCGCGGACAAGTTGAACGGGTACAAGAAGGGGTTTGAGAACGCCGTAAGGAGCAGGAACCCGTCGGCCGTATTGGTGGCCGACGTCGGCGTCAACGGCAGGCACGTCAACAACAACCGGCGCGAGCGCCTGAACGGCGAGTTCGGCGACTGCCTGTCCCGCGCCCGCGGGTTCAGGTCGCGCGTTCCCGGGCTGGTCGCGCTGCACATATTGTACCATAATTTCATACACGAGACCGGGCCGAGCCGTATAACTCCGGCCGAGGCCGCAGGGGTGGTCGTGGCCGGCCTAGACCGTTTCAAGACGCTGATACAAAACGCGGCCCTGGCGGCGGCCGGCGGCGCCGCGTAAAACGGCGCAACGCCCGCGGCGGCATGCCCGAATCTGCCCCCGACGGAACGGCCGGATGGCAACGCGCCGAATCCGGCGGCGGCGCGGGAGCTTGTGCGCGTTTTGCATGCCGAATTTTGCGAGTCCGGGCCGTTCTGCGGGGTCGCGCGTCGACGCAAATGCCGTACCGTACTTTTTTGGGACGAATTCCGACGACTTGTGCGTGACTTCTGATCGATTACAAAGTACAAAAAGATCGTTTAAACAAGAGGATGTCCGAGAACCTGATCCTATTGCAAATTTATGACAGAATATAATATTCTCCCAATCGTCCCATCTGCCCACCGCGGTGTAGTCATCGCGCACGGTGAATGCGATGCTCTTGGGGATTGCCCAGCACCTCGGGACCGGTTTGCCGCGCAGCCGCTCACGTTCCGAACGCTGTGCGTGGCGGACACGGTGAACTTTGTGGCGCCCCTGGCCGCCGGGTTGCCGCCGGGTTGCGGCCCGCTTGCCGCGATGCGACTTGCGCGAGGGTTGCGCGGCGGATCGCCGCGGATCCGCGCGCCCGAGGGCTCTTAAAACGGCGCCGCCCGCCGAACGTTGAACAAAGCCGCGGGCCCCGCGCGGGTTCCGGGGGGCGCCGGGAGCGCCGGGCGGGCGGCGAGCGGGCGGCGAGCGCGGGCACACGCATACGCCCCTTCTGAAGGAATCCCGCGCGGGCGGCGAGGTGGGCGGCGCGCCGGCCGGGCGACAGGCCGGCCGGGGAGCCAGCGGATTCGTGCGTGAGCCGAAGCGGCGGATTCGTGCCGGCGGCCCGGGCGCGGGACGGCCCCGGCGGCGTCAAAGGCCGGGCCGGCCGCCGCGGGAGGCCTCCCGTTACGGCGCGGAGCGCCGAACCGGCGGCGGGCGGCTCGTATCCGAAAGGCGGGGGGCGCTCGACCTTGGGCCGCATATGGGGCGGATCCATGTGGGAGCACATGCGGCCGGGAAGGCGCCCACGCGTCCAGGGCGCTCCAGTGGGGGCCTCCCGCGGCGTTCCCGCAACTTCCGGGGGTTCGTGAGGTCCCAAACGCGCCGCGGTTCGCAGGGGCCCCCGGGGTCCGGAGAGCCCCGGGCGGGGATCCGCCGGAACGTACGCAAAGGCGGCGCGCTACACGGCGCGTTCCGCCCTCACGCGGGCGGCCACCGCAGCCCCCAGCATCGCGGCGGTCATGGCCGTAAAAATATGCGAAACAGCAAGCAGAGCCGTTACGAGAGCCCATGGTCGCAAAGTTACGCCCTCGTCTAGATATCCGGCCCGCTCATACAATGACACTATCGGGCCCGGTTCTTCGCATACGTCCATGCTGGTTAGACAGTCCCATTCGCTTGAGATGGCAGGATAGGATGCGGTGATGAAAACCAGCACCGCCATTAGCACAAGCCGCAACCGGAGGGATTTTGCTGGTACGTTTGCCGTGATGTACACTCCCAATATGGCCATTGTTATTGTTACGCCCGACCACATGGTCTGGGCAACGTACAGCCGGACGTAGTCATCGTCTCCAGTCTCCCCGTCATTCAGACCTAATGTGGCATAGGCTAGAGTGCCCACGGCGATAAGGGCTACGGACAGCATCCAATACCGCTTCAGGTTTTGCCCCAAGTTTTTGGCATATTCCGCGCCGAATATGGCCGCAGCCACGGCCGTGGCAACCATGGCGATTGCGACAAGGAACAAACGGGCGCCTTGGATGTCCAGCGGATCCCAACCGTCGGCGGCCCGAAGCACGTTGTACGCAAAAGCTGCTGCGGCCACGATACAAGCCAACGCGAACGGGTGCTGAAACAGTCTTTGTCCCAGCGCGTAGTACACGCTATAGTATTCGCCTAACGTGACGCCGGACAACACCAAGCCGGTGGATGCCAACGCGGCAACATACAGAGATGGGATGTAACACACGCCCCACCAACCAGCCGCGTGTGCAACGGCGAACGCGTACGCGGGGAACGCTATGGACAATAACGGCACCACGTCCTCATGGCACCGCTTCCATCGTACTTCGCTGCGACATGTCTCCCACACGATCCTTATCAACAGTGGCAGCGGGGCCAACAAGAGCACGACTCCCCAGGCCCCGAGATACGGTGAGGCCCACTCACAAGAATAGGCCATCGCGCTGGCGCCCGTTGCAGTGGCATACATGTAGAAGCTGGCGGCCACGGCCGCCAGCCACCCCCCGACTATACGCGACAATTTGCAGTAGCGTTGCCGCATGACGCGTTGCCATACGGGCGGTATAAAACGATAGGACGCTTGCTGGGGTTTCTGGAATCCCCCTAGACTCTCAAAGTACTTGCAGTTCTCCCTGGAGATCCCGCGGCAAGCCGCGCGGCGGGCTCCGCGCGCTGCATATGGCCCGGATCCGCTGGCGCCGCGCCCTGACTGGAGGCGCCGCCGGACCGTCCGTATAGGCCACCTCCACCATGCATGCCCCGGAAATGCGGGCGTTATGCCACGGCACGGTCGCTGTCGCATTGCGGGGCGGTCCGGCTGGCGCCGGGCAGAAGCGGCGCGCTAGCCGACGCATTCCGTCCGCATGCGAGAGGCCACGGCCGCCCCCAGCATCGCGGCGGCCATGGTGACAAAAATATGCCAGATGGCAAGCAAAACCGTGACGGAAACCCACGGTCGTAGAGTTCCATGCCCTGCCAGATTAAACATTAACTCTATCTGGCCCGGCGGATCCGCACACCTGTCCGTACTGGTGATGCACTCCCATGAATTCCATATGTCAGAATACGGGACGGCCAGGATAGCCAGGATAGACGTCAGCGTCAGCCACAATGGGAGGTATCTCTTCGGGAACGTTGCCGCGGCGCGCGCTCCCAGCATGGCCCCCGCCACTGTCACGCCCGTCCACACGGTTTGGACGGCGTACAGATACGCATCGTCGCCGTCTACAACCTCCCAGTCGTCCGCGCCTAATACAATGCGGACTACGACGCTCATGGTTATGAGGGCTACAGATAACGCGCTGGCCCACACCAGGCTTTGCCCCCGGTTCCTGCCATATTCGGCGCCGAATACGCCCACCGCCAGGGCCGTAGCCACCATGGCAATCGTGGCAAAGAGCGGCAGGGCGACTTCGGCATTCTCGGGCCACCAGCCGTCGGCAACCTGAAGCATGTTGTATGCAAAAGCGGCCGCGGCCATGACAGAAACCAGCAGGGTCACGTCCGGAAACCGGCCCCTCCCCGACGTGCCGTGCACGTCATAGTAGGCCCCGAATATGACAGCGGACAGCACCGCGCCGACCGACGCCAACGCGGCAACATACGGGAGAACCGGCATGTCGCACGCGCCCCACCCGCCGGCCATATGCGCAAGGGCAAACGCGCACATGGGCAGCGCAACTAGTATGCCCGGCGCCATATCAAGACGCCTTTTCCGCCGTATCCAGCCGCGGTGCGTCTCCAACAATACGCCGACCAGCAGGGCCGGCAGCGCTAACAGAAACGCCGTTTCCCAAGATGTAGTGCACGGTTGGAACGGCCCGTAATACCGGGCCTGCACGCCGGCTGCGGCAGCCGCGGCGACATACGCGTAGGAGCTGAACGCCATGGCCGCCAGCCATATCCAGATTATGTGCGACAATTTACAGGCGGACTTCCATATGGCATATTGTCATATAAACGGCGTACAGGAACCGGGGCCGAATTCGCTAATCCGGTAGGCCAGCGCCCAAGCTCGTTTGTCCCCCCCCCCCCCCCGCGTACGGCGCCGATACGTGTGGGCGGTCCGACACCACGAATGACCATGGGATCCTGGTGCTATACAGACGTGACATCCATCTAGGGAATGGGCATAAGGGCCGACTCGTTACACAACATGTACGGCAGGTAGCAGGATCCAGACTCCAGAAACGGTATGGACTGGACAAGGTAGGCGTCCGGCTGGTAGAACTGCATGGACTCGGGTTCAAACTCCGCGTCCACCCAGTAGCAGAACGTTACATTCTCAGTCTCGCCGCGCTGCACGCTCCAGCCGTTCCAAGCTGTGCAGTGGCCCTGTGATACTATAGCGCCGTACCCCTCGGCCTGCTTGTGGGTCATGTCGTTGTACGCAATGTACTCGTCGTTGGACCACACGCAGTGGCCCGGGGTCGCGTCGCACGACGATGCGGCGTATACGTCCGGGTACGATGCGCGGAGGGCGTTCAGCGACACATGCAGCTCGCCGGGCTGCGCGGTGCCGTTCTGGTTGTAGTTGGACAGCGTGGTGGACCCGTGGTTGGTTATCGCGACGGAGATCTGCACAAAGCGATCGTTGTCGTCGAAAGGCCGCTCGTGCCCGGTTACCTGTACGGATACGTCCAGATAGCGCGGGAGGGGCGGCGTTATGTCCATGATCTGCACCCCGCCGTCATGCATGGCGGTCACTATCCCGTACGTGCGGCCTCCGATATCATGCACCTCCACGTCATTCGCCTTGCTCAGGGCGTCAAACCCCCCAGAACCGTCGAATGCTGCGGATACGGGGACGGGACGCGCGGGGTTGGTGATGTCCATTATCTGTACCCCGTCGTCACCCCGGGCGGCCACTATGCCGTACGTACGGCCCGGTATGCTGAACACCTCCACTCCATATGCCCCTTCCAAGGCTTCAAACCCCCCAGTACCGTCGAATGTTGCGGATACGGGGACGGGACGCGCGGGGTTGGTGATGTCCATTATCTGTACCCCGTCGCTATACCAGCCGGCCACTATGCCGTACGTGCGGTCCCCCATCACGAACACCTCCACGTCAACCGCCCCGCTCAGGGCTTCAAACCCATCTGAGCCGTCGGATACCGAAGATACGGGGATGGGCTGCATAGGGTCGGAGATGTCCATTATCTGCAGCCCTCCGTCATTCACGGCTGCCACTATACCGTACGTGCGGTCTCCCATCACGAACACCTCTACGTCAGCCGCCCAGCTCAGGGCGTCAAACCCATCTGAACCGTCGGATACCGAAGATACGGGGACGGGCTGCATAGGGTCGGAGATGTCCATTATCTGCAGCCCGTTGCCATACCAGTTGGTCACTATACCGTACGTGCGGTCCCCCATCACGAACACCTCTACGTCAGCCGCCCCGCTCAGAGCGTCAAACCCCCCAGAACCGTCGGATACATCAGATACGTAAGTAGGGTGTGTTGGGTCGGTTATGTTGATGATCTGCACTCCGTCATCACCCGAAGCAGTCACTATGCCGTATGTCCGGCCACCTATACTGAACACCTCAACATCAGTGGCAGAATTCAGAGTGTTGAACTTCCCTGAACCGTCGGATACCGCAGATACGGGGGCAGGTTGCGTGGGATCGGTTACGTTGATGATCTGCACCCCGTCATCACCCCAGGCAGCCACTACGGCGTACGTATGGTTCCCTGTCGCATATACCTCCACGTCACTCGCCCCTTCCAGAGCGATAAGCCGCCCCGGATCATCTAATACTGCAGATACGGGGGCCGGCTCCCCAACAACCGGGCTTACCTGCCCGGCAGACGCGGGCATGAAGCTGATAGCCACAACCACTGACAATACCAACAACGGCAGCGACCATTTTTCCATGTGGCAATAACGTCGGGTTCACTTATGTATCTTGAGGATCTAAAAATTTTGTGTGGAATTTAGAAAGTTGTTTACCCTTAGATCCATGAGCCGCGTCCCTATTGGATGCAATATGACTTTACCGTATGGTCGGGGGTTGTCCACGCTTTCCACGCCATCCACGCTGAAGTTTATGCGAAAATTGCCTCAAAAGGTAAAAACAACATTGGCATACATCTCACAGATTCCGGCTTCACGGAGCTTGGCCGCGCCGCCGAAAGGTTTACTGATCCCGATCTGCATGATACTACAATGAAACCCGACAACAAAAAGAGACGAAGCAAGAAACGCAGGCCCGCCGGCCACTGCGGCGGGCGGGAGCGAAAGCGTATAGTAAAGGCCGAGAAGCTTGAGGGGAACGTCAGGAGGGCCGGAAAGTGGGCGGGCGAGTACACGAAGGCGCGCCCGGAGCGCAAACGCCTCAAGACCGCGATCATGCCGGGCATCGTGACGAAGCGGTACGGCTTCCCGCTCCGGGGGACGATGTCCGAACCGTACTACGGGCGCGGCTCGCGCAAGGCGGCCGGCCTCAAGGACGTCCCGTCAAAGTCGCGGCCGCGCAAGTGGCCGAAGAGGGCGCCCGTGCACCTGCTCGACGGGCTGATCCCGTTCGCCGCGGGCAAGGCGGCCTGCGGATCCTTCCCGGCGGACACGACCCGCCTCCGGTTCAACCGGCACGTCCTGGCCGACCACGCCAAGGGGGAAAGGCGGGTGGCCGACACGCGCAAGCGCCACGCCCCGATATCTCCGGACGGCAAGGCGCCGGCGTCTACGGCGACCGACGGGGACGGCGCCGACGCTACAACGTTTGGGAAGCTCTGCACCGAGATGCCCGACGGAAGCGGCGCCTCCCCGGGGGACGGCGCCTGCCGCTCCTTGACCAACTGCAAGGCGGTCATAGTCAAGGGCAGGGACCCGTACTTCGAGCCCGAGAAGAGCTGCAACGGCAAGGGGACCGACGCTTGGGCCGAGACGGTCGAGCTGTGGAAGGAACGCCCGGGCCGGTTCTACAAGGTCTACAAGGCCAGGACCACTATAGAGGCCGCGTTCTCAGCCACCAAGGGCCGGTTTGCATGCTGCGTCCGGGCCGTGACCATACCCGTGCGGGAGCGCGAGCTCGCCATCGTCTCGACATGCCCAACGTCGGGGCCTGACGGTCCCTGGGGAGTAAAGATTACACGGCGCTCCCCCATTGTGGGAGAGGCCGTGCGCCGCCTCCCGATCTGGCCCGTTTCGGACGATTTCGGCCGGTTTCCGCCCGGACGCGGCGGGAACGCGCGCCCGCCAGACGCTCAAACGGCCTTTTGCGGGCCCGCGGGGGTCCCTCGGATGCCGCCTACGGGCGGTTTTAGTAATTGCATGAGCCATCCGCAGAAGACCGTGGACAACCCCCCCCCCCCCCCCCGTGCCGTAGCCCCCACGTGAAAGTCGTGTTACGGTACGTGCGCGTGGACGGCAACTCTACGGTCTGGGTTCTCGTCTTAACGGCCCGCGTCACGCCTTGAACCTTTCTTCACGGACGAGAATACGCTCTCGACGTTGTTCCGTTTCCGCAACAACTTGTGGAAGGTGCCGGGGTGTTCCTTGAGAAACCCCAACGCCCCCGCCCTGGCGTCTTCTCCATCGATTTTGTAGTCGGTCCTAGGATCGATTACGGCGCGGCGTCCGCTGTCCCGTACCGTCTGGCAGTTTTTGACTCTGCCGTGTTGGGAGTCCGCCAGCACGTCGCCGGATCCGCGCGGCATCCTGGTCAGCATCTCCCTCAAATACGGCAAGTCGTTTGCCTTGCCCGGCGTGACCGCCGCGGCGCATATCTTGCCCCCGAGAGCGTGCACGATATGCAGCTTTTGCGAACTGCTTCACGCTTATAGTGCCGTACTTGGCGTTGTGCCAGTTCCGGTACCTGGATATGCTGAATCCCGGTGGAATCGACGATCTTGGTGCCGCGTGCCGCGGCGTCGCCGGCCATCCAGCCGATTATCTCGTGCAGTATGAAGTCGTCCGTCTGCCATACGCGCAAGCGGTACCACGACTTGCCGTACGGCCGGTCAAGCCCGCGCCGCTCCAGGTCTCCCGGATGCTTGGCGAAGTGCCTTGCCAGCCTCCAATGGAACGGCCCCTCCTCGGATTTCAAGACGGCCGCCGGTACGGCCGAGACGCGCCTGTCCCTCTCGCCTTTGGGAATGTCTAGCAGTTTACGTACGAAGTCGGCTATCTTTCCCATCCATTCGACGTAGTTGCGACCCTCGGACTTGCGGCCCTCGGCATACTTGGGGCAGTCAACGTCCGGATCGTTCCTCTCGCCGGAGGGGTTGTTCTTGCTTCTGGGCAGGTTTGGCTTGCTTATCTTTGGCCTTCTGTTTTTTGCTCATGCCAGCCATTAGGATCGGAGATCCATATGCCTTTCGGTCCCGTGCGCGTGCGGTTCTGTCCGTCGGCATCGCTGGGAGTTTCAGTTTTTGGACAAGGCCGTGCCGCGCACGCAGGGCTCTTGTCTGAGGAAATTATACGGTCACATTGCGCGTGACGCGTTTTTGGTACGGTTTTCGCGCGGAGTGAAATATGACATCAGCTCGTGCAAGCCCCCAAGTTTGTCCGAGAACCCGTCGGTGTGGCGGCAAACGAGCGTACCTGGAAGGCTTGAAGAAACGGCTTTGTGTTATACGTGGCCATGCCTGCTAGATGCGTTCAATCTTGCTACGCGGCCGACCATACGTCCCCCCACTGAGTATCGAATCCACCCGCCACGACGGCTTCAAACTATATCCGAACTCACATTCGGCGTCGTAAAGTCGTCGCGCATCTTGTACGCCGCAGACGATCCCGCTTCTACCAGCCGGTCCAGTATCATGAGCGTGGCATTTCTGAGGGAGGGATCTGCTTTCAGCGGTTGCGGTTGCCCGTACACGTACCTCAGTAGTGTGGCTGCCAAGTAAAAAGCGGCGTTTCCGTCCAGCGTGCCCCCTGCCTGCAGACGGCCTGCCATTACCACTAATGCTTCCGGAAGGGCGCTCTCGCCCACGCTGTACAAGTAGTGCGCAAAGCTCGTCAAGATCGACGGCTCGGCTGGTAGGCTTGTAACGAAGTTGTTGACATCGTCCTCGTGGTCTACAAGGAGCGGCAATTTTCTTGGATCATCTATCCACCCTATGTTGAACAGCATCCTGTTCACCAGATCTGCGTCTGCGTAACTGCGGGTACGAATGCCTGAAGCCCGCCAAGCGTTGACGATCCGTCCTGCAAAGGCTCGCCATATGTGCCAGAACGAAGATTTCGCCGACGCCCCCCCGCGCCGAACCAACGTTGCGACAAACCACGCCAGCTTATCGGGATGCTGGTCTACCGCGTCTAGAAACGGCCAGCAGCAACGCGATACGTCGTCAGGCGGCAGCGCCAAAAGGGCGTCGGCCAACCCGTCTGTCACGTTGTTCCATGCCAGGACGTCGGCGTGTCCACCGGGACTTTCGCGTTCGGCAGTCCATGCGTCCACGACCGCTTGACCGACTCTGACGATGAAGTCTTTCGCAAGGGGTATGTCTGGTGCTCCGCGCAACATGGACATGGTGTACAAAGCGGCGTTCCTGCCGTGTTGCGACCCGATGTCAAGTTTGGTCAGCTCCTCCTTTGTGTCGACGGATCCGTCCATGGCCGCCCCCCTGACGCGCTCCAACAGGTTTCGCATGTCACGTTTTTCGTCTGATTCGGCTTGGCCCCCTCGGACACGCTGCCGTTCGTACTGCGCTAGGCTGTTTGAGAGCATGGCCGCCGCGCCCGCGCAGCGCAGCGCCAAGCCGCGGTGTTGCGACCCCAGATACTCAACCACCCCACCGGCTGCCATGATTGACACTTTAGCGGATCCGTGGGTAGCTGCCTGGATCACTGTCCTCATGATTCTCTTGTTTCCGGGGTCGCGCGCGAGTATGCTTGGTAGGATGAAGGCCGCATACTCCGCGCCCGCCGTGTCAGCCAGCACGCGGGCCATGAGGAAACGGCCGTCCCCGTCGCGCTCTATCTCGGACACTAGTGTGTCTGCGCACCATTGGCGGTCATCCTCGCCCATGTCGTCCCAGTGGTCTCTGATGCACACGGCGGCCACAGCCGGTAGGCCCTGTCTTAGTATACATTCAATGTCTTGCGCTGCACCATAAGGATCGTTGCCTCTTGCAGAGGCGAGAATCTGCCGCCAAGATTCCGTACCCTTGCCGCCAGAACCCTGCCTCCACTGCTTCTGCCCCCAGTTCAGCAGCGAAAGGGCTGCAAAGAACTGCTGATTTTTCTCTGCACCGGTATTGTAGAAGCGCAGGAGGTCATCATCCATTTTGTCAGTGTCGGCGGTCAAGGTTGCCATCCAGCCTTCGCCCCCTGCGTTGTCGCCGTCAGTGGACGGCTTGATGTCGCTGTATTCCATCCGCCTGATGTCCATACAGTGTAGCATCAACAGCCGCGCCCGGTCTTCGTCTGTCCGGTCCGTGTCGCGTATGTATGTCCGGTGCTTGTCAATAACTTTCCAGACCCACTCCTTCTTTTCTCCAAATTGCATTTCTATTGCAAGTGTCCTGAGGTCCCGCTGGCGGTGTGGCAGCGAGTTTGATTCCATGCGCTCGTCGGTGTATATTTTGTCCTGTGGATTAGGCAATAAGGACGCGGTATATGCGGACTGATATTCTTTTACAACTCTATTTTGGTCCAGCCTGATGCATTCAAGTGATTTTAGCAGGGTCAATGTGGCCGAGCCACCAAGTACGGGGTAGGCGCAGCACACACTGGCCACCACGGCGGTCATCATCACGTTGTTGCTGTCTCGTAATATCCTCAACAGTATGGATTCCACGGCGTCACGGTTTTCGCACATCTTCAGCAGCCAATGCTCAAGGGCCATCATGGCGCACCTGATGGCGTTGGGTACATGCAATGCTCCCCGGTATGCCTGCCACAAGGCGTCGTTTGCCCATTGCTCGACACTGCCGCCGCCTGGAACGGAAATTGTTCCGGATGGAACAGTATTGGTTCTGGGCCCCGGCCAGTGGCCGCGCCCCTTTCGCTTCCCATACCAGTCTCCGGCGTGGTTTGTGATGTCCAATATGAGCTGAATTCCGATGTCTGGACTGTGCAAGAGCAGGGCCAAGAACGGGCCCTGAAACGCGCTGTTGGGAAAGAAGTCAAAACTAATTTTGGCGCGCAGTCCGAACTCGTCGCCGCGAGGAAAGTTAAAGATCTTCGAGACGTCGTAGGGATTCTCTTCCAATACGAGGCACCAGGATCGGATAAATTGGGCCATCTCTTCGGGAAACTCCCTGCAAGCTGGAAACCCGTTTGTACCGTCGGTCAGGAGCCTGCCGAACTCGTCTGACAGGGCATCGTGCCGCTTCGAGTCTGGCGACGCCCGCTTGAGCAGATCCAGGAAACGGTACTCGTCGGCGCCGGGCATCTGCGCAATGATGTTGAGAACCCTCTTCCTAAGATCGTATTCGTGTTCGTCATCTGGCTGCTTGAGCAGCCGGTACGCGATGAGCCCCGCCGGGGTTATGCCGGGCGGCGCTGGTAAGTCCATCAGTCCCAGCGACCAGTGTTCAAGCAGATCCAGGATCGGGGCGGTGTGCGCGGGCAGGAGGCTCTCTAAATTGTCCGCGATGACTTCCAGCAGCGCCGGCCACGCCTCGCCCTCGGGCTCCGACAACACGGATTGGTGCGCCAGACGATCACCGGACGCATCAAAGGTTTTGGTGCACGCCACGCGCGTTAGGCGCACCATCTTGACAAGGAGCCGGGCGTCGTCTTCCAGTAGGCGGCCCTTCTGCCGCGAGACGAAGTCCCTAACCGAGCCGGACAGCAACACGGAGATCAGCACGTCCTCCCTAAAGCTCCGGGGCAGCGAGCCGTCGCCGTACGCGGCCAGTACGAGCCGGTCGGCCTCCGTGGAATCGGTGTCCAGCCGTTCCCTCAGCCACCCGCGGAACCCCCGGCGGACGGCCGGAGAGGCTCCCAGATCTTTGGCCATCACGTGGGTCTGCCACTCGCTCTCCGCCGCGAGCAAGTCAATATGCCTCATGACCGCCCAGTCCTCTATGATATCGTGGGCCGGGGCGGCAAGCTCCATATCTCCCATTGCGATTAGCCCGTCGCTGCGCAGCGCGTGCAACGTCTCGGGGCCCATATCCCCGACCGGAACGGACGGGCGCATCCGGCGTGCGCGGCGCATCGCCAGGCAAACCAGCGCCCGCTCGCGCAGGCGGGCCGGCCCGCTCGGGTTTTTGCCGTCTCCCCGCACCATATCACTCCACCACCTTTCCCGGAATGCCTTCATGCTGGACGGGACGTCCCGTGAATCTGGCCACGTCATTCTCGCAGCCATGTCAAGGACGTACGGGGTGTCCATGATCTGCCTCGACTCGGGGCGGGACAAAAGGACTTTGAGCACCGGAAACGACTCCACGACCCGTATCACATCCTCATCGTCTATCGGAGGCGTCAGGATCGTGCGGCAACTCAGCTTATTATGGCCGAAGAACGCGTCGGCGGCCTTGTCCATGTCATCGTCTCTGCAGGTCAGCAGCAGCGATGTATGGGGATGGCGTTCTGCCATGGCAATCAGGTCCCCGAACGCTCCGCGCGCGGGGCTCTCAAGCATCCGCTCTAGGCTTTCCAGGTGTATCAGGACCCCGTCCTCGGATTCAATTATGGCCTCAAGCGACCTGGCCGAAATCGAATCCGGCAGCGCCTGATCTAGATTATCATGCGCAAACTCCTCGGCCCTGAACGACAGGCACAATCGGTTCTTTGATTCTTGCTCTACTACCTTTCTGGCCAGCGCCGACTTGCCGGATCCCGCCGGCCCGGTCAGCGCAACCGCCCGGCTCCCGGCAAGGGCCGTTGCCGCTTCGGCGACCATTCCGGCACGCGGCAGGGTCACCTTTTCTGCAATGGTGGTGCGGATGCGGTCCAGCGTGGTTTTCGTGTGGTGCAATAGTATATGCATCGGTACGGAATTTGGCCTGTGTCTCTCCCGCATACTCTCTGGCAGGTTGTAGTACCGCGTGGTTTGGGTCCCGGACGCGGGGCTTGCCGCAACACTCACCAGCTCGTGCCAAGTGGCCCTTGCAGTGGCCGCCGCGTCTGATACGCCTGCGTCGTCTGCTGAACGGGACAGCATGTCCATGACGCTCACCATGGACTGGGAAGACGGCCGGCCAAAGTCCAGAAACAGGACGCGGAGAGACCGGAGAAAGAGCCATACCGTTTCATCGTTTACGTCGTGGGATGCCTCCGCTTCTTCCAAAATATGCCGGATTGTTCCGTAGTGGCCGCCTACTCCCTTTCGCACCGATCCACTGGCTTCCAGCATGTTTTTGAGGTCCTGCGCGTCCGCCGAATCTTGGGCGCAGTCCAGCAACCTGGCAAAATTGTCCAAGTTCGTGGTGTTTAGCGGCGTGGCGAGCGCGATTATATCCCTGGCGGAATCGAATCTGTCCTTTGCGTTAAAGTCATCCCAAAACCTCCGAAATGTATCTGTGGAGTTTTTATTGTTCCCGACTGTAAATTTGCGCTTGGCCTGTATCGCGATTTTACGCCGCCCGCGGGCCCCGGAGCAGACGACGAGGATGTCGTCCGTTCTCCACCCGTTGTATTGTGTCTGGAAGCCGACCTCTTCCACCGGGCAGTCGGGGAGGGGCCGGCGACGGATTGAGGGTGAGAAGGTACGACAGGAACGACGCGCCTACTCGATGTTCGTATGTCGTTCCAGAACCGCCGGTCGCCAAGGGGCTTGGAATGGTCGAGTCCATATTGTGGAACTCGGAATTCGACGCGTATAATCTTGTTGGGAGCATAGTCAGTTTCATAATTCAACGGCGCCCTCCATGGCGCGCAGGGCCCCCGGAGGCCTCCCGCGGCGTCCAAAGTCCCCGCGGCCGGAGGCCGCCCGTTGCGGCGCCGAATCGGCGGCCCATATACAGAAGGCGGGGGAGGCGTGCGGTCCGGAGACGCGTGGGTTTTTTTGCATTAACGCGTGATGCCCGCGCGCCCCCCGCACAGCCCTGCCGCCCGCATGTGCGGCTTTGCCATATGCCCGCGCGTGGGGCGGGGCCGGCGCCACCGCGGTCGCCGGACGCGCCCGCCCGCGCCGGGGGATTGTTCGCGATTGCGCGGCGACGCCGCGCCGGAATGCGGCAGCTCGGGCGGCGTCGCTGGCATTTTCCGGCCGCATCAGGCGGCCGCCGCGCGGGCGGCCTTTTCGTTTTTGGTCCACCGCGGCCGCGGCCACGCCATCTCTGCCATCGCCGCGTTCTGTATCAGGGTGGCAACCTTGTCCGGGCCGCGTATGTCCATCCCCGCCATCTCGGCGGGCGTGATCTCGCCCAGCGCCATGTGCGGGCGGAAGTAGTTGTAGTACAGCCACGCGGCCGTTATCACCGCCTCGGTCAGGCGGCCCCTTCTGCCGAACAGCAGCTCGCGCAGGGTGGCGTTGAACCGCTCGTGCCGGTTGTTGGTGCACCATTGGTTGCGTATGTGCGCGCAGCTCAACAGGATGGCGCACACGACGTCCCCGTACACCTCGCTGAAGCCGCGCGCTATGGCGCTAAGCGAGTCGCTGCGGGTGGCCAGGGGGTCGCGGCCGGTCATCTCCCTGGCCTCCCTGAACTGCCCCGCCGCGTTTTGGCCGTCCTTGCTGCGCGACACGACCGCCGAAAGCCAGAACCGGCTGGCGTGGTCTAAAGCCGTGGATATGCACGACCCCTTGCCCGGCACCTTCTCTATTATCTCGTCGGTGCTGCAAACGTGGCCTATCGACTTCATGCCGACGCCCTTCAGAAATTTCACCATCCGCCCGACCATGGCGTTGACCCACCTGCACACGGTGGATACGTGCGGCCCCTTGCCGTCCACGAGGAGATCGTCTGCCACCACCCTGAGGCTGCGAAACTTTGGGTACTGGCGCACCGCCCGGGCTATCACCTCGTTTGGGTAGCGCATTCTCTCAAAGCCGGGGTTGAATATGAACCGGTGGGGTTCCGGCCCCTTGCAGATGTATGTCTGCTCCTTCCCCTTCTCGTTGTACCTGTGCCCGTTCCTGCTGTACCCGGCCCCGCACTCGGGGCACGCCGGCGGATCCCCGTCGGCGGGAACCAGCTTTAGGACCATCTCGGGATCCTCGGCCACCACCTCGTCGGCCAGCGCGACAATCAGGGCCTGCGCGTGTTCCCGCACCTCCGCGGTCACCTCGTGGGGCGCCAGCTGGCCGAACACGTCGTGCATTGCGACGAGGGCGTCCTTTGGCCGCATGTTCGCCATCTCCGGAACGTCCAGCCCGGGAAAGCTCGCCGTGAGGCGCGCCACGGCCTCCTCTTTTGTAATCTCAAATATGCGCGAACCCGCGGCCTCGCCCGTATCCTTGGCTTGTTTGCCCGCCTTGGCTTGTTTGCCCGCCTTGCCTCCGTCGGCGTCAATCCCCGTTGCCGGATCAGAGGCAGCCGACTCGTCGGCTTGGACGGCCCCGTCCCGTCTTGCCCCGGGATCCTGTGCGCATTTGGCATCCGGAGCGCCTGCGCCCGCCTTGTCGCGCGCGGAATCGGAGTTTCTCTGAATGACGGCGATGATGTGCTTGCACGCAGTCTTCCGGTACTGGTGATCCGGACACTCGCACGACGGGCCCACGGCGGTGAACCGTACCTCGTAGGCGGTCGACTCGTCAGATTGGGATTGGACGTCGTACCGGTTGTGCGCCCGCCTCTTTACGTGTCCCTTTTTGCCCGCAATCTTCTGGCCGCGCTCCACCCTGCCAAACGTGCCCGCGTCCCCGACGGCCCGGATCCACATGGCGCGCACCAGAGAGCCCATCTTGCACATGGCGCCGCTCAAGAACCGACGCGCGCTCATCGAAATGCCCCCCGCCGCGGCATTACAGTCCGCGGGTGTACCGTAGTTTGGGAGACCCGCCCGGAATGCGACGTTTCCTCCCGGCCGGTTATAATGAAAAGATCGCATTCGGCCTTAAATAGCCCCCTTTCAACTGTACTGTACAGGCTCAGGTCCAGATTCATGATCTGACCGTCCAATCCGCCAAGTCCGTCGTCTGCTTAAACCATTCCCGCAGGCGGGGGCTTCCCGTGGTGTGGTAGACTATCATACACATCGGGCGCGGCGGTGTACCCGTATGCTGTCGGATCTTGAGCGCGTGATTGCACGGGAGGCGACCTGCCAACATCTACAGTGCCGGTCGCGGGCGGCGGCTGGCCGTCCGCCTCAAGTCCATTATCCGCGGCTGGCGCCTCGGCGACGGTCGCGGGCGGCGGCTGGCCGTCCGCCTCAAGTCCATTATCCGCGGCTGGCGCCTCGGCGACGGTCGCGGGCGGCGGCTGGCCGTCCGCCTCAAGTCCATTATCCGCGGCTGGCGCCTCGGCGACGGTCGCGGGCGGCGGCTGGCCGTCCGCCTCAAGTCCATTATCCGCGGCTGGCGCCTCGGCGACGGTCGCGGGCGGCGGCTGGCCGTCCGCCTCAAGTCCATTATCCGCGGCTGGCGCCTCGGCGACGGTCGCGGGCGGCGGCTGGCCGTCCGCCTCAAGTCCATTATCCGCGGCTGGCGCCTCGGCGACGGTCGCGGGCGGCGGCTGGCCGTCCGCCTCAAGTCCATTGTCGGCTGCAAGCGCCTCGGCGACGGTCGCGGGCGGCGGCTGGCCGTCCGCCTCAAGTCCATTATCCGCGGCTGGCGCCTCGGCGACGGTCGCGGGCGGCGGCTGGCCGTCCGCCTCAAGTCCATTGTCGGCTGCAAGCGCCTCGGCTGCAAGCGCCTCTGCGCCGTCCCCGTCCAAGTCCGTCGCGC
This sequence comes from Nitrosopumilaceae archaeon, assembly GCA_963665475.2. Taxonomy (GTDB): domain Archaea; phylum Thermoproteota; class Nitrososphaeria; order Nitrososphaerales; family Nitrosopumilaceae; genus VYCS01. Next base: position 710,683 of record CAXXXK010000004.1, on the reverse strand, counting down.
GCGTGTCAACGGCCACGCCGTCCACGTACAGGCGGTGCGTTACCGGTTTGGTGTCCCTCCACGGCGGGGATATCCTCCTGACGTCGTCGCCGGCTTGGAATATGTCGTACGTCGGATCGTCGACTATTTTGGCCATGCACTTTCAGGGGACCAGATCCAGCTTGCGGCACGTGCTGTTGAAGCTCTGTATCATGGAGAAGACGCGCATTCCCCTGGAGTTCATGAACTGGTGGCGGATCTTGCGCTGCACCACCGAGGTGTCCCGTATGTCGCGTTCGGTGGGGTTGTTGGTGGGCGGCATTCCGGGGTACCTCAGAAAAGTGAACAGGTTCGGGGCCGCCCCCTCGAGGGTGGTGGCGAACTTGTGGGTTCCGTACGCGGACACTATGCGCGTCACCCTTTGCTCGAATTTCGCGCAGGTGTGGAGGTCGGCCCCTCCCGCGTCGGCGGTCTTGGCGGCCACGGCCTTGGCGTCGCGGAACACCCTGAGCAGTTTGCGGTACATGTGGCGGTAGTACAGGCGGTCGGGATCGTCCTTCTCCAATAAGACGTACGCCGCCTCGGCGTCCCGCAGTATGTGCGCCCAGCACCGCTGCAGGATCTTGAAGTACTTGAGGTACGGGGCGAACCCGTCGGTGGTGACCGGTATGTGCAGCAGCCCGCTCAGGTGCTCGGTTATCACGATCTCGCCCCGGGTCGCCATGGGCAGCACCAGGGTGGCGTTGTCGCTGCGCACCACCCAGACGTAGCCCTTCTCGCCGTTTATGGGATAGTGCGTCTCGTCTATGCCGAGGAACTCTTCCTTTGACAGTTTGTCCAGTATGCGTTTTCTGGTGGGCGCCAGCAGGTCGGCGGCGGCGCACCGCGCGTTCCAGATGGTGGTTTCGCCGACCGGGAACCCGAACATGTCCGTGAATATCTCGGCGATGTCCGCGTCGACGCATTTCTTGCCGCCCAGCTGCACTATGAAGCCCAGCGCCTTTTTGCCGAACGAGGTGCCGGGCACGCCCGGCGTGGGCGGCTTCATCTTGAAGCCGCACGCCCCGCACTCGTAGCCGAACGTGGTGTGGCATATAGTCTCCAGCCACATGTGGTCGCCGAAAAAGTCGCCGACCAGCTTCGACTTGTATCCGTCGCGTACGAGGCGCCCCTTGGTGTGGCAGTCGGGGCACTCGGTTTTTACGTGCCAGGCCTTTGCGTCGGGCCTGTTGGAGTGGCTGCTGCCCGCGTGGCCCTCGGCCCGCCCCTCCGAGCGCCCCGCCCCGCCGCGTTCCCCGCCCCTCTTTCGCTCGGCGTCAAGGTCCGCCCCCATCTCGGCGGCGATCTCGGCCTCTATCTTTTTGATCTCGTCGTTTACCTTGGACCGGCGCTCGGTGTACTTGTTCTTGCCCGCCGTGTTGTGGTGGGCGTACCGCCGCCTCAACTCGTCGTACTTTTTGGTCACCTTGCCCAGCTCGGCGTTCGCCTTGGCCAGTTCGGTGGTCGCCCTTACCAGCTCCGCCTCCAGCGCGTCGATCTTCATATGCAGCGGGGCCACGCCGTCCGGGTCGGCCAGCTGAACCCGGGCGCCATGGCGGCCTTGACGTCGGCCACCTCGGCGGCGCAGTCGGCCCGCACGTGCGCCATCGCGTCCACGAGTATACGGTTTGCCGCGATCAGCGTGTCGGCCTTGTAGTGCAGGCGGCGCATCTCCTTGCGGTATACGGCGTGTTGCGAGGCCCTCAACGTACCACGCTCCCCGGCGCGCCGGGCAACGGCGCGTCTATGCCCTTATATCCCGTTCTCGGCCGTTGCTCTCTATGTGTCAGTCCCATCATTTGCAGTAATCTGGTGGGACTGGCGCAATTGCGTACTTAACACGCCGGGTCGATCCGAATTATCCATCAGTGAAATTTTCTTGAGTCAGATGCCGATATCGGGTGGACCTGAGCCTGTACGCCAGTTCCTTTGCGCTGACGCGTGGCGGCCCGTCTAGAGGAGCATAGGTCCAAGCCGGGCGGCGCCGGCCATCGGGGCGACCGGCGGCTGCGCGGTATCGGCATCGTGGTTAAATGCCGATGATGCGATGCCGCCCCGGGCAGAGCGAAGCGGCGCGCCCACACCGTGCCGGCACGCGCCTCATCGCGTCCCTGTATTCCTTTTACGTCTCCCGCATCATGGCGTGCCGCGTATGCTTCCCGGAGCCCGGCCCCTTTACATGGCAAAATCTGCTGACTTGCGTAGTAGGTGCGCCATGCATATGGACGGCCTTCCGTATTCCACTCGAATCCGCGGGCGCCGCCGCGCATGGCCGCCCTGTGTACCATCCAGGCGCGCATGTCCCGCAGCATGGCTGCATCCACGGGGAGCGCGGTCCGCCACGTACGGTATGGCGCGTGGCCGACACCGGCGAGGACACGTCCTCGGAGTCCATGTGGTCGGGCGTCCCATCGGCGGCCGTCCGCGGGCCCATGCTGGCCCGCTCCAGGATCCGCGCCGTCACAGGCAGGGGCGCAAACGACGTTCATACAGCGGACCGCATGGTGGGCGCGGCTTCCAGGACGTCATGCCCGGAGCATCCCTGCGGGAGGAGTGGCTTGTATCAGCGCATGCCGCGCCAAAACCGCCGCGAGTCGTTCGGCCGGTACGCGGGGCCGGCCCTGTTCGTGCGTCCCCCGTGGCGTCCGGGTTTGGAATGGTACGCGGGACGCGTGCGTCAGCGGCCCCGTTGGCGCGGGGCGCATATGCGCCACCCCACCGGCGGGCGCGCCCCCGCCGAATGTGGGCGGGGCTCAGCAAGCCGGAACGTGCCCGGATCCGCTCCCCACGAACGGGTTTATTGCGACCGGCGGCCGCATCGGCGGCCGTATAGTTTGGCATGAGGCCGCAGCCCACACCGTATGGCCGGCCGCCCGCCGGGCGGTGGCACTTTCCTAATTGGCCCGTTCGCAGACCGCGCACAGCAGTAGGCCAACGTCCCTCACCATGCCAACGCCCATACGGCAAACGTCGCACAGGTGCTCGTCGCAGGCGGGAACTGCGTAGTTGAGGGGCTCCTTTTTGCATTTCTCGTACGCGCACGTGTTTTGCATGACGTACAACCCCGCCCGGGCCATAAATTTCGTCCGGCGCTTGGCCCCCGTACGCCGGATATGGTCCTTGAGCGGCCCGGGTTGGCGCCTGCCACCCGGCGTACACCGGGGATGTGCCCGCGCGCGACGCGGCAAAACCCCGGGGGGAGGGTCAGCCGCCCTGCACACAGATGGCGCGCGGCGGCAATATTCGGCCGGCCCAAAGGCAATTCACGCGCGGCGCGGGAGCCCGGCGTCCTGCCGCGGCATATGGGCTGCGGTCGCACCCTCCGGATTCACGGCGCGCGGAGGCCCTCGGCGCGTACGTCGGCGCCCCGACGTGCAATCGGGGCTCTGGCCGTTTGCGATATATTTTTTACAAAATGATTTATTAATGTCAATTTTTATACTATAAAGTATGAAATATATACGTAAAACAACGTTGTACGGCGGTTTACCGGAGCGGGAAGGATCGCCGCCCCCGGAGGCCCAAAGATGAGCAGAAGGCGGCTCACGGTCTACACCATCATTCTGATCGCGTCGGTTGCGCCCGCCGCGCCCCTATGCCACGTGCCGGGACTGGCGCAGGCCTTGGACGCGTGGTGCTGCTACGCCGCCGAAGGCGCTATAAAGCACGCAGAGAGCGTTCCGCAGACCTCGGCCACCATACTCGGCTTGGCAAACTTTGGATTCCTTCTTGGCGTCAGGCTCAACAGATCGCGTATCCGCATACAACTAAGGTACGTCAGGCTGGCGGTTGCCGCCATCGCCGCGGTGACCGTATTGCAGGCGTCCCTGATTGTATACGCTCAGGTGTGGGAGGTGTACGCGCCATTCTACGCCTACGCGATGGCGGCGACCGGCGCGGCGCTGATCGTTGTGGGGGTATGTTTTGTCATGACGATAGAGGCCAGATACCGGCTGGGGGACATGGAGGCTAGAAACTCCGACGACGTGGAGCGACATACGGCAGACCTGCAAGATAGCAACGCCGCGGGAGCCGACGGCGTCTAAGTCCCGGGGGCGGCGGGCCGATCCTCTTCGGTCACGTACTTGGGCAGCCGTTTGTTAAACACCTTCCACATCTCTTCTGCCTGCTTGTAGTTGCCCTCGTTGTATCTGTCCCTGATCAAGTTTTTGGCCACGTTGCCGCGCAGCCACGCCCTTTTTTCAGGCGGCGCGGTACTGGTAACTTTGATCAGTTTCAGGTACGCCTTCCTGGCAAGATACTCTTCTTCGGTGGGTACGTCGTCAAGGGACGGCCAGAGCTTCAAACCAAGCATGGTAGTATTACCGCATTGTACAATTTAAACACAGCTGCTGAGCGGGCCTTGTCCAAAATATGGCGATCCGTAGGAAAGTCACGCCGTCCCGGAACCTTCCCGGAACCTTCCCGCCCGCAACAATCACGCTGATCTGCCATGATCCGCCCCGCCCGGCATGTCAAAAGGACGCCCGCCCCCCGTTTCCGGCAATTTCCAGACATTCGAGCGCGGGCTCCCCCTCACATGCGGCGTCCGTCCCCGCCGCGCCGCCACCTTTATGCGAAAGCCATGTCGCGGCATGTGCGCGTGGACGGCAACTCGACGGCCCGGGTTTTCGCCCCGGCGGCCCGCGCCGCGCCCCCGAGCCCTTCCTTCACGGGCGAGAAGACGCTCTCGGCGTCGTTTCGTTTCCGCAACAGCTTGCGGAAGGTGCCGGGGCGTTCCCCGGGAAACCCCAACATCCCCGCCCGGGCGTCGCCTCCCCCGATTGTATGGTCGGGTCTGGGCTCGATTATACGGCGGCGTACACCGTCCCGTACCGCCCGGCAGTTTTTGACTCCGCCGTATTGGGAGTCTCCCAACACGTCGCTGTACCCGCGCGGCATCCCGGACGGCATCTCCCTCAAATACGGCGAGTCGTTGGCCTTGCCGGGCGTGACCGTGGCGGCGCATATCTTGCCCCCTAGGGCGCGCGCGACGTGCGGTTTTGCGAACTGCTTCACGCTTATGGCGCCGTACTCGGCGTTGCGCCGGTCTTGGTACCTGGATATGCCGAAACCCGGTGGAGTCGACGATCTTGGCGCCGCGTGCCGCGGCGTCGCCGGCCACCCGGCCGATTATCCCGTGCAGCATGAAGTCGTCCGTCTGCGATATGCGCAAGCGGCACCGCGACTTGCCGTACGGCCGGTCGAGCCCGCGCCGCTCCAGGTCTCCCGGATGCTTGGCGAAGTGCCTTGCCAGCCCCCAATGGGACAGCTTCTCCTCGGATTTCAAGACGGCCGCCGGTACGGCCGAGACGCGCCTGTCCCTCTCGCCTTTGGGAAGGCCCAGCACCTCCCATGTGTTAGGACCGTGGGGTCCCGGACGTTCGCGTGGCGGGAATACGTACTGGTTCAGTCTGGCAGGGGTAAAACCCCGGATCTATTAAGGGTTTGAGCGGCGGATCCGACCGAAGCGCGTGTTTTGCGTACGGCATGGCGTGATCCGGCGTGATTGACTGGGGCCGCATGGGGATGAATGCGTGGTTTTTGGCGTATGGTAAAGGAAAGTGCGCAGCATCCCCCACCGTATGCCCCCGGCGACATACGCCGTTTTCAGACGCGCCGGGGGGTGCGGGGGGCGTTTCGCCGCCCCCCGCGTATGCAGGGGCGGCGGAACGCCCCGGCCGTATGGCGAGATGCTAGCCGCCGCACCGTATGATGCAGTTGACGCGTTGGTATTTTCGTTGGACCATGCCCTCGTTCTGCCACCTGTACGGCTCGTTCTTGCTCAGCATCTGCCAGACGGCCTCCAGCATGCGCCTGGCTACGGCCACCCTGGCCTTCATGGTGCCCCTGCGGTTGGCGATCCTGGCGTGTATTTTTGCCATGTGGGGATCGTGCCGCGTAGCTATGAATGCCGCCTCCACCATGGCCGTACGCAGCCAGGACGAGCCGCGTTTGTTGATGCCGCCGTACCTGACGGTCTCGCCGCTGTTGCGGTGGCTGGGCGCCAGGCCGGCGTACGACACCAGGTTTTCGGGACCGGGGAACCGCTTTACGTCGACCATCTCGGCCAGTATGGTTATCGCCAGAATGTGGCCCACTCCCGGAATGGTCATTAGCAGCCGCGCGCGGTCGTCGTCCATGGCCTTCTCGGCGATCTTGCGGCCCATCTTGTCCACGTGCGATTTCAGCGTGGCGATTGCGTCCATGTGGGCGTCGATGGCCATGCGGTCGCCCTCGCGGACGGATATCGCCTTTAGCCACTCAATGCCGGCGGCGGTGTACGGCCCGCCCCGGGGCGGCGTGTGCGTATATTTGGCCAATATCGCGGCAATCCTGTTCCGGTGCACGCCGATGTTGTGGTTCAGGCCCTGCCTGGACCGGACCGTCTCGCGCAGGTCCCGGTATTTCTTGGGCGGGACGAAGCACTCTGCCAGCGCGTCCAGCCGGAGCAGGTTGGCCAGATTCTCGGAGTCGACCTTGTCGTTCTTGAAATTGGCCTCGCTTACGATCTTGGTGCGGTACGGGTTCGCCACCTTCGTGTCGATGCCCGCGTCCTCCAGCATGTCGTGCATCAGCAGGTAGTAGTTGGCGGTGGCCTCGCATACGGCCACGGCCGGCAGGTAGCCCCACTTCCGGACGTTGTCGATGAATTTGGATATGCCCGAACTGGTGTTCTCAAAGCTGGTGCGCCTCAGTATGCGTGGGGAGTCTTCCCCCATTATCGTCACAACGCATCTCTTCTTGTGTACGTCTATTCCTATATTGTTCGATTTCTCACCTCCTTTTCCATTAAGTCGACTTGACCAGCGGAAGCCTCCCATTCACCATCTGCGTGGTATTTTGCCATCCGCATCCCATGAGCCAATCTGTGTACCACCCTCGTGCGGGGTAAGGTGTAACCGGCTCTCAAGTCAGAGTGGAGTGCCGTGGCCATCGATATAACGATGGCACATGGCATCTGTGTATCTGGCCCCGCGGGCGAGGTGAAGTCGTTGCGTGCTTCGTTGCATGTCGACTCCCGTATGCCGTGGCATTTTTTAAGTCATGCGTCTGTCGTACGATGTTTTCACCGATTTTTGGCGATCCGGCGGACGCGGAGGAGGACGTCGAAGCCGCCCCCCGCGCATACAGGGGCGGCGAGACGTCCCCCGGACGCGGGGCGAAAAAGATGGTGCGCAGCCCCCCTCACCAGACATACCGGGCGGCCCCGTTCGGGCGGGATCGCCCCGCGGTTTCATATGGCGCTAAAAAACGCGCTCGGTTCGGGGCCCGGCCGGCCCCTTCGTTGCGGCGGACCGTTGAGGATCCCCCAAGCGCCGCGCGGCGCCCTCCCGGTGTATCGAGGGATGGACGCCTATGCGGACTTGAGGGACGCCTTCAGCGCCGCCCTCTTTCTTTCGTAGGTCGCGGAATCGCCGTACTTGTACGGCTCGTCGTTTTTCAGCATGGTGTAGATGTACACGGCCAACTTGTTGGCGACGTGGCTTCGGGCCACCAGTTTTGAATGGCGCTTGCGGTAATGCTCGTACAGCTTTTTCAGGTGGTCGTCGTGCCTGGCGCCCGTCATGGCCGCCTGCATCATCACCCACGTGAGCAGGCCGTCCCTGTCCTTTTTCATGCGGCCGTGCTTTACGCTGGCGCCCGACTGGTACACCCTGGGGCACAGTCCCAACGACGAGACGAGCTGCTTGTAGTTGTCGAGCCGGTCTATGTCGTCTATGTGCGCCGCCACCAGCATGGCGCTGAACGCGCCGAATCCCGGTATGCTCATTATGCGTTGGACGTACTCGTTCCCGTACGCATCCACGTTGATCAGGCTCTCGGCCAGTTCTATCTGCTCGTTTATGCGCCTGACGCTCTCCACGTATTGGGCCATGAGGAACGTGTCGCCGGGGCCCAGCTTGAGGCCGTCCAGGTACGCCTGGTGCTTCTCGCCGGACGTGGCGCCGTTCCTCGACATCACCTTGAAGTCGTACTTCTCCAAGAGGCTGTGCTGCCGGTTCAGGTAGCGGGTGCGCTCTCTCACCAGCAGCACCCTGTGGCGCAGTATGTCGATTATGCGGCGCGTCTCCGGTCCCGGAACGTGGCTCGCCTCGATGTCGTTGTTCCTGAGCCGTTGTGCCAGTTTTATGGAGTCGACCTTGTCCGTTTTGAGGCCGGACTGCTTGAGCTTCAGCTTGAACGGGTTCGCCAACGTGATCGACACGTTGCGCTTCTCGAACTCTTCGTACGTCTTGATCCACATTCTGGCGGTGGACTCGCACACGGCCGAACACGTACCGTACTCGGACAACAGCATGTCGAGGAACTCGTTCACGCCTTTTCTGGTGTTGGCGTATTCCGTCGTCTTCAGCACGTTGCCCCTTTCGTCCACCACGGACGCGACGCAGGCGCGTTTTCCGATGTCTATTCCTACGAATCTCATTATTATTCCCATTTGATATCACCTCCTTTAGCGGGTTGACAGGCATCAAAACTGCGATCACCTGTAAGGGCTCGGAGCCCGTTAAAGCGGCAGCTACGTGTCACTCAGTTCAGCTTGAAGGCCTCCAAACGACCGTGCTGGGGAAGGAGTCTACCTGCCATACGGTAGTTGCGAGATACCAAGTATACTTGCTTTCAGCTTGCGCATATGGTCGGCTGTCTTTGCCATCCGTTCGACGCAGTTGCGCCCCCCGGACTTGCGGCCCTCGGCGTACTTGGACCAGTCAATGTCCGGATCGTTCTTCTTGCCGGAGGGGTTGTTCTTGCTTCGGGGCAGGTTTGGCTTGCTTATCTTTGGCCTTCTGTTTTTTTGTTCATGCCGGCCATTAGGATTGGAGATCAATGTGCCTTTCGGTCTAGTGCGCGTGCGGTTCTGTCCGTTGGCATCGCTGGGAGTTTCAGTTTTTGGGCAAGGCCGCGCGGCCTGACGCATGGTACGCGCAGCCGCACGACCAGAGCCCGCCCAAATAGCGCACGTCGCGGTACGGCCCGGGGGACGCGGACGGCGCCGTGTACGGGCCGTGGCCCGCGTCGACCATCGGCCCCCTCTTCTTTAGTACCTCCATGCCCCCGGCCCCCAAGATCCTGAGGGGAACGCTGCGCCCCTTGCGGCGCTTTTCCCTGCGGGTCGTGGTCCCCATGTATTTATTTAATTAAATTTCCATACAAGCGCGAGTCGACACCGAATGCCATGAGGTGGGCCAAGGGGGCGACGGAGTTCACGGTGGGAGTTACGCGAAACAAGCAGAACGACGCCCGGTACGGCTACATACCAAAACCGGTCATGGAAGTGTCGGGATGCCCGCCCTGCCTTAAGTTTACAATCCGCGACGGCCGCGTGACGGCGGGCTGCCCGACGAATGAGTCCGCACCGTACCAAATACCGCATGACGTGGTATTAGTGTTCAACAAGGGGATGTCCGAGAACCTAAATTTCAGCGTAGGTGGCGTGGAAAGCGTGGACAAACCCCCCAACGAAGTCAAGCAACCGTGTGACCGCACGACCGGCGCCGCACGCTGGCCGGCGACCGTGCGGCCTACTCCGTGCGGCCGGCACAGCACAACCACTGCGCGGGAATGTGAAAGGGAGGGGCGGCCGGGCTTCGATCCCGGGTCTAACCGTGCGTAAAACGGCTGCTTTTCCACGCTAAGCTACCGCCCCGCCCACGTAATGAGAGAACCGCTTATATTCATGTCCATGCAATTACAACCACCGTGCGTAAAACGGCTAGCCGGCTAAGCTAGTCTTTTCGTTGGGGGCCGCAAGGCCCCCAGCAACCAAGTTTGAGGTTTTGGGGGCCTTGTCCAAAATCTAGCGACTCATGATGCTACCCGCGCCGTTCGCGGACCTTCCAGACTAAAATGGCAGCGCTGATACTCAACGATCGGCCCGCCCCGAGCCCCAGAGGGGGGCGCGAGCCCCGTTTTACGTGGTTTTGAAATATTTGAGCGCAAACTCCCCCTCGTATGCGGGGGCCGTCTCCGCCCCCATATCGCAACCCTCACGCGAAAGTCATGTTGTGGCGTGTGCAAGCGGACAGCAACTCGACGGTCTGGGTTTTCGTCTTGACGGCCTGCACCACGCCCACGAACCTCTCCTTCACGGACGAGAAGACGCTTTCGGCGTTGTTCCGTTTCCGCAACAACTTGCGGAAAGCGCCGGGGCGTTCCCCGGAAAACCTCAACGTCTCCGCCCCGGCGTCTTCTCCCTCGATTTTGTGGTCGGATCTGGGCCAGATTGCGGGGCGGCGTCCACTATTTTTTATGGCCTGGCAGTTTTCGACTCCGCCGTATTGGGAATCGGCCGGCACGTCGCCGGATCCGCGCGGCGCACTAGCCTGCATCGTCCTAAAATACGGCGAGTCGTTTGCCCTGCCCGGCGTGACCGCCGCGGCGCACGCCATGCCGTGCAGGGCGCGCGCGACGCGCGGTTTTGCAAACTGCTTCACGCTGATCGTGCCGTGCTTGGCGTTGTGTCAGTTCAGGCATCTGGATGTGCCGAACCCGGTGGAGTCGACGATCTTGATGCCGTGTATTGCGGCATCGCCGGCCATCCAGCCAATTATCTTGCGCGGTACGACGGAATCTGTCTGCGACATGCGCAGGCGGCACCGCGACTTGCCGTACGGCCGGTCGAGCCCGCGCCGCTTCATGTCCCCGGGGGGCTTGGCGGAGCGCTTGACCAGCCCCCAATGGGACGGCCCTTTGGATTTCAAGGCGGCCACCGGTACGGCCTAGACGCGCCCGTCCCTCTCGCCTTTGGGAATGTCCAACATCTTGCGTACGAAGTCGGCCATCTTTGCCATCCATTCAATGTAGTTGCGGCCCTCGGACTTGCCCTCGACATGCTTGGGCCAGTCGATGTCCGGATCGTTCCTCTTGCCGGAGGGGTTGTTCTTGCTTCGGGGCAGGTTGGGCCTGTCTATCTTTTGCTTCTTTGACTTTCTGCTTCTTTTGCTCATGCTGACAATTGGGATCGAAGATCCATATGCCTTTCGGTCTCGCGCGCGTGCGGTTCTGTCCGTCGGCATCGCTGGGGGTTTCCGTTTTTGGACAAGGCCCCCCTTCCCCTTCCCCCCCCCCCCACGGGGCCCCGTATGGCTCCATCGTGTTTCCTCAGAAGTCCATCACGTTTCCAGCGGGACCACCAAAGTCTGCATGGTTCCCCGGGACCACCCCAAGGACGCCCATAGGGCCGACGCAATTCCCAAAGGTTCTGTCCCAAACGCCCCGCGGCTCCCCCCCCCCCCGGATCCCCCAAACACTCCACCGCTGGCGTCCCGCGGCTTTGCGGTTCTCCCAGTACACGGCGGGGTTCCGGATCCGCGATACCGCGCGGCCGGGCCCGGCCTTCGGCCCCGCGTCGCTCCGTCGGCGCGCCCCGCCCGCGCGGCAAATCGGGATCGATATCCACATGGCCCTCCCTGGCGCGGCCCGCGCGTACGCCGTCCAGGCGTCCGGCCGGGCACGGGGAGCGCGCAGGATACTGCGCGCCAGGAAGCAATCATACGTCGCCCGGAGGGAACGCGCAAAATGCGGTCTGGCGCGGACATGTCAAGAAGCAGGGTCTGCCTGGACACGCGGGTGCTGGTCGGCCTGGCATCCGGGAACAAAGGGGAACACGGCCATTCGAAGTGGCAAATATTGAAAAAACTGACCGGAGGCGCAATCGACGTGGCGGTGCCGCAGGTCGTGCTGGGCGAGGCGGCGACCGCGGTCGGCGAGATGCTCTGCGACCTGCTGGACAACCATGATGGGATGCCGGAGATGCCGTCCGGCGATCCCGAAACGCCCGGCGCGTACGGAAAACCCGGCGTGCCCGAGGCGGCCGGGCTGGCGGTGAAACTGTGCGGCAAGGGGTTTGATCTGGAGTTCGCCGACGCCCTGATGCTGGCCCGCGCGTTGGCCGATCCATATTCGGCGCGCCTGATCGCCGACGACGCAAGACTTCAATCGTATGCGGTCAGGGGACTCGAGAAAGAGATGCGGGAGAATGGGGAACGCGATGGAGGGTTGTCAGTGACTGACAGATTTTCGCACGGGCGACTTTAGCAAGTCCCCGAGCACCTCCTTGATGTATTCCGCAGTGTATATGTCCTTCTTGATCCACGCGGCATGATCCAGCATGGTTTCGGCGTTGTCGTGCTGGGGGCTTATGTAAATCAGCGTCGCGGCAACCTCAAGCCACTTGCTGCTGCGGCCCTTCACCGTACGCAGGAACGCGTCCCGTCGGAACCGGCCGGGGAGGGATCTGCCGGATTCGGTCTCATACGCGGCGGGGTTTTTCGCCAGGCGGCGGTAGTCTTCGGCGAGTCTGGACGAGTACGGGCCGTATATGTGCCGGCCGTACCGGTATGGGGTGTCCAGTCCCAGATGTTGCGCAACGAAGACGTACTTTTGCATCCGGAGCCGGGCGTCGAATCCCGCGTCGGTGCCGTCTGCGGCACGTCCAAAATCCGCCATGCCCTCATCGCCAAGCCATCGCATGAACGGCGCTATCATGAACGGTTTGCGCATAAAGCGTCATAAAAAATATCTCTGCAAATTCGCCCGGAAAGCGTCCCGCCGGGCCAGTCGGCCCGAACGCATCGGCGTAATGCGGCGCGGCGGTCGGCGCGTTCTTGTTTTCGGCGCGCGCAGACTCCCCGGGCCGTCGGGGTTCCCGCGCGGTCCCCCGCGGACCGGCGTATACGCGGCGAGCCGATGGGCGCCGCGAGCGGCGGGTCAAGCGTCCCCCTTCCCCCGTGGGCGCGCCGCCGCAATGGCCGGCGGCCAAGAGGCAAGCGGCCAGCCGCGCTTCGTAGAGACGCCGGCGACGGCGCCGCGCGGATCCGGCGCCCGGTACGGCGGAACGGAAACCCGCCGGGCCGTAAAGGACGGCGGGTGCCGCCCCCGCGATCGAGCCCGGATCCGGCCACGCGATCGAGGGAGGCGGCGCCGGGCGGGGACGCTGGGGCTTCCCGAAGAACGCCCCGGAGCCTTTCCGCAACATACCCCGCAAAAGAAGCGACGCTAGGGGCGCCTTTCCGTCCACGAAGGTGCGGGGCGGGGGGCCGGGGCGGCCACATCATGCGGGGGGGCGTGCGCCCGAACGTCCGGGAACGGGGCCCGCGCGGCCCGCGCCGGATCTAGATGCCAGGTCGCGTCCGGGCAGATCTGGCCCCGGCGGGGGTTGAGGTCGGATGTTTGCTCCGTCGCTTTCTGCGCGCTTGCAAATGCATATTAGCCGACCACCGGCACGGTATCCATGGTGATACGCACGATACCGCCGCTTGGGGACCACGAGTGGGATGCCTTGGTGGCCGATCTGGAAAGTGGCCCCTCGGGCGAACAAGTGAAGTTCGTTCGGGAGGCGGTAGATCTTGCCAACACCTTTAACGTCAGCAACGACGGCTGATGGCGGATCGTGTCGACTTTGCCAAGGTGACGGTCGGACGTCTTGGTGAAAACGCCCCCGGCATGCCCGCGTTCAAGAACCAAAAGCGCAACATGGTCGATCATCTCCAAAAAGACGCGTTAAACGAACAAAGCCGGAAAATCGGTGTGGGGGTCTGGGTGTATGACGGTCGCGTTGCGCTCGGCTACGTTACGCCGGCCGCGTATTCCGTCAACAAGATGCGCATTAGAAACGAACGTAGCTGCAAGGGAACGGAACGGTTTCCGTGCAACACGATTCCGGCATTGTTGATAGGCCAGCTCGCGACCCACGAAGAATACGAACGCCGGGGAGTGAGCAAAATGACGGCTGCCTGGGCAACAAAGATGGCGATGGAACTTTCGAAGGTGGTTGGCTGCCGGATGGTCGTGGTGCACCCGCATGGCGACGTAGTGGGCCGGTGCGAAAAACAAAAGCTCAAAAAAATCTCTGAAAACTCGTCCGTCATGTATTTGGACGTCAAGGGCGGATGGCCCGGGCCGGTGTCGGATCCTTCTCAACGCCCCGCCTATCGGTCCGGCCGCCGCCGGCCCCGGCTTTAACGCCTCTCGACGCACCGCCGCCGCCCGGATTCAGGGCACTCGGCAGCCGCGGGGGATGGGTCCGCCGTCGGGGCGTCGGCAGCCGGGCCCGCGCGCCGGCCCCGGCTGCAGCCTGCCTATCCGGAATGCGGAGGCGCCGCACCCCCGGCATCCCCACGGCGGCGGGCCGGCCGTCTGGAGAGTGCCGGCGCCGGGCAGCGGGGGCTGCCCCGCCAAGGCCGCCCGGGCGGTCCGCCGGTTGTTGCCGTCCCCGAAGACCGGGAGATGGCGACCGCGTATATCGTCCGGCCAGCGGCCACCGAGGCCATGTCGATGATGTATCGCTGTCGGCCGCCCGGACCGGGCTGCTCGTTGGGGCCGAGGCCGGTTCGGGGGCCGTCCGCTTGAAGGTGGCCTACAGTACCCCGGAGGCGGCGCCGGTCCCGTCGTCCCGGCAGGAGATATCCCCGGCCGGCCGCCGGGAACGTGGCCGGCGCCATAGCGGGGGATGCAGCGCGCCGCGCGTTTGAATTGGGAATTCCGGGGCCGCCCGCGCGGCCGACGGCAACCAAATCCGGGCCGAAACGGCGCGATCACGCCCGCATGAGGCGAGAACGGCGGCGCGCCATATGCGGTCATTGCTTTTTTGCAAGCGGTTTACCGCGAACTTGCGCAAAGTGGTATGGCGGATTTGGTCCTTCGCTCTCTTTGCTGCGGCACGATCTCGATTATTATATTGGCGCGCTATATGCTCATCGGTCGGTCTGCGTCCGTTGCCGTGACGACCCGCGGCGCCGGTATGATGCCGGGGGCGCGTGAACTATGAAACGCCGTCTGGGGCCAGCAACGCTTATCCGGACGACCGGCCAAGCCCGCCCGTGGAGGTAGTAGTAATGGTCGGGATAGCGGGCAGCGGCAAGACCACCCACGCCGGCCGCAAGTTTCCCGGTTACGTCCGCATATCCATGGACGAGTACCGGAAGGACGGGTCGTGGCCGGGCAAAAGGCGCGAGCTAATAGGCAGGTTCCACGGGGAGCTGCCCGTGGGCTCGATCCGCGTCACCAGCGGCAACAAGAAGGCGGAATGCGTCCTGGCGGACGACGCGCTCCGCACGGGCAGAAGCGTGGTCGTGGACGACACCAACCTGACCGGGGCGATACGCAGGCCCTACGTAGCGCTGGCGCGCAAGCACGGCGCCCGCGCCAGGGCGGTGTTCTTTACAGACTTTGAGCGGGCGCGCGTCCAAAACGCGGGGCGCGCCGAGGGCCGGGTGGACGAGAGTATCCTGGAGCGGCAGCTCGGCGAACTGGAGCGGCCCGCCGAGAGTGAGGGGTTTGATTCGGTGGAACGCGGGGGAGAAGCCCGGTCGGCGTGAAGGACGATCCGGCCGGTCGTACGAAGGTATTGCAAAGTTGTGGGTGTGGGGGAATGCTCGAAATACCGTATACCACGTGGCATAAGTTCGCAGTCAATCGGGAGCAAAATGAGCGATAACCATACGCGGCGCCCCTCCCCGTGCCGCCAGCGGGCACGATCATGCGGCTCCGGCCCAGGGCGGGGCGCCGGGAACGCCGGATGCACGGCAGCGTTCTGCCGCCCGCATACCCGCGGCCTTATGTCGCCCCTTGCGAGGCCGCTGGCAAAGGCTGGGCGGTCCGGGCAATGCGCAGCATGCTCTTAATTTCTACTACATCGCATTCATATACCACCCCCTGCAATAGGGAGTAACCGTGTATGTACCGCCTAGGTCCGCGGCCACCATACCGAGGGTGCATGGCGCCAATTGTACACGGCCTTGTCATTTCAGCAGGTGGCGTTCCATGCTCTTCATTATTGAGTCCCGCAGGTCCGTCTCTATCCAGTTTCGCATCTTGGCCTCCAAGTTCCCCACGAAGAGACGAGGGGCGGAGCTCCCGCCGGGCCGACGCGCCAAAGCGCCGGATCAGGTCTTTATGCCCATGCGCCCCGGCGTGGTCCGTGCCGTGCGAGGGAAAGCCCGTGGGGCCGGGACACCGGCAAAGGACAATTCGAAGCCGAGTCCGGACCCGTCAAAAGCGGAGGGCAGACCACGGCTGCTGGACCCGCCCTCCGCGTTTTCGAGGGAAACCCCTTACGCATTTACGCTGGCGTACGGCTCCACTCGTTGCGCATGCCGAAGAGAGTTGCGCCGTTGGCATGCCCTACACGCGTGGTGAATTAAGATCGATCACCACTGAACTATTGGATGCGGGCGCAGTCCATGCCGCCTAGGTGTCCGGTTAAGTTGGAGGGTATTTTCGGCTTAGCTGGTGTAGGTCAAACCCCCCTCCTCTGAGGGTGAGGAGGTGGGTTTGAATTGAATGGTATAGATTGGTACGAAGTAACAAGGGTCGTGTTAGCGGTCGTTCGAATTATGGTCAGTTTGGCGGCATAGGGGGTGCGGCAATATCACGCAGTGGCGGCGGATTAAAATAGATCAGTCCGGCCACCGCCCCATGCGTAACCCCAAAAGCAGTTTCGCCAGCCTAATTTTACGCCAATTGCGGAACCAGGTTCATCCCCCAAAGCGGCCTCGCTCGCATGCCATGCACCACATCTCGTCAAAATCTTGCTCCGCGATGCCGACGCCCATGCGGCAGTTGTCGCGCAGGCGCTCATCGCAGGCGGGCGCGGCACGGTTGGGGGGCGCCTCTTTGCGTTCCTTGTGCGCGCGTCCGTTTTGCAATATATGGCGGCACTGAGCCCGAGTTGTAAATTACGCCCGGGGGCGCTCCTTCTTCAACCGCGGCGTGGCGGCGGCATGCAAGCTTGCCGCGGAGTCTCGCTTGCGTGTTGCGGGGCCGGCCCGCCACGCGCGCGGCCGCGGAGACTGAGAGGTGGTTTTGGCATGCCAAGCCGGCTGAAGACCCGCCCTGCACCTCTGCGGGGGGAACCCCGTGCCACGTTTTTATACCGACGGGCGCAGTCAAAAGCACCGTGTATGTACCGCCTAGACCCACGGCCGCCATACCGAGGGTATCTGGCGCCAATTGTACACGGCCTTGTCATTTCAGCAAGTAATGTGCCATGATCTTTCTTGCGGGGCCGGCGGATCCGCGCCCCCACAGTCCTGCATCTTGCGGTTAGGCCTAGCCGCCGCGTCGGGCGGCCCGCATGCCCGTCCGTCCAGGCTGATTTCGCCCCAATTCCGCCCATGCGACAGCGCATCTTGCGGGGCGAGCGCGGTCATCCCCCCGCGGATCCTGACATATCGCGTCAGGCCCGCACCGGATCCAAATATCCATGCTCGGCCCCTTGCGAGTCGGCGACCCGGGCCGGGATAAAGGCCCGGAGGCCCCGGTGTGCCGGACATTGCGGGCACGGGGCCTGGCGGGACGGGCGGGACCGCCGACATCCGGACCTGCGCGTCCTTGGCGCCATAGCCCATCGGTTCGGCGCTGGGCCGCCCACACACTCAACCGGACGTCCAGAATGGCGCGGCCCGTTCCGCACATCGCCCACCGGGGGGGCAGCTCCGCCCAAGATCCTGCTGACCGAAGCGGAGATCCGCCGCTATCGTTTCCACCACGAGCATTCAATTCGGAAGAGGCCCCCGTTTCCGCTCCTGACGCCACATACTCCGGGAGCCGCGGACGATCCGATCCGTCGATCTTGGCCGCGCGGTCCACTAGCAGGGAACGCAAGTCCGATGCGACCACGTATGCGCAGCGGGCCCTTATATCGAGAACAAACCGGGCGCGCCGATGAGACGCTGCCCTATACGTCTGCTCCAGAAACGCCGATCCCCCAAGACGTCGGCGGCGCGGTCGGTGCCGCAGGTTCATTCGGACTTGCGCTGATCCTCTGCCCGGCCGCAAAAGACCCACAAGAGCCAAATCCTTCAAGCGCGGGCACGAGGGTTCGCATGGGGGGGCGCTCCACCACCTGCGCGCCACGTGGCCGCACGCCATGCAGTACGGGACTGCCGGGCATCCTCAAACGCGGGGCTGTCCGGCTGCGATCCACGTAATACGAAATTAACCGTAGTTAAAGATCGTTCGTCATGTTTTTATACGCGTAGCCGCAATGGGAGAGTAACCGTGTATGTACCGCCTAGATCCACGGCCGCCATACCGAGGGTGCCTGGTGCCAATTGTACACGGCCTTATCATTTCAACAAATGGCTTTCCATGATCTTTCTTATGGAGTCACGCAGATCCACGACCCTGCAGTGTTGTATCTTGGTGCCTCTTTGGTTAAACCACGCCACCGCATCGGACAGTTCGTGAGCCTTTCCTTGCAGTCGATTGCTTATCTTCCAGGCTTTGAGGGTGGGGCGCATGTCCGAATCGGCTTCAACAATTATATCGGAAAGTTCCGCTCGAAATTTCGCGGCAAAATTTGCGAGGTCGTCCCTGAACAACGAGAACCAGTACGATTCAAAACTCCTATGGACATTGATCCTGGGCTTCCGTTTCTTGCCGTATTTCATGCGCTCCCGTATGGCCTTCTCTATGTTTCGGCGGTCAAGGTGAAAGCACCACGCGATGATCTCGTCGGAAGAGAGATCAAGGTTCGCGCGTACTTGGTCCCTCTGGGATTCCGACATCCTGCTCATGTGGATGTGTTTTACTCCTATATTGTTGTAGATCCTGTTGATCGCATCTTCCTTTCCGACTACAAGAGCCACGTGACTCTCCGGTCCGTCGGTTTTGCTGCCTGACGCATCGGCACCACCAATCAGCATGCGGATCCACGTATTGGTATGCGTTTTAAAAGCTAACAATATACGAGAACCTCCAAGACTGCGCGATCCGACACGGACCGCCAAAAGAGCGTGCGGATTACTTGAGCGTGTGGGATGAAAATGCGGGCCAAGCCTGCAGGCGGAAACTGGCATGTGGCAGGAGTTTCCACTCTGATAGGCGGCCCGGAAACACAAGCTGGGGTTTGGGCGGCCTTGGAGCGTCTGCGCTACGCGGAATAGTAGTGCGGCCCGCATGCTGGCGGCATGCGCGCATAGTCGCGGAGCATCGTAGCGGGAGGGGCATGATTTACCAACGGGCGCTCGGCTTCACGCACGTGGGAGCGGGCCTTCGCCCCACACCCCCGCAAGGGCCGGGCATGTCCGGATGCAGCCAGTATTCTGGTACGGTCGCCGCTTCCGCACGCAATGCTACGGTTCTTGGCCGATATCTTTCGGGGCCCTCCCCGGCGCCATGCGGCATGGGATCGGCCGTCGCGCATGGCCGCAAGGACTTCAGGTGTGGTTTCGGCGCGCCGAGAAGCGGGGGCATCCGTCCTGGAGCCAACGGCGGGAGTCGTTATATGCGGCCCGAAGGGTATGGTGGAGATGCCGGAGTACGCCTCAAATTCCTTTGGGGCGGGATGATGCCGGCCAGGTCCGACTACATCCCCATGCTGGTGGCCGCCGGCATAGCTTCGATGGGGTTCGCGTCGGGGTTTGAGGCCGAATACATGAGGGCAGGCATCACCGGCCTCATGCTGGGCTTGGGCGTCTGGGCGTTCATGCTGGCGGCCGACCGCCCGTCGTCCGGACGTCGGGCCGGCGCGGCGCGGGCCCCGTGCCCGATCGGGCGGGCCGCGTGTCCGCGCCCGTCATGGCTGCCATGGTATTGATAATGCAGTTCGGCGTTTGCCCGGGCCTGGCGCTGGCCATGTACGAGAGGGATGCGGCGCCCAGGATAGTCTGCGCGGCGGCCGTACTGGTGCTGGGCCGGGTCTCCATGCCGCTGATATCCGAAAGCGTCAGATCTGTCCGCGCCATACGCAGCGGGAAAGGGTAGGCGCGCATATGGTCCGCCCCCGATTCCCCGGCGGCGGCTCTTGCGGGCTGCTTGGCCGCTGCATGGTATACATCGCGCGGCGCATTCATGCCATAACGCGAATGGGTCCGCGTACCCAGGCATATGCGCATGATCCGCATGCCGAAATTCCCGCCTCCAACATGGATGGCGCCGCCCTACCCGCGGCGCGCACGTGCGGCTGGCATGCAGGCCGCCGCCCAAACCGGCGCCTCCCCCGTGCAGTCGCAACATGTGGCGGAACCGCTTTTGGGACTGCACGGTACCCACATGTGCAGCAAAAAGCGCCGGAGACGCCGTATGGGTGCTGCGCGAGCGTCACGCGGGGCTCCCGGAGCGCAGGGCGGGAGTCGGCGGGGCCCGCCCCCACATCAGTGCCCCGGCGCGTTGTCGGCGTGCATGCAGTCCAGCGCGTCGTACGCCGCGTCGTACTCGTCCACCAAATCGTTGTGGACGCCCACCAGCTCGTTGAACTCGTCCACCATGGACCGGTACTTGTTCACCTCGCTTTGCGTGTCAAAGTATATCGTGTCGCCCGCCACGTCGCCGTGCTCGGACTTGAACCGGTCCATCTGGGCGCGGCGTTCGCCCAAGTCCGCCTTCATGTCCGCCAGCCGCCCTTCCGTGCGGTCCAGATCGTCCAGCAGTTCGGCCTCCCCAACGAACAGGCTCGGCAGGCGTCCGGGTATGGAATACCCCAGGGCGTCGAACGGATCCTGCACATGGTCGGACCCGTGCATGAGGTGCGCCTCGTCTGTGTGGTGCCCCAGCCCCAAAACGTGGCCCAGCTCGTGCGCTATGGTGTCCTGGACGGCCTGGGGGGTGTAGGGTATGCGGGCTCCGGTGCAGTCATACCCGTACGCCACCACCTCCATTATAGCGTCAAACCCCACGCACCACATGCACGCCAGCCCCAAATATTCTGGGTGGTAGCCCACCCACTCTATGCGCACCACCGGGTCGTCGTCCACCCAGACGAACCGCATCCCCGGGTTGGGGTCCGACCAGGACGCAAACGCCGCGTGCATCGCGTCTATGTACGCGGGGGGGTCCGGCGTGTACACCTCCAGCAGCAGTTCGTTGGAGCCGTAGGTGATGGTGCAGGGGTGGGGGCCGCGCGGCCTCTCCCCGGTCTCATATAGGGGGATTTCAGAGTATGGCACCGCATAGCCGTCCCCCGTGCGGAACCCGTCCTCGAGCACCGCGACGTACGGGTCGCGCATGCCCGCCAGGGAGCCGCGCTGGTGTTCGGTGGCGTTGATCGTAATGTATGCGGGGCCGCCCTGGCCGTGCAGCCACTGGACCCTGGCGAACTGCACGGCGCAGCGGCCGTCTACGATGCGCACCGCCGACGCGTCGGCGTATAGTACGGCGTCGGCAAACTCCAAGGCGAGCGTGCCGTTGTCCCAGTGGAACGTGGCGGCAACGACGCCGGAGGCGCCCGTGTTGGAGGGCGGCGGGCTTGCGGGCGCGTCATCGGCTGCGGGCGCGTCCCCGTCCACCCACATGATGGAGTCGCTCCGGCTGTCGTATATAGCCCCCCGGACCCACTCCCCCCGGTGTATGGTCCATGCCGCATAGTCGGCCCGGACCAGGTCGCCGGCCTCGTTCAGGTTTGTGGACTCCAAGGCGCCGCCCGCGTATGATTCGGCCGCTATGGGTATGGCCGCCCGGACCGTTGTGGCGTTGGCGCCGCCCGCCTGCATGATGCCCAGCCCTGCCAGCCACACCGCGTCGTACGTTGAATACGCGAATTGGGTGCGCATGTCCCCGAGTAGTGTGGGCATGCGCGTGTCCACCGAGTCGGCCTTGGGACCGGTTGCCAAAAGCAGGCCCGGGGCTGTCAGGTTTGTCGTTGCGGCAAATTCTGACGCGGCAGGATCGGCGGGCATGTCAACGGATTGGGCGACGGCTTCTCCCCCGAACCACCGCACCTGGCTCAGTGTGTCGCGCGAGGCGGCCGCTTGCAGTATCGGCACCATGTCGCCGGGGGACATAAGCAGCACGGCGGTCTGGGCGGCGCCGCGCGCCCCTATCGCATCATGGACCGCGGCGGCCAGCCGAGCCACGTCTGCGGAGTGGTCGCCGGACTGCATATCGTACAGTATGGTGTCGTGTATGATGCCGCCCCTGGCCCCGAAGTGTTCGGCGGCGGCGTCAACCAATCTGGTGTGGTACGCGTCGTTTGCAGACATGGGGACGACGGCCCCTATGCCGGCGTGGTCAAGCAGGGCCGCCAGGGCCCTTCCCTGGTTGAGATCGTCGGGTATGGTCCGGAAGGCGGCGTCATCTGGGACGGCCAGCGCATGGGACGAGCTGGCCGGAGAGACGGCCACCATGCCGTTGCGGTTCATGTACTCCAGTACGCCGCCCAGCTGCGCCGAGCCGGCTGGGCCCACCAGCATGTCCACGCCCCGGAGGTGCAAGTCCTCAACTATCTTCAGTGTCGTAACCGGGCTGCTCCCGGTGTCCCTGTAGACTGCAACCAGGCGCCACCCCGCGTCGCGTTCGGCCAGATGTTCGTTAAAGTCGGCGACGGCCATCCTCGCGGCGTAGTGCATCTGAAGCCCGATGGCGGAGAGGTCCCCGGTGAGCGGCATGGGTATTCCTATGTGGACGTCGCCGTCCGGCTGGGCATGCGCGGCCTGCGGCGCGCCCGGCGCGATTAGCCCGGGGGGCGGCGCGCCGGGGGGCGGCGCTGCCAGCATGGCGGCGCCGAGCAGCAGTACTAATGACGCCGCCAGCGTTGTCGTTGGATTAGGCACTGCAGGGGACATTGGCATGTGGCGTTAAAATCATTGCCGCGGGCGTACCCCGGATGCGGCGTAGCGTGACCATATGGGCGGCCCCCGGCGCATGGCCCAGCAAGGGGGCCGGGCCGCCGTGCGGCACTTCATGGAAGACTGCGGAGAGGATAGGTTATATGGATGCGTATCGTACCAAAACCGCCGTGAGTCATTCGGCTAGTCCGCTGGACTAGTCTTTTTTGCATATATCCAAATGGTCCCGCTGATCCTTGCATGCCGGAGATTGGGGCACGCCATCTCCCGGGGGCGCCCGGATCATGTTCGTAGTACAATACCTCCTGTGAAACGGTGGCGTCGGGCTTTGCGGCTTTCAAGATCAATTTTTGGACGAGGTCGCGCCCCCCCCCCCCCCCCCCATCCACGCTGTTCCCGAATGAGCAACCGGTCGCGTCGCGTTGGCCGGCCGAAACCCGCATGGCGGGCCTGTTATGCCACCTCCCGCGGATCGCTCCGCCTTGGGGAAAATATCCTTTGGCTGCGTTGATGCGGCATCGCCGTCATCTCCCACCGGCCTCCTTGTCGGCGCGCCATTGCCTCTCGGCTTCGTCAAAGCCTGGCTGCATGAGCGCGAGCTCTTCGGCGGTGAGTGGCCGGTTGTTCTCGTATGCCCAAACAAACTCTTCGCAGTTCGGGGGCTCATTATACCGACAGGCAGACAGTTGGTTCTGCAGCCCCCACCATTCCGGATCCGACTCCCAGAGGTCGAAGGGCGGTTCGGCGATCATGGTGGCGCGGTGGTTGTGATAATGGACACGTTCAATTCGGTGCAGGTGGTCCGGGTCTCCGCCGACCAGATCGAGCATCGCCCGGTCCACGCCCTCCGGCGTGTCCGGCACGTCGAACGTATCCAACAGCCAGTCGTGGTATCTGGTCAGCTTTTCGTCCGTATGGTCGTACGTGCCCAGAAGCATCTCCCGCTGGATGACCAGCGCCGACAGGTATTCGACCACGAACCCGTCTTGGGGATGGAACTCCTGTTCGAACTCGTATTGGGCCACCCACGTGTCGCGCACTATCTGGTTGTGGCGGTGGCCCAGCTCGGCGGGATCGGCGTTGCGGTACCATTCGATCCACTCTTCATGTGTAAGGGGAGTGTCGGCATCGTTGACGTCCATCTGGGGCGGTGTTTGAAATGTGAAGAAAATAACCGGCAGTATAGAGGCGATTATGACCACAGCAACGACGATACTCTTGCGCGCATACATCGGCATATCCACACGTCAGTTAGGCATAAGTGTGCCCCAACATGTTCCGAAAATCGCCTGGATTGGCACACCAACATAATCCTACCATTATACAACATACGAACGTGCCTGCGCTGCAACCTATAGGTGGCCATATTCGACAGCCTGACTACTCAAGACTGCTTTAGAATGACGCAGTGTGGCAAAAGTCCGTGATCACCGCACCATGACCTTACGGGCGACGTTTGGCTACAAACTTTAGGTACGCGATGTAGATCATGGTATAATTAAGCCGCTATTCCAGAACAGATCTGGACCATATGGGCCACATTAGAGTGACGATTCATCGCCCAGTTACAAACCAAAACGCAGGCATCCTCATTTGAGCCATAATCGACCGTATTGTAAAGTTCACTACTGCGCTTACGTGGGCGCGTCGGCGCCCGGCTCCCGACGGGGATGCCATCCCCGCCTTTTCATCTCGCTGTCCAGATATGCCGCCGGAGTGACCCCCAGATATATTATAACGCTGGTCTTCATTATTATGAAAGGGGGAGTGTGCATAATCCAAATAGCATATAAGATCGTGTAATAAATATTATAGTTCAGATCGTGCATATCGTACGGAAGCGGTTCAGGACGGGCGTCGCCCCGAATCGTAACTGGGGCGGAGCCGGACGCATGGAATATATAATCCCGATCTACGCATTAGGAGATCAACTCATGACTAAGATCAGAGCACGGGCGAGACGGAAGGAACCAACGGTTTCGCGCGCCGCGTACGAGAAAATGGCTGCCGATTACGACGCGGTGGTTGCCGATTACGACGCGGTGGTTGCCGATTACAAGAAGTTGGCCGCCAAACACGAGGCGGCGGTTGCCGATTACGAGGCGGCGGTTGCCAAGTTCAACGCCCTGGCCGCCGAACACGGGGAGATGTCCGCCAAGTACGCCAAGGCGCAGGACGTCATAGGGGCGCTGGCCGGGCTCCTGCGGCGCGGGGAGGCGCGGGGAGGCGCCGGCAGCGAGCACGTAGACGAGATCGAAAGGCTCATGGACGCGATGGTCGCCGCCCAGAACGGCAGGGGCGTGCGCGGCGACGGGCGCCACCTGGTGTGGTTTCGGTCCGCGTTGCTCGACGAGTACATACAGGACGACAAGCTGCTCCACGACCTTACGCTGCTCGAGCCCATCATGTTCGAGTATATAGCGTACAGGGTGGAAGAGTACATCGAGGCGCACGGCGGCAGGCTGTACTACAAACTCAAGACGCGCCGCTCGGATCCGGGCAACCGGTCAAAGCTCAACCCGCGATACATCGTGTTCACGAGCTTTTTCGCAAAGAGGACGAACGCGCCGCCCGCGGTGATCGGGGCCCTCTTCGGCATGCACAGGACCACGGCGAGGCGCCAGCTCGAATTTATGGACGGGGTGCTGGAGAACGTGCTGCCCGGCGCCGCCACCATGCGGAAGCGCCTGGCCGCCGTCAAGGACTCCGCCGAGTTCATCGAGTTCACCGGCGGGGAGCTGATGCACGACGGCACCCTCACCAGGGCGCCCGACTCCACGGATGTGGACAACGCGGAGACCAGCGGCTACTCGGGGAAGCACCGCGAGCCAGGCTTCAACACCCTCCTGGCGTGCACGGGCCGCGGGCACATAGTCTCGGCGGCCACCGCCCCGGGCAACCGGCACGACTTTTACATAATGCGCAAAAACCCCCTGGACCTGGGGCTGTGGCACATGAACGGGGAGCCCCTGAACGACGAGTCGGCCAAGGTCATGAAGGAGTTGCGGAACCTGTGCGACAAGGGGTTCGTCGGCATGGCCAAGCGGTTCCCGCACATACGGGCGGACGTGCAGCACAGGGGCAGGAACGTAAAGTCGCCCGCGGAGATCAAGGCGGCGTACGAGTCCGGGGACGTCGCGGCGATATCGTCCGCCCTGGGGCTCACGCCGCAACAATACCGCGAGAACCGGGAAATCAGCTCCCGCAGGTCCCTGGTGGAGCGCACCATAGGCAGCCTGAAGAGGTGGAAGGTGTTGGACGGCCCGTTCCAAGGGACGGCCAGCGAGCTGAACCGGCAGTTCGAGGTACTGTCGGGGGTCGTAAACCTGGGCATAGACTGGCCGGAGATAGAAAGGAACGAGGCCCCCCTCCTGAAAAAGTTGGCCGAAAGGCGGGCCGCGTATACAAAGAAGCGCTAGTTTGCGGCGGTAGGGGCCGCCAGTCAAACTGAAATTGCACGGTCCGCGGATGCGGAAGGGGAGGCTGCGCGCGTTTTTCCAAGCGCGCGCGTATGGCCGCCTTTCCATACCGTTCCGCGGCGCGCGGTACGCGTCGGCGGGCTCCGCACGCGCGCGTCATGCGGGAAACGACGAGCGTTCATGCGTAAAATACTATTTTTATTCGATCTAATTTTCTAATAAGCCACAAATTACCGCATTTCAATGGATTATGCACACTTCCCAAGGAATTCCGGCGCCCCTGTAGTGCGCGTTTCTGCCCTCGTCTTTTAAGGCGCGCTCCTCGGAGTCGTGGCTCTTACCGTCCTGCTCTATAATGAGCATCGGGGCGCCTTCCTCGTCCACCACCATTACATCAGGGGTATGCACCAGTCCGCGGATGCGGGAAATTCGCCCGTAGCCCACGGGTCCCAGCACTTTGACTTTTTTGCCGGTGATTCGTATGCTGTGCTCTATTTTTATCCGATTAAATGGAATGTGGTATCTCTTTCTGAGGTATTTTGCTATGCCGAACAATACGTCAGAGTCCGGTCGCCTGTTGCCCGGAGCGCGGCCCCGGGGCGGGGCGCGTGGGCTACGGCCTCTGTTACGTTTCATGCCAGCACCCCCGCACGGTCATCCCACGCACCTCCTGGCGGCGTCTATGGCGTTGGGGGGACTCATGTGGTCCGGCGGCGGCATGCGGGACAGGCGCTCGATCACCCTCGCATCCACGTCCCCCATACTCCTGTACCCCTTGCTCATAAGGCGCCCGGCAAGATCTGCCGCCTCATCTGAGCTAGCCGCATGCTGGTGCGGAAACCTCCACCGCAGGTATTCGCTCACCGTGGACCCGCTGATCTCCAAGCCCGGCATCGGGAACCGCCCTGCCCCGCACAGCAGGACGGTCCTGCCTTGGGCCTTCCGATGCAACATGCCGCGCTTCAAAAGCGAGTATACGCGGTTCCGGATATCCTTCTCGCTTATGCCGCCCCCCCTGATCACCCCGACAATCCACGA
This sequence comes from Nitrosopumilaceae archaeon, assembly GCA_963665475.2. Lineage (GTDB taxonomy): Archaea > Thermoproteota > Nitrososphaeria > Nitrososphaerales > Nitrosopumilaceae > VYCS01. The sequence goes on along the minus strand of CAXXXK010000004.1, from coordinate 683,700 downwards.
CAGCGGACACCATCCGCCCCGGGCATACTCCAGTATGCGCCTGCCTATAACGTGAACGCGGAGCCGCTTCATAATGGGCACCTCCAGACCCGCATAATCGGCCATGTCCGACATCTGGTCGAAGGCGGTTTCAGTGGGGCAGTCCAGCGGATTGGCCGCCTCTTGCCGCATAATCTCGTCCCGCACTACATCCCAGTCAAACGCATATCGTACCCCCGGCAGCGCCGACGAACCCCGCACCAGCGTGGCCATGTCGTGAATGTCGCCGTCTCGGCCGGACATGGCCTTCAGCAGGAACACGTGCTCGTTGCTCAACACGCCCAACGTCAGCGCGCCACACCGCACGTAATCGGCCGCCTCCCGGATTCCGTCCGTCAGGACCGCCACGCGCGACATGGCGCCGGTAAACACGCCAAGTCTGGGGCGCGCGTCATGCACCAATATCCCGTCCGGGTCCAGCCGCACATCATCAGTCGTATATTTGGCGGGCTCCAGCATGCGGTACCCCATTTGCGTGGCAGCGTCAAGTATGGCGGCAAATTCGTCGGCGCCCGGCGCCAAAATGTCGCAGTGTTTGGCGGATGGCTTCATCCCCTTCATCCTCATGTTCTCCCCGCCCAGTATATACGCCGTAACCGGGCGGCGTATGCGTCGTCCCATATCCCTGAACAGGGGGCCGGAGCTCCCGTACGACTCTGGACGTATTCCGTACGCGCTGCACTTTTCTGAAAACTCCTCCCGCGGCAAGAACAGGCGCCCGTCATAGGCCATAGCCGCGTCCCGGATGTACGATTCTGCGTCCAGCCACACGCGCAACACGCCCATGGAACGCGCTACGCTCCTCAGGAGCAGCGTATCAATGAATCCCCTGTTGCGCATATAGAACATCATGGCTGCGGACATGTCGTGGGGGTTCCTCTCCAGGACTGATATCACCACCGCGTGCACCAATACATCACACATGTCCACCGGGGTGTTCTGGATGGCGTAATAGTCGCGCGGCGAGTCATGCGGCACGCCGCACGCGTCAAAGACAGAGAACGCCGTCAGCTGGCCCTCAAAGGGCGTCCCGGCCGGAACGGCCACCATCTCCACATTGCTGCCCTTATACAGCAGGCGGGCGCCGCGCAGCCGCGCCGGTTCCCGCTCTATGCCCATCACCACAGCCAATTCGTTCAGCTCCTCGGCCAGGCGTGTCTTGCCCTTCCCGTCCATACGTACGATTCCGGCGGCGGCCATGTCGGACAGCGCCCTGTGCACCGTAGACGGCGACAGGCCGGTGCGCTCGGACATCTCGGCGCTGGTACAGGGCTCGGCCATACCGGCAAAGACCGTTTCGTTGGAATGCCGCAAGATGGTCATTATGTCGTATTTGCGGGATGCCCTCTCCAGCAGTATGCACTTGGCGTTGTTCTGAAGCGCTATGCGGTCCCCGTCCCGCCTTATGTAGCCGGCCTTTTCAAGCCTCTTGAGGCTCTTGGCGCGCGGCGACTTGCCCGACTCCCAGCTCTGATATGCGGCGACGGCAACCATTCCTATGAGTGCGGCCAGCAATACGGCATCGCGACTGTTCATATTAGTGTCATATAATTGGCCTAGTTAATAAATATATCACACAATATGACACTAAAAATAGTCTCGATGCCATACCCAAGAGCAGCATGGGGACGGGTGGCATTACGGTCAAGGCCAGTTGGCAATTTTGCGGCAAATTCGGAGTCAGTCATTTGTGCGGACAGTACATCCAGATGCCGGCCTCTCTGGCGGATGCAATGCCAAGCCTTTCGTCGCAGTATTTGGCATGTGTTCTGCCGCGAGCTTTGGTAGTGTGGCGCAGGCCATAGAGTATCAACCGAGACCAACCCAGCTATCATAGAGATCAATAATGAAAACTTGCCGATACTGGGACTATAGGGCAATTTTATAAGTTCCCAGATAATATACCGGCGGATGAATCCAGCATATATAGTGGCCATCGTCGTGGCAGGGGCGCTGGCGGCCACCGGCATGCTGGCCGAAGCACACAAATCCCAAGAGGACGATCCGTTCTACCTTCCCCTAGAAGTGCATGTGGCCGAGTACAACCGCACCGGGTATGCGGACTTTGATCTGGTCCGGATAAGCCTGGACATCACAAACGAGGACTACACAAGCTTGAATCACCCCACGTTCATGTTGGGCGGCGACTCTACCGCCACTCCCGGCAACTCCACCGGCCTCCCCAAGGCGGAATATGGTCCCGTATCAGCCGAGCATGTCTGGAACCTCAACATTACCGTATCGCCGAACGACTGTACCGTTGACGACCAGTGGGGCGACATACCGGCATCCTCAACGGGAAGCGTTCCGCTCTGTTTTGTGGTGGAAAAGTCCTTCCGCCCCAACGGACTGCTGGTGGGGGGCGAGAGCGGACACGTTGTCACAGAAAGCGGGGATTGCTACAGCAGCGGCTATACAGATTATCCCAGACGCGCACACTACAATACGGAGTGGCCGGTCTGCGCCATGTACGTGGTGCCATTCCAGAGCGATTCGACGTATTGTGAAAGGTACTCCAAGTATTGTGACCGGGACAACGTCCAGCGCATTCCAGAGTGGATAGTGGAAGAGGCTCCCGTTGAGGCTCCCGTTGAGGCTCCCGTTGAGGCTCCCGTTGAGGCTCCCGTTGAGGCTCCCGTTGAGGCATCCCAGGCGACCGAAGCGACTGACGAGTCCGCATCGGCCACACTGCAATACGCCATATACCACAACGGAAGCGCCATACTGGTGTTTGACCAGCCGGTGCGGATGGCCAACCAAAGCGAGATCGGGCTTGTTGGCGACATCAGCATGTACCAGCAGAATGGCTCTTACGTGGGCCTTGGTGAGGCGGACGTGGCAACGGCGGACAACAAGCGGCAAAGCCAAGTGCTGGCGTTCTCTCTGGACAACCGCACCCAAGCGTATGTGGCCGCCAGTCTGGAGGAGTACTCCGAGCTGTACGTGATAGTGGAGGCCGGCGCCGTCAAGACGGCCACCGACTGGGCCGATACGACCACACACCAAGGCAACGAGTACATAGTACTCGCTGTCATAGTGGTGTGGTGACACAGATGTCCGCTGGCCGTGTGCGTGGCCGGGGCATAACGCCCCAAACTACTGCCCAAACCGGCACATCATGCGGAAGGCCATCCGCGTATGGCCCAATACTGCTGCCACATCGTCCGGATTGCAACCCATATGCCATTGTCCTCCCGTATAAGCAGGCAGACATGCAGCATGAGTCAGGAACCGGACCGGCCGCCTCTTCCCATATGTACAGGTAAGCCGCTTGAGGCCCGCATTCTGCACGAAAGCGGCGTCCTTTACTATGGCCTCATGCCATGCTTCTTGGCGCTTTTGCGGGCGACTTCCATATTGTGGCGCGGCCGCAGTATGTGGGCCTGAGACGGAATCTAAACCCCCTAACCCAGACATGTCCCCAAGCCATCACTCTATGGGACACGGTGATCGGCATTGCGGCTCTGTTCGAAAATGGGGGCCATCGGCCCCCTAAAATCCAATAATAGCGTTGGGAATTAGGACATCGCCACTGCGGCGTTTGTCCCTTACGGTATTGCATACAAGGGGCTTACATATAAGGTGTATGGATCAAAATTCCCCGGCAAGGGGCCGGCCCTTCTACAGCATATGAGACGGGTCAGCCTGCATGGCCATGGCATGCCACGGGCTAGCCGGGGAAGCCCAACATCCCGCCCACACCTACGCATGATCGGCGCATATGTAACCCCAACGCCCATCGATAACTGGGATGGCACCATCACACTCGGGATATGATCCATGCCGAGTCCAAGCGTGCGCTTGCCGCGCCCAAGATACGCTAATAACCCACAGCCTGACTGCATACGTTCATGGATGAAGAGTCCCGCTCGATTGGCATGCTGATCGACGGGGACAACATCTCCCACAACCAGATCAAGACCATAATAGACGAAGCGTCCAAGCACGGAAAGTTGAAGATCCGCCGCGTGTACGGCGATTGGACCAGACCTGCACTGAGAAAATGGAAAGACGCGGCCAACTTGAACGCCATACGCCTGATACAACAATCCAGCTACACGAAACGCAAGAACTCGACGGACGGCGCGCTCATAATAGAGGCCATGGGCCTGCTTTACAAGGGGAAGGTCGACGGGTTCTGCATCGTTTCAAGCGACAGCGACTACACCGGGCTTGCAATCACGCTGCGCGAGCACGGCAAGTTCGTGCACGGGATCGGCAACAAGCAGACTCCACCGTCCCTCGTGAACGCGTGCGACCTGTTTACGCACATAGAGACAATCACCGACGATAACGAGCCGTCCGGCGCGAAGACAACATCTGACCAAGCCCCCAAACGCGACGCCGGATGGGTGGATCCGGTGACCAAAGCGATAGAGGAATCCATGGGGGACGAGGATGACGTGGAGGTGCTGCTGGCCGCGGTGGGGCACCGCCTCCGGGCAACCAATCCGGCGTTTGACCCGCGGGAGTACGGGTTCAAAAACCTGCACTCGCTGATCAGATCAGAGCCCGGCAAGTTCGTCCTGAAGATCCACAGTCCTTACGGAGTGTTTTCAGGACACATAGTCCAGCTGAAATCCAAAAAGCCGGACAAGTGACGGCACGTTGCGTGCGGTCTTGCGCCGTTGACCGCCGGCCGGGTCGTACGGGACGTTGGCCAGCTGTATACACCGTCCGGAGCGCCGCGCCCTCAACGTCACGCCGGACCCGGCACGGCGCCAAAAGACGGGACCTCACCCATACGTGATTCGGGCATGACTCTGTATAGGATGGGCCCAAAACTTTGCCGAGCGGCTCGCGCACTCCGCGTTTGGGTTGGGTTATAACCAGAATTTGGGCAATTTGGGCCGGCCATCGTTCTTGCGGGTGGAACTTGGGTTCATACGTCTTTTATACATCCCGCCAGTATTACAAGCAGGCGAGTAAGTCCGTGGGAAACCGTGGCCACAGAAGGTCGAGAGGAGCTCAAGTCCGATTGGGATTACCACGGGTTCGCCGATTCTAATACACCTGCTCCATGAGCCATACCGATCTCGGTACATACACATAGCAGAGACCGCCGGTCTGCCGCTTGTGGCAGGACGTACCCTTCACGTAGTAAGCCTCCCGGATGGCGTATGGACCATGCGCAGTCTTAGTTGTGATACGGTAGGCCTGGCACGTTCATTTGGACGTGAAATCTGCCCCCTCGCATGACAGATGCACGTCTAATTAGAATTCGTTTCTGTATGAGAGGCAATCCGCACCATAATGGTAGGGCGGGTATCCTCCATGATCATATCCATTACTCCGGGTAGCATCGTTGAGGTAGGTGTGAAGTTGCCCAACCGTCAAGGCCCACCGGCCATGCATAGTGGCCGCAAGTCAAAGTAGATCAACCTGGCTACCGCCCGTTGCCAAACTGCGGAACGCTCGTACCTGCCCAACACGCGGCGCGTCACAATCGGAAGATCTACATAACCCCCCCCCCCGATCCTCGCACCCCCATGCCGCAGCAACGTGACAAAAAGAAGCGGGCCAGGGTCCGAAAGGACTAGGTCGTCCCCCGCGGGAGCCTCTTCATGCCGGGCGTTGGCACTACCGCGCTAGAGGCGGCGACGGTTGCGACCAGAGACGACACCGAAAAGTTGAAGCTGCAAGGGGCCATACAAAGGAGAGGGGGCGGGGACATCAGAAAAATCGCAAGGGTCCAGGGCAATCCGTACCCAACCGTCCAGCACCGCCTGCGCCGCATACACGAGGGCGGACTAAAATGCGTAAAAGACCTGCCGCGCGGCGGAAGCACAAGCAATATCGGTCCCCGCGTCCGTGGTACCGTGCTGACGTGGCTGGACGACTCCCCCACGCGCTACGGGTACGAGATCGGGTCGTGGCGGCTCGTGGCGATGCGGGGCATATTGCGCAAAACGTTCAACACAGAATGCGGGGACCGCAGCCTGCAACTCATCTTGAACGATATCGGGGGCTCGTACCGCATAGCCGGGTCCGTGCTGGCCAAGTCGGCCCCGGCAGACGTGCAGGAGAAGTTCTAGGCAGAGACCAACGCCACAGTAACCAAGAACGCCAAGGCGGGACACGCCATACTGTACATGGACTAGGCGCATGTCCAACTAGAACAGGATCCCGGCTACGCGTGGCGCCTCGCCGACGGAAATGACTAGGTGAAGACCTCCTTCTCGAAGATGTCGGTCCCCGTATTCGGCGCGCTGGGCGCGGGCGGGTACTACATACGGACGGCCAAGGCCTGCAACGCCGAAGAGTTCCTAAAAGTCCTAAAGGAGGTGAACGAAACATGTCCCAAGATGACGGTCACTTTGGACAACGCCTCGTACCACAGGGCAAAGGCAGTCCGGAAGTTCGTGGAGGGCACCGGCAGGGACATTGAATTGATATTCCTGCCAGCGTACACCCCCCTCCCCCAGCTCAACCCGATAGAGATTCAATGGCGCGTCCTCAAGCGGCTGCCGCGCGGCAGGTACTTTGCGTCTATAGAGGAGCTGGAGGCGGCCATAATGTCGTTGGTTGACAGCCGCCAGATGCGTCCGGTCAAGATTATGAAGTACGCGATCCCCGCCTGAACCTCCCCGCCAACGCAAGGACGGCCATGATCCACCACCCGCCGATGGCCCGTTTTTCATGAATTTGCGCGTGTTTTGGAATAGTTTGGTCCCCCGATGTGGCCCTTCGACTATGCGTGTGGATCTTTCCGCCCGACTTTTGAATTGGTGTGGCGTTGCCAAGAATTTAGAGTGGCAATGGTTCATATTCATTTTCGGCCACTATGCGTACCGTCCGTTAACAAGCATATGACCGTGCTCAGTGACTTTTCGGTATCACGCATAGACCACCTTCACGTTTGATGGCGGCAAGTTAAGATACTGCTCAAGCGTGTTGTCCTCCCCCCAGCCGTCCACGTAGATCTGGCGGTCCTTATACTCAGAGATATCCACATCAGCCAGCACGTACATATCACCATCTACCTCGTACAGCTTGCCTTTGGTCACCGTCTTGACAGGCATGTCCAAGGGCTTGCCCGTAACGCATAACATGTTGAAGAGGGCATCGTCCGCGTCTCTTTCGGCGTGCAGCGTGGAAAGTATCATCTGGGACTCGTCAATGGCTATTGCTGGCTTGGGCTTCAGGCTGAATACCCTGTAGCCCGCATCTAGGCGCTGATGCTCTTTCTTGATCATGTCACCGGCACGATTGAGCCGCTCCAACATTATGCTGAATATTACGGGCTCCAGACGACTCTTCTTGCAGAACTGTATTGCCTCTTTCATGTTTGTCTTTATCTCCTCATCTATCTGCACCAGAATAAATTTTCGACTCCTCCCGTCTTCGGCGTTCAGCCTCATTACCGCCTCACCGGTCGTGCCGGAACCTGCAAAGAAGTCCAACACTGTATCAGACTCCGTGGTTGTCAGGCGCAGTATGTCCTTGATGACATCTACGTCCTTGGGGTCGTTGAAAACGTTTGTGGCCAACATGGAATTCAGGGCTTTTTTGGCAGCCCGCCGGTCCTTGTATATCACGTTAGCCATCACCTGGCCTTCAGTCTCGCGTAAGTATCGCTTGAGCTGTGGCACAGTAGTTTCGTCCGGACCGAATGCCACCCTGTTGCCTTCTATCCGTTTTCTCATACCGTCTTTGTTCGGAAATCTCCAGCCGCTTTTGGGAACTTTGACGGGCTTTCGTGTCCTAGGATGTAGTACCTCGTATCTCGGCCCCCCACTACCCGGCCATGAGATGTCGCCGGGAAAATACACGCCGCGCTCATCGATCCTATTGTAGTGTTTGTGCCTCCATACGGCGTCCTTTTTGTCGAAGCGCCTGTACCACTCCTTCAAATCTTTGATCATTGCCACATAGTCGCTGCCATGTCGACGCTTCAATTCATCAACTTTTCTGTATATCTGGTCAATGCCTTCTTTTCTCAGCCGCCATGTGGTGCGGTTCCCGCGCAACAGCGCTAGGTTCTTCGCATACACGAGGATATAATCGGTAGAGACGGACAAAAATCTGGAATCGTTTTTTATCCCTCCCTCCCATACTATGTTGCCGACGAAGTTATGTTCGGAAAATATCTCGTCACATATCAGTTTGAGGTTGGCGTGCTCATGGTCGTCGATTGAAATGAACATCACGCCATCATCGGTTAGTAGGTCACGCGCGATCTTGAGCCGGGGGTACATAAATGCCAACCAGCCGCTGTGGGTCTTTGTGCCATACAAGTCCTGAAAGCGATCCACCGTCTCCGAGTCCAGCCCCAGCTCGCCGATCAGACTTGCTTCATTCTTTCTGAAGTCATCGTTGTAGACGAAGTCGTCGTTTCCGGTGTTGTACGGTGGATCTATGTATACCGCCTTGATCGAGTTATGATAGTTTTTGTACAGGATCTTCAGGACGGCTAAGTTGTCCCCCTTTATAACCAAGTTTGATGTTGCGTCAAAGTCCTTGCTCCGGACCCGCTCTACCTTTAGTTCCATTTCCGAGGGCGAGCGCGCTAGATAGTTGGCGACCCCTTTGCCCGCAAATCGGAGCTCGTGCATCTGCCTGCCATCTGCCATATTTTCTCTTCCTATAACACTCTGTAGGACTGTAACGTCAACGCGGCCATCTTCTGTCATGGCGCCAGGCAGTAGTTCCTTGAGTTTGGCTACCAGATCTTTGTGGTAATCGTTCGAATTATCCAATATGCCCAAGCCATGTTGTTTGGCAGTTTTTCTTGATATCATACATAAACCACCTCCACGTTCGACGGAGGCAGGTTAAGGTAGTGCTCAAGCGTGTTGTCCTCCCCCCAACCGTCGACGTAGATCTTGCGATCCCTGTAACCGGAGAGATCAACATCCCCCAACACATACATCTCGCCATCTGCCTCGTAGAGTCTGCCTTCTACAACCATCCTGATTGGTACCTCTAAGGGCTTGCCCGTGGCACATAACATGTTAAAGAGGATGTCATGTACGGTTCGTTCGGTATGCGGCCGGAAAATCTTGGTCTGAGATTCGTTAACGGTTATGGTTGGCTTGGGCCTCAAGCTGAATACCTTATACCCAACGTCTGTGTCTGGATGTTGTTTCTTGATCATGTTGCCAGCGCGTTTAAGCCGTTCCAGCATTATGCTGGATATTATAGGCCTCAGTCTGTTCACCTTGCAGAACTCTATTGCTTCTTTCTTGGTTTTCTTAATTTCTTCGTCTATCTGTACCAAAATAAATCTTCGACTCCCGCCGTCTTCGGCGTTCAGCCTCATTACCGCCTCGCCAGTCGTGCCGGAACCTGCAAAAAAATCCAGTATGGTTGATTCCTGATCACTAGCCAGCCTGACGCATTTTAAAATTAGCTCGACAGATTTGGGATACGTGAAAACATCCTTTCCAAACAAGCGGCGTAGTTGGATTGTTCCTAATTCTGTTCTCATTTCTGTTTCGTCCCATATTGACTTTACCTTTGACGTATTCTTTCTGTATTTTTCATAAATGTTCCACCCGCCATCACGTCGTTTTTTTGCCACCACATCGCTAGATGTTGGATCACTAGTAATGTGTTTTGCAATCTTGTTTTTACCCCAACGCCAGCAATCATCTTCCTGTCTTGAATTCTTGGGGAATGTTTCTACGTGATGCATCGCATTTCGCGTCAGTGAGACTGAGCACTCTCCACGGCTGTTTGCACTTGTAGGATCAATGTAAACAGGATAGTAGAGGTTCGGGCGATTACGCCTGGTGAACTTCGGGTTTCTGTTGCGAAGCTCTCTTCTCAAATATCGGCCCAGATCGTCTTCCAAATTCAAGAAATTAGGATCCTTTGGTAGTTCGTTTAGGCTAACTTTATTGCTTTTACCATAACATAAGATGTATTCTTGGTTGATTGCTACCTCCTTGTATCGCCGGCCATTTCTATTGACGTTAACTACTATATTTGCCACAAAACTTTCCTCGCCAAATATTTCATCACATACCAGCTTTAGATTGGCAAGCTCATGGTCGTCGATTGAAATGAACATCACGCCATCATCGGTTAGTAGGTCTCGCGCGATCTTGAGCCGGGGGTACATAAATGCCAACCAGCCGCTGTGGGTCTTTGTGCCATACAAGTTCTGAAAACGATCCACCGTCTCCTGATCCAGTCCCAATTCTTCTATTAGCTCTGCCTCGCTTTTCTTGAAATGGTCATTGTAGACAAAATCATCATTTCCAGTATTATATGGCGGATCAATGTATATCATTTTAATCGAGCTGTAATAATTTTCAGACAGGATCTTCAATGCTGATAAGTTGTCTCCCTTTATAACTAAGTTTGATGTTACATCAAAGTCCCTAGAATGAACACATTCTACCTTTAATTCCATGTCCACGGATAAGCCTGCCAGATAGTTGGCAACTCCCTTACCCACGAACCTGAGCTCATACACCTGGTTGCTGTCCATTGTATACTCATTTCCCACCGCTTTCCGTAACGAGGTAACGTCAACCAGTCCATCTTCTGTTATGGCGCCCGGAAACAAGGAGCGAAGTTTGGATAACAACGTCTTGCGGCCACCAACGACGCCATCCACGATGCCTAGGCCGTGCTGATTCGCCGCCTCTTTCAGAATCACTTTGAATAGCACCTCCGCAGTATCTCCGACATATCTTCCGCGTTTAGCCTTCTTTGAAAGCACACCTCCGTACCGTATGGCAACGTCCTTTGCAACGATTCGAAGAATTTTCTGCCATACTCGATTTTTTTCTGCTCGGCCTCCGGTATGGCAACATTGCTGTCATATCCCTTGGTTTCCACTACCAAAAAGAGCGTCTTGTCACCGCCATTGTTTATGACATATGCAAAGTCCGGATTGTACGTCTTGTATGGCGTGGGTATGTTTATGCGCGGCAGTTTAGCGAACACCGTTATGCTTCTGCTGCGCCCAGCCATCCATTCCATGTCGCCTTCCCGTATAGATTGCAGCTCTATGTGAGAATCGTACGGGATCGTGTCGTATAGAAACGTTTTCGGAGGTGCTTCGTCAGCGTATGCCTTTCCAAGTTTTGTAGACGACATGGCGCGTATCGGGCTTCCATCTTCGTGCTGTAGTCCGTTTCCGTACACGGTGGCCTCGGCGAACTCGTACTCTACCTTTTCCAAAATGGTGCGATGTATAGTGTCCTGTATCATGGCTGTTAACAACCGCTCCGCTGCCTCGGGGTTGGATCTAAATTTTACAAGATCAATTTGATTTAATATCTTCAGCAAGAACCCTATTGGCCACTTATGATTCTGGGCAATTCTCACGACGCTCTCGTTGAACTTTGACTTTTGGAAGTATCCGGAGCCGCCGCTTGTGACACTTTCCACAGCACTGATCGTGTCGCTGTCAGAATCGTAAACCCATTTTGTTACCCTGGTACGGGCAACCGATATGGACTCTTTCTCAAACAACTCGCATACCTTCTGTATAATGTCAGTCTCGTCGATGTTCCTGTATACAACATGGACGCCACGGTTTATCTGTTCCCATAGGCTTTTGAACTCTTGCCATCTTTCAGGCTTGACGCGAACTGTTTTTATTTTGCGGGGATCTATAACTGCACCACCTAAGCCTTGCAGTATGTTGGCTATTTCCATAAGCCTTTCTGCCCCTATTGGTGAAAAACAATCCAAATTGGACTCTAAAAATTCCTGTACGGGTAAAAGCCTGTTTCCATTCTCGTCTATTATGCCATGCTGCAATAGTTTTACAAATATTGTACTACATTCTACCTCATTCAAACCGGCATCTCTCAAACAATCCAACGTGAGTTTTGGTACGGCTATGCTTGGACTGGCATTGCGTATCTCACGTTGTATGTCCCAAATGAATGCGGACTCGTATACCGGTACTACCATGTTTAGTTCGTTTATGGTATGGAATTCGGCCTTTCGCTCGGCCAAACGATCCTGCGTCATCCGTATGCCACGCCGGTCTACCGCGATGCGCAAGCCACGCCCAACCTGCTGCCGCCTGCTGTTGTCTTTTGCGCTGTGTGACAGCTTGCAGATGTTGAACACATTGGGATTGTCCCATCCCTCCCGGAGCGCCCATACCGAGAAGATGAACCTGAGCGGTTCATTCAAAGACAGCAGTCTTTCTTTGTCTTTGAGTATGATGTCCACTGCATTTGCCTCCTCCTTTTCGTTTGGTCGCTCTTTGTCGCCGGAAAAGTATCCTTCATGAACGCGCAGTTTGTCATCTTCATAATCGCGCTCTAGATATTTGCGATACTGTATGCTTACATCGTCCTGAAGCACGTCTCGGCGCGCCTTTGCGTATTCGTTTTCGAATATTTTTTTGATCCTTCCATCCCCCCGAAAGTCGTTTATACCAGGTATAAAGAACAATGATAGTGTCTTAATTCCCATTGGGAACATCTCTCGTTCCCGCTTGAAGTGCAGACGTATGGTATGCTGTACCATCTGCTGTATCTCATGGTCTGTAAGATCGTACGCGCCTACGGGGAGTCGCCTTCCATCATTCAGTACGACCTCGCCACGTTTAATGTTGGTGGCGCTCCTACCGCTGTACAGATCAAGGCCTGTCACTGCCCCCAAATCATCGCCTAGGCATACGTCGGCATTGTGGCTCTGCCCGTTGATTGTATATTGTATGCTAAATTTTTTTCTCCCGCGCGTACCCGTCACATGAACATCGCTTTCTTCAGCGTGCGAAGAGACCACGCTTACGCTTATTCTTTTGACCAGTTTTTTACGGAATGCCGAGATGCTGTCTAGTGCATATACAACGTTGGATATGCCGTCCTCTTCATTCTCTGGATATGTTGCGCCAAACCGTATTACGAGTGACTTTGAGCGCAGCTCCTTGAGGTATTTCGCCGTCCGTCTTCCCGCAAGCAGGTGCGGCTCGTCCATAACAACTACAGGCAACAGTCCAATAATCCTCTTCCAAGTAGTTGTAGCCCCGTACAACGTCTCGTCATATCTGTTTATGCGATTAACCCTGCTGTTGAAGGCGCTGTTGGTGATGAGCAGGACGGCCAGATCGTTAGTATTAATAAAATGGTGTATGACACTGCGCAGGCCATCATCAGGATAATTGACGCATCGTAGGCGCATCCCATACCTGGAGAAGAAATGGTGGCCCATCTGCCTAATGCTCTGCATTACGCCGTGCCGGATTGACATTCTTGGAACAATTATGACAAATTTTGTTTTGTGAAATTTTTTGTAAATCTCAAAGATGGTATTTATGTAGACGTATGTCTTGCCGGTGCCGGTCTCCATAAGTATGTCCATTCTGTTTTCGCCAAGTTTTCGCGGAAATTGCTCAATGGTCTTGCCCACACTAAGCCGTAGGGAATGGTCTAGTGGGTTCTGTTCCAATGCGTCCATTATGTTTTTAATACATTCTTCTTGATGGTCCTGTCTGTCGAACCGTAAAGAAATGTTTGGCAAGACTCACAAAGTCCCTCTCAAAGGCACCAGAATAGGGAGTGATGTAGCTTGGCCAGAACGCCCCCTCCGGGTACGATACCCGTATCAAGATGTTCTAGAGTGGCAGTTTTATGGAATGGTGTGAACCAAATAAACAGAAAGGTGGACGGCAGAGATATCTGCATTGATCTAATCTGTGAACGGCCATCCGTATATTGCCGTTTTCGTTCGCCCCCAATGGAACACACATCGTAATTGAACAGTACATGGGCTTGCTGCGGTAGGAGGCGGTCCAAGATTTGCGTAGGCCATCCGTGGTTCTCCCATCCCTCTAATCTTGCTGTTCCATACCTGATTTGATTATCAAGTATTTGTTGAAGGAGTAGGTATTGCGCGCCCCCCCCCCCCCCGGCTTGGGGCCACACCTAATGAACCGAGTGCATCGCCAGGAGTTATCTAACGCATCAAGCGTCATCCTGACACCTTGTGATGGCGCTTCCGTGGCAGGTATATCGCCCAATCTAGCGGTCTTGAACGTTTTGCTTTCTGTCATGTCTATGAACCGTTCCGCCAAATATACGGAATAAAAATGCGTTCCTGACCAGATCCCCTCGCCCATTCTTTGCCATTGTCGTAATACCGCTTGGTACTTACGGGGTTTACCCTCACTTGGGGAATCGGTCACGGTAACCGCCTTGTCTACCGACCTCAGAGTCACTCGTGATCTGATGATGGGAATGTAGAGGGGAGGTTCCAGGCGCAGCGCAAGAAGCGCCATGGCTATACCGGCGCTGTCTGAGAAGTGACACCTATCTGGATCGTATATCCCTACCATGGCATCCACAGAGAAGAAGATTAGCAGACGTCCTGAATCGCCGGATTTGCCCATGCATCTCACCCAGACAAGACGTGGCTGCAATGTACCCTGTTTCATATGGTCACCCGTGCGCTATGCCCTTATTAAACGATGTATGTGCTGGCTCCTCGTGTGCTATCCCAAAAGTAGTTCCACCCACGTCTTTGGGGGCCGCGTAGTACGTATGTGGGGAACCGGTTTGGGTAACAACCTGCGCATCTGCCGCACAGGAAACGTTGGGGGCGGCAGGCGGCGCCCCAAACGTCGCTATATAGGCAAACGGAAGGTTCGCGTAATGGCAAAGCTGGACGAGTCCAAGGTGTGGTAATCCTAAGTCAGCGCAGGAAGGGCGTGCTGACCGGCAAAATAGCCAAGACGATGGGCGTGTCCGCGCGCTGGATACGGCGCCTCTGCGCCAGGTACAGGAACGTCGACCTGAAGGACGTCTCGTACCCAATGCGCATGGGCAGGCCCAAAAGCGGCCTGCCCGGGCGCCGGGAGCATTCTGCAGTCCTTGCCGGCCGCCAGACGGCGCACCTGGGAGCGACCGGGCTGGAGGGCGAGATAGAGGCGGCCACCGGCATGCGCATACCCCATAATACCATCCATGAAATACTGAAGGACGAGGAGATGGCACGTAAGGAACCCAAGAGCGGGAGGCGCAAGTGGGTGCGCTACGAGCGCACGCACTCCAACTTGATGTGGCACACCGACTACAAGCAGCTCGACGACGGAAGGTGGTTCCTGTGCTACGAGGACGACGCCTCGCGCTTCGTGACCGGGTACGGCGTCTTTGAGCACGCGACCACCGAGAACGCCCTGGCAGTGCTGGACAAGGCGATCAAAGACCACGACAAGCCCGCGTCCATCATGACGGACCACGGCTCGCAGTTCTACGCCAACGAGGGCGAGGTCAAAAGGAAGGGGGAGTCCGAATTTGAGAGGAGGCTGGTGGAGCTGGAGATACGCCAGATCCTGGCGCGCGTCCGCCACCCCCAGACCAACAGCAAGCTGGAGAGGCTGCACGGGGAGATACAGCGCAATCTTCCCGAGTTCAAGGCGATACTCATGCGGAAAAGCGACCCCATGGACCTGTTCATGAAGTGGTACAACTACGAGCGTCCGCACATGTCGCTCAGGTATAGCCAGCGGGAGACACCGTGGCAGGCGTTCCGGAGAAAGATGCCTCCCACCGGGGCGATCGTCGTGGATGAGCAGACCAAGGAGGAGTACGAGGTGAAATGACGGGCAAGAACGGCATACATTCCCCACATGGTATGGCGGAGTGGAAACGCACCCCCACACAGTTGCGGCGGGGCGGAAATCCCCAAGCAGCGTGCAGCAAGAACGGGACAGTCCAAACCATAATAGGAGAGGATGCCGTGAACTTTACGGTCATGCTGACAGGCGGAACTACTTTTGGGATGGCACAACAGGGAATCAAATGTGGTAAAGGATTTATGGTGCTGCTTACCCCTACATGATATGAAGACGGCCCTGTTTCTAGGCGCTGGGGCTTCAGCATTTGCGTCCCAGCCTACCACCCAAAAGATAATGGAACTTGTGCGGGATAGCGTTCAGCAACACAGCGATGAACAGTACTGGGACGAAGACATCCAGGATTACATTATGCGCGTCGTCAATGACGACACCTACGGCGACGTTGAGAAGCTGTATAACGGGATAGAGCAGGTAATCAACATCACCACAGACCGCAACTGCAAACCAGTCATCCGCAACATGGGGGACCACAAATATGGCAGCATTGATGAACGCAAGATCCACGGATTAGTCAGTCTGAGGTCCATCATACGTAAAATTCTGCTCACTTCGTTTGGCATTAACTTAGACGTTCGGCAGACTATTGAACAGGTGTATGATATGGTCTGGTCAGTCATAAAAGACCACGGTACAAAAGAGTTTCAAGTCTTTACAACCAACTACGACCAAGTGATAGAGACGTATGCCGAAGAGACAGACCTTGACATAATCAACGGCTTTGAGCCCTATCGCCGCCTGAGCAGAATTTGGACAAACATGTGGGATTCGGGCACGGACCGGCCTCCGTTGTACTTGGCAAAGATGCACGGTTCTATACACTGGTACAAGGATGACGACTACAGAATAGTGGAGACCGGATCCATTGCAGATCGGGATGCTGACAGGGATATAATGATAGCACCCACCGAGGGCGCGAAAGACTACAATGAGGAGCCGTTCTCTGCATTGATTGACCGTTTCAGGGCGACGTTAAGAGAAGTTGATGTGCTGTTGGTGATCGGATTCTCATACAGAGATGATGAAATAGTCAATATAATCAAGGAGAGATTGAAGAACGGTATGGCTTTGATCTCGGTTTCACCTGACGCCGCCACATCCATAGGCAGTATGGCAGACACAACCATCCGAACCATAAATACTGATGTTGGACATATCAAGATCTCGGGCTCGCAGATCGTTTTATGCGAGGAGGAATTTGGTCCCAATACTATTGGTGACCTGTGCGCTACACTGAATGAGGCCTTCAGATTCATTCGGGCCAACCGTACATAGACGCGCAGTGATAATGTAGAATTTCATACCATGGCCTTTTGTGTAGCAAGTTAAGGTGTCAGAAGAGGGTGTGTCCCGCCAGGATATAGCCAATATCGGATCCTCTGATCATATACATTTAATGAGGTATTTTCGCAAGTATCCAAAAATGCCCAAACCCGCCCCGGTCGAAACTACCAATACGGCCCAAACCCGCCAGGTTTTGCCGCAAACTCGGTGGGTGGCATTTTCCTTGGTTTTCCGTCGATTGTACGTGCCGCGGACTGCTAGTCCGGCCTGACCACCAGTATGTCGTCGTCGCGGAAGACGAACTTCAGGCCGTCGGGGTTGCCCAGCTTGTCCAGGACCGGTTTTGGGATGTAGCTGTAGTTAGTCTGGCGCTGCCGGTTGCGTATTAGGACACCGTAAACTCCGTCGCGCCCTTGCGCCACATTCCCATGGCGTAACCTGTGGAATGCACTATTTAATGCAAGGGTGCTCCAGATCATCAGGTTTATACATAAACCCAATTGGGTTTATGCATGGCCAGCGGTACGATCACACGGCAGAAGCACAGCGCGACCGTCGCCAAGATGGCAGGGAGATGGCCGACGACCCCGCCCGTGCCAAAAAACGCGACAACAGGCAGTACAAGGTCTCGTCCGACTTCAAGCGGCGGTATTGCATAGTTCTGGACATATGCGGGCTGGTGTGCGACTGTCCCGACCAGCAGGGGCGCGGCGGCATTATTCCAGCACGCAGTCGCGGTGGATAGTCCTGGGCAGGGTGTGGGACGCCACCAAAAAGCGGTGCGCAAAGGCTCAGGCTCGCAGCCCCCAAGGGGTGGTGCCAATACTGCGGCTTCAAGAGGTGCATCAGACACGGGAAGCGGAAGAACGTGAGGGCGCCGCCGAGGCAGCGCTACATATGCAAAAGGTGCGGGCATACCTTCTCGGGCACGCCCGGCTTCAAGGAGAAGTATTTCGGTTACAGGGTGATCGCCCGGACCCTGCGGGAGTACGTCTCCGGCCTGTCGGTCCACACGGTGGCGTACGTTTTGGACGGCGACGACATCAAGGTGCACCGGTCCACCGTGCAACGCTGGATCGAGGAATATTCAAGCCTGCTGTGGGGGGTTTCCCTCGCCATCCGGCCTTTCGTCGGGTACCGGTGGCATTGCGACGAGGTGTTCTTCAAGATATTGGGCGCGGGCAGGTGGTTCTTCACCGTGATGGACGACCGTACCAGGTTCATACTGGCGTGGGACGTGTCGGACACCAAGATGGCGTACAAGCCGTTGCCCCTGTTCATGGCCGCCCGAAAGCTGGCCGGCGTCGTCCCGTGGGTGTTTGTCACCGACGGACTGCAGGTGTTTCAGGGGGCGGCGACCAAGGCGTTCAGGAAAGCCGGCAGGTTCCAGCTGGCCCACGTCAAGGACATCCACCTGAAGAACAAATTCAACAGCAACAATATTTACGAGCGGCTGAACGGCGAAATCGTTGACCGCACCAAGACGGCCAGGGGCTTCAACCTCGCGCTGGACCCCGAGCGGGACCGCCTGCTCGGGGGCGGCTGCCCGGCCCCGATACGTATGCGCACCACAATTTCTTCCGACCCCACTCGGGGCTGGGCGGCAAGACCCCCGCCGAGGTGGCGGGGATATTCATAGGCGGAGAGGACAAGTACGTCACGATGATGTGGAACGCCGCGGCATGGGCCAATGCGAACGCTAGGGTCGGCGCCGCCTAGACGACAGCAAATCTCCGACGCAATAGTTTGAACGGCGTGAGCGCACCGGCCGGACGCAGCGCGGCGTACCGCGCCTGGCGATGCGACACCGCGTCGCGCGGCTGCATCCATGTCCAATACGGGGCAAATGTGCGCCGACTATGTCACAGACCCGTCAATTGTGGCTACAGTATGCCAGAAAAACGGAAGAAAACCACACCCGCCGAGTTTGCGACAAAACCGACCGACCGTATTAGTTCATGGACGAAGAATCCCGCTCGATTGGCATGCTGATCGACGGGGACAACATCTCCCACAACCAGATCAAGACCATAATAGACGAAGCGTCCAGGCACGGAAAGTTGAAGATCCGCCGCGTGTACGGCGATTGGACCAGACCTGCGCTGAAAAAATGGAAAGACGCGGCCAACCTGAACGCCATACGCCTGATACAGCAATCCAGCTACACGAAACGCAAGAACTCGACGGACGGCGCGCTCATAATAGAGGCCATGGGCCTGCTTTACAAGGGGAAGGTCGACGCGTTCTGCATCGTTTCAAGCGACAGCGACTACACCGGGCTGGCAATCACGCTGCGCGAGCACGGCAAGTTCGTGCACGGGATCGGCAACAAACAAACTCCCCCGTCACTCGTGAACGCGTGCGACCTGTTTACGCACATAGAGACAATCACCGACGATGACGAGCCATCCGGCGCGAAGGCAACGCCCGGCCGAGGCCCCAAACGCGACACCGGATGGGTGGATCCGGTGACCAAAGCGATAGAGGAGTCGATGGGAGACGAGGATGACGTGGAGGTGCTGCTGGCCGCGGTGGGGCACCTCCTCCGGGCAACCAATCCGGCGTTTGACCCGCGGGAGTACGGGTTCAAAAACCTGCACTCGCTGATCAGATCGGAGCCAGACAAGTTCGTCCTGAAGATCCACAGCCTTTACGGAGTGTTTTCAGGACATATAGTCCAGCTGAAATCCAAAAGCCGGACAAGTGACGGTACATCGCGTGCGGTCGTGCGCCGTTGACCGTCGGACAGGCCATACGGGACGCCGGCCGGCGCCGTCCGGAGCGCCGCGTCCCCAGCAACACGCCGGACCCGGCACGGCGCCAAAAGACGGGACTTCGCCCATGCGTGATTCGGGCGTAACTCTGGGGAGGATGGGCACAAAACTTCGCCGAGCGGCTCGGGCATTCCGCGTTTGGGTCGGGTTATGACCCGGATCTGGACAATTTGGACCGGCCATCGTTCTCGCGGGTGGAACTTGGGTTCATACGTCTTTTATACATCCCGCCGGCATTACAGGCAGGCGAGTAAGTCCGTGGGAAACCGTGGCCACAGAAGGTCGAGAGGAGCTCAAGTCCGATTGGGATTACCACGGGTTCGCCGATTCCAATGCGCCTATTCCATGTGCGATACCGAACTCGGCATATGCACATGGTGGACATCATGATCTAGTGCTTATAGCAGAGCATGCCCTTCATGTAACCAGCCGCCCGGATTACCGGATGGTGTATGACGATGCGCGGTCTTGAATCTTTGGTGCGAGTAAGCGTACTGGTTGCATTTGAACGCGAGATCTGCCCTCTCATACTACAGATACATGTCTAATGAGAGTTCGTTGTTGTGTGAGAGCCTACCCTTGTCATAGACGGTAGGTCGGCCATTCCCTGATCGCATATATGACTCCATATAACAACGTGGAAGCAAATGTGTAGTTGCCCAGCCGTCAGGGGCCCACCGGTCATGCATAACCAAAGCCACAGCGCAAAGGCCAAGAGGCATGGTGATACCCCGCACCAGAGCCAAATTCGGCACATAAGCTGAGCGCCAAAGCCACATGGTGTGCAAGTACCATTAAGAGAATATGTCAATAATCTCTCTTGCAACGTATCTCTTGTTTCTTTTTTTGGTGCCGATCTGCTCCAGTATGCCCGCATTCACCAGGTACGTGACCGCTCTCTTTGCCGGTGGATATCCGGTTCCCAGATATTCGGCCGCCATCGGTATGGTGAGTACCGGACGGGAGAAGAGGTGTGGGGCCAAGACCATGGCATTACGGGACGCGCGGCCTTCCTTCAGTCTCTGCTCATACTTTGTCTTGAGATCAAGGATCTTGTGCGTGGTGTCGATTGCCTCTTGGCTGCACTGAACAACCCCCTTCAAAAAGAATTTTATCCACTCCAACCAGTCGCTGTTTTCGCTTACCCGTCGAAGGAGTTCATAATACCTGTCTCTGTTCCTCTCAAAATATGCGCTCAGGTACAAAAGCGGCTTGCCGAGTGTCCCGCCGCTTGCAAGAATAAGCATGATCATCAGCCTGCCCACCCTGCCGTTTCCGTCTTCAAATGGGTGGGCGGCCTCAAACTGGTAGTGGACCAGGGCGCATTGCACCAGAACCGGCATTCCGTCGGGGGGATCCCGTATGAACTCTTCCAGATTTGCCAATATATCGTCAAGCAGGTGTGCAGCGGGCGGCACGTACGACGCGTCCTCAATGGCGCAGTTTGCGTATCCTATCCAGTTCTGCACGGACCTGATCTTCCCGAGAGTTACCTCATGCCCTCTTACATTTTCGAGCAGTATGTGGTGCGCCCTCTTCAACAATTTCCGGTTCACCGGCTCTCCGGCACCTATTCGCTCAAAGCAGAAACGCGATGCACGTGTGTAGTTTACCACTTCCAACACTCTTTTGAGTCCGTCATGCTCTTTCTCTCCGGCCTCAAACTGGTACACGTCAAGATTGGATGCCTCGGTTCCCTCAATTCTTGAGCTTGCGACGGCCTCCTGTGTTAGGTACGGGCCGATTAGCAGATTTGGGTTTGGAATAAGCCTCCCCACCCCCTCCAAAATGCCCAAATACATGTGCGCCTCGGCGACAAGGCCCGCTATGGGGGCATAATCCAGATTCGGTGGTAGCGGGCTGGGTGCAAACGTTATCTGGCCATCGTGATTCTCCTCAAATTGCCCGTTGGGACGGGCGAAGTCGGATTCTCGCAGTTATCCCACCTCCGGAGCGCGGGGGATTGCCCCGCATTGCACTTGGACCACCCACCCGTATATCCCCGTTAGTATACGAAATCGTGTTTCTGTATAACGACGTAACTCGTTGTTATACGAATGTTTAACAAGCCCACGCATAGTATACGAAATATCGTTTTCGTATAATAAGATAGCGGCCAGCCTTACGCCGAGTCCGATTTGAATGCAGGCGCATTTGACAGAGCAGAGCCGTTGCAAATTATACAGGTCCGTCCGGGCGGACACAACAGCGCCCACCAGAGCGTTCACATGGGGCATCCCGCGTTCGAAGACCGTCCGGCGGCCCGGTGGCCGGGACGCATTACCCGCGGGCCCCATGCCGGAAAACCCAGCCAAGAGGCGTGAGGGATTGTCCCGCATTGCACTTGGGCCTCCCACATGTATCCCCGTTAGTATACGAAATCGTGTTTCTGTGTAACAGCGTAACTCGTTGTTATACGAATGTTTAACAAGCCCACGCATAGTATACGAAACGCCATTTTTGTATAATAGCGTGGCAGCTGGTTTGGTGCCAACGTGCTCTCCGAATAAGGGCAGATGCTCTTGCCGGTGTGGCGCCAGCGCAAGCCGTCCCTGCCTCATCCGGACAGATACAACAATGCCCTCCGGGGCATTTGCATGAGCCATTCCGCTTCCAAAGACCGTCATGGTACCAGACGGGGGCTCAGCAGTAGGAGACCCGCGCCGACAACCGCAAGGCCCAACGGCAGGCACTCCCGATACGTGATACACGCCCTAGCAGGACCGCATCTGCCCAACGGCGCTGCTGGCACGATGGCGTAGACGTATGCAGGACCGCACCCGAGCATACGGCGGTTCTGGCAGCATTACGGGGCTCTGCTGGCATACTCAGCCCGCCGTGGCCGAGCTGTCCGGGTCGTTCGGCCAATGTGCCCCGAAAGGCGTGTAGGGCCGTTTATAAGCAAACGGTCAGTCAAATATTTTTAGTTTATAAGCAAACGGTCAGTCAAATATTTTTAGTTTATAAGCAAACGGTCAATGAGAGGTAAAACTAGGCAGCAACATGGATATCCCCAAGTTAGGGCCGACCAGAGGTACTGGCGCCACCCACACGGCGCTCTCCAAAGGCATACCGAAAGAGGAACAGCATTGCCCAGTCGTGCCAGCGGCGACATTCCTGATGCTCACGTGAGGCCGACGTCCTCCCCCGTGTAAGCCGGGACGTGCGCCGATACGATTGTCCCCATACGGGTCGGCGCCCTCCACGCCGCCCGACGCAATCCATCCCATAAACGATTATACCGCGCGGGACAAACGCGCGAACATGCCACACGGGAGCGGATTGTGAGTGGTGGCCCGGGGATGGACCAAATACGCCACGGTAAGCTGGAACAAGATCGTCGCCCCCTACGCCATGAGGGTGCCCATCGGGAACCTAAGGAAGTTGTTGTGGGAAGAGCACTTGGCCGACCCCAACACCCAGAAACGCTTTGAGGAGTGGGCCAAGGGAGACGTACGGGACCTGCGGTTTGAGATAGACACCAGGATAGCAGCCGAGATGAAGGGCGGCTATGTTCCCGACTACCACCACCTGGACTTGTACGACATACACAGGGACGCCAAGGCGCTGGAGGAGGGCCGCCCTTGGAACGCCGAGGACATGTACATGGACCTGACCGAGGCGCTGGGCATACACTACAACATGATAGACGACAGCTTCGGCGACCTCTGGCCCCTCTTTGAGGAGTGCATGAAGGGCATCGGCAGGTGCATCAAGAAGCAGGATCTCTCCGCGGACGACAAGATGTGGCGCATAAAGTATCTGGCAAGCTGGTCAACAGGGGTCTTCTCGGACTTCATGCCATATTACGAGAGGGAGTTGGAGGCGTTGTGCACGAGCGACAAGGACCTCGACGCGTGGGCGGCGATGTTGGACGCCCATCTGGGGGCGCCCGACATAGACGACCGGCGGTGCTACTGGGCGGTCCGCAAGAAAGAGATGCTAAAGGCGCGGGAGCGTATACTGAAGATGTACGGGTCGTGAATCCAGGACGCGCACGGCGCCGGGCCGGCTCTGGCGTTACAGCGGAGGTGCCAAACCGTTTTTGCCGCATGCATGGTCGCGTCACGCGGCCATGGCACGCGCCTGCGCGTCCATTAAATAAAGAGCGTCCAATATCGCCACACATGGAACTGAACCCCGAGCAGCACGCCGGCTTGCGTGCCGTGGATGCCGCCGCGCCGCAAGGCCGCCCCCGCATAGAACCAAACAAGGAGCAGGAACAGGCCGCCTCGCACCTGGAGGGGGCGCTGAAGGTACTGGCCGGGCCAGGTTCCGGCAAAACCCTCGTAATAGTCAAGAAGGTGGCTAATCTGGTCGCCAGCGGCGTGCCGCAAGAGTCCATACTCTGCATGACGTTTACCGAAAAGGCCGCCGAGGAGATGCGCCGCCGGCTGTACGACAAAGACATCCGCAACGTCTGGGTTGGCACCATGCACTCCCTCTGCCTGGAGATACTAAAGGAGAACTCCGTGGCCACCGGTATAACCGACAAGACGGCAGTATTCAGCAAGCTAGCCCGGTTGGCGTGGTGCGTCCGGAACATACACGACATGGAGATAGACACCCGCATAGTAAACCTGGATAGAAACCCCCTAGATACATACGGCAAGATGCTGGAATCCATACGGCTGGCAAAGCGGGAGCTCATATCCGCAGACGCCATACGAGAATATGCCGGGTCCGGCGACCCCGACGACTCCAAGACGCATCTGGCCCAGATGGCAAAGCTGTACGCCGCATACGACTCCCACATGAAACGCAAGAACATCATAGACTACGAGGACATGGTGGCACATGTGGTGAAACACCTAGAAGAGAACAGCGGCATGTTGGAGTCGTATTCGGAGCGGTACCGCTACGTGCTGGTGGACGAGTTTCAGGACAACAACTACGCCCAGTTCTTGCTGGCCAAGCTGCTGGCGCGATCCCGCAACGTGACCGTGGTGGGCGACGACGACCAGTCCATCATGGGATTTCAGGGGGCGTTCGGTGGCATATTCGAGGAGTTCGACGACGCCTACCCCGAGGCCGAGGCGGTCACGCTAAAGACGAACTACCGCTGCTCGGGGAACATAGCCGTCCTGGCCGCCCGGCTCCTGAAGGCGGATCCGGCCAGAATATCCAAGCGCATGCGCGCCCACAAGCCAGACGGGAAGCCCGTAGAAGTGGTAGCCGCCTCCGACGAGGCCGCCGAGCGGCGTTTCATAGCCGAGGCCATACCGAAGTTGGACACTCCATACGAAAATGTGGCGGTCCTGTGCAGGACCAACCGCGCATGCCGGAAGGCTGCTGAAGCACTCCGGGCGCGGGGTGTCCCCGCCGCTTTGGTGGGTCCGGGCAGCCTTGGGCGCAGCGCCGTGGCCGCCGAGGTGATGGCGCTCCTCCGCATAGCCGACTCGCCCGAGACCGCTGGTACCCAGATATGCCACGTCCTGAAGCTGCGGGGAATAAGCGAGTACAACATACGGGCCATAAATGCAGAGGCCCACCGATACACGCGTAATAACCCGGACACGTCCGACGACGGCGTCCTGGCCGCTCTGGGCCGGCCGTTGGGCCTTGACCAGGAGGTTCAGATACGAGAGGTGGGCGAGCGGCTGCATGAAATGTCCGAGGCGGCCCGCTCCGCGGACCTGCTAAACACGCTATACGGCATAATGACCGCATACTCGGATGCCTACAAGAAGAACGCCAACGAGCAAACCCCCGATGCCGCCAGGAACCTGGCCATCCTCAACGGAATGTACGGCGTCGCCAAAGATTATGTCCGCCACTACCCCCGCGAGAGATTGTCGGACTTTATAGAATACTTGGACATGGTAGACGAGCAAGCGCTGGAGAATATGCAGGACGTAGACGCCGGAGAGGCGGTCAGCGTGATGACCATACACAAGAGCAAGGGCAAGGAGTTTGACGCGGTCTTTGTCACCGGGTTGTACGACGACGAGATGTTCGACAAGCGTGGCGCCAGCAGGCGGGGCGCTGGCAAATTTGAGATACCCCACGCACTGCTGCGGGGGAAGGGCCGGGAGCGGGATTCAGAGGCGGCGCACATGCGGGAGATGCGCAACCTGCTGTACGTGGCCATGACCCGGGCCAAAGATACGTTATACCTGACGTATCCGCTGCAAGCCAAGACCAGCTCCAAACAGAGGGAGCCGTCGCGCTTCCTGGCTGAGATGCGCATAGACGACGGGCGCGTGGCGAGGTTCAGCAGGTATGAGGAGCAGGCCAAGGCGGCGCCCGAGGCCGACAACCTGGCCGACGCGGAACTGTGGGACATGCAGGAGATCATATGCAAGGCGGTGCGGGAGTCGCGCCCCCGGGCCGCTATGCTGGGCGTGGTGGAGATGGCCCGGATGCTACACGGCATGAATGATGAAGGAGTGTTTGACATACGCCGTATTCTGGACATGAATGCGGCCGGGTCCGGAGAGCGGCCCCGCCGTACAATGGCGCCGCTGGTGGACCGCAAAACCTTGACGTTGTCGGCCACCAGCGTCAAGATGTACCAACAATGCCCCCTCAAGTTCAAGTACCGCAAGGTGTTGGGCATACCCGAAAAGCCATCCATCAACCTCAGGAAGGGGGGCGCGGCGCATGCCGCTCTGGAATGGGCCGCCAAGGAGACGCTGGCCGGGCGATGCCCGGACATGGATGGCATGGCTCGTGTTGCCAGAGAGGATATGGAGTCGTCCCGTACCAAATTCCCGGATGCGGAGTATGCAAAGGCGGCATCTTCCATGAAGGAGATACTGGAGAATTATGTGAGGTGGGAGGCCGGCTCGGAGAATAGGCTGGAGGAGGCGGAGGCAAAGTTTGAGATAACCATAGGCGGTATGCGATACCGGGGCAAGATAGACAGGGTGGAGAAGAATCCCCAAGGAGCGTATGAGATAGTGGACTACAAGACGGGCACATCCAGAGAACGCAAAAATGACATGCCAAAGCTTCCCCAGGCCAACATCTACGTGGCCGCCGCCCAGGAAAAGTACGGCTCGCTGCCGGTCAAGTTTACCTTGTTGTATTTAGAAGGGCGCGCCACCCGGGAATATCACGTGACTGAAAAATCTCTGAAGGCCGGCCTAGATGTAGTACGAGAGTGCGCCGAGGAGATAGTGGAAGAGAAGTTCGAGCCCACGCCGGGGCGCCACTGCAACTGGTGTTCATACCGGGGCTTTTGCCCGGCGAAGACGCCGGAGTAGCGGTGTGGGAGGCACGGGAGTATTGGCTCGGGCAGCGCCCGTGCCAGACTGCAGAACTTTGAATGGTGTGACGGTTGTTGGGCAGGCGCGCCATATCAGACATGTCCAGCTCCGCAGCAGCACATACATCGCCACATGAAGAGTGGTCAAGAGGAGCGGAGTATATGCGACTGCAATGATGGTGCAGCGCATGAACCGCGGCTGGCTCAATGGAGGCCGCAGTTGGGCACAGGGGCCGGGTATAGCTGCGGGATGCATGGTCCCCGGCATATACAATGTAGATATCACGTTGCGGCACCCAGAGATGACGGCGGCTTTGCGATGTCTGACGACATCAGTGGGAGCGCCGAGTGGGAGGCTCAAGGCCACCCTCGGCGTTACGGGCCCGATGGGCTCAATGACGACAGCTCTTGCGGGCTTTCGTCGGACCCGTGCGTTGGACTGGCCTGGTGAAGTAGTCCGCAGAGCAACATCCGGTGGTTAGCTATTCCGCGGCGATACGCCAAATGTTGCGCTGCATTGCATACAATCATGAGTTAGCGCTGGGTGGCCATACTTGGCATCTCAACTGTTGAAGGTTATGACAAAGGATCCATTGGACGTGGTATGTGAGAATATCGATCTTTTTATTATAGACACCGTTCTGTAACAATTCAGTTTGCGCATATTTTCGCTTGGGTTGCGCATGTTTTCACAATTTCAAAATTAAATTTGAATTTTGTTGCCAGGTATGCTTATAACAAAAGACTAGTGGCCCACACATGTTGATGTGGTTACAATGGCTTTAAGCGGGAGGCTGGCCGATGTAAGCATCGGCGACTATGTGGAGGTCAGAGTGGGAACTGGTGAGACCTCCAAGGGAACGGTGTGTGACTTGCTGACGCAGGGAGAACGTCCAAGGGTCAGGCTGGTAAACGGAGATGCGGGCCATGTCGCCAGAATTATCAACTCCGAGGATGTGATCCTGCAGAGAATAATGACCGAGAATCAGTACACGGAAAACAAGGAGATCTTTGGCGAGGATGTAATGCGAAACAAGGTAATACCACAGGCGGTCCAAGCCTTTTTGAACTCCGAGGGTGGCTATCTGTATATCGGAGTGAAAGACACGGGGGAGCCGGATGATCGTCTTGTGGGTTTGAGCCATGACTTTGAAATGATCCATTCCGAGGAGAGATCAAACGATCACCTCGGCGATCTTCTAAAGATGGAGATTGTAGATGCGCTCGACAAACACCTGAGTTCGGAAGCAAGCATAGGGTCGCTTGTTGATATAGAGATCGTCCGCGTACGTGGCACGCAAATCGTCGAGATCAAGATACGGAGAAGCCCGGAGCCGTGGTTCTACCGTCATGTGGCAAAAAGTGGGAAGCCTCTGCAATTTGAGTTGCATGCCCGGGGCAAACGGATTCAACAGCGCATACTAGACGACTTCTACATACGGCATGGTAACAAAAAAAAGATGTTGCAAACGCAGGAGGAATTTTACACATATGTCAAAACTCATTTTCATAAATTAGTGGCGAGCGTGACATAAAATGGGAGTCAAGAACAAATTTTCCAATACCGAGACGGCCAACCTCTGGACACTGCTAAACGACTGCGACCAGTTCATTGTGCCACCATTTCAGCGCAACTATGCCTGGACAAAAGAGACGGCAGAGACTATGTGGAGTGACCTAGTAGACGGCTTTCAGGCGCAGAAAAATAAGAAGGAAGACAGTCAGGAAGGAGACTACCTGCTTGGCCCCATAGTTTTGGTAGATTCCGGCGGGAACAAGTATAGCATAATCGACGGACAGCAGAGACTTGCAACAATTACAATGATGTTTTGCGTTGCACGTGACATCATGCTTGAATACATACATTTAGCAGCCGGCCAAAAGCCTGAGGGGTATGAAAAAATCAAGGATATGTTGGAAAACACCAACGCCATGGGAGAACACAGCAGTTGGAAGCTGACGCTAAATGACACCGACCGGGGCTTTTTCCGAAAAATTCAGGAGCAAGCAAACCCGGATGATGGACAATCAAAAATAAAACGCATTACGAAAAGTAAGTCCGGTCCAAAATCCCGCAGGCTACTCGCTGAAAACTACGGGTTGTTGTACGACAAGATGATGCATGCCGTTTGCACAAATTTTGATGATGGGCAAGATGATGGGGACGGGTCAATCCCTGAGGGTGAAAAAGGGGGCCTTGTAACAAGTAACATCAGATCAATGAACCATTTTCTTACGCATGTTAGCAGAAAAAACTTCGTAGTTAAAATTGTGGTAGAGGATGACGCTACCGCATACCAGATCTTTGAAACACTCAACTACAGAGGCCGTCAACTCTCAAAGTCAAACTTGATAAAAAACCACGTTCTCAACCAGATAAAAAACAAAAAGTACCAGCAGGACTTGAACAATAAATGGAATGAGGTATTCGACGAGATAAGCAATCACAGAGAGGCAGATGACATGTTTATTTGGGAATCTTTTCGATCTAGAAGATATGCTAGAGACCATAATATAAAAAACGCGTCCAGGAAAAATCTGTATGACATCATAAAAAGAGTAATAAAAACGGAAAAGGATGCTAAGCAATATGTCAGCGCATTAGAAGAGGATGCAGATTTCCTAAAGGAATTATATGACCCAGATGGGCAAAAAGACAAAGCGACTATGGATGACTTCCGCGCCATTAGAACGCTAAATGCCAAAAACGTTCGTGTTCCGATTCTTACGGCGTATCGTAAGTGGTATGATGAGCAAAATTCCGACTACAACAAATTGGTAAAGTTTCTTGTCAAGTACTTCTTTAACGTAAAAATAATCCAGAGAACGCATGCAGGCAAGATAGAAAAGAAAATGTCAGAGATAGTCGAACTGATTGAAAATGGCGAGTCACTCTGCAGCGTTGTCAAAAGCCTACATGAAAACTATGATCATAAAAATTTTACGAATGGCTTTAGTAAATTCATGACTAAACCCTCACCTTCTGTTGCTAAATATATTTTGAGGCAAATTACAGCGCACCTAGCCAGCAACAATAACGACGTGAGGCCCATCGACTCAGTAACGGTAGAACACATACTGCCAAAAAACCTGAGCAAGTGGGACCAAAAGGCATTCTTTAAAGGCTATCCAAAATCCAATGCAAAAATGGTTGATTTCGTAAACCATCTAGGCAACTTGACGTTGTTGAATGAGATCGTAAACAAGAAAATTCAAAACGACCAATTTCCAAGCAAGAAGGGCGCATACCGCAAATCTAATTTGGACATAAACAAAAAAACCGTATGCAACCACACCGAATGGACGGCCCGAATCATAGAAAGAAGAGCAAACCAGTTTGCTAAGCACGCCAGCAAAATTTGGAATCTAAAGGGAAGACATCATACGTAACCATTATGACAGACATACAGACCGATATGATGCACGTGATGACGTCACGGCATATATACAATGGGCATGACATACGCAAACGCCACCAGATCCTGTTTATGGGACTCCAGCTGGCATACCCACCGGCGCTAGTGCCCCTTGCCATCTAGCTTGAACCTAGCGTCATCTCTTGCAGATCCCGCCATCATATGTCCAGATTCGTAATGTTCCGGTACGTCTCGTCAGAGCGCCGGTCGCTGCATACTGGCTCAAATGTGGCATGCAGTTTTTTTGGGTCGCGTATTACATCATACAGTACATGCCGGTGGCAGTGCGCCCCGTCCCGTTCATAGCACAGCAACGTCACATCATGCATCTCGGCTTGAGACCTCAGTTTGGCCATTGCCCGCCGCCCCTCGCCCGTATCAATCTGTGCCTTGTACGACGCGACAAACTCCTTCCATGGCATCCCCATACCTCGGTACCGCTTGAGCAGTACGGCGCTGGGGGCCAGTACCCGGCGCCACTCGTCAACCATGCTCTTCCGTATCCCCCGCGGCCAAAACCGGGCTACCAACACGCGAACCCCATCGCCAGGATGCGGCGCAGCATATATCGACTTTGTCTTGAGCATTACAGTGCAGAGTCGTCACAGCATCAAAAGCATTGTCCTCAGACTGCCCACGCCCAAGCTCGTTCCGTTGCCCGCGGGCCCCGAATACCAACCCCCCGTATACGGACCGGCCCGCCCGAATCCGCTGGTGCCACCCTAGACCCCTTCTTCATCTGGTACAGCACCCATACCATGTGGTTCAAGTACAGAGTACCCGGCAGTCTACTGGCATATCCACGCCCCACATTACTCACAATTGACGCTCACACCCGCCACACCACGTTAGGCATGCCTACCATAGTCACTGCAAAGGCAAAAAAAGGCCCCCGCATCCCGCCATACCATGCCGGGATTCGACCAGAATACAGCGGACAGGCTCAACTCGGAGATCACCACCGCACGTGAGGCGCTGGAGTGGGCCTCTGAAAACCTCCACCCCGGGGTGGCCATGGCGTCCAGCTTCGGCGCCGAGGACTCCGCCCTCATGGACATCATGATGAAGGTCAACCCGGACTTTCGGTTCTTCACGCTGGACACCGGCAGGCTGCCCCAGGCCACCCACGACGCCATAGACGCGGCGCGGCGCCGGTACAAGGCGGACATCAAGGTGCTCTTCCCCGACTCTGCAAGGGTCCAACGCATGGTGGAGGAGCGGGGCCAGAACCTATTCTACGACAGCATGGAGAACCGCAAGCTCTGCTGCCGCATACGCAAGGTCGAGCCGCTCAACCTCATGTTAAACAAGCTGGACGGGTGGATCACCGGGCTGCGGCGGGACCAGACCCAGGCGCGCCAGGAGATGGCCATGTTCGAGGTGGACGAGGCCCACGGCAACATGCTCAAGATAAACCCCCTCATAGAGTGGAGCTGGGACGACGTCTGGAGCCACATACGCGAGCACGACGTCCCGTACAACGCCCTGCTGGACAACGGATACCCCAGCATAGGGTGCGAGCCGTGCACGAGGGCGGTGAGGCCCGGCGAGGGCATACGGGCCGGCCGTTGGTGGTGGGAGCAGGGTATAAAAGAGTGCGGGCTGCACCACGGCTCGTGAACGCCGAAGATAACGTGCCGGATGGCGCGCTGTTCGGCTGCATAAGGCCCCACGGAGGGAGGCTGGTAAACCGCTTCGGAGAAGCCGACACCGCCGACATGCTCGCCGTTGACACCACCACGGACCTGGCCGCCGACGCGGAGAACATAGCAGACGGGATAATGAGCCCGCTGGAGGGCTTCATGGTGCGGGAGGACTTGGACTCGGTGGCCGGGCGGGGCCGCCTGGCCGACGGCACCGCCTGGACCATCCCGGTGATACTGGCCGTGGACAAGCAGACGGCTTCAGCGGCGGCCGACGCCGGCGACGCCCTGCTCCGGGACCCCGAGGGGCGCGGGTACGCCGTACTGCACGTGGAGGACGCATACAGGCTGGACCGCAGGGACATGGCCGGCAAGGTGTACGGGACCAGCGACATGGCCCACCCCGGCGTGGCAAAGACCATGGAGATGGAAGAGTATGCCCTGGGGGGCCGCATCACGTACGTGCAGAGGCCGCCGATGACCGAGCTGCGCCGGCACCGCCTCACCCCCGTGGAGACCCGGAAGATATTCACCAGCCTGGGGTGGGAGACGATAGTGGCGTTCCAGACCAGGAACCCGCCGCACGTGGCGCACGAGATGCTCCAAAAGACGTCCATCACGGTGCGGGACGGCGTCTTCATAAGCCCCATACTCGGGGAGAAAAAGTCCGGCGACTTTACCAACGACATCATAATAAAGTCCCACGAGATCATGATGCTGTACTATTATACGGACAACCGCTGCAGGATGGCCACGTTACACACGGAGATGAAGTACGCCGGCCCCAAGGAGGCCATACACCACGCGATAATGCGCCAGAACTACGGGTGCACCCACATCGCGATAGGCCGGGACCACGCGGGGGTGGGCGACTTTTACGAGCCATTTGCGGCGCACCGCATATTCGACGAGTACCCCGACCTTGAGATAGCGCCCATATTCTTTCCGGCCTTCTTTTACTGCCACGCCTGCCTCACGTTTACAAACGCCAAGGTGTGCCCGCACGATTCAGACGAGCACGAGAGCATAAGCGGTACAAAGCTCCGCGAGTTGATAGAGGAGGACAAGATGCCGTCCGAGTACATCATGCGGCCCGAGGTGGCCCGGCTCATACGGCGGATGCCCAACAAGTTCGTGCCGTGAAGTGAAGGCGCGGACACGAAGGGGCGATGCATCGCCCCCGTCGTATGTCTGCCCTAGATATTTATCGCTCCACAGCCATACACATACCATGAGGCACGCTATACCCCTGGCGCTGGCCGCCGCCGTCATCGCATGCGCCGTACAGCCCGCGGCAGCCCAGGACCCCAAGAACCCCTCCCTGCTGATACAGGAGGTCATAATGCCCTGGTACGAGTTCAACCACCCGGCCCGCGACGCCTCCGCCGTACGGCTCAACGACGAGCACGCCGTCAGCTGGCAGGTCACCATCACCAGCGACATGCTGTATGCGAACCCCACCGGGAATGCGGTAATACGGCTGCACGACGCCCTAGACCCCAGCCGCTACATAGAGACGGGGATGGGCGCCAACCCCGACCACAAGTTCTGGCTGGCCGCCCAGCTTCCCCGGGAGGGATACGTGGTGGTGCACAGCAAGCTGGACCGGGGGTGGTTTCCCGAGGCGCGGATCAACCTGTCGTATACGGACCGGGGCGGGCTGACTGTAAACAACGGGGAGCGCATCGTGGTCAGCAACCTGGACGTGGGCACCTTCGTTATAGGGTCCTACTCCACATATGGCATGGAGGGCTCCGGCGACCCGCCGGCGACCGCCGACGGCTACCTGACAGTCGAGTTCATGTCCGGCAACCCGACGGATAACGTATACTCGCTCTTCCCGTTCGTGGTCACCGCCGCGGTGGGGGGTCTCGTGGGGTTTCTGTACCTCTCAAAGCGGCGCGCCTAGCGTGCCGGCATATGCCGTTCAGGCGGCAGTCCCCGCACGCCGGCGATATCGGCTTGCAGACGCTCTGCCCGTACGTTACGAACGTCTCGTTTATGCGGGTCCAATATTCCACGGGTATCAGTTCGGTCAGGGCCGCCTCGGTCTCCTCGGGGGTCTTTGTGTCTACCAAACCCAGCCGGTTGGATATCCTATGCACGTGCACGTCCACGGGGATGGCCGGCTTGTCAAACGCGTACACCAACACGCAGTTGGCCGTCTTGCGGCCCACTCCCGGCAGCGAGACCAAACGGTCCATGTCGTCCGGCACCGCGCCGTCATACTCGTCGGCTATTATGCCGGCCACCTCCACTATCCGCCGCGCCTTGACCCGGTAGAACCCTATGGAATGTATTATCCGCTCCACATCATGTACGTCCGCGTCGGCCAGCTCCCGCGGCGTGCCGTATACGGCAAACAGCTCCCGCACCACCCGGGCGGTGTTCTCGTCGCGGGTGCGCGCCGACAGTATGGTCCCTATCAGTATGTTGAAGGGGCCGGACCCCTCGGCCTCGCGCAGCTCCCGCAGGGCCGTCATGCGGGGAGGGCGCGTCTCGGCCATAGTCCGCACCATCCCGTCCAAGACGTCCGGTATGTCCAGCATTACATTATACAAGCAATATATTTCGGTAAAAACCGTTCGCATCCATGATGCTGACGCCCGCCGAGGAGGCGGCGCTGGCCGGCGAGCACGGCGAGGTAATGCGGGTGGCGCACAGGATCCTGGTGGCCACCGGCGAGGCCACCGGCGCCGAGAGGTTGGTGCCCGTTCAGTGGGTGCACCTGTCGGGGGTAAACTACAACACCATAGGGGACGCCGGCGAGGAGTTCCTCAGGTCCATACGCGACGAGGCCCGGGTGCGGGTGCCCACCACCCTCAACCCCATGGGGTACGACGTCGACAACGCGAAACAGTACGGCATAACCGACGAGTTCATGCGGAAGCAGCAGTCCATCCAGGACTCGTATGAAATGATGGGCGTGCGGACCTCGTTCACGTGCATACCATACGACGTGCACCCCATCCCCGAGCGCGGCACCCAGGTGGCGTTTGCAGAGAGCAACGCGGCCATACACGCCAACTCCCTGGACGGGCTGCGCACCAACAAGGAGAGCGCCTTCAGCGCCCTTGCCAGCGCCCTCACCGGGAAGAGCCCGGACGGCGGCCTGCGGCGCGACACGCCCCCGGACGCCACCGTAACCATGGCGGTGCCCGACCCCACCGAGCTGGAGTGGGGCATGCTGGGGTATTTCGCCGGCCGCGTATGCGACGCGCACGCCGCCATACCGGGACGGCGCCCGGACGCCCGCTCGTGCAAGGCCCTCTGCGGCGGGATGGGGACCTCGGGCACCTGCGGCAGGTTCTCGTTCGGGGCGTCCGGCGGCGAAAGGGTCGAGTTTGACGTGCAAGAGGCGCGAGAAGTGCGCGACGAGCTGAACACCGCCGAGGACGGCGACATCATAGTGCTGGGCAGCCCCCAGCTGTCATACAAGGAACTGGTCGATTTAACAAATAAGCTGCGGGGCCGCCGCTTCACAAAGGAGTGCATGGCGTTCTGCCCCAGAACGGCAAAGGACAAGGCCGTACAGACCGGGCACGCCGCCATCCTGGAGAGGGCCGGCTGCAGCCTGCTGGCCGACTGCTGCGCCTGCCTCTCGCCGCTCATAACCGCGGAGCGCGCCGACTCTGTAATAACAAACAGCATCAAGGGGGCGTACTACATGGGCAAGTCCGGCGGCGTAGGTGTATGCCTCAAGCCGTTGAACGACATAGTGAGGGACCACACCGCATGAAGGCGCTGGTGGGCGGCCACGCCCGGGGCCGCGTACTATTGTCCGAGCAGCCGATAAACTTCCTGGGAATGGTGGACAAGCGCACCGGCGTGATACGGGACGAGTCGCACGACATGCACGGGGAGCGGATGGCCGGCCGCGTCCTGGTCTTCCCATACGGGATAGGGAGCAGCGTGGGGGCGTACACCATACATTCCATATGGGCGCATGGCGCGGCGCCCGCCGCCATGATATGTAGGCGCGCCGACCTCACGGTCGCGACGGGGTGCGCCGCCGCGGGGATACCCATGGCAGTGGCAGACGAGGCCGAGCTGGCCGGGCTGCGGAACGGCGCTACGGTGGATATAGACCTGGACGCGGGCACCATGCGTGTATCGTAAAATTACTCCGAGTACACGCGCCCGCCGAACTTGTACACGTCGGTGTCCGCGTCCTTCCACTCGTCCATGCCCAGCCCGGCCTTCATGCACGTGTGCTGCAGCAGCTGCAATGCGGACCACCCCATCTCGGCGGCGACCTGCGGCAGCAACAGGCCTGACGCGCCGCCCCTCTTCACCACCAGCCCGTCGCGGCCCGGCCGTATCGCGGCTATGTAGTCCTGCGGCGTGTCGGCCCGTATGATTTCCGGCTCGTCCAGTATCGTAACCTCGAAGCGGACCCCCTCCAGCTCTCCATATTGTAGCGGGGGAAACCGCGGGTCCTCAAAGGCCGCCGCAACGGCGGCGGCGGGCAGCGCCCGGCCCAGCGGCATTACGGGCTGCGCGTACCCTATGCACCCCCTCAGGCCCTGGCGGTCCCGTATGGTGACAAAGACGCCCCGGTCCACGTCCATGTCGCATTTGGGAGCCGGCCCGCCCTCCAGGCGCGCCCGCACCGCCTCCCGGGCCACGGCGGGCAGGTCCATACCATCTACGCCCATCGCCTCGCGGCCTCCCGGACATGCGCCATGTGCGAGCCCTCCCAGTATGTGTGGCCGCAGGACATACACCGCCACGTTCTGGGATCCGCGGACCCGGGGGGCGCCCGGTCCCCAGATAGCGCGGTGCGGCCGTTGCATATGGAGCAGCGGGACCTCGCAGCGGACACTATGGGACGCCTGCCGTGTAGTATGCGGCGCATTATGGAATCCTCGGTGCGGCCGGTTATCGTCGCAACGCGCAGCCGCGCCGCGGCGGCCAACAGGGGCCCGCTGCGGGTCACCAATACGCGGCCGGACGATGCAATATGTTGCATGTCGGCGCCCCCGGCGCAATACGCGGCGTCGTACCCCAGCATCCGGAGCTTGGTGGCCACGTTGCCCAGCATGGCGTCCACCAGATATTTAGGCATCGCCCCTTCCCGTAACCCGGCTCTGGCCCGGGGGCAGCACCCGGATGTAGTCGTCCATGTGGTACGCGTCGGCGCCCTCGCACCGCATGTCCAGCAAGTCGTGGCGCACCTTGCGGGCGGCGACGGCTACCTCCGAGCCGCCCGGCTCTATTACCACGTACCGCATGGCATGCTTTGATATGGAGTCGACCGGACCGCAGACCAATAACGGATCGTCGCCCTTGTGCATTACGCCCACGCCCAGCCGCAGCGCCGAGGGCTGCGCGAAGTTGCGCTTCCCCCGGATGGTGAACGAGCCCTTCGGCAGGTACTCGCCGGTGGGCGCCGACTTTTTCACCTGGGCCGGGTCCACCCAGTAGGCGGCCGAGCCGTGCATTGCCTCCCGCCACGCCCGGCTGAAGCAGACGGTCGCCTGGGCGGTCTCCCGCAGGGAGGCCTGCGACTCCCCGCCCCCCTTCAGTATGAAGAACGGGGACCCGTACACCTCGGCGTGAAATACGCGGTCGCCCTCCTGCATGTGCTTCCGCACCACCGCCGAGTTGGACGGCGCGTCCCGGCCACCCACCACCAAATCCCCGTCGCTGGTGTAGAACCACCTGTACCGCTCAAACCAGTTGCGCCTGCGCACCTCTCGTACCGCCACCGCCTCCTGCTGGTATATGGCGCTGTTGGCGGCCCTGGACATCTTCTTTTGCGTCTTTGATATCATCGCCCGGATGGCCGGCACGGCGGCGGCCTGCTTCTTGGAGGCGCCGTACAGTACGGACGCCGTGGATTGTAACGGCGCGTCCAGGTTCACGGGGACCTTCTCGTCCAGCACGTGCAAAACCGGGGCGCCCTTCTCCCGGGACAGCGTGGCGCCGTTCCGGGCCAGTATCTCGGCGGCCCCGGCGGAATCCAGGCGCAGTATTCCCAGCGAGAGCATCTCGGGCATCGAGGCGGCCACGTTGGACAGGGCTTCGGCCCTCCGCCGCACCAGCCCTACGGCCTTCTTCTGCTCGGACAGCATGTTCTTCATCTTGGCCGCCTTATCCTGGGACTCGCCGCTGACCTCCCGGCGGCCGCGCTCCAGAATCTTCTCCGTCAGTATGCGGTCCAGCGCCTCCATGAAGTCGCCGACCGGTTCGGCGTCGTCGCGGCCCAGGCGCAGCGGGGACGCCTCGGGGGGAGGGCCCCGCAGTATGGCCGGGGAGTGGTTGCCGTCAGTTACATCTCGTATGGTGGAGACGGCAGCCTCCCGCAGGGCGCGCGCCTGCCGCTCCGTCAGGGTGTTGCCCGCCGCCCGGGGGTCCACTCCGGCCATGTGCGGTATCCCCTCGGCGTACCGCCTCGGGAGCCCCAGCGTGCGGCCCAGCCACCGGGCGCAGGCCATCTTGACGTCCAGCACGCCCATGTACTCGGACGTTTCCATGGCGGCGGCGTCCCGGCCCGCCGAGGGGGGCGGCTCGTACTGCGCCCCCACCGCCAGGCTGCGGTGCCTCACGTTTATGGAGTGTTGCAGCGCCAGCACCTTGCCGGACGCGTCGCACAGTATGATGTTGCCGTCCCCGAAGAACTCCCCTATCAGCACGAAGTGCTTGCCGAAGCCGCCGAACTTGAGGTACGCCAGCCGGTCCAGCCCCGGCTGCGTGACGTCCTCCAGCCGGAAGCGGCGCAGCGTGTCCCGGAGCCGGCGCACCATGCGGTTTGGCTCCACCTGCTGCACGCGGACCGAGGTGATCCACACGCCGGCGGTGGACAGCACCAGCAGTATGTCGGGCTTTTCGGGATGGTGCAGCTTGAAGAGTATGCTGTCGCGGTCTATGCCGTATATGTTGCTGGTGTAGTACCCGCCGGTCTCCCCGGATATGCGGCCCACCAGGTATTTCAGCTCTATCCCCGCCAGCGCCATGATGTGGGACGTGCGGCGTACGGTTATAACGATATACTCCATGTGACGCCCCGGGCTAAACGGCGATCCGCGCGGCGCCGGGCCGCGCCCTAATGCGCGCCGTGGGATGCGTGGCTGGCCTCCCGTACGGCGGCCGGACACATCGGCGTGGTTTGGCATGTCATCGGCCCCTCCGGTCAGTCCGGCCCCGTTTGGGGCAGCAGGCCCGACTTCATCATATCGTCGAACACGCGGCGCGCGTAAGATTCGTCGACGTCCTGCGTCCTGGCAGCCACCTCCTTTGTGGCTTCCTCGGCGTCGATGCCCAGCTCCGGGGCGTACATGTGGTGCAGCGACGCGGCCGCCTCCAAGAACGGCAGGTCGCGCTCCCTGCCCTTGACGAACTCGGCGAACTTGTCGAGTCTGGCCCGTACTAGGGCGTTGTCAAACCGGCCCGCGGCCTGCTGCGCCCCTTCCGCATCGTCGTGCTTGCCTTCCAATATGAACCCGTCCTTGGCCAGGCCCGAACAGTACGGGCCGCGCGTGTACCACGAAAAGTCGTACCCCAGATACACGCCGTGCGCCTGCAGCAGGTAGACGAATTTTTGCAGCCGCACGCGATCGTCTAAACTGCCCATCGAGAACTTAAGCTCCGGAAACCTGTGCAGTATAAACCAAAGTGCAAAGGGCTCCGGGTCCACGCGTTGGTTGCGGCGGGCCGCACTAAAATGCGTTTACGGGATTCGTTTTGCCGCACCGGCTGGGGTCCACCGCCCTCCCGAGTTCTTTGTACGGGACGAGCCCGGACCGCCGCATGGCAAGACGGAAGGTCGCATCCGGTTCTACGCGGCTCCGCCCGCGCGCCGCTGCAAGGCGGGTTTACGCCGGCGGGTGCACATGCCCGTTCGTCATACGGTCGTGGATTGCGTAAAGAGTGTGTGGGAACGGCGCTGGCCGGGCCGCGGCAAAACCCCGCCAATTAAAAGATATAAACAGGCATTCCGTTGCCATGGTTGTGGTAACACGCGTCTTTTCGCACGTATCCGGCAAACTGGTGGAGAGCAGCAGCATTCCAACCGGGCCCTCCCTCAGAAAGACGCTCATTTCCAGTCTGGGCAACATCTTTCCGAACCTGAAAATGGTGACTGGCTACCAGAATGCTTCGGTGGGGTTTGACGCGCTGGCGTTTGACGCCGACAAGCGGCTCTTTGCCGCGATAGAGTACAGGCGAAAAGACGGCCGGCTGGAGGACCGGGTGGCAAAATATGACGCCAAGTTGAGCAACATACACCACCAAGATGCGATACTTGCAGAATACGGCAAAACACACGGCAAACGCGGCCAGATGGCGTGGCCCGGCGCCTACGTCATCTCGTTCTCTGACCATTTTTCGGACAAGGATCAAAGCCGAGACGTCAGAGATAAGCTTCCCCTGCCGACGATGCTCTGCAAATTTTCCCCGTACAAGTTGGGATTGGAGATGGAGGACCCCGACTACGTCGAGCCCAAGTTGGCGACGCCGAAGCCGACGCCAACAGCAACACCGGTGGCTAAACCGAAACGTCCGGGACGGCCCAAGTCGCCCAGATCCGTACCAAAGCCAACGAGAAAAATCAAGTTGTGGAAAAACAGCGTCGCGTCCTGTTTTACCAGAACCAAATACGGCGTGAATATCAACCGGCTTGCCATACACACGGAAAACAGGCTGGTGGATTTGGGGCTCAAGGCCAAGATCTCTTCCAGAAAGACTTTTGCGTCATACAAACATGGAAAATACAAATTGTGCACACTTTTTGCCAACAAAAACGGGTTGCAAATTTTTTACAACAAAAAGCCGACGCAGGAGCCGTTTGTTTACGTCCCCGAACAAAATAAACATCTGGGCGCGTACACATCCAACATAGACAATTACGAAAAAATTGATGCGATAATTCCCGTCGTAGAACGCATGCTAAGGTTTGAAAAAGACGCAAAGCCGTCCGGCGCGGGCATGAGGCCCGCCGCAAAAACGGAACCAAGCCACGTCGAGCCGGATCCCAATCCCCCGCAGGGCCACGTCTCCACGTCGGACCCGAGATTGATTATTCCGTTCTATGAGGAACCGGCCACCGAGTTCAAGGCCAGCTTCAACCACGACTACCTGGCAGAAAGACTCCAAAAAGAGAACAACGCAAAGGCCGTGCAGAAACAGAAGGAGCGGGTCAAAAAATCTTGCCACGGCATGGGCCTGAGATTCGAGGTGGCAAGGGCCATCGCGGGCCTTTTGAACTCGTATCATGAAGAGGGGCGCGTCTGGGTCGGCGTCAAGGACGGGAAGGGCAACAGGCCGTCGGCCGTATTGGGGCTGGGAAAGGACAACCTGCCGAAGAATCCGGACGAAATTGGGCGCCACGTCAGCAACATGCTCAGGGATTGCTTCAAAAAGTACTACATGATAGAGCCCAACCTCCTCATATCGTTTCCCAAGTTTAGCGGCAAGACCGTTTGCCTGATTAAGGTAAAAAAATCCGTGACGGGCCCCGTGTTTCTGAGCAACGGAGACTATGTCGTGCGTCAGCAAAACGCCGCGCAAACCGACACGCTGAAGGGCGGCGATATGATACACCACACCAAGACCCGCCATCCCGACAAGTAGTCCGGCCACGGGGTTCTGCGGCAGCGCTAGTTTTTCAAAAAGCGGGTGCTTGTTCTACGGAATTCAGAACGCCGTTTTGCCTTTATTGGCATCGACTCTGCCACAGTGCGTCCTTGCCAGCACGCCTAACACTCAACACGGCCTTCTTTTTTGAGACTGGCTACGGCCTCCAAAACCGTGTCGTAATCCAAGCCATGTTCAACGGCAAGTTCGCTGGGGTAAAACTTACTCCCCTGTTTGCACACTTTTAGCAACAGGCTCTTGACGCCCTCCACGGACATGTCATAGTTGTCTGGCGCATCCGGCTCATCTTGCAGGCCAAGATGCGATTCCGTCAACTCACGCATGGCCTTCATTTCGTCCCGCATCTCCCCCATAATTTTCAACATCTCAAGATCCGCCGGGCGGTATACGCTTTTCATACTCATGCGGGCATTGGCTGGCGTATTTTACTGTATCCAATCGTTACACAAGCGCTGCCACGCCGGAACCACATTTCCGGACAGGCCAGCCCCTATTGCGCAAGCGCCGCCTTTGCGCCAACACAACACGTCCAAAATGGACCCAAACGGCGCCGGCGCCGAACCAGCGACTTTTCCGGGGCGGGAGGCAAGTCGCGCTGCTGCACTCGTCCCCTGTCTTTTCAGGAGCAATCTTAAGCGCATA
Source organism: Nitrosopumilaceae archaeon (assembly GCA_963665475.2). GTDB lineage: Archaea > Thermoproteota > Nitrososphaeria > Nitrososphaerales > Nitrosopumilaceae > VYCS01. The sequence goes on along the minus strand of CAXXXK010000004.1, from coordinate 641,542 downwards.
CCTGCAGAGTTAACTGATCCCGAAAGTAACGCGCTGATCTGCGCATTACAAAACGGGGTATTCGCTGTACTCCCTGCCGTCAACGCGGCGACCGCCGGACTTTGGGCGCGGCCCGCCCCACTGTTTGAAGAATACCGGCACCTTTTGGTCTCTGCACTGCCGTATGATGTCCCGAACCCACTCTTTTTTGACCGGCCGGTATCCGGCCCCGCTCTCGCCGCCTATAATCGCCCAGTGGATGCCGTCCAGGTTGGCGGGCCTTACGGGCCCCAACAGCGGCTCAAAGCTGACAAACCGCGTTTTGCACCTTACTTCGCGCAGCCTGTCCATTCTAAAAAGCGAGTTGGCGTCTTCTATGCTCGTGCCCATCCAGATGTTGCCCGGTATCACGTATCCAAAGATGTCCTCGAACCGTTTGGAAAAGTCTGCCATGAGGTGCGGCCTCTTCGTCAGTATCTGGTAGGTGTGCTGGTTCGCCTGGAGCATGACCTCAAAGCACCGCAGTACAAAATCCCGTGTGGCGTTTTCATGAAACAGGTCGGACATGCTGTTGACGAATATGCGCCGCGGCTTCTTCCAGGCCTTTGGGAGGTTGACCGCGTCCGGATGCTCCGTATATGCGAATCCGTTGCGGTATTTCGGCTGCCCCATGGCATGGAGCCGCTTCGCCAATCTCTCGGCGTAGCAGTTGGCGCACCCCGAAGACACCTTGGAGCAGCCGGTGCTCGGGTTCCAAGTGGCCTCGGTCCACTCTATGCCGGAACCTACGGCCATGCCGCCGACTCCGAAGCGTCACTGCCATAGTACGGACCGGCATTGATCTCGTGGCCCATCATCAAGATGCAGTGTGGACGGAATATAAACAAAAACCGCGTTCGGCGTTGCTACGCCCTGCGGGGGCAAACGTTGATCGTACAAGGCCGATTCCGATCTCGCCGCATGCGCCGATCGTACGACCGCCGCCCGCGCACGGGGGCGGCGCGCGGCCTGGCTGGCCAGACATGCCAAAAACTACCGCGGCGCCGGACGGGCGGTGTGCGACGCCGCACCAGGCCTGGCGTCGGCATCACATCATCATGCATTCCCGCCCCGCCCCGCCCGTATGTTCACAGTGGGCTCCCCGCAGAACAGCCTCCTTATTTTATCCAGCTCGGCCAACACGCCGTCGGACAGCCCCATCATCTTGGCCGCCGCCGCGTCTATGTCGCGCCGGACGGGATCCTCATACGCCCGGCCCGCGGGCATCAGGGGCTCGCCGGCCATACGCTCAAAGGCCGCCGCTGTATCATCCAATGTGTCATCGTCCAGCTCGCCGAATCTGGGGCAGGGTATCTCCTTTAGGGCGCGCATCTCGGTGTTGGAGCGGCCCCGGTGGGTCCTCTGGCCCCGCGTCCAGTGCACCAGCATTCCCATCGTGGAATTGAACCACAGCGCGGCGGCGCGCAGCACCCTCGCGTCCTCGTGCATCAATACTGTCCACGCGTTGCCGCCCATGGCGGGTCTTGCGGTGGTGGCCGCCACCAGCCTCTGGGTGCACCACCCTATGCGCCGCGTGTAAAAGAGCGTGCCGGACTTTTGCCGCATCCTCTCCCGGTGCGCGTCCGAGCCGGGACCCGGCGCGCCCGTATATGCCGGCTCCAGCATAAGGCCGGACTGCCGGCGGGAGTCGGCCGTCCACATGAAACTGTCCGGCCCGGAACCTTCGGACACCTCGAAGGCGCCCATCGGGGAGTTTCCCGACCTGTACCCTATGACGTGGTGCGTGGGGCCTATGCCGAACACCTCGCGCATGGGAGACGTCCCCACCGCCATGTCATGCGAGCGGCCGTCCAAAAAGCAGAACCGGCCCCGGGCCAATTCTATGGCTGTACGGGCCAATCTAACGTCGCATATGCCCAGCGGGCTCCACGGGGCGCCCCGGCCGTCCGGATCATACGAGTATATCCTGCCCGCCCCCTCCCCCATCACTATGTCCTGGGTCTGGGCGCCCGACGCCTCCATGGCATTCAAAGCGCGTGACACGGCCCGGGCCGCCTCGGCGGCCTCCCCCGGATTGCGGGGACTGCGGTCCAGCGTCACGCAGCGCACCGGCGAGGCGCCGCTCGCGGGCGCCGCCAGCTTCTTGGCCACCAGCAGCATCTCGCCCACCATGGTGTCCTCGGAGAACGAGTCGCCGGCCGGCCGGCTGCCCACGGTTATGGCCGTCACGTCGGTGAAGTTTCGCTCTATGTAGTCGCGGGTGTCCGACCAGGCCTCCACCGAGGCGGCCGATATGGGCAATACGAAACCCATGCGGCCCCCCGGCTTGAGCTTCACGCCCGCTATGGCGACGTAGGTGGCCGCCATGCCCGCTGTCTTCCGAGCTGGCATGTATCGGATCAAGTCCCCCCACCGCTTCTGGCACCGGGCCCTCTCCGATTTAGACAGCCCGGCGATGTCAAAGGCGGCGCGCCCTATCCGCGTCCTGGAGTAGGGCGGGTTCATTATGATCCAGTCGCAGCTGTCGCGGGGCACCGAGACCGGGTCGCGCGCGGCGGCTCCGGCGGCCACCCGGCCGGCCTCCTGCCCGGACGGCGCGCCGCCTCCCCCCGCCAGCTCTATAGATCCGGTGTGCCCCCCGTTTACGCCCATCCACCCCATGGCGGTATAGCCGCCCCGCTCCCCCGGGACCATGGCGGCCAGCGCCGACGCGGCCATGTGCGCCGCGGCCGGATGCACGTCCAGCCCCACCATGCCCCGCCTGACAGCATCGCGGTGCAGGTTTCGGACCGTATCCGTCGTGCCGCCGTGGCGCTCGTGAATGCGGCGTACCCGCTCAAAGCCGGCGCGCAACAACGCGCCGGTGCCGCACGCCAGGTCCGCCAACCTGCGCGTGGCAAACAGCCCCCCGTCCCCCCAGTCCGCCACGTCGCCCTCTGAGATGACCAAGTTGGCCAGCAGGGCGGCCACCGGGGGTTTGGTGTAAAACTCCGCGGCGCTGCCCCTGTCCCCGCTTATCCCGGGGAGTATGCCGGCCGCCGCCTCGGCGGCGCGCCTGGGGCCCGCCCCATGCAGCGTCTCGGCGGCGCGCCACACGCACTCCAATGCCGGTTCGGCCCCCTTGCCCATCCGCTCCAGCACGTCTACGGCGGGCGCGAATACCGGCGGCCCGCCGCGTACGGCCATGCGCCGCCACTCCTCGGCCAGGCCCGCGGCGCCATACCGACGCCCGCCGCCCACATTCAGCACGGCCAGCGCCCCGTCCAGCCACATCAGGGCCGTGACGGCGGGGGGTCCGGCTCCCAAATCCATACCGCCGCGCATACGGGCGGCGGCCTGCCGCAGCATGCCGGCTGCCTCGCCGGCCACACCGGGGCGGGCCGCGCCCGCACACGCCCGCGCCAACACGCCCAAATCGCACGCCCCGCCACGGATGAAGCCCCCCTCGGGGAACCGCGTATAGCCGCCGGATGCAGCTCCGTACACCGCGTACGACAGCTTGCCCGGTTCGTCCCCCGCCACAACCGCGGCGGACGCGGCCACCTTATCGCATTGGTATTCCACGGCCCGGGCGTCCGCGTCGCCCGCGTCCCCTGACAGGGCAAAGGCCACCCGCCCGGCTCCGCCATCCGCCAGTATGTCGTACGCCGCGTCGGTCCTCACCGCGCCGGGCGCCCGCCACCGTATAGAGCAGCTGGCCAGGGCCCCGGCAACGGATGCCGCATCAGGATGGTCTGCCATGCATACGCCCCTCCGCATTGTTGCTATTAATCAAATGCCCCGGCGCATCGCACGCCGTACGGCGTACATTCTCCGCATGCAGGGCGGTTTAGTAGAATTGTACAGCCACCGCTAAATACAGCCCGCACGCTCGCCATCCCGATGAAGGACATGTTCGTGAAGGACATAACAGAGGGCGACACGGTGGACACGTACTTTGCCGTGGCCTCCAAGGGGCCCACCCGGCAGTACAAGAACAAGGCGGGCCTCTGGTTCAGCGCCGAGGTGTCCGACCGCACTGGAAGGCTGAACGTCATGTATTGGGGGAACGACGACGCCGCCACCCGGCAGGTATTCGAGTCGCTGGAGGCGGGGGACGTCGTATTGGTGCGGGGCGTGGCCGGCAAGTACAACGGCAGGCTCCAGGTGTCCGTAAACCCCGGCACCGGCCACATCAAAAAGACCCGGCAGTACGAAAGGGGGGACCTGGTGCCGTCCGCCGAGCTGGACGTGGAGCCGCTGAAGGCCGCGCTGCAGGGCCGCGTATCCGCTATACGGAACCCGCAGATCCGCGGCCTTTTGGAGTCGTTCTTCGGCGACGAATCGTTCATGGACAGGTACGCCGCCTGGCCGGCGGCCAAGTCGTACCACCACGGGTACGCCGGCGGCCTCTTGCAGCACTCCCTCAACATGGTCCGGCTGGCCATGTCAGTGTCGGAGAACTATCCGGCCAAGCTGGACGAGGACCTGCTGGTTGCCGGGTGCCTGCTGCACGATATAGGCAAGCTGCGCCAGTACGAGATGGACCTCACCATAACGTACACCGCCGACGGGGACTATCTGGGCCACATAGCCATCGGGGCCATGATGGTACAAGGCCGCATATCGAGCATGAGGGAAGCCGGAGAGCCGTTCGACGAGGATACGGAGCGGCACATACTGCACGTCATCCTGAGCCACCACGGCGAGCTGGAGCACGGCTCGCCGGTGAAGCCAGCCACCCCCGAGGCGATGGTGGTCCACAAGGTGGACGCCTGCGACGCGCAGGCAAAGCACATGCTGGAGGCAAAAGACGACGGGGCACGCTTTTAAGAGCCGCGCAACGCATACTACAATGCCGTGTGGGAGTACAGGACGCCGGGCATACCCGACGAGTTATTCGAGAGGGCAAAGGGGGTGCCCATCACCAAGGAGGAGGTGCGCGCTATACAAATCTCCAAGGCCCGCATCTCGGAAGGCGACACCATATACGACATAGGCTGCGGCAGCGGATCCATCTCCGTGGAGGCTGCCGTCCAGGCCGGCCCCGCGGGGACGGTGCTGGGCGTGGACCGCAACCCCGACGCCATAGCCCTTACCGAGCGGAACGCCGCCCGGTTCGGCATGCGCAATATACGGGCGATACACGGCGAGGCCGCCGACGTGATACCCACGCTGCCAAGCCCCGACTGCATCGTGATAGGGGGAACCGGCGGGGAGACCGCCGACATACTCCGCGCGTGCGCCGGCCGGCTGCGGCCGGGGGGCCGCATAGTTGTGGGGACCATACTAATCGAGACGCTGGCCGAGGTGCTGCGCACCGTGGAGGGATGCGGCTTGGAGAACGTGGACATAATACAGGTCACCATACTCAAGAGCCGCCGCACCAGCACCGGCACGATGATGCTGGCGCGCAACCCCGTTACGGTGGTGTCCGCCTCGGCGTCCCGAGGGGGCGGGGGCGCGGCAAAACGCGACGATCCGCCCTAGCCCAAAAGAGCGCCCGGCCGGGGGCGGGGGCCCAACCGTACCGTATGCCAAACGCCAACCAGAATGACATCCCCCTTGATGCAGTCGGGACCTCGTTGTGCAGTCGGGCAACCGCCGGTCATGCCAACGCGCGCCGGTTTTCCGTCCGGGACGGCCTGGCCGATCCCACGCCATGCAGCGCGGGGGGGCGCCCGCAAGGGACGCCGCCGGGGGGACGCGCCAGAACGGCGGCCGGGTCCAGGCGCCGGGCCGCTTTCCGACGCGACGGCGTATCGCGACCCGCCAGGGACGCGTTATATCCGGGCATACGCCCCGCCTAGGCTTTTAATGCCCCCCGTCCCCCCGCATGTCATGTCGCGACTGACCGCCATCGGCGTGGGGCCCGGGGATCCGGACCTGCTTACCGTCAAGGCGGTGAACGCCATACGCGCCGCGGACACCATAATGTGCCCCGCCTCGGCCGAGGACCGCCCCAGCATAGCGCTGTCCGTCATAGAGTCGCTGCTGGACCGCTCCCGCCAGAGGGTGGTGAAGATGACCTTCCCCATGACCAAGGACACCGAAGTGCTGGAGTCCACGTGGCGGCGCAACGCGGCGCGGATGGCCGAAGAGGTGACCGGCGGCCGCGAGGTGGTGTACGTGACGGTGGGGGACCCGTACCTGTACAGCACGTGGATATACATGCACCGGGAGCTGGAGAGGACCAACCCGGAGATGGGCATAACGGTCATACCGGGAATAGTCTCGATGTTTACGTTCGCGTCCAAGGTGGGCGTCAGCATAGCGGAGGGCGCAGAAAAGGTCGCCATAATACCCTCGTGCTACGACCTCGGCTCCGTGCGGGAGATAGCCCGCAACTCCGAGGTGATGGTGTTCCTGAAGGACGGCAGGTACTTCGACCAGGTCATAGACATACTCCGGGAGTCCGGGTTCCCCGACGATTCGATATTCGCCATAGGCCAGGACCTGGGCACCGAAAACGAGATAGTCCGCCGCCTCACCCTGGGGGACGTCGACCGGGGGGTCCTGACCACGAAGTACTTTTCCATACTGGTGGTAAAGCGTGCCTGAGGTCTACTTCGTCGGATGCGGGCCCGGGGACCCGGAGCTCATAACCGTAAAGGGCGCCAACCTGATCAGAGCAGCCGGCACCGTGGTGTACTCGGGGTCGCTGATACCCCGGCCCATACTGGAGATGTGCGGCGGGACGCTGCACGACGCATCGGGGATGGTCCGCGAGCAGATCACCGAAATACTGTACGAGGCGGCGTCGCGGGGCGACGTGACGGTGCGGCTGCACGACGGCGACCCCACCATATACGGGGCCATACGCGAGCAGATGGACAGCCTGGAGGAGAAGGGCGTCGCGTGCGCCATAGTGCCTGGGGTGACCGCCATGCTGGCGTCGACTGCGGCCCTGCGCACCCAGCTCACCCTGCCGGGCGTGACCCAGACCATCATAATAACCCGGATGGGCTCCCGCACGGACGTGCCGGAGCGGGAGAGCATAGAGTCCCTGGCGGCCCACCGCGCCACCATGGTGCTGTACCTCAGCGTGCACCTGCTGCCCCGCATCGTAAAGGAGGCCGTGGCCGGCGGGTACCCCGCCGAGACCCCGGCGGCCGTGATATACAGGGCCAGCTGGGACGACCAGAACGTGGTGACCGGCACGCTGCGGGACATACACCAAAAGGCCCGCGCCGCCCGCATAACCCGCACGGCCACCGTGATAATCGGCGACGTGGTAAAGCCGGCCCACTACGAGTACTCCAGGCTGTACGACAAGACCTTCACGCACGGCTTCCGCCGGGGTTCGGACCGCAAGCCAAAAGACGCCGGGCCGTAGCGCACGCCTACCCCAGAACGTTCAGGCGCCGCACCGGCTCGGAGACGCCCAGCTTCCGCAGCAGCGGCTCGATGTCGTGGCCGCCGGAGGTGTACACTTCCAGGGCGCCGCCCCCCTCGCGTCCTACCATGCGCACGGCGCGCCTCGCGGTGATCTCGGCCGGGTCCAGGTATGCGATGTCCGGCCGCACCGACTTCATCATGTCCAGCAGGAAGGGCAGGTGCGTGCTGGCCAGTATGCATATGCCACTCACGTCCCGCAACACGCGCCGTACCACGCCGCGGCACTTTGGAACGTCGTCCAGGAACGCGCCGGTCTCGGCCATGGCGACCAGTTCGGAGGCGTCCAGCTCCCGCACCCGCAGGTCCACCCCCAGCGAGCGCGCGTACCTCGCGACGGCGCCCGACTCGGCCACCGAGCGGGTGGCCAGCGCCGTGGCACGGCGGCCCAGGCGGGCAGCCTCGCGGACGGGCGGCCAGACCCCCAGCGTGCGCGGGCCCTCCATGCCGCGCAGCAGCAGGGTGGGCGTGTTGGAGCCGACCACCACCATGTCGGGCGCGAACCTCTCCCGGAGCCCGGATATGGTGCCGCGCACTATGCCGCGCAGCTCCGGGACGGTCTTGGCGCCGTACGGGTGGCTGGCGGTGTCCGCGTAGTATATTATGTCGCACCGCGAAGCCGCCCGCACGGCCCGCGCCACGCCCAGCGAGCCCAGCCCCGAGTCGAAGACTGCTATGCGGGCCACCGCGCCGCATAATGGTCAACTAAATTTAATTCGTGGTGCATGATTCTATACCATGCCCATTAAGTGCAAATCGCAATATCTCAACCCATGACAAGCTTTGACAAGTCATGGACCCGGCAGGAGAAGCCGGGTATGTCCGAGAAGATACGGGGAAGCGTCAAGCACGAGGGGCCCCTCAAGCCCCGCATACAGGTTGGCGTCAACAAGCTACAGGTACAGATATCCAAGATGGACGCTATGCTGAACAAGATGCGCGATCGCGACGCGAAGCTCTTCCAGAGGATCGTGGTCGCCATGAAGAACCACGACACCCAAACCAGCAAGATCCTCTCCAACGAACTGGCCGAGATCCGCAAGGTATCCAAGATGATGAGCAACGCGCGCATGGCTCTGGAGCAGGTGCAGCTGCGGCTGACCACCATACACGACTTGGGCGACGCCATGGTAGCCATAGGCCCGGCCATGTCCACCATGAAGGGACTCAAGTCGTCACTGGGCAGGTTCATGCCGGAGGCCGACACGGAGCTGAACACGATGACGCAGACGCTCAACGGCCTGATGATGGACTCGCTGGCGGGAGACTCCTTCAGTATGGAGTCGGAGATGTCCGGCGAGGAGATCGACACCATACTGCAAGAGGCGTCGACGGTTGCCGAGCAGCAGATAGGCGACAAGTTCCCGTCGGTGCCCTCCGCTGCGGCGGCGGCCGAATCGCGAACGCCCTCCACGTTCGAATAGGGCGAACGTCATTTTTCTATTTTTATCCTCATCCCCACAGCTTCTCGCCGAACGTCCATCTCTTGTTCAGCAGGTAGTTGCCCAGGGCGGCGGTCAGCACGCCGGCCGCCAGCGAGGCGGGGTACGACCATCCGCCCTCCACCAGGCTGAACACTATGCCCAGCTGTATGGCGGCGCCCGCCGAGCCGAACGCGGCGAACTTGGCGTACTGCCCCAACGCGCGCCGCGCGCCGAAGTCGCGGTCGTGGAACGTCCATATTTTGTTCAGCAGGAAGTTGGAGGTCAGCGACGCGGCTATCCCCAGCACGTTGGCGTGCACGTACCAGAACTCGGGCACCTGCTGGGTGAAGAGCAGCGATATTACGTAATTGACCAAGAAGCCGCTGGCGCCCACCGTGTAGAACCTGGCCGCCTTGGACAGGAACATCACCGACTTGCGCGGCTCGGCGCCGCCGTGCCGGTACAGCCGCCAGACCGACCTGAAATAGTCCGATATCACCCGCCCGCTGAGCTTGCTGCCGCCCAGCCGCCGGTCCCGGAAGGTGTAGGGCACCTCGGTTATGCGGGCCCCCCGCAGCTTCACCAGCATCTCCATGAGTATCTTGAACCCTATGCCGTCCAGCGAGACGCCCTCCACCAGGTTGCGGCGGAACGCAAAGAAGCCCGACATGGGGTCCCGGGCGCGTATGCCCAGCACCCTGCGGGCCACGACGGTGCCCAGCCGGCTCATGATCTTCCGCTTGGCCGGCCAGCCGTCTATGCGTCCCCCCCGGATGTACCGGGAGGCCACCGCGATGTCGCAGCGGTTCCGGAGCGCCTCGAGCAGTTTGGGTATTATGTACGGCGGATGGGACATGTCGCTGTCCATCACCACTATGGTGTCCCCCCGGGCGTGGCATATCCCCTGCAGTATGGCGGAGCCCAGGCCGGCCTTGGCGCGGCGGTGTATCACGTCTATGGTGTATCCGGCCATGCGGGTCAGGCCCAGCCGGTGCTCCTCGACTATGCGGCCGGTGCCGTCCGGGGAGTTGTCGTCCACCACTACGGCCTGGGCGGACACCGTGCGGGGGAGGCTCTCGCGTATGGATCGGAGCATCTCCAGGATGTTCTGGGACTCGTTGTACGTGGGCAGTATGATGGACACCTGTGGACGGGGCACGCGTGATCTGCCACCGGTTCGGTTTTTAAATTTTGTAATTGTATAAGAAACCGAAGGCAAGCGTCCGCCCCCGGCCCCCGGGGCGGCCTGGTCTGCCCGGGAGCAGCCCGGCATTCAGATCCAGCGCGTGCTCGGACGGGGGGCGTCCCGCGCCGGGACGGGGGACGCGGCTCGGCGCGCCGCGGCGCGTCTAGTCCGGCGGCCACGCCCGGCGAGCCGCCCGTCCGCCGCGTCCACGGGCGCCGCCGCGACGGGGCCCGGCGCGCGGCGGCCGGCGTCCTCGTTGCGGCATCCCCCGCGGCGGGCCTCCACGAAGCGGACCGGCGTCCAGAGGTTGCGGAACGTGAGCGGGATTAAGGTCGGCGGGAGCAGGACGGGCGGTTGCGGCCGCGTCTGCCCGTGCGGCAGGAAGTTTTCCGCGCCCCCGCCGCATACGGCGGAGCGCGGGCATCCGTCACGCCGGACTGTTGTGGCGGACGCGGTTCACTTCAAAAAGCGAAACGCGTGCGGAATTGCGGATGGTTCCCGCGGTCTTGGCGCCGCGCTTGATCGGCGGGGGCTTTTGGCGCGGGAGAGTAAAAATGGATTTGGGGTCGATGGCTCCGCATCAGTCGTTTTATTCGCTTAACGAACCGCTGACCGTACCGGACCAGGGCCCGTCTCCGATATCGTTGGTGGCGTGTACGCGGTACGAGTGAACGTATCCCAGAACGGCGCTGTCATGCACCCACGAAGTTCCGGTAACGGATGCCGTAAACTTCTGTTGGGAGTCCATGTCATACTCAATGGTGTATCCGGTTATCGCCGGCCCTACGTTGTACGGGGCTGTCCAGGACAATACCAGCTGACCGTCGCTGTTTATGCTTGTGCTGGGTTGCTTTATCTGTGCCGGCAGACCGGTGAACGTGTCGGACCAGGGTCCGTCTCCGGCATTGTTGGTGGCGTGTACGCGGTACGAGTGAACGTATCCCAGGGTGGAAGAGTCCTCATGCACCCACGAAGTTCCGGTAACGGACGCCGTAAACTTCTTTTTGGTGTCGTCGTCGTACTCAACGGCATATCCGGTTATCGCGGTCCCTCCGTCGTCCGGAGCGGTCCAGGACAATGCCCGCTTGCCGTCGCTGTTTAGGCTTACGCTGAACTGCGTTACCTTTGCCGGTACAGTGGCGGCGGGATTAACCAAGGCGCCCGTTGTGTTGGCGGACCAGGCGCCCTCGCCCACGCTGTTTATGGCGAGTACCCGGTATACGTACGTGGTTCCCAGCGCTGCGGCGGTATGCGACCAAGAAGTCCCGGACGTTGAAGCCGTACTTGTGGTGGCGCTCGAATCGGCATCCCAATACTCCACCTTGTAACCGGTGATGGCCGAACCGCCGTTGTGCGGTTCGTTCCAAGACAAGTCTATGCTGCTGACAGTAGAGGACACCGTGAGATGAGGCGCCGTGGGCGCTTCAAGAACGATGATTGACGAACCTCCTTGGGCCGACCAGGGCCCGTCGCCCACATCATTGGTGGCGCGTACGCGGTATTCGTAAAAGGTGCCCACTTGGGCGGCGGTGTGCGCAAACGACGTTGTCGTAGCGGTGGCCAGCGAAGTATCCGTGGAGTTCGCGATTATCTGCACCGTGTAACTCGTTATATTGCTGCCGCCGTTATCCGGCGCGTTCCAAGTCATCGATATAGAGCTGGTGGTGGCGGTTATGTTGAGGCCCGTAACTTTCGCCGGTGCCGTAGCGTTGGTAGCCACGCTCGCTACGGATGTGCCTATGGCAATTACTGCAACGATGGCAATTACTGAAATCAGTATTTTTGCCTGCTTTTTCATTACGGTTTTACGTCAGGCTTAACATTTAAGATTTATTCTAGAAATGCTCTATTACAAATTTGGAGCCGGCCGCAATATCGCCCTAACGGCCCGGCCTGCCCGCCGCGATGCGGATGCCGCGCATGGAAAACGCGGTGCGCCGGAGGATGTCCGGCCGCCCCGGGACCCGTTCATGCGGACCGCGTCCTAATTTTACCAAAGATCCAACCCGCAGGCTTCCGGAATTACGCTCGGCACGGCGGCACGCGCAGAACAGGGCGGCGTGCCGGCAACACTCCTGTCGGACGGCGGCTCCTGATTTGCGTGCTCTGGAAGGCGCAAAAGCCGTCCGGATCTTGGATTCGGACAATATCTGGGGCCGAATTGGCGGCGTTCTATACGGGGCCCGATCGACCCGCGGCCGTACCGCCCCCGGACCAACGGCAAACCGGGGCGGTTCTGCGGGAGCGCTGAAGGCGAGGCGCCATAACTGCCTGGACGACCATATCGAATGTTACAACGCCGGCGGGCTGCGGCGGGCGGCCGCCGGACTGGACGTCCCGGCCCGCCACACCGGTGCGGGACGGCCCCGCCGCAACCCGTGCCGGCGGGGGATCCGGGCCGCGTCTGAGCAGACCCGCCTTTGCGGATATCGGGGGTTAATGTCTACTTTCACTTTCTGAATATTGTCGGGGGAACGCGACCGCTTCCCTCAATGTAGAGTCCAGCTCGTGGAGCGGCACGCGCCGCTGGCCCATCGTGTCGCGCTCCCGCAGCGTCACGGTGTCGTCTTTCAGGGTCTGGTGGTCGGCGGTTACGGCGAAGGGGCACCCTATCTGGTCCAGGCGCCTGTACCTCCTGCCTATGGCGCCCGAATGGTCCAGGAAGGCGTCGTAGTCGCGGTTTATCATGCCGTATATCTGGTCGGTCTTTTCCCTCAGGCCGTCCTTCTTCACCAGGGACAGCACTCCCACCTGCACCGGCGCCAGGTACGGCGGCACGGAGAGGACCGCCCTCTTGTGCTCCTCGTCGTGCCGCAGCGAGTGCTCCAGTATGGTGTACAGGCTCCGGTCTATCCCCATGGATATCTCAAAGACGTGTGGCAGCACCTTGTCGTTGCCGTCCATCACCTCGAACTTCGCGCCGCTGTGGCGGGCGTGGCCGCCCAGGTCGTGGTCGGTGCGGTAGTTGCACGCCACCAGCTCCAGCCAGCCCACCGTGGTCTCCACCTCGAAGTCGAACGCGACGTCGGCGTAGAACGCCTTTTCCTTCTCGCCCAGGCGCCGGAACCGGGATCTCTCCATGTCTATGCCGGTCTTCGTGTAGAACTCCGAGAGTATGCCGACGTAGTACGCGACGAACTCGTTGGGCAGGGCGCCGTCGGCCACCGCCCGGGCGCACGTCGTCGCTGCTATATTGTCGTCGTCCCCGACGCGTATGGGAGTGTCCCGCACGGCGTCGAACTTGGCGACGTGGTCCAGCTTGGCGGGGTTGCAGAAGACCTCGATCTCGGCCTGGTAGAACTCGCGCAGTCTGAGCAGGCTCTGCCGGGGCGCTATCTCGTTGCGGAAGCTCTTGCCCACCTGGGCCACCCCCACCGGAAGCCTGCCGCGCATGGTCTTGAAGAGCCGGGGAAAGTCCACGAAGATGGACTGGCAGGTCTCCGGCCGCAGGTAGGCCTCCTCGCCTTCGGGGCCTATGCCGACGCCGAACATCATGTTGAACCGCGTGGTGTCGCCCAGCCTGCCGCCGCACTTGCGGCAGGATATCCCGTTGCCCGCTATGGCCGCGTCAAACTCGGAGGTCTCGGCGGACTCGGGTATGGTCACGCCGCAGGCCTCGGATATCATCCGGTCGGCCCTGTACGTGGAGCCGCATTTGGCGCACCGGACTATGGGGTCCGCAAAGCTGGCCAGGTGGCCGGACGCCTCAAAGACGGATCTGGTCATTATCTGGGAGCCGTCTATCTCCATCATGGCGTCGCGGCGCACCAGCTCCCGCCGCCACAGCTCCACGAAGTTGTTCTTCAGGCGCACGCCGTTGGGGCCGTACTCCCAAAAGCCCGCCTGCGAGTCGCCGTACGCCTCGCAGCTGGGAAAGTAAAAGCCCCGCTCCACGGCGAGCTTTGCCACCTGCTCGTAGCCGGTCATGGCGCGTCCCCGGAATTCGCGTCCAGCAGCCCCCGGGCCGCCTCGATGTTGTCCACGTCGGCGCGCAGGTCGTCTATCGGGGTCTCGAGCACCACGGGTATGTCCAGCCTGGCCATGGCCCGGACTACGCTTCCCAGGCCCTCGTATCCTATGCCGCCCAGGCCGATGTGGTAGTGGCGGTCCAGGTTGCATCCCAGCTCCCCCCGGGCGTCGTTGAGGTGCAGTATCTTGAGGCGATCAAAGCCTATATGGTCGTCAAATTCTTGCAGGGCGCTCTCGGCGGCCTCGGCGGTGCGCAGGTCGTACCCGGAGACGAAGGCGTGGCACGTGTCCAGGCAGACGCCGAACCGGCCGGCCGGCTCCAGGCTGTTTAGTATCTCGGCGAGCTCCCCGAACTCGTATCCCACCGAGTTCTTCTGGCCGGCGGTGTTCTCCAGCAGTATGGTGGTGTCGCCCCCCGCCGACGCCGCCTCGGTGTACGCGGCGATCAGCCGCTTTATGCCGGCCTCCGCCCCGGTGCCCAGGTGGCTGCCCAGGTGGGTAACCAGGTAGGGTATGCCCAGAGCGTCGCACCTGGCCGCCTCGGACTTTAGCGTCTCAACGGACTTGCGGTACGGCTCCTCGTTCGGGCCCGAGAGGTTGGGCAGGTAGGGCATGTGGGCGCAGGTGGCCGAGGCGGATATGCCGCTGCCGGCCAGCTTGTCGCGGTACGCCGCCGCGTCCGCGTCGGTTATGGGCTTGGCGCGCCAGCCCCGCGGGTTGCGGGTGAATATCTGAAAGGCGGTGCACCCCCGTTCTACGGCGTTGCCCACCGCGTTGCTGATGCCGCCGGATATGGAGACGTGGCAGCCGATCCTCATGGCACGGCTTGCGGTCAAACATAATTTAAAGGGCTTGCAAGCCGCCCGCCGGTCCGGCATGGCCGTTCATGTGGCCGGCGCTGCTGGGAAAGCGCGAGGCCCGCAACATCAAGCGTCGGGCCGGTTGAGATGAGGCGTTGCGGCGGGACGCGGCGGCCATGCCGCCCGGGGCCGCCACGGCGCGTCTTGGTCCGTAGACGTCGTGTCACGTTTGCGGTTCTACGCCAAACATTTTTTCGTACCATTGCAGGTCCCCCCTACGGTTACGCTTTTTGAACTTCTCCACCGCACTTATCACATCTTGCAGCTCCCGAATGTCCACTTTGTTGTCAGATTTCAAGTGTGCGTAAAAGTGGTACAGTTTTTCTTGTGTATCGACATCAAAGTGCTCAATGCCCCCCGAATCAATCATGCCTCGGTACATCGTGCCGTCAATGCGTCTGGGATTGTCAAACGCCAAGAATCCGGGGCCAAACGCGCCGACTGAGCCGTTCTCTCCTGCAATGTACTCCAACTCTACACCCAGCGCTTCTGCCAACCTGTATCGTAGATCCTTGGTTTCTATACTTTTGTACCAGTGATACGCACGTATCGCGATATAACCCCCTATGGACGGTATGATTAGAATGGGAAGGATGTCGGACAGAACACTCCATATGCAGCACAATGGTTCGAGAAAACCTGTCATGACGTGCTGTCCATGTCGTGGAACAGCAGCCTGACGACAAGTCTCCGGTCAGCCTTCAATGCGGCAATCGGAGGATAGTGGTTGCCGTGGCGGAAGACGCTTTTGTGGACGGATTCCAGCGTGTCGCCGCTCTTTTGCGCGTCCAGCAGCATCTGTTGTATGGCCATGTCGGAGTAGTTCTTGGCCACATACGGGCGTATCTTGACGGTCGGGGAGAACGATTCGACGTTGGAACCGTCAAAGAATGACGCGTCTGGTGTAGCGGTCACTGCTGTACACCCCTCTGTGGTAGCAGATTGTGTTCTATCAGGTCGTCCCATATCTTATCACACTTCTCTTTGGTAAACGATTCAGACTTCTCCATGACCCGTCCAATTATGCCAGACTCATCCCTACCCAAGTTCTTTAGCATGTGTATGGATGCTGCAATCTCAAGATACTCATGATCCATCTCCCTGTCCTTTACAAACTCCAGAAACTTCTTAAAGTTACGTTGGTCTCCCGAGTTCAAAAACCTCGCCTCTGCGTTCTCTGGTATCTCGTCGTATATGTCCTTGAGCGCAAATCCGCAGGTGGTCAGGGCGCTGCAGTACGGGCCCCTGAGATACCACGAAAAGTCGTACCCCAAGTATACGCCGTGCGCCTGGAGCAGGTATATGAACTTCTGAAGGCGCAGCCTGCCGTCAAACTCATCCATGTCAAACTCAAAATCCGGGACCTGCCGCAGGATGAAGCCCAGATCAATGGTGGGCCGGTTCATACATGCACACTCCCTCGGCGATTGTCACAACCATGGTACCTGCATATAGCACCATTGTGTATATATCATATTCTGTATGACCTTAATTTTCCCCATACGGAATAAGCTTCAAGACATGCGCTTTCAGATTACGCGTCCCGGATCTTCTCGGCCAGCATCCTGCTCACCAGCTCGCCCGGCGCCTTGCCCCGCAGTTTCGACATGGCCTTGCCCATGAGCGGGCCGACGGCCCGTTCCCCCATTTTGGATATCATGGGGCGGTTCTGCGATACTATCTCGTCGAGTATGCCGGACACTTCGGCGTCCGGCACGCGGCCCACGCCGGTGTTCTCCACCGCCTCGGCGACGGTGTCGGAGTTGCCCGACGCCACGTCCCGGAGCACCATCTCCACTCCCTCCTTTGATATCTCGTCGCGGCCCAACAGTCCGAAGGCCTCCCGCAGCGTGTCGTCGTCCAGCGCCCGCACGTCCAGCCCCTCCCGGCGCATCTCCTTCATGGTGTAGCACAGTATGGAGGCCGCAAAGGCCGGCGGCACGTTCCTGCGGGCGGCCAGCTCCCGAAACGTCTCCAGGCGGTCTGAATCCAGGAGCTGTTCGGCCAGCTGCGCCGATATGCCGTACCTGGCGGAGTACTCCCGCACCTGCTCCGCCCAGGGCGGCGGCACCAGGTCGCTGGCCTCCTCCATCTCCCGTTCGGTGACTATGACCGGCGGGATGTCCGTCTCCGGGTACATCCGGGCGGACCCCGGGCGGGGGCGCATGAACACCGTCCTGCCCGACTGCAGGGCCATCCGGGTCTCGGCCGGCACGCCCTTGCTGGCCTGTATGACCCGGCGCACTATGGCGCGCCTCAGCCCGTACATGAGGTCCAGCGGGGCGGCCACCAGCACGAACGCGTCGGCGTCCGGATCCCCGCCCATGCGGCCGTACAACTCGGTTACGGTGTCCGGCCCTATGCCGTACCCGGGAAGCTCGTCGGAGTGGAATATGCCCCCCACGCCGAACGGCTTGACCAGCTGGGCCAGCTCGCGGCCCAGCCGCACCCCCGGACGCGGCTCGTGGCCCAGCATCCCCGCGTACCCCCGCAGTGGTATAATGTGCAGGACGTCCTTCCGGGCCAGCGCGCCGCGTACGGCGTCGGACCCGCACCCGCCCATCATGTCGGTCACGTCCAGCGCGTCGATCTTTGGCAGCGGCGGCCCCCTGTCAAGCAGCGCGTCGCGTATCTCCAGCAGCCCGTCCTGCCGGTCGGCCTCGCGCTCAACCACCCTCTCCAGCTGGTCCAGGTACTGCACGCCCTTCACCTCCACGATGCCGCCGCCGCCCCGCACCGAGACGTTGACGTCCTGCCGTATGGTGCCTATGCCCCGGGCCACCCGCCGGGTGCTGCGGAGCAGCCTGCCCAGGCCCTCGGCGGCGCGCCTCACCTCCTTGGGGTCGCCGGGCATCGGCGCCAGGGCGATCTCCACCAGCGGGACGCCCAGCCGGTCCAGCGCGTACACCCTCATGCCGTCCTCCTCGCCCAGGGAGCGGGCCGAGTCCTCCTCCAGGCATATGGACTGCACCTCCACGGCGAGGTCGCCGACGCGCAGCGTCCCCCCCTGGGAGACCAGCATGGTGCGCTGGAACCCGCCGGTGTTGGAGCCGTCTATCACCGTCTTACGCATGGGGTATATCTCCTCGAACACCGACGACTCCAGGGCGGCGGCCACCGTCAGGGCGGCCATCTTGGACGCGTGGTCCACCTCCCTGGGGGGCTCCTCGTCCCACTCCACCATGCACGAGTTGTTCGCGTCGGCCCTGTACAGGACGTCCCTCTTCAGGAGGCCCTCAAACAGGGCGGCCTCGTCGTACCTGCCCATCTCGCTCTTCACCGGGCGCAGCCGCCTCACGAACCGCTCCTCGCGGCCGGGCTCCCGCACCCCCGAGCACCTGCAGAACAGCTTGCTGCCGGTCTTCAGCTGCTGGTGTATCTCCAGCCCCACCAGGACGGGCGGCTCCATCACATCACCTCCGACGCCGTCGGGGCCGTCATGGTGTGGCGTAAATTCTTGCTGTGCGACAGGGCCCACATCGCCTTGACCAGCGCCGTCTCGGGTATCATGTACAGCGGCACCACCCCCATCTCCAGCAGGTCCCGGCCGCTCTCGTACACGGTCATCCTGACCCGCCCCCCTATGCACTGGGAGGTCATGCCCACGAAGGTGCCCCGCCGCACCATGCTTTTGATGGCCCCGTAGGACTCCCGGCCCACGTGGCCCAGCCCCGTTCCCTCCAGGATGACGGCCCCGCACCCGGCGGAAAGCCGCTCCAGCGTCCGGACGTCGTACCCGGGATGGTACTTCACCAGGGCCGCCCCCCGGGCCACCGACAGCAGGGGGCGGTACTCCACGCCGCCCCAGTAGTCGCCGCGCGCGGCCGTCTCCACCTCGCCGTCCCGCACCAGGCAGGCGGGCTCCCCGAATATGGTGTGGAACGCGTCCCGGCGGCTGGTGTGGTTCTTTCTCACCCGGGTGCCGTAGTGCAGCGCCACGGTGTCGTCGCTCCGGGTGTGGTGCATCGCCACGTACACCCCCCGGGGAATCTTGCTCGCGATGGCCGAGACGGCCCCGGCCAGGTTCATCGCCGCGTCCGAGGACGCCCTGTCCGGGGAGCGCTGCGACCCGGTCAGTATTATCGGGGTGTCGCACCCGGCCAGGGCAAAGGACAGGTAGGCGGCGGTGTAGTGCATGGTGTCGGTGCCGTGCGCCACGATTATGCCGTCGTAGTTGTCCCGCTCGCGGTGTATGGTGCGGGCCATCTGCACCCAGTGCTCGGGGGTTATGTTCTCGGAGTACTCCGAGATCAGGTTGAGCGGGTACACGTTGGCCATCCGGTACATCTCCGGCATGGAGTCGCCCAGCTGGGCCGCGTCCAGCGCCGGGGTGACCGCCCCGGTGCGGTAGTCCACGTGGCTGGCGATGGTGCCACCGGTGGAGACCAGCAGCACGTCGGGCAGCCCCTTTCGGGGCTCCGGGGAAGGAGGGGGCGGGGATTCGGGCGGGGGCCTCTCCAGCACGCTGATCCACTCGATGTCCAACACCGACACGCCCACGTTGTACCCGCTGTCCAGCTTCAGCACTATGTGGGAGTCGTCGTAATGGTGGTACCGGGGCATCACCACGCCGGCGCACGGCCTCGGGGAGGAGATCTGGATGCGGTCGCCCACGTTAGCCCCGTACCTCTCCAGCAGGCGCAACACCCTGCCGCGGTACCCGGAGGGCATTTCACTAGCGGAAGTAGGGGGTGATCATCTTCTCTTGCACCTTGAGGTCCTTCTGCTCGCGGACCTTCCGGACGGCGTCCACGAAGTGCCTCATGGTGACCTTGGCGTTCTCCGACCGCTTCTCTATGTCGGCGGCCGACAGCGTCGGCGGCGCCTCGGACACGGAGTCCGGCGCCTGCGCCCCCAGGGCTGGGTCGTCTACTGCGCGTACGGAATCGTCGCCGTCCAGAAACTCGTGTATAACCAGCGAGACCGCCGTGTTGGCTATCGAGGCCGTGTCGGCCCCGCTCATCCCGTCGGTTAGCTCGGACAGCTTGGCCAGGTCAACGTCGTCGGCCAGAGATATGTCCTTGACGTTGATCTCCAGAATGCTCTTTCGGCTGTTCCGGTCGGGCATCGGCACCTTTATGATCTTGTCGAATCGTCCGGGCCGCAGCAGCGCCGGGTCTATGATGTCCACCCGGTTGGTGGCCGCCAGCACGACGACGCCGTGCATGTTCTCCATGCCGTCCATCTCGGTAAGCAGCTGGCTCACCACCCTCTCGGTGACGGCCGTGTCCCCGCCGGCCCCCCGTATGGGGGCTATCGAGTCTATCTCGTCGAAGAACACGACGCACGGCGACCCCTGCCTGGCCCGCCGGAATATCTCGCGGATCCCGCGCTCGGACTCCCCCACCCACTTGGAGAGCAGTTCGGGCCCCCGAACCGATACGAAGTTGGCCTCCGACTCGGTGGCCACCGCCTTGGCCAGGAGGGTCTTGCCGGTCCCGCTGTCGCCGTGGAGCAGTATGCCCTTGGGCATGCGGTGGCCCAGCTTGTCGTACAGCCCGGGGTGCTTCATGGGCCACTCGACGGCCTCCTGCAGCTCCCGCTTCACGTCCATAAGGCCCCCCACGTCGGTCCACTCCACGTCGGGGTTCTCTATGAAGACCTCCCTCATCCCCGAGGCGGTCACCTCGACGAGGGCCTTCTGGAAGTCGGCGTTGTTCACCACCAGCTTGTCCAGCGTCTCGGGGGGGACCTTTTCGTCCTCCAGGTTCAGCTCCGGCAGCAGCCTGCGCAGGCACTTCATGGCGGCCTCCTTGCAGAGGTATTCCAGATCCGCCCCCACGTACCCGTGGCTCACCGAGGCCACCTTCTCCAGGTTGACGCACTCGGGCGCGCTCTTGTCCATCAGCAGAGGCATGTTGCGGGTGTGTATCGACAGAATGTCCTTGCGGCCCTTCTTGTCGGGCACGCGTATCTCTATCTCGCGGTCAAACCTGCCGGGCCGCCGCAGCGCGGGGTCTATGGCGTTGGGGCGGTTGGTGGCCGATATCACGATGACCTTGCCGCGCGCCTCCAGCCCGTCCATGAGCGAGAGCATCTGCGAGACGACGCGCCTCTCCACCTCGCCGGTCACCTCCTCGCGCTTGGGCGCTATCGAGTCTATCTCGTCGACGAATATTATCGACGGCGCCTTCTCGCGCGCCTCCTTGAAGATCTCCCGGAGCCGGGCCTCGGACTCCCCGTAAAACTTGGACATTATCTCCGGGCCGGATATCGATATGAAGTGGGCGTTGGACTCGTTGGCCACGGCCTTGGCCAGGAGGGTCTTGCCGGTGCCCGGCGGGCCGTACAGCAGCACGCCCTTGGGCGCCTCGATGCCCAGCTTCTCGAATATCTCCGGATGCCTCAGGGGCAGCTCGATCATCTCCCGCACCTTCTTTATCTCGTCGGTCAGGCCGCCTATGTCCTCGTAGGTGACCTGCGGCACGCCGCGGAGCGTCTCGCCCTTCTCGGCTATGTGAAAGACGGTCTTTTGAGTGACCAGAACCGCGTCGGACGCGGGCGTCACGCCTATTATCTGAAACGTCAGCCTGCCCCCGAAGTAGGGCACCATGACGTTGTCGCCCTTGATGAGCGGGACGCTCTCCAGGGCGTCGGCCAGGTACCTCTCGTCTATGGGCGGGATGGCCTCCAGGGGGGCCACCACTATCTTCTCGGCGGGGACCGCCTTGATCTTGCGGACCGATATGGTGTCGCCTATGGCTATTCCGGAGTTGTTGCGCCCCAGCCCGTCTATGCGTATGATGCCCTTGCCCTCGTCTGACGGGTACAGCGGGAGGCACTTTGCCACCGACCTTCGCTTGCCCTTTATCTCCAGCACGTCGCCGGTGGAGGCGCTCAGGGTGTCCATCGAGTCGTAGTCTATGCGCGCCACGCCGCGGCCCACGTCCCGGGTGTAAGCTTCGAGAACCTTCAGGTTCAAAGACTGCCCTGCCATCGTTCCTAGATATCCCAAGGCGATTTTTATATCTTTGTTGACATTCGTTCTGTAGGCGGATCGGCGGGGCGCCACAAGGTTAAAAACAGGATCCGGCGCGACACACCCGCATGGGAAAGAGACCGCTGGTGCGCAGGAGGGGCCGTGGAGGATGGCAGTTCCGTGCCGCGACCACCGGCAAGATCGCCAGGGCGGCCTACCCCAACTTTGCGCTTGCCGAGAACCACGAGGCGCTGGTGCTGGACCTGGTGCACGAGAGGGGCCGCGACGCGCCGCTGGCCAAGATCAGGTTTGAGGACGGGTCCGTATCCTTCGTTCCCGCCGTGCTGGGGCTGGAGGTGGGGGACACCATGCACTTTGGCCTAAAGTCTAGGATAGAGAAGGGGAACGTGATCAGCGTCCAGAACATACCCGACGGGACGGCCGTCTGCAACGTCGAGCGGCACTACGGGGACGGCGGCACCCTGATAAAGGCGGCCGGAGGCGGCGGCGTAATATTCTCCCACGTCGAGGGCGGCGTCACGCTGAAGCTGCCGTCGGGCCGGTTCATCACCCTCCACCCCAAGAACCGCGCCATGATCGGGACGCTGGCCGGCGGCGGCGTCTCGGAGAGGCCGTTTATGAGCGCCGGCGGCAAATGGCGCAACTTCCGCTCCAGGGGGAAAAAGTACCCCATAGTCCGGGGCGTGGCGCAGGCAGCCTACGCCCACCCCCACGGCGGCGGACGGCACCAGCACGTGGGCCAGAGCTCCACGGTCTCCAGAAACGCGCCGCCCGGCGCCAAGGTGGGAAGCATAGCGGCCCGCAAGACCGGCCGGGCCCGCCTCAAGAGGCGCAACTAGCCGGAAATACTAAAAAGCCGCACGACCACACCCCGCGCATATGGCCCAGAAGCGCGTCCGCCTGCTGATAACCGGCCGGGTCCAGGGCGTCTTCTTCCGGCAGTCCACAAAGGCCCGGGCAATCCAGGATTCTGTACGCGGCTGGGTGCGCAACCTAGACGACGGCCGGGTGGAGGCCGTGCTGGAAGGCGACGCCGGCGCGGTGGACGCGGTGGCCGAATGGTGCCGCCGGGGGCCGGCCAACTCCATCGTACACGGCGTAGACGTGCGAGAGGAGGCGCATACGGGCGAGTTTGCCGGGTTTGACGTTCGGTACTAGACGGCCTCAAAGGCCTCCCTTATCATGGCCTTGGCGTGCGAGGTGTCCCCGCCGTGCGGCACCAGCGTGCTGCGTATGGGCTTGCGCCACCCCGTCGTGGTCTTTAGAACCGTGCAGTGGCGGCCCGGCTTGATGTCGGCGAACCACCGGTATATCATGCCCCGGCCGTACACCACCCGGTGGGAGCGGACGTCCTCGGTGCCGCCCAGCGAGACGCAATACCCCCGCAGTTCGTCCATGGTCTCCCGGGCTTCCGGCGGGGCGGACTCCCGGAGCGCGTGGTACGGCTGCATGGCGCATGCGCCGGCCACGCTCGATAAAAAGGTAGTAGCCCCGCCGGCTCCACCCTGCGCGGACAGCCCCATTTCGGGGCGCGCCAGTCCGCCACGTTGACGGGGAAGCGTGGATGCCCCGCCTTAGGACTGCTCCCTCCCGGGCCTGGCCACGTTCGGCAGCTCGGCCCTGGGCGGCATCCCTTCGGACGCCTCCGGGCCTGCAACCACCTGCCCCGGCGTGACATCGTCCCGTTGCGCCGAGCGGGAACTGCCCACGCAGAGATTTACCCAGCGGTTGCTGATCTCCGCGTATAGCCGGTTTCGGAAAGGGGCACGGCTAGCACCCCGATCCTCCCTACTACCGCGACTCATACGACGTGCCGCTATATGTGCATTTTTGCCGCCGCCAGCGTGCGGCACACCGAGCACGTTCCGCCGGTCGCCGGCCGGCCGCACCGCCCGCAGGGCGCCAGCGTCTTGGTGTCCGGCACGTGGCGGGATATCTTTTGTATGGAGCGGTACATGACGTTCTTTATGCCGCTGTGCCCCTCCTCCATCCCGTTCAGGAACCGCCGCACGTCGGTCCGTATGCCCTCGTCGGCGTGGGGGCACGGCTCGGTCTGGAAGGGAATGCCGTTCACGAAGGCGTAAAACACTATCTCGGCCTCGTATATCTCGCGGAACGGCGCGACCCTCCCCGGCGACGCGCTGCGGCCTATTTTGGAGGTGTCCCCCGACATCAGGTTGATCAGGAACGTCTGGACGTGGTCGTCCATGTTGTGGGCGGTGGCCACCACGTCGGCGCCGCGGGCCAGGCGGTCTATGGCGCGCCGCCTGAGCACGCCGCACGCAGAGCACGCAGAGCCGCCCTCCCTGGCGGCCAGGACTCCCTCCAGCGTGGCGCCGTACATCTCCTGGTAGCTGACCATGGAGCATTCCACGCCCAGGCCGCCGCAGTACTCCCGGACTATGTCGAGCGCCTCGTCCCTGTACCCGGGAATGCCCTCGTCTACGGTAACGGCCCGCACCGAGTAGCCTCCCCGCTCGGAAAGCCCGTGCAGCACGTGCAGCAGCGACAAAGAGTCCTTGCCGCCGGAGACGGCCACGGCCACGTCGTCGCCCCGCCGCATCATGTTATGCCTGGATATGGTCCTGGAGGTCTTGCGCACTATCGAGTCCGAGAAGCATCCCCCGCACAGGCTCTCCCCCGAGTACTTGCGGGTGTAGACTGCCACGCTGCCGCACCGGTCGCACTTCATCATACCGCGTCGCGGCCGCCTTCCATAAATGTGAGGCGCCGGGGCCGGCCGGATCCGGGAGGGCATATAGACGCCGTACGCATACGCAAAAAAGCCGCTTTTAAGGGGAGGTCGGATATACCACGGCATGCTAGTATTGGCGGCGTTCCTCATATCGGTGCCCGGAGTAGTTGACTGCAACGCCTACGGCGACAGCATGCAGGACGAGGTGGCGTGCTGGCGGCAGTCGCACCAGACGTGGGAGAGCATGATCTACGACGCGCTCGCCCGCATAATGGAGCTGGAGCGCGTCGTGGAGGAGCTGAGCCGGCTGGTGCTGGAGGACGGCCGCTACGGCGGGGAGCCCATGCACGCCGCCGACTTCGGGGCGTTCAGCGTGGCGGTTCCCGCCGGCTGGATAGTGGAGGTCTCCGGGGGCGAGCCGCGCGTGGCCGGGGTGGCGGTGCCGGCCAGCGCGCACGTCGAGCTCCCGGGCGTATCCACCCTGGTCATGACCCACCCGGCAACCGACGAGGACGCCGTGCCCGTAACGATATCGGTGACGGTGGCGCCCCGCGTGGGCAACATACCGCAGCACATCACGTGGGAGGACGGCATAGTGGCGGCGCTGACGCCCCACCTGACGGAGGAGTACGGGGGCTCGGCGCTTTGGGAAGACCGGGGCTCGGCGCGCCTGGGCGACTACACGTACCTGCGGGAAGGCAGCCTCGAGATAGACGAGATCATGGCGTACCGCTCCGCCACGTACACGGTCTTTGACGGGGACGAGGTGTACTATATAGGGCTCTCGGCGCCGCCGCACGTCTTTGGTTCCCACATGGGCCTGCTGGACGCGGTGTATTCCACCTTTAGGATCAACTGAAAATCAGATGCAGGTCGGCTCTTGGAGCGTATGGCGCCGGACCGCGTGCCGAGTGGCGTGGCGCCCCGGTGTACGAACGGTTCTTCATTTGGCCGGACCGCGCTCAAGGCGTCCAAGAGGCAACACCTCATGGCGGAAGCGAACGCCGTTCTGCTTTGTAACTTATCAGAATCAGTTGGGCTGCGAATGTCGCAGTCACTGGCCGGTGTATTATTCGGTGCACTGGTTTGTCATATTATCATATGTGGTGCACGAGGGATCCGACACCCGCCCCATGAAGAGTATGGTTCCGCTTTCGTCGTCTTGTATCACGAACAAGAACGGATGATCCGCCTTGAACACCTCCGGCGGGAGCTGTATGCTTTCGGTTACCTCGCCGATTATGGTGGTGACCGCGGCGGCTTCGGTTCCCTCCTCGTTGACCTTGACGTACGCGTCGTGCAGCGCCTTCTCCACCCACAACCTCTGGGGGGGTTCAAGCTCCGCCATGCCCGACAGATCTGATGTGGATGGGTTGAATAGGTCGGTAACCCCCATGTACTTCAAATGCTGAACCAAGTTGTAGTGGGTCCTCACCTCGAACTTCGGCATGTACACTATGACGTCCCGTTGGTACATCTCACCCGCCCACAGGTCCACCTGTCCGGCGGTGGCGTTGCCCAGTACGCCGTCCAGCCCGTCTTTTTCCAACGGCAGTATGATCAGCATGGACAGCCTGTCGCCCTCGTACGGCAGCCGCAGAAACTGCGCCCCGTCGCGTACGGCGTACTCAAAATGGTTTTGTGTGGTCATGTAGTGGGCCGTGACGTTCTCCGAGCCGGTCCAAAAATCCATCTCCGACGTGTGTCTCGGCTTGAATTGGTGCTCCCAGGATCCCTTGAAGTATATGGCGTTCATCAACACCGACGATGTTTTATCGTGCACATCACTTGGTCCGATGACCCGCGGGATCTTGTCTTGGGTCTTTTCCGCCGCCCACGCGTTTATGGCTTCCACGGTCCCCGGATCAGAAAAGTTAGCGCTGGTTATGTCCGCTGCATAGACACTGCCGATTACATTCAGGTACGAGTCGTACGGCTCAAACCAGTCGGCAAGCCACAGCGAGTTTGCCAGCGTCAGCGTGGCGTTGGGATCCGGGCGGTTCAGCGACGACGCCAACGCCGCGGTGTAGTTGTGGCGCAGACTCTCGTCGGGCTCAAAGCCAAAGGCCTCCTGCATCTGGGCCGCCGTGTCGTTCCCAGCGGCCTCGTACACCATGGAGAACGCCGCGTAAATGCTGGTGGGCGAGAGGAATATGTTGCCGTCCTGGCCGGAGACCTGCCGGTAAAAGTCCAAGGCAAAACCGTTGTTGGCCGCGGCAACCTCCGGCGGAATGGCCAACGCCGTGGAGGTGCCGTTTGCGACACTGCCAGCCGTTGCGTTACCCACGGTGTTGTTAATTGAGGGGTAACCCAGCGCGTCAATTCCGGCATCGTTGTGGGTCACGTTGCTGGCGTCTGCCTGCGCGTTCACGAACAGCGCGCACCCGCATGCCACCGCCACCAGAATAATCGGGGACTTGCGCACGGCTGTACGCCGTTCTATTCTGATATAAGCAAGTCCCGCCGGCCGGGGGGAATTATCGTGATTGATACACCCCTCACCTGCCGGCCGCCCGCGCATGGAATTCCGGAGAACGTTTACAATCGCCCCAAATGGCCGGATTCAGGCGTGAGTTTGTAGTTGAATCGGGAATTGTGAACATTCCCCCCCGTACCGAACGTCCGCGGCATCCGGACGGCCGCGCCCGACCAATAATTCACGGATTTGTCATGCCGCGCCCATCCGTCGGCCCTTCTGGAAATGCCGCCCGCGCGCATTCTTGCCTGGATCGGCGCGCCGCCGTCACGTCGCGCCGCACAGTGACTTGCTGGTTATCAACTGCCTGTAGGTGAGCCTCTTGCCCACCAGGTTCCGTACAATGTTGCACATCTTTTCGACGGCGCTGGCCGCCCTGTCGCTCAGCCTTCCCGCAAACTCGTTGACGTAGCGGTGCAGGTGCTTGGGCTCTATGTGGTGGAACGTCCCGTTGTACCCGCGCCTCACCAGGGCCCAGAACGACTCCATCCCGTTGACGTGCACCTCGCCCCGGACGTACTCCCCGTCGCCGTGGTTGACCGTCTCATGGTTCTTCAGGCCGCCGTACGCCCGGTTTTCGTCGGTGAATTTCTTGGCTTCCGGATCCGCGTTGGACTCGACAAACTCCAAAAGGCGGGCCGCGGTGGTCTCCGGCACGGGGATCGCCCTGATCGTTCCGGTCTTCCTGTCCCTGATGCCCACGACCGCGGTCTTCTTCCTCTTGCCCTTCTTGTCGGCGTGCTTGTTCTTCTCAATCCCTCCCAAATACACCTCGTCCACCTCGACGGGGCCGGCCATCAAGTCCGGCCCCGCCAAGGTGCGCCACGCCTCCCTGAGCCTGTGCAGCAGGAACCACGCCGTGCTCTGCTTTATTCCAAGATCCTTGCCCAGCTGCACGCTGGATATGCCCTTGGGACGGGTGGCGAGCAGGTACGTGGCTATGGCCCAGTTCCGGTAACTGATTTTGGAGTGTGCCATGACGGTTCCGATCTTGACGCTGAAGCGCTTGTCGCACTCCGAGCAGTAGTACGGCATGCTCGGGTGCTTGGAGGCGCAGGTGTACTTGTAGCCGCACCTGGGACACCTGCGGCCGTCCGGCCACACGTTCTCCTCGATCCACTCCATGGCGGCCTTGTCGTCGGGGAACATGTCGAACAATTCCGGCAGGGACAGGTCCCGGTATTTGGCTGAGTCGCCTTTCGCGTTCGCAGTTTGTTTGTTCATGCAAGTATCATGCGAAGTTAGTATTTAACCTGTATTAATTCCGATAATTCCCCGGCCGGGGTTGGTGCGTTAATCCGTAAATCATGCGGGCTCTACCCGCTCCCGTCCCCCGATGGCATCCCGGTTAGACGGGATCCGGATGCACGCCGGAACTATCCCGGCGGGGTTTCTTCCCTTGGACGGATGGATGCGTCATGCGCACTCCCAATGCGTCACGCCGTACGACGGTATCGGTATGTTCAGTCGGTTTGCGCACTCGAACCGGTTTAAGACGCGTATGTTCCACGTGATGGCCCGCCTCTGGGCGAACCGGCGCCGGTTGTCGTCCCGCACGAACCTGCACTGCAGTTGGTGGCGCCGGGGCTCTTCGGCCCCGAACACCCCCTCGATCATGCCCCACAGGCGGTACACGACGCCGTCGAACATTTCCGCCGCCTTCCTCCTGTTGGGCTTGTCACGGTTTTTCGCGTCTTTCCTCTGTTTGATGTTCGGGATCATGCCCATCTAGAACTGCTCCTTGCAGTTGTCGTCCGAGTCGTATCCCCTGTCGGCGTTGAAGAAGCGTCCGGACACGTCGAATCCGTGCCGCCTGATTTTACGCAGCATAGTCGGAAGCTTGATCGAGTCGTTGACGCTGCCCGGCGTGCCGACGGCGGCCAGTATGATCTGCAGCCACAGGATCGCGGGGATGTGGTACTTCCAGTATATCTTTTGGCGGGTCATGACGAAGTCGCGCTCCTTCTTGTTGGGCCTCTCCACCATCCCGTACCTGGTCGTCTCCATGCCGCTGCTGTCGGCCGCCAACGGGCCGGTCGCGTCTCCCACCTCCTTCAGGCATAGGCGGGCCGTCTCTGCCAGTATCAGCTCCAACCACTCTTCGGGGACGGTTTGGTCGTGCCTGACTAGGGTGGTGTGGACGGGGACCGGCTCGTCGTCCCAAGGCGTCCGCATGCTCTGCAGATCCGCCACGATGCCACGGTAGATGTCGTCGTCGGCCATCATGAGAAGCAGGAGAAAGTCCAGCTCCTCTCTGGAGTGAACGGGAGGGCGGCCCCGCTTGCCCTTCTTTGGGCGCGGGCACGGATGCTCTTGGACCAAGCGTATCAGCATGCGTATCATGTGGGCCTTCTCTTCCTTCGTCGCGAGCTCGTAATATCGCCAGTATCCATTCCGTCTGTTGTGTTCGCTCATTGCATTGGGCAGGTCGAGCGGGATCTATGTATGTATCGATCGGATCAGGCTCCGTTAGAATCATTGCCCAACCCCCACTTTCTGAAAGGAGTCAAATACTATAATATACATAGTTAATACGATGTCCAATAGTAAATATCAAAAATGGCTCAATAAACTAGCGATAATAGCGTCGGTACTGCTGCTAGGCGTGGGATTAGCATTTGCAATAGACGCCCTGAGTGCCATGATCGGTGATAGTGGGCCACGAGATTTGAAAAGAGACGCCATGTTTCAGGGGGCGGCAACTATCGCGGGGTTGGCGATATTCGGTTCCGCCATTGGCATACGCATTTATCGCAAGCCCGAAACCAGGAATGCCAAATGGTGGGCGGGCTTGTTCACCTATATGGGAATTACAGCGTTGGTGGGAACACAAGGCTATATCATGATGTATGCATGTTGTATGGATATTAGCAATCCTGTTACATTTAAGTTGATCTTTATAACAATAACCCAATTGATGGTGATTGGCGCATTTCTTGTTATCGCATCAAGCAGGAAAGATGGGGGTGAACGAGTTTTCGAGAGCATACGCAAGGAATTGGAAACTATCCGCGAGATAGTTTCAACACCTAACACCAAGGCTAAGCATGATAACCAGGAGGTAGAGTATGTGCATAGCTACATAGGCCATGATATCTATGACAGTTTACTTGCAACGGGACACATACGGTACATAAAATACGATGTGCAGCAAGAGATTCAAGGCATTATCAGAACGACTAAACGTCACAATGAATGCCTGAAGCAGATTGAACGGATGGTGGTAAAGGGGTATAAAGACGGATATACCAACAAAGAGCGCGACGTGGTATTCATGTACCAGAAGTATATGCAAAGTTATGAAGAAAGAATAGCGGGCGACATATCGACATTGCTTGATAAATTATAAACTAATCTAAGGCGCTTATGCCAGCGGATACCGGGGGCCTTGTCCAAAATCCAACGACCCGTGGGGCAAGCCATACCGTTCCAAAGCACTCTGGCCTGCAATGACAGCGCCGATCCGCGATGATCCAACATGCCCGAAGGGGCGCACGGGCCCCGTCCGGCCGTTTCGAAATATTTGAGCGCAGGCTCCCCTCAAATGCGGCGACCGTCTCCGTCCCCCGAACCTTTCCATCATGGACGAGAAGACGCTCTTGACGTTGTTCCGCTTCTACAACAACTTGCGGAAGGTGCGGGGATATTCCTTGAGAAACATCAGCACCTACACCCTGGTGTCGTCTCCCTCGATTGTATAGTCGGATCTGGGCTCGATTACGGGGCGGTGTCCACCGTCCTTTGCGGCTTGGCAGTTTTCGACTACGCCGTATTGGGCGTCGGCTGGCACGTCGCAGGATCCGCGCGGCATCATGTCCGGCATTTCCCTGAGGCACGGCGAGTCGTTTGCCATGTCCGGCATGACCGCCGCAGCGCATGTCACGTCCCCAAAGGCGCGCGCGATGCGCGGTTTTGCAAACTGCTTCACGCGGACTGCTCCGTACCTGGCATTGTGTCGTTCCCGGTATCTGGATATGCTGAACCGGCGGAATCGACGATATTGGCGCCGTGTGCCGCGGCGTCGCCGGCCATCCAGAATAATCTTGTACAGTATGGCGTCGTCTGTCTGCGATACGCGCAGTCTGTACCACGACTTGCCATACGGTCGGGCAAGCCCGCGCTACTTCAGGTACCCGGGGTGTTTGGTGAAGTGCCTTGCCAGTCCCCAATGGAAAGGCCCCTCCTCGGGTTTCAAGACGGCCGTCGGTACGGCCGAGACGCGCCTGTCCTTCTCACCTTTGGGGACGCCCAGCAGTTCGCGTATACGGTCGGCTATCTTTCCCATACATTCGATGTGGTTGCGGCCCTAGGGCTTGCGGTCTCGTTGTACTCGGGTCAGTTGAAGTCGGGGGCGTTCCTCTTGCTGGAGGGTTATTCTTGCTTCCGGGCAGGTTGGGTTTGGCCATCTTTTGCTTCCTTGCCATTCTGTTTTGTTTGCTCATGCTGCTAATTAGGATCGAAAATCGGTATGTCTTTCGGTCCTGCGCGCGTGCGGTTTTGTCCATTGGCGTCGCTGGGGGTTTCCGTTTTTGGACGAGGCCGGAGATTACGCGCCGCATTTCAAAATTGCCGTAGTTGTGGCCAGGGTGACCGTTCCCACGATGGCAAACTTGATCATTTCGGAATCACGGTGGATTTCGTTGGCAGTGTGCAATTCTGGACAATAAGGTGCTTGCCACAGACTAGTTTGACGGATCTGTCCTAGATTGTTTGGCGGATCTGTCTTCATTTGACACCTCTTCAATTTTCGCCATCAGTGCGGCATACATGTCGGCCTCTACGTTTATTGGCTTGCGGTCAGAAGGCAGAACGACCTTTTCATCCCAGTTCTTCTCCCAGATCCACCCCACAGAGTACCATGCTTGGCGTGGATATTTAAGCATTCAAGATTGGGCGGTCATGCGTGTTGTTTGACGGCCATTGTAGCACCTCGTCTTGGCCGCCATCCAATGGCGTTCACCCCCATCAAGTCAGGTTTGTGCCGCGGCGTCGCCGGCCATCCAGAATATTATCTTGTACAGCATGGCGTCGTCTGTCTGCGATACGCGCAGTCTGTACCACGACTTGCCATACGGTCGGGCAAGCCCGCGCTACTTCAGGTACCCGGGGTGTTTGGTGAAGTGCCTTGCCAGTCCCCAATGGAAAGGCCCCTCCTCGGGTTTCAAGACGGCCGTCGGTACGGCCGAGACGCGCCTGTCCTTCTCGCCTTTGGGGACGCCCAGCAGTTCGCGTATACGGTCGGCTATCTTTCCCATACATTCGATGTGGTTGCGGCCCTAGGGCTTGCGGTCTCGTTGTACTCGGGTCAGTTGAAGTCGGGGGCGTTCCTCTTGCTGGAGGGTTATTCTTGCTTCCGGGCAGGTTGGGTTTGGCCATCTTTTGCTTCCTTGCCATTCTGTTTTGTTTGCTCATGCTGCTAATTAGGATCGAAGATCGATATGTCTTTTGGTCCTGCGCGCGTGCGGTTTTGTCCATTGGCGTCGCTGGGGGTTTCCGTTTTTGGACGAGGCCGGGGGGCGCGGAAATACGGCCGGATCCGGCCCGTCGCCGCAGGCGTATGCGCGCCCGAGGACCACGATCCCTACCCTCGGGTACGGGGGGACCCCTCCAGCGTCTCGGCGGCGATCCTGGCGGCGTTCTGGGCCCCGTCGGCCACGAAGTTCTCGGCGAACCGGTCCAGCTGCTCGCGGAACGACTCGGCGTCGCGCCGTATGCGGCGTACCGCCGCGGCGGCCCGGGGGGCGCTTCGCGCCATTATCCCCAAGCCCTTCTGCTCCACCCACCGCAGGTTGTTGCTGTGCTCGTCGTACACCGGCATTCCTATGACGGGCCTCCGCTTCCCGCCCAGTATCTCCCCCAATACGGTGTGGGAGCCGTTAACTACGGCGTACGAGCATCCCTCCAGCACCTTGTCCTTCTCCTGCTCGCTCAGGAACCCCACGTCTATCTGGAGCCAGTCCACGCGGCGGTCCAGGGCGTCGGGTATGGAGTACCTCTTCCCGTCGCGGCCCAGCACCGAGTCTATGGAAGGGTCCTGGCGGGCGTGCGACACGATCCTCCTCTCCGAGGACATCCGGGGATCCGCAAAGACCTCCTCGTACCGGCGCCCGGTGCCGTCGTTGGTGGAGTCGCTGCCCGTCCTCATCCAGTACCCGAACGCGGGCCCGTCTATCAGCCGCTCGAGATCCGATGGCGGGGAGGGTTCGGGGGCCCGGCTCCGGGCGAAGTGGCCCACGTAGGTGGTCTTTCGGGCTGCCTCCTCGGACAGGTTCAGGTTGAACTCGCACATCGTGTACGGCGGCGGGGAGTCGGCCACCAGTATGCGGGTGGCCTTGGTTATCTGCCGTGACACGAACTCCAGGGACGGGTACAGGTAGAACCTGCTGGCCCACAGGCGCGGCCGAAACTGGTTTGTGATGAAGAGGCTGGGGATGTTCCGGTTCTTTGCCAGCACGTTGACCCCCATGTCGCCGTCGCTGATTATCATGTCGAAATGCAGCGAGTCGCACAGCCGCCTCTCCTCCCTCAGGTACGACGCTATCTGGGATATGAGCGGCGGGTTTCCGGAGACGGGCAGCGCCACGTTCAGCATGCACCTGAGCACGTCGGGGCCCATCGCGCCGTCTATGGGGGTGGGCATCATGACGTGGTGCACCGGACGCCCCGGCATGTCCCGCCTCAGCCTCTCGTATATCTTGCCCTTGCTGGAGAAGTGCACCTCGGCGTCGGGGACGTGCCCCTTGAGGGCCTCGTTGAGGCGGGACATGCGGAAGTAGTGGCCGGTCCCCCACGGGTAGACGAACTCTCCTATGCGCGCCATGACACGCCGAACCGGACGCCGTTTAAATTCGCAATGGTTACCAGTCCGCGTCCAGAATGTCGTGCAGGTTGTTGGGCCCGGTCCGCACAGAGAACGCGCCCCGCTCTATGGAGTACGGCCCCAGATCCGCGGGCACCCGGGGATCACGCTGCTTCTTGGATATGGTATTGTGGACGGCGCGGGATCCGGCCATGTTCAGCTCCACCAGCATCCCAAACAATCTGTCGTCTCCGGGGAGGGGCATCACCGGCACCAGGCCCGCCCCGTGCACCCGGGCGGCCAGCCGGTCTGCCGCGTCGCCGGCGAAGAGCATCCGGGAGACGGGCAGCGTGACGTGCCTTATGCCCCGCTCTCGGGCCTCCCCCACCAGAATCTCGGTCGCCAGGGCCGCCGTCTCCAGGTAGTCGCGGCCGCCCGGGGAGACGCGCGCCGTGTCCACCTTGACGCTCTTCAGGGCCATCCGGGGGATTATCCTGTTCAGCATCTTGGCCAGGGGCAGCCGCCGCGAGCGGGCGGTATAGCACAGTACTATATCCGTCTCAAAGCCAGCGCGCATGGTCTCCAGGCACGCCAGCGCCGAGATGGGGTCGAATATGCAGCATACGGCCCTGCCCTGCACCCCCAGGGGCAGCCCCCCCAGGCACCGGTCGGCGAACAGCGAGACGTAGGCGTTCTTGGCGGTCATGTACGCGTACAGCAGCTTGTCGTGGCTGGCGGCGGTTCCCGGGCGCACCCCCTGCGGCGACTTGGCGTCTATTATGGCCGAGGTGGCGGCCATCTCCACGTCCCTCGGCAGGAACCCCCGGGAGCGGCCTTCCACCCGCACCAGAAAGCGGTCTCCGGCCAGCAGCAGGTTGCCCCCCACTTCCGATATGGTACTTGATATGCGGTCAAAGTCGTTGTTGACGCGTCGGGCTATCAGGGTGCGGTCCACCCCGAACAGCAGGCCCACCGCGGTGGAGGCGAATACCGGATCGTGCGCGTCTACCAGTATCACGCCGCCGTCCCGGCGCACCGAGGTATACGCCTCGCCCTGCACGTCCAATATGCGCCTCACGTTGCGCGCCAGGGCCGGTATGTGCCGGCGGGAAAACGCCGACGGAAACACCACCACGTATGACGGTAGCCACCGGTGCGCGTCCCCCTTCGCCGCTTAATTGGTTTTTGGTGTGCGTCGCATCGTCTGTAGTCCGGTAAGTTGTTCACCCCCAGTCCTAGGGGGAAAAGTAGGAAAGACACCGTGATTGACATGCCGTCCGGGTAGACTGGTACGACGGCACACGGACGGGCGCCCGGAAGGCCGCCGGTATCGACTACCGAGGCGCTCCAAGCGGTGGCGTCATATTGGAACCCGCAGGGTGCGCGTGATGAAAAAACTAGACCAGTCCAAAGTCGAGTACATAGTGGCGGAGAAGAGGAAGGGCACCAAGAACCGGATCATCGCCGAAGCCATGAACGTAACCGTGCGGTACGTCCAGAAGCTGTGGGCCCGGTTCAAGCACGTCCCAGAGGGGAAGATCGTGTTTCCCGCGCGCATGGGCAGGCCCCCCAGGGGGCCTCCCACCAGGGCCGAGCGGTCGGCCGTGCTTGCCGCCCGCTGCGCCCTCAGGGCGCGGGCCTGATATGGGATCACCTTAAAAGATCCGGAACGGCCGTTCCCAAGGGCGTGGTGCACGCGATGCGGGAGTACGTGGATACGGTACGAGCGCAAGTACGCCAACTCCATGTGGCATACGGACCAAGCAGCTGGACGACGGCCGCTGGTTCGTGTCGCGCGACGCGTCCCGCCTCATTGGGCGTGTTTAACGAGGCAACCGCCGAGCACGCCGTCGAAGTGCTGCCATGGCGGGAAAACGCCGACGGAAACACCACCACGTATGACTCGGTGGCCCACCCCCAGACCAACGGCAAGCTGGAGCGGGTACACGGGGAGATGCAGCGCAAGCTCCGCTCGCCGCTTAATTGGTTTTTGCGTGTGTGGTCGCATCGTGTGCGGCCATGCCCGGCGCTCGCCGCCCAGCTGCCGGCGCGCCGCCGGATCCGGTCCTGATGCCGGCCGGACGCCGCCTCGGCCGCGATCGGTAAGGCTTTTATGGACTGGATCTTGCATGGCGCATATGCCCAACTGCCCCGAGTGCACGTTCAAGGAGAGAAAGAAGGTGCAGGCCGAGTACGAGGCCGAGACGCCCGAGGAGGAGAGGGACAGGGAAGACCTGTACCAGCTGTACGACGAGATAGAGTACCCCATGAAGTCGGAGTCGGCCACCAAGCACTTCATCTGCAAGAGGTGCGGGCTGTACGCCACCCGCGAGCAGGTCTCGGACATCCGCATACGGCTCAACCGCAAGGAGAAGACCAGGCAGGACATACAGGACGACTATCTGGACTGGTGGCAGAAGAGCAAGAAGGAGAAGGCGCTGGAGTAGGGCGGGTTCAGTCCGATATCCATCGGCGGAACCTCTTGGCAAAGACGCGGGCTATCATCAAATCGGTCAGGTAGGGTATGCCGTGTTTCGCCCATATGGCCAGGCGCGCCATGCCCGGCACCGTTATCTCGGCGCGGGGCGAGCGGGACGCGCGCAGTATGCATTTGGCCACCGACTCGGAGCTTACGGAATAGCCGGAGACCTCCGCCCCGCCGAAGAACTCGGTGCGCACCGTGATGGGGCTGACCACCGTGACCCCCACCCCCGTGCCGGCCAGCTCGTGCCTGAGGCCCTCGGAGAATCCCAGCATCGCCGACTTGGAGGCGCAGTACGCCGCCGCCCCGGGCAGCCCGAAGCTTGCCGCCACCGATGCCACGTTCACTATATGCCCGGATCCACGCCCCACCATCTGCGGCAGGAACGCCTTTGTAACGTACACCATGCCCATGTAGTTGGTGGCCATCTGCGACTCTATCTCGCCGACGTCCATGTCCAGAGCGTTGGCGAATACTGCAAAGCCGGCGTTGTTCACCAGTATGTCGGGGCACCCCACATTTTCCAGTATGTCGGCGGCGGCCGCCTCGACGGCGGCCCGGTCGGACACGTCGCACGGCACCGACAGGGCCTCGCCCCCCGCGTCCCGGATTTCGTCCCTCAGCGACTCCAGCAGGTCCCCGCGGCGGGCCACCAATATCACGGCGGCGCCCCTGCGCGCGAACGCCAGCGCCGCGTCGCGGCCTATGCCCGACGAGGCGCCGGTGACCAGAACCGTCTCTCCCCCAAAGTCCATGGCGGCGGATCGGGTTCAGGCGTATATTTGGATTGTCGGCGCAGGGCGCCCCGCAAGAACGGCCGCGGATCTAGCCGGCCGGGATTCGGGTCGGGCCCAAACGCTGACGCGGCCGGCGCAGATTTTTTGGCCGGTCTTCGGCACGGGCTAGTCCGAATCGCGCGCGTGCAATGCGAGATTCCTCCCGAAAAGCGTGGAGGTTTCGGGACGGCGGGGTTGGCCTTGCAGAGCGCTAGGTTTCGGACAAGGCCGCCGCCCCCGCTACTTGCCGCCCGTGGAAATCTCGATTATCTGGACGCCGTCGTCGTCCTCGGAAGCCGCGATGGCGTAGAGGCGGCCCCCGATATCAAAGACGTCTACGTGCATCGGCGCGCCCAGCGCCTCAAAGCCGTCCGAATCGTCGAAGGCGGCGGAAACCGGAGCCGGGGATGCCGGATCGGTTATGTCAATCAGCTGGACGCCGTCGCTGTCCGCGGCGGACACCACGGCGTACGTGCCGCCCCACGCCCCAAAGACCCTGACGCCGCTCGCCCCGCCCAGCGCCTCAAAGCCGCCCTCGCCGTCATGTGCAGCCGAGACGGGGGCGGGTCTGGCGGGGTCGGTTATGTCCACTATCTGGACGCCGCCGGACCCCCGGTCGGCCAATATCGCGTATAGCCCGCCCCCCGCCTCAAAGACGTCCGAGTGCACCACGGCACTCAGCGCTTCAAAGCCGTGCGCGCCGTCGTATACCGTTGAGACGGGGGCGGGCGCGGCGGGGTCGGTTATGTCCACTATCTGGACGGCGCTGTGGAAGCCCGTTTCGGTGCGCCCGGCCGAGGCCACCAGGGCATAGGCGCGTCCCTCGCTCCAAAAGACGGTCGTGTCCCGCGCGCCGAACAGGACAAAGCCGTTTTCGCCGTGGCGGGCTATCGAGGCCGGGGCCGGCAATTCCGGAATGGTTATGTCGATTATCTGTACGGCGTCGTCCATAAATGCCGCCACTATGGCATAGGCGCGTCCCCCGCTCCAAAAGACCTCCACGTCTCGCGCGCCGTCCAGCCCCTCAAAGCCCACGGATATGCGCATGGTGTTGTCGGTGGCCGACGAAACGGGGGCGGGTCTGGCGGGGTCGGTGACGTCCACTATCTGGACGCCGTCGGACTCCCAAGCGGCCACTATGACGTATGCGCGGTCTCCTACCCCAAAGACGTCCAGGCCGGTCGGGTCGCTCAGGGCGGTTGTAAGCATCCCAAAGCCGCCCCTGCCGGGGAATACGGTCGAGACGGGGGCGGGGGATGCCGGATCGGTGACGTCCATTATCTGGACGCCGGACTCGGCGGAACCCGTCACTACGGCGTACGCGCGGCCGCCCATCTCGTACGCGGCGACGTGGGTGGCGCCCGCCATGGCGTCAAACCCGCCGGGACCCCCGTAACCGTCGAATGCCGCCGACACCGCGGCCGGGGATGCCGGATCGGTCAGGTCGATTATCTGGACGCCGTCGTCCTCACGGGATGCCACTATGGCGTAGGTGCCGTCCCCGACGCTAAACGTGTCCACGTGATACGGCTCGGCCAACGCCTCAAAGCCCCCCAGCGAATGGCCTAACACGGCAGAGGCGGCCTTGGTGACGTCCAAATCGTCGAATGCCGCCGACACCGCGGCCGGGGATGCCGGATCGGTCAGGTCGATTATCTGGACGCCGTCGTCCCACACCGCGGCAACCGCGGCATAGTCTCTTCCCCCCACCTCAAAGAGGTCCACCCCGACGGGTCCCTGCAGCGCGTCAAAGTTTCCAAAGACCGCTACGCCGCCGGAGCCGTCGAACACGGCCGAGACGGGGGCCGGCACAGAGGGATTGGTTACGTCGATTATCTGTACGCCGTCGTCCCGCGCTCCGGCCACGACGGCATAGGTGCGGCCCTCGCTGTTGAGTATTTTTACCGTGGCCGCCCCGGACAGTGCCTCAAAGCCCCCCGCGTCGTCGAACGCGGCCGAGACGGGGACGGGCTCTGTCGGGTCGGTCACGTCCATTATCAGGACGCAGGATCCATCCCAGGCGGCCACTATCGCGTAGGTGCGATGCCCCGCATCAAACGCGGCCACGCCGGTTGGGCGTTTCATGGCCTCAAAGCCCCCCCAGCGTTCGTTCGGGGCCGAAAGCAGGGCGGGTGATGCGGGGTCGGTCACGTCCATTATCACGACGCTGTTATCTTCATCGGCGGTCGCTATCGCGTATGTGCGGCCGGCCACGTCAAAGACGTCCAGGCCCCCCAATCCGGTCAGGCGTCCAAGGCCCTCCGAACCGGCGAGTACGGCCGAAGCGGGGGCGGGTCTGGCGGGGTCGGTGACGTCGATTATCTGGAGGCCTCCGCTGCCGGACACCGCGGCGTAGACGCGCCCCCCGCTGTCAAACGCGTCCACGTTTATAGGGGCGTGCAAGGCGTCAAATCCCTCCGAGCCGGCGAATATGGACGAGGCGGGGGCGGGTCTGGCGGGGTCGGTGACGTCGATTATCTGGACGCCGTGGTCCCGCGTCGCGGCAACCGCGGCATAGTCTCTTCCCCCCACCTCAAAGACGCCAACGCCGAATGCGCCGTTCAGGGCGTTAAAGCCCCCGCTGCCGTCAACGGCGGACGAGACGGGCTTGAGGGTCGGAGGTCCGGCGGAGGTGTCGTGAATTTGGGACTGCGCGTCCAGCGCCCGCCGAATGGCGCCGGTGTCGGCCAGTATCTGGGCCAGCATTTTGGGGTCGGATCCGCCCGTATCGGGCCTTCCAATGTCCAGCGTCCGCCGAATGGCGCCGGTGTCGGCCAGTATCCGCGGAATCTCTTGGAGCCCGGGTTCGCCGCCGAGTATGGATCCGAACAAGTCGAATATGGCGCCTAATCCGCCGTCGGCTTCGGGCTCGCCTCCTATGCCCAGCGCGTCTCGTATGGCGCCGGTGTCGGCCAGTATCTGGGCCAGCATTTGGGGGTCGGATCCGCCCGCATCGGGCCTGCCTACGTCCAGCGCGTCTCGTATGGCGCCGGTGTCGGCCAGTATCCGCGTAATCGTTTGGTTGCCCGGCTGGGCGTACGCCTCGTCCATCATTACGGCGCCCGATGCGGCGCCGCACAGGGCGATGCAGCCTGCCGTTGCGAATATGCGGTACGCGTCCGCCGTCCGCATACGCGCGTGGCCGGGCCTGCTTGGCCGTGTGCGGCGCCCCGCCATGCGCTCCATGCATTGCGTGCTGCCTGTCGGCATAAGTGCCTTATGTCTGTAAAAACGGTACACGTCTCGGCCCGGCGTTCCGTAGTCCGGCAAGTTGTTCACCCCCAGTCCCAGGGGGAAAGGTAAGAAGGACGAAATGGGGGAGGGACGCCGTGATCGATACGCGGTCCGGGCGCGGCGGCGCCGAGGCGGGCGGCCGCGGCGCTCAAAGCGGTGGCGCCGCATTGGAGGTCGCGGGATGCGCGTCGCGAAAAAACCAGAACAGTCCAAAGTCGAGCACGTAGCGGCGGAGGGAAAAAGGCGCCGCGAACAAGATCAACGCCGAATCCATGAACATAACCGTGCGGTGCGTCCGGAAACTGTGGACCAGGTTCAAGAACGTTCCAAAGGGAAAGACCGTGTCTCCCGCGCGCATGGGCAGGTCCCCAGGATGGCCCCTCGCCAGGAGTGAGCAGTCGGCCGCGCTCAATACCCGGGGCTCCCTCAAATCCGGAACAGGCCGAATGCGGGATCGTGCCAGAAGGTCCGGAGTGGCCGTTCCAAAGGGCGCGGCGCGGCCTTGTCCAAAATCTAGCGATCCGTAAGGCCGACCACGCCGTTTCAGAGCGTTCCCGCCTGAAATGACGGCGCCGATCCTCCACGATCGGCCCGCCCCGAGCTACAGGGGCGCGCGCGGGCCCCGTTTCAGGCCGTTTCCAAGCATTTGAGCGCAGGCTCCCCCACGCGCGGGGCCCTCTCCGCCCCCGCTCCGCGCACCTCACGCGAAAGTCATGTTGCGGTATGTGCACATGGACAGCAACTCGACGGTCTGGGTTTTCGACTTGACGGCCCGCACCACGCCCCCGAACCTTTCCTTCATGGACGAGAAGACGCTCTCGACGTTGTTCTGTTTCCGCAACAATTTGCGGAAGGTGCCGGGGTGTTCCCCGGGAAACATCAGCATCTCAGCCCTGGCGTCTTCTCCCTCGATTTTGTAGTCGGTTCCGGGATCGATTACGGCGCGGCGTCCGCTGTCCCGTACCGCCTGGCAGTTTTTG
Source organism: Nitrosopumilaceae archaeon (assembly GCA_963665475.2). Taxonomy (GTDB): domain Archaea; phylum Thermoproteota; class Nitrososphaeria; order Nitrososphaerales; family Nitrosopumilaceae; genus VYCS01. Next base: position 600,368 of record CAXXXK010000004.1, on the reverse strand, counting down.
ACTCCGCCGTATTGGGAGTCTCCCAACACGTCGCTGTACCCGCGCGGCATCCTGATCAGCATCTCCCTCAAATACGGCGTGTCGTTTGCCTTGCCCGGCGTTACCGCCGCGGCGCATGTCTTGCCCCCGAGGGCGCGCGCGACGCGCGGTTTTGCGAACTGCTTCACGCTTATAGTGCCGTACTTGGCGTTGCGCCGGTCTTGGTACCTGGATATACCGAAACCCTGTGGAATCGACGATCTTGGTGCCGCGTGCCGCGGCGTCGCCGGCCATCCAGCCGATTATCTCGTGCAGCATGAAGTCGTCCGTCTGCCATACGCGCAAGCGGTACCACGACTTGCCGTACGGCCGGTCGAGCTCGCGCCGCTCCAGGTCGCCCGGATGCTTGGCGAAGTGCTTCACCAGCCCCCAATGGGACAGCTTCTCCTCGGGTTTCAAGACGGCCGCCAGTACGGCCGAGACGCGCCTGTCCTTCTCGCCTTTGGGAATGCCCAACAGCTTGCGTATATAGTCGGCTATCTTTCCCATCCATTCTATATAGTTGCGGCCCTCGGACTTGCGGCCTCGGCATACTTGGACCAGTCAATGTCCGGATCGTTCCTCTTGCCGGAGGGGTTGTTCTTGCTTCTGGGCAGGTTTGGCTTGCTTATCTTTGGCCTTCTGTTTTTTTGTTCATGCCGGCCATTAGGATTGGAGATCAATGTGCCTTTCGGTCCCGTGCGCGTGCGGTTCTGTCCGTCGGCATCGCTGGGAGTTTCAGTTTTTGGACAAGGCCGCGCCTATTCCGTAATCTTGTCGGCGTCGGGGTCGTATATGGCCACCTTGGTGAACGCACCGTCCTTTACCCTGTATACGCCATAGTCTGAGCCTGCAAGGTCGCCTGCATCCGTAAGCGTAACGGAGAATCCCACCGCGGTGGGCGACAGGTTCATCGCGGCGACGGGGATGGCCGCCGCAAGTTCGTCGGCATCATCGTCTGCGCCTGCACGCTCCATGGCATAGGCCATGACGTACAGCGCGTCGTAGGCATGGTACGAAAAGTAGCTTGAGTCGGGCACGTTCGTATCTATGTGAACGCTGATGTCGTTTTCAACGTGCTGTGTGATGGCCATCGTATACCCGACCTTCTCCATCCATGATGCACTATGGGCCGGCAGCTCCAAATCGGGGGATGCGTGGTAGCCATACCACATGCCATCTTGCAAGTTAGGATCGAATGTGGCCATATAGATCACATCCCTGATCTCGTCAAACCCAAACAGCATTACAGCAGTATCGGACATGTCGACTCCCGCCAACCGGGACTTTAGCGTCTCAATTACGGCGCCGTAATCCACGGCAGCGTCGCTTGGTGCGGCCGCGGCGTACTCTATGCTGGGGAGTACGGCTATGTCGCCCTGCTCTCCGACGTGGCCCGTAATGTGTCGATTCAACGAGGCGCCCCACGTATCGTTGCGGTGGACTATAATCAAGGTGGCAATTCCGTCATGCTCCAAAAGATTTGCGTACGCCTTGGCGCTGTGCTCGTCACTGATCCGCATGCGAAACACGTTGTCAGACAGGGCCAATGCGGGGGATGCCGACCCGTAGCTGACTGCCACCATGTCGTTGTCGTGGACATAGTCCAGTATGGCAGATACGGAGCTGCTGGTAACCGGCCCCAGCAGCGCCCTGATGCCGTCCGCGTAGAACTCTTGCGTCGCCTCAAGTGTGGCCCGCGGGTACGTCTGGTCGTCCTTCTTGGTTATGTCCAGCCGCCAGTCTGCACCCCTGTTTGCAAGATCCAGGTTGTAGTTGTATGCGGCAAGGCTCACCGCCTCGCTGGCCGGAATGCCCAAACGTTGGGACAACGGTCCCGTCTCGGACACCAGCACTCCCACCCTCCTCTTCTCGGTGGGGACAAACTCCAACACGCCGCCTGTGGCAGGATCATAGATGTGTGTCGCCGCAAAGGCATGGCCCGCTATCGAATTGATGTAATAAGCGGACGCATCCAAGTCTCCTGCCTCATTGAGAGCAACGCTGGTTCCCAAGGCGCCAGCGTAGTTGTACAAGCTGCCGGCACAACACACGTGAGCGCCCTTTACGGGCATGTACTGATCCGGCCCATGTCCTGCGCGCGCCGCAACGGGTATTGCTGCCGCTATGGCATCGCCGTCGGTTGCGCTGCCCGCCATCTGTATGGCATTGCCCAAGATGAACACCGCATCATACGCAGAGTACGAGATCACGTTTGGCTCGTTGATCATCGAGTCAATCCATATGTTGAGGGCATTTTCGGCGTATGCCTGGACGAACGTCTTGTAGCTGGTCTCGGTCAAAAAGGATCTGGTTACCGGGTCGGCGGCCAGCTCCTCCATCCTGTGGCTGGGCCCGTACCACGCGGTCTCGTTCATTCCGGATATGTCCGAGGTTGCCACGCCATGCACTATGTTCACTATGTCCAAGCCAAAATCAAAGATCATGATGCCCACGCCGCCGTAATCGGCATGTGGAGACGCAGATAGCGCGGCCTCGATATCTGACACAACCGCGGCGACGTCGGCCATGTCAGGAGAGAACTTGATCGAGTCGCGCACCGACATGCCGCCAGGCTCGTCTGCGATTGTCTCATGCATGGTACGGTTCATTGAGCGACCTACCGAATCGTCCCGAAATACGGTTATGACCTCGCGTATGCCGTCATGGCGCATCTGCGCATGCATTGCCGAGACCATGCCTTTCGTGTCGGGGATGATTCGAAATATTGCGTCATCCGGTATGGAGAGGTCCGTCGCGCTTGAGGTAAAGCTCACCGCCACAATCCCGTTGGCGTCTACATAGTCTTTGATCTCCCTAACGCTGGAGCTGGTCCCAGGACCGATTATCGCCTTGATTCCCATCCCGTCCAGCTCCTGTACAAGCCGCAGGGCCTCCGAAGGATCTGACTTTGTATCGAACTCCACCACGTCCAGTCGCCAGCTGGCGCCGTTTTCAGACAGATACTTGTTGAACTCGGCCAATGCAAGATGTATGGTCTCCGTCTGAGCGGCAGTAGACGCGCTCCCCGTCCTTGGCTCCAAAATCCCGATGGTTCTTGTCTCTACAGACTGGGAGTCAGCCTCTGTCCATTGCACCGCAGGGCATGCAGCGGCCAGCAGCGCCACGGCGCACATAACCATGGGTTTGGAGACCATGTGCAGCATGGTATGCTTTCCAATAATAACCGTTTCATGTTCCGATGGGAGACGTCTGGAGTGGCGGCAATTCCTTCCCATTAGTGGCAGACGGCATGGTTAGGGATAATGGGGCAACAGTGTCGAGAGCGTCTTCTCGTCCATGAAGGAAAGGTTCGGGGGCGTGGTGCGGGCCGTCAAGACGAAAACCCAGACCGTCGAGTTGCTGTCCATGTGCACATACCACAACATGACTTTCGCGTGAGGGGCGCGGAGCGGGGGCGGAGAGGGCCCCCGCGCGTGGGGGAGCCTGCGCTCAAATGCTTGGAAACGGCCTGAAACGGGGCCCGCGCGCCCCTCTGGGACCCGGGGCGGGTCGATCATGGAGGATCAGCGCTGCCATTTTAGGCGGGAGCGCTCTGAAACGGCGTGATTAGTCTTATAGATCGCTAGATTTTGGACAAGGCCGCGCTCTGGCTCGTTCCCAGGTCCTTGCCCAGCTGTACGCTGGATGTGTCATTTGGGCGGGTGGCGGCCAAATACTTGGCCACCGCCCACTTTCGGCAGCCGATCTTGGAGGTCTCCATGATCGTCCCGATCTTGACGCTAAAGTACTTCTTGCGTTCGGAACAAAAGTACGGCACCCCGGGCGTTTGGCGGCGCAGGCGTATTTGTACCCGCACCGGGAACACTCGCGGCCGTCCGGCCGCGTGTTTCCCTCAAACCACTACATGGCGGCCTTGTCGTCGGGGAACGCCTCAAAAAGTTCCTCCGGCGACGGGCCTCCGGCGGGTCTTCCGGGACCGCCTCTTGCGCTTGGTTGTTTGCACGCGCCACACCGTGCAAAATTTGTATTCAAGGACTGGTTTACAGATAAACCCCGGCGTACGCGGAGCCCGCTGCGCGGATGGCCGTCTCCGCGCTTCCTTTCTGGGGTTTCCCGCGTGCCGTATCAGATATGATCTAACATGCCGTTTGGTGTCAAAAGGGGACGCTTCCCGGCCCCGCCCGCTCGTGCGGGACCGTCACCGAAGCCCCGCAGGACTCTACTCGACGTCCGAGCGGCTCACCCCGGTCAGGGCCAGCTTCACCAGCAGCAGCCACGTCACCGCCAGCGGGACGTAGTACGTCGCTATGCGCCACCCCAGTATGGCGCTCCATTCCACGCCGCTCTCGACCGCGGAAAAGTCGAACGGGTTGGCGTCGCTGATGTACGCGAAGATGCCCAGCTCCGTCAGCCCGGCGCCCCCCACCGTTATGGGGAGGTTGGCCACCGCGTTGGCGGCCATCACCGCCATGACCGAGTCCAAGGCCGTGATGGCGTACCCTATGCCCACTGCTATGGCCAGAAACGACAGGCCGTACAGCGTCCAGGAGGCCAGCGACATCAGCAGCGATACGACGAACACGCGGGCCGAGCGGCGCGAGCCGACGTTCTCCCGGCTGGTGCGGCAGATGCCCAGCAGCCACTTGTCGCCCTCGTTCACGTAGTGGGTCCCCCGCTCCCCGGCAACCCGGGCGGCCAAGACCCGGATGGGCCGGGGCATGGTAAAGGTCACCCTGGACGAGAGGAAGAACAGTACAGTCCACACCGCCGTGATGGGCACGCTGACGGCCAGCACCACCGCCCCGATCAGGTACGCGCCGGCGGCCAGGGCCAGTGCGGCGGCCAGCACGGCCAGGATGCCGGCGGCCAGCACCTCGGTCACTATGTCCACCAGGGCTATCCACGCGGACTTGGACGGGTGCACCTTCCGCTTGTGCAGGAAGTATATCACTATGAACTCGGCGCCTATGAACATCGGGGTGGAGAGCTTGATGAACTCGGCGCCCACCCGCACCCCCGCGATCTTGGCCGCCGAGGCCGCCCCGGGCGCGTACGATCCCACTATGTACGCGAGCTTTGCGCCCTGCAGGCCCAGCTTGGCCATCATGAGCAGCGCCGCTGCAGCAAAGGGGAGAATCCCTATGGCCAGCAGGTCCTCGAACTTCACGTCGGACTGGGCCGCTATTACCCCTATGGGCACCAGCGTAGCCAGCACCGCCACCAGTCGCCATCGCATGGTGGCTGTTTCGGGCGGGTTCAAATATAAGCCAAGACAGCCGCAACACCACCCATGAAGTGCCTCTTCGTTCTGGGTACGGCGGGATCCGGCAAGTCCCTGCTGGCCTACCGCCTGCACCAATACTATACCAACGCGGGGGCGTTTCCCGCCCTGCTGAACCTGGATCCCGGCGCCGACTCCCTCCCGTACACGCCGGACGTGGACATCCGCGACCACGTGGACGTGGTATCGGTCATGCGGCAGTACGGGCTGGGGCCCAACGGCGGGCTGGTCATGGCCAACGACATGACCGCCGCGCGGCTGGACCAGATACAGGAGGAGGTCGATGCGGTAAACCCCGACTACTTGGTGGTGGACACCCCCGGCCAGATCGAGCTGTTCGCGTACAGGAGCAGCGGGCCGTTTTTGACCGCCGGCATGGCCGCCGAGTCCAAGCTGGCCCTCTTCCTGTTTGACGGGGCCATGATGGGCAGCGCCTCCAACTACATATCGGTCTCGCTGCTGGCCGCGTCCATACGGCTCCGCGTGGGGCTGCCCAGCGTCAACGTGCTGAGCAAGTCGGACATAGCCGCCGCCCCGATACCCACCGTGCTGGAGTGGGCGTCGGACGCGGGGGGCGCCCTGGAGGCGGCCGCCGCCGAGGAGTCCGGGGACGTATACGCGCTCATGTCCGCCATGGTGGAGGGCATGGACGCGGAGTACCCCCGGCACATAATCCCCGTCTCGGCGGCCACCGGCGACGGGATGGCGGATCTGGAGGCGGCCCTGAGCCGCGTGCTGAACCTGGGCGAGGAGGTCGAAGACTGAGATGGTCACCGTGGAGGCTCCGGCGTCGACGGCCAACTTGGGCGCCGGCTTTGACGTGTTCGGGCTTGCGCTGGACGGCCGGCGGGACGTCCTGCGGGTCACCAAGAACGGCGGCCGGGACGTCACCATAACGGCCGACGGCGGCGTGCCCACAGATCCGGAGAGGAACACCGCCGGCGTGGCGGCCGGGGCCATCCGGGACGACTTTGGTACCGGGGGCGTCCACATCGACATACGAAAGGGCGTGCCGGCCGGCTACGGCATGGGGAGCAGCGCCGCCTCGGCGGCGGCCGCGGCGGTGGCCTGCAACGAGCTCTTCGGGCTGGAGATGGACCGCGACGCGTTGGTCAAGTACGCGGGGTACGGAGAGCGGGCCAGCGCCGGCACGGCGCATTACGACAACGTGGCCGCCTCGGTGTGCGGCGGATTCGTCATAGTCAGGACCGACCCGCTGGGGGTGACGGCGCTGCCGGCTCCAGAAGAGCTGGCCTTGTGCGTTGCCGTGCCCGACATCCCCACGCCCGAGGGCAAGACCCGCGTCTCGCGGGGGGTGCTGCCCGGCAGCGTGCCGCTTGCCGACGCCACCGCCAACGTGGCCTCGGCGGCCTCCATGGTGGCCGGCGTGGCGGCCGGCGACGTGGGCCTGATGGGCCGCTCCGTAAAGGACGTGATAGCCGAGCCGGCCCGCATGGGGATGATACCGGGCTACGCCGACGTCAAGAGGAGGGCCGTGGAGGCCGGAGCCGTGGGCCTGACCATCAGCGGCGCCGGCCCGTCGGTGATAGCCCTGCTGGACGGCGATTCCCGCATGAAAGACGTCGAGTCGGCCATAGCCGAGGGGTTTGCCGGCGCCGGGACGGACTGCACCACCATACCCTGCCGGCCGGCGGAGGGGGCCCGCGTCGGGGGCCGGCCATGAAGGCCGTGCTCATATTCAGCGGGGGGCTGGACTCTGTGTGCACCGCCGCGCAGCTCGGCGACCACGAGCTGTACGGCATAACCTTCTCGTACGGCCAGAGGGCCGGCCCGGAGATAGCCGCCGCGCGGAAGCTGGCCGGCGTGCTAAACATGAAGGAGCACCGCGTCGTGGACATAGGCTTCATGGAGGACCTCTACGGCGCCTCCAACGTGCTGACGGATCCGGGCGCGCCCGTGCCGGAGACGTTTCAGTACTCGATAGTGGTCCCTGTGCGCAACGCCGTATTCCTCTCGGTGGCGGCGGCCTGGGCGTACTCCATAAAGGCGGAGCTGTTGGCGTACGGCGCCCACACCGGCGACGTCAGGTATCCGGACTGCCGTCCCGCCTTTGCCGAGGCGCTGGAAGACGCGCTGAACCTGGGCGAGGAGGACGGCATAGCCGACGGGGTGCGGCGCCGCATCCGGGTGTGGTCGCCGTACCAGGAGGGCATGTCCAAGAGCATGCTGCTGCGCGCGGGCCGCAAGGCGGTGGGCGACGCCGTCTATACAGCGTGGAGCTGCTACCTTGACGGGGAGGCGCACTGCGGCGTGTGCGAGTCGTGCCGAAACAGGATCAACGCCTTTGCCGAGGCGGGCATAGCCGACCGCACAGAGTACCTGGCTAATAGCGGGTCTCCAGGATCCGCTTCTTGAACACCAGGCCCCGGATCAGCAGGTACCACGCCAGGAATATGCCGCCCACTATGCCGTAGAAGACCCAGTTCTGCTGCGTGGGATTCAGAACCTCTATCGAGTCGGTGATCTCCCGGGAGACCAGCATGGACACGGCCAGCACTATGCCGAACTCTATGGCGTACCAGGTCCAGTTGGGCCATGACTCGGAAGGTATGTGCACGTTGTTGTGGACTCCCATCGCCACTGTCGCGCCGGGCGGCGCATATTTAGCTTTTCAAGATCCGGCTCCCTTGCAAATTTGGGACCGACCGCTATATTCGCCCAATCGTCCGGCCCGCCCACCGCGGCGTAGCCATCGCGACGGTGAACGCGGCGCGCCCGGGGTTGCCCGGCCGCCCCGGGACCGGCTTGCCGCATGGCTGCTCGCGTTCTGGATGTTGTGCGTGAAAGACGCGGCGAACTTTGTGGCGTCCCTTGCCCATTTGGCCATGCGCCGCGGTTCCCGCGGGTTCCTTCGAAATCGGGGCCCGGCCCACGCCCGAACGCGTCCCGGGGCGGCCGGACGGCCCCAAACCCACGGCGTTTGCCGCGCGCGACGATCGCATCGCGGCGGGCTGGCCAGGCGGTTGGGAGAATGCCGATATCGGTTCGGATTTTGCAGGGAGGCCGGCCCCGATTCCCGTCGGCGCCGAAGCAGATCCGCCGCATTCCCCGTCCGAACCTAACCGTTCACGCCGGCCCCGGTCAGGCCTGATCCATGGCCGGACGGCGCATGATGGCCAGCACGTTGGCCTTCCCCTCGCGGTTGGCGAATATCCCCCTGTACGCGGTGGAGGTCATCTTGGCGTGGTTCCGGACGCCCCGCATCATCATGCAGAGGTGTTCGGCATCGGTAAAGACCGCCACGCCCCGCACTCCCCGGGAGTGCAGCTCGTCGGCTATGTTCTTGGTTATGCGTTCCTGGATCTGGAGGCGCTTGGCGTACTTCTCCACCACCCGCACCAGCTTTGATATGCCAAAGACCCGGCCGTTGGGCGAGTACGCTATGTGCACCTTGCCGTAGAAGGGCAGCATGTGGTGCTCGCACATCGAATAGAACTGGATGTCGCGTGCCACCACCACGTCGGAGTCCTCGGAGAACTGCACCTCCAGCTCCGACGACGAGTCGTATCCGGAGAATATCTCCTTGTACATGTTGGCTATGCGGCGGGGCGTGTCCCGGAGCCCTTCCCGGGTGGGGTCCTCGCCGATCTCTATAATGAGTTCACGGATCAGTCTGCAGACGGTCTCGTCGTTCATGCGTTCCCCATCCCATGCTGCATATTTGAACCGTGCGGGTGTTTTGGAGCATTGTGGAAGCGGGGCGTCGCGGCACGCGCCCGGCCGCGCGCCGCTACGCCAAGGCGGCCGCGGCGCGCCGCGCGCGGCGGTCCGCGCCCGGGCCGGAACGTGGAACGGGCGTTCCGCCCGTCCCGAACGCGGTTTCAAGGCGCCCCTCTTAACCGCAGGGGCCGTAGTATACCCATGAAGAAGAAACCGTACCGCAGCGAAATCGGCATAATAGGGGACATTCTGGGCGTGACCGCCAACGGCGGGGCGAACGGCGTTCTGGTCTCGCAGATAACCAGGCACGCCAACCTGTCGCACTACGCCGCACTGTCCAAGTGCGACAAGCTGGTGGATGCCGGGCTGGTCCACTACAGCCGCGACGGCCGCAGCAGGGTCTTTAGGATAACCGACAGGGGCCGGACGTTCGTGCGCGAGTTGGAGAAGTTCAAGAGCCTGGCAGACAACCTGAACCTCAGGTGCTAGCCGTGGCGGGTTTAGCGTCCGGCGCCTGCGCGCCGCCGAGAGGGAATGGTTTTAGTAATATGGCATACCACTGCGCCTTACATGATGCGACTGGCCGCTATCGTGGTTGCGGCGGCAGTGTGCGGTATGGTAGGGACCTCGTTCGGCGCGCCCACAGACACGTCAATAGAGGTGTATCCGGACGGGCTGGCGTACGTCACCTCCCAATTCGAGGCGGATCCGCAGGAGCCGTCGTTTCAGGTGGGGCTGCTGGGCACCGCGGTGGACAACTTCATGGCCGTGAACAAGGACGGCGAGCTGCTGGCCTCCCAGCCGGGAGGGGACGGTAGCATGGCGCTTGAGACGTTCGGCTCCGGCCTGGTCATGGTCAGTTACGACGTCCACGACATAGTCTCCAAGGACGGCAGGATCTGGACGTTCTCGCTGGACGTCGACTACGGATACACCCTGCTCATGCCGGCGGATTCTGTAATAGTGGGGATGAACGTGATACCAAGGGACCTGGACACCGTAGACGACAGGGTCCGGCTGGAGATGCCCGGCGAGCCCGTCCAGATAAGGTACGTCACCAACACGGGCCGCGGCGTCGAGCCGGCGGCGCCGGCCCCGCCGGAGAACGAAGAGCCGGCCGCCGGCGATACGGCCCTTCTGGTCGCCATCCCCCTGGCTGCCGCGGCGGCGGGCGCCCTGGTGGTCATTCGGGTCAGGACGCGGCGGGCCGCCGGCGAGCGGATCGCCGACGCGCCCCGGGCGCCGCCGAAGGGGGGGGCAGCCGGTCCGCTGGACCCCGAGGCCGTGTTCGCCCGTGCTCCCGAGCTCAGGGAGGAGGACAAGGAGATCGTGCGGTACATATGCCAGAGCGGCGGTGAGATGACCGAGAGCGGCCTGCGCAAGAAGTTTCTCAGGCCCAAGACCACCATGTGGAGGGCGGTGCAGAGGCTGCGCCGGGAGGGCGTGGTGGACGTCGAAAAGAGGGACTCGCACAACCACATCACCATAAAGAACCTGGAGGACGAGGGATGAGGACCGCCCAAGTCTTGGCGATGCTTGCTGCCCTGGCGGCCCTGGCCGCCGTTTCTCCGGCCGTCGCCGAGGTGGATCCCGGCACCCTCCACAACCTGGCGAAGCAGGCGTTGATACAGGCCCAGATACAGTCGGGCCCCTCCGACCCTCCCATAGTGCAGGATCTGCTCGACGAGGGGGAGTCGCACGTGAACGCCATACTCAACGCGACCGACTCCGAGGAGGCCGGAGATCACTTTTTGGCGGCAATGAGGATGTTCTCGGAGGCCTTTGACATAATGAACCAGGACTCTACGGACACCGAGAACGGCTCGCCGTACTACGATGCCATGCTGGACAGGGCCGCCAAGTACTACGGCCACCTGCTGGAGCTGGCCGACGCGTACGGCGTGGAATATCCCGGCGAGGACATGGACGCCCTCTTTGAGTTGGCCGCCTTCCAGATAGCGCAGGGGGACCCCGACGTGGCCGACACGCTGATGGAGATAAACAACGGCCTGGGCCTCCTCCGAGAGCGGATAGGCGTCGTGGCGGCCGAAGAGGACCGGGAGCGCGCGCTGAAGTACGCCGCCCTGTACGTGAAGCACCTGGAGAGGCTGGTGGCCGACGCCGAGGAGCTGAACATACCCCCCGATGGAGTCGGCATGATGCTGTCCATCCGGGACAGGCTGGTCAACGCCACCGAGCCCGCCGAGATAATAGAGATCATAAACGAGATAATAGACATCAAGCAGGAGATGGACCTGGTCAAGGCCAACCAGCTGGAGTTGTGGATGCAGCAGACCCGGGACACCGCGGAACGGATGTACCAGGAGGGCGATCTGGACGAGATAGAGTACGCGGCGGTGGAGGCCACTCTGGGCCGCTTCCTGGAGGAGATGGAGGAGGGCGATCTGGACGAGGCCGGGACCATCCTGGACAGGCTGAACGAGTGGCTGCTGAGCCGGTAACGGGCGCCCCGATTTCCATAAGTTCATATATTTTTCCGCGGCGGGTAAGCCGTGGCCTCCAAGGCGATCACGGTTGGCGTGGGAATTCCCATGATGGTGGTGGGCGGGCTGATAGCGTTCCTGTGGGCCCCGTTCGTGGCAGAGATACCGGACACCGTCGAGTTCGTGGGCAGCCTGATCGGCATACTGGGCGTGGCCTTCTTTGTGGCGGGCCTCTTCTATACCCAAGAGCCGGTGCTCAGCTAGGGAACGGCGTGTCCGCCGGGGAACGCGTACCCCCTTCGCGCGGGTCCGCCCCCGCTACCCGTTTATAACCGGGGCGGCCCCCGTCGGGCCGTGAAGGTTCGCATATTCGAGATATTTACGTCCATAGAGGGGGAGGGCATACTGTACGGGACCAAAACCCTCTTCGTCCGGCTCGCCGGCTGCCCCTTCGACTGCTTCTACTGCGACACGACAGAGGCGCTGCCCGCCGACTCGGGCACCGAGTACACGATGGAAGAGGCCCTGAAGCTGGTCGACGTGAGCCTCCAGGAGAACACCTTCAAGGTCAACTTTACCGGCGGAGAGCCGCTCATGCAGCACGAGGCGGTGGCCGCCCTGGCCGACCACGTCCAGTCCCGCGGCGTGTCCACGTACCTGGAGTCGTCCTGTTTCGACTCGGGCCGGTTCGCCCGCGTCCTGCCGCACCTGGACTACGCCAAAATAGAGTTCAAGACGCCCGACTCGGAGTTCGTGGGATCCAAGGGCAGGGACGGGGCGCACCGAAACGCCCTGGAGTGCCTCGCAGAGGCGGCGCGGGCGGGCACGACCGTCTACGTCAAGGTGGTGGTCAGCCGCATGACGCCCGCCGAGTACGTCGGGTCGCTGGCCGCCGAGGTCTTCGGGTCCGTGCCCGACGGGGCGGTCTCCGGCTTCGTGATACAGCCCACCTACGGCGTCGAGGAGCCGTCGCTGGACGCCCTGATGGGCATGTACGATGCCGTATACCCCACGTACGACGGGGTGAGGATCGTTCCCCAGCTGCACAAGCAGATCGGTGCCCCGTGAGGGGATTTCGCTCGAAACTTAAAAAATTCATATTATTCCCGTTTATATGAAATAATTGTCCCGATAACATGGGTTAAAACTATTTCTTTGAGATGGGCTTATATAGTCAAGTTTAGAATGTAATGTCATGCCGACAATAGAAACATCCATTGACTAAACCGCGCAGCCCCGCGGAACAATAGATGGGGGTCGGCAAGGCCGACAGTGAGAGGAAATCTCTCAAGGTTCAGACGGGGTTGCGCCCACAATCAATCACCGGAAGGCCGGTCCATGATCAGGCTGACGGACACTGAGCCGGCCGTGCTTCCATGCGGATCCACCGTCACCGTAAGCAGCTGGCCGTCCGGCACGACCAGGCGGTCGGGGCCCAAGTACTCCCAGGTGTAATACTCCGAGATGCCGGTGTCGTGCAGCGTGCCCCGCAGCGTATACTCGCCGGAAAAGTCGACGCTAAGCCCCTCCACCGCAACGGACAGTACGGGGGGGCTGTCCCCGTTGGGCACGAACCGAACCAGGTACTCTCCGGGCCCTGCCGGGAACGACTGGGTGTAGACGCCGGCCACGTACAGGCCGGGATCCGCCAGCGTCGCGTGGAACGCCCTGTCGTCGCCCCCCTCGTCGTCGCCCCCGCTGGCTCCCAGAAACAGAACCAACAGCGCGCCGGCCGTGATGGGGACCGCAACGAGGAGGCGCTTCACTGTTGGCGCATGAGCTGCCGCACTAAATATGGTTTACCGGGGGCGGTTCTCCTCGCAAAGGCGCGGGGTTGAACCAAATAGTTCAGATCTGGAACGCAGCCCCGCCCAAACCGTAGATGCGGAACCGCCCGGGGGCGTGCCTTTCCGTGCAATTGCCCCCAGCGCCCGTTTGCGGCAGGCCCCTACGGGCCGTCGCGTTGGCGGATGGCTGCGGCTGACGCGGACGTTGCATGGCGGCGTGCCGGTCCGGCGTGGGGCGGCTGCCGCATCCGGGCCCACGGAACCGTCCCGAGCGAAACCGCCGCGTACGCGGCGACTATGAGGCATGCCGCCTCCGTAAACGCGGAGAACGTCGTGTGCAAGATACACCTGCAAAAACATTCCAGCACCAGCGCCGCGGCGACGGAGAGGCGCGCCGGCGCGCGCGGGTTCCGGGGAGCGGTTGGCGCGTTGGGGAGAATGCGCGTAGGCGCGCGGCTTCCCGGCCACGTCGGCCGCGAGCGTTTCCGGAACCGCTGGGCTGCGCCGCGTCCGGGCCCGTGGCCGCGGAATCGTGTTCGGCGGGCTCGGCCAGCACGAACGCCCTCGACTCGGTCCCGATTCTCGCCCCCTCCCGCTTGAGTATGGCAAGCTGTTCGTGCATCGGCGGGTAGCACCTGGGCCCCCGCCGGACGTGTTGCCGCCCGCGGAGTCGCCGAACAGGCTCCAGCCTGGGTCGTTTATCTTGGCGAGTTGCCCGTGCGGGAGGCGGTTCCGGGACGACCCGGGCATCGAGTACCGCCAAATGCCAAAGAGATTCATCACGGCGGTCCTGATGCCGCACGGGGGCCATGCGTTGTCCCTTGCCGATGCCCCGACCCCTCGTGTTTCCCCCGCGCCGCACGACGCGGACCAGCCGGGGCGCATGGCCGCAAATGCCTGATCCGGCACTTTAGCACGTCAACCCGACAGATACCCATCTTCGGTCTCTTAGTGGGGAGCTTGGCTGAGTTAATAATAAATAGAAGTGAATTATTAACAAAGCCATGAAGTTTGCGACTGCGGCCATACTGCTGGCGACTGCGGCGATCGTACCGGGCGTAATGGTGCACGACGCCGTAGCGCAGGATAACTCCGACGGGCTGGTCATACAGGCGTCGTTCTACCCGTACTACGAGTTCACCAAGGCGGTGGCGTCCGAGAACGACACCGTGGACATGTTCCTGCCGCCCGGCGTGCTGCTGCACGACTGGGAGCCCAGCCTGTTCCGCATGCAGTCGCTGCAAAACTCCGACGTCTTCGTGTACAACGGCCTGGGCGTGGAGGGGTACATCGAGCGGCTGGAGGACCTGGAGGACCTCTCCCTGGTGTTCATAAAGGCCAGCGAGGGGCTGATACTGATATCCACCGCGTCCGTGGCCGACACCCTGCTGGAGATAGTGGCCGAATACGAGGAAGGCCACATGAGCGGCGAGGAGGCCGCGGACTCCATCGAGGAGGCCCTGAACCGGGAGGAGACGCGCGGCATACTGGCCGAATACGAGGAGGGCCATTTCACCACCGAGGAGGCCGTACAGCACATCTACGACGTGTACGGCGGCACGTACGAGTATACGGTGCTGCCGGACGCCCGCGCCGTGCTGCATGATATGTCCACGGGCGACACCAGCTACGAGGAGGGATTGGAGAGCATCCACCACATGGCCGAAGAGTACGAGGAGACCGGACGCGACGAGCACGATGACGGACACGACGACCATGGCGACGAGCATGACGATGGACACGACGAGCATAATGACGGACACGACGACGGACACCACGACCACGGGACGGTGGACCCCCACGTCTGGCTGGACCCGGTCCTGGCGATACAGCAGGTGTACGCCATACGCGACGGCCTGGCCAAGGCCAACCCCGCCGGGGCCGAGACGTACGGCATCAACGCCGCGGCGTACGCGGAAGAGCTGGACGAGCTGCACCACGACTACTCCCACGCGCTGGCCGACTGCCGGCAGGACACCATAGTCACCAACCACCTGGCCTTCGGGTACATGGTGGAGCGGTACGGCATAAACATCAAGACCCTGGGCGGCTTCAGCCCCGAGGGGGCGTCGGTGGCCGACATAGCGGCCCTGGCCGACTACATGATCCAGAACGAGATAAAGTACGTCCTAGCCGAAGACATAGTGGACACCCGGGCCATGGAGGTGCTGGCGGAAGAGACCGGCGCCGAGGTGCTGACTCTCAGCCCGCTGGAGAGCGTCACCCAGGAGCAGCTGGACAACGGCGTCACGTACATCGACAGGATGCGCGACAACCTGCAGATACTGGAAGTGTCCCTCTCCTGCAACTAGGCCGCCACGTAGACCCCCTGCAGAACGCGGCCTCCCGCGCCACATGACTTCACTGTCGGACGTCCAAGGCATGGCCGTGAAGTGCGGCGGCGCGGTGGCCATAAACCGGGCGAGCCTCCCCGTAGCGGGCGGCCAGGTGCTGGACACAGGCGGGGGGCGGCAAGTCCGCCCCGTTTCGCGCCGTACTGGGGCTGCTGCCCCACACCGAACGGGTCTCGCTTTTTGGTTCCAAAGACAGGAGGCGTTCGGGCGGCACGGTTTGGCACGGCCGCCGCGCGAATCTTCCGGGCAGTTTGAGGTGCTTATATAACAAAACCGCGATAGAAGTGCAATGGCCAAGTTTGCCGACAAGTGGAACAAGAGTGCTGAGCCGAGTATGGGCGAGAGGATCGGCGGCGCCCTGCGCCGCGACGGACCGCTCAGGCCGCGCCTAAACTCCGGAGTCACGGTGGTGCGCAGGCAGAAGAACTCGCTGAACAGGATGGTCTCAAAGCTGGAGAGCCGGGACAAGGCCCTGCTGGGCAAGGTGGCCGCCGCCAAGGATAGGGGCGACATATACGCGGCCAAGTCGCTTGCCGGCGAGCTGGTCCAGCTGCGGCACGTCAAGAAGGTAATGGTGATGGCCAGGCTGGCGCTGGAGAAGGTGGAGATCCGGCTGTCCATGGGTGTGGATTTGGGCGACGCGGTGTCCGCCATAGCACCGACGGTGCAGCTCATGAGAAAGCTGGGCACGACGTTGGGCAGGTTCGTCCCCGAAGCCGATGCCGAGATCAACCAGATGGCCGAGATGCTGGGCGGCTTCATGTCCAACACCGTGGACGGCGGCGCCTTCAACGCTGAGCCGATGGCCGGCATGGAGGTCGACTCCATAATGCAGGAGGCCGCCGCGGTGGTCGGCCAACAGGTGGAGTCCAAGTTCCCGTCCATGCCCGAGGCGGTACAGGGCGGGGCACGCGCGGCGGAGGGACAGGTGGCCGACGCGAGCCGGGACATATAGCGGTACGATGGGCACATACACGACGTAGCGGTAACGGGCATTCGTAATCTCTTGCCGCGCCGCTGTTATACGACACACTGATTCTCAATCTCAATGAAGACAATTGCAGTTGCAACAGCAGCGATACTGCTGGGCGCAGCCCTAGTACCAATTCTGGGGGCGGCGCCGGCATTAGCGCAAACCAACGAGAAGATAAGAGTAGACGCGGCAGGAGCCACCTTCGCGTTTCCGCTTCTGGACCTGTGGAGGGTGCAATATCAGGAGGTTCAGCCCAACCTGGATTTCGTCTACAACTCCATAGGCAGCGGCGGGGGCGTCAAGCAGCACATCGAGAAGATCACCAACTTTGGGGCAACCGACGCCCCGCTCACCGATGCCGAGTACGACGCGGCTCCCGGAACCGTCACCATACCCGAGATGATCGGGGCCATATCGGTGGCCTTCAACATACCCGACGTCACCGGACTGAACCTGTCCGAGGAGGCGCTTTGCGGCATATTCCTGGGAGACATAGAACAGTGGAACGACGATTTGATAGCGGCCGACAACCCCAATGCGGAACTGCCCGACGAGGACATAGTAACCGTGCACCGCTCCGACGGTTCGGGAACCACGTTCGCGTTCACGTCCTACCTATCCAAGACGTGTCCTGACTGGGACGAGCAGGTCGGCGCCGCAAAGAGCGTGCCCTGGCCCGTGGGACTCGGATCCCCCGGCAACGAGGGCGTAGCTGGCACCATACGCACCACCGACTATTCTGTGGGATACGTAACCTTGGCATACGCCTTCCAGAACTCCATGAACGTGGCCAGCATACAGAACGGCGACAACACCAACTTCGTGGCCCCGTCAATCAGCACGGCCAGCGCCGCGTCCGGTTCGGCCGCGTTCTGGCTGCCCAGCGCAGAGGAGAGTTGGAGGGACGTGGACCTTCTGGCCGCGCCCGGATTCGATTCGTATCCGATCACCAGCTTTTCATACCTCATACTACACCCCGACCTGGGGGAGGTAGACTCGATAAAGAGCGAGGCGCAGGCGCAGGCAGCGATTGACCTGATAGCGTGGATGATCACCGACGGACAACAATACAGCTCGCAGCTCTTGTACGTACCCATAGCCGACACGGTCAGCAACATAGGGCTGGACGGCCTGTCCCAGATAACGTACAACGGCAAGCAGCTATACACCGGTCCCACCAACGTCTGGGAGAGCACGACCAAAGCCGACGAGTTGGACGATTTCATCACCAACTTGTACGACGATTACGACTCCGGCGATTTGGACCAGTCCACCTTCCTTAACCTGATGGCGCGAGCCGCTGAGTTGCACGACATGTACGATCAGGACCTCATTGACGGCGACAGGCTGTCCGAGGCGCTGGACAACATAACACCCTAAAACGGAATAGCATTTTTTATTTTGTTAAAAATATGGGGCGGGGGCGATCTCGACCCCGCCGTCCATGAGATTCTAGGCACGTATCGTGTCGCGTATCAGCGCGACGCCGTTCCTCACGGTGACGTCGCTAACCCCGGCATGCCTTGAGAGGAGGCGCTGCGAAAGTTGTACGCCGTTGTCCACGCACGACACGTATATCGCCGCCGACGCTATCGCGACGGGGTTTTTGCCGGCGGTAATCATCATCTCCTCGCTGCGCCTTAGAATTTTCAGCGCGTCTCTTTTTACCCCCTCTGGAAGATCTAAATTATTTGCTATCTTTACCAGAAACGAGGATATTTTGTACTGGTTGGGATTGAGGTTCAACCGCGTCAGCAGGGCGCGCATGTCGCGATAGAGCACCCTCCTTTCCACGTTGGCCGCCGTGGCCAGGTCGTCCATGGTTCTGGGCGTTCCGGTCTCCCGGCACGCCACATACATGGAGGCGGCCGCCAGTGCAGCGACCGTCCTGCCCTTCGTGAGGCCGGCGGCCAGTGCCTTGCGGTATATGTAGGCGGCGCGTTCCATCACGGTGAACGGTATGCCCAGCTTGCCCATCATGGTGTTCATCATCATGAAGGCGCGGCTCAACGAGGCCGTCGAACGGGATTTAGATCTTTTGTCCCAAGTCCGAAGCCGGTTGAACTTGTATTTTGACCCCGTCGGGAGCATCCTGCCCGCCGAATCGCGGTTGCCTCCCATCACCGTGTACAGGCCATGGTCGTACATTGCCAGCGACGTTGACGGTCCGGTCCTGGCCTGCGCCATGTAATCTTCGGCGTTAAAGGCGCGGCCGTCGTGCGCAACGTCGGATATATTGTCAGAGACGATCTCTCCGCAGCCGGCGCAGATCCTCTCTCCCCTTTCGGAATCTGTTATTATTCCTGATACGCAATTGTTAGAACATGTGTCTTGTTTCCTTTGACGATTAGGTACCACGTATATTATACGTCATTCTTACATTTAAACCAATAAAAACCGGCAATATTTGCCGCCGGAGCCGCCACCATGGCCCATTCGTGCAGGATGCCAGGGGAAACGGCGCCGGAGGACCGGTGCGCCCGCAACGCCGAGAATGCAGGCGCGGCGCGCCTTCTTGCGGCAGCCGCCCGGGGCCGGGCGCACGCTGCCGAAGGGCGGTATGGTTTAAAACGGCGCGTCCGGTTTATGATGCAATGCGGGACAGAAAGTCCAAGGCCAAGCTGCTGGTGTTGCTGGGGGTTATCTGGGTGGTCGTCACCCTGCCTCTGCCATGGATAGTGGGCAATCCCAGCGTCCCCGAGTCCCAGGTCTATACGGTGCTGGGCATAGTGGGGATAATCTCGGTCCCCTTCGTAATGTTGGCGGCGGTCTGGACTCTCCGGCCCGAGTTGGCCAGGTAACGCGCCGGCCTTCCACATCCTGGAAGCCTCCGGGCGTTCGTCCCGGCCGCGCCCTACCCCGCCGGAGACGCCGGGGTTTGCGCTGCCGCCGGGCCCCCGAGTTTGCACGTACCCGCAAGCCCTTGCCGCTCGGGACGAACGGCCTCAGGCGGCATCGCGGGGAGGCGGCCCCGCATCCCGGCACCACTCCAGGCCCTCCAGATATGCAATCTCCCGCATAAACTCCCCCATGCTGGAGTCGGCGGCCGACGACCGGAACTGCTCGTACATCTGCCGCTCCTCTTCCGGCGAGAGCGACTCGGCCTCTGCACGATCAAAAAAGCTTTCTTCTTTGCCCATGTGGTCCTCCAGGTATATGCAGTATGCCCTCATGTAACGGGCCACCGGCTCCCGGGAGTCGCGGCCCCTCCGCCACGCGGCCAGGTGGTGCTCTATGTTTGCGGCAACGCGCCGGGAGAACTCGTGCTCTATGAGGAGCTTGCGGATCTCCTCGTTCAGGCCCCCGTACCCGGCCACGCAGGGAAAGTACGAGTCTTCCTCGCGGGAGTAGTGTATGGAGTCCAAAAATCCCGCCACCATCCGGGATATCCGCTCCATGTCGTCCAAAGATATGTCCATGCCGGCCGAGAGGCCGACGTGGCAACGGCGCATGACCTCCTGCAGGCGCCTTATCTGCCGGTGGTCCTCTCGGAGCGCGTCGGTGGCGTCCATGGCGTCCCGGTACGAAGGCGCAAATTTGTGCCTTTTCGGGGGCCGCATGGCGTTTGAAACGAAGCCCGGATCTGCCAAGCCGCCATTACCCGATTTGGTGTTTATAACGCGCCGTTTATTAACAATTATCGTTTAGCGCGGTATGTTGATACCAGTCCATTTCGCCATATTAGACACCCTGACGGAGTGGATGGACGAGTATCTGGGCATACGATTGCAGGCGGGAGACAACAGGCTGGCGGGGTGGCTGGACGAGGTAACCAACGAGATGGGCATCCACATCGGCGCGCTGGGGGTATCCGAGGACCCCATCGCGTCTGTACACGTGCTGCTGCTGGCCGCCGGGGTGATAATATTTTCGGGGGTGGCCGGCGAGGCCTTCTTCAAAAAGACGGGCATACCCGAGGTGGCGTTCCTTATGATATTGGGCGTGGTGCTGGGCCCGGTTTTGGGCGTGGTGCAAATAGAGGCGGCGCTGCAGATCGTGCCTTACTTTGCGGCGCTGGCCCTCATAATCATAATGTTTGACGGCGGCCTGAGCCTGGACATCAGGCGCATAGCGACCACCGCCCACTTTGCAACGGTGCTGGTGGCGGGGGGCTTCATCCTCTCCGTGCTCATAGTGGCGGCCGGCGCCCACTACTTTTTGGACTGGACGTGGCTCGAGGGCATGCTGCTGGGCTCGATAGTGGGCGGCAGCAGTTCAGCCATAGTCTTTGGGCTGGTGAGGAACATAGGCATATCCGAGGACGCCAAGTCGGTCCTCAGTTTCGAGTCGGCGCTGACCGATATACTGGCCACCATAGTGGCGTTCGTCCTGCTTGAAGCGGTGTTTACGGGGCAGTTCACCGCCGAGGCGATGGGCCAAACGTTGGGCCAGGCGGTGGTCGTCGGGTTGATACTGGGGTTCGGTGTGGGCATACCCTGGCTGTACCTCACCACGCGCGTGGGCAACGCGCAGCACGCCTACATGCTGACGCTGGGCATGCTCTTCGTGCTGTTCTTTTTGGCCCAGACGTTCGGAGAGTCCGGGGCCCTGACCGCCCTGGTCTTCGGCCTCATGCTGGGAAACCGCCGCCGGCTCTCCGAATGGCTGCGGCTGCGGATGCGGCATATAGAGAGCGACGACCCCACGCACAACCAGCTCACGTTTCTGGTGCGCTCCTTCTTCTTCGTGTTCGTGGGGCTGATGGCGTCGCTGGGCCGGATAGAGTACATAATATTCGGCATCGTCATAACCGTAGCGATATACTATGGCCGGGCCCTGATCGTCAAGCTCTCGCTCACCAAGCGGTTCACGACGCTGGACAAGAACATCACGCGGGCCATGATACCCCGGGGGCTGGCCGCCGCGGTGCTGGCCACGTACCCGCTCACGATGGGCCTCAACAACGCCGAAGCGTACCCGCAGATCATCTTCTTCATCATAATGGCATCGGTCGTGATAACCACCATCGGCACGGGCAGGTCCAAGCCCAAGCCCGCCGACGAGAGGGACCCGGCCATGTGGCGTGGGTGGGAGTAGGTTGAGCACCCGAAAATTTTAACCGCCGTCCCCCCGCATACGCTACGTGAAGTTCTACGAGGACTATCCGCCGCGCGCCGACAAGCCCATCATGATCGCCGCGATGCCGGACATGGGCAACGTGGGCGGCATAGTCATCGACTTCATCAACCGCGCCGTGGGGGCCAAGCCCTTCCGCAGGATCGTGTCCACGCACCCAAGCTACGTGGTGGACAGGGACGGAGTCGTGGATCTGCCGGCCGAGGAGTGGTCGTACGGGTACTCCGACGGGCTGATGACCTTCGGCGGGAGGACGGGCCAGCCGCGGGACGCCTCTGAGATGCACGCCGCGTGCCGGGACGTGGCCGAGGTGGCCAACAGGTTCTCGGCCAAGCTGCTGTACACGGTGGGCGGCTACCACACTGGCAAGCCGCACGACCCGCCCCGCACCCTGGTAACGGCCACAACAAGGGAGATGGCCGACCAGCTCAGGACGTCGGGTTTTGAGATCGGCGCCCGCCGCTCCACCATACACGGATTCAACGGGATAATGCTGGGATACGCCAAGATGGCGGGCATACGCGGGATAGGCATCTTCGGGGAGCTTGACGAGCCGTCCCGTCCCCAGTACGGGGCGGCCAAGAGCGTCGTCCGGACCCTGGAAAGGCTCACGTACAGAAAGTTCGGCGACGCCTCAATGCGGGGCGCGCGGTAGGCCGGACCTCACCCGGATCCGGCGGGGTGCAGTGTCGGGGCGGCGCGCGGGGCAGTACGGTTCCAATGCGGGACCGCCGCGTCCGTCGATCCGGCCGGCGGCAACCGCGGCGGCAAAAACGCCCACGTATGCGGTATAGAAAGCGCGTGCGCCCGGAATCAGATGTCCAGCGACTCTTTTAGGCCCTTGTAGCGGTTGCGTATGGTAACCTCGGTGACGTTGGCCGCCTCTGCAATGTCTCTCTGGGTCTTGCTCTCCTCGAACTTTACGCAGGCCAGATAGATGGCCGCCGCCGCCAAGCCCATCGGGTCCTTTCCGGCGGATATTTCATGGGCCTGCGCCTCGCGGAGAACCAGGGCGGCGTGCCTCTTGGTCTTCTCGCTTATTCCGATGTGGCTGGCTATCCTTGAGACGCACTTCACCGAGTCGGTCACCGGCATCCGCATCTCCAGCTCCTTGACCAACAGCCTGTAGCACCGGGCTATGTCCTTCTTCTTGATGTTGGCGGCAGCTTCCACGTCCTTTAGGCTGCGCGCCGTCCCGGTGTCCCTGCACGCGGCGTAGAGCGCCGATGCCATCAGGGCCGATATTGAGCGTCCGCGAACCAGCCCCTTGTCCAGAGCCTTGCGGTATATCGAGGCGGCCTTCTCTATTACCGCTTCTGAGAGGGCCATCTTGTCCTTGAGGCGGTTCAGCTCGCCGAACGCCTGCCTAAAGTTCCGGTCCACCGGTTCGTGCACCTGACTGCGGTTGTCCCAGGTACGCAGTCGCTCTATCGTACTCTTCATGGAAGCCGCCAGGGGTCTGCCGGTGGCGTCCCGGTTGGCGGGGTTGATAATCGTGGCCAGTCCCATGTCGTGCATGGCCAGAGACGTGGGCGCCCCCACCCGGGAGCGGTCACCGCGGTCATCCTGGGTGAACGAGCGCCATTCAGGCCCGGACTCTTGCATCTTCTCGGTCATGACGTTTCCGCACGACGAGCAGAAGACCTCGCCGGAGTCGTTGTCGGTTATGAGATCGCCGCGGCAGCGTGAGCAGGTTTGAGTACCGTCGTTGGGACTTATCATATTGTTGCGTAACAGAAAACTCTTATATAAATCAAACCGTCAAATATCGGATCGTGCGCCCGCGCCTTACAGGTCGGCCAGCTTCTGCTCTGCCGCCTTGAGGCCCGCCTGCGGGTCGGTGTCGTAACCCATCAAGGCCAGGGTGGAGGATATGGCCGATATGGTCCTCATTACGTGGTACCTGCCCACCTCCCCCATGCAGCCCACCCGAAACACCTTGCCTTTCAGGTTGCCGAAGCCGCCGGCCACCAGAACCCGGAACTTCTCGGCCAGTGTGGTGCGGAAGGTCGCGTCCTCCAAGCCCGGCAGGTAGTTCAGGGCAATGACCACCGAAGATCGGGAGTCTTCTCGGGCGAAGGGCGTCAGGCCGATGGCGCTCAGCCCTTCGTAGAACGCGGCCGAACACGTACGGTGACGGCGTATGCGGTTCTCCAGCCCCTCCTCCAGTATAATGTCCAAAGCCTCCTTGTAGGCGTACAGGATGGGCAGGGCCGGGGTAAACGGCGTGTGTTTGGCATCGTCGTAGTACTCAAAGTACCGGGGGAGGTTAAAGTACATCGTGTCCGGTGGGTTGGCTTCCATGTATTTTCTGGCGCGGGCGCCGACGCATATGGGCGATATGCCCGGAGGCGCCGCAAAGGTCTTTTGCGCGCCGGTCATGGCCACGTCCACGCCCCACTTGTCCATCTCCAATGTGTCGCCGCCCACTATGGACACGCCGTCCACCACGTAGAAGGCATCGTTCCGTGACGTCAGGTCCTTGATGCGGTCCAGATAGTTAATCATGGTCCCCGTTGAGGTCTCGTTCCACACGCAGTAGAAGGCCTTGACATCGGGGTTGTTGTCAAACGCCTCGCGAACCTGATCCAACGTCGGGGTGATGCCCGGTTCCGTCTCTATGCGCACGGTCTGGCCGCCTGCCCACTCGATCATCTGGGCCAGCCGGCTGCTGAACTCTCCGTTGACCGGCAGTATGACCTTGTCGCCCTTCTTGACCAGATTGACCACGCTGGCCTCCACGGCCCCGGTTCCCGAGGCCGAAAGGCAGACCGCGTCGCCCTCCGTGCGAAATATCTCCTTGGTCTTCTCGACGCACGGCTCGTAAAGATCCACAAAGTCGGCGCTCCGGTGGTTTATCACCGGCACATACATGGCCCGGGTCACTCTCTCTGGCACGTTAGTAGGGCCGGGTAGCATAACCAGATATTCCAAACCGGTTCTCCTATACTGTTACGTTATTTATAACGTGCGATGGCCTTCTTTTCGGGCAGACGGCCGCTCGCGCCCCCGCCGCGTCACGCATGCCCTCCGGAGTCCTCGGCGGGCCACCTTATGGCGCCGACCACTTGCCGAACGACGCCGGCCGTGCCGGGCGGCACCAGATGCTCCCAGGAGCGGTCCGACGATATTCTCTCCCTGACGGCGGTGCCCGACAGGGAAGGCCTGTCCAGAAAGGGTATTCCGCTGACCGGCGTACCCTCCCGCCGGTACAGGCCGGCGGTCAGCGCGTCGTTGGTAAAGACTACGCCGAAAGCAGGCAGCGCCTCGCGGATAGTTTCCATCCACCGCATATGGTTGTGCACGTCGGGGATCTCGTAGATCTCCACGCGCTTCAGCGCCGCGGCGCCAAGCGAGTTGAGTATCATGGAACGCCGCTCGGACGCCGTAAATGGGTTTGACGGTTCCCGGGAACGGTCGGAGCTGCCTATTCCCAGCAGCAGCCGGGAGGCCCCGTTCAGGGCGTACGACACGGCGTGCAGGTGCCCTCTGTGGAACGGCTGGAACCGCCCTATGAGCAGCCCGGTCTCGTATTCCATCAGAATGTTGGGGGCGCAGCACCGTTAAAAACCGTGAACGCGCCGTTCCGGTTCGTGGAGCGCGTCGATGTGGACGGGGCCCTGGGAGAGGGCGGAGGACACATAGTTCGCACGTCCCTGGCCCTCTCGTGCATAACCGGCAGGCCCCTCCGGGTGCGAAACGTGCGACACGGACGGCGCGTGCCGGGGTTGAGGCCCCAGCACGTGGCGGCGGCGCGGATACTGCAAGAGATGTGCAACGGGGACATGAAGGGCGACAGGGTGGGGTCTGAGACCCTGGAGTTTCGGCCCGGCGCTATGCAGGACAGCGCAATAACCGCGGACGTGGGCACGGCGGGGAGCGTCCCGCTGATATTGCAGGCGGCCATCCCGGCGGCCTGGGCGGCGGGGGTGAAGCTGGACCTGACCGCAACGGGCGGGACGGACGTCCGGTGGGCGCCCACCGCCGACTACCTTCGGCTGGTCATGGGGGCGGCCTACGCGTCAATGGGCGCCGACGTGTCAGTGGAGGTGTTGAAGAGGGGATACTACCCCCGGGGCGGCGGGCGCATCAGGGCCCGCGTCGGGCGGGGTGGCATGGAGGCGGCGGACCTCACCGCCGCGCCTTCCGGGGACATGGCCGTGCGCTGCTCGCTTTGGCGGGTGGAGGCGGCGGGGGCCGCAAAGTCCGTCGCCGCGGATCTGGAGCGGGCGGGGCACGCCTGCGACCTGAAAATCGCCGAGGAGCGGGCCACGGGGCCGGGTGCCGCCGTCCTGGCATACCGGTCCGGGCCGGGGTTTGCGGCGGGGGCCGACTCCCTGTACGGGAAGGGATTCGGGCCGGTCGCCCGACGACTGCTGAAATCCTCCAGCGTTGACGACAACCTGGCCGACATGCTGGTGGTTCCAGCCAGCGTCGCCGCCGGACTCAGCGTCTTCGGGGTGGCCCGCATCACGAAACACTTGGAGACGGCCCTGCGGGTGGCATCGTATGCGACCGGCTGCAGGTACGGCGTATCCAGAACCGACGGCGGCTATCAGGTGAGGATCCGGGGAGTGGGGTAGCGGGCCCTAGACCCCGGAATCCATCATGGCTGCAAAGAAGAGTATCGCTACAGAGATGACTACTGTGGCCTCGCCGAGTATTATCACCCGCCGCCTCAGGCTCTGGAGCTCCGCAGGCCGCATAGTACCGGCCACTATGCGCTCCTCCACGTCCCCCCGTACAGTCAGGACGTGCGCCACGTACACAGCGACCAGCAGCAGCACCAGGCCAATTTTGACGGCCAGGTTCATGCCGTAGCCGGTGGTCCCCAGAAAGTGCGGGTTGGCCAGCAGGGCGTGCGAGTTGTACAGCCCCGTGGCAATCAGTATGGCCAGCGACGGCACCGCTATCTTGTTAAAGCGCTTTCCCACCAAGATTATGAGGCGCATGCGCTCGGCCACGTCGGGCATGGCCCCCCTCAGCGCAGGAGAGAGCACCACGCCCAAAAATATAGATCCTCCAACCCAGATAGAGGCGGCCACCAGATGCACCCAAGTGAGCAGGGCCTGTTCCATACAGCACCGCGGCCACTCCAATCGTTATAGCCTTTGGCATGCCCGACATATTTTGGAAAGATGTGGTCGTCGAGGCCGCCCAGCCGCCGGTCCGCGGCGTGGTCGGCGCGCGCCGCAAAGCGCCGCATTTGTGTACCCCCCGGTCGCCGCAGGACCGGTTTGGCGGACGGCAATACGCGCCGATATGGCGCGCCGGGCGTTGCGACCCTTGCGGCACCGTAGGCCGCGCGTCGTGGTCGCGTCACATCCCTCAAGAAACGACCGCGGCAAGCGCGTCCGCGCCGCACGGGACACGTGCGCAGGGTCCGGAGGGAGATCCGGACGGTCGCTGCGCCGTTTGCCGCCCGCGGGCACCGCCCGCCGCACGCCCTTAAATTCCGCCCCCGGCCATTGTTGGCCGCGCCCCGACCAGCCACGTGCGGCGGTTTGGCGGAACCGGCGCAGGACGCAGCGTAACGCGCCGATCGTAACCCATTACGGGCAAAACTTTCTCGGATCCGGCGGCGCCATCAGGCGGACCCAAGCATGCGCGCCGTCAAGGCCTAGCTGGCGCGTGCGTCGAAAACGCCGGTTTGCGCGCGGCATATGCCGCATATGTCGCGGCCCGCGCTATTCCGAAAACCATTTCATTTTTTTATTCAGATTCGTATGCAGGGCCTCGTAACGGTGGGCCATTTCATGCTTGCTGGAATACACCTCGCCGCTCAACTCAAAATTCTCCTTGGTATCCGGAAAGCCGTCCACGTCGTATGTGATTTGCAGTCCCAGCACGTCCTTGCTGAATACCTTGTACCGGTTTTTTTTCAGGGTGACCTCCTTTATGTTCTCGTAGGGTATGCTCAAAAAGGAATGGCCGGATTCGGGGTTCGTCAAAAGCACGCTTTCTTCCACCAGAAGTATCTTGTACATGACGCCGACCGCCTCCATTTCTATATCGTCGGGATCATAATCGACGTAGCCCTGCCCCAGCTTCGCCCGCATCGAACTGGCCCTCTCGTCAACTACGGCGTTGGGCGTAGCAAGGCGTTCCAGATTGAACTCTATTGCCTCGGAGTCTTTCCTGGGGTCCGCGTCCACCATGATCGTCTCAAGCTTGTACCCCTCCAGAAATGCCTGCACCTTGTACTGGCCCCGGACCGCGGACTCGTCGGTGAGCGGCTTGTCTATGACGCACGGGGAGATGGCGTAGGGGGCGTCGTCTATAACCACCACCGCGTTGGGCGGGGCGGTGGCAACCCGGAGTTTCTTAGTCCCCTCAATGCGCCTGGTTATGGCATGAACCCAGATGTCGTATTCTTCTTCCGGATTGGCCACGTCCGGGGGCAGCGTGAACGTCTGTTTTACTATGGTGGCCTGCTTGCGTTTGGTTTTCAGCACGAACTCGGGATCCGTCTGCAGCCTTTTGAGCCTCTCGGTCAGCGTCTTTAACTTCCTGGCGCGAAAGTTCGCAAGGGTGGCCTGGTCTGGACGCTTTGTCAAAAAGCCGCGGAGCTTCTTATCCTGGTACTGTTCGGGCTGAGAATCCAGCTTGAACTTCGCGTTCTCTATCTTCTCATTCAGATTGCGAACGTATTGGACATAGTTGTCCTCAATGTTTATGCCCGTATTTACGACCAATTTACGCTTCAGCATGCCTATGCTCCCCATCTGCATGGCCCTCCTCTTCACTTTGGCAAGCCTCTTGCCTTCGCACGAGACTATCCTTCTCAACGGTATGGACTTTATGATGTCCTCGCCGTCGTGAGAATACAGCGTCAGATCCCTGTTGGTCAACACCAGCATACCGCCGCTAAAATTCGTCCTGCGGTCCTCCACCTCACCCTCAAGATCCTCCTCCGGGTCCGCGTAGTCTTGGTCCGCGTAGTCTTGGTCCGCGTAGTCTTGGTCCGCGCCATCCGGGTCCGCGCCATCCTCTTCGCCTGAAGCCGGTGAGATGTCGTCGGGGGGAAGCGACGCCAAGTTGGGGTCAAGAACCAGCTTTATTGTTTTGGTGGGCTTGTCCTGGGCAGGAGTTTCTTGGGAAGGCGGGCTTTCGACCTCCGGAGTCTGGTCATTTGGGGCCGGAACGTCCCGATCTTCCGGATTATGGCCGCAGTTGGAGCAGGGAAAGTTGGCGACTTGTGTACCGCACTGGGGGCAAAACGCCATCAGGTCATATGGCACGGCGTATTATAAAATAGATTCGCCAATTTCAAATATATCGTCGTATGCGGCGTTTAAAATCAAAACTGGCGCGCCGCGGCGCCCCAAACGTCCGGTTTCGAATGATTACGCTGGCCAGATCGGCACACAGGCAGCCCCATGCCGAACCATGAACAGGGGACCGCCCGGATGAAACGGCGGCGCGCCGATACCATGCGGCGGGGGCGGGGTTTGCGGTGACTTGCCACTTCCGGACCGGAAGCGACAGGCATGCCGCCACGGCACGAATGCTGGAATGCCAAAGCTCCCGCTCAAAGGCGGTGCTCCAGAGCCTAGGACGGCATCGCAAGACCCCGAAGGGCGCAGCAGGACGGCCCGTACTATGCCCAGCCGCAAAAAACCATATCGCCGCCGGCGCGCAATACTTGCCCCACGTGCAGGCCGGCAGCGGGCCGGCAATTTCACCCGCGGCGGCTCCGCCGACGCGCGGCATGGTTTCCGACTGCTCTGTAGACGTGGCCGGATCCGGTACTACGGCGGATTGATCCGCATCCGCACGCAGCGATGGCCGCCGACTGCAAGTCAACCTTTTTAGCGGAACGGCTCGCCTGATGTGGCGTTGAAACTGCAGAGCAAGATGACCGTGTACGCGGCCATCGCCGCCATGCTGGCCCTGATGGGCGCGGTGGTCTTTTACGGAAGCCTGGACAACCCTTCTCTGGAGCAGGTCCAGATAAGCCTGCATGACGTACGCGTAATGGACGTTAACACCATACAGAACAAGGCCACCTTGGAGGTCACCTTCCTGGTGGAGAACCCCAGCGAGAAGACCTTCACCGTGCCGCTGATCACCTACGAGTTGTACGGCGACGGGACCCCCATAGGGGCGGGCCAGTACTCCACCGAGGACATCGCCATGCCGGGGCGGGCGGCGTTCTACGGCGGCTCGTCGATCCCCCTGAAGAGCAAGATGTCCATATCCAGCTCCGACACGGGCGCCAACCTGTACGGGGACGTGATCGGCTCGCGCATACAGCAGTACAGCGCCACCGGAATGATAACCGTGGAGTCGGCATGGGCCATAGTGGAGGTCGACTTTGAGTCCCCCGTGAGGTGATTGGTGGGCCGGATGAGATTCGAACTCACGACCACCGCCGTGTCGAGGCGGTATCCTAACCGGCTAGACGACCGGCCCGTACATGACCCCTCCGGGGCATTAATATTAAATTTTTAAGACAAGGCCCACTGCAGCCATGCGTGGACTTCACCGAGGAGGAACGCGGCGGCCTGTACAAGGCCATACTCACCCGCCGCGACGTCCGGACCCGCTTTACAGACAAGCCCGTCGCCGACGCGGTGCTGGCCAGGATACTGCACGCGGCGCACCGCGCCCCGTCGGTGGGGTTCTCGCAGCCGTGGAACTTTATCCTGGTGCGGGACGAGGCCACGCGGAGGCGCGTAAGGGAGTCGTTCGGGGAGGAGAGGGCCCGCTCCTCGGCGCTACTGGAGGGGGAGCGCCGCTCCCGGTTCGACTCGCTAAAACTGGAGGGCATAATGGAGTCGTTCGTCAACATCTGCGTCACGTACGACCCGACCAGGTTCGGGCCGTTCGTCATAGGGAGGCAGAGCATACCGCAGACCGGCATATACAGCGTCTGCTGCGCCGTACAGAACCTGTGGCTGGCCGCCCGCTCCGAGGGCGTCGGCGTCGGGTGGGTCAGCATACTATCCAACGACGTGGTCCGGAAGTGCCTCGACCTGCCGCAGCACGTGGAGCCGGTGGCGTACCTCTGCATGGGGTACGTTGAGGGGTTCGCCGAGAAGCCCGACCTGGAGGAGGCCGGGTGGCTGCCCAGAGCCCCGCTGAGCAGCGTAGTAAACTTTGAGAGGTGGGGGGGCGAGCCGGACCATGCGTGGGAGCCCCTCCGGGGGGCGCTGGACGGCGCAGAGTACCCTTAAATTGTTAGGAAGGCGCTTGACATCGGGCTTGTGGCGCAGAGTCGTTGACGCGGAACATGGATAGCGCGGTAGCCTCCTAAGTTACAGGTCGTGGGATCGAAGCCCTCCAAGCCCGCTCTCTCATCTCCGCACCACGCAGCGGTGCTCCAGAAGCCAGTCGTACACCCTCTCGACGGCGGCGCAGTTGTCCTCCGCATACTCGATTATGTAATTCAGGCAGTCCCGCCGGCCGCCGTCCCGGGCGTATATGCGGTACGCCGACACCCCCCGCCCCCAGTCGGAGTCGGGATCCCTCCACGCAAACCCCATCCACTCGGCGATCATCCGCAGCTGGTCACGGTACGTGGGAAACGCCACCAGGCGCGCCGCCAGCGGCTGCAGGTCCGTCATGGCCACCGCCGGATCGCCCTCGCGGTGCTTAGCTATAAGCCGGGACACGACCGCTTCCCCGGATCCCCAGTAGTATATCGCGTAATCCCCCAAGTCTCCGAGCATGTCCAGAAAGCCGGCAAGCATGTCAGCCTCCCCGTCGGGGCCCGCCGACACGAAGTGGCGGTGGTCGCGGACGTCGCCGGACCTCACCAGCGCCCCGATCATGTACACCTCCCCGTGTAGAGCCTCCTCCGCCCTCAAAAAGATCTCGGTTCCGCGGGGCACGTCCTCGGCGGGCCCCAGCAGCACCGGGCGGCCGGACTTGATCGCCTCGGCCCGCGCCGCGTAGCCGGCGGCGTCCCGGGCCCGCATGCCCAGTCCTGTCAGCGCCGACTCTCCGGCCTCCAGCAGCTCCGCGACGGTGCGTATGTCCCCGGCCTCCAGCATCCTCCTGTACCGGGAGCTGATCCCCGGTATCAGGGAGAGGTCGTCCTTCTCGACGGCGACCTTGTCGGCATAGTTGCTCCACGGAAACACGCCCCGGCCATAGCGTACCTCCGGAACCGCGCCTCCCTTTATCTCGGCCACCCCGGATATGGTCCCCTCTATGGACTCGGCGTATTTCTCGTGCTCGTACTCGGCGTCCTCCCCCTCGGCGTTCAGCAGGTAAAAGCTGTCGGGCACCCTGCCCTGTATCTCGCCCAGCATCACGTTGTAAAAGGCCGCCTGCATCACGTGCTTGCGCTTTATCTTTTTGGACGACTTTATCTCCTTTACCACGTAGTGGTGCTCGCCCAGAAGCGACTCGCCGTCCTGCCGCTCCAGCACGTCGGGGCTGCCGTGCATCCCCCGGGGAAAGAAGCAGAGCTGCGGCTCCAGAAGGGCGGACGCTCCCTCGCGCATGGCCGCCAGCGTCTTTTCGAACCCGCGCGTCCGGGACTCGTCCAGGCGGGCGGCATGCTCCTCCGGGCTCACCCTGCGCTTGCGCCGCCGCCTCCTGCGGGCGTTCCGGGCCGGCTTGGCGGACCACATCTCCCTGCGGGCCGGCTTGGCGGCCCGCTCCCGTTTCGGGGGGGCCTCGGACGGATACAGCTCCCGCATGAGCCGCGTCTCGTGGCGGTGCCCGTACCGGGTGAAGAGGCGCTGCGAGGCATCGGGCGGATCCATCTCGGAGCGGTCCACAAAGTGCTTGCAGTACAGCGAGAAGGGCGACTGCAGGAACAGCGAGATGTCCGAGCCGGAGATTCGGTACGGAGCGCTCCGGTCCGTGCAGCGAACAAGTATGGGATCGGTGCCCTCCACAGGGGGGCGTTCGGTCATTGCAGCCGCTGGGGGAGGCTTCAATAAAGATTTGCCGCGATCGACGCCGTTTCATAATCCGCATTACACTTGGCGCCAGACCGGCGCCGCGGATCTTCATAGCCGCTGGAGCGGGCCGATCTATGGACATATAGCGCGCCAACACAAGTTCATGGATCATGCCGGCCCCGCCCAAGAACCGAGTCCGAGATTCCCAGCGACTGGTAACAAGCAGGCGCGCTCGCCTGAAACCGAGGGGGCACCGATCCCAGATACCAACTACCGGCACGGGCAAAAAATGCAGAATGGCAAAACGAAAGGCGGCCAACCCCGACCGGGCAGGAAGAACGACCCCGGCAACCGGCCCAAGCGCAATAAGGTCGCAAGATTCGGAGCAATGCTTATAATAAAATTCCCCCTTTATGTCCATATGCATATTCAGTCGCATACCACCCCTAATTGCCCTGCGGCAATGGCGTCTCCGGCTCACCGAAAACTGGCATCCCTGCAAAAACCGGTGGGCGGCAATCCCCTTTGAGGTGGTTTTGTGTCTGATAAGCGTGCCTTGCTCTGCGGTCGACCCGTTTCGCCCTATAAGGTCTGTGTAATGGTTGACACTTGCACGGCGCTTGCGAGTCCAGCGGGTGGTTTCGTTTATGCATAATGATTATTACATTTTCTATGCCGCCGGTGTGTTAGCCTTCATCTTTCTCGGCCTCCCTTTTGTAGCAGGCATAGCGATCAAGGCCCGGGCGCCGAAAGCGGCGTTGATTGTACTCGTTATCATGTCGATTTTGGTGGCTATTGGCCATCTACGCATGGACGAACTTCACCGGGCGCATTTCTAAACGACGCCTCATTGCTTCGGTTCAGATTTACCGGCGGGAAAAATTCGCGCTTTTTAAAAAACGGGCCAACCCCTTCCGGCCATGACGGCGGCTGGGTCGTCTTTCGGTTGTTCCTGCGGTCGTCTCGGCCATCAACCATACCGTCCAGGCCGCCCGCCCTCACGGGGATAACCCGCTTTAACAACACAAATAAGCCGGGATTGTACGCTTGTCCCCGTGAAGGTCGTAGTCATATCCGGCAGTCCGAGAAAAGACGGCCTGACGCAGGTGCCGATGAAATACGTGTACGAGCACGTCAAGGCCAAGGAGCCGGACACCACCCTCATCAACCTGGCCGACGGCGAGATAGAGTGCTACCGCGGGTACGGCATAGAGTACAACGAGGCCACCCAGAACGCCGCGCGCCTGATCACCGAGGCCGACGTGTGGCTGGTGGGCACGCCCATCTACAACTCGCTGTTCAGCGGAGCCATAAAGAACCTCTTTGAGTACATAGACTACAAGGCCACCGCCGGAAAGGTGGCCGGCATGGTTATACTGGCATCCGGAAGCATAGGCTTTACGGACGTGCAGACCATCGTGACGCAGCTTCTCTCCTACTTCAGGGTCGTGGCCAACCCCAAGGCCGTATACATGACCGTGAGCGATATCAAGGACGGCGCCCCCAACAAGCGGGCTGGCGAGAGGCTGCGGGAGATGGCCGACGAAACCCTCCTGCTGGCGGAGCACATCAGGACATGAGGGAGTCTCCCCCGGCATGCGACTGCAGGTGCCACTTTGGCGGGGCGATCAGCTGCCCCGGGTGCAAACACAGCCACGGCGCCGGCTGCTGCCACTAGTCTTCCCTTGCGGCTAGGCTTCTCAGGTTGGCCAGTTCCGCCCTGATCGACTCGATCTCGACCCGCGTCTCCAAGTTTTCGATCTGTTTTTTGAGGCTATCGATCTCGCTGTCCTTCATCTTTATGTTCTTCTTGAGATCTTCGAGCTCCCCGGTGAGTTCGGCGCGCGCCGCCTGAACCTGGTCAACCGCGGATTCCGAGGCGCCCTCCTCGGACGCGTGGACCACCGTCGGCTGGGCCTCCCCATCGTGCGCGTGTTCGGAGCCGGGCGGATGCATGTAGTTGGTGCTCACCTGGGCCAGCCACAGCACCGCCACCAGGAACCACGATATGGGCACGGCCATCAGGAAGATAAAGTCCAGAACCGGTGCAAAGCCGTTAAAGTAGAGCCACAGGCCGCTGAGGACGGCCGCGAAGACGCCCATCACAAGGGTCGCCAGGTGGTTCTTTAGGTACCCCATCGAAAGCAGCAGTAGGAAGGCGATTTATAACGGTAATGCCCGGCGCATATCAGCTGATTGTTTCCAGATTGGCCTTGGACTTGCGGAGATCCTCTTCCAACTTGGATATCTCCTTGGACAGCTCGTTCCGCAACATTCCGGCGACTCTCCTCACCGTCGGCCGGGGAACGCCCAGATCCTCCACCACCTGCGTGTATATCTTCTTCTTGTCGGTCATGCCCTTCTCGCTGATGCACTTCAGGATGGCCGCCTTCACCTTGCCGCTCTGGGGAGTACTCACGGTGTAACTATCACCGTGGTGTATTTAAATACTGTTTAACGACCGGCGGCGGGCCCGCCGTTGCGGAACCGCGACGCAACGGTATTTATTATAGCGTATGGGCAGGCGCGCGTTGAGCGTAGTCACCATCAAGACCAACCACGGAAACATATCCTTTCGCCTCCTGCCCGAGCTGGCTCCCGAGACTGTCAGGAACTTTGAGAAGCTGGCCGGCAGCGGATTCTACGACGGCACGCTGTTCCACCGGGTCATACCCGGATTCATGATACAGGGAGGCGACCCCAACACCAAGCGTCCGGACAAGAACGCCTGGGGCCAGGGGGGTCCCGGCTACACCATAAAGGCGGAGTTCAACTCCAGATCCCACAAGAGGGGAATAGTGTCCATGGCCAGGGCCACGGATCCGGACAGCGCCGGCTCGCAGTTCTTCATAGTCACAACCGACAGCGCCTTTCTGGACCGGCAGTACACGGTATTCGGCGAGGTGCTGGACGGCATGGATACGGCCGACAAGATAGTCAACCTGCCCCGGGACCCCAGCGATCGTCCGCTGCAGGACGCCAAGATGCTTCAGGTCACCGTAGAGTGACTGTCTGGCCTAGTCGCCGCAGGATCCGCACGAACAAAATCCCCACTCGTCTATGCGCGACCCGCATTGGGGGCACTTTGTGGTGTATTCTACCTCCCAAGGCTCCTTGCCGAACATGCGGTAGTGGTCGTCTATGTCCAGCGGTATCTCGCGCTCCTCCTCTCCCATGGCGTCTCCACGCGACAGGTATAATTATAATTGTCCGCAACCCCCGGCCATGGAGTGCGGGTGCCACTGCATAAGGTGCGGGAGCACCCGGCTGGAGTCGGCGCGCGTGGGTGACGTGGAACCGGACGGCTACTACGACATGCACCACACCTGCAATGACTGCGGGGCGCATTTCGACCACCTGGAGGGGGACGTCTTTGAGCGGTGCGACGCCTGCGGGGTCGGAACGTAAGCCGGCGCTGTGGGGTTTATAGAACGGCCCGGGAACCGGCGCAATGTTGCTTACAATATTCGGCTCGGTGGTGTTGGATACAATAAGCACCCCCGGCGGGACGTACGCGGACATGCTGGGGGGCGCCTCCATATACGCGGCGATGGCCGCCGCCCGTTTCACGCGGCCCAACCTGGTGGCCCGGGGGGGCGGCGACCTAACCGGGGAACACCTGGAGACCATACGCGGGACGGCCGACACGGAGGGGCTGGAGAAGGCGGGCAGGACGTTCCGGTACGAGGCCGAGTACACGGCCAACTTTCTGGAGAGGAGGGACATCGCGGTGGAGCCCAACGTCCCGGAGGGGTACAGGCCCCGCGTCCCGGAGGGGTACAGGGGGTCTGAATTCGTCTACCTGGCAAACGAGGATCCCGCGCATCAGCTGGAGGTGCTGGAACAGTTCGACGGCCCCCGCTTTACGATGTGCGACACCATAGGCCACTGGATAGAGCACAAGCGGGACGACGTGCGGCGCGTGATGGAGTCCGTCGACGCCGTAATAGTCAACGACTCCGAGGCCCGGAAGATGGCCGGCTCGTACAGCCTTGCCCGGTGCGCCGAGAAGATGGCCGGGCGCAGGACGCGGCATATAATCATAAAGAAGGGCGAGCACGGCTCGGTGCTGTTCAGCGGCGGAGCGTTTCCGCTGCCCGCCTATCCCGTCCGAACGGTGGCCGACCCCACCGGGGCGGGCGACGCGTTTGCCGGGGCGGTGATGGGCCACCTGGCGTCGACCGGGGCGACCGACGCCGCGTCGCTGAGGCGCGCCTGCGCCTACGGCAACGTGATGGGCTCCTTCGCCGTGGAGAGGAACGGGACAGCGGGGCTTCTCGCCGCCGACGCGGACGCCGTCAAGAGGCGCTTTGGCGAATACCGCGCCATGCTGTGCGGGAAATGGTGGAACTGACGGTTTGCCGGACGTGATGAGTGTGGCCGGCCTGCCCGTGTTGGGGCGGCCGCGCGGTGCCGCGCACGCCTCCCCGGGCGCGGCGGACCCGTACGGCGCGCGTCTAGGACGCACCGGGAACGCCCGGCGGTAACCGCCGATTTATCCATAACCAACACTATTACGGGACCGGGTCGCCCATTCCATCGTGGACAGGCTGGAGGAGATATTCCGGATGCAGCGCGAGCTGGCCGAGATGATGCCGCCTGGCAGGTACCCGCAGGACCGGGAGGGCAGGGTGTCGGCCCTCTGCACGGCCATCATACACGAGGCCGTCGAGCTGCAGCGGCTCACCAACTGGAAGTGGTGGAAGAAGGAGGCGCCGTTCCCCGCAGCCGACGCCCGGGAGGAGCTCATCGACGTGTGGCACTTCGTGATTCAGGCGGCCATGGAACTGGGCATGACCCCCGACGACATACTGCAAGAATATGCCAAGAAGAACGCCGTCAACAAGAAGCGGCAGCTCACCGGCTATTAGACGCGCGGGGGCTCGGCGCGTCGAAACTAAGGGACGCGGGCGTCGGACGGACCGCGGCGCCCGGACGGTGACACGCACTAATGGCGCCCGGCGGCCGATCCCCGGCCATCCCCGAACCGTTACTGGGCCAATGTTGTGGGGGACCTGCCGTGGCGCCGGACGCGTTTCCGCGCGTTGGCGCGTCCAAAAGCGCCTAGTCCAAACGCGGCGCGCGAATCGTCAAAACTCCGGGACGGAGCGCGCCTCCCTCTGCTCGGGATCCAGGCGCAGCGCCTCATCAAAGCACTTTTCCGCTTTGCCGGACTCTCCCAACTTCACGTAGGCCATGCCCTTCTTGTAGTGTGCCTGTTCCAGCTCGGGATCCAGGCGCAGCGCCTCATCAAGGCACCGCACCGCCTCTCCGTATTCCCCCATCCTCAGTAATGCCACGCCCCTCTTGTAGTGGGACTCGGCATGCGTCGGATCCGCGCGCAGCGCCTCGGCGTAGTATCTTTGGGCACCGTCATATTCGCCCATCTTTGACTTGCACTCGGCCCTGCCCCTGAGAGCCCCTGCATCTCCCGGAGATATACGCTCCGCCTCGGCGTAGCACTCTTCGGCAGCCGCGTAGTCCCCCATCCGGCGCAGGCACCTGCCCTTCTCCATGTACGTACGAGCCGAGCGTCTAATCTCCAGCGCCCTGTCGAAACACCGCAGCGCCTGGTCGAACAGGCCCATGTCCGTTAGGCAAGAGCCCAGCTCGGAGCGCGCTAGGTCATATTCAGGATCTAGGCTCATAGCCTTGTGCAAGTGCGTAACCGCCTTTCCGTAATTGCGCCTGTTGCGCATCACCATGCCCTTGCCGCAGTGGGCCGGCGCATGTTGCGGGTCAATCCTCAGCGCCTTGTTGTACCACCTGATGGCCGTGTCATGCTTGAACAGGGCCCGAAAGCAGTCGGCCTTCCAGATATGCGCGTCCAGATTTTTGGTATCGATCCTCAAC
This sequence comes from Nitrosopumilaceae archaeon, assembly GCA_963665475.2. Taxonomy (GTDB): domain Archaea; phylum Thermoproteota; class Nitrososphaeria; order Nitrososphaerales; family Nitrosopumilaceae; genus VYCS01. Next base: position 562,078 of record CAXXXK010000004.1, on the reverse strand, counting down.
GTCTTGTTGAAACACAGTATTGCCTTATCATACTCGCGCATGTGGAACAGGGCAGCGCCCTTGTAATGCGATACTGTCCCGCTATTGGGACTTATGCGCAGCGCCTCGTCAAAGCATTTTAGGGCCTCCCCGAACCGGTTTAGGGACATCATGCAGTCGCCCTTCTCCATATAGGCGCCCAGATGCTTGGGGTGGAAGCGCAGATCCTCGTCAAAGCACGATATGGCGTCCTCGTACTCACCCAAGTGAGACAGAGAAATTCCCTTTAGATAGTACGTGTTGGAATGGCCGGAATGCACGCGCAGCGCCGCATCAAAGCACGGCAGCGCCTCGTCGTGGCGGCCCATGCCGGCCAGGCAGCGGCCCTTGCCTGCATGCGCCGCAACGTAGTCGGGGTTCAGGCGCAGCGCCTCGTCGTAGTGCGGCAGCGCCTCGTCGTGGCGGCCCATGCCGGCCAGGCAGTCGGCCTTCCAGGTATACGCCACAACGTAGTCGGGGTTCAGGCGCAGCGCCGCATCAAAGTGCGGCAGCGCCTCGTCGTGGCGGCCCATATCGGCCAGGCAGCGGCCCTTGCCGGCATGCGTCTCAGGGTAGCCAGAGTTTAGGCGCAGCGCCGCATCAAAGTGCGGCAGCGCCTCGTCGTAGCGGCCCACCTCGGCTAGGCAGGGGCCCATGCCTGCATGCGCCTCAAAGTAGTCGGGGTTCAGGCGCAGCGCCCGGTCGTAATGCTGTAGCGCCTCGTCGTAGCGGCCCATCTGGGTCAAACGGTTGGCCATGCCGGTATGCGCCTCAAAGTAGTCGGGGTTCAGGCGCAGCGCCTCGTCGTAGTGCGGCAGCGCCTCGTCGTGGCGGCCCATCTCGGCCAAGCAGTCTGCCTTGAACATGTGCGGCGCCGGATTATTCTGGTCCATGCGCAGCGCCTGGCCGAAGCACTCAAGTCCGGCCTCACGCCTGCCAGCCAAAAACAACGAGTAACCCTTGAATCCCACGCACTCGACATCTTTGGGATCAAAACGCAGCACCTCGTTATAGCATTCAACGGCCTCTTCGTAACGACCTAAATTGTGCAGGCATGATCCCCTGAGTCGGTATGCGTCCACGTGATTAGGATTGATTTTCAGGACGATTTTGAATTGCCGCGCGGCACGATCATACCTGCCAAGCCTGTACAAGCAATCGCCCCCGTAGTAGCGGGCTTCAACGTGTCTGGGATTTATGCGCAGGATTGCGTTGAAGCACTTCAGCGCCGTCCTGTACTTGCCCAAGTGGTACATACATATGCACCGCATCTGGCGTGCGTCTACAGATTTGGGGGCGAGCCGCACCGCCGCGTTTGCGCATTTTAGCGCCGCCCCATACTTTTCCAAATGCATCAAGGCCACGGTCTTTAACTGGTACGCTGTCAACATGTCCGGGTTTACGCGTATCGCCGAGCTGTAATACCGTACGGCCTCCCGGTATTGGCCCTTCGACACCGACATGTTCCCCTTGGCAAGCAAGGCATCGTACCGCTTCACCGACTCCGTCAGGTCCATATTCCCACGATTCCGGCCCGTCTGAATATTGGTGTTTTTGTCAGCGGTCCCTCATGTCGAATCCGGCGCCGGTCCCGTTCGGCGCGCCCGGCCGCGCGACGGCCGCCCGTCCCCCGCTACCAAAACGGGGGCGCCGGCGCCGCGGATGGCGGATCGCGGTTTCCGCGCGACGCGCCGCACCCCCGACGCGGAGGCGCCTCCCCCCGAAGACGGTCCGGCCCGTACGGCCGCCCGACAGCAAAGCCGGGAGGAGCGGACTTTGCGCGGCCGGGCGCCAGCCGCTTCCTTTATACTGAAATCGCGGCGGCGTGGCGGTGTGGCCGAACATCTGGAAAAGACCGACGGGGGCTACCGCGTGTTCCTGTACATATTCTATATCAGCTGCGCCATGATGGTGGGCATACTGGCCTTCGGGGTGTGGGCGTCCACCGTCGAGTGGCTGGAGAACGGCACCTACGTCATGGGCGAGGTAATCCACAACACCGCCATACCGTTTGAGAACTTTGCCCGCCTCTCCAGCTGGCTCTTCTTCTCCACCATAATAGGGTGGTACTGCGCCAGCCGCGTAGGGTGGAAGAGGACGGTGGCCGGCAAGCTGTCCGGGAGCCGGCTGGCCCTGGCCCAGCTGCTGCTGCTGGGCCTGGCGATAATATCCCTGTACGAGGTGCTCTACAACTTTGCCGTGCTCAACGCCGCCATTACGGCGGGCATGGCCGGGGGCGCCGTGCCGGACATAGACAGGCTGACGGTGGCCTATCCGGACCCGACCGCCCCGTGGAACCTGGTCTTTGCCACCAAGGTGTTCCTGGCGGGCCTCATCATAAGCGGGCACGCCCTGTACCTGAGCACCAGGCCCCGCAAGCGCCTAGATTTATAGCAGTTCGGGAAGCGGCAACTCCCCGATGGACACGGACCAAAGGGTGGAGCTGGTGGCGCGCCCCCCCACCGAGGAGATAGTCACCGCGGAGGGCCTCCGGGACCTCTTTGAGACCAACGACTCCCCCAAACACTACATAGGCCTGGAGATATCCGGGTTCCTGCACCTGGGCAGCCTGCTCAGCACCGGGTTCAAGGTGAACGACATGGCCCGGGCCGGCGTCAGGTGCACCGTATTTCTGGCCGACTGGCACACCGTGATAAACGACAAGCTCGGGGGCGACTGGGACGCCATATCCGAGGTGGCCGGGTACTACCGCCGGGCGTTCGGCGCCGTCTGCCCGGACGCGCGCATAGCGCTGGGCTCCGACCTGTACCGGCAGAACCCCCAGTACTGGGGGGAGCTGGTGCGGGTGGCCAAGCACATGTCCCTGGCCAGGACCAAGAGGGCCCTCACCATAATGGGCCGATCCGAGACCGACTCGCTGGACCTGGCCAAGCTCCTGTACCCGCCGATGCAGGCGGCCGACATACACACCATGGACCTTGACATAGTGCACGCGGGGATGGACCAGCGCAAGATCCACATGCTGGTCCGGGAGATATTTCCCAAGATGGGGTGGAAGGTGCCGGTGGCCGTGCACCACTCCATGCTGCCGGGGCTGGGGAACCCCGCCGCGTCGGACACCAAGATGAGCAAGTCCAGCCCCGACTCGGGCGTGTTCCTGCACGAATCCGATACTATAATCCGAAAGAAGATAGCCGGGGCGTGGTGCCCGGCGGGCAGCGTGGAGGGCAACCCGGTGCTGGGCATCTGCCGCCAGGTCATATTCCACGAAGCGGATCATGTGACGGTCGAGCGCCCCGACAGGTTCGGCGGCGACGTCACGTACTACAACTACGAGGAGCTGGAGCGGGACTTTTTGGGCGGGGGCCTGCATCCCGCCGACCTGAAGGCGGCCGTCGGCGACGGGCTGGTCAAGATAGTGGGGAGGGTGCGCGACGCCGTCCCGCTGGACGATGGCCTGGCCGAGGCCATACGGCAGAGCGTCTAGGATATGTTGTACTTTGAGCGGTATCCCCGCGGGTTTATCATTAGGTCCCGGTAGGTATACGTCGAGGAGTTTCCGATTATCACCGTGCTTATCATGCCCAGCTTGTCGGCGTGGTTGGGAAGATCCTTCAGGTTGGTGAGCACCACCGTCTGGGAGTCGCGGTACGCCCCCTTTATGATGGCGACGGGCGTCTCGGGGGAGCGGTGTTTTAGTATGATGGAGCGGGCGTCCCGGAGTTGGTGTATCCGCCTCTTGCTGGCCGGGTTGTACACTACAATGACAAAGTCCCCCGAGGCTGCAGCCTCCACGCGCTTTGCTATGACCTCCCAGGGCACCAGCAGGTCGCTCATGCTCAGCACCGCAAAGTCGGTCATGAGCGGCGAGCCGATTATGGCCGAGCACGAGTTGAGGGCCGAGACGCCGGGCACTATCTCCACGGGAAGGCCGGACTGGGGCTCCCACCCCGACTCGGCCAGCATCTCGTATATGAGGCCGGCCATCCCGTAGATGCCCGGATCCCCGCTGGAGACCAGCGATACTATGCGCCCGGATTCGGCCAGGTCTATGCACTGCCGGGCGCGCTCCACCTCTTGGGTCATGGCGTAGCGGTGGACTTCCTTGTCCTGCACCAGGTCCTCCACTAGGTTCACGTACGTGGTGTACCCCACTATGGTGTCGCTCTCCTCTATGGCCTCCCGGGCCCTGTAGGTCATGTGGTCGTGGTGCCCGGGCCCCACCCCGACTATGTACAGCTTCCCGGTCATCGTGTATGGGCCGTACGGCGGATAATTTATGGTTTGGTAGGCGCGTAAGGTTTGGCGCTAGTCGTTTTGCCCGGTCTGCTGGAAGGGATCCACAAACGGACAGTTGACGATGTGGTCCGAGTTCATGGGCCGGGCTATGTTGGTGGTGAGCATCTCCTCGCCGCGGTAGTAGTCGATGTCTGCCCGCGTCTCCAAGAGCACCGCGTCGGCGGCGTCGTTCCACTCCACCAGGAATATGCGCCACATGGGACTGTAGCCCTCGTCGCCGGGGGCCGCCGCGGCTATGCCCGGCTGGTATCCCAGGGGGCCGGTGCTCTTCAGGCCGTTGGCAAACTGGAATAGGTCCACCGCCGCGGGGCTGTCTATCAGCGACGCGACGGCGGGCGCGTTGAGCACCCCCATCATCTCGGCGGGGTCCGAGGGGACCGCGTCCGTCACGATATAGTATATGGTGCTGCCGTCCGGGCCCCACCCGCGGTGGGCCACGAAGGTGACGGTCATCTCCGTCTCGTCTATCTCGGTGATCTGGCCGCCGCCGTACTCCATGTCGTCGGTTATCTCGGGGCTGTCGCGCACCTGCATCTGGCCGCCGGGCCAGACTATCTGCGGCGCGTTGACCACCACTCCGTCGTCCTTCATGGTTACTCTGCCCGCCTCTATGGCGTCCTGCACGTCAGAGGCGTACTCCAGCGGGGCCTGCGTCTGGCCCGGCCTCCAGGTCACCTCCACCATCTTGGAGAGGGCGTTGTACTCCTCCTGGTCGGGCGTGTAGGCAAAGACCTCGTCCTGGTAGCCGTACAGCCCGTCTCCGCCTATGCCGTTGGTGAACACGTACATGGTGTTCAGGGTCTCGGCGGGGGCGTCGGCCAGCGGCGGGGCGACCTCCACGCGCCACTCCTGCCTCTCGGACATGTCCTCGGCCCACTCCGCGTCGCTGGCGTCGGTCAGCACGTACAGGAGCCGCTCCCCGTCGTACAGCCCGGCGTGCAGGGGCATGGTGGCCGGCACGCTGGAGCGGGCCAGCTTCACGTAGGGTTCCGGTTCGGGACGGGTCGGGTTCTCCAGGGATATCTCGGTGGGTTCGCCCCGGATCCAGCCGTCGACGGAGGCCGTTACCACGAACTCCTCGCCGCCGGTGTGGAACGCCAAGGCCGCCCCGGTGTACTCGAACGAGCCTGCCTTGACGCCCGGGTTGAACAGCGTCCAGCCGTACACGGTCTCGCCGTCCACGGTCCAGGTGGGCTGGCCTTGGGCGTCTTCGGCGTCCATCTCGTGCAGCACCACTATGGACACGTCGGCGCTGGCCGTGTACGTCATGGAGCCGTCGTATATGGTCCCCTTGTTGGGGGACAGTATCATGGCCAGCTGGTGTCCCTCGTGGCCTATGCCCGGCGAGGGGGACGACACTACGGTCTGGGTAAAGTGGAATTTCTTGTTGGGCTCGGCGGATGCCTGTTCTGGCGCGACCACCAAGAGCAGTCCGGCAATGGCGGCCGTCAACGCTACTGCATACAGTATCCGACGCAACGGTTAGGCAGCCCGCAATTTTACTTAAGAACCTTCCGGTACTTGGTTTCCCCCGCAAAGACGGCGGATGGGCCTTCTGCCGTGGCGCTAAAACACGAACCCGGGCCTTTACTACCATACTGCCGGGCCCGCGTCGTGCGGCGCGGCGGAAGACCCGAAGGACCGGGGCAAGGGACGTCGAAAGGCAGGGCCCCTCAAAGGAAGCCGAATCGCGGCCGTTGCGCCACTCCCATGCGTCTTTCCGGGGGCCAGATCCATATAATGCGGGCACGGGCGGCCCCGCAGACCCGACCAGAACGGGCGGCGCGCGCCACGCCCTTCAGAATTAATCGGCATTTCACGGCTGCAAACGGCCCCGGACGCGAACTGCGGCCGGGTCCCGGTTCGGCTTGAACCGCTACTTTGCGCGCGCCAGCCCGAACTCCTCGTGCAGCGCCCGCACCGCCGTCTCGGCGTCGGCGTCGCGCACCACGAACGCCAGGTTGAGCTCAGAGGAGCCCTGCGTTATCATCATGACGTTCACGTCACGGTCGCTCACGGCCGTGAACACCCGCGACGCGGTCCCCACAGTTCCCCTCAGCCCCTCCCCTATGAGGGCGACTATCGCCACGTCCGTGGTCAGGTTCAGCCTTTTTATGGTCCTGCCCTGGTGCTCGGCCTCCAGGACGTCGGCGGCCCGGTACAGGTCCGCCTTCCGCAGGACTATCGTGATGCTGGACTCCGAAGGGTTCTGGGATATCATCATCACGCTTATGCCCCGCCCGGCCAGCGTGCCGAATATGCCCGCCGCGGTACCCGGGGCGCCCACCATGCCGAACCCGCGTATGTCGATGAGTCCGTTGCCCCGCATCATGCTGACGCACTTTACAGTGTTCTTGGCGCGGCCCGTGGGCACCACCAGCGTCCCCTCGTTGGACATGTTGACCGAGCTGCGTATGCGGACCGGCGCGTTCCCGTCCAGGACCGGCTCGAACGTGCGCGAGTGCAGTTGCTTGGAGCCGAACATGGACATCTCGACGGCCTCCGCGTAGGATATCTCCTCCAGCACCCGGGCGTCGGGCACTATGTCGGGGTCGGCGGTCATCATGCCGTCGGTCTCCCCCATGAGCCATATCTGGTCGGCGCCTATGCAGGCTCCTATTATGGTGGCCGTGTAGTCCGAGCCGCCCCGGCCGAAGGTGGTCACGCGGCCGTGCTGGTCGGCTCCCGAGTACCCGCCCAGCACCGGGGTGGCGCCGCGGCCCATCAGGTCCCCAAGCCTTCGCGAGATCCGAAGCCGGGTCGTGTCCATGAGCGGGCGGGACGCGCCGAACCGGGAGTCGGTCAGTATGCCCGCCTCCTGGCCGCTCATGCCCACCGCGTCCACTCCGCGGCTCCGCAGCGCGGCGGCCAGCAGCGCGGCGGCGAACCTCTCCCCGAACGAGAGCAGGTAGTCCCGGGAGCGGGGCGTCTCCTCGCCGAGCAAGAGAAGGCCGTCCACCAGGGAACGGAGTTCCCCGAACGCCTCCCCCAGCGATATAATCAGGCCGTCCAGATCCGCGCCCTCGGGCACTATCTCCCGGGACAGGGCGGCGTGCATGGCGGACATCTCCTGAATTATGCCGTCGGCCCCGTCCCGGTCCCCGGCCTGGACCAGGTCCGCTACGCGCTCCAGCTCGTCGGTGGTCTCGCCCACCGCCGAGCACACCACCACCCTGTCGTACGCGGCCGACGTGCCGGCCAGGTATTCCGCGACGCCGCGTATACGGGCGGCCGAGGAGAGCGTGGTGCCGGCGTACTTGATAACCAGCTTGGGCCTTTCGGCGGGCATCAGGACTCGATGCGCGGGGCCAGGTAGAAATGGATGTACCCCATGTTGGATATGTTGAACGCCACCCGGAGGGGCTTTGCGCTGGAGAACTCGCAGACTATCCGGCCGGACGTCCGGCCGGCCGCCCGCACCACCGGCATCAAGTACTCCAGGCTGTAGGTCCCCTCGCTGTCCGCGTCCGCGGACAACTCGGATATGCCGTCGTCGTCCTGCGGCAGCTCCACGGAGCCCTCCCCGGCGTCGCCCTTGCCCGAGAAGGAGACGCCGCCGGCGTTGAGCGACATGGTCACGTATTCCGAGACGGCCTGCACGTCGCCCAGCGTCTTTTCCAGCGCCGAGGAGTTCATCTCCAGCTTGGCGTCAAAGCTTATCTTGGGAAGCGGCGCGTCGGTTGCCGAGCTCTCTATCAGCCTCATCTTGTACTTCTTGTTCTCCCCTATGCCCAACTGCAGCTGGTTGTCCGCCCCTATGGCCAGGGATATGTCGTCGCCCTTGGACGCCCGGCGTATGAGCTTGGAGAACTCGTCCACGCGCACCCCGAAGGTCACCTCCGAGTCGCACCGGTACGCCGCAAAGCCCGTGTTTGGCCACTTCACGTCAATGAGCGCCACGTGCGAGGGGTCCATCCCCTTGAAGGTTATGGCGTCCGGATCGGCGGTGAAGGTGGCCTCCTCCAGCAGCGTGGATATGGCGCCCACCACCGCTTTTAGGTCGTCTGATCCCGTGGTCTTGGCCTCAAAGGTCAACGCGCTAGCCCTTTCAAGGTCTGTTTTTAACCTTTGGAAGGCCGGGTTCGGACACGCTCAAACAAGCCCCGAGGCGGCCGGACAACCCCCAGGGCACCGCGTTTGCCGTGCGCGGCGGCCGCGTCGCGGCGGGAACGCCGAATGATTATGGGAATATTGCGATCGGTCCCAATTTTGCAAGGGAGCCAATTCTTCAGAGAACTAATAACCAACGCCGCACTACTGGCGTCGTGCCAAAGATACGCCACAAGACGCCCACAAAGCAGCGCCCGCGGAGTTCGGAGTCCCGGCGGTGCGGCGCGTGCGGACATACCGTAAGCGCCGAGGACAAATTTTGCACCGGATGCGGCAAGCCCCTAACGGGCGCGGCGCCCGCCGCGGCACCGCAAAAGATGAGGCAGCGCCCCAAGGCTGCAGTCCCGCGGGCGAGACAGCGGAAACCCAAGACTATGCCGCCACGGTTACGGAAGCGGAAACCCAAAGTCGTGCCCGTATTAGCCCCACAGGTGCAGAGCTCCAAGGTAGTGCCCTCCATATCCGTACAGGAGCAGCAGAAGCAGTACTTGGAGAACCTGCCCGAGCAGTTCTACTGCTCTAGTATATGTAAGGTAAAAGGTCCAGATGGCCCCATGTGCCCGAATTGTGGGAACATCTGGATTTGTAAGGAGCCTGTTTCGCATTTTGATCGTAGCTGCTCCAAGTGCGGGATCTGGTTTGAAGGATGCATACACAAGGATGGCCAGAAGTATGATCCGGAGGAGTGTATCGCCTACCACGAGTGGATGGTACAGTCCAAAGGCCAAGCCGGAGATTACTAGCAACGTTTGGCATGCTCCGCAATACGCGAACAGATTAGCGTGTGACAAAATGGTTGCCAAACGGGCCATCCCATGCGGGCGGAGTCTGAGCCGGTTGTCCCACCCTCCGCGCGGCGATGAATGCGCGGGGGTTTTGGTAACGTATATCGCATTGTGAAATGTCCAAAAAGCAGACGAACCGGCAGCGACTAAACCAAAGAAAACCCAAACGCCGAATCTACGACCCGGCGTTCTTCGGTCGCCGGTGCAGCATATCAGGCAGCGGATGAACAAGGCCGAAGGCTGGCGGGGCGGCCCGCAAGGCTCCCCACGTTCCTTGGCCCCAAAGATTGTGCCTAGCGGGGCATGGCAGATACGGCGTCCAGTATGATATCGGCGGCCCGCTCGGTTTCGTCTTGCGTGGTGGAGCGGCCCAGGCCCAGCCTCACCGACTCGTGGGCCCGCTCCTCGTCCAGGCCCATGGCCAGCAGGACGTGCGACGGCTCGACGGTCTCGGTGGTGCACGCGGAACCCGCCGATATGGCCAGCTGGTCCGACACGGTGTTGATTATCGCCTTGCCGTCCACCCCGGGGAACCGCACGTTGAGGTTGTGCGCCAGCCGGGACTCGGGGTGGCCGTTCAAGACTCCCCCCGCTTCCGCGAACCTGTCCATCATGCGCCCGGCCCACCGGCGGTGCCTGCGGACTTCGCCGGCCATCACTTTTCCGGCAATCTGGGCGGCCTTGCCCAGCCCCACTATCGCCGGCACGTTGAGGGTGCCCGACCGCAGGTTCCCCTCCTGGCCGCCGCCGTGCAGTATGGGATCCAGCCGCACCGCCGGCCTCATGCTGCGCACGTACAGGGCGCCCGCCCCCTTGGGGCCGTACATCTTGTGGGCCGACACCGACATCAGGTCAATATGCATCGCCTCCACGTCCACGGGTATGTGGCCGGCGGCCTGCGCCGCGTCGGTGTGGAAGAGCGCGCCGTACCGGTGCGCCGCCTCGCCTATCATTCCTATGTCGGGTATGGTGCCCACCTCGTTGTTGGCCGCCATAACCGACACCAGCACCGTGTCGGACGTTACCGAATCCTCCAGCGATTCCATGTCCACCATCCCGTGCCGGTCCACCGGCAGGTACGTGACGCGCCACCCCATATTTTCCAGATATGCGGCCGTGTCGAGCACGGCCTTGTGCTCTGTGGCGCACGTCACTATATGGTTGCCGCGGCCGGCGTGCCGCCGGGCCACCCCCACCAGCGCCAAATTGTCCGACTCGGTGGCTCCCGACGTGAATACTATCTCGTCGTGGCGGGCCCCCACCAGCCCCGCCACCCTCTCCCGGGCCTCCTCGACTGCCACCGACGCGTCGTGCCCGTAGGCGTGGTCCAGGCTGGAGGGGTTGCCGAACCGCTCAGTCATGTAGGGCAACATCTCCTCCAGAACGGCCGGGTCCAGGGGCGTGGTGGAGTGGTGGTCCAGGTATATCATTCCCGTCCCCCCTCGTCCCGCACGAGCCGGGAAAAGTCGTCCAGGCGTTTTATGCGGGGGTGCAGCATTATCGTCCCCCTGTTGAAGTGGGCGCGCAGCATCCTGTTCAGATATGTCTCTACGTCCAGGCCGTCGCGCCGCAGCCGCAGCGCCATGAGCGCCGCGAACACGTCCTCGTATTCCCCGAAGAGCACCGACGGGTGGATCTCCGAGCCCTTCTCGTCGTACTCGTCGGGGTTGGGCGGCGAGGGGTCCTTGAGCGACAGGCAGACGGCGAACCGGCCCGCCACGTTGGGCGTTATGCCCGTCTTGCCCTTTATGATGGCCAGCAGCTGCTGGCTGCGGGAGCTCATCCGGAGCCTACCGAACCTCATCGTCGCCCCCGCCGGAGAAGTAGCCGTCCCGCACCGCGGTGCCGGCCGAGTCGGGGTCGTGCCGCAGGGTGTACGCCCGCGACACGTACCGGCGTATCCCCGAGTCTTCCGGCCTGATCTCCGTATCCGTCGAAAACAGCAGCGTCTGGTGGGACGCCATCGGAAAGAACCGCTCGGTCAGGTTGGAGCGGTGCCGGGCGTCCAGCCGCGCCAGCGGCGTGTCTATCATGAAGGGCAGCGGCCGGCCCGACGCGCGCGCCAGCCCCCACAGCACCGAGGTGGCCACCATCTGCAGCTCCCCCTGGGAGAGCGTCTCCCGGGGGATTACGCTGCGCTCCGTGTCGTATACCGTGGCCTCGAACGTATCTGTATCTATGGACACGCCGCCCACGAAGTTCCGCTTGTGCAGCAGCGTCCGGGCCGCTTCTGCCACGTATCCCTCCAGCAGGCTGATCTTCTTCATTCGGAGCCGGCGGGCGTACTCCTCTAGGGTGGCCTGCACGGCGCGCGTCAGCTCCGCCATGCGCTTATTCTGCTTGCTCTTGTACAGGCTCTTCAGCTTGTCCCGCATCCGGGCGTTGGAATGCCGGACCAGCGCCTCCTGCCGCGCCGCCTCCATATCCAGATGTTCTATCTCCGCCTCGAACCGGCCCTTGTCCGCGTGAAGCTCCTTTACCCTGGTGACCAGGGGGCCGATCTCGTCGTCGGCCGGGGCGCTGTCCAGCATGGACTGCAGCCGCTCCATCTCCCGCCGGGCGGCGGCGTACCGCTCGGATGCGGCGGCCGCCTCGTCCCGCGTCGCGCCCAGGGCCCTCTCCAGCACGCCCCGCACGCGCTGGCGCTGCGCCGCGGAGAAGCCCAGCACCTCGGGCCCCGAGCCGTCCGGCGGCATAAACCCGCGTACCGCGTCCAGGATGGCGCCCGCCGCCTCCCCCCGCACGCCGCGCTTCCCCATGACGGTCCGCACGTCGTCCAGTATTCCGGCGACCACCTTATTCTGATCTGCCCGCCGCGCCTCGGCCACGTCAGAGTCCATCTGCCGCCGTACCTCGTCCAGTTGTTCGGGTATCAGGCCAAACGGCAGCTCCATGCCGCACAGGGACGCGATGCTCCGGGATAGAGCTTCGGCCTCGGCCTCCTTGGAGGCCAGCCTCTCCCTGTTTGTCTGGCGCTTCTCCGCGTAGCCGCCGCCCAGGCCCTCGATCCTCTCCTCTGCGGCCCGTATCCGGGCGCGTATGCGGTCCAGCTCCGAGACGCGGTTCGCCCGTGCCTTGGCCGCGCTGGTGGCCGCCCGCTCCGCCCGCTCCTTTTCCGTGTCCAGCTTGTCCAGCTCGGCGCGTATATGACCGTCGTCGGCGGTGAGCCTCCTCTTCAGGTTGACCCCCAGGTCGCGTCGAAGCCGCTCCACGACCTCCAGCCCCAGCAGGGAGTTGAACGCGGCGCGTATGGCCAGGCGCTCCTTGTCCCGCTCTGCCATCTGCGCCACCTTCTCGCCGTCGAAGAAGAAGAGATCCGCTATCCCCGGCGGTATCAGGCCGTTCACGAAGGCCTGCCACTGGTCCGGCTCCACCGAGTCCAATGTATCGTAGGTATCGTCCCCGGACCGCTTCCGCACGTCCAGCTCCTCGGACATGTGGCCCTTGGACGCGCCCCAAGACCGCCTGATGCGGTACTCTGCCAGCTCCCCCTCCACGTTGGTCTGGATGGTCAGCCGGACCGACGTCCGCCGCATCGCCGGCTCCATCGCACGGTCCCCGTAGCGGTGCACCAGGCGCCGCAGCCGCTCCTCGTACGCCTTCCGGCCCAGCCCCGAATGCCTCCGGCCGTACAGGCACAGGGGCACCGACTCGAATAAGGTGGTCTTGCCGCCGCCGTTGTGGCCTCCCACCAGTATGATGGGTTTGTCCGGGGTGGTGGCCAGGTCAAAGGCGTGTTCCCCGGCGTACGGCCCGTAGTCGGTAAGTATAAGCTGCGTCATCATCATACGTCAGGACACCCCGCCGTGTTCCTTGGCGGCCCGGCGCCTCTCCTCCAGGTCCCGTATGATCTCGTCCAGGTCCTCGCGCCACTCCTGGCCCAGGATGCGGTTTATCTCCTTGAAGACGCGCGTGTGCCTCGCCATGTCCTTGTATCGGAGCTCGGCGTTGAGCAGCTCGGCCACCAGCCTGGAGGGGACCCCCGTCTTGGAACACGTCTCCTCCAAGACGTCCTGCTCCATCACACCGAACGCGCCCGAGTCGTCGTTGCCCGCGTCCAGGCGCTTTCCAGTGACCCTCTCGTACACCGTGTAGGCGGTGTTCCTCCAGTCGCCCAGCTCAACGCGCCATATCCGCTGTATCTCGTGGACCTCCTCCTCCAGTATCAGCGACAGGTTGGGGTCCGGGCCGTCCCGCCGCACGCTCTGCTCCGCGTACAGCAGTTTCTCGAGGAACTGCACGCGAAACTCCATGGTGTACGGGCCGGGCACCAGTATGTCGTAGGGGTCCGGCTTGGCAGGCGCGTCGTCGGCGCCGTCGTCGATGCGCTCGCCGCGGGCCTTTTCTATGCGCTCCCGGAACGACTTTGCGCGCATCTCGTCCACCAGCTTCATCTGGCCTATGCGGCGGCGGAGGCTGCGGACCTTCTTGCGCACCTCCGGGTTCTGGGTGTCCTTGAGCTCTTGGCGCAGCTCTAGGAGCGGCTGCATCCACTCCTCGCCGTTCTGTATCGTATTCTTCAATGAGGCGTCCTTGTCGACCACGGTGCACGTCCAGCACCCGAACCGGCTGTTCCCGCAGGACGGCGTGCTGGTGTCCACCACCAGCGGGCATTCGGCGGCGTTGGCGTTCTGGTATAGTGTAAGCAGGTCGCGGTTGTTGGACCCCCACGGGTTGGGGTGTTGTAGTAAGTAGTTCCAGATGTCCTTGGCGGTGAAGTCGCGCACCGGCGTGTACACGTACGCCTGGGGCAGCTTGGAGTGCCGCGAGAGGAGGCTGCCCTCTATGGCGTACAGGCGCATCAGCTGCTGGCGGGAGCCGCTCTCGTCGCGGCGCGTGCCGAGCACCACGATGGCCTCGCCGTACTCGGACACCTTCTCTTTTATGAAGCGGTCGGCGTTGCGTATCTTGAGCCTGTCGGTGCACCACCGGAACAGATTGCTGGGGGCCGGAAACCCCTTGCCCAGCAGGCATACCCAGAAGCTGTCCTCGACTTTCGGGCGGACCAGGTTGGTGGATATCGGCAGCGACGATTTTTCGGCGGCGCGCTCCATGCTTTGCAGCGTGTCGGTTATCTGCTGCACTATCTTGGGGGACTCTACCAGCGTGTCAGAAGATATCACGTAGACGCTCTTGTGCAGCTTTTTCTTGGGCAGCGATGCCAGCGCGTCCCACACGAGCTGCACCATGCAGGTGGAGTCCTTGCCGCCGCTGTACCCCAGTATCCACGGCCGGTTGTCCGACAGGTAGACCTCCCGGATCTCCCCGTGTATGTCTGCCACGGTCTTGGAGCTGAAGACGGATTCTGTCAGTGTCACCACCTCACTCCGAACGAGTCCAGCGGTCTTTCGACTCCGCAGGACGCCAGTATGATGCCGGCCGCCGCCTTGATGCCGGTCTTGTTCTTCAGCATGCGGCCGTTCAGCACAAGTTTGCCGTCCCACTGCGGCGAGTCGCGCGTCCAGTCTATCTTGTTGAGGTGGCGCAGCATTCTTGTCCACTCGTCTCGGTAATACTTGAGCAGTATGTGGCCGGCAATCCCCAAGAGCCTCCAGCGCGTTGGTGTGCGCGTGGACGTACCCTTTCCGCATCTCGTACGGTTTTATCTTGCCCTGCAGCAGGAGGCTCCATTCCGGTATGCACTGCGCCACCTCGCGCCAGTAGTCGGCGGCATCCCTCTGCTTCCGGGCCGACAGCGACTTGGCCTTGGATTTCAGGAGGAATCGGGTGGCCAATCGGCGATGCCGTTCAGCGTGAAGAGGTTCTTGGATCTATGGCTGATGTTGGTCTTTTCCAGCTCGGTGCGGCCGATGAATATCTCCACGTCGTTGGACAGGTTCACCACGAACCGCGCAAAGGTGTCCCGGTGGTCGTACAGCAGCCCCAGAGACCTGGTGGGCTTGATGGCGTGCTTGTTGAGGTCGGCGAACATCTGCTGGCTCCGCTTGAGGCCCACGTCCTCGAAGAATACCACGGGTATGCGCTCGCTGCGGAGCTTGGGATCCGTCTCGTATGCCTGGCGGATGGCCGCGCACCGGTGCTGCCCGTCGTTTATGAGGATGGGCGCGTCTATTGGTATGCGGAGTGTGCCCATGTTGGCCGCCGAGCCCAGGCCCGGCGCCGGGTGGAATATCAGCTCGCCGCCCACCGATACTGTGATGGCAGAGAAGACGTAAGAGTCGGGGTTGCTCAGTATGTAGTCGGATATGGCGGGTATGCGGGATTGGCGCAGCTTGCGTTGCGCCCGAAGCTCGGGCGGTATCTGCGGGTCCTCGTTGAACTTGAAGTGGTTGTAGAGGGTGGCGAACGAGCATATACCCGTGTAAAACTCCCTGCCGCCCTGTATGCCCCGTATGACGTTAAAGGAGATGAGGCCGGTCCCGTCCGCTTCTATGCTTTGGGATGCGGATCTCGCCGCCCCCCCCCCCCCGTTTGGTACTTGCCGTTGTCAGGCGAATGGGTAGGACGCATGTTTTAGCCCATCCATATGTCATTTTAAAGTTTTACACACTATCCAGACTTGTTGCGCATGATACATGTTGTCACACTGCATCTTATTAGATTTAGGACGCATGTTTTAATTTTCAAATTTTGAGTTATGGCGCACAAAAGTAATATTTTTAAGCGCATTCCCGAGGATAGGACACGTGGCCAGTTTCAAAGATTTACGTCTAAAGAGCGCCTACGACTCCGACGAGGACGACGTCTTGGGAGACTTCTACATCCCCGCCCTGGCAAAGTCGATCCGGTACGACCGGCTCGCCGGGTTCTTCTCGTCGTCCACGCTGGCGTCAGCGGCCAGGGGGATGGCAGACTTTATAGAAAACGACGGGAAGATGCGGCTGGTAACGAGCGTGGAGATAAGCGAGGAAGACAAAAGGGCGATGCAAGACGGCACGACAAAGCCTCAGAAAGCGATTGCGGATGCCTTCCTGAAGGAACTGGAGATGGCCGACAACCTGCAGAGGGACCACGTTGCCGCTCTGGCCTGGATGATCTCTCAGGGTAATTTAGAGATAAAGATCGCTATTCCGGATAAAAATTCGCTGTACCACCAAAAAGTAGGCATACTATATGATGGGGGGAACCAACGGGTAACCTTTAGCGGATCAATCAACGAGAGCCGCAGTGCATGGAAGGAAAATATTGAAGAATTCAAGGTGTTTTGCGACTGGAAGCCGGGCCAAGAGCCGTACGGAAACACGGACTCAAAGACGTTTGAAAAGTTTTGGTCCGGCAACGCCAAGAACACAAGGGTGATCGACCTACCAACCGCCGTAAAGGAACGCCTACTCAAGATGGCGCCTAGCACAAAGAAAGAAGCCGCTGACAGTATCAGAGTATTTATCCTGCGCCCCTACCAACGTGAAGCGGTGGACAGATGGCGCGAGAACGGCCACCGGGGAATATTGGAGATGGCCACCGGAACCGGTAAAACAATAACTGCCATAGCCTGCATAGACGAGATATTAAAATTGCACGAAAACACGCCGTGTCTGGTAGTGATTGCATGTCCGAACAAGCACTTAATCGACCAGTGGGCCGACAAGTGCAAAAACAAAAAATACAGGGTGGAAAAGGCATCTAGTGATACAAACTGGAGTAAAAACTTAGACAGAATGCCCTACAAGCTAAACTGCAACATCGTAAAAAATCTAATAATAATTACTACACATAACACTTTTTCTGGTAGAAAATTTGTTGAATTAATTAAAGAATGCAGAACCAAATCAATGGTAATTGTGGATGAGGCGCACGGCGCAGGGGCCAAGAAAACTAGGCGTGGGCTACTGAATATATACGAATACCGACTCGGGCTCAGCGCAACGCCAAAGAGATATTATGACGATATTGGGACCAATATAGTGCTCAACTATTTTGAGGAAATAGTGTATGAGTTTAGCCTAGACAAGGCTATTAAATATGGATACTTGGCGCGGTACAAATTTATTCCACGAGTTGCACACTTAACAAACGAAGAAATGGACAAATACTTCAAAATCAGTAGGCTAATTGCAATAGAAAAAAACAAGCCAACACCTGATGCACAAAAAATAGAAGATCTGCAGTTTAGCAGATCAAGAATAATAAAAAGCGCCGTTAATAAAATTGAAGTATTGGCAAGTATATTAGAAGAGATGGGCCAGATTGACCACTGTCTAATATATTGTGCAGATACAAAACAAATCCATAATACATTTCCAATTTTGAATGAAAAAGATGTTCACTTTCACCAATTCACACAAAATGAGTCAAACGATGTACGCAACACTCTCCTAAGTCGATTTACAAGTGGCGCATACCCCGTCTTGTTGGCAATAAGGTGTCTTGACGAGGGAGTCGATATCCCATCGGCCAAGACCGCAATAATACTTGCCAGTTCGGGGAACCCACGTGAGTTCGTTCAACGCCGCGGCCGACTGCTACGTCGGCACAGCGGAAAGATTGCAACCATATACGATGTCATTACACTACCTAATCGCATTCCGGAGGACCTTAGAGACTCGGAGAAAACGCTAATCGCCAAAGAGACAAACAGACTAAAGGAGTTTGCTAGCTCGTCAGAAAATCGTATAGTCACTGATAAGTTGATTTTAGAGATTAAAAACAAATACGGGTGGGAAATTGAAAAGGCTTAATCCACTAATTGAAGAAACCGTTGAAGAAGTTGTAAGCGATGGGAATGTTAGAAAGTTCATCATGGATATATTAGACATAGAACGTGGGCATGAATGGCAAAAAAACAAGGGATATGAAGCTGCCTTATCAGAAGCGTTGCGGGGAGATATGGATTGAGTTTGTATATAGATTCTCTCAAACTAAGAAATTATAGACAATACAAAGATACCACCATAGAGTTCAGCAGAAAGCCCAAAAAAATGTTTACCGTTTTACGCGGAATAAATGGTGCTGGGAAAACCAACATAATGAATGCCATAACCTGGTGCCTATACGGTGAAGAAAACCGCCTGGACACCAGCGATGACAACAAAGACCAGAGCAGACTGCCAATAATCAATAAAGAAGTGCTACGGAAATCGCAGGAACATGATGAAATTAAAATGTGTGTTGAATTAAGCTTGGTAGATGAAGATGGCACGGAAATCGAGATCAACCGATCGCTAACCCTGTACAACAATAGCAAAACAGTCATAAGATATGATAAAAGCGTGGGTGCGCCTATTCCCATGGGTTCTAAACCTTCGGTAGAAGCGGTTTATCGTTGGTTTAGGCCCAATGGTGGCGGCTGGAAGATTATAGACGATGATGATTTTGATAATGCCGTAGAAGAACTGTTACCGCAAAACCTATCCGGTTATTATCTTTTTGATGGAGAGCAGCTGGAGGATTTTTTCAGTAGTGATAAAAATGTAAAAATTGGTATAGAAAATGTCACTCAGATTGGAGTCGTTCAAGACGCCATTGTAAGGCTTGAGAAGATTAGAAGTAGAAAGATAAGAAATTCAAAAAAGATTCAGCCGGATGTAAAACTTCACGACGTGCGATTAAACAACACCCGCGAAAAATTAAACGAAATAAAAGCAAAAATTAATGAAGTGGAATTAGAAACGAAAGCAAAAGAGGCCCGACGGAGCCAAATAACTAACCGCCTCAAGAGATTTGATAATATGCGTGAATTGATAAATGAAGAAGAGAGCCTTCAAGGGGTAATCAACAGGTTGGTGGAAAAGCATGACGAAATTAATGCTAATATAAGAAAACACGTGTTGGAGTATGCTGGCTATATGCAGGCATATCCGGCAATAAGCAAGACCCTACGCATTATAGAAGAGAAGGTTAGTACTGGCGTGCTCCCACCAGATATTAGTGACACGTTCCTTATGAAATTACTTGAATCAAATCGCTGCATATGTGGCAGCAACATATCCATGGGCAGGGCTCGAGATCTAGTAGAAGAACAACTTGGCAGGGCCAAATACACACCGGCAGTGAATACAATATGCACAACTCTAGAGTTCGAGCTCAAAAAAGTTAAAGCGGCTGATGTACAAACCAAATTACATGAGCTCGAGGAAGGGGAAGACCGTCTTGAGAAGGAACTTCGAGAGAAGGGAATCAAACAAAGGCAATTAAAAAACAAACTAAAAGATGTAGATAAAACCAAGACCATGGAACTTGTTGAAGAGAGAGAAATACTGGATGTAAAAGTTAAGGAACTGCATAGGAAGTTAGGGAGAAATGAAAAAGATGAAGAACGCACCGAAGCTAAATTACAAGCTCATGAGCATGATCTCAATTTGGCCATGGAGAAATCTAAACGGCTTGGTGGGATAGAGAAAGAAGTTAGGTTTTGCACAAAATCGTTGGACGGTCTTAAAGCCGCACAACAAAAATTAATTATGGACGTAAGAACTAAAGTGGAGGAAAATACAGAGAAGTTCTTTTTAAATTCTATTTGGAAAAAAGACTCATTCAACAACGTGAAAATAGACGAGAATTATATGGTTACAGCCGTGGATAAACACGGGCATAGTGTAAGAGAAGACCTGTCCAGCGGAGAAAAGATGATACTTGCCTTGGCATTCATGGCTGCCTTGAGGAAGGTTACAGACTTGAAATTTCCGCTTATAATTGATACGCCGTTAGGCCGGATTTCGGGCGAAACACGATACAATCTGGCCAATGTGCTTCCAGATTCGTTGGTTGGAGATCAGGTCGTGCTTCTGGTTACAGATACAGAATATCAAGGAGATATACGTGATGATGATGGTAGGCGGAAATTTCCGCCAGTACGTAATATCATTGACCGCTACGTTGGAAAGGATTTTGATATTATACATGATAGTGAGTCATCGGAAGTGAGGAAACATGAATGACGTTAATAGTGTTTTTAGGAGTGGTTATTTAGGTTATTCGGAAGATAAAAGACAAATATATAATAAACTTCTTAAAAAATATCGCTTGTTTGAAAAGCGCCGTCTTGCGGACATATTCTTTTATGCAGCGATAATGGGGTTTAAAAAGGGGCGCTCTGCCAAACTAAAAAAACGCATGCCCAACATCCCAGTTTCGGCATTTTCCGACAGACAATTGGGGATATTGCTTACGCTGGCCATTGCCAATGCTGATGATGTAGACATACTAATGAAGAAAAACGCTGCCAGAGACATAATAGAGGAATATGCAAACCGTGGCATTGACGAGCTTGATTCCATTATTATACCGAGCGCACATAGGGACGAGTATATGGAACAGTTGAAACGCGCAATTTTAGACTTTAACGAGTAGCGACTCCGTATGGAATAGACACCTATGGATGTGCCCGCCGACACTGCGCCATCCAACCCACGGCCGCATGGCCTGTCCGTGACACGTTAGCAACGCCATACGATAACACGCATGCGCACTCAGGAATAGTCCCGCCAGGTGTGGCCGCACCCGGTGCACCTGTAAAACTGGGTGGTGGGCTCGTCGGCGCTCCTGGTCTGCAGCATCCACCACACCGCCTCGTCGTGGTCGCACTTGGGGCAGTTTATCTTGATGGTAGGCAGCACCTCCTTTCCCTCGCCCTCGGCCAGCACGTTCAGCTCCGGGGTCCACTCGCTCTCCTGTTCCACTACACTGGGGGCCACCTGGTCCTCCTTGTACTCGCACCGGGCGCACACCAGCATCCCCTCCCGTTTCAGCAGCCTAGACTTGCACTCCGGGCAGAACCTCATACCCGAACGTCCATGTTCAGCGCGTCTCTCATCTCGCCGGCCATCTGGATGGCCTCGTCGGCCGCGTCAACGATGTTCTTTGTAGGATCAGACTTTGAGGTCACGCGTATGCGGCACTCGTTGGTCAGGGGGTGCTTCACTATGACCCCGGCAAACCCCACGTCGGGGTTCTTGAGCAGCTCGCGCTGGATGATGTAGAGCGTGGCGATGTCCGCGTCCACGAAGGAGAGGCCCAGCTCGCCGTCGGCCGAGTTCAAGACCCTTGCGTCCATATCCTCCAAACGCACATATTGGCATTATAAACCATTGCGGAAGGTTGGATCGCATAACCAAGACGGAGCTCGTCTGCCCCCGCGCCGAGTACGCCATGCACGACACCATACGCATGACCGTCAAATTCTCGGTACGGGGGGACGTCCGGGACGCGTTCAGCGAGGCAAAGTGGACCGAATCCTACGAGGC
Organism: Nitrosopumilaceae archaeon; assembly: GCA_963665475.2. Lineage (GTDB taxonomy): Archaea > Thermoproteota > Nitrososphaeria > Nitrososphaerales > Nitrosopumilaceae > VYCS01. The sequence continues at coordinate 540,762 of CAXXXK010000004.1, read as the reverse complement.
CAACGACGTGTCCGTCAAGATAAAGTACGGCATAAAGCTGGTCGCCGGCCGCCTCCGAAAGAGAAGCGTGGGCAAGCCCGTCGAATCGTACCGCAAGGCGGCCATATTCTGGACCAGAAACCCCAAGCTGGTCAACCCCATGAAGGAGAAGCGGGTGTGGGTGCAGGTGGCCAAGAACTTCAGGCCCATCATAAGGCTGACCGAGGAGGAGGTGCGGCGGGAGCTCTTCGACTTTGAGGAAGAGTATACCGTCAAGGCCTCGGAGCTGGGCGAGGGCACGCACGACATACGCGGCGAGGTGCGCGTCTCCTGGCAGAAGCACCACCTGATGGAGAAGGGCAGCGTCAAGGCCGACGTGCCACATGCCGCGGTGACCATAAAAGGGATATAAGTGGCCCCCACACCGCACATGCAATGGCAAAGTACGACGGTCTCCTGGGGCAGCCGCTGCTTGAAGTCGAGGAGCCGGACAAGGAGGGCGGAATCACCTTCATCTTCAAGGACAACCGTTTCCTGTTCGTAAAGGCCGAGGGCGGCGGCATTCACTCCGTCTCCATCCCGGAGTGATGCAGTTGTCAAAGTACGACGACGTCAGGATGGCCGAGCTGGTGAAGGTGGAAGAGGCCGACGGCAAGATGGTGCTGATATTCCAGGAGGACAAGCGAATAACCATAAGCGTGGCAGGCGGCAAGCTGGTGTCCGAGGTCTCCTAGTCCAGGAACTTTTCGTACATCTCTATGGCCATCTCCTGCACGACGGACTGTATGGAGCCGGGCCTCTTGAGCCGTATCTCTTCGATGGCCTCCCACGCCCCGTACCCGTGGTACTTTATCAAGTAGCACGCCAGTATGGTCCCCGCCCTTCCCAGGCCGGCGGCGCAGTGCACCGCGACGGGCCGGCCTGCCTCGACATTCTTATGCACAAAGTCCACGGCCCCGTCTATATCCTCGGGCTCTGGCGCGAACATGTCCGTGGTGGGCACGTGCCGGTGCGAGACCCTCTCGGTCCACTCGTCCGGGAGGGACCTCTGGGTCATCGTGACCACGCCGCGGACGCCCTGCCCCATCATCCACTCGAACGTTTCCGCGGTGGTGGGAAACCCGGATCCGGCCACCTTGCCTTGTATGACCCAGGAAAAGTTGGTCGGCCGGCCGGCTATGCGGCCGTGCACCTTCCTCCACAGGTTGCCCGGGCGGCTCATCGCACTGGTATGGACGGGGCCGCGTTTTTAGAGTTGCGGCGCATGCGGGCCGTTTATGTACCCGGCGGCCGTACCACACCCGTGGAGGCCGAACTGTACCAGCGCACCGGCGGCGGCTCGGTGCGCTGCACCGCGTGCGCCAGGTACTGCGAGCTGGCCGAGGGCCAGACGGGGCTGTGCGGGGTCCGGGCCAACCGCAACGGGGCGCTGGACCTCATGGTGTACGGCATGGTGATATCCGGGCACGTGGACCCCATAGAGAAGAAGCCCGTAACCCACTACATGCCCGGCTCCAAGATACTCTCCATTGCGACTACCGGCTGCAACTGGCTGTGCCGGTACTGCCAGAACCACGACATAAGCCAGAGGCGGAAGGTGGAGGGCGAGAGGGTGACCCCCGCCCAGGTGGCCGAATCCGCCGTATCCAACGGCGCCGACGGCATCGCGTACACCTACAACGAGCCGTCCATATTCATCGAGTTTGCGCGCGACTGCGGGCTCGAGGCCAGAAAGAGAGGCCTGATCAACGTCTTCGTCTCCAACGGGTACGACACCCCCGAGTCCGTGGACATGATGGGCCAGTTTCTGGACTCCATAACCGTGGACTTCAAGGGCAACGCCGAGCCGGGCTTCGTGAGAAAGTACGTGGGGATACCCGACCCGCAGCCCATATTCGACACCATAATAGGCATCCGGGACCGCACCGGCATACACGTCGAGATAACCGACCTTGTAGTGCCCGAGGTGGGGGACGACCTGGCGCACGCCCGCAAATTGTGCAGGTTCGTGTACGACGAGTTGGGGCCGGACACCCCGATACACTTCCTGCGGTTCCACCCCGACTACAAGATGATGGAGTTCGGGCCCACGCCCGTGCGCACGCTGGAGGCGCACCGCCAGATCGCCGTGGAGGAGGGACTGCCGTTCTCGTACGTGGGGAACGTGCCGGGCCACCCCTACGAGCACACCTACTGCCCCGGGTGCGGGGGAGTGGCCGTCGGCAGGTACGGCTTCGACATAGAGGCGTGGAACCTGGACCGGTCCAACCGGTGCGTCACGTGCGGGTACCGCATGCCCATAACCGGCGGCCTGTCGCCGAAATACAAGCGGAACCGGTTCCACATGATCAGGGGTTAGGCGCGCCGTTAAAACGTTAAATCCAACGCCGCGCCATTCCACCCATGGAGAAGGCCATATATCCAAAAGGGTACGAGAAGGCCGCCGAAAAGTCCCAGGTGCGCAACGACCTGCTGGGCGCCATACTCCGGTCGGCGCCCACCGACGACGTGGTGGACACGGACATCTTTGCGGTTATGGCCAAGCGGCGGTCCACCCGCAGGTTCCAGGACAGGCCCGTTGAGGACGCCAAGGTGCAGCGCCTCATAGCCGCCGCCGACACGGCCCCTACCGCCGGAAACTACCAGGGGTTTGAGATATTCCACATCAAGGACCCCGCCAAGAAGGAGGCGCTGGTCGCCGCCTGCAACAACCAAAGGTACGTCAACGCCCCGCTGGTTCTGGTCTTCTGCAAGAACCCGGGGCGCGTCAAGTTTGACTTTCCCGAGGAGACCCTCAAGACGTTTGCCATACAGGACGCCACGCTGGCCGCCGCGTATTCCCAGCTGGCCGCCCAGGCTCTGGGGCTCAGCTCCGTGTGGATAGGCATGCTGGACCAGCAGATGGTGATGGACGTGGTGGGCACGGACCTGGTCCCCTCGTCGCTTCTGTGCGTGGGGTATCCCCAGAAGCAAAAGTACCCAAAGCCCCGCCGGCACCTGGACGACATAGTGCATGTGGTGGAATAGACACCATACGCCGCCTACAGCACGGCGGCGGCCCTCACCGGCGAGGCGGTCGCGTCCCGTATGCGGAGCGGCATCGCCACGAACCGGAACGCGTGCCCCCCTATGCGGTCCAGGTTCGCCAGGTTCTCCACGTTTACGGCGCCGCTGCGCGCCAGTATGTGGTGCGCCGGAAAGGACGCGGCGTCCCCCGCGTCTATGCTGGGCGAGTCGGTTCCCACCAGCGCCACGCCCCTAAATGCCAGGTACTCGGCGGCGTCCCTTGACAGTCCGGGGTTGGCGGTAAAGTAGTCGCCGTCCCCCAGCTTGTCCTGCCATCCGGTCCGAAATACGACCGAGGCTCCCCTGTCCAGCGGGCGGTGCTCCCCCTCCCACTCCGTTATGTCCCGCCGGGTCACCAGCCCGCCGGGCCCCCTGCCCACGTCCAGCAGCGCGGCCTCGCCGGCCAGCCGGTCCATGGGGATCTGGTGTATCCGGAGGCCGTCGTCGCAAAAGTGGTAGGGCGCGTCCATGTGCGTCCCCGAGTGAGTGCTCAAAAAGAGCATCTCGGAGTGGTACCCGTCGTGCTGCAGCGTCGTCCACGGAATCATCCTCACCCGCGGGGTGCCGGGAAACATGCCCAGCGTCTCGGATATCTCCAGGGTGAGGTCCAGCAGCTTCACGCCGCATACCAGCCGACCGCGGTATTTAACGGCTGGCCGGTCGGTCCGGAACGCGCGGCCCGCCCGTGTCCGGCCGCCGATCGCAAGGTTCGTTTACAAAAGTTAAATAGCCAGGCCTCCGACGCAATAGCATGCCGATGGCTTATGTTTTGCTAAACTCCGATTTGGGATCGGATACCACCGTCATCAACGAGATTAAGCAACTGCTGGCCGACGAGGAGTCCGTCGAGTACGAGATACAGGGCGTGTACGGCGTGTACGACATAGTGTTGAAGTTGACTACCGACGAGACCGACAATCTCAGGCACGTGATCGCCAACAAGGTGCGAAAGATATCCAAGATCCAGTCCACCCTGACCATGATGGTCATAGAAGAGCAGGAAGGCCTGTAGTCAGCCTTCCCGAATTTCTGCCACCGCGGATACGGCGCGCTCGATCTCCCCGGACCTGTTGTAAAAGTGCGGCGAGGCCCGCACCACCTTGAGCGGGCCGATCTCCCGCAGCGCCATCACCACGCCGCGCCGCTCCAGCCTCTCCACCACGCCGGCGGGGTCTTGCCCCTCCACGTTAAACGGCACCACGCTTATGCGGTCCGGCCCGCCGTTCCCGTATACGGTGACGCCGGGTATGGCCGCCAGGCCTTCCCGGAGGGCGGCCGCGTGCCGCGCGTTTCGGCGCCGTATCCCGTCGAGCCCCACCCCCAGCACCACGTCGAGGGAGGCGGCCAATCCGGCCGCGCCCGCGTAGTTCCGAAAGCCCCCCTCAAACCTGTCGGGCGGATCCTTGAACGCCACGTCGTCGCGGTCGTACAACATGGCCGATTCGCCGCCCACCGTCAGCGGCCTGAGCTCGGGCGCCGCCCCCCGGCGGCAGTAAAAGAGGCCCGTCCCCATCGGGCCGCACAGCCACTTGGAGCCGTTGAACGACGCAAAGTCGCACGCGATCCGGGAAAAGTCGTAATCCCCCAGGCACCCCACCGTCTGCGCCGCGTCCACGAAGAAGCGCGCCGAATCAGGCAGCATGCGGCCCACGTCCTCCAGGGGGAGAATGGCGCCCGTGTTGTACAGGGCGTGGCTCAGCGCCACCAGGGCCGTATCGCCGTCCACCGCCGCCTCCAGGTCCCGCATGCTGAACAGCCCGTCCGGATCCGTCTGCAACATGCGGTTCTCCAGGCCCATGCCCAGCCAGGGCAGCACGTTGGCGCGGTGCTCGTAGGGGGCGTCCCGCATTACCAGGTTGGCCCCCGCCGGGAGATTCAGGCCCCCGGCCACGGCGTTTATCCCGTCGGTGACGCTCTGGGTCATGGCCACCTCGTCGGGCTGGCACCGGAGCATGCCCGATACGGCGCGGCGCACGCGGCGGGCGGCATCCTTGACCATCGCGGCGGCGGCCCGCGAGTCGGGCCCCGCCCTGTCGTACCCGGCGACAAACTCGGCCATCGCCCGGCGGGCCGAACGCGGCATTCTGGAGGCCGACGCGTTGTTCAGGTATACGGGCCCCTCCGGGGGGAATTCGGCACGTATATCCTCCATTATTAATAACCGGCTGGTGGAGTGGTGCCGTTGGATACTAACCTTGCGGGGCGCGGACCGCACATAGTGCTCTGCCCGGACGCCTTCTCCAAGTGCGGGTACCTGGCCGGCCTGGCCCGGGACTCCAAACGCCCCGTCGTGTACGTAGACGCGGACATGATGTACAGCGGGTACGTGCGGGCGGGCATGCTGGAGAGGCCCGACCACACGCTGGTGCGCCGGCCGGATCTGGCCGGCTGGGGCGCCGAGCTCTCCGGAATAATCGGCATGGTCTCGGCGGCGCCGCACCTGGTCATACTGGACACGCTCAACGGCCTGGGCGCCATGTGGGGCGGCCCCGCCGGGGCGCGCCTGGCGGGCCACTCGACGATGCTGCTTGCCGCCCTGAGCGGAAAGGCCGGCACCCGGGTGGTTGCCGCCGCCATAGCGCGCAGGGGCCCGGACGGCTGGGAGATGGCTCCGGGGGGGCGCTTGGTTCCGGGATCCGGAAGCCTCTACGTTCTGAAGAAGGGGGATCCGGTCCCCCTGAATGACGCGCGCCGGCGCGGTTCCAAACGGCGTTATGAAACGCGTTTGGGCGGCAAACTATATTAGGGAAAACGACGCACTTGCACCATGCCAGTAGGAATTCTCCCAGACATTGGAGAACAGATGTGCATCGGCTGCGCCCTGTGCGTGGAGATATGCACCTCCCTGACCCCCGATGTCCTGAGGATAAAGCCAGTGGAAAACTGGAAGAGAGGAAAGGCCTTCGTCTTTTATCCGGAGAGGTGCATATCTGACGGCGCGTGCATAGGCGTCTGTCCGACAAAGGCAATCTTCTGGATGAGGCCGATGGACTTTACCGTAGGCGACCCCGTCCCGCTGTACCGGAACTCCGTGTTCGTCAATGGCTGGACCGAGCTCGTGGACTGAGCTCGGTTTCGGCTTTTTTATTATTTTATTGACGCAAAGTCGTCCTGCGTGAATATGTGGCTGAGCGGCGCCGTGCCCTCCAGCCGCTCACGGTCCTTCTCGGTCCCCCGGAACAGCATGGTGCATATGCCCACGCACCCGTCCCCCGCGGCGGCGGCGGCGCGCAGCACCGAAGAGCCGGTCGTTATGACGTCGTCCACCAGCACGTATGGGGGCTCGGAGACGCCCTCCACGAGTCGGCCGGTGCCGTGCGCCTTGGGCCTCTTCCGCACGTAGAACGACTTGAGGGGGCTGGCGGTGCCCCGCGACTCCAGGGACACCGCGGTGGCCAGGGGTATGGCTCCCGCCTCCAGGCCCCCCACCGAGCGTGCCCGTGCGGGTATATGCTCCAGCACGGCTACGGCGGCCAGGTGCAGCCCCTCGGGGTGGGCGTTGAGCAGCCTCATGTCGAAATAGTACGGGCTGGTCCGGCCCGACGCCAGCACGAACGGCTCGTCCGGCGAGCGGCGTAACGCGCCGGTGTCGACTATCAGGCGCTTGAGGTCGCGGTGCATCACGCATACGAGAAGGGCGGGGGGTTTTTAGTATTATTCATGGACCACCTCCACGATCGCGTCCTCCAAATCCTGCTGCGTCATGACCAGAGCGTCCTCATCCATGTCCTCGTACATGTGGTCGCGCAGCACGTTCATGGTGGCCGCGGAGACGACGGCGCGCAGCTCCGCCCCCGACATACCCTTGGTCCTGACGGCCAACGCGTCGAAGTCTATGTCCCTGGTCGGCTTATTCTTGGTGTGTATCTTGAGTATGGCGGCGCGGGCCTCGGCGTCGGGCAGCGGCACGAGTATGCTGCGGTCAAAGCGCCCCGGCCTCAGAATGGCAGGATCTATTATGTCCAGACGGTTGGTGGCGCCCACCACGAAGACGTCGCGCATCTCCTCCATGCCATCCATCTCGGTGAGCATCTGGGCCACCACGTTGTCGGTGACCTGGTTGCCCCTGCCGCCCCGGGCGGGCACTATCGAATCTATCTCGTCGAAGAACAGCACGCAGGGCGCCGCCTTGCGCGCCTTTTTGAATATGTCCCGCACGGCCTTCTCGGACTGGCCCACGTACATGTCCAGCATCTCGGGGCCCTTTACGCTGATGAAGTTGCAGTCTATCTCCCCGGCCAGGGCCCTGGCAAGCAGGGTCTTGCCGGTGCCCGGCGGGCCGTGCAGCATCACCCCCCGGGGCGGCTTGGCGTCCATGATCTTGAAGGCGTCCGGGTACTTCAGGGGCCACTCAACGGCCTCCCGGATCTTCGCCTTCAGGTTTTCCAGGCCCCCCACATCGTCCCATTTCACGTCGGGCTTCTGCACCATCACCTGCCGCTGGGGCTTCAGCGACTTCAGCACGTCGGTCACCGCGTCGTCCATCACCTCTTGGGTCAGCACCATCTCTTCGGGCTCCATGTCGTACTTCACGTGATCGCGCATCACGTTCATGGTGGCCGTGGAGACTACGGCGCGCAACTCCGCCCCCGACAGCCCCTTGGTCCTGGCGGCCAACGCGTCGAAGTCTATGTCCCCGGTCGGCTTCTTCTTGGTGTGTATCGCGAGTATGGCGGCGCGAGCCTCGTCGTCGGGCAGCGGCACCAGCACGCTGCGGTCAAAGCGCCCCGGCCTCAGGAGGGCCGGATCCAGTATGTCCAGACGGTTGGTGGCGCCCACCACGAAGACGTCGCGCATCTCTTCCATGCCGTCCATCTCGGTGAGCATCTGGGCCACCATGTTGTCCGTAACCGCGCTGACGCCTCCAAGACCCTTGCCTCCGCCCCGGGCGGGCGCTATCGAATCGATCTCGTCGAAGAACAGCACGCAGGGCGCCGCCTGGCGCGCCTTTTTGAATATGTCCCGCACGGCCTTCTCGGACTGGCCCACGTACATGTTCAGCATCTCGGGCCCCTTTACGCTGATGAAGTTGGAGTCTATCTCCCCGGCCAGGGCCTTGGCGATCAGGGTCTTGCCGGTGCCCGGCGGGCCGTGCAGCAGCACACCCCGGGGGGGCGTGGCGTCCATGCGCTCAAAGACGTGCGGATAGTTCAGGGGCCACTCGACGGCTTCCCGGATCTCCTCCTTCAGTTCGTCCAGTCCCCCCACGTCGTCCCACTTCACGTCGGGCTTCTGCACCAGCACCTCCCGCATGGCGCTGGGCGACACCTCCCGCATCGCCACCGCAAAGTCCTCGTCGGTTACCCGGATGGATTGCAGTGTTTCGGCAGGTATCTGGCCCAGATCCGTGTCCATATCCAACACGACGCGGCGCAGGGACCCCATGGCCGCCTCCCTTGTGAGCGCCTTTAGGTCCGCCCCCACGAAGCCGTGCGTCGTTTTGGCCAGTTGGTCCAGATCCACCGCGTCGTCCAACGGCATGCCCCGGACGTGTATCCCCAGTATGTGGCGGCGCCCCTCGACGTCGGGTATGCCCATCTCTATCTCGCGGTCCAGGCGCCCGGGCCTTCGAAGCGCCGGATCCAGCGAATCGGGCCGGTTGGTGGCGGCCATGACCACCACCCTGCCGCGGGACTTGAGCCCGTCCATGAGAGTGAGCAGTTGGGTGACGACCCGCTTCTCGGTCTCGTTGTACGCCGAGTCGCGCTTGGGCGCCATCGCGTCTATCTCGTCCAGAAAGATTATGCTGGGGGCGTTCTTGGAGGCCTCCTCGAACACCTTCCTCACGTTCTTCTCGCTCTCCCCGAAGCTCTCGCCGTGTACCTCCGCCCCGTTCATGAGCACGAAATGGGAGTTGGTCTCGTTTGCGACTGCCCTGGCCAGCAGGGTCTTGCCGGTGCCCGGCGGGCCGTACAGCAGCACCCCGCTGGGCGCCTCCACGCCCACCGTGTCGAACAGCTCCGGGTGCCGGAGTGGCAGCTCCACCATCTCCCTCACCCTCTGAATCTCTTCGTCCATCCCGCCTATGTCGTCGTAGGTGACCCCGTGCGAGACCTCCGTGCCGGCCTTGCCCGCCTTGAACTCGGTCTCTTCGGTCACCACCACGGGACTCACCGGCTTGGTGGACGTCACCGTCAACACGATCCGGGTCCCCAAGTGGGTGCCGGCGGTCAGCACGTCGCCGGCGGTCAGCACCCGGTTTTTGTACATGCCCATCATGAACTCCTGCAGTCCCTTCAGGGCCATCTCCTCCGTCGGCGACACGGTCACCTTCATGGCGTCCTTGATGCGTGCGGCGCTCACGTCCACGTGGCTGCTCAGCCCCGCCCCGGCGTTCTTCCGGGTGGCCCCGTCCAGCTGGATCACGCCCGAGCCGGGCTCGACGGGTCCGGGCCACATGCGGGCGTGCGTCTTTTTTTCGGAAAGTATCTTCAGGACCTGCCCGGTCTCCCAGCCGGCCTCGGTGGCTATCTGGGGGTCCACCACCACTCTCCCCTTACCCCCCCGATCCCGGGGCATGGCGACCACCTTGAGCCGGAATATCTTCTTTTCCGATTCGGGGGCCAGCTTCTTTTCCAGCTTGTCGGGGGCTTCCACCAGCTTTATCTTTGGCGTGTCGGCCCTGCCCGTCTTGAAGTTCGTCCCCAATGCCACCACCACGGGGCCCGCCGGCTCGGTGGACGCCACCGTAAGCTCGACGGTGGTGTTCGCGCTGGTGTTGGCGGTCAGCACGTCGCCGACGGTCAGCACCCGGTTGTTGTACATTCCGCTCATGAACTCCTGCAGCCCCTCCAGGTCCATCCCCTCGGGGGGAGCCACGGCCACCTCCACGGCATCGGGGGCCTGAACGGCGCTCACCTTCACGTTGCTGTCCACCCCCACGCCGGCGTTCTTCCGCGTGGTCTCGTCCATGTGTATTACGCCCGGATCGGATCCGGCCGGCCCGGGCCACATGCGGGCGTGCGTCTCCTTGCCGCCTATGATATTCAGGACCTGCCCGGTCTTCCAGCCGGCCTCTTCGGCCACTTTGGGATCCAGCACGACCGCGCCCTTGTTTGCATACTCCGTGGCCAGGTCCGCCACGGTTAGTTGACCTGAGTAACTCACGGCGTTACCCCCACGCTCTAATATAAAAAAAATGCGGCGAGGGCGCTACTCCACCCTCACCTTGTGGCCCCGGGGCCTGTCCTCCACCGGTACGGTCACCTCCAGTATGCCGTTGCGGTACGCGGCCCTCACCGAGTCGCGGTCTATGCCGCCGCGAACGGGAACCCGTCCCTCGTATTCCGTGTCGCCCCGGCTTGCGCGGATCCTCACCGCATTCCCCTCCAGCGACACGTCTATGTCGTCTTTCTCGACGCCGGGGATCTCGGCCACCAGTTTGAGGGAGCCGCTCTTCTCGTCGTCTATGACGTCTACGGCCAGGTTGCCGGCGGACCCCGCCACGACTTGGCGGGGCGCGTTGCCGAACTCGCGCACGCGGGGCACGCCGTCCGGGCCAACCGCCACCTGGCAGCCGTACCATGCCGGGGGGTTGAGCCGCGGGCTCGCCATTCCGTGGAGCATTCTCTCGAAGATTCTGTCGAATTCTTCAAATGGTGTCATTTTCATTGAATATGTAATATTTATTACATAATATAAATTATACGTACAAGAATGCAAATATTCTAAATAACATACCAATTAAATTACAAAATGTTAATAAGGGCAGCGGCCCACACCCGCGCCATGAGGAAGGCCGGCACGTCCGTACCCGACGCCGTCCGCGAGATCATAACCAGGAACCGGTCCGTATACGACTGCATAAAGATGAACATAGTGAATTACAGCGCCCTGGCGGCGCAGATCCGGGAGGACGTCGAAAGGGAGACCGGCCGGCCGGCCAACCCCAACACCATAGTGGTGGCCATCAAGAGGTATGCCGACTCGTTCCGGGAGAGCAGCCGGCGGCCGGATCCGAGAGTGCTCAAGAACGCCCGGCTGTCGGTGACCGGCGGCATGCTGGACATCCGGCTGTCCGTAGAAGAGTTGGGGATGGATCCGGCGGCGATACTCTCCAGGTTCGCCGAGGCCACCGACAAGTACGAGTTCTTCAGGACGGCCGACTCGGTGAGGTTCCTGGCCGAAGACATCGAGTCGGTGAGGCAGGTCATGGAGGAGCTGAGCGGCCAGCGGCCCCACGGCACGGGCCTGGCCCGCATAAAGGTGGCCATACCGCCGGAGCGCGCCCCGCCGGACACCATATCGTACATAGCCGAAGTGCTCCACAGCAACGGAATAGAGCTCCGGAACGCCTTCTTCAGCGACGACACCACGACGCTGGTGCTGGACGAGAGGCACGCCCCGCGCGCGTACGAGATACTCAGATCCAGCATAGCCAGAGACCTGTGATGGCCGCCAAGAGGATAGTGGTTTTGGGCGGGGGTTTTGCGGGGGTGGAGTGCGTCAAGCACTTGGAGAAGGGCCTGCGCGGCAACTCCAGCACCGAGATATTCATGATAAGCGAGGACAACTTTCTGCTGTTCACGCCCATGCTGCCCCAGGTCGCCTCGGGGACCATCGAGACGCGCAACATAGTGATGCCCATCCGCACCATACTCAAGAAGGCGCGCTTCTACGAGGGCAGGGTGAAGGACATAGACCCCAAATCCCGGAAGGTGAGCATATGGGGCACCCCCGAGAAGTCCGGCGTGGCGATGGACTACGACTATCTGGTGGTGGCGCTGGGCAGCGAGACCAACTTCTTCGGCATGAGCGACCTGGAGATCAACTCCTTCCAGATGAAGACGCTCAACGACGCGGTGTCCGTCCGGAACCGGGTCATAGACATGCTGGAGCAGGCCGACAACGAGACGGACCCGGACGTGAAGAGGAGCCTCCTCACGTTCGTGATAGTGGGCGGGGGATTTGCCGGCATAGAGACCGCCGGGGAGCTGAACGACCTGCTGGCCGACGCCGTCAAGTACTACCCACGCATAAGCCGCGACGAGGTGAGCGTGGTGGTGATCGAGGCGCTCCACACCATACTGCCGGGCTTCTCGGAGAAGCTGGTCCGGTTCACCCAGAACCACATGGCGCGGGAGGGCATACGGATAATGCTCCGGACCGCGGTGACCGGCTTTGACGGGGACGAGGTCAGCATACGGGACCTGGACGCCGAAGACGACGGGGACGAAGACCTGCTGCACGCCAAGACCCTGATATGGACCGCCGGGGTCACCCCGGTCAACACCATAAAGAGGTCCATCTTCAAGACAGACCGGGGCAAGATGGTGGTGGACGAGAACCTGGAGGCCGAAGGGTACCCGGGCGTCTTTGCCGCCGGCGACTGCGCCCTGTCGGTGGACCCGAGCACGGGCAAGCCGTACGCCCCCACCGCCCAGCTTGCCGAGGCGCAGGCGAAGCAGGTGGCCGCAAACCTGAAGGCGATCATAAGCGGCGGGAAGATGTCCAAGTTCCGGTACGAGTCCCGCGGCCAGATGGCCGTCATAGGAAAGCGCGTCGGGATCGCCTCGATGTTCGGCATGCACATACACGGCATAGTGGCGTGGATACTGTGGAGGAACGTCTACCTGTCCAAGATTCCCACGCTCTCCAAGCGGCTCAGGGTGTTCATGGACTGGATGCAGGACGCCGTCTTCGACCGGGACATAGCCAGGCTCAAGGTCCTGGGGAAGAGCACCATCAAGGAGTACGAGTCGATCAACGAGGTGGACGACTTTTGGTAAGGGGGCGCTATGCCCGCGCGGGGGCCGGCGGCGCGACGCGGCGGCGCACGCCTCGGGCCAGCAGGTACAGCGCCGCTGCGGGAGCGCCCAGATACGTCAGCAATATGAGGGATATGGCAGCCGAGCCGTAGGCCAGCGCTCCGGCGTCGGTCTCCACGTCCGCGTGGTTCAGCAGGGAAAGGATGGCTATCATGGGCGTCACGGCCAGCCGGACGGTGTCGCGGAACGCGGGGTTCTCCCTCTGGTAGTCGGCCACCGCGGGGCTGAACGAGTAGTACACGCCGTGGAACCAGTCCAGGAACGCGCGTCCCGCGTCGGTGTTGGACAGCGAGCCGTCGCGCAGCTCGCGGAGCTGCTGCACCTGCGGCGCCAGCTCCGAGCCGAACGCGGCGGTGGCAATGAGGCATCCGCCGCCGGATGGCGCGGGGGGCTCGGGTTCGGGCTCCTCAAGCACGTCAAACGATGCCAGCGTTTCGTCAAACAGGGCTATGTCCACATCGAAGTTGGCCGCCTCGCCGACGTACAGGAAGGAGTAGATGTTGTCCCCGACTATGGCGGTCACCTCCCGGTATTTGATCTGCGTGAGGCCGTCGGACGTCTCAAAGAGGTCCTGGGCGTCCAGCACGAACATGTCGCGGCCGTTCAGCGTTATGGTCTCCTGCGAGATCACCTCAAAGTCGGTCTCCGCCTCGATTGACTGCAGATCCTCCACCTTGGACGTTATCACGTCGTCCAAGCTGACGCCCTCCAGGGCGTCCACGTACACGGCTATTGACGAGGGAAGGGCTCCGGTGAGGGGCGCCACCGCCGCCACGTCGGGCATCCCGGCGCCGCCCGGCGACTGCACCACCCACCCCTCGGGGAACGTCACCGAGAGGTTCAGCTCCTCGTTCTGGTAGTTGCCGTTGGAGGCCTCCGGCGGGCCGGCGGACTGCATGCGGGCCGGCGGGTTCTGGGCCAGCAGCAGGAGGTCCGAGCTTCTGGCCTGTTCGGGCGTCATCACCTCGGCGGCTATGATCTTCACCCGGTCGGGTTCGGCGGGGCGGTCGCTCTCGACGGTTGGCATGGCCGCTATCTTGTCCAGGGTGTCGTAGCTGGCCTGGGTGGCCAGCCGTCCGAACGCGGTATACTGGCCGTCCAAAAAGTTGGAGTCCTGGTGCACTATGAAGAACTGCGAGCTGGCGCTGTCCGGGCTCGTCGAGCGGGCCATGGAGACTATTCCGCGGTTGTGCATTATGTCGTTGAACTCGGCGGCCAGATTGGATCCGGTCCCGCCGGTTCCCCACTCCGCCGGAGACGCCCCCGAGTCGGACCTGGTGTTGGGGTCCCCGCCCTGTATCATGAATCCGGGAATTATCCTGTGGAACAGCGTGCCGGTGTAAAAGCCGTCCTCGGCCAGCGACGCAAAGTTCTCCGCGTGGTTGGGCGCGTCCCCGGCAAAGAGCTCTATAACCAGAATCCCCTGTTCGGTGTACAGCACCACCAGCGTGTCCCCGGCCTGCGCGTGCGAGTGCGGCGCGGCGCCCACGCCCAGAACCGCCAAGGCCAGAACCGCAGCCGCCGCTGCCGGAATGTTCCTCACGGTGTTGGCTATTGCCGTACGCTATAAAAGCGAATCCGAAAGCGGGTCACTTTCGGGACCTGCGGCGCAGCACGGCCAATATGGCCACTATTATAACCACCACGGCGGCGGCTGCGATCAGCACCTGCGGATCGTACGCCGGCGAGTCGACGTCCAGCCCAGGTATTACAGACTCCTCGCGCACCGGGGGAGGCTCGGGTATGGTTACCGTTGCAGTACGCGTCAGAAAGTGCTCCTCGCGCATGTCGTCCTTGTACCGTACGGTAATCACCACGTCGTGCTCGCCGTACGAGGGCGGCCCCTCGAACTCAAGCGGCACGTTGAACGGGACCGGCGAGTCGGTGCCTATCTCGTCCAGGAACTGGGCCTGGCTGGATATGTTGGAGTCTCCGGCCGGATCCACCGTGACGAACGTGAACAGCGCGTCCTCGTTGCCCTCGTTGATTACCTCGCCCACGATCATGGTGGTGTCCGATATCGAGAAGGTGTCGATGCCGTACACCGACAGCTCCACCAGGCCCCGCACGTAAAAGTCGACGGTTCGCACCTCGCTCACCGCGTCGCCGTGCGCGTCCACGTAAGACACCTCCAGCGGCAGCCGCAGCGTCTGGCCGCTCAGCGTCTCGGGGATGTACGCGGTCATGGTTATGGTCTCCGAGGAGCTGGGGCCCACGTTTCCCAGGTCCCAGCTGGACTCGTACACCACCACGCTCCCCAGGCTGGAGCCCTGCGACAGGGCCTCGTCGGGGGTGCGGACGTCGACGTTGGACAGCGGGGCGGTGCCGTTGTTGATTATCTGGATCCGGACGGTGTTGGGCTGCAGCGAGAACAGGAACTGGTCCATCGTCTGGACGTGGAGTATGCTGCTGCCCGGGACGGTGAAGTAAAAGTCAAAGAACGAGTTGCGCACGCCCGACTCCCGGATCCGGGAGTACTCGAGCTTGACGGCGGCCGGATACTCCCTTATCTCGGCGTGCTGGGCCACGTCCACGTAGAACGTGACGTGGAATATCTCGCCGGCCCTGGAGTTGGTGTGGCTGTCCGCCTCGGCCACCAGTCCGGATCCTTCCGCCGGCGAGAAGCCGTACGGGAGCGAGAGCTCGCCGCGGATCCCGGTGATGTCCTGGGCGCCCACGTTGGCCAGCACCACGGTAAACGGGACGTTCTGGTCGCCGGGGGCCACCTCGAGCTTGGAGCCGAACGTCCCAAAGTACGAGTCCAGATATTTCATGTCGCTGTAGTCCCTCTCGAACGGCGAGTTCCCAAACCCCCCAAAGCCCTGGGCGGCGGCCGTGCCGCACAGCGAGGCGGCCAGCAGCGCCCCGATCACCGCGACGCGCCTCAACGGAGCACCTCCGGGGCCACGCCCTCCACGGCGCGGCCGTCCCTCATGGTTATGACGCGGTCCACCTCCCCAAACTCCCGCGGCTCGTGGGTCACCACCATGAACGTCTGCCCCAGCCTCTCGCACATGGACTTCATCATGCGCACCACGGCGGCGGAGTTGGCCGAGTCCAGGTTGCCGGTGGGCTCGTCGGCCAGCACCAGGCTGGGTTTGTTGGCCAGCCCCCGGGCGATGGCGGTCCTCTGCGCCTGCCCCCCCGATATGCGGTCGGCCCTCTGGTTCATCTGGTTTGCCATGCCCACCACCTCCAGCAGCTCCGCGGCGTACTCCCGTGGGTTGCGCCCCCCGGCCATCTGGATGGGCAGCATCACGTTCTCCAGCACCGTCAGGTCCCCCAGAAGGTTGGAGAACTGGAATATGAACCCCAGTTTGCGGTTCCGGAATATAGTGGTCTGGGAGTCGCCCATGCCGGTGGTCATGGTCCGGTCCACCCATATCCGGCCGGCCGTCGGCTTGTCCAGCAGCCCTATGAGGTTAAGCAGGGTGGACTTGCCCGAGCCGGAGCTGCCCACCACCAGCGCGAACTCTCCACGCTCCACGCCGAAGGAGACGTCGTCCACCGCCCGCACCGCGTGCTTGCCGTCGCCGTACACCTTGACCAGCGACTCTACCTCCAGCATCCTATCCATACCTCATCGCCTCGACGGGGAGCAGCCGGGTGGCCCGGTACGACGGATACAGGGACGCCACGATCGCCAGCGCGAACGCGGTGAGTGCCGTCTGCGTTATCTTGTACCAGTCGTAGGACACCTCCAGCGGGAGGCTGTCGTTGAACGACAGTTTGGACTCCTTGGCGTAAAAGGTGTACCCCAGGCCCGCCCCCGTCCCCACGCTGGCGCCTATGAACCCGATTAGTATGCCCTGCGTCAGGAATATCACCATGATGTCCTTGCGGCGGGCCCCTATGGAGCGCATTATCCCGATCTCCTTGGTCTTGCCGTTGACCAGCATCATCTGTATAGTCACGATGGCGAACGCCGAGGACATCATGCCGAAGTAGCCTATCATGTTTATCATGGCTATGCCGGAGCGGAAGCCGGCCAGCTGCTGCTCGGCGGACTCCTCTATGGTCTCGGCCACAAAGTCGTCGTTGGGGAACGAGAGCAGGAACCGGTCCCGGACCTCGGCGGCCTTTTCGGGGGCGTTCAGCCGGACCATCACCGAGCCGGTGTATCCCTCCCTGTCCAGCATGTCCCGGAGCGTGTCTATGTGAACTATGGTGGTATAGTCCAGCCCCTGCCCGCCCGGCGAGCTGGCTATCCCCGACACGATAAAGCGGCGCACCTGGTCCTGGCCCCACCTGTCGGTAACGCCCACCAGCAGGCTGTCCCCCAGGCGCACGCCCCCCAGGTCCTCGGCCACGTTCCTGCCCACAACTATGGAGTTGCGGGCGTACACGTAGCTCCCCTCGGATACGGTGCGGTGTGCCTCCGACGCCCTCGGGTCCCGGATGGGGTCCACGCCCAGCATCGGCACCCGCGACTCCTGTATCAGCTGGCCGTTCTTGGTCAGGTTGATCTCCGCCGACGTGGAAAGCCGGGGCGCCGCCGCCTCCACGTAGGGCACCCGCTCAAACCAGTTCAGGATGGTGGCGTCCGGCCTGTCTATCAGGCTGGCCTCGTCGGTCACCAGAATGTCGCCGTTGTGGTAGTCTGTAATGTCCCGCACTATGGCGTCGTACAGGCCCTGAAATATCACAAAGTTGACGTGGAGCACCAGTATGCCCACGGTGACGGCCAGAACCGCTCCTATGAGGCTCCCCTTCTTGTTGAAGAGCATGCGTTTGGCGATCTTGACGCGGTAATCCAACCCGCATGGGCGCCGCGTGCGGGCTATTTAAGATAAGGGCGGGTGCATATCCAAATGCCATATGGCGCGGGCTGCCGTAGCTCCGGGCGCGCTACCGTATGCGGGAAAAGTACGCCTCCAGGGCGCTGCCGAACGCGCGGCGCAGATCCCGCAGCCTGGACTCCAGCGGCGGCCCGGGGGGCCACCGTTCGGAGAGGTACAGCGAGCGGTTCATCTCCACCTGGATCCAGGGCAGCGGGTTGTTCCCGTACGTGGACACTATGTGGCCCCCCAGGAACGGGTCGTTGAGCCGCACCGACTGCCGCTGTATGCCGAACGCGTCTGCGATGCAGTCGGCCAGCAGGCGCATGGCCTCGTCGGAGCACGTCCGGCCGTTCCTGTTGGAAAGGCAGAAGGGCGGCCGGGGGCCCCCGCTCCGCGCCGGCGTGACAGGCGGCGGCGTCTCGGCCATGGAGTGGCAGTCCAGGCAAAGCTGCAGATCCCCCCGCATGGCAATCTGGATGGCCCTGTGGTAGGGCATGTAGTAGTCTCGTATGAGCTTCCGGCGCAGCGCGCCGTCGGGGGGCTTGGCGTATACCGGCGCCCCCCGGCACGTGACGCTCTTTATGAGGCCGTCGGGGTGAGAGGGCGGCATGTCCTGCAGGGAGCGGTTCATGTCCACCACGGCGCGGGCCACGTCTGCCCGGACCACGGCGGCGGCGCCTATATCGTATATGTCAAGGGTGTGCGCGTCGCCGTCGTCCAGTATGTCCTGGCCGGACACCAGCAGGGAGTCTTTCACCTCCGGGGGGACGAGCGTGCCCCCGTGGGGTATGGACAGCAGCACGGGCAGCGTCATGGCCCCGCGGCCACCCCGTCGCGGCGCACCTCGGCCACCCCTTGGAACCCCGGACGCGTGCGGCAGCGCAGCGCCGCGTGTATGGCGCCCATGTAGAACGAGCGCCGCTCCCGCGCGTCCACCTCGTACCCGCGTCCGGCCAAGTGCCGGGCGAGCCGCTCTGTCGCCGGGTCGCGCTCCAGGCTGACCCTGCCGTCCGGCGAGCAGTGCAGCCGCGGCCTCTCCATGGCGGCGTACAGCGAGTCGCCCTCGTCTATGAGCCTGGACAGAAAGAGGCTCACCGCCGAGATTATCCGGGAGCTTCCCGGGCTGCCCACCGCCAGCCAGGCCTCGTCGCCGTCAAACACTATGCTTGGGCAGACCGACGAGTGGGGGACGGCGCCGGGCCGCAGGTAGTGCGGGTGGTCGGCATTCGCCGTCTCAAAGGCGGACATGTAGTTGTTGTACAGGAACCCCAGCCCGTCGGCGGCGGCCTTGGAGCCGTAGACCAGCTCTATGGACTGCGTCAGGCTCACCGCGTTGCCCTCCGAGTCCATCACCGAGAGGTGCGTGGTCTCCTCAACGTCGGCAGGTCCGCCCGGACCCCGAACGGGCCGGTCTTCCGCCCGTATGGACGCGGCGAGCCGCCGGGCCAGCGAGGCGTCCGGACGCCCGCCGCGGCGGTACGCGGGGGGATCCGTCGGCCTCCGGGCGCGGTGCAGCAGCGCCCGGCGGAACGCCTCGGCAACGTACCTGTACGCGGCATGATCCTTGGATCGGCGGCGCGGCGCGGGCAGCTCCGCCAGCACCATCATGGCCAGCAGCATGGTATCCCCGGCCCCCGGCGGCGGCATGGAGCATATTCGGAGGCCCCCGTACGTCCCGCACACGGGGGAGATCTCGGCGGGCGCCGGCAGCGCGGCCAGGTCCTCCCTTCTAAGAAGTCCCCCGTTGCGGCGCATGTCCGAGTCGATGCGATCCGCCAAATCCCCCGCATAGAACGAGCCGGGCCCGGATTCGGATATCGCGTCCAGCGTGTGCGCGAGGTCCTCCTGCACGAAGAGGTCGCCGGGCTCGTATGGCTCCCGGCCGTCCTTTAGAAAGTACCGCGCCCCCGAGCCGGTGGCCATCAGGCTGTCCAGGTGAGTGGCCTGCATCCGGCTCTGGAGCGGAGTTATGCGGTACCCCCTCCGCGCTATGCGGACGGCCGGGGCCACCAGATCCGGCCAGTCAAGCAGGCCGTACCGCTCGGCCATGTGCCCCAGGGTCGCCACCGTGCTGGGGACCGTGGAGGCGCCGTACCCCACCAGCAGGTCGCCGCGCGCGCCGGATGGAGACGCCAGGGCCGGCGCCCGGCTGGAGCCGTCGATCGCCGTAAGCTTTCCGTCCGCCCAGACCAGCGCCATGCTCTGGCCGCCCAGGCCCGAGGCCTGCGGCTCGCACACCCCCAGGGCCAGGGCCGCGGCGCACGCCGCGTCGACGGCGTTGCCGCCCCTCTTTAGCATCAGCACGCCCGCCTCCGTCGCCTCCGGGAAGGCGGTGGCCACCATGCCGCCATTCGACACGGCCGCCTTGCCGTCGGGCCTCGCGGAGAAGGACTCTTCCACGCGGCGGACGGTCCCGTTCATGGGGGGCGCTTCCTGGAGCACTCGTACATGACCAGTGCCAGGAGCAGCGCCTTGTCAAACAGCGAGTCGCGCAGTACGTACTCCTCGGCGCTCCGGAAGCCCCCGCCCAGGGGGCCCATTCCCTCAAGGGACGGAATGTCCGGCGGCACGTAGCTCACGTCCGAGGAGATCATCCGGTGGGCGGTCTTGATCGGCACGTCTATCCCCGACGATATGCCGCTCACCATGTCGTAGAACCTCCTGCTCTGTTCGGTCTCGGTAACCGGCTCCCGGCACGTTCCCCGGAACGTCTCCGAAGCGGCGTCGGCCCCGCCGCGGCGCAGCACGCGGCGTATGCGCTCCCCCATCCGGTCTCCCACGTTCTTGGACGTGAAGCTGGTCACTACGGACATCGTGGCATAGTCGGGATCCCCGCCGTACGACGTCTGGGCGCGGAGCGACTGCACCATCACGCGGCACTGCTCGTCCGTCAGCCTGTCCAGGGCCATGATCTTCTTGCAGACCGCCGGTATGAACCCAGACGTGGTGGGCCGCTCGTCGTCGTTGCCGTGCATCTCCACGGTGTAGTCGTCGCGGCCGTGCGCCGACGTTATTATCCCCCCGTCGGGGTCGCCCCACTTCAGACCCAGAACGTACCGGGAGTTGCGGGCGTACTCGGAGACTATCCCCGCCCAATGCTTTCCGCCCAGGCTGTCGTCGGTGGTGAGCAATACGCCGCACCGTATGCGCCGCAGCCTCTTGGCGAACCGCAGCGCCTGCAACGCCGAGAGCATCACCGCTATGCCGCCCTTGCTCTCGGTCACTCCGGTGCCGAAGATCTTGATGTTGGTCTTGCGGAACGGCGTAAAGTCCCGGGAGCTGTACGGCGTGTCCAGGTGGGACAGCAGCAGCACGTCGTTTACGCCCCGGGAGTGGTTGGAGTAGTACCGCGCGTCGCCCACGTCGAACTGCCGGTGCAGGTGCTCGGTGAAGCCCATGTTGGAGAGCCTCTTGGATATGATCTTGCCCATGCGGTTTATGTTCTCTATGTTGTGCACGGCGGTGTTCACCCCGCAGATCTGCTGGAGCGACTGCACCGTGGTGTCCGCGTGGCTCCGCAGGTAGCCGCGCAGGACGGTGTGGAGCGGCTGCCGCGACGCGTCGGCGTGGCGCACCGCCGACTGGCCGAAGTTCCGTATTACGGCCACCTCCAGCATCTTGTTGATGAGCGAGTCGTACGTGTACCCGGCCGCTTCGGCGGCCGCCACGAAAGACCCGGTCAGCCCCAGGCTGGCCATCGAGTTCAGCTCCAGTATGTACATGCGGCCGTCCGAATCCATGCGGATGTCCACCCGGGCATAGTCGTGCAGCCCCAGCTGGTGGAACGCGGTGGCGCAGAGCCGCTTCATCTCCGCGGCGGTATCGTCGGGCAGTTTCGCGGGACACACCTTCCTAACCGGGGCGCTCATCTTGTCGGACTTTGTCTGGATGCTGTCCGGGTCGGGCAGCTCAAACTCCACTATGGGCAGCACCTCCAGGTCGTGGCCGTTGCCCAAAAGGCCCACGGCGAACTCCCTTCCCGACACGAACTGCTCCACCAGGGCGTCCTGCCTGTACCTCTCGATCTCCTCGCCCACCGCGTCCCGCAGGCTCGCCGTGTCGCTGACCACGCGCATGCCCATGGAGGTGGACTCCATCTTGGGCTTTACTATAACCGGGAACGAAAGGTCGGCGAACTCGTCGTTCTGGTCGGCGAATACCCAAAAGTTCGCGGTGGGCAGGTTGTTTTTTTGGAGTATTATCTTGGTCATGACCTTGTCCTGTACTATGGCGTGCGCCTCGGGTCCGGATCCGGTGTACGGCACCCCCAACATCTCCATCATGGCCGGCAGGTGCGTGTACCTGTCGTGGCCCTGTATGCCGTACGCCATGTTGAACACTATGCCCGGCGGGTCGCCCGACGACATCCTTGGCAGGAAGGAGCGCAGCATCTCAATGGATCCTATGGAACCCTCGATTATCTTGACGGTGTGGCCCCCCGTCTCCAACGCCTCGGCGACCTTCTCGACGGTCTTGAAGTTGTAGTGCTCCTTTGTGGGCACGCCGTATATGTTTATGACGTCAGAGGGATCTATACTCTTCTTATTGTATACGACTGCAACTTTCACTGAACGGCCACGCGATCCGGGTAATTAAGCGTGCAAAGGCCCGGCGGGGGGGCGCATGTCGCGTAGCTGCCCGGGGGCGCCCCGTCGCACCGGCGCGGCCGCGCCCCCGCGGCGCTAGCGCGGCCCGCGCCCCGTACGCCGCGCCGTCGTGGTACCCCCCCGCGCGGCACGGCGCGCCCGCCCGGGCGCCCGCCGCCGGATGTGCCAAAGATACATTTGCCCCCGCTACGCCGCTATGCCATGGATGCGGCGACCCGCGACGTCAAGTTTCAAGGACGCATACTGGGCCTCAGCGTGTACAAGGGCGAGCTGGAGGGCCGCCGCGTCACCCGGGAGATAATAGAGCATCCGGGGGCCGCCGCGATGCTGGCGTTCGACGACGACGGCATGGTGATAATGGTGAACCAGCACCGGTTCCCCCGGGGCCGAGTCTTGGAGATACCCGCCGGGACGCTGGAGAAGGGAGAGAGTCCGCGGGACTGCGCCCTCCGGGAGCTGGTTGAGGAGACCGGGTACGAGGCCGGATCCATGGAGCCGCTGCTCGCGTTCTACCCGTCCATAGGATACAACACAGAGATAATACACTGCTTTATAGCCACGGACCTCAAAAAGACCCAGGCCGACCCCGACGAGGACGAGATAATATCGGTGGAGAGGCACTCCGTCTCCGACTTGCTGGAGATGATAAGGTCCGGCCGCATACAAGACTCCAAGACGATTTGCGCCCTCCTGGCGTACACCGCGTACCGGCGACGGTAGCGCACGGTACGCCAAAGCCGCCGCCTGACACGCGGGAACCGCCGCGGCGCGCATCTTGCCTTGCGGGGCGCGTATGCAGTGTGGTTTCGCAGGTATCTCCACGCGTACATTGCAGCGCATGGCGTTGTGCCACTCCACGTATTCGGCCATGCCGAACCCGCCGGCATACGCCGTATTGGCGCTGCATACGGCACCGCGGCGGGCAATACGGCGGTTGGATCCTGTAGCATGGCATAATGCGTCTGCGGCACGCTAATGGCGCCACGGCATACAATACGGCCGGCCAGGCCCACGCCGCCCCAGACTCCATGGACGCCCGCCGCGGCGCGCCCGTCCTTCTTGACACGGGAGATCTGGCGCCATGATCACCGCGCCAACCGCCTTTTGCGTCCGCTCGGTACAGATGAGCCCCCCTTCCCCCCCCCCCCCCAGACTTGCCCCCGGACTTGCCCCCCGCCATACCGGGACCAGTCGACACGTGGGTCGTTCCTCTTGCCGGACGGGCGGTTCTTGCTGCCGGGCAGGTTGGGGTTTGCAGCGTTTCGTTCGGCCCACTTTCTGCGGGTCTTGGCATGCTAATGACGGAGATTGCGGATCAATATGCCCGTCGGTTTCGTACAATTATTAATCCGCAAATTAAACACCGCCAGGGACTCCGGCTTGGTTTTTGACCAAGGGTTATTCCGGCGCGCAGTATCAGTAAATGAAAATTTAGGACTAAAAACGATGTTTAGTATCAGTATAGATCATTATCGAATTCACATTTTGGTACAATGACGTATGCCGCGCCGACGTACGGGCCGGCACGGGACGGATTCCCCGCGGTTTGCGCAAACCCCCCCAAGGACGCTTCCGTCCGCGAATTACATCTGGGGCGGAAAAGGCCCGCGCGCCGACGGAACGCCCCGCGTATGGCGGCCGCGGCGGTTCCCCCGCCAAGCCCATGTTCCCGCGAACGAGGCGCGCGTCACGAAGGCCCGCCGCCGGTCACGTGCAGCCAGAGGCAGTCCGTATAGTCGCGCAGCGGCATCTCGGGAATGGGTTCCCCCAGTACGGCGTCCGCACCGCAGTACAGCCACATGTTGATCACTACCAGCGCAAAGTAGAACAGGAACAGGCGCGCCGCAGTCTTTGGGCTCTTGGTCTTGGCCCGGATGGATTCCACGCTGCGGTACCCCATCTCTATGCCCCACCGGGCGCGGTACGCTTTCGGGATGTGTTTGGGCAGCCTTTTGGGGCTGTCCGCCCGCACGTTGGTGAGAAACGCCACGTACTTGTCCTTCATCAGGACGGGCTTGCACTTTTGCACTCCCCGCACTTCGCGCGGCACGGCTTGATCTTCTTGGGCACTGTCGCCATGGTGAGCGTGGTGGCCGTGCCGTCCCTTGCCGTCATGGCATACGGGCGCACGGCCCTGTCGGTGTCCGCCTTGGCCTCTTCCATTGCACGGTACACCTTGTGGTAGCCCGACTTCGGCACTACGTACCGCACGCCCTGCGCATCCATCTCCAGAATGTTCGCCACCGGGTTGAAGCCCCGGTCCAGCAGCACGAGGCCGACGTTCACGCCAAGCACCCGGGCGTTCTCTATGAGGGCTCCCAAATAGTGCGATTGGGGCTCTCCGTTTGCCGCCTGGTACGAGGACCGCGTGACGCTCGACTCGTCGGAGACTACCTGCACGGTCATGTGGCACTCGAAGTTGTTGGTGCCGCCCTTCCTCTTGCCGCCCTTGAGGTCGTCGCTCTTCCCCCGGTCGCGGCGCGGTATGGCGTGCTCGTCCACGGCCACCGTGGCCTTCCCCTTGAGCTTGTCGGCCTTGACCAGCGGTTTGGTCCCAGCCTCCAACACGCCGCCGCAGATCTCCAGCACCTCGGTGGGGTCGGGCTTCCCAGAAGCTGCAGGAAACGCTGCCCGGTCATCGTGCCTGCGCCGTGGCGCCGCATCTTCCTCATGGCCGGGGCGACGAAATCGTTCGCGTTGCACTGCGACAGGGCGATGTCCAGAATGTACCGGCCGCATATTTGGCGTTCGGGGCCGGCGACGCCAAGGCACGTATAACGGACAGCACGGCGGAGCACGGGCGGTCGTACGCCTCGCGGCTAAACGGGGTTGCCCGCGTTGTATGATCTGATCTATTAAGTCAATCATATGTGTATTAGCATTGGCACGCGCGCCGCCCTCCAGGCGAAGCTGCATACATTTTAAAGTTAAGATCAATTAAATCCAATCCAAGTACGGCACATTCTCATCCACTGAGTATGGGTATGGCCGCTTGTTGGATGCCCCAGCCACCACCAGGTTGCAGCCCCTGCGTATTCTACATTATGCGGGAATATGGCGCAGGGCCTTTTCGGCCTTGCGGCTTGTGTGCTTGCCATCGCGGCCCTTCTCGTGGCCGCCTCGCCACGCGGGTCATTCTCGCGGGATTTATTTTCGTGTTGATCTCCGGAGCCGTTGCCTGGAGAGACCGGGACTATCACGCCATTCCAAGACCCGTTGGGCCCGGCTTATCCTCGGCGACCTTTTGAGTGGCCTTTTCAAACCGGCCTAGTTCGGCCATTGCAACGTGGCGCTCTTGTTTTAGCGACTCTGCATATTTGCCCACGCCCGTCGTGATGTCACGAAGTCACGAAACCATGCGGTTGCCACACAGGCCTTTTGGTCTCTTCTATTGCCCTTGCCGTTGCTTCCATCTGCCTACGACATACATGATCGGAAGGAGAATAAGGAGCCCAAGCACAAGGCCCAAACCCCCCAGCTGCCATATGACAGATATATCCGTTATGTATCCTATAATGAGGATAACAATCGATACCACTATCCATATAACCATTGTGTAAAAGAATTTACCATACCGCGTGAGCGACATCCACCAAGCGTCCTTACGACTAACAGGGGTAGGGGGCGGTCTCCCCCGGGGCGAGTTCGGCTGTCCGGCCTTGTTTTTAACGTTGAAGAACAAGTCCCAGTCTAAAGATTGTCCGCACTGGGTGCAATCAAACCCCACGGTTAACGGCGCTTCGCAACCCTGACATTTCAGGTCATTGTACGACTTGCCGCACGTAATGCAGAATTTGTCACCGGTGTTTATATCGCTGCGACAAGCAGTACAAGGCCAAGGGCCGGCGCCATCCGCACTCATACTTTGATACAAGGGCGCATTTATAAAAAATTTATGTTGTCTTGGCTCTTTTGCCGGACCGCCCAAACAGGTCCGGAGGCGGTTGGACAATCCCAAACGCGCCACGGTTGCCGTGCGCGACGACCACATCACAGTAGGCAGCCAGGACGATTAAGGGAATGTTGCGTTCGGCTCCAATTTTGCAAAACAACCGGCAGCCGGAGGGGGCGATGCTGCGGAGCGCTTTGCGTTATTTCACCGGTAGGCAACCGCCGACTGGCGTGCAGTATGCAATCTGTTCGAGACAAGGCAACGCTGCAGGGAGCACGCCCTGCGGGTCGGATCTGCACGCGGGAACCGCCAAAAAGGGGGTCGGCGTATCGGAGACGCATTGCCGCGGCGCGGAACTGAGTCCCCACAACTGCAGATGATATGCTGTACGGTAAAACAGAATGGAACCGCCGCCCGGCAGAGTGCCGGGCATTCATAGAGCGAGCCGCCGGTCCGGCGGAAGCGCTCCCCAAAAAGATGGTTAACTGCATGACGGCCGGCGCCCCGCGCGTTCATACCGCACGAGAACACGCCCGGCGCCGCCAGCCCGGCAGAAAGGGGGCTGCGTTCCGTAGCGGTACGCCGGAAGATCGACTGCCAGATATGCTGCGTGGATGCAATGCGGGGGTTAAGCGTCTTGTTTATGCACATGCTCGCTTGGCGCAAGAAGAATCTTGATTTATCGGAAACTGGGCCGCGCCCTGATATCCGCGAAGCGATTCGTTCATATTCAAAACTGGTAAAAACGCAGTACATATTCAACCCCTTCCCTATATTGGGGGCGCGCCGCGCCTCCGGCGGCGCGTATTGCAATGTATTGCTGCTTGGCGCCGACCAGCGCCACGGCCCAACCCGAAACGTCGAAACCCGGTCCGGATCATGCCCAAATCCAGAGGAGGTTTGGGTATGGAGAATATTCACAGTCGCTCCAAATGGCCAGATTCAAACATGAATTTGTCGCTAATTGGAGATTGCGAATATCCTCCGGTACAAAACTCGAGAAATAACTTATATTGTCCAAATTTCTTGTCTCAATCAATGGTTTGCAACACCATCTTTGATAGAGCGTCAGCGGCGTACTTTGCCGCCGCGACCACTCAAGCCGCAATAGCCGCCGCCAGAACCTGTTTGGCAAGCCTGAAAGGCATACACAGGGATCATGACTCCATTTCGTATATTTCTGAAACACACCTGCGTAAAAATCACCCCGAGCTATTCCTGAATGGGAAGTTTATACTTGAACCTGAAGACTAGACCCATTTCTTTTTCTGCATGATTTAGCTCCCCATGCAGGGTCTGTAGAACCTCAACCGGCTTGAGGCTATCGTAGATATCCAAATAACGCCCAAAACGTGTAACTAGTCCGCTTTTTGAAGCGAACTGCGCACGAGCCAAACATGCGGACGATGGACGGAACTTCGCGACCATTCGCATTAGCCGCATGGCCGTGCGCAGGGTTCACCCCGAAAAAGTTGAGGGGGCAATAACGCGATGTGGCGCTCGCTCCAGGCAAGTCCGGGGCCCACTTACCTGTGGCTGGAAGCTTGATGTGGCGCGTGTATCTTTCCACCCGCGCCACGTGTAGACTGCCCAGTTTTGCACCGTGTCTTGGTGCACGCGCATGCCTTGGCCCTCCGACATCGCCCGTATTCGGGCCATTGACGCGCCCGCGGGGCACTGTATCAACGCCACGGGGATGTGCCTGGGCGGGGCGTGACGGCACGCAAACCCCAAATTGTCCCGGAAACCGTGCCCGCGGCGGCACATGGCTTCGTTTCCCTCTTGCCGCAGTATAGCCCGCCCTTGACGTATGTGGTGGAGACGCACCTGGGGTACAGGCTCAATATAACCTCCGCCTTGACCTTTTTGATCTCAGCCCCGCACTCCTTCAACGACAAGTGCTCGGTCGTCAGCGCATGCTTGCGCCGGCGCCCTTCCCGGCGGCGTGGTGCCTGCACTCGCGCGCGGACCTGGTGGCGGCACATGACCCCACGCCACGCGTCATCTACAGACTACAATGCCGCGTCGCATTGGAAGTATACCATCGTCTTGGTCTGGTCGTCGCTCTCGCATCTCTACACTTCGCGCCTTGCGACGCCCTTTGCCGACACCCCGCCCCCATGGACGTTCGCCCGCGCCATACTGCGCGGGACCGGCCAGGACACATAGCAGTAAAAGACCAGACAGCAAGTTTTGGCATACCGAGTCAAAAGACCCGCCTTTCGTCTTTTCAGGAAGAACCCACAGACCCGTAATACGCGATGCACTGCTTTGGACGATACTTCCCGCCGTCTCCGTGCCTGCAGAATACGAACTTAACCCCGCAATGGACGCATCTGTCTACGCCGTGCGGACCCTTTCTGTAACAAGAGCCGCAGTAGAACCAGCCTTGTATGGCCTCCACGACCTGCTTCTGCGTCTGTGAGGTTTTGGATACGGTCTTGGAGACCTGCGGGGCTACGGTGGATACGGTCTTGGAGACCTGCTTCTGAGGTACCGTAACCACGGTCTTGGGTTTCGGCCTCCGTAATCGTGGTGGTTTGGTCTTGAGTTTCTGCTTCTTCACACGTGGGGCGGCGAGTTTGGTCTTGGTCTTGAGGCGCTGCTTCAGTTTTTGTGGGGCCACGGCAGGCGCCACTCTCATCAGCGGCTTGCCGCATCCGGTGCAAAATTTAGCGGTGGCACTTACTGGGTGTCCGCACGCGTCGCATCGCCGGGACTCCGAACTCCGGGGGCGCTGCTTTATGGTTGTCTTAACGCGTGGCCTCTGCACGATATCGATAACGGGGCATTGTTTATATATTCTTTGAAGAGTTTAGATGGTCTATTTACAAAAATCACGTCGCCTGGACGCAGATGGAGGAGGCCGCAAGAATACAACAAGATATAGATCGGGAAAGGCGACAAAGCCAATGCCGACGGACAGGCCCATGCGCTGCATCACCAGCCATATGAAGAAGGGTGGGGGAACCGGAGCGGTTGACAAAGAGTTGGAGGCATCGCAACGGCACGTTCAGCAGCTGTGGGCGGAGTACCTCAAGACGGGCGAGGCGCACGTCCAAGACCGCGCGGGGCGGCCAAAGAAACCCTCGGGCGGGTGGGTATATCTGGTGCCGGACACCCGCCGCTGGCCGGACGGGGTGCAGCTGGCCGTCGGGAGGCTCCGCAGGGCCAGATGCGATGTATGGTACGCCCGCGCATACGCGATATTGAAGTCATACGATCTGGCCACCGCGTCTCCGGCAAAGTCAAGGCAGCGCGAGGGGGCCAGGTACGAGCGCGTCTACTCCAACGCCATGTGGCATACGGACTGGCACGCCATGAAAGACTCTCGCATGAAGGGACTAAACCTCATAACGTACCTGGACGACGCTTCCCGCTGCGTCACGGAGGCCGAACCGTTCAGGGAAGCCGCTTCCGAGAACGCGGTGGCGGCGCTGCGGCGGGCCGTGGGCAGGTTCGGCGCGCCAGCGACGATCCCGTCGGACAACGGCTGCTGCCTTGCGGGCTCCGGAAGGCGCAAAAAACCGTCCGGATCCTGGACCCCGACCCTGTTTGAGGCAGAGCTGCTGTCCATCGACATCGGTTTGATCAACTCGCGGCCGTACCGCCCCCGGACCAACGGCAAACCGGGGCGGTTCTACAGGAGCGTCGAAGACGTGGTGTGGCGCTATAACTGCCCGGACGACTGCACCGAATACTGCAACACCGACAGGCTGCACTGGGCGCTGGACGTAGACAACTACGAGACGCCGCTGATGGCGTTCCGCAACAAGGCCGCCACGGACAATGTAGTGAGGCGGGATCCCGAGTGGAATGGAGGCGGACACCAATGGCTGACGCACCGCGAAGCGCTACATGATTTTCATACAATGCAACAAAACCCCTCCAGCCATATTCTTATATCTTGAGCGTGGTACAGACCAACATACATGAATGGCGCAGCCTTCTGTCCGGCGCACGTGACCGGATTCTTCAGCGTGGAGAGGACCGACACGCCCCAGACCACCGGCTCGGTGGGCGCCGGTTTTTCCATAAAGAAGGGCGTCACCGCCACGGTGGAGTCGTCCCGGCGCGATGCCGTGCAAGACGGGATGGTGTCGTACGTGCTGGAGCTGTTCCGCGAAGCCACCGGGGATCAAACCCCCGTCCGGATACGGCACCATATGGAGGTGCCCGCCGGATACGGGTTGGGGACCAGCGGGGCTCTGGCGCTCTCCACTTTGTACGCCCTGGACAAGGCTCTGGGGACCGGCCTGCCGCGGCAGAAGATGGGCATGATGGCGCACGCCGCCGAGATTCACCACAACAGCGGCCTGGGGGACGTGCTGGCGGCCTACCACGGTGGATTCGAGATAAGGGTGAGGCCCGGGGGGCCAGGAGAAGGCGTACTGCGCAACATAGACCTGGGGGATCCGGCCGTGGCCATAGCCTGCCTTTCGCCCCTGTCCACCAGCCGTTTCCTGGAGAGCCGCATGATAAACGGCATAGGTAGCCGGATGGTCGGAGAGATGGAGCAGCGGCGTGACGTGGACACGTTTCACAGGCTGTCTATGAAGTTCGCCCGCGGCGTGGGGATCGTGACCCCCGAGATGGCCGGGGCCGCAGACGCGCTGAAGCGGGCCGGGTACCCGTGCGGCGTGGCAATGTTGGGCGGCACCGTATTCAGCATGGTGCCGTCCGGGGAGGCGGACGGCGTGATGCGGATACTGGAGGGGTACGGCGCGCTGCTCACCGGCATAGACAACGCGGGGGCCAGGACGGTTTGATACCACTCACGCATCCACGGTACGAGTCCCTCCGCATCCGCGAGATGCTGGCCGCCGGCTTCACGGCCGGCGCCGTCGCCGTGGAGGGCCTGCTGGCGCACGGCCGGGGCGAGGCCTTCGACTACATGCTAGGCGAGCGCACCATAGGGGCGGCCGGGAAGGCGTCCAAGGCCGCCGCCGCGGCCCTGCTGCTCTCCGAGAGGCCCGTCATATCGGTGAACGGCAACCTGGCCGCCCTCTGCGCCGCCGACACGGCGCGGCTTGCCGATGTCGCCGACTGCAAGCTGGAGGTAAACCTGTTCTACGACGATGTTCGGCGGCGGCGCGTCATAGCCGGCATGCTGCAGAGGAGCGGCGCCTCCGAGGTGCTGGGCGTCGCCGAGGATCTGGCCGAGTTGCCCGGCATAGAGTCGCCGAGGCGCCTCGTTAGCCCCGCGGGAATACTGGCCGCCGACACCGTCCTGGTACCGCTGGAGGACGGGGACCGCGCCGGGGCGTTGGTGGCCGCGGACAAGGGAGTCATAACCATAGATCTCAACCCCGCCTCCAGAACCGCCCGGACGGCGCACGTCACCATAGTGGACAACGTGGTGCGGGCCGTGCCGCGGCTGGTCGAAGACTGCCTCCGCATGGCGCTGTACGACGAGGACGCCCTGCGGCAGGTGATGCGTTCGTTCAACAACGCCGACAACCTGGCGGAGTGCGCCCGGCACATGGCGCGCAACTTCGGGGGCGGCCGCCCTGCATAGCAGCGTATCCCGCGTTCTCGGGATGAAGGGATCCAAGAAGATAGTCGCCGTGACTTCATACGACCACACGATGGCAGCCATATGCGAAGAGGGCGGCGCCGACGTCCTGCTGGTGGGGGACAGCGCCGGAATGGTCATGCTGGGACACCCCAGCACCATACCGGTGACCATGGAGCAGATGCTCCTCTTCACCGGCGCGGTTGCCCGTGCCCGCAAGAATGCCCTGGTGGTGGCGGACATGCCCTTCATGTCGTACCAGGCCGGAGAGGCCGACGCGCTGCGAAACGCCGGCCGGCTGGTGCGGGAGGGCGCCGACGCCGTGAAGCTGGAGGGCCCGTACGTGGAGTCGATTCGCTCCATGACCGCGGCGGGCATCCCGGTGGTGGGCCACGCGGGGCTGCAGCCGCAGAGCGCCAGCCTGTCCGGCGGGTACGGGGTCCGGGGGGAGACGGGCCCGGAGGCCGACGCGCTCGTGGAGGAGTGCCTGGCCGTGCAGGACGCCGGAGCCTTCTGCGTCGTATTGGAGAAGGTCGCCTACCAGGCCGCCGGCCGCATCACCGACGCCCTCCGCATACCCACCATAGGCATAGGCTCGGGGCCCCTGTGCGACGGGCAAGTGCTGGTGATACACGACCTGCTGGGCATGTACCCCGGACGCCTCCGGTTCGTCAAGAGGTACGCCTCCCTGTCGGAGGATATAAGACGGGCCGTCTCCGCATACAAGGACGACGTGGAGAAGGGCGCATTTCCCGGCAAGGAGCACTGCTTTCCGATGAGGGACGGGTAGATGGACCATCCGTCCCTGGACATAACCGGCACCGACGGCTGGGAGCTCCGCGACAAGAACATACTGGTGTGCGTGACCGGCAGCGTGGCCGCCTACCGGGCCGTGGAGACGGCCAGGCTGCTGATGCGGCACGGCGGCGCGGTCCGCTGCGTGATGACCCCGGCGGCCGCCTCCATGATAACCCCCGAGTACATGACCTGGGCCACGGGCCGCCCGACCCTCTCGTCGCTGGGCGGGGACATGGAGCACGTGAGCCTGGCCGACCCGGCCAACACCGACCTGATACTGGTGTACCCGGCCACGGCCAACACCATATCCAAGATGGCCTGCGGCATGGACGGCACCGCCGTCTCCACCATACTGACCACCGCCCTGGGATCCGGCGTCCCCATACTGGTCTGCCCGGCCATGCACGACTCGCTGTACGCCAACCCGGCGGTGCGCCGCAACGTGGAGTATCTGGCCGGCAAGGTGCGCTTCGTCAACCCCACCATGTCCGAGGGCAAGGCCAAGGTGGCCGAACCGCCGGACGTCTTAAAGAGCGTCATAGACGTGATAGCCAGGTCGGCGCCGCTGCGGGGCCGCCGCGTTCTGGTGGTGGCCGGCCCCACCATGGAGCGCATAGACCCGGTGCGGGCCCTGACCAACACCAGTTCGGGGCTGACCGGCGTGCTGCTGGCCACCGAGCTGGTGCTTGACGGGTGCGACGTGACCATGGTGTACGGGCCCGGGAGGGAGAAGCCGCCGCAGGGCGTGCGGCTCATAAGCGTGACCAGCGTCGCCGAGATGATGGAGGCCACCCTGCGGGAGGCGGCCAACGACCAGGACGTGATAGTAATGGCGGCGGCGGCGGCCGACTACACTCCCGTGGAGTACAACCGCGCCAAGATGGACAGCCGCCTGGAGGGAATGCGGATCGACGTGACCAAGACTCCCAAGATCATAGACCGCATCAGGGGGGTGGCCAAAGACGCCCTGTTGGTGGGCTTCAAGGCCGAGGTGAACGTCACAGAAGAGGAGCTCATAGCAGCGGCCCAGGACAAGCTGCGGGAGGCCGACGCGGACTTGGTGGTGGCCAACGACGTGGGCGACGGATACCAGAGCGACCCGGAGAGCAACCGGGTCATAGTGGTGGACTCCGCCGGCCACCGCAGCTCCGGCCGCAAGCGAAAGGAAGAGGTGGTCATGTTCGTCAAACGCAGCATCGAGGAGGCGTGGGCCTCGCGCAACAGCCCATGACGTCCAGCTACAAGCGGGACTGCATGAAGACGTGGAACGAGGTGGCCCCCCGCTACCACGCCCGGTGGGCCAGGCCGGGGGCGGGCTCCTTCGGTTGTTCCGACAAGGTGGTGGAGGCGACCGGCATCCGCGCGGGCGACCACATACTGGACGTGGCATGCGGCACCGGCGCCCTCACGCGCCGCATATCGCGGCGGGTGGGCCCCGCAGGCAGTGTGGTGGGGGTGGACGCCTCCCCGGGCGCCCTGCGCGTCGCCGCGGAGTGCGGCGTGCCCTCCAATACCACGTACGTGAACGCCGACGCCGAGTCGATCCCGCTGGCGGCCCGGTTTGACGCTGTAACGTGCCAGTTCGGGATCTTCTTCTTTCCGGACGCGCCCGCCGCGGTACGCAACATGATGTCTGTAACCCGGCCGGGGGGCCGGCTGGGCATGGCCGTCCACGGCATCAGGGAGAAAGTACCCTACTACGGCTGCATAATAGACGAGGTGGTGTCCCGCATACCCGACTACATCTCCCCGGGAGCCCCGGCCCTGGACAGGTATTCCCGGGAGCCCGCATTGAGGGACGTGGCAGCCGGGGCCGGGTACCGCGACGTGGAGGTGCGGGCCGTGACGTTCCGGTACAGCCCCGGCGACTTTGACGCGTATTGGGACGGGTACGTGGGGTACATACCCGGGAAGCAGCGCCGCAAGATAATGGCGCTGGGGGCCGGCGTGCGCGATCTGCGGGAGGCCGTACGCCGCCGCGCCGAGCCCTACACGGCCCCGGACGGCACGATCACCTTCCCTTGGCAAGTTTTAATTCTGACCGCCTCGGCCTGACTGCATGGGGCGGGGCAGAGACTTCCTGATGAAGAGGGCCCCATTCTACCTGGCCGGGGCCGCCCTGTTCGTGGTGTTCGTGGTCCCGCCATTGTTTGACAAGGGGCTGGAGGACGTAATACCATACCCCGAGGGGCCGGAGCTGGAGGTGTTGAACCGGGTGCTGGAATACCGGGGCCCCAACGACACGGGAATAGACATGGTCGATGCCATATCAGCCAAGATCGAGTCCGACTACCCGCCCGACGTGTACGGCCACCGCTCCACCACCGTGGAGGTGGCCGTCTTGGCAACCAGCATAGACGCGTACCGCGTGACGCTGGAGTTTGAGTCAAACGGCGAACGGCTGTTCTACGATTGGGATATGGATTCGTCCGGCAACATACGTGGAAACAACGACGTCACCAAAGACGCGGTGGACATGGTCAACTTTTACGACTAGAGGGGGGCGGGCCGCCGCGGCACGTATAATTCCGGCCGCGTACGGCCGGCGCCAGCCACGCTTTGAGCAGACCCGCCGCGTGCAGTTGCATCCAAGGCGGATCGCCTAGCGTACGACTCGCGGTTACATGCCATCGCAGGGGGCGAAAGGACCGGAAGGGCGGGCGCAGGACTATC
This sequence comes from Nitrosopumilaceae archaeon, assembly GCA_963665475.2. Taxonomy (GTDB): domain Archaea; phylum Thermoproteota; class Nitrososphaeria; order Nitrososphaerales; family Nitrosopumilaceae; genus VYCS01. The sequence continues at coordinate 505,684 of CAXXXK010000004.1, read as the reverse complement.
CCGCAGGGGTAAAAGGGCATTCGTAATACGTCAAATCCTTCAAAGAACTAATAAACGATGCCGCATTACCGGTGTCGTGCAGAGGCCGCGTGTCAAGACGTCCGTAAAGCAGCGCCCCCGGGGCCCGGGGTCTCGGCGGTGCGGCGCGTGCGGACATGCCGTAAGCGCCGGGGACAAATTTTGCACCGGGTGCGGCAAGCCCCTGACGAGTGTGGCGCCCGCCGCGGCGCCGCAAAAGCAGCGCCCCAAGACCAAGACCAAACCGGCGGCGCCGCGCATGAAGAAGCGGAAGCCCAAGACCGTGCCGCCGCGCATGAAGAAGCGGAAGCCAATAACCGTGCCCGCGGCAGCCCCGCAGGCTCAGAAGCAGAAAACCATGGTGGTGCCCGCCATGTCGGAACAGGAGCAGAAGCAGTACTTGGAGAACGTGCCCGAGTGGTGGTACTGCGGGCGTTGTGGGCAAAAAGTTCTACATTCCGAGATCAAATGCCCCAAGTGCGGGCTCAAGTGGAAACTTTGTCGACACAAGGACGGCAAATACTATAAGCCGGAAGAGTGTATCGCCTACCACGAGTGGGTAGTCTGGTCCAAAAGCCAAGCCGGAAATTAGGGATGCCTGATATATTCCTCGCAGTGTGACAAAATGGATGCCAAACAGACTAACCCCGACATAGGACGAATGCGCCCGAGTTGGTCACCTCCTCTGCGCGGCGGACGTTGCGGGGGGCTTGATGGTGCAAGCCGGAGCATGATATGCCCAAATGTTGGAGGATCACAACATGGCGAAACCAAAGACCCAACCGAAGCGGTGGCTCGGCGCGATTTGGCGACGGGCGATATACCAAGCAGCGGGCGGATAAGACTCGAAAGGGCGGGGCAGTGGGACGGACACAGATCTACTTCTGGGGAGGCTGAGGGGCCGCTGGATGGAATGCGTCGAATCGGGAATTATCGGAATTAATACAGGTTAAATACTAACTTCGCATGATACTTGCATGAACAAACAAACTGCGAAGCGAAAGGCGACTCAGCCAAATACCGGGACCTGTCCCTGCCGGAATTGTTCGACATGTTCCCCGACGACAAGGCCGCCATGGAGTGGATCGAGGAGAACGTGTGGCCGGACGGCCGCAGGTGTCCCAGGTGCGGCTACAAGTACACCGTCGCGTCCTTGCGCCACGTCCCCATGCCGTAACCCGCGGGATGCTCTATTTAAGGCAAGGGTGATCCAGATCTGCGCCTCCAAGCACCCGAGCATGCCGTACTACTGCTCGGAGTGCGACAAGCGCTTCAGCGTCAAGATCGGCAACCGTCATGGCACACTCCAAAATCAGTTACCGGAACTGGGCCATAGCCACGTACGACTGCTCGCCACCCGTCCCAAGGGCATATCCAGCGTGCAGCTGGGCAAGGCTTGGAATAAAGCAGAGCACGGCGTGGTTCCTGCTGCACAGGCTCAGGGAGGCGTGGCGCACCTTGGCGGGGCCGGACTTGATGGCCGGCCCCGTCGAGGTGGACTAGGTGTATTTGGGAGGGATTGAGAAGAACGCACGCCGACAAGAAGGGCAAGAGGAAGAAGACCGCGGTCGTGGGCATCAGGGACAGGAAGACCGGAACGATCAGGGCGATCCCCGTGCCGGAGACCACCGCGGCCCGCCTTTTGGAGTTTGTCGAGTCCAACGCGGATCCGGAAGCCAAGAAATTCACCGACGAAAACCGGGCGTACGGCGGCCTGAAGGAACCATGAGACGGTCAACCACGGCGACGGGGCCGCCCGCAAGCGTCCGGGGCGAGGTGCACGTCAACGGGATGGAGTCGTTCTGGGGGCCTGGTGAGGCGCGGGTACAACGGGACGTTCCACCACATAGAGCCCAAGCACCTGCACCGCTACGTCAACGAGTTTGCGGGAAGGCTGAGCGACAAGGCGGCCAGCGCCGTCGAAAAGATGTGCAACATTGTACGGAACCTGGTGGGCAAGAGGCTCACCTACAGGCAGTTGATAACCAGCAAGTCACTGTGCGGCGCGACGTGACGGCGGCGCGCCGATCCAGGCAAGAATGCGCGCGGGCGGCATTTCCAGAAGGGCCGACGGATGGGCGCGGCATGACAAATCCGTGAATTATTGGTCGGGCGCGGCCGTCCGGATGCCGCGGACGTTCGGTACGGGGGAGAATGTTCACAATTCCCGATTCAACTACAAACTCACGCCTGAATCCGGCCATTTGGGGCGATTGTAAACGTTCTCCGGAATTCCATGCGCGGGCGGCCGGCAGGTGAGGGGTGTATCAATCACGATAATTCCCGTCGAATCCTTCAAAGAACTAATAAGTGATGCCATATTATCGACATCGTGCGGAGGCCACGCGTCAAGACGCCCGTTAAGGCGTCCGTCAAGCAGCGCCCCCGGGGCCCGGGGTCCCGGCGGTGCGACTCGTGCGGACACGTCATAAGCGCCGGGGACAAATTTTGCATCGGCTGCGGCATGCCCCTGACGGGCGTGGCGCCCGCCGCGGCGCCGCAGAAGCAGAGGCTGCGCCCCAAAACCGTAGCTCCGCGGGTGAAACGGCAGAAATCCAAGACCGTGTCCAAAGTGGCCCGGCAGAAATCCATCGTTGCGCCCCCCATGTCCCCGCAGAAGCAGAAGCAATATCTGGAGAACGTACCCGACGATTTGCGCACATGTCCCGGTTGCAAGCGAAAAATTCCACATGGCCGGTATATCACATGCCCACATTGCGGATACAAATGGAGTGGTTGTAAGCACAAAGATGGCATTATCTATGATCTGTGGAATTGTTACACCTATCAGGCCTGGGTAGACTCGCGCAAAAACTAGGACTAAAACTTCCAGTGACGTTTAGCAGACTTTGCGCAGCATAATGAATAAATGAGATCGTAACAAAATGGATGCCAAACGGGCAGCCCAAATGGGATGGACACGTCTGAACCCGTTGCTTCTCCGCAGTGACGGGTGGTGCGGGAACTTTTGGTAATGCAAATTGCAACGCGAAGTGTCCAAAGTCAGACGGCCCGACCGTAACGAAACCGGGGCAAGTCCAAACGTTAAGGCGGCGGCTTGGCGCTCTGCGGTCGGCGGCGCAATATACAATGCGCAGGTGTACAAGGCTCGAAAAGGCGGGCGGGCCCATAGGATCTGAAGGGCCGCTGACGAAATGCGTCGAATCCTTCAAAGAACTAATAATCTATGCCGTGTTATCTATATCGTGCAGAGGCCACGCGTTAAGACAACCATAAAGCAGCGCCCCCGAGGCTCGGAGTCCCGGCGGTGCGACGCGTGCGGACATGCCGTAAGCGCCAGGGACAAATTTTGCACCAAGTGCGGCAAGCCCCTGACGGGCGTGGCGGCAGCCGCGGCGCCGCAGAAGCAGCGCCCCAAGATCAAGACCAAGACCAAACCGGCGGCGCCGCGCATGAAGAAGCGGAAGCCCAAGACCGTGCCGCCGCGCATGAAGAAGCGGAAGCCAATAACCGTGCCCACGGCAGCCCCGCAGGCTCAGAAGCAGAAAACCATGGTGGTGCCCGCCATGTCGGAACAGGAGCAGAAGCAATACGTGGAAAACGTGCCCGATTTGTTCTACTGCAGTGTATGTAATAAACCGAATCGGCATGGCCGGCATGTCAAGTGCCCCAATTGCGGATGCAAATGGACGTTTTGCGTACACAAGGACGGCAAATACTATCGGCCAAAAGACTGTTACAACTACCAGACCTGGGTAGATTCGGTCAAAGGCCAGGGCGGAAATTACTAGTGGCGTGTGGCAGATTCGGTGCAACGTGACAAACCGATAAGCTCGCGACAGAACGGACGCCTGACGGGCCGGGAGGGCCTGATGCGTGCCAATGCGGCGGTGCGCTACACCACGACCAGGTCCCGGCCGTAGCGGTGCATGCTGTCCCGCCCCACTATTATCGAGTCCTCTATGCGGACGCCGGCCTCCCCGGGCACGTATATGCCCGGCTCCACGGTGACGGCCATGTCCCGGCGCAGCGGGGCGTCGACGTTTTTGGATATGGTGGGCGGCTCGTGCACCTCCAAGCCCACGCCGTGGCCCGTCGAATGTATGAAAAACTTCCCGTACCCCCGCGACTCGATGTGGTCGCGGCAGGCCTTGTCCACGTCGCCGCACGGCACCCCGGCGGCGGCGGCCTTCAGTCCCAGCTCCTGGGCTTCCCTCACCGTGTCGTATATGCGGACGTGCTCCGGGGAGACCTCCCCCACCCCGAAGGTGCGGGTGGCGTCAGAGACGTATCCCTTGTGCCGCAGGGTGATGTCCACCACCACCAAGTCCCCCCGCCGGAATCTGCGGCCGGTGACCTGGGCGTGGGGGAGCGCCCCGTTGGGGCCCCCCGCCACTATAAGCGGGTTCAGCGTGGTGGGGTACCCGGTGTCGAACATTTCGCGTTCCACGGCGTGCGACATCAAGGCGGCCTGCAGCTCCGACTCGGTCTGGCCTATGGCAATGGCGCCCGCGCAGAGCTCGAACATGCCGTCTATCCTGCGGGAGGCCTCCCGCAGTATGCGGATCTCCCCCTCGTCCTTTACGGCCCGGCATTCCCCGAAAGGGGCCGGCGCGTGGCGCATCTCCGGCATGCGCCCCTGAAGCAACACCATGGTGGAGTAGTCAGGGCAGTCGGTACCCGGCTTGGAGCCCTTCAGCAGTTCGGCCACCCGGGGTATCATGTCGGCCCCCCGCTGGGCCGAAACCACGGCGCAGTCCACCCCCTCGGCCTCGGCGCGGGGCGCCTCCAGGCCGGGGGCAACTATGGTGGCCCCGTCCCGGTCCAGCGCCGCCATGCCCTCCCCCCAGAACCCGGTCATGTAGAACACGTTCTCTGGAGAGCAGGCAAGCAGCGTGTCGCAGCCCGCCTTCTCTGCCTCTTTCAAAAGCAAACGGCGTCTCTCGCGCATGCCGTGACGCCCGCCCCTTGCAATTTATTTCTGGCGGGGCCGCGTTGCCCGGCGGCGGTGGCATTATAATATGGGCGGCGCGCAACACGCACTATGGCCGAGAAGAAGAAGGTGGTAGCATTATTGTCCGGGGGACTGGACAGCCAGCTGGCCGTCAGGATGATGCAGGAGAAGGGCTTTGAGGTCTCGGCCGTGGCCATAAAGACGCCCTTCTGCGACTTTGACTGTGGCCGCGGGTGCGGCTTTGAGATCCGGGAGAGGGCCGACCAGCTTAACGTGAACCTCAAGACCGTATACCTGGGCGACGAGTACATCAAGATGCTCAAGAGCCCCAAGTACGGCAGGGGCGCCGGCTTCAACCCCTGCGTGGACTGCCGTTCCATGATGTTCGACGAGGCAAAGAAGGAGATGGAGCGCATAGGCGCCGACTTTGTGATATCCGGAGAGGTGTTGGGCCAGAGGCCCATGAGCCAGCACCGGCGGGCCCTCAAGAACATAGAGGCCGAGTCGGAGATGGAGGGCGTGATAGTCAGGCCGCTCTCCGGCGGGCTGCTGCCCCCCACCAAGCCGGAGCGGGACGGCCTCATAAGGCGGGAAGACCTGGGGATGGTCCGAGGCCGCAGCCGAAAGCCCCAGCTGGCCATGGCCAAGAGGTACGGCATAAAAGACCCCCCCAACGCCGGCGGCGGCTGCCTCCTGACGGATCCGTCCTTTGGGCTGCGCGCCAAGGACCTCTTCGGGCACACCGAAACCCCTGACATAAACGACATAGAGCTGCTCAAGGTGGGCCGCCAGCACCGCCTGGACGACTCCGCCAAGATGGTGGTCGGCCGCAACCGCGCCGAGAACGAGACCATACGGATGCTGGCCATGCCGGGCGACATACTGCTGGAGGCGCGCGACCACGTGGGGCCCACCACGATACTGCGCGGGGAGACCGCCGAGGACCATGTGCCGCTGGCCGCCGCGGTCACCCTCAGGTATTCGGACGCCCCTGATGCGGAAGGCCACGTTACGGTGTGGCGCGGCGAGGAGACCGAGGACGTATTGACGGAGCCCGCCGTTGAGGACGACTACGTTCCGTTCAGGATCTGAGGCATAGCAGGGATCATTTCCGCATGGCGCCAGCAAGAGACAAACGCCGCCAAGAATTATTTTCGGGAGGCGCGCCGCACACGCGCATGGGAGCCGCAACGCGCCGCGCAGCCGGGGCGCGCCGGATCTCCGCGCTGTGCGTGCTGTGTACGTTGGGGGCGTTGGCGTGCGGCGGTCCGGCCCCCGACGCCATGGCCCACTCCCTCTTCAACTCTGCCGAGGAGTTCTACGGCGGGTACAGGGTGCAGGTGGCCACGGCCCCCGAGTTCCCCCAGATCGACGAGCCGTCCACCATACTGGTGCGGGTGACCGACGCGGACTTTGAGGAGGTGGACGGCTTTACCATGGGCATGAGGTTCTTCTACGGCGAGGCGCAGGTGGCCGCCATCCCGCCCCAGTCACACACGGGAGGCCACTGGGACACCGAGTTCGTGTGGGAGAGGGAGGGCAACCACGTCGTGATGGTGGACCTGTACGACATGGGGGATGTGGAGATCCTGACGTATACCTTCAACATGGGAACCCAGAGCCCGTTTGGGTACATCTTCATTGGGGCCATAACGGTGGGGGCGCTGACATTCGTCGGGATAATGGTGTACGTGTACCTGCCCAAAATCAGGCGCCGCGCGCGGGGCGGCTAGGCGTCGGCCTTAAGCGGAACCTTGGAGATCCGGAACGCGAAGAGCGTGGTGAGCAGCACCATGGAGAAGAGCAGTATCCCTATGCCCAGATGCACCGCCACCAAGACCGCGTGTAATTTGAGGTCTATGACCAGCGCCCCCAAGGCGATCTGGGTCACCACCAGGCCCGACGCCAAGGAGCTGGTCACCTTTATGCGAACGCCCGCGTTCTTGTTGAGGTATGTAGCCGCCATCGTGGCCAGGACCAGCACGCCGGTGGTGGCGGCGATCAGGCGGTGCACCCACTCTATGAGGTACTCCTCGGAGGGCATTATGCCGTTGGGGCACAGTGGCCACTCCGGACAGGTCAGCCCCAGGCCGGCGGCGGAGATGTACCCCCCGATGAACATAAGCGAGTACAGCACCCCCATGGTGGACAACGCCAAGTACTGTATCGCCAAGCCGCCACACATGGGGCCCGTTCTGCTATAAGTTATGCGACCCGGCGGGACGTTCCAGGCACGACCCGGAAAAGGCGCGCCCGGCCTCACAGCTGGAGGCTACTCCACTATGAGGGTGCCCTGCATGCCCTGCAGGGCGTGCCCGGGTACGGTACAAACGTAGTAGTAGGTGCCCGGCGTGTCGGCCAGGAACGTCACCTCGCCGTTCTGTCCGGCGGTGAGCGGGGCCGTGGCGGAGCCGATCTCCGAGTCCCACATTACGTTCGCCAAGTTTCCCGGGTCCCTCACCACCGCAAACGAGTGGAAGGATATCCCCTGGTTGGTGACCTTGACGTTGACCTGATCGCCCGCGGTAACCCGGAGCTCCGGGTTGGCGCCGTCGGCGCCCGGCTTGGCGCCGAACGCGAACGTGATAAAGTCGTCGGACTCGTAAAAGTCCAGCGTGAACTCCCGGGTGTCCCCGGTGGCCTCCGCGGCCGGGGCATCCTCGCCGGGCTCGCTCACCACGATCTCGCCCACCATCCCCTGCTCCCGGTGGCCCGGGACGGTGCAGAGGTAGTAGTAGGTGCCCGGCGCGGGCGGTATGAACTCGGCGGTGCCCGACTGCCCCTTGGTGAGGGGCTTGGTGGGGGTGCCGATCTCCGACCCGGGGAATATGCCCGCGGTGCCGGACTCCTCGGCGGTAACCCCGAAGGAGTGGAAGGATATCCCGTCGCTGACCACGTTGAACACTATCTTGTCGCCCACGCTGGCCGTTATCGTCGGGTTGGCCCCCGGCTCGCCCAGCAGCTCGTTGAACGAAAAGTCCCTAAAGTCGTCTGACTCCACAAACGTCAGGTCCACGGTAAGCAGGCTCCCGGTAAAGGCGCCCACCTCCTGCTCGGCGGCCTCGTTCATTATTGCCACGATGGGCGGCTCTTCGGATATCCAGTAGTCCCACAGCGCAAAGAATATGGCGCCGCCGACGACGCATATGCCCAGCATTATGGCCATCATCTTGGCGGTTCTTGCGGGGCTCGTTCGGAGTGGTTCGTGCTCTGACATCTCCATCACCTAATGCATGGGGTTCTTCTGCTGGTGCGGGTAGTAGTACTTGCCGCCCAGGTCGAAGGGGTCCTCCATGTTCGCCTTCTGGCCTTTGCCAGAGCTGTATATCATGTTGCCTAGCCATATCGCCATGCTGACTCCTATGAGCATGGCGCCCACCGTGGCAATCTGGTTCATAGCCACCCACTCGGGGATGGGCGGGTAGTCGTATACGCGCCGGGGCATGCCGAAGAGCCCCAGGATGTGCTGGGTGAAGAAGACCATCGACGTGCCCACCATTGCCAGGACAAAGTGCACCTTGCCCAGCGCCTCGTTGTACATGCGCCCGGTCACGTACGGGAACATGTAGTAGACGTAGCCGATGGTGCCGAAGGCTATGGTCCCCATCACGAAGAGGTGGAAGTGCCCCACCACCCAGTACGAGTCGTGGGTCACAAAGTCCAGCGGCATGGCGCTGTTCACCACGCCGCCGGCTCCCGCCGAGAAGAAGAGCGCTATTCCGCCCACCGCCCACATCATGGGCGTGGAGAAGCGTATGCGGCCGCCCCACATGGTGGCCAGGAAGTTGAAGACGTGCATCGCCGAGGCGGGGACGGCGGCCAGCGTGCCCACCATGAAGACGGTCTTCTCGGTGAAAGACATGCCGGTGGCGTACATGTGGTGCGCCCAGGACGAAAATCCCACGATGGCCAATATGATAAAGGCGGCCACGCCCGAGGCGTGGCTGAAGATGGGCTTGCGGGAGAACCGGGGTATGATCTCGTACATCATGCCGATGGCCGGTATGACCAGCACGTACACCTCGGGGTGGAAGGTGAACCAGAAGAGGTGCGCGTACGCGATCGGGTCTCCCCCCATGGCGGGGTTGAAGAAGCCCGAGACGCCCAGCCTGTCGGTCAGCAGCATGAGCAGGGCGGCCGCAAACGTGGGCAGGGCCACCAGTATTATGAGCGACGACGAGAGGAACGACCACGCCAGCAGCGGGACCTGCCCCAGGGACATGTCCGGGTGCTTGCACTTCATTATGGTGACCACGAAGTTGATCGCCCCCAGTATCGAGGAGACGCCGAGTATCTTCAGGCCGAATATCCACATGTCCGCGGCGGGGCCGGGGGCGCTGATTATGGAGTACGGCGGGGTCGCGTACCAGGTAAAGTCCGCAAAGCCCAGCCATATCAGGGCCCCGCCGGGGGGTATCATCCAGAACGCTATGGCGTTCAGTTTGGGGTAGGCCATGTCCTTGTAGCGGACCATGATGGGGACGAAGTAGTTGCCCACCGCCGAGGCCGACGGCAGTATGAAGAGGAATATCAGGGTGGTGCCGTGCACCGTGAATATCCGGTTGAACGTCATCGAGTCGGCGATGATCTGCGAGCCCGGGAAGAAGAGCTCGGCGCGTATCGCCAGCGCCAGCGCGCCGCCCAGAAACAGAAAGCCCAGCGAGGTTATCAGGTACAGCAGGCCGACGTCGGTGTGGTGCGTGGAGAACATTATCTGCCATATCGGGCGGGGTTTGTGCAGTTCCAGGACCATTGCTACGTCCGCCCTCCCGGCTCAATTAAAGTCATCTTCATGTCGGATCCTCCACGTAGAGCGTCCCCCGCATGTTGTAGTGGATGAGCCCGCAGTACTCGCGGCACTGTATGTCGTGCACGCCGGCCTCGGTGGGGGCGAACCAGACCGTGTTGACGCGGCCGGGCACGGCGTCCAGCAGCACGACGTAGTCGTGTATGTTGAACGAGTGCGTCACGTCCGTGGAGGTGATCTCCAGCCGGTACGCCTTGCCCGTCTCCAGGTGCAGCTCGCCGATCTCCTTGGTGCCGTCCTCGTGCTCAAACGTCCAGAACCACTGCTGGCCCACCACCTTGATTGTCTTGGCGTCTTCGGGTATGTGCTCCACCAGCCTCTCCACGTTCCAGGCCTCGGCGCCCACCCAGCAGAGCAGCGCCACCACTACCCCTATGTACACCCACTCGGGCCAGTTGGAATGCTCTCCCATCACCAGTCGACCCCCTCGTACTTGGTGGGCTTGGCCTTGGGGTGCGACTCGCGGAAGCGCCATATCAGCCATATCAGGGTGCCGGAGACCACCGCCCCTATGGTGAACGCCACCACCATCATCCTAAAGAAGAGATTCCAGATCTCGGTGCGCCTGTCCAGGTACTCGCCGGGCTCCGCGGTGGCCGCGTACGACAGGTTTACGCTCATGACCACCACCATCAACGCCACTACGCCCAGCATATATCGCATGTTCTGAACCGAATTCGATTGTAGATTCTATTTATTAGTTTCATAACAAGCCAGCCAGACCCGGTGCAAAGCGGAACGGTTCCGCGGCTGACGGGGGGATCCGGACCGCACCGGCCCCTACCACAGGTATACGAGCCGGGAAGGATCCATGACGTTGACGCTCCCAAACATGACGTTGCCCCCGTCGTCCACCGGAAAGACGCTCAGCGATCCGTTGGCGATTATGACCTTGTGCAGGCCGTTTGTGGTCATCTCCAGCACCGTCGAGAGCATTGCCTTTATGGGATCCATGTGGGTCACCAGGACGGTGTTCTCGCCGGGGTGCCTCTCCAGCACGGACCTCGTCATGTCCAGAACCCGCTCCCGCACGCTCGAGAAGGGCTCCACGCCCAGCCCGGTAAACTCCGCATCCTCCCGGTAGAATTTGAGAAAGATGTTGCCGTGCTTTTCCAGCAGGTCGTCGTACTTCATGCCGGTGAACCTGCCCATGTCTATCTCGATCAGGCGGTCGTCGGGTATGGCCTCCAGCGAGTTGCGCTCCGCCACGATCCGGGCGGTCTGCACGGCCCGCTGTATGGGGCTGGTGTACACGGCGGTTATGCCCATGCGGGACAACAGCCGCGCCGCGTACCGGGCCTGCTCGGCGCCCTGTTCGGTCAGTGGCACGCCGGGCTGCCTTCCGGTCAGCACCCGCTCCACGTTGTTGCGGGCCTGGCCGTGGCGCAGGAACGTTACGGACGTCAACCAATCGTCCATGTATACAGATAATAAGTAGATTCCCGCACGCATCGCCGATGCGGATAGGCATAGTGGGCGGCACCGGCGGCATGGGAAAGGGCTTTGCCCTGAGGTGGTCGCGGAACCACGACATCGTGGTGGGATCCCGGAGCGCCCCGAGGGCCGCGGAGGCGGCGGCCGCATACCAGGACGAGGCGGTCCGGGCGTACGGCGGCATAAAGGGCAGCCTGCGTGGCACCGACAACGTCGCGGCCGCCAAGGACGCCGACGCGCTGGTGCTCTCCATACCGTACGAGAACATAGACTCCACGTGCCCCGACGTGCTGGCGGCGGCTCCCGACTCTTGCGTGGTGGTCTCGCCGATCGTCCCAATGAAGAAGACAAAGGCGGGCTTTGAGTTCATACCCCTGATGGACGGGGGCGGGGAGTCGGCGCACAAGCTCGTAGGGGCCCACATGAAGGACCGCTCCCTGCTGGTTTCGGCATTTCACGTCATATCCGACAAGAAGATGGCAGACCCCGGCCGGGAACTGGACTACGACATATTCGTGGCGGGCGACGATTCCGGGGCGGTGGAGACGGTCAACGGCCTCATACGCGAGATCGCCGGGCTGAGGCCCATATACCTGGGGCCCGGCAGCCTGGCGTACATGGCCGAGATAGCCACGCCCATGCTGCTCAACGCCATGATACGAAACAAGATCAAGAATCCCGGGATCAAGATACTCTAAATGAGCCCCGAGTACTACCGGCGAGGCCGCAACTGGTACACCGCCGTGGGGGCGCTCTTTCTGGTGACGGCGGCCATCGTTCTGGTCAGGCAGGTGGCGCTGTGGGGCGTGGAGTTTGTGGCGGATTTTATGGTGAACGGCGAGCTGACCAGCGAGAAGGTCTCCCTGGGGATGATCGGGTTCGGCGGGGCGCTGGTCGTACTGGGGTTCAGGAGGAATGGGCCGGCGGCGTGAGTTTCTGGCCAGGGAAAAGGTGCTGCGGCTGGCCACCGTGTCCGCCGACGGCACGCCGCACGTGGTGCCGGTGTGGTACATGTACCGGGACGGCGCCGTATACGTGGGGACCAACACCCGCACCGCAAAGGCCAGAAACGTGGCCCGCACCGGCAGGGCGGCTTTCTGCGTGGACGAGGGCGTCCACTCTCCCCTGTACGGGGTGATGGGCCGGGGCAGGGCGCGCCTGATCACCGGCGACGTGGGCGGGCTGGCTCGCGACATACTGCTGCGCTACTTTGACACCATGCGGGACGGGTCCGCCGCGGATCTGTACCGGGATACGGACTGCATAATAGAGATAGTGCCGGACGGCCTCATCGAGTGGTCCTAGGGCCGCGCGCCATGAACCGCTCTATGCGGTCCATCGCCGAATTCAGCATCTCGGGGGGCGGCAGGAACACCATGCGGAAGTGGCCTCCGCCGTACGCGGCGCCGAAGCCCGAGCCGTGCACCACCAGGACGCCCTCCTCCTCCAGCAGCCGCAGCACGAACCGGTAGTCGTCGGGGTACGGGTTGTCCAGTATCCGGGGGAACACGTAGAAGGCGCCCCCCACGTCGGGGCAGGAGAGTCCGGGGATGGAGTTGAGCCGCTTTACGGTCACGTCCCGGCGCTTCCGCAGCTCCCGGACGAACTCGTCCACGTACCCCTGCGGGCCGCGCAGCGACTCGACGGCGGCGTGTTGGGCGGGCATGTTGGAAGCTATGCGGACGCGGGCCAGGCGGGGCAGGTACTTTTTGATGTTCTCCAGGCGGGGCGAGTCGGAGAAGGCCACGTACCCCAGGCGCCACCCGGTCATCAGGTTCACCTTGGAGAACCCGTTTAGCAGTATAACCGGCGAGTCCCCCGCCACGCCGCCTATCCCGGCAAAGCGGCCGTCAAAGACTATGCGGTCGTATATCTCGTCGCATATTATGTACAGGTCGTGCTCGTTGGCCGCATCCACCAGGTCCCGCATGGCCGAGGCGTCAAAGACCACGCCGGTGGGGTTGCTGGGGTTTATCAGGCAGATGGCGACGGTGCGGTCGGTTATCTTGGAGCGCAGGTCGTCCATGTCCGGCCGGCCCCCAAAGAGGTCCACGTTGAACTCCACCGGAACGCCCCCGTGCAGCTTCACGTACGAGGAGTACGGGGGGTAGGAGGGGCCCGGCAGCAGCACCTCGTCGCCGTCCTCCAGTATGGAGGCGGTCACCATGTCCAGGGCCTCGGAGACGCCGTTGGTCACCACCACGTTGTCGGGGCCGGTGGGCAGCCCCTTGGCGCGCTCCTTTTCGGCTATGGCCTCGCGGAGCTCGGGCAGCCCCTCGGACGGGGCGTAATAGTTGTCGCCGCGCCGCACCGCGCGCACGTAGGCGTCGGTGACGTTGGGCGGCGGCTGGAACCCCCACTGCACCGGATCCCCCACGTTGAGATAGTCCACGGCCACGCCCCGGCCCTCGGCCGCCTTGGCGGCCACCACTATGTCCCGGATGGCGTACTCCACCCCCGCCACCTTGGGGGACACCTTCAGGGACGACATGCGCGGGTCCATCAAGCCACAGGTTTTTACGCCGGTTATTAATCAAGGTGATCCGGACCCGTAGCATAGCCTGGATAGTGCGGGCGGCTTCGGACCGCCAGGCCGGGGGATCGAAGCCCTCCGGGTCCTCTAACCCGCATCATGCGCCGGATCCGGAAAACCCCCGACAAACGTTAATTAGACCTGCGGGGGGCCGCACTTCGGTGGCCAACTTCAAGATTACCGTGTCGGACGCAAACGGCAAGTCCGTCAGCAGGGAGCTCAAGGACGACGACGCCGCCCCCATGTTGGGGCTGCAGCTGGGCAACGAGGCCGACGCGTCCATTCTGGGGCTTGAGGGAAAGCTGCGGATCACCGGGGGAAGCGACAGGTCCGGCATACCCATGCGCGCCGACATACACGGCGCGGCCCGCAAGGCGGTGCTGATCACCCGCGGGGTGGGCCTCAGGAAGGCCGAGGCCGGGCAGCGCTTCCGCAAGCTCATGCGGGGAAACACCATATCCGAGGAGATATACCAGATCAATTGTCGGTACGACGGCGTGCTGGAGAGCGCCGAGACATAGATTAATTTAGCATATTACGGCTATTTGCGATTAGATGCACTGGCGCGAGACCCTTCCGGAATGGTACACCCGCAAGTACGGGCACCAGCCCTGCGTCAACATAGGGACGGCGGGCCACGTGGACCACGGCAAGACCACCATGATACAGGCGCTGACCGGATCCTGGACCAGCGTCCACAGCCAGGAGTTGAAGCGGGGCATCACCATACGCATAGGGTACTCGGACGCGGCGTTCTACAAGTGCGGTTCGTGCGAGGACCCCATGGGCAACTCGACGCAGCCCACCTGCCCCAACTGCGGCGGCCCCAGCGAGCTGTCCAGGGTGGTCAGCTTCGTGGACAGCCCCGGCCACGAGAGCCTTATGGCCAACATGCTCTCGGGCTCGGCGCTGATGGACGGCGCCCTCCTGCTGGTGGCCGCCAACGAGAAGGTGCCCCGGCCGCAGACAAAGGAGCACCTTCTGGCCCTGGAGACCCTCAAGATAAAGCAGATCGTGATACTGCAGAACAAGGTGGACCTGGTGGGGTACGAGGACGCCGTGGCCAACCACTCCGACATAAGGGGATTCGTGAAGGGGACATATGCCGAGTCGTCCCCGGTGGTGCCCATATCGGCCCAGTCGGGCCTGAACGTGGACGCCCTCATAGGGGCCATCGAATCCACCATAAGCACTCCGGAGCGGGACGAGGGCCGGGACGCGGTAATGCACGTCCTGCGCTCGTTCGACGTGAACAAGCCGGGCACCCCCATATCTAATATCCGGGGGGGCGTGATCGGCGGGAGCCTGACGCAGGGCACGTTTGAAGTGGGCGACGAGATAGAGATCAAGCCCGGCATAGCCGGGAAGCGGGGGTACGAGCCGGTCCGTACCAAGATAGTCTCGCTGGGGACCGGCGCCGGCATGGTGGACGGCGTAAAGCCCGGCGGGCTGGTGGCCATAGGCACGAAGCTTGATCCGTCCATGACCCACGGCGACTCGCTGATAGGCTCGGTGATAGGGAGGCCCGGCACGCTGCCGGAGAACTCGTACGCCGTGGAGATGGACGTGAGCCTGTTCGACTCGGCGGTGGGCGCGGCCAGCGACGTAAAGGTCACCCCCATCGTCAACGGCGAGCTTCTCCGGCTCAACATAGGCACGGCCCCGGTGTTGGGCAAGGTCTCCCGCGTGCGCGGAGAGAGGGTCCGCCTGGACCTCCGGAGGCCCGCCTGCATATTCGAGGACGGAAACGTGGCCATCAGCCGCAGGATAGCGGACAGGTGGCGGCTCATAGGCGCGGGCGCCGTTGCCTGACGTAATATGCGACACCGGGTTTCTGATGCACATGGCGTCGGGGCGCATACGCAACATGGACGACTTTGATCTGGACAACGTATCCTACGTGGTTCCCGGCGCCGTCGTGCGGGAGCTGGAGGGTCTGGCCGCGGATCCGGCCAAGGGACACATGGCCGGAAAGGCCCTGAGGCTGGCCAATGCAATGAGGCGTGTAATTCCGGAGGGCGGCTACGCCGATAGCGCCATACTGGACCATATAAGGCGGCACGGGGGGACGGTGGCCACCACCGATATGGCGCTGAAGCGACGCGTGAAGGCCGCCGGGGGGAGCGCCGTGTCGCTCCACGACGACCGCATGGTGCTGGAGTCGGCGGGTTCGGGACGAAAGGTTTAACAGACTATGCGTCCCGCTCGCCACCGTGAAGCTGCAGTCCCGTTCGTTCAGAAGTGGCGCGGAGATACCCTCCAGGCACGGATACAAGAAGAAGAACGTCAGCCCGGCGCTCAGCATATCCAAGGTCCCCGACGGGGCCAAGTCGCTGGCCCTCATAATGGACGACCCCGATGCCATGGCCCCGGCCGGCAAGGTGTGGGTGCACTGGCTGCTCTGGAACGTGGACCCGTCCACTGCAAAAATCCCCGAGGGCGCCGCGCCAGACGGTGCGGTTGAGGGCAAGACCGACTTTGGGAAGACCGGATACGGCGGCCCGGCTCCCCCCGACAAGCGGCACACCTACGTCTTCAAGCTGTACGCCTTGGATGCCCGTCTGGACCTGAAGGGCGGATCCAACAAGAAGAAGTTGGAGAAGGCCATGGAGGGCCACGTGCTGGCCCAGGCCAAGCTTACGGGCACCTACGCGCCCTGATTTCCGCCAAATAGTAATATGGTGGGCGCGGCGTAACCCCCCCGTGCAGCGCCTAGCATTCAAGCCCCGCCACCTCATAGTGGTGGGCATACTGGCCCTGGCCTTCTCCACGGCGTTCATCATGAGATCCCAGCCGATGGAGTTCGGCTTTGAGCTGCACGAGTTTGACCCCTTCTTCAACTACCGCGCCACCGAATACCTGGTGGAGAACGGCATTGAGGCATACTACGACTGGAACGACGAGCTGAGCTGGTACCCGAGCGGAAGGGACGTGTCATCCAACTCTCAGGTCGTACTTCACCAGACCGCAGCGGCCACCTACTGGCTCTTCGGTGGCGATACGCCCCTGTACGACTTCATCATAATCTTCCCCATCGTTATGGGATCGCTTGCGGTGGTGTCCATGTTCGCCCTCATACGCGTCATAGGCGGCACCACCGCCGGCCTGATATCGGCCATGCTCATGGCCGTCTCCCTGCCCATAATACTGCGGGGGATGGCCGGATGGTTCAAGTCCGAGCCGCTGGGGATATTCTACGGCCTGACGGGCACGTACCTCTTCCTGAGCGGCATCAAGTCGGACAGCCGGCCGGTGGCCGCCGCCAAGATCTTCGGCGGGGGGCTCTTGATATCGTTCTCGTTGTCGGCGTGGGGCGGCTCGCAGTTCTTCGTGCTGCCTATCGGCATATTCATAATGTGCCTGCCGTTCCTACGCAAGGACCACTCGTTCCTGCTCTGGGCCGTGCCCCTCTTCTCGGCCACGTTGCTGGCCACCAGCCTGTTGTTTGCGCGGCCCGGAATAGACTTTGTGGCTGGCATGGGGGGAGTGGCCATAATAGGGCCCACCATATTCCTGGTGGCGTGCCACTTCGTGCGCCGCCTGAGCGCCGAGGGCCGGGCGCGTCGCAACTGCGCCCTGCTGCTGGCAGTAATGCTGGTGGGCGGCACAGGGGCGGTCATGGCCGCCTCCGAGACGGGCCTGGTGGCCACCCCCAGCTTCCGGTACCTCATAGCGGTGAACCCGTTCTTGACGGCGGTGGACCCGCTGGCCGAGTCTGTCTCCGAGCACCAATCGGTCACCATACAGCAGTCGTTCTTATTCCATTCCATACTGATGATATTCGCAGGAATAGGCGCGTGGCTGTTGTTGGACCGGGGGGCCGGCCGCTTCCACCGCATCCCGCCCGAGATGGTGGCCTTCGCACTGATCACCGGCATGTTCGGCGTGTACATGAGCTCCTCTTTCGTGCGGCTGGAGGTCTTCGGCTCCGTCTCCGTCATCATACTGTCGTCGCTGGGAATATCGGTGCTGGCCAGGAGGCTGATGACCGACCATTCCAGGTCTCGGGCCCCGATACCCGTCCGGGCCGGCCTGGTGGCGGGCATAGCGGTGCTGCTGGCCACGCCGGTCATAATCCCCGACATCAACACCATACAGGCCACCCGCGGGCCCCCGAGCATACTGAACGGCGCCAGCATGTACGGCATGGTAACCAGTGACTGGTTGGACGCCTACGAGTGGGTCCGGACCAACACGCCTCCCGACGCGGTGGTGGCCTCGTGGTGGGACTACGGTTACTGGACGCAGACCCTGGGGGAGCGGGCCAGCATAGCGGACAACGCCACCACCGACTCTGTCCGCATTGCGAATATAGCCACCATGTTCATAAGCGAGCCGGACGACGCGCACGCCCGGTTGTTGGACCTGCACGCCGACTACATAATGATATTCGTGATGGCCGAGAGGCTGCAGACCGGCATGGACCCCTTGTACGTGCTGGGGGGAGGGGGCGACGAGTCCAAAAAGCACTGGTTCATCAGGATAGCCGGGGAGTCTGTCTCCACGTACACGTTGGCCGACGGCGTCAGCGGCAACGCCCACTTCTGGGACAACACCATGCTGGGCATGATGATGCCCTTCACGCCAGTCCTGTACGTGGACCCCAACAGCGGCGCCCAGTTCACCGAGTACGTTCAGGGGACCATCCCCCTGCACGTAAAGGACATCAAGTATCCGGCCGACGGTCAGGGGCCGCTCCGGCTGGCCTACGCCTCGTCCAGCTTCGAGAACGACATGGACCAGATAGTGTTTGGGATATTCATCTACGAGGTCAACGACTCGTACGTGCCGGCGGGCTGACCCATACCCACTAGTCTGACTTTTCGTATCTGGACGCCAGCCTGTACCGCGCATACCTGTCGTCCGGCGAAAAACGGGCCGGGTGCGCCAGGGGCGCGTCGGCGCCGCAGTCCGGGCACGCCTCCCGCAGGGTATACGCGCGGCATACCGAGCACCGCCTCAGTTGGAACCGCATCTAGTCCTCCCGGCTCTTGCGGGACTCCTCGCGTTGGAACGCAAAGGTGCCTCCGGCCTTCAGTATGCCCTTTTGGATCTCGGCGATCATGGGCTTGAGCGTCTTCTCGGCGAACTTGAAGTCTCCGGCGGTTATGGCCACGCGGTACCGGGGGGCTCCCAGATACGTCACGCTGCTCCCGGGATATTTGGAGTCCAGCCCGGTCAGTATGTTCCGTATGCGGTCCACCCCGTCGGGGCGCTGGCACGTCATCTCCACCACGCCCCGGATCTCCACGGTGGGCAGCTTTATGCGGGAGCAGACCTCGACTACCGCGTCCAGCGTCTTTCTCGGTATGCCGGCCTTCTCCAGCATGCCGGTGCCGGTGCGCGCCGCGCTCAGGAACGCGTCATACAGCGAGTCAAACTTTGCGTACATGGCGTCCTCTAAATCCCCCACCTCGTCGTCGGTCAGCGAGCCCCGATCGGCGACGCTGGACAGGAGGGTCTGGCCCTTCTCGAACCGCTTCACCTCCCGGAGCTTCCTCTTGCGCTGGTCGGCGGAGACCTGCTTGAGGGACAGGTCTATGTCGCCCCGGGCGGGGTTGACCTTCTTGACCCGGAGTACCTTCTTCTCCCCCCTCTTGACGTAGCGGTTTATGGCCTTGATCCAGCCGGGCGCGATCTCCTGGGTATGCAGGAATCCCTGCAGTCCGTCGTACTCGTCCAAGGTTACGTACGCGCCCTGGTCTATGATTTTGACCACCGTCGCCAGCACTATCTCGCCGGGCTCGGGGAACTCCACTTCCTCTGACATGTACGATGTGCTATTCGCGAGTAATTTAACCCTGTTGCGGATGCGGCCCTGATCGCTGGCGGTCCGGCCCGTCGTGTGCCAAAAACGTGCGCCCTCAAATCACCCCACTGCTGCCCGACCGCCAGCCTGCAGGTGCACATCCTCAGCCGGGCGTCAGCAGGCGCGCAGCCGGCAGTTCGCAACCGCGGCGTACTGGTCAAAGCAGCTGTTTCCCTCGGCGCAGACCGAGTGCCCCTCGGGTATGTCCGCCACAGTTGGGCACGCCGGGGCCGCTGCTGCATACTTGGACACATACCCGTCCAGATTGGCGCCCAAGACTAGATCCGCGTCGCACGCGGTTTATTCTAACGGTCCAAGTATAGGGCGCAGTCAGATGTCGTCGCCGGACGCGGTATGTTGCCTGACGCGCCGCCGCTTGTTAAGGCGGCGGGCGCCGCCGAGGCTACCAGACTCGTAACTACCAGCGCAGATGAATACGGCTTCATGCTTGGAGCCCATTCTTGCAACTAACGAATAGTTGTTCGGTGCCATACACCGTAAAATCGGAATTGGCGTGTTTTTCCTATACGGCGCCACGGTGACGCGCCTCAAACAGGAAATGAAAATTTGGAGGTAAAACAATGTTTGCTACCAGTATAGATCATTATCAAACTCACATTTTGCTACAACGCCGCATGCCACACCGGCGTACGGACCGGCGCGGGACGGATTTCCGCGGGTTGCTCAAACTTCTCACGGGAGCATCGCCCGCGAGCCACGTTTGGGGCGGAAAAGGCCCCGCGGCATAGTCGGAACGCCTCGTGACTGCGGAGTATTGCGGCGGCTCCCCCGCAACGTTCGGGTTCCCGCGGACGAGGCGTGCGTCACGAGGGCCCGCCGCGGGCAACATGCAGCCACAGGCAGTCCACGTAGCCGAGCAACGTCATAACGGGGACGGGCCCCCAGTACGGCGTCTGCATCGCCTTGCAGTACAGCCACATGTTTGCCACCACCACCGTAAAGTAGAACAGGAACAGGCGCGCCGACGTGCTGGGGCTCTGGGTCTTGGCCCGTATGGATTTCATGCTGCGGTACCCCGTCTCTATGCCCCACCGGGCGCGGTACTTCTTCGGGACGTACGTGAGCAGCTCCGCGGGGCTGTCCACCGCAATATTGGTGAAAAACGCCACGTACTTGTCCTTCGTCAGGACGGGCTTGCACCTTTCGCACTCCCCGCACTCCGCGCGGCACGGCTTGATCTTCTTGGGGACTATCACCATCGTGGGCGTGGCGGTCACGCCGTCCTTCGCCGTTATTGTATATTCGCGCACGGCCTTGCCGGGGTCCGCCTCGGCCTCCTCCATTGCCCGGTACACCCTGGGGTCGCCCGACTTCGGCATGATGTACCGCACGCCCTGGCGTTCCATCTCCTGCATGTTCGCCACGGAGTTGAAGCCCCGGTCCAGCAGCAGCACGTCGATGTTGGCGCCCAGCCTCCGGGCGTTCTCTATCAGGGCGCCCAGGTAGTACGTCTGCGACTCCCCCGCCGCGATGCGGTACGCCGACACCGTGCCGGGCGACTTGCCGGAGACGGCCTGCATGGTTATGTAGCACTCGAACCAGTTGGTGCCGGCCTTCTTCTTGCCGCCCTTTGCGTCGGACCTGTCCTTGCAGTAGTAGGGTATGCCGTGCTCGTCCACGGCATACACCCGCTTCCCCTTGAGCCTGCCGGCTTCGGCCAGCATCTTGACCGTCGCCTCCAGCATGTCGCCGCAGATTTCCAGCATGTCGTCGGGGTCGCGCCTCCCCAAAAGCTGCAGGAAACGCTGCCCGGTCATGGTCTTGATGCCGCGCTTCCTCATGGCCTCGATGGTCGTGGCGACGAAACCGTTCGCGCGGCACTGCGACAGGGCGACGTTCAGTATGTCAATGGCGGTATATTTGGCGTTGGGAGAAGGGGACGCCAGGGCGCCGATCACCGGCAGCACGGCGGAGCACAGGTGGCCGTACGCCTCGCGGCTGAACCGGGGCTCCCCTCGTTGCATGACCTAATAAGATCGGCCGATCATATATATGTGTGCATTGGCCCGCGCGCCGCGGCCCTCCCGTAGGAGTGGCGTACACTTTAAAATTAAGATCAGTTAAATCAATTCCAAGTACGCCACATTTTCATTTCCTGTCAAAGCGGCGAATGTATTCTAAGAAATGGCACGCCTGTCCCGCCAGTCTCCAACGGCGTTAAATACAACGACGCTCATTTAGAATAATTCTTAAATATATATACTGAATTATATAAATTGTGAAAGTATAATGCCCAAAAACGGATTTAGATCAATTACCATCTCGGAGAGCATCTACAACAAGTTCAACAGGATATACCTTGGCAGTAAGGACGAGCTGGCCATAAAGGGGATCCGCAGCCTCTCCGGCTACATATCATACATGTTGGAGTCGCGCATGCAGGAAGACGAGGCGCTGGCACGCCACGTACCCATGATAAAGAAGATCGCCGTGGAGGAAGACCGGGTGGTGCTGCTGGACAACGAGAAGAACCGGATAGCCGAGGTGGTGGCGCGGGACGGGGAGCTGTACTGCCAGCTGTGCGAGGTGATCGGGTGCATGC
Organism: Nitrosopumilaceae archaeon; assembly: GCA_963665475.2. GTDB lineage: Archaea > Thermoproteota > Nitrososphaeria > Nitrososphaerales > Nitrosopumilaceae > VYCS01. The sequence goes on along the minus strand of CAXXXK010000004.1, from coordinate 483,605 downwards.
ATGCCGGATTCGCCTACGCCCTGCCGGAAGTCAACGCCATGCTGGACGCGCAGGGCGCCTAAGACGCGTCCGCTGATGTCCTCGGCGAAGGGCGTTTTTTTGAAGCGGCGCCGGGACTAGTAGTCAATGCCCTCTTTGGCGCGCACCCCCTTGCGGAAGGGATGCTTTACCTCGCGCATCTCGGTCACCAGGTCTGCCGCGTCCAGAACGGCGGGCCGGGCGTGGTTCCCGGTCAGGACCACGTCCACTTCCTCCCGGCGCGACTCCAACACCTGCAGGACGTCGGCCTCCTCAACCAGCCCCAGCTTTACGGCGTAGTTGATCTCGTCCAGTATCACTATGTCGTACTCGCCGGAAGCCACCGCCCGCCGGGCCAAGGACATGGCCTCGGCGGCCACCCTCCGGTGTTGTTCGGGCGTGCTGGTGTCGTCCAGTATGCCCACAAATCCCTTCCCCACGGCCATCATTTGAAACTCCGGTTCCAGCCTGGAGGAAGAGGTCATCTCGCCGTAGTGCCAGGATCCCTTGATGAACTGAATCATGCGTATGCGCCTGCCGTGTCCGACTGCCCGGAGGGCCAGGCCCAGGGCGGCGGTGGTCTTGCCCTTTCCGCCCCCGGTATACACTATGACGAGCCCCTTCACGACGCGTCCCCGGTGGCGGTGCCTAAATTTCTTGTTGACGGCGCGGGCCGGCCCCCAACACTAATGGAGGATGCGTACAAAACGGCGGCATGGTAACCCGGCGCGGGCCGGATCCCGCATGGCTGGTCATGGCAGCCGTGGTGGCCGCCCTGGGGTTCGTGCTGTGGTCACTCATATCCGGGGCATACCATACCGGGGCCCCCCACTATACCATGTACGGGCCCACGATGAACGGCGTCGCGGTGGTCGCATCCACCGACCCCGCGTTTGCCGACACCGTCCGGGAGAGCCTGGGCGCCGTACCAAACGCCATGGGGGCGGCATGGGAGTTTGACGTGCGGGCGGCGCGGCCGGATATCCCCCACATACTCGTGGTGCCCATATCCGGCCTGGAGGGGGGCGAGTCGCCGTTCCAGAACTGCCTCAACCCCGGGTGGCGCGGAAGCGCCGACCTGCGGAGCGGCATAGTCCGCGTCTGCGCGGATTGGTGGCGCGGCGCCGACGACGTGCGCCACGCCGTGCTGCACGAGACGCTGCACGTAGCCGGCGTGGGACATTATTTCGGCCCGGGCCCCAACGTAATGTGCAGCGGCGAGGACGGCCAGAACACCTGCGCCGACATGTCCGCGATACATGATCTGGGGCGGGATCCGGATACCGTGGCGGCCCTGCTCCACCTGTACGGGGAGGACGGCTGGGAGCCGCCCAACAACATGCACGCGTGCCCGAAATACAACCCCCGCACCGGCCTCTGTGAGCCGTAAGGCGGCCCGCCGCCGGGGGCCGCATGTCGGGGCGCATCCGGGGGGCGGCCGCCCGTCAGATGGTGATCCAGCCGGCCTTGAGGTAAGAGAGCGCTATGTTCAGGGCGAACAGGGCGAACGTGAACGCGTATATCGCGTACATCACCGTGGTGGCCGTCCGCTCTGCCATCCGCCCCTCGATTATGGTCTCGACGAACTTGCCCCCGTCCAGTATTGGAAGGGGCAGCATGTTGATTATCCCTATGAAGAAGGAGATCATCCAAAGCCACACCAGGAATAGTGAAAGTTGCGGATCGCCCCACTGTATAAAGTCCAGCACCGGCTTGTACGCAAAGGCCGTATCCCGCATTATCCCTATCAGGCCCCGTTCGGGGTCGTCGGGAGACCCCATTATCTCCACCACGAACTCCATGGGAACGCCGTCCCGCAGGACGGCGATCGTGACGACGTCCCCCGGGGACAGCCCCAGATCGACGAAATGCTCGGGCCGGAGTATGTCGATGTCACCCACTCCCGTTATGATGTCGCCGGCCATCATCCCGGCGTCCTCTGCCCCCATCCCCTCAATCACCGACTGCACCATTACACCCTCGGGGGACTCGTAGAACGTGCCCAGCAGGGGCTCGGGCACCACCAGGGCGAACATGGGGTTGGTGAGAAGTATAACCCCCAGCGCCCCCGCAAACAGAACGTTGGACGTGGCCCCCGCCCCTATGACGCGCAGCCGGGAGATCTTGCGGGCCCGCTTGAACTCGTCCTCGTCGGGCTCCACGAATCCGGCCACCAGCAGCACCAATACGGCAAAGCCCCCCGTCTTGATGCGGATGCGCTCAAGCGCTGCCACGATGCCGTGGGCGCCCTCGTGCATGACCAGAACTATGGGGATGGACAGCAGGAAGTACGCTATAGAGTGCACGGAGGTGAGCGTCACCCCGGGGATCAACACAGTAAGCTCGGCAAACTCCTGCGGCTCCACAAAGTACTTTGACACGTTGTCCAACAGGAACCAGAAGGCGAACCCCATCATCAGGAAGCCGGCCACCACGCTCACGTTGGCAAATATGCTTACGCCCCGCCTGGTGCGGCCCAGCATGCGCACCAGCACGTCCTGAACCCCGGCGTTCTTGTACACCAGGCTGTAGAACTTGAGGTTCACGCCCCGCCTGTCCAGCCTCAGAGCCTTTGCGGTCAGCAGTATCGCCCCCCAAGCCAACAGCGCGTAGATAATGGGATACTGCGCCAGAATGTCCGCTGCCATAATGTGAAAAGATTTTAGTGGTTGTAATTTATCGTTTGGCATGAACACATCCATAGTCCTCACCACGTACGACAGCATGGAGAAGGCCCGGGACATATCCGGCGGAATAGTGCGCGAGGGGTGGGCCGCCTGCGCCACCATACTGCGGTGCAACTCAATATACGAATGGGAGGGGCGGATGCGGGACGAACCGGAGTGCATGGTGTTCTACAAGACCACCGAATCGCGGGCCGCGGCCCTGATCGGGGAGATAGCCCGCACCCACCCGTACGATACCCCCGAGATAGGCCGCATTCCCGTCTCCGACGTTCACCCGCCGTACGCCACGTGGGTGGCCGGGCAGCTCCGCTAGGACATGGCGTACCGGAGCTTGGCCACCACGCCGCCCATCTTGGTAACGCGCAGGCCGGTGTCGGTGCTGGAGTCCACCCCGTACGCGGCGACCCCGGAGGCTTCCGCGGCGTTTAGCATCTCCACCACCGCCTCCTCCGAATTGCCGGCGAATATCCCCTCCGAGTAGACCATCTGGTCGACGGCCCCCGCCTCCAGGGCGGCGGCGGTGTCGGTGTACCCCATGGAGAAGCGCCTGCTCCCCCGGGCCGCCATGGCCATGACGTCGTCCAGCACCGACGCGGCTCCGGCCAGGCGGGACTCCGAGACGGCCTTCCGGAGCGTCCCGGACCGCGCAAACATCCTGATGCCGTCCTCGCCCCCCGAATCCACCCCCTCCACCGTCCGCACGTCGTGGCCCGCCCCTGCCAGGCGGTTGGCCAGGCGGTTCTTGACGGTGCCGGGGCCAAAGACCACCAACCGATCCCCCTTGGCCTTTAGTTTTGAGGCGGCGCGGGCCGCCCGCTCCACGTACGACCGCATGTCAAAGGAGACGGCGTACCGCTTGCCTCCCCACCCCGAACGCACGGACGGATACGTCTCCACGTGGGTCCCGTACAGCCGGGCCAGTCCGCACTCGGACTGGTCTATGGCGGCCAACAGGAAACCCGCCTGGGTGCGGTTTTTGAGCAGGGCGCGGTGCACCTTCGTCCACCTCTCCTTCCGTATGGTTATGGTGTCGCCGAATCCCACCTTTATGGAGTGGCGGCCGCCGCGCGGGACGGACTCGTGGTCCGACGCTATGATGGTCCCCCCTATGCGCAGCATGTCCAGGGCATTGTCCAACGATATCTTGTCGGCCGACACCCCCAGGTTTATGCGGATCCGCTCGCCCCGGTCGGGCCGCGCGTACTCGCGCACGCGCTTTATGACCCAAGTGGCGCGCCCGTACACGGTGTCGCCCGGTGATACGACCCGCCGCAGCGAGAGTATGTCGTCGGTGTCTTGGGGCGTCGCCGCCACCGAGTCGGCATCGGTGCGTCTGGATATCATGTGGCGGCCTTTTCTTTGGCCAACCGCTCGACGCAGTCCTCGATCTGGGGAGTGGTCAGGATCCCGGACTCGGCCAGGTTGATCAGTGAGTTGGCGGATATGTCCCCGGTGGCCCGGCCGCTGTAACGTTGCGTCTGGCGCCACTTTACCGAGGTGCTGCCGCTGTTGGAGTTGTATATTATGCCCAGCACGTCCCGGGCGTTCACGAAGGTGATGTTGCGGATCTTCTTGAGCGTCACCTTGTCGGCCGCCTCCACGTATATGGTGCCCCCCTCCTCCCTTTCCGGGAAGATCTCGTTGTCGTCCAGATAGGCCTGGGGGGCGAAGGAGCGGCACGTGCTGGCCAGAACGAACTTCCGGAAGCTCTCCAGATTGCAAGAGACGTCAATCAGGACCATCCACAACGCAGCCGGGGGCGCCTTTTATCAAGGTTCCCTGCATTCTACACCGCAGGGCAATGACGACGCCATTCCGCTGATTGCAGGTGATGTGGATCTTGAGTACGGAGCCCGGATATGCGGTACGGGCGGCGGGAGACCGATGGGCGCCGGCCTAATCGGCCGCCTGATCCGGCGAGGGGGGCGCGGACCGGCCGCCCGGCTAGGGCCGCCGGCAATAGATGAAGTATGGGGACCGGCACCCCGTATGACGCCGCCGCGGCAATGATCAAGACGTCGCGCAACGGGTCGCGGTTGCGGTTCCCGCACGGCAAAAGAAGCCCGCACCGTGCAATGTTTCTGGGAGATTTTCAGGGATAAGCCGCCGGGCGTGGGTTTGCTGCATGCGCCTGTCTGCAGCCAGAACGCGCCTGCTGCAAATCAAAACTAATTGGCGTTTTATGTTGCGCAAAAAATATAGTGCGTATTTTTTCAACGCCGACCCCTGAAGATTGGCCGGACTCTAGATTGTCCGGCGCGCGCTCATTGCCCGGAAGCGGACGCCGCGCGAGAAACCGTCCCGAGGCGGCATCAGTATTCAAAATGGTGCTGATGATGCCAAAAATGCGTACGCACCAGCCTATAATCCCCCGACAGAAAAATGATTTGTCGAGGAATATTCATTCATGGAACAATTACATTGAGCCACCAATTCAGGCTCGTGGGTTTGTCATAAAATTGAATAATCGCCCATAATCCCTCCTTCAGGCGGGATGCGGTCCGGCTTGCAACAGATTGGCCATGCCGCGTAGCCAAAATTCATGGTCAAATGCCCCCCGCAAGGCCATGGCGCCGGTGATCGTCGACTTAGGCCGCGCGGCGGCAGTTGATCCGGTTTCATCTCCGGTCAGTATCCCGACCTTCCACGGATTTTCACAAGCTCCGTGACGATTTAGTCTCTTTTGGCGCGGGCTTTTCAGAGACTGTTTGCAATCTTCGATTTTATGACAAGCGTGCCGAAGAGTTTGGGGATTTAAGGCCGTTGCAAACGTTGGCGCAATCCTCAAGCCGGGCGGCTGCGGAAAAGACGCGGCCTCTCCAAACTGCATCCGCAAAGCGCGAACGGAATTTGGCTGCCATCCGCCCGCATAAAAAATCACAACAAACGCATCGGATGAATCAAGCGGCGAAGTTGCAGTATCCTGGCCGGGAGGCTGGAAAATACAGATGGCAGACACACGCCGCAGCGCCCTGAAGAGATGTTTAAGATCTCCAGCCAATCCCGGCAAGCGGCCACTAGTCAAAGTCAGGCTCAAAGCGCGCCCTGATCGAACCGGCGGCAAACGACTCTATCTCACGCTCGTACCAAGCCTGGCCGCTCCGCGTGCCAAGCCGGTAGTAGGCATCTATCCCTTTTATGTCCGCATGCGACACGCCGTTGCGCTCCAAGCCCGTGCGGTTTATCTTTGTGAATCTCAGGCGATTTATCAGGGCAAAGGGGGGCACGTCCTTCACGATTGGGCTCCCCATCCCTATCATGGCATGCTTGCCGATACGGCAGTACGGATGTATCTCGGTTCCTTGTCCTATGTTGGCGTAATCGTGGATGTGTATGTGACCGCCAAGCGTCACCCGGGTCGTCATGATGACATGATCATGTATCACTACATCGTGCGCTATGTGGGGATACGCCATGATGTAGCAGTGTGAACCCACGCGGGTGACGGGAGACTCGGTGGGGCGGTGTACTGTGGCAAACTCCCGTATTGTATTATGGTCGCCTATCTCAATGCGGCCAGAGTCTGGCGGATACGAGTCCGCAAACTCCTTGTGCTGCGGACCAGTCCCCACTACGCAGTGCGGATAAATCCAGTTGTTCCGGCCTATGGATACCCTGCCCCGTACGACACAGCCGTGGTCTATGCGGGTGCCCGACCCTATGGTGATGCGGCCCTCCAGCACCACGTTGTTCCCTATTTGGACGCCGTCCCCCATCCTGACATCATCGCCTATGACGCAATTCCGTCCTATGTCCTGCATCAACGCGCACCCGAGACGGACTCCCGAAGGAAGTTGATTTGGGGGGCCATCAGTAAGAACCCCTTTTCCGGATATTTATAATCGCCGCGGCGGCGCATTCGTACATGCTCAACCCCTTCCAGACATTGGAAACGCGCTGCGCCTCCAGCGGCGCGTATTGCCACGTGTTGCTGCTTAGCGCCGACCAGCACCACAAGTCAACCCAAAACGCCGAAATTTGGTCCGGATCATGCCCAAATCCAGAGAGGGGTGGGTATGTACGCGCATTCTTGTGCGCAGTTAGGCATACGCCATAGATATGTCCATTACGCCAGAGCGTGGGCAGAACCGGCGCCGCCCCGGCTGCATACAGGATGGCCGTGCGGGCCTCCAACCCCGCCGGATCCGGTTAGCCGCGATCATGGGCGTAACGCCGCCCCCGTATCGGAAGGAATTACGCGGGAAGCCGCATTCGCCCCGCAACCAAAGCGCGGCGCCGTGACAAGTGGCGTCGGGGGGACGGCCCAATCCTCACGGCAGGGCGCACGGAACCGAGGCGGCGTTTGGTTTGAAGTTCGTGCGTGGATGCGGCCCAACTTTATTATACGAACCGCCTTGGGATATCATTACGCCATGACGTCGGTCTTTCTAACTCCCAAATCCATAGCCGTCATAGGGGCCTCTGACAAGCCCGGCAGCGTGGGCAGCACCATCACGCGCAATATAATGAACGGTTTCCGGGGGGAGATATACCCGGTGAGTCCCACGCGGGCCACCGTATTCGACCACAAGGCGTACAAGAGCGTTCTGGACATACCCGGATCCGTCGACCTGGCCGTCGTAGTGATAAAGAACGTGCTGGTCCCCGGAGTTCTGGAGCAGTGCGGCCAAAAGGGCCTGAAGGGAGCCATAGTCATTACGGCCGGCTTCAAGGAGGTAGACGAGAAGGGGGCGGAGTTGGAACGGCAGCTCCGGGACATAACCTCAAGGTACGGCATGGAGTTGGTGGGGCCCAACTGTCTGGGGGTCATGAACCTGGACCCGGACACCATGATGAACTCCACGTTCCTGAAGGTCACGCCCAAGACCGGGTCTATAGCGCTGGTGTCGCAGAGCGGCGCTATCTGCGCGGCGCTGTGCGAGGACGCCAGCGCACAAGGCATAGGGTTCTCGGCGGTCGTGAGCCTGGGCAACAAGGCGGCCACCAGCGAGATAGAGGTGTTGAGGACGCTGGCCGCCCACGAGCAGACCCGCGTCATCGTAATGTATCTGGAGGACATAGGAGACGGGCGGGAGTTCGTGGACACGTGCCGCGCCGTCACCAGGGAGCACAAAAAGCCGATACTGGTACTCAAGTCGGGCCGCAGCCCCGAGGGAGCCAAGGCGGCCATGTCCCACACCGGCGCCCTGATGGGTTCGGACGAGTTGTACGATGCCCTGCTAAAGCAGGCCGGGGTCATGCGGGTCGACACCATGGACGAGCTCTTCGACTACGCGGTGGCCTTCGCCAAACAGCCCCTGCCCACAAAAGGCCTGGCCATAGTCTCCAACGCTGGCGGCCCGGCCATAATATCCACCGACGCCTGTTCCAAGGCCGGCATAGCGATGGCGGACATCACGTCGGTACGCCCCGACATAGACAAGGTGATACCCCCTTGGGGGAGCTCCCGCAATCCCGTTGACATAGTGGGAGACGCCGACTACGACCGGTTCCGGGGGGTGTTGGAACACGTTCTGGACCATCCCAACGTGGGATCGGCCATAGTGATGTGCACCCCCTCCGGCACCCTCGACTACGACGGGTTGGCCGAGGTTATAGTGGAGATGTCAAAGAAGTACAAAAAGACCATACTGGCCAGCCTGATGGGACTGGACGAGGGAATAACCAACCGCAGCATACTCGCCGAGGGCGGGGTACCGTACTACACGTACGCCGAGGGGGCGGTGCGGGCCCTCAAGGCGATGCTGCGCTTCTCGGAATGGCTGGACAGGGACCCCGGAAAGGCCGATAAGTTTGAGGTTGACCGCGCCGCCGTCGCCCGGATTCTTGATGAGGCCGAGCAGGAAGGCCGGGCCGCCCTGCTTGAGGAGGAAGGCATTCGCATACTCAGGTCGTACGGCCTTCCCCTGCCGAAGAGCTCCGCGTGCGGCAACCCCGACGAAGCCGTGGCGGCTGCCGAAGAGATTGGATATCCAGTCGTGATGAAGATAATATCCCCCCAGATAACCCACAAGTCAGACGCCGGCGGGGTGATGGTGGGGCTTGACGGGCCCCAAGACGTAGAGGACGCGTTCGCCAAGATAACGGCCAACGCCCGACGGTACGATCCGGACGCCAGCATAGACGGCTGCCTGGTGGTGGAGATGGTCCGGGACGGCCGCGAGCTCATAATAGGGTGCAAGCGGGAGCCGGGCATGGGCCCCATGCTGATGTTGGGAACGGGCGGCATATACGTGGAGGTCCTCAAGGACGTGACGTTCCGGCTGGCGCCGGTTACAGACGTGGAGGCCCAAGAGATGATCCGGTCCATAAAAACCCGAAAGATACTGGAGGGGGTGCGGGGCCAGAAGCCCTCCGACGTGTCGGCGCTGGCCGAGTGCATACGGCGAGTCTCCCGCCTGGTAACCGACCACCCCCGAATCAGAGAACTGGACATGAACCCGGTGGTCGTGTTGGAGAACGGCTGCCGCGTGCTGGACGTCCGGATGGGGCTGTAACAGTACAGGATATCCCCGACGCGCGTAAGACGCGGCTCCCAGATTGCGTAGGCGCGGATGCCCCCGACGCGCGGGCGCCGCCACTCATGAAAAATAGAAGGTTAGTATCTAGGAACGATACTAAGTCGGGACCTGGCCGAGAACGCCACTATGGACACGATGGCCGCGGCAAGTACAATTACAGCTACGGCGCCAAACTCGGGCACAATCGCCGCAAATACAACTTGCTCGCCGATCGGGCCGGTCCTGTCTGCCGGATCTATGCCCAGTCCTTGGAACGTCACTGTGATGTCCACAGGATCGCCGGTGGGTAGTGGTCCGGTCACATGGTGTCCCACGCCTTCATGCTCGTGGGCATCCGGAGTGTTTAGTATCTCCGCATCGCCCTGCATGACAAGTATGTCGTAGTTGGCGTGCTCTGCGTCCTCAATGTGTATGTCGATTTCAAGCGGCTCTCCAGCCATTACCTCGGTGGTCTTGAGATACACCATCGTGCCGTCAGAGAGTGCCCCCACTGCGGAGGGGTCGTCCATGACCGTCGCCTTGGGCATGGGTTCCATGCCGTCTGAAGGCTCTGCCATCTCTTCCTGAACGATGACCATGCCGCTCATCCACGGGTGGACCATGCAGTAGTACGGATACTCGCCGGCTTCCTCAAACTTGAACGAGAACGACGTCTCCGGCATGAACAGGCCGCTGTCGAATACGCCGTCAGGGCCGCTTGTCGTGCTGCCGCTGGTAACCGTATGCGCCGCGGTGTCCTCGTTCACCCAAGAGACCTCGCCGCCCACGTCGATGGTGACCGTACCCGGCACGAAGCAGCCCTCCGGCGTCTCCTCGCACCCGGGCACCGAAGTTCCTAGCGGGTTGCGTACTGTGGCCTTAGCGTGGTCCGCAAATGCCAACGGGGCCGTGACGACGCCCATCACGGCTCCAAGCAGTATAGCGGTGGATAAAACTGCAATAAAATTCATTGTACGAGATATGCCCCTTATCAATAAAAACCTGTCCATAATGCCGGGCGCTTCGTGCCTCAGCATTCCGGGCAAAACGCACGACGATGCCATCATTTGCGGGACAGGCCTAACGCGGTAGCCTGCACACGGACAGGCCGGTCACAACATGCCCGCATGAGGCCACGACCAACAAGACACACTATACGAAGCTCAGTGTATGGTCGGCCGCGTGGACGCTCTCCAAAACCCGCCGGCGGCACGATGAGGCGCGGGCCGTCCCACATCAGCCCGGGCGCGCGGCCCCCGCGGAGCGTCCCGCCGTGAGCCGACGCGCCGTCCAGACCATGCCCATTGCGGGCCCCACCATATACAGAAACGCGTTGAGCAGTATGACCAGCGCGCCAAGCGCCAGGACTTTCGGCTCGGAGTCGGCATGCTCCATCAGGTGCAGCGACGCGAGCATGGGTTGTATCAGGACGTACACTGCCCCGCGGAGGATGGGGTTGTCCCTCTCCATGTCCGCGACGGCAGGCGAGACGGCATAGTACGCCTGGTGGAACGCGTCCATGAAGGCGCGCCCCGCCGGGGTGGGCATCACCTTCTGGTCCCGTATCTCCCGAAGCTGCTGCACCGTGGGCGCCGTCTCCGAGCCGTATACGGCGGTGGCTATCAGGCAGCCGCCGCCGGCCGCGTCGCCGGTGGAAGATGCTCCCGTCTCTTCCTGAACTATGACCACGCCGCCGCTCATCCACGGGTGGATCATGCAGAAGTACGGATACGTGCCGGCCTCTTCAAACGTGAACGAGAACGACGTCTCCGGCATGATGAAAACGCTGTCGAATACGCCGTCAGGGCCGCTTGACGGGCTGCCGCCGATGACCGTATGCGGCATGACGTCCTCGTTCACCCAAATGACCTCGCCGCCCACGTCAATGATGACCACGCGTGGCACGAAGCAGCCCTCCAATGTCGCCTCGCACCCGGGCACCGAAGCCTCCAACGGGAGGCGTACGGTGGAAGTTTCTTCTATGTCGCCGGTGGAAGATGCTCCCGTCTCTTCCTGAACTATGACCACGCCGCCGCTCATCCACGGGTGGATCATGCAGAAGTACGGATACGTGCCGGCCTCTTCAAACGTGAACGAGAACGACGTCTCCGGCATGAACAGGTTGCTGTCGAATACGCCGTCAGGGCCGCTTGACGGGCTGCCGCCTATTACCGTATGCGCCGCGGCGTCCTCGTTCACCCAAATGACCTCGCCGCCCACGTCAATGATGACCGCGCTTGGCACGAAGCAGCCCCCCTCCGATGTCGCCCCGCATCCGGGCGCCGAAGCCCCCAACGGGAGGCGTACGGTGGCCGTGACGTGGTCCGCAAACGCCAACGGGGCCGTGACGACGCCCATCACGGCTCCAAGCAGTATAATGATGAGTAAAACCGCAATAAAATTCATTATGCAAGATAGACTCCATGTCATTAAAAACCTGCCCATAAGATCGGACGCCTCGCGCCCTACCGTTCCGGGCAAAACGCGGACCGGTTGCGGGCAAGCCGGCCGCAATATGCGCGCACAAGGCCGCGGCATACAATGCGCACTGCACGCAAAGATCAATACGCGGCCTCTAGTGTGGGCACGCCCCGAAATCTATCGGCAGCATTATGTGATGCGGACCGTCCCGCATCAGCCCGGGCGCGCGGCCCCCGCGGAGCGTCCCGCCGTGAGCCGACGCGCCGTCCAGACCACGCCCATTGCGGGCCCCACCATATACAGAAACGCGTTGAGCAGTATGACCAGCGCGCCAAGCGCCAGGACTTTATGCTCGGAGTCGGCATGCTCCATCAGGTGCAGCGACGCGAGCATGGGTTGTATCAGGACGTACACGGTATCACGTAGCAGTGGGTTGCTCCTCTCCATGTCCGCGACGGCAGGCGAGACGGCATAGTACGCCTGGTGGAACGCGTCCATGAAGGCGCGCCCCGCCGGGGTGGACATCACCTTCTGGTCCCGTATCTCCCGAAGCTGCTGCACCGCGGGCGCCGTCTCCGAGCCGTATACGGCGGTGGCTATCAGGCAGCCGCCGCCCTGCTGCGTCACCGGTATGCTCAACGAGACCGATTCCGGCGTTATGGGATTGAACAGTATGCCCTCCACCGTCATATCCAGTCGGTACTCCCCCTCGCCGGGGAATGTCACGCTCAGTCCCCGGAGCGCGCCCGTTGAAGAGTGCGTAAGGGGGGTGCCAAAAAGCACCTGATCCCCGGCGGTCAGCATTATGGAGTAGTCTATATGCTCTTGGACTCGGCCAGTGGTGGGGTTTATGAACTCGATAATGAGTGGGGACGGCTCTCCGGGAATGATGCGGTCATAGGTCACCCGGACGTTCAGTATTCCCCCATCGGTGGATGCTGTCTGTGACTCTGCATAGGCGGCGACGGGCACCAACAAAAGCAACAATGCGAGTTGCCACATGGCATAACATCAAAAGTCAGCAAATTAAATGATGGGGGCGATATGCGGCTCTGGCCATCCAATAACAGCCTATCAAGACTCGCTCTGCCCCAGATGGCAGATGGGCCCACCATACGCGCCCGCCTTACAATTCATCCAACATATTGGAAGCCTTGTAGAAGACCGGCGTGTGGTATGCGTCCCGATTCCGGTATATCTCCAGATGTCTATGGCACAACCGCCGCGTCTCCCGGTCCCCTATTCGCACTGTACGGATGGCCTTTCGGCGGCACTCCGAGATGCTGCATTCCACGTTTCACTATACCCCCACGCGCTTAAAAAGCGCTTTTATGGTCGGCCGCCAGCCCATACATCTTCATCAAGCCGTGCGATGTCCGCAAGAGCACAGATGACACGCCACGAAAACCGAGGACAGACGGCAGGACGCTGCCGCGTGCAGAGGCCGCACCAACGCCGGAGGCCGTTAAAGACGCAACGGTCAGTCTGCGGCGCCATATGGCGCCATGCGGCGCCGGGGGGTTTTAGTACACTTGACCGCCTAGCGTAAACGGCGCGGATCGGATTGGCGCGAACGGCGGGTTAGTCGGATCCGCCATCGGTCACCATGGTTTAAGATAGCCGTTTGGTCCCGGTGGTTGGTAATTAACGTCCAATAATGGCATGGTAAACCCATGCTACGGCCTAGGTGCCGGAGCCGAACCAAAAGTGTTATAGACGTATTGCCCCCACACCCATTCATGAAGGGATTTGACGGAAAGGGCGCAGCGACCGAGTATATGTCAAGCCATACCATGACGTTCTCCACACCAGAGCTGATCATTACGAGGTTCGCGTTTTGGCTTGGAGACACGATACGCGATCCGGACGACAAGGCAAAGACCATGCCCCGGGTGATGTCCTTCATGAGCGAGCAAGACTTTGAGCCAGAGCCCATTGACGACTCGTTTTCGCCCGGTGGGCCGCTACAACACATCGTCCCGTATGAGGACAAAGATAGGGACCGGTTCTGCGCCGAATGCGGCAACAAACTGTCCGCGAGTGCAAAGTTCTGCAATAAGTGCGGCACGGTGTGGAGCTAGAGCCGGGCGCCGCACGACGTACAAAATTTCGCATTGGGTTTGAGCGGGGCGCCGCACGAGGAGCATGCTGGCTTCTTGGGAACCAGGGATGGATCTGGCGCGGGGAGCGTTCCAGGTTTTGAAAAGGAGTCCCCGGCGGATACTATTCCGGGCGGCCCGCCTACCGGATTGGCTGCCGTTCCTGCAGGTCCCATTCCCGCAGGCGCCATCCCTGCAGGTCCCATCCCCATGGACCCTGCTTGTGGCGTCCCCATTCCAGGCATCAGCCCGGGCGACTGTGTCATGCCGCTGCCCGACTGGGTGGCCTTTTTGACCTCCAGCAGTACCTTAGCGACCAGAAATTCCAATGCCGAGTATGCCACCACATAGTCGCCCATCTTCTGGAAGAACTCCTTGTCGCTTATCTGGCCCTGCTTGTACAGGGTGTTGATGTCCAGAAACGACTCGTAGTATCCCTGAGTTTCGGTAAGCAGGGCATCTAGTTTATCGGAGAGCAGGTTGAGTGTGTCCACTTCGCCGGCCGGGTTGTATGCCACAGGGGCCAGATCCGGTCCGCGCTATAATTGTTTTTGTGTAAGAAAAATTTGGTATTTTACCAATTATCTATGGACTCGATTGAGCAACCGGAACAGGCCCGGCATGTGTGGTGAAAAATGCATGCGTTATGACAGTGTGTTGTCGATCATGGAACGGTAAGACTCTTTGTCGGTGGCGCCAATCTTAGTGTCCACCACTTGGCCGCTCTTGAATAGCATGAGGGTAGGTATGCTGAATACGTTGTATTGGGATGCCAGCTGGCCGGAGTTGTCCACGTTCACCTTGACGAATTTTACACGGCCTTGATAGTCACCAGCCAACTCTTCCAAGACCGGACCTACCATTCTGCATGGACCACACCATTCTGCCCAAAAGTCTACGAGCACAGGCACGTCCGAGTTGAGTACCTTGGACTGCCACTGGTCTGCCTTTATGTCTTCCATGGGAACCAACGCCCGGATGCCTTCTAAAAAGGTTAGGAGGACGTTATCAGGCTCTAGTTTCTCGTTCGCAAACTGGTACCAAGACTCCGGTGGCCTACAAGACGGCCAGATTAAACGGAAAGTGTTGCATTACGGTATTGCCGAACAGGGCCGGCGCTAGCAGATGCACGGGAAACCCGCCGGGTTCGTGGCCCAAGTCTCGTCCCGGCACAATCTGACTTTCGCGGCGGCTAAGAGTGAAAATTGATCTTCTGCATTGCGGTCAATCCTATTTTACTTATATACTCTTGTCGCGGGCCAATAAGTGATGTATTCAGAGCTGCGTTTAAAGAAGTTGCGGGGGTCTGGCGGTTATGTCATGGCCAGCATTACCGATGCACAGCAGGTTCGTGGAAACTTGGGCGGTCCGGATCTGTTTCTGGCGCCGATAGGGCGGCTTAACACCGAGAAGATCACACAGTATTATTGCAACACATGCGACCAAGAGTACGAGGGGCCGCCTAACATTGACTACGAATCGCCCAACGAGATGGTGGCCGAGAATCTCATACTAAAGGAGAGGGGCAAGTACGTCTGCGGCGCCTGTAGTTCCACAATTGCTGAGTACCGCGAATTCAAAAAGCCCGACGAGAGCGCCGAGGCGGGCGCCGCAAAGCGCGAAGATGAGATAGAGGCAGCTGTTGCTGAGCCCGCAGCGCCCGAGGCAGCTGTTGCTGAGCCCGAAGTTGTTGCTGAACCCGCGGAGGTGCCGGCCGCTGAGCCCGCAGCGCCCGAGGCAGCTGTTGCTGAGCCCGAAGTTGTTGCTGAACCCGCGGAGGTGCCGGCCGCTGAGCCCGCAGCGCCCGAGGCAGCTGTTGCTGAGCCCGAAGTGTTGCTGAGCCCGCGGAGGTGCCGGCCGCTGAGCCCGCAGCGCCCGAGGCAGCTGTTGCTGAGCCCGCAGCGCCCGAGGCAGCTGTTGCTGAGCCCGCAGCGCCCGAGGCAGCTGTTGCTGAGCCCGCAGCGCCCGAGGCAGCTGTTGCTGAGCCCGCAGCGCCCGAGGCAGCTGTTGCTGAGCCCGAGGCAGCTGTTGCTGAGCCCGCAGCGCCCGAGGCAGCTGTTGCTGAGCCCGCAGCGCCCGAGGCAGCTGTTGCTGAGCCCGCAGCGCCCGAGGCAGCTGTTGCTGAGCCCGCAGCGCCCGAGGCAGCTGTTGCTGAGCCCGAAGTTGTTGCTGAACCCGCGGAGGTGCCGGCCGCTGAGCCCGCAGCGCCCGAGGCAGCTGTTGCTGAGCCCGCAGCGCCCGAGGCAGCTGTTGCTGAGCCCGCAGCGCCCGAGGCAGCTGTTGCTGAGCCCGCAGCGCCCGAGGCAGCTGTTGCTGAGCCCGAAGTTGTTGCTGAACCCGCGGAGGTGCCGGCCGCTGAGCCCGCAGCGCCCGAGGCAGCTGTTGCTGAGCCCGCAGCGCCCGAGGCAGCTGTTGCTGAGCCCGAAGTTGTTGCTGAGCCCGAAGTTGTTGCTGAGCCCGCGGAGGTGCCGAGGCCGCTGAGCCCGCAGCGCCCGAGGCAGCTGTTGCTGAGCCCGAAGTTGTTGCTGAGCCCGCGGAGGTGCCGGCCACTGAGCCCGCAGCGCCCGAGGCAGCTGTTGCTGAGCCCGAAGCTGTTGCTGAGCCCGCGGAGGTGCCGGCCGCTGAGCCCGCAGCGCCCGAGGCAGCTGTTGCTGAGCCCGCAGCTGTTGCTGAGCCCGCGGAGCTGTTGCTGAGCCCGCAGCGCCCGAGGCAGCTGTTGCTGAGCCCGAAGCTGTTGCTGAGCCCGCGGAGGTGCCGGCCGCTGAGCCCGCAGCGCCCGAGGCAGCTGTTGCTGAGCCCGCAGCTGTTGCTGAGGCAGCTGTTGCTGAGCCCGAAGCTGTTGCTGAACCCGCGGAGGTGCCGGCCGCTGAGCCCGCAGCGCCCGAGGCAGCTGTTGCTGAGCCCGAAGCTGTTGCTGAACCCGCGGAGGTGCCGGCCGCTGAGCCCGCAGCGCCCGAGGCAGCTGTTGCTGAGCCCGCAGCGCCCGAGGCAGCTGTTGCTGAGCCCGAAGTTGTTGCTGAACCCGCGGAGGTGCCGGCCGCTGAGCCCGCAGCGCCCGAGGCAGCTGTTGCTGAGCCCGAAGTTGTTGCTGAACCCGCGGAGGTGCCGGCCGCTGAGCCCGCAGCGCCCGAGGCAGCTGTTGCTGAGCCCGAAGTTGTTGCTGAACTTGAGGCACCGGTAGAGGCGACAGAAGAGGACGAAGATGATACTAACGAGATAACAGACATCCAAGGCATGGATGTATACGACCATCAGGCTCTGAAGGTGGGAACTGTCATTCGGGTAGGAGTAAGCAAGTCATTCCTACCCGTATTGTTGATAAAGTCTGACGACGGGGAGGTCATAAGCGTGCCCTGGGCCAGCATTCAGACAATAGGCAACATCATACTTCTGGGGGGAGAAGATGCCCCCACAGACGACGAACCGGCCGAGGTTGCCGCTGAACCGGCCGAGGTTGCCGCTGAACCGGCCGAGGTTGCCGCTGAACCGGCCGAGGTTGCCGCTGAACCGGCCGAGGTTGCCGCTGAACCGGCCGAGGTTGCCGCTGAACCGGCCGAGGTTGCCGCTGAACCGGCCGAGGTTGCCGCTGAACCGGCCGAGGTTGCCGCTGAACCGGCCGAGGTTGCCGCTGAACCGGCCGAGGTTGCCGCTGAACCGGCCGAGGTTGCCGCTGAACCGGCCGAGGTTGCCGCTGAACCGGCCGAGGTTGCCGCTGAACCGGCCGAGGTTGCTGGTGTCCGCTGCTCCAAAGACGGCGCGATCAACGCTCCCGATTCCAAGTTTTGTGAGGAATGCGGCAACAGTCTGATAGTAGCGCGTTGACGTACAGTCGTGTTAGTGCATAAATTCACCAGCGCTCTACCGCCCAACTGAGAACGTGTCTCACGAACGCGTCAGGTGGGTTTTTCTGGCCCGTATCACAAAGAGGTTGATCCACGGCACCAGAAACCACGACGGTAGATGTGTGATCTGCGGCCACCGCCCACACGGCAGAATGGGCAACCCTAAACAATTTAACCGGCGGCGCGTGTCCATCGCGCAGTTGGTCACCGCATCCACACGCAAGCTGATAAAGGACGCGGCCATAGTCGGGGGCGCCCTGCTGGCCGTTTGGGTTGGATTGATGATCGCATTCGGCACGCCCAACCCCTTTTACGTGGTAGCCAGCGGCAGCATGGTACCGGCACTGGAGGTTCACGACCTGCTGGTTATATCGGCGCACGACGACTTCCACTCCATCGTGCCTGGCGACATCATAGTCTTCAATCGGCCATCCGACAACAACCGGGTCATAGTGCACAGGGTTACGGGCATACTAGACGAGGATCCCCGGACCATCCGGACCAAGGGGGATGCCAATCCCGCATCCATACCCGGTACCGACTTTCCGATCACCGAAAAGAACTATCTGGGCAAGGTTAACAACGTCGTGCCGCAGGTAGGGCTGCTGCCCAAGATGATACAGCCGCCCGTAAACTACATCATAATAGCTGGCATAGTCGGGTTCATACTTGCAAGGCACTTCTACGGGAAACGGCAGAACGCCTGACCCAGGCGCGCCGAGGCGTAGTGGCCGAAGATGAATATGGATCATTACCGATCTAAATTCTTGACAACGCCATGCCAGTTCAAAAATCGAGCGGGAAACCCCAAACGCATGGGTGGGGGCCAAGTCGGGGGACCAAACCGTCCCAAAACACGCGCAAATTCATGAAAACGGGCCATTGGCGGGGGATGGATCGTGGCCATCCTCGCGTCGGCGGGGCGCCTCAGGCGGGTATCGCGTATTTCATAATCTTGACCGGACGCATCTGGCGCTTGTCGACCAGCGACGTTATGGCCGCTTCCAGCTCCCCTATAGAGGCAAAGTGCCCGCCGTGCGGCAGCCGCTTGAGAACGCGCCATTGAATCTCTATCGAGTTGAGCTGGGGGGGGTACGCCGGCAGGAATATCAATTCGATGTCCCCGCCGGTGCCATCCCCGAACTTCCGGACTGCCTTTGCCTTGTGGTACGAGGCGTTGTTCAAAATGACCGTCATTTTGTGGCATATTTCGTTCACTTCCTTTGGGAATTTTATGAACTCCTCGGCGTTGCAGGCCTTGGCCGTCCGCATGTGGTACCCGTCCGCGCCCAGCACGCCGAATACGGCGCCGACCGCCTCGAGAAGGAGGTCCTCACCTCGCCATTTCCGCCAGCGCGGCGCCGCGCGTAGCCGGGATCCTGTTCCAGTTGGACGCGCGCCTAGTCCAGGAACAGTATCGCGTGCCCGGCCCTGGCGTTCTTGGTCACGGCGGCGTTGGTCTTTGCCTTGAACATCTCCTGCACGTCTGCCGGAGCCGACTTGGCCGGCACGGACTTGGCCTTGCTATACGAGGCCCCGATCTTGCTCAAGATGAGTTGCAGGTTGCGGTCCCCGCACTCTATGTTGAGTATTTTGCGCAGCACGTCCTGCACCACTACGAGCTGCCACGACCCGATATCGTACCCGTAGCGCGTCGGGGAGTCGTCCAGTCATTCCAACATGGCGTTTCGGACGTCGGAGCCGATATTGCTTTCGCTTCCGCCGCGCGACAGATCTTTTACGCGTTCCAGTCCACCCTCGCGCGTGCGGCGCAGGTGGTTCCGGACGGTCTGGTACGGCTTGCCCCGGTCTCTTGCGATTTTCCTGATGTCTTTGCCCCCTCTCCTTTGTATGGCCGCCTGCCGCTTCAGAGTTTCCGTATCGTCGGTCGCAACCAGCGCCGCCTTGAGCACGGCCGTGCTAACGCCCGGCATGAAGAGGTTCCCGCGGGGGACGACCTCGTCCTTTCGGGCCCTAGTCCGCTTCTTTTTGCCGGGCTGCTGCTGCACGGGCGCGCGGGGATCTGGGGGTTACGTAGATCTTTCGCATTATGACGCGCCGCGTGTTGCGCAGATACGAGCGTTTCGCAGTTTGGCAACGGGCAGGTTGATCCACTTCGACTTGCGGCCACTAGGCGTTACCGACGCTGTATTTTGAATACGCGCTTGAAGTACTCGGAGTTCTCGTGGGGCGCCTCGGGATCGTCCACGCCAGCCAAGTTCTTGGCCAAGTTCTTTTTGTATATGAGCTGCATCTGCCGCTGTATCTGGATGCGTTGCGCCTGCGGAGACCCGGCCCCGTGCATCGACTCCGTCAGATAACCGACGGCGTTGCGGCCCAGCGTCATGTTCTCAATGAGCCGCAGTATCCGGGCGCGGTTCTCCGTATCAACGCCCTTGCGGCCGGCCAAGTATTTGCGGAGAAGCGGGCCCATCTCGGAGTGTTGAAAGTCCTTCTCGGAAGGCAGCGTGACCAGCAGGCCGCCGGCTATGTCTTGGGCTAGCCGTCCCAACTCATACGGAAACCGGGTCACGTTGTGCTTGCAGGTCTGCGCCAGCATATCGTCGTTAAGATATACCCCCGACTTCATGCGCTGGGCCTGAAACGAGGAGGCCACTCCCGAGGCATAGATAGTCTCGTTAAGATGGGTCATCTCCACCAGCTTGTCCTTGATGTGGGAGACCTTGGGGACGCCGTTATAGTCTGCTATGGTGGCCGCCGCCCCTATCAGCACGTCGCCCAGCCCGGTCTTGCAGACGTAACTGCGACGGTGATAGCAGGTGAACCTCTCCACCAGCATGGAGGCGAACTCCCACTCTCCGTGCATGAAGACGCGCTCCCAAGGGATGAAAACCTTGTCCAGTATTATCAGCGCCTCTTGGCCTCCGAACTTGGCGTTTCCTACATCAATGTCGCCCTCCTCCATGCTCCTAGTGTCGCAGGACTGCCGGCCGTAGATGTAGGTGATGCCCGGCGCGTTGGCCCGGAACGCCCCCACTATGGCATAGTCGCGGTCCGCATCGGTGAGTCGTATGGTGGGCATTATTATGATCCAGTGCGAGTTTATGCAGCCGGTCTGGTGGGCCTTGGCGCCTGACACGTACACCCCCTTCTCGTCTGTCTCCACCACATGCGTGTACAGATCCGGATCGGCCTGTTCGGCGGGGCCCTTGCTGCGGTCCCCCTTGGGGTCGGTCATGGCGCCGCCTATGACCTCGTTGTTGTTCTGCACCGTACGGACAAAGTCCAAGAACCGCTTGTGGTATCTGGTGCGGTGCTTCTCATCTATCTCATAGGTGACAGAGTGCAGAGAGTTGAGGGCATCCATTCCCACGCACCTCTGGAAGCATGTGCCGGTGTTCTGGCCCAACTTGCGTTGCATGCGGTTCTGCATGACCAGATCCTCGGCGCTCTCGGCTATGTGCAGGAAACGATTCACCCGGTGGCCGCTCAACGACGAGTCGGCAGTAGCCAGCTCCTCCTCCCGGTTGGCCAGATCGTAAGTCTCGGCCACCGCGTTTATGGAGGGACGTATTATGGGGTGGTCCACCGGCTCGTCCACCATCTCGCCGAAGAGGTAGACCTTGAGGCCGCGGCCCCGGAGGCTTTCGATGTATTCGTCTCCGGTACGTATGGGCATGACTATACCCCCATGTACGCCGTATAAAAACAATAGTCCCCGCGGCGGGCATTAGGCGCGGCATTGTGGCGCAACCTGGCACCCCGCAGCCGGATTGGCGGTATCTTGAGTAGACGGCAATCTCCGCCGGCAGCCGCTTCGCCCGACAGTGCGGGCTCGGCGCTTCGGGCATCAAGCGCCGCGATCCTGCTGTCGCGCTTTTTCAGCGCCGCGCTGGCAGCACCGGCGTATGCCGTGCACTTTTCAGCCCCACGTGCCGCGCGCCACATGCAGGCCGGTCTGCTGCGCGGCGTGGATATCTCGCGTGTTTGGACCCGCGTGGGGCCAGGATTTTGATCATAAATATTTTCTAAGAACGGCGCCGCGACGCTCCGGCCAACGATTCGTATGGGGACGCGAATGCGCGCTAGGTGCGGGGGCGCCGGATCAGCGCCACCACCCCCATCACGACAGCTACGGCGCCCAACGAGACGCCCATGACCGCCATGTCGTATGCGGCCCCGCCGGCGGGGGCCTGAGACGGCGACGTCTGCAGCCTGTCCACCTCCATCTGAAGGGATGTCACGGCTGCCTTGAGGGACTCGACGTCCTGGCTGGATGAGGAACCGGACTGTGGAAAGTCCAGCAGGGTAGTGGACTCGACGTCCTCTATGGGCACCTCAATGTCCACCGGGGTTCCCGCTATGTCGCCTTCCAGCAACACAGAGAAGGAGCCGGTCCTGGTGGGTATCACGTTGGCAAAGTAGTAACCGGGTCGGGGGTCTGAGTTTACCTCCAACACCTTGGTGGCACCCCCGAATATGGCGGTGGCCCCCATGTCCTTGAAGGCGTTTATCACGCCGGTCTTGACGCCTGCCTGCTCGCCCGGTTCGCTGACGTGAAATACGAAGGTGTTCCAAATGCCCACCACCGGCGGCTCAAGGCCCCATCCGACTTCTATCTCATAGTGTCCCACCTCCACGGTCGTGTGCGCCAGGGCAGCGGGCGCCGACAACGCCAGACACACCGCCGCAACCATGGCCGCCCTCATACCCGTTTCAGCACCCGGCCCGCCTTTAATTGGTTATGTTGCGGGCCTTGCGCGAACCCCGGAGCTGAACGCCGCAAACCGTCCAGCGGCGGGCCAGGCGGGCCAGGCGGACCGCCAAGCGCGTCGGGCAGCCTGCAAAAAGACCCGCGCCGGCCACAGGCGCCGCATAGTATACGGCCCCGCCGAATGCGGTACAACGGTACCCCGCGCCGGCGGGTCTGGCATGGACGACGCCGCGGGTCTACGGCCCAGAGCGGAGCCCGGCGTTGCGCGGTGCATGGTTTAAACTGAACGGTGGGCAAGCGGCGACGATGAGACAGCTGGCCGCATTGACCGTATTGGGCGCACTGGCAGTGGCCGGGATGGCCGCGCCGGCCCATGCGCACCCGTTCACCATAGAGTTCTGGCCCGGAAACGGGATCAGCGGCGAGGTGGGAACGACGCAGGTGTGGGTCAAGTACTCCGAGGAGGTGGAGTTGGACTTTAGCTCGCTGAAGGTGTACGACGCGTTGGGAAACCAGATAGACAACCGAGACACCACGCACCACACCGACGATGCATCCCTCACGGTCAGCACCCCGCCGCTGGAGGAGGGCATATACACCGTGGCCAGCAAGGTGCTCTCCCGCGTGGACGGACACCTGGTGCCGGACACGCTGGTCTTCACCGTGGGGAACGTGGTGTTGGAGCAGGGGGCGGATGTAGACGATCGGGAGCTGTTGTATCTGCCCGAAGCGGCGGCCCGGTTCCCCGGACTGGTGGGGCAGAGCATACTGGTAGGCTCGGCGATCGCCGCCCTGCTTATATGGGGTACGCAGGACAGGCGCCGCATCCAGAACGACGCAGAGGCCGTAGGCCGGGTCCACCGCTCCCGGCTGTCCGGCGTCTTGGGCGCGTCGCTGATAGCCATACTGGCATCCAACATCGCGGTGCTGGCGGTGCAGACCGTACGGCTGGGCGCCTTCTCGCCGGAGGCGCTGAATACGCACTTTGGCCAGATGTGGGTTATGCGCATGGTGATAACCGGCGCCCTGCTGGCCCTGTGGTTCGTCATTGAGCGTCGGGGCATTGACAGGAGGGCCTTGGTCGTTCTGATAGGGTTGGGGGCGGCGCTGCTGTGGACGTCCAGCCAGATAGGCCACGGCGCGGCCACCGGAGACCCTGTCCCGGCCTTGCTGGACTACATGCACAACTGGGTGGCGGCGGTGTGGATCGGGGGCGTGGCCTACCTGTGCATGGTGCTGGTGCCGTCCATCTCAAAGGCCGACGCCCGGGACCGCATGACGGCGGTCATGCTGCCCCGCTTCTCGGCGGTCTTCACCGTATGCCTGGGGGTGGTCATCATAACTGGCCCCCTCCTCATGTGGTTTCTGGACAGCGACCTGGGGGCGATAACCGGATCCGTGTACGGCAAGCTGATCATGGCAAAGCTGGCGCTGGCCGCCGGCATGGTGGCCCTGGGGGGGTACGCGCAGCTCTCCACCGTACGCACCGGAGGAACCGCGGGGGCGCACGGGCGGCTGCGGCGGAGCGTGCGTATTGAGATGGTTATGGGCGTGGCGCTGCTGGGGGTAGTGGCGGTTCTGATCAACGGGACCCTGCCGGGCGGCGAGCTTCGTCCGGCCGACGCCCACGAACACCAGGCGCTGAGATTAACGGAGTTCTCCGGGAACACCAAGTTCGTGGTAGACGTATACCCGAACGTGTTGGGCCCCAACGGCATCTACGTGACGGCCACTGACCTGAACGGCAACCCGCCGCCGGACCAGACGGGAATACGCGTCAAGGCCTCCAACCCAGGCCGCAACATAACCCCCGTGCCCATGGATCTGGAGGAGGCCGGGAACGTGGACGGCGTTCCCGAGTATTCCGGGGAAGTCACCTTCGGGTTTGCCGGGGAGTGGGTCGTGGAGGTCGAGTCCCAAAGGGAGACGGGCGTAAACGAGTCGGTGATGTTCTGGATCCCGGTTACCGCCGACCCCGGATCTCTGGACATCCGGACGGACGGCTACGCGTTGCCGTTGCCGGCAAAGCCGCTGTACCCCATATACCACGACGGGGGCGTGTGGATCAGCGACCCATCTGCCCCCCGTGTGTGGAGGTTCGACATATCTCAGGAGGCCTTTGAGTCGTACGAGTTTGACGGGGGCGTGTCCCTGTTTATGGATATAGACGGAAACGGCAGGGTGTGGTTTACGGACCCCGCATCAGAGCGCATAGGGTACGTGGAAGGCGGCGCGGTCACCACCATAGACGTGCCCCGGCTGGAGCCGGCGGACGTCGAAAACCGGCTGATGTTCATAAGCGTCCAGAAGGACGTGTGGGTTGCGGCGGCCACCAAGGATGCCATTATGCGGTACGACCCGGACTCCGGGGAGTTTGAGGTGTTCGATATAGGGCTGGGCTCGTTCCCCTTCTTCCTGGCGACCGGGCCTGACGGAAACGTGTGGTTTACGGCGACCGGTGGCGGCTTTATAGGGTACATAGACCCCCAGACCGGCGAGATCGTCACCTTTGCCCCGGAGGGCGGGCTGGCAAGCCCCGAGTTCATACTGTTCGCGGACGGAATGATGTGGATCTCCGAGCACAGCGGCGACGGGCTGGCCCGCTTCGACCCGGCCACGGGGTCGTTCCACAGGATACCCCTAGACGCGGACGGGCTGCCCTACGGATCCGCGCTGGGGCCCTACGGGAACATATGGGTGGCCCAACACGTGGTGGACGAGGTCTCGGTATACAGCCCGACAAGCGGCTCCCAGATATCGGCGCCCGTGCCGTCTCAGGGCTCCTTTGTTCAGTTTGTCTCATCCGACGATCAGGGCGGGGTGTGGCTGGTGGAACAGCAGTCCAACGTACTGACCCGGATGGGGGCCACCTACACGCCCCCAACGGAGATTCTTCCCCGGCCGTCGGAAGAAGGCGGCGTGTTGTACACCGAGGCGGCTTCGCCGCTGATGGCAGCCGGCATACTGGCCGCATCCCTCTTCTTCGTCAAGAGCGTGTGGGACGCCCGCCGCCTGGAACGGGAGGTCCCGTAGGAACGGCCATGATCATAACGCTAGAGGGCGTGGACCGCGCCGGCAAGAGCACCCAGGCTGCCATGCTGATCGAGTGGATGCGGTCCAAGGGGTATACGGCCGAGTCGTTCGAGTTCCCCGACTATTTGACGCCGGCGGGCCGGCGCATATCCGAGCACCTCCGGGCGGGAGATGCCGATCTCCGGACGCTCCACGCCCTGATGGCCGAGAACCGGCGGGAGAAGGCCGGGGAGATACGGCGGGCCATTGCCGACGCGCACGTTCTGGTCATAGACAGGTACGTGGAGTCCAACCTGGCGTACGGCGCGGCCAACGGCCTGGAGCGGGAGTGGCTGGCGGGCCTGGATGCGGGGATGCCCAAGGCCGACGCGGTTATACTGTTGGACATGGATGCCGCCGAGTCGTTCCGCCGCGGGGGGGACCGCGACCGCTTCGAGTCTGACCGCGCATTCCTGGAACGGGTGGTGGCCGAGTACCGCAACGAGGTCCGGCAGGACGCAGAAGGTCGGTGGTACAAGGTTGCCGCGACGGGGGATGTGGCCGACGTGCACGGCAGGGTGGCGGCCTGCGCCAAGGAGGCCGTATCAAAGGCTCAGCAAGAGGGCAGGTGGACGGGCCCGCCATAGCATGCGGAGGCGCCCTGAGGATATGCGACCGGAACGGGGGCTCGTATAAATCGCGCAACTGACACGCCAGATTTATATCGGCAGGACGACTTATCGTACGCATGGGAGTAATAAAGGGCGCCGCCCGGGAGGCCGGCAAGGAGGTCAAGCGGCGCACCGGATGTGGCTTCCTGTCCGAAGCCATACAGTTTCTGGGAAAGGATCTGGAAAGCGAGGTGGGAGGACGGACGCAAAAGTTCTACGGATTCGTGATGCCCCCCGTGGACCTGTACAAGGACGGCAACGAGATCCGGGTGGTCGTGGACCTGCCCGGCTTCGCCAAGGATCAGGTCAGCATAAACCTGAACGGCAATATGCTGCGCCTTAGCGCCAGCCGGGAGGCCGGCGGCGGGGAGGCCGTATACGTCCAGCGCCCCAACAAGGTGAAGAAGCGGATCAAACTGCCCGCTTACATCAAGCGCGGAGAGGAGCCGGAATGCGCCGCCTCAATGCAAGACGGCGTGCTGACGCTTACCGTTCCGGTGCCCGCCAGCGGCAAGGACATAGCGATAGGTTAGCGCTTCCGCGCAAACAACCACATTATGATTAGCGAGAGGGCCACCCCCATGAGCCCCTCGGGATACCCGGAGATGTACGCCAAGGTGGAGCTGAAAAATACCACCGAGCTGAATATGCTGCCGCCCAGCAACGAGCGGTTGGGCTTGCCCGTGTCGTACTCCTCCAGAAAGCGGCGCAGCTCGGGCGCCACCGATATGGCATCCTCGGCGGACCTGATAAGCCGCTGTACCGTGCTCTTGATCTCCTCTATGTAGCCGTCCCGGGCCAGGTTCTCCTGGTCCAGTATGTCCCGCAGGACCGGCACGAACTTAAAGTCAACCTTGTGTGTCTTGTATATGCCCTCGATTATTGAGGCCATGCGTATGTAGAGCGCCAGGTTCTTGGGGAGCAGGAACGGGAACCTGCTCATGGTGCGGTTGGCCAGCTCCATAAGCCCCCGCACCTCCATCTCGTCGGGCTTGCGGCCGTGCATGGCCTCCACGGTCATCCGGATTGCCCTCTCCATCACGGCGCGGTTGTACCCGGGGGCCAGCATCCCCAACTCGTCCATGGCGTTGACCGTCCGGGGGGGATCCCGTTCCACCAGCGCCAAGTACAGCCGTATGAGCCTCAGGCGGGTCTCCCGATCCAGCCTGCCCACCATGCCAAAGTCGTACAGTATCAGCCGGCCGTCGGGAGTAACCGAGATGTTGCCGGGATGCGGGTCCGCGTGAAATATGGGGTGGCGCAGCAACATGGTAAAGAAGACCCGGTGAATCTCGGTGACCAGGCGCGTCCGGTCCACTCCCACCTCCTCTAGGGACTCCAGATCCGTCACCTTGATGCCCGGTATGTACTCCATGGTGAGAACGCTCTTTGACGAGCGGTCCTCGTATACGGACGGTATGATGACGTTGGGGTGATCTCTCATGCGGCTCTGTATGGCCATCAGGTTGTCCGCCTCCTGAACGTAGTCCATCTCCTCCCCCAAGGACTCGATGAACTGGTCCAGTATGGCCCTGGCAGAGAACCGCAGGTTCGGATCCACGAAGGCGAGGCCGACGGGCAGCACCCTCTTGAGTACCGCCACGTCGGTCTTGACCACATCCTCAATGCCGGGACGGCGCACCTTTATCACGACGTCGTCGCCGCCCATCCGGGCCCGGTACACCTGCCCCAGGGAGGCTCCCGATATGGGCATGGTCTCCATCGACTCGAATACCTCCGAGATCGGGCCCAGCTCCTTCTCTATGATCGGCCTCACCTTTTCGAACGGGGCGGCGGGCACGTCGTCCTGGAGTTTGGCCAGCGCCTCCATGTACGGCTGCGGCAGTATGTCCGCCCTGGACGAAAGCCACTGCCCCAACTTGATGTAGATGGGGCCCAACGATACGAAGGCGTCAAGGGCGCGCCGGGCATTGCGGTCGTAATTGGCGGTGTCCCCGCGGGACCAGCGCTTCCGGTCCCGACGCAGAGCCAGGGCCACCGGTATCATCTTGACTAGAACTGACGCGGTCCGGGCCACCGGCAACACGTGCTACTCCCTCCGAAGTCTGTCGGTCACGTAGTGCCCCAAGGCAAAGGCCGCGCCACCGGCGAGCAGACCGGCCACCGCGGCCACCGCGGGCGAGCCGGCAATATCCCTGACGCTCCTGTACGTTTTGGCAGCGGCCGCTATGCCGCACACGGCTCCGGCCAGCAGCTCGGGGGCCTCGTGCACCACGTGGTCAACGGGCTCGGTGCGGGGATCAAAGAGGTCCTCGTGTATGGTGATGTGGTCATCATACTCCCGGATGTGGAGCCTGCCGTACCGGTACTGCCTGCGGGAGCCTTTCGGATACCCCAATACCGTGGGGTGTTCAAACCACTCCGGGTGCGCTCGCCGAATGGACTTTGGCAGCGTTATCTCCGGCTCCATGACGTGTGGGTGGCTGGCAGGTCAATATACGTTGTCCCGTACGCAGGCCCGTCCAAAACCGGGGCGGCGGTTACGGGCGGGTGTTGGCTCAGGGCGGCGGCTGGGTCGGTCCTGCACGCCCTGCCGACCACGCATGCAGGACCCGGCTACCCGGGACCGCCTCGCGTGGTCGTGTGCTGGCGCCGCACCGTATGCCCCCGGTTCCCCGTCCGGCGGCCTTTTCCCGCCGGCAGCCGGCCGTAACGCCCAGGGGTATCGTGCAGGCAGAAAATCGCCCGGAAGCCGCATGTCAGCGTCCGCAGGCGTGGCGGGCGGGTTCTCATCCCACGGCCGCCGGGCTGCCCGGCACGTACCTGCGCGTTCCGAGTCTGGACAGCACCGCCGCTGCGGCCACGCCCAGCACCAGCACCAACGCCGCCACCGTCCCGAATTCGGGGGCCACCGCAAACACAAACTCCACGTACTGGTCGGTGCCCCGGATGTTCTCTATGCGGACGGCGGCGGCGCCCGCCTGCTCCTCGGTGAACGCGTACTCCTTAAAGTCGCCGCCCACCCTGGCCACCCCGGTGTCCCGGTATATCGCGCCGCCGCCCTGCATCAGGACGAAGTCGTATTCGGAGTTGCGTAGCGTCTCGCCGGTGTACGCGTCCCGTATGGTGAAGATAAATTTCGTGTCCTGTTCTGGGAGTATCGTCTCGGGCTCCCAGGTCATGTCCACCTGGTAGTCCCCGTTCGTGGTAAAGGCGCTCATCTGGCTGCGGATCTCCTGCGTCCTGCCCAGCGTGAACACCATATAGTCTGGCAGCGTGCCGCCGGGCCTCTCCATCTGGGCCTTTACAATGTTCAGGTGGTCCTGCAGCAGCACGAAGTGGACCGTGCGCTCTCCGGGCGTGGTAAAGTCGTCCACCGCCAACGACGACTTGAACAGTTCCACGCCGTTGGCCGTCCCGCTGTATCCCCGGGTCATGAACTCCTCCAGACTGCTGGGAAAGCGCACCTCCATGTGCAGAACCGGGATGTGTGACGCCCGCGCCGCCGTCCAGTCGAACGGCATCCGAAACTCCACCGTTCCGGCGTCGGCATCGTACCCGAACTCCGACACCACGTCGAAGTACGACTTGGTGGTAAAGATGGCCTCGGATCCGTTCAGGGCCGCGACTGTATGCGACGCGGTGTCCGCCACCAACAGGTCCAGCGTGTACACGGCGTCGTCGGACACCTCCTCGCCGCCTATCGACTCCGGCTGCAGTTGTATGGTGTACAGCCCGCCGGAGCCGAACGCCCGCCCTGTAACCTCTGGCAGGCCCGCCAGCGCGCCCGACCGCCGCTCCCCGTCTATGCGCACCTCCCCGCCGGTGGTGGTGATCCCCAGGTTCAGGGTGCCGCCGGCCGCCAGGAACGTGTCCTGCAGGACGTATTCGCCCCCGTGTATCACCCCCATGCGCAGCACCACGTCGGGCGCCTCCTGCAGAGCCACGCTCTTCATGGTCACGACAAGCCGCTTGGTGGCGTCGTCAAATTGGTCTGGCAGCTGGGCGGTGATCTCGTACGCCGATCCCCCCACCGTGGCGGTCAGGGCGTCAAAGCCCAGGCCGTGGCCGAAGGCCGGAACGGCCGCCCATACCGCCAGGCATACCGCCAGGCACGCTGCGGCGTACGCCAGCCCTCCGCAGGCCATCTAGTCGGCCTCCATCAGGGAGTACACCCTGGACAGCAGCTCCGAGACGGTATTGGCCTCCAGTATGGGCTGCAGGGCTTCTGGCGAGTCGGATCCCAGCGCGGCCAGCGAGTACACGTAGTCGGGCGTGGGGGTGTCGGTCACCAGATAGTACTGCTCCAGCAGCATGTCCAGCGATCTGGGGTCCACGTCCCCCACAGCCCCCCGCGTCACCTTGCGCTTCCAGGCATCCACCACGCTGCGCCAGCGGGCGCCGGGTATGCTCTGGTCCACCTCCGGGATCAGCTCCACGCGGGCGCGTATGTACGTCTTGCCGCCGCCGGCCGCGCGGCGCAGGTCGGCGAACCGCTGGTGGCCCTGCAACGAGGAGGGATCATAGTCGGAGGGCATATGCACGCAGGGCGGCACCATCTCCAGTATGCGGAACCGGCCCCGCCCCATCGTCTCTATCTTGAGGCGCATCCCGTCCATCCCCTCGTCCTGGCATGAGAGTATCTTGGTGACGGTCCCCACCCGCAGGGGGGCTCGCCAACCGGCTATGCGGTCCTGGCCCGCCAGGCAGACGCCGAAGAGATGGTCCCCCATCATGCAGTCCTCAACCATCTGCTTGTAGCGGGGCTCAAACACGGTGATGGGCAGCTGCTGTCGGGGGAACAGCACCAAGTCCAGCGGAAATATGGGGATTGTATGGGCGTCCACAACCTTCCAGCGATACCGTTCCAATATATGGACTTGGTACGCCGAGGGCCTTGGCCGACCCGTCCTGCGGCAGCTTCAGGAAGGAGGTGGCGGGCAAGGGGTCGCGCGCATCCACGGTTTCAGACTACGCCGGCCGGTTCTGCCTCGCGGCGTTCGTGTCGCGCAACAAGAGCGACCAAAACGCGGCCACCGGTGGCAGCGTGGCGCTTCGCAAGACGCCGGTCGGCCGCTACGGTTTCATGGCCCATATAGTCGACACAGGGAAACCGCATCGGACTCTGGGAGTACGCCCACAAACACCAAGGCACACACGCCCCCGAACGGCCGGATCCGCCGTCGTGGCGTCTGTCCAAGTTTGCGGATCGGGCGCCTTCGGATTTGATATCTAAGCCCTGCTGCGGGGCCTGAGCTGCAGCCGTGCGGGCCACATTCGCGGCCCGGGCGCGCGTCGCCGCAGTGGCCCCAAGGCGGGCAAGCGGTCCGGAGTTGCGCTGCAAGAACCCCGCCGCATGAGATCCGGCCGCCCTACCGCCCCGGCCGCTTCTTGCGGCTTGGGCGGCCGCCCTCGCCGGAGATTTCCTCTATTGCCAGATCCAGATCTATCGGATCAAAGTCCGAGAGCCCGTGAGCCTTCAGTATGCCGCGGATCTCCGCCATTATCCGGTTGCACAGGGCGTAATGGGCGCCGGAAGTCCTGGCCGCGCCGAACGCCTTTGCCGGGATCTGGTCGATTCCAAGAACCCTCATGGCAGCGCGGGTCCCGCGGTTCCATGGAGCGTACTCCTCCGGACTTGCCAGCTCCATCATCTCTGTGACCGACGCCGTGCCCAGAAACCTTATCCTGCAGCCGTCAAGCCTGGTTTCCAGCGGCCCGTCCCCATACAGCAGGTCGTGCAGCGACGTCCGGATCGTTCCCATGTCGGCATGCTTTAGAATCTCGCTGGCAACCGAGTCTGCCGGCCACGAACCAAACGCCCTCAGGCATCCCAACATGTCCCTAAAGTCAGACTCGGCCATCTCCAGCACCTTGTCCGGAGAGAGCAGCTCCCGGACCAGCGCGCGTCGCCTCACCTCCGCCGGGGACTCATGCCAACGCTCCCGCTCAAGGTTGCGGCGCGCGTGCCCCGCACGCTCGGCTACGGACAGCTTCTGTGCCGCAGTCAGCATGATTTGTCAGTCCCCCAGACGGGGCGCTGCCGCGCCGAACTTCGCCACACGCCAGCATGCAAGACGTCCCGGCGGAGCCGGATCCCCGGCGGGGGCGCGGAGACCCGACTCTGTAACTTCGGCCCTCCCCCGGCGCGTCGCACGTCGGGGACGCCGCATATGCGGCGTCCTGATGCGGCAATCGCCGCTGCGGCGCTACACGCGTCAGGCATCCTCGTTCAGCAGCATATGCAGCAGGGCGGCGCGCACGTGCTTGCCGTTCTCGGCCTGTTCGAAATATCGGGCGTGCGACGTGGTATCCACCTCCTGAGATATCTCGTCTGCCCGGGGCAGCGGGTGCATAACTATCGAGTCCGGCTTCATCTTGCGCAGCATGTCCAAGCCCACCACGTAGGTGCCGCGGACTCCCTCGTACTCCTCAGGGTCGGCGAACCGCTCGCTCTGTATCCGGGTCACATACAGCACGTCCACGTCCCCCACAACGCCCGCCATGTCGTCTGACTCGGTTATGCTCATGCTCTTCCCCATACCCTGCGCAAACTCCGGCCGGATCCGCAGCGACGGGGGGGAGGCCAGATGCACATCCACGTCATACCATGACAGGCCGTACAGCAAGGAGTAGACGGTCCTGCCGTGTTTTAGATCCCCCACCACTCCTATGCTGAGGCCGTCCACGCTCCCCTTCTCCTTCTTCATGGTGTAGATGTCCAGCAACGCCTGGGTGGGATGCTCCTCAATGCCGCTGCCGGCGTTTATGAGCGGTTTGGGAGACACCTCCGCGGCGAACCGGCTGGAGCCGTCCAGCGGGTGCCGCAGCACCACCACGTCGGAGTACCCCGATATGATGCGGACCGTGTCGGCCAGGCTCTCGCCCTTCTGGACAGAAGAGGCGGCCACATCCGCATGTCCCAATGAGCTGCCCCCCACCGACGACATGGCAGCCTCAAAGCTCAGCCTGGTGCGCGTGCTGGGCTCGTAAAAGACGTACCCCAAAATGCGCCCCCGGCACAGATCCCGCCTCCTCTCAGGCGGCATGGCCCGGACCCTGTCTGTAGCCTCAAAGACATCCTCCAGCTGCTGCCGGTCCATGTCACGGATGGAGATTATGTCCTGATTGTGGAACCGGTTCACTAGACCATCCTGATATATACTACCGCTAAATATGTTACACAGGATGGACATGTCCGAGCTGCTGGTGCGGCGCATACGCGAGGGGACAGTAATAGACCACATAGACACGGGCCGGGGCCTCCGGGTGTTGGAAGCCCTGGGCATCGACGGATCCGACAGCAGCCTTGTCACCGCAGCGCTCAACGTGCCCAGCGGCAAGTTGGGCAAGAAGGACATAGTGAAGGTGGAGAACCGCTTTCTGGAGGAAGAGGATACCAACAAGCTGGCCGTCATATCCCCCAACGCCACCATCAACAAGATACGAAACTACAAGCTGGTCGAGAAGCGGCGGGTCTCCCTGCCCGATGCCATTGACCGCATATTTCGGTGTCCCAACCCCAACTGCATAACCGGCAGCCCCGAGAAGATAGAGTCGGTCATGGAGGTGGTGGACAAGGACGGCAGGAAGTTCCAGTGCCGGTACTGCCGCAGGCTTATGAACGTGGAGAGGCTGGAATACAACAAGTAGGGCGCACCCTCCCCGCCCGGAGCATTCAAAAATCGTAGTCCGCTTACTGCCCTAGTATGATGAACATCATGACTATGCCGTAGATTGCTATGGACTCCACCATGCCGACGAAGATGAACACTTTTGACTGCAGCGCCGGATTCTCGCTGATTACCGCAAGACCGGCGGCGCCCACCTGACCCAGGCCTATGCCCGCGCCAAATGCGGCCAAGGCAAACGCCAGGCCCGCGCCCAGTATCTTCATGTCGGAACTGGCTCCGGATCCTTCCTGCGCGTAGGCCGTTCCCGCCATACCCGCGGTCATAGCTAGTGTCGCTGCCAGCAGTGCCAAGACAATGGGTTTCATGTACGAAGCCACGCCTTTACTGTCCTAATTTAAACCCTCAACCGCCGCGGGGCGGAACGGGCGGTGGTGAGCGTCCGGATGCCCCGCGTTGCCGGCACGCCGATACGCGTTGCCGGCAAAACAAAGGGCTGCTGGCCGCTTCAACGCATCCGGCCCCGGAAAGCGACCGTTTCGGGGGAGGGCCCATGCGGCGCGGATTCGGATCAAACGGCTTCGGTGCGGTCAGGCTGCGGCCCCTACGCTCTGGAGAGCATGGACTTCCGAAACGAGCCGATGTCCTGCTCTACTGCCTTGACGAAGCCGGCGTGTTCGGAGGCCATCTCCTCCTTGGCCTTTTCGAGCAGCTCTGACAGGTTGTTCTGGGCCATCTCACTTTCGTTTCTCCATGGCGGCCTTGAGTTTTTTTAACTTTGCGAACTCCTCGCGCTCCCGTTCCTCCAGGGTGGCCAGTATGAACCTGACGTTGTGCTCGTATTGCGGTATGATGACGTGCTCCAAGGCGTTGAGCAGCTTCTGCGTCTTCTCCAGAGCCTTGGCCAGGCTGAATATCGAGTTTTCGTACTCGGCGGCCTTGCATATGCGGGGGAGGAGCTCCTTGATCTGCTTGGAGGCGCGGTCTACCGACGAGTTGGTGTCGGCAAACCCGTAGGGCATTGACTTGGTGTCCTTCTCGGAGACGGTCAGCACGGGTATCTTGACGTCAACCACCCGCCGGATGTGCGTGTCCACTTCCATGACCGGCGGCGTCGACTCGGCCACCGAGTCCACCCGGCTGGTGCCCAGGGTCATGTACGCCTCATTCACCGATGCGTATATGTCCTGGAGAGGATCCCATATGCCGCCCCGGGCCTTGGAGGCCTCCTCGATCATCTCCTCAATGTTCTTGATGAGCACCTTGCGCTTGTCGTCCAGTATCTTCTCCACCATGGTGGCGATCTTGGCCGACCGCTTGTACTTGAGCAGCTCGATTTTTGTGGCGACTACGTGCTGCCCAAAGGACATTTACTCGTCTTTTCCCTTGTAGTGCTGCTCTATGAATTTGTCCTTGATCTTGGTGAGCTCGTTCCGGGGCAGGCTAGATACCACGTCCCAAAGCAGCGAGAGCGTGTCTTCAAGGTCCCGGTTCTCGTCCACTGCCTGCGTAAGAAAGTTCTTCTCGAATATGTCGCCCGCGCCCATGTACTGGAGGTCTATCTTGGTCAGGCCGGCCTTGCCCACAATGCCGGCCAGCGCCCGGACCTCCTGGGCGTGCGAGTAGGCGTCATAGTTCTGGTTGGAGATCTCGCCGTGGTCCGCGCGAGTGTGCCCTTCGCCTATGCCGTCCTTCATCAGCCTGGAGAGGCTCATCAGTATGTTGACCGGCGGGTACACCCCCTGGCGGAATAGATCCCTACCCAGCACTATCTGGCCCTCGGTGATGTATCCGGTAAGGTCGGGTATGGGGTGGGTGATGTCGTCAGACGGCATCGACAGGATCGGAACCTGCGTGACGCTGCCCTCCTTGCCGACCAGCTTGCCGGCCCTCTCGTATATGGTGGAAAGGTCCGTGTACAGGTATCCCGGGTATCCCTTGCGGCCCGGCACCTCCTCGCGGGCGGCGCTGATCTCCCTCAGGGCCTCGGCGTAGTTGGTCATGTCGGTAAGTATCACCAGCACGTGCATCCCCAGCTCGAAGGCCATGTACTCGGCCACAGTCAGGGCCACCCGCGGGGTGATTATCCGCTCAATGGCAGGATCGTCTGCCAGGTTAAGGAAGAGCACGCTGCGCTTCAGGGCCCCGGACTCCTCCAGCGTGCGCCTAAAGTACTCGGCCTCGCTGTACTGCACCCCGATGGCCGCAAAGACCACGGCGAACTGCTGGTCGGTGCCCACCACCGCCGCCTGCCGGGCGATCTGGGCGGCCAGCATGTTGTGCGACATGCCCGACCCCGAGAAGATGGGCAGCTTCTGGCCCCGCACCAACGTGATCATGCCGTCTATGACCGACACGCCGGTCTGTATGAAGTCCTTGGGGTACTCGCGCTGCTCGGGGTTCATGGGCGCCCCGTTGATGTCGATGAATTTGTCCGCTATGGGATCGGGCAGGCCGTCCTTGGGACGTCCCAGCCCGTCGAAGACGCGCCCGAGCACCTCCTTGGAGACGGCCATCTCCATCACCTTGCCCACGAAGCGCGCCGACGTATCGGACACCGACAGCCCGCTGGTCCCGCCGAAGACCTGCACGATGGCCTTTCCGTTGCCCACTTCCAGCACCTTGCCCAGGCGGCGGTCGCCCCCGCCGGTCTCCACCTCAACCAGCTCGTCAAAGGCGGCGTTCTCCACGTCGTCAACGACCACCAAGGGGCCCTTGATCTCCGCTATCTTGGAATACTGGACCCCGCCGGTACTGCTCAACTCTTAACCTGCACCTCCGCGGCGGCGCCAAACTGCTCCATCATCGCGTTGCCCATCTCGTCTAACTTCTCCAGCTCGTCGTCCTTGACGTCCATGCTGGCCTTGATGAGCGACGTGGCGATGGGCAGGGCACGTATGTCGGCCAGCTTGGTCCCCTCCCGGATTGCCTGCTGGCCGCGATTGTAAAAGTCCACCATGAGCTTGAGCAGCTTGTACTGCTTTTGCGGGCTGCAGTACGTGTCCACCTCGTCAAAGGAGTTTTGCTGCAGGACTCCGATCTTTATCATACGCGCCGCCTCCAGTATCAGCTTCTCCTCGTCGGGGAGCGCTTCGGGGCCCAGCAGCCGCACTATCTCCTTGAGGGTATCCTCCCGCTGCAGCACGTTGTACGCCTCGCTGCGCATGGACAGCCAGTCGTCGCTGACGTTCTTGCCCCACCACTTGGCGACGTCTGCCAGGTATCCGGAATAGCTGTCCATCCAGTTTATGGCCGGATAGTGTCGGGAGTAGGCCAGCTTGGCGTCCAGCGCCCAGAACGTCTTGATGAAACGCATCGTGTGGGTGGTTACCGGCTCGGTAAAGTCTCCGCCCGACGGCGACACGGCGCCCACCAGAGTCACCGAACCGCTCCGGTCGGGAGACCCCAGCGCCCTGACACGGCCCGCCCTCTCGTAGAACTCGGCCAGCCGCGATGCCAAATACGACGGGTATCCCTCCTCGGCGGGCATCTCCTCAAGCCTGCCGCTCATCTCCCGGAGGGCCTCGGCCCACCGGCTGGTGGAGTCGGCCACCAAGACCACGTCCTTGCCCATGTCGCGGTAGTACTCGGCGATCGTGACGCCGGTGTATATGGAGGCCTCCCTAGCGGCCACCGGCATGTTGCTGGTGTTGGCCACCAGCATGGTGCGGTCCATCAAGGGCTTGCCGGTCCGGGGGTCCTTGAGGTGTGGGAACTCCACCAACACCTCGGTCATCTCGTTGCCCCTCTCGCCGCATCCTATGTACACGACCACTTGGGAGTCGGCCCACTTGGCTATCTGGTGCAGTGTGACCGTCTTGCCGGTGCCGAAGGCGCCGGGTATAGAGCCGGTGCCTCCCTTGGCCAGCGGAAAGAAGGTATCTATGATGCGCTGGCCGGTAAGCAGCGGGACGGTGGGGTCGTACCTGGCGACGTAGGGGCGAGGCACGCGCACAGGCCACCTGTGGTACATCTTGAGGGTGGAGCCGTCTTCCATGGTGACCAGATCCGTCTCCAAGTCGTAGTCACCCTCGTCGACCACCTCGGCCACCTTGCCGCCCTTGTGCATGGGGGGGACCATTACGGAGTGCTCAATGAGGGGGGTCTCCAAGACCGTGCCGAGTACCCAGCCGGGGGTTATCTCGTCGCCGCGGGCCACCGTCGGCACGAAGTGGTATTTTTTCTCAAAGTCTATCGGGGTGGTGGTTATCCCGCGCCCTATGAACGAGCCGGAGACCTCCGAGAGGGCCTTCAGCGGCCTCTGTATGCCGTCGTACAGCTGCCCTATGATTCCCGGCCCCAGAACAACGCTGAGCGGGTCTCCGGTTCCCACCACCGGCTCGCCAGGCTTCAGGCCGCTGGTGGACTCGTACACCTGTATGAAGGCAATGTCGCCGGTAAGCCGTATCACCTCGCCGATTAGCTTGTCATCGCCCACCGTCACGGTTTCGTACATCTTTGCAGAAGCCATCCCGTCTGCCTTTACGGCGGGCCCGCTGACCCAAACTATTCTACCCTTAGCCACCAATATCAGTTCACCACTCCGAATTTGTCAACAATTTGCTTCCTAATTAAAGGCTTTAAACGCGATATACGGGCATCCAACGTGTTGTCGAACGCCATGGTGCCGTCCCGGGACGCTATACGCAGTCCACCCAGGCAGTCGATGCGCTCGTCGGACAGCGCCGAGCCGGAGAATTTGTTCAATACGGATCCAACGGCGTCCCGGTCCTGTTCGCTGGTATACACCAAAACGTTTGCGGACCCCAACGCGTCTACGGCCTCCTGCATCAGCGACTCTATGAGTTGGGCGTAATCGTCGTCCCGGTCCTTGGCAGATATGCGATCCAACGCCTCGGCAAAGACCTTGTCCACGGCCTCCTCGACTACCATCAGCTGTTTGTTCCGGGCCTCCAAGTCCGCGCCCCCCACGATCTGCTTCTTGAGTTTGTCGGCCTCCTTGTGGCCGTCGGATATGATCCTGTCGTATTCGGCTTGCAGATCCGCCATCGTGTCGTCCAGCCTCTTGTTCGACTCGGCCAAGGCCTCGTCCAGCTCCGAGGCAGCCTTCTTCTGGGCCCGGTCCAGTATCTTGTCTACTGTCCGCTCCAGCGTATCTGACGCCAACGGCCAACGGCGACTGAAAAACGGATTTTAATGTTTGGAAAAGGGACCGCCCTCGAACAGGCAAGGGCGGGTTGCTCGCCGTTTGGCGTGCCAAAACCGCGTCGCAAGTCTTTTTGGCCACGCGTGGCGGCCGGGCCCGCGTCGCCTGACGCGTGGGAAACCTAGGGGGCGGAGCGTCGGCAATGGACGTCGCAAAGCGGCGGGCCGCAGACATGCGGGCGCGGCAGCCGGATCATGACGCCTGACGGCTGCCGATGCGAAGTCGTCTCGCGACACAAGGCCGGCGCGTGCAAAACCGGCCCGGACGGCGTCGGAGCAACCGTGTCGGATCCGGATCCGCTGGGAGCGGCATCCAAACCGCCAAGTGTGAACCGGCCCCCGGCTTTTCGGGAAGAACCAATTCTGCAAGGGGCCGGAGTTAGCGGGCCGCGCTATACACGCCCACGGCATAAACAAAAGCCGCTGGCGTTCCGCATTACAATGCTTCCACGACTACGACAAACCGCGCGGGGCGCGGGTGGCAAGACTCCCGCCGAGGCCGCCAGCATACGTGGAGCCGGCAAGCGGCCAATGCAGAACGCCGCGGCCACCGCTTGACGCGATGCCGATATTCGCCACGGTGCGGGGGCTGTTCCCAGTCACGCGGCAAACTCACACGCTAATACGAAGGTTTGAAACGACCACGAATGTCCCCCGATGGACTTTCGCCCCCACGCCCGCCATATGCCAGCGGGGCTTTGCAAAAACCGGCGTACAACGCCTCCAAGCGGTCCCGCATCCTCGGTTCGGGGCAGGTTGCGACCCGGATCCAGATAATTTGGATCAACGGCGCCCTGTAGAGCGACGGACTATAACAGTGGCCGCGGTGCCCAGGATTCCTATCCCGCCGACAACTAGTCCGGCGTACAGCAACGGTTCAATATCGTTTAAAAGCCCTACAGCAAACAGGTTTTGTCGCAAACTCGGTGGGTGGCATTTTCCTTGATTTTACGTTGATCGTCCGTGCCGCGTACCGCTAGTCCGGCCTGACCACCAGTATGTCGTCTCCTCGGAAGACGAACTTCAGGCCGTCGGGGTTGCCCAGCTTGTTCAGGACCGGCTTTGGGATGTAGCTGTAACTGGTCTGGCGCTGCCGGTTGCGTATTACGGACACCGTGAACTCCGTCGCGTCCTTGCGCCACGTCCCCATGCCGTAACCCGCGGGATGCTCTATTTAAGGCAAGGGTGATCCAGATCATTAGGTTTATATATACATCCAATTGGATATATTGCATGGCCAGCAGAGCGACCACGCGCCGGAAGCACAACGCGACCGTCACGAAGAGGGGCAGGGAGATAGCCGACGACCCCGCCCGGGTCAAGAAATGCAGCAACAGGAAGTACAAGGTCTCGTCCGACTCCGACTCCAAGCGGTGGTACTGCATAGTTCTGGGGGCGTTCGGGCTGGTGTGCGACTGCCCCGACCAGCAGGGGCGCGGCGGCATATGCAAGCACGTGGTCGCCGTAGATGTAGTCCTGGGCAGGGCGTGGGACGCCGCCAAGAAGATGATGCGCAAAGGCGTCAAGCTCGCGGCCCCCAAGGTGCGGTGCCAATACTGCGGTTTCAAGGGGTGCATCGGACACGGGGCGCGGAAGAACGTGCGGGCGCCGCCGAGGCAGCGCCACATGTGCAAAAGGTGCGGGCGCACCTTCTCGGGCACGCCCGGCTTCAAGGGGAGGCATTTCGGTTCCAAGGTGATCGCCCGGGCCCTGCGGGAGTACGTCTCCGGCCTGTCGGCCCAGAATGTGGCGTACGTTCTGGACGGCGACGGCATCAAGGTGCACCGGTCCACCGTCCAACGCTGGATCGAGGAATACTCCAGCCTGCTGTGGGGGTTTTCCCTCGCCGTCCGGCCTTTCGTCGGGTACAGGTGGCACTGCGACGAGGTGTTCTTCAAGATATTGGGCGCGGGCAGGTGGCTCTTCGCCGTGATGGACAGCCGCACCAGGTTCATACTGGCGTGGGACGTGTCGGACACCAAGATGGCGTACAAGCCGCTGCCCCTGTTCATGGCCGCCCGCAAGCTGGCCGGCGTCGTCCCGTGGGTGTTTGTCACCGACGGGCTGCAGGCGTTTCAGGGGGCGGCGATCAAGGCGTTCAAGAAGGCCGGCGGGTTTAGGCTGGTCCACGTCAGGGACATCCACCTGAAGAACAAATTCAACAGCAACAATATTTACGAGCGGCTGAACGGCGAAATCGTCGCCCGCACCAAGACCGCCAGGGGCTTCAACCTCGCGCATGACCCCGAGCGGGACAGCCTGCTCGGGGGCGGGTGCCCGGCCCTAGTGCGCATGTGCGTCGTGCACCACAACTTCTTCCGGCCCCACTCGGGGCTGGGCGGCAAGACCCCCGCCGAGGCGGCGGGGATATCCATAGGCGGGGAGGACAAGCATATCACGATGATATGGAACGCCGCAGTAAGGGCCAAGGCGAACGCCAAGGCCGGCGCCGCCTAGACTGCCGCAAATGCCCGACGCGATGGTTTGAGCGGCGCGCAGGCCGGACTCGGCGCGCCGTACCGTGCACAGCTATGCGACTCCGCGTCGCGCGGCCCCGCCTGTGCCCAATGCGGGCAAATGTGCGCCGACTGTGTCATGGACCC
The DNA here is from genome assembly GCA_963665475.2 of Nitrosopumilaceae archaeon. Taxonomy (GTDB): domain Archaea; phylum Thermoproteota; class Nitrososphaeria; order Nitrososphaerales; family Nitrosopumilaceae; genus VYCS01. The sequence goes on along the minus strand of CAXXXK010000004.1, from coordinate 442,358 downwards.
GCCAATTGGGGTTGTAGTATGCCGGAAAAACGGAAGAAAACGCCACCCACCGAGTTTGCGACAAAACCCAGCAAACATAGCTAGTCCTATCAGCGTGATTGCCCACAAAATGTTGTCCGTCCTGCGAGATATTGGAATCGCTCCGCCTGGCCCCGCGAAACTCATGTCATCCACGCCCCTTTGAGGGGCCAACGGGAACGGCTTCTCCCCCGGGCTTGTTCACTTGATCGGCGGAAGGTGGTGCCGTTCCGCTTCCCTTTTCGCGCCAAAGAACTGGTCCCAATTTGCGATTATGCCATATTGGAGATAATTAAATCTTGTCGATAATAACGCAATTCTGACAGTTTAGAGCGGCATGCGGCATGCGGCATGCGGCATGCGGCATGCAGCGCAAAATCTGTTGCCGGTCTTAACATCACCACGGCAAGCCGTACAAGGCCATAGATGCTCGCGATTCTTTGAGGCAAAGCACGTTTTAAAAAACTGGCGCGGATACGCGGCAGCATCTCAGGCCAAACGGGATCTGCGCCTGAGCCGACCGGCGCGCAGGGCCGGATCAAACGCCAAACCGGACTATGTCTAAAACGCCGTGGAAGCCGGCGGGCGCGGATCCGGCAACGACGCGCGGCAAAGAACGGCGCCGGCTCAGGTTTTGCGCGATTCCGGCAGGTCTCGCGGGCGGATCCCGTTCCCGGTCATGCCGGACGCGCCGCCGCGCGCGCCACATTGGCCGTATGGGGGGCTTCCGCATCCAAAGGTATTAAACACGAATGCCTTCCAGTACGGTCGACTTGACTATAGCCGATCTCAAGATAGGCACCGTCATACTGCCCCGGAGCGAGTCGCCGGCCGCCGTGTCGAGGCTGACCGAGTTTGAGTGGTTCCACAAGATTGACGCCGAAACCGACAGGACGACCCCGGAGCTGGACGACCTCCTGCTGGAGGCGCAGAAGACGTACCAGTCCATAGACGACGTCGTAAAGGGGCTGCAGATACCGCCCCGGGTGGGCATACTGGAGATACTCTTCAAGGGGACCATGATCAAGCCCAAGGGGTACGACATAGACGAGGTCGCCGGGATGGTGGCCGACGTCTCAAAGCGCGCTCCCGACGTGATATCAGAAGCGGCCGGGCTGCTGGAGGAGGCGGCCACGACGGACCGCTCTCTGGACGAGTACCGTTCCCTAAAAGAGACCATAGAGACCGCCAGAAAGCTCAACGTGGACTTGGGCGGGTTCGGGCTGATGAGGCGCTTCTTCGTCAACCTCTTCATCATAGAGTCTGCGGACCGCGACGAGATAGTCCGCGCCCTGCCCGAGGACGTCTCCACGTTCAAGTACGACTTGCAGTCCAAGGATATGGCCGCCCTGCTGGTCATAGGCGACGCTGGCGACGCCGACCGCATCCTAAAGTCCACGCGGAGCTTCAACGCCTCGCCCTTTTCCATACCCGAGGGGCTGCCGCAGGTTCCCAGCGAGGCGTATACGGACGTTATAGCCAAGATAAAGGAGCTCACCGAGAGGAAGGCCAGCATAGCAAAGAAGCTGGCCGGGTTCAAAAAGAGTCTGCGCAAGGACATACTCACCATACACGAGGAGGCCGCAGTGGCCAAGGACGTCCTGGAGACCTTCCGCAAGCCGGGGGGCACCCGCAACTTTGCCGTCATACAGGGATACATACCCGCCACCATGGAGTCCAAGTTCCGCAAGACCGTCGGGAAGTGGATCACGGCGGTGGAGGACATCACGGACCCCGAGCTGGCCCGCAACGCCCCCACGCTCTTCCAAAACAAGAGGTTCATCCGCACCTTCGAGGTCATAACGCAGAGCCAGGGCATCCCCAAGAAGGGCGAGGAGGACCCCACCCCCATGATTGCCATGATGTGGCCCGTCTTCTACGGGATAATGTTCGCCGACATGGGCCACGGCCTGCTGCTGATGGGGATGGGCCTGCTCTTCAAGATGAAGGGCCAGGGGACGCTGTCCAGGTGGGGCATGCTCATAGCCATATCCGGCGGCGCCTCGGCGATAGCGGGGGTGGGCGCCGGCGAGATGTTCGGGTACCACATAGACCACATGGAGCCCTTTGAGGCCCTGCTAAAGGAGGGCGGGCCGCTGCATTCGGTGTCCTGGATAGTGGGCGTGCTGAGCGTGGCCGAGCTCACCTTCGAACAGGTGATAGACATACTCAAGGTCTCCCTCTTCCTGGGCATAGTCCACCTGGTCTGGGCAATGCTCCTCCGCGTGAAGCGCCACCTCAGGGCAGGCAACAAGCTGGTCGCGTACATGGAGTACGTCCCCAACATCACCCTGTACGGCGGCATAGTGGTCATAATGATGTGCGCCATAGGCGCCCAGTACGACGTGATGAACATGTACTCGCGTGTCCACGACGAGCCGGTCCCCTGGGTCACCATGTTCCTGGGCGAGTGGGCCACGGTGTGGGTGGTCACCCGCATAGCGGTGGTGGTGGTCATAGGGTCCATGGCCATGATGATGATCGGCGGCATACTCCACGCAAAGAGGCACCCCGAGGAGGGCGGAAGCGCCGCCAACGTCGTCATGGAAGTATTCCTGGGAAAGACCGTGGAAAGCCTGGCGCACACCATAAGCTACGCCCGGCTGGGCATCATGCTGCTGGTGCACGCCGCGCTGCTTCTCACAGTCAACAACGCGTACGCGGCCATGGGCGGCGCCGGCTCGGTCGGGGCCTGGGCCATGATAATAGGCGGCAACCTCGGCATAATGATGATAGAGGGGCTCATCGTGTACATACAGAGCCTCAGGCTCCACCTCTACGAGTTCTTCACAAAGTGGTACGACGGCGGCGCCAAGCCCTTTACGGCGGTGCGCCCCCAGCTGATATACAACCAGTTCCGCTGGAAGCCCAAGCGGTAACGCTCCAGTTCAAACGACATACACACCCGGGGCCGTCTGCGCGCCCGGCGGGACCAAGCGCCAGGCCACACTACTCCGGAAACGCCTCCCCCGGGCAGGCACGCGGCGGGACTTGGGAAGATATGGCACGCTACGCCCCACTGCACGCCACATGCGCGGCGTGCGCCATCTTTGCCGCCGCATCAAAGAAAATATGAAAAAGGGTGGTGGTTACTCGTTGACGTATGCTCGTTCGCCGTGTTGGGCGAGATCCAGGCCGATCTCCTCTTCCTTGGGAGTGACCCTGATTCCGCCAGGCCAGACAGCGTCCATTATCTTCAGTATTACGATGGTTACACCAAAGGCATACCCGATGGATATGGCCGCGGCGACAATGCTTAGTCCCTGCGTCTCCATACCCTCGGCCGTGCCGGTCCATGCGCCAATGCCGTCGCCGGTGTCCCATATGTGGGGACTCGCCAGCGTGCCGGTCAGTATGGCTCCGGTCAGGCCGCCTATTCCGTGCACGCCCCAGACATCCAGAGCGTCGTCCCACTTGCGTGAGTTCTTGAAGGCGACTGCCGCATAACACACGGTACCTGCCGCTATGCCCATTATGATGGCTGCCATGGGACCTACCCAGCCGGACGCCGGGGTGATGGTAACCAGGCCTGCCACCGCACCGGTGGCCGCGCCTACAATGCTCGGCTTGCCGGTGTGGGCCCAAGACATGAGCACCCATGTGGTGGCCGCCATGCCGGTCGCGATGTTCGTCACGACCCATGCGCTTACGGTAATTCCGTCCACCATCACTTCGCTGCCGGCGTTGAAGCCGAACCAACCAAACCAGAGTATGGACGCGCCAAGCACGACCATTGGAACGTTGTGTGGCTCCATGGGGATCTTGCCGTATCCCAGCCGTCTGCCCAGCAATAGGGCCCCGGCCAAGGCGGAGAATCCCGAGGATATGTGTACGACCGTACCGCCGGCAAAGTCAAGCGCTCCGGACGGGCTCAATTCTGGATCCAGGTCCAGCTGGCCTATGACGCCGCCTCCCCACACCCAGTGGGCGATGGGATCGTAGACGAACGTGCCCCAGAGTATTATGAATATGATTAGCGCGCTGAACTTGATCCTGTCAATCAGGCCGCCGATGATGAGCACCGGGGTGATGATTGCGAAGGTTCCCTGAAACGCCATGAAGAGCGCGTGGGGAACGGTACTGGGCCAAGAATCGCCACATATTTCAGCATCGTGTAGCACCTGCATTTGGTAGGCTGCCGACCACGTGTCGGAACAGGCCGTGGGCGCCCCTAGGGGCGCATAGTGCGATACCTGATTGAGTCCAGCGTACGTGAGGTCCGCCATGTAGGCGTTGCCCCCCGGCCCAAATGCCAGGGAGTATCCGTAGAGGACCCACTGCACCGCCATGATGCCCATTATGATGAGCGTCATGCCCAGCACGTTGGTAACGTTCTTGGACCTGGCAAGACCGCCGTAGAAGAACGCCACGCCGGGGCTCATGAAGAGCACCAGCGAGGATGCTGTCAGCATCCAGGCGGTATCTCCGGTGTCTATGCGACAGGGCAGCATTGATCCGTCTTCTTCAAACCAACACTCGTTCTCGTTGCCAGTGTATATGCCACTGGTGCCTGCTACGTATCCGTCCATTCCGTCGGTAACTTGCTGCGCGAATGCTTGCGACACTGCGCCAGCTGATGTAATGGTGACTGCGGCCACAAGTAATAGAGCATACTTGTGGTTCTTTGTTCTCATTGACGCTTAAAATTTCTAAAGTTATTTAAGTTTTGAAGTAGAATTCAGATCTAAAAATAAAACTACATATAAAGTGTCTATGTGACATAGTTTTATGAAACTACAGATTTTTGATAGGAGGATGTAAGATGAAGGAGGTAACGCTGGGAATATTCCAGAAGCTCAAGACCAGGCGCGGGGAGCTGAGCGCCAAGGCCATCCGGCAGCGGTTCATAATACGGATGCTGGCAGAGAAGGCCAACCCGCAGGACCGAACCAGGACCGGGCTGGCCAAGAGCCTGGCGGGCACTACCGGCTCCAAGTGGCAGACCGTCTACCCGGCGATCTTCGGCGACATGGAGCGGGTGATGATACCGCTGAAGCTGGCGCGGGAGGAGGGGAGCCTGCCCCTCCGGCGGGGTCCCAAGATGATGCAGGAGCGGGGAAGCCCCTACTACACCCTGACCCGAAGGGGCATGATGGTGGCGCTGGCCATACCGGATCTGCAGGGACGGAACGACGTCATGGAACGGATAGGGGACATGGGGGCCCACGGCGGGGCGCTACGCGCGCTGGCGACGAGCAGCCCCGCCCTCATGCAGCACATAATGAGGCAGTACGTGGAGGCGTGGTGCCGGGACGGGTTCGATCTCCTGCCGCCGGATCTGGGCCACATAGGCTCCGACGCGCCGGCGTCCATGTGCCTGGAGATGGCAGAGGCATACGACGCGATGGACGAAGACGCCAGGGGAGCCGTCGTCGCCCTGCTGCGGGACGTGGTGGGCCGCTGAGGGCCGCCCCCGCGCGGCCCGGCCGGTACTACAACAGGGCGGGCTCTGCCGCTTCCAAACCTTAAAATCGGCTCCGAAGGCCGCTACCGGTCAGATGGGCCCCTCCAAGAACGTGTACGCGTCGGTAAAGTCGTACAGCCAGAGGGGCAAACTGCTCAAGAGGGAGGACTACCAGATGCTCTCCGAGTCCAGGAATTTGGACGAGTTGGTGACCCGCATGCGAAACACCGTATACGAGGGGGTCGTGTCCGACACCCCCAAGCCGTACACGGCCCGCGGCATAGAGTCGGTCATCTGGGAGAACCTGGCCAACCGCCACTACAGCATATCACGCGCGGCGGGCAAGTCGCCCATACTGGACGCGTACTACATGAAGTTCACCGCGTACAACCTAAAGGCAATCCTCAAGGGAAAGGCGCTCAACAAGACCCAAGAGGAGATCGAGCCCCACGTCAACCTCCGCGCCGAGGAGCTGCTGAAGCAGAGGGACGTGGTGGTCAAGGCCCTGGTGGCAAAGGACCTGGAGGAGGCCGCCGCCAGCCTGGCCCCGACGCGGTTCGGCGACGACGTAACCCGGGCCGTGGCGGCGTACGGCGAGGGGGGAAACCTGCAGGCCTTTGACACCCATTTCGACAAGATCGTGTACCGGCATCTGGGCAGGGCCCGCATACGCAACCGGGACAGGGAGGTTGCCAAGATAATAGACCTGGACATAGACTCGTACAACCTGCTGAGCGTCATCCGGGGCAAGTTCTGGAACGTGAGGGAGGAGACCATGGAGGACCTGCTGGTGCCGCCCACCCCGTCGGCCCCCTCGGAGCTGCTGTCCAGGATGATGGCGACCGAGACCGTCCGGGACGCGTTGGCAGAGGTGGCCAACACCAAGTACAGGGGGCTGATACCCCAGGCAAAGAACGACATGGACGCGTTGGCCGAGTTCGAGAGGGCCCTTGGAATGCGGGCGTACACCATCTGCCTGCGATCCTTCACCAAGATCTTCAACTTTGCCACCATCATAGCCATAACGAAGCTGACCACCTACGAGACGGGAAACCTCGGGGCCATCGCCTATGCCGTGGAGCAGGGCATACCCTCCAAGAGGGTCATGTCCAAGTTGGTGCTCAACCCGGTCAAGGGCGCCTCTGCGGCGTGACCGGAGGGCGCCAAATATATCAACCCGCGCGTTATACGCCATACCATGATGGGAGACCGCGACTACCGCAGCCTCATCAACAACGCGATCGACTCGCTGGGCCGGGAGCTGGACGTGGGCATAGACGCCGCCGACTACACCACCGTGCACTTGGAGGAGGTCGTCGGATGCCTGCGCAGGTCGTACTTTGACAGGCGGGATCCGCTGGACCGGGAACGCCACGGTTTCAACGAGCTGCTCTCGGGGCTTCTCAGAAAGCTCGGGTACGGCGCCGAGCAGGCCTCGTACGACGTGGGGGACATGACGCTCAAGGGCAACGCCGACATGCTGGTCGAGGACGCGGTGATACTCTTCCGCCCCGCCGCCCAGCCCATGACAAACCCCCGGGCCGGGGACCTCCTGTACATGAACGCCTGCCTGTGGATGTACGACAAGCTGGACGGGATAATCGTGTACATAACAGGCGACAGGCAGGAGTCGTCGTTCTCGCTGGCCCGCAACAAGAAGATGTTTGAGGAGACCGTCCGGCGGGTCAGGGTCTTGGCGGATCTGCTGCCCGGGGACAACCTTCCCATACTGGAGCCGTCAGACGACTGCGAGGGATGCCAGTACTACCACCGGTGCTACGCCAAGAAGAAGCACAGCAAGCAGGTGACGCTAGCAAGCATGCTGGGGTTGGGCAAAGACCCAGACTAAAATGAAAAAGGATGTGGCTTTTACTCCAAGGGTTCGGGATGTCCCTTGCCCCTAAGAGCAAAGCACACCACGGCCAGCGCTATCGCGACTCCAATGGTGGCGCCATAGGCTGCCATACCTGCTTCTGCCATGGAGTTCCCTACCGGCATTTCGCTTTTAAGAATTTGTCAGTATATTTGAAATAAAAATATACTATATCAGAATTAAAATTTCATAATCCTTAATTCAACACCTGATCGAAGAGCACCTCGTTCTCCTGGCCCGAGGTCATGGAGCTCAAATTGAAGAAGGCCTCCCCGGACACCCTCCAGGAGACCGAGCCTGACTCCAAGGCGGCCCAGAACTCCGGGGCCCCGCCCGCGTTGGTCAGGGTGATGGTGTCCTTCAGGGTAACCGAGCTTCCGCTCAGCACGGTGTAGTAGTTGGATGCGTCCACCATGCCTTCTGCCCTACTCCCGATCTGGCCGGCGACCACCCTCTCCTCGTCGGCAAACACCTGATACTTGACCAGCGAGAGGATCGCCGACTTGGCGTTGGGGTTGGTCACCGTTACTACCAGCTCCAGGACGGCGCCCCGCGAGTTCAGGCTCACGGTGCGGATCTCGTCCACGCTCACGGCCATGGGCAAGACGGCCAACGGCCGCGGCTCCTGGCCCGGCTGTGCCGAACCCTCCAGCACGGACGGGCCCACGGTCATCACCACGACTATGCCCGCCGCAACGGCGGCGATCGCCACTCCAACGAATATCTTGGGGTTCACCGCGTTATATTCGGGCGGGCGCATGATAAATGTTGGGCGGTCAGGCTCAGAGACGAGGGCGGGTATCCCGCATGTTTGGCGCGCCAAAGCACGATGTCAGGTTTTACCCCCGCTGGCCCGCCCGTTAAGGCGGCGCGTTCTCGCCTAAAAGGCAGAGGACGGGTATCCCGCCGGGTTGGGGGCGCTAAAACACGATCTCAGATCCTTGCGGCCGTGCGCGCCGTGCGGGCCCGTCAAATGTGGGGGCCAGATCGCGGCCGTTGCGGCCACCATCCGTCTTTTCCGGGGGAACCGACGGCCGTTGCGGCGCATGCCGGGCAGGACGGCGTACTCTACCGGGCCACCAGATGCTTGCGCATCTCGGCGTTAAGCCTCTTGCCGTTCCACAGCTCCACGTGTTTGCCGGATCTGCGTATCTGGTACGCCTGGTTGGTAAAGTCCGAGGTGGTAACCACGATGGCCCTGTCCGCCTTCTGCGACACCATGGAACCCAGGGTTTTGTGCACGTCCGGCCCGCCCACGTTGGCATTCCATTTCTTCACCTGTATGACTATGACCTCGGTGCTGGTGCGTGCTATGACGTCCACTCCCATGTCGTTGGATCCCCGCGTCACCTCTGTCTCGTACCCCATGGCGTTAAAGAGGCGCGCCACCAGCTTCTCGAAGCTGTAGGGATCAAAGCGCCGGAAGCCGTCGGCTATATCTTCCTCGGTGATGGAGTAGTAGCCGTCCGAGCGCCGCAGTGGGCCGGAGACCCGAACGTAGCTTCCCTCCATCTTGGCGTTCAGCCGTTCCAGCAGCACCTCGTACCGGTGCGATATCTCCCGCGCGTTGTCGTATGCGGAGGCATCCAGTTCAATGTACAGGCTCAGATCCGAAAAGTCGCCTTTCCCGTACGAGATGTCTATCCCCACTATGCCCTTCATGAACTTCTTCTTCGGTTTGACCTGGCTGATGGCCCCGTACGGCACCTCCAACAGGCACTTGGAGTCGGCCCCCACCAGAAGAAGCACGTCGCTCCCCAGAAATACCCTGTGCGAATCGCATATGGCCTCGTACTCCACGTCATATCGTCCTATGTCAATGGCGCGATCAGGCAGCAGCTGGCGCATCGAACGGATCCTTATGTCGGCGGCGGCGTCCGGCGTGGCAAGACGCGACAGTTTTAGATCTATATTCTTGGAATCGCTCTTGGGGCGGGCGTCCACCATCACTTTTTTGCGCTTGTAGCCCTCCAAAAATACCTCCACCCTGTGTTTGTGCCGGATGGCTGACTCGTCCGTCAGCGGTTTGTCTATTATACACGGCGTGCTGTCGCGCACCCGGCCGTCCACTACCACCACCGCGTCGGGCGGGACGGTGGCAACCCGGATCTTCTTGATGCCCTCAAGCCGCCGGTTTATGGCGTGTATCCAGATGTCGTACTCTTCGTCCAAATTGCCAACCTCCGGGGGCAGTTTGAACGACTCCTTCTTGGTGTCGGCCTTTTCTAGTTTGACCAGGCGTATGTAATCCGGATCCACCCGCAGCCGCTCGGCTTCGGCCTCAAGCTTTGACAGTTCGGTGTAGAGCTCCCGCGTTTGCCTGCGGGACCCCCGTTGTCGGGAGTTAAAATCTCTCATCCGGCCGCGGCGCCCCTTTAATTTCGAGTTTATGCGCGTCATGCGAGCCTCAACCTCGTTGAGGTATTCGGCAAAGTTTTCTTCCTGGTTTACCCTCTTTTTTATTATCAGGGACCGGCTCATCCTCCCGCCGGTCCCCGCATCCATCGCCCGCATCACCATGCGCGATATGGCGCCGCCGCTGCACGACTCTATGCTGGCAAGGGGTATGCGCTTCATCTCTAGTTGCTCGTCGCCGCTGTACAACACCACGTCCTCGTGCGTCAACACCAACATACCGTCCAAAAAGCGCGTCTTGCGGTCTACCGCCGGCGCCGCATCCGGGGGCATCACGTCCCCCAGATCCGCCGCGCCCTCCCGGCCGGCCGCCGGACTAGCGTCGCTCCGGCTCGTCTGACCGTCGTACTCGTACGTTCTGGTGGGCTGCTGGCCGGGATCCGGCGCGGCGTAGCGGTCCTCGCGCCTGCTGCCGCATTTGTGGCAAAAGTTGTCGCCCTCTTTCAGGACATTTCCGCATTTGACACAGAATGCCATCATTGCCGCGGGGGGCGACATCGTATAAAAATATCATTTTGGATGTCCAGAGCGACGCGGAGTCGATCCCGACGTCACGGCGCCCAAGCCCGTCTCGGGCGGGTCTGCGTGAAACGGGGTCGGGCCACCGTCCGGGACGTATGCCACGCCGTTCCGGTCGGGGTCCACCGCCCCGGCAAGACGCGCCAAGCGCGATCCATCTTTAAATTGCCCCGCCTACCGAAAACGCCCGTGGCAAGACGCGTGGTAATCAAGCTCTCGGGCCGCGTATTTGCGATGGACGCGACAGACTCGCTGGCGGGATGGGCCGATACGCTGGCCGGCTTGGAAGGCGTGCAGCCCGTGGCGGTGGCCGGGGGCGGCGCCACGGCTCGGCATTACATAGGCGCGGCCAGGTCTCTGGGGGCCGACGAGGCCACGCTGGACCAGATGGGAATTCAGATATCACGGCTCAATGCCCGGCTGCTCATAGCTGCCTTGGGGGAGAGGGCGTATCCGGATGTGCCGACCACGCTGCCGGAGGTCAAGAGGGCCGCCGCCAGCGGGCTGGTGGTGGTGACCGGCGGGCTGTACCCGGGACAGAGCACCAACGGGACCGCCGCCCTGATGGCCGAGAAGGTCGGCGCCCGGACTTTCCTTAACGCCACCGACGTGGACGGGGTATACGACTCGGACCCCCGAGAGAACAAGAACGCCAAGATGTTCGATGCCATACGCATGAAGGACTTGAGGAGCATGCTGGTGCGGGAGGAGACGGTCGCCGGCGGTCACAACCTGATGGATCTGGTGGCCCTGAAGGTGATAGAGCGCTCGTCCATACGCACCCGCATACTGCGCGCCTCTCCCGAAAGTCTGAGGGCCGCCGTCAGGGGGGACCCCGTGGGGACCGAGATACTGCTCTAGCGAACCACGGAATGTGTGCGGGTCCATATGGTAATGGTGTCTCCCGGGTATGGTTCGGCTCCGCCCTCGGTCAGTTTCTCCAGAATGCCCGATGCCTCTTCCCGGCTGACCGGCTTTGACTGCGCCTTGGTGTACCCGTCCGCGTCGGCCAGTATGGCCACGTATCCCTCGGGCGTCTGTATTATGGCCGCGTACTCCTCCTCGCCCACCGGGACAAACTTGCCGGAGACCTTCTTGGTGGTCAGCGTCAGCATGGAAAAGCCGGCCGCGTCAAAGAGCCTCATCTGGGACTTTGAGGCGCGCCTCTTTCCCTCTTGAACCGCCTGAAAGTACTGCACTGCAGGCAAGCCGGGGGCCCAACATATAACCCCATGCGGCGCCCGGCGCCACATCCGGGGCGATGCGGGCATCCCAGCGGCGGCACGTGGCCGCAGCATTGCGGCGCGGATCAGGTTTTTTGGGAGCGATGCAGGATGCCGCCCCGTATGGCGCGCCCCCGCCACACATCCGGTACGCCCGCGATGCCCGCAAGCTTTGTCCGGGTGGGGGTTAAATAGCCCGGCGCACAGCTGGAGCCATGGCATACAACCAACAACGCAGTTGGGCATGGTTCCTGCTTCCGATATTTTTGGGAATATTTGGCGGGCTGATAGCCTACTTCATGCTGCGGCAGTACAACGATTCAATGGCCAAAAACTGTCTATATCTGGGAGCGGCGCTCACTGCCGTATTCGTGGGCATAGGCGTGATAGGAATGTCGACGTCAACGGGCCCATAGAACGGCGCGCCCGCATCCCCGGGCCGCATTGGCGGCACCGCTTACCCAAGAGCGCGCATCGGGCAAACGCCCACCGCGCGTCGGAACCGCGCGGACCGGCGACGGGGCGCCCAGATCGTTTTTTAACGGACGTGTATCATCACGGCGCGTGGCATACTTCGACGAGAAGATCAGGGCCCACTTGGTCTCCGTATGGCGGGAATCGACGGGCTTCTTCAGCATAGGCGGCAAGGAGGGCATGCTGATACTCACGGACCGGCGCCTAGCGTTCGTGCACAAGACCAAGGCCAAGCCGGCCTGGTGGCAGGCCATACGGCAGCGGCAGGTGGTGGGTTTTATCAAGTCCAAACACACCATGATCACGCACGACGGGTACGACGAGTCCAACCTCATGGAGGATCTGGAGAATCCCAAGAACCTGTCCCTGAGTTTTGGGCAGATACGGGAGATATACCACGAGGAGAAGGACTGGGGCAGCGTGATGTACATGAAGTATGCCAAAGACGGCAAGTCCGAAAAGCACCAATATTCCATAGCGCAGGACTGGGTAAAGTATCCCGTCAAGGACGCCCTCAAGTTCATGAAGGTCGATTGGGGACCCTTCGTGGACTTTGTGATAGAGAAGCGGGGCGTGTAGATGGGCAGGGTGTACGCGGTCGGGGTGGGGCCGGGATCCCCCCGCTACGTGACCGGCGCCGCCGAGGACATCATACGGGGATGCGAGATAGTGGCCGGCTACCGCTACACCATGGAGACTATACGGCACCTTCTGGACGAAAAGGAGGTACACCACATCACCATGGCAGACCAGGAAGAGGCGTACCAACGAATACGGAGAACCATGGGGGGGAGGAGCCTGGCGGTGCCGTTCACCGGGGACGTCAACTTTTCCGAGTCAGAGGTGGTGGACAGGCTGGTCGAAATATTCGGGGACGTGGAGTTGGTGCCGGGCATAAGCGCCGTACAGGTGGCCGCCTCCCGCTCCCGCATACCGCTGGACAAAGCCCGCGCGATCACGATGCACGTCACCGGGGACATAGAGGACAAGAAGCGCCACATGACAGAGGCCCTCAGGGAAGGGCTCAGCGTCATACTGGTGCCGCGCCCTTGGCCCGGAAGGCCGGACCTAAACTTCATGCCGCGCGAGGTGTCCGCGTACCTGCAAGACGAGGGCTTCGATACCGATGCCCTGCCCGTCCACATATACGAGAACCTCACCACCCCCGACGAGCGGACGTACGCAGGAACCGTCCGGGAGATGGCCGACAAGGAGTTCTCCGACATGCTGGTCGTCGTGATAGGCCGCAACAGGCCCGACTCCTACATGAACTACGCCTGGCAATGGGCTACGGAGGGCTCTGCTGCAGGGAGTCGGTGACGGAGTCAATGGCGGATTCAGCGGCGGATTCAGCAGCATCGCTGAGGCTCTCGTATGCCATGTCTGCAGCCTTTCCCGCTGCTATCCCTGCCTGCTCCCCGATCATACCGCCTATGTGGCGCACATCTTCTTGTATGACGTCCGGCATCGCCCCGGTGGTATTGGGGAAAGCGGCCTCCAGATAAGGCCACGATACGACCAGTATCACCGCCAAGACTATCAGTCCAAGTATCGCCTTTACGAAAAACAGCATTACTCGTAATGTTATGCGGTATGGATTAAAAATGTGTCTATGTGGTTTTGTTCCAGACGGCCATCAACAATATTTTGACGACGGCAACTGCACTACACGCCGCCTGCAATAGGGCGTAAAGCGCCCGGAAGACGCATTTGGACGGCAATGGCCCCTTTGCGTGGAACCCGTCCTGGGCCGGGCGCCCGCCGGGCCGCATGCGTGCCATGCCCGCAAGAGCAAGACGCGCCGCCCCCGTTCAACGGGCGGGGCGCCGCCCCCATCCGGTAGCTTGATAGCAGACCCGGATGTCACGCGGGTGTTGTCCAGGCTGGTGGTGTGCCTAGTGGGAATGCCCGGGGCCGGCAAGTCCACCGTCGCCGACGGCCTCAAGGCCACGGGGTATCCGGTCGTAAACATGGGGGACGCGGTGCGCGCCGAAGCCCGACGGCGGGAAGTGGATCCCACCGGCCCCAACCTGGGGCGAATAATGCTGGAGCTGCGTAGAAAAGACGGACCCGCGGCTGTGGCAAGACTGGTAAAGCCGCTGATCAAGGCCGCCGCAGGAGACGCCGTGATAGTGGACGGGGTAAGGTCCGAGGACGAGATCGAGGAGTTGGCCGAATGCGGCCACCTCAAGATACTGGCCATCCACGCGTCCTCGGAGACCAGGTTCGGTTATTTGAAGGGCAGGGGGCGCTCCGACGATCCCGACGATCCCGACGCCATGCGGGACCGGGACCGGCGGGAGTTGGGGGTCGGGATAAGCGATCCCATAGCGCTGGCCGACGAGTCCATATCCAACAACGATCTGGACATATCCGGTCTCGTAGACGCCGCCCGGAAGATAATACGCGGGTGGGACGCCTGATACCCTGCCGCGTGCTGGCGCGGGCGGCGATAAGCCCCTCCGAAGACCCCCGGAAGGTGTTGGCCGCCCTGCTCAACATACTGCCGGACGGCGACGGACGGATCCGGGGCCGTGTTGCCGAGGCGCGATCCGATGACGTGGGAGCCCTTGACGCCATACGCGAATCGCTGGCGTCCCGGCAGTCGCTGGGAGTGCTGCGCCGCCGCATGAGGGACAACGCGTACGAAGAAGGCACCCGACTCCTCTTGAACAGGCAGGCGGCGTACGCGGGAATCGCGGCCGTCTGCGACACCCCGGAAGAGTCGCCGCTGGGCCCCATAGAGGTATGGGTGGAATCACGCCGCATCGGCGAGATCATAGAACGGGTCGCCGGACGGCCCAACAGATGACGCGGCGCAGATTCTGGATAAACTCTTATGACTATTTGACGTTATGTAGAACGTGAGGGTTTTTGTGGCCGTAGACGTGATCGACGGCCATGCAAGGGAGCGGATAGTCTCGTTCCAGCGCGGCATGGACGGGGCGGGCAAGGCGGTGGAGCCGCGCAACCTGCATTTCACCCTGCAGTTTCTGGGCGAGGTGTCAAAAGAGGTGGCCGCCGCCGCGGCCAAGGCCCTGCAGTCGGTGAAGTTTGACGCGTTCGACGTACAGCTGCGGGGGGCTGGAACGTTCGGCAGACCGCCCCGCGTGGTCTGGGCGGGAACCGACCCGGACGGGGGGCGGAAGCTGACCCGATTGGCCGATGCCGTGGGAGAGGCGTTGGGCGGCGACCGCAAGCCCTTCAAGCCGCACCTCACCGTACTGAGGGTGAAGAGGGGAAGACGCGTCGACGTATCAGGATATGCAGACCGCATGTGGGGGGTGCAGCGCGTCGACGCCATAAAACTGAAGTCTAGCGTGCTGGCCAGAACCGGACCCACGTATACGGACATTGCCGAGGTGGCCGCCGAGTGAACCAAACAATTGCCGAACAGTTGAAGAGGGTCATCCCCACCGCCGACCAGGAAAAGGCCCAAAAAGAGACCGTCGAGCGTGTGATGGAGATGGTTTCCGGGGAGGCCAAAAACCACGCCGAGGTGACCGGCGTGGCGCTGGGCGGCTCGTACGCCAAGGGGACGTGGCTGGCCGACGACACGGACATCGACGTGTTCGTAAAGTTCAAGAAGAGCGTCCCGGGCGAAATATTTCGCGACGTGTCCAGGAGCATCGGGTTTAACTCCATGAGCGACTTCGGCCCCGCCGAGCGGTACGCCGATCACCCCTACGTTGAGGCGGCGGTCAACGGCGTCGTGGTGAACGTGGTCCCTTGCTATGACGTGGAGTTGGGGGAGTGGAAGAGCGCCGCGGACCGCTCGCCGTACCACACCGAGCACATGCGCGAAGAGCTCACCGCCGACATGCAAAACGGCGCGCGGCTGCTCAAGAGGTTCCTCAAGGCCCGGGGAATATACGGCGCCCAGATGGCCGTGCAGGGATTCAGCGGGTACGCCACAGAGGTGCTCGTGCTGAACTTTGGCGGGTTCGATGAGGTGGCCGAGAGAATGGCCGACGCGAGGCGCGGCGACGTGATAGGCAGGACGTCCAAGAAATTCGACACGCCGATCAGCATAATAGATCCCGTGGACGAAAACCGCAATCTGGCCGCGGCGATCTCCAACAGAAACATGGCCCTGTTCATACTGTGGTGCAGGGCGCTGGTCAACGATCCGGATCCCGGCATGTTCAGGCCGGGCGATGCAGTCCCCCGGCTGGGGTGGGAGAACGTGGTGTCGGTCAAGTTCCCGTACGGAGGCGAGAATCCCGAGACCATATGGGGCCAGGCCATGCGGGCGGCGTCGGCAATAACTCGGCAGATGGAGCTGGGCGGATTCGCCATAATCAGGCACAAGGTGCTTGCCGACGGCGGCAGGGTGTGCCTGTTGTTTCTCACCGAGTCGCTCCACATACCCCGCCGCACGGTACGCGCCGGGCCGGACGTGTTCCGGCGGGCCGACGCGGCCAGCTTCGCCAAGAACGGCGGGATGATCTGGGTATCGCCGGACATGAGGCTGCTCCGCATGGACCGGAGAACGCCAGACACCGCCGGGGCCATGCTGCGGAGCATACTGCGCGACCCCGGCAAGGCCGGCATACCGGCCGGGCTGCACCGCTACATCAGGGAAGGATCCAGCATAACAGTCGGGGGCAGAATAGCCCAATCGGTTAAAGAGGAGGCCGCGGGGTTACTGGCAGCAGATGAAGCCGTCTTTTCTTCCGCCGGACTCGATGGGTAGCGGCCCCGGCGCCGTCCTGCTGGGGTATCCGGGCGGGGGACGCATAGCCGCGTACCTGTCTGAGATGCGCAGCATCGGGGTGGAGGGAGTGGCCCTCTTCGGGGGCTCGGAGATAAACGGCGTGAGGATATTGGGCAAGGGCCACGCCGGAGTGGTCGTGCTGGTCCGCGCCCGCGACGGAATGGCGGCCCTGAAGATGCGCCGGACCGACTCGCCCCGGCCCGACATGCGGGCGGAGGCGAACCTGCTGGAGGCGGCAAACCGGAGCGGAGTCGGCCCGCGTCTTTTGGGGCACACCTCCAACCTGCTCATGATGGAGTACCTGGCCGGGGCGCCCGTGGGAAGGTGGCTGGCCGGGCGCCCGGGCGGGCGCGCCGCGAGGCGGACCGTGCGCCGCATCCTTGAGCGGTGCCGCAGGCTGGACCTGGCCGGGCTGGACCACGGGGAGTTGGTCGACATCTCCAGGCACGTGCTGGTGGGCCGGAAGCCGGAGATCATAGACTTTGAGAGCGCCAGCCTGTCAAGAAGGCCGGCCAACGTCACCTCGGCCGCGCAGTGCCTGTACCTGGGGGGCCTGTCCGGCATAACCAGGACGCTGTGCGGCGGGCCGCCCCCCGCGGAGGCCATCGGGGCGATGAGGGCGTACAAGCGCCGCCCCGGCAACTCGACCTTTGCGGCGCTGTTGGAGACGTTGGGGGTATAGTATGGTGGGACCGGTGAGATTCGAACTCACGACCTCTAGCACCCCAGGCTAGCATCATGGCCAAGCTAGACGACGGTCCCGCAGAGCCCCGTACCCATGACAAATTATTAAACCGTAGTATTGACGGGGCCGGCCCGCGCCAACGTTCATTCATGCCGTACACGATATGCCCGCAAGCGGCTTGGGAGAGTACGCAGATGCGACGCCCCCGAGGCGGTCCACGCCGCCCTAAATCGCAGGCGCAACGGCATCATGAAAACCCGCCGCGCGGCCAAAGTTCGCGGCCAAACGCCCCCGCAAGGCCACGGTGTCCGGCGGCGACGGACTTGCGTCACGTAGTGCGGCTTTTGGAAGAATTCGGATCAAAACAAAGTTAATAGCAATTCGGCGAGCGCCCACGCCTAATGAAGCATGCGGAGCGGCTCTTTCGGAAGGGAAACAGGGCTCTGGTGAACGGCGACCCCAAAAGGGCCGTATCGCTGTACAACAGGTCGCTGGATATCGCGCCAGGCAACCTTTCCGTATTGATGAACAAGGCCGGGGCGCTCATGGATCAGCGCATCTACGACGAGGCGCTCGATACCATAGAGTTGGCCATCAGCATAAATCCCAACATTGCAAAGTGTTGGGGCATGAAGGGCGACGCGCTTGGGGCCCTGGGCAGGTCCTACGAGGCGTTAATCAGTTACGAACGTGCCATCCAGCTGGATCCCGACGACCCGAGGCTGGCCGCGTACAAGGACCAGTTGTTGCGCCGGGCCAAACTATAGCGGCGCGGGCGCCGCTGATCTGGCCGGATGCCCGGCGTTACGACCTGCGCATGTGCTACGCCCGCGTCAAGAGACCGACTGCAATAGGCCGCACTGGTAAAGAATGCCAGCGTGAAGTGACACGACGTATGCAAAGGCCCGCCGCACAAAGTATTATGTACAGGCGGCAGGGAGCTATGCCGTGAAGTGCTCTGTCTGTGGACGCGTGTCGGCAAGCGAGACCCACGCGGACTGCGCCGAGAGACTCCGCATGGAGGCGGAGGGCCACGACCGAAAAGCCGTCGCTGAAAGAATCAGCCTGGACGGCGCCGAGCTGGGCGGCGAGATCCGCGCCCTGCTAAACCACATGAAAAAGAGCGACGGTTAGGCGCCGGCGCGGTGGTCCAGCCAGCTGGCCAGGCGGTCTCGCTCGAACCGCACCTTTGCCTCCAAGTTCGACCAGGTGGCATCGCTCAGCTCGGTGGACGGCTTGAAGGCGTCCACCTCTATTACGGAGGCGGTGTCGCGGCCGGACTCAATGAAGCAGCCTCCCCTCCCGTCGTACGGATCCGGTTCGGCGGCGCCGGTGATGTCGGCCACTATACAGCCGGCGACTACGACACCCTCTCCCTCGGCAAAGACGCCCGCCTTGGGGACGGGAGCCTTTCCGGCCGGCAGCGTCGTGACGTCGCCCACCGCAAAGACGCTGGGGAACCGGGTCCGGCCGGACCTGTCTATCTTGATGAACGGATCGCCGCCGGCTAATCCGGAGACTGCGGGGGGTATGGTATGGGGCGGGACGGCCACGAGCAGGTCGAACGCCGCCTCGCCGTCCTCAAAGATCAGGGAGCCGGGCCTCACAGATGCCACCTTGCGGGAGCCGTGAAACTCTATCCCCTCTGCGTGCAGCATCTCCAGCACGCGCCCGCTTACCCGGGGGCCGGCGGCGGGCAGCGTTATGGGCGCCGGGCCGTACACGTCTATGGCCACCCGGTCGCGCACCCCCCTCTCCCGGAGCAGCGAATCCACCAAGAGGGCCGCCTCGTACGGCGCCGGGGGGCACTTGTAGGGCATGCCCGTTATGGCAACGGCCACGCGCCCGGACCGCATCTCTAACAGCCGCTCCCGGATGGCCGCCAGATGGTCGTGGTCGTACAGGTCCAGCCCGTGCTCAACCAAGCCGGGTATATTCTCGGGGGAGAGCCGCGCCCCCACGGCCACCACCAGATAGTCGTATTCCAGCCGGCCGGCGGATGTCTCCACCGCCTTTCCGTCCGGGTCTATCCGCGCCACCTCGGCCTTCACAAAGTCGATGCCCCGTCCCTCGAGGTTCCGGAGCGGGGCGGCGGACTCCTCGAACGTGCGCGTCCCCCGTATTATCCACAGCTTGGCAAAGCCGACCATAAACCACTCCCTCCGGTCCACCAAGGTTATCTGCGCCTTCTCGGGGGGCAGGGCGTCCCGGATGGCGTTGGCCGCAGACAGGCCGCCGAAGCCTCCTCCCAACACCACCACGCGGGGCACCCGGGGCATGTCCCTACCGTTCCTGCGTGGTGGGCCTGATCAGTATCTCGTTCACGTTGACGTGCGCCGGGGAGTGCACGGCGTAGACCACCGCCTCGGCTATGTCCTCTGATTGCAGCGCGTCCATCTTTTTGGCGCCCTCCACGAACTTTTCCAGAGCCTTGTCGGTGATGGTGCTCGTGAGCTCGGTGGCCACCACGCCCGGTTCCACGCAGGTTACCCGTATTCCCTTCCTGACGCTCAGCTCCTGCCGCAGTCCCTCGCTGAACGCGGTGACGGCGTGTTTTGTGGCGCAGTAGACGCTTCCCGCCGGAAAGACCAGGCGGCCGGCCACCGAGGAGACGTTGACTATGTGGCCGGATCCGGCCCCCAGCATGTGCGGCAGGACCGCGGCTGTGCAGTACAGGACGCCCTTTATGTTCACGTCCACCATCCTGTCCCACTCGTCCACGTGCAGGTTCTTTACGAAACTTAGTGGCATCAGCCCGGCGTTGTTCACCAGCACGTCAACCCGGCCCCACCTGCCAACGGCGTCGTCCACGAACGCCTGGCACTGGTCGCGCCGCGTGACGTCCACCGTATATGACGCGGCCGTGCCGCCGGCCGCCTTTATCTCCGCCTCCAGATCCTCAAGCCTGTCGGTCCGCCGGGCGCCCAACGCCACTTTCATTCCCTTGTCGGCCAAGGCCAAGGCTGTGGCGCGGCCTATTCCGCTGCTGGCTCCCGTCACCACCGCAACTCTGTCGGACAACGCCGAGATTTTTTGCAGCGTCCGTAAATATCTTGTGGGCCCGTTGTGGTGCGGAGGATCTACGGCGCCAAATACTCAAAGAGCTCGTCACCGTCAATCGAGCCCTCCAGTATCATGTACAGCAGCGCCACGGTGGCCCCGCTCATCTCCTCCTCGTCTACGATGCGTATGACTTCCTCCAGGGAGACCCCGCCGTCCCGCGTCGCCGCGTCCACCACGGCCGCCGTCGTCCTGAGGAACTCTATGTCCTCGGTGATGCCCAGGCCCTCCAACCGCTCCTCCAGGCTTACGCCGCATTGTGACACCTCAACGGTGGTCTTGCGCACGTCGGGTATCACCACGCTCTCGGACAGCGCAAACACCCGGAGCGCCAGCTGGCAGTCGGGCACGCCCTCGGTGGCCTCGGCGGGAACGGACAGGGCATCTTCCCCGGAAGCGGCGGTCTGTCCGGAGTACACCAGCCCGCCCGTCTCGTAGCTCAAAAAGTACCGAAGGGTATCCGCGTTGGTGGTGAACGCTCCAAACGAGTAAGGCTCGCCGGCGACCAGGGTAGGGGTCGCCATACCCACCACCTTCGGGAACGACGCCACGCCGAATTGGGACCACACGCCCTGGGGGTACGGGTACGACGCGTCTTGGAAGGCGGCCAAGACGGCCTTGCCGGCCTCATCGTCGTGGCTGACCAGCATGAAGGGCCCGTTGTCGACGTACGCGTGGCCGTACTCGTCTATCCAGGATATCGCCGCCTCATACCTCGCTTCATGGTACTCGGGGTCGGCATCCTGCAGGAACGGCGGGACTATTCCCTCCTCCAGGAACGTGGCCAGGTACTCCCGGATTACGGCCGTGTCCTCGGGATCTATAAGCGACAGCCAGGGGACGTTCTGGGCCTGCGCCTGGGTCTGGGAGAACGCCGTCCGTCCGTCGGCCACGGCGCGCTCAGAAGCGTAGAATATCTCCCAGGGTATGCTGAGCCACTGCACCCCGGAGCTGGCCAGGTCGGCTTCGTCAAAGGTCCAATAGTTCAGGTATACCACCATCGAGTCCTCGCCGACCGGCCGCACGCCCACCAATATCTCCAAGCCTGGCGCGGACGACTCGGTGTGCTCCGGGTCCACCGTGTCGTCGCCTTCGCCGGTGTTGACGCTCCACTCCTCCACGAAGTAGAGCCCGTGCAGAACGTCGTTGATGTCGGCGGCCTGGCCGTGGTGCCAGTTGCTGAAGGTGTAGTTCAGGGTCACCGCGGTGACGGCGGTGACGTTCTCGCCCACTGGCGCCCAGCTCTGCGTGTACGGATCCCAATTTATCGCGTCGGGGGGCACCTCCAAGGTGCCGTCGGGGCCGGCGGTGGTCGCCTGCCGCTGCACCGCGTGGGGTATCGAACCGCCGGTGTGCGGATGGCTCACCCCCGAGGGGATCCCCAGCGGGCCCGCTATGTCCAGGCTGTACACGTCGCCGAACCCGGCCACCGGGTTCCAAGATGACTGGCTCAGGTGCCTCACGCCCACCACGATGCCGTCGGACGGAACCTGCGCGTTGGTGAGCGTCATGCTGTGGGAGATGCCGGCCCCCACGTGGTTTACCACGCCGTGCACGTCCTCGTTTACCGCGTAGGTGTCCGCCTGCGACACCAAAAAGAGGCGCACCGACTCCTGTATCCCCAGAGTGGCGGCCTCGCGCACCAGTTGCGTGCGGTGCTCCCCGTCCTCGTATTGGGCGTTGTATATGGTCTGGGTTACGCGGTCCAGCTCGGGGTTTTCGTAATTCCAAAACTCGGGGTTGTTGTAGCCCGGCATGTTGCCCACCCAAGGGGAATAGAAGGCGGCCAGACTGCTGTCGTCGTACGTGGAAAATCCGCCTCCCCAGCCCTCGGTGTATACGTGCCACCCGAGCATGCCGGGATCCGAGCCGTAGACCTCCTGATATGCCTGAGCCAGGTCCCCGTAATTACGCTGTACGGCGAACCCCGCATCCTCCAGATCCGACGCCAGCGTCTCGCCTATGTCCGCCCGGATCGGGTCGTCATCCCGTATGAAGACCGTGACCCCCACCGGTTCGCCGTCCATGTGCCACGTACCGCCCAGCATGACAGCTCCCGCCCCGGACATTGCGTCCTGTATGATTGAGAGGGCCACGTCGGGATCGTACCTGATGGCAAACGACTCGGTGGCCTCCAAGGTGCGGATATAGTCTGGATCGTGCGGCGCGTATGGGGACACCATTACAGCCCCGTACCCCTCAAGCAGCTCGTCCACTATGCGGTCACGGTCCACCATGAAGTTCACCGCGAACCTGACGGAGCTGAGCTGGAACGGGTTGAACCGCTCGCCCTCGGCGGGGTTCAGCAACAGGCCCAAGGAGCCGCCGGCGGGCACCGCGTACACCGATATGCCCTCGGTGTCGGCCACCAGCCTGGACGGGACGCTCTGGTAGTAAATGTCCAGCGTGCCGTTCCGGACGGCCTCCACGGCCACCTCCGCGTCGCCCACCCTGAGAAAAGTAACCGTGTCCTCGTATGGTTGGGCGGCGGCCGAGGTAGCGGCGGCCAGAGCCAACGCGGCAACAACACCCGCCAGAGCCAACGCGGCCATAGTAACACGCAACGGAGGGGAGTGTTACGGCGGCGTATAAATGTCTTAATGCGGCGATCTTCGATCTTATCAAACCGGGGCCGCCGCGAGGCAGCAAGAGGCCCGTCCGGCCGGGATGTGGCCGTCCGGCCATACGAATAACGGAGCGGCCTGAAACGACTGCCGCGGCGGCTCGGTCCGGACACACACGCAAAAGGGCCGGTCCGCAGAAAGCGACAGGGTGTGAATTCGCCCTTGACACACACGAAGGCCGGACATGCCCGGACGCGGCTTGGGCCGGCGCGGGAGGTACGGGCCCACGTGTGGTCGGCGGATCATGCGCCGCCGCGCACGTTGGGCGGGATGCGACCGACTTTACAACGCCAGTACAGTTTTGTCGGCAGGTGGGTGGCATGATTTTCCGTCGATCGCCGTGCCGCGTACCGCTAGCCACCAGTATGTCGTCTCCTCGGAAGACGAACTTCAGGCCGTCGGGGTTGCCCAGCTTGTTCATGCTGTAACTGGTCTGGCGCTGCCGGTTGCGTACGCGACTTCGCGTCCTTGCGCCACGCCGTAACAGTACAAGGGTGATCCAGATCATTAGGTTTATATATACATCCAATTGTATATTGCATGGCCAGCAGAGCGACCACGCGCCGGAAGCACAACGCGACCGTCACGAAGAGGGGCAGGGAGATACGACCCCGCCCGGGTACAGCAACAGGAAGTACAAGGTCTCGTCCGACTCCGACTCCAAGCGGTGGTACTGCATAGTTCTGGGGGCGTTCGGCTGGTGTGCGACTGCCCCGACCAGCAAGGGCGCGGCGGCATATGCAAACACGTGGTCGCCGTAGATGTAGTCCTGGGCAGGGCGTGGGACGCCGCCAAGAAGATGATGCGCAAAGGCGTCAAGCTCGCGGCCCCCAAGGTTACTGCGGTTTCAAGGGGTGCATCGGGGGGCGCGGATGCGGGCGCCGCCGAGGCGGCGCCACATGTGCAAAAGGTGCGGGCGCACCTTCTCGTAGTTCAAGGCGCCCGGGCCCTGCGGGAGTACGTCTCCGGCCTGTCGGCCCATCAGGTCCACCGTCCAACGCTGGATCGAGGAATACTCCAGCCTGCTGTGGGGGTTTTCCCTCGCCGTCCGGCCTTTCGTCGGGTACAGGTGGCACTGCGACGAGGTGTTCTTCAAGTATTGGGCGCGGGCAGGTGGCTCTTCGCCGTGATGGACAGCCGCACCAGGTTCATACTGGCGTGGGACGTGTCGGACACCAAGATGGCGTACAAGCCGCTGCCCCTGTTCATGGCCGCCCGCAAGCTGGCCGGCGTCGTCCCGTGGGTGTTTGTCAACGGACTGCAACGGGACTTCAAGAAGGCCGGCGGGTTTCGACGTCTCTTGCAACAAACGCGAACGGCGAAATCGTCGCCCGCACCAAGACCGCCAGGGGCTTCAACCTCGCGCATGACCCCGAGCGGGACCGCCTGCTCGGGGGCGGGTGCCCGGCCCTGGTGCGCATGTGCGTCGTGCACCACAACTTCTTCCGGCCCCACTCGGGGCTGGGCGGCAAGACCCCCGCCGAAGCGGCGGGGATATCCATAGGCGGGGACGACAAGCTCGTCATGATATGGAACGCCGCGGTAAGGGCCAAGGCGGACGCCAAGGCCGGCGCCGCCTAGACTGCCGCAAACGCCCGACGCGATGGTTTGAGAAGCGTCGGCGCGCCGTACCGTGCACAGCTATGCGCGCGTGCGCCGACTACAGACCCGCCAATACCGCAAAACCTAAGCAAAAGACAGCAAAGATGGCGCTGGTTGCGCTGGTTATTGTCTGTAGTAGGCATCGGGTCCAGTATCGCGTCACAAGCAGAGGATGCCTAGCGGGGATGCTTACGACGACTGCGTGACTCAGTGTTTGAACCGCCCGGGACTTTGACCTCTTGCCAAAGCGAGTGCGATATCTAGCGCGCCAACCCGTGACGGTCCTTTCGTTTTACGAAGTGTCCCCGCGCGCGACTATACCGCGAAGGGGCGTCTGCGTGCCGGTAGAACCGCCCGGCGAGCGAAGCCATGCAGCCCGCCATGCGGCATTTTCATTCGGCAAGAAGGCGTCCGGGGCCCGTTTTCGCAAAAGAACCGACGCCTTTAAACTATATTAGATACCGGCGCCCAAGTGGTACCATGATGCAGGAGAGGTGTTGCTACTGCGGCGACATGACCGACATGCCGTTCCAGTGCAACTACTGCAAGGACTACTTCTGCCCCGAGCACCGCCTCCCAGAGGAGCACCGCTGCGTCAAGCTGACCCTCATCCGGGCCAGAAAGTTCGGCCAGAAGAGGGTCATACGAGACGGCGGCACCGCCAAGAAGGGCTTCTTCAGGCGCCTGTTCGGGCGCTAATAGGGGCTCATGTCCGGCGATATGCGGGCGCGCCTTCCCTGGTACACCAGGGCGACGGCCAGCGCCAAGAGCACCAGCCCGGTCATCGGAAAGTTCTGCGGGGCGGGCAGCACGAACCAGTAGTACACGCCGAATCCGGCCGAGACGGCCGCCTGCGTCCACAGTTTTACCCACTTGGGGAAGCGCGCCAGCCGGCTGGCGCCCTCCACTGCCAGTATGCCGATCACTGGGTATATCGTATAGTACAGAAAGTCGATCACGTCAACGCCGGTATGGGACATACAGGTCCGAATCGCGTCAATCTCATATATGCCTGACTTGCCGTACCGCCCCTAATCCATCCAGCCTATGCGGACCGCGTCGCCCCTGGCCACCAGAGAGCGGGCGTTGTCATATGGTATGGAGGCCACATACTCCTCCCGAAAGGGCCCGTAGTCGCGGTAGTCCGAGCCCATGAGCCTGTCCACCTTGCGCAGGAACCTCAGCGTGACGCTCCTGTTCTTGTGCCGCGCCGCCATGCGCTCCAGCAGCAGCGGCTTGCCGCGGGCCGCCGCGTCGGAGACCATGTCGGCCCTCTCCCGCGTCTCCTCCTCTGCGTCCAGAACGTACTTCTCCTCGTCCAAGAGGTTGCCCGGGTCGGCTCCCTGGGCGAGGCCCTTCTTCAGGCGGGTCCTCAGGAGCATGTCGGCCAGCCTGCCCGCCGTCCCGGTCATCAAGTCGCGTATCTCGTTCTCCACGCCGTCAAACTCCTGCCTCCGCAGGTTCCCCACGAACTCGGATATCTCCCTGTAGGTCTCCGGATCCATCTCCAGAATAGCGTCGCTCTCCAACTCCCTCATCACCATCCCGTAGAGCTTCTCGATTCCCATCTGCGACATTCTCAATCCTTAAATCACGGCGGTATTTATGTAGGGTGATAATTGCCCTACAGGTTCAACGGGGGTGACCCCCAACGTCTATCGTACACCATAGATGACGTGTTCGATATGCTCAGCAAGGACAAGGTCCGCTTCATAGACATGCAGTTCACCAGCCTGCCGGGCAGGTTCCACCACACCACCATCTCGGCCAACACCTTCACGCCGGACCAGATGCGGTACGGCCTGCCCAAGCTGGACGGCTCCAGCATAGTGGGCTTTGCAAACATAGAGGATTCCGACCTGGTGCTGAAGCCGGACCCCAGCACGTACGCCATAATACCCTGGCTCACCGAGAACAGGACCGCCCGGCTCCTCTGCGACGTGTACTGGGGAGGGGGCAGGGGCAGGCTCTCCAGGGACCCCCGGGGCATAGCCCAAAACGCCCAGAAATACGTAGAGAATCAGGGGTACGGCAGCTACTGGGGCCCCGAGGTGGAGTTCTTCGTCTTTGACAAGGTGCACTGGGACGTGCTCACGCCCTACAAGGGCCAGTCGTACTCGATAGAGTCGCAAGAGGCCCCTTGGAGCCAGGAGGGCACCGGATACCCCATGGGGCTCAAGCGGGGCTACTACCCCAGCACGCCGTCGGACACGCTGACGCCCTTCCGGAACGAATGCGTCAACGTACTCAGCTCCAACTTTGGCATACTGTGCGACAACCACCACCACGAGGTGGCGACGGCCGGCCAGTGCGAGATAGACATCATGTACGACACGCTGACCAACTCGGCCGACGCGGCGCAGTCCTACAAGTTCATCATCAGGAACGTGGCCCAGAAGTTCGGGAAGGTGGCCACCATGATGCCCAAGCCCCTGGCCATGGATGCCGGATCCGGGATGCACACCAACGTGAGCCTCTGGAGGGGCGAGGAGAACGCCTTCTTCGACCCTGATGACTCCGAGGAGCTGAGCCAGTTGGCCAGATACTTCTGCGGGGGTATAATGGACCACGCCAGGGCCCTCTCGGCCATCTGCAACCCGACCACCAACTCGTACCACAGGCTGGTCCCGGGGTACGAGGCGCCCGCCTACATAGCGTGGAGCTCCAGCAACCGCTCGGCGATAGTGCGGGTGCCCAAGCACTTCACCGGGCACGTTCACAGCAAGCTGAAGCGGCTGGAATTCCGGGCTCCGGACCCCTCGTCCAACCCGTACCTAGTCTTTGCAGCCGTAACCGGAGCGGGGATGGACGGCATCAAAAAGAAGACAGAACCGGGGGATCCGGTGCAGGAGGACATATTCAAGATGAGCAACGCCGAGCGCGACCAGAAGGGCATAGGCATGCTGCCGGCCACGCTGGGAGAGGCGCTCGACGAGTTGGAGAGCGACGGCGACTTCCTCAAGCCCATATTCACCGACGACGTCATAGAGAGGATAGTGGAGCTGGGCAGGAAGGACCACCGCGAGATATCCATCCGGCCCCACCCCCACGAGTTCTACCTGTACTTCGACGTGTAGTGTAGGAACGGCGCGCGGTGGCGCGGCTGCGCGTGATTCCAGTTCTACGGGGGCCAAGCCGGCGAGCGCATTTGTAAAGTCGAGTTGCCGTCCGCGCGCATGACGTTGTTGCGTGAAGGAGGATTGCGCTCTTATGAAACTGTCCGAGCAGGCGCGGACAGGGTAGAACGGCGTGATTTGTTGGGCAGAAGGGATCGGGCGATGGCCTTCCTTATGGATCAATATATTTTAGATCGAGTCCGTTGTTAAAATAAATGAAAATGTCGTTATTGGATCGTCTGCGTCGCCGCGTCGTAGGTACCCTGCTTTACCCACTGGCCGTTTACTATAGACCACGTTTCAAAGGCGCTGCTCGCCAGATCCCCGTTCTCGTCAACAGCCAATGAGCCCACCGCACCGTAGCTGCGCTGCGCCACCAGGGGCAACGCCGCGGTGAGCGCGTCCACGTCGGTAGTCTGTGTTTGTAGCAACGTTAGGCCCAACAGCCATACCGAGTCGTAGGCAGAATATGTGTACGAGAATGGTTCGCGATCGTATCGCTCACTCACCAGACCGTCAACGTGTTGTTTTATCGCGTTACTCTCGGAGACGGACCTGCTGGCCTCAAACATCGTGTCTTGTGCAAACTTGACAGTGTCCGCGTTATCCGCTAGCGAGGGACTCTTGGCCTGAGTGTTTGTCCCAAACCACCTCACCTTTGAAGGATTTTCATACCACTTCAACGACTCGATGAGTAGCTCAAACTCTTCGGTTCCTACGAACACGACTGCTATCTTCTCCGCATCGTAGTCGTCCAACAGTTTACCTAACTCTTGGTCTATAATGCCGGCCTCCGCAGAGAGGTCTATCGGGTTGTTGGCGTACTTTATTGCATCCACAAAGGTCAGGGTCATGTTCTTGTCTGCTGCCAGACTTGTTATGCCGTCCAGCATGCCATTGCCCCAAGCATCGTTCAGCAGCACGGGTAAGACCACCTCAACTTCCGCACGTTCCAACATGGCCACCACCACTGGAGCCTGGGCGCCGTCGTTGGGCACTAGCCTGAATATGGAATCAGGAGTGCTCAAGGAAACGGCCTGGGATGCGTAAGATATCACCAGCATGTCGTTGGAGTCCACGTACGATTTGGCATCTAGAATGTGGGAGCTCCACCCCATGCCGATCAATAGGTCTATACCACTACCCTTCATGGCGGTCACCTTCTGGGTGGACGTGCCGGCATTTTCCCCGGCATCCTCAACAGACAGATCCAAAGACCAGTCCGCTCCCAAATCATTCAGGTAGGCGTTAAAATCCTCAACGGCCTGCTCGGCAACGAACGCGGCCTCGTTTGCATAAGGCTGCCAAGTGTTCAGCGTGAACACGCCGCCTATGTCCACAGTCTCGGGAAGTTCGGCGGCAGCAGAACCAGAAGTGCCAACTGCCGCTATCGCGACCAAAACAAGTGCATATTTCGCTTCTATCATTATGCAAAACAGTCATTTATGTAGTAATAAGTCTTAGGTGCAAAGGCCCCCTTCCCAAAAAGGCGGAGGATGGGCCTCCCGTCGTATGGACGTGTTAAAGCGCGGTGTTAGATCTTTATAGCTGTGTGCCTTGGCCGGTCCCGCGTTGCACGGCGCGGGGGAAACCCGGAGGGCCGGGGCATCGGCGGAGGACAACGCAAGGCCGAGTCAGGATACGCCAAGGCGGGGGCCAAGGCGCGACTGCTGCGCTCATCCTCCGTTTTTCGAGAGGAGCTGGCGAACGCAGGTTTATTATCGGGCCCAACTCATCCGTCAAGAGTTGAGTAGTTTAGCCAAGGTGGGGGGCTCCTTCAGGTACGTCTACATCATAGTGTTCTTCCTGCTGCTCTCCGGCCTCTTCCAGCCGTTCATAGCCGGGGACGACGGGGCCCTGCTGGTGGCTGGCGTCTTCGTGCTGCTGTTGGGCCTGCTGGGCGGCATACTGCTGTGGAGGTCATCGCACGACAAGAACAACCGCGTGGTGTACATGGGGTTGGGGTTCGCCTTGGTGGCCGGATCCCTGGCGATGGTAATACAGATAGCCTGACTGGAACGCAGCCAACGCGTACAGCCGGGGAGCCATACACCATATGATTGAAAGATTGCGTGTGCGGGCCGCTACATCATGCCGCCCATGTCGGGCATTCCACCCATGCCGCCCATACCCGGCATGCCGCCCATTCCACCTTCGCCTCCGGGCGGGGGCGGGGGAGCCTTGGCGGTGGTGATGACGTCGTCTATGCGGAGCAGCATGCAGGCCGCCTCGGCGGCTGCCATGACAACCTGTATCTTTACGGAAAGCGGCTCAACTATCTCGCTGGTCTTCATGTCGGAGACCTCCCCTTTCATGACGTCTATGCCCGTCCACCTCTCGCCGCGCATCTGGCGGGAGCGGAGGGAGGTCAGCGTGTCGATGGGATCCATGCCAGCGTTCTCGGCCAAGGCCAGCGGAATGGACTCCATGCTGTCCGCGAACTTTTCGGCGGCCAGCTGCTCGCGTCCGTCCAAAGAGTTGGACCAGTTCCGCAGTCCGGTGGACGCGTACGTCTCCGGGGCGCCGCCGCCGGCCACTATGGAGGGCCGGAGCATCACGTCGCGTACTACCATCAGGGCGTCGTGAACGGAGCGCTCCACCTCGTCAACCACCCTCTGCGACCCGCCCCGAAGCAGCACGGTCACCGACTTGGGGTTGTGGCAACCTTCCACGAAGACCCACTTGTCCTCCTCAACCTTCTTCTCCTCAACCAGGTCGGCCAGGCCCAGCTGCGTCTCCGCCAAGTCGTCCAGGTTTGTGATTATCTTGGTCCCGGTCGCCTTGGCCAGTTTGGTCAGATCGCTCTCCTTGATGCGGCGCACCGCTATCAGGCCCGCCTTGGCCAGGTAGTGCTGGGCCATGTCGTCTATTCCCTTCTGGCACAGCACCACGTTGGCCCCGCTGGCGATTATCTTGTCCACCATCGACTTGAGCATACGGTTCTCCTCGTCCAGAAATACCTTGAGTTGTTGGGGGTTGGAGATGTTTATCTTTGCGTCAGTCTCGGTCTTGTTGATCTCCAGCGCCGAGTTTATCAGAGCAATTTTGGCGCTCTCTACCTTGCGGGGCATCCCGCCATGCACTATCTCCTTGTCCAACACCATGCCGCGGATTATCTCCGAGTTCTTGATAGAACCGCCCGCCTTCTTCTCCACCTTGATGTCGTCCACGTCTACCTTGTAATCCTCTCCGTCCCGTTCCGACACGGCCAGTACCGCGTCAACCACCATCTCTGCCAGTTGGTCTGAGTCGTTACGCACCAGTTTGGTCTGCATTGCGGTCCGGGCCACCTTCTTGAGGGTGTCGCGGTTGTCCGGGGAGGTGCTCTCGGCTATCTCGGCCAAGAACGCGCCGGCCTGCTTTGCGGCCTTTCTGTACGCGTCCACTATTATGGTCGGGTGAACGTCCTGATTTAGCAGGGTCTCGGCGTTCTCCAGCAGGGCGCCGGCCAGTACCACCGCCGACGTGGTCCCATCGCCCACCTCGTTATCCGTGGTCTTTGATATCTCCACCAGCATCTTGGCTGCGGGATGCTGTACGTCTATCTCCTTGAGAATCGTGGCCCCGTCGTTGGTTATCGTAACGTCACCCAGCGAGTCCACCAGCATCTTGTCCATTCCTCGGGGACCCAGGCTGGTGCGGACTATCTCGGCTATTATCTTTGAGGCGGCTATGTTGTTCTTGTGGGCGTCACGTCCCTTAGTTTCGGTAGAACCGTCCTTTAGCAGCACCACCGGAAGCTTTCCCTGCGAGGCCATCTGAACACTCATCGCGGTTACGACGTCATATACCCCTTTTATAGCTTGGCAGAAGCCGCATTTTTCGGGATCCAGCGCGGGAGATGCCAGCGCGGGGCGGATCCGCACCCCTCCCGGCTTCCGGACGCAGTCGAGGGCACGGATGTCTGGCATCCGAGTCGCCCGTACGCAGTCGGATCGGGTCCGAACGGCGCGTACCACGCCGTCGGGCGGGCGCATTGGGGTGCTGCAGGGGGGCGGGCGGATCCGGTTTTCTTAAATTAGGACGGGTTCTGACATTCCGCATGGCAGACGGGGAGAAGGCGCCCAAGGCGGCATATCAGGAGGTCTTCGCAAACATGAAGAAGCACCACGAGTGGTTCGCCGAGTCCATCCCCCTCATAGCCAGCGAGAACGTGCCCAGCCCCGCCGTCCGCGAGGCCCTGCTCTCTGATTTTGGCAACAGATACGCGGAAGGGTGGCCCGGGGAGCGCGTATACGCGGGCTGCACCTACATAGACATGGTGGAGACTGACTGCGCAGCGCTGGCCCGGAGATTATACAAGGCCGAGTTTGCCGACGTCCGGCCCATATCAGGCGTGGTAGCCAATTTGGTGGTCTACTCGGCGTTTACGGTGCCCGGCGATATCATGATCGCCCCCTCCATTCCGGCTGGCGGGCACATATCCCACGGCAAAAGGGAACACTCGGGAACGGCCGGTCTGGTGCACGGGCTGGACGTGGAGTTTTATCCCTTTGACATAGAACAGATGAACATAGACGTGGACCGCACCAAAAAGAAGGTCCGTGAGGCAGACGAGGCCGGGAAGCGGCCTACCATGGCCATGTTCGGAGGATCGTTGTTCTTATTCCCCCACCCGGTCAAGGAGCTGGCCGACTTTCTGAAGGGGTACGATATGCACATCAACTACGATGCCGCGCACGTGGCGGGCCTCATAGCCGGAGGGGCGTTCCAGGATCCGCTTCGGGAGGGCGCCGACACGATGACCATGAGCACCCACAAGACGCTCTTCGGGCCGCAGGGGGGGCTGGTTCTGGGGGGCGGGGCGCACGAAGATCCCATCAAGAAGGCAACGTTCCCCGGCATGACCAGCAGCCACCACATCCACCACATGGCCGCCAAAGCCGTGGTCTTCGCCGAGGCGCTGGAATTCGGCGAGGCCTACACGGCGCAGGTGCTGGCCAACGCCCGAGTCCTAGCCGAGGCGCTGAGCGACATGGGCTTCAAGGTACTGGGGGAAAACCGCGGCTTCACCCAGTCCCACCAGGTGGCCGTCAACGTTCTGGACTACTCCGACGGCGGCCGCGTCGAGGCGGATCTGGAAAAGGCCAACATCATAGTGAACCGGCAGCTCATACCCGGCGACATCAAGGCGGGGCGCCACTACCTCCACCCAGGGGGGATCCGGCTGGGTGTCTCTGAGATCACGCGGCTGGGCATGAAGAAGGGAGAGATGCGGGAGATAGCCGACATGATACGACGCGTGGTGATAGACGGCCAAGAACCCGCCCAGATAAGAGACCGGGCCAGGCAGTTCCGCCAAGACTACCAGACGGTGCAGTACTGCTTCGATACGGGCCTGGGAGCCTACGAGTACGTCACGCTCCGGTAGCGTCCCCCCGGTCAGCGCCGCCCTTCAGAATGCGGCGGCCTTCGGGAGCGATTGTGTACACGAAAGGCCTGCCGCCCCCCCTAACCAGGTATCCCTGCTCTGACATCCTCTTGACCGTCCGGGCCACATGCTCCCTGCTTTGGCCTAACTCCGCCTGTATCTGCCGGGCCGTCCGGGGCCCGCCGGAGACGATCTTGAGCACCTCGCGAGTCACGTTCCCGTAGCGGATCTGTTGCGGGGGCCGGGGGGCCTTCCGGTCCTCGGCTGATCCGTCGGCCCGGTCAGCGGGGGCCCGGTCGGCGTCCTCCCTGCCTCTGGCCTCCAACGCGTCCATGCGTATCTTCAGCCGGGCCAGCTCCTTCTCCAGGCCACCGGTGGCCCGGCCACTCCATGCCAAGGAGGCGGCCAGGCAGGCAACAAAGGCGGCCACGCTGGCGGCCACCAGCCAGTACTCCATCGCTGACCTGATGTGATGTGATATGATATTATTGTATCTCTCCATCAGGCATCACGGGTATCACAACCACATCACTTCCAGACTGGTATTGTCCCCCGCCACGTTCCGGTGCAGCAAACGGGTGGCAACAGCCCCGTTGTTGTGATGTGACATGATTTGCACTCCCGTCGGGCATCATGAATGTCACAACTTAATCACTATTCCGAAAGGCGGCAGATCCCGCCGTGCCGAGGCGCGGCGGCAGGCTGGCATCCACCGCCGACCTGTGTGATGTGATGTTGTGGCAGCGTATCCATGCGGGGTGGTATCGCAACTCAATCACATTCCCGTGCGGGCCACCGACTAGCCGCCCACCCTCAATCCCCTCGCGGCGCCGCACGGCGCCGCACGGCGCGCCCCTCCCGGCTCTGGGAATGTCTACATCACATCATATCACTTGCCCAGTACCCTGTTGATGGCCTCTTCGATCACGGCCAGCACCTGGGCGGCCGCTTGCTCGTCTATATCACTATCAAATATCACACTCAGCTGATCGCCTATCTGTGCGGCCGCCCCCACGCTCTCGCGTGGTATCACGCCCAACCCGTACAGCAGCACCATGGAATACAATACGGCCTCGGCCTTTTGGGTAGCCTGGGCCTTCTGGCGGTAGTAAGCCCCCCGGCTTATTGGCGTAAAGTCGTCCCTGACTCCTGTAATTATTTCAATTTGTCGATTTGTAAACAGTGATTTTTTTATTATTTGTCTCATTATCATGTTAAAGTTATCCATCACGCACCCATCCGTAGCTATACAAACCAGTATAGCTAACCCGTTTTAAAAACTTTAAAGAACCAAGCCTTGAACACTCCGTATGATCGGCAAGACCGAGGAGTACCTGCTTCACCGCAAGGAGTCGGGGACTAAGCTGTTCGTATTGGTGGACTCCGAGGAGTCGGGGACCGGACGGGCCGCCGAGCTGGCCGGGAGCGCCCAGTCGATGGGCGCCGCCGCGATCCTGGTGGGTGGGTCCTCGGCCACCGACCAGTTCGAGTTGGCCAAGGTCGTAGAGGGCATAAAGGAAGCGGTGACCATCCCGGTGATACTCTTTCCGGGCAACGTGACCGGGGTGGTCCCGGGGGCCGACGCCATCCTGTTCAGCTCGCTGCTCAACTCCGAGAATCCTTACTACATATCGCAAGCGCAGGCGTTGGGCGCCCCCAACATACGCAGGTTCGGCCTGGAACCGCTTCCCACCGCGTACCTGATAATAGGAGAGGGCACCTCGGCGTGGTTCGTCGGCTCGGCCCGGGGAATACCGCTTGACAAGCCCAAGATCGCCGCCGCGTACTCCATGGCGGCCGGCTTCATGGGCATGAGGTTCGTATACCTGGAGGCCGGATCCGGCGCTCGCTCCCACGTCACACCAAAGATGGTGGGAGCCGTCCGGCGGGCCTTCGATGGATTCCTCATAGTAGGGGGCGGCATACGCAGCGCCGAGGCGGCGGCGTCCTTGGCGGCGGCGGGCGCGGACGCGCTGGTGGTGGGCACCCTCACGGAGGGGAAAGGCGGCATCAAGGATCTGGCCAAGATAGCCCGGGCCATTATCTAGCCATGTCAGACCCCTCCCCCATACGGGACGTCAAGATGCCCGGCGCGTTCAGGTCATATTACGAGTCGCTGATGGACCGTACGCGGCGGGCGTACGACATGGCGGGCAAGGCAAAGGCCACCATGGTGGACACCTCGGGAGTCGTAGAGCCCAAGATAGCCATGGACTTGGCCGAGCGGGTGGCCAAGATGCACGACGTGGACATAGCGGGGCCCCTGCGCACGCTCCTCAGGGAGAAGAACAAGGAGTTGGCCGCCTTGGAGATGGCCAGTAGGATAGCGGGGGGCCGGTACGTGGACCCGGAAGCCGACGAGGTCCAGCGGCTGGATGCCGCCGTCCGGGTGGGGCTGGCAATAGTAACCGAGGGTGTCACCATAGCGCCGCTTCAGGGCATAAGCGGTGTTGAGATAAACGCCAACAAGGACGGCTCCCGGTACCTGTCCGTCTCCATAGCGGGGCCCATGCGTTCGGCCGGGGGAACCGAGTCGGCGGTTACCATGCTGATAGCAGACCACGTCAGGAAGGTGGCGGGGCTGGACAGGTACGTCGCCGACTCGTTCGACAGCGAGACGGGTAGGTTCGTTGAGGAGCTGAGGGTGTACGAGAGGGACGCTGGAAACTTCCAGTACAAGGTGCTGGACGAGGACATCACGCATGTAATATCACACCTGCCGGTGGAATTAGCCGGGGTAGACACCGACCCGCCAGAGGTGGTGAACCACCGCAACATGCACCGCATCAAGACAAACCGGGTCCGGGGCGGCGCCCTCCGGGTGCTTAACGACGGCCTCATAGGCAGGTCAAAAAAACTCCTCAAGCGCATAGAGATGTACGGCTTGGACGGGTGGGAGTGGCTGGCGGATCTCAAGGGCGCCGTCACCACCAAGAGCGGGGAGGACGCCTCCACCAAGCGCATGAGCGAGGTCATAGCCGGGAGGTCCGTCCTCTCCATGCCCGGAAAACCCGGGGGTTTACGTCTCAGGTACGGCCGGGCCTGCAACACCGGGTTCGCGGGGGTGGGCATGCACCCGGCCCTGGCCGAAATACTGGGAAGCACCGTGGTGGCCGGCACCCAGATAAAGATGGACGTCCCCGGCAAGGGGGCAACGGTCGCCTTCGTCGACTCGATAGACGCCCCCACCGTACTGTTGAAGGATGGCGGGGTGGTGCGGGTGCGCGACGCAGTACACGCCGCCCGGCTTCGCGGCAACATACTCCGCATCCTCCACATGGGGGATATTCTGGTATCATACGGGGACTTTCTGGAGAACAACGCAACCTTGGAGCCGAGCGGGTACGTGGAGGAGTACTGGCAGGCAGAGTTGGAGGCGGCCGGCCACGAGTGGGGTGGGGGAACCCCCACCCTGGCAGAGGCGCTGGACATGTCGGAGAGGTGGGGCATCCCCCTCCACCCCAAATACCTGTACTTTTGGGACATGATAGGCGCCCCCGGGCTTGCCAAGTTGCTGAGGCCCGCCGGGCGCGATGGGGCCACCATATCGTACGCCGCCGAAGCCAAGGGTATATTGGAGAGGTTGGGGGTCCCGCACGCCGTACGGGACGGGTTGGCCATACTCGACGGCGATGAGGCAGCCGTGTTCGAGAGGTTGTTGTTCCGTTCCAGGCCGCCGCCGGACACGCCGCCCGTACGGGCGTTGAGCGCGTCGTCCGGCATAGAGATCCGGCCAAAGTTCTCCATCTCGGTGGGCGTCCGAATAGGGAGGCCGGAGAAGGCTGCCCCCCGCAGCATGAAGCCGCCCATCCACACCCTCTTCCCTGTTGGGGACAAGGGTGGTATGACCCGGGATCTGGTGAAGGCGTCCCATTCCCCGGACTTTTACACCAACGTCTCGCTGCGCTCCTGCCCGGAATGCTCCAAGCCGGCGCTGGGCATGAAGTGTGGGGTGTGTGGGGGTGAGACTACGCTCTCAAGCATGTGCCAGTACTGCAGGACCACACTATCCGGTGACTTTTGCGGTAGGTGCCAGAAGAGGGGGGTCACCCATTCGTACAGGGAGTTCCCGCTAAAGGAGTGCCTGATCCGGGCGCAGGAAAACATGGGGTACAGGGTCCGGGAGCCGTTCAAGGGGGTCAAGGCGTTGGTGGGCCAGGACCGCGCGGCAGAGCCTATAGAGAAGGGGCTGCTCCGGCAGGCCCACGGTCTGACGGCGTTTAAGGACGGCACCGTCAGGTATGACGCCACCAACGCCACCCTCACTCACTTTCGCCCCTCTTGGATAGGCGCCGACGTGCAAC
The DNA here is from genome assembly GCA_963665475.2 of Nitrosopumilaceae archaeon. Taxonomy (GTDB): domain Archaea; phylum Thermoproteota; class Nitrososphaeria; order Nitrososphaerales; family Nitrosopumilaceae; genus VYCS01. Next base: position 404,953 of record CAXXXK010000004.1, on the reverse strand, counting down.
GGCTGCGGGAGTTGGGGTATACGCATGATGTTGTGGGGGAGTCCTTGGAGAATGATGAGCAGATCCTGGAGTTGATGGTCCAGGACATAATACTACCGGGGGAGAGCGGCCAGTATTTCGTCGGGGCGGCCAAGTACGTGGACGAGTTGTTGGAAAAGTTCTACGGTGTGGGGAGGTATTACAACGTGCGGGATCCCACCCAATTGGTGGGACATCTGGTCGCTGGTTTGGCCCCACACACGTCCGTGGGTGTGGTGGGTAGGATAATCGGCTTTTCCAACACACACGTCTGTTTTGCCACCCCCAACTGGCATTCCGCAAAGAGGAGGGATGTTGATGGGGACGCCGATTCCATGATGTTATTGGCCGACGCCTTCCTGAACTTCTCAAAGAACTTCCTATCCGACCGCATAGGGGGTCTGATGGACGCGCCCCTCCTTGTGCAGCCAATAGTGATACCTCATGAAGCCCAACCACAGGCGCACAATCTTGAAGTGTGTTGGTCCTTCCCATTGGAGTTCTTCCGAAAGACCGCCGGTCGGCCGAAGGCCTCCAGTGTGAAGTGCGTCGAGTTGGTAAAGGATAGGTTGGGTACCGGCGACGAGTTCTCAAGATACGCGTATACCCACCCCACATCTGTCCTGGTGTCCTCAAAACTCCGCAGCGCCTACTCCACACTCGGTTCAATGTTGGACAAATTGGACATGCAGTTGAGGAATGCGGAGATGGTTGACGCAGTGGACACCACCAAGATCGTGACGGATGTACTGTCCACCCATTTGGTGCCCGATATAAAGGGGAACCTGCGCTCTTACGGGCGGCAGAAGTTGAGGTGTACCGGGTGTGGTAGTTCTTACCGCCGGCCGCCGTTGGCCGGCGCGTGTGTGTGCGGACATGAACTTATACAAACCATATCCAGGGCCTCTGTGGAAAAGTACCTCATGACTGCCCGGCGGTTGGTGGAAAAGTACGACGTCGGCCCGTACCAGAAAGATAGGATACGCTCGCTCTTCGAGGAGGTTGAGTTGGTGTTTGGGAAGAGTGAGGGGGATCAGACACTACTTACCGAATATTTTGAGTGAGGGGGCGGCTGGTTATGGAGTACGTCCACTCCCTACCCGTCTTCATCCGGCGTAGTTTCATCCTAGATGAGTACCTGGCCAGGTAGGTGGATATGACGCTCAGTTTTATCGGTTCGTTGTACTCATCCTCATACTTTTCCAAAACCATGTTGGATGTGAACCCACTATACTCAAAGTACTTCTCCACGACGTGCCATATCTTTGCCCCAATTGTGTCGGGTATCGGCGACTCCGCCCTCTCACCAAGGCTGTTCATCATCTCATACACCCTGGTCAGCTTCTCAACAGAGACGTCCCCCTCCAGTTTGATGTTGTACTTGATGCCGTCGCCGTCATCAAACTCCATACGTATCCTCTTTGCCAATATACATAATGGTTAACAGTTCACTATTTGAGACGGCTTGTCAACTTCTGTTAACAACAAGGTCTGTTAACTTTCACCCACGATCCCCGAGGGTTGAGCCGTGTTGGTTAACCAAACCCCAAAGACCCAACGTCCAATCTCCCCGTTATGGAGCGGAGTGGAAATGAAGGGGTCAGAATCTGCCCCTTAACGCTGTTAACGGGGGCGGTATGGAGCGGAGTGGAAATGAAGGGGTCAGAATCTGCCCCGCCTCCCCCCACATTCACCACATGTTAACCGATGGTCAACAAAGAGCCCCCCCTTCATTTCCACTCCATAGTATAATGAAAAATGAAAATGAAAAATGATATGATGTGATATAATGAAACCATACGGGTTAACATGGTTAAATCATTCCGGAGTGGAAACAAAGGTGTGGGGGCATGGATCCGGTAGATGAGTTGATAGCGATGGCCGAGAGCGGCGTATCCCTCTTCACCGACCGCGACGTCCTCCACCACTCACACATACCGGCCACCATACAACACCGGGACGCCGAACAGACCCAGGTGACGCAGTCACTCCTCCCAATAATACGCGGCTCCCGACCCTCCAACCTTCTTGTGTACGGCAAGCCTGGTACCGGTAAGACGTTGGTGGTGCGTAAGGTGATACTGAAGATACAGGAGAGCGTCAAACGGCGCGACTTTCCAATCCGGCTGGTGTACACCAACTCAAAGGTGGAGACCACGCTGTACGGCCTGTTGGTGAGTTTTGGGAGGCAATTGGAGATGTCCGACAAGGAGCTGCCCTGGACCGGCGTGTCGATAAGCACACTCTTCTCCCGGATATTGTCAAAGATAGACCGCGACTCGATAAACGTGGTGCTGGTGATAGACGAGATAGACTTCTTGGCCAAGATAGTGTCAAAAGGCAGCAAGGACATACTTTACCACATAACCAGGGCCAACGAGCGGCTCACCAACGGTTCCCTTACACTGGTGGGGATATCAAACAACCTCACCTTCAAGGACATACTTGATCCCAGGGTGATCAGCAGCCTGGGTGAAGAGGAGGTGGTGTTTCCCAACTATTCCATGGAACAATTACGGGCAATATTGTTGGAGCGGATCCGGACTGCGTTCGTGGATGGTGTTGTGGACGAGTCGGCCACCAACCGGTGCGCCGCGCTGGCGGGCCGCGAGCACGGCGACGCCCGGCGGGCGATAGATCTCATACGTGTGGCCGGCGAGATCGCGGAGAGAGACCAATCCACATCAGTTACCGGGGAGCACATCAACTCGGCCTTCAAGAAGATAGAGGAGGACAAAGAGACGACCGCCATAAAGTCGTACCCTCTACACGAGAAACTGGTCCTCGCCGCCGTAATGAGGGCCAACGGATCTACCACCGGTGGCATATACAACACATACCGCCAGTTATGCAAGGGCGTGCGCCAGAAGGAGCTAACCCAGAGGCGCATAACCCAAATGCTCAGTGAGATAGAGATGTCCGGCCTGATATCCGGCCGCCTTGTCCATCAAGGCGTACACGGCAACACCAAGAAATTCAAACTCACAATATCACCCGACTTGGTCCGCACCACACTCCGGCAGGATGCGGCGTTTGAGGATTTTATATAATCACTTGGTGTGATTACCACAAATTTTCACCCTTACACGAACTGAAGAATCTCCATTAATCCATCCCGTACCTACATACCTCCGGGTCCAGACCGTCCTGTTCAGACATTCGCCACAAATACCTCATAGTGTCCGCCACCAACCCGTTTACCACATCAAGGCAGTATAGTTGGTTTCCAGAACCATCCATTATACCGGTGAGGAGCCAACCATCACCATATACCTCCCATACACCATACAACATCGAACTCCTGTCACCATACCCATCAAACTCCACCATTCCACTCACACCGTCATACACAACACCGTCAAGGTAATCTGTGAGTGAATCCATATCCGTAGAGTCGCTCTCAACAATCGCCATTCCCAGGAGGGATACGGCATCATATTGTTGGTATGCATACACACTGGGGAACCTCCCCAACTCCGTATTGAGGCGTTCTGCAATCTGTATGGTGCGCAGGTCACCAAGCGCCACGGGTTGGACGGAGGTAAACCCGAAGGCGGCGGCCGTTTCCAGAGGGTAGTCGTGCAGTATGGTATTGGCGTCGGCGCCGAACCACCTCACGTCGGCCAGGACGCCGTACCCGGCCGCGTCGTCTATCAACTCAAACGTCTCCTCAAATCCAACATACAACACCCCCACCTCACCGTACCCGGCAGCACCTGCGGCTTCAAACACCATGTCGTTTATCCTGTCCAAACCACCAAGGCCAAACTCCCCATAATCGTCATATAATATGACGTCCATCGGTGTGCCGCCCCGCTCGGAAAACCTCCCCACGGCCCCGTCTATCAAATCTGTAATCCATGCGGCGTTGCGGCCCACCGGGACCATCACGGTCACTCCACTCTCATATATCACGTCGGCCAGGACACGACCGTGGTTTGTCTGGTTGGGGATCATGCTGTACATGTTATCACCAGGTATGCTGTCCTCCAGCGTGACCGAGCAACAACTGAGCAGAAACATGTCCCGTTCTCCGGCGAACTTGATGGCGTCCGCGCCGAATATGTCTATGGACGGGCCGGCCACCACCCTCACGCCCAAATCACCGAGGTATCCTAGACCTGGTATGACGGCGCCTGGGTCCGTAAAACTATCCACATACACCGGGACCAACCTCCATTCGGCGCCCACTCCCATCAGGTACGCGTTAAAGTCGTCCACCGCCAACTTTGAGGCGGCCATTATATCCAAACCGTATCCGGCCGCCCCCCCACTGGCCGGCATCATAATGCCCATGCGCACCTCCGAAGGCAGATCCCCGGCCGCCCCCCCGAGGCTCCCAATTGAGCCTATAATTGCCGAGACTGCCGCCAATAACAACACAACCCTCAACAGTTTGGAGTAGTATATGCCAGTTTAAACACTTTACGCGGCAGTCCACATGCAATGTCTGGCGGGGTATGGAGGAGTCCCCACGATCCAAGTGGCGGCGCCTGGCCCGCCGGATATGCCGGTAACCATACAGAGGACATGCCACCACCGGTTTGCATCCGGCCGCCGCACTCAGAACTGCTTTATGAATACCTTGAACGTCTTGAGGTTCAACAGCACCGCCTGGCAGGGGGTGGGCGTCTGCCCCACGCTCTCTTGGAACGGCGTCTGCCCCTGCCACGTTCCAGAGTTGATGGTCATGACGCCATTATACATTCCGTACTCGTTGATGTGGACGTGGCCGGCGTGGAAGACGTCGGGGATGTCCTCGATCACCATCATGTCCTCCTTCTCTGGGGAGATGGGGGTCTGGCTGCCGTATATGGGACTCAGGTGCCTGCTCTTTACCATCCGCTTCATTATCTTGGCCGGGCTGTCGTACTCCATACCCCGGGTGGTCTTTACTATATCGTCTATGCTCTGGCCGTGGAACATCAACACCTTGACCCCGTTTATGCTCACCACGGCGGGGTTTCCGACCATGTGGACGTTCTCCATCTCCCATAATTCCGGGCTATCCTCCATGGGTATGGAGGGCTGCGGGAGGGCCCTTCTGCCCGGGTCATGGTTGCCGGGGGATATGAACACCTTGACGTGTGGTGGTACCATTGCCAACAACTCAGCCACCTTCCCGAACTGTTCCCGGATGGTCTGGTGAACGAGCTCCCTGTCCTGGTTGGGGTATATTCCCACCCCGTCTACGACGTCTCCGGCTATCAGCACGAACCTCACGCGCCGGGCGTACGGGTCAGGGGAGTTCAACCACCGGAGAAACTCCCGCAGTTGGGGCTCCATGAAGAACCTGCTTCCGACGTGCAGGTCGGACATGAACACCGCAAAGGTCTCGCTCTCGGACCTGTTGGGTTTGTGGGAGGTGACGTCCGGCTGCATTATGTCCGTAAACTCTATCCGGCGCCGGGCGTCCACCTTTACCATTACAAACTGGTCCAGAAAGAGGTCTCCCACATCCTCCCTTAGGTCATCATTCAGCACCAACCCCTCGAGGGTGCCGCTGACGTCCTCTATGGTGAGCTTGGCTATATTTTCGTCTACCCGCTTGTCGGTCACCAGGCCCCACGCGTAGGCCTCCTCGTCGGCGCCTATCTTTATGTCGGTCGTTTTCCTTACGTTCTTGGCCCCGGGCCTGTCCCGCATCAGGTTTTGCGTCTTCTCGAACCTGCTGCGGAAAAGGGCCGTGTAATCGGCCACCCCTTCGGGTGTGGTTATGCCTTGGGTGCAATCGAATAGTACGGCGTGGTCGTTCCGCAGCGAGTCGTCCACGTCCAGCCCCAGGTATCCAGTCATGTCGTCCAGCCCTATGTGATAGTCCCTGCTGACCGCCTTCTCCTTCACGATGTCCTTTATCACCTTGTCCAACTCCTGCGCCTCTATCTCCTGAAGCAGGCCGACCACGTCAGGATGTATCTGAAACCCCTTCTTGATGGCATAGTCAAGGGCCTGCATGATATCCTTCTTCATCGGATTTGGTATGTTGCACTTCAAATAAAACATGACTGGAGACGGCGCATGTCCGGCCGGACGCCACCATGCAAGTCCGTGGCACCCGGAGGGCAGCATAATACGCCCGGCGCGGAAGAGCGGTCGGCAAATCAGCGGCGGCCCCGCCACGGCGCCCAACACAAATACGGCACCCGGCGTGAAACCTATACGTGAACCGCATTCTGGCGTTTGCAGTGTTTATGGGGGCCTTCTCGGCCGTCTTCCAGTTGGGCTCCATGTACGAGCACACCGAGGAGGAGGCGTTGGCCATCACCGGGGAGTTCCTGAAGGCCATCCAGGGCATAGACGGATACGGAATATTCCTACACAACCTCGCCTTGGCGCTCCCCATGTTCATACCGGGCTTTGGCGCGGGCTGGGGCCTCATTACCGGCTGGGCCACCGGCTTTACCCTGTCGGCCATAACGACGGCGAACCCCGAGCTGGGCGGGATGCAGCCACTGGCGTTGCTGTACACCTCTCCGTTCGGCCTCATGGAGCTGACCGCGTACTCGCTTGCCTGCTCCCGCAGCTTCTTGCTGATTCAGACGCTGCGCAGGCGGATGAGCCTGCGGCCCGCCCTCCGCGTCACACTGATCGAGGCGGCCATCGTTGTTGGGCTGCTGCTGGCGGGCGGACTGCTGGAGTATTACATGATCGAGGCCGCCCTGGACGCGGGCTTTGAGATTCCGGGCTTTGAGGCCGGGACGCAACGCGCGGGCAACGCCGGGATAGCTGCCTAGCGCCCGAAGATGCCCCGCCAGCCCCCCGAGTCGCTGGCGTCTTTTACTATGCTGTCGAGCATGTCGTACGTGACGGCGAACCCGCCCCCCACCATGGTGGCGTTCTTGCCGTATGCGTCCGGATCCTCCACCAGCCCGTCGTCCAAGTCCCGTATCTTTCTGGACTTTATGGACCGGAGGTGGACGATCTTGCCGTTCTCCAGCAGTATGGTGGAGTCGTCGCTCAGGCCTATCACGGAGGTGCGCTCAAAGAAGCGCACCAGCCCGCCCCTCTTCAGCAGTATGGAGCAGTCGTACGTGATCTTGCTTCCGTACACCAACACCTCCCTAGCCGTCACCCGCACGTCGTCCTCCATGTCAAGCAGCATCACCGTGTCCCCCTCCAGGGAGACGGTGTTGACGGCGCTTCCTATTATGACACGACCCCGCGGCGCGTGGAGCCGGGTGCGGTGCTCCCGCATGGTGTACACCCCCACCCTGCCGTCGGGGTCGTCCACCCTGTACTTTCTCCCAAAGACGTCCCCCACCACTACGTTGCCCGCCTCGGCGGTTATCTCCGCCCCGTTCTCTATGCGGTACCTGTTCTCCATGGGGTTGACCATCTTAAAGTCCCCGCGCCGGGTCGTAATGTCCGTCCTGAACTCCTTGGTCCAGCTGGGGCTGGATATGCTGCCCTGCAGCGTGACGGTGCCGTCGTACGCCATGCTGCCGGCCATGTAGTTGCCCTTGATGTTCAGGTTCCCGTTGGCGGCTACCTCCATCTCGACCTCCCCCAGCGTCTTTGAGCCGAACATCCGGGTCCCGGTGGTGCCGGTGCGGTAGTGCGCCCCGGCCCACTCCTGAGCCGTCCGCATCTCCGAGCTCACCTCCTTTCCTATGATCTGGTTTCTGCGCCTCACCTCCTGATCGGTGTCCCCCGAGAAGACTCTGGAGTCGCGGAGCTTCTCCAGGGGCGTGTCGGGATACTTCTTCCCCATCTTGAGGTCCTCGTACGCCTGCTTGATTTTGATAAACTGGGAGGTCTCGCCGCCCCGGTCCGAGTGGACCTTGAGGGCCATCCTCCGGAAGGCGTTACGGATGTCCTTCGGGCTGGACCCCTCGGATATTCCCAAAATGTCGTAGTTGCTCTCCATTCCCCCCGGGCGCCATATTACAACACTCCATTTTGATTCTTTTGAAACCTAGAGCGCCCCGGCTATCGCGCGCGAGACGTCCACTATGCCTTCGGGGCCGGGCACGGTATTGGCGCCGACCACCTCCTCCACGCCCGCCCGGGATATGCGGGACGCCGCGCCGTCCACCATCAGGGCGTGGGTGCACGCCGCAAAGACGCGCCCGCACCCGTGCCCCTTCAGAAACTCGGTTGCCTTGACCACGCTGCCGCCGGTGCTGATCATGTCGTCTACGAGTATTACGTCCCGGCCGGCTACGTCGACTCCCCGGGTCCGGATGGAGACCTCCCCGGTCCTGCGGTCCCGATCCTTCTCCAGCGCAATCCAGTCGGTGCCCATGCTGTCGGCGAACGCCTTTGCCCGGCCCAAACCCCCCGCGTCGGGGGAGACCGTCAACGGATCCTTGAGCTCCCTGCCAGCGAAATGCCTTGCCAGGTCCGGCACGGCCGAGACGTTGGCGCCCATGCTCCCAAAATGCGCCAGTCCCCGGTAGCTGTGTATGTCGACGGTCACCAGCCGGCTTGCCCCGGCCCCGGCGAACAACTTTGCCACGTGCTTCAGGGTCACCACCTCGCCCGGCAAAAACTCGTGGTCTTGCCGCGCGTACCCCATGTAGGGTATCACCGCGACCACCCCGCCCGCCCGGTCTGCGGCCGCCGACACCAGAGTGAGTGCGCGCATCAGGTTGGTGTCCACCGGCGGGTGGGCCGACTGCACCACGACGCACCGGCCCGACGGCGTCCCCGAGAGCGTCACCTTCGACTCGCCGTCGGGGAACGTCCTGACGTCCGAAGATATCAGGTCCGCGCCCAGCTCGCCGGCCAGGTTTGGAGCCAGCGTCGGCGGCGAGTCGCCCGCTATTACGGTGGTCCCGGGCAACCCTACTCACCTTTGGGCGGTATGTCCCCGGCGCCGTACTTGTCAAACACCATCTGGCGCATTTCCTCGTCCTGATCCATCTCCACGGCCTCCTTCTCTTCGTCGCCGCGGTACAGGGTGATTATGGGCGCCGGTATCTTGATGCCGTGCTTCTTGAACTCGTCGTGCACCAGAACCCTGATGGCCGTGGCAGCCCTGAACTGCACGTCGTAATTCCTGGCATAGAGCTTCAAGGTGTAGTCTATGGACGATTCTCCGAACTTGGCCAGCCGCACCACCGGGTGGTTAAAGTCCACGTGTATGTCCGCGTCGCACCCACAACTGGCCTTGTTCTCGTCCAGATACGGGCACCGTTTCTGCCGCAGGAGGTGCTTGCCCTTCGTCTTTACCTCATTTAGGGAGCGGTGTCCCGCCTTGAGCAGGACGGCGATCACCTGCCGCGGGTCGTTCATGTAGGACGCCCCGACGGCTACGTTGAACCGCACCAGCTTGGTCTCCTTGGTGTAGTTTATGATCTGGGAGTTGACCAACTGCCGGGTGGGTATCACGGCCATCGACTGGTACCTGCGGTGCATGATGTAGGTCACGCGGGGCGTGATCTTGTGCACCAGGCCGCCGTAGCCGCTTTCCAACTCTATGAGGTCTTTTTCCTTGACGATCTTGTCCTTGCGGATCACGATGTACGCAAAGTAGTTCTGCATGGTGTCCTGCAGGGCCAGCCCCAGGCCAATGGAGAAGCCGCCCGTCGCCGTAGCCAGCACGAAGAGGTCCACCCCCCACCAGGCGGCCACCCCCAGCACGGTGACGGCCAGTATGGCTATCGGCATGACGCGCCGCAGCGACATGGGCGCGTTCTTCTGCTTCTTCTCGTAGTATCCGGGAGGTCGGGCGCCGGGCAGCACCGGCTTGTACTCCTTCTCCCGCTTCTCATTACGCCAAACGTCCACGGGAAATATCTCAAGGGGCCGGGCATCCGGCGCCAGCTTCCTGCCTGCCTGGTTGTCTCCGGATATGCAGTCGTCGTAGTACTTTTTGTACTTGGCGCGTTCCGAACGCTTCCACTCCTCCAGCGGCTCCTTCTTCAACTTCTTGTAACTTCCTATGGTGTTTCCCTTGCTGGTTCTGAACCTCTCCAGAAACGCCATGCCCTCGTCGGTCTTGAGGAGCTCGGCAAACTTCTCCTCGCCCAAATCCTTGGGCGCCACCGTGGGCGGGACCCACTCGTACAGGCGGTGAAACAGGTCGCCGTCGTCGTCCTCAAACCCCCTCGACTCAAACCATACCTCAAAGTCCTCCTCCTCCAGCTTCGACTTATCTAACTTGTTGAGCAGGATTGGAACGATGTGCGCCACCGTATACCCTATGACCAATATGTTGAAGGTATCCAGTATTTTGTTCAGGACGTCTTGGGCCGCCATAACGGCCTCGGTTTCCCCGCTTAGGGTAGCGTAGGTGTACATGTTGACGGTGGTTATCAGCGTCGTAGCGAAGAACGGCAGGACGGCGCTCTTTACGAAACGCGAGATGTGCGGCCTGCTGTAGTATACCCTTCGGGACGAGACCCAGAACGAGAACTTCCTATACGCGATCATTATGGCGATTATGCCGGCCACCATCACCACCAGCGCGATCTGCACCGACTCGGAAGACTGCACGAGGTTCCAAACATGCTCAAACTCCGCTATGGGAATCTGCTCCACCACTTCCTCTGCCACACCGCGTCCCCGTCTCTCCATAATACAAGAGTTTGCCCACCCCCGGAGCGATCATTCTGGACCCCGCCCGCGCGGTAACGGCCCGCCATACGCCCGCGCCTCGGCGGCTGCACGCCGAGGCGCGGGATCTTACGTTCCGGATCAAAAAATAACCTAGATCTACTATTTTAATTAAATGGAGAATATGTACGGTTGTCTGACCGGCAGATTAGTTCGTCCATATATCGCATTGGTCATTATGCGCATGGTTAAACGCGTACTCCGGTTTAAATATGCGCAATTTTAACTATTAGCACATGGCGTATCAGGAGACGGTTTGGGAAGGTCCACGGATGGGATCGTACACGTTGGCCAACTACCGCAGGATTCCACAGATCGCGGCTATGCCCGAGGAACGGCAGTTTGAGATGGAGGTTGTGGGAAACGTGCTCCCCTTCAAGGCCAACAACTACGTCGTGGAGCAGCTCATAGACTGGACCAAAGTGCCCGACGATCCGATGTACGTGCTCACGTTCCCCCAGAAGGGCATGCTTACGCCAGAGCACTACGAGCAGATGGCCTCGGCGCTAAAACGGGGTGACCGCGGAGAGATTCAGGAGACGGCCAACCGGATCCGGCTGCAGTTGAACCCGCATCCGGCCGGGCAGATGGAGCTCAACGTTCCGCAACTGAGCGACGGTACCCGGCTGTACGGGATGCAGCACAAGTATCAGGAGACGTGCCTCTTCTTCCCCAGCCAGAGCCAGACCTGCCACGCGTACTGCAGCTTCTGCTTCCGGTGGCCCCAATTCGTGGGCATGGACGACATGAAGTTTGCCATGAGGGAGGGCGAACAGTTGGTCCAGTACGTCCGGGAGCATCCGGAGATATCCGACGTGTTGTTCACCGGCGGGGATCCCATGATAATGAAGGCGCGCATGTTTGCCTCGTATGCAGACGCGCTGCTGGACGCGGACCTGCCCAACCTCCGGACCATACGCATAGGAACCAAGGCGCTCTCCTACTGGCCCTACAAGTTCCTGACAGACCCCGATGCCGAAGAGATGCTGGACACGTTCCAGCGCATAACGCGCAAGGGCGTTCACTTGTCGGTAATGGCCCACTTCAACCACTTGGCCGAGCTCTCAACTGGCGCGGTAAGGAACGCCATACGGCTGGTCCGAAGCACCGGGGCCCAGATAAGGACGCAGTCCCCCCTGCTGCAGAACATCAACGACGATCCGGGGATGTGGACACGAATGTGGCACAAGCAGGTGCAGATGGGGTGCGTTCCGTACTACATGTTCTGCGTCCGGGACACCGGGGCGCAGCACTACTTCGGGGTGCCGCTGGTGAGGGCGTACCACATATTCCGGGAGGCCTACAAGAAGTTGAGCGGCCTGGGCAGGACGGTCCGGGGCCCGAGCATGTCGGCCACCCCCGGCAAGGTGCTTATGGAGGGCACGCCCACGATAAACGGCCGGAAGGTAATGCAACTGCGGTTCCTGCAGGGCAGGAACCCCGACTGGGTGCAAAAGCCATTCTTTGCCAAATACGACGAGACGGCCATCTGGCTGGACGACCTCAGGCCCGCGTTCGGGGAGAGTTTCTTCTTCGACCGGGAGATGCAGGAAAAGTACGCCCTTCCCAAGTAGGGAGTAGAATGCCGCGACGGGCTGGCACGCGCGTGCCGGATCGTCTCTCATGCGGTTGCCTTAGCGGTCCGAGAGTCGGGTAACCGGCATCTGACGGCGCCGCGCACGACCCACCGTCTTTGCCGTACATTTTTTACGGCCTGCGGCCACAATTCCCGCATGATGTCCGCAGCGGTCCTGGCGTGCGCCGTGGCCGGGCCGATTTTGTTTGCGTCCGCATACGCGCACACCCTGGACTCGGTAGATGGTTACAGGCTGGAGCTGCAGTGGGAGGTAGAGCCGCCCTATTCCGGGGAGGTCAACGCCGTCAAAATCTTCGTGAGCCCCATGGTGCCGGGCTTGGAGCTGGAGGAGCAGCCATTCCAGAACGGCGTCGAGGGGCTGGAAGACACCATCAAGATACAGCTGGGGAACCGCGACCACGTCACCTCGCTGCTTCTCCAGGCCGACGAGGAGATACCCGGCCTGTACCGCGCCTACGTCAAGGTGCTCAGGCCCGGCTACTACCAGGTCAACATACTGGGGGACATAGGGGACACCACCATCAGCCTTTCGATGCACCCCCACGAGGTGCTCAACGCCGAACACGTCACATTCCCCCGCGAATACGGGGAGCTGTACGAACTGGGCGCGGCGCAGGAGGAGCTCAGGGCGGGCCTGGAGGAGGCAGCTTCTGCAGACGAGGAGCTGCGAGACGCCATACGGTACACGGAGATGCTGCTGGACGGCAAGATAGCGGCTTTGGAGAGGACGGTGGCGAGCGAATTGTTCGGCAATCCCGGAGACCGGCTGGCAACGCACGCGGCCGTAGTTTTGGGGGGGATCGGCGTAGCGCTGGGCGTGGCCGCCCTGTACGTGGCACGCCGGTCCCGCGCCTGACTATACCCGTATGGACAGCAGGTCGGCGGCGGCCGTGACGGAGGGGTGCACGCGGCGCGCCTCGTCCAGCTGTACTGCGGCGTCGGCGTACCTGGCCGAGAAGTGGGTGAGTATGAGGTTCTTGGCGCCGGCCCCGAGGGCCAGCGCGGCGGCTTCCGCCGCCGTCGAGTGCCCGGTGGCCGCTGCCCTGGCAGAATGCTCCTCGGCAAAAGTCGAGTCGAATATCAGGCGATCGCATCCCGCAAAGAACCTCTCCAACCTGGCGGTGGGGCGCGTGTCTCCGGAATAGCCCACGCTCCGGCCCGGCCTGCCGCTTCCCAACACCTGCTCGGGCAGTACGGTGCGCCCCCCTGCCCGCACGCTGCCTCCCATCTGCAGCGTCTTCCACCGGGGGCCTTCCGGAACGCCCAACGCCCGGGCCTTGTCGGGGTGGAACCTCCCGGGCTTTTCCGCCTCCGAGAGCAGGTACGCGAGGGCCGGGATGGTGTGGTCGGCCCGGCACGCGCTGACCGCGTATTCGCCTGCGTCGTGCACCAAGCCCTCTCCGACGTCGCGTACGGTCATCTCAAAAGGCGGGGAGAACTTCAGGGCGCGCAGCGTCCCGGCCACGAAATCAGAGGTTCCCTCCGGCCCGTACACCGCAAGCGGCCTGTTCCTGCTCTGCATGGACATGGTCTGTATGAGGCCCGGCAGCCCCAAGCAGTGGTCCCCGTGGAGGTGCGTCAGGAACACGGTTACGTTGCGGTTCCAGCCCATGCCTGCCCGGGCGAACGCCATCTGCGCCCCCTCCCCCACGTCGAACATCACCAGATCGCCCTCCCTCTCCACACACACGCAGGGGAGGCCCCTGGAGGCTGTGGGGATCGCCGCGGCCGTCCCCAGAAAGACAATCCTCATTATACGTGGGTGTGGGCAACGTTTGGGTTATATGCTTAATATTGGACGTAGGCGGGGCGGCTTCTATTGACGTTTGAAGCGGGCAGTCTCATAATGGTGAAGTACACCGCAAAGACTGCGGACGGTACGGTGATAGATGTCAGCGGCGATGCCGCGCCGGATGTTGGCACTGCTGCCCCCAAGCCACAGTTGGTGTCGGTGAACGACGCGTCATATCCGGTTCTGCCTGGCCTTAACCGGGTTCTGGCGGCGGCCGAGGTGGACATGCAGCAAACCGTGGTTGTGCCTCCGGCTGAAGCGTACGGGGAGCGGCAGCGCAATCAAGTCAAGGTGATAACCGCTCGAAAGCTCGGCAGGGATGCAGACAATCTGGGCGTGGGGGACGAGACGGAGGTGGACAACAAAAAATGCGTGATAATATCCATGGGGTCCGGCAGAGTTAGGGTGGACTTTAACCACAAGTACGCGGGCAAGTCAATCACGTACGACTTTACCGTCGTGAAGCATCTGGAGTCGAACGAGGACAAGGTACACGCCTTGTTACTGGCCGCTGGCATGGCCTTAGACAAAATGCAAGCAGGGCGTGATTCTGACCTTGACGACGACTTGGATGACTTGGACGACGACCTTGATGCCGAGCTGGACGACGACTTGGATGACTTGGACGACGACCTTGATGCCGAGCTGGACGACGACTTGGATGACTTGGACGACGACCTTGATGCCGAGCTGGACGACGACTTGGATGACTTGGACGACGACCTTGATGCCGAGCTGGACGACGACTTGGATGACTTGGACGACGACCTTGATGCCGAGCTGGACGACGACTTGGATGACTTGGACGACGACCTTGATGCCGAGCTGGACGACGACTTGGATGACTTGGACGACGACCTTGATGCCGAGCTGGACGACGACTTGGATGACTTGGACGACATTGACGACGACCTGGATCCTAGCTTTGACCCGGACGACGTCCCAGGCCAAGACGCCCCCGCCGATGATAACTTAGGCCTCGGCTATGGGATAAGTGGAAATGAACTGACAGTGTTCGTCCCCCCCGCCATGTTTCGGAGTGACAAACTACAATCTAAAAAATATGTCCTACAGGCGGACCTATTCAAATTCGTACCGACGCTGGAAACGGTGTTCTTTGTGGAGGCGTACGGCAACCCAGCACACTCCCCGCCGGGGTAGTCGCTCCATTACAATACGCCGGTATGCATTGCCAGATCCCGCGCCCCGCCGCGGTCCAGATCCGCCTCGCGCAGTATTGTGTACCTGTCCGGCCTAAGGCTTTGGGCCATACACAACGCCTCCACCACCTCTTCCTCGCCCAACCCTATCTGGGCGGCGGAGGTGGGCGCCCCCACGTCGCGTAACGCCTCCACTATCTTCTCCCAATCCAGGCCGTGCAGCCGGGCCATCATGATGGAGCCCAGTCCGCACTTTTCACCGTGCAGTCCCTGTCCTGGGACGAGCCTGTCCAGAGCGTGCGAGAAGAGGTGTTCGGCGCCAGAGCAGGGCCGGCTGCTCCCGGCTATGCACGAGGCCACCCCGGCGCTGATCAGCGCCTCAACCACGACCCGAACGTCAAGGCCGTCTCCGGCGGCGCTCTCCATCACTATCCTGGCCGACATGCTCGCCAAACTGGCCGAGTACCTCCCGTAGTACTCGCCGGTTCGCTCGTGGCCCAGCTTCCAGTCCGACACCGCTATAAGGTTGGCTATGAGGTCCCCGCACCCGCTGGCTAGCAGCCGGGACGGCGCCCTCCTTATCAGGCCTATGTCCACGAAGATGCCCAAGGGCGCCGATACCACTATGGAGTGGGGGAGATCGCCGCGCACCGAGGCGAACGGGCTTGCCATGCCGTCGTGCGACGCCGCCGTCGGCACGCTCGCGTATGGTATCCCCAGATCCGAAGCGGCCAACTTTGCGGCGTCAACGGATCTGCCGCCACCGATCCCCGCCACCATGCGACTTCCGTCCTTCCGGATCTCTTCCCGCACACCCTCGATCAGCTCGGCCCGGTTGTCCGGGGCCGTATGCCACGCATGCGACATCCCGGCCTTCTCCAGCGAGTCGGTCACCATGTCTCCCACCACCGACCTCACCGTACTACCGGAGATCAGCGAGACGGAGCGGGCGCCGGTCAACGACCCCAGAAAATCCCCTATCTCGGACATGATGTCCTCGCCTATCACTATGCGCCGGGGCAGCTCCATGGTGTGGGTTCCGGCGGGCGCCATCGCCCTCCAAATCATAAAGTTATTTAAAAGGGTGTCAGCCACAGCAACGTAGGTGTTCTTTTGGAGGCCATACGAGACAAAATTCTGCACGGGACTACTACGGTAGGGATCAGGACCGGCGACGGCGTGGTGCTTTGCGCCGACATGCGGGCCAGCGCCGGATACTTCATAGCCAACAACGACACCATGAAGATACAGCGCATAGACGCCCACGCGGGGCTGACGCTGGCCGGCGGCGTGGCCGACGCCCAGAACATAGTCGACATACTGAGGTACAACGCCAACATGCACCGCCTCCAGAATGGCTTGGCCATTCCGATACGGTCGCTGGCCAGGCTGACCTCGCTGATATTCCACCAGAACAGGGGCTACCCGTTCATGGCGGACATACTGGTGGGCGGGTACGACGGATCCGGCCCTGCCCTGTACAACATAGACATGTTCGGCTCGGTGGAGGCCAAGCCGTTCGTCACGACCGGCAGCGGATCGCCGGTGGCTTACGGAGTGCTTGAGGACGAGTACCGTGAAGACATGACCATTGATGACGCCAAGCGGATGGCCATGACCGCCGTCAAGGCAGCCATAGTTCGGAACATAGGCACCGGAGACGGGATAAACGTGGCCGTGATGGACAAGGACGGGTTCCGCCTGCTGGCCGACGAGCAGAAGAGGGCCGTAATTCAGCTATAGTGGTACGATGCGCAGAAAGAGCGGACACAAAGAGATGTCCAACCAGAACATAATGGCCACCATCCTGCGCAGCATACCCCGGGGGGCCCGAGTCACAAAGATAGAGTATGAGGGCCCCAGCATAGCGATATACACCAGCTCCCCCAAGTACCTGCTGGGGCAGAACAAAAAGATCTCCGGCCTGGTGAGCGCCATCAAGAAGCGCATAGTGGTGAGGACGGACCCGTCCATACGCCGGCCCCAGGCCGAAGCCCAGAAGATGCTGGCCGACCGCGTACCCAAGAATGCGGAGCTGCGGGGGACGTTCTTTGACGACGCCATCGGTGAGGTCACCTTGGAGGTAAAGCGCCCCTGGCTGATGCGCAGCCCGCGGTTCAACCACAACAACGTCACCGAAGAGATAGGGTGGCGCATCCGGGTGCGGAAGGCAACGACCACCTCCTCGAACACTATAAAGATCATAAACAGCACCCTGCGGAAGTACAGCGCCGAGCGCACGAAACAGCTCCGGCGCATAGGCGACGAGATATTCCGCCCCCGGCTGCTCCCCAAGGCCGAGGTCTCCTTGTTGACGCTGGGCGGGTTCGGGCAGGTGGGCCGTTCCTGCATGCTGCTGACGACCTCCGAGTCCCGCATACTGCTGGACTGCGGGGTGAATCCGGGGGCGCGGTCCACCGACGAGGCCTACCCCCGGCTGGACTGGGCTAACGTGACCCTGGACGAGATAGACGCGGTGGTGATAGGCCACGCCCACCTGGACCACAGCGGCTTTCTGCCGGCGCTCTGCAAATACGGGTACAGGGGCCCCATATACTGCACCGAGCCTACCCTGCCCATGATGAACCTGATACAGATGGACGCCATCAAGGTCTCCAACGCGCAGGGCAAGGTCCCGCTGTACGCGGAGCGGGACGTGCGGCAGGTGATGCGGCAGGCCATCACGCTGCCGTACAACACCGTGACGGACATCTCACCGGACATCAAGCTGGTGCTGGCCAACGCCGGCCACATACTGGGATCCGCGATATGCCACTTCCACATCGGGAACGGCGACCACAACTTCGTGTACTCCGGTGACATCAAGTTCGGCAAGAGCATACTCTTTGAGGCGGCCGACTGGCGCTTCCCCCGGGCCGAAACCCTCCTGATAGAGAGCACGTACGGCTTGAAGGCGGACATACAGCCCAGCCGCCAAGAGGTAGAGTCGGCCTTCATATCGGTGGTGAACAACACCCTGGCCGACGGCGGCAAGGTGCTGGTGCCCATCCCGGCGGTGGGCCGCGCCCAGGAGATCATGATGGTCATAGACCACTACATGAAGGCCGGCCAGATGATCGAGGCCCCGGTATTTACGGAAGGCATGATATCAGAGGCGTCGGCCATCCACGAGGCGTATCCGGAGTACCTGGCCCGCGAACTGCGCAAAAAGGTGCTGGAGACAGACGACAACCCCTTCGACTCGGAGTACTTCACCAACATAGAGCACTCCAGCTCCCGCGGGGAGGCCATGCGGGAGGACTCGCCGGGGATAATACTGGCCACCTCGGGCATGCTGGAGGGCGGGCCGATACTGGAGTACTTTAAGCATATAGCCCCCCACAAGCAGAACAAGATACTCTTCGTGTCGTATCAGGTGAACGGCACCATGGGCAGGAGGGTGCTGGACGGCGCCCGGCAGGTCTCGATGATGGGCCGGGGAGGCAAGATAGAGGCCGTCTCGATAAACGCCAGCATAGACAAGCTGGACGGGTTCAGCGGCCACAGCGACTACAACCAGCTGATGTCCTTCGTGCAGAAGCTTAGGCCCAAGCTGCGGCGCGTGCTGGTAAACCACGGCGAGAGGCGCAAGTCGGAGAACTTGGCGGCCAGCATACGCCGCATATACCGGCTCCCGGCCCACAACCCGCGCGTCCAAGAGGCCATCAAGCTATTTTAGGTCGTACTGGGGTTTCCATATCTCCACCCCCGCCGGCGTGATCAGGATGCGTTCCTCGCCCAGCCGGGCTATGTCAGAGCCCTCCTGCTTGGCGGTGGCGTACAGCTCGTCGACCAGCCGGCGCAGCCCCTGCAGGTCCTTTTGGGCCATGGGGCCCACCCGCACTATGAGTATCATGCCCATCTTGACATCCTTCTTGATCATGTCAATGTCGCTGGAGTCGCGTACGGTCAGCGCCTTGAGGTATATGCTCTCCGCCATGCACGTATGATGGCGCCCCCCGCACAAAAATCTTTGGATTCGCGTGGCGGCCGATGCCCAACGTGCGCGCGGTTATATCCTACCCTCCCGCAACGGGGTGGCATGGGGCGCGACACGCACACCGACGGGCAGATCCGCGCCATGCTGGAGGGGGCCCGCAGGGTGGCCGTGGTGGGAATGTCCAGGAGCGCCGCCAAGGCGGCCGGCCACGTCCCCCGGTACCTGATGGAGTGCGGGTATGACGTGGTCCCGGTCAACCCGAACGCGGACCGCATAGGCGGCAGGAGGTCGTACCCGAGCATATCCGAGGTGGAGGGCGGGATCGACATCGTGGACGTGTTCCGGCCGTCGGACCAGGCCGCATCGGTGGTGCGCGAGGCGCTGACCGTCCGGCCCGGGGCCATATGGCTGCAGGAGGGCATCTACAGCGGGGCGGCAGAGGAGATGGCGCGACGGGCAGGCGTCCCGCTGGTGTACAACAGGTGCATAATGGTCGAGCACCGGAGGCTGGTGGGCGCCGGCGGCCACCACACGCAATAGCGCCGGGGGTTTGCACGCGCGGGCTGCATTCGCTGGCCGCGCCGGATCCGGAGGGGCGCGGGGGCCCCCGCATGCGGGGGGAGTCTGCACCCAAATGTTCCAAAACGTCCCGGAACGGCGCTTGGGCGCCCCCATGAGTTCCTGGCGGGACGGATCATGGCGGGTCAGCGCGGTTATTGCGTGCGGGAGGCTCTGGAACTGCGTCGCCTGCCTTCCGGCCGCTAGATTCCAAGCCTGGCCCTGAGCATCCGGACCGCGTACATCATCCCGTTCACCAAGGCCCCCAACACGATGAGGGTGAATCCCAGACCTAACAGAGGGTATATGTGGGTTACAAATCCTATGGCCGCGAGAATTATCCCTATCACTATTAGCCCGGCCATTATATAAAACGGTATTCTGTTTATGGTATTCATGGCCATGTTTGTTAAGACGGGGCGCATCTATAAAAAATTTGCGTAAAGTAGACCACATTGAAAATTAAGGCCCGCCGCTGTCATTGGGGCCCCTCCCTCTTTTGCGCTTCCGGTGGCAAATTGCCCGGGTCCGGTAGGCCGCCCTGTTGCCGCCGCAACGATACGGCGGGAATTATTTACAATTCCCAATTCCATTGCAGATGCGCTCCTGAGCCCGGCGATTTGAAGCGGCCGCGAACGCTCCCCGCGGCATTTTGTAAAAACCTCCCACCCGCCTTTCTACTCTGCCGTTGAACGCGTGGGAGAACCTGCCGGAAAATGCGTCCATCAAAAGATATGCCGGCGTGGGGGCCTCTTTCCGCGCGGAGTTTCGGCCATGCGTGATTGACGTCCCAACCCCATTTAGTTTTCAAAAATCAGATTTGGCCGCAAAAAAACAAAGCCCTGCCACCGGAAATGCAGTGGCCGCTGCCCGCCGGGGGCAGGCTCGACGGGAATTATACGCGCGTGTAAAATCGGGCAAGACAAGCGGGCCGTACGATCTGGCGGCCGTTTGACCGAATCCGTTTGGGGCGCGTTGCGGCCTGTTTACAAAGTGGAACAATTCACGCCTTTGATTCTGCGGCAAACCGGCTCTGGAATGCGGCGGTTTGGGGCTATTGCGAATATACGCCCGCAGTCCGGCCTTGCAGAACGCCACGCCCGACAAATACGATGAAAAATTAGCCGTCGTCCAAAAATCCGCGCCGCTATACGGAGCCGGCTGGAATCTTTTCGAACCTTGCGACCAGCTGCTTGGGCCTTATTTTTAGCGGGCTGGAAACGCGCTCCCGCGCGTAACCTATGTATTCTTTTTTCAGGTCGTAGTTTACGCTCTGCCGTCCCAAGGCTACCGCGACCTTTGCGGTCTGCCCCGAGCCGCAGAAGGGGTCCAGGACGGTGTCCCCCCTGTACGAATACATTCGCACCAAGCGGTAGGGTATCTCCTCGGGGAACGGGGCGGGGTGCCTCAGCATGTTGGGGGGGACCGGGGCGATGTGCCATACGTTGTTGGCGATGTCCAACTTGAACAGGTCGTCTATCTCGAAGCGCGACGACTCTTTTACCCCGCCGTTCCGTCGGTATATGGGCTCGCCGGGCTTGCGGAATATCATGATGTATTCGGTCATTATATTCGGGTAATAATATCCGGGATAGGGCCTTTGTATGGCGACGCCGGCGCGCTTCACCCCCGCGGTGGTCTTGTGCCATATGATGTCCTGGTGGAACAGCCAGCCGGCTTGCTCCATCCGCGCCACTAGGTCAAACGGCACCGGGACGTGGGTTCCGTTCGCCAGCACGGTTCCAATCACGACGGCGCAAAAGCCCCCGGGCCTCGTGGTCCGCAGGACCTCGCCGAATATGCGCCCCACCAGGTCCAGATAGCCGCCGTAGTCGTCAAAGCCCTCCTTGTACTTGCGGGACCTGTACCACGATCCGGCATCATCTGCGTGGACGTCATAGTCTATGGCGTTCCAGTACGGCGGGGACGTCACCGTCAGGGACACCGCGCCGTCGTCCACCTGATCCATCCGTTCGCTGCTCTGGCAGAAAAACTGCGCCATGTCTCCCCGGGGCTTGTCGGCCACGCCCCCCGTACGGCGCGAGGGTATTTGTGGTTTCGGCAACCGAAGCATCCACCCGCGCGGGCGTTTCACCGGTACGAGACCACCAGCGTGCCGCCCGTCTTGGCGGCCATGTTGCCCGCGTCCGCCGCGCCGGCCGCGTCCCTCCCGGCGGTCTGGTATACCATGTCCGGGGCCACCCGCAGCACCACCTCTATAATGTCCCCGGCGGCCACGCCCACGCCAACTTGCGACATCACGGCAGCCTCGCACGTGTACAGGTGGTGGTGGGTCCAGGCGTACGGGTGGGTCGCGTTTCCCGCCCGGGGGGCCCGCGCCGAATAAAACCGCGAGTCTGTCTCGCAGGGCGACCGGACCTCCTCTGCCAGCGCCCCGTTTCTGTACACCGACACGG
The DNA here is from genome assembly GCA_963665475.2 of Nitrosopumilaceae archaeon. Lineage (GTDB taxonomy): Archaea > Thermoproteota > Nitrososphaeria > Nitrososphaerales > Nitrosopumilaceae > VYCS01. Next base: position 382,911 of record CAXXXK010000004.1, on the reverse strand, counting down.
TCGGGGAGCCGTCCTGCCGCACCATCAGGGAGGGCGCCCAGTGGGATACGTCGGCGGCGGAGTGCGCGGTGTTCCACGTTCTGGTTGTGTTGGATTGGTACGAGCCGTGGCCCGTGACCGTCACCTCCATGGTTCCGTTGCGTATGGCCACGACCGCGGCGTGCGAGTATACGCCGGCGTCGTGGCGCAGCTGCAGCATGTCATGCCCGCACATGATACAGGGAGATACGTCGGGAGCGGGGGGCGCCGTCCCGTTATACACGCGCGGCGGGAGCGGCACGGCGACGGCGCCCCCGCCCATGTCCTGGTATGGTATCGCATGTTTGACGCCGTCCATCTCCGCGCACAGCACGCCGTATCCCGGCACGGCGGGAACGTACACTCCTCCCCCCGGCGGCAGGACGCCGCTCAGGTGGGGCATCTGGAGGCGCCCCGCCCCGCCGCAGTCGCTCCCCGCCAGGTGTATTCCAGTCAGGGCGGCGCCCGCCGAGGAGGCCACCCGCACGTATGCGCCGGGCAGTATCGCCATGCCGGCGGGCCCGGGCAGCTTGGTAATATTGTGGTTCACGTAGTCGAATAACAGGTGGCTGCCGGCGGCCCTCCCGCTCCACCACAACACGTCCGCGTACGTCTTTACGTCCACGTCGTGGCGCGCCCCCGCCGCCGAGGCCAGCGAGTCGCTGTAATACGATATGGCCCCCCGCCCGGTCTGCAGCCCGGCCCTGTACGCGGGGACGGGCTCGTGGGGGGTGTGGCAGCACCCGTGCGGGGCGTAGGCGGCCGGCCGCCACGACGCAGCGGAGGACATCTCCGATATGGTGTACGCTATGCCCACGGGCATCCCCCGGATCTGAAACGTGTCGTAATCGTACGGGACGGCCCTCACCCGGAGGTTCCCCGCCGTGCTGTTTGCTATGATGTAGTGCTCCTCGGATATTATGACCGGATCCGCGCCCAGCGCCACCGCGTCGTACAGTCTGGCCTGCCCCAGCGTGCCGGGAAACGTCATCAGGTCGTCGCGCGACTTGGCCGCGGTCACGGTCCCGCAGGGCGGCGAGTAGCACACCACGTGCGCCAGAAAGTCGTCCACGTCCTTTCCGTTGTATGTGACGAACCTCAGGGTATATGCGGCGGTGCCGTCGCCGTGAAACGTCACGTACTCGCTCCCACTCCAGTACGACGGCGAGCCGGCAAAGACGCGGCCGTACATCGCGGACAGCACGTGGTCCAGCCCTTGGGTGCTCAGCTCCAGGTGCCCGTTCCTGTAGGTGTAGGTGCCGTGGTTGGCCACCACACTGTTCACGTGCGGGCCCCGGACGGCGGCGTAGACGGATCCGAAATCCGCCGCCACGCCCTCCGGTATGCGGTACGTGTGGTGGAACGACAGCGCCGAGGCGTGGAGCCTGTCGCCGGCCAGAAAGAAGCCGTCAAACGCATGCGGCACGAGCCGGACCGTCACGCCCGCGGCGCCGTAGGGCGATGCGGCCGGATCCCCGTGTACGGCAAAGAGGTTTCCCAGCCCGGTCAACACGTACGCCTGGTCCCCGTACGCGGCGGCGCCCGAGCATACGACGGCGCACGCCGCCGCACACCCCCACGCGTTCACCATGCCCCCCTTCCCGCTGCCCCAAAGACGGCCGCCTCGGCGGCGGCCGCCGGCGTTGAGACCGTCCGCAGCACCAGCCTGGTGCGCCCGGGGCGGCTCCAGACCACCTCCAGCTCCCTCTTCTTGGAGCGGCACGCCTCCACGTCGGACAGCGGTATCCGGACGGCGGTCTCCCCTTCCAGCACGACGTGGGTGTCGGTGACGTGCAACACTCCCCCGCGCACGTCAAAGGACGCCCGCGCCGCTCCGTCTTTTTGCTCCATCACACCGCACGCCGCGACGGGTTAAAAGCCCCCCTCCCATGCGCCGGGATGGTCTTTACCCCCGTAGACGGGCTGGTGGGCGTGGCGGCCATGCTGCTCTTCATTTCTGTCATACTGGCCGCTTCCACCGTACTGTCCGATGGTTTCGCCGGAATGCTCACCCACCTGGGGCTGGGGCTGCCCGGCTTCGGCACGGCCGGATCCGGCAACGCGTTGTATGAGATATACGATCAGCTGAGGTGGCCGGCGGTCGCGATAATAGCGTGCGCCGCGTCGATATACGCCGCCCTGGGCAGGTGGAGTGCGGGAATCCGTCGCGCCGCGCCGCTGCTCATATTGCTGTTCGCGTTCCCCCACATGTGGGACTATGCCGTAGATGTCTCGTACGTGTCCGGCGCCTGGATACTGAACCCCGCGTACTCGTTTGATCCGCAGAGGCCCTGCCCGGACGCGTGGGACGCGGACAGGGTGCGGCGGGAGTATGTGGCGTCGCCGTACCGCACCGGCGGCGATCCGGACATAGTGTGCATGCCGGAGCTGCGCGTGGCGTATATCGTGGAGCAGGCCGCCGGGACCACCAGCATCCGCACCAACGACAACATGTTGGAGTTGGTGGCCGGGACCATACCCGACGGGTTGGCCGAAATGTTCGTCAACGTGTTCGGCGCCCTGGCAAAGGCGTTTACCATAATCAACCTGACGCTGGCCGCCGCCGTGGCCGGCGTGCTTCTGGACATGTACGCCGGGCTGGCCGTCGCGGCTATGCCGGTGTGGATGCTGGCATGCATGGTGCCGCGGCTGGATGCCCTGTCGTCCAAATTCCTGGCGTCCATGCCCGCCCTGCTGTTGGCGCCGCCGCTCGCCTCCCTGGTGGTGGTGATGGGCAGCTCGGCGCTGGCGTCTTCCCAACACGACCCGCCCGCCGGCCTGCTGGGGCTGTGGGTGGCGGCCGTCGCCGTGCTGTTTCTGGCCTCCATGCTCCCCGTCGTGATGGTGCCGGTCATACGCGGTATAGCGCAAACGGCCACCGGAGTGCTGGCGTCGGGCGTATCCGGCGCGGCCTCCGTAACGTCGGGCGTTATAACGGCCGCCTCCAAGGGCAGCGGGCCGGCAGCCCTGCGCGGCGGCTTGGAGGGACTGGCCGCGGCCCACCTCAAGGCGTACGGCCGGTGAGCCGCCCCGCGCATGCATAGCGCGCGTCCGGATCCCCCTTAAATCCCCGCGTATGGTTTGGCCCAGTGCTACGCCTCCCCGGACTGCCGGGCCGCCCCGCGCGCGCAGCGGCGCGCCGCCGGCCCGCCCTCGCGTCAATGATGGTCATAGGCGGGCTCGTGGTCTTCATGCTGGCCATAATGGGCCTGGCCGTCAACATGACCGGCTTTCTGGACGCGGTCTACATGGACCTGGCGCTGACGCTTCCGCGGTTCGACTACTCTATACAGGACGGCGCCGAAACCGGCAACCAGACGTTCGAGGCGTACGTCCAGATGAGGTACGCGGCGGGGGGCGCGATGGGCGTGGCGCTGCTGTGGGCCGGCCTGGCGCGGGCGCTGGAGGGCTCCGGCTCCATATCCCCGGGGACGTCGGGCCGCGTGATATCCCGGTCGATAATATTCGTCATACTGTTCCTGGCGTTTCCGCCCGTGTGGGACGGCGGGGCCCAGATAATGGAGGGCGCGGCGCTCTGGGTCCTCAACCCCCACTATTCGTTCGACCCGCAATCCCCATGCCCGGCGGAGTGGTCCGCCGCGGAGGCGCTGCAAAGGTACGAGGCCTCGCCGTACCGCCGCGGCCCGGCGGACCCGTCGGGCGCCCACATGGTCTGCGACCCGCAGCTCAAGGTCCGCTACATCTTCGACCAGATGATGGGGACCACCGAGATACAGCGCACAAAGTCCGCGTACCTGAACCCCGAGGACCCGTTCGGCGCGCTCACCTACGACGTGCAGAACTTTGCCGAGTCTGTTCTGGTGAACACCTTCCTGGGCCTGACCAAGGCCCTGGTGACGATCAACGTGCTGATGCTGGCGTTCATCATAGGGATAATGACAGACCTGCTGGTGGCGATGATCATCGCCGCCCTGCCCGTCTTCCTAATGATGACCCTGATACCCCGGGCCGGCCGGGTCGCCGACCGCTTTCTGGACGCCCTGCCGGCCCTGTTCATGCTGCCGCTCCTCTCGGCGGTGGTCATATCGGTGGGCGCCGGGTTCGTGGCCCAGGCGGCGAACTGCGCCGCCGGGTGCCCCGACCACTCCCTGACGTACGTCTGGATCAGCTCCCTGGGGGTGGTCTTCTTCGCGGTCACGCTGCCGGTCCTGCTGGTGCCGCTCCTCGGCCAGGTCACGCAGGTGGCCTCCCGCACCGTAACGGGGGCCATCCAGACCGCCGGGACGGTGGTCGGCACCGGCGCGGCCGGAATGGCCCAGGGCGTGCGCTCCGGAATGGCCCAGCCGGGGGGCGTCAAGGACCTCAGCTCGCTGGCCCGGGCGGCGGGGGCCGCCTCGCTGGGCGGCCTGATTGGGACGCTGTCGGGCGCCTCCAAGGCCGACGCGAAATTCCCCGGCATGGATCAGGCCGTGAAGGTGGGCCCGGTCGCCTCGGCGGTGGGCTCGTACGCCGCGGGGGGCGCCCCGGACGTGATAGACCGCATAACCGGGGAGGGCGCCGTGCGCGAGGTCGAGTCGTACCTGAAGGGCGCGAGGGGCGAGGCGGACGCCATGGCGCGCCTGGGCAAGGCTGGCGTGGAGGGCCTGCCGCGGTACGATCCCGACGGCGACGTCCGGGAGCACGTGGCCGCGGTCCGGTCCGCCCGCCGGGCCTCGGCGGGGCGCCACCAAAGGGCCTGGGACGCGTACGACGCCCACCCGTCGGCGCCCGTGCTGCTGCACGGCCTGGGGTACGAGAAGATGGCCGCCTTCATAAAGTCCGAGACCAAGAGCCGGTACGGCGCCTCCCAGCTGGAGCGGGCGCTCCGGTCCGTCGAGGTGTGATTGTATGTACGGGGCGCTATTTCGCGGCCTGCCAGAGCCCCAGCGCGTTTCCCTCTATGTCCGCCACCTGCGCGTAGAACCCATGGTCGCCGATCTTCTTCTTTGGGAATATTACGCTGCCTCCCAGCTCCTCCACCCTCTTTACCGAGTCGTCCACCGACTTTACGCTGAGCACCACGACCGGCCCGTCCTGTGGGACCTCCTTCTTTCTCATGCCGCCGTTTATGGCCCCCGGGCTCTTGGGCATCCAGGTGTCCGGATCCATCTCGGTTGTGGTAACCCAGTGGTAGTCCATGTCCGGCAGTTTCGCTATGTGCCAGCCAAAGGCCGCCTCGTAGAACTTTTGCATCTTGGGCTGGTCGGAGCACGGGATCTCAAAGTGGGTGACGCTGTCCATCAACAACGGCGTGCGGCGCCAGGCTATTTGTATTGTCGTATTGGGTTCCTCTGTAGCCCGGTAAGTTGCTCACCCCCGGTCCCAGGGGGAAGTAGGAAGGGGTCCCCTGTACGCGAAGGGCCTCGTGAAGTACGCCGTATACTCAAAGTACAGGAGCGGCGCCAAAAGGTTCGTCCGCCTGGCCACGATACACTGCGTGGTGGCCGGGCAACGCCTGGCCCTAGGGGGGTCCGCCGGGGGGACGAGACCGCCGATATGGTGGAGCGGCTGCCGCGGGTTCCATTCAGTGGACATCATGCCACTGGTTCAAAGGATGAACATACTCATGGCCATTCCCGCCGTCAAGACGCGCGGGATCAAAAAACGCGTCCGGGAATTTGACGCTGGCGGGCGGAACGCCATATCCGTACACGCGATGACATCGGCGTAGGGCAGGACCGCCCCGTACAAGCTCGTAACCGTGTGGCGCCGAAACCGCACGAAGGGGGCCACCGCCGAGGCCAAAAGGCTGTCAAAACTGCGCGGCAGGGAGCCCGCGTCACCGACGGATACCGTGTGTTCGCCACCGCCATGCCGGACTCCCGAATAGATAACGCCCCGCGCAAGGCGGCAGAGTTCTACCGCATACGGTGGAGGATAGAAAACTCCTACAAATCGTACGAGCAGATGCGGCCCAGAACGACCAGCCGCCACCACCCGTCCGGCTCCTGCTGACCATGATGCCGTTCATATTCTATAATATATGGACGCTGGCCCGCTTCATGGAGGCCCGCCATGCGGGCGTCCACAACGAGGCGGCCGACCGCCGGACTAGGCGCGCCGCGATACATCAAGCCGATTCGCGCCACATTCGCCGCCCGGCGGAGTATGATCCGCCTGTTGCACACGCACGCCATCACGGCCCCGCGCGGCCCGCGCCGGCCATCGCGGCGCGGGGCGTCCCCGTATAAGCCCGTACCGGATCCGGATGCCAGGTAGTGTCCGAGCAGATCTGTCCTTCGTGGGGGTTGAGGGCGGATGTTTACTCCGTCACTTTCTGCAATCTTAGATAAATGTAAATACTAAATCTGGTACAAAGTTGAATAATCGCCACCATGATTAAATAATACGAGATGTTTAATTTGGTGTGAAACTTGGCATACCGGTGGCCGGCCTTGGATTGGTGGCCTTGCTCGTTGCGCTCCCCCCCCCGCAATAGCTACTGAAGGCGCGGACGAAACCATACCGCGTCTGGTCGTTACGACCGTCTGTACCGTATATCTGGACCATCTGGACGACGCCCTGGCCGACATGGATGCGTTGCTGGGCATCGGCCTCGGGGAGCATATGTCCGAATGCGAGGTGACCGCCGAGTACGTGGAGGCCGCCCCGGCGCCGTCCGTTGCGGTGAACATACCCGGCGGGGCGCTCTTCCCGGCGTGCGCGGACGATGTGAGCTGCTTTGACCCGTACACGGTTGAGGTGGACATCGGGACAGAGGTGGTGTGGACCAACAGCGACACTGTTTTGCACACTGTCACAGATCCGGACGGGGCATTCGACGGCTGGCTGCTCCCCGGCGAGGAGTTTGCCTTTACGTTTGACACGTCCGGCACCTACACGTACGGATGTACCGTGCACCCGTGGGCCGGCGGCGTGGTGACGGTGGGCCGGGACGCTACGCCCTATTACGACGCCGAGTCCCAAAAGGTGGTCGGGGTCGTCCAAGATACAATTGACGCGTACGATTCCCTGGGAACTGCAGCGTTTGCGGCCGTAAATGCCATGGAGTCCGAGGACGCCTACCCGTTCGTCATAGATGCTCAGACGCTAACGGTGGTCGCCGAAGGCGCGTTCCCGCGGACGGTGGGGCTGCCGGCCATATTCCTGAACGACGCAGACCGGCCCTTGGCAGACATACTGGCCGAGATAACCAAGTCCGAGGGGGCGTGGGTGGAGTATGTATTCCACAACCCCGAGACGGCCTCGTACGAGGACAAGACCTCGTACCTGGTACTGCACGACGGATACATATTCGGATCCGGGTACTACACGTCGGCGGATACCGGGGCCGTCGAGGCCGTCGATACCATGCTCAACGTGTATGATGCCCTGGGGGAGAGCGGGTTCGCGGATGTCGTATCCGTCCCGACCGGCGAGTCCATCGCCCCGTTCGTTCTTGACGCTGACACTCTGGACATAGTGGCGCACGCCGACCCTAATGTGTCCGGAGGGGACATCCGGGACGCCGTCGCCTCCAGCCTGTCCATAGATTTGGTGTCCGGCATGCTGGACGAACACGGAAGCCTCTGGGCCAGCTACCCGTCTGCGGGGCCTGCAGAGTACACCCGCGCATACATGCTGCTGCACGACGGCTACGTGTTCGCGGCAGGTTACGACATAGGCCCCCAATCCAGGCTCCAGTCTCTGGTGGACGAGGCCGTTCGCCTGTACGAGCGGGAGGGAGACGCCGCGTTCGACATTGTCACGTCTATGCACACGACCGCGCAGATGGTATACGACCTGCAAACGTCCACGTTGGTGGCCGCGTCCAGCACGCCGGCCTTCGTGGGGGCCGTGGTTCCGCTCAGTGCTATAGGGTTTGATCGGGATCTTGAAGAGTTCCTGCAACTGTACGAACAGGGAGGGGCGTGGACCGACAGGTACGGGGATAATGTAGACGGCATGGAATTGCGCTTAAGCGCATGGAGCGTCCTGCACGAAGACAGGTATGTTTTCCTTGCATCGAATACGTACTCTCCGGATGCAGCCGCAATGGCCGAAGTGGTCTCGGCCATAGATCTCTACAAAATGCACGGGGAGGCGGCGTTTGACAGCATAACCTGGCAGGCGGTCCAGCCCGAAATAGTATACCCGTTCGTATTTGACGCCAATACCTGGAGGACGGTGGCGCACGCCGCGTACCCGGACAGGCTGGGCATGCTGCCCGCCTCCATCATGGCGGACAACGATCTGGGCGAGATCAGCGAGGTTCTTGCAGAGGACGGGAGCGCGTGGGTGTCGTACAAGTTCAACAACCCGATCAGCGGCCTGGTGGAGCACAAGCGCACCTACTTGGCCCTGCACGACGGCTACATCTTTGCGGCCGGGTACTATCAGGGCAACTTTGACCGAGCCGAAGGACTAATCGCCGATGCCATGGCAGACTATGACGCCGACGCGAAGGCGGCGTTTGAGGCCATCAGCTCGGAGATGTCCGGCAGTTTGGACTTTGCCCCGTATGTTTTGGACTACGACTCACTGGACGTCGTGGCCCACGGCGGGTATCCCGATATGGTGGGGAAGAACATAGCCGAAATTACGACTAACGGGGAATCGCTAGTGGCCGCCATCAGGGAAAGCCTGATGGAGGACGGCGACACCGGCTTGGTCATCTCCGTCGTGCTGGATCCGCGGACAGGCTTCCCTACGGCCCAGTCCGTTATCATCCAACTGCACGACGGATACGTCTTTGCGGTCGCCCAACCGTTGGCGCTCTACACAAAGTAGCGTGGCGCTTGGACATCCGTTCGCAATACTGCGCCATATGTGCCGTCTCACGGCAACGGGCGCTCCAGCTTTCACTCCGCACCACAGGGAGAACGTCAGGATGCGGCAAACCCCCACTGACGCAAGAAGCGCAAACGGCGGGCCTCTGCCAGAGCGCCCGGCGGCCGCCCCGGCGCTTCACGCGAACGGCCTCTCCAGCGGGAAGGCCTCGAACTTTTGCGAGGACGCCCTGAAGGGGGAGCCTTCGAGGTCGCGCCGCAACGAGCTTGGCCTCCTCGCGCAAGAGGCCGGCGCCTACGCGCTTTCCCGGCACGACACGAACGAATCATGCCGTTGCGGCGGTTGCCACGTGTTAAGGACGCTCCGGCCCGGGAAGGTTGTGGCGTGCGGACGGCGGCCCCCGGGCGCAGCATGGCGGCCCATGGCTTCCGGCCATTCCGCGCCGTACGCGACTCTTGGCGCCGTCATGGCCCGGCAGCCGCCGCCTCAATGCACGCTGTGTGCCCTGGTGCGGCCCCTCGGCGCGCGCTTTGCAGCTTTGTCGGGGGCCCTTGCCGCATTGCGGGGCGACCATAATGTGGGATGAGAGGATCTAAACATTGCGGCTTGAACGCGCCCCGGACCGCCGCGCCGACGCGGGACCGCCGCGCCGGCCATCCGTTTCGGGGAGAACCGCGCCGCGTGGAGTCAGGCCGGCAGCCTGACCTTCAGCTTGCGGCGGTATTCGGCCACGTCGCGGCGCGCCTCCACCATGGCCGAGTGCACGTTGGTGGGGGGCACGTGCCTGGAGATGTTTTGGCCCGCCATGTACGCCTCTATCAGGGCGTCCCGCAGCTCGTCCACGCGCTGCGGCAGCTGGCTGCAGAAAGTGTACCCGCGGTACTCGCGCCGCAGTATCTGCACTATGCGCCTCTGCACGGCGCACTGTATCTTGCGGTCCTCCAGCGCCCGCTCGGTTATGCCCCTCTTCTCCAGCGCCCGCCGCCCGGCCTCGTCGGCGGACTCGAACGCCTTTGCGTCCCGCCTGTACTCCCGCTCGAACTTTGCCCGGCTTATGTTCTCGGTCTTTATGTATATGGCGTGTATCCTCTCCAGGTTGTCGTTGTCGTACTTGCCCTGCTCGAAGCTAAAGTCGTCGTCCTCCAGCATGGCCTTGGTGTACCTCCACCGCCGGTACGTCCTTTGGTCCTCGGGCGTCTCGCCGCTCATCTCCAGCACGCGCGCCCCGGCCAGCTGTATCTCGTTGTAGACAAACTTCATCTTGGGCTCCCACCGCCACCCCGCCCCCATTGGGCCCTTGGTGCCGTACGACACGCCCCGCAGCAGCCACTCCACGTAAGAGGCCTTCGGCTTCCAGCCGTCCCACTTCTCCAGCTTTCCCTGAAACAGGAACCTCCACGGCCCCTTTGCGGTCTGCTCTACCCACGTAAACTTGAACCTGCCCCAGTAGCCGGCCTTTTGGCCGTCTATGCTGGTGTTGGGGGTGGTAAAGCACAGGCCGTGCTTGTCCGACTCGAACGCGACCCTCCTGTCGGTAACGTAGAACCAGCCGGATCCGACCCCCCGGCCGTCTATGCGGGCCTTGCACCTGAACAGAAAGTCCATCTCCTCGCCGTCCTTCATCAGTATCATGGGTATGATACTGTTGATACACTATTTAATACTTATGAACAACTGCATAATATGGTATATTCCAGCCTTAAATCTGCGGCTCCATTGCCGCCCAAATGGACCATTACGTGATACTGGGCGCCGCCGCGCTGCTCGTTGTGGCGGCCGCCTGCGTTGCGGACGCCGAGGCGCAGACCAACACGCAGCGCATAGCCAGGATGGACTTTAACACCGCCGAGACCAACGGCATCGTGTCTACAATGCTGGAGTTGCTGCGCGACGTGCGGGACGCCGTCCGCCAGACGCTGGATACAGTCCGGGAGACCGGCCTTGCCGTCCGGGTCATGGCCGGCCAGACCGACATTATACACAACGTGACGCTCCGGTCATACGCGGCCGTATCGGCGGCCGCCGCCGACGCCGAGTCGGCGCACGGCATAGCGCGGCACATGGACGAGGCCCTGTCGCTCATGGCCGGCCGCCTGGAGGCGGCCGCGGCCGCCGCCATTGAGGCCAACGCCCGCACCAAACTTATCGAGTCCAGGACCGCCGATATGTTGGAGCGCCTGGACGCGTTGGAGGAGTCGGTGGACGTTTTGGCCGGGGAGGCGCGTAACGCCGCCGAGCGGTCCGCCTCCCTGGAGCGGATGATGGCGCGCCTGCCGCACGTTGCCGGGGCGCTGGATCGCGCCACGGTACACCAGAATGCCACCGTGCCGTACGGCGGGCAGGCCGGGGGAGACGCGCCGCAAGACCCCAATAGTATAATCCCCGGCGAGCTGCGGGCCGGCTCCGCCGCCCAGACCATATCTGCGTACCACATGAAGCTGCACGCCGAGGTTTCCGGCGACTCATACACGCTGCACGTGGGGGTGGTCTGCAGCCGCGACATATTCGTCGACGCGGTGCACGCGTCGGGGCGCCACCACATCACCGGACGGAACGACACCGCCAACGCGCTGCAGTCGGGCCGCGTCATATACCACAGCCAGCTGGAGGCGGCCGGCGGGCCGCGCGACGCGTCCGCGGACATGGGCCTGGCGTACATTCCCGCGGCCCGGCCCTTCAACATGACCATGACCCAGGCCGACGCGTACGGCATAATATCGGGCAGCTCCGCAAGCAACAACACCGACCTGGTGGACATCGCCGTCGGGTGGTATACGGTGTACGACCGGGCCGCCTGCTCGTTCACGTTCGGGGGCCGGAGCGGCTTTGACGCGGACCTGGTTCACGCCGGGGACCTGGTGTGGGGCGCCACCATAGATGCGGGGGGCATCCTGAACCGGTACGCCGACGCGGTAACCTGCCGGGGGGATCCGGCCCGCGTCACGGCGGTGCAGGCGTCCGCGCAGGGCGACTGGCCGCCGGGCTTGGCCGACTTTGGCGTCCTTACACTATCCAACACGGCCGACGACCGCACCGAATCATTCGGGTTTGCCGTGGACGGCACGATAAGCGCCACCGTCGACTACATGCTGAACGGCGGGGACCTCGTAGTGTCGGGGACGCTGCCGGTGGCCGACTCGCTGCTGGTGCGGCTGCAGTACGCCACCGTCGCCCGGGGCTCCTGCACGGTGCTGCCGTAATTTTTCATTTTTTTGCCCGGCGCGTGCCGGCCCGGCCTTTTACGGGGGGGCGCCATGCGGCGGCGTGGAGTGCGGCGTGGTGCAGGTGGCGTTGGCGGGCGCGGCGCTGGCCCCGGCGGCCATATGCGACGCGAGGTCCCGGAGCGTCCCGGTGTGGTCCTTGTGCCTGGGGTGGGCGGCGGCCTGCGTATCTGTGGTGTATGGCGTGTCGTGGGGCGGCATGTCGTGGTGGCCGGCGGGAGCCGCTGCCGCGCTGGGCTGCGCGTGCGGCGGCCTGCTCGTTGTAGTGTCGCGGCGCGCCATGCTGGGTTCGGCAGACGGGCACGCGGTGGGGGCTCTGGGCGTAATGCTGCCCTGGTGCGACGGGGCGCCTCTGGCGCTGTGCGGCGTGGCGGCGGGGTGCGCCGCGGCGCTCGCATGGGCGGCCGCGCTCAACGCATGGTACAACCTGCGGGACATGGCGGCGGGCCGGCCGGCGCGGCTTTCGCACCTATTCGCGTGCCACCGCAAGCGGCCCGGCGAGAGGTTTGCCGTCGCGTATCGCCGCGGCGGCCCGGCGTACGTGGACGACGCCGGAACCGTTCGCGATGCCGACGGGGATCTCTTTGAGCCCGCATCCTCGGGGGGCCGCACGGTGCGGCCCGCCATCCCGATGGTCCCGTTCGTGTTGTGCGGCACGCTGGCCGCGGCGCTATACCTCATGGTATGATTCTCCGGTCCCGGACATTGCGCATGCCCCCGGACATATGCTACTTCAGGGCGGCGCGGAGGGCGCTGCATATGTCCTCCAGGTTGCCGTCCAGCCGCCGCGCCGATACCAGCACCAGCGGAAAGCCGCCCGGCACCACATAGTGGTATACGGGGGAGTTTCCCATGTCCATGTGGTCGGCCACGTCCCGCGGCACCGGATACACCGGCTCGCCGCCCCCGTCGGCCAGCACCACCATGTGGTCGGTCTCCTTTACCAACCGTATGTCGCCCCTGCTGGCGTCCATGTACCACTCCCGGCCGCACTCGCACCGCACCCTCCCGGCGCGCCCCACCGGCGCCGCCCCGGGCGTCCCGCGCTTGGGGGAGGGCCGGGGAGCCTCTTGGGAGTCTATGCCCACCATGTGGTCGGTCCTGCCGCCGCTCGTACGGGCGAACTGCCGCAGGATGCCCCGCAGCGACGAGGCGTCCGGCGTGGTGCCGGTGGCGTGCACGAACGCCATCACTGACTCCAGCGCCCTGCCCTGCTCTTTGACGTCTATCTCCGAGAGCGGCCCCAGTATGTGCCAGAAGGGCGGCACCGACTCCAGGCGCCCGGCCAGCCTCTCCAGCCAGGAGTCGAATATGCCCCGGACGTCGTCGGCCAGCTTCAACTCCATGAGCCGCACGTACCGCCGGTCCACCCCCCGCGGGCTGACGCCGTTCTCGGACATCCAGGATATGGCGTCCATCACGCGGAACGGGTTGGTCGGGAGGCGCCTGCTCAGGCCCAGATGCATGCCCACCGCCTCCGCGGCGCCGCCCGCCTCCACCACCGTGCAGTCTATGTTCTCGCGGCCGGCGGCCCTGTACGCGGCTATGGTGTCCAGCCCGTCCACCGCGTACATCGCGCCGTCGCAGGAGGCGACCACCACCGGCCGGGGAGGCGCCTCACCGGCGCGTATCATCTCCGCGGCGGCCTCCACCTGGGACGCGACCGGCACGGTCACCACCACGGGCGGCGGCCTGAGCTGGCCGGCGGGCACCATCATACCCCAAACGCCGCCGACACCGCCCGGCGGGCCCGCGAGTCGGCGCTCCCCTCCACGAACACGTTCTGGTACATCTCCCAGGCCTGCGCCTTCATCTCGGCGAACTGCGCGTCGGTGAGCCGTATGCCGGCGGCCAGCCGGCGCAGGCTCAGGTTGAAGTAGTACGAGTCGGACCCTTCGGCGGCGGCGCCCGGCACGTCCATGTGCCGGTACGACATGGTGAACATGTCCGGGAGCCGCCCCCGGCCGTACGCGGCCATCGCCGCGGCCTTTATCTCGGTGTCGGGGACGGGTATGCCGTACGACCTGCAGGTGTTGTGTATTGCCCAGCAGGCGTGCTCGGCGGCCTCCCGCATGGTGCCCTTCCCGGCGGCGCGGACGTACAGCCTCCAGGCGTTCTCCTGGGCCCCCATGGGCAGGCGCAGCTTCTCGCACATGTTGGAGAAGCGCGACAGCCCCTTGGCCGCCTGCAGGCTCCCCTTGAAGTACCTGCGTATATCTCCCCCGTCCCGGGACATGCCGAACTGTACCCGCGGCGCCACGTTCTGGGACCCGACCGCCCGGAGCTCGTACAGGTTCGCCTTCGACTCGCCCGGGCCCGCGGCGCCCGGGCCGTCGTCGGCGTCGGCCACCACCCCGCACTTGACGCAGACGCTCTCGCCCCCGTCCGCCACGGTCGTCTCGTGGCGGCACCATACCCGCATGATTGGTTCTCCTTCGTTGAGTATTTAACAGTAGAACAATTTATCATATAAAATATAATACTAGATCGTATGGCGCGCCACCCCGCGTCCTGTTGGCCGTGCGGCGCCATGGGGGGGGGGGGGGGGGGGCGCCCGCGGCTCCCGTGCGGCGCGCCCGCCGGAGGGCAAACGTCAGGCGTCCCGGCGTTCCCTGCATCAGGGAACGTCCGTCCACATCTATCAGCGGAACTAAATGTCCCGCGCGCCAATCATTTTCGGCGCGCTTGTCCCATTACCGTCCCGCCGGCGGGGCTTGCGCAACCGCGTTGACGGCACGCCATATCCGCCGCCGCTGGCCGTTAGCGATATCCTTTCCATCCGGTCCAGGCGCCAATCCCGCCGTTCGAACTAGTCCAATGTGGGCTGCCGACGCGGCTTCAAAACCAAAACACGCGTCCACGTTGTACCAGTCTTCCGTTTTTTGGGAAGAGCAAGACGGCCCACTTAGTTACCTGAACCATCCGCCAATTGCTTTAGCGAATCGGCTTTGCCGTCATGTGCTACGGCATTGTTGGGATCAAGTTGGATGGCCCTGTCGAATGATTTCGCGGCCTCGGCGTGCCGGCCCAACTGCGCCAACGCAGTGCCTTTGTTGCAATGTGCTAGGGCGCTGTTCGGATCAAGTTGGATGGCCCTGTCGAATGATTTCGCGGCCTCGGCGTGCCGGCCCATTTTCGTCAACGCAGTGCCTTTGTTACCGTGTGCCAAAACATATCTTGGATCAAGCTTGATGGCCCTGTCTAATGACTTCAGGGCCTCGGCGTGCCGGCCTAATTGCGTTAATGTAGCGCCTTTGCTGCAATGCGCCATCGAATATCTTGGATCAAGCCGTATCGCCTTGTTGTACGATTTCAGGGCCCCGACATACCGGCCCAATTGTATTAATGCGGTGCCTTTGTTGCCATGCGCCGTAGCGTCACTGGGATCAAGCTTGATGGCCTTGTTGAACGATTTCACGGCCTCGGCGTGCAGGCCCAATTGCATCAATGCGTTACCTTTATTGTAATGCGCCGCGGCGCTGTTCGGGCCAAGCTTGATGGACCTGTCGAACGATTTCACGGCCTCGGCATAGCGGCCCGATCGGCACAACTTATTGCCTTTTTTAAAATGCTCTTCAGCGTTGCCTGATCTCTTAAACGGCCATCTGCCCATGCCACGCTATCGCATGTGGGGATATTAAAGAATGGTCCGGTGGGCGCAGCGTTTCGCAATCGGCGGCCTACCGTTACTTGGACGGCCCGGCCGCCCCCATCTTGGAACGGTTTGTTTTTCCACGCGGCCCTCTTGGTTGGAGTTCGGCTAAATCGCGAGCGGCCCGCCCCGGGACTACGCTCCCGTGGTTTGTCCGGGCCTGCGGCGCTTGTGACTGCCATACCCGCCCCGGACGGCCGTTCGGTCTTTCCGCCTTGGCATTATGTCTGAATTTGTAAGGCGCGCCGCTTGTCCGCGGCTCCGGCGTTTATGAATTACCACTATGCCGGTACGGAGCCCGATGGCGTGCGAATTGTAAAGCGTCGCCCTCTGGGGGGTAGTTAGATATGGCGGCGGCCGTCGCACGCATGCGATGAAAAAATGGCGGGTTATATTGATCGGAATTGCGGCGCTGACGATCCTGGCCCTCGCCGTGTCAATCCCGCTGTATACTGACTTGGATGCGCCCACCCAAACAGGCACGCTTGACGATACGGGGGACGACGGTTGCATCCTCCGGGACATGCGCGCGGCGGCGGTGGAGGCCAACCACATACCCGACGACCGCCTGATAGCCAAATGCGGCGACGCGTGGGTCTCGCACTTCGGCGAATCCTCCATTGGGGAACACGAGCGCATAATCAGAAATATACTGGATACAGGCGCCGACGACGCCGCCAAGGCGCATGCCACCGAGTTAAGCCTGCGCGGCATCAACTTCGTC
Source organism: Nitrosopumilaceae archaeon (assembly GCA_963665475.2). Lineage (GTDB taxonomy): Archaea > Thermoproteota > Nitrososphaeria > Nitrososphaerales > Nitrosopumilaceae > VYCS01. The sequence goes on along the minus strand of CAXXXK010000004.1, from coordinate 366,566 downwards.
ACGCTGTCGGAGAACCCCGCGCTGGACCTCGACGAGGTCGCGGCATTGCAATTGAGCCTTGACGGCCTAAACGGCGCCATCAAGGCGCCGGCCGGGGAGCCGGTCCGCAGGTACCACGCATTTTTGATGGAGCATTACGGCCTGCCCCGTACGGCCGGGGAGGTTACGGACCGCCTCAACCGCATTACCAACGGAATGGCCCCCTTGGCGCCCACAATATTGGAAACATACGAGCAGTGGGCCCTGCGCGGGGTAGTCAACCCCGTCTTGGATCAGCAGGATACCTATTACTGGACGGCGGTAGCGTCGCTCGCCCGATGCGAGTATAGAGCCGCGGATGACTGCGCCGACGAGCGGAACACCTTGACCAACAAATCTTGGGAGGATTAGACGGCTGCACCCGAAAGCGGCTCATGGGGTTAAATTTTTCACAAGTCAACCACACTTCGAGGTACCTGTCTTGTCATTATGCCATTCTTGGGGCTTGCATTATTCCGTTAATGACGCCATATAGATCACTGTTGACCATTCTCAAAACGTTTTCAATTTAATTTAATGTAATTTAATGCCAATGCAAATTCAAAATTACAACTGCCGCCCTTTGTTGAGCTCAAGTGCAAAAATCTACTCGTTGTTTTCTGCCGCATCGTCCGGATCAAGTTCCCCGGCCGCGTCGTACGATTTTTTGGCTTCGGCATGGCGGCCCAACTTGTCCAGCGCGTAGCCTCTGTTGTTGTGCGCCATGGCGTCCCCCGGGTCAATCTCAATGGCCTTGTCGGTAAATTCTAGGGCTTCGGCGTATCGGCCCAGCTGGATTAGCGCGTAGGCCTTGTTGCCGCATGCTACGGCGTTGTTCGGATCAATCTCGATCGCCCGCCCGTATGATTTCACGGCTTCGTCATAGCGGCCCAATTGATTCAGCGCATCGCCTTTGTTGCCGTATGCCGCGGCGTTGTCCGGGTCAAGCGCTATGGACTTGTTAGTAGATTTCAAGGCTTCGGCATGGCGGCCCAGCTGGTTCAGCGCGTGGCCCTTGTTGCCATGCGCTATGACGTCGTCCGGATCAAGCCTTATGGCCCTGTTGGCAGACTTTAGGGCTTCGTCGTAGTCGCCCAACTGGCACAGGGCGTAGCTTTTTTCTCCGTATGCCGTGGCGGCGGTATTTTTGTCCAATCGGATTGCCGCGTCAAGAGAGTCCAGGGCTTCGCCATAGCGCCCCAGCTGGCTTAGCGCATAGCCCTTGTCGTAATGCGCCAGGGCGCTGTTCGGATCAAGCTGGATGGCCCTGTCGTATGATTTTATGGCCTCGGCGTGGCGGCCCAGCTGGTTCAGCGCGTGGCCCCTGTCATCATGTGTTGTGGCGCTGTTCGGATCAAGCTGGATGGCCCTGTCGTATGATTTTATGGCCTCGGCGTGGCGGCCCAGCTGGTTCAGCGCGTGGCCCTTGTTGCCGTATGATACGGCGTCGTTCGGATCAAGCTCAATGGCCCTGTCGTATGATTTTATGGCCTCGGCGTGGCGGCCCAGCTGGTTCAGCGCGTGGCCCTTGTCGCTGTACGCCGCGGCATTGCCCGGATCAAGCTCGATGGCCCTGTCCCACGACTTTATGGCCTCGTCGGGGTAGCCCATCTTGTAGAGGCATATGCCCTTGCTGACGTGTGATTTCGCGTGGCCGGGATTCTTCTCTATGACGCCAATGTAGAACTCCAGAGCCTCGTCGAATTTGTTCGAATTCATGAGCTCTGCGCCAGCATCCGTGTTTGGCTCAAGGGGCATCTCCCCGTCTTCCGGAGCCTCGTCTTTGTGTTGTTCCGCCTTTGATCTCCTGAACGGCCATACGACCATGCCGCGCTATCGTGCATGAAATTATTAAAGGATACTGACCGGGGTCCCGGGACCCGCCTACACAAATGAAATAATTCGCATCGGCGCGCCCTGCATGGCGGGTCTCAATTTTCCCGGCCGGGCATTTCAAAATGTACAGTCTACTTGATACGCACTTGCCGTTTTCACGGGGTTTGGGGGCGCGCCGGGCCGCGTACCCGTCCATATGGCATGCGCAGCCTTGCGCAATATTCGGTCGGGCGATCACAACCGTGAATCCGTACGGCCACGCCGCGGCGGGTTCTGACGAAGTGGGCGGCGCGCCACGTCGCGCCGTAAGGGGGCGACCTTCTGATTCGTTGCGGCCGGGCTCCCCGAACGTGCTAGTTGCATGTGCCGCAAATGCCATGTCCCCCGGCCGCGGGAAATCCATAATACGGCCGCACGGCGATAATTGGCGGTGGCCGCCTCTTTTCTGTCAGCCAGAACCGGCTGGTACGTCATGCTGGGCGTGTCCGGCGGCTTCATCGGGTACTACCTGTCGATGCTAGTCATCATCGCCGCGACCGTGCTGCCCCACGCGGGCTGGGATCCGCTTTATTTCATGCTCGGCTCCAATCCCCACACGCTGTTGATAATCGGCATGCCCATGCTGCTTGCCGTATCCGCCCGGACCATCGCCCGGCGCTCCCAAGTCGACCGGCGGTACCTGGCGATGGCGGCGTCGGTGGGGGCGGTGCATTACGCGTTGTTGATGCTCTGGCCGTCCGCCTGGTGGGTTGCCCCGTGACCAAAATTCGCGGCCAAATGCGTGCGCAATGCAGCAATTGCCCCCGCCGGACATTCCGGAACGCCTGATCGTCCGGCTATATTCCGGCCGCAAATCCCGGCCGCATTGTATGCCGGATACGGACATACGTGCGTGGGCCGCCGGCCCCGCAAGCGAACCTTCCCGCACGCGGGCGGATTCTATGCTCCCCTCATGTTGCGTATGACCCGCCACGCCGCATACATTCCCAGGCCCAGGCCCGCCAGCGGCGCCGCCATGGCGGCCAGCGCCTCGTATTGCGGGGTGGGGTCTTCTATGGACGGCGTGCCCTCGTGCGGTGGAATGGCCGCCGAGGCTGTCCCGCCCCACGCGTTGTGGACCCGTAAGGCGCCGCCGGCGGGGCCCACCGTCGCCGCGCACCACGCCGCATGGCACTCGCCGCCGTACGCGCGGTATTCGCCGCGTACCGCAAGGCCGTATACCGTCCCGAACTCGTACGGCACCATGAACTGTATGGTGTCCGGGCCGACGCGCCTCACCTCGGCCGGGATGTGGCCGACGTGCACCCTCTCGGTGCGGGAGACGTCAAAGCCGAAGGGCGCCACGAACTGCCTGGCGTGCGGCCCGGCGGAGAGCTCGAAGGCGTGGTGCGCCCCCATGTGCAGCGCCTCGCGCACGGGCATCTCCATTATAGAATCGTACCCTTGGGCGGCCAGCGCCATGTCCCAGAACTGCAGCGCCGTCTTGTTCAGCGACATCCGCAGCGTCCCCATTCCGGTCCCGTTCTGCACGGTGTGGTACACCTCCGAGGCGGCCATGCCCGCCATGGTATGGTCGCCGGTGTCGTGCAGGGTCTTTTCGAACACGTACCTGTCGGTGTGCATTACGACGCGCCCCTCCGTGCGGTTGCCCTCCCCCGTGTACGGCGTGACGCGCGCCTCCAGGACAATGCCCTGGGGAGACTCCATGGTGAAGTTGTGGGCCAGCGGGGCGTGGGGGTACGCGTACGTGTAGTTCAGTATCGTGTGGCGCAGGCGCCCGGCCCAGTCGTCGGACGCCAGGCCCATGCGGGTGGTCACGTTGTCGTACCAGCGGGGGCTCTCGGGCAGCACGTGCACGCCCACGTCCTGCCAAAACCTCACCGCCCCGTGCGAGGCGTGCAGGAACATCATGTGGCACCCAAAGGGGTGGTGCCGCGCCGGCGTCTCGGGGGGGCAGCCGCCCGCCGAGGTGGTATTCACGGGGTGCGGCGGCAGCGCGGGGGAGCCGCCCATCACGGCGGCAAACGATTCGGCGGCGCCGGGGTACCCGCCGTCGTGGGGCGGCGCCCAGCTGGAGTTCCATGCCATCTCCGAGCCGTTCAAGCCGAGCGGCTCCAGGCCGGCGGCGGAGCGCGCCACCGTGTGGGGGTAAAAGTTGGTTATCTTGGCGCGGCGGTCCGGATGTATGCCCTGTTCGTCCGCCGAGCCCTCGTACCTGAGCAGTACCCCTTGGCGGTCCTCATACGCGCGGTGGGCCCCGTCCGCCAGCACGGTATACGGGTAGTGTACAAAGACCGGATCATACCCCACCACGTCTATGCGCGTCCGGTTGTGGTGGGAGTTTATCGGCGCGCCCTCGTTTTGTATCTCGACGCGGTACGTTATGGTATACGCGCCGTGCGGCGCGCCCGCCGGCGCCGCGTACGCGTACGCCCCGTCGCCGTTGCCGTACTCGCCAGGGTACGGCAGGAAGCCGGTTCCCGCGGGCGCGCCATCCGGCGCCAGGTCCCGCCGGCACACATGGTCGCACCCGAAGCCGCCCTCCTCGTATAATCCGGGGTGCGCGCGCTCGTACAGGAACGATATGGTGCCGGCCCTGGCGTCCTTGTGGACGAACCGGGCCGCATGTACTATGGCCGCCGGATCCCACGCATAGTACGTGCCGTCCAGGTTCACCGCAGGGTACCCCTGCATGTCGTGCAGCATATGCCTCTCCAGCGTTATGTCCGCCATGGGGGCTACGACGCCCGGGTATACCCCGTCGGTGGCCGAGACCCGCACCTTCCGGCAGTCCTGGCCGCAGACTATCTTGTATGCCCACACCGTCAGGGAGAGCCCGCCGCAGCGCCGGGGCTGGCCCGGTTTTGTGTCGTACCCGTCCCGACCCCCGCCCCCGCCGGCGGGGGCCCCGTGGCACCGGTTGGCCTCCCCGACCAGTATGGCCGCCTCGCCGCTTACCGTCCCGGATCCGGCCGGAACGCGCGAGTTCTGCGGCCCCCAAACCGCATGCTTCAGCACGGCGCCCGAGTCGGCCACCACCCCCACGTGGGGGTCTATACATTCGGAGCTGAACCCGTACGAGAACTCGAACCCGAACATGTCGTTGGGGTACAGCGTATTATCGGGGTTGTTGCGCGGGTTTCCGTCCGCGTCTAGTATACCGTACGTGGCCCGGCCGTCCACGTACACGGAGCAGTCCCCCCACGCCGCTCCCCCCGCGAACAGTACGATCAGGGCGGCGGGCGCCCACCGCCACATGTACGTCACGCCCCCACCCTGATGTGGACGCCAGCCGGCGTCACCACGACCAGGGGGCACGGAGCGTCGGTCGCGGCCCAGGCGCTGCTCCCGCCGCCCAGCGTCTCTATGATTCCGCCGCCCATGTCCGTATACGAGACGTTCGCCGCATACACGCGCCCCCCGCCGGCGTACACCGTCACCTCCCCCAAACGCACGGGGCGCGGGGAGTAGTTGTGCAGCAGGAACCCGTGCCCGCAGTGGGCCGGGCCCGCGTGTACCAGCTCGACGGCCTGCCTCATGCTGACGTCCAGCCGCAGGCCCGCCTCGGCCTCGGCGGCGTCCATCCTCTCCTGGAACGTCGAAAACAGCACGGCGGCGGCCACCGCGAACGACGCCGTCAGCATTATGGCGCCGGTCACCTCGCCTATGCCGGGGAGCGGCCTCACCGCACCTCCGCCTCCCGCACGTGCCGGCCGGAGGGGTGGTGCACCACCACGTGTATGGTGTCTCCGGCGTACACGGGCGCGACCGTATCCAGCAGGCCCTCGTACACCAGCATGCCGCCCCGCGCCGCATACGGGGGCGCGCCGTATGCTATGCCGCCCCCCAGGTATACCGGCCCGTCCGAATGCGTCACCGCCACCCTGGCGTACACCTGGGGGTATCCGTCGTGCACCGACTCCAGATGTATGTCGAAATGGAACGGCGGGGGAGCATCGTTCCACGACACGGACTGGTGGAAGGCCGCGGCGCCCGAGGCGGCCACCGCCATGGCCAGCAGCGACCCCGTTACGGCGGTGAGGGCCGGCGCCCGGCGCGGCCCTGCGATATCACGCGCCACGGCCTCCCCCGCTTGCGGCGCGCAGCGCCAGCAGGTCCCCCGCATACGGCTCCAGCCTCCCCCGCATATGTTCGGGCAGCACCACCGTCCCCCGGCCGCCGCGCCGCACGAAGCCCTTCGCCACCAGCCTGTTGTACGCGTCCCGGACGGCGGCGGCGCGGTACGCGCCGGGGGCAAAGGCGCCCGGGTCCCGTATGGCAAACGGCGGGGCGCCGCTGCGCGCCAGCGCGGGCTCCCGCTCCCACGACGCGATCTGGGCGTATATTCCGGCCAGCGCCGCCAGCTCCGACATGGAGACGCCCAGGCGCAGGGCTATGCAGTACCACCTTCCCGCCGCCGTCAGGCGGCATTGCGGCGCGCGCCGCACCAGGCCCCTCCGTATTGCCCTCCGCATTGCCCTTTGGAGCGTGTCGGGCCGCACGGCCCCGGGGTTCGCCGCCCCCGGCGTGAACAGGTCCAGCAGCACGCGGGAGACCGCCGAGCCGGGCCGGACGTTGGCGAACCTCATGGCGCCGCCTTGTCCCAGGCGGCCAGCAGGCCCCGGAGGCCCGGCTCGGAGACGCCGGCGGCGTGGGCCACCGCCCGCTTGTACGGCCTCCCCGAGCCCGCCAGCACCACCGCCGCCGCGGCCACGCACTGCGGCTTCCTCCCGCCGGTGAACGCGGCGGTCCTCATCCCGTCCAATATGTCCATGGCCTTCCGGGCCCTGCACACCGGCAGGCCCAGGTCGGTACATATTCTGGAGATCAAAGCTTCGGTGTAGTGGCGCGGCGTGGGCACCGGGGCGTACTGCAGCCGGCGGTACGCCTTCATGGCGCGGCGCGTCTTGCCCGCCAGCCCGGGCACCTCGCTCCACCTCAGGACGCGGCCCCTGGTGCGGCAGGCCAGCATCAGTATGGCGGCGGCCATGACCGTCTTGTCCCGCCAGGCGGTGTGGCCGGATGCCACCAGAATGCGGCACACGGCGTATGCCTCTTCGGACACGGCCCCGCCGACTCCGGCCGACTCGGCCATCCGGCGCAATACGCCCAGGAGGCGGCTGAGCCGCGCTCCGCGCCGGCCCCGCCGGGCCGCCACCGTCGCGACCCCCGGATCCCCCGGAAGCATGGTTCCCACGCCCCAGTCCTCGCGCCCCGCGCCCCGCGGCGCGGAATCCTGCAGGTGAAAGTCCGCCAGCCTGGACTCCATTACGGTGCCGCACCGGCCGCAGAGCCTCTCGCCCTGGTGCGGATCAAACATTACTGCGGGCCGGGGGCACATGCAGCGGGGCGTTGCATCGCATGCGGCGCGGTTTGTCAGAATCACGGTACTGTATAATGCAGTACGTATTATAAAGTTATGGGATGGTATAATCTAGTACAGCGGCGTATACCCCGCGACCAAAAAGGGGGTCTGCGGCACCTCCCCCTCCCCGTCGGCGATGGACGGGTCCACCACGTCTATGCGGTACGTGGACGGGTCCTCCTTCTCCAGCAGTTCCGATATGATGTCGCGGTCCCGCCTTTTGAACGCCACGAACCACACCCTGTACCCGGCGTCGCGGTTCTTGGTGTAGTTCTTGTACACCTGCGGGCGGTGCTTGGCGGGGGCCGTCTCCACCTCCAGCGCCACTACATTTCCCTCGTTCCACGCGTGGGGATCGCAGACCCTCCTGCCCCGGTATATACGGGAGGCCGGCTCCATTATGAGCAGGTCGGGGCGGTCCCGGCCCTTCTCGCCCAGGTCCGGGACGCAGTAGCGGCCCGCCCTCGTGTTGTGCTCCATTATGCGGAATATGGTGTCCAGGTGCAGGTCCCCGCCGGCCCGCCGGCCGCAGCCGGCGCGGGAAAAGTACGACGTCAGGGCCCTCTTGGTGACCGTGTACGAGGGGCCCTTCCGCTCCACCAGGCCCAGCCCCTGCTCCAGTATGTCGGTGAGCGCCGAGGTGGCCTCCCGCGCGCCCGCCAGGTGCGAGACGCGGCGCGCCGCCTCGGCCTTGGCCAGGCCGCCGCTGCCGCGTATGGCGCACAGCAGGGCCGCCTCCAGCGGGGTCATCGAGGCGGCGCCCCCGCCGGACGTGTACGTGGACACGGAGGCCTCCTCGCCCCACCGCTCCAGGCTGCGCCGGGCCACCTCCTCCCAGTCCCACCGGTCCTGCCCCCCGCCGGGGACCGGCCTGGTGCGGACCACCCCCGCCACGGGCCTGCCGTCCTCGGCGCTGTAGTACGCGAACATGTGGTTGGGGAGCCTCTCCAGGTCCCGCGCCCCCACCGGCATGGACGGCGCCACCAAGGACGCGGTGTTTCGGTCGCAGTGGCCGCATATCACGCACTGGCATATGCCGGTTATCTCGTCGGCGAACGCCTTGGAGTACGCGTTGACCGTCTGGGTTGCTATGGTCATGCGGACGCCGAACTTGCGCAGGGACCGCAGCATCTCGGACATGGTGTTGTTGCTGAAGAGGTGCGCCTCGTCCACGTACACGTAGAAGGGTTCGGGCTTGGGCCCCCCGCCCAGGTCCAGCCGCTTCTTGGCCTCCACGTACAGCATGTTGAGCAGTATGGTGCCCACGAACGCGGCTATGTCGTCGCTGGCCCCGGTGCTCAGGTCCACCACAAGCATGCGGCGCCGCCGCATTACGTCGGCCATGTCCACGCTGGAGGCGGCCGCGTCGAACATGGCGGCCACCGCCGGGGTGGTCAGTATCTTGTCTATCTTGTTGTACGCGGCCGAGCCGGCGTCCCGGGAGTACTGCTTCTCGTATATGTCGTTCCAGAAGTGGCGCACCACCCGGGAGGACACCCCCTGCAGTATGGCCCTCCGCCTCTCGGGGTCGGTGATCATCCCCGACAGGTTCCCCAGAGTGTTGTAGCGGGTCTCCACCAGGGCGTTGGCGGCGTTGCGCAGTATGGTCTCCAGCCGCGGGCCCCAGGAGTGCCGGTACAGGTTGTACAGGGCGTTGACGAAGGTCATCACCACCAGGTACCTCTCGTCGGGGGAGTCGGCCTGGAGGGGGTTGATCTTTATGACCCGCCCAAACCGGTACAGCGACGCCGGGTTCACGTATATTATATCGTCGTGCATGGAGCGGGGCGTCAGGGAGAGTACGTCCCGGGCCAGCTCGCCGTGGGGGTCGACCACCATGAAGCCCTGCCGCCTCTTGATGTTCTGGAGTATGAGCAGCTTCAGTATGGAGGACTTGCCGCTGCCCACCAGCCCGAAGACCGCCGCGTGTATGCGGTGCGCCGAGGACACGCCGAAGGCCGCGTCGCCCCGGGAGGGGTCGTCGTACCGGAACCCTATGATGTCGCGCTCGGCCGTCCTATACCATCTCCAGTACGGCGGGAAGGAACAGCAGGGCGGCCAGGTTGGCGCAGGATACCACGCACAGCGGGCGGGTGTCGCGTATGGTGTGCGCGGACATCTTGGCGGCGACCACCCCCATGGGGATTGACATCGCAGTCGCCATCAGCCCCATGCCCCGCATGTACGACTCGACCGCCGCCCCGGTCATGGGCGAGAAGGGCAGCTGTTCGGCGGGCGCCGAATCGGCGGCGCCCCCGCCGAACATGCCCAGCATGACGTGGGCCATCCCCAGCGTTATGAAGGGGGCGGCGTACACTATCCCGCAGAGGGGGGCCAGGGACTTGGACACCGAATGCTTGGCGCGCCGGACCCGGGCGGCAAAGCCGGCGACCCTCTCCAGCATGGCCGGGGTTCCCCCTCCCGTACGGTGTATGACGCCCAGCAGGAACGCGGCGACCCGCGCGTCGGAGGTGGGGAATATGCCGTCCAGCGCCTCCGACAAGGTCACGCCGCGGCGCATGCGCCCCGCCGCCCGGTTCAGCATGTGGGCGAAGGGCGCCTCGTACGAGTTGGACGCGGCCAGCCGCCGGACCATCCGGGGCATACCCGTTCCGGTGCGGGAGATCTCGGTTATGTCCCGGAGGAACTCGGGCAGCATGCGCTCGCACGACTTTATGGCGCGCGTCGAGCGTGTCGCCGCGATGCTGTTGGACGCCGCAAAGGCCAGCGCGGCCGCGGATATGGCGACCCCCGGCTCGGCGCCCCATACGTGGGCCAGCAGGCCGGCGGCGCACCCCGGGGCGGCGGCGGGGGCCCACATGCGGGGGGCGCCCCCCGAGGGGGGCTGGGACTGGCCCAGTACGGCGACCATGGCGACGGACACCAGGGGGGAGAGCAGGGTGCCGGAGAACAGCAGGGCGCGGACGGTCTGGGGGGTGCCCAGCATGGCCGAGAGCATTATCATCATGGGGAGTATGATGGCGAACATCATGATGCCGCCGAATATCTCCTGGACGGACTTTTCGTAGCGGCCCCAGGCGGCCTCGTACCCGGCAAAGGCCTCCCGGGCCTTCTCGGCGGTGTACGCGGGCACGTCGCCTATGGTGGACTGCTTGGTGACGTACCCCGCCACGAAGTCGCCTATTATGGGCACGGGGTGGCTCCTGGAGTAGCGGAGCAGCGCCCCGTTGCGGGTGGCCCCGGCCATCACCGTGCGGCGGACGGCGGCGGCCTCCCCCCGCATGGCCGGAAACGCGCCGGCTGCGCGCTCCAGCATCTCGAGCGCCCGGTACAGGCCCCCGCCGGCGGTCTGGACTATATGCACGTATACAAGAAAGAAGGCCGCCTCGCGGCCGCACGCCGCGGCGCGCCGCCGCACGCTCCCGTATACCGCAAGGTGGGGGGCCGCGTATATCACGGCCGGGACGGCGGCGACGGCCGCCCATACTACGTGGTGGGGGTGTCCCAGGACGGCCGCCGCAACGCACGGCGCGGACGCGGTGAGGGCCAGGCGGGTGTGCGTCACCGCGGCGCGCTCCGCATCCATTGGGCGGCCGCCGCGCTCGGCCGTACGTTCCATGGCGCGGCGGCTGTATGCCGCGGCGCGGCGCAGGGCCGGCACGCGGCGCTCCATGCATATCCACATGCGGTTGTACCCCGACAGCGCCATGGCGCGGGCCCGTATGCGGCCGTTTTGTATGCGGCCGGCCCGCCATATGACGCACGAGGAGGCGGCCAGCGCGGCGGCGGCGGCCGCCCACCACGTGCGGCCCTCCCCGGACACCATTATCCACCATACCGCGGCGCACGCCGCCATGCACCATATAATGCGGATCAGAGCCGACCGCCCCGGATGTCCGATATCGCGTCTGTAATGCGGCCCCGCATCATTACGACGGGCAGGGCCGCCCCGGCGGCGGCGAGCAGTACGAGCGGGGAGTAGTCGTCGCGGTACACCGCCCGTATGTCCGCGGATTGCGCGGCCTCAAACCGGGCCGTCCCGTCCCGTACGGCGGCGTCCGGCGGCAGCCCCTCCCAGCGTTCCGGTACGGCGCGCGCCAGCCCCCACCACGTAGATATCTCCCCGGCGTGCAGCGACACAATGTCCCCGGATTTGTACTGCCCCGAGCCGGCCATCTCCCCGGCGGCGGCCCCCGCATATTCGGCGTATACGTCCACCACCCTGGCATAGTGCGACGTGACGCGGGTGGGGCCGTATACGGCGACGGCCAGCCGACCGGCCGTTTCCGCGTATTCTCCGTTTACGTCCACGCCCTCCAGCGAGTAGCCGTCGCCGTTTATGCGGGGGCTCTGCTCCAGTACGGCCGTGTACGCGCCCGGCGCGGCGGCTATGGTCTCGCCGGGGAGTATAGTGTAAGACGCATCTCCCGACTCCAGGCGTAATGCAAAGGGGACCGGCGCCGCGTCGTCCGCCACGGCCCGGTACGATATGTCCGCGTAGCTGTCCACCTCGTATGCGGCGGGCATGGCGCGCTCGCTCCAGCCGGGGGCGCGCACCGTCACGTTCACGGCGTACAGGCCCGCCTCGGGGGGCCGGGCCGTGTACGTGTGGCCGTACATATGGTGGAACTCCAAGGGCCCGTCCGTGTGCACCATGGCCCCGGGGGGCGCCCCCCGCACCGATATGGTGACGTTCTGGCCAAGGTGCACCTTGCGCCCGCCGGCCTCCAGGTATGCCCGGTCCATCTCGTTCAGGAAGGTCCGCGTGGAGCCCCAGGCGGCGTTCCCGTCGTGTATGGCGGCCACGCCGCCGCCCGTACGGTCGGCTATCAGGCGCCCGCCGGGGGCGCGCGACATGGACTCGGAGAGCAGCAGCGCGTCGTACACGCGGGACACGGGGGATCCGCCCCGCGCCACGTGTATGGCGTAAGGGAACTCTTCTGACACGCGCACCTTCTGCGGCATCCACAGGTCCAGGGAATGGCCCGCGTGCGCCCGGCCCACATCTATGCGGGCGGGGGGCGCGCCGGGCAGGCGCACCAGCAGCCCGCCCGGCCCGTTTATAGATCCGTATACGACGGCCGCGGCGCCCTGCAGCGCGGTGCGGTATACCTCCGCGCCGCCGTACCCCTGTACGGTGAGGTTTTGCAGTCTTCCGCCGGGGTGCACGGCGCGGCCCGCCGCGTCGGTGGCGTACGCGATGCCCAGCAGCTCCCCGCCGGGGGGCGCCGGCTCCCAGGCCATGCGCAATGCATCGCCGGGGGCACCGGACAGGCCCAAATGCGCCGCGCGGACGCCCCCGCCGTGCACGGTCACATTCAGTGGGACGGGCGTCTCCACGGGTATGACTACGGGACCCGCCCCGGAATGGAGGCGGGGCTCGGAATGGCTGGACACCATCTCGTATATGTCCGGGTGCGGGGCGGGTATCCGCACTCCGGGTATGCCGCCGGTGGCGTAGAATCCGGCGACCACCAGCGTATGGTGGTGCGACGCGTCGGGAAATCCCCACAGCACGGCCGTGTCCGCCCGGGGAGTGATGTCCGCGGCGCGGAACGCCGCGCGCAGCCATTCGGGGGCGTCATCTATCATGTCCGGGGCGCCCCCCGCCGCGGCCAGGGCCCTGAGCATGTGGCCGCAGTCCGTGTGGTCGCCGCCTGTGTGGTCGCCGCCTGCGAGGCACTCTTGGATTTCTCCGGCTATGATATGCGCGGCGTCGGACGGCTGCGCCCCCACCGTTACGGTGTGGCTGCCGCTGCCCACCCCGGATATGGTGGCGGTTATGGTGGCCGTGTCGCCGTACAGGCGGGCGTCGCCGGGGCCCGCGGCCTGCCCGGTGTATATCGTGCCCGTGTATACGCCGCCGGACATTATGCCGCGGTGCGGCTTTCCCGGCCCGGGCCCCGGCGTCGTGGAGGCCGCCGGCGAGTCGGAGGTTATGTGCACGGTAACGTCGCCGGGGGGCGCGTACACCGCCCCGTCCCTCTCCAGCCAGACAGCATACACTATGGCGGACCCCTCCGGAGCCGGATCCGGGGCCGCCCCCACGAGTACCCTGACGCCGCCGGGGGGCGCGTGCACCCACGCGGAGTGGCCCGCGAAATGCCCGGAGGAGACGTGTATCGCGCCCGGGCCGCGTATGGCGGCGGGTATGCCGGCGTGGGCGTGCCCCTTGGGGACGGTCACCGCATCCGGCATGCCCATGTGGTGTGGCGCGTCCACCCGCACCGGCACGGGGCGGTCTGCCAGCGCGGCATTGCCATACCCGTCGGTCAGCACGACGAACACCGGCATGTGGGGCGTGCCCAAACTTCCGGCGCCCGGCACTATAAGGCGCAGGCCGCCCGCGGGCTCTTCGTGTATGGTGGACGTGGCGCTCACCGGCGGGCCGCCGGCCGGCAGGGCCGTTATGCTGGCCTCGCCCGCGCCGTGCGGGTATATCCCGAATATGCCGTGGTTGCGGCCGGCGGGCACGGTCACGCCGGACTGCAGCGTTACCGGGCCGTCCGAGTACAGCAGCAGGGTGCGCGGGTTTTGGGCCGGCTCGTCCAACAATACCATTCCCTCGTACGGCGTGTTCAGCATCATGACATGCGGCACGTACACGGCGACGTCGGCGTGCGCCGTCCCGCACCATGCGATGATGGCGAGGGCGGCGGCCGCCCGGATCACGGGCACGGCCCCGGATCCGGCACGTTCCGGATCAGTGCGGAGCCGCCCGCCGGCACGGTGTGGTTCAGCGGGGCCCGGAGGATGCCGCCGCCGTCGCACAGCACTACCAGGCCGGTGACGCGGGTGTCGCCTCCCCACGAGTTCTCCACGCGTATGCTGGCGTTCTCGTACATGGCAGATATGTCCTCGCGCATGCGGGCTGCCCGGATCTCGTCGGCGGCGTCCCGCGCCCTCTCGACGCGGTCCCTCTCCGAATGGTAGTCCAGAAGCATCCCGACGGCAAGTACGGCGATGGCCGCCATGCCCACGCCCAGAGCTATCACGGTATGCAACGGGACGGGCGGATTTAAGGGGCCGCCCCGCGCGAACCGCCAAGCAGGCACGTGATAACGGCTGCCAACAGATGTGTACGGGGCCGGTCCAACCTCCACCCGTTCCGCACGCCCGTTTCTACACCATATACTTGCTAGGCACACTTAATTACCGTCTCGAAGGCCGTGAAAGGGATGGCGTCAGAGGAGCATCAAATATTGGTGAACAAGCTGGCGTTGGCGCTGGAACGCCGGGGAAACATCACGATACAGGCAATCGACCTGGCCGGCGCCCCGCAGCACTTTGACCCAAAATATCGAGACCTGCCCCTGCCCAGCACCCGCGAAGGCAGCATACCGGACCTGGAAGGGATGGATGCCAACGGCGTCGCCCATTTGGGGGAGGCCGAGACGGACATGAATGTCGACAACCTGGACGACCAGCTGAAGAACTTTTCCAACTGGGCAATGACCAACACCGATCCCCCCACCCCAATTCCACTGCACGTAATCGTACCAAAGCGCATATGGCCGGAAATGAAGTCCCGGATACGCGACATGGGACTGGGCGACAAGCTGGACAGCGGAGATATAGCCGTCTGGTACGCCTGACGCTGGGCTCGGTTAGACTTACGCGGTTCGCCATTTTATCTGCCATGCCGGTCAGCATTATGTCAGTGTCGGCGCACCCCTAAACCATCTGGATTCAGGACGGCGCATACGATAATCTACGCGTCTTCAGTGACATGGTGTGGTGGCATAGTTGGCGTATAGGCCCCCCGCAAACCACCACGCGCTGGGCGGTGGACTGGAAGTCAAGCTCTTTTTACCTACATTTCCACACCGGGCATGTTCACACGCCATCCCTGAACCCCATTCCAACCACGCGCCTAATTCTCTTGGGCCCACGTTTCCACCACATATGCCAATCTTGAAACTTTAACCCCGCGAATAAAGATAAGGAGGCCGCCGCCCCGCATCCCCGTCCGGCGCGCGGGTCTTTCGACGGGCGAACCGACCGCAAGGGATGAGGATACATTCCGCGCGCCGGGCGTACGGGTTCTGAGCCGCCTTGCCGGGCGGGTCGTTGCCAGGCGATCAAGGACCGCCGCGGCGGTAGGCAAGCGTGCCGTGACGTTACGACATCGCGCGCAATTTGGCTCCAAACCTTTACCGCGCTGCATGGATGCTCCGCGCGCCGGGCCCACACCGCCATCAGGGATCAGAGTGCGTGATCAACGGGGCTACTGCGTGACCGCGGACCTTCCAAGCGGCGCGCCCCTTCTTTTCAGGTAAAGAGCCGGATTCAAAAATTTTAATACAAACAAACCGAGCGGAGAACCGTATATGGACTCTTTAAACGTGGTGGACCTCTTTTGCGGCGCAGGCGGGCTGAGTCTGGGGGCAGCGCGCGCCGGTCTAGCGGTCCGGGGGGCCGTGGACACCGACCCAAAGGCGCTGGAAACGCACTCCAGAAACTTTCCCGGCACCGTCCACCTGAACGAGGACGTCGCCGGCCTCACCGGGCGGTCCCTGAAGAGCCTGCTCGGATTGGCGCGCATAGACGGCATCGTGGGGAGCCCTCCGTGCCAGGGGTTCAGCGTCATTGGAAAGCGCGACAGCCTGGACGCGCGCAACGAGCTGTTTGCCGAATTTTTCCGCCTCGTGTCGGAAGTTCGGCCGGCGTTCTACCTGGCCGAGAACGTGCCGGGCATAATGCACGACACGCACCGCGCCGTTCTGGAACGCGCCATTTCGGTCGTGGAGAGCGAGTATGACGTCATGCGGCCCATGAAGCTGGCGGCCAACGACTACGGGGCCCCCACCACCAGAAGGCGCATGTTCTTCGTGGGCTTCAGGAAGGGCGTGACGCTCCCTCCGGCGCGGCAGTGCTTTGACCCAAGTCCCGGTGCCGGGACGGTGCGCGTCAGGGACGCGCTGAGCGGCCTGCCGACCCGCATAGATCCGCGCCGCCAGACGGAGGAATCCGGTTGGCTGGAGGTCGACTTCTCCCGGTCCGCCAAGGGGTATGCCCAAAGGCTGCGCGGACGCGTGCCGCCCGGAGTGGGCGACCACGCCGCGTTGGGGCGCCTCCGCGCGCGCGGCGAAGTGTCCGGGTTTCTGGGGACTATACACAGCGCGAAGGTCGCCAGGCGCTACGACGCGCTGGGCGCCGGGGAGCGCGATTGCATATCCAAGTCATATCGGCTGGACCCCGACGGCTTCTGCCCTACGCTGCGGGCGGGAACCGGCCCGGACAGGGGCCGATTTCAGGCCGTCAGGCCGATACACCCCACCGAGTGCCGGGTCATAACGCCGCGGGAGGCGGCCCGGCTTCAGGGCTTTCCGGACTGGTTCCAGTTCCACCACACCAAATGGCACACCTTCCGGCAGATAGGCAACAGCGTCAGCCCCATTTTGGCGGAGCACGTCTTTTCCGTGATGGTAAGGGCGCTTGACGGCGCGGCGCGCGGGTCTTGCGGCGGGCGAACTGGCCACTAGAGTGAGGATGCATTCCATATGCCGGGCGTACGGGTTCTGCGCCACTCTGCCGGGTGGTTCATTGCCAGGTGATCATGGACCGCCGCGTGCCGGGCAGGTGCTCAGCGGAGGCCGTTACGACATCGCCTGCCATTTGGCTGCAAACCTTGGTCGCGCGGCATAGATGCATACGTGTTGAGGCTCCGCGCCGTCTATTGGCAATCAGAACGCGTGATCAACGGGGCCACATCCGCGTGATGCGGACTCTCTAGGCCGTATGCCGTTTCCTTTCGTGGCAAAGAGCCGGAGTCGGCTCCTCCCAAAAAAGACGGTGGATGGGTGCAATAGTGCGATTTGGCTCGTCCTTGGTATGTCCGGGCCCGAGACGGACGGCGCCAACACCATTCAGGCAATTTGGGCACTCCCGCCGTGGGCTGTGGGGCGGCGGCGTATTGGTGTCCTCGCCCGCGTACCCGCAGTGCTGCCTTGAGATGTCCTTTGCCGGCGCCCTAGCCCATCGGGCGTCACTCCGCCATACGGTGTGACATCGGCCATTATGCACGGCCAAAAAGACGGGATGCCATGTTTTTGCACGCCGAACCGACGAGGGACGCCCTCCATCTTTTCGGGAGGAGCCCGCCAGTTAATTGGTCAGATAATTTACGCCAAGGCAATGTTCAAACCTTGTGTGTATTGTCTATGGGCAACCAAAAATACATGTGACGGTTGCTTTACGTTCAAGAGCCTCCGAAATACCGGCGTGTCGATCATTTAATCCCTATTTCGGAAAGATCAATAAAACCGTAAAGCGGATCTCGCACCCGCCTGTGTCTAAAACAACCGTTAGGAACGCGTTCCATTTATCTCATTCAAAAGTTCTATGCCGTTTTTCACTTCATCGGGAGTTATGTCCCACCCCAAGTCTTTGGCGTATTCTACCACAGCGTCAAAAGAGCCAACCTGCTTACGTTCGCTCTTTTCTATGTACATGACTTTTGAGGCGAATGCTAGCGGCGCGGCTTTTAGCTGACAGAACCTACTGCATTTTTCCACCAATTGTTTGATTTGGTTGTATTCGGCTTTTTTGTCTTGCCGGATTCGTTTTATAATTTCATGCCCTCGTTCGGTTAGATCATACTTGTAACCCTCGTATATCTTCCCGTGAATTTGGGTCTCCGCTACGAAAGAGTATGCGACTAACTTTTCCAGTACAACGCCAAGTTCGGAGCTGAACGGCCCATAATAGTGGGAGCTGTACCGCACCGGCTCGACCGCATTCGGCATGGCGTTCTGGGCCAGGTACACCATCTTCTGAATGGCCGTTCTGCCCACGTCGTTGCTGCCTTTGGCGGCGAGGATGCATCTCACGGCATCGTACGGATTCAGCATGAACTTCATTCGATGCCACGTTTTTTAACTTTTGACCCTAACGTTCTTTGAAAATTGGAACCGGGCCGTCATGAGCAGTTGTCATTTTGGGCGGTCCTTGTTTTCCGTTTCCATAGGCGGTGACCCGGCATGGAATGCCGCACAGTTTACAGCGTCGGCCACACGCAACGTTCAGAACGTGAACAACTGTCCGTCAAATTGATCCGCAAGTGACTGAGGCGTTCCATACACGTGACGTTCACCACGCACGGCGTCTGCATCGCGGCGGGCGGGCCTGAAGGTTAGGGGTTGTTGAGATCGGCTCCGGTTTTGAAAGAGCCGCGGACACCAGAACGTTTCGGGCGACGGCGGGCGATTCGGTCCCAATTATGATCTCTTATCATATGATCGGCTGTGGCTTGATGCCGGCGCCTTTGAGGGCTTCGAACCGTCCCGCCGCTTTGTATCATCTCCCCGCCTCTCTATATCTATTGTGGTGGCATCGGACGCCTCCACGCGTTCGCCGCCCGAACGCGACGTCATCTTGCCTATGTTCATCGATACGGACGCCATGTCCGACTCGTCGGGGAGGCGCACGAAGTTCCTCAGCTCCGCGCCGCTCAGGATGGGCTGCCGCGACCTGCCAAATATGGGCCGCCTGGCCCGCCCTTCGGCCACCGCCCCTATGTGCTTCGCGTCCGCCTTGGAGGCGCGCCTCAGCGACATCGCGGGAAACGAGGACTCCACGGCCAGCAGGTCGGCGGGCTCGTCGGCGGCGGCCACCGCCATGCATGCAAAGAGGCGCCGGGAGGCGGCCTTCTCCGCGGCCAGCTTCGCATTCCGTATGTGGGCGGGCCCGGGCCGCGAGGCGCCCCCGGTCATGCCGCACACCAGACCCGCCAGCCCGTCGGCGGGCTGCCCCCTCTGGGCGCGCCGGATGTAGTGGGACATTATACCATGGGAGGCGGCCCTCCTGCACCACACCATGACGTACGCCCCGCCGCCCACCGAGTCGCCCATGATGCGGAATATCGGCGAGGGGGCATCGGCCGTCCCCACGGGAAGGGCGCAGTGCCGCGCCGTCTTGTACCGGTACGACGCGCGGTATCCGGACAGTTTGGGGCCGTCTGAGGGGACCGGCTCGGTGCGCCCCAAACTCTCCAGCAGCGGCAGGTGCCGGCCGGACGTCCTGATGTGCATCGCGACGCGGCCGTCCCGCCTAGATATCACGAACACGAATTCCGGCACGTGGTCCAGTATTACGCCAAAGTCGTCGGCTTTCGCGTCCCCGGGGTACGGCCGCAGCTCGTACCAGTCCGAGAGGGCGGCCCTAGCCCCCAAAGGCCACCTCCTTGGACGTGAGCGCCTCGCCGGCCGCGTCGTTTCCGTCCACCTCGTGTATCGATACGGTCCTTGTCCCTATGCAGTCCTCGGGGTGCAGTATCACGCTGACGCGGCCGGATTCGGAGGGGACTGCGGTCTTTATCCCGGCGCCGTCCAGCATTATGCGGACGCGGCCCCGCCGGGCCCTGTTCCCGGCGGTCTTTAGAACCATGGATATCTCCACCGGCCGCCCGGCGCTCCGGACCCGCAGCGGTTCCGGAGCCTTTCGTTCGGGCCTTTTGGCGGCCTTGCGCGTTTTGGGGGCGAAGCGCGCCGGAATGGCCAGCGCCCTACTCTTCACCCTGCGGGGGCGCCGCTGCCGCATGTAGAACCACACCAGTACTGCCAGGCGCGACTCGTACCCCATTATGGGGGGACGCAGCGCCGCCAGCGCGGCGACGGCCCCCAGCGGCACCAGCGCGTACAGTATATCCGAGACGCTCAGCACGGCAAAGAACGCCGGCACGCCCGCCCCGAAGAACAGCATCCCCTGCGAGCCGGTCACGTACCCCAGCATGGGCACCTGGAATATCGGCTGGTTCAATGCGGTGGGCTTGTGGAACCAGATGGCGGTCTTGTCGCTGTATGATGACACCTCATGGCAATATATCATGCGTTAAAAGGGCCCGCGGGCGGCGCCAGTCATTCGGCGGCATGTATCCCGGCAGGCCCGGGCGCCGCAATATAATGAAATAAAAAAGAAAAAATCATCCTGGCTTTACCCGCGCCGAAAAGGCGTCGGTGATGAAGGTGTCCCCGCCGGCCCTTATCTTCAGGGTCATGGTGAGGCGGTCGGATATGCTTACGTGGTCCTCTATACTCGATGCGGTCCCCTTGGTCCATATCTCCAGTATGAGCGCCTCGGACTGGCCGTAGGGTATGCTGACCTCACTGGGGAAGCTTGCGTCGGTTATGCCCGCCACTTTGTATTCATAGTCTGAATTATGCGTCTGGTTCACCCTGTTGACATCCAGTCCCACCAATGCCGTGGTCGACTGGTATATCTGGATGTCCGAGACCAGAATCTTGTCTATGGTGACCTCGTCGATGCGGGTCTGGCCGTTGTTCCGCAGGGTGGCCGTTATCCTCAACAACTCCTCGTCCTTCACCACGCTCAAATTTCGCACGTCCAGCGCCGAGCCGGACTTGAACGGATCCGTCTGGCTCTCGAACGTGTAGTACAGCGTGGAGCCGGCCGCCGCGGTGACTCCCACTCCTATTATGATGCCCACTATCGCCGAGAGGGCGGGCATTCTTCGCGTCATCTGTTTTTCCATTACCCGCCCAACGCCGCCCGAATATAACGGGGGCCCGCACGTGCGCCGCCCCCCGTTAAATGCCGTTGTAAATTCGCGCGCCATGCTGGAAAAGCGCAAGGAAGAGTCCGAGTCCGTCGGCAAGTACCAGGCCATGCTGATGGGCGCCATCATAGGGGCCTTTTTGGTGTGGGCCATGCCCCACCTGGTGGGGTACATATTCGGCGTGGACAACATATTCGAGCCGCCGGACGACGCGGGCCTGCCCGCCGAGCTCACCGAAAAGATAAACAGCCTGTACCAGTCGCTGTTGTGGCTGGTGAGGATAATCTTCGTCTTTGCCATAATGGTGAGCGTGGTCCTGCTCCGGCTGGACGACCCGCGGTGATCCGCCCGCCGTTTTTTTACTATGTAGCCGCGTGCGCCGCGGTATGCGCGGCGCTGCTCGGGGAGCTGCCATGTGTCCTGGTGTGGCCCGTTATGGTTTGGTACGCCGCATCGTTCTGCCTGGACACGTATTCCACGCTCCGCGCCGGCCGGCATACCATATCGTCCGCGGAGGTCTCCGTGCCCTTCCGCATGATGACTATACGGGCGGGGCCTACATCCGCCGCCATATCCCAAATGTGCCTGGAGCTGTGCCTCGCGCTGCTTGCGGCGCCGCTGCTCTTCGGATACGACGTGTTGCACCTGCCCGCTTCAGCGGCGTTCTGCGCGGCGGCGGCAACATCGCACACCTACGGGTTCCTCCACAATATGAGCCGGACGGTTTCCCGTTACAAGTCATGATGTGGAACCGTCCGGGGCGGTGTTGAACATCTCCAGCTGTTCCGCGGTGGGGCGCACGCGCAGCCGTATCCGGTGGTCGTCGGCCCTCAGTATGGCGTGGCCGCGGTCCAGCGACTCTATCTCGCGCCTTTCGGTGTCGGACAGCCGGAGCACCCCCTGCAGCTTGCGCGCCAGGTCCGACTTTAAACCGAACAGGAATATAGTGGCGGAGTTGTTCAGCACGGCCTGGCCGTGCTGGTTGTCCAGAATGTCGGCGGGCTCCTGGGACAGGAACAGCATGTGGACGTTCTCCTTGCGGCCGGACCTGGCTATGTCTTCGAGTATCTGGCCGGTGGACTCCATCGACGAGACGAACCACCCCTCGTCTATCACCACGAGCTTTGGCACGTGCCGGGGCGCGTCGCGCATGGCGCGCCAGGCGCGCGCCATGACCATGGACACGATCATGGCGTTGAAACTGGTCTTGTCGGCCTTCCTCATGGTATACACGGTGCGGTCGGGCATTATAGATTTCCCCGCGAAGAGCCGCGCCGCGTCGCCTTTGGTGAACTGCAGCAGGTACGAGGCCGCCCGCGCCCCGGCGCGGCGGTGCGGGCCGCCGCCCGCCTCCAGCCGGTCCACCAAGTCTTGTACGGACCCGCACCCCTCGGCGGCGGCCACCGTTACAGAGCGCAGGTCGGCGGGCATCTCGGCGGCGTCGGCCAGCAGGCCGGCTGCGCGCGAGGCGCTTGAAAACACGCCGAACGGGTCCAGCCCCATGCGGCCCCGCCCCTCCAGGTCCCGGACCCGGGCGCCCAAATCGTCCGCCAGGGGGGCGTACTCCCCGTGCGGGTCTATGATGCACAGCATGACGCGGTGTTCGGCGCCGTACCTCTCCAGGTAAAATTTCAGAAAGTTGGAGACGTACGTCTTGGCGGCCGTGGACTTGCCCCTGCCCGACTCCCCCACGAGGGTCACGTTCGAGTTGACCCGCCGGGTGTAGTCGTATATCACCGGGGTGCCGTTTATGGTGTTGGTGCCCAGGTATATCCCGTTTCCGGACTCTATCATGTTGGCGGACTCGAACGGGTAGAACGCGGCGCACGACCCCAACTCGAACAGGAACCGGTGGCCCGCCCCCGCCAGCATGCGCTCTTGCGCGCCGTATATGGAGGCGCAGCGCACCTGCCGCCAGGACGCGGCCTTCTCAAACCCCCCGCACCTGCGGTTCAGCTCGGATACGTCGGCGGCCGACACCACGGGTATCACCGCGCACTCCACCAGCGAGCTCTCCTCCTTCTCTATCAAATTGCGGACGTATCCCGCCCGCTCGGCCTCTTCTGCGTGGAGGCGGCCCGCCCGGGCCCCGGACACGTTGGCGTGCGAGACCAGCATGCGGCGGGCCCGGGACGGCGGGACCGGCCACATCCTGATTATGAGGCACCCGCACAGCTCGTGCACGCCGTTTATCCAGGCGGGGGTTATGCTCCTTGACATGTCGTATATGGCATACGCGCGGTACAGCGTCCCGGCGGCCCTCACGTACCGCGCCCGCACGTCGTCGGGCCTTATCGCGTATGGCGCGTCCAGCCGCACCGCCCCGAAGCCGGCCTGGGATATGACGCCCCCCATGTCCTGTTTTGAGGCCAGGTAGACGCTCTTTTCGGTGTATTCCACCCCGTCCACCGAGACCCTCTCGGACACCATGGTGATGTCCAGCCTCCCCTCCATGCTGGAGAGTATCCGCACGAACCCCCGCAGCTTGGCGGCCCGCTCGTCCTCGGAGAGGGTGTAGTAGTTGGTGGGCTTTATCCTGTACCCGGTGTACCGCGGCATGATATGTACGAGCGGCCCGCTTTTAAGCGGCGTACGGTGTCCCGGTATGGAGTCGTGCAGGCGCGCGATATCGGTGTCGACGGCCAGCGTGAGGGGCCTGCGCATACTGGAAAAGTACGACGTGGGCGCGGTCCGGATATGCATAACGCGGGACGGCCGGTACGTGGTGAACGAGCCGCCCATATCCCCCGAGGCCGACGGGCTGTATAGCTCCATAGTGTCCCGGATAAACCTGGGGGCGGACGCGGATCCCGAGGGGGACCCCGAGGAGATGTCTATACGGTTCGGGGAGGCCTTCTGGGAGGTGGCCGAGCGCATGAAGCGGCTGGAGGACGCCAAGCGGCTGTTCCCGAACCTGGATTACTACATGCGGCGGGACCTGGTCGGGTACGGATTGTTGGACCCGCTGATGCGCGACCCCCACATAGAGGACATACTGTGCTCGGCGCCGGCGCGGCCCATCCGGGTGGTGCACCGCAAGTATTCGGGCATGTTCAATACATTGGTGAGCAACGTGGAGTTCTCCGGCCAGGACGAGATGGAGAATTACATACAGAGGGTGTACGGCCGGACGGGGACCGAGCCCACGGAATCCAGGCCGCTGTCGGTAACCCACATGGCCGACGGCTCCCGCATATCGGCGGCGTTCGGCAGCCAAGTGTCCAAGCCGGGGTGCGCCATAGCCATACGGCGGTTCCCCCAGAGGCCCTATACCATAACGGACATGATTCGCAACGGCACCATGACCCGTACCATGGCCGCGTACCTGTGGACTTTGCTTGACGCCAAGGCCGTCGGCCTGGTGATAGGGGTGACCGGGTCCGGCAAGACCACCTTGTTGTCGTCGTTGGTGTCAATGATGAACCCCCGCTGGCGCATACTGACTATAGAGGACACGCTGGAGCTGCGCATACCGCATGTGGACTGGGTGCGGCTGAACACCCGGCGCAGCTACGGGATGGCCGGCGAGGAGTTCGACGTTACAATACGCAACTTGATAGACATGTCGCTGACGCAGCGGCCCGACTACGAGATAGTGGGCGAGACCAGGCTGTTTGACATGGACGCCCTGTTTCAGAGCGTGGGGACCGGCCACGGGGGGCTCACCTCGTTCCACGCGTCCACGCCATATGGGGCGCTGGCGCGCATGCGGGGCGGCGGAATAGGCGACGGGGAGCTGGCGTTATTATGGTTCGTGGCGCATTCGGCCAGGGTGAGGCGGGGCGGCGCGTACCACAGGAAGGTCACCGACATATCAGAGGTGATACCGGATAATGCGGGGGGAATCCGCGTATCCAACATATTCCGGTACGATGCGATATCCGACACGTTTGAACACACGGACGTGTACAAATCGCACAGGTACATGGAAGCGGTGCGGGTGTGCGGCATACCGGACCCCATATGTGACATGGAGCGACGCATCTCGCTGCTGGATGTATGCGTCCGGCGGAACCTGAACACGCCAAATGGGGTGTTCGGGGTGCTGGGCAGGTATTACCGGTAGGAGCGCCGTCCGACCCCATAACGTTTCCTACCCGGCGCATGCGCAAGGTGTTGCCCAAACCAGAACCCGTGTAGCCCCAAAAGACACGGAGGCAGATTACTTTTAGGACTATACAACAAAACACCGCTTACCAAGCGTTTAACAAATATGGATGCGTAATACACCCATGAACCGGCGGATGCTGTTCGTGGCGCTGGGCGTGGCCGCATCTGGAGCGGCGCTGGGCGTTGTCTACCCGGAATGACAAACGATGCGGACACGCACAATCCGCTGACCGACATCGTCATTACGACCCACAACCCGCCGTGCACCGCCGTATTTCTGCACCATTTGGACGTGACACGGCTGACCGACGTCAAGCCCACCCTTTACATGCACGGCTATACCGATTCCGAGTACAGGAACGGTATCAACGTTACCGCCGTCGTACTGACGTCGGATACCAACAGGATAATATCGGCCGTATTGCAGCGACCCGAGGTCTCTGGCGTCGTGGCGTACCCGTCCGTCCTCCCAAACGCCACCGTCTCGGCGCGGGCCGAACCCACCGAATCGCGCGCCAACCCCGACGTGGTGAGGCCGTCTTCCGGCCACACCGCCACCGAATGCGACGTAGTGTCAGAAACGCTGGCCGACACCATGCTGGATGCGTTGGGGTGGGCCGGCTCCCCATATCCCGATGTGGCCACGCTGGTTAACGCGGCCCAGGCCACGGAGCGGAACGCCACGTATGTCACGGCGGACTTTGACAGAGACCATCCTGATTCATGGCCACGATTCGAGGACTTGCGCGTGACAGAAGGCGGCATGGTGTATTACGGGGACCGGCTGGGCATGCTGATCCGCACCAACAACGCCGCGGAGACTTGGACGTATCTTAAAAACAACGGCGCCCACATAACTTATACGTATATGGCGTTTGACGGCGGGCCGGCGGGCAGCATACAAGGATTTGTTACGCCCTCTCTCGTATGGTCGCTCATGGAACGGGGATTTGTAGAAAAAATACTCGTTGATAGTGTTAGCGGACGGTGGCATCACGGTTACGACTCGTAAATTAAAGCGTAAAGCGATCAACCTCGTCAAATTATTCGTGATCCACGCTGAGACGACGCGTCATATATTAGGCCGTATACGTAGTGGTAGAAAATGAACATGGGCCATTGCCACTCTAGATTCTTGAGTAATGCCATATCAATTCAAAAACCGGGCTGCAAAACACAAACGTGTAATCGGAGAGCCAAGTCGGGGCCAAGCCATGCCCACAGTTTCTGGACGTGCCGCACGGTTGTGTTAATGAATTCGACGATGATCTTGTTCTTGGTGCTCATTTTCTTCACCACTATACTTTGGGCTGGTCCAGATTTTTCATGACGTGCACCATGCAACCTACAACACGGCGCCAACGCTTGAAGCGCCGCGATAGTCACGTCTTGATGGCCTCCCGAATATCCGTCTCGGCGCCGTCGTACTGGCCGTACCCTGACGGCACACCAATCACGGCGCTCCCCTTCGTCTTTCTTTTCTCCCCGGTGCTGAGGGTGAAAAACTTACCGGACTACAGAGAGGTTCCGGGCGTGTCCTGTCAGAATATGGTCGTATTTGATCTTTTGATTATATATTTTATGGAGCATCTTCACTGGGACCCAAAATTGACAGCTCTGCCCCGGCTGAAACTGCCAGTGCCTCAACCTACTGGCGTTTCAGGTCCGTAGGTCCCTGAAGCTGCCCCGGCCCGGCCACACCAAACACAGTATGCAGCCCGGACGGCGGAGCCATCCCGACGGTTCCCTCACGCCCGCGGCTCGGCGACTACCACCCGGTTGCGGCCATCCACATAATCCATATGATTACTGTAAATGGAAGGCGCTATCCTGTGGAGGGGTTCCTGCTGCGGTACAAAATGTACACGGCCGGCCCGGATACTGCGCCCACTAGAAAGACGTACGCCACCCACCACACCTCCAGTTCGAGCGTGCTCGGACTCGGACTCCGATAGGGCATCTCATACTGACGGGAAAATTCATGAATGAGTTTACCGGGGATGATAGGGTGGTCATGGACCTTCATGGATATAAAGTCGTCTCGCTCGCCAATGGACGGTATGATGTGGGGTGGTATCCGGGCGAATATTTGCACATCGGGCGTCCTTCCTTCGTACTCTGCAACTTCGACGGCAACACTGGGTGAGACTCCGTTGTCCTCCAGATGTTCTGCCATGCTTGCCCAGTTGTTCGTGGAGATTCTCACGTGCATTGTCTTTTCGTCCGGTTCCCCCGAAGCGAAGGCGCCGCTGTCCCTCTGTATTACGGCCTGCCGTATCTCCCGTGCCAGGCTGGAGTCGATGTCGTAGCAGTGGGAGCCGTTGCTTCCGCGCGCGTCCGCATCTGGATTGGTATGCAGCGGCCACTCGACGATGTGGGACCCGTTCCAGGACGTGCCGAGCCTCTGCACACTGTAAACCGCCGGCCGCTCAAGCAGCGACTGTTCCGTGCTGGGGCCCCAGACTTCTGGCATCAGTATGAACATCGGAACGCCGGCCGCAAGCTCGGACTTGTTATAGTGCTCGCCCACCATAGTGAGCCTGGTCACCGCTTCCATGGCATCCACGTATATCGCCACGCATACGGGATCGTGCGCGACGACCCTGTACGCCACCGTGTGTTGGTCGGCCCACGCGTGGGACG
This sequence comes from Nitrosopumilaceae archaeon, assembly GCA_963665475.2. Classification (GTDB taxonomy): domain Archaea; phylum Thermoproteota; class Nitrososphaeria; order Nitrososphaerales; family Nitrosopumilaceae; genus VYCS01. The sequence continues at coordinate 339,117 of CAXXXK010000004.1, read as the reverse complement.
CCCCCGCCACGGCCAGCGCCCCAAACACTGCAAACGACACGTACCACCATGTATCCATACACCGTTATTATTCCAACTCGGCTTTAAATTTCTAAAACCGGGTTGGGCACAACAGGAAGTGGGTAATATCGCCATTCGGGAGGCCATATGGCGAAGGGCCTCAAGATGCAAAGCCCGAACGCATCATGATGGAATGGGCGCCAAGGTGGCTGCATGCGGCAAGATCAAAATATCCTGTGAGTAATGGTGTGGCGATGTTTAGACCGTGATGCGCGCTGCGAGGCTGGCCGTCCATGTCGCGTTGAATGATCTATGAAGCGCCGTCAGAGAACTCATTGCCAGATATGTACTTAAACCATTGGCGCAGAATACGTCGCGTGCGTCCCATGACAGTTCTGCTTGCGCTCGGCGCGCTGACCGTATTCGGCACCGCACACGGAAGCGGACAGGAGCCAACAAACTTGGTAATCGCCACCCACAACCCAGCCTGCACGGCCGTCTTCCTGTCGAGCTATAACGTCACCAGGCAGAGCGACCTGCTGTACAATCACGAATATGGTACGGAAGATTTTACAGATGGCATCAACATGACGTATGCCGCTCCTGCAGGCGAGGCCCCCGGGCTGGTCGCCCTGCTGGCCGATCGCGAGGAGGTCTCCACGGTGGCGTTATATTCCACCGACGAGCCACCGATGCTGCTGGAGCATGTCTTCAAGCACGAGGTCTTCATATGGGACAATACCGGTCGAGGGCCTTGCGAAGTATCAAGGCAACTGCTCCAGCACGCGGTGGGCGCGCTCCGGCATCCCGATTCCGCGCCGTACCGGAACCTGGTGGGCGTCAATATTTACACGGAAAACGTCGCAGATACGTTGGCGTACATAACGGAGAACGGGGGCGTCGTCAGCCTTGTCGCTGAAAACAAAGACGACATCTCTGGGGAAGTCCAGGCCAGGGTGCCGGTACCCCTGCTGGTGAACCTCTCAAGGGCCGACCACGTCATACGGGTGGCGGAGCTGGGCGTAGCTGTAATGCCCGCCCGCGGCTACGGCAGTATCTATACGGAGGGAAATATCGGCATGGGCGCGGACGCGTGGAGCGGCGGCCACAACGGCGCGAACGTCCGCATAGGAGTGATAGATTCGGGTTTTGCGGGGTTTGACGCGACAGGCGAGCTGCCGTATGACACGCAATTCTTTTGTTTTAATTCCGTTAACGGCCCGGGATCCGAGACGGATGCAAGCCACTGCTACGGCGGCACGGCGCGCGGCACGGCCGCAGCCGAGATATTCATGGACATGGCGCCCGAGGCGACGCTGCACATCAGCAGGGTACACGATGGTACGCAGGCCAAAATGGCGATAGACTGGATGGCCCATAGTGGCGTCAACGTAGTTAGCATGCCCCCGGCTGCACTCTTTGGAGGCGCCGGCGGGACCGACGTATCTGCGCTGAATACTATAGATTACATGACGGATAATGGCATGGTTTGGATTGACGTCGCCGGAGACTATGAGTACGGCGGGGATTGGGGCGCCTGGGACCCGCCCATGCATGACGGCCTGGTCGTGTTTGATATATCTGCCAACGACACTGCAAACCGGTTCGAAGCCAACGCGGGAGAGCCGGTTTACGTTTGGCTGCGGTGGCATGATACAGACAATAACAACGCCGACCTGAATATGCTCGTAAGCGACGGCATGCACCACCATACGGGAGTAACGGATCAGTGGGGAGGGAACCCGACGCTGCCGGTAGAGTCGGTGGCGTTTGTGCCGCCGGACGACGGCCATTATGACGTCAGCATAGCGGCGATAGGGGAGGCCGTTCCGGACCGGGTCCAGCTTTTCGTTAGCGGCGTAAACGGCGGCCTGGAGCATACAGGCGGGGGCGCCGCCCCCGGCGCGACATATGAGAGATACCAGGACCGCGCCCTGGCGTCCTTGGTAGCCACCACCCACAATCCGGGATGCACGACCGTCTTTCTGTCGAGTTATAACGTCACCAGGCAGAGCGACCTGCTGTACAACTACGAGTATCATACGAACGATTATCTAAACGGTAACAACATAACGTACACCGCGTACGCTGACGAGGTCTCCGAGTTGGTCGCCCTGCTGGCAGCCCGCGGGGAGGTTACCAAAGTAGTGGCGCATTCTGCCGACGAGCCGCCGAGGCTGTTGGCGCAACTTTCCAACCCCGACGTAAGCATAGCCTACCTGGGTTTCGTATCCTGCCCAATACCCGAAATACTGCTCCAAGACGCGGTAGATGCGCTCCGGGCCGCCGATTCCATCCAATCCGATAGTCTGGTATGGGTCGGCATCCATACCAACAATATTGCAAGAACGTGGACGTACCTAGAGCAGAACGGCGCCGTAATAGGCCAGTTAGGTGTGGGCGCAGATGGTGGAGGGGTCATTAATGCCGAAGTCCCGGTCTCCTTCCTGATGGTACTCCCATACGAAGACCATATTACGCACATAAAAGCTCTAAGAACTGAGACGATGATACCTGATTAATACCGCATGCATGAATCGGGCTGCATAGCGGCGGCCAGAAATACCCGATCACCTCCCCGCGCTCATGGCGTTCAGGGACATGACAGTTTAGGCTATGCTATAATCGGAACACTTAGATCCCCCAGACCCCCCGGGCCCCATACTGCGGCTACGCGGCAATATGGCAAAAGCCACCGACAAAAAACGGCGGGAGACGCGCCAAGAGGCCGTACCCAAGTACGGCTACTTCATGCCGCGCGTGGGCCTCAAGCGGCTCCGCAGGGCCATCAAGCAAGAGCGGCCGGGCAAGCCCCAGATCATCCTGCGAGTCTGCGAGCTGCGGAAAAAAGGAATGGGGATACGGCCCATAATGAGAGAGCTAAAGCAGGCGCATTCGACCGTGCGCGACTGGCTGCTCCGCACGACGGGTGTAAACTTGGACAGGCGGTTTGACAAGCAAAGGGGCCGCAAAAAGCAAAAGCTGGACGCCGCCGCACGCGAGGCCATATTGGGGTGGATGGACAACTCCCCGACGGTATACGGGTTTGCCGCCGGAACGTGGCAGCTGGCCATGATATCGGCCATGCTGGAAAGGGAGCCCAACATCGAGTGCAAGCCGCGGACGCTGAGGCGCGTGATGAAGAGGCCGGGGCGCTCGTACACGAAAGCGAGGCCGATACCGCGCAAGTCCGCCACCAAGGAAGAGCGGGAGGCGTTCATGAGCGAGACCAACGCAATGTTAGCCGAGTTGATAGCCAAAGGACATGTCGTGCTGTGCGGGGACGAGGCGGAAGTGTTGCGCTGGAACGGGGGAGGGTACGGCTGGAGGCGCACCGGCGGACGCGACGCCGCAAAGGCCACGTTCTCACGGCAGTCCGTCAAGACGTTCGGCGCCCTGGGCAAGGACGGCTTTTACATGCGGCCCGCGGACGCCCTGAACTCCGAGACGTTCATCATATACCTGAAGGAACTGCGGCGGGTATATCCCAAGTTCGCGGTGATACTGGACAACGCCGGGTACCACAAGTCCCGCATGGTGTCCCGGTTCATAGAGTCGACCGGCGGGGACATCAAGCTGATTTACCTGCCCCCGTACACCCCGCAGCTGAACCCAATCGAGGTGCAGTATGCGGTGCCCAAGCGCCTGCTGGCCGGCCGGTACTTTGAGAGCGTGGACGAGCTCAGGAACGCCATTACGCAAAACGAGATGAAGCCCGTAGAGATCAATGTATACGTGACGTAGCGGCGCCGCGCCCCGATGATTGCCCCCGCGACACCCCGCAATATGGCCCGATTTTGCCGTCCGTCCGGCCACAACTTGGCATGGCCCTATGCCGGCCGGCCAATATTGGGGAGAATATTCCCCATGGCTTGGCCGTTAAGGCTAGACCGCATAGCATCTGGGCAAGCTAGCGGATTGCAATGGCCGCCACCATGCGCAAGCCATCCGTATGGGGTTTGGCATGCCCGGCTCCAAAGTATATGGATCACTTTTTGGTTAGATGGTGTTAAGGTTGATCGCTTTACACTTTCATTTACTAGGCACCAACAACCAGACTGAGAGGTATCAATCTCGTAGTGATATGTCGAAAGATCAGCGGCTTAGATTGGCAGTGTGGATACAATGTGGATGCTCAACATCTTGTTCCCGTGCATACTTGCCTGGCTCAAGAAGATCTCAACATCCATCGGGAGTCGGGTCGTGTCCTAGCGCCCAAACGATGATCCATGTCGCGCCGAAACGCGTGCATGTCTACTCTAAATACCAGCCCTGTATGACCTCTACCAACCACACGCCGTCCCGCTCATGGAGGGACCACATGAGCGAAATCGGCATATACGCACCTACCTTGCCCAGCGACTCGCCATTATCAACGGCATAAATAACTAGAGCGCCATTCTTTTGCAGGTGCGCCCAAGCGTCCGTTACGTTATAGGTCCAAACACCCACCCTTACCAAATCACCGTAGTGGTATATCTTGGAGATTGGGTCTTGCTGATCGGCGGGTCTAGGATCCAAAGTGAGGTTGATCGGCGTGGACTCCACCACTTCCTCTGCTATAGCTGCATACCTTGGGACCGGGTCCGGGGCGCCGTTCCACCCGACAACCTCGTCCATGAACATCTGAAGCAAGTCCGGGTCAGATATTACGTCGCACCGCGTAGCCGCGCCGTAAAACTCGGGCGTCTCCACATTTGGGTTGGCGGCCAGCGCCAACGGCGGGGACGGCTCCGTGACATTCTGTATACCATGCGGGTACGCCGCCACGCCGCGCACCTCCGTCCGTTCCGCTATAGCCCGCATGACCTTGGCGGCGTCCCGCGGCCATATAATGGCTGTAACGTTGACGCCGTTCTCGTACTGGTCGGCGCTGTACCCCCGCACGCCGTCGCGGTAGAGCGGCCTCACGTCGGTGAGCCTCGTCACGTTGATGTGGTGCAGGAACGCAGCCGTGCACACCGGGTTGTGCGTGGTGACATTCAGATGTACCGGCGCCGGATCCGATTTGTTCCCGTGGGTGGTGCCCGGCGCGGCTTCACACACAGACGGGCCCTCGGTGCTGGCTATGCCGCAGTATTCTTGCGCCGGCAGTTTAGATTCCCGGATCCCGGAAACGTCGTCCCGTATTATGATGGACCACAGCATGGACGGGGGGATGTAACCCGCCACTACGCCCGGCGCGGCGCCGGTGACGAGCGCCCCGTTCTCTTTTAGGTGCGCCCAGACCGCGGTATGGTTGGACGTCCAAATTTCCACGCCCATCAGGTCCCCGACGTATACCGTGCCCGATTCCGCATCCACGCGCGTGGTGTATGCGGTGTCGAGAGTGAGCGGAATTGGTTCGGGCGTCGCGGGCATGCCCGGCGCGCTATAATCAACCTCTTTGCGGTCCGCGGGCGCGGCGTCCGGCCCGGCGCCGCCCCAGCCTATGCCGTCCATCATGACTAGAAGCATGTGATTGGTCGCCAGACCGCACCTGGTGGGATGCCCCATGTCCGGCCGTATGACGTCGGGGTTGTCATATTCGGCAAGCGGTGTCGGCGCTTCGGTTGAATTTGGCGCTACACGCGGATATGTTGACACGCTGGAGACTTCCGGGCGCTCCAGTATTGCGGGTATGGAGGCGTTGGAGTCGCGCGCCCATACGGCGGCTGTAACGTTGACGCCGTCAATTATGTCGTTGCTGGTGTAGCCAAATGAGCCGTCCCTGTACCACGGCCTCACGTCGGTAAGCCGGACTATTCCAAGATGGTCCAGGTGCACCGCGGTGCAGGCCGGATTGTGGGTTGTAATTACCAGGCTTATCGGCTCCGGTTCGCTTCCGTGTGGGATAATCGGTACGCGCATAGGATGCGCAGGCTGCTTAGCTTCTCTTATGCCATAAATGTCGTCCCGCATCAAGAGGGGCCACAGCACGGACGGAGGTACATAACCGGCTACTGCGCCCCGCCCGGCGCCGAATACCAGTGCCCCATTCTCTTTTAGGTACGCCCAGACGGATGTATAATTGGTGGTGTAAATCTCCACGCCCATCAGGTCTCCTGCATACAGTACCCCGGATTCCGCATCCACACGTGTGGGACTTACGATGTCAAAGATGGGCGGGACGGGCTCGGGCGTTGCGGGCATGCCGGGACTGACATGATCAACCTCTTTGCGGTCCGCGGGCGCGGCGTCCGGCCCGGCGCCGCCCCAGCCTATGTCGTCCATCATGGCTAGAAGCATGTACTTGAACACCAGGCCGCACGTCGTGGGCAATCCCATATGCGGCAGTTTGACGTCGGGGTTGTCATATTCGGCGAGCGGCGTCGGCGCTTCGGTCGAATTTGGCGCTATATGCGGGTATGCGGCCACGCCGGAGACTTCCGGGCGTTCCAGTATTGCAGGTATGGTGACGTTGGAGTCGCGCGCCCATACGACGGCGGTAACGTTGACGCCGCTTGTTATCTCGGTATGGGTGTAGCCCAATACGCCGTACCTGACCCACGGCTTCACGTCGGTAAGCCGGGTCACTCCCAGATAGTCCAGATGCGCCGCGGTGCAGGCCGGGTTGTGCGTTGTAATCACCAGGTTTATCGGCTCCGGTTCGCTTCCGTGGGCAATGCCGAATATAGTCAGCGCGCCCAATACAAGAAGAACCGCTGCCGCGTACACGCAATGTGTTCTGCGCTATAGTTTAAGTGTATGTCGAATAATATATGCTTCCGCTGGAAGAATAACAGGCTTCAGGCGGCTGGCGGTGAGGGCCTGGGCGTATGCTGCATGGGGGAAAATCTAACTTAAATGATATGGCTCTCATATGTATTCATGCGACAATGGGTTATATTCGCCGCGGTGGTCTGCATCGTGACCGGAATGGCTTACGGAATAGACGCAAGCCACGCGCCGGCATCCTTGGTTGTTACCACCCACAACCCGGCCTGCACGGCCGTCTTCCTGTCGGGCTATAACGTCACCAGGCAGAACGACCTGCTGTACAACTACGAGTATGGTCCTGATGATTTTACAGATGGCATCAACATGACGTATGCCGCTCCTGCGGGCGAGGCCCCCGAGCTGGTCGCCCTGCTGGCCGATCGCGAGGAGGTCTCTGGTGTGGCGTTATATTCTGCCGACACGCCACCGGATATTATAGAACAAGTCGCCAAGCCCGTGGGGTACGTATACGGTTACATCGGCGGCAGACCTTGCGAGATACCAAAGATGTTGCTCCAGAATGCGGTAGGCTCACTCCGGGACGCCGATTCCGCGCCGTACCGGAATCTGGTGGGCGTCAATATTTACACGGAAAACGTTGCAGATACGTTGGCGTACATAACGGAGAACGGGGGCGTCGTCAGCCTTGTCGCTGAAAACAAAGACGATATCTCTGGGGAAGTCCAGGCCAAGGTGCCGGTCCCCCTGCTGATGAACCTCTCAAATGCTGACCACGTCATACGGGTGGCAGAGCTGGGCGTAGCTGTAATGCCCGCCCGCGGCTACGGCAGTATCTATACGGAGGGAAATATCGGCATGGGCGCGGACGCGTGGAGCGGCGGCCACAACGGCGCGAACGTCCGCATCGGAGTGATAGATTTGGGTTTTGCGGGGTTTGACGCGACGGGCGAGCTGCCGTATGATGCGCCGTTTCTATGCTTTAATTCCGTTAACGGCTCGGGGTCCGAGACGGATGCAGGCCACTGCTACGGCGGCACGGCGCGCGGCACGGCGGCAGCCGAGATATTTATGGACATGGCGCCCGAGGCGACGCTGCACATAAGCAGGTTACACGATGGTACGCAGGCCAAAGAGGCGATAGAGTGGATGGCCCATAGGGGCGTCAACGCAGTTAGCATGTCCCCGGCTACACTCTTTGGAGGCGCTGGCGGGACCGACGGATCTGCGCTGAATACTATAGATTACATGACGGATAATGGCATGGTTTGGATTGATGTCGCCGGAGACTACGGGTACGGCGGGGATTGGAGCGTCTGGGACCCGCCCATGCATGACGGTCTGGTCGTGTTTGATATATCTGCCAACGACACTGCAAACCGGTTTGAAGCCAACGCGGGAGAGCCGGTTTACGTTTGGCTGCGGTGGCATGATACAGACAATGACAATACCGACCTGAACCTGCTCGTAAGCGACGGCACGCACCACCATACGGGAGTAACGGACCAGTGGGGAGGAGGCCCGGCGCTGCCGGTCGAGTCGGTGGCTTTTGTATCGCCGGACGACGGCCATTATGACATCAGCATAGCGGCCATAGGGGCGGCCATTCCGGACCGGGTCCAGCTTTTCGTTAGCGGCGTAAACGGCGGCCTGGAGCATACAGGCGAGGGCGCCTCCCCCGGCGCGACATATGAGAGATACCAGGACCGCGCCCTGGCGTCCTTGGTAGCCACCACCCACAATCCGGGATGCACGACCGTCTTTCTGTCGAGTTATAACGTCACCAGGCAGAGCGACCTGCTGTACAACTACAAGTATAGTGACGACTCTTACATAAACGGCATCAGCATGACGTACACCGCGTACGCTGACGAGGCCTCCAAGTTGGTCGACCTGTTGGCAGCCCGCGGGGAGGTTACCAAAGTGGTCGCGTATTCTGCCGACGAGCCGCCGAGGCTGCTGGCGCAAATTTCCAACCCAGACGTACGCATAGTCTATCTGGGTTTCGCGACTTGTGAAATACATGAAATGCTGCTCCAAGACGCGGTGGATGCGCTCCGGGCCGCCGATTCCACATGGTCCGACAGTCTGGTGGGAGTTAGCATCTACACCGACAATCTTGCAGAGACGCTGGCGTACCTAGAGCAGAATGGCGGGATAGTCCATCTTGCCGTTGAGAGTCACGAAGGGACAGGGGGCGGGATTCATGCCAGCGTGCCGGTTCCGCTCCTGATGGCGCTTCAAGAGGAGGACCATATTACGCACGTACAAGCTTTGAGGGCTACGGTTGTGCCCACCCGATAACGCAATATGCATAAATTCGGTAAATGAAAATGTGCAGCATAAATGACGTTTACTACGAATATTAATCATCAAACAGACGTATTCGTTTCAATTTTGCATGCAGGCGCTCAGGCCAGGGAGAGCAGTTTCCCGGCGGGTTGCGCACGACTTCCTGGCGCGCTTCCATCCCCGGACTGAATTCGGGGCAGGAGAGCCGCCCGGTCCACCAAAACTTGCCGCGCGCGGACCTTGTCCAAAAACGGAAACTCCCAACGAGCCAACGGACAGACCCGCACGCGCGCAAGACCGAAAGGCACATGGATCTACGATCCTAACCGCCAGCATGGGCGGAAGAAACGGAAAGCCAAAGACAAGCAAGCCCAACCTGGCCAGAAGCAAGAACGCCCCCTCCGGCACGAGGGGCGATCCCGACGCCGGCTGGCCCAGGCATGCCGAGGGGCGCAAGTCCGAGGGCCGCAACCACGTCGAACCGACGGCAAACGGCCGACTTTACAAGCAAGCTGCCGGGTGTCCTCAAAGGCGAGAGGGACGGGCGCGTCTAGGCCATACCATGGCCGTCTTGAAATCTGGGGAGGGGCCGTCCCGTTGGGGGCTGGCAAGGCACTTTGCCAAGCATTCGGGGGACCTGGAGCGGCGCGGGCTCGACCGGCCGTACGGCGGGTCGCGGTACCGCCTGCGCATAACGCAGATTCCGCCGTATTGCACGCGATAATCGGCTGGATGGCCGGCGATGCCGCAATACGTAGCGCCAATACAGCCAATTCCGTCGGGTTCGGCGTATTCGGATGCCGGGACCGGCGCAACACCAAGTGCTGCACGATCAGTGTGAAATAGTTTGTAAAACTGCACGTCGCGCATGCCCTAGGGGGCACGGTATGCGCCGCGGCGGTCACGCCGGGCAGGGCAAAATACGCGCCGCATTCGAGGGAGATGCCGGATGCGATGCCGCGCGGATCCGGCCATATTCCGGCAGACGCCCAATGCGACGGAGCCGAAAACCGCCGGGCCGCAAAGGACGGTGGACGCCGCCCCGCAATAAAGCCCAGATCCGACTGTGCAATCGAGGGGGACGACGCCGGGGCGGAGACGCTGATGTCTCTTGAGGAGCGCCCCGGCGCCTTCCGCAAGTCGTTGCGGAAACGGAACAACGCCGGGGGCGCATTCTCGCCCATAAATGAAGGGTTCGGTGGCGCGGCGCGGGCCGCCAAAGCAAACGCCTGGACCGCCGAGCTGCCGCCCGCCTGCACACTCCACGATGTGGCTTTCGCGCGAGGGCTGCAATACGGGGGCGGAGACGGTCCCCGCATGCGGGGGCCGCGCCCAAATGTTTCAAAACCGCATGAAACGGGACCCGGGGCGGGCCGCGGCGGATCAGTGCCGCCGTTTCAGGCCGGAAGGCCCGCGAACGGCGTGGCCGGCCTCATGGATCGGTGGATTTTGGACAGGGCCCCGCCGGGCCCGTTCCAGCCCCCCAACGGACGGCCACATGTCCCGCACGCCGCCGGCCACCGCCGGCCCCCAACGGTCGGGCGTTCCCGAGCGTCCTTGAGTCGGCGTAGCGCTCGGCGGCGACCGCCACCGCATCGGGGTCGGCCGGCCCATCCCGCCTTCGACCTCCGGCCGCATCTGCGCCGCCAAGGCGCCATAATCGACGACGTGTATCTTTATGCAGTCGCGCACGGGGCGGTTTCCGGTTATGATCTCCCGCACCGCCTCCGGCGCGGGCGTTCCCACGGGCGCGGCCCGTCCTTGCTGACAGATTGTATGGAATCGATACTGATTGTTTTAAACCAGCATATATATCGCGAAAACTTTATATTATGTAATAGATATTACATAAGTAATGAAAATGACACCGTTTGAGGAGTTCGACAGACTCTTTGAAAGAATACTCCACGGATACGGATCCGGCGGGGCGGGCATGTCGGCCCGCTGCGGATGCGGGGCGGGTGCGGGGCCTTACGGCGCGCCATACGCGCGCCGGTTCGGCGACATGCCTCCGGCCGGTCGGCGCCTGCAGATTGACGTTATACGCGACGAGAAGAACGGCCTCCTGAAGATGGTGGCCGAGGTTCCCGGCGTCGAGAGGGACGACATAGAGGTGACCGTGCGGGACGACTCCGTCCACGTACGCGCCAGCCGGGGCGACGCCGAGTACGAGGGTTCGGTCCCAATCGGCGCCGCCGTCGACCGCGATTCGGTCAAGGCCGCCTACAGGAACGGCATTCTGGAGGTATCCTTTCCAATGGAGAGCGGCCCGGAGGGCCAGAGGGTGAGGGTCGAGTAACCCTCGTTTTTTGATATGGTATGGTGATGCGGAGGTGACAAAATACACGCTAAAGGTGGCCGGAATGTCCCGCAGGCAGGGGGGCGCCGGCAGGGTCGTGGTGGACCCGCAGGTGGTGGAGGCGGCCGGATGGCACACCGGCCAGGTGCTGGAGGTGTCATACGACAAAAAGACGTACGCGCGCCTGTGGCCGGGGACCATGCCGCATGGTTCCGGCGTTATAGAGATGGACGGCGCCACCCGGCAGAACGCCGGCGCCGCCATGGGCGACCGGGTGGGCGTGCGCGCCGTTGAGGCCCAGGACGCCGTCGAGGTGACCGTGTCGCCCGGCGAGGATATAAAGATCGGCGGGCTGCAGGAGTTCATGGGGGCCGCGTACCGCAACCGCGTGTTGGGCGTGGGCGACACCCTGACGGCCGGCACCCGTATGGGAGCCCGGGTGGCGCTGGCCGTCGTGTCCGCCCGGCCGGCGGGCCCGGTGGTGGTGACGGGGCGCACCAAGTTCGCGCAGGGCGAGCCGGGCGCGACGGTCCCGCCGGGGTTTACGTACGACGATCTGGGCGGGCTGGACGCCGAGATAAAGAAAATCCGAGAGATGGTGGAGCTGCCGCTGCGCCACCCCGAGCTGTTTGAGAACGTGGGCATAGAGGCGCCGAAGGGCGTGCTGCTGTACGGCCCGCCGGGCACCGGCAAGACACTCCTGGCGCGCGCCGTCGCCGGCGAGACCAGCGCCCACTTCCAGCACGTGAGCGGGCCGGAGATCATGGGCAAATACCACGGCGAGAGCGAGGAGAGGATGCGGGGAATATTCGAGGAGGCGTCCCGCAACGCGCCCAGCATAATATTCATCGACGAGATAGACTCGATAGCCCCCAAGCGGGACCAGGTCTCCGGAGAGGTGGAGAAGCGGGTGGTCTCCCAGCTGCTCACCCTGATGGACGGGCTCCGCGCCCGCGGCAAGGTGGTGGTCATAGCGGCCACCAACCGGCCCGACTCGATGGACGCGGCGCTGCGGAGGCCGGGCCGCTTCGACAGGGAGATGGAGATAGGCATACCCGACGCCGGGGGGCGCCGCGACATACTGCGGATACACACGAGGATGATGCCGCTGGAAGAGTCGGTGGACCTGGAGCAGGTGGCGCGGGTGACGCACGGTTTCGTGGGCGCCGACCTGCAGGCCCTCTCCAAGGAGGCCGCGATGGGAGCCCTGCGCCGCTTGATACCGGAGATGGACCTGGAGCGGGACCGCATACCGCCCGACGTGCTGGGGCGCATACGGATAGGCCCCGGCGACTTCCGGGACGCCCTGCGGGAGGTGCGCCCCAGCGCCCTGCGGGAGGTGTTGGTGCAGGTGCCCGACGTGGGCTGGGACGACGTGGGCGGCTTGGACCGGCTGAAGGAGGAGGTGCGGGAGGCCGTCGAGTGGCCGCTCAAATACCAAGAGGCGTTCGAGCACGTGGGGGCCAGCGCCCCCCGGGGCATACTGCTGCACGGCCCGCCGGGCACCGGCAAGACCCTGGTGGCCAGGGCCCTGGCGCGCGAGACCGACTCTAACTTTATCAGCGTAAAGGGCCCGGAACTGCTCTCCAAGTGGGTGGGCGAGTCCGAGAGGGGCGTCCGGGAGATATTCCGCAAGGCCCGCCAGGCGGCTCCCTGCGTAATATTCTTTGACGAGATCGACTCGCTGGCCCCCGCCCGGGGGACGGACTCGGGCACGCACGTGACCGAGAACGTGGTCTCCCAGATGCTCTCGGAGATGGACGGCCTGGAGGACCTGCACGACGTGGTGGTCATGGGGGCCACCAACCGGCTGGACATGATGGATGAGGCCCTCCTGAGGCCCGGCCGCTTTGACCGCATCATGGAGGTGCCCAAGCCGGACGCGGCCGGACGCGTCCAAATACTGCGTATACACGCGCGGGGCAGACCGCTGGACGGCGCCGTGGACTACGACAGGCTGGCGGACCAGACCGACGGCATGGGGGGCGCGGAGCTGCGGGCCGTCGTGGACGGGGCGGCCATGGCCGCCCTGCGCCGCCACGTCAGGGGGGAGAGCGCCATAAGGGAGACGCGCATAACGCAGCGGGACCTCGAGGGGTCCGTCGGCGCGGTGAGGCGGGAAAGGGCGCCGTGAGCGTAAAAAGCGCGCCGCCTCCCCAAACTGCCTGCGCCTCCGACATGTTGTCCAAAAATATGTATGGGATCCGCGCCCGCCCAACGCGTCCCGGGAAGCGCGCATGATCAACACGGCGTGTAATATGGCGTAATGGATGTTATGGTTTAGATCAGACACATCGCGCGGAAGGCGGCCCTGAGCGTGCTCCGCCCCGAACCGTAACCGGGACGGAGGTGGACGCACGGAATATGCAATCCCGATCTGTCCGTCAGGGGATCGGGGCGGGGCCAAGATCAGGGCACGGACTGAACGCAATGCGCAGCGGCGGCCAGAAATGCCCGATCGCCCCTGGCCCATGACCTTCCGCGGCGTGGCGGTTTGGGCCGCATCATAATTGAAAGGTTTAGATCTTCCATTATCCCCCGCACCCCCGTACTGCGGCTACGCCATAATATGGTAAAAGCTACGGAAAAAAGTGGCGGGAGACGCGCCAAGGGGCCGTACCCAAGTGCGGCGACTTCACATGGCGGCGATATGGAACGCAGCGGCGGGCGCCAGGGCGGGCGCCGAGGCTAGCGCCGTTGCGGGCAGCGCCGCCTAGATGGCCGCAAATACCGACGCGATCCTTTGAGCGGCACGGCGCGGGCGCGCAGGCCGGACGCGGTGCGGCGTGCCGCGCGATACGATGCCCCGCCGTGCGGCTCCACCCGCGCCCAATGCGGGGCGAATATGCGCCAACCGTGGCATAAGCATGCCAATTGTAGCTGTACTTTGCGTAAAAAACGAAAGAAAACCCCGCCAACCGAGTCTGCAACAAAACCGCGGTGCGGAAAGTGGCAAGGTAAATTCCCCCTCAGCCCCCCGCGAGGGCCGGATCTACTCGGACGCGGCCCGGATCCCCGGCCGGCACGGGCTCAGACGGCGCCGTCCTGCACTAATGTGGCGACCGGCGCGGCTCTTGCGGACGGGAAGTCTCTGGAACGGCGCCGCTTGCCTTGCGGACCGCCAGATTTTGGACAAGGCTCTCCCGGCCAGGTGCGGGGTGCGCCGGCCGAGAAGACTCCCAAGATGCGTCTTGGCGCTGCCAGAAGCCGTCCAAATACGGGACGGGGTTGCTACCGGTCCAGAATGCCTGATCCGGGCACCACATCCAAGTCTGGCGCGCTGCCCTACTGCCACACGTAGTACGCCATGGATTGGGCAACGGCAAAGACGTGCCCGTCATATAGCTGCAGCACAACGAACATGGTCGGGAATTGCCAATTCTCGCCAAAAACCGTGTAGAAATAATGCCATGGATGCCATATGGGCTGTACCGGAAAATTGGGGTGCCGCAGATGGAAAGTGACGACGGCAACGGCGGAGTCGCCGTCCTCCGCCATATTCGCCCCGATGTTGGCCGCCAGATCGTGCGCGTTGAACACTATGTCGTCAACGTTAAGCCCGACGAGCTCGGGATACCCGGCGAGCGCCACAACGTCCAGGGTGTTGCGGTCCAGGACGAGCGGGACGTAGTAGACGTTGTCGGATATTATCTGGTTCATCGCGTCAAACGCCGCCACCCCGTTTGCGCTATAATTGGCTATGGCCCCTGCGAGAATCCCTTCGGCGCGGTCAAGGCTGCCGGAGTGGTACCCGGCGGCGAAGACGTAGCCGTCGTACAGGGCGAGCCAATCGGTCCTGTACTCCACCAGTCCGGTGGCCGGGTTGTGGGCCTTGTACGACGCCCACGCGCCCCCGCTCTCTTCAAGCGCCCTGTCGATTTTGTACAGGCCGTGTTCCGCCCTGATGGAGGCAGGCAGCGGGGTCGGCCTGTCCGGGTACGCGGCGTCCGCCACCACCGTCCAGGTGCCATAGTCAAAGACGAACGGGTATGCCGCGGCGGGGTCGACCGACCGCCACGTGATGCGGTCAAACGCCGCCTCCCCGTATGTCTTGTAGAGGTCTATGGCCGCGTTCACCTCGGACACCGCGTATTCCTCCGGGGAGTATGTGCGCGACGCGCCGAACCAATATTTGTCGTCGTCGTGCAGGACGCCCCACGTGCGGGTGCGAAGCTCCGAGCCGTCCCAGACTTTTGCGAACCTGTCAGTCCACAGTCCCGTACTTTCGTACAGCGGTTCCAAGCCCTCCAGGCTCTGACCGCGCAACACCGAGGACATCGAAAATGCATTCCCCACGTGTTGGGGTATGATGGAGCTGGCCACCAGCGTGGACCCTTGCAGGTCGCCTACCAACTGCTCCGTCGCGTTCATTGAGGTGATGATGTCGAACGCGGCGTCTCCCTCCAGGTAATACAGGCGGGCGGACTCGTCGACCAGCGACCGGAGCCTGGCATCGGCACTCATGCCGTAGCCGGACGCGAAGACGTAACCGTCGCGGAGCAGCATGTACGCCCGGGTGTACTCGGAGCCGGGCGCCGGATCCGCCGCCGGGTAGCTGAGCCAGAGGCTCCCGTGCCTGTCCAGCATGTCGTATGCGAACTCCAGGGACCGGCCGGACGTCATGGCGTCCCGAACATCCGGGCCGGACAGGTCCGGGTTTGCGTGCGCCGCTATATCCAGGGTGTCGGCGTCGAGAACGAACGGGGCGTTGAAGGCGCCGGCCGGGATAGATCGTATGTCCGCGAACGCGTCCTCCCCGGCCATGCCGTACAGGCGGAGCATCGCTGCGACCGCGTTGACGGCCTCAACGTCCGGGGACGTGTAGTACCCGGATCCGAACACATATCCGTCGTGCATCACGAGGTACGACCTTTTGTTCTCGTAGGCGGCCGTCCGGGGGTTGTGGAACGCGTACTCCACCCACGCGCCCTCGTACTTGCGCAACTCGTCCATTATGCCCTCCAGCGGGCGGTCGGCGTCATGCAGGAACGTGGCCTGCAGCCCCGCCGCCTGCGGGAACGCGCCCTCGGCCACCACCTCTAGGGTCTCGGCGTCTACGGCGAACGGGTAGATGTAGTCCGCCTGCATGTCGTTTACCGTCTCAAACGCGGCCGCTCCCTCCGAATCGTACGCGGCCACGAAGTCACGTACGGCCTTAACGACCCTTTCGGGCGCCAGGCTGTAGTGTCCGGATCCGAATGCATGCCCGCCGTGTACAGCCGGCCACGGGCCCTCGGCGTCCTCCACAGTAATTTGGGCGGGGCCGGGCAGGGCTGCGGCCGGCGGGGACATGTCCGCCACGTGTATTGTGCGGTTCTGCGTTGTGGCCGCATTGTCAGAGCCGTCCGCCACGCCATACGATATCGTATAGGCGCCCGGCGTGGTGGGGTTCACCCAGCCGGTTATGGCCACTTTGCAGGTTATGTTCCCGTCCACGTTATCGGTGGCCGCGTATCCGGGCTCGACGTATGCGGAGTTTAACGGTATGGTCACGTTTGCGGGGCCGGACAGTGTAATTATGGGCCGGACCGTATCCGGTATGCCATGTACGGTGCCGTCACTAACAAGACTGTGGAGGCTATCAGGGATGCCGTCGTGTAAGAGTACGGGTGGGAAGATGGTCTCCATGGACCTGAAGTCGCCCCGCTCGGCAAGTGCGGGTATGATGTGGGACGGTATCAGGGCTATTACTCGTGGGGCAAGCAGCCTCCCTTCGTACTCTACAATTTCGACGGCTTGCTGGACCGTGGCGCCGTTGCCCTCCAGATACGCCACCATGCTTGTCAGGTTGTTTGTGGCGATCCGCACATGCATTATATTTCCGTCCTGTTCTCCCGAAACTGCAAAGGCGCAGCTGTCCCTTTGGATTGTGGCCTGGCGTATCTCCCATGCAAGGGTGCCATCAATGTCATAACAGTTGGAGCCATTGCCCCCGCGCGAGTCCGCGCCGGGATTGACATGCAGCGGCCACTCAACCGTATGGGACCCGTTCCAGAACGCGCCGACCCTCTGCACGCTGTAGACCGCCGGCCGTTCAAGCAGCGACTGCACCGTGTCAGGCGCCCGGTCTTCTGGCACCCGTATGAGCATCGGAACGCCGGCCCGAAGCTCGGGCTTGTTGTAGTGCTCGCGCACCGCGGTGAGCCTGACCCCAACCTCCACCTCCCCCACGTATATCGCCACGCATACGGGATAGTGCGCAACAACCTTGTACGTCATCGTATGCCGGTCATCCAATGCACGCGGTACTGCGCCATAGTGTTGTGGCACCGGCAAACTAATTTGCCTTATGGCAGAAATGTCGTCCCGCATCAAGAGGGGCCACAACACATGTGGGGAGATGTAGCCGGCCACCGCGCCCGGCCCGGCGCCGAATACCAGCGCCCCGTTATCCTTCAGGTACGCCCAGACGGATGTATGGTTGGAGGTGTAAATTTCCACACCCATCAGGTCTCCGACGTATGCCGTCCCGGACTCCACGTCTATGCGCATATTGCTTATGGCATTGAGAGCGGGCGGGACGGGCTCGGGCGTCGCGGGCATGCCCGGCCTGCTATGATCAATTTCTTTGCGGTCCGCGGGCGTGGCGTCCGGCGCGGCGCCGCCCCAGCCTATGTCGTCCATCATGGCCAGAAGGATATGATCAGTCGCCAGGCCGCACGGCGTGGGATGCCCCATATGTGGCCGTATAACGTCGGGGTTGTCATATTGGGCGAGCGGCATCGGCGCTTCGGTGGAGTTTGGCGCTATATGCGAATATGCGGCCACGCCGGAGACCTCCGGGCGCTCCAGTATTGCGGGTATGGTGACGTTGAAGTCGCGCGCCCATACGATGGCGGTGACGTTGACGCCGCTTGTTATCTCACTATGCGTGTAGCCCAGTACACCGTGCCTGAGCCACGGCTTCACGTCGGTAAGCCGTGTCACTCCAAGATAGTCCAGGTGCACCGCGGTGCAGGCCGGGTTGTGCGTTGTAATTACTAGGTTTATCGGCTCCGGTTCGTTTCCGTGGGCGATGCCGAATATGGTCAGCGCGCCCAATACAAGAAGAACCGCTGCCGCGTACACGCAATGTGTTCTGAGCTATAGTTTAAGTGCGTGTCGAATAATATATGCTCACGCTGGAAGAACAATAGGTTTCAGGCGGCTGGCGGCGTGGACTTGGACATATACTGCACGGGGCGAACAACTTTCTGAATTCCACAGGGAGGCGTTAGGATGCGAAAATATGCCGGGGGTGTGGGGGAAATGTCGTGTACGGTGCCGCAATCCCCGCGATGTCGTCAGGGCTCCAAGAGTATAGAAGGGTGGATGGTAGCCATGGCCATAAAGTCGCCCCGCTCGGCAAGTGTAGGTATGATGTGGGACGGTATCAGGGCTATTATTTGCGGGCCAAGCAGCCTCCCTTTGTACTCTACAACTTCGAAGGCGTGCTGGACCGTGGCGCCGTTGTCTTCCAGATACGCTACCATGCTTGTAAGATTGTTCGTGTATATCCTCACGTGCATTGTCTTTCCGTCCGGTTCCCCCGAAGCGAAGGCGCCGCCGTCCCTCAGGATTACGGCCTGGCGTATCTCCCGTGCCAAGCTGGAGTCGATGTCGTAGCAGTGGGAGCCGATGCCCCCGCGCGAGTCCACATTGGGATTGATATGCAGCGGTCCCTCAACGGTGTGGGGCCAGTTCCAGAAAGTGCCGACCTTCTGCACGCTGTAGACCAACGATCGCCCAAGCAGCGACTGTGCCATATCAGGCGCCCGGTCTTCGGGCACACGTATGAGCATCGGGACGCCAGCGGCGAGCTCGAACTTGCTGTAGTGCTCGCGCACCATAGTTAGCCTGGTTACGGCTTCCATGGCATCTGCGTATATCGCCACGCATACGGGGTCGTGCGCGACGACCCTGTATGTCACCGAATGTTGGTCTACCCACGCGTGGGACGCCCCCACAGCGGCCAGCGCCCCAAACGCTGCAAACGACACGTACCGCCATGCATCCATATACCATTATTATTCCAAATCGGCTTTAATCTTTCTAAAACCGGGTTGGGCACAACGGAAAGCAGGCAATTCCCGTCCGGGAGGCCGCCGGGCGAAGGGCTCCGAGATGCAAAGCCCGAGCACGCCCTGACGGAAACGACCGCCAAGGTGGCCGCATACGGTAAAGCCCGGAACACCATGCGGGGGGCGATGTGTTGATGCGAAGACCGAAAGCGGAGACCGCGACGCGCGCTGCCGAAGCGGCCGAGCAGTCCAAGTCGCTTTTGGTCATGAATTATGAAACACAGGGGAATATTCACAATCCACTCATGATGCATATTGATCATGGAACGTTCGCGATTTAACTAACTCCGATGAACCACGAGGCGGGATGGCCTATACTGCCCCAAACGTAACGGCGCCCGTTCCGTCGGGCAATTTTCATGGCCCAACCAGTGCCCGACGAGCCGTAGGGCGGGATGATCACGCCCGCTCGGGGACGGGAGCGCCCGTCCCGCCGCGTAGCCGCGTCGTTTGGCGAATGCCGCGCGGCACGGAGCGCGGCCCGTCGGTGGGAGGATCGATACTCTTCATGCTTAAATAGTGAAGGCGTGGCGATCCCTTCAGTTAAGGACAAATGAAGGGACCCACACACCGACCGAACCGCGCGGGAGCGGTATTTAATCCCGACGAGGGGGGTGTTGCGGCACCGCGGCGCGGCCACCCGCCCGAGCCGGCGTCGAACGGCGTCGGGAGGGAATTCTGAAATGCCGCGCGCCGGACGGGGCACAGTCGCATACGCCAGGATAGACCTGACCCACGTCAAGCCGGGGTACGAATGCCCCTTGAGAAGGACCGAGTTTGTGCACAACCATAAGCGGTCCGGACCGTATAGGGACGAGGACCTCAAAAGGGCGGCGTACATGGACGACATGATTGCCGATCCGCCGCGGTTGTACGCCATGACTGGCATGACGCCGGAAATGTTTGATCTTACGGCGCACAAGGTGCGCGCATGGAAGGCGACCGGGCGCGGATTCCTGATGTGGGAGGACGTCCACAGGAAATCCGACGGCGGAAACCGCGGCAAGCTGAACGTAAACCAGGCGCTCTTGATGACGCTGTCCTACAAACTGGTCTACAACAATCAGATTCAGACGGCGGCGGCGTTTTACTCGAATCAGTCCACCGTGCACAGGTACCTGAAGATGATGAACGAGGCGCTGGCCGACGTACTGCCCACCGCAAACTCCTTTGAGGAGCAGATCAAGGCCGTATACGACGAGTGGAAGGAGCGGACGGAGGCGCCCGCGGAGGCCGGGCCGCATGCGGGGGACGGAACGGCCGAGCCGGACGCCGAGCCGGACGCCGAGCCGGACGCCGAGCCGGACGCCGAGCCGGACGCCGAGCCGGACGCCGAGCCGGACGCCGAGCCGGACGCCGAGCCGGACGCCGAGCCGGACGCCGAGCCGGACGCCGAGCCGGACGCCGAGCCGGACGCCGAGCCGGACGCCGAGCCGGACGCCGAGCCGGACGCCGAGCCGGACGCCGAGCCGGACGCCGAGCAGCAAGACCAGGAGGGCGTTTCTCCCGACCCGTACCTTGTCGACATCCCGCCGTGGCAGATATTCAACAGGGAAGTGGCCCTGTCGTACATGCGGGCGCCGACGCCCGCCGGAATAACCGACCTGCCCGTGGCAGATGGCCCGGCCCTGCCGGTTTTCCACCGTGGCCCGGACCTGTGCGCGACCGGCGGTCCGCCCAACACGGACGTGTACGTGCTGATCGACGGCACGCACGTACGCACGGACGCGTACGGCGACCGAGCGTTGAACCGCCTCATGTTTTCGGGCAAAGTCATGCAGGTATCGCTAAACGCCAACTTCTACACGGACCCCGGAGGGGTCCTGATAGGGAAGAGCCCGGGCGTCCCGGGCAGCGTGCACGACTTTAAGCTGTTCAAGGACCACCCGCCCGACTTTGGATACCTGACCGACATAATGCTGCGCAACGACCTGCCGGAGTGGGCCAGGCCCGGCATAGTGGTGGACAAGGGGTACATCGGCATCCAAAAACTGCTGTTGGGGTCCCGCATCATGATGCCCGTAAAGCTGGGCATGGGTTCGGACGAGGGCGGCGAGCTCTCCCAGAAGGACCGCGACCGCAACAGGGAGGTGGCCCAGGTGAGGTACATGGTGGAGGTCGTCGTGGGCCGGATCAAGCAGTACGCCATAATGAGCGGGCCGTACCGCGGCACGCCCGAGCAGTTCGACATGGACGCGAATGTAGTCACCGGCCTGGTCAACCTCAGGACGCTCTGGCCGCACGTCAAGGCGGCGCACGCCGACACGATACGAAGAGTGACCGCGTGGCGCGGGCGCGGCTGACTTACGGGCGGCCTCGGGTCGCCCCGTCCGAAGGCCAAACGCACGGCATCGGCGGATGCGGGGAGGCTGCGCACGCCGTGCCGCATATTTTGCAAATTGACGCGCCGTGCGGGCCAAAAACCACCGTAAACGTCCGAACGGGGGCATCGGCCAGCTAACCCGGATTCATTTCAAGACGTTTGGCTGGTCAGAACAAACCAACATTTAGTGATCAATACCACTAACAAATGGATTGTGAATATTCTCCACAGTCCTCCGCGCCATACGACACGGAACTGCCATCCCACACAGCCAAAGACTATAGTTTTGGCACGCCAAACCAGCAGGGCCCATATTACGTCTTTTCGAGAGGACTCCCGTTGCTTTGGTATAAGCGATCACTCCCTTTGAGGCGGTTTGGACAAATTAGTTTATATGATAACCAAGAGGCGGTCTGCCATAAACCCCATACTTCACACCCCATATGAGGAGCCACAATCACACTGGATATTGGATGAGAGGGGTCGCACCACCAACGATAAGGATACCGGGCGTCGGCCCAGCCAATCACTCAGCGGCATTCCAGGGGAAACCGTATCGTTTGGCGGCCCGGACACCCTGCCACACAATCTCATCAACGAGCTCCGCCGTAAAGTGACGTCGTGGAGGAAAACCGGCTGGCCCGGCACGACATCGCGGACGCGGAGCCTTTTGGAGTTCTGGGCAAGCGACTCGGGCGTCGCGATGCGCCCATTTTGGTGTCAGCGTGAGGCAGTCGAGACGGCCATATGGCTGCTTGAAGCGGGACGGGTTCATGATCCTGATTATCATGACGCGGTAATGTCCGAGATTCGCAAGACCAACGGCACGTACAACGATTCCATACCGCGCTTGGCTTTCAAGATGGCCACCGGCACGGGCAAGACACACCTGATGGCCATGGTTGCGCTGTGGCTTGCCGCCAACGCCAATGACAACCGGGGGGTGGTAAATTTTTTGGCGATCGCGCCCAATTTGACTGTCAAGAACCGCTTGGAGGCCCTCGTGCCGGGGAACCGTGACAAGATGTGGGACTCGATCACGCCCCCGGGATTCCGCCGATACTTGAGCCGCATGCGCTGGACGGTCTTGAACTTCCAAGCGTTCCAGAGGCGCAGCGTCTTGGGAGTCAACGGCCAAGAGCAAGCCGATTCCAAGGTGAAGAAGCTGTTGCTGGGCGGAGGGCGCGTCCAGCCGCCTGAATGGACCGAGAGCGAGCAGGCCATGCTTGAGCGACTGCTCAGGGGGCACGGAGCCGATTCAAAGATGGTTGTCATCAACGACGAAGCACACCACTGTTACTTGCCCAGCGAAGGTAGGGCCAGCAGGGAGGAACAAAAGGACGCCAAATACGCTGCCCTGTGGTTTGGGGCCCTGCGCGCCCTGCGCAACGCCGGCCGCCTGGAAAGGGTCTTTGACTTTTCGGCGACGCCAATGTGGCTGCGCCGTCCCAGAGAACTGTCCTCGGAAGTATTCCCTTGGACGGTATCAGACTTTTCCTTGCTGGACGCGATAGAGTCCGGCCTGGTGAAGATTCCGCGAGTGCCCGTGAGCGATGACGTGGACGACTGCGAGCCGCGGTACCGAAACATCTACGAGTATAACGGCGGAAAAGATCTGAACTCTTCTTTGTCGCCGAAGGTACGTGACTCGTTGAAACAGTTGTACCTGGACTATTCCAACAAAGTGAACCCGCGGTATGAGGCGGCCGGAATACGTCCGGTGTTTATCGTGGTGGCCAACAAAATATCAAATGCCGAGGCGCTTTACGAGTATATCGCCGGAACGTGGGACGGAAACGTTGGCAAGCCGGGCAACCTGGGATTGTTCTCTAATATCGATCCCGACGGCAAGCCCAAGGAGCACCCGCCGGCGCTGCTGGTCCACTCCAAGCTGGATGATTTGACCGGTTCGGAGGCGTCAACCATTAAAAAACACGCCGGGTTATTTGCGGCGCAGGATGCCACGGCGACTCAACGACTGGATGCTATACGCAATGCCTTTGCCACCGTGGGGCGCCCCGGCGAATCAGGCGAGCGTATACGCTGCATCGTTTCGGTGGGTATGCTTACCGAGGGGTGGGACGCGCGAAACGTCACGCACATCTTCGGCTACAGGAAGTTCGGCAGCTTGCTGCTCTGCGAGCAGGTGACCGGGCGGGCCCTGCGGCGCACCTCGTTTTCTGGACTCGACGAATATCAGAAACC
The DNA here is from genome assembly GCA_963665475.2 of Nitrosopumilaceae archaeon. Lineage (GTDB taxonomy): Archaea > Thermoproteota > Nitrososphaeria > Nitrososphaerales > Nitrosopumilaceae > VYCS01. The sequence goes on along the minus strand of CAXXXK010000004.1, from coordinate 315,281 downwards.
CGAATATGCCAACGTATTTGGCGTGCCGTATACGTTCGCCCGCGGAGACGACGGCCCAATTCAACCCGCGGTTCAGCCTTGGACAGTGGAGTCGCTGCCGGGGCGAGCGGCATACCGCATAGAGTTTCCCAACGTGGTGGGGTATCGGCTCCCGTCAAGCGACGTGGCCCGGTTTGAATTGGATGCGTCAAGCGTGAAGCCATATGAGGTTGCCCGCTCGGCCCCTTCAGTAACGGAGATTGAGGGTGCGGTGGGGTCAGGGGCCCACATGGTCGCCGAACGGCGGCCCCGTACCGCCATATGGGAGACGGCCGCCGAGGTGACAAAAATTCTGAGCGCCGACGGGGGCCACCGCCGGGCAATCTTTGCCGACTCTGTAGTAGCCACAAAATTGTGGCTGGCTCATCCTGATATAACGTGCATCAATCCCGAGGCGATGCAGTTTGACGACAAGGTGCCGCCCAAAATAGCCGACGCGTGCCGACTTCGTACGGAAGGGCGGACCGTGCCGCAACCGGTCTTTGCCGACATGCGTGACCGGAGCCAGCCACGCCTCTTATCTACGGAGAGCATCCTGTTTGAAACCACCCTGAGACACAGGCACGATGCCGTCAGGTCAGAGCTGAACGCGGCCGCTTGCCATACACATTCGGAGGTGCGGCTGGCCGAAATTTTGGACAAGCACCGCTTGATAGAGTGTTGGGTCCGAAATTTCCGGCTCGGGTTTTACGTGCCCTGGTTTGATGCGGGCGCGAATACGTGGCGTAATACGGAGCCGGACTTTATAGCGCGCGTCTCAAGGCCCGGCGGGTGCAGCCCGCTGCACCTGCTTATAGAGTTCAAGGGCCAAGAGCGGGGCAAGCCTAGGGAGGAACAAAAGAGGTTCTATCTGGAAAAGCGGTGGGCGCCAGCGGTATCTGCATGGGGCGGATATGGGGAATGGAGGATCGTATGGGTTGAAGATCTGAGTAAAGCGGCGCAACATATAGATTCTGCATGCGCGGAGGCTCCATAATGGCCAAGACGGGGGGGGGGGGGGCGATGGTCCCAAGACCCGCAAAACCAAAAGAGTTGGCAAACCAAAGAGAGTATCTTCCCAACCCAAGAGCTATACCCATGCAGATGCCTCGCGGCCTAACATTCCGACCGAACAAACGGAGAGGTTCATACCCGATGAAGATCTGAAACCGGTCCCGTACAACCCCCAATTTGGCGAAAGCGACGAGCCCCGTCTGTCTTGGAGGCGTGGTCCCGATGCCGAATCCAAGGCGGGCCCGCTGTTCATACACGAAAAGGTGGATCCGTCACTGTTCGTATCGCACCTCATTGACCAGCATGACGAGGCTCAGACCAGATTGGATGGGTTTAACGGCCTGCCCAAGGATGCGGCGTACAACTGGTACAAGTATCACGGAAACTGGTCGAACCGAATCATACGGGGCAATGCCGCCTCTGTAATGGCATCCTTTTTGGCCAAGGAGGACATGGCGGGGCAGGTGCAAATGGTCTACTTTGATCCGCCATACGGAATAAACTACAACAAAAACTACCAACTAAGCTCAAGAAAGAGGAAGGGTAGTATTCCCTCCGACGCGGCATCGGTGAGGGCGTTCCGAGATGCGTACCGTAATGGAATACATTCCTACTTAGATGAGATGCGCCATATTGTGGCCCACATCCGAGACCTGTTGGCGGATTCGGGCAGTCTGTTTCTGCAGATTGGTGCTGCAAATGCCCACCGCCTAGCTTTAGTGCTGGATGAAGTTTTCGGCTCTGAAAACAGGGTGGCAACCATACCATTCGCAAAGACCAGCGGATCTTCGGCAAAACTACTCCCTGAAGTGAACGACTACATTTTGTGGTACGCCAAAGACAAAGAATGTGTGAAATACCGGCGACTATACGATATACTGTCGCGCAAGGAGATCATAGATTACATGAGTTTTCATGCTGGAGTAGAGCTGGCCGACGGCACCAGTCGCCCGCTTACCAAAGCGGAGCGAGAAGACCCGGACACGCACTTGCCAGTTGGCGCGCGACTGTATCAACGCATGGATATTACGTCACAACACAAATCCATGACTGGCCGTTCCGAACCGTTCGTTTGGGACGGTATAGAATATGCCTGCCCGCCCAACAGACAATGGAGTGTATCGCATGAGGGGTTACAGCGGCTAGCCGAACTGGGACGGCTAGTGGTTACTGGCAATAATAAACTACGTTGGAAGAGGTATGAGCACGAGGTGCCCGGACGCAGAATCAACAATATGTGGCATCACCAGATGAGTCCATCCGACCTACATTATGTGGTGGAGACTGCCGAGTCCACAATAGAGCGTTGTATGCTAATGAGCACGGATCCGGGAGACTTGGTGTTAGATCCTACCTGCGGCTCAGGAACCACCGCGGCCATATCTGAAAAATGGGGCAGGCGTTGGATCACCATAGACGCGTCTGCCATTCCAGTGGCCTTGTGCCGGCAGCGCATACTGGCTGCCGTCAACGATTGGTATGTCATAAGGTCTCAAACTTCTGATACGCATGACAATGAAGATCCGTCGGCCGGTTTTGTTTATGAAGAGGTGCCAGACGTGTCTACTGCAACTTTGGCATACGACGAGTCGCCCAAGCCCATACCGTTGGTCAACAGGCCAAAGATCAAGAAGGGACTAAGGCGGATCAGCTCCCCGTTTACAGTAGAGTCCCACTCGCCTAACCGTTACGTTACCGTGGATGCCCCAAATGATACCGAGCAACGTCTGGCATTGCAGGAGAATGTATTGAACGCGGTCCAGACGGCGGGAATTCTCGACACGTCCGGACATAGATTATACATTGACGATCTGGAGTCTTGGCCGGAAGGCAAAAATCTCACTCACGTGGCCAGATTGCGGGATACCGGCGAGCGGGTGGCCATCACGATACTCTCTGACGACCAAACGGCCAGCGTTCGCAAGATTGACCTGGCGGCCGAAGAGGCCGGACTGCGTCATGACATAAACAAACTCATAATCATCGCTTTCGAGTTTGAGGCCGACGCGTACGACGGCTCCAGCGAGCGGCGTGGCAGGTTGGATATACTCAAGGTCCGGGCCAACCGGGATCTGACCATACTCAACCTCAAACATGCTGGCACTGACAACGCCTTCGTGCTGGTGGGGGAGCCAGACATTGAAGTACAACCCAAGGGGGCAGACCATGTGGTAGCAGAGGTTAGAGGGTATGACACGTATGATCCGGCAACGGGGATCGTGAGGTCCGGAAGCGCCAAAGAGGTGGACTGCTGGATGATTGACACCGACTACAACGGACAGTCTTTCTTTGCGAGGCGAATACACCTGCCAGCAAGGGGCGGGGATCGACAGATATCCAAACTGAAAAAGAGGCTGGGCCGGTCCATAAACCCGGAACACTGGGCCGCCATGGGGAGCCTGGTCTCGGCGCCATTCAAGAGGCCGCCCGGCGGCCGGATCGCCGTACGCATAATCACTGCCACGGGGGCCGAAATGACCACCGTAAAGGAGATTCCCGGTACGGCCGGTCCAAAAGCGTGATTGTTGCCAAAACTCCGCCTGTGGTGTGTTCTCGGCTCCAGTACAATCCGGGCGCCGGAATGGACAGAGCCGTGAAGACTTGCCTTGAAGACCGCCCCTGGTTTTGGAACATCGCTGCATCGACGCAAGAAGAACGTCAAATTATGATTTATAAAGAGACGGCAGCGCCGCACACGCATGGCCAAGGTCTTTGACGTCCCCCCCAACGAGCTGGTGGAGCGGCTGGCGGTGCAGCTCCGCGAGGAGGGCATCGCAGAGCCCGAATGGACGGCCTTTGTAAAGACCGGGGCGCACGCCGACAGGCCCCCCCATAGGCGCGACTGGTGGTACGTGCGGTGCGCCTCCATACTCCGCAAGATCTACATGCACGGCCCCATGGGCATCAACGAGCTCCGCAAGGAGTACGGGGGAGGCAGGCCCTCCGGATACGGGGCTGCCCACCACCGGCCGGCCGGCGGGGCCATAATCCGCAACGCCGTGCACGGCCTTGAAAAGCTGGGCCTGGTGGAGCAGTCCAAGAGCGGCCGCATAGTGTCCAGCGCCGGTATGAAGAAGCTGGACGGCGTGGCCACCCAAATACTGCACGAGATGATCCAGGACAACCCCTCCCTCAAGGTGTACCGATAGCCATGAGCGCGCCGCCCGTTCCCGACGACGAGCAGGCCCGCGAGGCCGCCGCCCAGAGGGACGCCGTACTGCGGCAGCTGCTCACCCCCGAGGCGCGCATGCGCCTGGCCAACGTCAGGATGGTGCGCAGCGAGATGGCCGGGATGGTGGAAAACTACCTGATGACCATGGCCACCCAGGGGAGGCTCCGCCCTCCCATATCCGACGAGCAGCTGAAGAGCATCCTATTGTCCATGCAGCAGCCCCGCCGCGGCTTCAAGATGACCCGCATCTGACGTACCATTTAGCGGCGGCCCAGAGTGAAGCCGCATATGGGCGCCATTCTCCTCACCCCTTCTGCCACGTCTACTCTAGGCGTGCCGTCGTCGTACTGCAACCCGACGTATAGCCCGCCGCCCAATACGGCGGCGGTCTCCCGGATCTCGGCGGCCATGCTGTCGCTTGCGGTCACCACTATCGCCTCCTGTATGTCCACGGCCCTGCCCTGGCCGTACTCGCCGCCCCGCGCCGCCATGGGTATCTTGACCTTGCCGTACTCCTTGCCGTCCAGCTCCACCAGCCGGGCCGACCCCATGCTGGGAGCCATGCACACGTCCACCGATACGCCCCCCCGCCGCTCCTTCTTGGCCGAGGCCACGGCGGTCTTTATCCCCCGTATGCACACCGGATGGGTCTTCTCCCCCGTATATCCCATCACGTCGCCGACGGCCTCCCGCATGCCCACCAAATTAATCAGCAGCTGGACGGTCCCCTTCTTGTCATATGGCGCCTTGGACGCCAGGAACGGGTTGAGCCCCCTCCTTGTTATGTCCATGATGTCCTTCCGGCGCTCCTTTAGGGCGGCTATGGCCGGGGCCACGCGCATCGCCATCAAGACCCGGAAGTACTTTTCGTCGCTGTCGGCGGTGTACGCCAGCCGGGGCAGGTTGACCGCCATCGAGTGCAGCTTCAGCGTTGTGCCCTCCCCGCCAATATCCGTAACGCCGCTGGCCGCAACGCGCCCCCTTCCCACGCCGACGCTTCCGCCCTCGGTGGACAGCTCCGCCAATACGTCGGCGAACCCGTCTACTATACCGTCCCCCGGGTCCGCCACTATTCCAACGCGCAGCTCCGACGCCATGCCGATGTACTCCTTATACGCGTCCAGCATCGTGCCGGCCGCATCGTCCTCCAGGGGAACCCGCATAGTGATGCGGGCCCCGCCGCGGTGCACCGCCGCCAGCGCCCGCGCCAACACGTCCGCCGCGATGCCGTATTGCCGCATCACACCCTCCATTCCGTCTACCACGACCTCCCCGGACGCCTCCCAGGATATCCGCCTCAGCGCCGCGGACAGCGCGTCGGCCGCCGCGCCGCCCTCCGGGGCCATGCGTGGCGTGCCCGCCCCCCAGGACACCGAGCCGTCCAGCAGGTCGGACGCCTCCACGAATAGTGTATCTGGCACCAGCGACCACCCCGCCGGGTCGCTTATGTTCAGGTACCCGCCCATGTGCATGTCCGCCACGTCCTTGGGGAGGGTGTTGGTCATCAGGTACTCGCTCAGGATGCTCCTCCCCACCGCCATGGCCACCGAGTCCAGCCCGGCGGGGGCGCTGTCGGTCAGCATCTCCTGCACGTCGTACGCCGGCATGCCCAGCCGGGTCATCCTGTGCCGGTACTCCTCCTGCCCGGACTCCAGCAACACCGCGTTGACCATCTCCCGTATCAGCGGGCCGGTCAGGTGGTCGGCCTGGTACTTGCGTATGCGTTTCTCCACCTCTACGGTTACCCGCTCGGCCATGTCCATCGGCAGGCGGCCCTCCCGCACCAGCGACTGTAATATCTTGTCGGAGTTGAACTCCTCTATGGCCATGCTGGACGTCCGCACGTACATCTGGCCGCTCTCCACCACCGAGCGCTCCTCCACCTGCTTTATCATGCTCAGCACCATCTTGCCCAGGTTGGTTATGGTGTACTGCTTCTCGTTCTTGTTGGCGTACACCAGCGAGTGCTTGCGGAGCTGCCGCAGGTGGTACGCGAACTTGCCGCTCTCGTTCTTGGTGCGGTACCCCACCATCCCCTTCAGCTCCGAGTAGGCCAGGGATCCCTTGGAGTTGAGTATGCGGAGCACCCGGGTCCTCTTGGGGTTGGCTATGGCCTTGAGTATCATCTGGACCCTGGCGGGCATCTCCTCGTCGGCCTCGTAAGCCATCATGGTACGATGTCGCGTACGGCGTAATTAACGGTTATGAGGGGCGGATCGACGCATCACTTCTTGTGGACCTCCACGTCAAAGTCGCTTACCGATATCATGTGGCCGCACGAGGGGCACCGGCCGTCCTCTATGCCGGTGACGTCCCGGACGGACTTTAGCATGCGGGTGGACCCCAGCTTTGCAGAGCACTTTCCGCACGTGATGTCCACCACCATTATGCCGCGTATTGTACGCGGCGGTATTTACTCTTTTTCTATGATGAGGCCGCGCCCGTCGTAACCCGCAACGCGCGCGCTGGTGCCCACCGGCAGGTCCGCGGGCGTGGCTATCCCGCCCATGAACCCGGATATTCTAAGGTCGGTGCCGTCTATAGCCATCACTACGAAGGCGTACGGGGTGTACTCCTCAAAGCCGGCCGGCGGCACCGTGATTATGGTGTACGTGGCTATGCGGCCCCGCCCGGGTATTGTCCGGCTGGCCATCTCCGACGAGCCGCACTCGGGGCAGAAGTATACCGTGGACTGGTGCTGCGCGTTGCACTCCGCGCAGGCCCTGACCAGTATCCGGCCGTTCCTGGCTGCCTCTATGAACTCGGCGCTGGCTGCCATCGTTTACACGCTTTCGAATATGTGCACGGCGCAGCTGGCGCCGGTGGCCCCGAAGTTGTGCGTGAGTCCTATGCGCGCGTCCTTGACCTCCCGCTCCCCGGCCTGTCCGGTAAGCTGGTCGTACACCTCGGCCACCTGCCCCACGCCGGTGGCCCCTATGGGGTGCCCCTTGGACTTTAGCCCGCCGGACGGGTTTACCGATATTTCGGAGTTCAGCGCCGTCCTGCCCTCCCGGGCCGCCTCGACGCCCTCGCCCTTCTTGAAGAACCCCAGGTCTTCGGTGTCCACTATCTCGGCTATCGTAAAGCAGTCGTGCACCTCGGCCAGGTCCACGTCCCTGGGGCCTATGCCCGCCATCTTGTAGGCGGCCTCGGCGGCCAGCTTGGTGCTGGGTATGGTGGTCAGCCGCTCGCGTCCTTGTAATGCGGCCGGCGAGCCGCCGCGCCCGGATCCCGTAACCCGGATGTAGTCGCCCCCGCTCTTCTTGGCGAACTCCTCGCTGCACAGTATCACGGCGCTGGCGCCGTCCGAGAACGGGCAGCAGTCGTACAGCTTCAGGGGGCTGGCCACCACCGCCGAGTTCATCACGTCGTCTATGGTGATCTTCTTCCGCAGGTGCGCCTTGGGGTTGAGCAGCCCGTTGTCGTGGTTCTTGACGGCCACCCTGGCAAAGTCCTCTTCTGTGGCGCCGAACTCGGTAAGGTACGCGCGGGCCATCGACGCGAAGAGCCCCGGGAAGGACGCCCCCGCCGAGCCCTCGTGGAAAAAGTCGGAGCAGTACGCAAAGTAGGTGGTGGTCCACTCCGTGCCGGTGTGGGTCACCTTCTCGGTGCCGGCCACCAGCAGGCAGTCGTAGAACCCGGCGGCCACGTTGGCGTAGGCCTCCCGGAAGGAGACGGATCCGCTGCCGCACGCCGACTCTATGGACAGCGACGGCCTGTCTGGTATGCCCAGGCCGCTCATTATCACGGGCCCCAGGTGTACCTGCTTGTCGGCTATCCCGAACACGTTTGATATGTAGCCGGCCTTTATGTCCCGGGGGGATATGCCGGCGCTCTTTATGGCGTCGGCCGAGGCCTGCAGGGTTATGTCCACGATGCTGTCGTCGAGCTTGCCGTACTTGGTGCTTCCCGCACCCAGAACGCAGACGCCCTCCATGCGTGGTGCCCTGTGCCGTCCTTATAAAAACCGTATTTTGGGGGCGGGATGATGCTAAACCGACGCCATTGAAGGCGCGGACCAGCGGGGCGGGGCGTTCCCCGCGTCCGCAATGGTTGGGCGCGTACATGTCTGGAGCCGCCGCATTTATCCGCGGCGGGCGCCAAACTATAATGATGCGGCGGAGTATCCCGGCTTACAAGTATGCTGCGGTCGGGGCAGCGGCGGCGGTCATATTGGGGGGATTGGCCCTGGGCTGGGCGGCCGAACCTACCGTGCAGCCGCCGGTTGATCCCGAATATTACGAAGAAGGGACCGTTACGAGTCGTTTTCAAACAGCCACATTGATCGTGAATACGGCGACTGCTCGCTGGGGATAGAGGCCGTCGGGGACTTTGCCCACAATTCCACCGCGTCAATCGATCTGGCGTGCAATCACTACCTGGGCGGCGGCAGCGACGATCGTCTCGGATATCCGAGCCTGCACCACTTTGATCCCGTACGCATTGGGGATTATACCAACTGGAGCCAGGCCGGGATCGAGTCGTGCACCATGCAGGCGTTCAACCTCCTGCGGCACCAGGAGAACGGGCCCAGCACCATAAGCATAGTGATCAACTGCTGGTGGTTTGAGGACCAGAAGAGGACCCTCGTCGAGTCGACGCCTCCCGATGCCACGCCCGAGTTCCTGGCCAACTCGACCCGCCACGCGCTGCTCGGGGTGGTGACGCAGGTCAACCCGGTGCCGGTCCAGTACGACGAGGATGGAATGCAGCAGGTGTTCACCGACGTGGTGATAGCGGTAAACGAGGACCTCAAGGGTGAGTATCGGGATCCCCTGATAACCGTCCGGGTGGACGGGGGCGAGACCGACACCGAGATAGTGATTTACGAAGGCGCGCCCAAGTTCAAGGTAGGCGAGAGGATGTTCGTATTCGTGGGCGACAAGGACCCCGACGGCGCCTACGGGGACAACTACCACGTCGCCGGGCAGTATCAGGGCAAGTACACCATCACGGAGAGCGGCCTTGCCGTCAACCGGGACCACGGCAGGATTCTTACCCTGGACGACCTGAGGGCCATCGTCGAGGCGACGCTCCCCGGAGACGGCTGACGTCCGGCGGGGCCGGCGGCGCCTGCGGGCACGTGACGGATGGGAATCGCGCGCAAGGACACGCGCCCCGGAAGCGTCTGGGTCATAGCGGAACAGAGTTCGATGTGACGTTGGGGACTCGCCGCCCGTATCCGAAAGGCGGACCCGCTTATGTCGCCGGTTCTATGCAGTCGGTGACCCTGATGAACTCCGCGGCGAACAGGCCGTCAACGCGCGTCCCCGGATCTTCGTCGTTCCCAACGCACTCGACGTTCACATACCCGACATGGTCGCGGTACGCGTTCATGAACAGAACGAGCTGAACGCCGCTCTCAAAGTCCATCACCCCCACACGCAGGGACGCATCACCGTGATCACCGACCTCAAACTCCTCCACCGCGTTGGGATACCGCTCGTACATGGCCAGGTATGCCGGATGGGTAGTGAACATCGCCAAGATGTCGTCGTCAGTTTTGGCATCGTAACCTGCATCCTGCGCCAAATTAGGGACGACCATGATTAGCAGCAGCGTGAACAGGGTGGAGACCATCCCTATCCCCAGATAATATGCGAGCCTCTGGAGCCTTTCCATACGGTTGCGTTTTACAACCGTAACATTTACGTCTATACACGAAACGTCGGGACATCTGATCAGGCCGTCAATCTTCCCGCCTGATCCAGGCCGTTCATTGAACGGCCTCCCATGAAGGCGCGACGGGCCGAAACGCGTGCGCGCCGCACGTTCTCCGGTCCGGCGGGTTTTCACGCCCAACACGGGTCCGGGCCAGATGAACTTGGGGGATGCGCGGGGGCAGGCGGGCCTCCGTAAGTCGGCATACGCGGTTCTGGCAATACACCATAAAATAGGGGCGGCCCACAGATCCGCATAATGGGGAGATACGCTACGCCGTATTGGAAAGATGCAGCGAATTGATAACGCGTACGACGTCCGCAGCGGGCGGAACCCGTACCACCTGATCCCGTACATAGGGAACAAGTCCGGCTTTGCGCACATATTCGACGAGCTGGTGCCGGATGACGCCGGCTCCGGCGACATAATAGACGTCTTTGGGGGGTCCGGGGCCTTTGCCATATACTGCAGCTTCAGGTTCGGCTCCGGCCGCATAAAGTACAACGACAACAACCCGGTGGTGGCAAACTTTATGGAATGCGTGCGGGACAATCCCGACGGCCTGGTAGAGCGGTATAAGGAGCACCGGGACAATTCCAGCGGCGAGTATTTTCTGGAGGTGCGAAAGATGGACATTGAGCACGGCATAGACGGCGCGTGTCGGTTCCTGTACCTGGCAAAGAACGCGTTCAGCGGAAAGATACGCTTCAACGGCTCGGGCAAGTTCAACGCCCCAAAGCGGAAGGGCGCCCGCTGCCCCAAGCTGGACGAGGGGCGGCTGCGCGCCATCAGCGGAGCCATACGGGACATGGAAATAACCTGCAAGCCGTTCCAGGAATGGAGCGACACGAGGGACGCGTTCATGTACCTTGACCCCCCCTACATGAACAACACCAACGCCCACTACAACATGGTGCCGTCCACGGAGAGCTTTGCCGAGTTCGTGGGAAGCATAACGCCGCACAACCGCGTCATGATATCAGAGCAGAACGAGCCCGCCGACATAGGGATACCAGACTGCTATATGGTGTACGGCATACGGCTGCGCCGCTCCCTGCAGTACGTGACCCAGAACGACAGCCGCGAGATAATCGCCATCAATTACGAGCCCGACGGGCGCCGCGCCACGCAATAATGTCCCAGGCGGCCCGGAGCGGGTTCCGAAACGAGGACTGGGTGGCGGCCCAGTTCAACGGTCATCACGCCGCCGCGTACGGCGCGGAATGGCTTAAGGCAATGGGGCATTATAATCCCAAGAAGGTTTGCGCCCAGACCACCCGCAAGATGGGGTTCTTCAACAAGGCCGACGTGCTGGTGTTGGCGGACGACCACGTGGAGTGGGTGTCGGTCAAAAAATTCACCGCCAGCTTTAACCAGCTGGACAAGCGGTGGGTGGAAGATTTTGCAAAACTGTGGAAGATGCCGGCCCCGGTGATATCCTCGCTCAAGATGTACTGCGGGGAGGAGGGACACGGGCCGGCAGACGTTTCCGAGTTGGCTCCGCACACCAGGGACGCGAGGCGGTTTTACATGGACGAGCTGCCCGATGATAAACAAGAGCAGGTTTTGACGTTCTTGAATGAAAACAAGAAACGGATTATACGGGATGTGATGGCGGGCCGCGGCAAGGCCGCCGCCCGGTGGATGCTCGTCGTGGAAGAACGCGAGGGAATGCAGCGGAAGTCGGCCATCGCGTCCATGGCTGCGGCGATACGGCACTACTCTACAGGGCACGCCTACATAACCAAAAAAGGCAACCTAAAGCTGGGCGGGATTACCATACAGCGCAAGGGCGGAGACGGCGGCAAGAAGACGGCCCGGATGCTCCAGTTCAAGTTTTCTCCGAAGGAGCTGTTCGCCATGGGTGCGGCCCGTGTGTTTGAGGACTCCGCTCCAATATTATAGACTGAACGCGGCCCGCATCATACAACCGTGCTGCGGAGAGGAAATTCAAGCCGCATATGGCAAACATGCGACGATGCAAGCCATAACAGTATGCGGCGCCGTGAACTTTCCAACCGTGCTGGCGCGCGGAGCTACTTTTGGGACTACACAAGCGGCCCCTTTTCCAATAGTATTAAATACTATTTCTGCATTCAGTAAAGAAAATGGGGTTTAGCTTTAATCAGCACAGAAACGTTAAAGATACCTTTAACGAACCGATACCGGATGGTTTTGAAGGGTACACAAACCCCAACGGGTCAATCAAGACAAGCCGGGGCGGGATGCGGACGTTCGTTCCAGCGGACCTGCCCCCCATTTTTGATTACGACCAAGAACTGGCCCTGCTGCTCGCCGGGGCCGAACGGGCGGTGGGGGAGTTGAAGGGAATGGGCTCCTCACTCAAGAATCCCCACATCCTGCTCCGGGCATACCTGAAGCGGGAGGCCGTAGTAAGCTCGAAGATTGAGGGCACGCTGGCGTCCATAGAGGATCTCAACAAGTACGAGGTGCTGGGCATCGGAAAGGTGTTTGCGGAAAGGCTGAGGCTCCAGGAGGTGGTAAACCATGTTGTCGCTTTAGAATGGGCCCTGAAAAAAATCAGGAGTGACGGACATGAAATTGATCAGGATCTCATCCTTGGAGCCCATAAGATCCTGATGGACGGCGTCCACGGTCAAGAGAAGAATCCGGGCAAGTTCCGGGATCGGCAAAACGCGATTGCGCAAACACGGGGGCTCAGGAGCAAAATAATCTACACGCCGCCGCCGGAGATCATACCCAAACTAATTCAAAGGCTTGAAAAATTTTGCAAGGCGGTGCACGACGACATACCGGTCCTGATACAGTGCGCCCTTATCCACTACCAATTTGAGGCCATACACCCGTTCGGCGACGGGAACGGAAGAATCGACAGGCTTTTGGTACTGCTGATGCTGTGCAAGAGGGACCTGCTTCCCGAGCCGCTGCTATATCTAAGCGCCTTCTTTGACGCGCATCTGCCGGAATATTATGGTGGGCTGCTGGAGGTGAGCCGCAAGAGCGAATGGGGCGCATGGGTGAAGTTTTTCCTGCGGGCCGTCGCAGTCCAGACCACCGATGCCATATACAACATCAAAAGACTGGGGGACCTGCACGCGAAGTACCGCCGGATTCTACATGACCGGAAAGCAAGCAGGAACGCCGTCAAGCTGGCAGATATCCTGTTTGAGAATCCGTACGTCAGCATTCCGCTGGCGAAGAAATATCTTGGCGTCTCCTATCCCACCGCCAAAGGGACGGTCGATACTCTGGTCGGCGCTGGGATACTGGCGCCGACGGACATACCGCACAGGAGCAAAATCTTTGCCGCCCCAGAGATTGAAGCCTCCCTGAAAATGCCGTAAAACCCGGCCTTGGCCGCTGGCCCGCATGCGTGCAGCGACCCCCCAACTGGTGTACGCCCCACTCCATCGAAAACCCCTAATATCCCACGCATGCCATATAATACAATGACCGTAAACGTAGGAGATACAGCGCCGGACTTTGAGCTGGTGGACACCGAGCTGAAGATGCGGACCCTCAAGGAGTTCCGCGGCAAGAAGGTCGTGTTGGCCTTCTTCGTGGCGGCCAGCTCGCCGGTATGCGAGAGGGAGCTGTGCTCGTTCCGCGACTCGTGGAAGGAGATCTCGGACCTGAACGCCCAGGTTATAGGCATAAGCAACGACGGCCCCTTCGCCAACAAGGCCTTTGCTACAGCCAACAACCTGAACTTTCCCGTGCTCGGCGACTACGCGTCCAAGACCATCCGCGACTACGACATCCTGATGCCGGACCTGCTGCACGTAAAGGGGTACAACGCCGCAAAGCGCTCCGTCTTCGTCATAGACGAGGACGGCAAGGTGACGTACACCTGGGTGTCCGACGACCCCCTCAAGGAGCCCGACTACAATACAGTAAAGGAACACCTCCAGTAATTTTTCTTATTCTATTTCCGCTATGACGTCGCCCTTGGCGATGTTCGAGCCGACCTTGGCGCGCACCGACTTGACGCGCCCGTCGGACTGCGCCCTGACTGAAACCTGCATCTTCATCGACTCCAGGACGCAGACCGCGTCGCCCTCGGCCACCTCGTCGCCGGGCGACACCGCCACCGACACGACCTTGCCGGGTATCTGGCTGAGGAGCGACGACTCGGTCAGGGCCACCGAACCGCCGGAGTTCTTGTAGACTATCTCGTCCAGGCCCGTCTCCCGGGCAACCTCCAGCGCTATGCCGTCCACCTCCATCTTCATCTTGCCGCCGCCCTCACTCACGTACACCACCGAGTGGTACGAGTTGTCCATAAGGAACTCCATGCCGTCGTGCGTGGACGAGAGCACCTCCACCGCATATGCGGTGCCGTCCACCGATATATTGTCGCCGGACTTTGCGACCTCGTACGTCCGGCCGTCCATGGAGTACTTCATTTCATCTCCCCCCAGCCGGGCTTTCCGGTCTCCCTGGCCATCCCGGCGCGGTGCGACTCCCTCATGGCGGCGGCCGCCATGGCCGCGGCGGCCATCCCGCGGCGCTCCTCGTCCAGGTCTGCGCGGTGCCGCTTTATGATGTCGTACCTGGTGAGAAAGTCGGTGGTCAGGTCCCCGTTGATGTACTCGGGGGTGTTCAGTATGGTCTTGTACAGCGGTATGGAGGTCTCCACGCCGGTTATGTGAAAGTCGCCCAGCGCCGCCAGCATGCGGGTGCGGGTCTGCTCGAAGGTCTCGCCCCACGTGCAGAGCTTGGCCATCAGGGAGTCGTAGAACGGCGAGACCGTGCATCCGGGGTACAGGTACGTGTCGCAGCGCACCCCCGGCCCGTGGGGCAGCGTCACGCGGGGTATGTGGCCCGTCGACGGGGCAAAGTCCAAGAACGTGTCCTCGGCGTTGATGCGGCACTCTATGGAGTACCCGTTCATCTGCAGGTCCGACTGCTTGAAGGGCAGCTCCTCGCCGTTGGCTATGTCTATCTGCAGCTTCACCATGTCCAGCCCCGAGACCATCTCGGTTATGGGGTGCTCCACCTGCAGCCGGGCGTTTATCTCTATGAAGTAGAACTCGCCGCTCTCGGACCGCAGGAACTCGGCCGTCCCCAGGTTGGTGTACCCGACGGCGTCGGCGGCCCGCACCACCATGTCCCCGACCCTCTCCCGGGTCTCCCGGTCCACTATGGGCGAGGGGGTCTGCTCTATCAGCTTTTGGTTGCGCCGCTGTATGGAGCACTCCCGCTCGAACAGGTGCACGGCGTTGCCGTGCTTGTCCGCGGACATCTGGTATTCTATGTGGCGGGTCTTTTGCAGGAACTTCTCCACCAGTATGGCCGACTTGCCCACCGCCGCGATGGACTCGCCGGTAACCGACTCGAAGCCCTCCCGCAGCTGGGACTCGTCGTTCACCAGCCGTATGCCCCTGCCGCCCCCGCCGTATACGGACTTGAGCAGCACCGGGTACCCGATCTCCCCGGCTATCTGGGCGGCCTCGTCGGCGTCGTTGACCAGCCCCGGGCTGCCCGGGACGGTGGGGACGTCGGCGTCCAGCATGGCGGCCTTGCAGCGCATCTTGTCGCCGCACAGGTTCATGGACTCGGCCGTCGGGCCGATGAACGTTATGTTGTTTCGCTCGCAGAGCCCGGCGAACTCGTCGTTCTCGGAGAGAAAGCCGTACCCTGGGTGGACCGCGTCGGCGCCCGACTTTTTTATCACGTTCATGATGTTCTCCTGGTTCAGGTAGGACTTGGCCGGCGCCGCCTCGCCGATATAGTACGACTCGTCGGCCCGCTTCACGTGCAGCGAGTCGCGGTCCTCGTCGGAGAATACGGCGACGGACTTTATGCCCACGGCCCTGCACGTGCGCATGACCCGCAGGGCTATCTCGCCGCGGTTGGCTACCAGTATCTTCTCGATCATATCACATCACAGGTTAATGTTTCCGTGCTTGCGGGGAAGCTGCCTGTCGCGCTTGTCGGCCAGCATCTCAAGTGCCTTTATCAGCATGGGGCGGGTGCGGGCCGGATCTATCACGGCGTCCAGCGTCCCGTGCGAGGCTGCCACGTACGGGTTGTCGAACTTCTTCTCGAAATTGGACTTTAGCTCCCCCAGCAGTTCGGCGGGGTTCTCGGCCTTTTGCAGGTCCTTGCGGTTCATTATGCGGACGGCCGCCTCGGCCCCCAGCACGGCGCAGCGGGCGGTGGGCCAGGCGTAGTTGATGTCGGTGCGCAGGTTCTTGCTGCCCATGGCTATGTACGCGCCGCCGTACGCCTTTCCTATCACCAAAGTAACCTTGGGCACGGTGGCCTCGCAGTACGCGTAGAGCAGCTTGCTTCCGTGCCGTATGATTCCGTTGTGCTCCTGGTCCGAACCGGGCATGTACCCGGGCGTGTCCACCAGCGTCACGACGGGTATGTTGAACGAGTCGCAGAACCGGATGAACCGGGCCGCCTTGTTGGAGGAGTCTATGTCCAGCGCCCCGGCCAAGTGCATGGGCTGGTTGGCCACTATGCCCACCACGTTGCCGTTCAGCCGGGCGTACCCCACTATTATGTTGGGCGCGAAGAGCTCGTGGACCTCGAAAAAGTCCCCGTCGTCTATTATGCGGGTTATTATCTCCTTCATGTCGTACGGCTGCAGCGCGTTGGAGGGTATGATCTCCAGCAGGCTCGCGTCCTCCCGGTCGGGGTCGTCCCCCGGCGATATGGCCGGCGGCCGCTCGGAGTTGTTCTGCGGTATGAACGATATGAGCCTGCGGATGCACTCGAAGCAGTCGTACTCGTTCTTGGAGACGAAGTGGGCCACGCCGCTCTTGGTGCCGTGCGCCATGGCCCCGCCCAGGTCGTCGAACGATATGTCCTCGCCCAGCACGGTCTTTACCACGTCCGGGCCTGTGACGAACATGGTCCCCACCTTCTCCACCATCACGACAAAGTCGGTCATCGCCGGCGAGTACACCGAGCCGCCGGCCGACGGCCCTATGCTGGCCGTTATCTGGGGCACCACCCCCGACGCCGCCTGGTTGTGGTAGAATATGTCCGCAAAGCCGTCCAGACTCATTATGCCCTCCTGTATGCGGGCCCCGCCCGAGTCCATTATCCCTATTATGGGGCAGCCGGTGCGCACCGCGTGGTCCATCAGTTTGGTTATCTTCTTGGCGCCCATCTTGCTCAGCGTCCCGCCCAGGACGGTAAAGTCGTACGCGAAGACGAAGACCTTGCGGCCTGCGATGGTGCCGTATCCGCCCACCACCCCGTCGGTGTTGTACTTGCGGTCCTGCATGTGGAACTGGTGGTAGTGGTGCGTTACCATCGCGTCCAGCTCGTTGAACGAGTTCTCGTCAAGCAGCAGGCCTATGCGCTCCCGGGCGGTCAGCTTGCCCTTGCCGTGCTGGATCTCGATGCGCTCCTGCCCGCCACCCAGCATGCTTTTCTCTGTGTTGGCCCGGAATTCGTTCATCTTGTCCGAATGCAATACGAGTGTTCGGCTACTATGTCACATATATAATTTAGACGGCAGCGGTTACCGCCGCCGCGGCGCTCCGGCGGCGGATTGGCGCGTTTCCACGCGGGGGCGTTTAGGGCGCGCCGGCCATTGCCAATCAAAACCGGCCATTGCCGCTTGGGCGGGCCTGAACGGCGCCCATTGGACACCGCGCGGCCTGCCCGGCGGGCCGCCGGATCCGGCATGCGTTGGGGGGCGCCGGGGCGTATGTAGCAGTTATGATCGATGCGCATGGATCGCTTTTGCGGGGGATACGCCCGGACCGGGAAGGTCCGCGTTCGGTTGGCCGGCGCTTCCGCGCCGGCCGGCGGCGTGGAGGGCTGGCAGCGGGGATTGGCATGTGTGCCGGGCGCCGGCGGGGGGCGGGCTTGGCCGGGGGCGCCTATTTGCGCAGCTTGCTTCGGCCCCCGTGGGCCGTTCTGAACACGTTCATGCCTATGTGGTAGTTCTCGTAGAGGTGGTCCAGCGTCTTTAGATCTTCAATGGCCAGCTTGATCTGCTGCTTGCTGCCCTGCGGGTCCGCCATTAGCGCGTTGAGCCTCTGCTGCGTCTCGTCCCGGACCTGCTTTATTCCCTCTTCGTAGTTTGACGTCCCCTTGTACTCGGGGCTCAGAATGTGCTTCGGATCGTACTGCGGGGTGCTGTCGACGTATTGCTCTACGCGCGCCGATATCTCGGCGATCTCCTCGGTGGTGTACGTCTTCGGCTTGTACGGCTCCGGCTCGGCCTCCTCGGCGTCTTCCGCCTTTACGGGCGGCTCGGCCTTCTCAACCTTGGCTGGAGCCTTAGCCGGTGCCTTGGCTGGAGCCTTAGCCGGTGCCTTGGCTGGAGCCTTAGCCGGTGCCTTGGCTGGAGCCTTAGCCTTCTCAACCTTATCCTGCTTCACCGGTTCTGCCTTAGCCGGTGCCTTCTCCTTAGCCTTCTCAACCTTATCCTGCTTCACCGGTTCTGCCTTAGCCGGCGCCTTCTCCTTAGCCTTCTCAACCTTATCCTGCTTCACCGGTTCTGCCTTAGCCGGCGCCTTCTCCTTAGCCTTCTCAACCTTATCCTGCTTCACCGGTTCTGCCTTAGCCGGCGCCTTCTCCTTAGCCTTCTCAACCTTATCCTGCTTCACCGGTTCTGCCTTGGCCGGCGCCTTGGCCTTCTCAACCTTATCCTGCTTCACCGGTTCTGCCTTAGCCTTCTCTGCCGCCTCGTCCTTCTTGGGTTCGGCATTCTTGGCGGGATCGGGGGAGTCTGAAACCAACGGTATGTGGGCGGGGGGCGCCAAATTTTAACTTTTGAGTATCTTTAGGGAGATGTCCCTGTACTCTGCCAGGGTGGAGTCCAGTTCCGCCTTGGAGGGGGCTTCGGCGTATATCCGCACGACCGGCTCGGTGCCGCTGGGCCTTACCATGACCCACCGGCGCTCCCCCAGCTCCATGCGTATCCCTTCGGCGGTGTCGGATCCCGGGTGGGTCCGGACCAGCTCCGCGATCAGGGCGCCGGCTTCCGACGCGGAGCATTCAATCTTGGTCTTGGCGGTGTACGAGTCGGGCAGCTCCCCGGCCATCTCCGACAGGGTCCTGCCCGAAGAGTTTACGGCTGCCAGCGCCAGCGCCATCGTCATCAGGCCGTCCCGCACCTGGTTGTGCGGGCCGAACATGAACCCCCCGTTCTCCTCAAAGCCTATCGGGGCGCCGCACTCCAGCATCCTCCTGGAGACCTCCACGCTCCCCACCTTGGTCCGGATCACCTTCGAGCCGTACGCGGCGGCCATCTCGTCGGCGGCCAGCCCGGAGTTCAGGCAGGTGACCACCTGGCCGCCCCGGTCCCGTTCCAGTATGTGCCGGATCAGCAGCAGGGCGGACCTGTCGCCGGTCAGTACGTGGCCGCGCTCGTCGCACAGCATGCTGCGGTCCCCGTCCCCGTCAAAGGCCACCCCCAGGTCGGCGCCGTTCTCCCTGACCGCCGCTGACAGCTCCTCCAGGTTGTCCGGGGTGGGCTCGGATCCCCGGCCGGGGAAGTCCCCGTCTATGCGGTCGTTCACCGGTATGACTCGGCAGCCCAACTCCCCGGCCAGGAGTGGAGCCGCCACCGCCTGGGCCCCGTTGCCCATGTCCAGGGCCACGGTGTAGTTGCGTTGCCGTATGGCGTTTGCATCCACGTGGGACAGTATGCCGTCCAGGTACGTCCTGACCGCCCCCTCCTCGGCGGCGGTCCGGCCGAATGTATGCGGGGCGGGCGCGTCCTTCTGCGTGTAATATTCCTCTATTTTGATCTCGTCCTCCCGCGATACCTCGACGCCGTCGGGCCCCACCGCCTTTATGCCGTTGTAGCTCGGCGGGTTGTGCGACGCGGTCACCATTATGCCCCCCGCGTGCCCCATGGCCCGGACGCAGTACTGCAGGCAGGGTGTGGGGACCAGGCCCGCGTTCGAGCAGTCGCGGCCCGCATAGTTGAGGGTGGCGCAGACCATCTCGGATACGACCCTGCCGGAGTGGCGGCCGTCGCGGCCCACCAACACGCGGCCCTCCCCCAGGTGTCTTGATATGGCCGCGGTGAGGTCGTGCACCACCTCCAACGTGAGGTCCTTGCCAAAGACCCCCCGCACGCCGTTGGTGCCAAACAATCGGCCCATGCGTATAGGCGCCCCCGCGGCACAATATACCGTTTTGTATTGCGCGGCCGTTTACCCATCATTTTTTGTGTATGACCGAGGAAAAATTAAGGAAAACGCCGTCAGCCGAGTTTGCAACAAAACCGTGCAACGCCACAGTTCGCTTCAAAAGCGAAACGGTCGCCGCGGGCATTCCGTCAAACACGCCGGCGTTAAATTCCCCAACGCGCCGCCTTGACGCGAACGGCGCTGACTATTTCGGTTGCGACGCCAAACGCCCAATCCGCGTCGGATTTGTCCGGCGTCGTGCCGCCGTTGCCGTATCTGGCCGTCACTACCATATTCGTCAATCTGGCAAGATCCTTAGCCGGTCGCGTGATGTTCCAGGCAGCGGGTAGGAGCCGCCGAAGCTGATTCAAGTCATGCGTGCGGCTAAAGTTCATCTTGGCCAAAATTAGCGCGGCCTTCAAGGCTTTCTCCGCTGCCTGCTGCGAACTGTAGGCGCGATTGCGGACGTCGTATCGCTCCGCGGAGGATGCCCGCTCCGCCGAACGCAGATCGTCTTTGGCGTTTTGTAAAAACGCCGAAGCGTACGATATAAAATCATCCATAGAGGCGCACTCCGTCCCTGAGCGCCGCCCGCTGCACCGTGCCCGGCAGTCTGGCGTATCTGCTAAATTTGTCGGGCGTGTTGACCAAGATGTCCTTGGCAATTGGAGCGCGATCCAGGGCGGTACGGATTTCAATCTGCGTCTCCTGCTCGTCCGTCCCGTCCGGCATTATGACCAGCAGGTCTACGTCGCTGTGGCGGTCCATGTCTCCCCGGGCCATGGAGCCGAACAGCGTGATGGATATCGGATCGAATTGTTCGACGATTATCTCTACCATGCGTTTCATGATCGACTCCGTGGTCTGGCCGAACGCGGATTCCTCCCGATCCGCCGGCCGAGTAAAACCCGCGGTGAGGTCGCCGCCGTCTGAGGCCTCCATACACTGCATGGCGTTTAGTGAAATAAAAAAGTGGCGTATATCGGTTCCCCAGTAAAGACGGTCGCCGCCGGGAAACGACCCCCCATGATCTTGCATGCTGCGCCGGGCCACGCCGTGCATGGGCTGCAAAATGCGCCGGAAAGACACGGCATCGGAGCGCCACGGACCGTGGGCTCCGTATGTGCCGAGGGGACGGCCAGATAAGGGCCATGGGTGGCCCCCGGCGGGGCGTGGCCCCCGGCGTGCGGCGGGCCTGCGATTTACCAACACTTTTAAAACCAAATCCGGGTTTGCCATCCATGCAGCCAGGGGTGAACTGAGACGGCCAAGTCATTCTACGTGTCCTTCCAGATGCCCGAGGACCTGATCAACCCCATATACGAGGCGGTCCGGGAGGGCGTGAGCTCCGGCAAGGTGAAGAAGGGCACCAACGAGGTGACAAAGGCCGTGGAGAGGACCACCGCCAAGCTGGTGGTGATATCCGAAGACGTGGACCCCCCCGAGGTGGTGGCGCACCTGCCCCTGATATGCGACGAGCACCACACCCCGTACGCTTTCGTGCCCAGCCAGCAGGATCTGGGAAAGGCCCTTAGCCTGGAGACCAAGTCGGCGGCCGCCGCAATAATAGACGCCGGCGACGCAAAGCACATCGTGGATCAGGTGATCGAGTCGCTGGCCGCCGTCCGGAGCGAAGGGCAATGAGCGCCGAGGCCGACCAGGTAACCCCCGCCGAAGTCATACAGATAGTGGGGCGCACCGGCATAGCCGGCGAGGTGATACAGGTCCGGGTCCGCATACTCGAAGGCAAGGACAAGGGCCGCATACTGACCAGGAACGTAAAGGGATCCGTACGCGTTCAGGAGACGCTGATGCTGCGCGAGACAGAGAGGGAGGCCAAGAAGATCAAGTGATGACCGATGAGCCTTCTGGTAAAATCCTGCAGCTTCTGTGACCGCCCCGTGGCCAAGGGGTCGGGGACCATGCTCGCCAAGAACGACGGCAGCATACTGTGGTTCTGCTCGGCCAAGTGCAAGAAGAACGCCTTGGTGCTGAAGCGGGACCCCCGCAAGCTGAAGTGGACCAAAAAATACGTCAAGGGCGGCATCAGGCGGAGGGGCTGACGCTGGCGGAGGAGACGCTCTTCATCGTCAAGCCCGACGCGGTGTCCCGGGGCCTGGTGGGCAACATAATAGGCAGGTTCGAGGCGAAGGGCTTCGTGATAACCCGCCTCGCCATGCTGCGCATGACCGTGAATCAGGCCGAGTCGTTCTACAACGAGCACAAGGACAAGCCGTTCTTTGGGGAGCTGGTAGATTTCATAACGTCGGGGCCGGTGGTGGCGTGCACCATACGGGGGGACCACGCCATATCGGCCACCCGCGCGATGGTGGGGGCCACCCGTTCTTACGAGGCGGCGCCCGGCTCCATCCGCGGCGACCTGGGCCTTGGAATCTCCGACAACATCATACACGCCTCCGACTCGGAGGCGAGCTTCAGTCGCGAGTTCAGCGTGGTGTTTCCGTGACTTGGCGATACGCCAGCCCATAGTGGCAGTACTGGGACACGTGGACTCGGGCAAGACCTCGCTGCTCGACAAGATCCGGGGCACCGGCGTCCAGGGCCGCGAGGCCGGCGGCATCACCCAGCACATAGGGGCCAGCTTCCTGCCGGCGGACACCATACGCGAGGCCTGCGGCCGCCTGTACGACAGGCTCCGGTCCGACTCCCGCATACCCGGCCTGCTGGTCATAGACACCCCCGGCCACGAGGTCTTCAAGAACCTGCGCAGCCGCGGGGGCTCGGCCGCCGACATCGCCATACTGGTGGTGGACTCGGCCCGCGGCTTCCAGCCCCAGACGCGCGAGAGCCTCAAGATACTAAAAGCCAGGAAGGTCCCCTTCGTGGTCGCCCTGAACAAGTGCGACCAGATATCCGGCTGGCGCAGCCACCCCACCCCGTTCATATCCGAGGAAGCCAAGCTGCAGGACCGGACGGTGCGCACGGAGCTGGACGAGCGCATATACAACGTGGTGGGGACGCTCTCCATACTGGGGTACCCGTCCGAGGCGTTCTACCGCGTCAAGGACTTCAAGTCGGAGGTCTCCATAATACCCATATCCGCCCGCACCGGGGTGGGCATACCCGAGCTGCTCACCGTCCTGGTGGCCCTCACCCAGCAGTACATGGCCGCCCGGCTGGAGCAGGAGGAGAAGGGGACCCGGGGGATAGTGCTGGAGGCCAACCACGAGACCGGGCTGGGGGACACGGCCAATGTAATACTGATAGACGGCCAGCTGAACAAGACCGACCGCATAGTGATGGCGCGGCGGGACGGCGTCATAGTGGCCAAGCCCAAGGCCATCCTGCTGCCCAAGCCGCTGGACGAGATCCGGGACCCGCGTGACAGGTTCACCGGGGTGGAGAGCGTAAAGGCCGCCGCCGGGCTCAAGGTGGCCTCGCCGGACCTGGCCGGCGTGCTGCCGGGGACCACCGTGTACGCGGCCCGCACCGACGGGGAGGTGGAGCGGTACTCCGAGGCGGTGCGCGCCGAGCTGGCCGAGATGTTCATAGACACCCAGGGCCGGGGGGTCACCGTAAAGTGCGACACGGTGGGCTCCCTGGAGGCGGTGGTGCAGATGCTCGGGGACGCGGGCGTATTGATCGCCAAGGCCGACATAGGCCCGGTCAACCGCCGGGACGTGGTGGAGGCGCGCGCCGTCCGGGAGGGGGACAGGCGGCTGGGCGTGGTGCTGGCGTTCAACGTGCGGGTGCTTCCCGACGCCGCCGACGAGGCCGAGAGCGGCCGGATACGGATATTCCGGGACCGGGTGATATACAAGCTGATAGACGACTACACCGGGTGGGTCCGGCAGGACATCCTGCACGAGGAGGATTCGGTGTTCGCGGACATGACGCCGCTGGCCCGGTTCACGTTCCTCAAGGGCTACGTCTTCCGGAACAGCGGCCCGGCGGTCTTCGGCGTGCGCGTGGACGCCGGAACGTTGCGGTCCAAGACGCCGTTCATGAACGCCAAGGGGCGCCGCGTGGGGGTGGTGCACCAGATGCAGCACAACGGCGAGACCATACCGGAGGCGGCCACCGGCCAGGAGGTGGCCTGCTCGGTGCGGGGCGTCACCGTGGGGCGGCAGGTGTTCGAGGAGGACGTGTACCACACGCTGCCCTCCTCCCGGGAGGCCAAGGAGCTGCAGGGCAGGTTCCTGGACAGGCTGACCGACGCGCAGCGGGACGCCTTGGAATACGTCATCAAGGTGCAGCGGGAGGCCGACGCGGCCTACGCGTACTGATTGGGCGCCGCTGCCGCGCGCGGCGGGGGCGGCGCACGCCTATCTTTCCAAAGGCCGGGCGCGGCCATGCCCGTCGCCCCACAACGTTGTGCGGTTCGCCGGCGGGGCCGGATCTGATCCGCGCGGGCCGCCCGCGGGGCGGCGGGCGTAATCGATGCCGCCAGGAGACCGCTGGCAGCAGTTCCGGGCCGACGCGCGCATGCCGGACCTGCACACGTCCGTAGCCAACAGGGCGAACGAGGCCATGAAGACGCTCACCATGATTGCCGGCATATTAGTTATGATCATGTTTATCACCGGTATGTACGGCACCAACTTTGCTCACATGCCCGAGATGTAGTGGGGCGTCGGATGTATCGCTGTGCCGACGCTGACCGGGGGCAGTCGCCTTGTCCATGCCCGGCTGGTTCAAAAAGAAGGACTGGCTGTAGTGCGCGCGGCATGGCCGCCCCGCGGGCCGCGTGGAGCGCGGCGGCAGTCTGGCGTGACCGCAACGCGGCGTCATTTTTTGCCGCCGGGCTGAAAATATCGCTCCGAACGGCCCTCGGCCCCCGCCGGCTGTCGGCGCGCGGGTTCCCGGCTTTGGCAAGGCCCGCATAATCGGGGAATTAATTGCGGCCGTGCGATAAAGGTGAAAACGCGCTGCGGCAAGCGACCCGCCGGGCGCGTGAAAAATGCCGCGCCGAGCTTTTTTAGGGATGCCCTCGGCGCGCGCATACGCGGCCGGCAAAATATATCCCGCGGAAAAGCCGCGCCGTAAAATCAACGGCGATATATTCGGTGAAAACAAATAATCCGTTACGCCACAAATTTCTAAAAGCCACTATTGCCCCCCCAAAACAGCGCGCAGCAAGGCGGCCGGCCGGCCCAATTTAGACCAATATATCATTTACAGACCCGGGCAGTCGACTCCAACCGTGATGCCGGTCCACGGCACGTGGTGGCATGATGCGCCCTCGGACATCCAGCCGGGATCGTCGATAACGGACAGTATCTGCTCCTCCACCGCGGCCCCCGCCAACACCAGCCCGGCCACAACAGCAACCTCCATTAGAACAATTTTGCCCCCCTCCGCCAGGGGGCGGCGTTTTACCACCTTGACGCCCAGCAACAGGCTTCTCGACGACGCAATGGAGTATGCGGCCACCTCCATTAACCCAAAAGGGGTCAGGTACAGCAGCTCCAGCGGGTGTATGCTGCCGGCCACCGGGGCGATTGCGACCATGGACGAATAGACGACGCCCGTAAACCAGGCGGCGAATATTGTAAACCCGGCGCCGAACCCGGGCAGAAACATGATAAGCGTCAGCAGCATATTATTGAAGAATATCGCGGCGGTGTCCACCTCTTCCACGTCGGGCATGACCGTGTCCTGTATGAATTCCGCGTCCTCCCTGGCCAATTCCGTCGTGGAGCCCGCCACAAACATTGCCGTAAACAGGGCGGCAAACCCGGCGCCCAGCAATATTCTAAAGAGCATGCGGCCGTATACGCGGTCAAGCCTATATTCTTAATGCTCGCGGCCGCCTCGGGCGGATAATGTTGTATATCAAAAAGATCATGCCCGACGCTTCAGTGCAGTTAAAATGATTCCGAAGGCCCGCTTGTTGAAAATGTCCTGATATGGCCCGGC
The DNA here is from genome assembly GCA_963665475.2 of Nitrosopumilaceae archaeon. Classification (GTDB taxonomy): domain Archaea; phylum Thermoproteota; class Nitrososphaeria; order Nitrososphaerales; family Nitrosopumilaceae; genus VYCS01. Next base: position 289,442 of record CAXXXK010000004.1, on the reverse strand, counting down.
GCGCGCCGAACGGCCGCATTTTGCAATCCGTGCCTAAAACCCCTCACGGTTGCGGGGCGTGTTTTTTGCACACCATGTGTATTCCGGGCGCCCCCACCATTCCAACAAGCTTGTCCACGGGCTGGCCGTCCCGGAACATGATGAGGGTGGGAATGCTCTGGATGCCGTACCTGGCCGGCACCAACTGATTCTTGTCCACGTCCATCCTGGCAAACTGCACGGCCGTGTACTTTTTTGAGAGGCTCTCGAATATGGGGTGCATCTGGCGGCACGGTCCGCACCACTCGGCCCAAAAGTCGACCAACGTTACGCCCTTTGATATTTGGGCGTCAAAGGTCTGGTCTGTAACGTCCAGTATACCCGGCGGCCTCGCCGGCTTCTCCCGCATCATCTGCCTCATCTTCTCCCGCATCATACGCTCTATCTCGGGGTCAGTGTCCATGTACGGGAACGGCCCGCGCCTACATAAAAACCATCAGAGGTCCATGAGGAACCGCATCGCGACGCCGCCGTTGCGCTTTATGAGCATCTCGTGGTACGTGGGGGCCTTTATCTCCACCATGAAGCGGTGCTTCCGCACGTCCAGCGGCTCCCCGTCCAGCAGGCCGGTCACCGCGTGCACGCCCGACTCGTATCGGTATGTGGCCTTGACGGCGCTCGCCGCAAAGCCCTCCGTGACGGTCTGGTATATGATCTCCTCCAGCCAGTTGTACAGCATCTCGTGCTCGGCGTCTGACTCGACCCGTATGCGGCGGGTCTCGGCCGCGGCAACCCGCCCCCTGTCCAGCATTATGTCAATGGCCGCGTACGCGGCGTCCTGCAGGGCGCCGTTCATGCCGGCGGCCCGAACCTCCACCATGGCGTCGGTGGCGTGGTCCAGCAGCGTATATCCCATGGGGGCGGGGGGCGCGGCGGGCGTTAAAGTTGTTCGGAACGGCGCGTGGCCAGTGTCGGAGTATGCCGCTTGGACGTAAGGCGTGTCCGCCCCGCCCGGCCGCTGCGGCCCGTGCGCGCGGCGGGTGCGGCAGTGCGCGGCGCGGGGGCCGGGCGTGCGCCGCGAAGGCGGCGTTTGGCAACAGCGGAGGGCGGTTTTTAGTTTTAAATAAGGTCCGGGGGCAGTCTAAACATGAGGCCATACCTGTACGCGCTGCTGGTCCTGTCCGCGCTCTCCGTCCCGGCGGCGTTTGGCCACGGGCTAGGCGGCGACCAGGCGCCGCCGGTGAGCTTCGGCGACATGGAGGTTACGGTGCAGACCAACCTGAGCCCGTCGGACATAACGGTGGGGGACGTGGCCTCGGCGGACATGCAGATACGGTTCTTTGACACCCTCACCAACTATACCCTGCCCCAGGTGACCTACATGGTCGAGATATACCACAGCGAGGCGCTGCTGGCCCGCCACCTCTTTTACGACGACGACGGTGTGCTCAACGTGGAGATACGGCCCCGGGGCGACTGCGCCGAGATAGAGATGTGGAGGTGCACCACGTATTACGGCTCCGAGCACATCAGCGCGCCGGGGGCCCTGTACGCGGAGGGCTCCCAGAGGCCCGTTATAGTCGGACCCATATTCGACAAGGGCGGCCTGTACAACATCCGCATAGGCATAGAGGGCGCCACCAGCCCCAAGGCGCTCCTGAACGAGGTCCTCTCGTACGACACGTTCGTGAGCGTGGCCCAAGACCAATTCTTCACCATACGGACCGCCGACGCTGCCGAGTATCCCGCCGTGGTCAAGACGTACTACGACGTGGTCCGCAACTTTGAGTTTGACAGCGCCGACAGCTCGATATACTTTGAGATGCCGTTTGACTGGGACCCCTCGTACATACGGGAGGTCTCCGTGGTGCACGAGGAGGTCAGGGTGCCCAAGGTGTTCACGCCCTACTCGGAGGGGAAGCAGTTCACGGGGTACGTGAACGGCATAGAGCTGGGCGCCCGGGCCCTGATAAACGACCCGTACTCGTACTCGGACATGAACGTGATACACTTTCTGGTCACCAACAAGGACCTGGTAAACATCAACGAGCAGCTGGGCGCGTCCAACCACGACAGCAAGATGATGACCCTGCGGCTTGTTCCGCAGGACGAGATCGTGACCAACAGCCAGGAGTTCTATCTGGTGGACACGACCGACTTTGAGCGGGTCCCCACCAACGTCGCCGTCGAGTGGGAGTCGTCGTACGGCGGAGGCGACTACATACCATTCAAGATTACGTTCCTGGACGACGACGGACAGCTGATCAGGGACGTCCGGTACGGCTACTGGCTCATAGCCGACGAGCAGGTGCTGTCCGAGTACCACGGCGACGACGAGGCCAATCCGGGCATACTGGCGACCGAGGGTATAGACACCCAGTACGTGGCGGTGCCCTCTTCGGGCCTGTACCGCTTGGACGTGGTGGTGTACGGGACCGGCCTAAACTATGACCGGACCTATGCCGGCGTGGGGACGGCGCTGCTGGACGTGGGCACGTCCACGATAGGCCAGGACGCCCCAGCCGCCCCGGCCGCATCCGCGGTACCCGACTGGGTCAAGACCAGCGCCGGCTGGTGGGCCGCCGGGGACATAGACGACGCGGCGTTCCTGCAGTCGATAGGGTACCTGATACGCGAGGGCCTGATCTCGGTGGAGTACGAGTCCGGCCAGGGCGGCCAGGGCGGCTCGGTCCCCGACTGGGTCAAGACCAGCGCCGGCTGGTGGGCCGCCGGGGACATAGACGACGCGGCGTTCCTGCAGTCGATAGGGTACCTGATACGCGAGGGCATACTCGTGGTGGACTGAAATGACCCGCGACATCAACGACATCATGCCCAAGGTGGACAACATGCGGTGGGGCGCCCTGATGAACCGCCCCCCCTCAAGCCGGAGGGTTCAGGACATGGACCGCATATTTCCCGACAACGGCAGGTGGCACACCGTGTTCGACATCGACGACTCGGTGGTGGTGGACGGCGTGGAGATACGCCAGAAGGACCCCGACAAGTGGACCTGACCGCGCCGGCGGAACGGTCGGGCCTCCGGCCCGCATTTGCCTGAGGCGACGTTTCGGGCTTATCCAACGCGCCCGGTTCGAGATTTCCCCAGAAAAGGCAGAGGATCGGCCTCCTTGACTACCATGTGCATAGTATCCTTGGAGGCCAGCCGGGCGGCTGCCAACACTCCGCCATCTTACAATATGCCGCTGGCGCGTCCAAAACCGGTCTGAACGGCGTCGGAGATATCGGGCCCGGATCTGCAAGGCGGGAGCCCGGCCTCCGCAGTTGAACCCATCCTACGTTTTTCGGGAGGGGCCCGGCTCAGTTGTCTTTATATCGCAGCGTTGGGGCTTTTGGGCATGTTTCGCGCCGCTGCAGCCGTGGCCGTCCTGTGCGTGGCGGCGTTCGCGGCAAATGCGGCGCATGCGGAACTCCTGATACTGGGCGGCATGGCGTCGGACGCGGGCGGGCCGGTGACTTACTTGGGGGACGGATGGTCGGCGGACGCGGCCGGCGTGGAGGCGCCCGTCTCCGGCTACCTGGAAAGCCTGTGGGTGGTTGCCGGGCCCTCGGGAGCCCAGCCGGGGTTCGTGTCGGCCACACTTTTGGTAAACGGGGAGCCGACCGCCATGGCGTGCGAGATAACGCCCCCGCAGAGGGGCTGCTTGGACACCGACAGCACGGTCCGGATCCGGGCCGGCGACGACGTCCGCATACGATTGGAGCACTCTGACATGGCCGGCACGGAGACCGTAAGGGCCACCATACTGTTGGGCCCGCGCGTGGTGCAGGTCGGCGAGCTCTCCCCCATGACCGGCACCCTTCCCGGCATAGGAATAGACTCCCGGCTGTCTTCGGAGCTGGCCGTAGGGGACCTGAACGACTACTTGGAGGATACGGGAGCCGACTGGCGGCTGGAGCTGGTGACCGGCGACAGCGGCACCAGCGGAACGGCCGCGTTGGAACAAATAATGTCGCTTCACAAAAAGGGCATACGCGTGGTGGTGGGCGCCATGACCAGCTACAACGTCGACACCTCCGCCGAATACGTCAACTCGAACGGTATGGTGGTAATCTCGGCGGGCTCCACCTCGCTGCTTCTGGCCGTGCCCGACAACATCTTCCGCCTGCTCCCGACCGACTCTCGGCAGGGCCCGCTCATAGCCCAGCTCATGGAGGAGAGCGGGGCCACCGCCTTGGTCCCCGTATACAGGGACGACGCCTGGGGCAGGGCGCTGGCAGACGGCGTGATCGCCTCGTTCTCCGGAACGGTATACGGCCGGATAACCTACGTTCCCAGCGACGCCGATTATCCCGCGGTAGCCGACGGCATAGCGCAGTCGGTCGCCGCGCTGTCAGGCGAGCACGGAGACAACATAGCGGTGCTTCTGGTGGGCTTTGGGGAGACGGCCTCCGTACTGGAGGCGGCCACCGCCGTGGAGCCGCTGGGATCGGTGGCGTGGTTTGGGACCAGCGGCGACTCGAGGCGGGCTGACATACCCAACAACGACGCGGCGGCCTCCTTTGCCGAGTCGGTCGGGTACCTGGCCCCCAGCGGCTCGGACCCGGCGGTAAACATCATGCATCAGGAGTCCGTCGAGTTTCCCGTGGCGGTGCCCGCCACGGAGCGGGACGTCAAGGTGCAGCGTATAGCGGCGTACGTGAACGAGCAGGCGGGCCGGGATCCGGTGGGCCCGTACGGGTATGCGGCGTACGACGGGGTGTGGCTTGCGGGACTGGCGCTGGACGACGCGAACCTGGACATTGACGCGCTGCCCTCCCAAATACCGGCTACTGCATCCGGCCTGTACGGCGCCAGCGGCCCGCTGGCGCTCACCGCGGAGGGGGACCTCTACCACACCGACTACGGGGTGTGGACCGTCGCCGACGGGGAGTGGACGCTGGTGGCAAAGATGGAGGAGTACACCGATACCATACTGTCGGTGCGGGAGGTGTTGCGCGGCATAAAGGCCCAGATCATGGTTGAGTCGGCCATAGCCGAGTACGGCGGGTCGGGGGACGCCATATTCCAAACGCTCACCGACCCCTCAGACACGACGTACCACGACGAGGAGCTGTACGTGTTCGTGGCCGACAAGGACCGCGCGTTTGTGGCGCACGGGGCCGACCCGGACTTGGTCGGAACAAACCTCAGGGACCTTTACGACATCCGGGGCGTCAGCCTGTACGAACTCTTTGAAGAGAACGCCACGCCCGAGGGCGTGTGGGTCTCGTACATGTGGGGGAACCCGATCAGCGGCGACACCGAATACAAGATGTCTTGGATAAGGGTCTACGACGGCTACATATTCGGGTCGGGCATATATCCGGTCGACTACGCTCCGGGCAGCGGGTAGGGGTTTACCTCATCGGATACGCAACGGCTCTGGGCAATGTGTCGGGGGACGTGATTTTTCATAGCGCGTTTCGGCCCTTTACTGTGACATGATGTCCAGAAGCTGCTCTATGGCAAACTGGAACTCGGGGTATGGCCGCGCCCCGGATATCTGTATATATCCTGTCTCCTCGCTGCCCAGAAAGAATGCCGGCGTACCGGTTATGCCGTACGCCACGCCGTCGGTGTAGTCTTTGGTGACGTCGTCCATGTACTTGCCGGTGTCAAGACACGTGGAGAATGTCTCGACATCCAGTTCCAGATCCGCCGCATACCCCTTGAACTGCTCCAGCGCCGTTTCCGTGGCCAGCGGTCCCCACGTCTCCATGTTGTCGAACAACATGTCGTGGTATTCCCAGTAGGAGCCCTGCTCGTCGGCGCACTCCGAAGCCACTGCGGCGGGCACGGCGTTGGGATGTATGCTCTGGATGGGAAAGTCCCGATAGACCATCTTGACCACGCCGGTGTCGATAAAGTTGGCCTTGATGAGCGGCAGCGTCTCGCTGTAGAAGCGGGCGCAGAAGGGACACTGGAAGTCCGAGAACTCGATCATGGTGATGGGGGCATCCGCGCTGCCCAGCACGGGGTCGTCGTCGGGGGTTATGGTGGGCATCTGCTCCTGAGGCGGGGCCGCTCCGGGCTCGGTCAACATGGCGTCTTCCAGGTTTTGGAGGTCATTGGACAGTTTGTCTATCTTGTCCTCCAGGAACAGCATCGCCTGGTTCAGGTCTGACATGGTGACGGGGTCTTGGTTCAGTACGGGAACTGAGAGGCCGGCAAAGAAGGCCGCTACGCCCACGGCAGCCAGCAGGGCGGCATACATGGCTTTACCGCTGGACTTTGCCGGCGCCTTCTCAAGTTTGGGGAATCTGTCGGCGTCTGCCGGTTTTGGAGCGGCCACTTCCTCGGCCTCCTTCTCGTCCCTTTTGGCCTCCTTGCCCTCGTCCTCTACCTTGTCATCTGATCCGGCGTCCTTCTTTTCTTCAGCCTCCTTGCCCTCGTCCTCTACCTTGTCATCTGATCCGGCGTCCTTCTTTTCTTCAGCCTCCTTGCCCTCGTCCTCTACCTTGTCATCTGATCCGGCGTCCTTCTTTTCTTCAGCCTCCTTGCCCTCGTCCTCTACCTTGTCATCTGATCCGGCGTCCTTCTCGTCACCCTTGAGATCTTCAGCCTCCTTGCCCTCGTCCTCTACCTTGTCATCTGATCCGGCGTCCTTCTCGTCACCCTTGAGATCTTCAGCCTCCTTGCCCTCGTCCTCTACTGCATCATCTGATCCGGCCTCCTCGGGAAGCTCAGCGGACTCCTCCACCTTGATATCCTCGGTATCTGCCTTGGTGGTCTTGGACTCGTCGCTCATGGCAATTGGAACAGCTGTGGATGTTATTAATGTATGAGCCAATGACGGGATCCGAACCCGCGACCCTTCGCTTACAAGGCGAATGCTCTAACCAGGCTGAGCTACATTGGCATAGCCGATGATCATAGCCAATCATGATTTAAACCGTATCAAGGAAATGTTCTAGGCCATTTCGGCACCCACTTCCAAGCACGGATAGGCCGCAAACGCGGCTCGTCCGGCGGTTTCGCTAACAATATCCGAGTGGCGTTGCGCAGAGGCAGACGGAAATGGCCCGTGGCCTGACCCGCGACGGTCTCAGGAGGGTGTGGCCGAGTATCAGGGGGAGCGGGAAGTCCGCCCGTGCGCGCCATGATCTGAGTACTGCCTCCGGCTCGCGGCCGACCGCCGCGTGGCGCGCGGCAAGTTCGCAACTATATGCCGTCGCAGCGAGTGCCAGCGGGCGCGGGCCCTCGCAATACGGCGTAACGGCTCCCGGACTGGTCTGACTCAAAAGGCGGCCAGGTGGATTTTGACGCCGCGCCTTCGCGGGCGTCATGATGCGTTGGGCGCTAGCCGCCCATGTCCGGCTGCGCGGGCACGCCGTTGCCCGGCGGCGCACGCTATCTGGTGTATATCGTGTACGGCTGCCCGGCTATGAAGAGGTGCCCGTCGTGCAGTTGGAACAGGGCGAGTATAGGCGAGTAGGTGGAAGTCGCCGGGTTAAGAGCCCTATATTTGATAAAGGCGACATCGCCGTCGTTGGACAGGGCGTCGTCTACCTGATCCGTAATTCCAAAGTCCGGAACCCTGTCAAAGAAGCTGTCCCCCACGATGCCCGGGTTCTGGCCGTGGGCCACGATCTCGAACGTTTCGCGGTCCAGAACGAGCGGATAGTTCACGCCGACGGCATTCATTCCATTGATGCTTGCGAGTGCTGCATCCTTGCCTTCGGAATCGTACAGGCCAATGGCCTCCGAGATGATGCTCTCCAGTTCGTCAAAATTGCCGTAGTAGTAGCCGGCGGCGAACGTGTACCCGTCGTAGGTGGAGAACCAAGCGCGCTTGTACTCGTACCTGTCGCTTATGGGGTTGTAGAACGAGTACTCCAGCCAGATGCCCGGATTCTGCTCTAGGTCCTGGCGGGCGGCATCAAGATCGTTGGATGCGGCGATGGGCAGGGCGCAGCACACGCCCACCCGTTCGGGAACAGCGGCATGAGCCACCAGCTCCCAAGTCTGGGCGTCCACTACGAACGGGTATATTATCTCGGGCCTCACGGATTGCCAAGTGATGTGGTCAAACGCCTCCTCGCCGTGCGACTTGTACGCGGCGATGGCCGCGTCAACCACCTCAATGGCAGCCCTCTCCGGCTGGTACGTGTGTCCGGATACGAAGAAATATCTGTCGTGTCCGGCAATCCAAGAGCTGCGGCGTATCTCTTCGGCGGTGGTGGACCGCGGGTCTACGAAGACGTTGTCCACCCACATTCCACCATGTTCTCTTATATGCTGCCCCACGTCCCTCGGATTCTGATCTAGGAGTTTCTGGCCTAGGCTCTGGCCTACTAGGCCGGGCCGCCCGGCAACCGCCACTATCGTGTTTTTGTCGAGAGGATCTATGACGGAGTGCAGTTTCACCTTCAGCGACGTGATTATCGGGAAGGCGCCATCTCCCTCCATCTTGTACAGCTCCACGCTTTCGCTTGCAAGCGACTGGCTCCGCTCCCCCAAGGTGATCCCGTAGCCGGATCCAAAGACGTAGCCGTCGTGAAGCTGGATGTGGGCCCGGACGTATTTGCTGTCCGACTGCGGGTCCGCCGACGGATAGCTGACCCACATGCTGCCGTGCTTTGCCAGAATCTCCGAAAGGGTATCAAGGGGCCAGGCGGTGTCCAGCGCGTCCCTTATGGCGCTTCCGGTTACGTCGGGGCTCGTATGCGCCACTACGCCCAGCGTCCCGGCATCCAGCACGAACGAGGAGCCGCGGTCGGCTTGGGTTGCCGTAAACGCGTCGGTCCCGTCGGCATCGTACGCGCGGACCATGTCTGCCACCCCCTCCACGGCTCTTTTGTCGGGGGACTCGTAATATCCGGAGCCGAAGATGTATCCGTCGTACAGGGACAGATAGGTATGTTTGACGTCGTACCTTTGGTTGTTGGGGTTGTTGAAGATGTAGCTTACCCAAACCCCGTCGGACTCCCGCAGTTCCTCCAGAATCTCGCTCAGGGGCCGGTCGGCGTCATTTAGGAAGACGGCAGCCAGCCCCACGGTGCCGGGGAAGGCTCCCTCGGCCAGCACCTTCAGCGTGTTGACGTCAATAACGAACGGATAGACCTCCTTGGTGGTGTCCATAGAATTGATTACGTCAAAAGCCACCACCGCGGTGCCGTACGGGTTGATGGGGTGTCGTACGAAGGAACCCCGATCCGTTATCGGAATCTGGGGATCCGCCCTAGTGTTGTCGTACAGGTCTATGGCGGCCTTTACCGTCTCCACGGCGGCCGTCTCGGGCGTTGTGTACGCCACTTCAAAGTAGGTCTTGATCAAGTGGTTGTTTCGCAGGTCTATCCAGGTGTCGACCACTTGCTGTAGGGACGTCGCAAAATCGTCGGCGTATGCGGGGTATGCCGCGGCGGCCAAAATTACCGTAGCAACTGCCACCAGCGCCTTTCCTGCTGTCACGTGTGTTCATCGCTTGCGGCAGCTATTAAATCTGGCGGTGCACAAATCGCGTAGTCCTAAAAGCAGTTCCGCCCCGTTTTGGAACTGTACGAGGGGGAGCCGGTTTGGCCAACGGCCCGCGTATCCGCTGCGCGGCAAGCGTCGGGAGGATCGGGCGGCGCCCCGTGCGTCGCTATGTGGGCGGGCGGAGGGTTCGCGCGGCGGCATGGCTGGGCTGTTCCGGGGCGCAGCGTCCTTTGGCACGGCAGGAGGGGCATGCCCGCTGGCAGCTTGCCGGGACGACGGATCCGTCGCCGCGCCGCATACGGGAACGCCTACCAGGGGATGCTGCGCGCATGGGCGGTCCAAGAGACGGCCTCGCGGGGCGCCGGGAGCATTCGGCGGTCCCTGCCTGCCGCCCGGCGGCACGCCGTGGGTCCGCCGGACCGGGGGGCGGGGCGGTATGGGCCCGGCGCGCGTATGCAGAAGGGCTAGGACGCGGCACGCTGCGAACCCAAGAAAGGCGGGAGGCGCAGGCCGGCGCCCCGCGCTTCGCGACTGGGATTGGCACTTGGCCAACCGCGCCGCGAGCCCAAACCGCATCCGCGGGGGCCCGCCATACCCGCTTAAAACCGACGCGGAGTCCGGGTGAGTGTTTAATATGAAGTCCCGCGGAGCCGCCCCATGAGGCGCCTTCCCCCCCACAAACTGCGCAACATCATGTTCATGTTCCTGGGCACCGGCGCGTGGGGCGTCGCCGTGGGGTACATACTGCCGTACTTGATGCCCCAACCGTCGCCCATACCCTTCTACCTGACCATACTGGGCGTGATACAGCTGGGGCTGGGCGGCGCGTTCGGATGGATGTACCTGACCCGGGGGCAGAAGGGCGCCGGCAGGGGAAGCCGGGCCAAAAAGAGGCGTTAAATATCGGCGGCATTATGCAATCCGCATGGTTGCAGAGGGCGAGGAGGCGCCGGACTTTCGCCTGCCCGCCCACGACGGCAACGCGGTCTCCCTGTCGTCGCTGCGCGGAAAGGCGGTGGTGCTCTGCTTCTACCCCAAGAACAAGCTCTTCGGCTGCCCCTCCAAGAAGGTGCACCAGATGGCCCGGAGCATGATAGCGGCGCACCCGGATATAGCGGCGGCCGGCGGGGCGGTCTTTGCGGTGTCCGTGGACACCGTGGAGAACCAGGCCAAGTTCGTCCGGGAGTGGGAGATACCCTACGCGCACCTCAGCGACGAATCCAAGGACGTGTGCCGCACTTATGCGGGCCTGAACCTGGCCCGGCTGGCCAAACGATCCACGTTCGTGATAGACCGGAAGGGCGTGGTGCGCCGCATATTCCGGGGGTTCGACACCGAGCGGCACGGCGCCGAGGTCCTTGAGTGCGTCCGGGGTTTGGATTAAATTGTCATGAACCCGGGGCGGTACCATGCTGGACTTGGTGGCCAAGAAGCTCTTCCTGACAAAGGGCAAGGGCATCCACGAAGACCGGCTGACGAGCTTCGAGTACGCCCTGCGGGACGCGGGAATAGCGGGAACCAACCTGGTGCTCATATCGAGCATATTCCCCCCCAACGCCCGCTTGGTCCCGCGCAAGGAGGGCCTGAAGGCGATACGCCCCGGCCAGATACTCTTCACCATATACTCCAAGAACCAGACAAAGGAGCCCCACCGGCTCTGCGCCGCCTCGGTGGGGCTGGCCAGGCCCGCGGATCCGGCCCGGTACGGATACCTGTCCGAACACGTGTCGTTCGGGCAGAACGAGAAACAGGCGGGCGACTACGCCGAGGACATAGCCGCCCAGATGCTGGCCTCCTCGCTGGGCATACCGTTTGACATAGACAAGAGCTGGGACGAAAGGAGGCAGCAGTGGAACATATCCGGCCAGATATACAAGTCGTCCAACATAACCCAGACGGCCACCGGCGACAGGGAGGGCCGGTGGACCACGGTGTTTGCGGCGGCGGTTCTGCTGCTCTGACCTTACGGCTGGCGCCGGTATCCCTTCAGGTAGAATACGGCCGCCCCGATCCCGGCCGCCACTATTATCCCTATGATTATGGGGCCCTCGGCGGATGCGGCCGGCGTCGCGTCTTGCGGCGGCTCGTCCGGCCCCGGGCCGGCGTCCGCTGGCCTCTGCAGGGAAACGGACGTCTCCCCGACCCGAGCAAGGCCGTCCCCGCCCATCAGGTACGTTCCCCGGATCAGCGTGCCCTCCGCCGGGTCGAAGAACCAACCCGCCGCGGTCACGTCCGCGGGGGCGCCGTCAACCATGGGTATGATGGCCGCCTCGGCGCCGGCCACGGCGAGGCCCCCCTTGGAAGCCACGGCCACCCGGATCAGCGAGTTGAGCGGGTAGAACCCGTCGTCGAAGCGGGCCGACGGCTCCACGGCATCGACCCCTACAATCTCCAACGGGTCGGCCGTCCCCCCAAACGCGCGGTTTTCGCTGCGGGAGGCCTTCAGCATCATGAGGGTGTCCGAGGTGCCGGGAACGGCCACGAAAGTTACAGTGGCGTTCTCCTGGGCCGCCAAGGCCCGGGCCGTATGCACGAACCCCCCGCCATCGGCTATCTGTGGTGCCAGCATGCCGGATACCAGCATCTCAAGGAACTGCTGGGCTCCCCGCTGGGGCATGGTGTACGTCACCGAGACCGTGTTGTATCCGGCCACTATGCCCGGAACCCCCAGCGCCGCGTTCTGCTCGTCGTTGTGGTGCACGAATACCGAGTGGAACCGGGCCTGCACCCCGAACATCTCGTTGAGCCGCGGGATGAACTCGTCGGCCAGTTCCCTGGCCCCGTCCTGCACCAGTATGATGTTGGTCTCTTCTGGCACGCGGGCCATGTTTATTATGACGCACGCCTCGTCGCCGACGCCCAGAATGCAGCCCTCCGTATCGGTGAATATTATGGCTATGATGCGCCCGTTCTCCCGCAGGTCGCGCTCCAGGGACTCTGGCAGCATGACGTCGTCGGTGTTGGTGCTCTGCAGCACCACCTCCGCGGAGACCTCGCCCAGATCCTCGTCGACCACGACCTGGACGCTTTCCATGTAGTGGGCGTAGTCCACCTGGGCGTGCGCCGTTGCGGCGCCCAGGGCGGCGACCACAACCGTTACGATTGGCATCCACGCGTGCAATGCGTGTGAAACGGGGCGGGCAGGGCTATTAAGTCGTGCGTGGACCCGGGTTGCGGGATGGCTTGGAAATACGTGGTAGCAACCGTTGCGGTGGTGATGCTGGTGTCGGCGGCGACGCCGGTGGCCGCGACGGCCCTTTACGGCTTGTTCCTCCCCTCCTCCAGCACGGACCTGGAGAGGAACGTGATTCCTGCCTCGGCGTTCTTTGTCGTATACTTGGGGGCAGTGGCAGCCCCGAGCGTGGCGGCCATAGCCGTGATACTGTACAGGCGCCGCGTATTCTGGGAGCCGCCCGGCCCAACGGCCGGCGTCTCCACGCAGGCCAAGGCGACGGTGGTTGTCCTGGCGGTCTGGGCGCTCGTCCTGGTTTGGACGGTGGGCCTGGCGCCGACCTTCATGGCGTGATGCGCCCCCGCGTGGCGCCCCAGCGCCCGACCATTATACGATGCAGGCCGCCTTTGGTGCCCGAGGGGCTCCGTCCCGCCGGCCTCCGTCCGGGGTCAATATACTGCGGCCCTTCCGGCATATGCGGACCGCGGTGCGCCGCTCCGACGCTTCCTGCACCATGCGCCCGGCGCGGCCTGGTAAATTATAAGATCGTTGGAGCGTTCCCCAACCGCCCCTCCCTTGCGGGAGGGCCTCGGACTCACAAACCGGATATACCCAAGACGGCATCTATGGATGGTTGGCTCTGGTACCGTTTCTGGACGATCCGTTGACGTACCCGCTCTTTGCGATAACGGCGCTGGGCGGGTCGGCCTTCGCGGGGCTGCTTCAGGGCTGGATACTGGGCAAGGCGGTGTCGGCCCGGTTCGCCCTGGTTCGCCGTTATGCCTCCCCGTTCGCCGTCGCCCTGCTGGTGCTCTTTTTGGCGAACGCCCTGATCAGCCTCCCCCGCTTCTCGTCGCCCGACAAGATCCGGCTGTCGACGCTGCTGGACTCCGCCGAGCCCGGGGCGGCGGCTGAGGCGCTCTTTACGCTGCTGGGCGTGGGGACCGGATTTTTGGCCATCTTCGCCATATCCGTGACGGTAGTCAGCCTGGTGCTGCTCCGCGTGGCTCCCATTCGGGGCGCCGCCAAGGCGTTCGTTATCATAGTGAGCGCCTTGGCGATGGTGCTGACGGCGGCGTCAAGGTTCACGTACCTGTCCCCCAGCGGCCTGGAGGTGCTGCTGTATTTTGCGTACCAGCTCTCCATCGCGGTGGGCATGTTCATAGGAGCGATTCGCGGGCGCGCCGGACATGCGTGAGAGATCGAGCATGCGGGCCGGCGAATTGATCTTTTATCTAATGTTAGGATGCGGGACGCAGCCGCCATTATGGCCCTGGAGCATCGACAAATCTTCCGCCCGGCGTTTGCCCGCCCGGGAATGCCCCGGGTGTTCCGCCCGCACGGCCTGCCAGAAATTCCCACGGTATAAATAACGCCGCGCCGCATGTTCAACGACATCGATTCAAACCGATCGGGGAACAAGCTGGCAGTCGGTGCGTTAGACTGCCAGCCCCATATTATGACACGATTGAGCGGAGGGCTGCGCACTGCAACGTGCATTCGCCTTACGCGTGTGCCGCCAGCCTGGCGTTCAGGGAGCGGACGTAGTCAAAGCCCTCCCTCCAAAAGTTGGCCGAGCCTATGTCAAAGCCGTACTCGGCCAGCAGCGTCTCGGGCTTCCGGGAGCCTCCGGCGGCCAGTATGCCCTCGTACGTGGCGGCAAAACCGCTCCCCTCCTTCTTGTGGCGCTGGAAGAGCGAGGCGGCCAACAGGTTCCCGAACGAGTACGAGTAGCAGTAGAACGGGGAGTGGTAAAAGTGGGGGATGGCCAGCCATTCGGACGCAAAGTCGTCTGATACGTCCACCGAGTCGGCGAACTGCTCGGCCAGCGTCTCGGCGTACGATTCGGATATCTCGCCGGGGGTGGCCCCGTCGGCCAACATGTCGTGGGCCCTGATCTCGAACATGGTAAAGAACGCCTGCCTGGGTATGGTGGCGTACAGGTCGTCCATCTTGCCCGCCAGCACCTTGGCCTCCTGCGTTCCGTCCATTCCGTCTGCCATGGCGTCGAAGAGCAGCATCTCCGAGAAGGTCGAGGCCGTCTCCGCCAGCTGCAGGGGGGCGTGCTGGACCAGTATGGATTTGGAGCCCGCGGCCATGCTGTGCACGGCGTGGCCCAGCTCGTGCGCCATGGTAAAGACGTCCCTGGTCTCTCCGGTGTAGTTGAGCAGCACGTAGGGGGTTATGTCCGGGGATATGGTGCTGCAGAACGCCCCGCTCATCTTGCCCTTCCGTATGGTGGAGTGGACGTGGTTCTCCTCAAAGACCCTTCTGGCGTACTCTCCGAGGGTGTCGCTGAACCCGGCCATGGTGTCCAGCACCAGCCTGGCGGCGTCCCCGTACTCGTACTTCTTGTCGTCCCCGCCCAGGGGGGCGTACAGGTCGTACCTCCTGAGGCGCCCCGCATCCAAGGCCGAAGCCTTTTGCCCAAAGTACTCCTGAAAGACTCCGACCCTCTCCCGGCAGACGTCCAGCAGGGCCTCGACGGTGGCGTCGTCCACGTTGCTGGCCGCGTTCATGACCGATATCGGGGTGTCGTACTTTCGCATTGTCAGGTACTCGTTGCGCCGGTTCAGCACCACGTTGTGGTATATCTCGCCCAGGACGTTACGGCTTGCGGCGTACTTGCCCAACAGTACCCTGTATGCGCTCTCCCGGTATTTTGGCACGGGGCTTCTCACGTACGCTGTGAGCTCCTCCCGGCCCATGGTCTTTTCGGAGCCGTCCACCGTTATGGTGTACGCGTACGCGTTGGTGATGGTGTCGTATATCTTGACCAGGGCGGAGGCTCCGGTGACGTCCAGCAGGTTCACCACCTTCTCTTCGGCCTCGCTCAGGGCGTGCCGGGCCAGCCTCCTCTTGTGCATCAGGCGCGTCTCAAGATCCCCGGACGCGCCCGCCAGGCGCGCCGCGTCGGCGTCGCTGATGCCGCGCTTCCACCACAAGTCGAAGAAGACCATGTGGTTGGCCACCTCGGACTGCAGCTGGTTGGTGCGCGTCTTGAGGGCCGCGGCGGCCTCGGACTGGGTGTCTTCGGTGTATGCTAGGGACGCCTGCCCGCCTATGCGCGCCATGTCCCGGGTTATCTCCTCTATGGTTGAAATGTACCCGGCAAACCTGTCGGCGTGGATGTCCCCGTTTAGGGCGCCCTTTATGCCGGCAAACTCGGCGGCCCTCTGCCGCAGGCTCTCGGAGAGGGAATCCATGTCGTCTTCGCCCAGTATGTCCTTGAGGCTCCAGGCGGTCTGCTCGTACACGGCGTCCCGTTACCGTACGCCCCTAAATATGGTGCGCCGCGTATATCTCCAATGTGGACTGGCCGCGCGCCGGAAGCTCCGCGCCGGCGGGGGTTTGCCGCGCGGCGTGATGCGGCATGCCATGGCTTCCCGGGCGGGGATTGCGGATGCCGCACACGTCCAATGCCGGGGCAGGCCCGTTTGGCATGCATTCTGTCACGGGCCTCTCTATTTGCCATGTTGCGCGGCGCCCATCAAACGCCGCTGGGAATTTCTGGCTTGGATTATGGCCACGGCGATCCAGGTCCGTAGTATTTGATACAATCCTTTGTCCTGTACCACTTGCCATCCCAGTGCTGGCAAAGTTTGAGCCCTTTGTTCCCGCAATAGGGGCATATGAGATAGGTGGCGTGCGGAACCCGTTTCCAACAACTTCCGCAGTAGCCCGGTTCGGGTACACTCTCTAAGTCTTGCTTCTGCTCCTGTTTCGACGCGGCGGGCACGGTTATGGTCTTGGGTTTAGGCCTCCGTAATCGTGGCGGTTTGGTCTTGGCTTTCCGCTTCTTCATACGTGGGGCCGCGAGTTTGGTCTTGGTCTTGAGGCGCTGCTTCAGTTTTTGTGGGGCCGCATTCCCTATGGGTTTGCCGCATCCGGTGCAAAATTTGTCCCCGGCGTTTATTATATGTCCGCACGCGTCGCACCGCCGGGACCCCGGGTCCCGGGGGCGCTGCTTTACGGGCGTCTTGACGCGTAGCTTCGGCACTATCCCGGTAACGGGTAACTGCTATTAATTCTTTGAAGGATTCGCTGCAGCGCCGTTTCAGATCAAACGCGTGCGTGGCAAGACCGGCGTACGTTGGCGCCGGCGGCCGGCCACAGACCCGCCCGTTTGGCCTTGAATGGCATTTGTTGGTAATTAAAACCATATAATACCAAATCTGATTTCAAGCAGTATAAATGACATGGTATGGTTATATGTGACGGACGCGTAAGTATACCTGTGCTACAGACCATACTGGACACGAATGTAGTAATCGACATAATTGAGGCGCCTTCCCGGGCCCAAAAAATGCGGGCCGGCATACGCGGCAAGCAGGTTAGGTTCGTCGTGTGCGACACCGTTCTCCGCGAACTCCGCCGCGTCCGGCGGTGGTCCGCCGACGCGGTCTTGGCCGGCCTTGAGAAGGTGCTGGGCAGGAGCCGCGTGGTGGTGTCCGACCCGCCAGAGGGCCTCGTGCCGTACGCCGCGGAGCTGAGGCGCCGGTACGAGATGGCGCACAACGGGGACGTGCACATACTGGCCCAGTGCAGGATTGCCGGCTGCGCCCTGCTGACCAGGGACGGAAAGATGCGCCAGGTGGCGTCCATGGTGGGCGTCTTGGCCTTTCATCCCGAGCACGTTGACAAGATGTAGCGGCCCGCGCCCGCTCTGCACGTCCGTATGCCCGCGCTTTCCAGCGCGTGACCCGGTTCGGAATATTACGCTGGCGCGTATGGGCGGGGCGAACGCCGTATTGCGCCGGGCACGGTTGCGGGAGTTGCCGCGCGGGCGCCGGGCTACCGGCCCAGCAGCCCCCGGGCCCGGGCAAAGACCCCGTCCCACTCCTCCCAGCTGAGGCGGCCGGTCTGCGTGTTCTGCCGGGACGGGTGGTACGAAGTCAGGATGTGGACGTCGCCGTGCGCGTACAGTTTGGAGTGGCCGAACTTGCCCGGCCGCGTGTCGAGTATGCGGCAGACGGCCTTGAACGCTATGCCGCCCATGCACAGTATCACCCGGACGCGCCGCAGCAGCGCCATCTCCCGCCGCAGGTAGTCGGAGCAGTTGTGTAGCTCCGCGGCGACGGGGCGGTTGCCCGGAGGGGCGCACCGCGCCGCCGCCGTCACGTACGCGTCGCGCAGCACGAGCCCGTCGTCGGCCGATACGCTGGTGGGCATGGAGGAGAACCCGTGCCTGTACATCGCCCGGGCCAGCCAGTCTCCGGACGAGTCGCCGGTGAACATCCGGCCGGTGCGGTTTGCCCCGTGGGCGGCCGGCGCCAGCCCCACCAGCAGCAGCCGGGCGTCCGGATCCCCGAACCCGGGCACGGGCCTGCCGTGGTACTCTTGGTCGGCGAACCTTCGGGTCTTGGTCCTGGCCACCTCCCGGATATGCTCGGCCAGCCGGGGGCATGCGCAGCAGCGCAGTATGTCGTCTTTCAGGGAGTCCAGCCCGCCGCTCATCGCTGCGGAATCGGCCTGCGCACGTTGGGCCAAACCGCCGCGGCATGCCGTATCTCGCCGCACCGGCACACCGCGTAGTCCCGGTGGGCCATCTCGCCGTTGGGCAGGACGCGGAGCGTCCAGGGGCCGGGCTTGCCGCACCGGCCGCACCGGACGTCTGATTTGCGTCCCACGGAGTATCCTCCCGAACCGTCTTCGGCGGCGTCCCACCCCATCTCGGTCCACTGTTCGATATTCATGGATAAACCCCCACTGCAAAGATGTAGCTGGAACTGGCCTTTGCCCACGTAAGCTTCCTCTCCGGCTCGTCGGTCTCGGTGGCGGGGTTGGGCCACCAGTACTCCAGCCACTCGCCGTATGCGGAGGGGCTCTCCATGAAGAGATCTCCCAGGTTGGTGCCCTGCGCGTCCACCAGGTCAAACATGCTGGTGCCAACCAGGTCGGGCGTGACGCCGTGCGCCGCCATGGTGCCGTTGTAGTCCAGCACGAAGACGTACAGCTCCCCGTCGTGGTACAGGGGGTTGTCCAGGTCTGCAATGGCCTTGTTGGCGGCTGCGTGGTCGTCCGCGTATGCCTCTATGGCCGCCTCCACCATGGCCTTTGCGATGCGCCGCTTCTCGGACTCCGCCGCGTCCGCGTCGTCGCCTTGGTCGCCTGGGTATGTGCTAGACGAGAAGACGTACCCGCCGCGGTCCAGCAGCAGGGCCATCTTCCGCTCGCCCTCGGAATTTTCCGTGGCGGGGTTGTGCCACCAGTACTCCACCCACTTGCCGTACGGGGAGCGCTGCTCGAATACGGCTCCCAGGTTGGCGCCCCGGGCGTCCTTGATATCGTAGATGCTGGTTCCCACCAGGTCGGGCGTGGCGCCGTGCGCCAGTATGGTCCCGTTGTTATCTAATATCGAGGCGGACATCTCCCCGTCGTGGTACAGGCGGTTGTCCGGGTCTTGGATGGCCGCCATGGCGGACGCGGGGTCGGCATGGAAAGCCTGCGCGGCGTTTAGGGCCATCTGCCAGGCAGCCTCTTGGCGCTCCATGTCTTTTGCGGACGGCGTCGGCGCAGCTTCGGAGTCTGCCTTGGGGTAGGTCCCGACCGCGATTATGTGGCCCGCGTAG
This sequence comes from Nitrosopumilaceae archaeon, assembly GCA_963665475.2. Classification (GTDB taxonomy): domain Archaea; phylum Thermoproteota; class Nitrososphaeria; order Nitrososphaerales; family Nitrosopumilaceae; genus VYCS01. Next base: position 270,298 of record CAXXXK010000004.1, on the reverse strand, counting down.
ATCTTTGCCCACGTGAGCTTCCTCTCCTGCTCGTCCGTCTCGGTGGCGGGGTTGGGCCACCAGTACTCCAGCCACTCGCCGTACGGGGACGGGCTCTCCATGAGGATCTCTCCAATGTTGGCGCCCCGCACGTCCACCAGGTCAAACGTGTTGGTGCCCACCAGGTCGGGCGTGGCGCCGTGCACCACTATGGTGCCGTTATGGTCCAGCACGAAGACGTACAGCTCCCCGTCGTGGTACAGGCGGTTGTCCGGGTCTTGGATGGCCGCCGCGGCAGAGTCCATGTCGGCCGCATAGGCGGCCGCCGCCGCATCAACCATCTGGTATACGTCCCTCATGGTCTGCCGGTCCACGCCGCTCAGATCAACCTCGCCCGGGGTGTCGGCGTACATCCCCACGCCGAACTGGTACTCCCCGTACGTTTTGACCCAAGAGATCTTGATCTCGGATTCGTCTGTCTCGGTGGCGGGGTTGGGCCACCAGTACTCCACCCACTTGCCGTACGGCGAACGGTTATCCATGAAGATCTCTCCAACGTTGGCGCCCCGGGTGTCCACCAGGTCAAACGTGCTGGTTCCCACCCGGCCGGGCGCGGCGCCGTGCACCACTATGGTGCCGTTATGGTCCAGCACGAAGACGTACAGCTCCCCGTCGTGGTACAGGGGGTTCGTCCCGTCCTGCATCTGGGCCGCGGCAGCCGCCGGAGCCACGGCAAACGCCGCCATGGCACGGTCCACCATCTGCTGGGCAAGCTCCTGGCGCGTCTGGTCGTAGACGCTGAGCTCCGCATCCGTATACGTCAACATGCCTTGGTACGCGTCCTGCTGCGCTTCGGCAGGAACGGCGGCCAGGGCGATTGCTATGGATGCAGCCACAGCCGTCGACACCATAACCCGCATTATATGCAGCGTATGCCGCGGTCATATATTAGTCATTTTCGCGGAATGTAAAACGGCGGGTTGACCCCTGGCGGGTTGCGATATGCGGAAATGATGCGCCGGGCGCTGCCTGCGTCAAGGGCCAAAGCCCGCGTCCGGGCATATGCGGCGACGCGGCAGGCCAGCTCTTTTGCCGCGCCGCATGTTTCGCCATGGAGCGATTATCGGCAAGTTTTTGGCGGCACCGGCTGGTATGAGACGCCCGTTTGCCGCGCCTACAAAATCCTGCATAAAACATGCCCAAAAACGCAACGGATCTGGAAATGATTTGGTTGGTATTCGTTTATATTACCTGCGGGGGGCATCACGCGCGGCAATGACGACTCAACGTGCAACGGCATTTGGTCGTCGCACGAGTAGAGCATGATGGAAAAGTTTGAGGATCTGGGAATTACCGAAGAGATACTAAAGGCGCTGGACGATATGAACTTTGAACAGCCATTCCCCATACAGGCGGCGGCCATACCAGTGCTGCTCACGGGACGGGACGTGGTGGGGCAGGCGCACACCGGATCCGGCAAGACCGCCGCGTACTCGGTATCCATGCTGCAGGACATAGACCCGGACCGCACGATTCAGGGGCTGGTGGTGGCGCCCACCCGGGAGCTGGCCATGCAGATCACCGAGGAGCTGCGCAAGTTCGGCAAATACACGGGCATCCGGGTTGCCACGATATACGGCGGCCAAGCGATGAGCGTGCAGATGAACGCCCTGAAGAGGGGCGTGGAGATACTTGTGGCCACCCCAGGCAGGCTCATAGACCACCTCAAGCGGGGGTCTGTGGAGCTGAACGACGTCCGGCACGTCGTGCTGGACGAGGCCGACACCATGCTGGACATGGGGTTCATAGACGACATCCAGTTCATACTGGACCTGACCCCGGAGGAGAGGACCATGTCGCTCTTTTCGGCCACCATGCCGGTGGAGATACTGCGGCTGTCCGAGGAGTATCTTAAGAACCCCAAGCACTTCCTGCTGGACGCCGACGACCTCAGCGGCGAGGGAATAGACCAGTCGTTTCTGGTGCTGCCCGACCGCCAGAAGGAGAAGCACCTGATGAACTTTATCAACGAGGTCAAGGGTCAGAAGATAGTATTCTGCTCCACCAAGTACCGTACGCGGAACGTGGCGCGAATGCTTCACCGGGCAAAGATGGACGCCGTCGCCATAGAGGGGGACATGTCGCAGCACCGGCGGGAGGTCTCCATGGGCAAATTCCGCAGCGGCAAGGCCGAGATACTGGTTGCCACCGACGTGGCATCTCGGGGCATAGACGTGCCCCAGGTGCAGATGGTGATAAACTACGACGTACCCAACCAGGACCTGGTATACTTCCACCGCATAGGCCGAACCGCCCGGGCGGGGGGCAAGGGCAAGGCCATCACTTTCGTGTCGTATTCGTCGATATCCGACTGGAACGTGATAAAGCGGCAGATCAAGACGGACCTCACCGACCTGAACAAGGAGATGGGCATAGCGGTCAACATACCAGACCCGCTGAAGCGGCAGGTCGGGCCCCGCCGGCACGGCGGGCACGGTTCGGGACGCAGGCGCGGCGGCTTCGGCAGATACGGCAGGGGCGGCGGCAGAGGCCGCGGGCGCGGCGGCTTCGGCAGGGGCGGCGGCAGAGGCCGCGGAGGTGGACGCGGCGGAGGCGGACGCGGCGGCGGCTTCGGCAGATACGGCAGGGGCGGCGGCAGAGGCCGCGGAGGTGGACGCGGCGGAGGCGGACGCGGCGGCGGCTTCGGACGTCGTCGGGACTAGGTGTGGGGGAGATGTCAGTTGGCCGAGCAGCAAAAGATACCTTATGAGGGAACGGTTTGGGCCATAGACCACAAGTATCCGCGGCAGTTGGTTGATCACGCGATACACAAACTGGAGCAGCACGGCATAGACCGGGCCGACATAACCATCACCGACTCGCCCTCAAACGTCAAGGTGGGCGCCGTCGTGGTGGAGATATGGCCGTACCACTTGGACGTGGCCAGGGTGCGGACCGTCCGCAACGAGTCGTTCATCAGCGGCACCATCCTCACGATAGAGCTAAAATTAGGCGACGACGGCAACTATGCGGATTGAGATCCAAGCGACGTAAACGACGCGGTGCGCCCAAGCCCCGGCGCTGGGGCAAGATGGTGGGCGTTCTGATCCTGGCAGGGGCGGCGGCCCTGGCCGCGGTGGTGGGGTGGTCCCAGTACGAGGCAGAGCAGACCAGGCAACAGGGGTTCGCGTTCGGCAACGAGTTGCAGGACATACAGGCCGACGTAAAGTCGCTGCAGACCAGTTTCTACGTGGCGGTCGACGCCTGGGAAGAGGGGTCCATGGACAAGGAGCAGCTTCTGGAAGAGCTGGGCGGGCACTTGGTCGAGTTTGAGGGGCTGATGGCCAGGTACGACGCCCTGAATCCTCCCGAGGGATTTGCCGGTGCGGCGAACCTCTTCCGGCTCTCTTCGCAGGCCCAGTTGGAGAGCGATCGCGACTACGTCAAGTGGCTGACCGACGGCGACCAGGGCGCCAAGACCCGTTCGGACCTCCAACTGCGCGAGTCGTTCGACCTGGAGATGTCGGCCCTGGCCGAGTTCAACATGGCCCGGGACGGCCCTCCCCCTTGACCGCGCGGAATTCGCGCCTCCCGAAGTCCGCTGGCACTGCCGGGGCCCGGACGCGATCCTCCGGACGGGCGCCCGCCGCCCGCGCGTTAGGCCTGTCCGCACGAGCGCCCGCACCGGCAACCCGTATGGGCATGCGCAAACGGCGTCTTGGGACTCGGGCCTGCGCCCAAGGAATGGTATAATAATAATCCCGCAATTACCGTGAAACAATGAATACCATACGAATTCCTAAAACAATCAACTTCGGCGAAGACGCGCTGGGCGGTACGGATTATCCGGACAACGCCCTGATAGTCACCACGGCTCCCCCCGAGCTCTCCGGCAAGTGGATAGCCAAGATGGGCATCAAGGACTACATGCTCTACGACAAGGTCACTCCCGAACCGTCCATAAAAGACGTTGAGGGCGTGGTTTCAGAGTACAAAGACAGGGGCCCCTCCGCCCTGATAGGGCTGGGCGGCGGCAGCTCCATGGATGTGGTGAAGTACGCCTCCCCAATGATGAGCAAGCCCAAGATACTGATACCCACCACCTTTGGCACCGGCGCCGAGATGACCACCTACTGCGTCCTCAAGTTCGACGGCAAGAAGAAGCTGCTGCGCGAGGACAAGTTTCAGGCCGACATGGCGGTGGTCGACTCGTACTTCATGGACGGGACCCCCGAGCAGATCGTAAAAAACTCGGTGTGCGACGCTCTGGCGCAGGCCTCCGAAGGGCACGACAGCAAGAAGGGAAACGACATTACCCGGATGTACTGCAAGAAGGCATTCGACGTGCTGTACGACGCCATAATGAACGACCGCCCGCAGGACTATCCGTACGGCTCGATGCTATCCGGCATAGGATTCGGCAACTGCTCCACCACTCTGGGCCACGCGCTGTCGTACGTCTTCTCCAACGAGGGCGTGCCCCACGGATACTCGCTCTCCTCGTGCACCACGGTTGCGCACAAGTTCAACGGGTCGCAGTTCTACGAGAGGTTCAAGGAGTGCATGGTGAAGCTGGGCTTTGAGCAGATGGACCTGAAGGCGGACGTCTCCAAGGCCGCCGACGACATAATGACAGACCGCGGGCACCTGGACCCCAACCCCAAGCCCGTAACCAAGGAAGACGTCATGCAGTGCCTCAACGACATAAAGACCGGAAATCTCTAGTCATTTTTTGCCAACTCGGTAGGCGAAAGCCTACTCGCCCCAGTCCTCGCCTATCGTCTCGGCGATCTTGAGGGTGAAGGCGCCGTCAGATCCGCGCAGCTCAAAGCTCTGCCCGCAGTCGGGGCACGCCACTATCTCCCCCTGCACGGAGTCGGAAGGGAGTGCTATGATCCCGTCGCATTCAGGACAGACCAGCGATGTCATGGGCGGCATACCCTTATCTATCTTTATAATTGTTATTTTGGCGGAGTACGTGCGACCAAAAGGACGGCGGCATCCGTCGCCGACTGCGCAGGCACGCCATTTGGGGCGCCTGACCGACGTCCTTCTTGATCGGCTTGCGTTCCGATGCCCGGCCCGGATATGCTTTTATTCCGTTTGTTGGCTTGTACAAAATATGAAACCCACCGGCAACGTCGGGGCGCTTGGCCGGGGGTTTTCTGCGCTCGCCGCCGTGGCGGCAGTCGCGGCGCTGGCTTGGTTCATGTTCCCCTCCGGACTTGCCGCGGACGACGCGACAATATCCTCCTCTGGTGGAGGGGGGGGGGGGGCGATGGCCCCGGGCATAACGTGGATGCGACTGCTTTAGCACACGCCAGATACGATGCAGACAGCATAGACTCCAGAGCCCAAGCGGCGGTTGTGGAAGCGCTTATGCTGTATTGGGCGCACGGCGCCACGGCGTTTGACATGATCACTCCCGAGGAGAATATCCGGGCCGATGTCGCATACCCGTTCGTTCTGAACGCCACGACCCTAGATACTGTGGCCAACGGGGCGTACCCGGATTTGGTGGGCGTGGTCGCCGACACGCTGGCCGCCGCGGACAGGCCCGTTGACCGCATTCTGGCGGATCTGGACCGGGACGGCGGGGCGTGGGCGGAGTACATGGCCTCAAACCCCGCCAACGGGCTGGTACAGCTCAAGCGTGCTTGGGTGTACCAATATGACGGGTACGTATTCGGATCCGGCCACTACCTGCCCGAGTCCAGCGTGAAGCACGTGGTGGAAGACTCGGTGCGGCTGTTTGAATCAAAGGGCCGGGACGCCTTTGATATAATCACCCCGGCCGAGACGCTGCTTACCGCGGAGCTGTACCCGTTCGTGTTTGACGCCGCCACCCTAAAGACGGTGGCACACGGCGCCATTCCGGACCGGGTGGGGCACGTTCCCTATTCCATACTGAACACGGGCGACAAGTCCGTCGACGAAATCATGGCGGATCTGGAGCGCGACGGCGGCACCTGGGTCGAGTACGTCTTTACGAATCCCGCCACCGAGACGAAGCAGCTCAAGCGCTCTTGGCTGTACCAGTATGGCGACTACATCTTCAGCTCCGGCTACTACATACAGGACTCCCGAGCCCAGTCGCTGGTTGACGAGGCCGTCCTCCTGTACGCCGCCCACGGCGAGGCCGCCTTCGACATGATAACTCCGGAAGCCGCCGACATTCTGGCCCCCCAATCCTCGTTCGTGCTGAACGCCTCAACCTTGGAGACGGTGGCCCACGGCGTGTTCCCGGATATGGTGGGCACTACGGACCGGCACATCGCGGCGGCCGACAGGTCTTTGGAGCGCATCATGGAGGATCTGCGCACGCAGGAGGGCATCTGGGTGTGGTACATGTCGTTGAATCCCGCCACCCGCACGGACCAGCTCACCCGCACGTACGTCTCCCTGCACGACGGCTACATCTTCGGCTCGGGATACTCCGTGCCAGACTCCCGGGTGCAGTCGATGGTTGACGAGGCCATCTACACGTACCGGCATGATCCCGAGGCGGGCTTTGACGTGATCAATTCCGGGGCCATCAACAGAATTGACATGTACCCGATGGCCAAAAACCAGACGCACATGGTGGCGCACGGTACGCTTCCCGAGATAGTCGGCCCCGTTTGGGATCTGCAGCGGGCCCAGTCATCCCAATCCGATTGGGATCAAGCCACAAGCGGGGACGGCACAATTTGGCAGATGGTACTCGTTGTGAACCCGTTCACGGGCACGGATCAGATAAAGCGCATATGGATGGTCCTGCACGACGGCTACTTCTTTATGGCTCCGTACACCGTCCCCGACGGAGACGCTCGGTCCGCGGTAGACTATGCCATGTTCGTTTACGAGTCCAACAAGGAGAACGACGCTTGGATGGACATAATCACCCCCGAGGCGCCTATAACGACCGACGACCTCTACCCGTTCGTCATAGACGCGAGCTCCTGGACCAGGCTGGCCGACGGCGTGAAGCCGGACAGGGTCGGAAAGCCCGAAGCCATACTGGATACCTCCGAGAGGTCCGTAGGGGAAGTCCTTGCGGATCTGGAGGCCAACGGAGGAGCGTGGGTGACGTACACGTTCCACAATCCTTCGACCGACACCGAGCAGCTCAAGCGCACGTACCTGCAGCTGCGGGACGGGCTGGTCTTTGGGTCGGGCTATTACATAGACGACTCCCACGTCCAGTCCATCGCGCACGGCAGCGTCTTGGTGTACAACAGCGACGGCAAGGATGCGGCATTTGCCGAGATCAACGCCGTCCCCGAGGAGCCCGTCACGACCTACGCGTTTGTGGCGGATCCGGCGACCGGAGCGACCGTGGCGCAGAACGTGGATCCCGATCTGATAGGCACGCCCGACTGGGACATAATCGCGTCGGCGCTGTCGGTGGACGACCTTTTGGAGGAGCTGTATGTAAAGCCCGGCGCGTGGGTGGGCTACACGTCCACAAACCCGGTGACCGGCGAGATGGAGGACAAGCGCACCTGGCTTATACTGCACGACGGGTTCGTCTTCGGGGCGGGGCACCAGTGATCCGCCAGTTCGGTTAATCTCCGCTGCCGGTGCCTGTGGAGGGGCGGCACTTCCGCGGGCGTTGCAGTCCAAATGGTGGCATCCCCGCCTCTCGGGTGGCGCCGGGCCCTCCCCTGGCGCATGAGGGCGCTGCAGTCCGTGCGCGGCGCGCCGGCCACGTTAAGACTTTTAAACGGATAAGCCGATGTTTCCCCATGGCGGGTATAGATCTGAAGTTCGGCATTCAGAACGGCCTCAACGTGGCCCGGGCCGGCTATACCGAGGATCGCATACTCACCGCCTGCATGCTGGCCGACAAGACCGGCTACGACTCGATATTCTACATGGACCACACCAACGTCCCCCAGTGGCGCAACGCCATCGTGCTGGACCCCTGGGTAATGCTCTCGGCCATAGCCGCGGTAACCAAGAACGTGGAGCTGGGCACATGCGTGACCGACGCGATCCGGCGGCACCCGTCCAACATCGCCCTGGCGGCCATCACGCTGGACCGGGTCTCCGGCGGCCGGGCCATACTGGGCATAGGGGCCGGCGAGGCCCAGAACCTCAAGGAGTTCTGCATACCGTTCGTAAAGCCGGTAAGCAAGTGGGAGGAGCAGATAGAGGTGATACACACGCTGTACGAGTCGGATCCCGACACCCTAGTTGACTACAGCGGCAAGTACTACGAGCTGAAGTCAGCCTGCCTTCAGGCCCCGTCCCTCCGAAAGCCCCGCATACCCACCTACATGGCCGCCGGCGGCAAGCGCACGCTGGCGATGACCGGCAGGCTTGGCGACGGCTGGCTGCCCATCGGCTACACGCCCGAACTCTTTGAGGATCACCGCGCCCAGATAGAGGCCTCCATGGACAAGAACGACCGCCCCGCCGAGGAGAGGGAGCGCTTCCAGTGGGCCTTGGACATAGACGTCTACTTCTCCGAGGACGCCGAGATGTCGTGGGCGAAGATGAAGGAGGCCGTAAAGGTGAGCCTCTTCAAGCCCGAGGTGCTGCGGGTGCACAACCTCAAGGAGGTGGAGGGGTTCGACTTTAGGAAATACTTTACAGAGTACTCGATGTCGGACTCGGACTGGATCGTGCGCATGCGCGAGGCGGCCACCCGGCTCCCCGATTCGGTGGCCCGCTCGTCAACCGCCATAGGCACGCCGGACGACGTAATACCCACGTTTGAGAGGTTCATGAAGGCCGGCGTGACCCACTTCGTGATCCGCTTCTGGGGCAAGGAGTACCTGGGGTCCATAGACAAGTTTGCCAACCACGTCATGCCGTACCTGAGAGAGCAGGCGGACAAATAGATGAAAGAGGACTGGGCTGACGTCCTGGCCGACTGCCGCAGACTCGTAGACGAGAGCGTTGGGGAGATGGAGCGTCTTGCGGCCGACTATGCCGGCGAGGACGTCGTGGAACCGGTCGTGCTGCAGCAGTTGCACGACATGGCCGAGGACGCCGCCGAGGCCGGGCGCATACGGCGCGCAGAGACGAACATGGCGTGGCGGCGGTCCTGACCGCGTACATTTCGGGTTGACCTTTCCGGCGCGGGCCGCCACACGCGCCCGCACGGGCCATGTATGCTGGCGCATTAACCAGGAGCCCCGGCGGCATCGGGCTTTCCGCGCATGCGGGCTCAGCATCCCTGCATCTCGGCGATGGTGCGGTCCAGACCCTCCTTGTAGTCGGGGTACCTGAGCTGGTATATCTCCGACACCGCCTCGCCGGAGACGGACGTGGGGGTGCACAGCAGCTTGGTCAGGTCCTTGCCCAGCGCAAGCCGGGCCGCAAACCCGGGCACCCCCCGGGGCCGCCGGATACGCAACGCGTCGGCGACGTACCACACGAACTCCCGGAACGCCACGCTGTGCGGGCTGGCCGCCACGTAAGCGGGCCTCTCCAGCCCGCCTTCAAATACGGCCGCCATTATCCCGGCGGCGTCCTCGACGTGCAGGAACGCCTTGGCGTACCGGCCCCCGGCGGGGAGAAACATGGTTCCAGATCGCATGCGCTTGACCAGCATGTCCCCGAACCAGCCTCCCGGCCCGTACACGTCGCCGAACATGACCGCCGAGAATTGGATCCCCGCGCCGCGGCACTCTTCCTCCAGCCACCGGTGGGCCTCCAGGCGCATCTTGGCAAACTCCGTGTCGGGGTTGTAGGGGGTGGACTCGGATATTACGCCCTTCACTTTCCCGTATACGCCGAGGCCCGACGCGTAAACGAACGCGGAGGCCTTGTCCCTTACCGCCTCAAAGAGGTTCCGGGCGCCGTCCACGTTCACGCTTCGGAGGGCCTTGGAGTCGCGTACCAGGGGGGTCAGCGACGCCAGGTGAAAGACGCAGTCGTAGGACGCGTCCCCCACGGGCACCGGCGGCTCGGTCACGTCTCCGTGTATGATGCCGGGCCCCGTCCCCCCGCTCCTCTGCAGCCCGTACACCCGGTGGCCTCCCGACTCCAGCGTCCGGGACAGCGCGCCGCCCATGAACCCCGCGGATCCGGTGACAAGAACGTCCCCCATTACGTTGTGTGGCGCGGGGCGGTGAATTTAAGCCGTTGGCGTATTGGCGTGCCTGCTGGGCATGGCCCGCGGCTGAGATGGCCGGCGGTGGCGCGTCAGGCAGGTTATATCCGCCGTGCGGGTGGCCGTGGCATGACAGACTCCGATGACGACTTTGGCCGGGCGTGTCGCAACGTGGAGGAGGCGCTGGACCGCGCGGGTGCGCCGGTGCGGTGGAGCAGGTATCCGGACGCGGATATCGCCTGCCTGTACGGCCCCAACGCGTCGCCCCTGCATCGGGCCGTGCACGGGCTGGGCCACATCGAAGAGATGGCGTATACGGCGGCCGAGCACCATCCCTACTACCGGCTGCTCAACGGCATAACCGAGGCTGCCCGGGTGCTTCTGGACAGGTGGGACGGCACCATCGGGCCGGAGGACGCGGACCACATGCGGTGGTCTATATCCAACGTCAGCGACGCGCTGGACCGGATGCGGAAGGACGGGTAGCCGGGGCGTCCGGCGCGCCGTTTTACGCGCCGTGGGGACCTGCCGCCCGGCGCGTCGCCGGATTTCTTTGCGCCGCAAACGGCCGGCGCGCCTTCCATTTTCCGGAGGCGGCCCGGCGCCGAGCCGTCCGGATTTGGCACCATGACAACGAGGGCGTCTGCAAATTAAATACGCAAAAATGCCCAACGTGGCCGTGAAGTCCGCCGTAATAGTGGGTGCGGGTGTCGGGGGCCTTTGCACCGCCGCCCTATTGGTTGGGAGCGGGGTGGGTGTTACGGTTATGGAGAAGCACGGCCGGGTGGGTGGCCGCACGGCCTCGGAGACGTACCGCGGCCACACCCTGGATAACGGTTTCCACATAATGCCGTTCTACAAAAAGTCCGCCCTGTACGAGGTGCTGAACGTATTGGGGATAGCGGGGAACGCCAACCTCGCCGCCGTCACGGACATAGCGTTCCATTCCGGGGGGCGGTTCCACCGGTATCCCACCGGCATAGCGGGTATTCTGGGGCTCACCCTGGTGCCGTTCGCCAGCCGCCTGAAACTTCTCCGCATGCTGCTGCCCATGGCGTTCACCAGCATGGACGGCGCCGAGAGGCTGGACGACAGGCCGCTGACCGACGTGACCGGCAAACTGGACCGGCGGACCCGGGCATTTTTTGACGCCGTGTGCATGCTGGCGTTTGCCGACGCGCCGGGACGGGTCTCTTTGGGCGAGTTCGTCAGGACCATAATCCGGGCAAACCCGTTCCGAGGGGGCACCAGCAGGTTCGCCTATCCGGCCAGCGGCGGATACGACTCCATATGCCGCGTCCTGGCCGAGTACGTCCGCAGCCGCGGCGGCGAGATCCGGCTTTCTTCCCCGGTGAGGAGGGTGGAGGTGGGCGGCGGACGCGCCCGGGGCGTGGCAGATGCCAAAGGGGACCTTGTGGAGGCGGACTGCGTGGTGGTGTCGGCCCCCGCCTACCAGGCCGCCAACTTGGTGGGGCGCGAAGAGCTGGGCGAGCAGGCCGTAGCTGAGATGCGCCGCCTGAACCAGGCCACCTCGGTGGTGGAAGTACACTTTGCCCTTGACGCGCGCCCGGATCGCCGCCAGATCGTATTCCCGGTGGGAGACAGCGCCGCCAAAGGCGTGTTTTTGACCTCCAACATATGCCCGGCGATATGCCCTTCAGGAGAGCACCAGATGATCGCTGGCGCCCCGGTGGACCGGAAGACCGCCGGCAGCAGAAGCGCGGTGCGGGACATTACAGACAGGATGCGCCAGGATATAGAGGGGATATATCCCGGATTCTCGGATCACATCGTGTGGGAGAGGCCGCGGGCGTGGCAGTTTGTGGAGGCCACGGCCAAGAGGCCCGGCCTGGTCTGGCGCTCCAAGATGCCGCACTTCCTGCCGCACATAGGCGGCCTCTTTTTTGTCGGCGACTCCACAGTGAGTTACGGCATAGGCACCGACTCCGCGGCACACAGCGCCCTGCTGTGCCGCCCCCACATAATGGGGTGGCTGGCGTCATAGTTGCCCGCGCGCGTGTAGGATGCGCCAGATCATGCGCAGGTAATTATGCCAATAACCAAAACCCGGACAAACTTGTCTGCAGCCTTGCCGGACGCCATGCCTGAAGGCCACGGACGCTGTTTTTTTAAAATTAAACGCTGTAATCTGTCCGCCTTAATTATACGCCTTTATTTTGTTTTATAATTTTAAAGGTCGTAATGCATGATTTACAAAATTCCGTGCGGGCGAAATATGTCCACGCTTGATTTTGGATATCCAGGCGCGACGAATGCGGCGGTCATCACAAGGCAATAATATCCAAAATTCACGCGGCGTCGGGCGTTCGCGGCCGGAACGGCGCGTACACGCGTTCCGATGTCGAAATACGCGCACGCCGGGCCGCGGCTGGCATAATTGCCGCGCACCGTTCTGTTTTTTGCATATGTGGTATTGCCGCGCCGAGTCGTTCGGCGGCACGTCCGGAACCCGCCGGCCTTTGTTTTATGAACGCGCAACAAGGCGGATGAAAACTCAAAATTAATTTTGCGCTAATTTGCGAAATGGCTGGCCCCGCTGCCCCGCTGCCATGCGCGTCGGCCTTTGCCGTCTTGCGGCGCGTTGTAGCGCGTCGGCTGCCAAACCGCCCAAAGTTCCCTTGGGGCTTGCGGCCATTCCTGCCAACCGCCTTTAGCGCGGTTTATAGCCAACCGACACGCCCTTCGGCTTCGTGAAGCTGCTGGGAAAGCTGGAGATGAGGTCGCCCCGGAGGATTGCGGAATTTCTGGAGGCCGAGCACGTGGGCCGCATCGCCACCATAGACGAGAACGGCTATCCGCAAGTGATCCCCATGAACTTTGCGTTCGTGGGCGGTTTCGTCTACATGCACTCGCACGTGCGCGGCGAAAAACTGGACAACATACGGCGCAGCGGGATGGTCGGTTTTGAGGTGGACCGGGAGCTGGAGTTTTTGCCGTCATACTTTACGCATCCCACCGACGCGTCGGTGGCCGACACCCTGTACGTCAGCGTCGTGATAAAGGGCAGGGCGGCTCTGGTGGACGACGACGTCGAGAAGTGCTTGGGGCTGAACGGGCTGATGGCCAAGTACCAGCCAGAAGGCGGCTACGAACCCATGCGGCCCGGTAACCCCACGCTGGACCACACAGAGGTCATCCGGCTGACGCCCGAGGACATGCGGGGCAAGTACAAGATAGGCCAGCACATGAAGGCAGCCGCCAGGGCCGACCTGGCCCAGAAGATACTGGAGAGGCGTTCGCCCACCGCCGAGGAGACCTTGGACATAATGGGGTTCCGCGTAGAGAACGGCAGGGCCGTAATGGTGCGCGAACCCTCGTGGTAGCGGCGGCTCGGTCAAATGCCTTCTCATCACAACATCAGGCATAACTCTGATTCCTCACGGCAGCCGCTGGCGGTGGGGGGCGCGCCGATTTAAGCGATTCGAGCGGGAATATAGCGTGGCTGCCGCGGCGTTTAATTCCCGTGCCTGACAACGGGCGCCAAACAATGGCGCGACAAGCCCCGTGCGACCGTCTGGAGTGGGCCCGGTGGGCTTCGATCCCGCGGCTCACCGATTATGAGTCGGTTACTCTACCAAGCTGAGTTACGGGCCCCAAAACAACCGCCCGACATTTGGGTATTAATTGTTGTCGCAGTACGCTTCGTAGCAGGCGTCCAGTATCTGGTTCTGCGCCATGACCGAATCCTGCGCCGCCCGCACCTGGCTCTCGTCGTCGGACTCGGACTCCTCCAACATACATCGCCAGTCCTCTGCGTGGCGCACGTCCGCCTCCATGTGCTGCACAAAGTACTCAACGTCCCCGTCCATTCCGTAGAACTCCCTGAGCCCTTCCAGTTTGGTGCGGCTTATCTCCGGTATCTCCTTCTCCAGAGAGTACATCGCCGCCGCCCCGGTATGGCCGTCCATCAGCGTATGCAGCGCCGAGACGGCAGACAGGGTCTTCTCCAGGCCCCCGTGAGATGTCAGCTCCTCGCGCGGCACGCCCAGCCCTACGGCAAACTCCTCCCAGAGGGGTACGTGCTCGTATTCCTCGCGCATGTTGGACTCCAGCGCGTCTGACTGCGGAATTTCAGACAGTATGCTCTCCATGTATCGGGGAACCGCCTTCACCAGCTGGTAGTACTCCTTGGAGTATCCTGCCAGCATGGGCCGGGTCAGCCTGCCTTCCGTCCACATCTGGTAGAAGGGGTGTTTAAGCAGGCTCTTCTCTTCTATGACGTCGTCTATGCGTCGTATCAGATTCATGGACTGTATGCCTTCCAAACCATACTAAAATCTTTGCAGGGCGGGTTCTTCCCGAAACGGCGGAGGATGTGCCTCCGGTTGGGTTGACGCGCTGAAACGTCGGATCAGGCCTTTGCGGCCATGCGCCCTGTGGCCGGGCTCGCGTCGCGCGGCGCAGGGGTAAACCCAAAGGGTTAGGGCGTCAACAAAGGGCATTACATCGCCTGGCCCGGGCCCGTCAAAAGCGGAAGCCAGACCGCCGCCGTTGCGGCCGTCCACATATTTTTATATTCTCTGCCCCCATTGGGGAATTATCGTGATTGATACACCCCTCACCTGCCGGCCGCCCGCGCATGGAATTCCGGAGAACGTTTACAATCACCCCAAATGGCCGGATTCAGGCGTGAGTTTGTAGTTGAATCGGGAATTGTGAACATTCTCCCCCGTACCGAACGTCCGCGGCATCCGGACGGCCGCGCCCGACCAATAATTCACGGATTTGTCATGCCGCGCCCATCCGTCGGCCCTTCTGGAAATGCCGCCCGCGCGCATTCTTGCCTGGATCGGCGCGCCGCCGTCACGTCGCGCCGCACAGTGACTTGCTGGTTATCAACTGCCTGTAGGTGAGCCTCTTGCCCACCAGGTTCCGTACAATGTTGCACATCTTTTCGACGGCGCTGGCCGCCCTGTCGCTCAGCCTTCCCGCAAACTCGTTGACGTAGCGGTGCAGGTGCTTGGGCTCTATGTGGTGGAACGTCCCGTTGTACCCGCGCCTCACCAGGGCCCAGAACGACTCCATCCCGTTGACGTGCACCTCGCCCCGGACGTACTCCCCGTCGCCGTGGTTGACCGTCTCATGGTTCTTCAGGCCGCCGTACGCCCGGTTTTCGTCGGTGAATTTCTTGGCTTCCGGATCCGCGTTGGACTCGACAAACTCCAAAAGGCGGGCCGCGGTGGTCTCCGGCACGGGGATCGCCCTGATCGTTCCGGTCTTCCTGTCCCTGATGCCCACGACCGCGGTCTTCTTCCTCTTGCCCTTCTTGTCGGCGTGCTTGTTCTTCTCAATCCCTCCCAAATACACCTCGTCCACCTCGACGGGGCCGGCCATCAAGTCCGGCCCCGCCAAGGTGCGCCACGCCTCCCTGAGCCTGTGCAGCAGGAACCACGCCGTGCTCTGCTTTATTCCAAGATCCTTGCCCAGCTGCACGCTGGATATGCCCTTGGGACGGGTGGCGAGCAGGTACGTGGCTATGGCCCAGTTCCGGTAACTGATTTTGGAGTGTGCCATGACGGTTCCGATCTTGACGCTGAAGCGCTTGTCGCACTCCGAGCAGTAGTACGGCATGCTCGGGTGCTTGGAGGCGCAGGTGTACTTGTAGCCGCATCTGGGACACCTGCGGCCGTCCGGCCACACGTTCTCCTCGATCCACTCCATGGCGGCCTTGTCGTCGGGGAACATGTCGAACAATTCCGGCAGGGACAGGTCCCGGTATTTGGCCGAGTCGCCTTTCGCGTTCGCAGTTTGTTTGTTCATGCAAGTATCATGCGAAGTTAGTATTTAACCTGTATTAATTCCGATAATTCCCCCCCATTGCTGTCATGCAAAAAACGGTAAAAATACTGGCCGTTGCTCTGGTGGTCGTCGCCGTAGTCGGCATCGGGTCCGGCATTGCGTCACAGGCAATCGATGACCCGGTGATAACGGGGGGCTCCTCCACCAGCAATTGCGTGACTTATTGCATGAACAATGGCGGCAGTTTGGGTGAATGCATAGACGAGTGCTCTGCTGACTAGTCTGCCAACTCATGTTGGACACTTCATTTCTTCAAACGGCTCCCGTACGGCGGGCTTGCCGTCCCGGCGGTTTCAGGCGGAGTTTGCCACTTTTTACGTCCCGGCGAAATGTCCCGCCGCGAACGCATGATCAGAGCATCCAGACGCGCGCCAGCCCCGGCGGGACGCGCCGGGGCGTGCGGCTACAGGCCCAGATAGTCGTTTATGCGCCCCTGCAGGGCTTGGCTCACCTCGTCGGCGGGTTTGTTGCCGTCTATGGACGTGAGGTTGTACTTTTTCTTTAGAAACTCAAACTCCCGCGCCAGCTTCCGCTGGTACATTATGAACGACTCGAACATGTCGTCGGAGTGGCCCATGTCCGAGCCTGACTCGTAGTAGTCCAGTTGGTGGTGCTTTGCAAAGACGCGGTGCACCAGCTTGAAGGGGTCCACGTCCAGGTAGAATACCAGGTCCGGCACCATGGCAAAGCTGTACAGGTTCGCCGACCACAGGCGGCGTATGCCCCGCACCGTGTTGCGGGCCATCAGCGTGTACACGTACCGGTCGGCCAGAACCACGTACCCGGCGTGCAGCGCCGGAACTATCTTGTGCTCCAACTGGTCGGCAAAGTCCGCCGCGTAAAAGAGGGCGATGGTCCTCTTTCCCAGTGTGACGTTGCGCTTGGCCTCCAGTATGCCGGTCCCTATGAACCCTGAACGCTTCAGGCCGGTGTTGAGAACAGCCATCCCCTTGGCCTCCAGCTGCTCGGTGATCTGGCCTATCTGCGTGCTGCGCCCCGACGCGTCGGGGCCTTCTATGACTATGAGCTTGCCGCTGATCTTGGTGTCGCGCAAGTAGGGCATCCCCCCGCTCTGGCCGTACCACTTGGGGGTTCGGGAGTGCGCGGCCATCTACTTTGTCTCCTTGGCATCGGGAGCCAAAACCTCCAGCCTGTCCATCACAATGTCCCGCATTATGTTCTGCTGTTCCTGTATGCCCATCGTGGCGTCTATCACGGCAAACCCCTCCCGCTCCCGCATCAGCTCGTATTGCTGTATGATGCGGTTCTGGAATATGCGGTAGCTCTCGTAGGGGTCCCCGCTCAGCTTCATGTCCATCCCCGCCTCGTAGTACTTCAGCTTGGGCCTGCTGGCAAGAATGCGTTCTATGGAGACGTCTATGGGCACCCTGAAGTAGAACGCGATGTCCGGCTTCAGGGCAAAGTCGTACACTTTCCGAACCCACGTAGGGTTGCACCCCCGCGCCACGTCCCGGGAGTAGGCGGTGTACACGTACCGGTCGGCCAGCACGAAGTAGCCGGCCCGGAGCAGGGGCATTATGTTTCGCTCAAAGCGGTCGGCAAAGTCGGTGGCGTGCAGCAGGCTGAACGTGGTAGGGGTCAGGTTGGCCTTCTTCTTGCCCTTGGAGGTTATCGACTTTACCAGGGCCGACGAGTTCCATTCCGTGAGAAACACCTCCATGCCGTTGAAGCGGAACCACTTCTCCAGCAGCCGCAGCTGAGTCGACTTGCCGGAGCCGTCTATCCCTTCCACGACAATCAGCTTGCCGGGAATTCCATATTCTCTTAACCATTTGGAGGGCAGCGTTTAGGCTACCGCATTTATGAATAAAAAGACTATGGCAGGCTCTCGCATGCCGCCGCGACGTGGGGCAAACCCGCGTCCGCGGCGGGTCGCCCGACGCGGCGGCGGGACGCGCATCCCGCGCCATATCATGGGGCATGCCTGCGGGCGGCCAAAGCGGCGTCGGCGTGCCCGGACGCGCGCGGCGGGCGGGGTTCGGGGGCAGGCCGTCAGGCGAACGCGCGAACCGCCCGGGCCAATTCGGCCCTGTCCCCGGCGGCCGTGATCCTCTCGCGCAGGCGCGCCGCGCCCTCCACCCCCCGCGTGAACCTCATGGCCTGCGCCTTGACCGACGAGAATTTGATGTTGTACCCGGACGACGCCTCCATGTATTCGAAGAAGGCCCCGACCCGGTCGGCAACGCCGTACCTCCGGTACGAGCCGGTGCGCAGGTAGTCGTTTATCTGGTCGAACAGGAACGGGTTTCCCATGGCGCCCCGGCCCACCATCACGTAGTCGCATCCCGTCTCCCGGATCATGCGGCCGGCGTCCTCTGGGGTGTGTATGTCGCCGTTGCCCACCACCGGAACCCGGACCCGCCTCTTCAGCAGCCGTATCAGGGACCAGTCCGACTTCCCCGCGTATCCCTGGGCGGCGGTGCGGGGGTGCAGCGTTATCATTGCCACGTTCTCCTCCTGGGCTATCTTGGCTATGTCAAGAAAGAGGTGCGGCTCCTCGGGCGTCACCCCGGCGCGCATCTTGAGGGTGACGGGCAGCCGGACCGACTCGGTCAGGGTGCGGAAGATGCGCCTAGTCAGGCTCTCGTTCTGGAGCAGGGCGGCGCCCGCCATCTGCCTGGTGATGTGGGGCGCGGGGCAGCCCATGTTGTAGTCTATTATGTCAAAGTAGGGCTCCACTATGCGGGCGGCCCGGGCCAGGGCCTCCGTGTCGGAGCCGAAGAGCTGCACCGACAGCGGCCTTTCGTCGTCGGAGTACTCCAGAAACTCCCGTATGGTCCGGCCGTCGCGGCTCAGCTCTCGGTGCCGGGCCACTATGCTGTGTATGCTGGTGAACTCGGTTACCACCAGGGCTGCCCCACGCCTCCGGGCCATCAGCCTCAGGGCCGGATCGCTCACCCCCGCCATGGGGGCCATAAACGCCCGCCCTTCGAACCGGGGCAGCCTGCCGCGGTGGCCCATGGCCGCTGGCGGTACGGGCCAATACATGTGTCTTGCGGGGGAAGGCACGGGGCGATCCCGGCGCCGCATCGGGCATTTCGGGGGATGTATTGCGGTCCCGGCCTGCCGCGGGCGCCCGGGCGCGCAAGCCCCGTTTCGTGACGCGCAACAGCCATTAACCCGGGGGCCGTCGCAGCGGGCCTTGCGGGAGTCTCGCGTATATGTTACTCGGGGCAGCCGTCGGCGTCGGAGTCTCCGTCGTAGTCCTCGGGGACGTCCGGACACATATCGACCTCGTCAAGCACGCCGTCCAGGTCCGCGTCGTGCACGAATCTGGACTGCTCGGGCATTATGTCCGGGCAGCCGTCGTAGTCGCGGAACTTGTTCCACGTCTCGGGGTTGATCGGGCAGGAGTCCAGCCCGTCCGGATAGCCGTCCCCGTCAGAGTCGGTGATGCCGGGCCCCGCGGTTCCGGCGGCGGGCGTGTCGGCGCAGCCGTCCCAGTCCAGGTACCCGTTGAGCGTCTCGGCCTCGTCCGGACACGAGTCCCAGCGGTCGTCCACCCCGTCGTTGTCCACGTCGGCAAAGACGTACCGCAACTTCTCGATGCCGGGCGCCTCGTCGGGGCACCCGTCCGCGTCGAGGTACATGTTGTAGGTCTCCTGCTGCATTATACAAGAGTCCCGCGAGTCAGGCACGCCGTCGCGGTCCGTATCCTTCAGAGCCATGTCTTCGTCCGGGCACCCGTCGGTATCCAGCACGCCGTTGTACGTCTCCGCCCGGGTGGGGCACAGGTCCGCTATGTCGGGTATGCCGTCCGCGTCGGTGTCGTCGTTGACGGCGCCGCCGGGCACCGCGTCCGGACACCCGTCCATGTCGAGGTACAGGTTGTACGTCTCGGCCACGTACGGACACAGGTCAGCGGCGCCCACCAGCCCGTCGGAGTCAAAGTCGCCCGTCGAGAACATGGCGTACGCGTCCGGACACCCGTCGGCATCCAGGTACCCGTTGAAGTTCTCACGCAGCAGCGGGCAGAGGTCCTCGCCGTCGGGTATGGTGTCAAAGTCAGAATCCAGCCAGTCGTTTACGGTTACGGCCACCACGTCCGGACACCCGTCCCAGTCCAGGTACGAGTTGTAGTTCTCCGCCGCATCAAGGCACGCGTCCCAGCGGTCGTCCACCCCGTCGTTGTCCGCGTCGCTGGAGAAGCCGTCCATGGGGGCCTCCTCCACCGAGTCCGGACACCCGTCCGTGTCAAGGTACAGGTTGTAGGTCTCCTGCTGCATTATACACGAGTCGTACGCGTCGGGCACACCGTCCATGTCGGTGTCGCGGGTCGGCATGTAGTCGTCCGGACACCCGTCGGCATCCAGCACGCCGTTGTACGTCTCGACCTGAGTGGGGCACCGGTCCACCTCGTCGGGTATGCCGTCCCCGTCGGTGTCGCCTACCGTCTCCTCAACGGCCATCTCGTCGGGGCACCCGTCGGTATCCATGTACCGGTTGTAGTTCTCCGGATTGTACGGGCACCTGTCCAGATAGTCGGGTATGGTGTCCAAGTCGTAGTCGCCGGTCGACGGCATTACGATTACGTCCGGACACCCGTCGGCATCCTGGTACTTGTTGAAGTTCTCCCGGTCGTCCGGACAAGCGTCCTGCCAGTCGGGTATGGTGTCAAAGTCAGAATCCAGCCAGTCGTTTACGGTTACGGCCACCACGTCCGGACACCCGTCCCAGTCCAGGTACGAGTTGTAGTTCTCCGCCGCATCAAGGCACGAGTCCCAGCGGTCGTCCACCCCGTCGTTGTCCGCGTCGCTGGAGAAGCCGTCCATGGGGGCCTCCTCCACCGAGTCCGGACACCCGTCCGTGTCAAGGTACAGGTTGTAGGTCTCCTGCTGCATTACGCAGGCGTCCAGCGGATCGGATATGCCGTCGCTGTCGCTGTCCTTGAACGCCATGTTGTCGTCCGGGCAGCCGTCGCGGTCGTCCACCCCGTTGAACGTCTCGGCCCGGGTGGGGCACCTGTCCACCAGGTCTATGAACCCGTCGCCGTCGCTGTCCGGGTCGGACTGTCCGCCGGGCACCACGTCGGGGCACCCGTCCGAGTCCATGTGCCGGTTGTAGTTCTCCCGGACGGAGGGGCACGAGTCCAGGTGGTCCTGTATGCCGTCGTAGTCGGCGTCATACCATGGCACGAAGTCGGCTGGGCATCCGTCTATCACGCCACCGTACTGGGGGTCGTAGTCCTCAAGAAGGTTGGGGCACAGGTCCACCCCGTCGGGCACCCCGTCGTGGTCCGAGTCGGGCACCGCCGCGGCGGGAGCCACCGCCCCGAGGATCAATATTGCGGAAAGAAGCGCCGCGGTTCCACCCCTGGTCATGGTTTGGGCTCGTATGCTCGCCATATTAATCACTCCGGACACCCGTCCCCGTCGTCGTCCCCGTCGTAATCTTCGGGGAGCGTCGGACATGCGTCATCGGCGTCTATTATGTCGTCAAGGTCGCTGTCGTGCACGAACCTGGACTGCTCGGGGGCCACGTCGGGACACCCGTCCATGTCGTTGTACTTGTTCCAAGTTTCGGGGAGCGTGGGGCATATGTCCGCCACGTCGGGGTAGCCGTCCCCGTCGGTGTCCACTATGCTGGGCGTGGTGGATCCGGCGGCCACCACGTCGGGACACCCGTCCCAGTCCAGGTACGAGTTGTAGTTCTCCGCCGCATCAAGGCACGAGTCCCAGCGGTCGTCCACCCCGTCGCCGTCGGAGTCGGGGAAGACGTAGGCCATCGGCGCCCCGTCGGCGGAGTCGGGGCACCCGTCGGCATCCATGTACCGGTTGTACACCTCCCGGACTGTGGGGCATGCGTCAACGGCATCGCCTATGCCGTCCCCGTCGGAGTCGCGGTAGGGCGTGTAGTCGTCGGGGCACCCGTCAAAGTCCAGCACGCCGTTGAACGTCTCCGCCTGGGCGGGGCAGAGGTCCATGACGTCTATGATGCCGTCCAAATCGCTGTCCGCGTTGCTGCGAAAGTCCGCAACCCAGTCGGGGCACCCGTCCGAATCCATGTACCGGTTGTAGGTCTCCCGGGCCTGGGGGCACATGTCCGCCTCGTCCAGTATGCCGTCCCCATCGCTGTCCATGGGGGGAGCCGCCATCTCGGGCAGGTCAGGGCACCCGTCGGCGTCCAGATAGTCGTTGTACCGCTCCGCCTCGTCGGGGCACTGGTCGGCGCCGTCGGGTATGCCGTCATAGTCCGAATCCATCAGGGGGTCGATTGCGGTACCCGCCTCGTCGGGGCACCCGTCCCAGTCAAGGTACGAGTTGTAGTTCTCCGCCTCGTCCGGACACGAGTCCCAGCGGTCGTCCACCCCGTCGCCGTCGGAGTCGGGGAAGACGAAGGACGTGGACGGCTGCACCACGTTGTCCGGACACCCGTCCGAATCCTGGTAGCGGTTGTAGTTTTCGGCCTCCTGGGGGCACCCGTCTGCCATGTCGGTTATGCCGTCCCCGTCGCTGTCGTATACGTCGTTTTGAGAGTCCGGACACCCGTCCAGGTCCATGTAGCCGTTGGCCGACTCGGGCTGGTTGGGGCACAGGTCCACCTCGTCCAGTATGCCGTCCCCGTCGCTATCGGCCAGGGACTCCTCCGAGGTTACCATATCGGGGCACCCGTCGGAATCCTGGTAGCGGTTGTAGACCTCCCGCATGTACACGCACTTGTCTTCCGAGTCCATTATGCCGTCGCCGTCCTGGTCGGCCACCAGCGGAATGAATATCGTGTCGGGGCACCCGTCGGAATCCTGGTACTTGTTGTAGCTCTCCCGCCTGTCCGGACACATGTCCTCGCCGTCGGGTATGCCGTCGTAGTCCCTGTCCGGGGTGACGTTGGGGTCGGCGCCCGCCGTGTCCGGACACCCGTCCCAATCCAGATACCCGTCAAAGTTCTCCTGCTCTGCGGGGCACGAGTCCCACCTGTCCTCTACGCCGTCCCCGTCCGTGTCCGGGAATTCGAACGGGGTCTGCGTCTCCAGCACCGAGTCGGGGCACCCGTCGGAATCCTGGTAGCGGTTGTAGGTCTCCTGTTCCATAACGCAGGAGTCCTGCGAGTCGGATATGCCGTCGCTGTCAGAGTCCCGGAGGACCGCGTAGTCGTCCGGGCACCCGTCGTGGTCGTCCACCCCGTTGAACGTCTCGGCCCTGGTGGGGCAGAGGTCTGCCACGTCTATGAAACCGTCGCCGTCAGAGTCCACCAGCGTGGCAGGATCCTCCGGGGACGAGTCCGGACACCCGTCCAGGTCCATGTACAGGTTGTAGTTCTCGCGTACCGTGGGGCAGAAGTCCAGGTGGTCCTGAATGGCGTCGTAGTCGGTGTCGTACCAGGGCACAAAGTCGGCGGGGCACCCGTCCACCACGTTGCCGTACTGGGGGTCGTAGTCCTCCGGCAGGTTGGGGCACTGGTCGGCGCTATCGGGTATGCCGTCGTCGTCCAGATCGTTGGCCGTGGCGGCGTACGCCACCCCTATCGTGGCCGTCAGCATTATCAGAGACCAGATGTGGTATCTCATCTGGGCACCCCCTACGGATCAGGACAACCGTCGGTGTCCTGATCGCCGTCGTAGTCCTCGGCCACCAGGGGACAGCCATCCTGATCGTTGATTATACCATCCAAGTCCGAGTCGTGCTTGTAACGCGACTGCTCGGGGATGATGTCCGGACACCCGTCGGTGTCCTCGTACTTGTTCCAGACCTCGCGCTCGGTGGGGCACATGTCGTCGGAGTCGTTCAGCCCGTCGCCGTCGGTGTCCAGGGGCTGCTGTATGGCTGGCACCTCGTCCGGACAGCCGTCCAGGTCAAGGTAGCGGTTCCATACCTCGTCCAGCGTCGGGCACATGTCCAGTATGTCCGGGACTCCGTCGCCGTCGCCGTCGGGCAGCCGCTCGTCGGTGTCAGGACAACCGTCGGTGTCCTCAAAGCCGTTGTACACTTCCTGCTGCAGCGGGCAGGCGTCGTTGCTGTCGTCTATGCCGTCGCCGTCGCGGTCTATAATCAGCAGGTCAAATATCATGTCCGGGCACCCGTCTGAATCCTGGTAGCGGTTGTACGTCTCGGCCACCAGGGGGCACCTGTCCACGGCGTCTATGATGCCGTCGCTGTCCCGGTCGCGGCTGACGCTGTAGTAGTCCGGACACCCGTCAAAGTCCAGCACGCCGTTGAACGTCTCTCCCCTGGTGGGGCAGAGGTCGTTGTAGTCCACTATGCCGTCGCCGTCGGTGTCCGGTATGCTGCTGCCGTCCAGGCGCGTGTCCGGACACCCGTCGTCGTCCTCCATTCCGTTGTAGTTCTCCCGCACCAGCGGGCACGCGTCTATGGAGTTGGGGATGCCGTCAAAGTCGGTGTCATAGTCTATCACGTACTGCTCAAAGTCCGGACACCCGTCCTCGTCCAGGTACGCGTTGAACCTCTCCCGCTCGGTGGGGCACTCGTCTGTCTCATCGGGGATGCCGTCAAAGTCGGTGTCCATTTCGGTGGGGGAGTCCGGACACCCGTCGTCGTCAAAGTACTGGTTCCACGTCTCCGCGGTGGTGGGGCACTGGTCTATCGAGTCGGGGATGCCGTCGCCGTCGCCGTCGGCAATCAAAGAGTCCGGACACCCGTCGGCGTCCTTGTACCCGTTGTATATCTCCGGCTGGGTGGGGCACTTGTCGCTCAGGTCGCTTATCCGGTCGTCGTCAAAGTCCAGGGGGGTCAGGCCCGGTATGTTCTCCGGACACCCGTCGGCGTCCTGAATGCGGTTGTACGTCTCCCGGAGCAGCGGGCAGGCGTCCAGCGAGTCGGGCAGCCCGTCCTGGTCGCGGTCGGGCGTGTCAAACGAGTCCGGACACCCGTCCTGGTCGTACACGCCGTTGATGACCTCCGGCTGACTGGGACAGTGGTCCTCCAGGTCGTTGATGCCGTCGCCGTCGGTGTCGGGCAGCTCCGTCTCGTCTGTAACAAAGTCCGGACACCCGTCCTCGTCCATGTAGTAGTTGTAGTTCTCCCTGGCGCCCACGCACCGGTCCCGGGTGTCGGGTATGCCGTCCTGGTCTGAGTCCTTGTCCACAGAGTAGGGCGGAATGTCCGGACACCCGTCCTCGTCCTGGAACTGGTTGTAGCGCTCCGGCTCCAGCGGGCAGAGGTCCTCCACGTCGGGCACCGCGTCGTCGTCGGCGTCGCCCGGAGGTCCGACCAGGTTGGGCAGGCTGTCCGGGCACCCGTCGTAGTCGGCGTAGTTGTTTATGGTCTCCTGCTCCACGGGGCAGAGGTCGTACCTGTCGGCCACGCCGTCGCTGTCCGAGTCGGCAAAGACGCCGCCGTTTATGGTGTCAGGGCACCCGTCGGTGTCCCGGTATTGGTTGACCGTTTCAGGCTCCGTCACGCAAAAGTCCAGCACGTCCCTGATGCCGTCGCCGTCGGTGTCGGCCATTCGGGGGTCGGCCAGCTCGTCGGGACACCCGTCGGTGTCCTGGAACCTGTTGTAGTTCTCCGGCAGCATGGGGCACCGGTCTATCGCATCGGCTATGCCGTCCCGGTCCACGTCGTGGCTGACGTTGTAGTCGTCGGGGCACCCGTCGGTGTCCATCACCCCGTTGAAGGTCTCGGCCCGGTTGGGGCACCTGTCCAGCAAGTCTATGATGTTGTCGCCGTCGCTGTCCGGCAGCCCGGCCTCGCCGGTCCCCGGGCGCGTGTCAGGACACCCGTCGTCGTCTTGGAACTGGTTGTAGCGCTCCTGAAGGCTGGGACACAGGTCCGAGTCGTCCTCTATCCCGTCCAGGTCCTCGTCATACCAGGGGACGTAGCTGGACGGGCACCCGTCCAGTTCCCCCATGTAATCCTCCTGCAGGTTGGGGCACTTGTCGTTGACGTCCTCAATTCCGTCGCTGTCTATGTCCGGCTGGGCCGAGGCCGGTCCCAAGGGTATGGTGGCCAAGGCTGCCGCCAGCAGTAGATAAAACCCAATGCCGCCATGCCTAAACATCCGATAGCTGACATTTATTCCTGTTATTAAACCTGACTAACAATCCAGATCGCCTTTTGATCCGTGGCTACCCCACGATGTGGCGCGCGGGCCTACTCGGCGGGCCGTCCGCTGCCGTACCACCGCGCGAAGGCGGCCAGGGCCGCCCCGCGGTGGGAGTACAGATCCTTGTCCGTCTGGGCGAACGTGCCCGGGGCGCCGTCGGGAACGAAGACCGGGTCGTACCCCCACCCCGAGCCCTGCATACGGTCGGCTATGCGGCCCCGGACGCGCCCCTCAAAACTCAGGGCCTCCGAACCGTCCGCGTACGCGACCACCGCCCGGAACGACGCGGCCCGGTCCCCCCGCACCAGGGCCAGTATCCCGCCGTTTCCTATGGTGTCAAACACGTATGCCGAGTACGGCCCCGGAAACCCCTTCAGCGAGTCTATGAACAGGCCGTCGTCCTCCACCAGCACGGCTCCCCCCGCCAAACGGTGCGCCGCGGCGGCTTTTGCCAGCGCTATCTCCTCCAGCGAATGGGACTGCACCTCCGGCAGGCTGGCCTTCAGGTGGGATATCCTGATGCCCTTCCGGCGCAGCATGCGGCGGGCCTCCCCGAACTTGTGCTCGTTGGAGGATACGAACCGCAAGCTAGACAACCCGGGCGTACCTCCCCCGGGCCTCTATGCGGGAGACCAGCCGCAGCACCTCGGCGTGGCGGGGCATGGTAAGGGCGTACCCGCCCACCAGCGCCCCCCAGGACTCCTCCATCACCTCGGCGTGGGCGCTGCCCAGCATCTCCTTGATTAGCCTCATGTCCACGGCCCAGTCTTCGGGCTTTATGGTGCGCCGCGACAGGCCCATGTCTATCATGAACAGCCTGTCGGCCAGGATGAAGTTGGAGGTGGTCAGGTCCCCGTGCATTATCCCGGCGGAGTGCAGGAGCCCGGCGATCCGGCCCATCTCCCGGCAGTGTCCGGGGATCTCGCCGGCCGGCAGCGAGTGGACCGGGGCGCCCCGTATATGCTCCATGATTATGCTGTGGCGCCCCGCATCGACAAAGTACACCAGGGGCGAGGATACGCCCAGGGACTTTACCATATGCAGCATGGACGCCTCCCGGAGTGTCCTTTGGCGGCGCAGCCGGGCGTCCAGGTCCGGGTTCCTGTACGGCTTGGGGTGGCGCACCTTGAGCACCGCCGGACGGCCGAACCATTCCGTAAGGCGTATGTCCGCCTCGGCGCCGCGCTTTAACAGTTCCAACGGATACGTGGTCGCATAACGCGTTATAAAACGAAACCGCCAGCGGATACATATTCCGCCTAGCGCGCGCCCTCCAGCACCTCGCCCAGCTTCAACTCCACCTGGGTGATTATGGGCGGGACGAACCCGTCGGTGGCATTCTGCTCGGGCCACGTAACCTTGGTCACGGCGCCGTTCAGCGTGACCTTGACAGTGTGCCGGGTGTACTCAACGGCGTCGTCGCGGACGGGGAACGTGTCCTCGGGCAGGGCCATGAACCCGGTCTCCTTGATCAGGGCGATGATCCGGATCACCTCCTCCTCGGTCAGGGACGACTCTACGGTGGGCTGGGGAAAGCCGTCCTCGGTCACCATCAGGCGCAGGTCGCCGTCCCGCTGTATCGTGAGTATCTGGGTGCGGTCGGCGCCCACCCGCTCGGTCACCCCGAAGGAGACCACCCTCAGGTCGTGTACGGTGTACTCGATCTCTATGTCGTCCTCGAACACGGCTGCCGAGAAGGGTATCTCCGGCTGGGAGAGCAGCGAGGCGGCGGTCACCGCGGCCAGCACGGCGGGTATGGCGCCCACTGCCAACAGGATGGGCCTCACCATGCGGTGCGGTGTACATGCAGCGAAAATAAAGATTGGCGCTCGGGCCATGCCTGCCGCGGGAGCGGCACGCCGGACGCCGCCTTCTGTTGTATGCGCGGTTGCTCAGCCGGCAGTTCGTCCGGCCGTAACGGGGCGCGCCCCCGACGGGCGGCACAAAAGGGCCGCGTCGGGAGGCCGCCACAACGGTACAGGCGCCCGCCCTGCCAGGTTCCCTCCAGGAAAGACGGCGGACGATCTCGGCAGCGGCGGTTGGGCGCCCGCCTTTGACGGATCCGTATCCGAGATGTGTGGCGTAAACGACATTCAAGCCCGTTTTGGACGTGCCGGTTGTAGGCTGTGAGGCAATGGCGTATCGGCAGCCGCCCGGCGCATGATGTGGCAGCCGCACTCTCATATTCGCAGCGCTGCCTTGCGGCATCCTTTGTCAATGCCGCGCGCTTTCGGGCTTCCCTCCATCCTGCGACATGGGA
This sequence comes from Nitrosopumilaceae archaeon, assembly GCA_963665475.2. GTDB lineage: Archaea > Thermoproteota > Nitrososphaeria > Nitrososphaerales > Nitrosopumilaceae > VYCS01. The sequence continues at coordinate 242,174 of CAXXXK010000004.1, read as the reverse complement.
ACGGCAATCGCATGCGGTTAAAATGCTTGATATCACATTTGAGACGCCGAACCACGGGGCAGCCGTCCTCCGTACTTTCGGGAGGGTCTCAAAAAGCGTGCTTTTTAAAGAATTGAATTGGATGTAACAGTAGTATGCATACGCCACAGACCAACGGCCTTCCGTCGGCCCTCCATGTAGCTGACTATATGCTGGCTACCGCCAAGCTTGACCATGATCTGGATCTGGACCAACTTCAGCTGAACAAGCTGCTATACATCACAAACGGATTCGTCCTGCGGGACCGAGACGATCCTGCATTCCACAACGACATTGAAGCGTGGAAGTACGGGCCGGTTATACGCGCCGCGTGGGAAACGTATCGGGATTGGGGCAGATCTCCAATTGGGCGGCTTGAAATGTGCCGCACGCCGCTGGATGACACGGATATGGTCGCGAAGCGTAGGATGGAGTTGTTCGAAATCATAGAGGATGACACCGCGAGTGTCGTGGGCGGCGTGTTGCACGAGTATGGGCAGTGCACGGGCGGTGATCTGGTTCATATGACGCACAAGGAGGGTACCCCGTGGGACCATGCATACAAGCCCGGCCGCGACAACGTAATTTCAACCAAATCAATAACCGAGTTCTACCGGCAGCTTTCCAAGTATGACGATGCCAGATAACCCCCCATAGTAAAGCACCAATCCAGCCGAGAAGCGTGATACCGCCGCCGCCGGGCACGCGCGATCGCAGCAAGACTGATTCGAACAGGACCGGTTCGGATGGAACAGACCGAGTGAATACCAAGGGCAGCGATGACAATGCAGTCCTACGCTTCGCGTTCAAGATATGTGCACTATCCTATTGGTCGGGATTGCGGTGGGATCGTATTTCGCAGTACACCAACGCGCCGACGTCTTTACCGAGGCCGTGTTGGGCATCACGGTTGCGGGCATCGTCAGCTGCGAGTTTGGTTTCAAGTTTGTCTACAACATACAAAGGTAGTATCGGCCGTGGCCTTAGCCTCCTCTGGCGATTCCGGCCTAACCGGCTTCGGGCCGACGCGGTCTCTTGGCAAGGGGTTGGAATGCCTGCCGCAACACGGTTGCCCGCCCGGTTCCCCCGGAAGGACGGATGCCGGGCGCAACGGCCGCGGTTCGGCTCCGCTTTTGACGGACCCGGCCTTGCGTCGTCCCTTGCCCCGGCCCTTAGGACTTTTACCCGCGCCGCGCGACGCGGCCACGGCCGCAAGACCTGCTTCAACGCCGTGGCGCGCCAACCCGACGGGAGCCCACCCTCCGTATTTTCGGAAGGACCCCCCCTAAACGTTAAATCACACGCTCCCCGAATATACACATGGACATAGAGACCACCGAGGGCATGGTGCGGGCCGTGTACGAGAGGAACCGACGGATGGTGGAGCGGTTCGCCGGGGTGGTCGGGCATCCCCTCACCCTTACAGAAAAGATACTGGCCGGCCACATGGTGGACGTGCCCGAGTCGGATCCGGGAGCCTCCCCGTCGTACGTGCGCCTGCGCCCCGACAGGGTGGCGCTGCAGGACGTCACCGGCCAGATGGTCATGCTGCAGTTCATGCAGGCGAACTTGGACAGTGTGGCCCTGCCGGTGACGGTGCACTGCGACCACCTGATCCGCGCCCGGGTGGCCGGCGAGGAGGACATGCGCGTCTCGCTGGACGAGAACAGCGAGGTGTTTCGGTTCCTGCAGTCGGCGGCGGCCCGGTACGGGTGCGGATTCTGGAAGCCCGGGGCGGGCATAATACACCAGGTGGTGCTGGAGAACTACGCGTTTCCCGGCGGGCTGATGATCGGGACCGACTCGCACACCCCCAACGCCGGGGGGCTGGGGATGCTGGCCATAGGGGTGGGCGGCCTGGACGCAGCCGAGACCATGGCCGGGCTGCCCTGGGAGGTGCTCTATCCGCAGCGCATAGGGGTGTACCTGACCGGCCGGCTGAACGGGTGGGCCTCGCCCAAGGACGTGATACTCATGGTGGCCAAGGAGCTGACCGTCTCGGGGGGGACCAACGCGGTCATCGAGTATTTCGGGCCGGGCGTCTCCTCGATAAGCTGCACCGGCAAGGCCACCATTACGAACATGGGCGCCGAGGTGGGCGCCACCTGTTCGGTGTTCCCGTACGACTCCCGGATGGGGACGTACCTGGAGGCCACCGGCCGCGCCTCCATCGCCGGGCTGGCCGAAGAAAACCGCTCCCTGCTCGCCGCCGACGCCGGAGTCGAGGAGGATCCCGAGGCCCGCTTCGACAGGATAATCCGGATAGACCTCTCCAAGCTGGAGCCGCACGTGACCGGCCCGCACATGCCCGACCTGGCCCGCCCGGTCTCGGACCTGGCCGGGGACGTGGCGTCGGAGGGGTACGTGGACGCGATATCCGCCGCCCTGGTGGGCAGCTGCACCAACTCGTCGTACGAGGACATGTTCCGGGCGGCCACCGTAGCCAGGCAGGCCAAGGCCCGGGGCATAAAGGCCAAGGTTCCCCTGCTGGTGACCCCCGGGTCCGAGCAGATCCGCTCCACCATAGAGCGGGACGGGCTGATAGGGTCGCTGACCGACATAGGCGCCACGGTCCTGGCCAACGCCTGCGGGCCGTGCATAGGGCAGTGGTCCAGGCCCGAGATGAAGGAGGACGAGACCAACACCATAGTGACCTCGTTCAACCGCAACTTCCCGGGCCGCAACGACGGCCGGCGGCAGACGCACAACTTCATGAGCAGCCCCGAGCTGGTGGTGGCGATGTCCCTGAGCGGGAGCCTCTCGTTCAACCCGCTGCGGGACACCCTGGAGGCGGCCGACGGGGGCCGCTTCGTGCTGGACCCACCCTCGGCAGCCCCCGAGATTCCCGAGGCCGGGTTCCAGCGGCCCGGAGAGGTGTACGTGGAGCCCCCCGCCGACGGCACCGGCGTGGCCGTCCAGATAGATCCGGACAGCAAGCGGCTCCAGAGGATAAGCCCGTTCCCCAAGTGGGACGGCGGGGACTTGACGGACCTGCGGCTCATGGTGAAGGCGCAGCGCCCGTGCACCACAGACCACATATCGCCGGCGGGCCCCTGGCTCACGTACAGGGGGCACCTGGACAACCTGAGCGACAACATGCTGCTGGGCGCCGTCAACGACTTCACCGGCGAGGTGGGCCGGGGAAAGAACCAGCTCACCGGCGAGACGCAGCCCTTCGCGGAGATGGCCCGGGAGTACAAGCGGCGCGGCGTAGGCTGGGTCATAGTGGGCGGCCGCAACTACGGCGAGGGGAGCAGCCGGGAGCACGCGGCCATGACGCCCCGGTACCTGGGGTGCCGGGCGGTTATAGTGCAGAGCTATGCGCGCATCCACGAGACCAACCTCAAGAAGCAGGGGGTGCTGGCGCTGACCTTCTCCGACCCCGGAGACTACGACATAGTGCGGGAGGACGACACCGTGTCGCTGGTGGGGCTGGACTCGCTTGCGCCAGGCGAGCCGGTGCGCTGCGTCCTGCGGCACTCCGACGGGACGTCCGACACGATATCGCTGCGGCACTCCTACGGCGAGGCGCAGCTGGAGTGGTTCCGGGCGGGATCCGCGCTGAACGTGTTGAACTCGTGATGTGGGGCCGACCGGAGTCGAACCGGCGACCTACGGGTCACTACAGCTCCAAACTTACATCATCCTTGCGTCAGCAGCTTCGTTAACCTCTGGAGCCCTTAGCGGTGACTTTCACTGTCGCCCTACCAGGCTAGGCTACGACCCCACGGGATGGAACGCGCGCGGCCTCCATTTAAGTTGTATTTTGGCAGGAGCGCGCGAAGTGAAGCGCATGCTGTACAAACTTCGTTCCAATGCCTTTGACGTTTTTGTGCCGCATGTGGTTCTGGGGGAGGTCTGCGGGGTAATTTTCCGCGACTTTAAGTCCGACCCAGACCGGCGGGACAAGATTGCAATGCTGGTAGATGTAATGATATCCAACAAAATTCCATGGGAAAACATGAAGCCCGCCAAAAAGGACGCGTTCGGCATAATGGCTATTCTCGGCAAAGACAAGTGGTTGGATGCCACAGACGCAATGATCTTGGCCCATATCTTGTCAGATCCGGACTCCAAATTCTTCTTCACCACCGACAACGCCATGCTCGAAAACGTGGTCGCTACAGATCTGGAGATATCCCTGCGCGGCGAGGGGAAACGGCGCGCAGCGCTCGAAATATTAGACGAGTTCTAGAACTGGCCGCCGGTTAGGCGCTAACCGTGACCAAGCCGTGCTCCTCCAAGTCGCCCAGAACGTCAGCAACGAATTCCCTGTCGTACCTAGATTTGATGCGGCATACCTTGTCCATCAAGGCGGCGCGCTCATTTACCTTTTGGTTCCTGTCGACTATGGTGGCCGCGATATTAAGCCACTTTGGATCGTTGTGGACCGCCTTCAGAAAGTCGTTTCTTCTGAATTCGTCGGGTGTGGCCGACGTATATTTGTCGTATAGTCCGTCGCGCGCCAGCGCCTCGTAGTCGGCGGCAAGATTATTCGAGTACGGCCCGTACAAGTATATGGAGTGGCGGTAGGGGAACGGCATTCCGAGACGCTTTGCCAAGAGCGCGTATTTTTGCAGTTTCATTCTGTTAACGAACTGTTCATCTCCGTCGTCAAGTATGTCGAGTTCCACCAGACCGTGATCTTCCAAGAACCTGACGAATCCCCCCAAATTTGGGTCCATGCTACACGTATACACTCCTGTAATTTCAACACTGTGTTGCCTGGTTGAATACGAACGGCAGGATCCACGGCGAGGAAGGATACGCGTCGCTCCCGTCGGACAATGCGATTCCGGGCATCCGCCAGTTTGCCGCGCACATGGCGTACGCGCCCCGCGGGGCAGCAGCGTTTCCGGCCGCTTCCCAGCCGGGCAGCATGCCCCGCGCGACCTCACGCGGCGGTGCCGCATGGTCCGCTCCACACCGCTGGAGTTGTTGGGCATGCCCGGGTCATGCAGCGACGCAAACGCGCGCGGCCCGGCGTGCTGTCCGCCGCCTTGCGGCACTCCCGGCCGGATACGTCCCCCGCCTCATGTCCGTGCGCCGCCTTCTCCGCTATGGGCTTGACGTGGCGGAACGTTCCCCCGGGCGCGCGCCTCGGCCCTAGCCGTCCCCAATTCCCGCCAGGGCCCGGGCCCGCTCGGCGGTCACCTTCCCGTCGGCCATGGCCGCGGCCACGCGGTCTATCATGTCCGGCGGCACGCCGGCCGCCGCGGCCACGTTCCGGGCGTGCAGCCTCATGTGCCCCTTCTGTATGCCCACGGTGGCCAGCGCCCGCATGGCCCCGAAGTTCTGGGCCAGGCCGACTGCGGCCATCACCTCGGCCAGCTCCCGGGCGCTTCGCATCCCCAGAATGTCCAGGCAGGCCCGGGCGGTGGGGTGGACCCGTATTATTCCGCCCACTATTCCCACCGGCATGGGCACGCTGATGGAGCCCGCCAAGTCCCCCGCCTCGGTCCGGGACCACGTGGTCAGGGAGCGGTACCGCCCCGAGCGGGCGGCCCAGGCGTGGGCCGCGGCGTCTATGGCCCTGGTGTCCTGTCCGGTGGCCGCTGCCACCGCTATTATCCCGTTCATCACGCCCTTGTTGTGGGTGACGGCCCTGTACACGTCGTTGTCGGCGAACTCGTATGCCAGCACCATGTCCCGCACCGCGTCATCCCCCAGCACGTCTGCCGGAAACACCGCCGAGGCGGTTGCCACCCGGTCGGTGTTGTAGTTGGAGAGCACGCGCAGGACGGCCCGGCCCCCGGCGGCCTCCTCTATAATGGGGGAGACGGCCTCACACATCGTGTTGATCACGTTGGCCCCCATGGCGTCCAGCGTGTCCACCGAGATCTCCACTATCAGCATGGGTCCGGACGGCGCGCTTATACTGCGGGCGGAGACCGAACGCGCCCCCCCTCCCCTCTTCGGCAGGGTGCGGCTGCACGCGTTGGCCGCCTCCAGTATGCGCCCCGCGGCATCCTTTATGCGGTCGGCGGCCCCCGGCCCGGCGCCCACCACCTGTATCTGGCCCGCGCTGATCGAGTCGTCGCACGATGCCGAAAACCCGCCCGTCCCCCGGCACGCCAGGGCGGACTTGGAGGCGGCGGCCACCACCGAGGGCTCCTCGACTACCATGGGCACCAGCACGTCCCGGCCGTTCACCACGAAGTTGGTCGCCACTCCCAGGGGGGTGGCCATCACCCCCAAGGCGTTCTCGACCATGCGGTCTGCCTGCGCAAACGTTATGCCGCCGTCCAGCGCCGATACGTCCAGGTCCCCGGCCGCGTCGCGCACGGCCTCGATCCGCCCGGCGCGGTCCTTCTCGCGGAAGCGGGGCAGGCGGCTCATTTGAGCACCCTCAGGAGCAGGTCGTCGTTCTCGGCGGGGAAGCCCTTGCCGTCGGTGTTGGAGGTTATCACGTAGATGGCCCCGTCCTGCGCCTGTACCACGTCCCTGATGCGGCCCACCCCGCTTAATAGCACCTTCTGCGACGGGAGCCCCTCGTCGGCGTCCAGCTCGAAGAGTCCTGCGGCGCGCATCGACGCCAGCACTATGTTCCCCTCGATACCGGCCGCCCCCGTCGAGAAGATCATGCCCCCCGGCTCGATCGCGGGGTCGTAGCAGACCTCCGCGTCCAGCTGCGCCCCCGAGCACTCGCTCTCCGGCCAGCCGTAGTTGCCCCCCGGGACTATGCGGTTGATCTCGTCGTTCTTGTCGGGGCCGGCCTCCACCATGTACAGCTGGCCCGCCGCGTCCCAGGCCATCCCCTTGGGGCTGCGGTGCCCCAGCGAGTAGACCGCCGAGCCGGGGAACGGGTTGTCGTCGGGCACGGTTCCGTCGGGGGTGATCCGCAGTATCTTGCCGGCCAGCGACTCCGCGTCCTGCGGAAGGTGCGAGGCGTCCGACGGCGTGCCGGTCCCCACGTACAGCATGCCGTCGGGCCCGAACTTCACCACCCCGCCGTTGGCGAAGCGGGACGCGGGGATCCCCTCCAGGACGGGCCGCGCGTCGGCCAGCCGGTCCTCCACCACGGCCACCTCCAGAATGCGGTTGTATATCATATCCCCCTCCCTGTACGTGAGGTACACGTACAGCAGCCCGTTGCTGTCATACTCGGGGTGTACGGCTATGCCGGACAGCCCGGCGTCAAAGTCCTCCACCGCCCGAAGCACGGCCACCGGCTCGTCCAGCATGGTTCCGTTGCGCACCAAGAGTATCAGGCCCTCCCGCTCCGTGATAAACACGTCGTTGCCGTGCACCGCCAGGTGCCTGGGCCTCTCCAGGTTGTCTGCTACGACCTCGACGCGCCCGTCGGGGCCGCCCGCCGGAGGGGGCACCGGCAGGGGATCCGAGGGAGAGGTCAGCACCCATACGGAGAATGCCACCGCCGCCCCGATTCCCGCCATGCGGAGCCACTTGTCCACGGGCATACGGCCGCGGGTTGGTATATTGCCCTATCGGAAGGCGGCCCGCGGCCGAGCCCGGGGCCGTCCCCGCGCCGCGCGGGCGCGATCAAACTCCAAAAGCAAATATAACGCCACGCCCCATCCCATGCCAGCGGGGTGGGGAAGTCAGACCTCCGGGGACTAAGTCATCCCGGCGGGCTCATAACCCGCAAATCAGTAGTTCAAATCTACTCCCCGCTATAATCACCATGCCAAGGCAGGTTGGAGGAGAAGTCCATGCCGTTCAGCCTGCCACTCCTCTGCGCCGGCCTGGCCAGGTGCCGGTGCGCCGATACCCGCGGCACGTACTCCCCGCGCGATACGGACCGGGGCAGCTCCACGGCCACCCGGCCGGGCGCAGTAGCCCCGCACCGGACGCACCCGTACCCCTGCCCGCGGCCCCGGGACTTCATGTTCTTGCCGCACGCGCCGCACCTGGGGGGGCGGAGGGCCTCTTGCCGCGCCAGGTCCCGCACCCGCACCACCTCCAGGCTGAGCGTGGGCGGGAGGCGCGCCAGCCCGGGCCTGACGCCGCCGCCCACCTCCACCCCGTCGCCGGGCGCCAGGCCCCGCACCACGCCGGCCAGCCCCGTGGGCCTGTACGCCCAGCACGTCAAGGCTCGGCCCCCGCAGTCCACGTCCAGCCGGACGTGGCCCCCCCGCTGTACGTCGGATACGGCCACCACCGCGCCGGCCGCCGTTCCCGAAGAGTGCGGCTCCGGGGACGCCGGATCTATCTCGCGCGCCAGGTGGTCCCCGGTGCCCTGGTTCGTCCTGAATATGGTGTGCCCCGCCAGCTGTTCGGCGTGGCGTATCATCTTGGAGGCCTCGTACAGCACTGCGGGGTCCTCGCCGCGTATCCCGTAGAAGACGGGATCCGGCCCCCGGGGGGCGGCCAGCACTTGGCCCGACTCGGGGTCGTAGCTGCTGAACGTCTCCGGATACGTGGCCTCCTGCATGCGTTTCACGCTGTCCGCGTCTATATGACGCGGGGTGCCCACGTTGGGGGGGCGCCTGTACGTCAGCATCTCGGCGGTGCAGTCCCCGAACCTGTACCCCACCGCCGCCATGGCCCCCACCACGCCCCGGCCGGTCCCGTACTGCATAACGTCGACGCCCGCCCCGGCCGCCAGCCGCAGCGCCCCGCGGATGTCCACCACCCGGTGCAGCGCCTCGGCGGCGAACTCGACCAGCTCGCCGGGCACCCCGTCCCCCTCCAGAAACGCCACCCCGGGGTTGGCGCCGTTTTGCATGTCCGAGTGGCGCCTCACCATGCCGTCCACGAACCGGCGAACCCCGGCGGGGTCGCTCGTGGATACGTGCAGCGCCACGGCGCCGTTCCCCCGCGTCTTCCAGGGAATATTGGGGTTGAGGCGCACCAGCCGGGGATAGTCTAGGAAGCGGCAGCCCCGCTCGGTCAGCCCGTTGACCATCATGTGGGCCAGAAAGGTGGTGCACATACCCCGGGCGGAATCGGTGTCGTCCATGCCGATGCGCAGCTCCACCATGCCGGGGCGGGGGCGTGCTAATTTAAATAAAAAAGTCCGCCTCTGCGCGCCCTGAGATGATAGTGATAGACGAGGGCCGCATATTCGAGGAGATCGAGCGCCGCCGCCCCGCCTCGGTCTCCCTCAACGGTCCCGAAGGGATGCTGCCCCAGGTGCAGTCCGCCGCCGCCCGCGTACACGAAAAGTTCGGCATCCCCGCATTCGTGATAGCCGACGCCACTTGGGGCAGCTGCGACGTCAACTCCGCCGGGGCCCGGGCCTTGGGGGTGGGAATCCACTTCAACATAGGCCACACGATATCCATGGGCGACCTGGAGGGCACCGTGATGGTGGACGCGTACGACGACATACCCTTCGAGTCGGTGGCCGAAAAGTACGCCGCCGACCCGCCGCATACGAGCGTGGGGCTGCTCACCGACAGCCAGCACCTCCACCAGGTGGACGCGGTGCGCCGCATACTGGAGCGGGGCGGGGTGCGCGTGGCCATAGGTGGCGGAAAGGGCCAGCTCAACGACGGGCAGGTCTTCGGGTGCGAGTTTTACCCCGCCGCCGCCCTGCGGGACGACGTTGACGCGTACGTCTTCATGGGGCAGAGCAACTTCCACGCCGCCGGGGTGGCCATGTCGACCGGAAAGCCCACCCATGTGCTGGACCCCTACTTCAACGAGGTGCGCGACGTGACCGAGTTTGCCGCGTCGCTGAAGAAGAAGGCCACGCTGTCCGTGTACCGGGCCGCCGAGGCCAAGCGATTCGGCATAGTGGTGGGGCTCAAGGAGGGGCAGATGGCCCGGGTGGCCGCCCTCCGCTTCAGGGAGCAGCTGGAGGGCCTGGGAAAGGAGACCGAGCTGTTTGCGCTTACGGACATAACCAACGACCGCCTCCGCAACCTGCGGGGCATAGACGCCTTCATACAGGTCGCCTGTCCGAGGATATCCACCGACAACAAGTTTGACATGCCGGTGCTCTCCACGCCCCAGGCCAACGCCCTGATTCGGGTCCTGCGCGGCCGGGAGCCGGGCCAGTACATGGCGGCTCCGCACTGGCTGTAGCGCCGGACGCGCGGCCGGACCGGCCATCCTGCCGCGCCATGCCGCCGTGCCTTCCCGCGCGGCCATAGCGCGGGTCTTTGCCGTGCGCTATAGGGCATATGTCCCGCTTGGCGCCCGCCCCCGGGTAGGTGTGACGCCGGCCAAGGCATATGGAGTGCGGGCCGCCTCCGGCTAGCCGGGACAGGTCGTATCCCGCATGGCCGCGTACCTCGCATCCATCTCTTCGGCGCGGGCCAGAACCTCCTCCATCCCGTATGGCCCTTTTGGAAAGTACCACCGTATGGGGACGCGGCGCCCTATCCCGTCCATGTCGTGCATAACGCCCCTCTCGGCCTCCACCAGCCGGAGATCCCCGTCGGGAACGCGGTCCGCGACGGACATCCCGTCCCTGGCGGCGTCCTCCAGCACGTAATGGGAGTCGCCCTCCCTTATGCGGTACGACATGCCCCTGCCTATTACGGGCAGATCTCCGGCGGTCGGCGGCGCGGCCATCTACTTTTCTATGGGGTTGCCGATCATGTTGCCCCACTCCGTCCAGGATCCGTCGTAGTTTCTCACCCTGGGGTATCCCAGCAGGTACTTCAGCACGAACCACGAGTGCGAGGACCTCTCGCCTATGCGGCAGTAGCAGATGACGTCCTTGTCCGGGGTTATGCCCTTGGGGGCGTAGTTCTGGGCCAGCTCGTCGGCCGACTTGAACGTCCCGTCCGCGTCGTTTACCGCCGTAGACCACGGGATGTTGTTGGCCCCGGGTATGTGGCCGCCCCTCTGCGCCTGCTCCATCGGGTACTCGGGCGGCGCGACTATCTCTCCGGTGAACTCGGGCGGGGAGCGCACGTCCACCATTACAGTGCCCTCCTCGTCAAGCGCCCTCTTGACGTCGAACAGGTGGGCGCGCAGTCCCTCGTCGGGCGGCATCGCCGCGTATGCGGCGGGTTCGACCCGCGGCTCCTCGGTGGTATACGGCCTGTCCTCCAGCTCCCACTTCGTCCTGCCGCCGTCCATGATCCTGACGTTTCGGTGGCCGTAGTACTTGAAGACCCAGAAGGCAAAGGCCGCAAACCAGTTGTGAAAGTCCCCGTACAATATTATCTCGCTGTCCGGCGTGATGCCGTTTCTGGACATCAGCTCCTCAAACTGCGTTTTGTTGATTATGTCCCGGGTGGGGTCGCGGTTGATGTCGCGCCTCCACCAGATGAGGGTGGCCCCGTCAATGTGGCCGCTGCGGTAGCCGTTCTCGGGGTCGTAGTCAACCTCCACCAACCTCCTTTTATCACCGTCCGGAGGATTGTCGGCCACCCACTGGGTGCTCACCAAAACTTCGGGATGCGTATAGTCCATCTGAATGCTTCGACCCGCTGGCCGGCTCATTTAACTTTTGCTTGACATTTCCCGCCGCAGGGACGGGATGTGTCTCGTGTCGGGCCGGCGCGTTATAACGTCGGGCCTTTGCGGCCACGCCCCGCGGTCCGCGGCGCGGAATAAAACCCGAAGGGCAGGGGGCGACGCAAGGCCGGGCCCGCCAAAAGCGGGAGCCGAGCCGGGCTGCCGCGCCCGGCATCCGTCTTTCCGGGGGGAACCGCGCCTGACTAGACTTTTAACCGCCTTGCCGTACAGCAAGCCGCATTGCTGGCGTATATGGTGGCGGTGTTGTTCGCGTTGGGGGTGGCAGGGACGGCGTACGGCCACGGCACCGGCAGCGAGACGCTTCCCCCGGTGGAGATGGACGGCAGGATGGTGACTATGGTGGTCTCCTCGCAACAAGAGGCGGGGCTGGTGCGGGTGGACCTGGCAATGGTGGTGTTTGGCACCGCCGAGCCGGTGTCGGACGCCGATTTTAGGATAACCGCCAGGCACGGCCAGACGCAACTCTTCTCGCAAGAGTTCAGCCGGGCCGACGGGCGCGTGACGTTTGATTTGGTGGACGGCGCCGAGTATACGGAGCCGGCAAAATCCGACGGCGGCCTCTTCGGCCTGTTGGGGCCCGACGTGTTCACGGTGGCCGGACCCAGACTGGCCGGAGGCGGGCTGTACTCGTTTGACATCACGGTGCTCTCGGCGGGCGGGCACGACCCGGGCGTCCCCCCGGTCTTTGAGTCCGCCGTCTCCGTACCCATTACGTATTCGGATAAGATAGACGGCGGGCGCTGGGGGGAGCAGACCATGCAGTTCATCACGTACTACGACGAGCTGCAAGACAGGAGGTACGATCCGGAAGGCGGCGTGGTATCGTTCTCCATGCCGTTCGAGTGGGATCCGAAAGTCATAGAGCAGATAGAGACGGTCCATGTGGAGTTTACGGTCCCCGGAGGGTTTGGAGACATGCTGGTGGAGAGCATGGATGTCTATATCAACGGGGTGGGGGCGGCGGACAATACCGTGACCATAGACGACTACTTCACGGACATGAGGACGGTGCACATAGTGCTGCTCCGCGGCCAGTTGTTGGAGATGCTGGACGCGGCGGGCGGGGGAGACGCCATTGATTTTGAGGTGCGGCCGCCCCCTTCCGCGCCGTACAGCGCCGTGACGGCCAACGGGGAATACCGTATGCTCGTAAGCATAGGACACCCCGGACTGGTGGCCGGCCGGGACGCGACCGTGGCCTTTAACGTTACCAACGTGTTCTTGAGAAGCATAAGCGTGGAGGGCCCCTACGTGGCCGCCATATCGTACGGCGATACCGTGCTGCACTCGCAGACCGGCATATCCGGCGGCGGGGTCGCCATGGAGTTTTCCATACCCGGGGACATATCCGGCCCGGCCACGCTGTCGTTTCTGGACATAAACGGCAACGAGCTGGCCGACGCGACACTGCCGGTGTTCATAGATCCGGCATCCCCCGACGAGATTATACCTCCGTGGATCCGGGACACCGTACGCATGTGGACGGCCGGGGACATAGACGACCAGACGTTCACGTCGGCCATATCGTACCTGATACAGCAGGGCGTCATACGCCTGGACGACGTACCACAAGGCGGCGGGGACGGCGGACCCATAGACGAGTGGGTGCGCACCACCGCCGGTTGGTGGGCCGACGGGCTGGTCAGCGACGCGGAATTTCTGGCCGGCATAAAGTACCTAATCGGGCGCGGCGTTATAGCGGTGCCATAAGATTAGGGGGCGCCGGCAAAAGGGCGCCCGCCCGCGGGCGTAGCGCGCGGCCCGTCACGCGCGCGGCGCAACGATATACGAGGCCGGATCCATCGCGGAAAACCGCCCCACAATACTTATACGAATTTGGGAGCCTTTTAACACCATGCTTCTGCCACTGCGCGACGAAAACCCCCATCCCGCCGGTTGGAAACCCGTCGTGACGTACGCGCTCATAATAGCCAACGTCGCGGTGTTCTTCATTGAGGTGGCCGCCACCGGGCAGTTTCTGGACTTTACCAACATACACGCCTTTAACCTGTTCTACAATTGGGGGACCGTCCCCCAATGCGTAATGGGCGCCGATGATCTTTTAATAGACTTTGGCCTGGGGCCCGAGCGCATCGCGTGCCACGCCAACCCCCCGCTGACGCTGATCACCTCCGCCTTCCTGCACGGCGGCATACTGCACCTGGGCGGCAACATGCTCTTCTTGTGGATATTCGGCGACAACATAGAGCAAAAGTTCGGCAGGCTCAAGTTTCTGGGCATATATCTGGCGTGGGGCGTCCTGGCCGGGCTGGCCCACGTGGCCGGCGACACCAGCAGCCCCATACCGGCTGTGGGGGCGTCAGGGGCGGTGTCCGGCGTGCTGGGCGCGTATCTGGTGCTCTTTCCCCGCGCCCGGATACTCACCGTGCTGATGATGTTCTTCTTCTGGAGGATGATCCACATACAGGCCAGGTGGTTCCTCCCGTTCTGGCTCATATTCCAAAACCTGCTGCCGATGTTGATAGGCAGCGTGGGGTTCGGCGTGGCCGCCGGCGGCGTGGCGTACCTGGCGCACATAGGCGGCTTCGTGGTCGGGCTTGCCGTCGGATACCTCTACAAGATCACCCACAAGTCAGACTACCTGTACGGGTCCCGGTACGGGTACCGCCCCGACTACTGACCAGGGAAGAGTGCGGCGGGCGGTTCCACTCCTGAAAAGGACGGGCATCTCGCCTGGCCGACGCGTTGAAGCGCAATCTGATCTCCATGCCGCCGTGCGTCCCGGCCGGGCCCGCGTCGTGCGACGCGTAGAAAAACCCAAAGCGCCGGGGCGTCCGCAAAGGACGTCTCAAGGCCGAGCCCGGATGTCTCAAAGGCGGGCGTCGAGTCGCGGCAATTCCGACCCCGCATCCGCCTCTTCGAAAGGAGCCAGCGAGCGTAGCGCGCATAAGGGACAGTGCGGACGGGATGTCTGCGGCAACCAAAAAATGTGTCATCGGGGAGCTGCAGGACGCGGTTGAACGCAACATCAGGGAATTGAGCATGCAAGAAGAGAAATTAAGCGGTATGATAGAAAAACGCGAGTATGGTAAACAGGAAAGCATGAGGCGTGTTGTCAGGCTCAATACAGAAATTGCCAAGTACAAGAGTGAAAGAAAATACATAACCCAGCGAAAGACTATGCTTGAAAACATGGTGGCAGAGTTGAACAGTATCAGCTTCTCTGGTCCATAAACCGGTTATACTTGCGAAGGGCTTCCGCGGACCTGCGCATGGACTCCGACAGTTTGGGGTTGTCCGGGAACATCTCTGCCATCTTGTCGGCATCCCTGTCGAGTTCTTCGGGTGTCGGCAGCACTCCTCTCCGGCCCATGTTATACATGGCGCACGGCATGCATTTATTTCATTTTCCGGGACTCCCGCCTAAACGACGGAGGACAAGTTCAACCACGGCGGCTTGGCTCCCGCCCTTTGCTGATCCGGGTCCCGTACGGGCGCGCCCAAGCTGTCCAAACCGTTTTGGACACGCCGGCCGCATGCTGCCGGGCGGTGTCGCATTGACGGCCGCCCGGCATCCAGATCTGGCAGCCGCGTACGTGCATCCGCCGTACGCGGCTTTGCGATGCCCTTTGCCGATTGTGCATCCCTAAGGTTTCTCCACACCATACAACGCGGGATGCGCCGCCGCGCACGGCCAAAAAGATCCGAGGCGCGGTTTCGGCCCGCCAAGAACCCGGCGGGCCACAGGTTATATTGGGAACGGATGCCCGCGCCGACATGCCGATCGTGACAGTATCCATGTTTCCCGGCCGCAGCGAGGAGCAAAAGTCCGAGTTTGTCCGGGCCGTGACCGAGGCCGCCACCAAGATACTCAAGGCCAAGGACGACCACGTCATAGTGGTGTTCCAGGAGAACGCCAAGGAGAACTGGTTCCAGGCCGGAAAGCCACTGTAACCGTTTTTATTTTGCAACCGCGCCCCCGAGGGCATGGCCAAGGTGGGCGTAGCGCAGTTTGAGGCGTCCACGGACAAGGCCCGGAACCTGCGCCGCGCCGTGCGGTGGATAGAGGAGGCGGCGGGCAACGGCGCCCGGCTGTGCGCGTTTCCCGAATTTATGATGGCGTACACGCCCCCGACGCAGAGCGACGCGGAGCTGGCCGCCGAGGCCGAGACCCTCTCGGGCGCGTTCGTGGCAGAGATATGCAGAGCGGCCGGCGACAACCGCATCGGGGTGGTGGGCACCCTGTACGAGAAGAGCCCCAAGCGTGACCGCGTGTACGACACGGCGTTCTTGGCCGACCGTTCCGGCAAGATCAGATCCGTATACCGCAAGGTGCACCTGTACGACGCCCTGGGATTTCGAGAGTCCGACAAACTGGAGCCGGGAGACGCCGTCGCCGCCCCGGTGCGGACGGAAGCCGGCATGACCGGAATGATGATCTGCTACGACCTGCGCTTTCCGGAGATGGCCAGGGCGTTGGCCGGTGCCGGCTCGCACACCCTGGTGGCCCCCTCCGCCTGGGTGGCCGGCGAGGGGAAGGTGGAGCACTGGATAACGATGAACCGGGCCCGGGCCATGGAGAACGGATGCTACGTGGTGGCGCCGGCCCACACCGGAAACATATACTGCGGCAGGAGTCTGGTGGTGGGCCCCTTCGGGGATGTGCTGCTGGACATGGGTACAGATGAGGGCATAGGATACGTGGACATAGACGTAGGGGAGGTGGAGCGTACAAGGGCGAAGCTCCCTCTTCTGGACAACCGCAGGCTGGACTTATATCCCGATATGGCCGGGCAGGCGGGATAGAGGCCGCGCCCGACCGGAGCCGCGGAGAGTTTCCGGAGTTGCAGGCCTTCGCTGGCCATTCGAAATCTCCAGATTTGCGGCAGGCTTGAGATTGGCCCTGGCGATTTGGCACAATCGTTGAATGGCATATTTGGCGGCCACGGCGGTTCGCCGGTTGTTCTAATGGGGTTTTGGTGCGGCTTGGCCCGGTTATTGACATGCTTGAAGCGCGCCACGCTCGCGTACGGTGCGGGAACGTGTTTAGGTGTTTTGAGCGTCGAATCCACCGACCGCCGAGATTACGCTAATTTCGTTACTCCTGTAAATGATGTCGCTGAGATTTGTAAAAATAGATGTTGGCTCAATCCACATAACGAAATTACCGTGAGTTAGAATTGTTGTCTGCATAAGCAAAAAATTATATTTACGTTAATTTCAAAGTTACAAGATGGCTATACGCCGCAGACGGTCGTCAGTTTGAAACTGTAGAGGAAGAAAATCGATACCTGGATGCGCGGCTGCTCTGAAAGCAAATTCAAAAGAACGTAAGGCCAACGCCAAGTTGAGACGTGACCTTGCCAAAAAGAACGAGACCATTGCCGGGTTGAAACGTGACCTTGCATTGGCAAAAAAGAACAACAAGAAGCTGAAATCTACAATTAAAGGAATACATAGATTTGCTGAAACGTGAACTTGCCAGGAAGAGTGTTGCCCTAAAGAAGATAATCAAAATACTGGACATGGTTGACGGCGCGCATGCCCCCACGTCAAAGCAGATTATGAAAGAAATGAGAAAAGACAAGGCCGCAGAAGACAAAAAACGAACGGCTGACCGTCCCGGCCCAAAGGACGGACACAAGGGAACGACCGACACGCGGCCCGCCACACATTCGGTTACGGCCAGGTTGCCGCCGTGCAAAAATTGCGGTTGCAGGTGGGCAGAGATCACCAAGGTTACTGATGGCTTTGTCACGGACGTTGAGAGGGTGGTGTACACAAAAACGCTCATGAAACACGTTGAAGGCTCATGTTACGCATGCGGCAAGCATGTGGGGGGGAAATTCCGGGCAAAAGACGTGAAAGAGTACGGGGATGGAAGCAACGCGGCCGACGGGGACGGCGGCGTGGTTCTGATAAAGCATCCTGATAATGAAAAATTCGGCGTGGGGGACGTCGTCAGGAGCACGGGCGGGGACGGCGGCCAGGTTCAGGTGGCGCGTACCGAGGAGGGGGCGCCCGAGGATGCCGAAGGCGGGGTGTTCGTTGACGTGGGCGGCGGCCAGGTTCAGGTGGCGCGTACCGAGGACGGGGCGCCCGAGGATGCCGAAGGCGGGGTGTTCGTTGACGTGGGCGGCGGCCAGGTTCAGGTGGCGCGTACCGAGGACGGGGCGCCCGAGGAGGGGGACGTCGTTGAATGCACTGATCTGGACGGCGACGAGCTTCTGGACGTTCCGGAGAGCGGCAATCTGGGATTTGGCCTATTGCACGAGATATTTCTCCAGTGGCGCCACAGGGGGGTGATTCGGGCCATCGTGGACATACTGGCAAGGTTGCACAATTTGCGCCTGTCAACGGCCACCGTGTGGTTCGCCCTGCGGAGGATGGCCGTGGCGCTGACGCCAAAATACGACGGGATACTGGAACTCATACTGCAGTCCCCGTACGTGCACGTCGACGAGACGTCGTTCTACGTGGGAAAGGAGCGAAAATGGGTCTGGTTCGTCGGGACGCGGGAATTCTCATACTACTTCGTGTCCACGCGCAAGACGGCCCCGATAAAGGAGATTCTAAAGAACTACGAGGGCATATTGATAGTGGACGGATACCACACGTCCAAGCTGCTCGATCCGGAAAGGGTGCAGCGCTGCACGGCCCACATGGACCGCGACTTCAAGAGATGGGCCAAGAAGGAGGAGATGTTGACGCCGCACTTGCGCCGGGTGCGAAACTTTTGCGCCGCGGGCAGGACCATAATCCACGAGGCCCGCGAGGCAAAGAAGGCGGGCCTGGGGCCGGAAAAATACGAGGAGATGTGCAACAAGATGTACGCCCTGATCAAGTATTACAAGAGGTACCCCGAGATGGCCGGCATTGTGAACAAGGTGTCCAACGCGATGCCCAGCCTGTTTACGTTCATGAATTACTCATTCGTCGACTCCACCAACAACCTGGCCGAGCGCGGGATGCGCGAGGTGGTAAAGCACCGCGCCGTAAAGTCGCTCTTGCGCACCATGGAGGGGGCGGGAGTGTTCGCCGTACTGCTGACCATCCTTATGACAAACCCGGACAAGGACCTGGTGAAACTGCTCAAAAAATACCTCGGCCGGCACGGAAAAAAGGACGGCAAGTCGTCCAGTTTGGGGTACGGCTAGTCGCCGCGCGCCGCTGCAAACCGGGGCCACGCCACATGCCGCGCGCCGTATCGGGGCAGCGCATGCCTTTACGCGTAAAAACCGCCGGGCATACGCGCATTCGACCACGTCTGGGAATAATTTTCAGATTTTAAATCGGCGCAAACGCGAGGCGTTTTGGGCGTCGGATCCACGCTCAAAAAACACCTAAACACGTTCCGGTGCGGCATTGCAAAAAATACTTGGCGCGGCTCCGAAAAACGACTAGCGCCATATCCGGGAACCGGCTTGTGTGGATGGCATACCTTTTGGCTTGGGTGGTACGTAACACATTCTACGCCGAGTTGTCTTTTTTGGTTTTAGCTTTGGTTTTGGTTTTGGTTTTAGCTTTGGTTTTGGTTTTGGTTTTAGCTTTAGCTTTAGCTTTGGTTTTGGTTTTGGTTTTGGTTTTAGCTTTGGTTTTGGTTTTAGCTTTGGTTTTAGCTTTGGTTTTAGCTTTGGTTTTGGTTTTAGCTTTGGTTTTAGCTTTGGTTTTGGTCGGGGAACCATTACGTGTACTGCAGTGCATGTTTGAGCACTGCCTGGTCCACTTTTGCCTGATGGAATATCTGAATATCACTTCGGGCCACCCGCACTCTTCGCAGGCCTTTTTGGTGGCGCGGAGCCGGGCCTTTTGCAATAGTGGCGCCGATGCCGTGCAGCCGTTGAGATAGTTGGAACAGCCCACAAAGCGCTTACCCGTCGTTCTGGAGCGTACCACCATCAGCCTTCCCACGCCGCATTCGGGGCAGTCCACCAGGCCGCCCCGGGGGACGTTGGAGCCGAGCAGCACGTATTTCCTGTCTTTGTCGGACCAAGACAGGTAGGCTCCGGTGTCCATGTACTGGCGTATGTCATTCTGCAGTGCCCGGGAAGCGGCCTTGGTGACCCGTACCTTGTGCCGCGCGTCTTTTGCCACGCATGTTGCACAACCCGATACCAATATGTGGTTTGGCATGGGGAGCGGCCATTGTGGTGGCCCGGACGTTGACCGGCCACTGTCGCCTCGCGGAGCGGCGAAATCGTACAAACCGACGTCCTGGAGAACAAACAAAGATTGCCAAAGCCCGGCGCCCCCCAACTTATCCTGCCCACGATCATTGTGGTGTCGCACGGCAACAGCCAGCATTTTTGAAGAAATTCGGGTAAAAATTAAATTCACTGATCATCTAATTTTACACCCTGAAACAGCCGCATTCCGACTCTTTGCATGTTAAAGTGATAATTAAACTTCAAGATCATTATAAACAACGATAAACATGACCTCTGCCAACATCAGACCAGCTTGAGGCGGGGCGCGTCTAATGGCGCGAACGGTTTGCCGGGTTACGGCATGCGTATTTCCGGAAGCGCCAGTAAGTAACGCGGGATTCGCCCAAATGAATGAAACGGCCTGAATCGGCATCCCGCCTGTGCGGTTTCAACCGGAGCCGATTCGCGTGGCGTTCTACGCGCCGACGCAGTGGCAAGGCATGGCCGTTGGGCCGGTACTGGGCAATAAGGCGGGCGGGCCCCCGTTCTTGAACGGCCGCCCATGCGCGGTGTTGGAACGTGTCTTGTGAGGCTGGGCAGCATGCTCGTGTCGGCGGGCGCGATTCCAAATGCGGACGGGGCGCCGGGAGGCGTGGCCGACACTTCGGACATCTGCTGCATCGGGCCGCCAATTCCGCCGAGATCTGGCGGCGCACCGTAGAGCATGGCGGCGCCATTGCGGCTGTGCCCCGCTGCTTGCCCGGTATGGCTTTAGGCGCGCGCTTCAAACCATACGCAGAAAACACCTTTCTGGCCCCGACATTCGGTTAAATAGCGGCCGCTCGTAAACCCCGCCCGATGGACACGTTCGCATCGATCGAGATTGGCGGCGACGGGCGGCGCGCGGCCGGGTGATGGCATGAAAAAGTCGATACAGGATCCGCTGTATGGGTTCATAGGGTTAGACGATACCGAACTGTCAATAATCGACTCGCCGGCATTCCGCCGGCTGCATCGACTAAAGCAGTTGGGCCAGTCGTACGTGGTGTACCCGTCGGCCAACCACACGCGGTTTGAACACTCCCTCGGGGTGTGTCACCTGGCCGGCAGGGTGGCCGACGCGCTGGGCCTTGACGGGGAACGACGACGCATCGTGCGGCTGGCTGGCCTGCTGCACGACATAGGCCACGGACCCTTCTCCCACCTGTTTGAGGAGGTGCTGGCCAGCGCCAGCACCGGAGAGAACGATGCGGCGACAGACCACGAGGCCGTCTCCCGCATGATAGTCCGGGCGGATCCCGACATATATGGCATACTCGGCGACGACGCAGAGAGGGTGGCTTGCATACTCGAACACGCGCGGGTTCCCGGCTGGAATACCCGCGACAGCTCCCTGGCCGCCGAGATAATATCCGGCCCGCTGGACGTGGATCGTATGGACTACCTCCGGCGGGACTCGTACCACTTGGGCGTCTCGTATGGTCGCTTCGACATGAACCAGCTGATACACACGCTGGTCTCCGTGGACAACAAGATCGCCGTTGACATAAAGGGCTGGGGGGCGGCGGTGCAGTACGTGTTGGGCAGGTACCTGATGCACGAGCGGGTCTACCAGCACCACACGGTAACTGTGGCAAACCGGATGTGCCAGGCTGCGGTGGAGGCCGCCGGCGTCGGCCGCAAACTTGGGCGGCTGCGCCCGGACTCTCCGGAGTTTCTGGAAGAATATCTGGGCATGGACGACCAGTCGCTGACCGACGACATTCTAAGATCCAAGGGCCGGGCAAAAGACATCATGGAGATGGTGAGGGAACGGAGACTCCTGAAGCGGTGTTACGAGACGTATCCGGACCGGGAGTCGGGCAAAACGAAGAAAGTCCTACGTGCTTTGGGAAAAGACCCCGCAAAGCGCAGGGACATGGCGCAGCAGATATCCGGCGACTTGGGTCTTGGCGAGTATGATGTAGTGGTGCACGCATCGATAATTGACTCCGGCGCCGAGTCCATACAACTGACGTGGAACGACGAGCTGCATTCGCTTGAGCATTTTTTCCCCGTCATATCAAACACGGCGATAAACATGTTTTCCGTATTTGGCCCCGACGAATACCGCGGCAAAATCAAAAACGCCGCGGTAAAATATCTAAAGAACTATACAATTTCGTGACAAAATCACTCCCGAGTCTGCCGACTTGGAGCTGCCGCAAACAATTTCCCCATGTTTGATCCGAGCCGGTGCCCCGCTTGACGGGACGGCGTACCGCCCGCACGCGGTGCAATTCTCGGGACACGCGGCTATGTGCTGCCGGGCCGCGGCATCCGCCGCCGCGTCCCTAGTTGAGCGACGCCGGATAAGTTCCCACGCCGAACAGGCATTCTCCATACATCCTGTACCACGCCAACTGCGGCTCGCCGTCCCCGGAGGCGGAGACGGGGTTGGGCCAGTAGTACTCCACCCACATTCCGTATGCGGAGGCGCTGTCCAGTATTATGTTCCCTATGGGCGTTCCCCTGCTGTCCCGCAAATTGTTTATGTCGGTGCCGGCTATATTCGGGTTGTACCCGTGTCCGAGTATGGTGCCGTTGGTGTGTATGATGACCGTGAACAGCTCCCCGTCTCGAAAGAGGTCGTCGGCTGTGTCGTGAACCGCGGCCAACGTAGCTCGGGGGCTCTCCGCAAACGCCTCGGCGGCCCGCGCCACCATGGCCTGGGCGGTTTGCATCCTCTCCTTCTCCTCCCGCGTAACGTCGGGCCAAAGATCGATGTTGTATTCTGGGTACGTTCCCACCGCGAACGTGTAGCCCCCGCCGTACTTCACCAGCGTGTTCTGCATCACGCCTCTTCCAGACTCCGGATGCGTTCCCCGGTGTTCCACCCAGCTGCCGTACGGCGATCCCTTCTCAAAGACGTCCCTCAAGGCGACGCCGCTGCCGTACGCCACGTCTCCTATGTTTGAGCCGGCCTCCTCCGGGGAGCCGCCGTGGGCCACCACCACTCCGTCGGGTCCTGACACTATGGGGTACAGCTCCGAGTCGCTGAACCGCGGGTCGTTCCCGTCGTGTATGAGCGACACGCCCTCCTCCACGTCCTCGCCGAAAGCCCGGACAGTCGCCCGTATCATTTCGGCGGCGGCGTCCTTGCGGCTGGCGTCATGTATGGAGTACACGTCGTAGTCGTCCGTGTCCGGATCCTCGGGGTACATTCCCACGGCGAACTTGTGCTCTCCGGACTTTTTGACCCAGGTGAACTTCAGCTCGTCGCCGCCCGACTGGGAGCGCGGATCCGGCCATTGGTACTCCACCCACCTGCCGTACACCGACTCGACCTCGCCGTATACGTCCCCCAGGTTGGCGTTCTGGTAATCCTCCAGCGTGTCTATGTCCGAGCCGGCCAGGCGGGGCGAGTCGCCGTGCGCAACGACGGTGCCGTTCTCGTGTATTATGATAGCAAACAACTCCGCGTCGTGGAACAGCGCGTTGTACGCGTTGTGGATCATGGATACGGCCAGATCCGGATTGCGCTGGAACGCGTCTATGGCCTCCTCCGCCATGGCACGCGCCACCGCCTGTCGCTCCCTGTCGCGTTCGGTCATGTGAATCTCCTTTCTGGCGTCCTCGTTGAGGTGGATGGACGCCCCAAAGTGGTATCCCCATCCGGCCTTGATCCACGTCTTGATCGGCCCCCTATATTCCGAGCCCGGATATGGGTCTGAGTGGGATACCCACCCGCCGTACGGCGAGCTGCCGTCCTCAAACAGGCTTCCCAGGCTTGCGCCCGACGCGTCGGCGATGTCGTGCGCGGAGTTTCCGATCAGGGCCGGAGAGGCGGTGTGGGTCAGGAACGTGCCGTCGCCGTCCACAAGAAAGGCGTACACGTTGTAGTCGCTGAACAGGGGGTTGGCCGGATCCGCCATCATGGACAGGGCGCTCCCCCTGTTCGCCTCGAACGCCCGCATGGCCTCCTCCACCATGGCCTGCGCCACCCGTTCCCCGTTTGCCTCGTAGCTGCCCACCTCGTCCTCGATGGCCAGCGCGGCGGTCGGCAGGGTGAGCAGGATGGCCAGCGCGGCCCAGACGCGGAAAGAAAAAATCATTGCCTAGTATATCGCTATAAATTGATAAAAGCATTGTGAACGCGCGCCATTAGTGCCACAGGCGGCCGGGGCGGGTTGATCCCGGGCAGAACGGCCGGCGCGGCGGATCACGGGTTAGAAATACTATTTACGTATGGCATACATTACCGCGCCATGATTTGGTACGCGGCGGCGGGCCTCTTGGTTGTGGCCGCGGCGACGGCGCACGCCGCCGTGGAGCCGCAGATCTCCCCGGTGGCGTCGGTGTCTCCGGTGGTGCTGACCGTCCAGATAACGGTGGACGGCGTGCCGTACGAGGTCAGGCCGCTCTACTATCCCCCCGACGCGTCCGAGCCGATCATGGGCACGGGGGCCCGCGGGACGGGAGGGCCGGGCAGCATAGTGTTGGCGGAGATCAACGGCACGGTGCGCGACACCATGTCCTCGGTCGGGGATCCGCTGGCGGTCATATTGTACGGCGAGGTGGCGCCCGGCGGCGATTGGGCTCCCCCCGTTCCGGTGGTGTACGCGCCCGACGCCGAGCCCCTCATAGACGCCTTGGACGGCGAGGCGAACGTCGTCCTGTCGTACGACAGGACCATCTTCCACTTGGAGGAGGTCAGCGACATCGCCACCATGACTGTGGGGGATGTCGCGTTTGCCATAGCGGTCGGAAGAGATGCCATCCAGGTGATGGACGTGTCGGATCCGGAACGCCTAGCCGCCGTCGCCTCGCTGCCGTACGAAGGCTGGGACGTGGAGGTCATACCCGACACGACGTACGCCATGGTGGCCCACCCTGACGGCGTGCGCATACTTGACATGTCCGTGCCGTACCGACCAAGCATAGCGGCCACCATCAACGACGACCAGGACGGGTACGATATGCTGGGGGGCGTCAGCGACATCGAGACGGTCTCCATATCTGGCAGCCACTTTGCGGTGATAACCGCGTTCGGCGACGACGGCGTGCAGATCGTGGACGTAACGGATCCCGCCAACCCGGCGCCGGTTGCCAGCGTGACCGACGAGGAGGACGGATACGAGGCGCTGGACGGCGCCAGGGGGGTGGACATAGCGACCATACACGGCCGCACCTACGCGGTGGTGGCCTCGTACGACTCGGACGCCATACAGGTGATAGACATAGTCAACCCGTTCTTGCCGCTGCCGGTCAGCACCTTTGACGGGGACGGGGAAGACGACGTGACGCTGGACGGAGCCACCGACATAGTGGTCATAAACGACGACGACGAGGCGTACGCGCTGGTGACCAGCTACAACGACGACGCCATTCAGATAGTGAACGTGACCACGCCGGCGGTTCCCACCAAGATCCGCAGCCTGGCCGACGAGACCGGGCGCTTCAACGCAATGGCGGGCGCCACCGACATAGACGTGGTGACGATCGGAAGCACCACGTACGGCTTGATCTCCGCGTACAACGACGACGCCATACAGGTGATAGACCTGAACAACCCCTCCCTTCCCCGGGCCGTGGGCGACACGCTGGACGACGAGGATCTGGACTTTTACCTGGACGGGGTAAGGGGGATGGACACGGTGGCCGTCCAGGGCACCACGTACCTGCTGGCCGCGGCCAGCGTCGGCGACACGGTGCAGGTGATCAGCCTGAACCGGCCGGGCTCGCCGATCCCCATAGATGACGTCTCCCGCCCCAAGGACATAGACGCCGCCTGGGAGGGATCGACGGGGATGGACACGTTCGGCCGGGACGGCCGCACGTATGCGGCGATCACCTCGTACGCGGACGACGCGCTGCAGCTGGTGGACGTGACCAACCCCCGGCTGCCCCTGCCGGTCTCCACGGTCTACGACGAGACCGGCCTGTTCGAGTCGCTGGGCGGCGCCACCGACGTTGAGGTGGTGACCATAGGCGGGGGCTCGTACGCGGTGGTGGCCGCCTACGAGGACGACGCGGTCCAGATCATAAACGTGACGGATCCGGCCAGCCCGCAGTTCGTGGCAGAGATAATAGACGGCGAGGACGGCTTTGAGTCGCTGGGCGGTCCGGTGGACGTGGACGTGGCGTCCATATCGGGCCGGACCTACGCGGTGGTGGCCGCCTACGAGGACGACGCGGTCCAGATAATCGACCTGATAGACCCCAGGTTCCCAGTTCCCGCCTCCGACGTGCGGCGGGGGGAGGTCTTTGCCGCCGACGACGACCCCGGCGAGGTCGACGCGATCGAGATAAAGATCATGGACGGGCCCCGGGGGCTGGTCGTGGCTGACATCTTCGGCAAGTCGTACTGCATGGTGGTCGGCCAGAACGACGACACCCTGCTCATACTGGACGTGACCAATCCGGCGCAGCCCTGGCCCGTGGCGATCATATACGACGACCTGCGGGGGTATACCGCGCTGAACGGCGCCGCCGACGTGGAGGTGTTGGACCGGGTGGGCCACATATACGCCCTGGTGGCCGGCAAGTGGGACGGCGGCGTTCAGATACTGGAGGTGACCGACCCGGCCAACCCCGAGCCGGTGGCCGCCGTATTCGACAACAGGAACGGGTTCTCTGCGCTGAACGGCGCCGCCGACATAGAGCTGGTCGTGGTGTTTGACCGCATGGTGGCCGTGGTCTCCAGCGCGTTCGACGACGGGCTGCAGCTCATAGACGTGACCGATCCGGCAAACCCGATACCGGTGCGGGCCGTGTACGACGGTTCCGGCGGGTACGAGGCGCTGGACGGCGCCGACGACGTGGAGATATTCGCCACCGCCGACGGCACGCACGTGCTGGTGGCCGGGGTGGCCGAAGGGGCGGTCCAGATCGCAAAGATTACCCCCTGACCGGTTCCCGAAGGCGGCTCTCCGCGCGAGTACGCGTCCGATGGGGGACGCGGCGCCGCGCGCATCCGGTCCTACAGGGCGGTGTCCACCATTATTCCTATGAAGAGCACCGCCAGGTACGGGCTTGAGAACTTGAACAGGGTCCAGGCGGCCCTCTCGGTGGGGCGGGCGACCACCCAGCCGGATATGGCCACCATCAGCGCCCCGGACGCGAGCGCCGTTGCCGCGTATACGATGCCGGTCGGCGGGGAGCCGTCCACGTCCAGGAAGAGCGGCACCAAACTGAAGGCGACCATCGCCAGGGTGGACGCGGCTATCACGCGCGCCGAGGTGCTCTCGGACCGGACGGCGGTCAGCATGGGCACGTTCACGCTGTTGTAGTCGTCCCGGTACCGCATGGTCAGAGACCATATGTGCAGCGGAATCCAGACGAAGACCAGCCCGGCCATCACCATCCCCATCGTCCAGAGGTCCGCGGTGGTGACCGCCACCCACCCCACCAGCGGGGGAGAGCCGCCGCACAGCCCGCCCAGTATTATGTTGAGCTGCGAGCGCCTCTTGAGCAGGTACGAGTACACCAGTATATTGTTGACCAGGCCGAACGCTATGAATACAGTGGCCAGCATGCCCTGCACGGGGCTGGCGGTGTACGTTATGCCCCACGCCAGCGCCAGCGACGCGGCGGCCAGCACGTACCCGAAGTTCCGCGCCTTGGAGGCGGGGTCGATGCGCCCGGACGGGAGGGGTCTTGACTTGGTGCGCTCCATTATACCGTCTATGTCCCGGTCATGGTAGTTGGTCAGCGTGTTGGCCGCCGCCGAACCGGCCGCCACCGAGAATACGGCCAGCAGCCACGTCGCCGCCGAAGCCTCCACGCCGTATATGTTGGAGGCCGCCACCAGCCCCCCTATGGCGGTAAATACAAGCAGGTACCATATCTTGGGTTTGGTGAGCTCGTAGTATACGGCGAGCCGGGACCTGGCCATGTGCCTTTGCAACGCTACTTGATCGCCCCCGTGGCCATATATGGCATTGCCTTCTGCCGCGACTTCATCTCTATGAACGACTCCGAGGATATGACGCCGTCTATCCGCCCTATCTCCTCGGAGACCATCCGGTGCATGGCGTCCAGCGAGGTGGCGTAGGCGGTGACCAGTATGTCGAACCGGCCGGTAACCTCGGCCACCTCGTATACCCCGTCTATGGCGAAGAGCTCCTGCATGATGCTGTTGCGCTTCTTGCTGTCCATCTTTATGCCAGTCAGCAGCTTCACCTCGTATCCCAGAGCGGCGTTGTTTACCTCGATGGTGAAGCGGCGTATGAGCCCCCTGTCGACCAGGCGCCGTATTCGGGAGTACGCGACCGAGGGGCTGACGCTGATCCGGGCGGCCAGCTTGGGCACGGACACCGACGAGTCCCGGGCCAGCTCCGAGAGTATGAGCGCGTCGATGTCGTCTATCTTGACCAACGTTGTACGTGAACCCATTTTGTATATAATTTTTAGCGGATCCGCCATGTCCGAATCCAAATCATGTGAATATGACGCCGGGGCGGCTCAGATCTTGCCCTTTTTGAGGAGCATCTCGGCCAGAAGGACGGCGCCCTTGGCGGAACCCATCTTCTTGTTGTGGGAGAAGAGCATGTACTTGAGGCCGTGGTCGAAGAGCTTTTCCCGCTCCACCCGCCCTATGGTGGTGGTCATCCCGTCGCCCACGTCCCGCTCCAGGCGCGGCTGGGGCCGGGTCGGATCCTCGTGGAATGCAAAGTACTCGTCGGGCGCCGACGGCAGCCCCGCGGTTGACGTGGCGCGGTTGTATTCGGCATACGTGTCCTTGGCCTTGGAGGGGTCCACGTCTTTTGAGGTCTCCACGAACACCGACTCGGTGTGCCCGTCTATGACCGGGACGCGGGTGCACGTGCAGCTGACGCCAATGTCCGCGTCGTGGATTCGGCCGTCCTTCAGGGTGCCCAGTATCTTGCGGGTCTCGACGCGTACCTTGCGCTCCTCCCGGGGTATGTAGGGCAGTATGTTGTCGGTTATGCCCATGGCCGCCACCCCTGTCTGGCCCCCGCCGGATATGGCCTGCATGGACGTCATCATGACCTTCTTGGCGCCGTACTTGTCGAACAGCGGCTTCAGCGTGATGGCGAGCCCCGTGGTGGTGCAGTTGGGCAGCGGGGCCACCCATCCCTTCCAGGAGCGGGTGCGCTTCTGCTCGTCAAGCAGCTCGGCGTGCTCGTCGTTGATGCCAGGTATCAGGATGGGGACGTCGTCCTCGTACCTGTACGCGGAACTGGTGGATATGACCGGCAGCTCCTTGGCGAAGCGCGTCTCTATCTCCTTGGCGGGCCCGGACTCGACCGACGAGAATATCAGGTCCAGCTCGGACGTGTCTATGTCGTCGACGCTCAGGACGGTCATGCCGCGCACGTACTCGGGCACGTCGCCCCCCACGTGCCAGGCGACTATTCCGGTGTTGGCGTCCCTTATGGCCTCGACGTACTTTTTTCCGGCGCTCCTCTCCGAGGCGGCTATCTGGGCTACCTCGAACCACGGGTGGTCCTCCAGCGACTGTATGAACTCCTGCCCCACGGCGCCGGTGGCTCCTATGATTGCTACCCTCTTCTTCACGCCGTATCCAGCCGGGAGGGATTTAATAATTCAATCGAATGCGCCGCAGGTGCGCTCCCGCGCCCCGTTTCATGCGGGCGGGGCTTTGCGAAAACCGGCGTACGACGCCCCCGGGCGGCTCCGCACCCCCGGTTCGGGCGGGGTTGCGGCCCGGATCTAAATTATTTGGTTCAACCCCGCGTCCTTGCGGAGAGAACCCGCCAACACAATGTTGAAATCATGGGGGCGTGTATGTATTGCATGGATCCAAATCTTGGAGGATTCGTCAAGTTCTTGGAGGGTCAGGGCTTGGTGAAGCTCGACATACTCGGCGACGGAGAAGAGCACTTCATCAACAGGTTGAAACTGCAAAAGTACGCGCTCCTGGCAAAGCGCTTCGGAATGCCGTTTCCCTACCGGCACTCCATATACCTGTACGGCCCATACTCGAACAAGCTTGGCGCCGACTACGAGGCGCTGGCGCGCAGCGGATCATACGACGAATATGAGCCGACCACTCCCGACGAGTTCAGGAGGGACGACTTTCTGAAGGCGATACGCAACGATCCAAGATGGCTTAACATCGCGGCCACGATAGTCGACATAAATGATGACGTGGAAGAGCGTACCGCCCTGATGGAGGAGGTCTGCCGCATAAAATCCATGTTTGACAAGGAGTTCATCGCTGGCGTTTTGGGCGACTTGGAGAAGCACCGCCTGGTCACGGTTCGCGCCTGACCGGCCGACGGTCCTGCCCGGCAGCCAATTTTACAGATCTTCTAATATTTCGAGGGCCGCGCGCCGTTTTCCGGCTCCGCGCAAGGCCCTCTCCAGATCTACAACCGCCGCGTTTCTGAGCATGATGCGGTCCGTGGTGAAGAAGAACTTGGAGTCCGGATCCGTCAAGACCTGGGACAGTATCGGCGCATCGGTGGTGTCCAGCCATTCGTCCTTGCCGAGGGCAGCCACTGTGTCTAACGCGTCCTTGTTGGTGGGCTTCGCGTTCTCCCACGGGATTTTGTTGGAGCCCATCGCATCCGCCAGCGCTGCCATCTTGTCCCGCCGGTCTCGGTCGGACTCAAAGTCGCGGTAGATGACCCCGCATATCTCCCCCAGAACCGTATGCGGCACGAAGACTTCAAAGGCGTTGGAACGAAGTCTGTACAACATGCGCTTCACCTCACGCGCCCCAGGCTCATCCTTGATCAGGGAGAGCAGGTATGGGGAGTCGAGATGAGCCTTTGAAACGCCCACGGCGCATACCGGACCGGTCCGCCCTTAATTCTTTGCGCGCCACCAGTCATAACGCCTTGGGCGCCCGGCGGCGGCTGCGCCAAGATACACGCTGCGCGGGATCAAGGTGTCGGGGGCGCATTTCAGCGGGCGTGCGATATGCGGAATGACCGCCGGGGCCGTACGGCGACATGGCTTGCCATGTGCAATCCGGGTTCCTCCCGCAAGAACGCGGATGGGAAAACTCCCCCCGAGATCTTAGACGGTGCAGCGGATCACGTCTGACACGGGGCCCAAGAATGGCCGGAGAGGCAGGCCGTCACAACATGCAATCACGCGCAGCGGACTCCGCACGTGCCAAAAGGACGGCCAGATCAAGTCCCTGGGCGGCGACCGACGGGACGTGGCCTCCCAGAGCGTAAATGACGCGCGGTGCCGGGCCTCCATGCCGCTTGAGGGCCCCGCATCCGCGACACCCACATCCGGAACATGGTATGCGACACCGACACGCATGAGCGCCCCAACGGGGAGTTGGCGGACCGGTTCGGGTCCGCCCGCGGCGCAAACGGGGAAGACTCGCCGATATTCCGCGTTGCCATAATCCACCATAACTTCATCAAGCCGCACGGGGGAATGGGCGGCAGGACGCCCGCCGAGGCGGCCTGCATAGAAATACGCGCGTATAACAAGTGGCTCGCGCTGATACGGAACGCCGCTGCCGCCGCGTGGCGATATGGCGACGCCCGCCGCTGCGCGGGGACCCCCGCCAATCCCGGCAAACCCGCGCTCGAATCCGCCGATTTGGGGCGATTGCGACGCCCCCGCGGATTTTCGTCCTCCCGCGCCCCGTTTCACGCGGGCGGGGCTTTGCGAAAACCGGCGTACGGCGCCCCCGGGCGGCCCCGCGTCTCCGGTTCGGGCGGGGTCGCGGCCCGGATCTAAATTATTTAGTTCAACCCGGCGTCCTTGCGGAGAGAACCCCGCCCGGGAACGCTTTATAGCGGCGGCCACGCGCCATTCGCCGATGGACCGGCAGCCCGACATAACCGATTTCATGCACCCCTGCAGCCAGTGGGCGAAAAAGAGGTACGCGGCGCAGATGGCCGAGAACAAGCACAAGGCCCCCCACATGCCCGGAGAACTCAACGAAGAGCTGACTGAGAGCCACATCCTGACGTGGTTCCTGTTCCAGTGGATCAACCCCGACACGGGAATCACCCCCGCCGAAGAGTTCGCCCGGGGGATGGACGACAAATACGACTGGGTCGGCGCGGCGGAGTCCCTGACACGAATGAAATTCGGCACGTTCCGGGTGCTGGAGATGCTGGAAAAGGGGTTCGGCGTTGTGGACGACATCGACACGGCAGAGACGTATCCCGTCGCATTTCGCGTCGGGTATGATGTGCTGCGTGAAAACGACGTCTTTGTGGGGTATATCCACCCGTGGCCCGACGGCGCGTACTACACGATAGGCACGATCGCCAAGGTGGGCTCGCTACCGAAGGAATACATCACTCCGGGCATGACCAACATGCTCGTGGAGCGGTTCCTTGAGGAAAGGCAGGAGCGCTACGAGTCGGTCCCCGTAACGGCGC
The DNA here is from genome assembly GCA_963665475.2 of Nitrosopumilaceae archaeon. Taxonomy (GTDB): domain Archaea; phylum Thermoproteota; class Nitrososphaeria; order Nitrososphaerales; family Nitrosopumilaceae; genus VYCS01. The sequence continues at coordinate 210,319 of CAXXXK010000004.1, read as the reverse complement.
GCACCGGCCTCGCCACGTACCTAAAGTCCCAATCAGCCGATCACGTGGCGAAGGTGGCCGGGTCGCTGGGCATAACGGGCCGTACCAAGAAGCAAAAGATCATGCTCATACGGGACGCGCTGGCCGGGCCGGGCGCGGCAAAAGCCGTCAAGTCCCTCCCGCCGTCCCACGTGAAATGCCTGGAGGCGGTGGCCGCCGCCGGCCTTGTAAAGCGCCACGTCCTGAAGCGTAAAATGGGCGGCGAGGCGGAAGCCATAATGTCTGAACTGTACCGGCGCGGCCTCCTCATGTTGGGCACCAAGGCCATCGGAGGGCGGCGCCACAAGGTGGCGGCCGTGCCGGCAGACGTGTTGCGCAACGCGGTGGAACGGGGACTGCTGAACCTCGGGCGGTGGCGCCGCGTATGAAGCCGCGCCGCGTCCTGATTGTCCCGTGACGTGGCCGCTCTGGCGCCCGCCGGCCTTGTCCAAAACAGGTCGGGACGTCCTAACGACGTCTAATGGATATATCCGTGCGAGGCCGACAAGCGCACGGATCTTCGGTCCTGGCTACCGGCATGGCCAAAAGACGCAGAAAGTCAAAGAAACGAAAGACGGCCAGCCCCAATAGACCCAGAAGCGGGAACGGCCCTTCCGGCAAGAGGAACGGCCCCGACGCCGACCGGCCCAGGCACAACGAGGGACGCAAGTCCGAGGGCCGCAGCTATGTCGGACGGGCGGAAAAGATAGCAGACAAGGCGCGCGAACTGCGGGGCGTTCCCGAAGGTGAGAAGGACGGGCGCGTCCCGGCCGTGCTGGCGGCCTTGGCGAAATCCGAGGACGGCCCGTCCCGTTGGTGGCTGTCCAAGCGCTCTGTCAAGCGCCCCGGAGGCCCGGAGCGGTGCGGCCGTCACGCCGGGGGTCACTTGAGCATGCCCAGCACGGCGTCCATGTCCAGGGCCGACTTGACGGTCCGGGCGGTGCGGACTATGGCCTCCTCCAGGGCGGCGCCTTCCGCCGCCTTCCCCGCGTGCGGATCCAGCGAGTCCTCGGGGGGCAGCCCGGTGCGCATGTAGGGCACCACGCCCAGTATGGGCTTGCCGGTCATGTCCATGACGCGGGCGGCCCCCGGCTTCAGTATGTATGGGTCGCCGCGGAACTTGTTTATGACAAAGCCCCCCACCATGTTTTGGTGGCGCCGCGCCAGCAGCGACATGGTCCCCACCATCTGCGCGAAGCAGCCGCCCCGGTCTATGTCGGCGGCTATAAGAACTGGGGCGGAGGCGGCCTCGGCCATGAGCATGTTGGCCATGTCGAACGGCACGTTGATCTCCGCCGGCGAGCCGGCCCCCTCCAGCACCACGACGTGGTGCCTCTGGCGCAGCTCCGCCAGGGACTCCAGCGCCACCCCCACGCCCCTGGCCTTGGCGTACGCGTAGTATCCGGCGGTGTCCATCACGCCGCGCGAGGAGCCCAGCTCGAATATTTCGCTGGAGCGGTCGGTGCGGGGGACCAGCAGAACGGGGTTCATGTAGGGGCGCGGGGGGACGCGGGCCGCCGCGGCCTGGACGACCTGCGCCCGGGACATGCCGCCGGCGGCGTACCCGGACATGTTCTGCGACTTGAAGGGGGCTACGTTGTACCCCATGTCCGACAGTATCCTGCAGAGGGCCGTCACCAGGGTGCTCTTGCCGGCGCCCGACGTGGTGCCCTGCACCATTATGCACGGCATGACTCCCGCAGCGCCTCCAGCAATATTTCATTCTTCGCCGGCGACTTGGTGGCGATTCGGATGTGGTGGCCCATGCCGAAGCTGGTGCAGTCGCGCACCAGCACGTTCCTCTTCAGCAGGCGGCTTACGACGGCCGGGGCGGGATCCTCGGTGCGCGCCACGAAGTAGTTGGCGTCGGTGCGGTGCGGCTTTATGCCCCGCATGTCGCGCATGGCGCGCTGCAGCCCGTCCACCCCCCGGCGTATCGCCGCCCTGGTGCTTTCCAGGTACTCGGGGCGGGCCAGCGCCTCCACCCCGGCGGCCTGGGCCAGGGCGTTGACGCTCCAGGGCATGCGTATCTCCCGCAGCCGGGACGCCAGGTTTGGATCCGCCACGCAGTACCCCGCGCGCAGCCCCGCCATCCCGAACGACTTTGTCAGCGACCGCAGCACCACCATGCCCGGGTGCAGCCCGGCGCGGGACGCGACCGACTCGTCGCGCCCCGGCGTCATCTCTATGAAGCACTCGTCGACTATGAGCAGGGAGTCGGCGTCGCGGGCCGCGGCCGCCGCCTCCAGTATCGCATCTTTCGGCATCAGCCTGCCGGCGGGGCTGGAGGGGTTGCATACAAAGACGCAGCAGTTCCGCGGCATGTCGTGCGGCGTGCCGTTGGGGCTGGCCGCATAGAATGATACCGGCGAGCCGCACGCCCCTGCGGCGGCGGCGTACTCCCCAAAGCCGGGGTCGGGCACCATAGTCTGCCGGCCGGCCGTGTGCCTGCATACGTTGTGTATGATCTCGGTAGCGCCGTTGCCGGCCACTACGGCCCCGGCCGGGACCCCCAAGGTACGAGGCGGCCGCCTCTTCCAGCGCCCGGGCGTCCGCGTCGGGGTAGTCGGCCGCCTCGGCCGCCGCCGCGCGTATGGCGCGGAGGGCGGCGGGGTGCATGCCCAGGGGGTTGACGCTGGTGCTGAAATCGGCCGTGCCGCCTCCCAGCCCCATGGTGCGGGCGCCGCCGTGCCTCATGGTATGGCCGGGGGTACGGCTGCTCTCGGCGGTCATTACATTTTGTAGATCGGCGGGGCGTAATTTTGGGTTTTGCCACGGGACGGCGCCCGCGCGTGCCGCGCATCCCGCGGGGCGTTTCGCCATATTCCGCGCACCTGCCCTGCAAGGATTAAAAGATGTCCGACGTCCACATTGCATGATGGGCAAGCCAAACCGCACGCGGGCCGGGCCGCTTGAACTGCGCAATCCGGTGATGCTCGCCGCCGGCCTGCTGGGCGACTCACCGGAGAAGCTGCGGGCGGCGTACGACGCCGGGGCCGGGGCCGTCGTCACAAAGTCCATTACCATGGAACCGCGGGAGGGCAACCCCGAGCCCACGTTCGTCCGGGAGCGGGAGGGCTGGCTCAACTCCGTGGGCCTGAGGAACCCCGGGGCGAGGGAGTTTTCCAGGATGCTGGGCCGCCCGGACTATCCCGTGATAGTGAGCCTGGCCGGATCCCTGCCGGACGACTTTGTCCGGATGGCGGGAATGTTCGGGGGGGCGGCGGCGTTTGAGCTGAACATATCCTGCCCCAACGTGGACGGCCCCCTGGATTCCCCGGGCCAGGATCCGGTACTCACCGGCAAGGTCGTCTCGGCGGTGAAGGGGCGCGTGGACGTGCCCGTGTTCGTCAAGGTGGGCATCAACATGAGGGAGGCGGTGAGGGCCGCCGTGGACGCCGGCGTGGACGGCGTCACCGCGATTAATACGGTTCCGGCCATGAAGATTGATGCGGATACCGGGAAGCCGCTGTTCAAGAACGGGAGGTGCGGCCTGTCGGGCCCGCCCATACGGCCCATCGCGCTCAACGAGGTGTACCATATAGCGGCCGGGTACGGCACGCCTGTGATCGGGTGCGGCGGGGTGTCCAGCGGGGAGGACGCCCTGGCATTCATGCAGGCCGGGGCCTGGGCGGTGCAGGTGGGCAGCGCCGCGATGGACGAGCCCGCAATATTGGGCCGCATCGCCGACGGCCTGGCGCGTTTGGCGTAGCGGCAACGGCCGCACCGCGGCGGCCTGGATTAGTTTTTCGCGTGTTGCGGGTTTGTCTATAATGATCGTCATCATTTAGTTTATCTGTAATTGTCAAACGGAAACATTGAGCGGTACGCGTTTCGGCTCGGCGTCACAGCAGCTGCATACGCCGGTCCCGAAACCGCCGTGGTGTCCGCAAACGCCGGACTGCCCAGTTGGACGATCCGCGCCATGCGCAATTAATCCTAACTGTAATGATCGTTCATCAGGTTTTTATACGTGCATCTGCTACGAGATGCAACCGTGTATGTACCGCCTAGGTTCGCGGCCACCATACCGAGGGCGCCTGGCGCCAACTGTACACGGCCTTGTCACTTCAGCAGGTGCTTCTCCATGATCTTTCTCATCCGGTCCCGCAGATCCACGACTCTGCAGTTTCGCACCGGGACGCCCTTTTGGTTAAACCAGGCCACCGCATCGGACAGCTCGTATGCCCTTCCCTTGTGTTTGTTGCGGAAGTTCCAGCCCTTGACGGTTGGACACATGTCAGCATCGGTTTCCATGACAATGTCTGAAAGCTCCGCCCGAAAGTTTACCGCAAAATCTTTCAGTTCGCCCTCGAACAGCCGAAACCAATACGATTCGAAGCTTTTACGGATGTTGATTCTCGGCTTTTGTCTTTTGCCAGATTTCATGCGCTCCCGTATGGACTTTTCTATATTTCGGCGATCAACATGAAAGCACCACACGCGTACGTCAGCAGAAGAGAGATCAAGATTTCGGCGGACCATATCCCTCTGGGACGGCGACATCTTGTTCATGTGAATGGAGCGAACCCCGATCTTGTTGTATATCCTGTTGATCTCGTCTTCCTTTCCGACGACCAGCGCCACGTGATTCTCCGGCCCGTCGGTATTGCTGCCAGACACGTCTGCCCCCCCAACCAGCATGCGGATCCGCGCATTGGTGTACGTTTTAAAAACTAACAGCGTGATGGACGCGTACAGGCTCAGGCCCAGATTCATGATCCGACCGCAAAGTCCAGAAAGCGACAGAATAGACATCCGCCCTCGATCCCCACGAAGGCCAGATCTGCTCGGACACGACCTGGCATCCAGATCCGGCGCGGGGCCGTGAGGGCGTGCGCTGGCCGCGGGCGGATCATGTTCCGCCGGGCGGCGGATATGGCGCGAATCGGCTTGATGTATTGCGGCGCGCCTAGTCGGCGGACGCCCGCCATGTGCGGTGAACCGCCTGTCCGCCGCGCCCACCGGCATCGTCATGAAGAGGTTCGGCGTGCGCGGCGGCCGGCGGTCTGTCTCCCCGTTGTGGACGCCGGCGCGGCGTGCCTCCATGAAGCGGGCCAACATCCACATATTGCAGAATATAAACGGCATAATGGTCAGCAGGAGGTGGACGGAGTGGCGGCGGCCGGTCGTTCTGGGTCGCATCTGCTCGTGCGACTTGCAGGAGTTTTCTATCCCTCATCGTATGCGGTAGAACTCGGCCACCTCGCGCGGGTCGCCGTCCATCCGTGAGTCCGGCATGGTGGCGACAAACACGTGGTATCCGTCGGCGACGCGGGCCTCCCTCTCGTGTAGTTTTGATGGCTTTTTGGCCCCGGCGTTGCAGAGACGCGTGGACGTGCCCGTGTTCGTCAAGGTGGGCATCAACATGAGGGAGGCGGTGAGGGCCGCCGTGGACGCCGGCGTGGACGGCGTCACGGCAATCAATGCGGTTCCGGCCATGAAGATTGATGCAGATACCGGGAAGCCGCTGTTCAAGAACGGGAGGTGCGGCCTGTCGGGCCCGCCAATACGGCCCGTCGCGCTCAACGAGGTGTACCATATGGCGGCCGGGTACGGGACGCCCGTGATCGGGTGCGGCGGGGTGTCCAGCGGGGAGGACGCCCTGGCGTTCATGCAGGCCGGGGCCTGGGCGGTGCAGGTGGGCAGCGCCGCGATGGACGAGCCCGCAATATTGGGCCGCATCGCCGACGGCCTGGCATAAGTTCTGCCAGATTATGGATTTGTCTGTAATGAACGTTATTATTTAATTTCTTTGACATTGCCTAGATGGAAATCTTGGATGCTCTAACTTGAATATAAGATCACAGCTGGCCATGGGGCATCATATATTAACGATCTTTAAATGTTATTTTCTGAACCGCATTTTATTATTGCGTGACATTCCGCGACGACGTGTCGTGCGCATACTTTGGATTTTTGGGATGGACAATTCCTGCGTTTTGTTTGGCTCTTGAGTAGTTTCCCCACGCTACGGCGGCTTCAGGTAAAATCGTACCCGCACAAACATGTCATTCTCCGACTGTATGATGTCGGGTTCGGTGCCGTTGAACCGGCGCATCGCATGACGCATCACGGGCCAGCCCCTGCCCCGTTGCTCCATAAGGCCCGATACGAGCATATAATGCGCCATAGACTTGTTCCTTGCTCTGGTGCGCCACCCTGCCTTGACGCTCTCAACATTCATGCGGTTGGGCAGCACGCCCGGACTGGTTACCACTACGCGCTCTTCAAAGACCTCAAGGAGAATTTTGGATCCAATTATAGCGTAGTCCCTATGCGTCACCGCGTTTACTAGCGACTCCCGGAGGACTTCGGAAGGCAACATGGGGCGGTCTTCCCGGATCAGTCCGCGGTGCGACTCAAACCGTCCCAAGCTGGCTAACCAGTCAATTGACTGCCGCACCTGTTCGTCTATGTTTCCGGTAGCCTTTGTTGACAGCAGGACGGTCGAGTCCCGATCGTCTCCTCCATACGCCACGCATTCAATCATAAAGTCACCGGTATGCGGGTGTCCCTGCGGATCCTTGCCGAAGGCCATTATCCCGTAAAGCGTGGGGCGCAGCTCTCCGTCCAAGTCCACCGCGACGTTCCGGCTTCGAAGATCATCCGCATAACTGGTCTGTGGCTCGGTCTCGGTATCCAGTCCCTGTTTTTGCAAGTACATGCGGAATTTATTCGCGTTTATATCAGATACCGTGGCGGCTTGCATTGCTAGTCCCTCGGTGAGTACATACCCGAATGCATTGTATAGTGATTGCAGCTCGACAGGAGACGGCTCAACGCTGTTTCGTCCTCGGCGCACCCACGTATTGCCCTCGTATCGCAACGGCTTGAACCCGCGCTGTCTGGGAATTTCGATCCAATGCACCCAGCCTCTGGGACATTTATGCATCCCTAGATTGGCACTAACTGGCGACCCACAGCATGATTGGAGAAACGATACCAACCTTTCCTGGGTGCGATTCGCATTTTTGCCGATGCCCACGATTTCCTGATTGTTGACCGCGCCCAGAATTATGACACCGCCTTTTGTGTTTGCAAAGGCGCAGGCGGCCTTGCCGATCGCCGACCAGTCGTCCAGGCTGCGCTGGATCTCGGTACGATCATCCCCTCCGCCCTTAATTTTGGCTAGTATGTCCGTCCAATCCATGCTCATTACATCTAACAGTTGTACTTTAGATTGCGCATGCGAAACGCTTTCTTGCCGTCGTTGGCTGATCCGACGATGGCATTCCGGACATCAACAGCCTGCGCGGGCGTTTCGTGATGCCATACGACTACAGGCCAAACAGGCCGGACGTGCCAAGACAGTATGTTTCAGCCAGTGTGGTCAACGAACGGCAGGTATCTTGGGCACCTCATACGGCGCCACCACCTTCGTCCGCACCAGCGGGGCGGGCGCCTCTATGCCCCCGCGCCTCAGATGCTCATAAAAGCCATCCCGGCCCAGCCCCGATATGCGTTTCGCCAGGGCCAGCGACACAGCCCCCTTCAGGTACATGGAGACGGCCGCGTCCAGGCGCCACTCCCCAAACTTCTCATGCAACTCGCCGTCCCCGCCCATCTCCGGACACAGGCCGTACGAGTACGCTATAACCTCCCTGTAGTTCAAGTTGTTGAGCAGAGACTTTATGGACTGCATATGGCGCAGCACGTCTTGATCGCATGCCGCCATGTCCAGCGCGTCGTATCCCTTCTTGGTTATGTGGATGACGCCCTCCCGGTCTGACCGGTGCACGTGCAGCAGGTTACTGCGGGCGCACCGCTCCACCGACTCGTCTACCCTGGCCGCGTAGGCGCCGTACCTGTGAGCGGCGGACTCCGTAATGCCGTAGCCTAGACACTCTGACGCGAACCACATCATCACCTGCAGCCACGTCTTGCCGCGTATGGAGGTGTCCGGCATCAGATCCGGCTCGGCGTGCTCCATGGCGACCAGCGCCAGCACGTGCTGGTCAAGCGACTCCAGGTTTGCGTTTGAATCCATGCCGCATGCAATATGCCGACGGTAAAAAGGCGTTTGGCCGCGGGCGCCCCCCGCGGTTCCCGCATCCCGCGCCCCACACGACACCAAAACACGTTAAGGGACCGCCCCGCCTGTAGGGGGCATGTGGCACGAGATGGGCTGGTATGTGGCGTGCGGCGCCATCCTGGCCGCCATATTGCTGGACCGGCTGGGGGAGCCGCCCAACCGGTTCCACCCCACCGCCTGGGTCGGCGCGATAGCCGCGGCCCTGATACCTATGCGCCGGACCAAACCGTGGGGGGCGGCGGCAGTCGCGCTCTGCTGCGTGTTGGTCGCCGTTCCGGCGCTGGCCATGTACTGGGCGCTGGCCGCGTACTGGCCGGGGGCGGTGGGCATCATGGTATACTGGGCGGCCACCGTGCCCATCCTCAAGAGCACCATATCGGTGCGGGGCATGGAGACGCACGCCATGGCCGTCTACCGGAGCGTGTCCGCCGGCGACGGCGGCGCGGCGGGGCGCCTGGCATGCATAGTGAAGCGCAACACGATGGGAATGAGCGCCACCCAGATATGCTCGGGCGCCATCGAGAGCACCGCCGAGAACACGGTGGACGGCGTTACGGGGGCGCTCTTCTACGCCGGGCTGGCCGGGCTTCCCGGGGCCCTCGTATACCGCACTGTAAGCACCATAGATTCAATGGCGGGGTACCGCTCGGCGATGTTCCGGGACGTGGGCTGGTTCGGGGCCTGCTGCGAGACCGTACTCAGCTGGGCTCCCGCCAGGATTACCGGATATGTGATGGTCGCGTCCGCGGCAATCTTGGGGTACGACTGGCGGGGCGCCTACCGCGCCGTGCGGCGGGACGCCGGAAAGGCGGACAGCGCCAACTCCGGATACGCGATGGCGGCGACGGCCGGCGCCCTGGGCATACGGCTGGAAAAGCCGCGCCACTATGCACTGGGGGACGGCGGGGACCCCGCGCCGGACGACATACCAAGGGCGATACGCATGATGAAGTGCACGGCGTGGCTGTTTGCGGGCATCGCCTGCGTCATGGCCGCCGCCGTGTCCGTGCTGGCGGGGGCGGCGTACGGTGGGCTTTTCTGACCTGGTATCTTTTCTGACCGTGCTTCCGGCCGGCGGCCGTTCGGTGCGGGGGGCCGCGTCGGCGGTGCACTATTCTCCGGCGGTGGGATTTATGGTGGGCGTGCCCGCCGGCCTGCTGGGCTGGCTGGTCTCCATGTACGCGGGGCCGCTGGCCGGCGCCGTGGCCGCCCTGGCCGCCGCCTGCATCATGGCGGGGTTCCACCACGTGGACGGCCTGGCCGACTTTGCCGACGGCGTCATGGCGCACGGGAGCCGCGAGAGGCGCCTGGCCGCCATGCGGGACACCGCGACGGGGGCCGGCGGGATAACGGCGGTCGTGCTCTGCCTCATGATGACGGCGGCCGCCGCCTCCCAGGTGGCCGGCATGGGCCTTCTGGCGCTGGTCGTATTCGCCGAGGTGGCCGCCAAGTACTCCCTGGTGGTGGCCGCCGCGGCGGGGCGGGCCGCCGCAGAGGGAAGCGGCTCGCTATTCTGCAATGCGGCCGGCCCCCGCAGGCTGGCCGCGTCCACCTGCATGTGGCTCGTGCCCGGCGTCATACTCATGTGGCTCGTGCCCGGCCACAACCTGGGGCTCCTCATGATACTGGCCGGCGCGGCCGCCGGCGTCGCCGCGGCGGCCATGACCGTTATCTCCCACCGGGCGTTTGGGGTCGTGACCGGCGACGTGATGGGCGCCACCCACGAGGTGGGCAGGGCGGCGGCCGTCATGTGCATGGTCTCGGGGTGGGCGGCATGATCGGCCTGATGATGGCCGGCGGCCGGGGCAGCCGCATGGCGCCGTTCCCCGAGAAGCTCACCCTGGGGGGACACGTGCCGGTGGCCCTCCGGGTGGCCGAGGCCCTGAGGTCCTGCCCCGCCGTGACCGGTACGGTGGCCGCGGTCAGCCCCCGGGCCCCCCGGGCCATGGGCATGCTGGCCGGGCGCGTTGACGTTATGGAGACCCCCGGGGACGGCTACTCGGCGGATCTGGCGTACGCCCTGAGGCGCGTGGAGGGGCCCGTTCTGGTGGTGCCCGCCGACCTGCCCTTGTTGGACGGCGACGCGCTGGGGCGCGTGGCGGAATCATACGACCCGGAGTACTGGACCGCGGTCACCGTATCCGAGGAGTATGCCGCCCGGCTGGGGCTGTCCCCGGGCGTATTGGTCCGGGCCGGCGGCGCGCCGCTCCGGTACACGGGCATATCGATGGTGGACGCGGGCCGCCCCGCGGCCCCCGCCCGCCATATAACGATAAACGACTGGAGGCTGGCCGCCAACATGAACGCGCCGTCGGACTGGGCGCTACTCGGCGCTTCCCTGCACCTGCCCGAAGAATATGGTCTTTGAGCCGGTGGACTTTGTGAGGGTGTTGCCGCAGGAGTTGCAGGTGACCGGCGTGGTCGCGTGCGAATACACCACCTGCAGGGCGTCGCACTCCTTGCAGGATATCCTCTGGAACCTGCTGGAGGGCTCGGGTATGGGTATGTGGTCCTTTTTCATGTCGCCACCAACTCGAACTTTTTGATTCGTATGCCGCACTTGTTGAACTTCTTCTTGCATACCGTGCAGGTGAGCAGCGGGGTGACCTTCTTGGTTACCTTGGCCGGCTTTGCCAGCTTGGGGAACTTTTGGCCCCCGTACCCGCGCTTTCGCTCGGCGTGGCGCCGCTCGCCGCGGGCGGATCCGCGCCTCTTGCCGGCCTTGTAGATGGATATCTTCTGCTGGGTGTGCGTGTTGCAGCGGGGGCAGTACCGGCGTATCACCTTGGGTATGTTCACGCTGTGTAGCGCCGCCGGAGTAATTTAAGCCTAGGCTAAGGCGCCGCTGATCCAGCGGCATTCCACTAAAATACGCCCCGTACCGCATACGGGCATGCCGGGTGGGAACGCGCGGGAGGCCGCCTTGGGGCTGGTGCCCTCGGACCTGATCATATCGGGGTGCTCGCTGGTGTCCGTGTATACCGGCGAGGTCATACCGGACACGCAGATCGCCGTCAGCGGCGACCGCATAGCGTACGTGGGTCCGGACGCCTCGCACGCCGCCGGCCCCGACACCAGAACCCTGGACGTGAAGGGCAGGCACGTGGCGCCGGGGCTGGCCGACCCCCACACGCACCTGGACCAGTTCGTGCTGCCCGACCGCGCCGCCGCCCTAATGCTGGAGAGGGGCACCACCTCGCTGTTCTCTGACCCCATAGACGTGACCGGCGTGGGGGGGTACGGGGGATTCCGCTGGTTTGCCTCCGCGTGCCGCGCCGCCCCGACGCGGATATTCCACGCCATACCCGGGGGCCAGCCCGTCGACCCCGGACTGAGCCACCTGCGGGGGCTGACCGAGGGGGAGATCGGGGAGCTGCTGCGCGATCCGGACGTCTTCGGCATGGGCGAGGTCTTCTCCTGGACCAAGGTGACCCGCGGCGATCCCCGGACCCTGCGGGACATCAAGACCGTATTGGACGCCGGGGGCATAGTAAACGGGCATACGGCGGGCATGTCCGGGTACAAGCTGGCCGCGTACGCGGCGGCGGGCATATCGTCGTGCCACGAGCCCATAGACTACGACCAGACCGTCGAGAGGCTCCGGGCGGGGCTCTACGTGATGGTGCGGGAGGGCTCCGTCCGGCGGGACCTGCGCCGCATAATGGAGGAGGTGGCCTCCCGGGGGGTCTCCACCCACCGCATGATGTTCTGCTCGGACGGGCTGAACCCCACCGACCTGCGCGCCGGGCACATGGACGCGTGCGTGCGGAAGGCCGTCTCGGCGGGAATAGACCCGGTCGACGCGGTGGCCATGGCGACCCGGAACGTCTTTGAGTACTACGGCATGGACGGGGACCTGGGCGGGCTGGCGCCCGGCCGCCTGGCCGACATCGTGATACTGGACGATCTGGAGTCGTTCCGTGTCAACACCGTGCTGGTGGGCGGCGCGGAGGCGCCCGAACGCGGCGCCCCGCCGACCCCCCCGTGGGTGCTGCGGACCGTCCGCCTGGGGGGCATAACGGCGGCGGACTTTGCCGTAAAGGCGCCCGGAAGCGGGGCCACGGCCAACACGATACGCCTCCGCACCGAGATAATCACCGAACCGGGCGAGGCGGAGCTGCCCGTGCGCGACGGCCTGGCCGTCCCCTCCGGCGCCGTATGGAAGGTCGCCGCCTTCGACCGCGTGCACCAGACCGGCAGCCGGGCGGTCGGGTTCCTGGAGGGCTTCGGCGAGGGCGACGGGGCGCTGGCGACCACCGCGTCGCTGCACGAGAACGACCTGGTTGTAGTGGGCAGCGGCGACGCCGACATGGCCGCGGCGGCAAACCACCTGGTGGAGACGCAGGGGGGCATGGCGGTGGCGCGGAAGGGCCGCATAGTCGCGTCCATGCCGCTGCCGGCGGCAGGGCTGATGTCCGAGGAGGATCCCGACACGGTGCGGGAGCAGTTCGAGGCGGTAAACGGGGCCGCGCGCGACATGGGCTGCCGGTTCGCGCACCCGCACATGGTGCCGGTGTTCCTGCCCTTTCTGGCGCTCCCCTACATACGGATACTCAACCGGGGGATAGTGAACGTCCGGACGCGCGAGGTGGTGCCCCCAATCCGGGAGGCAACGCCCTCCGGATAGGCAATGCCGCGTACGCAGGCCTGTTGGACGATCGCCCGCCGCGGTTCAATGGATTTAATGGGGGGGCGGCCGATCTCTGCCACTGATGTCATGGCTCGCGGCTCACGACGCCCAGCTGGCCATCGAGGCGCGGTGGTTCCGGTACGCCTTTGAGCACGATCCGCTGCTGGCCATGAGCGCGTCGGGGGTGGACCCCATACCCCACCAGATAGAGGCCGTGTACGGGCACCTGCTCAAGAAGCCCCGCGTGCGGTACCTGTTCGCCCACGACCCGGGGGCGGGCAAGACGGTCATGGCCGGCCTGGTCGTCAAGGAGCTGAAGATGCGCAGCCGCGTGCGCCGCACGCTCATAGTCGTGCCGGGCCAGCTGCGGGAGCAGTGGCGCCAGGAGATGCTCGAAAAGTTCGACGAGCGGTTCGAGGTGGTGGACCGCCGCAGCTACAACGCGGCCGGCAGCGTGCGGGCGTGGGAGTCGGACCAGATAATCACGTCGCTGGACTTTGCCAAGCGCTCCGACATACTGGCGTCGCTGGGCGCCGCCCGGTTCGATCTGATAATAGTGGACGAGGCGCACAAGATGAGCGCCTACTCCACGGGGCGCAGCACCACCAAGACGCAGCGGTACCGGCTGGGCGAGGCCCTCTCGGCCATATCGGACAACCTGCTGTTCCTGACGGCCACGCCCCACAAGGGGGACCCCGCCAACTTTCGCCTGCTGCTGGACCTGCTGGAGCCGGGGTACTTCGCGTCCGGCGAGATGATGGCCAACTCCGTAAGGGACGGGGACAACCCGCTCTTTTTGAGGCGCGCCAAGGAGGACATGGTGGACTTTGACGGCAACAAGCTGTTCATGCCCCGCACGGTGCTCACCCCCGACGTCAGGCTCTCGAAACCGGAGCGGGAGCTGTACGATTCCATGTCCGGGTACGTCCGGGAGCAGTACAACTTGGCGCTGCAGGCGTCCAAGGGCCACAACATAACGTTCGCGCTCATAATACTGCAGAGGCGGTTCGCCTCCAGCACGTACGCCCTGCTGAAGTCGCTGAAGCGCAGGCGGGACCGGCTGCAGCAACTCATGGACGGCGCCGGGAAGGTGGCCAAAATCGAGCGGGCCAGCGGCGGGAACGCCGTACGGTACATGGACAGGGTGGACGAGCTGTCAGAAGAGGAGCGGTGGGACGAGGAGCGGAAGTGGGAGGTCCTCAGCGTGGCCCGCAGCCGCGAGGAGCTGCAGGTCGAGATAGACACGCTGGACGGCCTGATAGACGCGGCCGCCCAGGTAATGTTCCAAAAGTCCGAGACGAAGCTGGCGCAGCTGCGGGAGACCCTGTCGGCCCTGGGCGAAGAGGGTTCCGGGGAGAAGGTGCTGATATTCACCGAGTCCCGGGACACCCTGGAGTATTTGGCCGCCAACATAGAACGGTGGGGCTACGCCGTAAACACGATACACGGCAGCATGGGTTCAAGGGCCCGCAAGGACGCCGAGGCGGTGTTCCGCGACCGGACCCAAGTGATGGTGGCCACCGAGGCGGCCGGCGAGGGCATAAACCTGCAGTTCTGCCACATCATGATAAACTACGACCTGCCCTGGAACCCCAACCGCCTGGAGCAGAGGATGGGGCGGATACACCGGTACGGCCAGAAGCACCCGGTCCGGGTCTTCAACATGGTGTACACGGACACCCGGGAGGGACACATCATGCAGACGCTCTTTGACAAGCTGCAGGAGATAAAGGACGCCCTGGGCAGCGACAGGGTCTTCGACGTCATAAGCGACATCATTCCGGGAAAGAACCTCTCGCAGATGTTGCTGGAGACGACGGTGGACTCCCGCAGCTCCGGCGAGATAGCCGGCGAGCTGGACAGGGCCATGGATCCCGACAACGAGCGCATACGGGACTACCTGCGCGACGGCCTGGCCACCAAGTACATAGACCTGACGGCGCTGCGGGACGCGCAGGACGCGGTCCTGGAGAGGCGGCTGGTGCCCGGGCACGCGGCGCATCTCTTCGCCGCCATCATGGGCCGCGCCGGGGGGCGGGTGGATCCGGGGAAGGAAGGGCTGGTGTCCGTGCGGATGCCCGACGGGATGGCGCTGCGGGCCGGGTACCGCACCGACGTGATTGAAGCGGCGACGTTCGACAAGCGCGTTAGGCTGTCGCGGCCCGGCGTGGACCTGATCACGGTGGGCCATCCCCTGTTCGAGCAGGCGCTGGCATGGGCCGAAGGCCTGTACGGCGAGGGCTCGGACACGGCCGTCTTCACAGACCCGTACGGCGAGGTGGACGGGTACGTCGCGTTCCACGAGGCAGAGGCCGTCGACGGGACGGGCCGCGCCGCCGCCCGGCTCCTGGTCGCCACGGTGCACGACGGGGCCGGATCCCGGAACGTCCCGCCCTCCGCGATACTGGACCTGGTTCCCGGCGGTGAGCCGCGCGCCGCGCCGCCGGCCCGGGATCCGGGCCGGGAGGCGGACGCGGCCGCCTCGGCCCTGGCGGGGCGCGTGCGCGCGGTGCAGCAGGAGCGGGACGACCACGCCGCCTCGTCGGAGAAGTACGGCCTGGAATCGCTGGACGCGCTGGTGCGGGGAATCGGCGACGACATAGCCGGCCTGCTCGCCAAGAAGAAGGCCGGCCGGAAGGTGGACCTGGCGATATACAACAAGCGAAAAGAGCGCAAAAGGTACCTCAAGGCCAAGTCGGACCTGCGCCGCCGCATCAGGATGGAGAGGACGCTGGCCGCCCCCCGCCCCGTACCGGTGGGCATAGTGCGGGTGGTCCCAGCCCCTCCCGACGTGGCGTGGCGCCGGGCGCTGGACGCGGCGCTGGACTTTGAGCGGGCGCGGGGCGTAGAGCCCCGCGATATGCACGGGCTCGGATACGGGTTCGATCTGGTTTCCGACGGCGCAGAACAGCGGTACATCCTGGCCCGGCCCGTCCTGGACGGGAGCGTGAGGCTGACGCCGAACCAGTGGCTGCGGGCCGCGATCCTGGCCGACGCGTGCTATTTGTACGCGGTGGACGGGCAGGAGGTGCGGGTCGTGCGCAATCCGGCGTCCCGCGAACACGAGGCCGACCTGGCCGGGTACGCAATCCCGGTCGCCGGGTGACGCGCCGCATGCCGCGCTACAGGTCGCGTATGGCCGCCAGGAGGAGGCGCCGCGCCCGGAACCGGGTGCGTACCTCATTTAGCAGGTCCCCGAACGCCTTTTCGGATCCGGGTATCCGCTTGATCCTCAGCAGATGCTCCTTGCACTTGTCGTAGTGCTCGCGGCCGGTGCGGGACGCCGTGAACTCCAGGATCTTTCTGGAGTACGCGCCAAAGTACCTGGCCCTGTGCCTACCGGCCAGCCTGGGCCGGAACGAGTAGTACAGCTCCAGCAGGTCGGCGGCCTCCAGAACGTCCATGGCCTCCCCGTACATCTTCTCGCGCAGGTACATGCCCACGACCAGCTTGGGCTTGGACTCGGCAACCATTAGGCGTATGCGGGACAGCTGATCATGCCAGTCGGACGCGGCGCCCTTTGCCATGTCCAGGTACGTCCACTCCCCGGTGTCCGCAAAGAGCCTGCAGGCGATCTGGACGTACTCGGGGTCCCGCTCGTTGAGCGCGCCGAGGGCAGCCCGGGCCACCTTGACGCTGTCCGGGAACGCCGCCGTCGCGTTCCGGGCGCCCCGCCGGGCGCCCCCGCGGTCCCCCTCGGGCAGCATCTCCACGTATTTGACGGCCAGTTCCTCGTCGGCGTGGTAGGCGCCCTCCAGGAAGCCGACCGCCTCGGCGCGCCTGTCGGTCTCCTCCAGAACGTGGACTTTCACGTGCGCCAGGGCCGCGGCCACGTCCGCCTCCGGCCCCCGGGACAGCGCGGCGTCCACCCTCTTCTCGAGAAGCCCGATGCTGCCGGGCGCGTCGCACATCACCATCAGGGCGTCCGCGTAGCGCGTGGCCATCTCCCCGCCGTCCGTCTTGCACCTCCTCAGCATGTACGAGACGTATTTGCCCATCGCCTCGGCGTCGGGCTTCTCCCGCGCCGCCGACTCGGCCATCTGCTCTACGGCCTCCGCCAGGCAGTCGGCGTAGAACCCGTCGGCATCGTCGGTATATCTGATGCGGGACGCTATGGCCGATACCATGCACTTGTACGCGCTCGTCGCCGAGTCGTGCTCGCCGGCGTCGCGAAGGTCCCTTGCTATGTCGAATACCCTGTCCAGGTCTATGTTGTGTCGCACGCGGCCCATGCGCGTGGCGGATTTGTACATGCTCATCAGCAGCCGCTCGGGGTCGGGCAGCGCGGAGATGTCCCTGAGGCCCATCTCCTCCAGAAAGTCGGCGTATGCGCGGTAGTCGCGTTTCATCTTGGACGTCACGTATTCCAACGCCTTTTGGGGCGGGAAGTTGGCCATCATTCGGTCTATGGCGTCAAGGCGCCTCCGCTCTTGGTCCGCGGCTCCCTGGATGTCGTCGTGCATATACACCAGCACCGCAACTATGTGCTCGCACAACATCCAACCTAAAAAGTCCGTCTTGCCGCAGCCGCACTCCGCGGACCGGTCTTCCCTCCACACGACCACGTCGTGCAGGTCGTCCCCGTCCTGCACAGTCGCCTCCGCGGTATCCTGCTCCACGACGATGCGTTTTACGGCGCCGGACCTGGCCAGCTTGGCGCCCCTGTTGTAATTGGATCCGTAGGCCACCATGCGCAACGACTGCTCGCTTCCCAGGCTTTTCCATTCCCTGTACGACTCGTCCAATGCGAATTGCCGAAGCCGCCGCCGGGATATACGGCTTGCTACGATGTTGCCTGGCACTTTCGGCGGTTCCTCCGAGCGCGTCTTCCGCCGGGCCAACGCGCCAAAACGCGATCTCGTTTGCGACCACGCGTCCCGGACGTCCCCGCGCCGATCCTCCGCCCTTCGAGAGAAATCCTTTCTTCAGAAAGTGACGATGTGATTTTTGACTCTGGAATTTCAGGGGCGCAAAGTACCTCGGGCACGACCTAGGCACTCCCGATGTACCCCCGGAGCGCCTCCACGCAGACGCCGACGTGATCCGCCTGTGGAATGAACCGGTACATATAGATCCGGGGACATCCCCCGGACCCCCATGGCAGCAGCCGCGGCGACAAAACCGGAAGGTGTGCACGGGAGCGGCGGCTCACGCCGTCTGCGTCTGGCCGTGTTGGGCCTGTTTGGGGCCGCGGCGCGGCTGTTTCGGCCCTGGCTGTACGGCGCACGTCGAAATCAGCCGGAAGCGCGGCAAGGCGACTGCTCCAATGAAGGTCCGGTTCCTTGTCAGTGCGGATGTTCGCATGGCAAGGCGCCCCCCATTTTGCAGGGAGAGGCGCGCCAAGCCGAACGCCGTGCGTAAACCGGCAGACCTGCGGAAGATGCGATGCAAAAATGCGAAGGCAGTGCCGGATCCGCGGGCGGCAAGGGCAAGCCGAAGGGCAAGCCGAAGGGCAAGCCCAAGCACGGGACCACGGCAAGATCCTCCCCCTGGAATTCGTGGCCGCGATGGTCGGCGGCGCGTGCACCCCCCTGGAGTTCATGGCCGTAATGGCCGGCGACACGGGCACCAAGCTGGCCCTGTCGCTGCTGAAAGCACTGAAGCTGCCCGTCTCCGACAAGCCGAACGCCAAGTACGATACGCACGACATGTACCGCATACTGCTGGTCGTGTTCTCCCGCGAAAACAACCAATCCAGCATGGACGGGGCGTGCCGGGCGGACCGGGGGCCGGGGGGGGGGGGGGGGGGGGGTCCCAAAAAGCTGATCAGCCGCACCCGGGCGCTGGAGATCATACGCGGCGTGCGGCACGACTACATGCTGAAGCGGTGCGGGAACGCGGTCGCCCGCTCGATGGCGCGCGCCAGGCGGCACGGGATGCTGCGGCGGCCCATAGACGCGGCAATAGACATGTACGACATCCCGCTGTACGCGAAGGGCCTCATGAAGTACGCCGTATACTCAAAGTACGAGAGGGGCACCAAAAAGTTCGTCCGCCTGGCCGCGATACGCCGCGTGGTGGCCGGGCAACGCCTGACCCCGGGGGCGGCGGTGGTCCGCCGGGGGGAGAGGCCGCCGATATGGTGGAGCGGCTGCCGCGGGGGTGCCGCAGGCGCGGCATACGCGTGCGCTCCCTCGCGGTGGACCGCGGGTTTTATTCCGTCGCCGTCATGCGCAGGGCCAAAAAGATGGGCATACCCATCGTCGTGCCGGCCGTCAAGCTTTCCCGGATCAAAGAGTGCGTCCGGGAATACGACGCGGGGGAGCGCGGGGCCATATCGGAACATGCGATGACGTCCGCGTCGGGCCGGACCGCCTCGTACAAGCTCGTAATCGTGAGGCGCCAAAATCGTACGAAGGGGGCCACCGCCGAGGCCAAAAAGCTGGCAAAACTGCACGAGAAGGAGGTCCGTACCACCGACAAATACCACGTGTTCGCCACCACCATGCCGGACTCCTGGATAGACGACGACCCCGACAAGGTGGCCGAGTTCTACCGCGTACGGTGGGGGATAGAAAACTCGTACAAGTCGTACGAGCAGATGCGGCCCAGAACGACCAGCCGCAGCCACTCCGTCCGGCTCCTGCTGACCATTATGCCGTTCATATTCTGCAATATGTGGACGCTGGCCCGCTTCATGGAGGCCCGCCGCGCCGGCGTCCACAACGGGGAGACGGACCGCCGCCCGCCGTGCACGCTGGGTCTCTTCATGACGATGATGGCGCGCGCGGCGGACGGGCAGTTGGCCGCACATGGCGGGCGTCCGCCTGACTAGGCGCGCCGCTATACGTCAAGCCGATTCGCGCCACATTAGCCACGCGGCGGAGCATGATCCTCCCGCGGCGCGCGCACGCCGTCGCGGCCCCGCGCGGCGCGCGCCGGCCGTCGCGACGCGGGGCGTCCCCGTATAAGCCCGCGCCGGATCCGGATGCCAGGTCGTGTCCGAGCAGATCTGCCCTTCGTGGAGGTTGAGGGTGGATGTTTACTCTCACTTTCTGCCGTCGGCTTTACGCTAATATATCGCGTCCAGCTAATGTTACTGATGCGTGGTGTTACATCCTGATCGACGTGGCCGGGGCAAACCTTGTGTATGGCCTCCACGTCGCCAATGATGGCGTCGCGGAATTCCCCATGTGGTATATCATCCTGCTCGTCGTGGCCTTGATCATGGTCCTAGTGCTCGTCACCCCGTACATCAGAATGCGGTACATATACGGCGAGACGTCCACCTGCGCCATTTGCGGCAAACTGCATCCCTGCAGGGGACCGTGTCCGTGGTGCGACGGCCAGTGACCGCCGGCGGCCGGTCTTTGCAAATTTGGGCGGCGCCGCCGTAACGCTTCACGCCAAATTCAATGCGACGCTTGATCGTGTCCGCGATGGCGTCCAACCCGTGCATGAAGCGCATTTGACCTGAAATGCTACGGCGCCGCCTTGGTTCCGCTGGCGGTTTTTTTGCATTAACGCGGGATGGCCCGTCCGGAGTGGCATGGGTCCAAGCCTGGCGGCGCCAGCCTTCCCAGAGCGATCTACGTCTACGCCTGCACGATCCCCAGAAAGTGACGATGTGATTTTTGACTCTGGAATTTCAGGGGCGCAAAGTACCTCGGGCACGACCTAGGCACTCCCGATGTACCCCCGGAGCGCCTCCACGCCGACGTGATCCGCCTGTGGAATGAACCGGTACATATAGATCCGGGGACATCCCCCGGACCCCCATGGCAGCAGCCGCGGCGACAAAACCGGAAGGTGTGCACGGGAGCGGCGGCTCACGCCGTCTGCGTCTGGCCGTGTTGGGCCTGTTTGGGGCCGCGGCGCGGCTGTTTCGGCCCTGGCTGTACGGCGCACGTCGAAATCAGCCGGAAGCGCGGCAAGGCGACTGCTCCAATGAAGGTCCGGTTCCTTGTCAGTGCGGATGTTCGCATGGCAAGGCGCCCCCCATTTTGCAGGGAGAGGCGCGCCAAGCCGAACGCCGTGCGCAAACCGGCAGACCTGCGGAAGATGCGATGCAAAAATGCGAAGGCAGTGCCGGATCCGCGGGCGGCAAGGGCAGGGACGCCCCGCCGGGCGGCAAGGGCAAGCCGAAGGGCAAGCCGAAGGGCAAGCCCAAGCACGGGACCACGGCAAGATCCTCCCCCTGGAATTCGTGGCCGCGATGGTCGGCGGCGCGTGCACCCCCCTGGAGTTCATGGCCGTAATGGCCGGCGACACGGGCACCAAGCTGGCCCTGTCGCTGCTGAAAGCACTGAAGCTGCCCGTCTCCGACAAGCCGAACGCCAAGTACGATACGCACGACATGTACCGCATACTGCTGGTCGTGTTCTCCCGCGAAAACAACCAATCCAGCATGGACGGGGCGTGCCGGGCGGACCGGGGGCCGGGGGGGGGGGGGGGAGGGGGTCCCAAAAAGCTGATCAGCCGCACCCGGGCGCTGGAGATCATACGCGGCGTGCGGCACGACTACATGCTGAAGCGGTGCGGGAACGCGGTCGCCCGCTCGATGGCGCGCGCCAGGCGGCACGGGATGCTGCGGCGGCCCATAGACGCGGCAATAGACATGTACGACATCCCGCTGTACGCGAAGGGCCTCATGAAGTACGCCGTATACTCAAAGTACGAGAGGGGCACCAAAAAGTTCGTCCGCCTGGCCGCGATACGCCGCGTGGTGGCCGGGCAACGCCTGACCCCGGGGGCGGCGGTGGTCCGCCGGGGGGACGAGACCGCCGATATGGTGGAGCGGCTGCCGCGGGGGTGCCGCAGGCGCGGCATACGCGTGCGCTCCCTCGCGGTGGACCGCGGGTTCCATTCCGTCGCCGTCATGCGCAGGGCCAAAAAGATGGGCATACCCATCGTCGTGCCGGCCGTCAAGCTTTCCCGGATCAAAGAGTGCGTCCGGGAATACGACGCGGGCGAGCGCGGGGCCATATCGGAACATGCGATGACGTCCGCGTCGGGCCGGACCGCCTCGTACAAGCTCGTAATCGTGAGGCGCCAAAATCGTACGAAGGGGGCCACCGCCGAGGCCAAAAAGCTGGCAAAACTGCACGGGAAGGAGGTCCGTACCACCGACAAATACCACGTGTTCGCCACCACCATGCCGGACTCCTGGATAGACGACGACCCCGACAAGGTGGCCGAGTTCTACCGCGTACGGTGGGGGATAGAAAACTCGTACAAGTCGTACGAGCAGATGCGGCCCAGAACGACCAGCCGCAGCCACTCCGTCCGGCTCCTGCTGACCATTATGCCGTTCATATTCTGCAATATGTGGACGCTGGCCCGCTTCATGGAGGCCCGCCGCGCCGGCGTCCACAACGGGGAGACGGACCGCCGCCCGCCGTGCACGCTGGGTCTCTTCATGACGATGATGGCGCGCGCGGCGGACGGGCAGTTGGCCGCACATGGCGGGCGTCCGCCTGACTAGGCGCGCCGCTATACGTCAAGCCGATTCGCGCCACATTAGCCACGCGGCGGAGCATGATCCTCCCGCGGCGCGCGCACGCCGTCGCGGCCCCGCGCGGCGCGCGCCGGCCGTCGCGACGCGGGGCGTCCCCGTATAAGCCCGCGCCGGATCCGGATGCCAGGTCGTGTCCGAGCAGATCTGCCCTTCGTGGAGGTCAAGGGTGGATGTTTACTCTGTCACTTTCTGTTCTTCGGCGAATCTTAAAAAGGGGGATTCGGGGCATCACCCCCATAATGGCAAGTATACAGCAGACACCGCAGGGGCCGGTTCTCGTTCTAAAGGAGAGCGCCCTGCAGCAGAAAGGAAGAGACGCGCAGCAGAACAACATAGCGGCCGCCAAACTGGTGGCCGATCTCGTACGCACCAGTCTGGGCCCCCGCGGCCTGGACAAGATGCTGGTGGACTCGCTGGGCGACGTCACCATAACCAACGACGGGGCGACCATACTAAAAGAGATAGACATACAGCATCCCGCAGCCAAGATGATGGTCGAGATATCAAAGGCGCTGGACAACGAGGTCGGGGACGGCACCACCAGCTCGGTGGTCTTTGCCGGATCCCTACTGTCCAAGGCCGAGGAGCTCCTCAAGAAGGGGGTGCACTCCTCGGTGGTGATAGAGGGGTACCAGGCCGCCGCCGAGAAGGCACTTGAAATATACGCCACGATAGCGCTGAGCGTGCAGTCCGACGACACGGCAAACCTGATGAAGGTGGCCACCACCAGCATGCAGTCCAAGCTGATATCCGACGACAGCGACACCCTCTCGGGGATGGTCGTGGAGGCCGTCCTCAAGGTGGCGTCCAAGGAAGGCGAGGAATATACGGTGGACCTGGACAACATCAAGGTGGAGAAGAAGGCCGGCGGCTCCCTACAGAACTCGAAGCTGGTGGGCGGCATAGTGCTGGACAAGGAGGTCGTTCACAGCGGCATGCCCGACAAGGTATCCGGAGCCCGGATAGCCCTGCTCAACGCCCCCATGGAGATAGAAAAGACCGAGATGAGCTCGGAGATCCGCATCACCGATCCCGCCCAGATGCAGATGTATCTGGAGGAGGAGAACCGCATGCTGAAGGGCATGGTGGACAAACTGAAGGAGGCGGGCGCCAACGTGCTCATATGCCAGAAGGGCATAGACGACATCGCGCAGCACTATCTGGCCAAGAACGGCATCCTGGCGGTGCGCCGGGTCAAGGAGAGCGACATGACGAAGCTGGCCAAGGCCACCGGAGGCCGGGTGATATCCAACCTGGAGGACCTCTCCGCCCAGGATCTGGGCGCGGCGGAATCCACCTACGAAGAGAAGGTCGAGGCCGACAAGTGGGTCTTCGTCGAAGGTTGCAGCAACCCCCAGTCGGTGACCCTGCTTCTGCGGGGCGGCACCCAGAGGGTGGTGGACGAGGCCGACAGGTCCATCCACGACGCGCTCATGGTGGTCAAGGACGTCATCGAGAAGCCGGCCATAGTTGCCGGCGGCGGCGCCCCCGAGGCGTACGTCTCCTCGCGCCTGAGGGACTGGGCGGACAGCTTTGACGGCCGCCAGCAACTGGCGATCAAAAAGTACGCCGAAGCCCTGGAGGTCATACCGCTGACCATAGCGGAGAACGCCGGAATGAACCCGATAGACACGATGGCCAACCTGAAGGCCCAGCACAGCCAGGGACTCAAGTGGACCGGCATAGACGCCAAGATCGGCAAGATCGGCAACATGCTGGAGGCCGACGTCATAGAGCCGCTGGCCGTAAAGGAGCAGATAGTGAAGTCGTCCACCGAGACCGCCTGCATGGTGTTGAGAATTGATGATGTCATAGCCGTATCCGGCGCGCCGGACGGCGACGCTCCCCCAATGGGATGACCACACCGTTTTGAGGTTTTTTGTATTTTATTGGCATAGATCTGGGCGGCACGAAGATCGAGGGCGCCCTCCTGGACTCCGGCCGTACTGTCCTGAAGAGGCGGCGCGTCCCAACCCCGCCGGACTACGACGGCGTGGTCGGCGCGGTGGCCGACATGGTGGAGCGCGTGAGGCCCCGCGCCGACTACACCCTGGGCGTGGGGGCGCCGGGAACGACAGACCCCCGGGGCCGCATGATAAACAGCAACGTCGGCTGCCTCCGGGGCATGCCGCTGCTGGAGGACCTGCGGAACGCCACCGGCGTGGACCTGCGGATGGAGAACGACGCGGACTGCTTTGCCGCCGCCGAAGCCGCAGCCGGCGCGGGGGCGGGATTTCACACCGTGTTTGGAGTGATACTGGGGACGGGCGTGGGCGGGGGGCTGGCGGTGGGCGGCCGCACCCTGCGGGGCAGGACCGGCTCGGCCGGCGAGTGGGGGCACCACACGCTGCGCCGCGGCGGGCGCCGGTGCTGGTGCGGCCGGCGGGGCTGCGCGGAGACGTACATCAGCGGCCCGGCGCTGGAGAGGCGGTGGTTCCATATGACCGGCGCCAGGCTGTCGGTGCCCGAGATAGTGTCGCTGCGGCCGCCGGGCTTTGAGGCGTGGCGGGACGAGTTCGTGCAAAACTTCGGGCTGGCCCTCTCGGCGGTGGTGCACGTGGTAGACCCGGACGTTATAGTGCTGGGGGGCGGCCTGTCCAACGTGCCCTTCCTGTACGACGTGGGCGCCTCGGCGCTGCACAGGAACGCGCTGCGGCCCGGCACGCCGGTGCTCCGCAACAAGCTGGGCGACTCGGCGGGGGTCGTGGGCGCCGCCCTGCTGGGCGCCGGGGACGTCCTCGACCTGTGACGCGCGGAATGCCCGGCCCGCGAACTACTGCGGCTCTATGGTGGCCGGCGGCTTGCTGGACACGGCGTACGTGACCCATGACGCGCCCTCCACCTCGTTGGTTATGCGCTTGCTCATGGCTTCCAGCAAGCCGTGGTCCAGCCGCGCCCAGTCGGCGGTCATGGCGTCCACCGACTCCACCACCCGGATCATCACCACGTACCCGTAAAGGCGGTCGTCGCCCACCACGCCCACGGCCCGGTCGTCGCCCACCGCCGCGTACGCCTGCCACACCGCGTCGTATACGCCCGCCCCGGCCAACTCCTCCTCCACTATGTGGCTGGCCTCCCGGCATATCCGGAGCTTCTCGGGGGTCACCTCCCCCATCACGCGCACGCCCAGCCCCGGCCCGGGGAACGGGTGCCGCGTCAGGAAGCCCTCCGGCAGGCGCAGTATCCGGCCCACCTTTCTGACCTCGTCCTTGTAGAGGTCCCGCAGCGGCTCGAGGACCTCCAGCCCCAGCCAGTCGGGCAGCCCGCCGACGTTGTGGTGCGACTTGATTACCGCCGCCGGCCCGCCGGACACGCCGCTCTCTATCACGTCCGGGTACAGGGTTCCCTGGGCCAGCCACCGGAACGGGCCCTTCTCCTTGGAATACCTGGTGAAGACGCGCACGAACTCCTCGCCTATGGCCTTGCGCTTGGCCTCGGGGTCGTCCACCCCCCGCAGCGCAGCCAGAAACGATTCAGAGGCGTCCACCGCGTCGAACCTTACCCCCATGCCGGAGAACATCTCGGCCACTTGGGCGGCCTCCCCCCGCCGGAGCAGCCCGTTGTCCACGAAGACGCACTGGAGCCGGTCTCCGACCGCCCGGTGCAGCAGGGCGGCGGCCACGCTGGAGTCCACGCCCCCGCTGACGCCGCACAGTATGCTGCCGGAGACCTCCGCGAGCCGGCGTACGGACCTCTCCACGAAGGCCTCCATGGTCCAGTCCTGGCGGGCGCCGCATATGTCCACCACGAAGTTCCTCAGTATGTCGGTGCCCCGGGGCGTGTGGGCCACCTCGGGATGGAATTGTATTCCGAAGACGCGGCCCTCCCGGTCGGATATGGCCGCCGCCGCGGCCCCCTCGGTGTGGCCTATGACGCGGAACGAGGCGGGCACCGTCTCGGCCTCGTCCCCGTGGCTCATCCACGCCCGGGTGGCGCCGCCTATCCCGGCCAGCAGCCCGGAGTCGTCGTCTACGGTAAGGGTGGACGGGCCGTACTCCCGGGAGACGCGCCGCACCCGCCCGCCGTACTCGGTGACTATGATCTGGTGGCCGTAGCATATCCCCAGAACGGGCAGCCCGCAGTCCAGTATTCCCCCCCGCGGCATGGGGGCGCCCTCCTCGTACGTGCTGGCCGGCCCCCCCGACAGTATCACGCCCCGGGTGCCGTCTGCCAGCACCCCGTCGGCGGGAGTGTCGAACGGCAGCAGCTCGGCGCGCACCGAAAAGTCCCGGATGCGCCGGCATATCAGGTGGCTGTATTGGGAACCAAAGTCCAGCACCGCTATGCGGTCTGCAGCGTCAGTCGGCATGCTCCAGCATCCGGTTCAGAACCCACCTGACGGTGCTGTCGATCTCCCGGGCCCTGTCGTCGGTGCGGTAGTTGGCTATGGTTATGCCCTTGAGGAGCCCCTCGGCGGTGTTTATCTCGCATGATATCGCCGACTCGGCATCCATGCGGCCGGCCTCCACCTCGGCGGCGTCCTTCCTCTCCATCTCGCCGAATATGCGGTCCAAAAAGAACGTCTTGAAGGGCGGCGTCTCGGCGGACACGGATACGTCGTCGCTCAGCGTTATGGATATGCTGTCCGGGCGCACAAGGATGGAGCCGATCGTGGCATCTCCGGTGGCGGTGGTGATGATCTGGGGGGCGGGGCCGCCCGTCTCTGCAACGCCGGCGCCCGACTCTGCCGGGTCGGGTGCCTCTGCAACGCCGGCGCCCGACTCTGCCGGGTCGGGTGCCTCTGCAACGCCGGCGCCCGACTCTGCCGGGTCGGGTGCCTCTGCAACGCCGGCGCCCGACTCTGCCGGCGCGGCCTCCTCGGCGGGGGTGTACTCTGACGCCTTGGTGAAGCTGGACCGCTTCAGCGCCATGTCCATGGCCACTATGCACAGGTTGGCCTCTTCCAGCTCTTCGTGCAGCCGCATGACGCGCTCCCGCATCTTCTCGCGAAGAGCCGCAATGTCCCGGATCTGCTCGTCGCTCAGCTTCACCACGCGCAGCCGCAGGAAGCAACTATTATTCCTATTGGAGCGTGGCGCTGCCTGCCAGCCGGGGGATGCAGTCGGGCTCTATAACCTCAAATCCCCGGAGCGGGTACGACACGGTGTACAGCTCCGAGCCGGTGAACCCCGCCATCCACTCCAGCAGCCGCGCCGCGGCGCGGAGCTTTTGGGGCTTCTCCGGCGTGCTGTTGGACCAGGCGGTGACCGGCCCGCCCAGGTCCATCCCGCAGAGTATTATGCGCCGCGCCCCGAACGCGCTGGCCAGAAAGGCCGCCCGGTCCCCGTCGGTGAAGCCGCCCCAGTTTTGCACGTGCCCCGGCGGCGGGGTCTGGGACGTGCCCACGCAGCCGGACAGCCGCCGCGCCACGTGCAGGCGGTCCATGTTGTCGCCGTGGGCGTGCACCACGGCCAGCGCCCCCCGGGAGGCGGCCTCCTCCAGCGCCCCGGCGTCCCCGTCCAGGTCCGTCACCACTATGTCCGGCAGTACTCCGCGCCGCAGGAGGGGCCGCAGCGCCGAGTCCGCCGCTATGCAGGACGCCGACGAGCGCCCCACGTGGGGGATGCAGTCCAGCAGGGACTCCCCGGCCCCGGCGCAGACCACCGTCCTGGCGGATATCACGCCCCTGATTCGTTCGGCATCCGGCGGCCCGGAGAGCATTCCGGCCAGCATGTCGGCGGCCCGCGCGTCCTCGTCGGGGTCGTACCCGAACTCGGCGACGATGCGCCCGTACTGCACGTCCCATCCAGGTATCACAACTATTATGCGGCCTACTGTGGTTAAAACGTATGATTGGCGGAGTTGAGGCCGGCCCCGACCATCCGGTCAGGATCATGGGCATAATCAACGTCAGCCCCGAGTCCTTCCACGGCGGCTCCATAAAGGCGTCAAGCGGGGAGGTGGCGTCGGCCGCCGCGCGCATGGCAGAGTGCGGCGCCGACTACATCGACGTGGGCGGCATGTCCACGGCGCCGTACCTGGACACGTGGGTGCCCGAGGACCGGGAGCGCGAGAGGGTGGTCGCAGCCGTGCGGGCCGCCGGGGAGTCGTGCGGCCTGCCGATATCGGTGGACACCTGCCGCAGCGGGGTGGCCGCGGCGGCCATGGACGCGGGCGCCACCATACTAAACGACGTCACGGGCCTGCGCCACGATCCCGGCATGCGGTCGGTAATATCCCGGCACGACCCGTCGGTGGTGCTGTGCGCCCAGGGAGGGGGCGTGCGGACCGGGGACGCGGACGACACCGCCGAGCTGCTGGCCGGGGCCGTGCGCAGGGCCCGGGAGTACGGGGCAGATCCGGACAAGATAGCGGTGGACCCCGCCGTCGGCTTCTTCCGGGACGGGGGGCGGGCGGGGCTGCACACCAGGATCCGGGGGGACTGGGCGCGCCGGGACGTGTCCGTGCTGGCCGCGCTGCGCCGCATAGGCGGGGGGCTGCCCGTGCTGGTTTCGGTGTCCAACAAGTCCTTCATAGGGAGCATACTGGGCGGCCGGGAGCCGGCAGCCAGGCTGTTCGGATCCCTGGCCGCCGAGACGCTGGCCGTGGCGGGGGGCGCCGACATCATACGCACCCACAACGTGGCCGAGAGCCGGGACGCGGCGCGGGTCGCCTCGGCCGCCGCGGGCCGGCCGGACGGCTACATATAATTTGCGGAGGATCCATTCCGGTACCGTGGAGCCTTCTTACCTGGACTGGAACAACTCGATGGGGGTGCTGGAGATGGCCCACGAGGCGGGCCTCTTCGTGCTGATCATAGGGCCCAAGGGGACCGGCAAGACTACGCTGGTGCGCCGGTTCGCCCACGGCATGGGGGCCGACATGGAGTCCATCAACTTCAGCCTCCGGACCCGTGAGAGCCACCTGGTGGGATCAAAGACGCTGGAGAACGGCACCGTGGGGTTCGCCGAGGGCCTGCTGGTGAGGTCCATGAGGAACGGCAGCATGCTGTACCTGGACGAGCTCAACGCCGCCGAGGCCGACGTCCTGCTGCGGCTGGACGAGTCGCTGGACGACCGGCGCCAGCTGGTGCTGAAGGAGTCCGCCGGCGAGACGGTCGTGGCGCAGGACGGCTGGTTCGTGGTGGCCACCATAAACCCCCTCACCCACTCGGGAACCAAGGAGCTTCCGCCCCAACTGCTGAGCCGGTTTCCGGTGCGCATAAGGCTGGAGTACCCGCCGGAGGAGACCGAGTGCGACATTATAGAGAGGCACACGTCGGGGAACCACCCCGACACGGTGCTCCAGGGGGTGCGGCTGGCCAACGTCCTGCGGCAGGCCGCCGCCGTCGAGGAGATATTCTACTCCCCCAGCATCCGCGAGACCATAGCCTTTGGGATACTGCTGGACTCGGGCGCCGACGCCGGGCAGGCGGCCAGGACGGTCTTTGGCAACGTGTACGCGCAGTGGGGCGAGATGGAGTACCGCAAGGTGAACGACATAATCACCTCCATGTTCGGGTAGATGGCCACCGCGGCGCAGTCCCTGTCCGAGATTGGGACCTTTCTGGCCCGCCGGTGGTCCGGAAACGACCGAATCAGCGTGGAGTTCTCCGAGAAGACCGCCACCCGCACCCGCCTGGCCGAGAACCGCATCATACTCTTCCCGGTAGACCGGAGGCCCGGGGACGACTTTGCCCGGTACAGGCAGTTCCGCATGGACGTGTGGTACGAGTCCATGAAGGTGCGCCACTGCCGGCGCATACTCAGCCGCGACCACGCTTTCGGGTTCGTCCTGGACATGCTGGAGGAGAGGAGGGTCGAGTCGCTGGGCCGACGCACGTGGCGGGGCATGGACAACGAGATCATGTTCTGCCAGTCGTACAGGTTCCTCTCCCGGCTCCCGCTGACGCAGGTGTACGGCCGCGCCAAGATACTCGAGGCGTTCTACCAGCACTTCATGTACGGCGCCTTCCGCGGCGAGGTGCAGGCCAGCCACTTCCAGAGGGTGGCGCGCGCCTCGCGGGCCGCCGGGGCCGCCGTCCGCAAGGCCCTGGAGGACGGCCTGGACACCGACTGGATGGAGGGACGGACCGGGGAGATAATCCGCATACTGGACATAGACTCGCTGCAGACCGTCCCGGTGTCGCTGCCCTTCATACGCGAGGACATGCCGGTGAACCGCCGGGACGTGACCCGCTTTCTGGGGGTGGTCAGGAAGCACCGGGAGGGGGACTTTGGCCGGACCGACCCCAAGGCGGTGCTGGCCGGCGAGTCTGTGAGACGGCGAGTACCGCTCGGTGGCCCGCGAGGCGCTGGTGAACGAGAGGAAGGACTCGGTGCCCGGCGTGGGGGGCATCCGCACGCCGGCCTCCGACGGGATGGACGAGTCGGCCATATACGACGCGGACCTGATCACGGGCCTGAAGACCCGGTTCCGGAGGTGGAAGAACGGGTACAGCGAGGTGCACCGCCGCTCCGGCGACGAGCTGGACGTGGAGAGCCACCTGGACGGGCACGAGCCGTTCGTCACCGACAGGCGCCATTCCATAAAGAGCAGCATAGTCATACTGCTGGACCACTCCTCCAGCATATCCGCCGACGCCATAGGCTACAAGAAGGCCACGCTGGGCCTCTGCGAGGTGCTCTCGTACCTGGGCGTGCGGTTTGCGGTGTACGCGTTCAGCACCATGGATCGGGAGGTGGTCTGCTGGCTCATAAAGAACGAGGAGTCCGGATGGGGGCGCGTGCACGCCCGGCGCCTGGCCGGGATAGTGGCCAACGGATCAACCCCGCTGGCCGAGGTGTACCGCAAGATGCTGCCCGCCCTGCAGGCCCGGCGCCCGGACATATTCCTGACGCTGACCGACGGGGAGCCCTCCGACCCGGCCGCCGTCCGGGAGGTCATAAGGTCGGTGCGGTCCCGGGGGATACGGATGGTGGCGCTGGGGCTGGGTCCGGGGACCTCCCGGGCGACCACCATAACATCCAACCTCAAAGGCCTGGGGTACGAGCGCACCCTGGCCACCAGCCGGCTGCGCGACATACCCCGCAAGGTGCTGGGCATTCTGGAAGACGGGGAGTAGGGGCTTTCGGTCAGGCCAGCATGAGGAATGCGGACACCGGCACGGTCAGGTAGTCCCTCTGCGCGCTCGCCTCGCCCAGGCCCAAGAGCAGGCCGTTGCACCGGGTGTACTTGAGGAACCGGGTCAGCGCCGACATGTCCCGGCGGCTCACGTGCCCGGTCTTTACCTTGATCGGGACCATCTCGTTCTCGCCCAGGTCCAGCACGAAATCCACCAGGCGGGACTTTTTGTCCGTCCAGTAATAGACCGAGCGGCGCGGCTCAAAGGCCCTCTCCGGGCGCATGCGGCGCGCCATCCGCAGCAGGTGGGTGGCCACCACGCCCTCCAGTATCCCGTCCCGGTGGTCTGGCACGTACAGCGGCGCGGGCAGGGCCCTGGGATCGGCGGAGTACCTGAACGCGTGGAGGTACGACGGATCGGCGAAAATGATCTTTTTGGCGGCGCTGGTGTCCGGCCGCCCGTCCTTGTACCGGTACAGTATGTGCAGCAGGAAGAGCCGCTCCAGCAGGTTGGCGTAGTTGAGGGCCATCTGGGGCGGCATGATGCCGGTGCCCTTGGCGATTTTGTCCAGCGACACCAGGTTCTTCTCGTGGCCGGCCAGCCAGCGCCCGAACGCGGCGCACAGGGACGGCTTCCTGCCCAGGGCGGCCCACGTCTGCGTCATGGCGTCCAGGTGCATCTGGTATTCGGGGTTCCAGGAGAGGCCCCGGCGCACGTACCCGTCTATGGCGTGCGGCATGCCGCCGGTGGCCAGGTATACGTCCAGCGCCCGGTCCAACTGCCTCTTGTATCCGCACAACTCCTCCAGCCGCCCGTCTATCTCGTGCCGCACGAGCCTGTCGAATACGTCGCGGCGGCCCTGCGGCGAGAACATGCCGTTCCCCTCGGCGAACTCGCCGATCTCCGGGCTTATCCGGACCGCCGCCTTGAAGAAGCTCATCGGCGTCAGGGTGGCGTCGCCGCCGCTCTTGATCCCGAGTCTCTCGGGGACGGTCGGGGCGTCGTTCGGCCTGGTTCGGATGCGGCGGAAGTCCGGCACGCGCGAGTTTACCTCCTCGGCCTCGCCCATCTCCTTGACGTACCCGGATATCACGATGCTGGCGTCCCGGGCCGCCTTGAGCGCGTCGGCCACCCCGTCGGCCCACTTGGGCGTGGAGGCGGCGCCGTCCAGAAACAGATAGCGGTGGCCCGCCACGGCGGAGCCGTTCATTAGATTGTGGTGGTAGTCCACCGCCTCCCGCACGCTCTCCGGATCGGCCGAGTCGCAGTACAGTATGCGCATGGGGTTGGTCCCGCCTTTCAGGAGCTTTCTGATCATGGTCTTCATCAGGGTCGTCTTGCCGACCTGCCGCATGCCGCGCAGCACGCACGCCGTGCCGCCGTCCTCCCACCCGGAGTCCGCCAACACGTCGGGCGTGTACGACATGGGCAGCCATCTTGCGATGTGTTCGTCCGCATCCACCGCAGCAGAATCCTCCCACCATGGATTCATCTGCCGAATCTTTGCGGATACGTCCACAGACTTGATTTTGATTTTCTCATTTAAAAAGATGTGTTTTAGGTCAGAAAACGACGGTGTGATTTTTGACGCGGGAATTTCAGGGGCGCAAAGTACCTGGGGCACGACTTGGGGCCTCCCGGTGCCCCCGGAACGCCACGCAGACGCCGGCGTGATCCGCCTGTGGAACGAACCGGTACGTATAGATCATGGAACATCCCCCGGGGTCCCGCGGCGGCAGCCACGGCGGCAAAACCGGAAGACGCGCGCGGGGGCGGCGGCCCACGCAGCCCGCGTCTGGCCGTGTTGGGCCCGTTTGGGGCCGCGGCGCGGCTGTTTCGGCTCTGGTTGCGCGGCGCGCGAAGTCAGCAGGGAGCGCTGCAAGGCGACGGTTCCAACGAAGGTCCGGCTCCCTGTCGGCGCGGATGTTCGCGCGGCAGTGAGCCCCCCATTTCGCAGGGAGGGGCGCGCCTAGTCGAACGCCATGCGCAAACCGGCCGACATGCGGAAGATGCGATGCAAAAGCGCCAAGGCAACGCCGAATCCGCTGGCGGCGAGGGCGGGAAGGACGCCCCGCCGGGCGGGAAGGGCGAGCCGAAGGGCAGCCCGAAGCGCGTGGCCAACGGCGGGATCGTCCCCCTGGAATTCGTGGCCGCGATGGCCGGCGGCGCGTGCACCAAGCTGGCCCCGTAGCTGCCGGAAGGACTGAAGCTGCCCTTCTCCGGCAAGCCGAACGCCAGGTACGACATGCGCTACACGTGCCGCATGCTGCTGGCCGTGCGCGCCCGCGAAGGGAACCAATCCGGCATGGACGGGGCGTGCCGGGAGGACCGCGTGCCGTGGGGTTCCAAAAAGCTGATCAGCGGCACCCGGGCGTTGTATATCATGCGCGGCGTGCGGCACGACTACGTGCTGAAGCGGTGCGGGAACGCGGTGGCCCGCTCGATGGCGCGCGCCAGGCGGCACGGGATGCTGCGGCGGCCCATGGACGCCGCCATAGGCGCGCGCGACGTCCCCCTGTACGCGAGGGACCCCATGAAGTACGCCGCATACTCAAAGTACGAGAGGGGCGCCAAAAGGTTCGTCCGCCTGGCCACCATACGCTGCGCGGCGGCCGGGCAACGCCTGGCCCCTGAGGCGGCGGTCCGCCGGGGCCAAAATGCCGTCAAGACCGCGCGAGAAGGAGGCCCGCGTCGCCGACGGATGCCGCGTGTTCGCCGCAACCATTCCGGACTCTTGGATAGACGACGACCCGGACAAGGTGGCCGAGTTCTACCGCATGCGGTGGGGGATAGAAAACTCCCACGAGTCGTACGAGCAGATGCGGCCCGGAACGACCGGCCGCAGCCGCTCCGTCCGCCTCCTGCTGACCATTATGCCGTTCATGTTCTACAACATGTGGACGCTGGCCCGCTTCATGGAGGTCCGCCGCGCCTGAGTCCGCAACGGGGAGGCAGACCGCCGCCCGCCGTGCGCGCCGAACCTCTTCATGACCATGATGGTTGGCGCCGCGGACAGGCGGTTCGCCGTACATAGCGGCCGTCCGCCTGACTAGGCGCGCCGCTATACGTCAAGCCGATTCGCGCCACATTCCCCGCCCGGCGGAGCATGATCCGCCTGCCGCGCGCGCACGCCATCGCGGCCCCGCGCGGCCCGCTCCGGCCGTCGCGGCGCGGGGCGTCCCTGCATAAGCCCGTACCGGATCCGGATGCCGGGTCGTGTCCGAGCAGATCTGCCCTTCGTGGAGGTCAAGGGTGGATGTTTACTCTGTCACTTTCTGGATGTCCCCGGATCTATATGTACCGGTTCATTCCACAGGCGGATCACGTCGGCGTCTGCGTGGAGGCGCTCCGGGGGTACATCGGGAGTGCCTAGGTCGTGCCCGAGGTACTTTGCGGCCCTGAAATTCCAGAGTCAAAAATCACATCGTCACTTTCTGACATTGTGCGTATGGTTAAATGAGGTGGAGCAGTAGTAACATTTGATGGAAGTCGAACAGAGGAGTGGGGGCAATACCATAAAGGCGTACAGGGGACTGAAGCGGGCCGCCCAAAAAGCTAAGGACGATTCGGCATAGCGTCGATTGTTTTCCGCATTGTTTTTTGAAACATGTTCCGTTTGGCGGCCAGTTCGTTCAGATCACTGCCATCTCCATACAACCTCCAGGACTCCGACTGGAACTCGTTGTCCTGCTCCATAAAGGCGACCAAGTCGCCCAAGTCCGGGTGAGCATGGCCCCGTTTCGTCCTACCGACCCGAAGCGTTTCCCCGTACGTGTCCACGTTCCACCGTATCGCGATGAACGGCGACCCGAAGTCGGACACCGCGGCTCCTTCGAGAAGTTCCTTCCGGCGCTCGGCTAGCTGCTTGTCGCAGGCAGCCCCCAAATCCTCCCGGTAGTCGCGCTTGCGCAGGGACTCCGCGGGGAGGCGCGCCAGCAACATGAAGGCGCCGATGGCCGCGGCGAGCAGCGGGAGGTCCAGGTCGGGGTACAGCGCGGCAGAGACCAGCAGTACGGTGGCCAACGCGGACAGTCCAGCGGTGAACGGCAGGAATAATTTCATGGAATTGCACAAGTTCCGGACCATAAAAGCAGAGTCGCCTGACGGGGAACCGTGTAGTTAACGTAGCCTGAGTGTGTAAACGGTAACCTGCCGGGGATTTCTTCCGCATGGCCGGGTGATGACCCGAGATGAAGCGCGATGCCGCCAGATGCCCGTTACATCCAATACGGGGCGCGGGAGGGTTTGATGGCGCAGTGCGCCGCAGGACGCCTGTATGCTTGGGCGTGGTCAAGTCACCCGACCATGCGGGAGGAGTCCCAGCACACAATGTTGAAATCATGGGAATGTGAATGCGCTGCATGGACCCAAATCTGGGGGGATTCGTCAAATTCTTGGAGGAGCATGGTCTGGTGAAGCTCGACATACTCGGCGACGGGGAAGAGCACTTCATCAACAGACTGAAGCTGCAAAAGTACGCGCTCTTGGCAAAGCGCCTCGGAATGCCGTTTCCCTACCGGCACTCCAAGTACATATACGGGCCGTATTCGAACAAGCTTGGCGCCGACTACTATGCGCTGGCGCGCAACGGGTCATACGATGAATATGAGCCGGCCACGCCTGACGAATTCAGGAGGGACGACTTTCTGGAGGCGGTTCGTAACGATCCAAAATGGCTTAACATCGCGGCCACGATAGTCGACATAAACGATGACGTGGAAGAGCGTACCGCCCTGATGGAGGAGGTCTGCCGCATAAAATCTATGTTTGACGAGGAGTTCATCGCTGGCGTTTTGGGCGACTTGGAAAAGCACCGCCTGGTCACGGTTCGCGCCTGACCGGCCGACGGTCCTGCCCGGCAGCCAATTTTAGGGTGTGGACGGCAGCTGCTCCACCGCCGCGGCGTGCCTGCGCCCGCGCGCGGGGTCCTTGGGCGGCATGGGGACCCGGCGCCACCCGCGCTTCGCGCCCTGCGGAGTCCGCTGCGCGTGATTGTATGTTGTGGCGGCCTGCCCCTCCGGCTGTTCTCGGGCACCATGCCAGACGTGATCTATTATACTATTTAAGATCGTAAAGGGAGTTTTCCCGCCTTGCGCTCTTGCGGGAGGAACCGTGTGCCGCAATGGATATTTGGCGCGGCCACGCGCGCGCCGCATGGCGTATCGGGGCCGCCCCGGCGCGGGGGCGTAGGGGCCTGAAGTGCATATCGGTGTGCCAGCCGTTTGCGGACCTGATAGTCTCGGGCGCAAAGAGCGTTGAACTGCGGAGCTGGAACACGCGCCACCGGGGCAGCCTGCTCGTCCATGCCGCCCTGAAGGTGAGGGATGCGGACTGCCGCAGGCTGGGGGTGGACGACCCCGTCACCGGCGCCATCGTGGGCAGGGTCAGGCTGGTCGGCGTCAAAAAATACGCCGGCGCCGCCGAGGTGTCCGCCGACGACGACCTGCACCTGGCCGGAAGCGGGTTTGGGGGCAGCCGGTACGGGTTCCTTCTGAAGGATCCGGTCAGGCTCCGGACCCCGATTCCCTGGCGGGGGTATCCGTGGATATTCGAGGCGGACGTGGCCGGCTCCGTTGACGCCGACCGCCCGGTCTCTGAGATCATGGACGAGGACCGCGGGTTCGGGCGGGCGGGAGGGCATTGACGCTCCGCCGCCGGGTTGGCCGCCGGCGCCCCGGCGTAGACGCGCCCCGACGGCCCCGGCGTCGCAGGCCCGGCGCCGACGCCGGGCAGGCCCCCGGCTCCAGATCCGTTTTGGCCGTGCGGCGTGGGCCGCCGCGTGGGGGCGGGGCGCCGCCCCGCGTTTTCGAGGCGTCCACCGTCACGGACTCTTTTTATAACTGTGGCTTGAATTTAGACACATGGTGAGGGAATCTTGACAACGGCATACGTGCTGATAAACTGCGAACTGGGCTCCGAAGAGGCGGTGATATCCGAGCTCAAGTCCATGGACGACGTGGTTGAGGTGCACGGGACGTTCGGAGCCTACGACATACTGGCTAAGGTGGAGTCCGAGCAGGTTGAGAAGCTGCGGGAGACGATAACGTGGAAGGTCAGAAAGATACCAAAGATCCGATCCACACTGACGCTGATGGGTATTGACGGACAAGAATAACGCGTAACGTAACATGTGACCATCCACAGCCATTTTTTGCACAACGCCCGCCGAGAATGCTGGCGCGCCGCTTGGGCGCCGTGCCCCGCCCGCCGGCTCGCGCCCGAGGGCATTGCCGCTCATTCGGCTCAGGCCGAACCCCGCCCCCCGAACGCTTGGAGCCCGGCCCCCCTCCGGGGGCGGCGCAGCGTTATATTGCACGGCGCCGCACTCTAGGCGCTTGTACGACATGATAGCGATGGGGGCGGTGGTGGCCGGCATAGTGGGCTACCTGCTGATGCGCCGCTACCAGGATCAGTAGGTCGGGCTGCCCGGCGCCGCCGGGCTGTTTGTTAATAAAAAGTGGTTAAAGGGCCTCAGAACCCTTCTTCTTCGTCGTGATGTTGGTCACCTCGTCCACGGAGGTGATGACGATTATTCCGTCACCCGCGGTTCCGGTGTAGACTGCGCCGGATATGGCGTCAACCGCCGCATCCAACTGAGAGTCGTCCACTATGGTCATGACGCTCGCTACGTGGTTGTACTCGGCCTTCATGGTACCGGTTCCTCTGCCCATCCTTACGGTGGGCCGAGATCCGGATCCCCGCCCTTTGCCGTCAAGAGTGACGAAACCACCTACCTTGCCGTCCAGCGCGTCGGCTACCGCCTTGACCTTGTCGGCCTGAATGATGGCTTCTACGCGTTTCATGCATCTGCGCTATAAACGGTCATTTAAAAAGTTCATGGTTGGGACTCTTGCGGGTCGGCGATCGCCAAATCTCATAAATACGCCGTCCTGCGCAACCGGAGCGTTGAACCGCAA
The DNA here is from genome assembly GCA_963665475.2 of Nitrosopumilaceae archaeon. Lineage (GTDB taxonomy): Archaea > Thermoproteota > Nitrososphaeria > Nitrososphaerales > Nitrosopumilaceae > VYCS01. The sequence goes on along the minus strand of CAXXXK010000004.1, from coordinate 172,237 downwards.
GCCCGCCGACGAGAGCCTGGCCAAGGACGTCCGGACGCTGCTGGGCATGAACGTGGGAGACAAGCGGGTGCTGGAGCAGATACTTCGGGCCGCCAGGAACGGGGAGCTGGTCAGCAACCACGAGCGGGCCTACGTGGACTCGCTGCTGGCCGAACACACCGACTCCGTCCCCAAGAAGGATCCCCCACCGCGGGCGGGCGGGCGGACGGCCTCTCCGCCCCGGACCGGATCCTCGCCCAAGACCATCGCCGCCGTGGGGGGCGGGGTGGCTGCGGCGATAGCTGTGGCGCTGCTGGTGTTGACCATGGCTCCGGAGGCGCCCGACGCGGAGCCGGCGGTGGATGTCCCGCTCCCGGCGGACGTGGAGCCGGGCCCGGCGCTGACGGTGGCCGCCGACTCCGGGGAGTACGGCGCGGGCGACTTTATACTCGTGGAGGGCCTCTCGCAGGCCTCCTCCGGCGGCGCCGTGGAGCTCACCATAACGGGCCCCGCCGGCCCCGTCTGGAGCGAGAGCGTCCCGCTTAGGGACGACGGCTCGTTCTTTACTATGGCCTTGGCCGGCTACGGCGGATGGGACGCCGGGACCTACGCGCTCAGCGCCGCCCACGGGGAAGATACATCCGAGTCGGAATTCGACTTTGCGGCGTCCGGCAGGTAGCCCGTCCTACGACTCGTACATCATCAGATCCTTCTCCTCCAGCAGGGCGTGTAGGTTGTGGACGGATCTGAACACGTCGCTCTCCTTCTTGGCGCCCGTGCAGACCAGCTTGCCGGAGGCGAACAGGAGTATGACCGTCTTGGGATCCAGCATGCGGTGTATCAGCCCGGGGAACTGCTCGGGCTCGTACATGCTCCGCGGCAGCGTCCGGGCGGCCTTCTCCAGGTGTATGCGGCCCATCAGGTTGATGGCCGCCACCATGTTCTGGATTGCCACCACCGCGTCCTTCTTTATCTCGACGCCGCCCTTTCTCAGCCTCTGCACCACGGTGCGCACCGCCTCCACGGACATCTCCTCTGACTTTGCGCCCGTGCAGACCATCTTGCCGGTGCGGAATATCAGGGTGGCCGTCCGGGGGTTCTTCAGCCTGAAGACCAGCCCGGGGAACTGCTCCGGGTTGTACTCGGTCAGGGGGAACTTGTCGCTGATCTCGTTGAGGTCTATCATCTGATCCACCGTGGCCGACGCCACAACGTTCTCTATGCTGACGTGGGGTTTGGTCTTGGCCATCAAGGAATGCCTTTCAGTCAATGTATATATACGTAGTATTTGCCGAGCCGCGGCCGTGAGATCGGATGCCGCCAGCGGGCGTGGCAGCCCGCCGCGCCCAGCGGGCTCCGCGGGGCTTCGGATCCGGCAGCCGCCCGTCCGCGGAGGCTTCTGCGTCAGCCTACAATAGGTTTATTTTGGCAGCGGCCGTAATGGGCGGTATGACAATACTTCCGATCGACAGCGGGCGGTACGGGACGGCGGAGATGCACAAGGTGTTTGACGACCAGAGAAAGGTGGACAACCAGGTCCTCATAGAGAAGGTAGTCGCCGCCGCCCAGGGCAAGCTGGGGGTTATACCCACCAAGGCGTCCGACGGGATAGTGCACGCGGCGGCTCCCCGGGAGGTGACGCTGCAGCGGATCGCGGAGCTGGAGGCCAAGAGCGACCACGACACGGCGGCGCTGGTCGAGGCGCTGGCCGAGAGGTGCTCGCACGCGTCCCGGCCCTGGGTGCACTACGGCCTGACCAGCAACGATCTGGTGGACACCAACAACTCGCTGCAGATCAAGCAGGCGCTGGAGATCATAATGCCCAAGATAAAGAAGCTGGCGCGCATACTGGCGGACCAGGCGGTGAAGTACGCCGACCTGCCGGCGGTGGGCCGCACGCACGGCCAGCACGCCAGCGTCATGTCCTTCGGGCTCAAGTTTGCCAACTGGGCCGAGGAGATGGCCGAGCACCACCGCCGGCTGACCCAGGCGCTTCCGCGGATAATCATATGCAAGACCTTGGGGGTGGTGGGCACCGGCTCGCTGATGGGCCGGGCCGCGATATCTGTGCAGGACGAGGTCGCCAAGGAGCTGGGCATGTACCCGGCCCCCGTCGCTACCCAGCTTGTCCCCCGGGAGAGGTACGCCGAGTACGTCTTTGACCTGGCGCTGGTCGGGTCCACACTGGAGAAGATGGCCGTCGAGATCCGGAACCTCCAGAGGACAGAGATCGGCGAGGTGGCCGAGTTCTTCGCCGTGGGGCAGATCGGGAGCAGCGCCGTTCCCGTAAAGCGCAATCCCATAAAGAGCGAGCGCATAACGTCGCTCTCCAGGCTGCTGCGGAGCCAACTGCTCGTGGCGCTGGAGAACGTGCCGCTGTGGCACGAGCGGGACCTCTCCAACTCGGCCAACGAGAGGTTCCTCCTGCCGATGGTGTCCATAATACTGGACGATATGCTGCAGACCGCCATCGGCATACTGTCCAAACTCTCGGTGAACGAGAAGCGCATACGGGAGAACCTGACCATGACCAAGGGCCAGATATACGCGGAGTTCGTCATGGATGTGCTGATAAAGAAGGGCCACGCCCGGTTTGAGGCGTACCGCGAGGTCCAGCGGGTGGCGTTCCGTGCCGCCCAGCGGGAGTCCCACCTGCGGGACGCCATCTCCATGGACAAGACCCTCTCGGCCACACTCAAACTCTCGGACATACAGCAGATATTCGACCCGAACTCCCACCTGGGGGCCTCTCAGGACATAATCCGCCGGGTGTCCAATGCCATCAACTCCGACGAACAGCCCTGAGCAGGCGGGGGTGTATGCGGGTGCCGTACTGCAGGGCCTTCTTCCTCTTGCCGCACACCCACGGGGGCAGCCCTGCCAGGGCCGCGGCCCGGCGTACCGCGTGCTTTCGGAGCAGGTCGCCGGACCCCCGGATCTTCTCTTGCAGCGGCACCGTGGTGGCGAACCTCACGAACTCCCCGCCGAGCAGGGGCTGCTCCATGCGGATGCCCCGCCGCCCGGCGATCCGGCCCAGCCACTCCATCATGAGGATCTCCGCGTCTGTCTTCCGGCGGATCATCTCCGTGATGGCCGCCTCCCCCCGGTCGAATATGCGGCGGTACGCGTCGTACCCGCAGAAGAGCTCGTCTATGCCGTTGGCCGTCACCACCCTGTCCAGCCCCGTATCCCTGGCCAGCGCAGCCACGATGTAAAACGCTATGCCGTTCTCGTGCCAGGACAGCGGCCTGCCCGGGGGAACCAGCCGGCGTACCATGCGGCGCGCCTCCCGAAACTCCGCGTCGGATATTATGCAGGTGTGGTGGGGGAGCCGCAGCAGTTCGGCGACCCGGCTGGAATACACCACGTCGTGGCTGGCCTCAAAACCCACGGTCAGGAGGGCCACGTCGGCGTGTTCCGAGCATATATGCGCGACCAGGGAGCTGTCCACGCCTCCCGAGAAGGCCACGCCGACCCGGCCGCCGTCCGGGGCCACGCGCCGCAGGCTCCGCTTTACGGCCTCTAGGGTGCGGGCCCCCGCTCTTTTGGCGTCTTCCAACGACGTTGGCGCCGGCGCCCCGCCTATAATGTGTGGCGTCCCGTCCGTGTCAGGCCGCAGGCGTCCGGGTCCGGAACGGGGCGGGCGCCTACGCCTTTAAATTTGGGGCGTCGGACGGATATGCCATGTTGCGTAAATTGGACATGGACGTGGTGCGCGAGAGACTGGAGTCGCTGCCGGCCTGGTCCCTGAAGAGGAACAGGCTGCACCGGGAGTACGTGTTTGCGGACTTTGTGGAGGCGTTCGGGTTCATGTCCCAGGCTGCCCTGATAGCCGAACGGATGAACCACCACCCTTCGTGGACCAACGTCTACAACCGCGTCACAGTGAGGCTCACCACGCACGACGCGCACGGCATAACCGAAAACGATCTGGAACTGGCCGCGGCCCTTGACGATATACAGGGTTAATATTTGCATGGTGTCCGCGTGGTGTACATGACCACCCGCATAACCGACTCGGACTTTAGGTATATGGACGGCCGGGGCAACCTGATGGTGTCGCGCACCGAGCTCTCCGTGGCCAAGATGCTGGCGTTCCTGCACAAGGAGTACGAGTACGGGCACGTGCTGCCCGGCGATCCCCCGATCCGGGTCAGCTTTCGCACCGAGGACGGCTACATCCACGTGCTGGACGGAGAGGAGGACGTCGCGGCGTACGCGGAGATCCGCCGCCGGCTGGGCGGCGTCCCGGTGATAGGCCTGGGCCACCCGCGCCTGGCCTCGCGCCTGGCCGAGATGGACGACATAGTGCTGTACCGCGACGCGCCCGAGGCCGGCTCCATATTCCTGGAGGATCCGTCCTTCTCGTTCGACTACGCCCACGTGCTGCCTCTGGTGGAGAAGTGCTCCATACTGCACGGCCACACGTCCTCGGTCATGGTGGAGCTGGTGGGCCAGACCCGGGACGATCTGCTGGTGGACTTTGCCGAGGCCAAGAGGCTGGTGCGCGGCGTCATATCGGAGTTCGACCACAAGTTCTTCATCAACGAAAAGTACGTGGTCTCCCGGGACGAGAACCACTACCGGATAGAGTTCGACGGGCCCCGGGGGCGCTTCGAGCTGCAGGTGCCCGCCGCAACGGCGTACCTGCTCCGGGGCGAAGCCACCGTGGAAAACCTGTCCACCGAGGTCATACGGCTGCTGGAGCCCCGCCTGCCGGACAACGTGGAGGGCGTGGGCGTCTACATATACGAGGGATACAACAAGGGCTCCCACATCATATCCAGGGTGCCCCGGTAGATGGCCGGCGCCATGTCCCGGAAGTCCTGGGACCCCCGCATAGAGGACGACGTGCTGGAGTGGTGGAGGAAGGAGGGCCTCTTTGAGAGGCCGGAAGCGGACTCGTACTATACGATAGACACGCCTCCCCCGTACCCGTCCGGCAGGCCCTGGCACATAGGCGCCGCGGCGCACTACGCGCAGATAGACATGATAGCGCGCACGGCCCGTATGGAGGGCCGCGCGGTGTACTTTCCCATGGGGATAGACCGCAACGGCCTCCCCGTGGAGCTGTACACCGAAAAGAAGCACAAGGTCCACATGAGGGAGGTCCCCCGAGACCAATTCCTGGAGATGTGCCGCCGGGCCCTGGACGAGCTGGAGTCCGAGATGGTCCGGATAATGAGGGCGCTGGGCATGAGCGGCGAGCTGGACGGCCGTTACAGGACCGACACCCCCCAGTACCGCTCCATGACGCAGGCCACCTTCATACGGATGTGGCGGGAGGGGCGCATATACCTGGCCACGCGGCCGAACAACTACGACTGGGCGTCGGGCACCACCATCGCCGACGCCGAGATCGCCCACAAGGACATGCCGTCCAAGCTGGTGGGTATGCGGTTCGAGGTGGAAGGTTCGGGGCACATAACCATAGCCACCACCCGCCCGGAGCTGCTGTGCGCATGCCGGGCGATAATAGTGAACCCCGACGACGACCGGTATGCCGGTATCGTGGGAAAGCGGGCCGCCGTGCCGGTGTACGGACATATGGTGCGGATAAGGGCGCACCCCTCGGCGCGCCCCGAATTCGGGTCGGGAGCAGTGATGGTGTGCAGCTACGGCGACCACAACGACGTGGCGCTCTTCCGGGAGATGGGACTGGAGGAGGTCGCCTCGGTGGGCATGGACGGCCGGATGACGGAGGCGGCCGGCAAGTACGCCGGCCTGAGGCCCAAGCAGGCGCGCAACTCGATAATACGGGACATGGAGGGCGCCGGCATACTGGAGTACGCGCGGGAGATGACGCACCGCACGCCGGTCTCCGAGCGCAGCGGCGTGCCCATCGAGATCATACCGATGGACGAGTACTACTTGAAGCAGAAGGACCAAATTGAACATATGCGGGGGCTGGCCGATTCTATACAATTCCACCCGCCGATGCACCGGCAGATACTGGACAACTGGCTGGACTCGATAACCATAGACTGGCCCGTCTCCCGGAGGCGGTACTACGGGACCGAGGTGCCGGTGTGGTACTGCGACGCGTGCGGCGAGCCGCACGTTCCCGAGCCGGGGCCGTACTACAGGCCGTGGCGGGAGGAGTACCCCGGCGGGAGGTGCGGGTCCTGCGGGGCGGGGAAGTTCACCGGCGAGACCCGCACGCTGGACACGTGGATGGACTCGAGCATATCGCCCCTGTTCGTGGCCGGTTACGACCGGGATCCCGAGCTGTTCGAGAAGGCGTACCCGGCGGCGGTGCGGCCGCAGTCAAAGGACATCGTGCGGACGTGGCTGTACTACACTTTACTGAGGTGCGGCCTGCTGACCGGACGAGCCCCCTGGCGGAAGGCTTGGATAATGGGGTACGGCCTGGACGAGAGGGGCCTGAAAATGAGCAAGAGCCGGGGCAACTCCATAGACCCGTACCCGGTGATACGGCGGCACGGCGCCGACGCGTTCAGGCTGTGGAGCGCCAGCGAGGTGAACCTGGGGTACGACTTTCGGTGCAACGAGCAAAAGATAGGGTCCATGAAGAAGTTCCTGACCAAGCTGTGGAACGTGTCGCGGCTGCTTTCGGGGTTCCCCGAAGAGCGGGGGACGGCCCCCGATTTATTGCCGGCCGACTCGTGGATATTATACGAGCTGGACGTTCTGGTGGCCAAGTGCCGGGAGGGGTACGCGGCGTACAACTTTTTCGTACCGGCCACCGCGGTGCGGGAGTTCACATGGAACCTGTTCGCGGCGCACTACATCGAGATGGTGAAGCGGCGGGCCCGGCGCGACGGGTTCGGGGAGCGGGAGGGCGCCGCGGCCGTTCACACGCTGCATACCGTCCTCTCTACCGTACTGCGGCTGCTGGCCCCGGTGACGCCGTTCATGACCGACTACCTGTGGAGGGCGCTGTACTCCCAGGAGAGCGTGCACCTGCAGATGCTGCCCGAGCCGCGGGGCCTGGAGCCCCCGGCGGCGGGCGCCGACGAGGTGGCCGCCTTCAACTCTATGGTGTGGAACAAGAAGAAGGCCGCCGGCCTGTCCCTGAAGGATTCCATAAGCGTGGATATACCCGACGAGCTTCTCCCGATGGCCCCCGACCTGCGTGCCATGCACAACATCGTCTGAGCGCCTTTGGGCGCCGTACGGCACGTCGGCGGTCTGGGGGGCGCCCCGCCGGGGGGCCGCAGCCCGTACGGCGTTGCGGCGTCGGGCCGGCGCATTACGCCGGATTCCGCCTATCTTGATGGCACCGCTTTGGGCCGGATTCCACAGGCAATATACGACGCTTAAACTCTTAATAGCCCTGACGCCTTAATTACGCCGAATTGAAGAGCCGACACGCGTTGAATTTAGGCGAACGCCGCCCGGGCAGGGGATCCCGCGGCCCCGGTGGACTGGAGGGCTTGAAGATTAGGCGGTGTGACGTATGCGTGCAAGACGGTACGTAGTCATCGCGGTCATGCTTGCGGCCGCCGCCGCGATCGACGCGTCCGTCACGCACGGGGGCGCCCTAGGCGGTTTTGGCGAGCCGCCGGCGGCGCAGGGCATAACGGGCCACGGCGGCCCCGACGTCACCGCGGACCTTGGCCACCCGTACGCGGCGCACGGCGTCGGGGGGCTGCTCCGGACCGCGCAGGCCCAGAGCCCCCCGGAGGTTTCCGAGGAGTCCGTTGCGGTGACCGGGAACGGAACGTCCACTAACTCCACTATGCCGGTACAGCCCGCCGACACCACCAAGCCGAGCCTTGCAGGAGCAGCGTACCACACGGACGGGACGCTGACCCTGTCGTTCAGCGAGGCTTTGGATCAAACAGGGCATGACGCCGGCCTGATTCACGTGCGGGACGCCGGCCAGACTGCCGGGGGAGTGACGCTCTCAAACGATATGGTGACGTCGCATGCGGGCGATTCCATCACGTTTGGCTTGGGTGACGACCATGCGGCCGCGGTAAATCTAATGTCCGCGCCGCAGCTGGACATGGACGCGGGGGCAGTCCGGGACGAGGCGGGCAACCCCAGCGACGCGCTAGCCGACTATTCCATAAGCGTGACCGGGGAGTCCACCCCGAATGTAGGCCAGGCCAACGCCGGCCAGAACGCCACCCAAAATACGGGGCAGAACTCGACGCAGACCGGCCAGGCCAACGCCGGCCAGAACGCCACCCAAAATACGGGGCAGAACTCGACGCAGACCGGCCAGGCCAACGCCGGCCAGAACGCCACCCAAAATACGGGGCAGAACTCGACGCAGACCGGCCAGGCCAACGCCGGCCAGAACGCCACCCAAATTCCCACCAACATGACGGGCGCCTCGGCAGAGCCCGAAAGCAGCGCATGGTCCATACGCGCAGACTATACCCCCGGCGACGACTACACCGATGGGAACGTACGCGTCAGCATAGAGCTGCCCAACTACGACGATTGCGGCGAACCGAACGTCACCGCCAGCAAGCTAAGCCTGAAGGCCTCAAAGGGCAGCACCGTAACGGTGGGCAGCGACAAAATAACCACGAGTTGGAACGAATTTGAGATCAACGTCACCTCCAAGGAAAATACGCTCCGGCTCCAAACCCCGCCCCGTACGGTTGAGGTACAGACAGGCGGCATAACGTGCCCACAAAAATCCGCATCAAACACCGCCAAACTGACCGCCGCCCTGTCAAACTCCAACGACAACGAGGCACCGACAATCGACTCCGCCGTATACGGGGTAAGCGGGAACAACAAGTACGTGACCGTAACGTTCAACGAGGACGTCATTTCTGTAATCAAGGCCAAGATGTACCTGGTAAACTCTACCGACGCCGAGATGTCCCTCGCATCCAATACGGTGACCCACAGCTCCCACACCAACCGCTCAAAGATAACGCTGACTTCTGCGCAAGTAAGCTGGTTCGACCTCAGCGACCCGCCGTACGTGCGCATAACGGCCAACGGCACGACCGACGTCTGGGGGAACATGAATTCGGAAAACGTGACCTCCGATAATCCGATAAAAATCCCGGACGCGCTCTCGGCCGCCATTGACTCCGCCTCGTACAGCCCGTGGGACAAGACCGTATCCGTATCGACCAGCATAAACCTCAATGCCGTGGATCACACCAAAATCAAAGTGAAGGCAGGGTCAAGCACAGTATCCTTCGCCAACGCGACGGATCCGGACGGTTCCTCCTCATTTACGCTCGGGCTGACCAACGCGCAGAACACAAAACTTGAGAAGCAGACGCCGCCACGCCAGATCGAGATAGGTGTAGGCGGCATCACAGACGATACGGGCACCAAAAACCCGGCAAAGATTACCAGCGTTCTGTCAAACCAGGACGACCAGTCCCATCCGCAGATACAGTCTGCCGTATACGGGGTGAGCGGGTCCACCTCGTTCGTAACCGTCACGTTCGACGAGGACACCATCCCCGTGGACCACGCCAAGGTATACATAGTAAATTCCACCGGAACCGAAATATCCTTCGCGTCAAACAAGATATCCCACACTACCCACACCAACTCCTCAAAGATAACGCTGACTGCCGCACAGAAAAACTGGTTCGACCTTTCCAACCCCCCGGACGTGCGCATAACGCCCAACGGCATAACCGACGTCTGGGGTAATACAAACTCGGACCAAAACGTGACCAGCATCATAACCGTTCCGAACGCGCTCCGCGCGGCCATAAACTCGGCCACATACAACCCGACGGAAAAGACCATATCCGTGTCGACGAGCCTGACGCTGAACGCCGTCGACTCCAGCAAAATAAAACTAAAGGCAAAGTCCGGATCAACAATATCAGTTACAAACGTCTCCTCCCCCAGCGGGTCTGACTTTACAATCCGGCTGACCGACGCCCAGAATAAGAACCTGGCGAAGCAGACGCCGCCGCGCACCGTCGAGATAGGCATAGGAGGCATCACAGACGATACGAACACCAAGAACGTGGCAGCGATGACCGGCGTTCTGTCAAACTCCGACGACTCCACCTATCCGAGCATCAACTCCGCGACATACGGGATAAGCGGGTCCACCGCGAGCGTAACCGTAACGTTCGACGAGGACACCCTCCCCGTGGACCACGCCAAGGTATACATAGTAAATTCCACCGGCGGCGAGATATCCTTCGCGTCAAACAAGATATCCCACACCACCCACACCAACTCCTCAAAGATAACGCTGACCACTGCACAAAAAAACTGGTTCGACCTCAGCGACCCGCCGGAGGTGCGCATAACGCCCAACGGCATAACCGACGTCTGGGGGAATACGAATTCGGACCAAAACGTGACCCAGACCATAACCGTTCCGGACGCGCTGGTCACGACCATATCGTCCGCCCAATACAGCCCGTCCTCAAAGGATCTGACCGTAGACCTGAGCCACCAGGTGCACCAGATAGACGGCAGCAAAATAAAACTAAAGGCAAAGTCCGGGAGTACGATATCGGTGAGCTCCTCGCAGCTGGACACCACGCAGGACACCTCCTATTTTACAATCAATCTGACCAGCCACGCGTCAACCTTCGAGGCGCAGACCCCCCCGCGCACCATTGAGATACAAAAGAACGGCATAACGGACGATTACGGCGCCAAGAACGTCGACGCAATCACCACGACCATATCGTACAGCGACTCGTCCGCCCCGTCGATCAGCGCCGCCAACTACACGGGCGGAACCATAAAGGCGACCTTCGACGAAAAGGTGCTGAGCCTAAACAAATCCAAGGTCAGCATAACGGCAAAGTCCGGCGCCGCCATCTTGGTATCGGGCCAGACATCGCACACGGCGCGCAGCGACCACCTCACAATAACGCTGACCAATGCGCAGAAGGCATCCTACGCGGCCCAGACGCCCCCGCGTTCCCTGACGATACAGCAAAACGGAATGTCCGACATCTGGGGCAACCAAAACGACAACTCCGTAAGCCAAACCATAACGTACCTGGACGACACCGCCCCGCCCAGCATAAATTCCGCGACCTACGACGTTACAAGCCGCACGCTCAACGTCACGCTCAGCGAGAAGGTCGTCGCGCTGGACCACAACTCCATATCCATCACCGCGTCGAAGGGCAATCCGGTGACCCCGACGTCCAGCCAGCTGAACCACGCCACCCACACGGACAACTTTACGGTTACGCTGGACGCGGCAGGCGGCGACAAAGTAATATCGCAGACGCACCCCCGGCAGGTGTCCATCGCCGCCTCAAAGCTGACGGACATTTGGGGGAACGGCAATTCGGCGGCCCTGTCGTACGCCATCTCGTACACGGGCGATACCTCGGCGCCCTCCATATCGTCGGCCACATATAATACCGCGGCGGGCACGATGGCGGTTACAATAAGCGAGGCGTCCCTCCCGGTGGTGCAGTCCAAGGTCAGGCTGACGGACTCCTCTGCGAACATGAGCGTAAGCACCATATCGCACACGTCCCACGCCACTTCCTTCACGATAACCCTGAGCAATGCGGAGAAGGCAAGCTTCAGGGCCCAGACTCCGCCCCGGCAGGTGCAGGTGCTGGCAGGCGGCCTGACCGACGTGTGGAACAACGCCAACCAAAACGCCCTCACACGAACCGCATCGTACACGGGGGACACCACCGCCCCGGGCATACTGTCGGCGACGTACAACACGGACACGAGGGACCTGCTGGTGATACTAAACGAGGACATAGTTTCAGCAAAGCACGACAAGATGAAGCTGAAGGGCTCCGGCTCGGGCGAAATAACCGACATACAATCAAACCAGATCACGCTCGCGTCCCACTCCGACCGCTTTACCATACGGCTTACCACACAGCAGAACACCACCTTCACGGGGCTGGCCGAGCCCCGCACCATAGTTATAGATGCAGGCGGGGTGGCCGACGTCTGGAGCAACGCCAACTCCGCGCAGCTGACATCTCCATCCATACGAAACGACAACAACGACCCGCTGGCCGTAAATGAGGCCGAGTACGGCGTGGATACGGGCGTCCTGAACGTAACGATGTCCAAGAGCCTGAAGAGCTACGACTCCGCCAAGATAAAGGTGGGCGACGCCTCAAGCAACATGACGTTCCAGGCCGGGGCGTTCACAAGGGTCTCCTCTGATGAAATAACCACCACCCTTGCGGGCAACGCCAAGACCACATTCGAGAATTTGAACCATCCCCGAAAGGTCTTCGTGCTGGCCGGCGGGGCCACCGACCTCTGGGACGTGAACAACCCCAATGACATCGAAGCGGCCATATCGTACGACGACGAGACGGCGCCGAGTCTGAGCTCTGCATCATACGCAACCGCAAGCGGCAGGCTGACGGTCGCCCTCTCGGAGCATCTGGCGTCGCACGACTCCGCCAAATTGGTCCTGTACGACTCAACAAAGGCCGGAAACGTAACGCTAACCTCGAACGCCATGACGCAGAACCCCTCGGGCACCATATCCACCACGCTGAGCGGCGCCACCAAGGGAGCGTTCGAGAACATGACGCACCCGCGCCACATAGCGATACTGGCCGGGGGCGTGACGGACCGCTGGAACAACCACAACGCGGCGGAGCTCACCGCGGCCATATCAGACGACGACAACACGGCGCCCGCCCTGAGCTCGGCATCCTACTCAAAGTCGACGGGCGACATTACAATCAAGCTGTCAGAGCGGGCGGCCTCGTATAATGCTGCAAAGTTCGCGCTGCACGACTCTTCAAAGACCGGAAACGTAACGCTAACCTCGAACACCATGACCCAGAACCCCTTTGGTACATTGACCGCAAGACTGTCCGACACCCAGAGGGAGTCGTTTGCCGACTTGAATTACCCCCGGCATTTGGCCATATCGTCCGGGGGCGTAACCGACATCTGGAACAACGCCAACGCGGCGCAACTCAGTACGGCCGTATCATACAGCGACCCCAACAACATGACCATAACCTCGGCGGAGTACGACGTCAACAGCGGCCTTCTGAACGTCACCGTATCAGAGGACATATTCCGGCACGACTCCGCAAAGATAATACTCAAGGATTCATCAAGCAGCGTGACGTTCGGGAGCGGCGACTTTGCGGAGAGCAAGCCCGGCTTCCTCACCATAACGCTGGACAGCGCCAAAAAGGCGTCCTTTGAGGGCCTGAGCCACCCCAGGAACGTAACGATACAGGCGGGGGGAGTGGCCGACATCTGGAACCGCACCAACGATAAGGCACTGACGCGCCACATACAGTACGAGGGGACGGTGGCGCCGTCCATAAGCTCGGCCGAGTACGGCAGCGCCACGGGCCTTCTGAACGCCACGTTCCCCGAGAGCCTGGCGCGGTACGACCACTCGCGTATAATACTGAACGACTCCTCGGCCAACGTGACGATCGCGTCCGGCTCCCTGAGCCAACATACATCCGGCGTGCTGACCGTAAAGCTGAGCGGCAGCGTTCTGGGCCAGTTCGAGAATCTGACGCACCCCCGGAGCATCACGGTCCTGGCGGGGGGCGTTTCGGACATTTGGAACCGCACCAACGAGGCGGCGCTGGCCCGTTCCGTATCGTACGACGACGCTGCGGCGCCGGCGCTGAACTCCGTATCATACTCGACCGTCCGCGGCGAGATGACGATCACGCTGTCTGAGAGGGCGGCCTCCCACGATTCTACAAAGTTCGTGCTGTACGACTCCACCAAAACGGGGAACGTCACTCTGTCGGGTACCCTGGCCCAAAACACCCACGGAACCCTGACCGCCACGCTCACCACCGCGCAGAAAACGTCGCTGGCGTCGCTGTCGAATCCGCGGCACCTGGCGATACTGCCCGGGGGCGTAACCGACATCTGGAACAACGCCAACGCGGCGCACCTTAGCGCGGCCATATCATACGGCGACCCCAACAACATGACCATAACCTCGGCGGAGTACGGCGTTGGTACGGGCATCCTGAACGTCACCATGTCAGAGGACGTGCTGCGGTACGACCATGCGAAAATAACGCTAAAAGATTCCTCAAGCAGCATAGCGTTTGGGAGCGGCGACCTTGCGGAGAACACCGCCGGCGTCATCACCATAACGCTGAACAGCACCAAAAAGGTGTCCTTTGAGGGCCTGAGCCACCCCAGGAGCGTGGCGATACAGGCGGGGGGAGTGACCGACATCTGGAACCGCACCAACGCAAACGCACTGACGCTGCCCGTATCGCACGACGAGACGACCCCGCCCACGCTCTCCTCCGCAAAGTACAACTCGTCCACCGGGGCGCTGACGCTGACCCTCTCGGAGAAGTTGGTGCTGCCGGACAACTCCAACGTTATATTGTACGATACGAGCAAGAGCGGGAACCTGACGGTTTCGCTCAGCGGCGCCAGCCAGGACTCGCCGGGAGTGCTAACCGTCACTCTGGCGGGCAGCACAAAGTCGTCATTTGAGGATTCGCTGAGCCATCCACGCCATATGGCGATACCGCCCGGCAACATAATAGACATCTGGAACAACGCCAACGCGGCGGCTTTAGTATCCGCCGTGCTGCCGGCATCCCCCGCCCCGCTGGGCCTTGACTCTGCCGTATACGAGCCGTCTTCGGGGTCGCTGAAACTCAAGTTCTCGGAGAATTTGGCCTCATACAGCGCGACGGGAATCGCGTTGTACAATCCGGCGGGGACCGCAAACATAACGTTCGGATCCTCGGACATTGCCGAGACGGTGCCCGGCACCCTCAACGCCACGCTGAACAGCCAGCAAAAGACCACGTTCAAGAACTGGCTATTCCCCAGAAACGTGACGGTCTCCGCCGGCGCCGTCACCGACATCTGGAACGGCACCACTTCCGCTAAGATACGCAGCACGATATCGTATCCCGGCGTGGCGTCGCCCGCCGTCTCCTACGCAAAGTTCATCGCGGACAACGGCACGCTGGTTGTAGGGTTCAGCGCACCGCTTGATACCACCACCCACAACATGGCCTCGGTTATAGTACGCGCCACCGATGCCCCCGGCCAACCGTCAGAGACGTATCCGCTGAACAATGCCATGATTATAGACAACGGCACAAACTACGTCAAGCTGGACCTGTCCGGAAATTCGAGAATTTACGAGTTTGCAGCCTCCCTGGATCCCCTGAATATAGTATTCAGCCCGGGCGCCGTCCGGGGCATCTGGGACAATCAGTTGCCGTCCGTGTGGTACTGGCAAACCAACACGACCGACACGCTACCCGCCCTTGAGAGCGTCACGTACATACGGGGCAACGGCACCCTGTACCTGCAGTTCAGCGAGCACATGGCCGCGGCGAGCCTTAAAAAAGACAACATGAAATTGAACCAAGCCAATGAGGGAGGGCGGGGATACTCCCTCTCAAATGTCCCGGATTCCTCGGTGACAGTCAGCGGCAGCTTGGTGACATTTACCCTCTCCGACCATGGCAGGGAAACAGTAAACATATACTTTCCGCCAGAAATCAACATACAGCACGGTGCCATCAAGGACGTCTCCGGCAACAGTCTCAAAGCCTATTCGGGCTATTCGGTATCGACACCGGACCGGAACCTGCCAAAACTGACAAGCGCGCACTACCTGCACCAGAACGGAATAATATCGCTGGAATCCGACGGGTTCTTGAAGAGCGTGGACGAATCCAAAATAGTGCTGCACGACTCGTCCGGAAAGGGCAACGTAACGCTGGGGGACGGAGCCTTTCCGATAAAAGGGAACTATCAGAAGGTCATAAGCGCCACCATGGAGCAAAGCCAAATAACCGCATTCGAGGACTTGGGGTATCCGCGAAACGTCACCATTCAGAAGGGCGGGATCACGGACATATGGGACAACAGCATGGAACACACTACGCGCATAATATCTTCCAGCGACAACCAGCCGCCGGGCCTGAGGTCTGCCGCGTACGCGACGGCTACAGGAGCGCTGAACCTCACGCTGTCCGAGGATTTGCTGAGCCACGACTCCGCCAAGATAGTATTGCACGACTCGACAAAGTCCGGCAACGTGACGTTTGCGGCAAACTCGTTCACCGAAATAGCCGACGGCGTCCTCAGCATAAACCTGACCGGCAGCGCAAAGGCCAACTTTGCGGCGCTAAACCACCCCAGGAACGCGACCATATTGTCCGGGGGAGCGACCGACATCTGGAACAACTCCAACGCGGCCGATCTCATGGCCGCAATATCCGACGACGACGATACGGCGCCTGCACTGTCCTCGGCAACATACGCGGTATCCACAGGAACGCTGAACCTCACCATATCAGAGGACCTGGCATCTCACGACTCCACCAAGATTACGCTGTACGACTCGACAAAGTCCGGCAACGTGACGTTTGCGGCTAACTCGTTCACCGAAATAGCCGACGGCATCCTCAGCATAAACCTGACCGGCAGCGTAAAGGTCAATTTCCTGAAGCTAAACCACCCCAGGAACGCGACCATATTGTCCGGGGCCGTAACCGACCTGTGGAACAACTCCAATGCAGCAGATCTGAAATCGGCAATATCCGACGACGATGCCGCGGCGCCCACTATATCGTCGGCAGAATATACGGTGTCCACCGGCGCGCTGAACCTCACCCTGTCAGAGGACCTGGCATCTCATGATTCAACCAAGGTAATACTATATGACTCGACAAAGTCTGGCAACATAACACTTGCAGCGAACTCGCTTGCAGAGTCGTCCGCCGGAAGCCTCACCATGACACTGAACGCGACCGCAAAGGCCGGTTTCGAAGATTTGAGCCACCCCCGCAATATAGCCATACTGTCCGGGGGAGTCACCGATCTGTGGGGCAACTCCAACGCGGTAAACCTCACGTCGGCAATATCCGACGACGACGATACGGCACCCACTATATCGTCTGTGGAATATACGGTGTCCACCGGAATGCTGAACCTCACCCTGTCAGAAGACTTGGCGGCCCACGACTCCACCAAGATTACACTGTACGACTCCACAAAGTCGGGCAACGTCACGTTTTCGGCAAACCAGTTCACCGAGTCGTCGGCGGGCAGCCTAACCATAACGCTAAGCGGGACTCCAAAATCCAACTTTGAATCTCTGAACCACCCCCGGAACGTAACCGTGCTGGTCGGCGGCGTAACCGACCTGTGGGGCAACTCCAACGCGGCAAACCTCACGTCGGCAATATCCGACGACGATGCCGCGGCGCCCACCATTTCGTCTGCGGAATACGAGATATCCACAAACGTGTTGAACCTCACCCTGTCAGAAGACTTGGCGGCCCACGACTCCACCAAAGTCGTCCTATATGACTCCACAAAGTCTGGCAACATAACACTTGCAGCGAACTCGCTTACCGAGTCGTCCGCCGGAAGCCTAACCATGACTCTGAACAGCAGCGCGAAGGCCAGCTTTGCGGCTCTAAACCACCCCCGGAACGTAACCGTGCTGGTCGGCGGCGTAACCGACCTGTGGGGCAACTCCAACGCGGCGCCCCTGATGAAGGTGATTTCGCACGCCGATGCACCGGCGCCGACCATATCGTCTGTAGAATACGAGACCGCCGCCAACATGCTGAACGTCACGCTATCCGAGGACTTGGCGGCCCACGACTCCACCAAAATCATTCTATATGACTCGACAAAGTCGGGCAACGTCACGTTTTCGGCAAACGCGTTCACCGAGTCGTCTGCGGGCAGCCTAACCATAACGCTAAGCGGGAGTACAAAGACCGGTTTCGAAGATTTGAACCACCCACGCAATATAACCATACTATCCGGCGGCGTAACCAACATCTGGGGCAACTCCAACGCGGCAAACCTCACGTACGCAATATCCGACGACGACGATACGGCGCCCACCATATCGTCTGTTGAATACGAGATATCCAGCGGCGCGCTGAACCTCACACTATCAGAGGACTTGGCCGTCCACGACTCCACCAAGATAGTGCTGTACGATTCGACAAAGTCGGGCAACGTCACGTTTTCGGCAAACGCGTTCACCGAAATAGCCGACGGCATCCTCGGCATAACTCTGACCGGCAACACAAGGACCAACTTTGAGGCTCTGAACCACCCCCGGAGCGTGGCCGTATTATCCGGAGCCGTAACCGACCTGTGGGGCAACTCCAACGCGGCAAACCTCACGTACGCAATATCCGACGACGACGATACGGCGCCCACCATATCGTCTGTTGAATACGAGATATCCAGCGGCGCGCTGAACCTCACACTATCAGAGGACTTGGCCGTCCACGACTCCACCAAGATTACACTGTACGACGCGACAAAGTCGGGCAACGTCACGTTTTCGGCAAACGCGTTCACCGAAATAGCCGACGGCATCCTCGGCATAACTCTGACCGGCAACACAAGGACCAACTTTGAGGCTCTGAACCACCCCCGGAGCGTGGCCGTATTATCCGGAGCCGTAACCGACCTGTGGGGCAACTCCAACGCGGCAAACCTCACGTACGCAATATCCGACGACGACGATACGGCGCCCACCATATCGTCTGCAAAATACGAGATATCCAGCGGCGCGCTGAACCTCACACTATCAGAGGACTTGGCCGTCCACGACTCCACCAAGATAGTGCTGTACGACGCGACAAAGTCGGGCAACGTCACGTTTTCGGCAAACGCGTTCGCCGAGTCGTCCGCCGGCAGCCTGACCATAACGCTAAGCGGGACTCCAAAATCCAACTTTGAGGCGCTCAACCACCCCCGGAACGTGGCCATACTGGTCGGCGGCGTAACCGACATCTGGGGCAATTCCAACGCGGCAAACCTCACAAGAATGTTCTCGTATGCTGACGCGCCGGTGCCGACCATATCGTCTGTTGAATACAAGACTGCCACCGGCGCGCTGAACCTCACACTATCAGAGGATCTGGCGGCCCACGACTCCACCAAGATTACACTGTACGATTCCACAAAGTCGGGCAACGTCACGTTTTCGGCAAACGCGTTCGCCGAGTCGTCCGCCGGCAGCCTGACCATAACGCTAAGCGGGACTCCAAAATCCAACTTTGAGGCGCTCAACCACCCCCGGAACGTGGCCATACTGGTCGGCGGAGTCACCAACATCTGGGGCAACTCCAACGCGGCAAACCTCACGTCGGCAATATCCGACGACGATAGCACGGCGCCCACCATTTCGTCGGCGAAATACGCGACGGCCACCGGCGCGCTGAACCTCACACTATCAGAGGATCTGGCGGCCCACGACTCCACCAAGATTACACTGTACGATTCCACAAAGTCGGGCAACGTCACGTTTTCGGCAAACTCATTTGCCGAATCGTCGGCGGGCAGCCTAACCATCACGCTGAGCGGGACTCCAAAATCCAACTTTGAGGCGCTCAACCACCCCCGGAGCGTGGCCGTATTATCCGGAGCCGTAACCGACCTGTGGGGCAACTCCAACGCGGCAAACCTCACGTCGGCAATATCCGACGACGATAGCACGGCGCCCACCATTTCGTCGGCGAAATACGCGACGGCCACCGGCGTATTGAACGTCACCCTGTCCGAGGACCTGGCGGCCCACGACTCCACCAAGATTATACTGTACGATTCCACAAAGTCGGGCAACGTCACGTTTTCGGCAAACTCATTTGCCGAATCGTCGGCGGGCAGCCTAACCATCACGCTGAGCGGGACTCCAAAATCCAACTTTGAGGCTCTGAACCACCCCCGGAGCGTGGCCGTATTATCCGGAGCCGTAACCGACCTGTGGGGCAACTCCAACGCGGCCAACCTCACGTACGCAATATCCGACGACGATAGCACGGCGCCCACCATTTCGTCGGCGAAATACGCGACGGCCACCGGCGTATTGAACGTCACCCTGTCCGAGGACCTGGCGGCCCACGACTCCACCAAGATTATACTGTACGATTCCACAAAGTCGGGCAACGTCACGTTTTCGGCAAACTCATTTGCCGAGTCATCTACGGGCAGCCTAACCATCACGCTGAGCAATGCGGCAAAGGCCGACTTCGAATCTCTGAACCACCCCCGGAGCGTGGCCGTACTGGTCGGCGGCGTAACCGACCTGTGGGGCAACTCCAATGCGGCAAACCTGACGAGGGCATTTTCGTACACCGATGCGCCAACGCCCACCATATCGTCTGCGGAATACACGATATCCACCGGCGTATTGAACGTCACCATATCAGAGGACCTGGCGGCCCACGACTCCACCAAGATTATACTGTACGATTCCACAAAGTCGGGCAACGTCACGTTTTCGGCAAACGCGTTCGCCGAGTCGTCGGCGGGCAGCCTGACCATAACGCTAAGTAATACGGTAAAGGCCGACTTCGAATCTCTGAACCACCCCCGGAACGCGGCCATACTGGCCGGCGGCGTAACCAACACCTGGGGCAACTCCAACGCGGCAAACCTCACGTCGGCAATATCCGACGACGACGATACACCGCCCACCATATCGTCTGCAAAATACGAGACGGCCACCGGCGTATTGAACGTCACATTATCTGAAGACCTGGCGGCCCACGACTCCACCAAGATTATACTGTACGATTCCACAAAGTCGGGCAACGTCACGTTTTCGGCAAACGCGTTCGCCGAGTCGTCGGCGGGCAGCCTGACCATAACGCTAAGCGGGACTCCAAAATCCAACTTTGAGGCGCTCAACCACCCCCGGAACGCGGCCATACTGGCCGGCGGCGTAACCGACATCTGGGGCAACTCCAACGCGGCAAACCTCACGTCGGCAATATCCGACGACGACGATACACCGCCCACCATATCGTCTGCAAAATACGCGACGGCCACCGGCGTATTGAACGTCACATTATCTGAAGACCTGGCGGCCCACGACTCCACCAAGATTATACTGTACGATTCCACAAAGTCGGGCAACGTCACGTTTTCGGCAAACTCATTTGCCGAGTCATCTACGGGCAGCCTAACCATCACGCTGAGCAATGCGGCAAAGGCCGACTTCGAATCTCTGAACCACCCCCGGAATATAGCGGTGCTGGTCGGCGGCGTAACCGACATCTGGGGCAACTCCAACGCGGCAAACCTCACGTCGGCAATATCCGACGACGACGATACACCGCCCACCATATCGTCTGCAAAATACGCGACGGCCACCGGCGTATTGAACGTCACATTATCTGAAGACCTGGCGGCCCACGACTCCACCAAGATTATACTGTACGATTCCACAAAGTCGGGCAACGTCACGTTTTCGGCAAACTCATTCGCCGAGTCACCCGCGGGCAGCCTAACCATCACGCTGAGCAATGCGGCAAAGGCCGACTTCGAATCTCTGAACCACCCCCGGAATATAGCGGTGCTGGTCGGCGGCGTAACCGACATCTGGGGCAACTCCAACGCGGCAAACCTCACAAGAATGTTCTCGTATGCTGACGCGCCGGTGCCGACCATATCGTCTGTTGAATACAAGACTGCCACCGGCGCGCTGAACCTCACACTATCAGAGGACCTGGCGGCCCACGACTCCACCAAGATTATACTGTACGATTCCACAAAGTCGGGCAACGTCACGTTTTCGGCAAACGCGTTCGCCGAGTCGTCGGCGGGCAGCCTGACCATAACGCTAAGCGGGACTCCAAAATCCAACTTTGAGGCGCTCAACCACCCCCGGAACGTGGCCATACTGGTCGGCGGAGTCACCAACATCTGGGGCAACTCCAACGCGGCAAACCTCACGTCGGCAATATCCGACGACGACGATACACCGCCCACCATTTCGTCGGCGAAATACGCGACGGCCACCGGCGTATTGAACGTCACCCTGTCCGAGGACCTGGCGGCCCACGACTCCACCAAGATTACACTGTACGATTCCACAAAGTCGGGCAACGTCACGTTTTCGGCAAACTCATTTGCCGAATCGTCGGCGGGCAGCCTAACCATCACGCTGAGCGGGACTCCAAAATCCAACTTTGAGGCTCTGAACCACCCCCGGAGCGTGGCCGTATTATCCGGAGCCGTAACCGACCTGTGGGGCAACTCCAACGCGGCCAACCTCACGTACGCAATATCCGACGACGATAGCACGGCGCCCACCATTTCGTCGGCGAAATACGCGACGGCCACCGGCGTATTGAACGTCACCCTGTCCGAGGACCTGGCGGCCCACGACTCCACCAAGATTATACTGTACGATTCCACAAAGTCGGGCAACGTCACGTTTTCGGCAAACTCATTTGCCGAGTCATCTACGGGCAGCCTAACCATCACGCTGAGCGGGACTCCAAAATCCAACTTTGAGGCTCTGAACCACCCCCGGAGCGTGGCCGTATTATCCGGAGCCGTAACCGACCTGTGGGGCAACTCCAACGCGGCCAACCTCACGTACGCAATATCCGACGACGATAGCACGGCGCCCACCATTTCGTCGGCGAAATACGCGACGGCCACCGGCGTATTGAACGTCACCCTGTCCGAGGACCTGGCGGCCCACGACTCCACCAAGATTATACTGTACGATTCCACAAAGTCGGGCAACGTCACGTTTTCGGCAAACTCATTTGCCGAGTCATCTACGGGCAGCCTAACCATCACGCTGAGCAATGCGGCAAAGGCCGACTTCGAATCTCTGAACCACCCCCGGAGCGTGGCCGTACTGGTCGGCGGCGTAACCGACCTGTGGGGCAACTCCAACGCGGCAAACCTGACAAGAATATTCTCGTACGTCGATGCGCCAACGCCCACCATATCGTCTGCAAAATACGCGACGGCCACCGGCGTATTGAACGTCACCATATCAGAGGACCTGGCGGCCCACGACTCCACCAAGATTATACTGTACGATTCCACAAAGTCGGGCAACGTCACGTTTTCGGCAAACGCGTTCGCCGAGTCGTCGGCGGGCAGCCTGACCATAACGCTAAGTAATACGGTAAAGGCCGACTTCGAATCTCTGAACCACCCCCGGAACGCGGCCATACTGGCCGGCGGCGTAACCAACACCTGGGGCAACTCCAATACGGCAGATCTGAAATCGGAGATATCCGACGACGATAGCACGGCGCCCACCATTTCGTCGGCGAAATACGCGACGGCCACCGGCGTATTGAACGTCACATTATCTGAAGACCTGGCGGCCCACGACTCCACCAAGATTATACTGTACGATTCCACAAAGTCGGGCAACGTCACGTTTTCGGCAAACTCATTTGCCGAATCGTCGGCGGGCAGCCTAACCATCACGCTGAGCAATACGGCAAAGGCCAACTTTGAATCCCTGAACCACCCCCGGAATATAGCGGTGCTGGTCGGCGGCGTAACCGACATCTGGGGCAACTCCAACGCGGCAAACCTCACGTCGGCAATATCCGACGACGACGATGCGGCGCCAACCATATCGTCGGTAGCCTATGCGATCACTACTGACGTCTTGGCGCTTGTACTTTCCGAGGACATAGCAAACCACGACTCCACCAAAATAACACTGTACGACTCGACAAAGTCGGGCAACGTCACGTTTTCGGTAAACGCGTTTGCCGAGTCGTCTGCTGGCATACTCTCCATTACGCTAAGTGGGGATAAAAAGACTGGCTTTGAGGCGCTCAACCACCCCCGGAACGTAGCAATACTAACAGGTGGAGTCACCGACATTTGGGGCAACTCCAACACGGCAAACCTCACGTCGGCAATATCCGACGACGACGATACGCCGCCGGCCATTTCGTCTGCAGAGTACGCTACGGCCACCGGCATATTGAACGTCACCTTATCTGAAGATCTGGCGTCCCACGACTCCACCAAGATTACACTGTACGACTCCACAAAGTCGGGCAACGTGACGTTTGCGGCAAACCAGTTTACCGAGGTGGCTGACGGCATCCTCGGCATAACTTTGACCGGTAATACAAAGTCCAGCTTCGAGGCGCTAAACCATCCCAGAAACGTAACCATACTGGCCGGGGGCGTAACCGACATCTGGAACAACCCCAACGCGGCGCCGCTGACGGCGGAGTTCTCGTACGACGATGCCGCGGCGCCAACCATTTCGTCTGTAGAATACGAGACGGCCACCGGCATATTGAACGTCACCCTGTCCGAAGACCTGGCTGCCCACGACTCCACCAAGATTACACTGTACGACTCCACAAAGTCGGGCAACGTCACGTTTTCGGCAAACCAATTCGCCGAGTCATCTACGGGCAGCCTAACCATAACGCTAAGCAATACGGCAAAGGCCGACTTTGAAGCTCTGAACCACCCCCGGAATGTAGCGGTGCTGGCCGGTGGCGTAACCGACCTGTGGGGCAACTCCAACGCGGCCAACCTCACGTCGGCGATATCCGACGACGACGATACGGCGCCGGCCATTTCGACTGTTGCGTATGCAGTTGCCTCCGGCGCGCTGAACCTCACCCTGTCAGAGGACCTGGCTGCCCACGACTCCACCAAAATAATACTGTACGACTCGACAAAGTCGGGCAACGTCACGTTTTCGGCAAACCAATTCGCCGAGTCATCTACGGGCAGCCTAACCATAACGCTAAGCAATACGGCAAAGGCCGACTTTGAAGCTCTGAACCACCCCCGGAATGTAGCGGTGCTGGCCGGTGGCGTAACCGACCTGTGGGGCAACTCCAACGCGGCCAACCTCACGTCGGCGATATCCGACGACGACGATACGGCGCCGAGCATATCGTCGGCAGGGTATGTCGTTACCTCCGGGCTGTTGAACGTCGCGCTGTCCGAAGACCTGGCTGCCCACGACTCCACCAAAATAATACTGTACGATTCCACAAAGTCGGGCAACGTAACATTTACGGCAAACTCGTTTGCCGAGCCCTCCCCCGGCATTCTCTCCATCACGTTAAGCGGCAACACAAAGACCAACTTTGAAGCCCTGAACCACCCCCGGAACGTGGCCATACTGGTCGGCGGCGTAACCGACCTCTGGGGCAATGCCAACGCGGCCAACCTCACGTCGGCAATATCCGGCGATGATGATACGCCGCCGGCCATATCGTCTGCGGAATATGCGGTATCCGCCGGAATACTGAACGTTACAATATCAGAAGATGTGGCAGAGTACGACTCGACCAAGGTAGTGTTGTACGATTCCACAAAGTCGGGTAACGTAACACTCGCGGCAAACTCGCTTACGGAGGTGTCAAGCGGCGTCCTAACCGCAACGTTGAACGACAGCGCAAAGGCCCAGTTTGAGAGCTTGAACCACCCCCGAAACGTGACGATACTGGCGGGGGGAGTCACCGACATCTGGAACAACCCCAACGCGGCGCCGCTGACGGCGGAGTTCTCGTACGACGATGCCGCGGCGCCGACCATTTCGTCGGCAAAATACGCGACGGCCACCGGCATATTGAACCTCACCTTATCTGAAGATCTGGCGGCCCACGACTCCACCAAAATAATACTGTACGACTCCACAAAGTCGGGCAACGTGACGTTTGCGGCAAACCAATTCGCCGAGTCATCTACGGGCAGCCTAACCATCACGCTGAGCAATGCGGCAAAGGCCAACTTTGAATCTCTGAACCACCCCCGGAATGTAGCGGTGCTGGCAGGTGGAGTCACAGACCTGTGGGGAAACTCCAACGCGGCCAACCTCACGTCGGCGATATCCGACGACGACGATACGGCGCCGGCCATTTCGACTGTTGCGTATGCAGTTGCCTCCGGCGCGCTGAACCTCACCCTGTCAGAGGACCTGGCTGCCCACGACTCCACCAAGATTACACTGTACGACTCGACAAAGTCGGGCAACGTCACGTTTTCGGCAAACCAATTCGCCGAGTCATCTACGGGCAGCCTAACCATAACGCTAAGCAATACGGCAAAGGCCAACTTTGAATCTCTGAACCACCCCCGGAATGTAGTGGTGCTGGCCGGTGGCGTAACCGACCTGTGGGGCAACTCCAACGCGGCCAACCTCACGTCGGCGATATCCGACGACGATAATGCGGCGCCAACCATTTCCTTTGCCACGTACGTAAACACGACCGGCGCGCTGAACCTCACCCTGTCAGAGGACCTGGCTGCCCACGACTCCACCAAGATTACACTGTACGATTCCACAAAGTCGGGCAACGTAACATTTACGGCAAACCAGTTCGCCGAGGCAGACGACGGCATTCTCAGCATAACTTTGAGCGGCAGCGCAAAGACCAACTTTGAAGCCCTGAACCACCCCCGGAACGTGGCCGTACTGGCCGGCGGCGTAACCGACATCTGGGGCAACTCCAACGCGGCCGAACTCACGTCCACAATATCCGGCGACGATAGCACGCCGCCGACCATATCATCTGCAGAATATGCAGTTGCGTCCGGGGCCCTGACCATCACCCTGTCCGAGGACCTGGCCGGGCATGATTCCGCCAAGATAATACTGTACGACCCGACAAAGTCGGACAACGTGACGTTTGCGGCAAACCAGTTCACCGAGTCGTCCCGGGGCGTCCTTACCGCTACGCTGAGCGGCAGCGCAAAGGCCGGCTTTGAAGATTTGAACCACCCCCGGAACGTGGCCGTACTATCCGGTGGGGTGACCGACATCTGGGGCAACTCCAATACGGCAAACCTCACGTCCGCAATATCATACGACGATACTGCGCCGCCGACCATATCCTCTTCGAGATATGCAGTCGCTTCCGGGGCGCTGAACGTCACCCTGTCAGAGGACCTGGCCGGGCATGATTCCACCAAGATGGTGTTGTACGACTCGACAAAGTCGGGCAACGTTACATTTGCGGCAAACCAGTTTACCACAGCAGATGACCGCACACTCTCTGTTACATTGGGCGGCAACGCAAGGACGCAGTTTATGGCTCTGGATCACCCCCGGAATATAGCCATACTATCCGGCGGGGTGACCGACATTTGGGGCAATTCCAACACGGCAAGCACGGAATCTGCAATATCATACGACGATGCCGCGCCGCCGGCCATGTCCTCGGCAACCTACGACGAGACATCGGGCCTGTTCCGGCTGACGTTCACCGAGGACTTGGCGTCCCACGACTCCACCAAGATAATACTGTATGACCAGACAAAGTCGGGCAACGTCACGTTTTCGGCAAACGCGTTCACAAACTCATCTACGGGCAGCCTAACCATCACGCTAAGCAATACGACAAAGGCCAACTTTGAAGCTCTGAACCACCCCCGGAATGTAGCGGTGCTGGCCGGTGGAGTCACAGACCTGTGGGGGAATTCCAACGCGTCCCCCCTGACCTCCGCGATATCGGGCGACACCGATCCTCCCCGGCTTACCGCCGCCACGTACTATACGGGCAACTCCACCATACTGCTTGAGTTCGATGAGCGTCTGGGGCGCCACGACTCTACAAAGATCCTGCTGTCGGGCTCGGGCGCCACCAACGTCACCTTTGCGGCGGGCCGCTTTAACGGAAGCGGCCATACCATCGCGGCCACCCTGACCGGCGACGAGAGCAGGACCTTTGACGGAATGAACAATCCTAATGCGGAAGTCCTGCCCGGGGGCGCCACCGACTCTTGGGACAACGCCAATACCATATCACTGACGGCGCGCGTGACGATACTGGACACCACGCCGCCGACGTTCCATTCGGCAACGTACAAGACCAGCGGCAGCATTACCGTGAAGTTCAGCGAGGCGCTGAAGTCGGTGGCCGCGGGAGGCTTTTCCATATCGACCGGCACTCACAATGCGTCGTTCCCCAAGCCCACCCTGTCCGGCGACACGGTGACGGCGACGCTGGACGCGGCCGACGCCTACCTGTTTGACGCCCCCGGCGTTACGCTGCGTATTGCCGCCGGCGCCGTTACAGACCGGGCGGGAAACCCCGCGGCAGTCCACTCGACCACGAACGTGACCGTGGTGGACGACGCCCCGCCGGTCTTTGTAAGCGGCACGTACCATACGAACGGCACGCTCGCCCTGTCGTTCAACGAGGTGATCACGTCCGTAGACCAGAGGAAGATCATCATCCAGCACGGCTCCAACGAAAAACAGCTTTCCAGAGTGACGAACATACCCGGCTCAACAGTGAGCTTCATACTGGACCAGAGCGATGGGCGCGCCCTCTTTGACGACGCGCCCTACGTGGTTCTGAACATGGGGGGCGGCGCCATCACCGATTCGGACGGCAACTCCAATGTGGTGACCACCGGCAGGCACCTCGCAGTGCACGACAACGCCGCGCCGTACGTCACAGGGGCGACGTACTACGCGGCCACCGGCATACTATCCCTGAAGATGAACGAGCCGGTGGCAAGCGCCCAACCCTCCATGATGACCATGAACGACACCGGCTCCCCGGTTACGCTCTCCGGCGGCGCCGACATAGCGGGCGACGCGCTGTCGGTGGCGCTGAGCGAGCAGAACCGCACCCGGTTTGCCAGCTCTCCAAGCCTCTCCATATCGATGAGCGAGGGCGCCATAACCGATCAGGCCGGCAACGATATACTTGAGGTGTCGTACTATGATGTAGCCGTTCCAAGCCCGACCATGACCCTCGTGGGCGGCGCGTACTCCAACGACGACGGCATAGTGTCCATGGTGTTCAGCGAGAACGTTACCGGCATATCTCTTGAACAGATAACGATGCAGGCCGGCTCCAACCAGTATTCACTCACGGGCGGCAGCATATCGGGCACCCAGACGTTCGGCTCGACATCCGCGGGGCCCGCGTCGCTGCCGGCATCCAACGGGCGGGCGGCAAACTCCCCGGCATACGGCAACACGGTGGAGGTGACCATCGGGGGCGCCGACAGGGAGAAGCTCAAACACGAGGACGACATTACCATAAGCATAAGCGGCAACGCGGTCAACGGAACCACCGGCGGGATCGGCGGCGTCTCGGCCCCCCTCTTCGTGTCGGATTCGGTAAAGCCGTCCTTCGTCTCGGCCGCCTACCAGCCGGACGACGGCGTCCTTGCTATGAAGTTCAGCGAGATAGTGGGGTCCGCCGACCCCGGCGGCCTGACGCTTAAGGCCGGCGGCATCACGGTAAACCCGTCGTACCTGCCTGCAAAGCTCGGCGACACGGTACGCGTGCAGATGAGCGGCGCCGACAAGGCGTCGCTTGCGGACGCCTCAAGCATTACGCTTGACATGGCGGCCGGCGCCGTCAAGGACGTCTCGGGCAATCCCATTGACGCGGCATCCGGTTTGAAGGTCGACATATCGCGCGACGCCGACCCGGCCCCGGCCCCCGCCCCGCTGCCCCCAATCGTGCCGCCCCCGGCGCTGTTCCTGCCTCCCCCGCTGCCGCCCCCGCCCCCGTCGGCGCCCCCGACCTTGGCGGTCACGTTTGACGCCGCACCCGCGCCGATAAGCGCCTCGTATGACGTGGCGTACAAACTGCTGGCGGTGACGTTCACCGAGGCCATAACCTATGAGGGCGCGGAAACGGGCGGGTTCAACCTGACGTCGTCGGGCGCGCCGCTGGAGCTGGAGCGGCCGGCCCAGAGCGGCCCCCGAACCATAACCGCCCTGGTAAAGGGCGCCCCGGAACCGCACAACATGACGCTGCGCCTGTACGCGGACGCCGTCAAGGACGGCTCCGGCAACGGCAACCGGCCGTCCGAGGTTGCGGTGCGCGTACACGACTCGGCGCGGCCCGCCCCGTCGCACGCGGCGTACAACCTGACGTCCGGCCACATCGTGGTCCACTTCGACAACGAGATAACGGACGTGGACCCGGCGCTGTTCCGTATAGGCAACGGGTCCCTGCTTGACATCGTGCGTGGGGAGACGCTGCTGGAGCGGGCCGCCTACTTTGCAATAGACGAGAAGCACCGGGACGACGTGGAATCGTACCGCACGCTGGACGCGGAGGCGGGGGCCGCCACCGGGCCGGACGGCGCGTCCTCCCCGCCGGCGTACGGCATGCGGATGTACGGCGCGCCGGTGGCCGACGACGTGGGTTCCGTGGTGTATGACGCCGCATCTGACACGCTCTGGCTGGACATAGAAGGATACGGGGTGGCCGTGGACGGCTCTGCGGTGACGCTGGACGGAGTCTCGCTCTCGGAGATGCGCGTCATGCTCAACGGCGTCCCGGTGTACGGGGGCAACGCGACGGTCTTCTCCGTAGGGGAGCTGTACATGAACGTGAGCGAGAACGCCATAACCACGCGGTACGGGGCGATACCGGCCGGCGGGTATCCCGTGGACGTGTTTGAGCGCGTCTCCGTCAGGGGCGTGTCCGAGGCGGCGGCGGGCAACTCTACAATGGTTCAGATAGTGCGCCACCCGTCAAGCGGCGCCGTACATGCGGCGCTGGCATATTCCCATAACGTGTCGCTGGTGGACATAACAGACCCCGCCGAGCCGGCCGTACGCGGGGTGATATCCGCAGACGGGCCCGTCCTGGACATGGACAGCGTCGAGCTGCCCGGGGCCGCGTACCTGGCGGTATTGACCAACAAGTCGGTAACGCTGTACGACGCGGCAGCGCCGGCCGTGGCGGGAAGGCTGTCCCACGCGTTCAACGTGTCGCAGGGCACCATATCGCACGTCACGCTGGACGGGCTGGGGCACCTCGTAGTGGTGTCGCGGGATACGGCGACCTCCATCCTGGTGGCCGAACCCTCCTCGCCCACGGTCCTGTCGCGGGCATCGCTGGGCGGCGCGGCGGCCGCACGCATCGACAGCGTGGGCGTTGCAAATGGCGTGGCGGCGGCAAGCATGCTGTCCGGCGAGTTGTGCCTGCTGGACGTCAACGCCACTTCGGGGCTGGCGGCGGAGTGCGTCGAGTACGGGGGCGGCGACCACGCCGCGTTGGCGTACGTCACGGCGCAGGAGGGGCCGCGCATCGTGTCGGCGGGAAACGCGTCGGCCATATCGGTGCACGACGTGTACCTGAACACGACCGCGACTAGGGGGACCGACGAGGCCGCGTCCGACGTCGGGGCGGCCCTGATATACGGCAAGGCGTACGCGGTGGCGCTCGTCTCCGGCGAAGTCGTAGTGTATGATGCGGCGGGCGGCCTCGCCCGCGTAGCTTCGGCGTTTACCCCGCACACCGCGCTGGACGTGGCCGAGTTTGCCGGCTCGGTATACGCGGTGCTGGCGGGCCAGAACGTGACCGTGGTGGAATTGGCCGGCACCGCGCGCCACGCGGATCCGTAATCCGTCCCCGCGGTGTTGCGGCGCCCCCGCCAAGCGGCTGGCGCGCCGGACGACGCCGCATTTGACGCCGAGGGCCGCGGTCCTTGACGGGCCTGGCAAAACACCAATATTCGAACGGGCGGGAGTCTAAATGATATGGACCGGACGGGACCGGCGAGGCGGTACGGCGTTTTGCTTGCCAAGGGCAACAAAATGGCGTCGCGGGGCGAATACGGGAAGGCCGTGCGGTATTACAACTCGGCGATACGCGCAGACCCGGACGCGCACGCGGCGCGCCATTGCAAGGGCGTGGCCCTGCTGCGCTTGAAAAAGTACGCGGCGGCGCTGAAATGCGCGAACGCGGCGCTGCGGCTCGCCCCCAAATTTGCGGGCGCGCGCCGGGTGCGCGGCGAGTGCCTGTACGAATTGGGCAAGTACGGGGCGGCGCTAAAGTGCTTCAACACCGTCCTGCGCGCGAACCCCCGAAGCGCCGGGGCGCAGTACCGCGCGGGCATGTGCCTGTTCAAACTCGGCAGGTACGGCAGGGGCGCGCGAAGGTTCAAGGCCGCGTTGAAAACCAACCCCCGCTTGGCGAACGCGCACCAATACATGGGCGCGTGCCTGTATAATTTGGGCCGTTTCAAGGAGGCCGTCGAGTGTCACGACGCGGCGCTGCGCCTGGACCCCGGCAACGTCAAGGCGCGCGCCGGCAAGGCCCGCTGCCTGGCCGAACTGGGCCGCTACGTCGAGGTGCTGCCGCTCTGCGAGGAGGCCCTGCGCTTGGACCCCGATAATGCCGAGGCGCACGCCGCCAAGGCCCGCTGCCTGGTAAGGATGAGGCGTCACGCCGAGGCGCTGCCGCACTACGAGGAGGCGCTGCGCCTGGACCCCGGCCACGTCAGGGCGCATACGGGCAAGGCCGACTGCCTGGCCACGATGGGCCGCTGCGGCGAGGCGCTGCCGCACTACGAGGAGGCGCTGCGCCTGGACTACGATCATTATGATGCACACATGGGCAAGGCCGACTGTCTTACCCACATGGACCTCTGCGACGAGGCGCTGCCGCACTATGAGGAGGCGCGGCGCCTGAACCCCGAGTACATGGAGGTGCATATGAACAAGGCCGACTGCCTGGCCAGGGCCCGCCGCTTGGCAGAGATGGACCGCCACGACGAGGCGCTGCGCCGGGACCCCGACGATGCCGGGGCGCACGCCGCCAAGGCCTACTGCCTGGCCCAACTGGGCCACCACGCCGAGGCGCTGCCGCACTGCGACGAGGCGCTGCGCCTGGACCCAGACCAAATCAAGGCGCACGCCGCCAAGGCCTACTGCCTGGCCGGGATGGACCGCCACGCCGAGGCGCTGCCGCACTGCGACGAGGCGCTGCGCCTGGACCCGGATCACGACGAGGCGCGCATGGGCAAGGCCATCTGCCTGGCCGAACTGGGCCGCTACGCCGAGGCGCTGCCGCACTACGACAAGGCGCTGCGCCTGGACCCCAAAAACACCGAAGCGCGTGACGGCAAGGCCCGCTGCCAGGCCAGGGCCCGCCGCCTGGCAGAGATGGACCGCCACGACGAGGCGCTGCGCCGGGACCCCGGCGATGCCGGGGCGCACGCTGGCAAGGCCTACTGCCTGGCAGTGATGGGCCGCTACGCCGAGGCGCTGCCGCACTGCGACGAGGCGCTGCGCCTTGACCCAGACCAAATCAAGGCGCACTCCAGCAAGGCCGCCTGCTTGGCCGGGATGCGCCGCTACGCCGAGGCGCTGCCGCACTGCGACGAGGCGCTGCGCCTTGACCCCGACGATGCCGGGACGCGCGAGGTCCAGACAAGCTGCCTGTTCGAGCTGGGCAGCTACGACGAGGCGATGCGCTCAATGCTGGCCGCAAGCAATGCAAAACACCGGTAAATCCAAAGGTTTGGGTCCTGCGGTTCTTCCCGAAAATGGGGGGACGGGTCTCCTGTCGGGTTGACGCGCCAGATTGCCGGACGGGCCTTTGCAGCAGTGCGCCCCGTGGCCTGTCCGCGTCGTGCGGCGCGGGGGGAAACACGGGGGGCGGGAGATCGGCAAAGGACGACGCGAGGCGGGGGCCGGCCCCGTCAAAAACGGGAGCCAGGCCGCTGCTGCGCCACCCTCCGTCTTTGCCGGAGGGAGCCAAACCCGGGGGTTGGTGCGTTAATCCGTAAATCATGCGGGCTCTACCCGCTCCCGTTCCCCGACGGCATCCCGGTTAGACGGGATCCGGATGCGCGCCGGAACTATCCCGGCGGGGTTTTGTCTGTTGGACGGACGGATGCGTCATGCGCACTCCCAATGCGTCACGCCGTACGACGGTATCGGTATGTTCAGTCGGTTTGCGCACTCGAACCGGTTTAAGACGCGTATGTTCCACGCGATGGTCCGCCCCTGGGCGAATCGGCGCCGGTTGTCGTCCCGCACGAACCTGCACTGCAGTTGGTGGCGCCGGGTCTCTTCGGCCCCGAACACCCCATATATCATGCCCCGCAGGTGGTACACGTCGCCGTCGAACATTTCAGCCGCCTTCCTCCTGTTGGGCTTGTCGCGGTTTTTCGCGTCCTTCCTCTGTTTGATGTTCGGGATTATATACATCCAGAACAGCTCCTTGCAGTTGTCGTCCGAGTCGTATCCCCTGTCGGCGTTGAAGAAGCGTCCGGACACGTCGAATCCGTGCCGCCTGATTTTACGCAGCAGGTCGGAAGCTTGATCGAGTCGTTGACGCTGCCCGGCGTGCCGACGGCGGCCAGTATGATCTGCAGCCCCAGGATCGCGGCGATGTGGTACTTCCAGTATATCTTTTGGCGGGTCATGACGAAGTCGCGCTTCTTCTTGGGCCTCTCCACCATCCCGTACCTGGTCGTCTCCATGCCGCTGCTGTCGGCCGCCAGCGGGCCGGTCGCGTCCCCGACCTCATCCAGGCAGAGGCGGGCCGTCTCGGCCAGTATATGCTCCAGCCACTCTTCGGGGACGGTCTGGGCGTGCCTGACCAGGGTTGTGGACGGGGACCGGCTCGTCGTCCCAAGGCGTCCGCATGCTCTGCAGGTCCGCCACGATGCCGCGGTAGGTGTCGTCGTCGGCCATCATGAGGAGCAGGAGAAAGTCCAGCTTCTCCCTGGAGTGAACGGGAGGGCGGCCCCGCTTGCCCTTCTTTGGGCGCGGGCACGGATGCTCTTGGACCAGGCGTATCAGCATGCGTATCATGTGGGCCTTCTCTTCCTTCGTCGCGAGCTCGTAATATCGCCAGTATCCATTCCGTCTGTTGTGTTTGCTCATTGCATTGGGCAGAACGGGCCAGATCTATGTATGTATCGATCGGATCAGGTTCCGAGAATTTCTCACCAACCCCCCAAACCCGACAATAGTTATAACCCGACCGGCGCATTACAAGGCATGGACGATGAGGTTGCCAGGGAACTAAACGAGATCCGCACCCGCTTCGACGAATTGATGGAGGCGATCCGCCAGGCGTCTATCAGCGAACGCACGTCCAGCGAGGCCACCAGCGTGAAGTTAGCAGCGCTGGATAGGGGGGTGGCCGCCATGCGCCAGGAGCAGGTCCGCACCAGCAAGGAGATGACCGACATGCGCCAGGAGCAGGTCCGCACCAGCAAGGAGATGACCGACATGCGCCAGGAGATGACCGACATGCGCCAGGAGCAGGTCCGCACCAGCAAGGAGGTGGCCGCCATGCGCCAGGAGCAGGTCCGCACCAGCAAGGAGGTGGCCGCCATGCGCCAGGAGCAGGTCCGCACCAGCAAGGAGGTGGCCGCCATGCGCCAGGAGCAGGTCCGCACCAGCAAGGAGCTGGAGAAAATGAACGACAAAATCGACAACCTGGAGAACGACCTCCAAAAAGCCCTGCAGAAGACCATACGCACCGAGCTGAGGGACATTCGCGACGCCATACAGGACCGCGAGAAACTGGAGGCGTAAGGTATTGTTCCGCCCGGCGCGGTATATGCGCTGAAACCACTTGGAAGTGAGCGCGTGAGACCCTGCGCGACCGCGTACGGCAGACACGTGCTTTGAACTTCAGACAAGCCCTTTCGCTTGAATGGGCAATGTCAAGACGGCACTCCAGCGGGACTCCTGCCCCAACATGCGAATGCATCTTTGCCGTTCGCCAACCAAAAGAAAAAGTGGTGTGAAAAGACAAGCCAATGGCATTTTGGCGCGGACTCCTGGGGGGCTGCTTTTGGCGTGATTTTACGCGGAGCCTGCGCTACCCGCCATGCATCGCCTTCCGACATGCCTGGGGTACGTCGGACGGGACGCCTTCGGGGAGCAGCCCGACGCGGCTGCGGTCCCATGAGGCCCCGTGCGGCGCCGAGCCATGTCCCAGATCGCTGGACCCGCGCGCGGGTTTGCCGCCGGGCTGGAATCCGCGAACGATTCACGGCGACGCGCCGAACCCGCCGCGTCGCGGCGGCGCCGCGCCGTCCCGGAGCGGCCGCCCCCCGGCGCTGCCGGCAGCATTTTTAAGCGCCGGGCCGGCTGTCATACCCCATGTGGACGACGCCGTCGGGGACCGGAAAGGCGCCCGCCGACGGGCGCATCGACGATATACGGAGCAGGCCGGCCGACTTCCGGGTGCTGGAGCGCGTGCCACATACGATGGAGTCGGTCCCGCTAGTCTTGGGGGAGCGCAGAGACTCGGACACGGTCGTGACGTTTCTGGACACCGAAACCACGGGCCTCAACCCGCATGCCGACCGCATCATAGAGCTGGGGATGGCCCGCTGCAGGTACGGTTCCGACGGGCGGCTGGTGGAGATAAGCGACGTCTTTGCCGGCTTTGACGATCCCGGCGTTCCCATACCGCCGCAGGTGACCCGGCTCACCGGAATAACCGACGGCGACGTGCGCGGACAGCGCCTGGACCCGCGCGCCGTAAAAGATTGGCTGGGCGGGGACCCGCTCGTGGTCGCCCACAACGCCAAATTCGACCGGCCGTTCTTCGAGCGGAGGTTTCCCGGACTGAACGGCTACAGGTGGGCGTGTTCGCTGCAGGGGATCCCCTGGTACGATATGGGATACGCCTCCTCCAGCCTGCCGCTGCTGCTCGTGCAGGAGGGGTGGTTCTACGAGGCGCACCGCGCCTGCGACGACTGCCTGGCGGTGTCCTGGATGCTGCACATGGTGCCCGGCGCGCTGGACAGCCTGGTGCGGTCGGCCGGGGACATGACGATGGTGGTGGCCGGCGGCAAGACCTATCCGGTGAGGCAGAAGCTCAAGGCGCGCGGCTACGGGTTTGACGGGAACAAGAGGCGCTGGACGAAGACCGTGCCCCCGGACGACGCGGACCGGGAGGCCGACTTTCTGTACGAGATGAAACAAGGCGGCATGACGGTGAGCCGCGCGCGGGTGACGGCCCGCACCGCCTTCAAGTAGTATTACGCGGCGCTACCGCTTGGCGGTCTCCACCAGGTGCCGGTGCACCGACGCGTCGCCGGACAGCTCCGGGTGGAACGAGGTGCCGATTATGCCGCCCCGCCTCACCGCCACGATGCGGCCGTCCACCGCGGCCAAAACCTCCACGTCGGGGTTGACGGCGGTCACCGCCGGCGACCGGATGAAGACGCCGCGAAAACCGGTTATCCCCAGCGGTTCCATGTCCAGGTCCGTCTCGAACGAGTGCTGCTGCCTGCCGAACGTGTTGCGCTCCAGCCGCACGTCCAGCATGCCCAGGGTGGGCTGGCCGGTGGCGCCTAGGCCGTGGTCGTACACGTGCGACGAGAGCAGTATCATGCCGGCGCACACCCCCAGGGCGGGCATGCCGGCGCTGAGCCGTTCCTTCAGCGCCACCATGGTGTCCCCGGCCATGGAGAGCCGGCCTATGGTGGTGCTCTCGCCTCCCGGTATGATTATGGCGTCGATCCCGGCCATGGCCGAGGGGGTCTTTACCTCCACCACCTCTCCGGAGACGCCCATCTCGGCGATGGCCTGCTTGGTGGCGACCACGTTCTCGGCCACGTCCCCCTGCACGGACAGCACCCCCACGGTGACGGTCACGCCGTGGCCCCCCTGTCCTGCATGCGCAGCTCCATGGACGCGGGATCCAGGCCCGGCATGGACATCCTCTCGTCGATCATCTCCTGCGCCTCCCGGACCCGGGAGGGGTGGTCCCAGAAAGTGGTGGCGAGCACCACGGCGCGGGCCCGGTTGGACGCGTCCTCGGACTTGAATATTCCAGAGCCCACGAATATGCCGTCGCATCCCAGGGCCATCAGGTACGCGGCGTCCGCGGGGGTGGCTATGCCGCCGGCCGCAAAGTTGACCACCGGCAGCCTTCCCAGCCGGGCGGTCTCCTCTATGGTGTCAAAGGACACGCCGTACTCCCGGGCCAGCTTCATCATCTCCTGCCGGTCGCCCGCCCGGTACACGCCCCCTATGTGCCGCAGGCCGTTGTTGAGCTTCTTGATGTGGGTGATGGCCTCGGCGACGTTGCCGGTGCCCGGCTCGCCCTTGGTCCGTATCATGGCAGCCCCCTCCTCTATGCGGCGCAGCGCTTCTGGCAGGGAGCGGGCCCCGTTGACGAACGGGGTGGTAAAGTCCCACTTCCAGATGTGGCGGGCCTCGTCGGCGGGCGTGAGCACCTCTGACTCGTCTATCATGTCGACGTCGGTCTCGGCCAGGACGCGCGCCTCGTATTGGTGGCCTATGCGGCACTTGGCCATGACCGGTACGGTGACCGAGTCCATTATGTCGCGTATGATTCCCAGCCCGGCGGTCCTGGCTATGCCGCCGGCCTTTCGGACGTCAGAAGGCAGCTTGTCCAGTACCATCACCGAGACGGCCCCGGCCTCTTCGGCTATCCGGGCCTGCTCGGCGTTGGTGACGTCCATCACGACCCCGCCCTTGAGCATGTGGGCGAACCCGCGCTTCACCAGGGCCGTGCCCCGAACCGTCGAGCCCTCCTTTACGACGCCCTCCGCGTCGCGCCTTTCGCCGGTTAGGGGTATCATGCAGCGGCGTATGCGGGGCGGATATTTTTATCTATGTAATGTGCAATTTAAGATCGAACTGCGGCTTTACGCGCCAAACGCGTCCCGCGCTGGCGGGGCGACGAAGCCCGCTGTATAATTCGGGCCAGCTTTCGCGCGGGCCCGCCGAGACTCTTTATTGCCCCGGCGCGTCCCCCGGACATGGACAAGGCGGCCCGCAGAAGCGGCCATCCCGCCGCCCTCCGCAGGGCGGACGCGCTGGCCGCCCAAGGCAGGCGCGGGGAGGCCCTGCGGCACTACGACGCGGCCATACGCGCGGCGCCCGGACTCGCGGACCCGCGCTTCGGCAAGGCCCTCTGCCTATTCCATGTGGACAGGGACGACGAAGCCCTGAGCTGCTGCGACGGGGTCCTGCGCTTGGAGCCGCGGCACGCTCCGGCGCACCACCTGAAGGCGGCGTGTCTTATCCAGAAGAAGCAATACGGGGAGGCCATAGGGTGCTGCGACGCGGCGCTGCGCATAGACCCGACGTTGACCGGCGTGTACATTTCCAAGGCCGTGTGCCTGCTTCGGATCGGCGGATACAAGGCTGCCGTCCGGTGCTGCAGCACGGCGCTGCGCGCGGACCCCAACTCCGTGGACGCGCGCGTGTACAAGGCCGAGGGCCTGCTCAAAGCCGGCAAGAACGTCGCCGCCGTAAAATGCTGCAACGGGGCGCTGCGCCTGGACCCCCGCCGCGCGTCGGCGTACGCGCTAAAGGCCGACGCGCTGTTCAATCTCGAAAGGTACGGGTCCGCCGTAAAGTGCTGCAACAAGTTCCTGCGCCTGAAACCCGGCGACGTGCAAGTCCTCACCACCAAGGCGATGTGCCTGTTCAAACTCTCAATGTACGAAAGGGCCGCCGAGTGCTGCGACGGGGCGCTGCGCCGGGATCCCGACAATCTGGCGGCTCTGGCCTTGAAGGGCAATTGCCTGATTGACACGGGCGACCTTGAGGGGGCTTTGCGGCACTACGACGGGGCGCTGCGCCGGCGCCCCGGAGATCACCGCCTGCTCGTCTTCAAAGGCTCGTGCCTGCGCGCGATGGGCCGCGCCGGCGAGGCCGTGCGGTGTTACGACGGGGCGCTCCGCGCGGACCCCGGGGACGCCATGACGCACTATTCCAAGGGTTACTGCCTGCTCGAGCTGGACGAGGGCAAGGCGGCGATCGAATGCTTCGACGAGGCGCTCCGCGCGGACCCCGAACTCAATTCGGCCCGCGTGGGAAGAGGGATCTGCCTGGTTGAGATGGGACGCTTCGACGAGGCGGCGTCGTGCTTCGACGAGGCGCTCCGCGTAGACCCCGGGAACGCCGAGGCGCACTATTCCAAGGGCCGCTGCCTGCTCGATTTGGGCGAGCACGGGGCGGCGATCGAATGCTTCGACGAGGCGCTCCGCGCGGACCCCGAACTCAATTCGGCCCGCATTAGAAAGGGGAACTGCCTAGCCGAGATCGGACGATCCGACGAGGCCCTGCGGTGCTTCGACGAGGCGCTCCGCGTAGACCCCGGGAACGCCGAGGCGCACTATTCCAAGGGCCACTGCCTGCTCAAGTTGGGCGAGCACGACGAGGCCCTGCGGTGCTTCGACGGGGCGCTCCGCGTAGACCCCGAATTCGAGCCGGCCCACATGGGAAGGGGGGACTGCCTCATGAACACGGGACGGCTTGCCGAGGCGGCGCGGTGCTACGACGAAGCCATCCGGATCGAGCCGCACCACGACGCGTACGTCCACAAGGGGACTTGCCTGTACGGCATGGGAGATTACGCTGCCGCGGCCTACTGCTACGCCGGGGCGCACAAACTTCGGCCCGAAGACGCCGGGGCGCTCGCCGCCTGGGCCGAGTGCCTCGCCAAGGTGGGCAAGTACGACGAGGCGGTGCGGCGCTGCGACGAGGCGATACGACTGGATCCCGATCACGCGTTCAACCGGTGCGTAAAAGCCGAGACGCTTCTGCAGATGGGCAAGTACGGGGAGGCCATGCGGTGCTGCCGAGACGCCCTGCGGCTCTGCGACGACGCCCTGCGCCTGAATCCCGACGACAAGGACGCCCGGGCGTTGCGGAAGGCGATTCTCTCAAAGATGGGGGAGTAGGAAAGCCCGCGAAGCGCCGTTTCCCCGGAGGCGGGCACGCGGCGCCGCGCGCGTCACGGCTCGGATTAGGGCGGGCGTGGCAAGAGGCGCCGCCGCGCGCTACCGGCAACCTCTCCGGCAAGTACGTTCTGCGCGGTCGGGGCGGCGCGAATCCCGCGGGATCAACGTTCCGCCCGGCTTTGGGGCGAAGCGCCGCGGCCTTTGGACGAAGGCCCGTCGCCAAGGTTCATAATTGCTCCGACGCGCGTTTCGGGCATGGGCAGAGCGGCTCACGGAAGGGACGTCCCCGCCGCCCTCCGCAGGGCGGAGGCGCTGCTGGAACGGGGCAGGCACCAGGACGCACTGCGGCATTATAACGCCGCCGTACGCGCGGCGCCCGGGCTAGCGGAGGCGCGCTTCGGCAAGGCCCTATGCCTGTTCCACATGGGCGGGGACGACGAGGCCGCGCGGCGCTGCGACGAGGCGATACGCCTGGATTCAAAGTTCGCGCCGGCGTACAGTTTGAAAGGAACGTGTTTAATCAAAAAGAAACGGTACAGGGAGGCCGTCGGGTGCTTCAACGCGGCGCTGCGCATAGATCCCGGGTTGAAGGGGGCGTACTATTCCAGGCTCTTGTGCCTGCTTCACGTCGGCCTCCCCCGAAGGGTCGTCAGGTACTGCAACGCGGCGCTGCGTGCAGATCCCAAATCCGTAACGGCGTACTTGTACAAGGCGGAGGGCCTGTTCGACATAGGCAAGCACGCCGCCGCCGCAAGGTGCTGCAACGCGGCGCTGCGCCTGGACCCGCGCCGCGTGCAGGCGTACGCCATCAAGGGAGGCGCGTTGCGCGCCCTCGAAAAATACGGGCCGGCGATAAAATGCTACGACAAGTACCTCCGCAGGTACCCCGACGATCCGTACGTCCTAACCGGCAAGGCGATTTGCCTGCACAACCTCTCCATGTACGAAAGGGCCATCAAGTGTTGCGACGCGGCGCTGCGTCGGGATTCAGACAAGCCCCTCTTGCTCACCATGAAAGGCTCGTGCCTGAACGCGATGGACCGCGTCGACGAGGCCGTGCGGTGCTACGACGGGGCCGTTCGCGCCGACCCCGGGAACGCTTTTACGCGCTATTCCAAGGGCTACTGCCTGAGCAGGTTGGGCGAGTACGGGGAGGCGCTCGCGTGCCACGACGAGGCGCTGCGTCTGGACCCCGAACTGCAGTCCGCCCATGAGGGGAAGGGGGACTGCCTGATGAAGATGAGGCGGCCGGCAGAGGCCGCGCGGTGCTACGACGAGGCCATTCGCCTGGACCCCGGGGACGCCCTGGCGCACCATTCCAAGGGCCTGGCCCTGTACGAGTTGGGTAGGTACGGGGCGGCGCTCGCGTGCCACGACGGGGCGCTGCGCATAGCCCCCGAATTCGAGCAGGCCCATGCGGGAAAAGGGGACTGCCTGGCGCGCATGGAGCGGCATGCCGAGGCGGTTCGATGCTACGACGAGGCCCTCCGGATCGAGCCGCGCCTGTACACGTACCGCGAAAAGGGACGTTGCCTGGAAGCCGTGGGGGATTACGCGGCTGCCGCCGACTGCCACGCGGCGGCGTACAGGGCATTTCCCGAAGACGTCGAGGCGCTCACCGCCGGGGCGGAGTGCCTGGCCAAAGCGGGCGAGTACGAAGAGGCCCTGCGGCGCTGCGACGAAGCCCTGCGCCTGAATCCCGACGACCGGGACGCCCGGGCCTTGCGGACGGGCGTTCTCTCCCAGATGGGCGGGCGGTAAACCGCGCGGGAGGAATATCGGATCCGTTGCCCGCGGCGCCCGGGCCCTGCGGGGGGATGTCCGCCGCGCCCCCAGCCTTCGCGCTTGTCCGACGGGCGCGGCCAGGCGCGTTGCTCCGCGCTGGACGGATCCGGGGCCGCCCCCCGCCATAAGCGTCCGCCGCGTCGGACGCTGGC
This sequence comes from Nitrosopumilaceae archaeon, assembly GCA_963665475.2. Lineage (GTDB taxonomy): Archaea > Thermoproteota > Nitrososphaeria > Nitrososphaerales > Nitrosopumilaceae > VYCS01. The sequence goes on along the minus strand of CAXXXK010000004.1, from coordinate 130,232 downwards.
CGCCCCCCGCCTTTCGCGCCAGGCGCCTCCCAGACGGCCGGCGCGACGCAGCGCCCTCGGCTTTTTGGGCCAACGTTCAACCCAACACTCTATATCTTTCCGGCTCGTGGCTCTTGCATGGGCGAAGCGTACGGGGAAAAGGACCACGCCGCCGCCCTCAGCAGGGCAAACGCGCTGCTGGAACAGAACAGGCCCCAAGACGCCCTGCGGCATTACGACGCGGCCATACGCGCGGCGCCCGGGCTAGCGGAGGCGCACTACGGCAAAGCGCTGTGCATGATCAGCGCGGGAGCGGACGGCGGGGCCCTGCGTTGCCTGGACGAGGCGATACGCTGGATCCGCGGCATGCGCCGGCGCACCACGCCAAGGGAACGTGTTTGATCAAGCGGGGGCGGTACAAAGAGGCCCTCGCGTGCTGCAACGAGGCGCTGCGCATAGACCCCGAACTGACAGACGCGTACCCTCCCATGGGCTTGTGCCTGCTTCATTTCGGCAGATACCGAAAGGCCGTCAGGTACTGCAACGCGGCGCTGCGCGCAAATCCCGAACCACCGGACGTGTACCTGTGCAAGGCAGAGTGCCTGATGAAGATGGACAAGAACGTCGCCGCCGTAAAATGCTGCAACGCGGCGCTGCGCCGGGATCCCGACTGCACGCCGGCGTACGTCATCAAGGGCGCGGCGCTGGCCGCCCTCAAAAAGCACGAGCTGGCAATAAGGTGCTACGACGGGTGCCTCCGCCGGGACCCCGGCGACGTGAATGCCCTGATCGGCAAGGCGGAGTGCCTGAACGAGCTCTCCGCGCACGGCCGGGCCATCAAGTGCTGCGACGCGGCGCTGCGCCGGGACCCCGACAACTTGGAGGCGCTTGCCCTCAAGGGCACGTGCCTGGTACACGCGGACAACTTTAACGCGGCCCTGCGGTGTTACGACGCGGCGCTGCGCCGGCATCCCGACGACCCGCATGCGCTGACCCTCAAGGGCTCGTGCCTGGACGTGATGGGGCGGGCCGACGAGGCCCTGCGGTGCTGGGACGCGGCGCTCCGCGCGGACCCCAAATTTTACCGGGCGCACGAGGAAAAGGGGGGCTGCCTGATCGAGATGGGGCGCTTTGCCGAGGCGGCGCGGTGCTGGGACGCGGCGCTCCGCATAAACCCCGCTAACACCGATGCGTACTATTCCAAGGGCTACTGCCTGCTCAACTTGGGCGAGGCCAAGGCGGCGCTGGCGTGCCACGACGCGGCGCTCCGCGTGGATCCCGGATTGGAGCGGGCCCACGAGGGAAGGGGCGACTGCCTGATCCGGATGGGGCGCTTTGCAGCTGCGGCGCGGAGCTACGACGCGGCGCTCCGCATAGACCCCGAGAACCCCCAACTGCACTATTCCAAGGGCTACTGCCTGCGCGTTTTGCGCAAGCCGGGGGCGGCGATCGCGTGCCACGACGCGGCGCTCCGCATAGACCCACAATTCGTGCCGTCCCGCAAGGAGAAGGGGGACTGCCTGATCGAGATGGGGCGCTTTGCCGAGGCGGTGCGGTGCCACGACGCGGCGCTCCGCATAGCCCCCGAACACGCCAGGGCGCACAATTCCAAGGGCTTTGCCCTGTACAAGTTGGGCCGGTACGGGGAGGCGCTCGCGTGTTGCGACGAGGCTCTCCGGCTCGGGCCGCGCCCGGACACGTACCGCATCAAGGCGGCCTGTCTGGAGGACATGGGGGATCACGCGGCCGCCGCCGACTGCCGCGCCCAGTCGACGAAAATGGGACCAAGTTGAACGCACTTTCCAGATCTTAGTTATGTGGTTCACGCGGCACCGCTCCGGGGGCATCCGATGCCCAATCGCGCGCGAACCTGTGCATGAATATATGAACAACATACTTTGGACTATGCAAGACCGGCAGCCGCAGTCGGGCTGCGGGGCGCGCCGCCCGCGATCGGCGCCCCGGCATCGCCGGCCCGGTTCCACGAAAAGGCGGATGGTGGGTCCCGTCGAGTTGACGCGCCAAAATGCCGGATCGGGCCTTTGCGTTCGCGCGCCCCGGCGGGGACACGTCGTACGGCGCGGGGGAACCCGAACGGCCGGGGCATCTGCAAAAGGCGACGCAAGGCCGGGCCCGCCAAAGCGGAAGCCAAACCACTGCTGTTGGACCCGTCTCCAGTCTTTTCGGGAGCGGCTCCCGGCCCCAGACCCAAGACTCTTTATCTCTCCGGCGCGCGTGCCGGGCATGGGCGAAGACGTTCGGGCGAAGGACCCCGCAGCCGCCCTCCGCAGGGCAAAAACGCTGGCAGGGCGGGGCAAGCATGACGACGCCCTGCGGCATTGCGACGCCGCCATACGCGCGGCGCCCGGGCTGGCGGAAGCGCACTTCGGCAAGGCGCTCTGCCTGTTCCGCACCCGCCGGTACGAGGAGGCGGCGCGGTGTTTGGACGAGGCGATACGCCTGGAGCCGCGGCGCGCGCCTGCGTACCACGCCAAGGCCCTGTGCCTGATCAAGCAGGGGCGGTACGGGGAGGCCATGGCGTGCTGCGACGAGGCGCTCCGCATAGAACCAGAACTCGCGCGGGCCCACGTCGGGAGGGGAAAATGCCTTACCGGCATGCGGCGCTTCGACGAGGCGGAGCGGTGCTACGACGAGGCCATTCGCTTGGACCCCGGGAACGCCCGGGCGCATTATTCCAAGGGCTTGGGCCTGTACAGGTCGGGCAAGTACCGGCGCGCGATCAAGTGCTGCGACGAGGCGCTTCGATTAGACCCGAAATTGGAACCCGCCTACGGGGTAAAGGGGGACTGCCTGAACATTACGGGACGGCTGACCAAGGCGATGCGGTGCCACGACAAGGCCCGCCGCTTGCGTCCCGGGAACGCCCGGGCGCACTACTGCAAGGGCATGTACCTGTCCTGGTGGAAAAGGCACGAGGCGGCGATCAAATGCTGCGACAAGGCGATTCGGATGGACCCGGAATTGGACATGGCCCACGAGTTGAAGGGGGACTGCCTCCTGAGAATGGGGCGGCGGGCCGAAGCGGTTCAATGCTACGACGAGGCCATCCGGCTTTGGCCAATCATCCACAGGTACAACACAAAGGGGTTTTGCTTGATCGACACGGGGGATTACGCGGCGGCGGACGGCTGCTTCGCCGAGGCGTACCGGACGTTTCCCGACGAGCATTGCACGTACGTCTCCCGGGCGGAATGCGCGGTTCGCGCGGGCGAGTACGACAAGGCCCTGCGGTTCTACGCCGACGCGGCGCGCGCGGGCCGCGACGAGCCGCCCAAACACTTTGCAAGGGCGCTGGCCTTTGCGCAAGCGGGCGAGTACGACAAGGCCCTGCGGCTCTTTGACGGGGCGATACGCAAAGATCCCGAGGAAAACCTCAACTACTTCGCAAAGGCAGCGGTCTTTCTGCGAATGGGCAGGCACGGCGACGCGCTGCGGTGCTGCGACGACGCCCTGCGCGTATTTTCCAACAACCCGGACGCCGAGGACTTGCGGGATGCGCTTCTTCCAAAGACGGGCGGGCGGGAAACAGAGTGAAGCGCCGCGTGCCGGCGCGGTTCCCCGGTAGGGTCGGCGACTCGCATCCGGCCACGGCGTCTCCGCCGCGCTCCCGGCCCGAAGGTCCCGTTTGCCGCGACGCGGGATTTTGACGCGCGGGCAACGGACCGCGTCCCCGCCGCGGCCGGAACCGCCCCAGCCGGAAACGGCCCGCCGGCGCTCCACGCCGCGCGCTCCCCGGGTGGCCGGCGCGGCGCAAAGATGCGGCCTGCGCCGCATTTGGGGCAGAGCATCGCGGCTTTCGGGCCTACGCCCAATACTCTTTATCGCCCCGGCGCGCGCATCCTGCATGGGCAGAGCGGCTCGGGAAACGGACCCCGCGGCGGCCCTCCGCAGGGCGAAAACGCTGGCAAGGCGGGGTGAGCATGGCGAAGCCCTGCGGCATTGCGACGCGGCCATACGCGCGGCGCCCGGGCTCACGGAAGCGCGTTTATGCAAGGCTCTCTGCCTGCTCCGAATGGGCATGCACGAGGAGGCCGCGCGGTGCTGCGACGAGGCGATACGCCTGGATTCGAAATTTGTGCCGGCGTACCACTTGAAGGGAACGTGTTTAGCCAGGATGGAACAGTACAAGGGGGCCGTCAAGTGCATCAACGCGGCGCTGCGCCTGGATCCGCGGGTGGCGTCGGCGTACGGTTCCAAGGCGCTGTGCCTTCTTCACATCGGCAGGCACCGGGCGGCCATCAGGTGCTGCAACGCGGCGCTGCGCCTGGGTTACAAATCCGCGGAGACGTACGCGTGCAGGGCGGAGTGCCTGCGCAACATCGGCAGGCACGCCGCCTCCGTAAGGTGCTGCAACGCGGCGCTGCGCCTGGACCCCCGCTGCGCGCCGGCGTACGCCACCAAAGGCGAGGCGCTGCGTCACCTCGAAAGGTACGGGCCTGCAATAAAGTGCTACGATAAGTTCTTGCGCCTGCACCCCGGCAACGCGGATGCCCTTACCGGCAAGGCGATATGCCTGCGCCACCTCTCCGCGAATGAAAGGGCCGTCGGGTGCTTCAACGAGGCGCTGCGCGTCGATCCCGGAAACCTGGGCGCGCTCATACACAAGGGCAACTTCCTGGTTGACATGGACCGCGCCGACGAGGCCTTGCGGTGCTACGACGAGGCGCTGCGCCGGCATCCAGATTACCAACCCACGCTCGTCTTCAAAGGCTTGTGCCTGCATAAGGTGAGGCGCGCCGACGAGGCCTTGCGGTGCTACGACGAGGCGCTTCGCAAGAACCGGGATCTTTACCAGGCGCATTTGGTGAAGGGAGACTGCCTGGCTGACATGAAGCGTTTTGAGGAGGCCGCGCAGTGCTACGACGAGGCCCTCAGGATTGAACCACGCCTAGACGCGTACCGCTCAAGGGGGGATTGCCTGTACCGCGTGGGAAAATACGCGGCGGCGGCCGCCTGCTACGCCGAGGCGCACCGTCTTCGGCCCGGAGATGCCGGGGCGCTCGCCGCCAGGGCCGAGTGCCTGGCCAAAGCGGGCGAGTACGAGGAGGCCCTGCGGTGCTGCGACGACGCCCTGCGCCTGAACCCCGAGGATCCGGACGTCCGGGCATTCCGGAGGGAGGTTCTCTCAGAGACGGGCGGGCGGTAAACCCCGCAAAACTTCCGAGCCGCTCCTCGGGGGCGTCGGCGGCGGACGCGGCGACGGGGTGTCCGCCGCGCGCCCGGACCGCGCCGCGCCGCCTTTCGTCAAACCCGCCCCGGGCGGCCGGCACGACGCGAGGCCCGCGGCTTTTGCGCCAACACCAACCAAATACTCTTTATCGCCCCGGCGCGCGCATCCGGCATGGGCAGGGCGGCTCGGGAAACGGACCCCGCGGCGGCCCTCCGCAGGGCGCAAACGTTGGCGGACCGGGGCAGGTACCGGGAAGCCCTGCGGCGTTACGACGCCGCCGTACGCGCGGCGCCCGGGCTCGCGGAAGCGCATTTGGGCAAGGCGCTCTGCCTGTTCAATACGGGCAGGCGCGACGAAGCCGCCCGGTGTTTGGACGAGGCGATACGCCTGGAACCGCGACACGCGCCGGCGTACTACGTAAAGGCGCAGTGTTTGCGCCACGAGGGACGATACGGGGATGCAATCAGGTGCTGCAACGCGGCGCTGCGCGTAGACCCCGAGTTCGTAGATGCGTACGTGTGCAAGGCGGAGTGCCTGTCCGACGTCGGCAGGCACGCCGCCGCCGCAAGGTGCTGCAACGCGGCGCTGCGCCTTGACCCCGACTGCGCGCAGGCGTACGCCACCAAGGGCATGGTGTTGTCCCTTCTGAAAAAGTACCGGCCCGCGATAAAGTGCTACAACAGGTTCCTGCGCCTGAGCCCCGACGACGTGAACATCCTGGCCCTCAAGGCCCTGTGCATGCACGAGCTCTCCGCGAACAAAAGCGCCGTCCGGGTTTGCAACGCGGCGCTGCGCCTGGGCCCCGACGATCCGCTGACGCTCACCGTCAAGGGCAGGTCCTTGGAGGCGATGGGCCGCGCCGCCGAGGCCGTCGGGTGCTACGACGCGGCGCTGCGCGCGGATCCGGGGTTTCTGGACGCGCTGTTGAAAAAGGGGGACTGCCTGACCGGGATGGGGCGCCTCGGCGAAGCCGTGCGGTGCTACGAAGAGGCGCTTCGCGTCAGCCCCGAGAGCGCGTTCGCGCACTATTCCAAGGGTCATTGCCTGAACAGGTTGGGCAAGAAAGAAGAGGCGATGGCGTGCCTCGACGAGGCGCTCCGCATAGAACCCGGATTCGGGCGGGCCCACGCGGAAAAGGGATCCTGCCTGGTCGGGATGGGGCGCTTCGGCGAGGCCCTGCGGCGCTTCGACGAGGCGCTCCGCTTAAACCCCGGGGACGCCGCGACGCACTCTCTCAAGGGCGACTGCCTGTACCGGTTGGGCGAGGTCGGGGCGGCCATCGCGTGCCACGAAGAGGCGCTTCGGATAGACCCCAAACTCGTACGCGCCCACGTCGGAAGGGGGAACTGCCTGCTTGATGTGGGCCGCGTCGACGAGGCCCTGCGGTGCCAGAACAGGGCGCTTCGCGTAAACCCCCGGGACGCCATGGCCCATTGTTCCAAGGGGTTTGCCCTGTACAAGCTGGGCCGCGTCGACGAGGCCCTGCGGTGCCAGAACAGGGCGCTTCGCATAGATCCCGAGCTCATGCACGCCCACGTGGGAAAGGGGGACTGCCTGAGGGCCGCGGGACGGCTGGCCCGGGCGGCGGGGCACTACGGCAAGGCCATCCGGATTAAGCCGGACCTGAAGGCGTACCTTGGAAGGGGATACTGCCTGTCCGGCACGGGCGACCACGCGGCCGCCGCCGACTGCTACGCCGAGGCGCGCCGGCTCTTCCCCGACAACGCGGCGGTGATCGCCGCCGGGGCCGAGTGCCTGGCCGAACTGGGCGAGTACGAGGAGGCCCTGCGGTGCTGCGACGACGCGGCGCGCGTAGATCCGGACCAGTGTTTCGTCCACTTCGTAAAGGGGGGAGTCCTCCTGCAAATGGGAGAGTACGAGGAGGCCCTGCGGTGCTGCGACGACGCGCTGCGCCTGGATCCCGGAGATCCGAACGCCCGGGACCTGCGGAGGGAGGTTCTCTCAAAGACGGGCAAGCGGTAAACCCCGCGGGCGGCGGATCGGCGCCGTCGCGCGGGGGGCGCGCATGCGGGGGCCGCGCGCCTCCGGCTTGGAGGTTCGGCCGGCCGCGGCGGGGCATGTTGCCGCGCGCAAGGCGCGGGCTTCCCGCGGCGGGCAGCCCTTCGCGTCAAACGCGCCCTACGCGGCCGGCGTGGCGCAAAACGCGCGGCGCCGAGCGCCGGGCCGGCTTGGGGCGAAGGGCCGCGGCTTTTGGGCAAAGGCCTCCGCGCCAAGATTCATTACGTTCCGGCGCGCGCACGGGGCATGGGCAGACCTGCTCGCGGGAACGACCGCCCCGCCGCCCTGCGCAGGGCGAAAACGCTGGCGGACCGGGGCGAGTACCGGGAAGCCCTGCGGCGTTACGACGCCGCCGTACGCGCGGCGCCCGGGCTCGCGGAAGCGCACTTCGGCAAGGCGTACTGCCTTTTCAACGCGAACAGGCTCGACGGGGCCGAGCGGCACTGCGACGAGGCGATACGGCTGGATTCGAAATTTGCGCCGGCCCACCATTTGAAGGGGGCGTGTTTGGTCGGAAAGAAGCGGTACAAGGAGGCCGTCGGGCGATTCAACGCGGCGCTGCGCCTGGATCCGCGGCTGGCCGCCGCGTACGATTCCAAGGCCCAGTGCCTGCTTAAACTAGGCAGGCACCGGGCGGCCGTCAGGAGCTGCAACGCGGCGCTGCGCATAGACCCCAAGCTCGCGGGGGCGCACGCGTGCAAGGCGGAGTGCCTGCGCAATCTGGGCAAGGGCGTCGCCGCCGTAAAACGCTGCAACGCGGCGCTGCGCATAGACCCACGCTGCGCGCAGGCGTACGCCGTAAAAGGGGACGCGCTGCGCGAGCTCAAAAAGTACGGGCCCGCGGCAAAGTGCTACGACAAGTTCCTGCGCCTGAAACCCGGCGACGCGGACGCCCTAATCGGCAAGGCGCGGTGCCTGCTCGGGCTCTCCATGAACGTAAAGGCCCTCGGGTGCCTGAACGAGGCGCTGCGCCGGGATCCCGACGACCCGCGCGCGCTGGCACTCGCGGGCTCGTGCCTGGACGCGATGGGCCGCGCCGACGAGGCCGTGCGGTGCTACGACGAGGCGATCCGCGCAGACCCCGGGAACGCCCGGACGCACCATTCCAAGGGCCTGGCCCTGCGCAAATTGGGCGAGAACGAGGCGGCGATCGCGTGCTACGACGAGGCGATCCGCGCAGACCCCGAATTCGCAGGGGCCTACGAGTCGAAGGGGGACTGCCTGGACGACACGGGGCGGCCGGCCGAGGCGGCGCGGTGCTACGACGAGGCCCTCCGGATTGAGCCGCGCCTGGAGACGTACCGCAAAAAGGGATCTTGCCTGTTCAACGCGTGGGACAGCGCGGCGGCGGCCGACTGCCTCGCCGAGGCGCACCGGGCATTCCCCGACGACGCCGGGGTGCTCACCACCTTGGGGGATTACGTGTCCGACCTGGGCAAGGACGACGAGGCGCTGCGGTGCTACGCCGAGGCGATACGCATAGATCCCGACGAGCCGTACATCCACCGCACGATGGGGATGACCCTTGTGGACATGGGCGAGTACGACAGGGCCCTGCGGTGCTGCGACGAGGCGATACGCCTAGGCCCCGACGAGCCGACCAACTACTTTACGAAGATGGGGACTCTTTTTATGATGGGCGAGTACGACAGGGCCCTGCGGTGCTGCGACGACATCCTGCGCCTGGCTCCAGAAGATCCGGCCGCCCTGACCTGGCGGGACATGATTCTCTCGAGGATGGGCGGGCGGGAAGCCCCGTAAAAAGTCCGGGCCGCCCCCGGGGAGTGTTGGCTGCCCGTATGGGGCGGCGCCTCCGCCGGGCATAGCCTCCCCCGGCCCCGGAGGCCCGGCCGCGGCGCCGCACGTTATGGCGCGGCAGAGCCGGCTTTGGGGCGCCCACGCGGATTTATATCGGATGTGGGCGTTCGGCGTATGATGGACGAGGGCGAAAAGAAGCTGCGCCAGGAGGACTGCCACGAGGACTCGCTGGGCTCGGGCATACTGACGCTGACCAACCGCAGGGTGGCCTTTGACAAGACCCGGGCGCGCATAATGGACTTTTCCAAGCACATGGGAGACACGATACTGGACGTCCCCCTCAACGATATAGACCGGGTGTGGAAGGAGGGCCTGCTGATGAAGAAGACGTGCATCGCGGTGGGCGCCAAGACCTACAAGTTCGGCGTTCTCAGCCCGGGCGGATGGACCGACTCGATTCAGGACGCCATGGACGAGCTGTAGTTTATCCGGACCGTGTCCAGGCGCCAGGACTGCCTGACGAACGCGTCGCGCACGTCCACGGGGTCGTTCACGCCCGCCTCCAGTATGCCGGTGGCCGCTATCTGCGAGCCGCAGTCCCCGGCGTATTTGAGCGGGACGGCGTGGAACGCGCAGCCGTGTATGCCGCACGCCGCGTCCAGCATAGAGGACAGGCGGCGGTTGGCCGCCACGCCCCCCACGATCATGAACTCCTTCTTGCCGGTAAGCGACAGCGCCCTCTCCGCGGTCTCGGCGATCATGGCAAAGGCGGTCTCCTGCAGCGAGTGGCATACGGCCGGGCCGCCGGAGGCGGCCACCGCCGACTTTGCCGCCGAGAGCAGCCCGGAGAAGGAGACGTCGTTTCCCCGCACCGTGTACGGCAGGTCGGTATACGCGGCGTCCGAGAGGGCCATCCTCTCTATGTCCGCCCCGCAGGGCGACGCCAGCCCCAGGAAGCGGCCGAACTGGTCCAGCAGCTGGCCCAGGGTTATGTCCAGCGTCTCGCCGAAGACGCGCCACTGCCCGTGCAGGAAGGCCAGCGTCACGGTGTGCCCGCCGGAGACCAGGAGCACCAGCGGGTCGGCGGCGCCGGTGAGCAGCCTGCCCAGGTCTATGTGCCCTATGGCGTGGTGGACGGGATACAGCGGAATGGAGTAGTGCGAGGAGAGGGCGCGGGCCATCACGGCGCCCACCCGGAGGCAGGGCCCCAGGCCCGGCCCGGCGGCGTACGAGACGGCGTCCACGTCGGATATGGACGCTCCCGCCTCGGCCAGGCACTCGGCCAGCACCCGGGGGCCCTCGTCCACGTGGTGCCGGGAGGCCTCCCGGGGGTGGATGCCCTCCCCCTCGGGCGGCTGGTACACGCTGCGCACGTCGGACAGTATCGCGTCGTCCCGTATCAGCCCGCACGACATGGTGTGCGCCGTGCTCTCTATGCCCAGCACCAGCATGACGCGCTACCCCCTGTTGGCGGTCGAGACTATCTTTATCACGTCGCCGTCCCGGACCGTATAGTCGGCGCCTACCCTCTGGCCGCTCTTGCAGTCTATGCCGTACAGGAATCCCCGCGCTATGTCGGTGTGGACCGTCCCGGCCAGGTCCCGGGCCGTGGATCCGGCAGGAAGCAGCCGGGCGTCGGGCAGGACGCGGCCCCCCTTGTCGGCGAGGCGCGTCTCGTCCTCCACCGGATACGCGGTTATGAGCCCCAGCAGGCCGAACACCGCCCCGTCCAGGGCCTCCTGCACCCCGGTGGTGCGCAGCCTCTCCAGCACCGAGCGCACCTTCTCCAGGGCCCGGGCCTGCTGCGGCGTGGCGTCCTTCCCCCGCGTCCGGAACGACCCGTCCCCGGGCGTGTACGATATCATTCCGGCCTTGGCGGCGCGCCGCAGCACCAGCTCGGTCTCGGCGCTGCAGGGCACCGCCCCGTCCAGCCCCGGCGCCTCCCCGCATATGTCCGCCTTGTTGGCCGCCACCAGGAGGGGTTTTGTGGCGCGGCGCAGCCGGCGCGCCATGTCGCGTATGTCGCCGTCGCTCCACTCCTTGGGGTTCCGGGCGGCGGCCCCCATCTCCTGGATCACGGCCCCCACGTCGGCCTCGGTTATGCCCAGGCCGGTGAACCGGGACGCGATGCCGTCGGCCAGCTTCGTCCTCTTCTGGTCCACCTCCCTGGAGAGCTTGTCCCACTCCCGGCGTATTATGTTCAGGAACCACAGGTCGAACTCCTCCTCCACGAACTTTACGTCCTCGGCGGGATCGTGGGTGCCCGGCGGCACCGGCTGGCCCTGTATGTCGGTGGTGCCCGCCGCGTCCACCACGTGTATCAGGACGTCGGCCTGCCGCGCGTCGTCCAGGAAGCGGTTGCCCAGGCCCTTGCCCTCGTGGGCGCCGGGCACCAGCCCTGCCACGTCTATGAGCTTGACGGGCACCAGCCTGGTGCCGTTCCTGCACAGTTCGTGGCTGTGCTTTATTCCGAAATGCTTGCACGGACACCGGGCGTGGGCGTAGGTCACCCCCACGTTGGGGGATATGGTGGTGAACGGGAAGTTGCCCGTCTGCACCGCGCTCTCGGTGGCGGCCGCAAAGAACGTGGACTTGCCCACGTTCGCCTTTCCCAACAGACCCACCTGCATGGTTGTATGCGGCGGTGTTCTGATTTATTGTTGTCGGGGCGGGGCCGGATCCGGCGCGCCCGTACGGCCGGTACACGCGGCGCCGTGCGGCATAGGGGGAAGGACTGGCGGGTCTAGGGGGATTCGAACCCCCGACAGCCGGATTAAGAGTCCGGTGCTCTACCTGGCTGAGCCATAGACCCGTTGGCGCCTGGCAGCCTAGTTGTTATTAAGGTAATGTCGGCGGGCCTTGCATGCATGTGCAGGACGGCCCTTTGGGCCTTCTCAGACCGCCGCGGCCTTGGCCCTGTCGTACTCTTCCAGGATGGCGGTGAGCACCGTGGACACGGGCAGGTCGTTCATCTTCTTCTTCTCTTCTAGAAGCTTGCGGTACGCGTCCAGCGTTATGTACACCGGAATCGAGCCGTTGCCCTCCAAAAGGCCCCGGACGTTGTACAGCGCCGTCTCCATGCCGCGCTCGGCGGACTTTGCGAACTTTGCCTTGTCCATGATGCTGCCCAGCGGGCCGAAGGGCATCACGTATTCGACGGTCATGGTGACCCGGGTCAATGAGGGGCCCAGTGATTCGAACTCGTTGGTTATCTCCCACCTCTTGAAGGGGCCGTCTATCTGCTTTGCGGCAATCCTCTCGTTGCGGTCGAAGACGGTGGTCTCGCAGTCCCACTCCAGCCGTTTCCCGTTGAAGTTGCCTATGACCCGGAAGGTGGTCCCGACTCCCATGCCCTCCTTGATGTCCATCGGAACGACGGCCATCCCCACGCCCTCGCTCTTTATCTGGTCGGAGACGTGCTCGGGCCGGGCGAAGTAGGTAAAGACGTTCTCAACGGGGGTCTTTATCTCGATTGATTTTCTGACCGTCGTCAACGGCGCTGCATCTCGGCAATCTTGATTTAAAGGTTATGAAAAACGGTTCTCCCCGCAAAGACGCGGGGTCGAACTAAATAGTTTAGATCTGAGCCGCAACCCCGCCCAAACCGGAGGTGCGGATCCGCTGGGGGCGTTGCACGGCGGTTTTTGTAAGGCCTCGCCCGTATGAAATGAGGCGCGGGAAGGCAAAAATCCGCGGGGGACGTCGCAATCGCCCCAAATCGGCGGATTCGGGCGCGGGTTTGTAGCGGGATTGGCGGCGGTCTCCCGTATAGCAGCGGACGTCGCCATATTATCACGAGGTGGCCGCGGCGTTCTGTATCCGTGTGTGCCACTTGTTATACGCGCGTACCTCTATGCCGGCCGCCTCGCCGGGAGTCCTCCCGCCTATTCCCCCGTGCGGCTTGGTGAAGTTATGGTGGATTATGGCAATGCGGAATATCGGCGAGTCTTCCCTGCTTATGCCGCGGGCGGACCCGAAGCGGTCCGCGAACTCCCCGTTTAGGCGCTCGTGTATGTTGGTGTTGCATACTACATTCCGGACGTGGATGTAGCGGATGTGGGAGGTCGGAATCGCAAGAACAAATGCTGTGGCAGACCGCGGCCCATACTACCGTTGCATTTTGCAGACAAACTTGACAGTGAACCCGCACCCGATGATGCCCCCGATCATGATGCCCAGTACGGTCTCGGTGAACGCCTGTATCGTTGGCTGTAACAAGAAATACGCGGCTACGCTGGCAAATACAAGCGCAACGGTCACCGACCACACTATTTTCATAAATCGCAGTGCTTCGTCAGCGCTGCTTTTGGTGAACGGGTCACTTTTTTATTTCGTCTCGCCACGGTCTTCTACCTCCGGCGGCGGGTCCGCCGGATCACGTGAAGGGATCGGCGTCTTGCGGCTATCTACCATCGTCGCGCTTTGAAAGATTCAGGTAGAATTTGATTATGGATTCGGTTGGAATTACGTCATCGTAACCGCGCCTGTATGTTTTGCTCCACGGCGTCCCCTTCCGATGCGTCATGTTCATCAACTGGATGCCTGTATATTCGCCGTACTTTCGCAGCACACCACCTACTACGCCAGCAACGTCCCTGCCTATGATCTTGAGGAGCTCGGACCTGCGTTCAATGACCGCGTCTGTTTCATCCAACCGAGTGCGGCACATGGCAAGCGCTCCTATCGGAATGTCGCCCCAGTCCCTATACGTTTCCCATACGGTACGTATGACAGGCCCGTACTTCCACGCCTCAATGTCATTGTGGAACGCAGGGTCGTTCCGCTTTTGCAGCACGAATCCATTTGTTATGTACAGCAGCTTGTTCAGCTGAAGCTGGTCCAGATCCAGACCGTAGTCGATCTTGGCGGTCACCAGCATATAGTCGGCTACATGGATGGCAGACGGGATGCGGGTGGCCCGCGGTGGCTGCGCATACATACACTACGTTTTACATCCGCCAGCGTATAAGGCAAACGGTTTCGGGTTCCCCCGCAGGACGAAGGATGGGTCTGTGCCTGGCCCTCAGATTGGTCTTTATACACCGGGTCCCGGCAACCGCATATTGTCCTCTATCGTCTTTGGAGCGTTGTGCGTCTTGGCCGTTCTAGTCGTGGCCTGCATGGGACAGGGGGCTGCCGCTGCGACCACCACCATTGAGGGCACCGAAGTGCACTGGGAGTTCTCTGATTCAAAGTGGAACGACTACTCCTGGAGCATGCCGGTAACCGCGTACGAGAATACGGTGGTCACGAGCAGATATCTTGTACGCGACAAGGTGAACTTGGATCTGGATGGCGAGACCATACGTACGGTGAGCCTTGACGGATTCGTAAAGGGTTCGTTCACCAATGTTATAGACGACGTGTATGATAACTCCTACAGCAACTCGGACTTTATTTGGGAAGTGTGGCATATCGTGTCACAACTTACCGTGTATGACGAGGATATTCACGAGTATAGCGAGGGCAGGTACGCGCTGGAAACGTTCACCAGGGGCGGCGGAGACTGCGAAGACTTGGTCATACTGGTGGCAGACATGCTCATGTCCTCCCGGTATACCGACGATTGGACGTTTGAATACGTATTCATGGATGCCGACAGCCCCACCGACCCCCAGACCCTGAACCACGTTATATTGGCCATAGACGACGGCGAATACCAATACTACATAGAAGCCACCGCCGCACCAAGTTGGGACTATTACCCAGAAGGAGTCTCCGGATGGTGGTTTGAGGTCGTGCCGGACACCGACGTGCTTGACTTCACCGACGCAGATCTTTCAGGAATGGACTTGTCCCGTAAGGATCTGAGCTGGGCTATCTTGGCCGGGACAGATCTGAGTGGGGCCTACTTGCGCGAGACTAACCTCCACGAGGCGGATCTGAGCGGCGCCGACCTGTCCGGGGCAAACCTGGCCCGAGCCGACCTAAGCGGCGCGGACCTGAGCCTTGCCGTATTGTTCGAAGCCTACGCGGTGGGGGCCGACCTGTCCGAGGCGACCTTGGACTGGGCCGACCTGTCCGGAGCAAACCTGGCTAGGGCCGACCTGTCCGGCGCCGAGCTGTTTGGGGCAGACTTGACCGAGACTTACCTGCGCGGCGCCGATCTGAGCGGGGCCAGCCTTTGGGACTCCTACGTGTCAGGCGCCATGTTGGTCGGCGCCGACCTGAGCGAAGTTAACCTGAGTTATGCGGACATGAGCGGAGCCTACATGTATGGAACTGATTTGTATGGCGCAGATCTGAGTTATGCGGATCTGAGTGGCGCCGACATGCGCGGGGCCTTTTTGCTTATGGCCAACTTGACCGGCGCCGACCTGACCGAAACGGACCTCCGCGGCGCCATAACCGACCACACCACAATCATGCCCTAGACGGGCCGGGGCGCGTTACAACCCCGGCGGTTTGCAACGCAGCGCACCACGACCCGACGCTTGATCCCGGCGTATTCGCGCTGCACCAGCCGCGCAGAACGCATTTGGCGGGAAAGGTTGGGGCGCCGGATCTCGATATACATAAAACGCGCCCTCGTTACCATACGGTATGCGCCACATCATTTTGACGGCCGCTGTCCTGGCATGCGCCCTCTCGGCTGCCCCGGCCCTGGCGGATCTGGGAGATCTGGCCGTTCCTACAGCGGGGCCGCTGCCGGCCCCCGCCGAGGCCGCCGCCCGGGCGCAGGAGCCGACGCTTTGGACACACACGTTCTACGAGGAGATCCCGCCGGACGCCGGCACGCACCGGCTGGTGCTGTGGTGCGACGGCGACGCTCTGCTCTATTCGATTAGCCTGTACGTGCCGGGCGGGGGCAACGTGTACATGGTGAACGCCGACTCGATACGGCTCAACGGCCAGGCCTTGAACCACCAGGGCCACTTCGTGGCGGGCGATCTCCGGGCGGACCTGCTCCGGAGCGGGCCCGTGAGGCTCGACGTGGCGCCGCCGCTGGCACTGTCCGGATACGGCTCCCTGATGGTGCCCGTCATAGTGTCCGGGGAGGGGGCCGCGGCGCGGGCGATGCTCGACGTCACGTACGTGTCGGGGCGGCAGACGTCCTGCGGCCTGGACTCGTTTGACCCCGGCGCGGTGGGGGCGTTCTATCCCGCCGACTCGTTCGGGGACCTCATGAGGACGTCGGTGGGCGTCGGGATCGAAGACTTCAACGGGTTCTTGGAGTGGCTGGACGCCGGCTGGAGCCTGGGCACGGTGGAGATTCCCACCGGAAACGCCACCGAATCTATAATGACGCTGGAGGAGGCCGGCATACGGTCGCACTTGGGGTTCCCGGCCATCGCGGGCCTGACGGAGCTGGGCTCGCTGGCGCCCGACCACCTGGCGGTGGCCTGCTGCCCAACCACGGGAACCATGGACAAGGCGGACCGCCTGTTCCGCACGGCGCCCAGCGACACCGTTTTGGGGGCCCATCTGGCCAAGCTGATGCTGCACAACGGGATGGACGTGCTGCTTCCGGTGTGGCGGTCCGACGACATCTGGACCGTCGGATACCGGGACGCGGTGGTCGACGCCTTCTTTGACATGGGGGGAAGGGTGGACTCGGGCGTGGCCGAGACCTCCGGGGACCTGGACATGGACCTGCTGGCCGCCCGCGTCGCCGACCGCATAACCGTGCTGGTCGAGGCGTACGGCGCCGACCGCGTGGCGGTCTTCGTGTCCGTATACGACGAGCCGGCCCTCCTGGAGTCCATATCCAAGTACGAGGAGCTGCGCCAGGTCAGGTGGTTCGGCCCCGACTACGACTACGGGAACGTTCAGTACACCACGGGGGACGTGGCCGGATTTGCGTCGGACGTCGGATACACGGTCCTGCAGGTGCGGGACTCGGGGTCCGCCGACGAGGTGCGCCTGGCCCTGCGGGACGCCACCGGCAGGCTGACCAACCACGACATGCTGGCGGCCTACGAGTCCGCGTGGCTTCTGGGGCTTGCCATGCTGCACGCCCAGAGCTCGGATCCGGACAGGCTGGCCGAGGCGGTCCCCCACGTGGGCGCAAGGTACTCCGGGACGCTGGGGCCCATGGCGCTGGACGCCAACGGGGACCTGGCGGTAGACTCCTTCGAGGTGTGGAGCGTCCGCGACGGGAAGTGGGCGCTGGCCGGCGTGATGGAGTAGGGGCCGGGGCCCCGGACAAAAAACCGACTATGCGTGCGTGGGATCTTTGTAGATCACCAGGTTGAGTATCTTGTCTAGTATCTGCATCAGGCCCCCCTTGTTGTCTATGGTGACCAGCAGCAGCCGGTCGTCCCCCAGCGCCATGGTGGCGCGCCGCAGCTTCTCGAATACTATGAGGGTGTACAGCTCCTTGCCCAGCTTGGGGTGGTGGGACTTTCTCAACTTCCATGCGTCGGTGGCCCACTTCATGGACATCTTGGTCTCGTCAAGGGTGAGTATGACCTGCAGGTCCGGCCTGACCGCCCGGGCCAGCAGCTCCCCGTCCATGTCGGATATGGCCGCAAAGCGCACGTTTTGGTCCAGGTTCAGCAGCCTGTACAGCAGCAGCTCGTGCTTCTCGTTCTGATCCATGCATTTACAACGCGCCCCCGTCCTAATAAAGGGGATCAGGCGCGGGCGCCCGGGGCCTGTTGGGCGTGCGGCATGCCCGCCGCAGTGCGGCCGGTTCCTCCTGAAAATATCGGGGATGGATGTCCCTTTGGTTCGGCGCGCCGAAGCCCGACGTATTTAGTCGCCCGGTCGGTCCGGCAGCCTGGCCTCGACGCGCCGGAACTCCTCTTCAGTCATGACGCCTTCGTCCTTCAACTTGGACGGTTGTTTAACCGTCTTGAGCGGATCTTCCAGAGAGCGCCCTCATATTGCCCTGGCCGCCGCGCATGATCCACGCCTTTCGTTTTACGCCGATGGCGGTGCCTTGTTGGTCTCCGGCTCGAACACGTTGTCGTCCTCGGCAAACTTTGGGTTCCCGACGGCTGTCGCCAGTGAAATGCCCGCCGAAACAAGATCGTCAAACACATTGCTACACTTCGTCTATTACCAGGGCGCCGTCCCGGTTCTTCCAGATCACGTACCGGGAGTCCATAAACTCCAGCAGGCAAGGCGCCAGCGGCTTCATGTTGTTCATGTTTACGTTGAACTCGTCGCCGTCAATCGACACTACGTCTGGCGGGTTAACGGGGAGATCCAGTTTGAATCGATCGGGCAGGATGGCGGCAGTACGGGCAGCCAGCGCGCCGGGATGGCGCATCACCTTTAGGTCCACTACGCCACCCCGTCCAACGCCTTATGCAGATTGGAGCGTATCCCTTGCAGGTCGGCCAAGTACCTCTTAGTCTTGCGGGCCAGATCATCCGCGTCTTCGGGGGGAATTGGTGGGACAATCTCCGACATGGCAATGAGAGCCGCTATCAGGGCAGATGTTTTATCCGGCGGCAAGGCCGTGAGTATGTCTTTGACAGTGGACTGCTCGGACATCCTCACGCCACGAAACTCGTCCATCTTTTGCTCGTGTTTCTCCAACAGGACGAACAACTGCTCCACAAGGCCGCAAAAACCGTCAACGGTATCCCTGAAGGCGCCCATTGCCGCCAGCGTGGGAGAAACCGTCACAGACACACGTCCAATATGTGGAAATAACGTATTAAATTTTCCGCGGCATTCTTCCGAAGAGGCGGAGGGCGAGTTCGGTAGCGGCGGTTTGGTTCCCGGCGTCTGGGCCCAACGCGGGCGGCGCTAACGCAATTCAGACTGGTTTTGGGCGCGCCGCAGACCGTGGGGCAACGCCGCATTGACGGCCCCAGCGGTCTGGTACGGTCGCCGCGTTGGCGCGTCCGCGACTTTGCGGCGCCATTCGCCAGCGCCCCCCACTCGGACTTTCCTGCGTCAATCCGACGAATCGTCCGTGATGCGCAGCCAAAGGACGCGACGTCGCGCCTTGGCGCGCCGGGCCGGCGGGGACCGCCGCTCGTCATTTCGGCGGGGACCGCCCTGCATGCGTTGGCGCGACGGGAGCCGGCGCGGGCGCCTGCCCGGCACCGGCGCATGCTTTGCGGGATCTACTGGCCCCGGCCGCCCCTTCCCAGCACCTTGCGGTACGTGTGGCCGCAGTACCCGCAGGTGACGCGGACGCCCCGGGGGGCCGAGCCCAGCCGCACCCGGGAGCCGCGGCCCGGCGGGATGAACTCCTTGCACTTCTTGCAGAACATCATGCGCATCTGGTAGGGCATCCGGAGGCGGTGCCGCGTGGCCATCCGCCAAGCGACTTTGGCGTACGCGGCGGCGACGGGCGCGTCGCCGGCCGCCACGGCAAGCCGGATCATCTGAGCCATCTTGGCCTCGGCCTCGTCCCTCCGGCGCCGCTTCACGGAGCGCCCCCCGCCGCGTATGCAAACGATGCGGTCACCGGGATTCGAACCCGGGTGATTGGCTTGGAAGGCCAACATACTAACCAGGCTATACTATGACCGCACAAGGGGCACTGCCCCCCCTCTTCCATAAATATCATGTACGGATGCGCCCCAAACGGTCTAGGCAACGCGGGCCCGGCGCCGCGAATCCGGCCCGGCGCGTACGCGGGGGAGCGGGGCAAAATTTGGCGTCGCCGGCCACGCCGCGCCTAGCTGGACGTGCAGCCGCTGAATCCGCACTCTATGCATATGCTGCACCCTTCGGCGAACACCAGGCTGCTCTTGCACGTGGGGCACTGCACCTCGGCGGGAACCTCCGCGGCCACGCTCGGCCTTCCCGCCTCGCTCTCGTACTGCCGGGGCACCAGGGCGGCGCGTATGTGCCGCGCGGTGTACGGGTCTCCGGCGGCGCGCTCGCTGACGAACCTCCGCATGATCTTGCTGGGCCCGACCTCAAACGACTTTTTGGCGTCCTTGTCGGCCATGTGCAGCACCTGGCTCTGCCGGGAGCCGTCCCGGTACACGGTGATGCCCTTGAGCCCCAGCTCGTGCGCCATGAGGTAGGCGGTCTTGACGTCTTCTACGGTGGCGTCGTGGGGCATGTTGATGGTCTTGGCTATGGCGTTGCTTATCCACCTCTGCCAGACGGACTGCGCCATGAGGTGGTCGGACCAGTGTATGTCCATGGCCGTCACGAAGACGTCCTGCATCCATTCCGGTATCTCCTCTATGCCCCGCAGCGAGCCGTAGTTGTTGGCTATCTTCTTGAGTATGTCGTCGTCGTACAGGCCCTCCTCGCGCAGCGCCTCCTTGAAGACCTCGTTGGCGTACAGGAACTTGCCTATGGTGACCCTCTTCTCGAACACCAGCGCAAAGGTGGGCTCCATTCCGTTGGAGCAGCTGGCTATCATCGACAGCGTCCCGGTGGGGGCCACCGTCGTGGTCAGGACGTTCCGTATGCCGTGCCGCCGTATGCGACTTACCAGACGCTCCCAGTCGTAGTGGGACGGGAAGTTGCCGTAGTGCCCGGCCACCGGTATGCGGCCGTCCGGATACTCGGTCTCGGCGCAGAGCCGGAACGGGCCCCGCTCCTGGGCCAGCTTCACGCTCTCGTCCATGGAAAAGTACGTGAGCGCCTCTGCCAGCTTGGCCTGCAGGGAGTACCCCTCCTCGGAGTTGTAGGGTATTCGCAGCTTGTACAGCAGGTCCGCCACGCCCATCACGCCCAGGCCTATGCGGCGCGACTCCTTGGAGGCGACGTCTATCTCGCGTACCGGGTACATGTTGACGTCCACCACGCTGTCCAGGAACCGGGTGGTCTTGCGGATCAGCTCCTCGTAGGCCTTCCAGTCGAACTCGTAGGCGCCGTCCTCCCGCCGCCGCGCCAACTTGGAGAGGTTTATCGAGCCCAGGTTGCAGGACTCGTTGGGGTACAGGCTCTGCTCGCCGCAGGGGTTGGTGGCCCGCAGGGGGGAGCCCCGGGCCTTTGCCATGACGTTGAAGCGGTTTATGTGGTCGAAGAATATCAGGCCCGGCTCGGCGCTCTTCCAGGCGGAGTGGGCGATCTGGTCTATGAGCTGCTGCGCGTTTATCTCCTTGATCCGGGAGCCGTCCCGCGGGTTCCTCAGGACGTACGCGTTGTCGGTCGGGTGGGTGAGGGCGGCCCAAAAGTCCTCCCATATGCCCACGCTGACGTTGAAGTTCTCCAGCACCCCGGGCTTTGTCTTGTTGCTCACGAACTTTTCAATGTCCGGGTGCCACACCTCCAGTATGCCCATGTTGGCGCCCCTCCGCTTGCCGCCCTGCTTGACCACCTCGGTCACCGCGTTGATTATGTTCATGAACGAGACCGGCCCGGAGGCGACCCCGAAGGTGGAGGCCACGATGTCCCCCTCGTGGCGCAGGTCCGAGTAGTTTATTCCCACGCCGCCCCCCGACTTGAATATCAGGGCCGCGTCGGAGGTGGACTTCATTATCGCCTCCATGTCGTCGCCCATGTCCAGTACGAAGCAGGCGGAGAGCTGGCCCAGGCGCCCCCCGGCGTTCATCAGGGTGGGGGAGTTGGGCAGGTACTCCTGAGCGGCCATTATGTCCATGTAGCCCGTTATGCGCTTCTCAAACTCGTCGAACTTCTTGGAGGCCAGCATCTCCAGCACCTCCCGGAAGCTGACGGCCATGCGGCCCTCCCGGGCCAGCGACACGTAATGGGTGATCAGCGAGCGGAAGTGCCACTTGTTGAGGCGGTACTTGCCTATGCTGAATTTGTTGTCGAAGTTGTCTATCTTTGCCAGGTACGCCAGGGCCTTGCCTATGTCCTGCTGGCGGCTGCCGTCCTTCTCGAACAGCGAGGGGTCGTACAGTATGTCGCCCATGCCCACTTGGACGGCCACCCTCTCGAATAGGTCCGTGGGGGTCTCCACTATGCGGCTCTTGCCGTCGCGGAACAGGTATCTGGAGGCCAGCACCCGAAGGCTGCTGACGTCAAAGCGGCGGGACACCGGATCCAGCGTCTTGGCGTCCAGGATGCGCATCTTCTCGTCGCGGATGCGCCGCCGGTCTTGGCGGTACAGTATGTACCTCTTGGCTATCTCGCTCTGCTTTTCATCAAGCAGCACCACCTCCACCATGTCCTGGATGTTCTCAACCCCCGGCACGGCTTCTCCCGCGTATCCCTCTTGGACGAGGCGGTCCACGACCCTGGAGGCCAGCACGTCGGCCGTCTTCCTGTCCGGGGACGAGTTGGCCTCCATGGCCTTGTAGATGGCGTTGGAGATCTTGCTCTTGTCGAAGTCGGCGACGCTCCCGTTGCGCTTTTTGATCTTCTGTATGGCCGCCTCGGTTTGTATGTCACTCATTACGGATCCAATACTCCCTTTGTAGATGTGAGCTGCACAACAACACCCTCTTTGCGTTTATTATTAAATATTTGTTGGGAGGCGTTTTAGATCTAAGCTTTATTAATTGATAATTATTACATAATTAATAGCTAATTACAGCTATTATTAGCTATTAATTGGTCATTAATACTAAATTCTGGATTCATTTACTGTGCCGATCTGGCGGCATTTTCAGCAGCAAAAACCGGCAGGTGTCGATGTCCGGGTGCATGTCCACGTTGCTGACGGGTATCGCGTCGTACGCGGCCCACCGGCGGGGCATGTCCCTGTACCGGTAAGGGCCGTCTATGGTGGCCTCGTCGGGCCTGTACGCCTCGCAGCTCATGACGTAGCGGCCCGCCACGCGGTACATCTCCGACATAGCAGCCTCCAGGGTGGCGTCGTCCAGGTAGTTGAGCAGGCCGTGCGTGAAGACCATGTCCATCGACGCGTCGGCGTAGGGCAGGTCCGTGACATCGCACCGATGGAAGTTCGCATGCGGCATGTGCTCCGAGGCGATCCGGAGGGCCTCCTCGTTGAGATCGGCGCCGTGCACCTCCATCGTGTCCCCCAGCAGCCTGAGGTCTATTCCGGTGCCGCATCCGGCCTCCAGCACGCTGGCGCAGCGGAGCGACATGACCAGATCCCGCAGGAAACCGGCAAAGTTGGCGTTGTACCGGGCCTCGTTGGCGCGCGCGTACTCGTTCCAGTACTCGACGTCGTAGGGCATGCCTTTGGGCGTTCGGGGGCCCTATTTAGTTGGGAGCGCCCGAGCAGTGGCCGCAGCCGCAGGGGACCATGTCGGTGTCGAAGGTGCAGTCGTGCGGCCCGTCGGACCGGGCGTCATGCGGTATGGACCCCATGCAGTCCCCGTGGCGGCCCTTCCGGCAGAACCAGCACACGGTATGGGATCCTTCGGCGCACTCCATCGCGTCGCCTTGCCGCGTGCCCGTTATGAATATGACTATGCGGCCCGCCGCCGGATCCGCCCCGGCCGGTTCTCCCTGAAAAAACGGAGGGGGAGTCCGGCCGCGGCGGTTTGGCCCCCCGCCCGCGGCGGGCCCGACGCCGGCGGCTCCAAAACCGTCCGGGTCTGTTTTGGACGCGCCGGCCGTATGTTGCGAGGCGGCGTGGCGTTGCATGTCCTCCGGCATCCTGATCTGGCAGCCGACCCTGCCGGTCCGTGGTTTTACGATGTCCTTTGCCGATGCTTTATCCATCGAGTTTCCCGTGCCATGTGACATGGGATCGGCAGCCGCGCGTGGCGAAAAAGACCTGAGTTGTGGTTTTGGCGCGTCAAACGGCAAGAAACCCATCCCCGCCTCTTCGGACGGAACTTGTATTGTTATCTTTTAAAACGCGTATGGACATACGGGCCAGTATGCTGGTTGGCGGCGCCGACGCGTCTGGTAGTGATGCCGACGGGCAACAGAATCACGTGGCGTTGATCGTCGGCAAAGAAGACTCGATCAACAGAATCTACAATAAGATTGGAATACGCCCCATCCATATGCGCACCATGTCAAACCGCGGAAGGGCAAGTCCGTACAAATCTTGATCTCTCTTCCAACGAGATAGGCGTGTGGTGCTTTCACATTGACCGTCGAAATATCGAGAGGGCTGTGCGGGAGCGTATGAAATCTCAGAAGAAACGGAGATCCAGAACCAACATCCACAAAAGCTTCGACTCATACCGGTTCCCGCTGTTCAAGGGCGAACCCACGGATTTTGCAGCAAGGTTTCGAGCGGAACTTTCGGACATCATCATTGAAGCCGATGCCGATATGCGCCAGACCGTCAAAAACTGGAAAATCGAGTACAAACACAAAGGACGGACATATGAGCTGTCCGATGCGGTGGCCTGGTTTAACCAGAAGGGCGTCAGGATACAAAACTGCAGAGACGTAGACTTGCGCGGGCCCATAATGGAGGGCATGGAACGACACTTGTTGAAATGACAAGGCCGCGTACAATTGGCGCCAGGTACCCTCGGTATACGGGCCGCGGATCTAGGCGGTACATACGCGGTTATTCTTTCTTACAACGGTGAGTATTTAAACACAACGCGGTCGGGATCTCTCCACAAAGCCGGGAGACGGGCGCAGCAACCGCGGTTTGGCTCCTGCTTTTGACTGGCCCGGCCTCGCGTGGTCCTTTGCTGATGCCCCGACCCTTCGGGCCCCCGTCGCGGTCCCCGCCGGGGCGTTGGCCGCATAGACCAGATCCGGCACTTTAGCGCGCCAACCCGACGCGAGGCCCGTCCCCCGTCTTTTCCGGAGGAACTCCCGGCCAAAGCGATTTAGGGAGGCGTCCGCAAATCTGGGCGTTGAACTGGTACCTGGGCTTTGGCGGGATAGTGTGCCTGGTGGTGGGGCTGGTCGGACAGGCGTTTGAGCTGCGGCGGCTGCGCCGCGCCGCGTACGGCGACGACCTGGGCTCCCCCAACCTGTTTACCGACAGGCGCAACATGAAGTGGTACGCGGTCATAGGCGCCGGCATCGCAATGTGGTATGTGGCGGAGCGCATGTGACACGTCAGGCGGTCGGGTCCGGCAGGAACCGGACGGCGTTGAGGCCCTCCTTGGTCAGGGAGACCCACTGGCTCCTGCCCACCTTCTCGGTCGTGGCCAGGTTCTGCCGGACCAGCGGATCTATGATGTTTCCGGTCATGCGGGCCAGGCCGACGGTCTCCATGTTGTGCTCGACGCTCCGGACCACCATCACGTCGGCGGTCTCGGGGACCCCGGCGGCCGAGTCGCTGGTCATGACGACCAGCCCGGCGTCGCGCAGCTTGTACAGCAGGTCCTTCTTGCGCACCCGGTTGTTTTGCCCTTTTATCAGGTGCATGGCGCCCGCCAGCAGGGGAGGGGGCACCGGTATCGTATGCTGGGGCATGCGCGCTATGTTCCGTACCCCCGACGAGAGCGGCCCCCCGCGGTGGTACTCTTCGGGCTCGGCGTAGTAGGGCCGGACCCTCCCGCGGGGGTTGAACATCATGCAGGCCATCATGCAGCCGATGGCCTGTATCTTGGAGCCCGACGACAGGTTGACCTGTACGCCGTTCTCCCCCTCTTCCTGTATTATCTCCCTGGTGGCCCGGATTATGTCAAAGAGGTCTTCGCGGTCGTGCGCCATGGTCCGCACCTCAATGCGTTCCCCCGACAGTCTAGTCCGCACTTTATCCAGAAAGGGCGCCGCGGCGTTGTCGTTCTGGGGCACCAGCAGCCAGACCCTGTCGGCCTTGTCCGTGACGGCGGGGATGACTATGCGGTCCTCTTCGAAACCCAGGGGCGCGGCGTGGACGCGCCGGCCGCTCAGCTGGGCGTACCCGGGCATGGAGCGTCGTATGTGGTCGGGCCTTTTAAGGTGCGCCGGCACCGCCGAGCGCGTACGCCCCGGGCGTCACGCGCCGGGGCGGAACGGGTTGCCCGCGTGGGGGTCGGCGTCCCCGTAGCCGTCCATCTCGTCCAGGCAGATCTGGTGCAGCAGGGAGCACCGGTTGCGCCGGGCCCGCCGCATTATGCCGTCCATGTCCTTGTCGCTTACGCCCTGGGCGGCCAGGAACGCCTCGTCCTCCTTCCCCATGGAGCGGTATGCCCTGGCCCGAGCGTCTGCCGCCTCGCGCGCCGGGGGATCCAGGCGCAGGGCAATATCGTACAGCGCGATCGCCTCGCCGGCGCGCCCGGTGCGTTCCAGCGCCAGCGCCCCGTTCATGAGCGCGGTGGGGTTGTCCGGCTCCGCCTTCAGGACGCGCCCAAAGTATTCGGAAGCCTCGGCGTAGCGGCCCATCTCGGCCAGCGCCAGGCCGGCGCCGTTCAGCGCCCATACGTCGCGGGGGTCACCCTCCAGAATCTCCCCGCAGCGCTCCAGGACCTCGCCGTGCCGGCGCAGGCGCTCCAAGGCGTATGCGGCGTTGCGCAGCGCGTACGGGTCCCCCCGTTCCGCCTCCAGCACCCTCTCGCAGTATGCCAGCGCCTCTTCGTACATCCCCAGGTGCAGGCGCGCCATGGCTCCGTTCTGCAGCGCCAGGGTGTCGGCGGGGTCGGCCTCCAGCAGCCCGTCGCAGTAGTCTTGCAGCTCGGCGTACCGCCCCGCGTCGTGCAGCCGGGCGATGACCTCGGAGGGTTCGGCGTCTGGCATCGCTACACGTGCGAGGCCCCGGCTTTTATCTGTCTGCCGCACCAAGCAGGGCGGCGGCCCGCTTGTAGTGCACCTCGTCGATCATCTTGCCGTCCACCCGCACGGCTCCCTTGCCGGAACCCGCGGCCCCCCGGTATGCGTCGCGGACGCGCCGCGCCCAGCGTATCTCCACTTCCGTAGGGGCAAAGGCCCGGTGGGTCGGGTCTATCTGGTCCGGGTGTATGAGGGACTTTCCCGCGTACCCGATGTTGCGGCCCAGCCTGCAGTCGGCCTCGAACCCGGCCGTGTCGGCCATGTCCTGCCATATTCCGTCTATTGCGGGCACGCCGGCCGCCGCCGCGTCCACCGGTACCTTGGAGCGGGAGTAGAGCGCCGTTCCCGGATCCTTGGAGTACTCCATCCCCATGTCGTTTAGCAGGTCGAATATGCCAAAGACCAGGCCGCAGACCCGCGGGCCGTGGGACGCTATGGCGTGGGAGTTCACCACGCCGGCGGCCGACTCGATGGTCGGCATCACGCGCGTGCCGGACTTTTCCATCCGGTCCAACATGCCGGATATTGTATCCATCTCGCCGGGGTCGTTCACCTTGGGCACCACTATCCCCTCGGGCCGTCCCCGCAGCACCGCGTCCAGGTCATCCGGCATCATACCCGACTCCGGACCGTTGACCCGCACGAAGACCGACGCGCGGTATCCGCCCCCACGCAGGGCTCCGGTGATCATCTCCCGGGCCTCCGCCTTCTGGGCCGCGGGCACCGAGTCCTCCAAGTCCAGGCAGACCACGTCCGCCTTCAGGTTGCGGGCCTTGGCGAGGAACCGTGGATTGTTTCCGGGTACAAAAATAAGGCTGCGGAAGAGATCCGGCATGGATGCGTCTACGCCCCTTCAGGTTTTAACAGTATCTTGCCGAACATACCCTTGCCATTCAGCATCTTGGTGTGCGCTTCGGCGGCCTGCTCGAAACTGTACACGGAGTCGATCACGGACTTTATCTTGCCGCGTCCCATCCAGAACAGTCCCTGCTCCAGCTCCGCCTTAGTTCCCTGCGTGGCGCCCAGTATGTTGGTGCCCTTGAAGAATATGTGCCGCAGGTCCGTCATGGCTTCGTAGCCCGTGGTGGCCCCGCACGAGACCAGCGTGGCGCCGTACTTCAGCAGCGTGAGCTGCTTGTTCCAGTGCGTCTGGCCTATGTGGTCGAAGGAGAGGTCGATTCCCGGCAGCGTGCCGTTCTTCTTGGCTATCTCTTTGCTTATCTTCCACACCTCCTTGTTCCAGCCTTCCTTGCGGTGGTCCACCGCGTAGTCGGCCCCCAGCTCCAAGAGCTGGTCCAGCTTGTCCCCGCTTGCGGTCGATATGACGTCGCAATTGTAGAGCTTGGCTATCTGGATTCCGAAGGAGCCCACACCCGAGCCGCCTCCCATTATCAGGACGGTCTGCCCGGGCGTTATCTTGGCCCTTCCCACCAGCATGTGCCAGGCGGTGAGTATGGTCATGGAGGATGCGGCGGCGTTGTCGTAGGAGACCCCCTCGGGTATCTTGGTGACGTTCACCTCTGGCAGGTGCGCCAGTTCGGCGTACGCCCCCCAGACCGGGCCCGTCTGGAATCCCCAAATGGTCCTGCTGGGGCAGTCAAACTCCCTTCCGTCGGTGCACGCTTGGCATACGCGGCACGCCAAGTTGGCGTGGGAGACCACCCGGTCGCCCACCTTGATGTGCTTCACGTCCTCGCCAACGGCAACCACATCGCCAGCGGCGTCCGAACCTGACACGTGGGGCAGCTTTACGGGTACTGGTTTCCCCCGCATGCCCCAGATGTCGTTGTAGTTCAGCGCCGCGGCCTTTACGGTGAAGACCACCTCGTCGGGCTTGGGCTTGGGATCGTCCAGATCCTCCACCTTGAGTATCTTGGAATAATCGTCGTTGGATGCATATTCGTGGTATACAACAGCTTTCATTGGCGGTTAAGACATTTCAACCCATAATTATAGGTAATGAGACCCCGGCGGCACACACCCAACCCCCTCCAACATTGGGAGCGCGCCGCACCTCCGGCGGCGCGTATTGCCATGTATTGCTGCCTGGCGCCAACCAGCGCCACAGGCCAACCCGAAACTCGGTCCGGATCATGCCCAAATCCAGGGCGGCCGAATATGCGCGAATGAGATTGTGGGTGGCGCCGGCGCGTCCGGCGGCGCCTCAAAGGATATGGGAACCGCGCGGCGCCGATCGTCGGAAAAGACGCGATCAGCAGGATGCGCGGCGATATCAAGGCCGGCACGATCCACGCGGTGCCGGATCTCCGGCGCGGCGGCCGGGGCAGGCCTGCGGCCTTGGCGCCCGGAGCATGATCTTGCGCGGCTCGCCCGCGCCGTCAGACGAACGATATGTGCGGCCGCTCGGCGTGGACCGCCCGCACCGCCCGGGCCAGGTTGTCGCCGGCGTCCTCTATCACGATCAGGATGCGGGAGGTCTCCTCCTGGGCGTCCATGTTCAGTATGTTTATCCCCGCCTCGCCGATGCGGGCGCTGGTCTTGGAGGCCAGCTGCTGCACCCTCCACATCGAGTCGCCTATAAGCGTGACGACGCCCCTGTCGTACGTTATGGACGCCAGGGGGTCAAAGTTCAGCAGGTAGCGCTCGTTCCTCCTGACGAACTCCCCGTCGGTGAAGAGTATGCGCGAGAACCTCGTGGGGCCCTTCATGAAGGGGGAGAGCAGGACGAACTCGGCGTACTGCTTCCGGCCCTCCAGGGATTCCAGCAGTTGCGTCGTGAGGGCGGACTCCATGCGCATTATGGCGCAGTTTCCCTTGCCGGTGACGATCTTTATGGGGTGTCCCTTGTGTCCGGAGACCCCGCGCTTTATGATCGTGGCCCGGGCCGGGTTTTTCATGTCGGTTATGCGCAGGGGGATGTCCAGCCCGTTGTTCACTATCTCCTTGATGGCTATGGGGTCCAGTATCTTCATGCCGAACATCCCCGCCAGCCGGGCCTCGTTGTACGACATCTCCCCCACCTCGGTCAGCCCGGTGTCCACCACGCGGGGATCGGCAGAAACCACGGCGCTGTCCTTCTCCCAGTCCACGCTGGTCTGGTATTTCCTGTGGAATAGGATGGCGATGTCCACCGCGGTCCTGTCCGTGCCCCCCCGCGCGTAGGTGGTCATCTGTCCGTCCAGGGTCTTGCCTATGAAGCCGCCCACGCACACCACGTCGTGGTCACGGAGCAGCGCGGCGGTATAGTCGGCGTTCTTTTTGGACTCCAGGGGCAAGAAGTTGGTGAACTCCAGGTTGTTGTCTGTTATGATCGGCCACCGGTTGTACGGCACCACCGCGGCGGACATGCCCTCGCCCCGCAGTATGTGGTATAATACCCGCGCCATGAGCAGCTCGCCGGAGTACCCCAGCGCCCGGGCCCGCACCGAGTCGGCAAAGCTGCCGATGCGGCGCGCCTCGTCCAGGGCGTCTTGGGCCATCTCCAGGTGCAGCTTGACGTCCTCCCGGCACCGGTCCCGCTGCCCGGGCCCGACCATCTTCAGTATGGCGTCGTAGGTCTCCCGCACCGGGGAAATGTCCGGACTGACCTGGCTCTCGGCCCTCTTTCCCT
Source organism: Nitrosopumilaceae archaeon (assembly GCA_963665475.2). Lineage (GTDB taxonomy): Archaea > Thermoproteota > Nitrososphaeria > Nitrososphaerales > Nitrosopumilaceae > VYCS01. The sequence goes on along the minus strand of CAXXXK010000004.1, from coordinate 100,290 downwards.
GGGATATGATCACGTCCGTGAGGGAGCAGCGCCTGCCGTTGTATCTGGTCAGCGGCGCCGATATCGCCGCGGCCACCTTGGAGTTGGAACCTATCTCCCTGATCCTGTTTACCACGGTGGGTATGGATTCGCCCATCTCGCCCAGGGTGCTTCCCCCGAACTTCGCCACCGTCAGGTTCATGGGATACGCAATATTTTGCCACTAAATTAACGATTGTATGGTTTTGGCCGCCCGCCGGGCGCCGTCGGCGGGGGACGGCCGGCGCGGCTCGTCCAGCTTCTCCAGTATGGCCTCGTGCAGGCGGTGCACATCGTCGTGGGAGAACCCCCGCCGGGCGGCGTTGTCTTCCTGTTCAAAGTGCCCGGATATGGGTATGAATACGCCCGGGGTGCCGTACGCGGCCGCCTCGTCCATGGTGGAACGGCCCGCCAGCGAGACGACCACGTCGGCGGCCATTATCCTCTCGTGCATGTCGAGCACGACGCCGCTCCCCAGGGCGGGCCCGGGCAGGATTACCGTCTCGGCCGTGCCCTCAAGGCGGGCGGCCACCTTCCCCATGGCGTCCAGCACGAACCGGCCGGCGTCGGTCCCGCCCACCGTCACCAGGACGGTCTTGCCGGTCATGCCGAACCTCTCCCGCAGCGCCTCGCGGCTCTCGGACACGCGGCGCACCACCGGCCCCACCATGCGCAGGTTGGCGCGGTCCGCCCCGTCCTGGGGCATTATGACCGCGTCGCACCCGTCCATCATGCGCCGCATAGCCGCGTTCATCCTCCTCTCTACGGCGCCGACTATGCCGCCGGCGAAGCGGCTCTCCCGCACGTCCGTTATCAGAACGCGGGGAACCCCGGCGGCTTCGGACTCGGCGGCGGCCAGAGCCGCCAGGTCCTCGTCGGCCACCACGATGTCCGGATCCCGCTCCCTGATGAGGCCGCCCGCTATTCCCTTGCACCGCCTGTAGTACGCGTAATACCGGAGCAGCCACAGGCCGGGGCGCGCCAGGCGCCCGCCCTTCACGCGAAAGGCCGGCGGCCTGTACGCGTCGGTGACGTCAAAGCCGTGGCCCCTCAGGAGGTCGACCGCCGGCCCGCCGGTCACGAACCTCACGTCGTCTAAAAGATCTGCCACCGCCGCGTCCCTGCTGGCGTGCCCCAGGCCTATCGGACTGGCAAAGAAGAGTATCAGGGCTCCCCCTTCAGCCCGCTTCATATGAAAGTAGCCGGGGGGCGCCGTCGCCTACGGCGGCAGCACGACTACGGCGGCGGCAGCAGCACCACGCCCGCGGTCGTGGCGAACGCAGCGTACGGCGTGTCGCCCAGATGTCCGAAGGCGGCGTCGCGCACCTCGAAGCCGGCCAGCGCCGCGTAGGGGACGGGCGCGGGATTTCGCGGATCCGCGAGGCTGACCGCCGTGGCGTCCCCCCACAGCGAGCTAATCACGATCATGGCGTCGCCGCCGATTGCCAGGCGCCCCGGCCAGTACATCGCGTGGAACCCCTCGTCTTCCGCCGTGACAAAGGCGGTGGCCACCATCCGTTCGGGGTCCGTGACGTTGAGCACCTGCAGGGCGTTGTTGTAGAACGACGCCACCACCGCGTACGTGGAGTTGCCGGCGCGGTACGCGGCCATGTGGGTGGGGTCCACGCTACCTATGTCGCGCGACTCGCCGTGCATTATAAACGGCAGCTTCCGGGGGGACGCCGGATCCGTCACGTCGGCGATCACGACCCCGCCGTCCCACGTGGCCAGCATGTACGTCGAGGCGTTGAACGTCACCGCCACCACGGCGGACAGCCCGTCCATCTTCGGAAAGCCGTCGGTCCCCCCCGCTATGGCCCCGGCAGGGGCGGGGCGCGCCGGATCGGTGACGTTGGCTATGGTGATGGAGTTGTTCCCCATCGATGCCACCAGCGCGTACGTCGAGCTGCCGACGGTCGCGACCTCCAACGCTGCCGGCGCGTCGAGCAGCGGAAAGCCGGATTCCGGGGAGAGCGTCGAGAGAAGCGTGGCGGCGCGCGGGTCTGCCACGTCGTATATGGAGACCGAGCGCCCCCAGTCCAGCACGTACAGCAGGCCACCGCGCGCCTCCATCCCGGCGACGAACCGCTCGGCGGCCATGCTGGCGACCGCCTCGGGGGCCGTAACGTTGGTGATGTCAAATATGTGCACCCTCGGCTTGGTCTCTTCTGCCACGGCCAGGTACGAGGAGTTGCCCGCCCCAAACGCCTCTATATACGTCACCGAGGCGCCGGAGCCGAGGGCGTCTTCCGCGGCTCTCAGCGCCGCCTCGGCGCGTATGCCGGGCGTCTCCGGCGGCACTGCCCCGGAATCGGGCAGGCCCAGCAGTACGCTGTCCAGCGTGTCGCCCACGACGGCCGCCAAGCCGTCCGGATGCACGTCCTCCAAGTCTATCGCCACGTCGGCGTCCTTATCGGCCTCGGTCACGACGAATATCGGGTTGGCCAGCTCCCAAGCGTCAACCTCAACGGCGGCCAGGACGCGCTTCTGCTCGCCGCCCAGCACCGCGTACGTCGCCGTACACTTCTCCGGCGGGTCCCAGACCGCCGCCCTGGCGTACCCCTCCCTGTGCAGCGGGGTCGGGTCGGGGGCGAATACGTATGGGTTTCTCAGCGAATTGAGCCGCTCCGCGTCGGGCACCGAATACGAGGCCACGCCCGGCGGCCCGGGCGCGTCCTCGCGCAGCGCCACCCACTGGCAATCCTCGCCCAGCACGTACGGGGTCATCCATGCGGGGATGAAGCCGCCTATCTCTACGCGTCCGTCGTCGGTCCAGAGCGCGCCGCCGGGCCCCGCATACGGGGAGAATGCCAGCGCCGTCGGAATGGCGACTGCCAGCGCGACGGCGCTGCACATCAAGGCGGCCCGCGCCATGGCGATGCCCCCACGCACGTCAACGCTAGCCCGTCTAATATTATTTAACCGGATCTGCCGGAAACGTCCAAGCCGGGGACGCGCTCCCCGGCCCGGCTGAAACGCCCGGGCGGCAACTGAACGCAGTGTCCGGCTGCCCCTTTCGGCTCGCACACTTTATACAAACCCGCGTTCGGCTTTGGGCGTGTTTACCGGGATAGTGTTGGGAACTGGAAGGGTGGAGTCGGTCTCCGAGCAGACCGGGCGGCGCAGCTCCCGGCTCATGGACGTGGACTTGGGGGAGCACGCCGAGGGCCTGGAGGTGGGCCACAGCGTGGCCGTCAACGGGGTCTGCCTGACTGCCACCGCGCTGCGGGACACCGTATGCGCCTTTGAGATGATAGAGGAGACTGTCTCGACCACGTCTCTGGGCGACCTGTCTCCGGGCGACGTGGTGAACATAGAGCGTAGCCTGCGCGTCGGGGACCGCCTGGAGGGACACTACGTGCTGGGCCACGTGGACGGCACTGGCACCATACTTGACGTGGTAAAGGCCCCCGGAGAGGTGCGGGTCCGCGTCGGGCTGCCCCCCGCCTTGGCGTCGCACACGGTCAGGAAAGGCTCCATAGCGGTCGACGGCGTCAGCCTCACGGTCACCGAGTCGCACCCCGACGGGGTCTCCTTCTCGCTCATCCCCCACACCGTCCGGACCACCAACTTTTCCATCAGAAAGCCCGGCGACCGGGTCAACATCGAGACGGACATACTGGCCAAGTACGCCCTGAAGGAAGACTTACCAAATTAGTGGTAATTACTATAAAACACGTAAATTTATAAAAACGCCCCCAATCCCCACCCCATGCCCGTCCGGGATGCCTTGGACGCCTTGCGGCGCGGGGGGTTCATACTGCTGCACGACTCCAAAGGCCGCGAGAACGAGTTTGACATGGTGGCCGCCGCCCAGTTCGTCACGCCCGGCAGCGTGGCCACGATGCGGCGCCGCGCGGGGGGGCTGCTGTGCGTTGCCATAGGCCGCCCGCTTGCCGACCGGCTGGGGCTGTCGTACATGCACGAGATGCTGGCTGCCTCGGGGCTGCCGCGGGAGATGATCCAGGGCCTGGCCCCGTACGGGGACCACCCCACGTTCTCGATACACGTCAACCACTCCGACTCGTACACCGGGGTGACCGACGCGGACCGCTCAAAGACGATCCGGGAGGTGGCGGCGCTGCACGACGCCCGCCACGCCAGGGAGGCGTTCGCCAGGTCGTTCCGCACCCCCGGCCACGTGCCGCTGCTGGTGGCCTCCGAGGGCCTGCTGGAGTCCCGGGCGGGGCACACCGAGATGTCGGTGTACCTGGCGGGGGAGGCCGGACTGCGCCCGGCGGCGGCGGTCTGCGAGATGCTGGATTCGGAGACCCACCGGGCGCTGGACGCGGAGGGCGCCGCCGCGTACGCGGAGCGCCACGCCCTGCCGGTGGTCGAGTCGCGCGAGCTTCTGGAGCACGCGGGGGTGGCCGGATGAGGATCGCGGTGGTCGTCGCCGAGTTCAACGGCGAGGTGACCGGAAGGATGCTGGAGGTGGCCCGGGAGAGGGCCGACTCGCTGGGGATGCAGGTGGTGCACGTGTGCCGGGTGCCGGGCACCTTCGACATGCCGGCCGCGGTGGACGCCCTGCTGCGGAACGACGCGGTGGAAGGGGTGGCCACACTGGGGGCCGTCATAAAGGGGCAGACCAAGCACGACGAGGTGATCGCCCACGCCACGGCCCGGTCCCTGCAGGACCTCTCTATGCGCCACGCCAAGCCCGTCTCCCTGGGCGTGACGGGGCCGGGGATGCAGGCAAGGCAGGCGTACGCCCGCATACGGCCGGTGGCGGAACGCGCCGTGGAGGCGGTGGCAAAGATGGCCGCCGAGCTGGACGGCATACGAAAGATACCGGAGGGCGGGGAGTCCTGATACAGATTACCGCCGCCAAGATCAAGGGGTACGGGCCCTGGACGCTGACCCTGGGCCACGACCGGGAGCACAGGCTGCAGGAGCTGCAGGCGTCGCTGTACGCCGAGGCGCAGCGCCTCTTTTCGGAGCGGGACTGCCTGGTCTTTTCCAACCGGCACGACGAGTACCTCATAGTGTCCAACGGCCTGGACGACGACGGGCACCGCCGCATCCGGGACAGGCTCGACGAAAAGTTCGGCGTAAGCCTCCAGATGAACGCGGGAAGGGGCCCCACGCCGGCCGCCGCGGACCGGGCAGCCCACCGGGCCCGGAATAAGAACCTGCCCGTGCTGGGGGACACCGGCGAGGACGACGTCACCGTGCTGCACATAGACGTGGACGATCTCACGTCCAAGACAGTGGACGTTACGCCGTACGGCATAAGCGTCATGATGCTGGAGCTGCACCGCATGATGGCCCGGCACTTTGCCGAGCTGCAGTCGCTCTCGTTCTTCATGGGCGGGGACAACTTCATGGTGGTGGCCGGCGAGGAGGGCCGCCGGGGCGCCAGGCCGTTTCTGGACGCGGTGGCCGGCGAGATGGGCCTGGCCCTCAACTGCGGCGTGGGGCGTGCCCGCACCGGCCGCGGGGCGGCCATGAGGGCCACCAAGTCGCTGGACGCCATCCGGGAGATCCGGGATTCCGGATCCGGGCCCAAGCCGGACATATACGAGGCGGATTGCTGCTAAAGGGGGCGGCCGCCCTGCTGGGGCCGGAGCTGGCGTATAAGGAGAGGGTGGACATCCGGACCAAGGGGGGCGCGTTCGCCGAGGTGGCCCGGAGCCTGGATTCGAGGTCCGGCGAGCGCGTGCTGGACTGCCGGGGGCTGCTGGCGTCGCCGGGCCTGGTCAACTGCCACACGCACCTGGGCGACTCGATAGCCAAGGACGTGGCCTCCGGCACGGGAGTCGACGAGCGGGTGCACCCCGTGTTCGGCGTCAAGTCCAGGGTGCTGGACAGGACGGACCCCGCCCAACTGGCCGCGTTCATGGAGGCCAGCTGCCGCTCCATGCTGGCGGGGGGAACCACCACCTTTGCGGACTTCCGGGAGGGCGGCCCGTCGGGCGCCCGGCTCCTGCGCCGGGCGTGCTCCGCCGTCCCGCTCCGGGCAGTCATACTGGGCCGCATCGGGGTGTATCAGGACGAGGATCAGATCCGGGAGAACCACCGCCCCCGGATGGCCGGCGCCCTGGACGACCTTCTGGAGCACTGCGACGGGGTGGGGATAAGCGGGGCCAACGAGCACAGCGACGCGGCCCTGGCCGAGTACTCCCGGGCCCCCAAGCTCCGGGCCATCCACGCCGCCGAGACCGACCAGAGCGTGCGCCAGTCGCTCCGGATCACCGGACGGGGGGAGGTGGAGCGCGCCCTGCTGGCCAGGCCGCACTTTCTGGTGCACATGACCCGCGCGACGGCCCGGGACCTGGAGGCCGCATCAGGGATGTCGGGGGTGGTCGCCTGCCCGCGCTCCAACCTGGTCCTGGGAGGCGTCATGCCGGACCTGCGGGGCATGCTGGACGCGGGATGCACCGTGGCGCTGGGCACCGACAACGTGATGGTCAACTCCCCCAACATGTTCCGGGAGATGGAGTTCGCCTGGAAGGGGGCCGGCGGCGGGCTGGCCGCCGTCGACGTGCTGCGCATGGCAACCGTAAACGGGGGGCGCGTGCTGGGCATGGACGTGGGGGTAATACGCGAGGGGGCCGCCGCCGACTACATGCTGCTGGAGTGGCGCCACGCGGACGTGTACATAGCGCACGACCCCCACGCGGCCCTGGTGCACAGGGCCGGGCCCGGCTCGATAAGGGCCGTGGCGGTGGCCGGGAGGATAGTCCATGGGGCCCCGTAGGCGGCCGTACGTGACGATCAGCGCCGCGGCGACCGTGGACGGCAAGATAGCCACCAAGTCCGGAGATTCGCGCCTCTCCTCGGCGCGGGACTTGGCCATGGTGCACCGGCTGCGCGCCGCCTCCGATGCCATACTGGTGGGGCGAAAGACCGTGCTGGCCGACGACCCGCGCCTGACCGTCCGGCACGCGCGCGGCCCCAACCCCGCGCGGGTGGTGCTGGACCCCGCCGGCCGGACGCCTTCCTCCTCGCGCATAATACGCACGTGCGGCAGCGTCCCGACGATAGTGGTGGTGACCGGCCGGGCCTTGGCCGAAGACAGGGCCAGGCTGGAGGGTGCCGGGGCCACGGTCCTGGTGGAGAGCGGGGACCGCATATGCCTGCGCCTCCTGCTGGAGCGGCTGTACGCCATGGGCGTGGGCACCCTGCTGGTGGAGGGCGGCGGGCGGACCATCTGGGAGTTCGTGGCAGAAGGTATGTTCGACGAGATATCGCTGACAATCTCGCCCCACATAGCCGGTGGGGTTGGGACGGGCCTGGTGGCCGGCGACGGGTTCGCCGGAGTGGCCGACGGTCCCGCCCTGAAATTATTGTCGGCGCGCGTGCGGGGCGACGAGGTGGTGCTGCGGTATTCCCGGGATGGCGAAGGGCGTCCCAGCGGGGAGCGGATATAGCGCGCGGCTGCAGCGGGGCGGCTACGGATAGTAGCCGGAGCCGAATATGTACCCGTCGTGCATCTGTACCCACGAGATCTTTGAGGATTCTACGGTCTCCCCGGGCCTCACGAAGAAGTACTCGGACCAGTCGCCGTCGCCCTCCTCCCACGTCAGAATTTCTGTCAGGGGGATGGACGAGTTGGTGAGGACGACGGACGTGACGCCCACCCTGTCGGGGTTGGCGCCGTGAGCCACCACCTTGAGCGTGTCGGGGTCCAAAACGAACGGGTACGAGTCGCCGGTCGACTCAAAGGAGCTTATCGTGTCAAAGGCCCCGTCGGGGTCCCGGTCGTACAACCGAATCATCTCGTTTACAACTCCCTGAACCAGCTCCTCGTCGGTGGGGATGAAGCGGGCCCCGAATACGTATCCGTCGTGGTAGGTGAACAGGCCGCTCTCGTACCCTAGTATGTTGCCCTGCGGGTCGGGCCGCGGGTAGCTGAGCGGCACAATGTTGCCCGCCTCTTCAACGAGCAGCGCCTTCATGTCGTCTATGGGGATGAGAGCCTGCGCCAATAAGAGGTTCGCGTTAAGGCCGATGAAGGCGGAATTCGCGTCGTGCGCTATCAAGATGTAATCGGTGGCGTTTAAGACAAACCCGACCACAATCGCGTCGGGCTCGGCGCCCTGGGCCCCTTGGGTTATCATGTCAAACGCCGCGACGCCGTTCTCCTTGTACAGGTCAACGTACTCGTACACGCGCTGGATGGCCAAGTCCTCGCCGGTCGGCTCGCTGGGCTCGGGGACCGGCTCGCCGGGCTCAACCACTTGAACGGTGCCGGTTGCCCACGGGTGCACCTTGCACCTGTAGTCGTACATGCCCGCCGTGTCAAAGGTGAACGTAAAGCTGTTGCCGGGCGTCACCCATACGTCAAAGAGCGGGACATCGCTGTTCTCGGTGACCGTATGCTGGACACGGTCATTGTTCTCCCACGTTACGCTCCCTCCAACCTCTATTACGGTCAGGGAAGGAACGAAGCATGTGTCCGTATCGGCGCAGTCCGGATATCCGGCCCCGTCGGGCATGGATACGGTGGACGGCTCAATATCCGCCGGCTCCTCGGCCGGCTCGTAATAACTGGTGGCTATGGTGCATTCGGACATGCCGTCGCCAATGCTCATCTCCAGCGCTTCGCTCAGCGTGGTCACGGCGCTTCCCAGATAGTCCGAGTATATGCCGCAGACCACCGTAATGACCATGTGCGGCATGTCGACGTCGCCCGTATGGTCTGCCATCGCCGCGCCGGGAACGGAGATTCCCAAGGCGAGCAATCCCATTACGGCAACCACTGCAACCTTCAACGGGTAAGTGCGGTATGTGCGTTTATTTAAGCATGCCTAAAGCCGCCCGGTCTATGGACGAGGCCACGCCCAAGACAATTTATGTTTCCTGGCGTACGCACTGGACATGGGCAGAGCGGCTCGCAAAAAGGACCGGATCGCAGCCGTCGGCGGGGGAGGCAGGCTGGCGGCCCAAAACCGGCGCCGGGACGCCCCGCGGAATTACGGAGCCGCTGGGCGCGCAAAGCTCGGACGCGCTGACGCGCGCTTCAACGAGGCGCTCTCCGCGTTCGACGCGGGCAGGTACGACGTGGCCATCCGGCGCCTGGACGACGTGATACGCATGGATTCCCAATTTGCGCCGGCGCACTATCAGAAGGGAATGTGCCTGATTGAGAAGAACCAGCCCGAGGGCGCCGTCGAGTGCTGCGACGCGGCGCTGCGCATAGACGCCGCGATGGAAGAACCATACTGTACCAAGAGCATAGGGCTCATTCTGCTTGGCAGGCACCGAGCGGCCATCAAGTGCTGCAACGAGGCGCTGCGCCTGGATCCCAAATACATCGAGGCGTACCTGTGCAAGGCGGAAGGCCTGCACTTGATTGGCAAGAACGCCGCCGCCGCAAGATGCTGCAACGAGGCGCTGCGCCTGGACCCCCGATGCGCGCCGGCGTACGGCATCAAGGGCGAGGCGCTGAGCGCCCTCGAAAGATACGGGCCCGCGATAAAGTGCTACAACAAGATCCTGCGCCTGGAGCCCGGCGATGCGGACGCGCTGGTCGGCAAGGCGCGGTGCCTGCGCGAACTCTCCATGAACAAAAGGGCCGTTGCGTGCCTGAACAAGGCGTTGCGCCGGGATCCCGACAACGTCAGGGCGCTCCTCACCAAGGGCGAATTCCTGTTTGACGCCGACCGCATCAAAGAGGCGGCGCGGTGCTACAACAGGGTACTGCGCCGGGATCCCGACAACCAGGGGGCCCTCGTCTACATGGGCATGTGCCTGGCCAAGGCGGGCCGCGCCGACAAGGCCATGCTGTGCTATGACAGGGCGCTGCGCGCGGCCCCCGATTTGGGCGTGGCGCATTTTGGAAGGGGGGAATGCTTGGCCAGGATGGGGCGCGTTGACGAGGCGTTGCGGTGCTGCGACGCGGCGCTGCGCATAGACCCTGAATTTGAGTTGGCCCACGCGGGAAAGGGGGACTGCCTGCGCCGGCTGGGCAAGAGCAAGGAGGCGATCGCGTGCTACGACGCGGCGCTTCGCATAGACCCCGAATTGGAGTCGGCCCACGCGGGAAAGGGGGACTGCCTGCAGGACATGGGGCGGCTGGCCGAGGCGGCGCGGTGCTACGGCGAGGCCGTACGGCTTGAGCCGGACCTGGAAACATACCACGAAATGGGAGAGTGCCTGTGGGGCACGGGGGATTACGCGGCGGCGGCGGACTGCCACGCCGACGCGCACCGGCTGTTCCCCAAAGACTTGACGGCGCTCACCTCCAGGGCAGAGTGCCTGATTAAAACGGGCGAGTACGAAGAAGCCCTACGGTGCTGCGACGAGGCGATACGCATAGACCCCGACGAGCCGTTCAACCGCTGCATAAAGGCGGACGTCTTTCTGCAAATGGGCAAGTACGAGGAGGCCCTGCGGTGCTGCGACGACGCCCGGAGCCTGGATCCCGAGTATCCGGACGCCCGAGACTTGCGGGAGGAGGTTCTCTCAAGGATGGGCGGGAAATCCCGCGAATCTCCCGGCTGACGCGATGCCCCGAGGGGCGCCGCCGCGTCGCCGTTTTGGGAGCACGACGCGTCAGGGACGAACCCGGCGCGGCCGACGGGCGGAGCGCGCGGATTTTGCGCGGCGCGCAAACAGTTCCGCTTGCGGGCCCCGGAGCGGCGCGCGCATTCGTCTGGACCGTTACGGGTAATAACCGGCGCCAAACAGGTACCCGTCGTGCATTACCAGCCACGAGATCTTTGAGGAATCTGCGGTCTCCCCTGGCTTCACGAACGTGTACGCGGCCCAGCCGCTGTCGCCGTCCTCCCACGTCTGGAACGTCGCCAGGGGGACGGACGAGTTGGTGAAGACAACGGACGTGGCGCCGACCAAGTCGGGGTTGGCGCCGTGCGCCACTATCTTTTGGGTTTCAACGTCCAGAACGAACGGGTACGACTCGGCGGTCGACTCAAAGGAGCTTATGGTGTCAAAGGCCCCGTCGGGGTCCCGGTCGTACAGCCGGATCACCTCCCCGACCACTCCCTGAACCAGCTCCTCGTCGGTGGGGATGAAGCGTCCCCCGAAGACGTACCCGTCGTAATACGTGAACTGGCCGCTCTCGTATCCTATGATGTTGCCCTGCACGTCGGGCCGCGGATAACTCAGCGGCACGGCGTTGCCCTCCTCTTCCATGATCAGGTTGGCCAGGTCTTCTATGGGTATGAATGCCTTTGCCAGCAGGGCGGACGCCGAGAAGCCCACGAAGGCGGGATTGGAGTCGTGCGCCACCAGGTTGTACTCGGCGGCGTCCAGGATGAATCCGACCACAACCGCGTCGGGCTCGGCGCCCTTTGCTCCTTGGGTTATCATGTCAAACGCCGCGACACCGTTCTCCTTGTACAGGTCAACGTACTCGAATATGCGCTCAACGGCCAGGTCCTCGCCGGTCGGCTCGGCGGCGTCTGTCACCGTGACGGTGCCGGTTGCCCACGGGTGCACCTTGCACCTGTAGTCGTACGTGCCCGCCGTGTCAAAGGTGAAGGTAAAGCTGCTGCCGGGCGTCACCCATACGTCAAAGAGCGGCTCCTCGCTGTTCTCCGTGATCGTGTGCTGGACGCGGTCGTTGTTGGTCCAGGTCACGCTCTCCCCGCTTTTGATGGCGGTGTTGCTGGGAACGAAGCATATGTCCGCGTCGGCGCAGTCCGGATACCCGGACCCGTCGGGCATGGATATGGCCGTCGGGTCGCCGACTATCGTCGGCTCGGCCCCCTCGTGGTATTCCGCGGACATCGTACATTCGGGCATGCCCCCTCCTATGCTCAGGTCCAGCGCGTCGCTCAGCGTGCTCACGGCGCCGTCCAGATAGTCCGAGTATACGCCGCAGACCACCGTAATGACCATGTGCGGCATGTCGTCGCCGGCCGCGTGGTCTGCCATCGCCGCGCCGGGAACGGAGATTCCCAATGCGAGCAACCCCATTACGGCAACCACTGCAACCTTCAACGGGTGATTGTCGGCACGTGTGTTTATTTAAGCATGGCTAAAGCCGTCCGGTCTTTGGACGAGGCCGCGCCCAAGGCCATTTGTGTTTCCCGACATACGCACGGGGCATGGGCAGAGCGGCTCGTAAAAAGGACCGGATCTCAACCGCTGGTGGGGGAGGCAAGCCGACGGCCCAAAGCAGGCGCCAGGACGCCCCGCGGAATTGTGGCGCCGCTGGGCGTGCAAAGCCCGGACGTGCGCTTCGACTAGGCGCACTCCGCGTTCAACGCGGGCAGGTACGACGTGGCCATCCGGCGCTTGGACGACGTGATGCGTATGGATTCCCAATTTGCGCTGGCGCGCCATCTGAAGGGAATGTGCTTGCCTGATAAGAACCAGCACGAGGGCGCCGTTGAGTGCTGCGACGCGGCGCTTCGCATAGGCCCCGAGTTGGAGTCGGCCCACGCGGGAAAGGGGGAATGCCTGAGTGGCATGGGGCGGCTGGCCGAGGCGGCGCGGTGCTACGGCGAGGCCGTGCGGCTTGAGCCGGATCTGGAAACATACCACGAAATGGGAGAGTGCCTGCGGGGCACGGGGGATTACGCGGCGGCGGCGGACTGCCACGCCGACGCGCACCGGCTGTTTCCCAAAGATTTGACCGCTCTCGCCTCCGGGGCGGGGTGCCTGATTAAAACGGGCGAGTACGAAGCTCTGCGGTGCTGCGACGAGGCGGTACGCATAGGCCCCGACGAGCCGTTCAACCGCTGCATAAAGGCGGACGTCTTTCTGCAAATGGGCAAGTACGGGGAGGCCCTGCGGTGCTGCGACGACGCCCGGGGCCTGGATCCCGAGTATCCGGACGCCCGAGACTTGCGGGAGGAGGTTCTCTCAAGGATGGGCGGGAAATCCCGCGAACCTCCCGGCTGACGCGATGCCCCGAGGGGCGCCGCCGTTTTGGGGGCACGACGCGTCAGGGACGAACCCGGCGCGGCCGACGGGCGGAGCGCGCGGATTTTGCGCGGCGCGCAAACAGTTCCGCTTGCGGGCCCCGGAGCGGCGCGCGCATTCGTCTGGACCGTTACGGGTAATAACCGGCGCCAAACAGGTACCCGTCGTGCATTACCAGCCACGAGATCTTTGAGGAAACTTCGGTCTCCCCGGGCTTTACTACCGTGTACGCGGCCCAGCCGCTGTCGCCGTCCTCCCACGTCTGGAACGTCGCCAGGGGGATGGACGAGTTGGTGAAGACAACGGACGTGGTGCCGACCACGTCGGGGTTGGCGCCGTGCGCCACTCTCTTTTGTGTTCCAACGTCCAGAACGAACGGGTACGACTCGGCGGTAGACTCAAAGGAGCTTATGGTGTCAAAGGCCCCGTCGGGGTCCCGGTCGTACATCCGAATCATCTCGTCTACAACTCCACGAACCAGCTCCTCGTCGGTGGGGATGAAGGTGGCCCCGAAGACGTACCCGTCGTAATACGTGAACTGGCCGCTCGTGTAACCTATGATGTTGCCCTGCACATCGGGCCGCGGATAACTCAGCGGCACGGCGTTGCCCTCCTCTTCCATGAGCAGGTTGCCCAAGTCTTCTATGGGTATGAATGCCTTTGCCAGCAGGGCGGACGCCGAGAAGCCCACGAAGGCGGGATTGGAGTCGTGCGCCACCAGATTGTACTCGGCGGCGTCCAGAACGTACCCGATCACAATCGCGTCGGGCTCGGCGCCCTTTGCTCCTTGGGTTATCATGTCAAACGCCGCGACGCCGTTCTCCTTGTACAGGTCAGCGTACTCGAATATGCGCTCAACGGCCAGGTCCTCGCCGGTCGGCTCGGCGGCGTCTGTCACCGTGACGGTGCCGGTGGCCCACGGGTGCACCTTGCACCTGTAGTCGTACGTGCCCGCCGTGTCAAAGGTGAAGGTAAAGCTGCTGCCGGGCGTCACCCATACGTCAAAGAGCGGCTCCTCGCTGTTCTCCGTGATCGTGTGCTGGACGCGGTCGTTGTTGGTCCAGGTCACGCTCTCCCCGCTTTTGATGGCGGTGTTGCTGGGAACGAAGCATATGTCCGCGTCGGCGCAGTCCGGATACCCGGACCCGTCGGGCATGGATATGGCCGTCGGGTCGCCGACTATCGTCGGCTCGGCCCCCTCGTGGTATTCCGCGGACATCGTACATTCGGGCATGCCCCCTCCTATGCTCAGGTCCAGCGCTTCGCTCAGCGTGCTCACGGCGCCGTCCAGATAGTCCGAGTATACGCCGCAGACCACCGTAATGACCATGTGCGGCATGTCGTCGCCGGCCGCGTGGTCTGCCATGGCCGTGCCGGGGGCCGCGACTACCAAGGCCGCGACTCCCATCATGGCAAGGGCTATGCCCGCAGTATTCAACGACATTATTCCACCGGACAATGTCATATAAACGTGCCTAGAAATACGATCGTATCCCAGAGCCGTTCTGATCGGGCCCGCGGCATATTCGTCCGGGCCCGCGGGATCCGGCCGCGCGCGGGCCCGGCGAGGGGCTGGACCCGGAGCGTCCGGGCGCCGCTTCCGGCCGTCAAAGGGGTCGGGGCGCGCGGGAACCGGACGAGCCGCGGGCGTCCGGGAGCCGCGCATGCTGCGCGGGGCGCTCGGAATGCGCCGGGACGCCGCCAAAACGCGGCATATCTCACTCCACGTAGTGGTGGTGCGTCAGGTTGTCGTAGAACCGCACCGACTTTATGTTGACGAACTCCATCATGCCGTGCCGGGAGAGCTCCCTGCCTATGCCGCTGTTCTTTATGCCGCCGAAGGGTATGCGGGGGTCTGAGATGACCACGTTGTTCACGCTCACTATGCCCGACTCGATGAGGCGCGACATCCTCTCGGCCTTTGCCAGGTCCTGCGTCCAGATGCTGGCGCCCAGGCCGAACTCGCTGTCGTTGGCTATGTTCAGGGCCTCCCGCTCGCTCTCCACCACCGTGATGGGGGCCACCGGGCCGAAGGTCTCCTCCGCGGCCATGGCCATGTCGGACGTGACGTCGGTTATGACGGTGGGCTCGTAGAACCATCCCTTGTCGCCCACCTGCTTGCCGCCGATCATCACGTTGGCTCCCTTGGAGCGGGCGTCCTCCACCATCTCGGATATGGACTCCAGGCCGTTGGCCGTGGCGAGCGGTCCCACGTCGGTGTCCGGCGAGGACGGGTCCCCGACGTTCAGCCTTGAGGTGTTCTTTACGAACCGCTCTATGAACTCCGAGGCTATGTTCTTTCCCACTATGAACCTCTTGGACGCCACGCAGCTCTGGCCGCAGTTGATGAACCTGCCGTTGACGGCGCCCTCGGCGGCGTCCTCTATGATGGCGTCGTCCAGCACTATGAACGGGTCGCTCCCCCCCAACTCCAGCACGCATTTCTTCAGCCTGCCGGCTGCCCTCTGGCCCACTATAGAGCCCGCCCGCGTGCTTCCCGTGAACGCCAGCGCCGAGACGTCCGAGTCTATCAGGTGGTTGGCCGTGTCCACGCTGCCCACGACGGTCTGAAAGACGCCCTCGGGCATGCCCGACTCGAGAAACGCCTTTGTTATCTCCAGGCCCGACTGCGTCGTAACCTTGGAGTGCTTCATGACCACCACGTTGCCGGATATGATGCACGGGGCGGCGAAGCGGAGGGCCTGCCAGTACGGGAAGTTCCAGGGCATTATGGCTCCTATGGCCCCCAGCGGCTCAAACGTCAAAAAGCTCTTCCGGGCATCGGTGTTGAGGATCTCGTCGGCCAGAAAGCTGTTGCCGTGGTCTGCGAAGTACGTCATGGTCTTGGCGCACTTTTCCACCTCCATGACGGACTCCTTGATGGTCTTGCCCATCTCCCGGGTGGCCACCTCGGCCAGCTCGTACTTGTGGCGGGTCAGGTAGCTGGCCAGGTTGTACATGTAGCCCTGCCGGTTCTCGTAGCTGCGCTTCCACTCCTCAAAGGTCCTCCGCGCCCTGGACACCACCTCGTTCACGCTCTCCTTGCCCATTACGTCGTACTCGGCTATGGGTTCGCCGGTGGTGGGATTGACGGTGGTTATCTTGCTCATTTCTTATCGGCGGCCTCGGGTTCGCCCTCAGCCTCCTGCCGGGAGGCGGCCTCGATCACCTGAGCCCAACCGCGCATCGCCTGCTCAAAGTATTTGACGCCGTAGACGTACATCTGCGGATACATCTTCAGGAACCCCTCAAAGACGTCCGCCTCGGCTATTATCATCTCGGACAAGAGCCGTATCTCCACCTTTGCGGCCCGGAGCATCTCCTTGTGCATCATCGCCCCGGGTACCAGCCCCTCCATGCTGTAGCACATCTCGATGAAGGTCTCGGCCAGCCGGTCGTTGGCCCTGTATATGTCCGTGTTCATCTTGACGTACAGGGGCACCTGCCCGTCGATCTTCTTCATCGTTTTGTTGGTGCTGTCCTTTATTATGTCGGTAATGGGCGCTTTGTTTGCCATGGTACATATCCAAACGCGGAAAATATATCTGTATCTGTAAATTTTCCAGATGAGGGGCTGCCGCGTCTCGGGTAGGAGCGAATGCCGGCAGGTTTTGGACGTGGCCCATTTTGCAACCCGCGCGGCCAGCGGCGCATGCGCGTAAAACGCCCGACGCCCGCTTTCGCGTGAAAACCGGCGCCGCCGTGAGCCCTAATACGCGCGGATTAGAACGTCTGCTGCATGTCGTCGCGGATGGTCTTTATCTTGCTGGCAAACGCCTTCTTGACCACGTCGTTCTTCTTTAGGTTCATCACGCCGCCGCAATTCATGCACTTGAACATGTCGTCCAGCGTGTCCTCGAACGTAACCCGGGGGCAGTCGTCGTTGCCGCAGTGGTAGAACTGGGTGGAGCTCTCGTAGTCCAGGCGCTGCTGGAGCCGCTCCATTATCTGGCGCTTCTGGCCCTCGATGAACATCTCCACCTCGCCCCGGCGCGTCCTCCACCTGTACACGAACCACCCCTTCCGCTCGTCCTTGACGCGTATGCCCGTGATCAGCGACTTGCCGAACAGCCCGTACAGCACCTTGCGCACCATGTTTATGCGGAGGCCCGTGGAGCTGGCTATCTCCTCGTCGGTGGAGTCCTCCGACTTGAGGAGGGATCTGGCCACCTTGAGGTACTCGTCGCCGCCTATCATGGACGCAATCTTGATGAACGGGTCCTCGTATTTGTTGACCAAGCTGGATCCGCGGAGGCGTCCGCCTATAAATTCTATCGGCTACGGCCGGTTTTGCCCGAAACCGGGATCCCGGCCGCGTCTGCGCCGTGCCGGCTGAACGGGCCCGGGCGCCGGATCGCGCCCGCCGGGGGGGGGGGGGGGGGAGAGCCCGCCGGTTTTCACGGGGGCCCGCCGATTCGGGCGGCGCGCCCGGCCCCGGCGGGGGCCGATTCGGGCCGCGCGTCCACGACGCGCTTTCCCCGGGGGCTGGGTATTATGCGCCTGGCCGCCCCCGGCTGCGTTGCGGCGAGCTGCCGCCCCTCCTGCAACCTGTCCAGAAATACTGCCAGGGCGGCTATCTCGGAGTGCGGCTGGCTGCCCACCGCCACGTTGTAGTCGGCCATCTGGTATACGTCCCGCGGGACCTTGCCGGCGCCTATCACCGCCAGCACGTCGCGGGGGCGGCCCATGCGGGCCAGCGCCCCGTCCAGGGTCTCCCCGTACATGGTCAGGTGCACCACAACGAAGGAGTCGGCCTTCCTGCGGCGTATGACGCCCCTGAGGTTCTCTTCCAGCACCACCTCGAAGTCGCCCCCCCAAGTGCGGTTTACCCCGCGCAGCGTCCGGCGTATCTCCGAGCTGGCCTCGCTCATGTATATGCGCCTGGCCCCGAACGCTCTGGAGACTAGGGCGGCGTGCGTGGTGACGCGGTCGTCCCTGACCAGCCTCTGGCCGAGCCTGGCCACCTCTATCCTCATGGCGCCTGCTCCGAGGCGGCCGCCACCATCTCCCGCAGCGAGTCCAGCCCGCCGCCGGTGACCGCCGAGACGGCGACCCACGCCTTTCCGTCCATCTCCAGCGTTTTTGCCCGGGATTCCACCTGCGGGGCGGACAGGAGGTCGGCCTTGTTCAGGGCAAAGACCACCCTGCCGCGCTCCACGCCCAGCCGGCCCAGGGTGGACATGCAGCTGCGGTACTTCTTCAGCAGGTCCGGCGGCCTGTCGCTGGCGTCCAGCACCACCAGCACCACGTCGGCGTGGACCATCTCCTCCAGGGTGGACCTGAAGGCCTCTATCATGTACGCGGGAATCTTGCTGATGAACCCCACCGTGTCGGAGATCAGGAAAGGTTCCCCGCCGGCCATGAACCTCCGGATCTTGGTGGTGAGGGTGGTGAAGAGGTCGGCGCCCTCCCGCCTCTCCTCGCCGGTCAGGGCGTTGAAGAGGGTGGTCTTTCCCGCCGAGGTGTACCCCGCCAGCGAGACGGTCTTGAGGCCCTGCCGCTTCCGCCCCTGCCGGTGGAGCCTCCTCTGCCGCCCTGCCTTGGCCAGCTTGGCGCGGACCGAGTTCATGCGGTGCTGGATGTCCCTGTAGTATACGTCGACCTCGAACTTGCCTATCCCCATGAAGCCGGGCTGCTCTCCCATCTTGGCCAGGCGCACCTTCTCTCTGGCCCTCCCGGCCTCATAGCGCAGCTGGGCCATCTTCACCTGCAGGCGCGACTCGGCGCTGGACGCCCTCCCCTCGAATATCTCCAGTATGAGCGCCTCGCGGTCCAGGACGTTGCGGCCCAGCCGGGAGGCCAGGTTGTAGTTCTGGCTGGGCCGGAGCACCTCGTCGTATATGACCGCGTCGGCGTCCAGCCGGTCCGCCCGCCGGGCCAGACCGCGCATGATCTCCTCGCTGATTCCGTACTTGGGGCGGTTGAGGAACCGCTGCCGCAGGACGTATTCCACCCGGTACCCGGCCGCGTCGCACAGGGCGACGGCCTCGTTTTCGGCGTCGTCCCTGTCGTAGGTGATCAGTATTGCAGATTTGGGCGGGGCGGACATCTCAAACCGCCGCTGCCGCCGGGGGCCCCCGGCCGAATCCCATTCCTGCTATGGACCGGGCCGCCAGCATGTCGCGCACGCCCCGCCTGTTGCAGTTTTTGCACCGGGGGCTGGTGCCAGCCTCGTCCACCATGTGCAGCCGGAACGGCGGCATCTCCGTCGACTCCAGGCAGCGCAGTATCGCGCAGGCCGACTCCATGTCCCCGTTCCCTATCCTGATGGTGCAGGCCGACGGCCTTATCTCCCGCAGCAGGTACGATATGTGCGAGACCAGGGCGGGGACGGCCGTAAACAGGGACGCCTCCACCTCGCGGCCCGCGTACACGACGGCCAGCCCCAGAAGCTTGCCGGGGTCTATGCCGGCCACCAGGTCGTCGCCGAACGCCCCGAGCCGGCGCAGCAGCAGGCTCAGGGCGACGGTGGATCCCCTCTCCAGCTCGTCGTGGAACAGCACGGCGCAGCCCCGGGGCGTCCCGGCGCGCGCCTCGGCGCGCGTGGTGAGCATTATGCGGCCGCCGTACCCGGGCATTTCGCGGGGATCCAGCACGTCGAATACCACGCCCATGCCCCGCAGCCACCTGGTGAACGCGTAGTATGGCCGGGCCTGGGTCGTCGCTATTCCCACTCGGTAATGGTCTATGGGTATGATGGCGCCGTGTCGCACGGCGCGTTAATATTTTTTGTGGCCGTTTTCAGGGCCGCCCCTTGCCGGACGGCGATTCGGCCGGTCCTTGGATTTTGATGCGGTCCATCTTCCGCAAATACTCTTCAAACAACTTGGCAATTTTTGCGTTGTATTCCCGCGTCAGGTCAACGCGCTTTTGCAGGCTGACGCGCGCGTCCCTCAACTTGAGCAGCTCCCCCCTCACCGCGTCGCGTTCTTCGGGCCCCAATTCGCCGGCCGCGTCCATGTCGTCTACCATCCGCTCTATCCGGTCCGTCCGCCGCTCCAACTCGGACTGTTCCCGCTCCATGTGGTCCAGTTCCCG
The DNA here is from genome assembly GCA_963665475.2 of Nitrosopumilaceae archaeon. Taxonomy (GTDB): domain Archaea; phylum Thermoproteota; class Nitrososphaeria; order Nitrososphaerales; family Nitrosopumilaceae; genus VYCS01. The sequence continues at coordinate 80,397 of CAXXXK010000004.1, read as the reverse complement.
CTGGAGCCGCCCCCAGCCGCCTTCCTCCGGCACGGCGCGTCTGATTCAGTTCGTCCATATAATGTGTAGGGCCGCATCGGCGGCCCGTGCTTGCCGTTCCGGCCCCCGACGGGGGCGGCGTGCCGCACCCGGGACCGCGCTACGGCTTGGTGACGGTGTCCACCACCATGCCCACGGCATCGTCGTGGCCGGCGTCTATGCCGGCGCGGACCTCCTCCAGGCGCGAGTCGGCCTCCTTGGCTATGCGGGCGGCCTCGGCGTCGGCCTCCTCCCGCGCCTTGGCCATGGTTGCCTCGGCCTCGGCGTTTGCCGCCTCCCGGACCTTCCCGTACAGTATGTCGATCTCCTTCTGGGTCTTGACGAGCAATTGGCGCTTCATGTCCGCCACCTTGGTGTCCAGATCGTCCAGATCGTCCTCCAGACCGCCCAGAGCCTTTATCATTCCGGCCACCTTGGAATCCGCCAACTCGCGCGCGGGTCTCCACGCCCGCTAATTAAACCATGGCGCGCGGCACTACGACCTCTCCTTGAGGGTCTTTTCGATGTTCATGTTCAGCACTATCTCGGCGGTGTCCACCGAATACTCGCATATCCGCCGTATGTTGTCGGCCATGCGCCGCACCCTGAAGACTATCTCGTTGTCCCATATGTTTGCGGTTATCTTCTGGAGCCGGTCATCGTACTCGGAGATCTCCGCCGCCCTGACTATGGCCTCCTCGGCCTGGACGTAGTCGTTCTTGAAGAGCGCCAGGCAGGCGTCGTCCAGCACCGACAGGGCGAAGGAGTTCATATCCAGCAGGGTGTCGATGGCTTCGCCGCCTATGCCCTTGTCAAACTCCAGCACGTCCTTGGCTACGAGCACGGCGTGGTCGCCGGCCCTCTCTATGTTCTTGACCAGTATCCTGTACCCCAGGCAACTGCGGGCGCTCTTGAAGCCTATCTCCCGGAGGACGTGGTCGTTCTGGATGGCCAGCTTCAGCTGGCGTATTATGTAGAACCCGAACCTGTCTATCTCGTCGTCCATGTTGGTCACTTCGGCGGCCAGCTCCCGGTTGTTCTCCTGGACGGCCAGCAGGGCGTCCCGGGACACGGACTTTGCCAAGTGCACCATCCTCTTGAACGCCCCCTCCACCGTAAGCTCCAGCAGGTTGATGAGCACCTGCACGGTTATGAGTTCGGAGGAGTCGGATATTATCTCCGAGCCCATCAGCATCCGGCGCACCGTCTCCTTCACGTGGAGCCGCTGGCTGGGCTTCAGCCGGCCGGACTTTGGCCGCACCTGTATGGTCTTGAACCCCAGAAAGTACAGCGATATGAGCCGGCGGGTCACCGCGTCGGCGCTATCGTCGGCGCCTATCTCTATGGTGGCCGTCTCAAACCGCGCCACCTTGGGCTGCACGTTGTGGGGGGTGAGCATCAGGTCAGTGGACCCCTTTTTGGATATGCGGATCTGGTCTCCCCGGGAGAGGCCCAGCTCGTCCACCCACTTCTTGGGCAGGGATATTATGTACGACGACTTGCCGGTGAACTGCATCTTCCGGGTCTCGTACTTCTCCTCCATGCGGCATCTGCGCCGGCCATCTATATAGCCTATATTGATGCCCAACCGCATCCGACCGCCCCGTTAATATTCCCGCGGCCCCGTCTCAAGCGGGTGGACGACGCATTCAAGCTGGCCCGTACAATAGACGCGCTCTTCGGCGCGGGGGTGTCCGCCGCGCTGCCCGACGGCGTGCGCTTCACCCACTCCAGAACCGGCCGCATACGCGCCGCGTACGACGAAGGCGGTCTCCTGTGCACCCTGAGGATAGACGGGGGCTTGGCCCTGGCGCCCCGCCTCGCTCAGACGCTGCTGGCGCATCCGCTGTTTCGCGAGTCGTGCGTGGAGGTAAGCGACGAGGCGGCCCCGTTCGTGCGGGAGGGCCGGTCGGTCTTTGCGCGGCACGTGGCGCGGTGCGGCGGCAGGGTCGCCGTGGGCGCCGAGGCGCCGGTCGTACACCGCGATACCGTGATAGCGGTGGGCCGGGCGGTACTCTCGTGCAAGATGATGGCCGGGTGCCGGCGGGGGGTGGCCGTCCGGGTGCGGAATGGTTTAAAAAAGTCGGGGCCCCAAGACGCATGATGGGCCGGGGACGTCGAAACATCCGCCACAGGGGCGGGCGCATGGCAGGACGCAAGGCGGGACGCGTGGCCAGAAGCATGGGGATGGAGATGAAGCCGTTGCCCGACGTGTCCGAGGTGGTGATACGGACCGCCGAGAGGGAGCTGATCATAACCAACCCGGCGGTAAACGAGATCGAGAGTAAGGACAACACCACGTTCATGGTGGTCGCCGACGGCTACGAGGAGCGGGAGGTCGAAAAGCCCCAGTTCTCCGAGGACGACGTGGAGCTGATATGCGTCAGGACGGGCGTGGACCGGGAGAAGGCAGTGGCGGCGCTGGCCGAGTGCGACGGCGAGGTGGCCACCGCCATGGTGCGCCTCATGTCGTGAGGCAATGCCGAACGCAAACTTTGAGCCGCTCTTCCCGGGAACCGCGCGCGACGCGGCCCGCACGGGCGTAATGCCGCGCGGGAAGGAGGGGCGCGTGCCAGCCGCTCTGGAACGGGGCGGGCTGCCGACCGGCGCCGCCGGGGAGTACGCGAGCGAGGGCGCATGATGGGCGACGCCTGAGGCGGTGGGCGTGTCGGGCATCCTGAGCAACCGCGTCATGTACCACGGGGAGACCGGGGCGTTCTTTTCCCACCCGTGCCGCCTCGGGATGTACGCCCAGGCGTTTATGTACGCGCTGGACGGCAACGCGGCGGGCGGCGCGCTGGCAAAACTCCCGGACATAACCGGGGCCGGCCACAACGGGGCGCAGCACGCAATGGTAAAGCGGCTGCCGAGATGATCGCGGCGCCTCCTGCATGTCGGGGAGGGCGTGGCAGAGTTAATAATAAATAGGGGAAAATTATTAACAAAGCCATGAAGTTTGCGACTGCGGCCATACTGCTGGCGACTGCGGCGATCGTACCGGGCGTAATGGTGCACGACGCCGTAGCGCAGGATAACTCCGACGGGCTGGTCATACAGGCGTCGTTCTACCCGTACTACGAGTTCACCAAGGCGGTGGCGTCCGAGAACGACACCGTGGACATGTTCCTGCCGCCCGGCGTGCTGCTGCACGACTGGGAGCCCAGCCTGTTCCGCATGCAGTCGCTGCAAAACTCCGACGTCTTCGTGTACAACGGCCTGGGCGTGGAGGGGTACATCGAGCGGCTGGAGGACCTGGAGGACCTCTCCCTGGTGTTCATAAAGGCCAGCGAGGGGCTGATACTGATATCCACCGCATCCGTGGCCGACACACTGCTGGAGATACTGGCCGAATACGAGGAAGGCCACATGAGCGGCGAGGAGGCCGCGGACTCCATCGAGGAGGCCCTGAACCGGGAGGAGACGCGCGGCATACTGGCCGAATACGAGGAGGGCCATTTCACCACCGAGGAGGCCGTACAGCACATCTACGACGTGTACGGCGGCACGTACGAGTATACGGTGCTGCCGGACGCCCGCGCCGTGCTGCATGAGATGTCCACGGGCGACACCAGCTACGAGGAGGGATTGGAGAGCATCCACCACATGGCCGAAGAGTACGAGGAGACCGGACGCGACGAGCACGACGACGGACACGACGACCATGGCGACGAGCATAACGATGGACACGACGAGCATGGCGACGACCATAACGGACACGACGACGGACACCACGACCACGGGACGGTGGACCCCCACGTCTGGCTGGACCCGGTCCTGGCGATACAGCAGGTGTACACCATACGCGACGGCCTGGCCAAGGCCAACCCCGCCGGGGCCGAGACGTACGGCGCCAACGCCGCGGCGTACGCGGAAGAGCTGGACGAGCTGCACCACGACTACTCCCACGCGCTGGCCGACTGCCGGCAGGACACCATAGTCACCAACCACCTGGCCTTCGGGTACATGGTGGAGCGGTACGGCATAAACATCAAGACCCTGGGCGGCTTCAGCCCCGAGGGGGCGTCGGTGGCCGACATAGCGGCCCTGGCCGACTACATGATCCAGAACGAGATAAAGTACGTCCTGGCCGAAGACATAGTGGACACCCGGGCCATGGAGGTGCTGGCGGAAGAGACCGGCGCCGAGGTGCTGACTCTCAGCCCGCTGGAGAGCGTCACCCAGGAGCAGCTGGACAACGGCGTCACGTACATCGACAGGATGCGCGACAACCTGCAGATACTGGAGGTGGCCCTCTCCTGCGGTTAAGCCGGTACGGGGGGCGCTTACCGCGGCCGCGTGCCGGATTTGGCACCGATTCGATATGAATATAAGGGGTTTGAAATTCAGGCCCAAATTATTTAACTATTGGGGCAAATTTTTCGAATTGCTACGCATTATGCGGCGATAAAACCCATATCTTGTGGAAAAATTGTCTTGTTTATGAGATAATTTAGGTTTTAATCTTAAATATGTAGCAATTCCAGTATGTTCATGACATGCAAAGGAATATGCACAAGGTACAAGGCCCAGAAGCCCGTGGGGACCGGCAGGTACGCCTCCGGCCAGAGGCGTTGCCAGATATGTGAGATCTTCATCAAGTGGGAAGGTCTCTGGTGTCCGTGCTGCGGGTACAGGCTGCGTACCAAGCCCAGGAACCTCAAGTACAAGGCCAAGCTGCGCGCCCGAGTGGAAGCGGAAGCCGACGCTAAAGAGGCCAAGCAGGTAGTCAAGGCATAGGTTTGGGGCATTGGGCCTTCCACGCGGGTTCGCCGAGGGGACCGTCAGTGTGGAAGGTCGAACTTTTTCTTTACTGGTAGTGAAGTTCCAGAACGGGTGCTTCGCGGCCGTCACCGAGGGGGGGAGGCGGCTCGGCTCGTTGACCGTCTCGCTGTACGACCGCAACGCGCCGGTGACCACCGAGGTCATACCGGCCAGATCCCTCTCGCTCTTCACCAGGCTGGCAGCCGAGCGGCTCGCCTTCCGGACGGGGGGCGTGGCGGCGCTCTCGGTCAGCGTGCAATCGGACGTGCCGGCGGGCGCAGCAAAAGAGATAATGAAGGAGATGGACGGGATGGCCGAATGACTCCGGGCATACGGGAATACCTGGACGTGGTGGAGGCCGGCGGCGGGCTGGCCAGGGTGAACCGCGCCGTCTCTGCAAAGTACGAGGCCGCCGCGGTGACCGCCCGCGCCGAGGGCGGGCCGGCCGTACTGTTTGAGAACATACGGGAGAGCTCGTACCGGATGGTGGCCAACCTGGTGGGCACCCGGGAGCGGTTCGCCATGGCCATGGGCGCCGCGCCGCACTCCATACACGAGACGATGCTGAAGGCCATTGACGCGGTCCCGCCCCCGCCCCGTTCCGCCCCCGCCGCCTTTGCCGCCAACTCCTCGACGTCCCTGGGGGACATGCCCATAGCGACCCACTTTGAGAAGGAGCCCGGGCCGTTCATCGCCTCGTCGGTGGTCTTTGCGGCCAACCCCGAGACGGGAAAGCAGAACTCCTCGTTCCACAGGATGATGCCCGTTGACGGGCGCAACTTGACGATGCGCGTGGTGGAGGGGAGGCACCTGCACCGCTGCTTCGTGGACGCCGCCGAGCACGGCGAGGACCTGAAGGTGGCCGTGGTGGTGGGGGTGCACCCCGCCGTGCTCATAGCGGGGGCGTACCAGGCCGGGTGGGGCCAAGAAGAGATGGGCGTGGCCGGCGGCCTGCTGGGCGGCGGCCTGGAGATGGCGCCCCTGGAGTGGTCCGGGCTGAAGGTGCCGGCCGCCGCCGAAATAGTCATGGAGGGCCGCATACTGCGGGACGCGACCCACGAGGAGTGGATGGTGGAGATGCTGCAGACGTACGACTACAAGCGGGAGCAGCCCGTCTTCCGGCTGGAGCGGCTGCACCACCGCGACGACCCCATATACCACGACATACTGCCCGGGTACGGGGAGCACAGGCTGCTGATGGGAATGCCCGTCGAGTCCAAGATCAACGACTCGCTGAGGGGCGCCGCGCCCGACGTATCCGCGTCATTGACCCGGGGCGGGTGCAACTGGATGCACGCGGTGGTGAGCGTGCGCAAGGACGCCGAGACCGACGTGCCGGACATAATACGCCGCACCTTTGAGGCGCACCGCTCCCTGAAGCGGGTCGTGGTGGTGGACCGCGACATAGACATCGACGACGCCTCCTCGGTGGAGTACGCCCTGGCGACGCGGTTCCAGGCGGACAGGGACCTGGTGATAATGCGGAACGTGCGGGGGTCCAGCCTGGATCCGTCCAGCGACCAGAAGAACCTGAGGACGGCCAAGATGGGGATGGACGCGACCATGCCGCTGGACAAGAGGCCGGAGGGGTTTGAGCTGGCCCTCATACCGGGCATGGAGTCAGTCGACCTGGAAGAGTATGCGGCATAGTCATGCCGGGACGGCCTTGCGGGCGCGGCGGTCCCGCGCCGCGTACGTCAGGTGCACGGTCCCCATGGCGGCCAGGAGCAGCATCACTATGGTGCCCGCCGGGGCCCAGTCCAGCACGTACGAGAGGAATATGCCGGCTACTACGGAAGACGCCGATATGCCAGTCGACATGAGTATGGTTGCCTTGAAGCTGCGGCCGAACTTGACCGCCGCTATGGTGGGCAGCACTATGAGGGACGTGATCAACAGTATGCCGGTCAGCCGCATGGCGGTAACCACCACGACGGCGGCCACCGCCACGAACGCGTAGTTGATTATAGTGGTGGGCACCCCCGAGACGCTGGCCATCTCCTCGTTGAACGTGACAAAGAGGAGGCTCCTGTACATTATGCAGAGCAGAACGACTACGGCGGCGCTCATGCTCAGTATTACGGTCATGTCCATGGTGCTCACCAAGGCTATGCTCCCGAACAAGAAGCTGAACAGGTCCACGGTGAAGCCGCCGCTTATGCTGGTCAGTATTATGGCCGCCGCGAGGCCGGTGACCAGCGTCACGGCGACGGCTATCTCGCCGGAGACCTTGGTGCTGTCGCGCAGCTTCTGCAGCCCCATGCTGCCCAGCACCGCTACGACCAGGGCGATCCATATGGGGTATATCCCGGCCAGCAGGCCGGCGGCTATTCCCCCGAACGCCACGTGGGCTATGCCGTCCCCGAACAGGGCCAGCCGCCGCATCACCAGGAACACCCCCACGAACGAGCATATGCCGGAGATGACCACGCCCGTGACCAGCGCCCTTTGCATGAACCCGTACTCCAGTATCTCCAGCACCATGGCATACATCACGCCCCGTGGGTGTGCCCTCCTGCGTGCATGGACGCCTCGGTGTACATCTTGATGCGGTACGGGTTGGAAAAGAACGCCTCGGTCTCCCCGTGGTATACGACGCTGGTGTTAAGGAACATGACCTTGGCGGCGTTCTCCCGCAGCACGTCCAAGTCGTGCATCGACATCATGACGGCGATGCCCCTCTCCCGGACGGAGCGCCTCACGGCCTCAAAGAGGAGCGCCTGCGACTCCACGTCCATGCTGCCGGCCGGCTCGTCCATCATAACCAGCAGGGGGTTTTTGACCAGCGACTGCGCCACGAATGCCCGCTGCAGCTGCCCGCCGGACAGCGAGCCTATGCGGCGGTCCTCCATGCCCGACATGCCCACCGTCTCCAGGGCGTCGCCTACCATGCGCCGCTCGCTTTTGTCCTCGGCGGCGCCGATCGGCAGCCCGGCGCGTTCCAGAATGGCCAGCCCGCGCCTCCTCTGCCTGTGTGGTATTATGCCCATGCGGACCACGTCGCGCACGGTCCCCGGGAAGAGCGGCTCAAAGTCCATGTTTTGTGGCACGTACCCCACGAAGGGGAGCAGGTGCTTCCTGTCTTCGGAGCCGAAGAGCGAGACCCGCCCTGTGTGGGGCAGCAGCCCCAGTATGGCGCGGAACAGGGTGGACTTGCCGGCCCCGTTTGTGCCCAGAACGCCCAGCACCTCGCCGCCCGCTACGGAAAAGCTCGCCCTGTCTACGGCCACCATGTCGCCGTACTTTACGGTCAGGCCTTGGACGTCCAGCACGGGAGTCATGTGGCGCGGGGGGACGCGTTTCGGAACGGGTTGACATGGCGGTTTAGTTGCAAGAGAGCGCCACCTCCAATATCTGCAAGTTGTCGCGCATCCTGTCGATGTACGTGACGCCGTCGTCCAGCTGCTCCTGGGTGACGCTCTCCAGCGGGCTGAGCGTCAGCACCTCGGCGCCGGTCTCTTCCGCCAGCACCTCCATGGCCCGGGTGTCCGCTATGTCTTCCGCCAGGACGTACTCTATCTGGTTTTCGAGCATATAGTCGGTCAGCTCCACCAGGTCGGCCGCCGACACCCCGTCCGGATTAACGCCGCTCAGGGTCTTGGTGCTTATGCCGTACCGCTCCACCAGGTACCCGAAAGCCAGGTGGCTCGTGACTATGGTGTCCTGCCGGCAGTCGGCCAGCGCGTGGGCGTAGTCGTGGTGCAGCTCGTCCAGCTCTTCCGCGTACGCCGCGGCGTTGGCGCCGTACGTCTCGGCCCCGGCGGGGTTGGCCTCGGCCAGGCCGTCGCGTATGGTGTACACCTGCTGTATCGCCAGGACCGGGTCCAGCCAGACGTGGGGGTCCACCGACCCGTGGTCGTGCCCGTCGTCATGATCGTCGCGCCCGTTCTCGTTCTCGTCTCCGTGGTCGTGCCCGTGGTCGTGCCCGTGGTCGTGCCCGTCGTCATGATCGTCGCGCCCGTTCTCGTTCTCCTCCACCATGTGGCGGATGCTCTCAAGTCCTTCCGCGTGGGTGGTGTTGCCCATGGACATGTTGTACAGCACGGCGCGGGCATCGGCAGCACCGTATACTCGTACGCGCCGCCGTACACGTCGTGGATGTGCTGCACGGCCTCCTCGGTGGTGAAATGGCCCTCCTCATATTCGGCCAGTATGCCGCGCGTCTCCTCCCGGTTTAGGGTTTCCTTGATGGAGTCCGCGGCCTCCTCGCCGCTCACGTGGCCCTCCTCGTACTCTTCTAGTATCTCCAGCAGGGCGTCGGCTACGGATACGGTGGATATCAGGACCAGCCCCTCGCCGGCCTTTATGAATACCATGTGGGCGAGGTCGTCCAGTTCCACTAGCCGCTCAATGTATCCCTCTATGCCCAAGCCGTTGTACACGAAGACGTCGGAGTTTTGCAGCGACTGCATGCGGAACAGGCTGGGCTCCCAGTCGTGCAGCAGCACGCCGGGCGGCAGGAACATGTCCACTGTGTCGTTCTCGGACGCCACCGCCTTGGTGAACTCGTAGTACGGATAGAACGATGCCTGTATGGCCAGCCCGCCGGTCGCCTCGCCAGCGTCTCCGTCGGAGCCGCCCAAGATGCCTTCAAGCAGATTCTGGGCTGCCGCGTCGTGTACCACTATGCCTGGTATGACCGCTGCGGTGGCCAGCAGCATGGCTGCAGTAGCCAACTTCATGGATTTACTAGTAAATTTCTCATATTTATTATTATCTTGGCCATCCCGGCCTAAACGTCGCGGGACCGGGGGCAGCCATGATCATTTCTGCAGCCGCTTTACCTTTGACATGGCGTGCTGCGCCCCGCTGTGGCCGGCCCCGGTTATGTCCGGGAGTTTTGTCGGCATTCCACACGTCTCGCCCGCCGCGCCGCCGTCCGGCGCGTACATCGACGCCTGTGTGTACATCCCGAGGCGGCACGGGTCGGAAAAGAACGCCTCGGTCTCCCCGTGGTACATGACGCGGTTGTTCAGGACCATCACCTCGGTGGAGTTCTCCCGTATCGCGTCCGGATCGTGCATCGACATAATGACGGTGATGCCCCTCTCCCGGACGGAGCGCCTCACTGCCTCAAAGAGGAGCAACTGCGACTCCACGTCCATGCTGCCGACCGGCTCGTCCATCATAACCAGCAGGGGGTTTTTGACCAGCGACTGCGCCACGAATGCCCGCTGCAGCTGCCCGCCGGACAGCGAGCCTATGCGGCGGTCCTCCATGTCGGACATGCCCACCGTCTCCAGGGCGTCGCCTATCATGCGCCGCTCGCTCGTGTACTCCCCGGCGGCGCCGATAGGCAGCCCGGCGCGTTCCAGAATGGCCAGCCCGCGCCTCCTCTTCCTGTATGGTATTATGCCCATGCGGACCACGTCGCGCACGGTTCCCGGGAAGAGCGGCTCAAAGTCCATGTTTTGGGGCACGTACCCCACGAAGGGGAGCAGGTGCCTCCTGTCTTCGGAGCCGAATAGCGAGACCCGCCCTGTGTGGGGCAGCAGCCCCAGTATGGCGCGAAACAGGGTGGACTTGCCGGCACCGTTGATGCCCAGAACCCCCAGCACCTCGCCGCCCTTTACGGAAAAGCTCGCCCGGTCTACGGCCACCATGTCGCCGTACTTCACGGTCAGGCCTTGGACGTCCAGCACGGGGGGCGCATGGCTTGAAGAATCGCGGGGAGCCGCGTCCTGTAGATGGTCTGCGTGACGGCTTAGTTGCAGGAGAGGGCCACCTCCAATATCCGCAGGTTGTCGCGCATCCCGCTAATGTAAGCGACGTTGTAGTCCAGCTGGTCCCCGGCGGCCACCGCGTCGCCCGGTATTATCGCCGCAGCCGCCGACTTCATGAGTTTAGTAACAATTTTCAACTATTTATTATTAACGGTGCCGCGTCGACCCGGGCAGGGCGGGGCAGGATGCAGCCGTGATCATCTTTCCAACCGCCTTTCAACTCGCGTCTGGGCGGACGCCCACCACCGCAGTCACCGCTCGGCCGCCCGCCTCAGACCGATCAGCTCGTCATAGAGCTTCCTGTACGCGTTCGTGAATTCGGCTTGGGAGATGCCGTCTTCGGTTGCGTCCACGGAACGAATCTCGTAGCCGCCGTAGCGGGCGCGAACCGGTACGCGGCGGCGTCCACCGTTCTGGGGCATTCGTCGCGGGGCAGGACCTTGCCGCTCTCCCCGTTTCGGATAGCCCCCCCCACCACGCAATGGCCCAGCCGTTCCGAAATGTAGGGGCCGTGCGCGGAAACCGCCGCGCGCAGCCCGGCATCGGCCGGCCCGGCAACGAGGCGGGCAAGCCGCACCCGGCCGTCCGGGTGCAGGTTTACATCCGGGAACATCCAGCATCGCCACGCCTCCCGGCCTGGCGGCGTGCCTTGCGTATGCCAAAAAAAGCGCCGCCCCCCTTACGGAGGGGGCGGCCTCGGCGACGTCGCGTGCCCTTTGGCCCGCGTGAAGGCAGACGCTCGGCCCGGCCGCGGAACCGGCCCGCAGGACCATGCCGCCGCCCGGCGTTTCGTCCTCAAGGCGTTAGGCTATGCGGGCAAACGCGCCCCCGCGGCGGTCCATACCACGCAGCCAATCGGGCGCGCTCGCCGCCGCATACGCGTGGGGGCGCGGCGGACCGGATGCGGCGCGGGTGTATAATGGCCGGGGCTGCGCCCCTTGCCGTGAGCTTGCACGTTGGCGGGGCCGCTTACCGGCATGCGGAATTCCGGCGGTCACGGCGTCTTGCGCCTTGGGGCGTCCGGTTAGGTCCGTTCCGGCGCGGGCGGGACGGTTCTGGCGTTTGCGTGCGTGGAGTGCCGCGGCCGGATGCGGCTGCCGCGCGTCTATGGCACGTGGCCGCCCGGCGCCTGCGGGGCTGTCCCCCGTATCCACTCGTATACTCGGGGCTCGTCCGCCTTTCATTTTAAATAGACGCCCCTACATTGTCGACTCGTGACAATAATCTCCGTATCTATTCCCGAAGAGATGGCCGGAGAGCTGGACCGGCTGCAGCAGGTCATGGGGACGGGCCGCTCCGAGGTGGTCCGGGCGGGCATAAGGGAGATATCCCGCATGCAGAGGCAGCAGCTGGACGGGAAGAGCAGCGCCGTGCTCGCGGTGACCCACAAGGACCGGTATGACAGGGAGGTGGCCGACATCAAGGAGGGGCATGAGGACCTGATCAAGACCCACACGCACAACAAGATAGACGCCGACCGGTGCGTGGAGGTCTTTCTGCTTGACGGATCCGGCGCAGAGATCAAGACTGTAGCCAACACCTTTCTGGCCAACAAGAAGATGGAGAACGTGGATCTGGTGATTCTGTAGGTGCTTGTACAGATTTTGTAATGGTAGAAGACGGCTCTCCAGTACCTGTGGGTTTTCAACAGCCCACTCGTACGCCGGATTGCGTGGTTAATTTAACGGCGCCTTGTAGGCTGCCATGTCTGCCTCCGCATCTTACCATGCCACATACAACTTAAATCACGTACAAACTCGTAGCCGTCCGTGAGGTCCGACGATCTGGCCACTGGAATCATGTTGTCCGGCGACCGGTGGGCTGGCCCGGTCACGCTGAACGGATTTGGCAGGGTCGGCGACCGGTTCCGGCTGACCATAGATCGCGGGAACGGCGACACCGAGGGCCTACTCGTAACACAAGATGAACTATCTGGCATAGACGTGCACAAGGCATCGCCCGGAGTTCCGTGGCGTGCCAGGGCCGCCGCCGACCTGCTCCGCCATACGCACGCCCGGAACAGCGGCAGCACCGGCTTTGACATGGACCCCCTGCCCCACCAGATCCAGTCCATATACCAGATAACCAACCGGCCCGGCGACGTTCGGTTCCTGCTGGCCGACGAACCGGGCGCCGGAAAGACCGCCGTGGCCAGCAGCATAATGCGGGAGATGCGGCTGCAGAAGCGCGCCGACAAGGTACTGGTGGTCGTTCCCGCGCAACTCAAGGGCCAGTGGAGGGCCGAGATGAAGCGGTTCGCCGGCCTCTCCGGGTACGTGGTGGAGAGCGGCACGGTGCGCGACGCCAACCCGTGGCCGTCCGACGAGCACGACATACTGATTACGTCCATTGATTATGCCAAGCGGGAAAAGAACCGCGAGTCACTGGCACGCATGCGGTTTGACATGGTGGTGGCGGACGAGGCGCACCACATGAACTCGTCCGGCAAGAACGTCTCGGAGAGGTACAGGCTGGGCGAGGTGCTCTCCGGCATATCCAAACACGTGCTGTTCCTGACCGCCACGCCGCACCGCGGCAAGCCGGAGAACTTCCGCCTGCTGCTTAAACTGTTGGAGCCGTCCACGTTCATGGACCCGAGCCTTACCGCAGCTGACGTGGCCGCCCGCAAGAGCCACCTGTTCCTGCGCCACCTAAAACGGGAGATGGTCGACATGGACGGCAACCCGATATTCCCAAAGCGCGACATAAGATCCCTCAAGTACGACATGTCCGATCCGGAAAAGATCATGTACAAGTCGGTGAGCCGGTACGTTCGCGTACAGCACGGGCGGCTGGAGGCGCAGGGCGAGAGGCTGGCGCCCTTCGTGCTGTTGCTGATTCAAAAGCGCATGGCGTCCAGCACGTACGCGCTCCAAAAGACGCTTGAGAACCGCCGGAGGAGACTCAGGGAAAGTCTTGAGGACTCGCAGCAAAAAACTGTCAGGCAGCCCGGCGCGGGGGATGCGCCGGTGGGCCAGCTCCTCTTTGAATTGGACGACCCGTTCGAACCGGCCGATTACGAGGACGACCCGGAGCACGAGTCGTGGAACGACAGCATATCTGGCATCAGCGCCGCCCGCAGTCCCGAAGAGCTCCGCGAAGAGATACTCGAACTGGACGAGCTGATAGAATTCGCCCGGACGACGGCCGAGACCAAGCCTGACCGAAAGTACGAGAAACTGCGGGAGGTAGTGGACGGCCTCGGTCCCGACGGAAAACTGCTGGTCTTCAGCGAGTTCGTCGACACACTGGATTATCTGGAGCGCAACATACGGGAATCGGTGTGCAGAATAGACGGCAAGATGAAGCAGGAGCAGCGGGACGGGGCGGTGGAGCAATTTCGCGACGAACGGCGCATCATGCTGGCCACCGATGCGGCGCGGGAAGGCATCAACCTGCAGTTCTGCCACGTCATGCTCAACTACGACCTGCCTTGGAGTCCCATAGCTCTTGAGCAGCGCATGGGCCGGCTGCACCGGTACGGCCAGAAGAAGGACGTAATAATCCACAACCTGATAGCTGGCGGCACAATAGAAGGAGACGTGCTGGAGAGGCTGTTCTACAAGGTGGACGAGATAAGGAAGCAGTACGAAACGGTGGACGTTATAGGCGAAGTGCTTACGGACGTGGACATACGGAGGATAATGACCGAGTCCGTATCCCGGGGCAGTATAACCGGCGTTGATGGCAAGGTACAGCAGGCCAGCGCCAATTTGGATGACGTGCGGACCATGCTGGAACACACGCCGGTAAACCGGGAGGACGCGTTGCGTTCAAAGAAGGCGGTGGGCGAGCAGCGCGTTGACGGCGAGTATCTGGTGCGGATGATGCGCACTGTCTTTGAGGGACTGGGCGGCCGAATCAGGTATACCGGCGGCAAGACCAGGATGGATGTGCCGAGCGATCTTCGGGGAGGCCCGTTCAACAAACAGCGGGTGGACGTTGACGGCACGCCGGACAGGGCGTTGGCCAGGGGTACGACATATTACGATCATGTCGCATCCTGGATACGCGATCAATGCCTGTCCGACTTGCGGGACGGATCGGTATTTGCTGGCGACGAGCCGGGCCATCTCACGTTTCATACCACCAGACTGAAGGACCGCTCGGGCAATATCGTGGACGAGCTGGTGCAGGCGCATTTTGTCGGCGCCGACGGCTCGGTGCGGCCCGTTAGGCCGGACATACTGCATGATCTGGATATGGTGGGGGGCGACCCCGGGCCCAAGCCGAACACAGACCGGGTGACCGCCGTTGCCAGCGACGAGGCGCAGGCCAAGTCGGATGGCATGAACGGCGAGACGGACAGGTTCTGGCGCCACAGGCTGCGCGCGACCGATATAGGCGAGAGCCTAGATGTAATGAAGGGGCAGCTGGGTGACCTGAGGTTTGGCACGAGTGAGCGGCGCGAGCTTGAAGACCAGATATACGAGCTGAAACGGCAACGCGACCAGCTGCGGGAGCAGGCCAAGAATTCCCACCTGCATCCCAACGAGCCGACGCTGGCCGGCTGGGTGAGGGTGGTACGCCGCGACGTTACCGTGCAGGATACAGAGCGCATCGGCATGGAGATGAGCATGGAGCACGAACGCCACGAGGGCTGGACGCCCGAGGACGTGTCGGCCAAGCGGGGAATAGGCTATGACATACTGTCGCGGCATCCGGATGGCCGGGAGCGCCACATAGAGGTCAAGGCGCGGTGCCGTACGGGGCCGGTGCAACTGACAAAAAACGAGGCGTATACAATCCGGAACGATTCTTGCGCCATATTGCATGTGCACGTAGACGTGGGGACCGACTCATGCGAGACGCAGGTGTTTGACCATCCTGAAGCCCTGAAAATGACCGAGAGACATTTGTGGGAGATTCCCAAGTCGGAGTTGGACAAGGCACGCTCTTCCTGAAAATATATGGGCCGTCTTGGCGGCGGTATCCAGGTATGGCATTCACTAAACCTGCACGTTTATGGCAGGAACCGTTCACGAATGCATCTTGTTTCCGTCATGGAAAATATTCTCTGGTATGGTGATTAGTCCGGCACCGTCTGTGCATCTGCCATCATCTCTGCTTCATGCGATCTAATGAAAATAAGATGAAGAGAAGCGATTAAATCAGACTATAGGGGGGTGGTGGTGTGAAACCGTTCCATGAGTTGGTCAAGGCGCGGCCGGACGTTCTGGACGGTACGCTGGACCAGTCGGCGTACGCTGCCAGCTTGGCAGACGTGGCCGGTAGCAAGGACAAGCCCGCCGCCGAACAGTACCGTGACCCAGTTCTATTTCACAAGATGACCTATCAGACTGACGGCTTGCGCAGAGTACTTGACGATATCCGGGCCCGCCTGCACGAGGGCAAGGGCAATGGATACAGGCAGATAGAGACGTCTTTTGGAGGTGGCAAGACCCATGCCATGATCGCCATGTATCACCAGTGCCGGGAGTGGGATGCCACGCCTGTGGTGATCGACGGCCAAGCGCTGGGCGTGTCCAATACCATATGGGGGGAGATCGAGTCGCAGCTGGACGGGCGGATATCTATGATGTCTGGTCAGACAGCGCCCTCCGGTTCCGAGATATACGAGATGCTGTCCGGACGTCAGAAGCCAATCCTGATACTAGTTGACGAGATATCAAACTATCTGGTGAATGTGGCTGGCGTGGCCGTGGGCAACTCGGATCTGGCTGCCCAGACGGTAAACTTCATGCAACGACTGGCCGGCCAGCTGGGCGGCCTGCCGAATGTATGCCTGGTGATATCATTGTCGGACAGGGATGACGTGCTGAGCGAGTCGGGGGTTGAGGGGGACGTGTCAAAACGTACGGCCAAGTTCCAGAACGAGTATTACAATGTGCTGCAGAAGATTGCCGGTCGCCAGCGTCAGCTGGTCACCATATCCGACGAGAATGACATCCCGCACATCGTGCGCAGGCGGCTGTTTGAGACACCTGACGAAGTTATTTCGGATAGGTCCCGTGAGGTCATACGTTGGTGTGTCAAGAGCACGAAAGATGGCGGTTCGCTGTTTGGCGATGAGGCCCGAGATTATGCTGCTCGATTCGCCGATACGTATCCCTTTACACCCGATATTGTCAAGGTGCTCCACGAGCGGTGGGGGTCGTATCCCACGTTCCAGCGCACCCGAGGCGTATTGCGGTTGCTGTCGTTGGTGGTGCACTCCTTGCTGGAGTCGGACAGGGCGTGGATTGCGCCCGGAGATATAGACCTGTCCGTGCCAGCAATACGCAAGGAGCTGCTTAAGCACACCGGTGACAATGCCGAGAGCGTGATAACGGCCGACATTGCGGGAAGCGATGCGGGCGCCAGGTCCGAGGGCAACGTGGGGGTGCGGTGCGCGTCTGCAATATTCATGTATTCGTTCCCGTTACGACATCGTCGAGGTGCCACTCAGGCGGAGGTGAAGCGGGCGGTGTTTACGGTTGACGCGCCCCACTCTGTGGTGGGAGACACGATGGGCAAGCTGCGGCGGCGGCTGTTCTATCTGGAGCTGACCGATGATGATATGCTTCGGTTTGCCGTCGCTCCCAACATGAACCACGCCATAGACCAGGCAGTTCGGAATGTGGCAGACGTAGACGCTGAGAGGGAAGAGTTGAAGCGCCTGTCCGGTTCGGTGGCGGGCGGGCGGTTTGCCAAGGTGGTGGTGTGGCCAGATGCTACCGAGTCGGGGTCAGTAGATGATGTGGCAGAGCTACAACTGGTGATCTGCAAAAACGACGACCTGGAATGGTGCAAACGCACCGTAGACGGCTCGGCGCGATCCCGCCGTATCAACATGAACGGACTGGTGTTCTTACTGCCCAGTGACGGAATGGATTTGGATGAGTCGCTTCGGCGGTATTTGGCTATGATCTCAATAAAAAAGCGTTTGAGTTCCACGCCAGACTGGACCCAGGCGGCATCCGCGCAAGTAGAGGATGAATTGAAGCAAGCTACTCAGGGAATTGAATACGGCCTGCGAAGAAAATATTCGGCGGTATACCTTCCAAATGGGGGGGGGGGGGTGGCGTGGAGCTGCACGAGGATTATACATTCAATCCGAAGAACGAGGGCCACTCTCCACTGGACCACACTGTATGGGATCGCCTAGTTTTTGATGACCAGATAGCGTCTAGAATAGATCCAGAAAAAGTCCAAGTGTACGGTGCCGATACTGACAGTGCCTACGAGACACTGATCCGGATACCCGGCAACGTGATGCCAGCCTCATTGGATGTGGTACGCAAGGCATTTGATGTACGGAAACCATCCGAACTATCAGAATCTCACTCCACTACGCCCCCATCAGTAGGAGAACGAACAAAATCATTAGTGGAGACGCCAGAGGCACCGTTAATGGCGTATGCGGGTATGACGTACAGCGATGTGGTTAATGCAAACGGGCTGGATGTGGTTCGTAGCCTACTTTTAGAACCGCAGAACATCACACTGACGGATCTTGAATGCAAGATCAGGCGGCGTCCAGATGGAAAATTTGATGTGTATTTGAGGATGCAAGGTGAGATCCCTGATCAAATTGTTCAGAGTATTAATATCACCGTACGAGGACATTTAGAAACTGATAAGATGTGGGATGAATAAGCCAAAGAAGCGACTCATCGGGACGATCATACCTGTGGATAAGATATCCAAGGGCGGTGCAGTTGAAAAGCAAAAGAAATACAACCGTATAAACAACCTGCATCGGTGGTGGGCCTCCCTACCAACTACTGTCTCGCGTATTACAGCATACGCTGCGCTGGTTGATCCGCCCCTTTCAAAACATGAAGAACTCATACTTGATATGTGTGATTATAATACCACTACTCGCCCAGGTTTAACATCGGTACGGGATATGGCTCGGCGGCGTGTTGCTGATGCATGGGATTATACTCCAAAGGTATTAGATCCGTTTGGTGGCACTGGGGCTCTGTCGTTTGCTGCCGCCTGGCTTGGATGTAAGTCCTACTCAATGGACTACAATCCCGTGGCCGTACTGATTCAAAAATGTATATTGGAGTATCCATCGTTGTATGGAAGTGCATTGTCCGATGATGTATCGAAATGGGCCAAACATATAGGAGAACTGCTCAGAAAGCGTACCGCCAAATACTATCCGGATCTAGGAGATAATCACTATGCGTATATTTGGTGCCGGACAATACCGTGCGTATGTGGGTATACAATACCTCTGATACATGACTACAAGTTATCTGGCAGGCGCAAGATATACTTCCGACCCGTGACCAAGAATGGTGATATAACATTCACCATACATGGAGATCAATACGCTAAATACAATAAAGGTCCACCTGCGGGGCAGGTGACTGGAAAACGCGCTATATGCGTAGCATGTGGCAGACCGTACACTAACATTGAGACAAGGGATATCATACAATCTGGCCGTGGATCGGAGATGATGTGCGTTGCGGTAAGCGTCACTAAAAAGAGAAGCGGCAGACAATATCGGTTAGTAGATAGTGAAGACCACGAACTGTATGGTCCATGCGCAATGGATCTAGAATGGCACCGCGCTGCATACAGAACAAAATACGGGGTAGATCCGGTCCCGGATTTGGCCATTTCCATGCCAGACGGTGGAGAGTACAGGCCAGGTGGACCATACTGGACAGTGTTACGGATTGCCACTTTTGGTTATACCAGATGGTCACAACTATTCAACGACAGACAATTGCTATGCATGGTCATCTTGCTAGAGATACTACGGGAAACAGAGCCAAACATCATGGCGGCACATGGCAATGAACGGGGGGCAGCAATCATCACATATTTGGCGCTTATTATGGATAAAACACTGGAGAAGTATTGCAGGCTATCTCCATGGTATGCCGGTGGTGAGACTGTCAGAGATTGTTTCCGCATTCAAGCATTGAATAACGTCTGGGACTATGCCGAGGCCACGCCATATGGTGTATGGACTACGACAACCCGCTTTATACTGATGGGTATAACTACCGCGCTATCAGTAGGCCACAACGCTTCGTCTGTCTGCCGAGCATCAGCAACGAAACTCCCTTATGATGACGAAATGTTTGATATGGTATGCACCGACCCCCCCTACTATGACTCCATGCAGTATTCACGAACAGCCGATTTTTTCTATGTGTGGCTGAAACGATCTGTAGGACATCTGCACCAAGATCTGTTTCAAGGCATATTCACTCCAAAAAAACACGAAGTGGTAGAGACTGAGGGTGTTATTCGGATGCCGTCGTCGGAGAGTGTGGTACGTGACAAGGATGGGTACCGGGCACTGATGGAACAGTCTCTACGTGAGATGCACCGTGTGCTAAGGCCCGATGGAATATTAGTATTGGTTTATGCACACAAGACTACCGCAGGCTGGGAAGCACTCATAGATGCCATTCTAAATACAGGGTTTACCATCACGGCGGCATGGCCCATTGATACACAAAGCACAACGCGCGTTAAAGCTCACGGTACAGCATCTTTAGACTCGGCCATATACATGGTTGGCCGCAAGTGGGGGCAGAAATATGTTGCGGAATGGCGCGTAGTACAGCGTGAGTTTCGCAAACATATGCATAAAAAATTGAATGTATTACTTGATGCAGACATCCGGGGATCTGATTTTTACATAGCGGCCATCGGATCTGCTCTGGAGGTATTCGGCAAGTATCGAGGTGTATGCAAAACTGACGGTACACAGATTACCGTGGCCCGCATACTGGATGAGATACGCAACTTGTGTTCGGACTATGTGGTAAGGAGGTTAACAGACAATCGCGCCGGAAAGACAGATCCGATAACCAAGCTGTACATATCGTGGAGATGGACGTACGGCTCTGAGAAAGTCAATTACGATAATGCCCGCAAGATGTTCATCGGAGTGGGTCTTGACATGGCTGACTTTGAAGGGGGCATTGTGAAGCGGCAGGGAAAGACCGTCACCTTGTTAACACACGGCCAGAGGGGCGAGATCCGCCACACACGTAACCACATTGACATAATACACCAAGCTTTGCGATACTGGCACGCCGACAAGCGGGATGATATGAACGATCTGCTGCGGGAGACTGGCAACCTAAACAACGACGGATTCAATTCGGTTTGTGCCGCGATAATAGAGGCGGGCCGTACAGGAAGAGGCCAGTCTGATGAGTCCAATGAACTAGAGCAGTTTCTTGACGGACGGCGTGGCGATATGCCCACGGTGGCCACCGGGACGCTGAAAGATTTCGAATAGCCACACACATAGGAGAATATTCACAATCCCCAATTCAGCGATAATCTCACGCTTGAATCTGGCCATTTGGACCGATTGTGAATATTCTCCATAGTGGCGGCCAGAAATACCCGATCACCCCCACCGCTTATGGCGTTTCTGGGCGTGGCGGTTTAGCCCGTATTCGAAACGTTTAAGATCCCACTCATCACTTGGACGCCCATACTGCGGCTACGCCGCAATATGGCAAAAACCACTGGCAAAAAACGACGGGAGACGCGCGAAGAGGCTGTACCCAAGTATGGCAACTTCATGCCGCGCGTGGGACTCAAGCGACTCCGCAAGGCCATCAAGCAAGAGCGGCCGGGCGAGCCCTAGATCATCCTGCGAGTCTGCGAGTTGCAAAAAAAGGAGTTGAGATACGGCCCACAATGAGAGAGGTGAAGCAGGCGTATTCGACCGTGCGTGGCTGGCTGCTCCGCATGATGGGTACAGACTTGGACAGGCGGATCGACAAAAAGAGGGGCTGCAAAAAGAAAAAGCTGGACGCCGTCGCACGCAAGGCCATGTTGGGGTGGGTGGGCAATTCTCCGAGGAAATACGGGTTTGCCGCCGGAACGTGGCAGCTGGACATGATATTGATCATGCAGTCCAGAGAGCTCAACATCAAGTGCAAGCCGCGGACGCTGAGGCGCGTGATGAAGAGGAGGGGGTGCACGTACACGAAAGCCAGGCCGGTACCGCGCAAGTCGGCCACCAAAGAAGAGCGGGAAGAGTTCGTAAGCGAGACCAACGCGACGCTGGAGGAGATGATAGCCAAAGGAGAATATTCACAATCCCCAATTCAGCGATAATCTCACGCTTGAATCTGGCCATTTGGACCGATTGTGAACATTCTCCAAAGATTACGTCGTGTTGTGCGGGGACGAGGCAGGAGTGTTGCGCTGGAACGGGGGAGAGTACGGCTGGAGGCGCACCGGCGGACGCGACACCGTAAAGGCCACGTTCTCATAGTCCGTCAAGACGTTCGGCGCCCTGTGCAAGGATGGTTTACATGCGGCCTGCAGATGCCCTGAATTCCGAGACGTTCATAGGAGAATATTCACAATCGGTCCAAATGGCCAGATTCAAGCGTGAGATTATCGCTGAATTGGGGATTGTGAATATTCTCCATAGAATTCCTGAAGGAACTGGGCAGACACATCCCAATATCGTGATGATACTGGACAACGCTAGGTACCACAAGTCCCTCGCGGTGTCCCGGTTCATAGAGTAGATCGGCGGGGACATCAAGATGATTTATCTGCTCCCGTACACTCCGCAGCTGAACCTAATCGAGGTGCAGTATATGGTGCTCAAGCGCCTGCTGGCCAGCCAGTACTTTGAGAGCGTGGACGAGCTCAGAGACGCAATTGCGCAAAACGAGATGAAGCCCGTAGAGATCAAGGGATACACGACGTAGCCGCGCCGTGCCATGATGATTGCCCCCGCGCCACCCTGCAATATGGTCCGATTTTGCCGTCCGTCCGGCCAATTTGGAATGTATTCGTGCCATGCGGGCAATATTAGGGCGAACATTCGCCATGTCTTGGCTGTTAAGGCGAGGCCGCATAGCATTTGAGCTGCAAGTGTGCGCATTGTAATGGCCGTCACTACGCATACGACAGAGCACCTCCTGATATATAAAGACGGGTCTAGGGGGATTCGAACCCCCGACAGCCGGATTAAAAGTCCGGTGCTCTACCTGGCTGAGCCATAGACCCGCTCATACGGCAAACCCCGCGCCATTTAGCCGTTTCATACCATGTCACTTCAAAACGGGAAACTTTCTCGCCGCCGCGGCCCTGTACGAGTGTATGGCGCCGCCGCTGTCGCACCCAGAGCAGATGCACAGCTGCGAGACCTTCTGCACGTCGCAGCTGCCGGCCAGCCCGCACTGCCCGCATCCGGCCGGCCCGCCGCATATGATGCAGGGTATCTCCTTCGTCTTCCTGGCCACTGCCTCGGCCTCGGCGCACTCTATGTGCTTGACGCCAACCCCCTTGGCCCACAGAGCGTGCTTTCCCTTTCTGACGCCCTTGCCGCATATCCGGCAGGTTCCCGGGAACCTCATGTAGAGCCGAACCCACTTCATGGCTTGATCTCCTTTGATATTATGTCCATGTGGTCTTCCGCGGGGGCCACCTTCCCGTCTGATACGAGCTTCAGGTAGTACGGCAACACCACCGAGGCCACGGCGCTCCCCGACGTGTGCAGCTCCCCGCCCAGATGCTTGTTCAGAGCCCTGATCTTCGCCCCCGTGAACCGTATTCGACTCAATTGCCCAAAGTCCACGTTGAACCGCGAGTACCGCACATTCGTGTCCGCCTCGTGCATCTGCACCAGTATGTGGTTGAGGTACCGCAGCAGCCGCCAGTTCTGGGTGGCCAGTATCCGGCCATGCAACATATCCGCCTGCGATATTATATCCAGCATGCGGGCCCTCTTGGCAATATCCAGCTTGGAGGTGACCACGCTGGAGTATAGCGCGTTTATCTTCTGCCGGGGGTCGGTCCACAGCGCGTACAGCGCCTCGCCGGCCTCCCCGTGTGATTTTGCCTTGAGGAACGACACTATCCCCTCCTCCAGATCCGGCCCCGGCCCGTCCGTTTTAGTATGCGGGTTCTGCCCACCGGCCAGCGCCTGGGCCCTGTTTAGCATGGAGCGTATGTCGCCGCGCGCCTCTGACACCACCCTGACTATAGTCCCCGGGCCCATCATGACGCCCTCCCTCTCCAGTATATGCCGCAGGTGCACCCGCAGCAGCCGGGGGGGTACGGGCCTGAACCGCACGTGTTCGGACGCCTTTACCACGCTCTTCATCTTGCCGGCGTCCTCGGAGTTGGACGCCATCATGACCGGGAATGATACAACCTTGAGGAACCTGGTCAGGGTAACCGCCCCCCCGTAGTCGGAGCGGCCGTGCATGCCGTCCACCTCGTCTATGAAGAGGAGGGTCTTGCCGTGCAAGGCGGCGTTGGCGCCCATGGGGTCCAGTATGGCGGACAGCTTGGACTTGCTCCGCGCGTCGCTGGCGTTCAGCTCCACAATGCCGTACCCGTACTTTTGCGCCATGACATGCGCCAGGGTGGTCTTGCCGGTGCCCGGCGGCCCGGTCATCAGCAGCGGCTTGGACTTTACGTTCCACCTGGCCAGCCACTCGGCGGCCTTGGCGCGGGCCTCCTCGTTGCCCACCATCTCGCGCAGCGCGGCGGGCCGGTGCTTCTCCGCCCACATCAGCGATCCATCGCCGGCCCCCATATTCAGCCGCCCCCCGGAAGGTTACGCTCGAACCGCCCCCACATATTCTCCTTGGACAGCCTGTTGTACCAGAACTCGGTATAGTGCTCCACCGACAGGAACAGGAACTTTAGGAACTCCGTGTGCGTAAAGCCGTCGGGCAGCACCTTGAGGGACAGCCGGGCCCTGTCCAGGTACTGCCGGCTCCTCTCCAGGGTGGCCTCGAACCCCGTCCGCACGTCCCCGCACAATATCGCATAGTACAGCGGCCAGGAGGGGACCTTGACGTAGCCGTTGCTTATCGAGTCCTCGATCTCGTTGCCGCAGCCCGCCGCCTCGGCGGCGTGGGCCATCCCCGAATAGAATATCTCTGACAGGGGCGGCCGGGCCAGGGCCATGTTGGCGCCCGCCGTCCCCATGACGGCCCGGTACTTTTTGTACGAGTATTCCATCTGCCCCTCGGTGAGGCGGCGCGGCCGCGACTTCAGCCTCTCGTCCATGTACTGGCCCTTGCGGGCGTCGGCAAAGCCCTCCTCGAACGACGCCAGCACCGCCTCCCCGCCCCGGGATATCCTCTTTTGGGCGATCTTCAGTATGTAGGGGTTCATCAGCCGGTAGTCCTCCAAATATTCCAAGTCCTCGTCCTTGTCTACGATGCGGTCCATCGGCTCGCTGAGGTCTATGGCCAGTATGTGCCCCTCCACGACGTCGCGCTTCGCGGCCGGGTCCGAGTCAGGGTTGGCCGCGTCGTACAGGGCGTTGAATACCGGAAAGGTCATCTTTACGAAGTTGGACTCCAGTATGCGGCGCACACGGTCGGCCATCGCTCCTTGTTCCAGCAGCCCCTCGCGGGTCTGCGCCATGCTGTCCGGGTCGGCCATGAGCGCGTCCGTCCCTATCCGTGCCGCGAACTCCCTCTGGGTGGCGGCCATGTCCGGGTCCGAACTTACAAGGTCGGCCATCTGTTCTGCGAACCGCGACTCGAAGCGGGGGAATTGCTCCGCGGTCTCCTCGCGGTACTTTGAGAACGTCTTGTACCCCTTGGACTTGAAGAGGGCCTCCTTCAGCATGCTCCTGCCCGCCCCGGTGGAGCTTAAAGATTCCTTGCTGGTTACGGAAACGTCCTTGCCGATCACGCGGTATGCAGCGGGCGGCTGCCTATTATGCCTTGGCAGCATGCGGCTCTTGCGTATTGACGCGCGGCGGCCCGGGAGGCATGGGCCCGAGCCGGACGGCGCCGGCTCCCCATGAGGCGGTTGACGACTGCGCCCGCCCGGGCCGGCCTAAACGGAGAGGCGGACGCGCAGCGGCGGGCGGGACGGGGCAACATTACGGCCGGCCTAAAATTTGCAAAGGCGCCTAGATTTCCGACGCCCTACAGGTCCTTCTTGAACGCGTCGTCGTTCCACCCGCCGGTGTATCCCTGAACCGTCTCTGCCTCAACCTCCAGCGTCAGTTCGGGAATGGAGTCGGGCTTGTCGGGGTCGTAGATCTCGCTGATGTCCATCGTGGCGGTCACGGCGCTGCCGCTTATGCTCGTGCCGCCGGTCGTGGCGCACACCGTGTGGCCCTCGTTCGTGACCAGGCATATTCCGTCGGCGCGTACGGACTGAACCGGCTTGGTGACGTTCAGGGTCACCACGCCGGTAGTCGCGTTGAATGACGCGTCGCTCACCTCGGGGGGCTTTGCGTATATCTTCACGCTCTCCTCTGACGCCACCACCTCAATGATTGTTATGTCCGGCACGCCGTCGGATATCAGCGTTCGGTTGATGTACGCCCAGCCGCTGGACAGCTCCAGGCGAAGCTCGGCAGACGCGGCGAACTTGTCGCGGTCCGACGAGGACAGCGTCGAGTCTATGGTATAGTCGGACACCGTAATGCCGGGCCCGGAAAGGACGGTCGCGATGCCGCTCTGCTGTACGTCGTACAGTTTCATCTTGCTAGCCGTCGCGTTGGCGAACGGGTACTGGGCCTTTGACGAAATTTCGAGCTCTCCGGAGTCGGGATAGTACACCACGTCAATGTCCAGGTTGTCCGTCGGGGGGCCGGACGGCGTTTGGGGGGGCGGGGTGCCCGTATACGTGACGTCGTACGAAAAGGTCTTTGTGTTCCAGGTCTCGGAATAGTCCTGAATGGCCCCCGCGCCTATTACCAACTGCGCCGCGGAATTCGGGGCGCCGCTGTTGCGGAAGTCCGCGGTCGCTGTAGTGCTTGACGCCGACGCGGCGTAGGCGCACACGATTTCGTTCTGCGTCGCCTTGTCGACTATGCACATATTCGTGGCGTTCGCGCCTATGACGACCTCGTTCATTGTGATGGTCGCCAAGCCGGCCGGGCCGTTGTACGTCACGGTGGTCGCCTCGGGCGGCGGGTCGCCGCTGTACGTTATATCGTACGTGTACGCGTACATGCTCCACTGGTGACCATAGGTGTGCTCCATTGACTGGACGAAGCCGCTGCTTATCACCACCTGCGCCGTCGCCGCGGGGCGGTTGTTCAGGAACGTCGCCGTCGCAGTTTTGTTCACCGCCGACACGCTGCCTGCGCACTCGATTTCGTCCTGCGTGGCCTTGTTGATTATGCATATTTTGTCCTTGTTTACGTCCCTGATGTTCTCGCTCACGGTGACGATTGCCTTGCTCCCGCCGCCGGACTTGTCCTGGTACGTCATGCCGGTCACCCGGGGGGTGAGAACGCTTACCCAGTTCTCTCCGGCATCTACAGTGGAGGTGTCGTTGTAGCTGGCCCACCCGACCGGGAGGTGGCCGCCCACGTTGGCGATGCCGGCGAGCTTGACGTGGTCGTCCCAGCTCAGCTTGCCGCCCGCCCTGTGTTGGTAGAATTGAGTTAGGTCAACGTATATCCGCGTGCTGGTGTCGTCTTGATCGTACAGCGTCAGGCTGCCCACCGAGCCG
The DNA here is from genome assembly GCA_963665475.2 of Nitrosopumilaceae archaeon. Lineage (GTDB taxonomy): Archaea > Thermoproteota > Nitrososphaeria > Nitrososphaerales > Nitrosopumilaceae > VYCS01. The sequence continues at coordinate 53,494 of CAXXXK010000004.1, read as the reverse complement.
AACCACTTTCCGTCGTTCGTGGTGGCGAGAACCGACTGTTGGTCCGGAAGGTACTCAAGGCGGATCTGTTCGTTGGGGGGCCTGTTGGTCAGCGCGCCCCCTAGGGCCGGCTCCGCCAGTACGGTGGTCAGGACCGCGGCCACGGCGGCGAGCATGATGACCTGGTAGACGCCCCCCCGGGACAGGGATCCTGCGAGCCCGTGCGCGCGACCATTGGCGCCAGCTTTGACCATGGCCATATGCCGGAGATTATTCATTTAAACTTGTGGTACAAAGCTAGCTCTGTGGAATCCAGAAAGTTGTTCACCCCTAGTTCCATGGGCCGCGCCTCCACGGGATGCAATATGACTTTACCGTATGGCCTTGATGCGTGCATCACGGCATCTCGGATCGCGCGGGCTCCGGCTGTCGTTCCACCGCCGTGTATGAGCGCGGCCGTCGCGCAAGGACGAACACACCGTGCATCATGATGCGGAGTCCCCCCGACCGTACATCTCCCGCCGGTTCGAATACCCTTCATTCGTCGGTTATATCCGATCCCGGAGGGGGAGTCTTGCGCCCAAACGCCATTTCGGGCGTTTCCTCAACGTCCGTGTTTAGCGACATGTGCGGCCGCTCAGTATTGTGCCACCTCACGAACCGCGCCACGGGGTCCGTCTTGATGCGTGTCGGGGTGACGGGACATATGCCAGGCGGCCCGGCCACGTCATGGAACAGGCGGAGCTTGCGCCGCATCTCCCCGCGCGCCCGCTCCAGCTTGCCGTTGGTCTGGGGGTGGGCCGCCCTGGCCAGTATGTGCAGTATGCCCAAGTCGTTCAGGCGCCTCTCGAACATGGAAACCCCCTTGGCCTTTTTTTCGGATTCGGTGGCGTAGAACCGGGTGCCGCGGTCGGACAGTATGGACGCCGGCTTGCCGTACGCGGATGTGGCCTCGTCCGGCGCCTTGACGGCGTGCTTGCCAGTGGCCTCGTCGAACACGCCCCACTATACAATGAGGCGGGACGCGTCGTCCAGGTACGACATGAACCAGCGGCCGTCGTCCAGCCGCTTGTAGTCCGTATGCCACATGGAGTTGGCGTACTTGCGTTCGTACCGTATCCCCTTGCGGCGTGCTTGCTTCCTCTTGTGTTCCACCGCCTCGCCGTACTCCCGCAGTATCGTGCGCGCCACGCCCTTGGGAACGGCTGTTCCGGACCTTCTTATGCGGTCCCATATTCGGTTCGCGCCGGACTTGAGGGCGCAGCGCATATTGAGCACGGCCGACCGCTCGGCCTTGGTGGGAGGCCCCCTGAGGGGCCTGCCCATGCGCGCGGGAAACACGATCTTCCACTCTGGGACGTGCTTGAACCGGGCCCACAGTTTCTGGACGTACCGCACGGTTACGTTCATGGCTTCGGCGATGATCTGGTTCTTGGTGCCCTTTCTCTTCTCCGCCGCCATGTACTCGACTTTGGACTGGCCTAGTTTTTTCATCACGCGCACCCTGCGGGTTCCAATATGACGCCACCGCCGGGAGCGCCGCAGCCGTTGAGTACCGACGGCCTTCCGGGCGCCCGTCTGGGTGCCGCCGTACCAGTCGTACCCGGACGGCATGTCAATCACGGCGCTCCCCTCCCTTTCGCCTTTCCCACTTTTCTCCTAGGGCTGGGGGCGAACAACTTACCGGACTGCAGAGAAAAGGAGCTTTTGCAAACTCGGTTGACGGCATTCTCCCCGACTTTCCGTGGGGGCAGACTGCGCGGTGGTGTCTGCCCCCGCATACCGGGCGGCGGGCCTGGTCGGGCGCGAGGATCTGAAGGGGCGGGTGGTCTAGGAGACGGACCGCCTCAACCGGGCGACGTCCGTCGTTGAGGCGCGCTTTGCCGTCGGCAGGCGCCCGGCTCGCCGCCGCACGGCGTTCCCGGCGGGACGGCGCCGCCAAGGGGGTCTTTCCGGCGTCCAACACGTGCCAAGCCATATGCCCGGGGGGTACGGGGTGGTTGCCGGGGCCCCAGTTGACCCCGGGACCGCTGGCAGCGCCGGGGCAGTACGGAAGATGGCCGACAGGATGCGGCTGGATGTAGAGCGCGCACCACGAGGTTCTCGGACCACATCATATGTGAGATGCTGCGGGCGCGGCAGTTTGTCGATGCCACGCCCAAGAGGCTCGACCTGGTCTGGCTCTCCAAGATGCCGCACGCACTGCCCCGTACAAGCGGTCCCTTCTTTGTGGATGACTCCACCGCAATCTACGGCATGGGCACCGGCTCGGCGGCCCGCGGCGCCTCCCCGCATACTGGGTGTCCGGCATCGTGGCGGCCGGATGTAAAATTTTACTTCATAACTTTCTCTGAGTGGGATTCGTCGTTGTATGCCCCGTACGTGCTTTGGATCGCATTCACCGAAACCACCACTTTCTCAGAAATTTTCTGGGGCGGCACGTCCGGCTTGATGAGCGTGACCGTCGCTGTGGTGCCCGATATGGTGACGGAGGCGCCGCAGTTTGCCACGTCGCCACTGGGAGTCGTGGTCACAAGGCATACGGCCCCGAAGTTGGCCGCCTGCAGGGCCAGATCCGACGTCACCTTTATGGTGTAAGCATTGCGGTCAAACTGGGCACTTTTGACACTGGGCGGGGTCGGCACCGTCAATGTGTTTGAGTGCGTCTGGGTGTTTCCCACATCCCGGCCGTTTTTGACCGTATTTGTCCCGACGTTTATCGTCTGGCTCTGAATCTCTCCGATGGGAAGCTCCCCGCTGATCGAGATGGTCGCGATAGCGCCCGATACTGTGCCAGACGTGCCGCAGCGGCTGTTCGTGGACGTCGTCGCATCCAGCAGCATTACGGTATTGATGCATGTGTTGGTGGCGTTCTTGATTGTTACGTCCACGTCTGCCGTCAGCGTTATGGTGTTGGCCGGTTCGTTGAGCGAACTGGCCGTGACCACGGGCGGCCCCCTTGTAGTACACCATTCCGTGCAGGCGCCCGGATTGCCGCAGGAGTCGTCCCAATAGTTGTCCTCACAGGCCTCTATACAATCCGTTTGACACCTGGAGCATTGTTCCGTACAGCCCAAATCATTGCAATTAATGCATGCATAATCGCAGTGACCCCCATTAGACCAACTAGTACAATCTGCATTTGCAACAATGCTGACCCCTGGGGGGGGGGGGGGAGTCGCCCAGCTGCGGGTTGATCGTGTTGGACGCCATCACGCCAACGCCGAGTCCGGCGCACACCACTGCCACGATGGCAATGGCGAATATCGCACGTCTCGCAGCTTTCATGGAACAGGGTACCAAAGTTGAGTATATAAATACTGGTACATTCCTCAAAAGCGGCAAAATAAACATCCGCCCTTGACCCCGCATGAGGGCCAGATTTGCTCGGACGCGATCCGGGATCCAGATCCGGCGCGGGCTCGGACGGGCGCGTCCCGTGCCAAGCGGCGGGCGCGGGCCACGCGGGCATGCGCCAGCCCGTGTGCCGCCGTACCAGTCGTACCCGGACGGCATGTCAATCACGGCGCTCCCCCCCCATTTCGCCTTTCCCACTTTCCCCCCCTAGGACTGGGGGCGAACAACTTACCGGACTACGGAGAGCAAAGCCAGCTCGGCGCGAACCGTCATTCGGGCGGCGGGGTTCTTCTTGTGCGACATGAGTATGCGCGCCGACAAAATGCCGGGCTTCCGCATAGCATCCGCGCCGCCCGTACGGCAGCCGGTATTCCGGCGTACGGCCACGGGATACAATCCACCTTGCGCTGGGGTGTCGGCGCCATACGCGTTCCCGCGCCACAGGAACGCGATAGGCGGCGGCCGTCATGGGACCTGGCCGGGACGCATGGGAGCAAAGACGTGGTTCAACGCTTTAGCACGCCAACCCGACAAAGGCCCGTCCTACGTCTATGCGGGGGAATACGCCGCATGCGTCCCGCCTCGGGCGGGCCGGCGGCCGCCGGAGCCGGTCATGCACTCTTTGGCGTAGCAAGAGCGTCCCCGGACGGGGCCGATCTGGAAGGCTTTGTACCGCGCGCGGGCCCTGGCGCGCGGTGGAAGCTGGCGCGGTTTTGCTAGATAGTTGGCGGGACGGTCGGATCCGCCCGCCGTACTGTTCCGCGCCAGCGCCCCCGAACTGCGGCCCGCGTCACTGCGTGTAGACCGCCGTGGGTTGGGCGGCGGCAAAGACGTACCCGCCGTGCAGCTGGAATATGACCGACTGCAGCACGGGGGAGCCGGTCTGCGGGTCCCACGTGGAGGAGGTGGCCAAGACGAAGTCGCCGTCCTCCGCCAGGTTCGCCCTGATGTTGGAAGCCAGATCGTCCCCGTTGGCCGCAATGTCGTTGATGTTCCGCCCGACCAGCTGGGGATGCCCGCCGTGGGCCACCACGTCCAGGGATTCATAGTCCAGAATCAACGGTACAAGGCCCAGACTGCCGGACGCCTCCGAGTTGATGGCCTCAAACGCCGCCTTCCCATTCGCGTCGTACTCGGATATGGCCCCGGCGATTACCGCTTCGGCTTGATCAAAGTTGCCGTAGTAGTACCCGGCGGCGAATATGTAGCCGTCGTGCAGCGCCAGGTACGTGCGCTTGTGCTCCACCAGGCCCGTAACCGGGTTGTAGAACTGGTACGACGCCCACGCCTCCCCGGCCTCTTTTAGCGCCCCGCCGATCTCGTCCAAGTCGTTGTCCGCCATGATGGAGGCCGGCAGCATGCCCCGCCTGTCCGGATACGCGGCGTGCGCCACCGTCCTCCAGGTCTCGGCGTCAAACACGAACGGATAGACTATCACGGGGTTGACCGCCTGCCAGGTTATGCGGTCAAACGCCGCCTCCCCGTACGCCTCGTACAGGCCGATGGCCGCCTCCACTTCTGCCGCCGCGGCGGCCTCCGGAGAGTACGCGCGCGACGCGCCGAACAGGTGCCCGTCGTGCAGGACGCTCCACGCGTGCGTGCGCAGCTCCCCGCTGCCCGCGCCGGCCTCAAACTTGTCGGACCACGCCCCTCCCTGTTCGTGCAGTTGCAGGAACCCCTCCAGATCGCTGCCAATCCCCAGGGAGGAGGGCGGGACGGCAACCCCCACGAGTTGCGGCGACTCGGAATTGGCCACCGTCGTGTACTCTTGCAGGTCGTATACCGACTGCCGGGTCATGTCCATCGACGTGATGGCGCCGAACGCGGCGTCTCCCTCCCGCTCGTACAGGCGGACGGACTCGTCGACCAGCGACTGGAGCCGAACGTCGGCGTCCACACCGTAGCCGGACGCAAGGACGTACCCGTCGCGGAGCAGCATGTACGCGCGAGTGTACTCGGAGCCCTGCGGATCGCCCGGGGACGGGTAGCTCAGCCAGAGGCTTCCGTGGCGTTCCAGCGCGTCAAGCACGAAATCCGGGGACAGGCTGGAGGTTATGGCGTCCCGGACGTCCCCTTCCGTCAGGTTCGGGTCGGCGTGCGCCACGATGTCCAGGGTGTCGGCGTCTAGAACGAACGGGGTGTTGAATACGCCGGTGGGGACGGACTCCATGTCCGAGAACGCGCCCTCCTTGAGGACGTCGTACAGGCGGCTCAGCGTGTTGACCGCGTCGGCGGCTCCGGCGTCGGGCGACGTGTAAAAGCCGGATCCGAATATGTACCCGTCGTGCAGCGTCAGGTACGACGTCTTGGCCTCGTAGGAGGCCGTCTCGGGGTTGAGGAACGCGTAGTCCACCCAAACTCCCTCGGTATACCCCAAGGCGTCCAGGGTGCTGTCCAGGGGCCGGTCGGCGTCTTGCAGGAACGTGGCCGGCAGCCCCACCACCTGCGGGAACGCGCCCTCGGCCACCACCGTCAGGGTTTCGGCATCTATGGCGAACGGGTAGACGTCCTCTGACATCATACCGTTGACGGCCTCAAACGCCGCGGTTCCCCGGGCGTCGTACATGTACACGAGGTTTTGGGCGGCCCTAAACGCGTCCCCGAACTTCAGGCCGTGGTAGCGGTCGGCCTCGGATCCCACCACCACCACGCCGCGGGCCCACGGGTGCACGGTGCAGCCGTACGCGTACGTGCCGGGAGTGTCAAACGCAAACGCAAACTCCTCGCCGGGGAGCATCCATCCGTCGAACGCCCCGTCCGGGTCGGTGACCGTGTGCAGCACGGTGTCGCTGTTGGTCCACACCACCTCGTCTCCCACGTCCACCGTGACGGTGCTCGGGTCGAAGCAGCTGTAGTCCGCGTCGCACGCCGGGAAGAGCGCCCCCGGGGGTATGTCCACCATGACGGAGGGTTCCGGAGCACGGGCGGCCGGCTCCACGTACTCGACGGTCACCTCGCACTCGGGCATGTACTCCCCGATGTCGATTCCCAGAATCGTGTCCATGCCGGTCACGGCACCACCAATGTAGTCCTGTGGTATGATGCAGACCGTGGTAACGATAACGTGCAGTATGTCCCCCCCGCCGGTGTCGTCTGCCGCCATTGCGGAGAGGGGGAGAGCAACGGCCAAGGCCACCAGCCCTAGTCCGGCCACCGGCATGACAAATTTCACGTGCCGTTCGTGTTTTGTACCAATATAAAACATGATGTCATCGGTGGACAGCGTTTCATAAATCGCGACCTGACGCGACTTGGACGGCCCGGCAGCCCTCGGTGACGCGCGTCGCGGTCCCCGCCTTACGGTCTTTGCATCACCACACCACCTCCCGCATGACGTTCCGGGTCTTGTTGTATACCGCCATCTTGGTGGCCGTTCCATCATGATGTATTTCAGATTCACGGACCTGAGGGCCTCGCCCAGCAGCCTCTTGAACGAGGATTGTATGTATAATCCACCTGCTGTTGCACTTGGCCCTGGCCTTCCACTCCTTTTGGTTCTTCTTGCGTTCCTCCTTTCCCATCTTGGCGAACTGAATGGCGGTGCACCCGCCGCCTGCGCTGGTCCAGGACGGCCTCCGACCAGGCCCTGTCCTTGCCGTCGGACTTGCAGTTGGAGTCTATTCGCACTCGTATGGTGGTGCGCACGCCGCGCTTCCCGCAGTGGGAGAACGCCTCGTAAGAGTCGTACCCACCGTCAACTCGCAGTATTGCCACGAGCGGCCTCTCCACTTTGGCGGTGCGCCGTTCCCTGAGTATGGGCCGACAGCAGCCGCAGTCGCACACGTAATCGGTTGTCATCTCTACGGCGTTCTCTTCGGCCGGGACGCTCTCCACCTCCACGGACGCCGCCGGCTCTTCGTAGCGGTCCTCCAGCGGCACGCCCATCTTGTTCAGGGACTCGTCCAGCATGCCAGGGAGGTTCTTGGCGTCGCCCCCGCTCCTGTCGGCGGCGCGGAAACGCCAGTATCTTCCGGGACTCCTCTTCGGCCAGTATGTGGAGCTTGATGAAGTTGCACTTCACCTTCCACTTGATCTAGATCCACCTGCCCTTGCCGGTTGTGGTTATGCCGGTCGAGTCGGCCACCGGTACAGTGCGTCTTGCCATCGGCGGTCTCTGCGGTGACGCGGTTGCCCTCTATGCGTACGGCCCGGGCGCAGGTGCGCTTCCATACGGTCACGTGGTCGGGGCCCTTGACGCCCTAGCCCAGCATCTTGTCCACCACCCCTTCCGTTATGCGCGTGTCCTTGCCGGTCATGTGCCGGAGGTAGGCGATGCCGCCCATCAGCAGATCAGAATATGCGAATGGCCTCCCCCACTTGGAGCGGTTCATCTCCTCCGGCCGCTTCTCCCATTCGGGGTCTAACGTAATCACCAGCGAGCGGCCCACCGCCACGCTCCGGGCGTCGGTCTCGGCCGACGACCGCTTGGGCTTGTTGTATCGGTGGGGTTGGTCTTTCGATCTCTTTGCTTCGGCACGATCTCAGGGCTTATATTGGCGCGCTATATACCTATCGATCGGCCTGCGCCCGCCGCCATGACGACCCGCGGCGCCGGTCCGGTGCCGAGAGGCACGTGAATTATGAAACGCTGTCTTGGCAGGTTTAAGTAAATACGGTCCGGCGGTAATGCCATGGCTAAAGTCGCCGCCGACAGTCGCGCGCGCATGGGCTTGCAGTATCCCTGTCAGGGGGGGGGGGGGCGTCTACCAGGTCATCATGCTCGCCGCCGTGGCCGCGGTCCTGACCACCGTACTGGCGGAGCCGGCCTTGGGGGGCGCGCTGACCAACAGGCCCCCAACGAACAGATCCGCCTTGAGTACCTTCCGGACCAACAGTCGGTTCTCGCCACCACGAACGACGGAAAGTGGTTCGGCTCGGTGGGCAGCCTGACGCTGTACGACCAAGACGACACCAGCACGCGGATATACGTTGACCTAACTCAATTCTACCAACATAGGGCGGGCGGCAAGCTGAGCTGGGACGACCACGTCAAGCTCGCCGGCATCGCCAACGTGGGCGGCCACCTCCCGGTCGGGTGGGCCAGCTACAACGACACATCCAATGTAAATGCCGGAGAGAACTGGGTCAGCGTTCTCATCCCCCGGGTGACCGGCATGACGTACCAGAACAAGTCCGACGGCAAGAGCCAGGCGACGGTCACCGTGAGCGAAAACATCAGGGGTACCAACGGCAATAAAATATGCATAATCGACAAGAGTACAAAGGACGAAATCGAGTGCGCCGACAGCGTGTCGGCGGTGAACAGAACGGCAACGGCGACGTTCCTGAACAACCGCACCGCGGCGACGGCGCAGTTGGTGATAAGCAGCGGCTTCGTCCAGTCGATGGAGCTCACCTATGGGCACCAGTGGAACATGTACACGTACACGTACGATATAACGTACAGCGGCGGGCCGCCCACGGTGGTCAGCATGGGATACCAGACCAACTTGGGCAGGGAGCTCATCGCCGCAAGCGAGAACATTAAGGCCGCCAACTCCACGAACATATGCGTAGTCGACAAGGACACGCAGGCCGTGGTTGAATGCGCCTACAGATTGGTGGTGGCGGGCGGCGTGCTGGTAAAAGCGGACTTTAAGAACAACCAGCCTCCTCCCTCTGCGGCGCAACTGGTCATAAGCGCGGGGGCGATTCGGGACACTTATGACACATGGAACGATATCAAGTACGTGTATGACATTGACTATAAGGGCTCGACGGGTGGGGGCGGACCGCCCCTCTTACCAATCCCCTAGGCGCGCAGTCCGCCCCAAGTTCGCGGTCCAAAGCCCACCGTTATGTGGCCGCGTCGGCGGCAGCCGGCCCGCCCCCTAGCCGTAAGCGTCCCTAAAGTCCGTGTATTTGACCTCGAGATCGAGGCCCGCTATAGTCTCGGGCGATTCGCTTCCCGGCCTGCACCAGTGGGACGGGATCCGGAAGCTGCCCTCAAAGACGCCGGTGTCCTTGCCGGTCTCCACCAGCGCGAACCCGGCGGCGTCCAGGCCGGTGTACGGGGTAATCTTCTTCAGGCTCGACAGGCAGCCCGGGTCGGCGCTTTGGGATGACCAACCCAGGTCGTCAAACGTGACCTTCAGCATGGTGACGCCGCCGGCTCCTATAAAGCCGGTTGACGCGTCTATGCCGTACACGTCCGTCCTGCCCGAGTCGACGTTCAGGTCGGCGTCGTACAGCGTGATTATGACCGTGTCGGCGATCTTGTACCTGGCGGAGTTCAGCGTCACCACGCCGGAGTGCGACGGGGCCTCCTCCCGGTCCGACACCGGGGTCGCGACGCCGTCGGCGCCCGAGTCGAGGTATGATATGACTGGCGCGTCCTTGCCAGTCAGGTCTTCGATCGCGATGAATACGGGCGCGTCGGAGTTGGGAATTATATCATCAAAGGTGCCCCGCTGCCCGATGTTCAGCTGGTTGACCATCACGAACTCGACGGTTCCCTCAAAGACGCCCGTGTTGCGGCCGGTCTCTTCGGCCTCTATCCTGATTATCTGGTCCGCTATGCGCTCCACGCTCCGTGCCCCGCCGCCGGTGTACCCGAACGACATGAGGTCGACCACTATCGGGTACGCCGCGTCCGGGTCGGCGGGCCGCGACAGATCGAACGCGACGGTTCTGCAGCCGTTCACGTCGGCGGCGTCCACGTGTATGTAGTTCGCGCCGTGTATGGACCCGGCGTTCAGGTCGCGGCCGCACATGGTTACCGCGTCGACGCCGCCGATTGAGCTGACGTCGTAGTTGATGTAGTTGAAGACGGTGTCAACGTCGGGCAGCCTCACCGCGCTGCCAAAGGACACGGCGAGGCGGTCGCCTATTACGCCGCCGTCGACGACGGCCCTCTTGGCGACCGGATCGTACGCCATGTCTGCAACGGGCACGCCGTTGATCAGGGTATCTTTGGTTATCACGACGGGCGAGCCGGTCATAAGGGTGGGGATGCCGCCGACGTCGGGGTCGTTTACCCTGAGGTCCTCGTCGTCCATGCCGTTCTTGTTGGCGTCCATGTCGGTTACTACGACGGGGATCTCCTCGCCGGAATTCCACGTGTGGCCGACCGGCCGGACGTCTATCGCGGCGCGGCCAAAGCCCACCACTATGGAGGCGTGCTCGTCGTTGTAGTGCATGGCGGCGGTCTTTCCCCTCAGGTCCCCGTCGCCGCCGGTCATTATGTTGGACGCGTCAAAGTCGTCCGCGTTGGTGAAGACGCCGGTGTTGTCGTTCGTCTCGGTGAACGTTGTGGCCATGGGGCCCAGCGCCCCCAAATAGTCGAGGGAGTCGGCGTTGTCCTGCCGGAACAGCACGGCCTGGCCCTGCCGTCCGGGGTTTATGGAGAACGCGCAGTTGTCGTCGCACATCAGGCCGTCTTTGGGGACTTCCGCAACGGGTTCGCCGAAGTCGACCAAATCTATAAGCTGGCCTTGGGTCACGCGGTAGTACCTCCTGTCGTCGCCGGTGAGAACCCACTGGTCCTCGGCGGTGGGGTCTATGTTCATCCACGTATCCGCAATGGTGACGTGGACGTGCGCGTCAAGGGGGTAGATGTATCTGTCCAGAGTCATGCCGGCGTAGTCCTCTACGGTGTCAAAGGCCAGCGTCATATGTTGGGAGCCGCGGCCGTTCTCCAGCTCCACTGCGACGTCGCCGCCGCGGGGGAGGTCGAACGCCTGTATCACCGGATGTATTAGGTCGGGGTTGGCCAGCACGTTTCTGGTATGGTCGTCCGCGTACAGGGTGCGGGCGTCCCTGTTGAACCCCACACCGTCCCACACGGCGCCGTAGTCCAGGCCGTTCTCGTGGGCTGCGGCGGCCATGGCCGCGTCCACAAAATATCCGTACCAGACGCCGTTGGGGGCCTGCGCCATTGTCAGGGAGTTGTCGTCCACGGTTACGATGGGCCCGTACGCCTTCCCAAAGGCGTTGTCCGCCCGGAACTGGGGAGAGTTTACCGAGACCTCGACGATTTGGCCGCCCACGAACGTGTTGCCGAACGCGGGGTTGGCGGCGGAGATAGTCATCTCGTCCATATGCTGGGCGTGCGCCCCGGGCGCGGCAAACGCCAGCCACACGGCCGCCGCGACCGCGACGGTCGCCAGAGCGGCCGTTTTGCATATTTTTACCGCGGCCTTCATTTGGCTGGTGTGGGCGGGCGTATTTATTTAACGATAACTTGGTTCCCGTGAGATGGGGCTTCCCGACGCTTTGTTCAAGCGGCCTGCGCAGTACTGGCCAGAAAGAATGCAATAAAATCCAAAACGTGTGCGATATGGTTTCCGGCGATGCCCCATGCCCGCATGGCGGCTGGCCGGACACCCGAGGCATGCCGGATCCGCCGCCCGCCGTTCCGGTCAGGCCGCGCGCGGGGCGTGTCGGCCCGCGTGCAGAATATTGCGCGGCAAATTTGTAGTGGGTCGCCGGCATTTTGGCATGTTGCGTCCTGTCCGAGCAGCCAGCCATGCATTTTGGCCATCGGCGTCTCCTTGTTGCGGGGCCATTCCATTATGGCGTCCCGCGTCTCGTTCAGGCCCCCGAAGAAGATGTCGGCAACGGCGGCCTTGATCTCCGCCGCGTCTCTACGGGGTTGGGACGCGGGGCGGGACGCATATGTTCTCGACGGCCCCGTTCGTTCCGGCGACGCATTCCCGCATGGTTTTGCCGGTGGGGCGCTGGCGTTGCGGCATGATGACGCCGGGCGCGGGATTCGAACCCGCGAACACCTGGCGGGCGTCTCTACTCATAAGGCAGACGCCATGGCCTGACTGGGCGGTCCCTGTAATGGTTATATCATACAGTCTCCCAATAAGGGTGGCTGTCGTAAGGCAGAAATCCTGGTGGGTGTCTCGACGGCCATTATAAAGCGGGCCCTACGCCGGGCCCGCCTTTTCACTTGTGCAGCATTGGCCGCACGGTGGGGCTGCGCTGGGGTATACGGATCTTGGCGGGCAACGGGGGGCGGTTGGGTGCGTCCCGTCGGGATGCGCCATGTTGCGGAGTTTCGACCCGAATGCTGGAACGCAGTGGGTGAAAGCGCAAGGCGATCGCCCCTGGCGCATCGCTTATGATCTATGCCGGGACGGCGCGCCATGCGCCCAAATGCAAAGATACGCACGGCATCCTGATCCCCGTCGTTCCACGCAACGGCAACGCGACAAGAAAGTCAGGGTCTGGTGAGGCCGGCATGGCGCGAGGGGGGAGGGGTTGTCTGCGGTCTTCGGGCGGCTTATACAATTGCTAAAATCGCCGGTAGGCGACCTCCGAGGGGCCCCCGCGGGGGCCTTGTCCAAAATCTAGCGATTCATGAGGCTGGCCACGCCGTTAGCGGACCTTCCAGCCTGAAGCGACAGCGCTGATCCGCCGCGATCGGCCCGCCCCGAGCCCCAAAGGGGCGCGCGAACCCCGTTTCAGGCAGTTTTGAAACATGTGAGCGCAGACTCCCCCCACGCGTGGGGGTCCGTCTCCGCCCCCATATCGTAACCCTCACGTGAGAGTCATGTTGTGGTATGTGCACATGGACAGCAACTCTACGGTCCGGGTTTTCGCCTTGACGGCCCGCGCCACGCCTCCGAACCTTTCCTTCACGGGCGAGAAGACGCTTTCGACGTTGTTCCGTTTCCGCAACAACTTGCGGAAGGTGCCGGGGTGTTCCTCAAGGAACCTCAGCATCTCCGCCCCGGCGTCCTCTCCCTCGATTGTATAGTCGGATCTGGGCTCAATTATACGGCGGCGTCCACTGTCCTGTACCGCCTGGCAGTTTTCGGCTCCGCAGTATTGGGTGTCGGCCAGCACGTCGCCGGATCCGCGCGGCATCCTAGCCAACATATCCCTGAGGTACGGCGGGTCGTTTGTTCTGCAAGGCGTGACCGCCGCGGCGCATATCATGCCCCCCAGGGCGTGCACGATGTGCCGTTTTGCGAACTGCTTCACGCTTATAGTGCCGTACTTGGCGTTGTGCCAGTCCCGGTATCTGGATGTGCCGAAACCCGGTGGAATCGACGATCTCGGTGCTATGTGTCGCGGCATCGCCGGCCATTCAGCCGATTGTCTTGCGCGGTACGGCGGAACCTATCTGCGATATGCGCAGGTGGTACCACGACTTGCAGTACGGCCGGTCTATCTCGCAGCGCTCCAGGTCCCCCGGATGCTTGGCGAAGTGCCTTGCTGGCCCCCAATGGAACGGCCCCTCCTCGGATTTCAAGACGGCCACCAGTATGGCCGAGACGCGCCTGTCCCTCTTGCCTTTGGGAATGCCCAACATCTTGCGTATGAAGTCGGCTACCTTTGCCATCCATTCGACGTAGTTGCGGCCCTCGGACTTGCGGCCCTCGGCATACTTGGTCCAGTTGATGTCCGGATCGTTCCTCTTGCCGGGGGAGGGGGTTGTTCTTGCTTCTGGGCAGGTTGGGTTTGTCTACCTTTTGCTTCTTTGACTTTCTGTTTCATTTGCTCATGCTGGTAATTGGGATCGTGGATCAATGTGCCTTTCGGTCTCGTGCGCGTGCGGTTCTGTCCGTCTGCATCGCTGGAAGTTTCCGTTTTTGGACAAGGCCGGGCCGCGCGGCCGCCCGCGCAGTGGAGCCCCCGTGGCCCTTCAAACCGCCGCGCGCCGTCACTTCCGGGATACGACTTGGATGTGGAAGGCCTCTTCGATATTTTCCAAGACCATGTCCATGACCTCTTCCTCGTGTTTCCCGTCCCTCACCTTCATGACGGCGTATACGCCGATTGAGTCTCCCATGCCCCTCACGCGCTTGAACCCCATGCGCTTCAGCCCGTTCTTCACCCGCCGGCGCTGGTTGCCGTCGCAAAGGACTACGAATTCCGATTTCACGCCCGCGCCCCCGGACCGCCGCGCGGCGTGCGCCGTGACCGGTTTTCTGCCATTGCCCTACCGCGACGCCGCCCATACATAACCGTGCCGCGCGCCCAAAGCCCGCGGCCGAACGCCCCCGCGGACCCGCGCGCCACCGCAAAAGGGCCCCGCATCCTTCGACTTTAATTACGGCGCATCGCGCGGTACGCCATGAAACCGTTGGATGTGCTGCGGGAGGCCTCCGAGCGGATATACTCGCGCGTGGGGGAGATGGCCGGCACCGGCGCGGCGGGGGGCGACTACGGCCGGGGTGCCGGGGGCGACATCAGCAAGGGGATAGACGTGGCCGCCGAGGAGGCGGTTCTGGAGTACCTCCGGGACGCGCGGTTCGCGTGCACCGTCCTGGGCGAGGAGTGCGGCAGGGTGGATATACGCGGCGGGGGCCCGTACGTGGTGATGGACGCCGTGGACGGCACGACCAACGCCGTGAGGGGGTTTCCGTTCCACTGCAGCTCGCTGGCGTACGCCGAAGGGGACAGCCTGGGGGAGGTCACCGCCGGGGTGGTAAAGAACCTGGCCAACGGCCGCACGTATTGGGCGTCCGCCGGAGGGGGCGCCTTTGCCGACGGCCGGCGGATACGCACGCGCCGGGGCGAGGAAGGCTTTACCATACTGGGCCTCAACCTCTCCGGGGCCAAGCCGGAGATGATGGACAGGGTGCGGCCCCTGCTGGAGACCTCGCACGTGCGGCACATGGGCGCCAACGCCCTGGAGCTGGCCGTCCTCTCCGAGGGGCTGATGGACGCCTTCGTGGATATACGGGACAAGATACGCGTCCAAGACATGGCCGCCGGGTACATTCTGGTCCGGGAGGCGGGGGGACTCATAGTAGACGTGGAGATGGAGCCGCTGGACTCGGACCTGGCGTACGGCACCAAGCTGTCGTTTGTGGCGGCGGCCGACCGGGAGATGGCCGATCAGATAACGTCAAAGATTGTGGCGCCCTCGGCGGGATTTGAACCCGCGTCTCAGCCGTGACAGGGCCGAATTCTAGACCGGGCTATACTACAAGGGCTCGTGCCGACATCCCTTTCCCGCAATTAAATACCTTTACGTCCACGATTGTGCCATGCGTCCGGCGCCCGCCATACCGGTTCACCAACGCCGCACCGCGCCGCGTGACGGCGCGGACCGCCCCGCCGCGGCCGTACGGGGGAAACGTTGACCGAGGAGGTGTTCAACGTTGCCCTGGGACGGGCCCTGAAACGGGCGCTCCCGGAATGGCGCGACGCCATACTGATAGAGCGTACCCACACGTTGCGGGAGGCGCCAGCCAAGCATCCGGACATACTGGTGGTGCACCACACGATACCCCCGGTCGCCGTGGAGGTGTCGTTTCAGAGGGGGGACGCGGACGCCGACGCCATGTCGCGCCTGGGATTGCACTATTCGGGCAACGGCAGGGAGATACGGACCGCCATAGCCGTGGAGCAGCCCAAGGGCGACATCGACATGTCGAGCATCCCGACGTCCCATGCGATACGTTACGCGCTGCACCAAAATGGACGCCGGTTCCCGAGTAGCGGTTTCGTACGGGGCGACGTGCACGACCTGGCCCGGCTCATAGCCACGACCGCCGTGCCCAAGGAGGAGATGGAGGCGGTGGCCGGGAGGGTGGCGGCCAACGTGGCGGCAGCGGCCAACGTGTTGGAGCCGGTCATCAAATCCCGGGATCTCCTGAAAATATCAAAGGCGCTGTACCAGCGGTCTTCCCTGACGGGACTGCGCACCACCATGGTGCTGTGGCTGAACGCGCTGCTGGTGCAGCAGCGGCTGCGCGGCGGCACGCACGACGTGCCGCCCGTGTCCCACGTTCCCAGCGAGTGCCTGAACGCGTGGCGCTCCATATACGGCATAAACTGGAAGGCCATATTCAAGCCGGCCATAGAGATACTGGATAGAACGCGGAGCATATCCCCGTCGGAGGTCTCCGAGGCGCTCAAACTGCTCACGGACGCGGTGGAGCGCATAGAGACGGCCCGGCTGGGCAGCGACATCAGCATAGGCGCCGAGCTCTTCCCCAAGATGGCCGAAGACCGCAAGGAGTCCGCCGCCTTCTACACCCAGCCGGCGACGGCCGAGCTGCTGGCCGCCCTGACCATCACGCGCGACATGCGACACGACTGGTCGGACGGCGCGCTGTTTGAGCGGTTCCATATAGCGGACGTCACGTGCGGGACGGGCACGCTGCTGCAGTTCGGGTACCGGCAGGTCAAGGCGTACCACCGCCGAGCCGAACACACCGCAGAGAGCATGCTACAACTCCACCGCAGCGCGATGGAGCGCGGCCTCATAGGCACGGACGTGTCCCCTATAGCTGCGCACCTGACGTCCGCGGGCCTGGCCGTGGACACCGACCAGCCGTACGGCGATCCCAACATCGGGTGGGTCGGCGTCGGCAACGAGAACCGGACCGGGGCCATCGAATACATGGCAAAGAGCGTCATAGAGGATCTGCTGATGGACACGGTGGGCCGCTCCTCGGGGGGGGGGGGGGGGGCACCGGCGACAATTACAACTCGGTCACAGTAAGGGACAACTCCGTAGACGTGGTGCTGATGAACCCGCCCTATTCCCGCACGAGGGTGGGCCAGAGCGCCTTTGACATAGCCGGGCTGACCGAGAAGGAGCGGAAGGCGTGCCAGGCGAGGTGGGCCAAACTGATCAGGGGCGAGCCCTGCCTGAAGACGGCGGGAATGGCGGCCACGTTCCTGTGCGTGGCGCGGAAGAAGGTCAAGCCGGGAGGGAGAATCGGGTTCGTGCTGCCGCGCACCGCAGCGTTCGCCAAATCCTGGGAGAGGACCCGCGGCATGGTGGAGCGGGACTTTGAGGACATAACCGCCGTCGCGGTGTCGTCCGGCAAGGCCCTGGGAAGGGAGGCGTTCTCCGCGGACACGAACATGGAGGAGATGCTGCTTACGGCCGCCAGGAAGCGGACCGCCGACGCGACGCATTCCCCGGTAAAGTGCGTCACGCTGTACGAGCCGGTCACGCGGCTGGGGGAGGCCGCCGAGGTGGCGCGGGCGATATCGGGCGCGGATGCGGGCCCGGTCGTTCTGGGCGGTGAGATCGGCGTATCCAGGACGTTCCGCAGCGAGGGGGGCCGCCCGTGGAGCTACGTGGGGGTGGTGCACGACGACGTGGCCGTCATCTCCATAAACCTGGCCGACGGCGAGCTGCTGGACCTGGAGGGCGAGTGCGCGGCGACCATACAGATGACATGTCTTGAGGATCTGTTCGCGGTGGGCCCCACGCACCACCTCATAGGGCATATACCCGACAGCAGGTATCCGACCGGCGCGTTTACCATACACGACGTCGTAAACGCCGCGGACGCTATAGGCAAGTACCGCTCGCTGTGGAACGTCAACTCCAAGAGGCAGACCAGGATGGTGGTCTCGCCGACCAAGAAGTGCGCCGTATACGACCGGGCAAAGGCTGACCGCGTCTGGAAGAGCAGGAGCACGCTGTTCTATTGCAGGAAGGTGAGCTGGACCTCCCAAGTCGTGGCGGCCGCGACCGAACGCCCGGCGATGGGCGGCAACATGTGGATCAGCCTGCAGCACGCCGACCAGCGCGTCCTCAAGGCGTTTGCCCTGTGGGCCAACTCGACGTACGGCATGCTGGTGTATTGGTCCAAGGGCTCGCGGACGCACCCGGGCCGTTCCATGCTGGAGGTGCGCGCCATCAGGAAGGTGCCGTGTCCGCGGCTGGACACGCTTGACGGGCGTGCGCTCGACCGGGCCGCCGCCGACTTTGACAGACTGTCCGGTCTGGACCTGCAACCCATGTACAGGGCGGACCGCGACGCGGTGAGGGCGGGACTAGACGACGCCGTCTCCGCCATGCTGGGCGTGCCGGACTACGACACGGACGCGCTGGCCGGGGCGTGGTGCGCCGAGCCCAGCGTCCGGGGCCGGAAATGAGCGGCGGGCGGCGCCGGTGCGTGGCGCGTTCGCGCGCCGGAAATCTTCGCCGGATGCCGCTGCGCGGCATATTGGCGTGTCGGCATGCGGCGGAGCCGTACGGGATGTGATTCGCCGCCGGGCAGGGGCGGCCCGTGCGGTTGCGGCGAGGCAGGTGCCGGGACACGTTCGCGCGCCAAGCCTTGGCGCATGACGCGCCTGCCGGTACGTGCGTAGTACTCCGGGGCAAGATCCAATATTTTTCTCACACCAGTCCCGCGTTGCGCCGCTTCAAAAATATTGGATCTATCTGCACACCATCATGCGCCCGCCTTTGCGCAACGGGGCCGCGTGGCGGCGCCCGGCAGAACGTCATCTTGAATCGTGGTCGGCGCCATGCAGCCGACAAAAAACGCGTATCCGTATTTTACCAATACAAACAAGTTATACAGGAACTCTCCGTATGGTAACCATGGCACGCGATGATGACGCGCCGCTGACGGTGGGCGTATTCACCAAGTACGTGATGCGGATGGAGGCGAACTTGGCGACCAAGTCGGACATAGCCGACCTGAAGTCGGACATAGCCGACGTAAGGTCGGACCTGAAGTCGGACATAGCGGGCCTAAAGTCAGATATGGCGGACCTAAGGTCGGACCTGACCGCCAGGATCGACAGGGTGGAGAGCGTCACGTGGGAGAGGCTGGACGAAATGGAGAAGAAGATGGCGACCAAGTCGGACATGGCCGACGTAAGGTCTGGCATGGCGGACCTAAGGTCGGACCTGACCGCCAGGATCGACAGGGTGGAGAGCGTCACGTGGGAGAGGCTGGACGAAATGGAGAAGAAGATGGCGACCAAGTCGGACATGGCCGACGTAAGGTCTGGCATGGCGGACCTAAGGTCGGACCTGACCGCCAGGATCGACAGGATGGGGAGCGGGACGTGGGAAAGGCTGGACAAAATAGAGGAGAGCATGGCGACCAAAGACGCCCTGGCGTCGGTGAAGGAGAACACCGAGCGCATACAAAGCGCCATGGAAGAAGACGACGTGGACATGGCCAAGATCAAGAGGCGGCTGGACGAGCTGGAGAAAGCCCGGTGAGTATGGCCGGAGGGGCCAGCCCCGCCGCTGCGCCATACGCGTCCGTAAAGAACGCCCCGCCGCATTGCAATTCCGGGGCATGTGCAATAACCCGCGGCTTCGGGCAGGCGCGCGGCGGCCCCGCACGTTCGGGGCCCGGGGAATACTCCTTCATTTGATGCCGTCGGCCAGGTGGCTGATGTACTTGTACTGGTAGTCGGGAAAGATGCCGCGGGCCTCCTCCAGAACGCTTCGCGCCCTGGCGGGATCGCGCCCGAGAAGCAGCTTGACGTACTTGCCGCAGGCGCCTATGCTGGTCCGGTAATGCCTTTCGAGCAGTCCGCCGGCGGCCTCCCGCCTGCCCAGCTTTTCCAGAACCTCGGCCTGAAGGTAGACCCTAGACATTACGTCGTACTCGTCCTTCCCGGCGACGCGGCCCTCCGGCAGGAACGGCCCGTTCAACTCCGCCAAATACTCCAGATCCTCCGCGTCGGTGCATATGTCGACGAGGGCCTGGTAGTGGACGCCCTCGCTGAAGGCGGGGACCTCGGCCAGAAACTGCCGGTGCAGGTAGTATATGTGCGGGCGCTTCTCGTCGCGCCCCATGTTCTGGCGGTTGATGCAGGCGGCCATCTCGTGCACGGCCCTGCCGAACGTTTCGGCGTAGTGCCCGCTGGAGTCGTCCACGAGGTAGTGGTTGGCCTCTATTCCCTCGGACACCTCCAGGTATATCCGGATGGCCTCGGCGGCGTGCCCCCGGCGCTCGCGGTCCTTGGCCGCCCTGAAAAAGTCCGTAAACCTCAGCTTGTTCTTCCAGGACGTCATGTAGTCCACGTCGGCGTACATCACGTCCACCTCGTAGCGGTAGTCCACGCGCGGCACGCCGTCGGCCCCGCCGAAGCGGACTAGAAAGCGCCTCCGGGTGTCCGGATTTTTCTTGATCTCCGATATCAGGAACTTTTGCAGGTCGGCGCGGGACATGCGCCGGGCGACCGCCTCGCCGCCCTCTCGTCCCTCCTCCTCGGCGAGCAGCGCCCCCCGGTTGTCGGAGGCGTACAGCACGGCGGCGACGGCGTGGGCGCAGGCCCCCTTGGACCGGGCGCCGCACGTGCAGAAGATGCTCCCGCCCTTCCTGACGTACACGCGGTACAGCACCCCGTCCTTTACCCGCGCCGTGAGGCTCCCGCCGTCGGTCCGCGCCGAGGTTACCCACCCCTGGGCGTTCAGGGCGCTTCCCTTCTTGAAGTCGGCGTCAGACGAGATGCCGCGGATCCGCCGGACGGCCGAGTCCGGCTTGCCGGGGCGGACCGACTTCCTGGACATATTGCGGGGTACGGGGGCGCCCGATTTGTGCGTTGTCACGCCTTTGGCCCGCCCTGAAATGACCCGCCCTGCCGTCGTATGTGCAATATCGCGCGGCTTCGGGCGGACGCGTCGGCCCCGCAAACGCCGCACGTTCGGGGGTCTGAGGGAATCTACCATCACTTGATGCGGTCAGCCAGGCGGCTGATGTGCCCGTACTCGTCCTCGTACCGGCGGTCGGAAAAGATGCCGCGGGCCTCCTCCAGCACGCTCCGCGCCCTGGCGGTGTCGTGCCTGAGCAGCAGCTCCACGTATTCCCTGCAGGCGTCTATGTTGGTCCGGTAGTGTTTCTCGAGCAGCCCGCTGGCGGCCTCCCACCTGCCCAGATTTTCCAGCACCTCCGCCTGAAGGTATATGCTTAACAGGACGCCGTACTCGCCATTCCCCGTGACGCGGCCCTCCGGCAGGAGCTGCCCGTTCAACTCCGCCAGGTACTCCAGATCTTTCGCGTCGGCGCACGCGTCTATGGAAGCCTGGTAGTACGCGCCCTCGCTCACCTCCGAGGAGTCGTTCAGGAACCGCCGGTGCAGGTATGATATGTGCCGGCGCCTCTCGCCGCGCTCCATCCCGCCGCGGCCGACGCAGGCGGCCATCTCCCGCACGGCCCTGCAGAACTCCTCGGAGTAGTGCCCGCCGGAGTCGTCCACGCGGCCGTAGTTGGCCTCGATTCCCTCGGAGACCTCCCGGCATATCCGGACGGCCTCGGCGGCGCGCCCCCGGCGCTCGTGCGCCTTGGCCGCCCTGAAAAAGTCCGTAAACCTCAGCCTGTCATTCCAGGACGTCATGTGGTCCACGCCAGCGAACATCACGTCCACCTCGCGGCGGTAGTCCGTGCGCGTCGCGGCGTCGTCCCCCCCGAAGCGGACCAGAAAGCGCCTCCGGACGTCCGGATTTTTCTTGATCTCCGACATCAGAAACTTTTGCAGGTCGGCGCGGGACGTGCGCCGGATGATCTCCCCGACCATATCCCGGCTTCTCTTGGCGGAGAGCAGCGCCTCCATGTTGTCGGCGGCGTACAGCAAGACCGCGACGGCGTGGGCGCAGGCCCCCTCGGACCGGGCGCCGCACGCGCAGGAGACGCCCCCGCGGGCCCCGACGCGCACGCGGTGCGGCTTTTCGTCCTTGACGCTCCCCGTGAGGCTGCCGCCGTCTATACGCGCCGAGGTGACCCGGCCCCGGGCGTGCAGGACGCTTCCCTCCTTGAAGGCCGCCTCGGACGAGGCGCCGCGTATGCGCTCGGCGGTCAGGCCCGGACGGACGAACTCTCTCGGCAATACAATGCGTCCGGGCGCGCCCGATTTGTGCATTGCCCCGCCTTCGCCGGGGGCGCGCCGCGGCGCTTCGCAATACAGATAACCGGCGCCCCGCCGTCAAACCCCGCGGGGGTCGCCAAGCTCGGTCAAAGGCGCAGGGCTTAGGACCCTGTCTCCCAGGAGTTCGCGGGTTCGAATCCCGCCTCCCGCACTACACGATTAATAATGGCCGACGCGCCCCGCCGCCGTATAATGGCCAGAAAGAGCGTCGGGATAACGGTGGTGGGCGACGACCGGGAGGGGATAGTGGCCGCGTTCACCAAGTTCGTATTCGCCAGGGGCGGCAACATAGAGGCCGTAAGCCAGAACGTGATCCGGGGACTCTTCGGGATGTACCTTGAGGCCTCGTTCCCGGACGTGGACGTGCCGTCCTTCGACGCGGAGTTGCGCCAGCTGGCCGACCGGCATAAGATGGACGTCAACGTGTACCACGCGTCACGAAGGCGGCACAACATAGCGGTCTTCGTGACCCGCGAGGCGCACTGCCTGGAGAGTTTGGTGAAGGCCGCCTCGGACAACATGTTGAAGGGGCGCATATCCGTGGTGGTGGGCACCGAGGGCACCCTGAGGGGGGTGGCCGAGGGCGCCGGAATTCCCTTCGTGGAGGTGGCCGAGCGGGACCAAAGGGCCGCCGAGGCGCGGCTGCTGGAAACGTGCCAGCTGTACGATGCCGACCTCATAGTGCTGGCCCGCTACATGCGCATCCTGACACCCAACTTCGTGTGGCGGTATCCGAGGCGGATAATCAACATCCACCCCTCGCTGCTGCCCGCCTTCCCGGGGGCGTACGCGTACCAGCAGGCCTACGAGAGGGGGACCAAGATAGTGGGGGTCACCTCCCATTACGTCACCGAGAACCTGGACCAGGGGCCCATAATACTGCAAAAGTCGTTCCCGGCGGACGCCGGCGACACGCTGGACGCCCTAAAGTCCGTCGGCCAGAGGCTGGAGGCCGAGACGCTTACCGAAGCGGTGCGGCTGCACCTGGAGGGGCGCCTCCGGGTCCACTGGCGGAAGGTCCACGTCCGGCCCCGGCGAGATGGAACTGAGCAGTAGGACCGACCCGGTCCTGAGGAGGCGCATCAAGGCGGGGGTCGCCGCCATAGTGCCAGTCGGATCCACCGAGCAGCACGGCCCGCACCTTCCCGTCTCGGTGGACTCGGACATTGCAACGGCGGTGGCCGCGGCGGTGGGGCGGGGGAACCGCTTCGTGGTGGCGCCGACCGTATCCACGGGCGTCTCCTTTGAGCACGCCCCCTTCTTTCAGATCAGCGTCAGGCAGTCCACGCTGGCCACGCTGCTGGGGGACATGTGCGACTCGCTGCACTCCAACGGCATCCGCGATATATTCGTGATAAACGGCCACTACACCAACCGGGGGGCGCTGGCGGAGATGGCGGCGGGGCGCCGGGCGGATCCGGCCGTGCACGCCCTCTCATACTGGCGGTTCACCGAGTCGAGGTTCGACCACGGCGGGTTCGTTGAGACGTCCCTGATGCTGGCCGTCTCCGGCTCGGTCAGGATGAGCATGGCCCGGAAGGGGCTGGTCACAGACGGGATGGATCCGGATCAGCTGGAGCGCGTCAAGAGGGCTTCAGCGAAATCCTTTCCCGAAGCCACCGGGAACGGCGTGTGGGGGGACCCGCGGGCGGCCACCGCCGAGGCGGGCCGCCGCATATTCGGCGAGATAGTCCGGAACCTGCGCCGGGAGTGTCTGGGCAGGCTGGACGGAACGCGGCCAAATGAAATTTTAATATAGCGCCGTACCGGCCCATACTTGATGTCAGTGGATATGGCCGTAAAGGTGCTGGACGAGAGCATCAACAAGGTGGTTCTGATAAAGCTCAAGGGCAACAAGACCATCCGAGGCAGCCTTTTGGGATTTGACCAACACATGAACCTGATGCTGGAGGCCTCCGAGGAGATCACCGCCGACGGCGAGTCCAACGACTTGGGCACCATAGTGGTCAGGGGCGACAACGTGGTCATGATATCCCCGCCACCCTCCAACTAGGTGATGGGCGGTGGTGAAGGGAACCACTTCCAAGGGCAAGCTTACCAGAAAAAAGACTCACATAAGGTGCCGTCGCTGCGGCAAGAACTCGCTCCACAAGAGGCACTACAGGTGCGCCAGCTGCGGCTTTCCCGACTCCAAGATCCGAAAGTACTCGTGGATCAAGTGGTACACCTAGATGCAGGAGATAATCGTAGCATTTTGCGGAGTGGCCGGCGTGGCCGCAGCCGCGCTGATTAGGAGGGCTCGGAACTCCCCGGAGCGCTCCAAGAGGCGGCTTCTGGAGAGGGGCATAGATCTGCTGGAGCGGGATCCCGCGTACGAGGCCGAGCGCGATCTTCTGCTGCCGGCATACAGGGAGAGGCTCAAGAGTCTGGGGCGGCCCGCCGCCGGGAGCGGCGTGGGTGATGCGCCCGCCGGCGTGGCCGAATCACGGCCTGATATCCGGCGGGAAGCCGCCTCCGGGAGCGGCGTGGGTGATGCGCCCGCCGCATCCCCGACGCCGGAACAATCATCCGTTTTGGATGTGCGCGCCTCCGTGGCCGCTGATCCGACGCCCGTGAGGCAGGAGCCTCCCGCCGCCGACACTCCCGGGGTTGAGTGGGTGCAGGTGGGTCCCAGCGACGCATCCGACGCCCGGGCGGCCCCCGACGCGTCTGGCAAGGAGGCGTCCGAGGTGGGCAAGCCCGCCAAAGAGAATATCGCCGCCCCCAAGGACAAGCCCGATTCCCCGGCTAAAACCCCCGACGCGCCGGCCAAGCCATCCGACACCAAGCCCGTGCCGGAGAAGATCACGGCCCCCAAGGACAAGCCCGACTCTTCGGCCAAACCCTCCGACCCCGGGCCCATCACCAAGCTTCCCGAGCTTGCCCCCAAACCAAAGCCCGACTCTTCGGCCAAGCCATCCGACACCAAGCCCGTGCCGGAGAAGATCACGGCCCCCAAGGACAAGCCCGACTCTTCGGCCAAACCCTCCGACCCCGGGCCCATCGCCAAGCTTCCCGAGCTTGCCCCCAAACCAAAGCCCGACTCTTCGGCCAAGCCATCCGACGCCAAGCCCGCCCAAGAGAAGATCACGGCCCCCAAGGACAAGCCCGACTCTTCGGCCAAACCCTCCGACCCCGGGCCCATCGCCAAGCTTCCCGAGCTTGCCCCCAAACCAAAGCCCGACTCTTCGGCCAAGATCCCCGACGCGCCGGCCAAGCACTCCGATGCCAAGCCCCGGGTGTCTACAAAGCCCCCCAGACCCTCCCCGGGCGCGCCGCAGCCCGGATCCGATGCGGGTCCGCCCGCCCCCGCCGATTCGTCCCTTACCGCCCCGCCGCGCAAAGGCGCCGCAAAGCCCGCCGCCCCCAAGCAGCCGGGCCCGGACCGGAAAGGCGTGGCCGAGGAGGACTTGGACGACGAGTACGGCGATGACATAGAAAAGATCAAAGCCGACATAATAAAGACATTAAACCGGCTGCAACGGGCTGTGGATGAGTAATGTCGTACGAGGCCACCATAGAGAGCGTCGCCCGGGACGCCCTGCAGTATGCGAAGGAGGGGTATACGGTCGGGCTGGGCAGCGGCAGGGCCGCCACCGCCCTAGTGAGGGAGCTGGGCGGGGTCGCCGCCAAGCTGGGCATAAGCGGCGTCCCCACGTCGCTCCAAATACGGCTGGTCGCCGAGGGCGCCGGCATACCCATGCTGGACCCCGGGGAGGTGTCCCGCCTGGACGCGGCCTTTGACGGGGCCGACCAGATAGATTCAGCCGGATACATGATCAAGGGTGGCGGAGGGGCGCTCCTTCGGGAGAATGTACTCGCCGGGATGGCCGACATGCTGGTCATAATGGCGGACGAGACAAAGTTCGTCGAGAGGCTGTGCCGCACGGTGCCCGTGGAGGTGCACCCCGCCGCCCGGAGCCTGGTGGCCGGACGCGTGCGGGAGATGGGAGCCGAGCCGCTCCTGCGGACCGCGAGCCACGGGTACCCCGCGTTTACGGAGAACGGCAACGTGATACTGGACTGCGACTTTGGCGTCATAGACGACCCGCCGGCCCTGGCCTCCCGGCTCCGGGGGATTCCCGGGGTGCTGGAGGCGGGTATATTCGACAGGCCGGACATAATATACCGGGCCGACGCCGACGGGTTTGGCGTGACGCGGCCGCTACGGTGATGGGGCATGGCGGGCGACGTGCCGCCCGTACCCCGGCTTGGCAAAGACCTCAAACTCCTCGGCGACCACGCGCCCGCGTACTATGGTCCTGACCGGCCACCCCCGTAGCCTCATCCCGTCGTATACGGTATAGTCCGAGTAGCCGCCGAACATGTCCGCCGTCACCCTGCGCTCCCGCTTCATGTCCAGCATGGCTATGTCCGCGTCCGAGCCGACACTGATGGCCCCCTTTTTGGGGTGCATGGAAAAGATCCTGGCCGCGTTGGCGCTGGTCATCTGCACGAACCTCTCCATGGACATCCGGCCGCGGTTCACGCCCTCGCTGAGCAGTATGGGTATGGACGCCCCTATGCCGGGAAACCCCGCCAGCGACTCCCAGACGTCGGCCCCCACCTTTAGGGAGAGCCGGTTGGCCACGTGGTCGGTGCCTATGGTGTCCACCTCGCCGGCCACCGCCGCCTCCCAGACCGCCGCGTTGTCCGATGCGGCGCGTATGGGCGGCATCACCTTGGCCAGGTAGTCGGCGCGGCTCTCGTGGGAGAGCACCATGTAGTGCGGGCAGCTCTCCACGTATATCCGCCCTCCCTTGCGCCTCTCGGCCCGGATCCGTTCCAGCGCCGCCCTGGAGCCTATGTGCACGAAGTATATGGCGCAGCCGTGCCGCCGCCCGTACTCGCAGACCGCCCCTATGGCCTTGGCCTCGTATTGAGGATCCCGGCTCGCCGACCAGGCCGCCAGCCCGTCTTGTCCCTCCTCGCGGGCGGTCTTGATGCCGCAGGCGCACGACTCGTGGTCCTCGGCGTGCACCAGGACGGGGCAGTTCAGCTCCGCCGCCCTCCTCACGGTGCCCTCCACTATCTCGTCGGTCACGTCCACCTCGGCGTCCTGCAGGCGGTTCTCGCCGGGCGGCATGTCCATGTAGACCGAGCCCACCTCGCCGGCCAGGTTCATGTATATCTTGAACGAGGTGATGCCCCTGTCTGTACAGTAGTCCATCTCCCGTATCTGCCGCTTCGTAAAGACCGAGGCGTGCACCGCGTAGTCGATGCGGTGGGATGCCGCCGACGCGTCCAGCTGGGGCTGCAGCCCCTCGGAGAACGGCGCGCCCAGGCGCAGCATGCGCATCATGGTGGTTACGCCGCCTATAGCCGCCGCGTGCGACTCGGTCTTGGCCGCATCTCCGATGGGCGAGTACACCCCGTAGTGGACGTGGGTGTCTATGGGGCCGGGCACCGATATGAGGCCCGTCCCGCGTATCCTTTTGTCGCAGGCCGGCGTCTCCACGGTGAGGCCCGCTACGCGGCCCTCGTCGATTATTATGTTCCTGTCCAGCAGCCCGCCGGGCAGCGCCACGCGGGAGTCCACTATGAGGGCGTCGTACGTCACGGCGCTTGGCGGAACGCCGGGGTATTTGAGTTAACGATAAAAGTGCGTTAGATTGGGGGATGCCGAGGGCCGGTGGTTTAGGGGTATAACGCCACGTTCGCAACGTGGATGTCGGGGGTCCGAATCCCCCCCGGTCCACCATGTCGTGTGTATAGTGGCCGCTCCGGCCGGGGCCGCTCCTGAGCGTCCCGCTGGCGGTTCCCGCGGTTTGGCATGTGGCCCTTTGTGGCTATATTCCATGTGGCGGCGGCCCGCAGGCGGCAGCATGCTGTTATGGCCCACGGTTCCCCAGGCGTACTGCCGCCGGGGTTGGTTGGCGAGCCGCGCCCGTATTGGGGAATGCGGCTCATCCCGCCAGAACCAGAAACGCCGATGCGGGGACCGCCAGATGGCCGTCCATCTCGTCCAGTGAGCCCTCCGAGAGCACGACTCCGCCCGCCCCTGTAATGCGCGCCAGCGCTCTGACTGCTGCGACGCCTTTGCCGGGGTTGTCCGGCTTTACGTCAATTGCCATCTTCATACCGCGGCCAGCGTTGAACACAAAGTCGACTTTCCGCCGCTTTTTGCCGGCCCAATGGAATACATGATCGCGGTGGTCGAACGTGGATTTTTTGGCGGCCATCTCAGACGCGAGCCGTATCAGGTGGTTTGCCACTACGCACTCCAGCATCCGGCCCCTGTTT
The DNA here is from genome assembly GCA_963665475.2 of Nitrosopumilaceae archaeon. GTDB lineage: Archaea > Thermoproteota > Nitrososphaeria > Nitrososphaerales > Nitrosopumilaceae > VYCS01. Next base: position 25,369 of record CAXXXK010000004.1, on the reverse strand, counting down.
TCGGCACGGTCCAGAAATTCTATGCTGGACTCTTGGACCGCGGGCTCTGCAGTCCATTTCCTCAGCATGTGAAAAAAGTAGGGATCGGAAACGTAGATCTTTTTTTCGGCATTGAGGAGCGGATGACCGCCCTCTTCGTCGAACCCGTAAACCGTGGCCAGCATGAAGAACCTCTCCAGAGTATCGGTATAGTCCGAGGCGGTGTCAGGGCCGCCCAGACCGGACGTTTTGGCCAGCCTGCTCCATGACGTGCTGCTGCCCATGCTGGACACGAGCCCCCTGCCAAACCGCCTTAGCAGCACCGTATTCTTTCGCATTTTGTGCCATTCGCCGGTGAGCGTGTCCAGGTACGCCGCATAGTCCGGCTCCGAGAGGGTGTTGTTCTGGGCATACCAGTCGACTATCTTGGGGATTCCGCCGGTAACCATGTATTCGCCAAGAAGGGCGTTGAGGTCGTCGTAATACAGGACAAGTCGGCTCATGCGCTCGTCAATTTTGCCCCGTGCCAGGTTTCGTACAGTCGACGCCCGCGCGTCTCGGGTAGGAATGCAGTCGATAACGGAATTGCCCAGCCCGGGGTCCAGTACGGAGACGTACTCCAGGAAAGACATCGGGCGGAGAGTCTTGCGGTGGCCGCCAGATACCTCCCCCCTACGGCCGGGCAGCAGCTCTGCGGCGTTTTTAACGTCCAGGGTGTGGGATCCGATCACCATGACCGTTGCGTTCTTGAGACGGCCGACGTCCACTAGCCACTTTATCCCCGTCTGCCAATTCTGAACGGCCGATATTTCGTCCAAGAATATGTAACGCCTAGACTGTCCCACGAGCCTCCTTGTGTACCGGACGTATCCGTCCACCAGATCAACCATGTCTTGCGGCCCCCCGGCTTGGTCCATCGCATAGTACAGGATGGACAGCGGTGGCACGCCGTCGTTCAGGAACCGCTTGATCCGTAGCTTTACCAGGGTGGTTTTGCCCACCTGCCTTGGCCCGCGCAGCGAATACACCACGGTGTTGTTAGGCGAAAAGTCATACCGTACGGCCCCAAGCAGTTTTGGCTCGTAGCGCATCGTGTTGTTCCACTTTACGATCTCTTGGTCTTCATTGATTTGAAGCGGATCCTTCCACCAAGGGTTTTGGCCGATGAGCGCGCTTAGTTTGGTGTCCATGAATACGCAATTGGAAAATATTACATAAATATTTCTCTTATATGATGGTTAGTTATAAAGCCCCATGTGATATACCTGACGGTTAGTTATAAAGCCCCATGTGATATACCTGACGGTTAGTTATAAAGCCCCGCGCCTGGTTTTTTGGCGGTGAACCCAATCGCACGCGCCTGTGCGTCCAATTGGGCATCAGTTTTGTGATTGTGCCGCAACGCCGCATCGCCTCCGTCGTGCCGTTTTCTCGCTGCTTCACGTGGGCGCATTCGCCACGGCGCACACCCGCAATCTCTCTGTGCGGTGCATCGAACGTTAAAGTCGCATTTTTCGTGCCGTTATATCCACTTGAATAGACCTTGGTGGTTGCGTTGACACCATGTTGAGGCGTCTGCGGTAATTCTTGACGTGTGGCGCGCTCTTGCGTGAGACGGCAATATGGTATTCCTGGCAATTATATATGAAAGTATATCGTTAGCCTATCTGTCCATATTGTTAAATACAGACGTCCAAGCCGGGGATATACAAAATGAAAAACGAAATAATCCGAAAACAACTACTTACAACTATTACGATCATTGTCGCCGGAGGACTGACGTTTGCCGTGCCGGGCGTTGTACCCAGCGCACACGCGCAACAAGCAGACGTGATGTCAGTCTCCGCGGTCAATGAGATGTTCGGCAACTCCTTTGTGGGTGGCCAGGTCGTTGAGGTTTCGGTCAACTCTCCCCAGGAACGTGTTTAGGTGTTTTTTGAGCGTGGATCCGACGCCCAAAACGCCTCGCGTTTGCGCCGATTTAAAATCTGAAAATTATTCCCAGACGTGGTCGAATGCGCGTATGCCCGGCGGTTTTTACGCGTAAAGGCATGCGCTGCCCCGATACGGCGCGCGGCATGTGGCGTGGCCCCGGTTTGCAGCGGCGCGCGGCGACTAGCCGTACCCCAAACTGGACGACTTGCCGTCCTTTTTTCCGTGCCGGCCGAGGTATTTTTTGAGCAGTTTCACCAGGTCCTTGTCCGGGTTTGTCATAAGGATGGTCAGCAGTACGGCGAACACTCCCGCCCCCTCCATGGTGCGCAAGAGCGACTTTACGGCGCGGTGCTTTACCACCTCGCGCATCCCGCGCTCGGCCAGGTTGTTGGTGGAGTCGACGAATGAGTAATTCATGAACGTAAACAGGCTGGGCATCGCGTTGGACACCTTGTTCACAATGCCGGCCATCTCGGGGTACCTCTTGTAATACTTGATCAGGGCGTACATCTTGTTGCACATCTCCTCGTATTTTTCCGGCCCCAGGCCCGCCTTCTTTGCCTCGCGGGCCTCGTGGATTATGGTCCTGCCCGCGGCGCAAAAGTTTCGCACCCGGCGCAAGTGCGGCGTCAACATCTCCTCCTTCTTGGCCCATCTCTTGAAGTCGCGGTCCATGTGGGCCGTGCAGCGCTGCACCCTTTCCGGATCGAGCAGCTTGGACGTGTGGTATCCGTCCACTATCAATATGCCCTCGTAGTTCTTTAGAATCTCCTTTATCGGGGCCGTCTTGCGCGTGGACACGAAGTAGTATGAGAATTCCCGCGTCCCGACGAACCAGACCCATTTTCGCTCCTTTCCCACGTAGAACGACGTCTCGTCGACGTGCACGTACGGGGACTGCAGTATGAGTTCCAGTATCCCGTCGTATTTTGGCGTCAGCGCCACGGCCATCCTCCGCAGGGCGAACCACACGGTGGCCGTTGACAGGCGCAAATTGTGCAACCTTGCCAGTATGTCCACGATGGCCCGAATCACCCCCCTGTGGCGCCACTGGAGAAATATCTCGTGCAATAGGCCAAATCCCAGATTGCCGCTCTCCGGAACGTCCAGAAGCTCGTCGCCGTCCAGATCAGTGCATTCAACGACGTCCCCCTCCTCGGGCGCCCCGTCCTCGGTACGCGCCACCTGAACCTGGCCGCCGCCCACGTCAACGAACACCCCGCCTTCGGCATCCTCGGGCGCCCCGTCCTCGGTACGCGCCACCTGAACCTGGCCGCCGCCCACGTCAACGAACACCCCGCCTTCGGCATCCTCGGGCGCCCCCTCCTCGGTACGCGCCACCTGAACCTGGCCGCCGTCCCCGCCCGTGCTCCTGACGACGTCCCCCACGCCGAATTTTTCATTATCAGGATGCTTTATCAGAACCACGCCGCCGTCCCCGTCGGCCGCGTTGCTTCCATCCCCGTACTCTTTCACGTCTTTTGCCCGGAATTTCCCCCCCACATGCTTGCCGCATGCGTAACATGAGCCTTCAACGTGTTTCATGAGCGTTTTTGTGTACACCACCCTCTCAACGTCCGTGACAAAGCCATCAGTAACCTTGGTGATCTCTGCCCACCTGCAACCGCAATTTTTGCACGGCGGCAACCTGGCCGTAACCGAATGTGTGGCGGGCCGCGTGTCGGTCGTTCCCTTGTGTCCGTCCTTTGGGCCGGGACGGTCAGCCGTTCGTTTTTTGTCTTCTGCGGCCTTGTCTTTTCTCATTTCTTTCATAATCTGCTTTGACGTGGGGGCATGCGCGCCGTCAACCATGTCCAGTATTTTGATTATCTTCTTTAGGGCAACACTCTTCCTGGCAAGTTCACGTTTCAGCAAATCTATGTATTTGTTGAGCCCTTTAATTGTAGATTTCAGCTTCTTGTTGTTCTTTTTTGCCAATGCAAGGTCACGTTTCAACCCGGCAATGGTCTCGTTCTTTTTGGCAAGGTCACGTCTCAACTTGGCGTTGGCCTTACGTTCTTTTGAATTTGCTTTCAGAGCAGCCGCGCATCTTTTTTTCAGGTATCGATTTTCTTCCTCTACAGTTTCAAACTGACGACCGTCTGCGGCGTACTCTTTGTGGTTTTTAGCCATCTTGTAACTTTGAAATTAACGTAAATATAATTTTTTGCTTATGCAGACAACAATTCTAACTCACGGTAATTTCGTTATGTGGATTGAGCCAACATCTATTTTTACAAATCTCAGCATGACATCATTTACAGGAGTAACGAAATTAGCGTAATCTCGGCGGTCGGTGGATGCCAGATCGACGCTCAAAACACCTAAACACGTTCCTCCCCAGTTCCGGGCGGACAACGCCTTTGAGGACGCGTTAGAGCCCATCGTGACCGTTGACGACAACCCATTGGTAATGATGCAAGCTTTCAACGGCATCTGGTACGGATACTTTGTAGACGCAAACATGGCCGCAGCAGCCCACGAAAATGGTCTGGACTACGGGACAATGTCTGACGACATGACCTTTAACAACGGTGCCGATGCTCTGTATGTAAACGACGGGACCAGGAACGTATTGGCAGACCCCGACCTTCCTAAATCCGGTATTGTGATACAAGCGTTTGTCTTTGGCGATGCAACCGACATTGACATTGAACTGGAGAACGGAAGCGGCTCTGAAACGGTGACGCTAACGTTTGGCACGGTGGGGGATTATGCCAGCCTTGCGCTGGACAGGGATACTGCCTATCCCCTCGGCTCACACGTACACGTCACCATTACGGATGTGTGGATGAACATAGACCCCACTGCCGAGGACGAGTGGGTGCTTACTGGCGACGACAAGAGGTTCTATCGTGTAACTTCAGCCCAGCTTGGGGATTTGGTTGATTTCGGCGAACCTGTTCGAGAAGTTCCCAAGGATGACCTGATGTGCGACGACAACTGCGTGTTTAACATCAACACTGGACAGCAAGGTGAAACCATACTGTTCCAGCAAGACAACGACGTCTCGCTTGATGATGTCGGCATGCTTGGTCCGATGGCAATCACATTCGCCGAGACAAATGCCAACACGGGCATCTTCACAAATACGGATGACTTTGACGCTTCCAACCTGATAACTACCGACGACATTAGTTTGGATGGAAAGACCGCAACCATAACCTACAACGGCAACGACACCAGCATCGTAATTGACATTGCAACTCCGAGCCAAACAATACTCCCTAGCCAGACCGCACGCCAATACGAGTTCTTAAGGCCGCTTGCCTTGGACATGGACCCGTACATCTGGTTCTTTGATGTCGTGGAGGTTGAAATGATGCTCCCGTATGATAACTTGGTGGTGGGAGACGTAATAGCTTACATTCTTCCCGATTCGGGCGATGCCGCTGATGGCGATTCAAACCCCCAGCATGCCGTGAAGCGGATCGTGGACAAGCGGTTTGGCGTTTGGGTCACGCAACCGGACGATCCTGAATATGCCAGCAACTTTGATCTTGTTTCGGAGAACGAGTACGTTGGACTTGTCAATGCCGTTATGGAGTGCATGCCCAGCGACCTGTTGTACGACGACGGCAGGGTGTCGGCGATAGTCGGAACGCGCGTTGTAACGGAGCTTCCCGACGGCTCCATCGACAGGTCGTGGGCTGGGAAATGGATTGAAGACCTCTTTGGCTACTGTGATCTGTCCACCGCGCCCATTGATACACAGGCACGCTACATGGAACAATACATAGATCCAACGGGCTAGAGATATTCAGACAACTGTTTGCTTTTTGAAGTAACCCGTCGCGCATAGCGGGGCAAAAGTCACACCGACAAATCGGCCGTACCATACAATGCTGATCATACGGGATGTACTTTCGCGTTGCAAGCGGCCATCCCCATTCGGCTCAGCGCCTAATACGGCGGCACTTCCAATTCTGGAAGCCATCCGCAATTCCCCATTCTGCGACGAACTTGCGCTTGAACCTATCTATTTGATGCGATTACGAATATTCCCCGCGTGTGGCAAGTCTATTTCCTGGACCTTGTTTTGGCGCGCCTCTTTCTGTGCCGCGCCGCGGCCCTGAGCCTCTTGATGCGCTCGCGCAGTTCGATCAGTCGCCCCTTGTCTGCATTACTGACGCTCTTCCTGCGTCCGTAGTTGACGATCATCCTTTGGAGAGCCCCCAGATTGTCTAGCAGCTCCTGGCCCAAGCTCTCCGCTGGCAGGGACTCTATCTGGGATATCTTGTCCTGCAGGGCGTTGATCCGACTCAGCATCTCCGGATCCTCCTGAGGGGCTGACGGGGGCGGTTCTGTCTTGGGTTCGGCGTCGCGCGCGCGTTCTACTCGGGATATTCGTTCCTCAAGCTTTTCCAGAAATTCAAGAATCTCCGAACTCCTGGCCGAGGACGACTCCAACTGCTCGATCTGCGCCATCTGCTCCTGCATCTGCTCCGTGCGTTCCGCTTCTGCCGACTCCATCTCCCGTATCTTTCCCTGCAGCTCCTCCACGTGCGCCAACATATCCGGCTCCGCTTCTGCCGACTTCAGACTCCTGATCTGCTCCAACTGTCCCTGTATCTGCTCCACACGCTCCGCTTCTGCCGACTTCAGACTCCTGATCTGCTCCACTTGTTTCTCCACCTGCTCCACACGCTCTGTTTCCGCCGACTCCATCTCCTGTATTCTCCACTGCAGCTTCTCCACCAGCTCCACCAGCTCCGGATCCGGCTCTGTTTCCAACCGCTTGATCTGCTCTTCCATCTCCTTCCTCTCGGCCGCGTGTTCTGTTTCCGCCGACTCCATGTCCCGTATCTTCCCCTGCAGCTTCTCCGCCTTGGCCGCCCGTTCCGCCTTGTCCGACTCCAGGCTCTTGATCTGCTCTTCCATCTCCTTCCTCTCGGCCGCGTGTTCTGTTTCCGCCGACTCCAGGCTCTTGATCTGCTTCTCTTGCTTCTCCACCTGCGCCACCAGCTCCGGATCAGGCTCCATCTCCTGAATCTGCTCTACCTGCTCCTGTATCTGAGTCACCCGTTCCGCCTCCGCCGACTCCATCTCCTGAATCTGCCTAAGCCGACTCTGTATCTTGGTGAAGCGTTCCGCCTCCGCCGACTCCAACCGCTTGATATGCTCTTCCAGCTCCTTCCTCTTGGTTACGTGTTCTGTTTCCGCCGACTCCATGTCCCGTATCTTCCCCTGCAGCTTCTCCGCCTCGGCCGCCCGTTCCGCCTTGTCCGACTCCAGGCTCTTGATCTGCTCTTCCAGCTCCTTCCTCTTGGTTACGTGTTCTGTTTCCGCCGACTCCATGTCCCGTATCTTCCCCTGCAGCTTCTCCGCCTCGGCCGCCCGTTCCGCCTTGTCCGACTCCAGGCTCTTGATCTGCTCTTCCAGCTCCTTCCTCTTGGTTACGTGTTCTGTTTCCGCCGACTCCATGTCCCGTATCTTCCCCTGCAGCTTCTCTGCCTCGGCCGCCCGTTCCGCCTTGTCCGACTCCAGGCTCTTGATCTGCTCTTCCAGCTCCTTCCTCTTGGTTACGTGTTCTGTTTCCGCCGACTCCATATCCCGTATCCTATCCAGTATCATACCCCGCATCTTCTCCACCTGCGCCACCAGCTCCGGGTCCGCCTCTGATTCCAACCGCTTGATATGCTCTTCCAGCTCCTTCCTCTTGGTTACGTGTTCCGCCTCTACCGATTCCAGGCTCTTGATCTGCTCTTCCAGCTCCTTCCTCTTGGTTACGTGTTCTGTTTCCGCCGACTCCATGTCCCGTATCTTCCCCTGCAGCTTCTCCGCCTCGGCCGCCCGTTCCGCCTTGTCCGACTCCAGGCTCTTGATCTGCTCTTCCATCTCATTCCTCTTGGCCGCGTGTTCTGTTTCCGCCGACTCCAGGCTCTTGATCTGCTTCTCTTGCTTCTCCACCTGCGCCACCAGCTCCGGATCTGGCTCTGCCGCCTCCAACATGGTCATTTTATTTTTTAACTCGCTGATCTTCGAAAGTAAATCGTTTTCCGCCTTGATGCTTTCTTGTGTTGGTTCGGATGCAGTCTCCACTTCTCTCTTCTCTTCATCACCATCGCCCTTATCCTTTGCGGGTTTCTCGGCATCAGCAGCTACCTCATCCTCTGCCTTCGCCTCTTTCGCCTCGTCACCGCCTGATTTTGCAGCTGCCTTCATTCCCTTGGGTAGCGTGCCCCACGGCCCATCTTCTTTGCCCTCCTCCGGCTTGTCATTAGCACTCTCGCCTTCGGCCTCAGCAGGCTTCTCGCCCCCCGCCTTATCATCCTCGGACTCCGCCTCGCCACCGTCGCTCTCCTCCTCGGCGGGTTTCTCCTCCTTAGCAGCTGCCTCGCCCTTGGCCGCGTCCTTTTTGACGTCCTCCTTCACCTCTTCACCACTTGGCTTTGCAGCGGCCTTCATTCCCTTGGGCAGGGTGCCCCACGGCCCGTCCTTTTTGTCATCCTTTTCCTCGGCGCCATCACTCTCGCCCTCAACAGGTTTCTCCTCCTCGGCAGAGTCCTTGGCCTCAGCAGGCTTCTCGCCCCCCGCCTTATCATCCTCGGACTCCGCCTCGCCACCGTCGCTCTCCTCCTCGGCGGGTTTCTCCTCCTTAGCAGCTGCCTCGCCCTTGGCCGCGTCCTTTTTGACGTCCTCCTTCACCTCTTCACCACTTGGCTTTGCAGCGGCCTTCATTCCCTTGGGCAGGGTGCCCCACGGCCCGTCCTTTTTGTCATCCTTTTCCTCGGCGCCATCACTCTCGCCCTCAACAGGTTTCTCCTCCTCGGCAGAGTCCTTGGCCTCAGCAGGCTTCTCGCCCCCCGCCTTATCATCTTCGGACTCCGCCTCGCCACCGTCGCTCTCCTCCTCGGCGGGTTTCTCCTCCTTAGCAGCTGCCTCGCCCTTGGCCGCGTCCTTTTTGACGTCCTCCTTCACCTCTTCACCACTTGGCTTTGCAGCGGCCTTCATTCCCTTGGGCAGGGTGCCCCACGGCCCGTCCTTTTTGTCATCCTTTTCCTCGGCGCCATCACTCTCGCCCTCAACAGGTTTCTCCTCCTCGGCAGAGTCCTTGGCCTCAGCAGGCTTCTCGCCCCCCGCCTTATCATCCTCGGCGCCATCACTCTCGCCCCCAGCAGGCTTCTCGCCCCCCGCCTTATCATCCTCGGACTCCTCCTCGGCGCCATCACTCTCGCCCTTGGCCGCGTCCTTTTTGACGTCCTCCTTCACCTCTTCACCACTTGGCTTTGCAGCGGCCTTCATTCCCTTGGGCAGGGTGCCCCACGGCCCGTCCTTTTTGTCATCCTTTTCCTCGGCGCCATCACTCTCGCCCTCAACAGGTTTCTCCTCCTCGGCAGAGTCCTTGGCCTCAGCAGGCTTCTCGCCCCCCGCCTTATCATCCTCGGCGCCATCACTCTCGCCCCCAGCAGGCTTCTCGCCCCCCGCCTTATCATCCTCGGCGCCATCACTCTCGCCCCCAGCAGGCTTCTCGCCCCCCGCCTTATCATCCTCGGCGCCATCACTCTCGCCCCCAGCAGGCTTCTCGCCCCCCGCCTTATCATCCTCGGACTCCACCTTGCCACCGTCGCTCTCCTCCTTAGCAGCTGCCTCGCCCTTGGCCGCGTCCTTTTTGACGTCCTCCTTCACCTCTTCACCACTTGGCTTTGCAGCGGCCTTCATTCCCTTGGGCAGGGTGCCCCACGGCCCGTCCTTTTTGTCATCCTTTTCCTCGGCGCCATCACTCTCGCCCTCAACAGGTTTCTCCTCCTCGGCAGAGTCCTTGGCCTCAGCAGGCTTCTCGCCCCCCGCCTTATCATCCTCGGCGCCATCACTCTCGCCCTCAACAGGTTTCTCCTCCTCGGCAGAGTCCTTGGCCTCAGCAGGCTTCTCGCCCCCCGCCTTATCATCCTCGGCGCCATCACTCTCGCCCTCAACAGGTTTCTCCTCCTCGGCAGAGTCCTTGGCCTCAGCAGGCTTCTCGCCCCCCGCCTTATCATCCTCGGCGCCATCACTCTCGCCCTCAACAGGTTTCTCCTCCTCGGCAGAGTCCTTGGCCTCAGCAGGCTTCTCGCCCCCCGCCTTATCATCCTCGGACTCCGCCTCGGCGGGTTTCTCCTCCTTAGCAGCTGCCTCGCCCTTGGCCGCGTCCTTTTTGACGTCCTCCTTCACCTCTTCACCACTTGGCTTTGCAGCGGCCTTCATTCCCTTGGGCAGGGTGCCCCACGGCCCGTCCTTTTTGTCATCCTTTTCCTCGGCGCCATCACTCTCCTCCTCAGCAGGTTTCTCCTCCTCGGCAGAGCCCTTGGCCTCCGCAAGTTTCTCGCCATCAGCAGCTGCCTCGCCATCCGCCTTATCATCCTCGCCACCGTCACTCTCGCCCCCCGCTGGCTTCTCGCCATCCGCAGAGTCCTTGGCCTCGGCAGGTTGCGCGCCATCAGCCTTGGCCCCCTTCACCTCGCCACCGTCACTCTCGCCCCCCGCTGGCTTCTCGCCATCCGCAGGGTCCTTGGCCTCGGCAGCTGTCTCGCCCTCCGCCGTAGCCTCCTTCGCCTCGCCGTTGCCACTCTTGCCAGCCCCTTCCGGCTCTGCGTCCGCCTCCGCAGGGACATCCCCCTCCGTCCGGTCTTCGGATTCGCTCTTTGGCGCGTTCTCTTCTCCCCGCGTCGCCTTTGGGGGGTCCACTCCGGCCGTGCCGCCGCGGGATCCGCCCCCGGTTCCCGGCGTGCCCTCTCCCCGTCCGATGCCCCCCCTCATCCGGTCCTCTTGCAGTATCTCCGCGGCGGTGAGGCCGGGGGGCTTTTGGGCGTCCAAGCTGGCGGCGCCCGTGAAATCATCCTGTATGTGCCTCTCCCTCAGCCTGGCCAGCTTTGCGGATCCGCTGTCCGGGTCGCCCCCGCCCCCGCCGGCGGGCAAGGATCCGCCCCCGCTCACCTCCGGCAGGGTTCCGAGGTGGTCGTAGGCCACCCTGTTGTTGTCTATCCTGACGAAGGGCTTGCCGTCCAGAAGGAACGCCCGCACTTGGTACCCGCGCCTCCAGCCCCCGGCGGTCTTGTGGGCCGTGACGTAGGACGTCTTGTTCTTTATCTCCGAGACCATCGTGATCTTGTCGGCAATCCGGCCTTCTTCGACTCCACGATCCGTAACCTTGTGTCTGAGGGCGTGGCTCAGCTGCCGGCCGGGGCCGTAGCTCGCCTCTGATACGATATAGTCCGCTTCTATATCCATCCATTTGCGTATGCGCCGCTCATATAAAAGAACCAATTCCGGAGATCGGAAGATCCGCTCGGTTCCAGCGTTATTGAGGGCGCAATTCGCGAAGCCGAACGGGCACGGGATTCGGATCCGTGCCGGGGCAATGCGTCGCGGCCCTTCGCGCCGGACGGCCGGACGTTGTGCGGCGCCGCGGATCCGCGCGTCCGCCGGAGGCGCCGCCGGCCCGCTCGGCGTACCAATGCCCGCGCCGCCTCCATGCAACATATAAGGACGCGCCGCCCGCCACAAACCATGATGTACCCCGCGTACGACCAGCCGCTGTACCGGCCCCCGTCGGAGGCCCATTCCCTGATATTCCAGGTCACGCTGGGATGCTCCTTCAACGAGTGCTCCTTCTGCGACATGTACCGCTCCAAGGAGTACGAGGAGCGGCCGCGAAAAGAGGTGCTGGCCGAGATGGACCTGATGGCCCGGCACATGCCACAGACGCGGAGGATATTTCTGGCCGACGGCGACGCCCTGAACTTGGACACCGACTACATGATAGAGCTGGTCTCCCACCTACGGAAGATATTCCCCCGGCTGGAGAGGATATCCTGCTACGCGATGCCTATGAACATCCTCAAGAAGACCCCCGAGGAGATGGCGGCCATGCGCCGGGCGGGGCTGGACATGCTGTACCTGGGAATAGAGAGCGGCTCGGACGCGGTGCTCCGCCGCGTCACCAAGGGGGCCTTGGCGAGCACCATAATCCGGGCCGTCAACAAGGCCAAGGCGGCCGGCTATACGATGTCGTGCATGGTGATACTGGGCCTCGGCGGCCGCAAGTACTCCGCCGAGCACGTGGAGGGCACCGCCCGGGTCATCAGCGCCTGCTCGCCGGACTACGTTGGCGCCCTGACGCTGTACCTGGAGAACGGCATCAAGGGGGAGTTTCTGGAAAAGTACCGGGGAGAGTTCGAGCGGCTCACAGACGCCGAGGCGCTGGCCGAGCTGGAGGGGCTGGTCTCGGGGATACGCGCGGAGAGCGACATAGTCTTCCGGGCCAACCACGGCTCCAACGCGTACACCGTAAAGGGCACGCTGCCCGCTGACAAGGACGCCATGCTGGAGCAGATCCGGTGGATGGCCTCGCACCCGGAGACCGTCCGGCCGCCGGGGCTTCGCGGGTTCTAGCTGCATGGCGGCCACCGCGCCGATCTGGCGGCAAACCACGCCGGCGCGGCTCGCTCCAAACGACATGACCGGACTGGCGTGCCGGATCCGGTCATGCGGACGATCCCGGTCTGGATCCCCTTCATGCGGCCGCCAGCCGGTCACGGCCTCTGACTTCGGGGCGCTTTTATATGGACCGACGCAATAGCGTCGCGTGATGCAGTACGGGGGGCGGCGCAGACGGTAGAGATACCCGACGTCAGCGTCGAGCACAGCGACGGGTACAGGGAGATACACGTCACCGGCCAGATCTCGCACGTGAACTACGACGGCCTGAAGCTGACGGTGTTCCACGACTCGCCCGACCACAAGATGACCCTGCAGGGCGGGCGCTTCAACGCGTCAAAGATAGTGATAAACCGGGAGATAGAGTGCACGCTCAACCTGTCGCCGCTGGCCATGAAGATATGGTCCATACTGCTCCAGAAGGAGGTGGCCAAGTACGAGAAGGCTTTCGGGCGCATACTCTCCCCCGAGGAGATAGCGCAAAAGCTCAAGCGGCCCGGGAACTAGGACGGCGCCTTCAGCCGTCTATATAGCTGCCCGGGTCGCTCTCAAAGGCCCACCGGCACATGGCGCAGCAGAAGGCGTACTCCCGCCCCCGGTGCGTCAGCCGGTCGCCGCCCTTCACGTCGGTTCCGCAGACCGGGTCCCTCACTGCCGGGCCCTCCTGAGGTAGTGCCACCCCACCGGGCCCAGTATCATGGCGGCCAGCAGCGCCGGGGCCATGTCCGGGGGCAGCATTACGGGGGCGTCGTGCGAGTGCGCGTCTACGTGGAACTCGGGCGGTATGGCCAACGCGGATACTATGTTGTTCCAACCTATGTGTATTATGGTGCTTTCGTACCATTGGTGGCCCCCGGGGATCGCGTTTATGATTAGAAACGACCCCACCGCTATGAGCATCCAGCCGCCGGCCGCCTCTATATTTCGGCGGCGGGCCGCCACGCCGCGCGCCAGGTTCACGCCCATCACCCCCAGCACGGCCACCAGCACCAGCGGCACGGCGCGCCCAAAGCCGTGCACCGCCCCCAGGCCCGCCCCTATCTCGGCGCTCCCCGTGCCGGCCACGTACACCAGCAGCCAATAAAACAGCGGGTTGGGGCACCCGACCCCGGCGTTGCCCAGCAGCAGCCCCATGAGGAAGCCCTTGGCGTAGTCTCCCCGCTCCTGTATGCACCGGGGCGTGCCCGAATAGGCCGGCAGCCGCAGCCTTATCAGGTCCAGCTGCGACAGCCCAAAGACGAAGGCCACCGCCCCGGCGGCCAGGAACATGTACTGGGCGGCCCCATCCAGGCCCACCGTCCCGCCCAGGACGCCGGCCGCGGCCGTGTATGCCGTGATGGTTATGATCAGGCCCGCCCCGAACAGTGCGGCGGTGATCGGGCCCCGGCGGGACCCCTGCCCCATGCTCATGGGGACGACCACGAAGACCAGGGGGAGGGTGCAGGGCAGGGCTATCATGGTGAGGCCGGCCACGTACGACAGCACGAGCCAGGAGGGGTACGACACGTCGGCGCCCGCGCTGACCGACACGCCGTGGGTCGCCGCAAAGACGGCCCCCACCACCACCGCGGAGGCCAGGGCGAACGCCGAGACGGTCAGGTACTTCTTTGCATACTCCGCCGCCATTTACGCAGTACCACACCGGGCGGATATATTGCAAGCGCCCCGGCCTTTGGTGGGTTCACGGGGATTCGGACCCCGGATCTTCGCCGTGTAAGGGCGACGTCATAACCGAGCTAGACTATGAACCCGGGGCGCATGGTGCGGTTGGATCCTTTAAACATAGCGAAGCGGCAGCCCGCCGCGTTGAAGGCATACGCGGACGGATCCGGCGGCGACTCGGGAGGGTACGGCTACTTCATACCCCGGACAGGCGAGTCCGAATACGTCGGGGCGCCCGGGGCTACCAACAACCAGGCCGAATATCTGGCCGTCCTGGCCGTGCTGGAGAGGTTCGCCGGCTCCGGCGAGCCGCTGGTGATATACAGCGACTCCCAGGTGGTGGTGCGCCAGATCAACCACGAGTACGGGATAAACGACCCCAAGCTGCGCGACCTGGCCCGGGAGGTGTGGCGCCACATGCCGCGGGACGGGGGCGTCGAGGTGCGGTGGGTGCCGCGCCGGGAGAACCCGGCGGGCAAGATGCTGGGCGGCTGAACGCCATATCACCCAAAGTCGGCGTCGCGCTTTTGCGAGGCGGACTCGTTTCCCCGCGCCGACGCCCGGAACTCCTCCTCGTGGTTCTGGGGGCCGTGGCCGCACTCGACGCAGCCTATCTTGTACCCGTTCTGGTCGCGTATGTGCTTGGGACATCCGCAGAAGCATGCCATGGAGCGGGCCACGCGCGCCGCTGCATTATACCTTGCGGTAACGCGTGTCCTTGTCCGGAGTCCGTTAGGCGCGCCGCGCCGTTCCGGAGCCTTGTCGTATGCGCGGACCGCGCCCGCCCTGATCCGTGTTGGCCGAACCGTTCCGAACGGTTGCCGTTTTGGGCCGGTCCTGACTTTTGCGTTATGCATGGGCGGCGACTCCCCCGGAACGGCAGACTGCCTCTGTCGCCGCCGCAGCGATGCAATACGACGCGATGTGTGGTCGCGCTATGCAGGGACCATTGGAACTACATGCGGCACGGCAGCATACGTCACGCGCAGAACGGGACCGCGTGTCATGTGGCCGCGAAACACTTGCTCGATCTCCAATCACCACGTCCGAAGCTTCAGCGGCCGTCTTTCGTATCGCGTTCGAGAGGAACCGGAGAGTTAATGGTGTGCCGGGAATAGCGCGCCAGGCGCAGGCGCCTTGGAGCTAGACCCGTGGGCGCGCCTTATGCGGTCCCTTACGGCGTCGTTGAATTGTCCGCGCATGCCGGCGTGTCGCTTGACACGCCCGCATTACCTCCGTGTATGGCGCCGGGGCGCTCGTCGCCCGGCATTCCGGCGGCCACCTCCTTGGAAAATCCGGGAAGGCCATCGGCGGTGATTGCGTTGGAGCCTTCCGGACACACCCAACGGCGCCGGTGAAGAGATCCGTCACATCGTTTCCAAACCCATCTGGTGGGGCGTCACCACATATTGCAAAACGAGCATGAGCGCCCGGCGTCCCGTGCAGCCACATTCCGTTGCCCATCGACTTGTGCCGTGCCCCGTCAATGCCCCATCCGCACCGTGTCTGGGGCGACGCAATGCCGTCCATAAGTCAACATCCTTATGTATGCCATGCCTAACGTCAATCCGGAAATGAGTAGTGTGGGCATGTCCGGTGAGATCAGATCACTTACAGTGAAAAATTTTACGGCATTTTCTAACGCCACCTTGGATTTTTCAAGACTCAACGTCATTGTAGGCGAAAACGGGGTAGGCAAGACGCACCTACTGAAATTATTATATGCCGTCTTGGCATCTTGCCAAAGACCGGGCGGCCAGCCCACTAATAATAAAGATCATTTTGATGTGCATGTAACCGGCGGCAGACCAACCGTCGCCGCTTTGGAGACGACTCTTTCGGCTAAACTCGTCGGGGTTTTTAGGCCAAAAAAATCCAAGGTGGGCAGGTTGGCGCGCCGACGACCGGGCCATAACAATTGCAGCGTAAAACTGGAATCGGCCAGCAAGACATCCGTTAAATTTGGCTTCTCAACGAGGTCCTCCAAAGTCAACATAACCGCCTGTCCCGGTGCATGGAGCAATACCTTGCCGGTATTCTTGCCTCCGCACGAGCTGCTTTCCTTGGCACCGGGGTTCATATGGCTTTATGATCATTATGCCACAGAGTTTGACGAGACGTGGTATGATACGCGCAAATTGCTCGGAGCGCCAAGCCTTCGGAGGCAGCAAAATGCAGATACCAAAGAGTTATCAAATTTGTTGAAGAAAGTAATTGGCGGTACTATTGTATACAACATGGATGATGAGCACTTTTACCTGCGCCAGCGCGACATCTTGCTGGAAATGTTCCTTGTTGCCGAAGGCATACGCAAGGTTGGCACGCTGTCGTACCTGATTGCCACGGGGCATATGGACGACGTCGGATGTCTGTTCTGGGACGAACCCGAGTCTAATCTAAATCCGAAGATCATACGCATCGTGGCCGACGCAATATCGCGCATCAGCAGATCCGGAACGCAGGTCTTTGTGGCAACGCATAATTTGTTTCTGTTAAGGGAGCTTGAGCTTATTCAACGCAAACATGACGGGAAACGTTACCTGAGGTATTTTGCACTAGAAAAAAACGACGACGGCGTGGTTGTTAATCACGCAGACGACATATACCACATAGAGCCTCTGGTGGCGTTGGATGAGGCAAACGCCCAGTCGGAACGTTTCATAGCGGAATCCCAAAAATGGT
Source organism: Nitrosopumilaceae archaeon (assembly GCA_963665475.2). Lineage (GTDB taxonomy): Archaea > Thermoproteota > Nitrososphaeria > Nitrososphaerales > Nitrosopumilaceae > VYCS01. The sequence continues at coordinate 8,695 of CAXXXK010000004.1, read as the reverse complement.
AGACATAACAGAGGGCGCCTTGAAGTTCTCATTTAATGGACAAAACGTGTTTAAATATGACGATTCGGGTTTTTACCGCCAACGGTTTGAGAGACTAAAATTTACCAAAGTCGTGGGAATTATCATGATTAATACAGGTTAAGTACTAACGGTTTCCCCTGCAAAGACGGGTGCTGGGTATAACGAGTTTAGATCATTACCGCGGCCCCCCAAACCGGCATCCAGCGCGGCGCGGATGCGTTTTGCGCCGATTTTTCGCACCGTTCCGCCCGCGTGGGCCGGGCGCGCGGAGAAAAGCCTGCCGGGAACGTTCGCGGCGGCTTCAAACCGCCGGATTCGGGCGCGGGTTCGCCGGGGGAATCGGGAGCATCTTGGCATTATGGCGGGCGCTGCCGCATCGCCACGTGGTGGCCGCGGCGTTTTGCATCAGTGTCTGCCACTTGCCGGCGCCTTGCGCGTCTATGCCAGCGGCCTCGGCGGGGGTCCTGCCGTCCATCCCCTCGTGCGGCTTGGCGAAGTTGTGGTGGAGCGCCACGACGCGGAATATCAGCATGTCTTCGCTGTTTATGCCCCGGGTCGACCTGAACCGGTCCGCCAGCTCCCCGTTGAGGCGCTCTTGCGTGTTGGCGTTACACGCCATGTTTTGTATGTGGATGTAGCGGATATGCCAACGCCCGGGGCCCTTTGCCGGGCGGTACACCTTGTTGAAGGCGATGCCGTATTGCGCCAGGCCGTCGGTGACAAACAGCCGGGGAACCTTGCCCGCCGTATCCTGGGCCGCCCGGACAGGGGGGGGGGGGCGGCGTACTTTTCCTTGCCGGGCGACACGTCACGCGCCAACACGAACCGGGTCGCCGGGTCCATCGCGGCGACGAACCGCGACTCCCCGCCGTGGACATTCTGGTGCTTCTCGCAGTAGCCCCGCTTCTCCCCCAGGCTCGGGGGCTTGATTGTACCGACGTACCCTTCGACCATTCGCGAGCAGCGCTCCAGTATCCGGGTTACGGCGTCCGGGCGCGCCTTGACGCCGAAGTGCGCCAGCGTCGGCAGTGTGGCGGGCACCGGTGACCCCTGCGCCCGACAACAACGGGGCATCGCGATGTAGACGGACGGCGCGCGCCGGTACTCGAAGCCCAGGTTGTCCCGGAACCCCCGTCCGCGCCCGCGGCGCTTGTACTTCTGCCCGTCCTCGTATTCGCCGCGGTACACTCCGTTGCGCTTGTAATTCTGCTTCTTGCAGCTGGAGCGCCCCACTTCCCGCTCCTTAATGACTATGCGCTTGCCGGGGGCGGTCTAAGACTATATGAGCAGCAGCTGCTTGACCGCCGCGATGTGTTTGCGCCCGCGCCCCCGACCCGTGGTACTTGCACTCGCGCGTGGGGCCGTCGCGCTCAAACGAGACCCGGCGCCGCCCGCCGTCCTTGTTCTCGAATGCCGCGTCCCACCGTTCCCCGGTCGGGGTCCTGATCTGGCCGTCCTTTCGGCATATGGGGAGCCCGCGGCGCGTGATCGTCTTTTGCGACACTTTGCCTTTCCTGGCATTCCCGCGCCCCGTGTCTGACGTGATCTGTTGTACTATTTAAGATCGTAGAGGGGGATTTCGGCCAGCACCAGTCTTTGCGGGGGGAACCCGGCGCCGTGGGCCTTGTCCGGAGTCCGTTGGGCGCGCCGCGCCGTTCCGGAGCCTTGTCGCATGCGCGGACCGCACCTGCATACCATGATCCGCCCAAACCGGGGCCGGGGGCGTTGGGATGCCCCTGCCCTTTGTGGTCCGTGCGGTCACCGGGGTCCACCCTGCGGCTAAGAAATCATTATAAAGAAACCGTGCGACGGGCAATTATGGGAGGCGGTGTACAACGGCGGTTTGGCCGCGTGGCGGTATGCGGCAAATCCCCCACTCGACCGCTCCTCTGGCTCATGGCAGTGTGCGGCTATGTGTCTCATGACGTTGAGATCCTCTGGAGAATTGGGAGTTCAAATGGCCGCCGGAATTTCCGCTTCGCGGCACCGGTGAGCGGCCACTTGGCTCTAAATGACGTGGAACAGCCATTGGTCACTAGGAGGACGACAATATGAATGCGCACGATGCCGTACTGCTAAACATAAAAGCAAGTGGCGATCGCGCCGTGGGCAGGACCGTCTTGCAGAAGCTCATATACTTTCAGACGGAGCGTGGAGTGGGCATTGACACTACATTCGTTCCGCATTTCTACGGCCCATTCAGCAAGGACGTGGCGGCGGCGCTGGCCGAGCTTGTGGCGTTTGACTACGTTAATGAATATAGATCAAGAAAAGCCTTTGGATACGCCTACGTCTTGGCGGAAGATGGAGAGGATATTGCAAATGAAGCGAAGAAAGACAATAAGAAAAATTTTAAAAAAATAAAAGAAGTCATAAGCGCATGCAGCGATTGCCTCAATCCGGGATCGCTCTCCTATGCGGCCAAGGTGCATTATATACAAAGCAGGGACAAATCATTCACGCCTCAGGATGTTGCCGGCACGTTCGGATGGAAAATGACGGACCAGGATGTACGGACCGGCCAAAAGCTTTTGAAAAAACTTCATCTGGATTAACATGCGTAAATTTAAGTACAAATTATTCAGGGACCCGCTCTACGGGTTTGTAGGGATGTCCCAAAGGGAGGTCAAACTGGTGGATACGCAGGCGTTTCGCAGGCTGCACAGAATTAAGCAGCTGTCACACGCACATTTGGTGTATCCATCCGCCCTGCATACCAGGTTTGAACACTCCATCGGAGTCGCACATATCGCGGGCAGGATGTGCGACGAGCTTGAAATATCTTCGCAAAAAGAAACAATAAGGCAGGCCGCCCTGCTACACGATATAGGGCATGGGCCATTTTCACATCTGTTTGAAAACATTCTAAAAAAAATTAACCCTGAAATAGACGGCATACATGAAGAAATTACTAAGTTGATAATTAAAAACGATTCAGAGATAGACAGAATATTAGGGTCAGATAAACGAATGGTAGTGGATATCTTGAACCCAAAATCAAATATAGAAAAATTTACGCACCCAACCTTGCACTCAAATATAGTGTCAGGGAGCCTAGACGCGGATAAAATGGACTATCTCAGGCGAGATTCATATTTTCTTGGCGTGTATTACGGCATGTTTGATTTGGAAAGAATAATTCATACGTTAAGACGTACTCCAAGCGAATATCCCTCTCTGGGAATCGACAGCAAAGGAAAGGATGCCATAGAGGGATATAGATTGGCCCGATACCAAATGCACACCCAAGTCTACGAACACCATACGCGCCTAGCGGCAGATCAAATGTTTTTACAAGCATTGAACAGCGCAATACATGACGAAAAAATCATTGAACCAGACACGCTAAAATTAACCAGCAGCGAATTTCTTGACGGTTACTTAAAAATGGACGATGCGTCCATCTACGAACTCATCGTGAAAAGCCCTAAGGCCAAAAAGTCCAAGAACATACTGGAGAAAATTAGGCAACGAAAGCTGCTCAAGCGAGCTTGCCAATTCTCCGGCGCGGACATACCCTCGGACAGAAGAAAGCTTTTTCGTCAGATGGAACAGAGCGAGTTGGACGGCATCGCAAAAGAGGTTGCCGACGCGCTAAACGTCCCGTCGCACGAGATTATTTTTCACAAATCGAAAATAACCATAAAGCTCTACAACGAGGGCGACATTCCGCTGGTTGTGGGAAACAGGATTCAGGATCTTAGACGGGTCTCGCCCATATCTGTAAAGGACGCCGTTGTGATGTTTTACGTGTTCGGGCCTCCAAAGGTTGGCCTGGACAAGGTTTGCCGTGTGGTGGCCGGCAAGCTTGGCGTGACGCCCGAGGAAATTTGCGGCTTCAAACCGCTCATGAAGGAATGAAACGACTCGCTACGGTTCTAAACCTTTAGCACGTACCAATCTTGCTCAAAAAACAAACTGGAAATTTCCATCGGCGTTTAATTGGCAGATCACGCTAGCGCGTAGCTAGACGGCACTCCAGCATACTCCAATTGCCGTGGTGGGCAGAAGCGGCGGGGCTCCAGCGACACGAAACGTTGGATGCTCCAACCGGAACAGAAACAAGAACGACTCTCCCTCGACTGACACGAGCATGGCGGGGGCCACAAGCCCAATGTGCGAGGCCGGGCCGACCGGACGCAAGGCGGCAAGGCGCGTGGGGCGCCGCGCGTTCACTGGGGCGAGAAAGACCACGCCCCCTGTAATGCCCGCGCCCACAATGAAATCCGTGGAGAATCCGTCCCGCCTTGCAAGGCCTCTTGGCGCGCGCCACATAGATCAGGCGCCGTCTGAACACGCAGCAGGCGGATTCCGCCATGCAATCCGGGCGACGCCGCCGCGCCCGCCGCCGCTCCGCACGCAATCCGGATCCGCCGCATTCCATCTTGAACCCGGCCGCGCCCCGACGTACAGAACGCGCCGCGAAAGGCCGGGCCCCTAGCCGGAGCCCTCTGCCTCGCGGCAGCAGGCCCCGGGGGGTATCTTTTTGCCGTGGGGGCTGATCCGCGGGTGCTTCAGCAGGGTGCACAGGGCGTCGGTGAAGCGCGCGTTCATGTGGTGCTCTATGCCGCAGACCATCTCCTCGTCCACCTCTATCTTGAGGGCGCTGTCCATCAGCACCTCCAGCAGCCTGCTGTTCCGCACCATCTTGGTGCCTATGACGTCCCCCTCGCCGGTGAGGCTCGCCCCGGCCTTCGTATAGTGGACCAGCTTCATGCGCTTGAGCTTCTTGAGCATCTGCACCACGCTGGGCTGCCGGACGTGGAGCTTCCTGGCTATGGTGCTTATCTTGGGGTCGCCCCCGGCCTCGTCGATGTGCCATATGGCCTTGATGTACATCTCCACGTGCTCGGCCTCGGCGGTCCCGACGAAGAGCCTCTCGTCCTCGGGCATCGCCCTATGTGGAGCTGGAGCCTTCAAATAAGTATTCAAAGTACTTCGTGGCGAACCCGGCCAGCCCGGCGTGGTCCGCCCATATGGCCACCGTGTCGGAGGCCTCCGCGGCGGCGCTCTCCGGGCCCAACAGTATCATGACGTAGCGGGAGTCCGCTATGAGCCCTCCCCCGAAGAGGCCCTCCTTCACCCGGACGGTGCTGGACACCCGGGCCAGGTGCCGCAGGACTATCTCGTCCATGCCGTCGGGGGCCAGCACCTTTATGTTCACGCCCCGGTCGTGCAGCGCCCGGAGCCGCGGCATGGCCCGGGGCACCAGGTTCCGGCCCGCCTCGGGCACGGCTATGAGCACCTCGTCCCGGCACGACTCGGCCATCTCCAGCATCTTGGCCTCTATGGCCGGCCCGGACAGCACCAGAATGTCGGGCTTCTCGGCGGCGTCGCCCCTCTCGTATATGGGGGTGATCTCGTTGAGCACCGCCGAGCTGTCCCGCTCGAATTCCTCCTCGCGGCTCCGGCGTATCGCCTCCGTGCTGGTGGCAGGCGACTTGGCAAAGTACTTGGTGGGCCGCGTGTCCGTCGACCCCACCCACCCCTTTCCCTCCAGGGATCCCAGCACGTCGTATATCTTGGAGAGGGGGACGCCAGCGCTCTGGCTCAGCTCCGCGGCGGTGGGCTCGGCGGATCTGAGCAGCGCCGAGTACGCCCGGATCTCCGGGGCGCTCATGCCCAGCCGGACCAGCGCCCTGCGGGTCTTGTCAGTGAATATCACCGTAGACGGGGTATTGGCCGGGATATATAAGGGCGGCAGCAGATTACCCCATTTCCCCCTGTGTTAGGTTGCATATGGATTATATACCCAACATCACGCAAATCCCCTGACAGATGTCGCTCATCCAGATATCCAACCAGACGCCGAAGGTGCTGTCCAAGCGCACCACCATACGCTTCACCCAGAGCATATGCCCCGACTGCAACATGATACTGGACGCCGAGGTCTTTGAGAGGGACGGACGCGTGTATATGTCCAAGACGTGCCCGTCCCACGGCGAATGCGAGGAGCTCTACTTCGGCTCGTACGAGATGTACAACAAGTTCTCCACGTACTGGATGGACGGCAAGGGGGCCCACGCGCCCAACGTGATGATTGACAAGTGCGCGTGCCCCAACAACTGCGGGCTCTGCTCCAACCACCTTTCGCACAGCGGCCTTGCCAACATGATAGTGACCAACCGCTGCGACCTGACGTGCTGGTACTGCTTCTTCTACGTGAAGAAGGGACTGGAGGGCGCGTATATGTACGAGCCGTCCCTGGACCAGGTTCGCGCCATGATGAAGACGCTCAAGGCCGAGCGTCCCATACCGGGCAACTCCATACAGATTACCGGCGGCGAGCCCATGCTCCGCGAGGACATCACCGACGTGATTCGGATAATGAAGGAGGAGGGCGTGGACCACATCCAGATGAACACCAACGGGATAAGGCACGCCATGGATCCCGAGGCCGCCCGGGAGGTGAGACTGGCCGGCTGCAACAATTTGTACCTGAGCTTCGACGGGGTGACGCCCCGCACCAACCCCAAGAACCACTGGGAGATACCCTACGCTCTGGACTCGTGCCGCAAGACCGGCACGACGGTGGTGTTCGTGCCCACGGTGATAAAGTCGATAAACGACCACGAGCTGGGCGGGATAATCCGGTACGCCCAAAAGAACATGGACGTGGTGCACGCCGTGAACTTCCAGCCCGTCTCGCTCACCGGCAGGATGGGCAAGCAGGAGCGCGAAAAGTACCGCATCACGATACCAGACTGCATACAGCGTATAGAGGAGCAGACCGCCGGGGAGGTCACCATAGACGACTGGTTCCCGGTGCCGTCCTGCATGCCGCTCACCAACGTGATAGAGGCGTTCTCGTCCAAGCCGAAGTACGAGCTCTCCATACACTTCGCGTGCGGAGCGGGCACCTACATATTCGAGGACCAGGAGACGCGCAAGTTCGTCCCGATTACAAAGTTCTGCGACATCCAGGGCATGCTGGAGCTCTTTGAGGACAAGTCCGAGGAGATCCGCTCCGGCAAGAACAAGTACTTTACCATGCTGGAGGTCGTGCGCAAGCTAAAGTCGTTCGTGGACAAGTCCAAGCAGCCCGCCGGCCTGGACCTGGCCAAGATGTTCGGCAACATACTGATGAAGCGCTCGTTCGACTCGGTGGGTTCCTGGCACGTCAAGGGCCTCTTTCTGGGGATGATGCACTTTCAGGACAAGTACAACGAGGACCTGGAGAGGCTGCAGCGCTGCGACATACACTACCTGACGCCGGACCTGCGGATAATCCCCTTCTGCGCCTTCAACGTGATACCGGAGTGGTATCGTGACCGCATCCAAAAGAAGTACTCCATTACCGTGGAGGAATGGGAGGAGCGCGAGGGCGTAAAGCTGGAGGACGGCCTGTACCGCGGCCTGATGAGGCGCGGGGCCGGAGACGAGCTGGCCGCGGGCTGCGCAAAGTCGCAGATGTTCCACCAAGCCTCCCAGTCGCTCATGTAGAACGCGATAGGCCGTATACGCTTGACATTGTATGGCGCGGCTCCCCATATGCTGAAACATGCGGTTCCGGGGGGCCGGTCCCCGCCGTTCGGACGCGGCGCGCCCCGCCGGGCCCGCGCGTTCAAATACGGGATACCGCAAGCGGCTCCGTGAAGCGGGCCGAGATAGTGCTGGAGGGGGACTTTCGGGAAACGGGCATTCGGGCATCGACAGCGTCGTGCGCCAACGCGCTCGGGCTGGTGGGGCTTGTGAGGCACACCAAGGACGGCGGAGCCGAGGTGGTGTGCGAGGGGCGCAAGGATTCCATAGACGAGCTGGTCGGCGAACTTCAGGACTACCTGCGGTTGGCCGACGCAAGCGTCGCGTCGGTATCCCATTCGGAACCCCGCGGCGCGTTTGAGTCGTTTTCCGCGGTATACCGTAACAATGCGCGCGGGAAGGAAGAACGACTCGAAGCGATGAAGGCGGGAGTCACGTTGTTGGGGATTGTGAATGACGTATTGCATGACGTGAATGACACGTTGAATAACGTCGCTGACACGTTGAATAACGTCGCTGACACGTTGAATAACGTCGCTGACACGTTGAATAACGTCGCTGACACGTTGAATAACGTCGCTGACACGTTGAATAACGTCGCTGAAGGGTTCCACAACGTCGCTGAGGCGTTCAGGGGCGACGGAAAAGAGCTCCGGCGGGCCAACGATCGGCCGGACGACGCGGAGGCGGTCCCCCGAGAAGGGTTCGGGAGAGTTCGCGCGTGACGGGCCGAAATCCCCCGTTCGCGGCGCCGGGAGGCGCGGCGGACCCGTCCCGCGCCTCTCGCGCCCCGGCGCCTTATGCGCGGTTGGCGGGCAGCCCCCGAGCGGCCCGGCGGGCCCGAGGCCGGCGGCGCCTTTCGGCCATATGTTCCAGCATGCGGCGCGGCGTATCCGCGCACGGCGCGGCGGCGCACCCTTCTCGTCGGTTACGCCGTCGGGCACGCCCGCTTCACTAAGCCTTGCGGCGTGCAGCGCCTTGGGCCGGTCCGGCTTTGCCGCCGCTCAAGCTGCCGTACCCCGGGCGGGGCCGGCGCGGCTTTTGGGATTATACGGTACAATCGCCGCGCCGACACGCTGAAATACGCACAGTCGTAAGACGTTCCGTGAAGCAAGCCAAGATAATGCTGGACGGTGAAGTTCAGGGTGTGGGTCTTCGGGAATCGGTAAAGAAGCAGGCCGACAGACTCGGG
>CAXXXK010000003.1:0-588757 GCA_963665475.2 Nitrosopumilaceae archaeon | reverse complement strand
GTCCCGCTCGAACTCGTCGCCCAGCAGTATGTAGACCGCCGCTATGTGCTTGCAGGGGTTGGCCCAGTCCGGGCAGCTGCAGTCGGTGTCCATGTCCGTGCCGGGAAACAGGGAGTGTCCGGCGCCCCTGAACAGATCCTCCATGCTTTTCGGCATCCGGCCGGCCAGCAGCTCGGCGGCCACGGCCGGACGCCGGGACAGCTCTTCGGCCAGGCTCCCCCATTGGGATTCGGTCAGTTGCTTGATCTTTATGCGCACGTCGTAGGGCTCCCCCCTGGACCCCTGCACCTGAGCGGTCACCTCGCCGCCCTTCATGTTCAGCGACGCCACCTGGCCCTTGTTGGCGTACGTGCGGCCGCGGCTCAGCCGGGCCCCCATCATGAAGCCGTCCAATACGGCCATCCAGCGCTCGGCCCACCAGCTCCGCGCTCCGCGGCCGCGCCGCGACTGGGACCGTATGCCGCCCTTTACGGAGCGCGGCGTGGACCGCGGGTAAAAGCCAAAGTCGTAGTACGACACCCTCAGTCCGCCTCCCAGACGCGCGGAAGCCGCCTGCACGTGGCGCCGCGGAGATCGTGCCGTCTCATCGCGCGTATATAGAACCCCCCGGTATATCCGCGTTATGGCCCCCACGCGCGGCTGTCCCGGGAAGATGCGGCGGGCCCGGACTGCAGACTGGGACGGCGCCAAGGACTTTTGCACGAACACGTTCAGCTGGGGCGACTACATAGGGCAGGTGTGGGAGTCGTGGGTCGAGGGGGGCGGCCTCATAGTATGCGAGGACGGCGGCGTGGTGCTGGGCATAGCGCACGTCACTATGGCGGGGCCGGACGCCTGGGTCGAGGGGGTGAGGGTCCGCCCGTCGGCCCGCCGCCGGGGCGTCGGCTCCGCCCTGCTGGCCCGCGCCGGGAAGATGGCGGCCGCGTCGGGGGCCGCGTACGCCCGCGCCGCCGTAGAGAGCGACAACGCCGAATCCCTGGCCCTGTTCGGCGCCGCGGGGTACCGGCCCGTCGGCGACTGGTACATGTACCGGTGCAGGGCCGGTCCCGGCGGGTGCGACGCGGCCGAGGCCGCCCCGGCCCGCGTGTGGCCCAAAACGTACGTAAAGTCCTGGGTGTGGACGCCGCTGGACTCGGACGTGCCCCCCGGGAGGGTGGTGTGGGCCGGGGAGCGGTCCCGTCGCCGTGCTGGCCGACTCGGAGAGGTTTCCGGGGGTGCTGATGGTCACCGTGTCGCGCGGCGCCGGCCGGAACGGAAGCGGGTGCGTGATAGACTACGCCGCGGCCGTGGCCCACCGCGCCGGCCAGTCCGCGCAGGTATTCTCTACGCCATCCCGCTGGACCACCGCCGCCTCGCCAAAGAGCCGTACCGCATCAGAATGGTGGAAAGGCGCGTCGCGTAGCGCATGTTTTAGACGCGCCCGGACGCCCCCCGGCTAGCGGCGGCCGCGGGGCCGAAGATGGCCTTGAGCCCCCGCCAGAAACCCTTGGCTTGGCGCGGACGTGAAACGCCGGAGCGCACGGCCAGAAAGGCGGCGCGCCTCCTGCGGGCGGGCGGCCGATCCCACGGCGGCGCGTCCCCCGGCCCGTCCGGAAGCGGCCCCTCCCCGTCGTCCCCGGTGGGCGCCTTCCCGGAGAACGCGTCGGCCCCCGCCCGCGAGGCGGAGCGGTACGCGTCCATCATGGCCGGCGCCAGTCCCTCCTCGCCGCGCCACATCGGAAACCCCTTCAGCCCCCTGGGCAGCGCGGCGAGCTTGGCGGGTATCTTTGCGCCCCCGACCGGATCGCCGGCGCCGTCGCTCCTTCCCTCCCCCCAGAACTTTATAGGATCGTCTGGCAGCGGCGCGCCCGCGGGCGCGGCGCGCCGGCTTCGCGCGTCCCGCCGGAGCCCGAACAGCTCCAAGGCGCGGGCGCGGTCGTACCCGCGGACCAGGAACAGCAGGAAAGGGTCCCGGTCCACCTCTTCTGCCGCCAGAATGTAGACCGCCGCGGCGTGGCGGCAGGGGGCCGTGCGGTGCCGGCAGGAGCAAGACGCCCCTATGGTCCCGTCCTCCCCGGGAAACAGCGTGACGCCCCCGGCCCGCAGCTCGGCCTCCAGCTCCTCGGGCATGCGGCCGGCGAGCATCTGGGCGGCCGCGTCGTGCCGGCCGTTCAGCACCGCCGCGGCGCGCTCCCACTCCCGCTTGTCGAACTTTCTGATTCTTATCCTCACCGAGTGCGGCCGCTTCCCGAACCCCCGGACCCTGGCCCGTATGGCCCCCTTGCCTATGTCCATGAGGACCACCTGGCCCCGGCTGGCGTACCTTTCGCCCTTGGAAACCTCCCAATAGATTACGGGATCCTCCAACGCGTCCATCCACTTCGCGGCCCACCAGCCGGGATCCCCGCGGCCACGCGACGGGGGCGGCCGTATGCCGCCGCGCACCGGAGGGGGGACCCGCAAACGCGCCGCCTACCCGGCCGCCTCGGCGCTAAGCGCCAGCACGTCCCGCAGTTCGTCGTCGGAGAGTTCGGTCAGCCATCCCTCGCCGGCCCCGACCACGTTTTCCGCCACGTCCTTTTTCCGCTCTATGATTTGGTCGATGTTCTCCTCCAGCGTCCCGGCGCAGACGAACTTGTGCACCAGTACGTTGCGGGTCTGGCCTATGCGGAAGGCCCTGTCGGTGGCTTGGTCCTCGACGGCGGGGTTCCACCAGCGGTCGAAGTGGAACACGTGGTTGGCGGCGGTGATGTTCAGCCCGGTGCCGCCGGCCTTCAGGGAGAGTACCAGTACGGGGGCGTCGCCCTCCTGGAACCGCCGTATCATCCTGTCGCGGCGGGCCTGCGTCAGGCCGCCGTGGAAGAACAGCGCCTCCGCGCCCAGGGTGTCCTGGATGTGCCGCTTGAGCAGTCGGCCCATCTTGACGAACTGCGTGAACACCAGGGCCTTGTCGCCCACGGCGACGACCTCCTCGAGCATCTCGGTGAGCCGGTCCATCTTTCCGGAGCGGCCCGCCGCGCCGCGCGGCTCGCCCAGAAAGTGCGCCGGGTGGTTGCAGACCTGCTTGAGTTTGGACAGTATGGCCAGTATCCTGCCTCTCCGCTGCATGCCCTCCGCGGCCAAGGCGTCGTCGGCGTCCCGCAGGACCGAGGCGTACAGCGTGGCCTGCTCGGGGGTCAGGTTGCAAAAGACCTTCATCTCCATCTTCTCGGGGAGGTCCGATATTATCGAGTCGTCGGTCTTGAGCCGCCGCAGCACGAAGGGCCCGGTCGCCCGCCGCAGGCGGTCGGCGGCCTCGGCGTCCTGCCGGGCCTGGATGGGCAGCAGAAAGTTGCGCCGGAACCTCCCCCAGCTGTCCAGGAGCCCGGGGTTGAGAAACTCCATTATCGACCACATGTCCCCCACGCTGTTCTCCACGGGGGTGCCGGTCAGCGCGAAGCGGCAGTCCGCCTTCAGGGAACGGACCGCCGTGGACTGCTTGGTCCGGTGGTTCTTTACGTTCTGCGCCTCGTCCAGCACCACGCATTCCCAGTGTACCTTGGCCAGGAACTTGTCCCGGGGCACCAGCCCGTAGCTGGTGACCACGATGGCGTGCTTGGCCGCGGCGCGCCAAAACGTCCGGGCCTTGTGGCGGGCGGGCCCGTGGTGGACCAATACCGGCAGGCCCGGGGAGAACCTCTCGGCCTCCCGCCTCCAGTTGCTCAGCACTGACGTGGGGCACACCACCAGTGTCGGGCGCCGGTCGCCCCCCTCCCAGCGGCGCTGTATGGCCGCCAGCATCTGCACCGTCTTGCCCAGGCCCATGTCGTCGGCCAGGCAGCCGCCCAGGCCCCACTCCTGCAGGAACGCGAGCCACGAGTACCCCCGCAGCTGGTAGGGGCGCAGCGACCCGGCAAATCCGCCGGGCGGCTCTATCTGCCGCAGCTTGACGCCGCCGTCCAGGCGGTCCAGCAGGTCCTTTACGCGGCCGGTCGCCTCCACCCCGCCGAACTCCATCCCGGGGGGAGCCTCGGCCACCCCGGAGCGGACGCGGAGCAGGTCCCCGAACGTGCGGTCCTCGGCGCCCTTTTTTATAAAATCTATGGCGGCGCGTATGCCCTCGGCGTCCAGCGCCACCCACCGGCCCCGGACGCTGACCAGGGGCTGCTTCAGCCTCGCCAGCTCGTCCAGCTCCTCCAAGGTCATGGTGTTGTCCCCCAGGGCGACCTCCCAGTCGAACTTCAGTATGGAGCCCATGGCCAGCATGCCGGACCCTTCCGAGCTGGCGCGGGCCTTGGCGCGGGCCGCAAGCGGGGTCTTTGAGCCGGTCCACCACGCGGGGAGCAGTACTGTGTGGCCCGCCTGCTCCAGGGCGGCGGCCTCCTCTGTCAGGAACCGGTGCGCGCCGTTCGCGTCGGTGGCGTGGCCGGCCAGCCCGCCTTTCTCCAGCCCGGCGGATATGGCAGGGCACACGCCGGCGGCCTGCGCCAGGGAGACCAGCAGAAACTCCCGGGCGCCGGATCCGAACCGTTCCAGCGCCTCGGCTTCGGGCCCGCCGCCCCAGGCCAGGTCGGCGGGCACCATGAGGCTGGGGTCGGCCCGGGGCTGCACCATGTACCGGACATACCATTCGGAAGGCGCCCCTTCGTGGTCGGCGGGCTCCTCCAAGCGGAGGCACAGCCGGAATGGTGAGTCGGCCAAGAGCGCCACGGGGCGCCGCCACTCGCGGACATGCTCGGCCATGGCCTTGACGTCGCCGCCCCGGCTGTCCATGTTTCCGTCGGTGTACCTCAGGGCGTGGAGCCAAAGGTCGTGCACGCTGTCGAACCGTTTGCGGTGGATGGTCGCCGGGTGGGCGTCCCGGTAGTTCGCGAGCCGCACCAGCTGGTCCACCATGTCGTGCACGAACGGCCGGAGCGCCGCGGCGGGGGGCTCGTCGGGCCGCGCGCCGCCCGGCTCGGAGAGCGCCCGGGCGACGGGGGGCATCCTTTCCGCCAGGCGCTCAAACCGCGCCGCGTCGGCCCCGTCCAGCACCGGCGTCCAGACGGCCCAGTGCGAGCCGTCCTCGGATACGAGGTCCGGCAGGAACTGCTGCCGGGCCACCAGGGAGCCGGCCAGCCGCACCGCGTCGGCCCAGTAGGCGACGTCCTCGCCGGCCACGACGCCGGGCGCCACCGTCCGGCGGCCCATCACGTCGCACAGGAGGTCCAGCGCCTCGTCGTGGTACAGCCAGTACGCCGTGACGGTCCAGGGGGCCAGCCTGATGCGGGCGCCGGGTTCGGGGGGCTCGGATATGATGCCGCCGGACGCCACCGGCCCCGCGTCGGCGGTGGGCGCCCAGACCGCTACAGTATGGGCGCGCCGGGCCGGCCGCAGCCCCGGCAACGCCTCGGCCAGGTAGGCGCCGAGCGACTCGGCGGCGGCGAACGGGTACGGGGCAGGATTGCGGGTCGAGGTCTCGTGCCGGGCGGGCGCGTCGTCGTAGGACGACTCTTCCGCCCACACCGAGAGGCCGCCGCCATACGCGCCGACGTGGAGCACCAGCATTACGCCATGTACGTTAGGCGGCGGTGTTAAAATTATTTGGGCCCCAGCGTATGCCAAACGCGGGGGGGGGACCGTACCGTTAATTAGCCAGCGGCGGCATGACGGCGCCATGGCGGTTATGCGCGAGCGGGGCGGAAGCGCCGCGCGCCGTACGGCGCGTGGAGGCCGTACGCGGCGTTGAGGGGCTTTTGCGAGGCGGCACTGGACCTCAAGGGCGTGCGCAGGCAGGGCTGGGTGGACGCGGGGCTGGAACGCCCCGAGTCGGTCGCCGACCACTCGTACGCGACGGCCGTGCTCGCCATGGTCATGGCGGATATGGACAAGCTGGACGCGGGGCGCGCCGTGCGCATGGCTCTGCTGCACGACATGGCCGAAGGCATAACCGGGGACATGGTGCCGGGGAGCGTGGACCCCGCGGTGAAGCGCCGCCTGGAGCGGGATGCCATGGACCGAATACTGGGGAACCTGCCCGCGCCCGTCCGGGACTCGTACACGTCGATATGGGAGGAGTACCTGGCCGGAAACACCGCCGAAGCCAGACTGGTGCACGACGCCGACAGGCTGGAGATGGGGCTGCAGGCGCGCCGGTACCGGAGCATGCTGGATTCGGAGACCGCCGAGTCGTTCATGGAGTCGGCCCGCGACGGCCTGGAGCGGGGCAGGAAAGCGGGCATCGTACGGGAGGGCGCCGCATAGAATGGACAAGGACGAGCTGATTCGCGTCCAGAGCCACGTGATCGGCATACTCTTCGAGGTGGTAAAGAGGATGAACGACAACAGCAAGTTGGACGAGGAGTACATGGCCCTGGCCATGGCGGGCGGCGACGCGGACAGGATGACCCAAATTCGGGAGGCGCGCCAGCAAAACTCCGAGGTCATATCCAGGCTGCTGCAGCAGCTGGACCACTAAAGATTCCGGTCTGAGCCTTCCAGGCGCCGCTTCAGCTCCGCGTTCTCCTCTTGGAGCCGGTCGTTCTCGGCGCGCAGCGACGACAGGGTCGAGTTGTCCCCGTGCAGCGGGTGGCCCGGCGGAACCGCGGCCCTGCCGTCCAGCAGCCCGGCGGCCATCCGGTTGTAGTCCTCCCGGAACATGTCGAGATGGGCGCGGGCGGTCCGCCTGGCGTCCAGCCGGCGGTCGTGCATTCCCGACGCCTGCGGCATCCCGAGCCGGGCCAGCGCCATCGGCGGCAGGCGCGGAAATCCCAGGGCCGGGTGCTGCATATTGGGATCCAGGCCGTACAGCCCTCTAAGGTGCCTCTCGGTGTCGGGGTCCATGGGTGCCCCACATATGCGGGCATATTTTTGCCTTCGGGTTGGGCACAACTGGAAAGTTAGTAGGCGGTTGGAATCTTTGGAAAATCACGGGGCGTTACACTGGCGGCGTGAGCGGGATTCGAACACGCGCCATCGCTAGATGGGCAGATTATCAGACTGCCGTCATACTAGACCACCACGCCGCAAAGAAGTCGCTGCCGCCCCCAGCTAGCGATCTTCTAGGGGCGGGCTCCATTCCCATCCAAGGCTGCAAACGGGAACGGTGTTTTGCCTTGTTACGTTATCTCCGAGGGCGTTATTTAAACAACACACATGTCATACCCAGAGAGTTGATGGGTATTGTTTAAGAATGAAATCCCCCGGTGTCAATCCCCCTAACTTCCCACATATCCCCCCAACTTTCCAGGGTCCGCATCACCCGCTAACTTTCCAGTCGCGGTTGGATATACAACGGTTACCGCGCGGCAGCTGGCACGGGCGCCGCGTGTAGTTCAGCGAATCCGGCTCCGGAAGCACACCCAGAGGCCGACAATAGCGCCCTGGACAACCGCGCTCCAAAAGTGGCCGCTTCGCG
Organism: Nitrosopumilaceae archaeon; assembly: GCA_963665475.2. Lineage (GTDB taxonomy): Archaea > Thermoproteota > Nitrososphaeria > Nitrososphaerales > Nitrosopumilaceae > VYCS01. The sequence goes on along the minus strand of CAXXXK010000003.1, from coordinate 581,403 downwards.
TGCGCGCCCTGCGCCGCCAAACGGGCGGCCGGCGTCAGCATCCCCGTACGAAAGAGCGTCTTATATTGTTCCAAACACATGCCAAAAGCGATGGTGCTGGAGTGGGCGGCAGCCGGTTTGGCGTGTGCCATAATACTCGTCCACTGGCTGTACATCGACAGAAAATACGCCGAGTCCATAGACCTCTTTGAAGAGAACGCCAGAATGGCGGAGGAGGATATAGTCCGGGAGGGCAACCTGGAAGAGGGGATCATTGAGGGGAGGATTCCCGAGGAGGGGATCTACTTGCTGGCCGCCATGTCGTCCCAGGTTGAGGCGGACCGCTCCCACAATCGGCTTGCCATTGCAGCGGCCTTTGTGCTTCTGGCGGGCATCCTGGCCCTGGGGCTGACGGGAACCACGCAGATAGAGGGCGCCGTGCTGCTGCTGATGTGTGCCATACCGGGAGGCATACTGTACCACCACCTCAGGAACGTGTCCACGGGGTTTGCCAAGAGGGAGTCCGGCGCCCTTTCAACCACATTGTAGCGGTCGGCCCTCCCGCAAGGACGCCGCATATATCCGCGCCGGCCCCGCGCCATACCGGCATGTCAACATATGGTGACTCCCCGGCAAAAACATTTGACAACGGGCCGCTAATACCCAGCAGGGAACCGCATTCCAATGACCGATAAAGAATCCAGTATAATGGGTAAGTACGTAAACGACATGTACGGATCCCGCGTTGGCAAGGCAATAGGCACCACGACCGACATAGACGGCACGGTGGTCACCGTGGGCATAGACTGCGGGTACCGAGGCCTCATGGAGATACCCTTCGAGCACCTGGTGGTACAGGAGGACTCGATAGTGTACGTTCCGCAGTGGAGGCTGGACTCGCAGAAGATACTCCGCGAGAAGGGGCTGATAATACGCCGCCTGCGGGCCCTGCACATAATACTCTCCGAGAACGACCGCATGAAGCCCGACTCCGAGGCAGTGCGCCGCGGATACGAGGAGAAGCTGGCGTCGATAAACGAGTCCGAGTACACCATGAGGGAGATGCTCGCGGCCCGGATGTCGGAGCTGGCAGGCCAGACGAAGGTAGCCAAGGCCCTCCGCTTTGACGCCACCATCCAGTTCAAGAGCAACGAGATGCAAGAGTCCGACTACAAGACCGCAAAGGCCAGCATCACGGACATGCTGGAACGCATAGAATACGAGATAGGCGAGATAAAGAACATGCAGGGACGGCTGGAGGAGCTGGCCGACGAAGAGTCACGGATATACGACAGCGTCCAGACGGGCGAACACCTGGACCAGGCAGAGCAGGCAGAGGCGGTTTCAGAGACCATGCCCGAGCCGCCCACCGAGGCCTTTGAGCCGACCGTTCAGGAGCCCGCCACGGCGGCCCCCGAGCAGGCCCCCATACCGGCGGCCTTCGCGGGTACCGCCACAGAGACCCAGACCGAGACGGTTCCGGACGCAGCCCCCGAGCAGGCCCCCATACCGGCTGGCCTTCGCGGGTACCGCCACAGAGACCCAGACCGAGACGGTTCCGGACGCAGCCCCCGAGCAGGCCCCCATACCGGCGGCCTTCGCGGGTACCGCCACAGAGACCCAGACCGAGACGGTTCCGGACGCAACCACGGCGGCCCCCGAGCAGGCGGCCGAACGCAGCGAGCCGCAGGATATACGGCGCGAGCCGGTAACCATACCGCCCGAGCCCATAACGGTGCCGCCCGAGGCGCCCGTGCCCCCGCCCGCCCCGGAGTACAACATACCCGAACCGCCTCCCGAGCCACCCAAGAGCGACTGGCTCGCCAGAATGACGTCTCAATAGATTTTTTGAGCCGGATCCCCGGCGATTTATTAAATAACGGCGCGTCCGGACGGCTGCGCATGGATGCATACGCCACCAGCCTGGGCAACCACGACCCATCGGTGCGCGAGGCCGCCGACGCGGACTACGTGCGGTTCTGGGACGGACAAGCCAGGCACCTGCACTGGTTCAAGCCGTGGAACGAGACGCTCTCGTGGGAGCCGCCCTTTGCCAGGTGGTTCGTCGGCGGCACCACCAACATGTCGTACAACGCCCTGGACGTGCAGCTGGAGAGCCGCGCCGACAAGCCGGCCGTATACTGGGAGGGGGAGGACGGCTCGTCGCGCACCATAACGTACGAGGAGATGCACGGCACGGTGTGCCGGCTGGCCAACGCCCTGGAGGCGCTGGGCGTCAAGAAGGGGGACCGCGTCACGCTGTACATGCCCATGGTGCCCGAGATTATGGCGTGCATGCTGGCGTGCGCCAGAATAGGGGCGGTGCACACGGTGGTCTTTTCGGGGTTCAGCTCCTCGTCGCTGGCCGACCGCATAAACGACTCGGGATCCCGGATACTGATAACCGCAGATATAGGATACAGGCGCGGCGGCAAGGTGGACCTGGCCGGGACGGCAAAGAGGGCGCTGGAACACACCCCGGCGGTGCGCCGCGTCATAGTCCTGAACCGCGAGGGCCCCGCCCCGGAGGGGTGGACGCCCTGGGACGAAGTCATGAAGCACTCGGATGCACACCGGGCCGCGGAGGTGGAATCCACGGACCCGCTCTTCATACTGTACACGTCGGGGACCACCGGCAAGCCCAAGGGAGTGCTGCACGGCACCGGCGGCTACATGACGCACGTGCACACCACCTTCGGGTGGGCGTTCGACGTCCGCGACGAGGACGTCTACTTCTGCACCGCCGACGTGGGGTGGGTCACCGGCCACAGCTACGTGGCGTACGGCCCCCTCCTGCGCGGCGCCACCCAGGTTATGTTCGAGGGCGCCCCGGACTACCCCGACGCCTCGCGGCTCTGGAAGGTGATAGAAAAGTACGGGGCCACCATGCTGTACACCACGCCCACCGCCCTGCGCATGCTCATGAAGTTCGGCGACCGGGTGCCGCGGGCACACGACCTATCCACCCTCAGGCTGTTGGGGAGCGTGGGCGAGCCGATAAACCCCGAGGTCTGGAAGTGGTACCACGACGTGATAGGCGGCGGGCGGTGCCCGGTGATAGACACGTGGTGGCAGACCGAGACCGGGGGGATGCTCATATCTTCGCTGCAGGGGATAGAGTCGCTGCCGCTGAAGCCCGGATCCGGCACCCTGCCCATACCGGGCCTGCGTATGGAGGTGGTCGACGAGGACGGCAAGCCCGCGGCGGCCGGCGCCAAGGGATACCTCACCATACGCAACCCCTGGCCGGGCATGATGCTCACCCTGTGGAGGGACGACCAAAAGTACAGGGAGGCGTACTGGAGCAGGTTCCCCGGCAGGTACTACGCGGGCGACTACGCCGTAATGGACGAGGACGGCTACATGTGGCTGCTGGGGCGCGCCGACGACCTGCTCAAGGTCTCCGGCCACCGCTTGGGCACCGCCGAGCTGGAGAGTTGTTTGGTCTCCCACGGGGACGTGGCCGAGTCGGCCGTGGTGGGGGTGCCCGATGACATACGCGGCGAGGGGATAGCCGCGTTCGTGGTGCTGCGGGAGGGCGCGGCCGACGACGGGAGTACGGGGGAGGCGCTGCGTGGCGTGGTGGCCGAGCAGATAGGCCCCATCGCCAGGCCGGATATTGTATACGTGGTCCCCGCCCTTCCCAAGACGCGCAGCGGCAAGATAATGCGGAGGCTGCTCCGGGGCATGGTGACCGGCGAGCCGGAGGGGGACGTCACCACGATGGAGGACATCTCCGTATTGGACGGTATACGGGAAGCGATCGACGGCCGGAACGCCGGGAAATAATTCGCCACTATACCAATTTTACCCATATGGGCAATGCCGCGCGACCGGGCCCGCGTTGCCCGGCATCTCGCCAACGCGGCTGCCGCCCGCCTTTTTATGACCGAAGGGCCACGGCCCCGGCGCGCCGCCCGAATCCCCGGGAGATGCGGCCCGAATCGACGCGGCCTAGTCGGATGAATAGTACCCCGACCCGAAGACGAGGCCGTCGTGCATCATCAGCCAGGTGCGCTTGTCCTCCACCCCGCCGGTGACCGGGTTTATTACGGAATATTCTATCCAGGATCCGCTCCCCGTACTCATCTTGTCAAGGACGTCTTCCACGTGCGGTACGGCGGCTATCGCGTCCCAGTCGAGCATGTACGTCAGGGCCGGATCCGTGCCCTGCGCCAGGGTCGTTCCGGCGTTCGGATCCGCCACGAACGCGTAGGTCGATATCGGCTCGTCGGGAACTGCATTGACGGCGGCAAGAGCCGCGTCCCTGCCCTTGTTGATGTAGTCAAGGACGTAGCCGTACGCGACGGCCTGCACGTGCGAGTCCAGTATGTAATAGCCCGACCCAAACACCATGCCGTCCCGCAGCTGCAGGTACGTGTGCTTGAGCTGCTCGGTGTCGGTGGACGGGTTGTGGAAGGTGTACGTCACCCACGCCTCCCCGTTGGATTCAAGATCCGCAAGGACTTCCTCAACGGACCTGTCGGCCGTGTCCAGTATTGTTTCCGGCTTTCCGACCCTGTCCGGGTTCACGCCGTCGGCCAGCCGGGTCCAGGTGGACATGTCTATGACGAACGGGTAGAGGTCGTCGGTCGTCACGCGCGCCTCGGGGGTTATGATGTCTATCCAGGCGTCGTTCTCCTTGTTGGAGGAGTAGACGTATACCGCGCTGTCCACCACGAACTTTACGTCCGCCTTGGGAATGTCAGACGAGTAGTACCCGGATCCGAATACCAGCCCGTCGCGCATCATGAGCCAGGCGCGCTTGCCCTCCGTCTCGCCGGTGGCCGGGTTTGTGAACTTGTAGCTTGCCCAGGCGCCGCTCTCGGTCGCCATCTTTTCCAGAAGGGTATCGACCGACAGGTCCGAGGCTATGGCGTCCCAGTCGGACACGTCTATCAGGTCCGGGTTCACGTTCTGCGCCAACGTCTTTCCGGTATTCGGTTCGGCCACGAACACGTAGGCCGAAACGGGCTCCTCCGGAAAGGCGCCGAGACCCGCAAGGACCGCGTCCCTGCCCGCCGTGTCGTAGTCCAAGACGTAACCGTGCGCGGCGGCCTGTACGCGCGAGTCCAGCAGGTAATAGCCCGACCCGAAGACCAGCCCGTCCCGCAGCTGCAGGTACGTGTACTTGAGCTGCTCGGCGCCGGTGGACGGGTTGTGGAAGGCGTACGTCACCCACACGCTCCCGTTGGATTCGAGATCCGCAAGGACGTCCTCGACGGATCTGGCGGACGTGTCCAGTATTGTTTCCGGCTTTCCGACCCTGTCCGGGTTCACGCCGTCGGCCAGCCGGGTCCAGGTGGACATGTCTATGACGAACGGGTAAAGATCGTCGGTCGTTACGGGCGCTTCTGGGGTTATGACGTCCATCCAGGCGTCGTTCTCCCTGTTTGACTCGTAGACGAACATGGCATAGTCCACCGCCGACCTGGTATCCGCGTCGGATACCGTGTAGGTCGACCCAAAGAGGTGCCCGTCGTACAGGGTGTTTACGCTTCGCTTGATCTGTTCCGCGCCTGTGTAGGGGTTTACGAAAGTGTATTGGGACCATGCCGTACCCCCGCCTTCTCCGGCCGCATCGTAGGCCGCGGCGGTGGATCTTGCCGTCTGCACGTTCGGAAGCGGTCCGATTATGTGCGGGAGCGTCCCGTGGGCCACTATGTGCGTCAGGTTTCGGGCTACGGGGTAAATGTCCAGTTCGTTGAGGTCCCCGGAGCTTATAACGTCAAAGCCCGTCGCCGGATCGTTCCGGTACGTGTAGATGGCCTCGTCGACAAGCGACTGCACCCGAGAGTCGGGCACCGAGTAGCCGGAGCCGAATATGTAGCCGTCGTGCACGGACAGGTACGTGCGGTAGAGCTGGTCCGTCTGGGTGGCGGGATTCTGCGCCATGTACCACACCCAGACCCCCTCCTGCGCGCGCAGCTCCCCCATTATACGCTCCAGGGACCTGTCCGCCGCCGTGAGGTGCAAGTCCGTCGTGCCCACCGCATCCGGGAGCAGTCCGTGCGCCACCACCTCCAGGGTTTCGCCGTCCAGCACAAACGAGGACTGCAGCGCCAGGGCATCGGCCGTCTCCGGCGTTATCATGTCGAAGGCGTCTACGCCGTGGGCCGCATACAGGAGGGTGGCCTCGTCAACCAGCGACTGGGCCCGGTAGTCCTGGACGTAGTAGCCGGCGCTGAAGATGTACTCGTCGTACTGGTATAGCCAGGAGCGCTTGAGCTGCTTCGTCTCGGTGGCGGGGTTCGTGAAGACGTACTCAACCCAGGTGCCGCCGTCGCTGTCCAGGTCAGCCATGATTTCGTCGACGGACTTGTCGCCGGTGTTCAGGATGGAGTACGGCACGTGCCCCACCCGGTCAGGAATGGCGCCGTGGGCCACCGTCTTCAGGGTGGCGGCGTCAAACACGAACGGGTACAGCTCCGCGGTGAGCAGCGTCTCGGACGGGGTGATTATATCAAAGGCCCCCTGGCCCCTTGACTCGAACAATCGAACGGCGTCCTCCACCACGTATTTTACGCTGGACTCGGGCAGGTAGTGGCCGGATCCGAATATGTAGCCGTCGTGCAGGTACAGCCAGGAGCGCTTTAGCTGCACCAGTCCGGTGTCGGGGTTTGAGGCCATGTACTCCGCCCACGTCGCGTCGTCCCGCTCCAGGTCCGCCATTATGCGCTCAAGCGGCCTGTCCGCGGCGGTCAGGGTGTCGGGTATTACGCCGGCAAAGTCCGGATACGCCCCGTTTGCCACCGTCTCAAGCGTCGTGGCGTTCAGGACGAACTGGTATACGAAGTCGTCCCGGACGGGCTCCCCGGGAGTTATGGCGTCAAACGCCGCGGCGCCGTCGGTCCAGTACAGCATCAGCGCCTCCACGACCGCCGCCTGGGCCCGGGAGTCTATGCTGTTCGCGTCAAACCTCGCCTGAGTGTTGGTCGCGTCGTCGGCGGCCAGCCCGGAGGGAAACGCGAATCCGGCCAGCGCCACTACGGCCGCCACGGCGGCGAGCGCGGAAAACCCCCCGGCCGTATGCGCTATGCCGTGCGTCCGACGCGCCCCACGGATGCCGGTGAATTTCATGCTTATTTTAGTCAGCAAATGCGTTAAAAGCATGTCCATGTCACGTCCGGGCGCCGCCTGTAGTATCCAAAAATCATGTCGCGCCGGCGGGACTGACGCCGCCCAACAAGACTACTTTAAGCTGCGCGAATCCCGCGAAAAGATGAAGCCGAGACTGATGGACAAGGTCATCCTACCAAACCCCCGGGAGATGCGGCCTAAACCGACGCGGCCTAGTCGGACGAATAGTACCCCGACCCGAAGACGAGGCCGTCGTGCATCATCAGCCAGGTGCGCTTGTCCTCCACCTCGCCGGTGACCGGATTTATTATGGAATAGCTTATCCAGGATCCGCTCCCCGTCTTTATCTTGTCAAGGACGTCTCCCACCTGCGGTACGGCGGCTATCGCGTCCCAGTCGAACATGTACATCAGGGCGGGATCCGTGCCCTGCGCCAGTGTCGTTCCGGCGTTCGGATCCGCCACGAACGCGTAGGTCGATACCGGCTCGTCCGGGACGGCGCCGACTGCCGCAAAGGCGGCCTCATCGCCCTTGTTGATGTAGTCCAGCACGTAGCCGTACGCGACGGCCTGTACGTGCGAGTCCAAGATGTAATAGCCCGACCCGAAGACCAGCCCGTCCCGCAGCTGCAGGTACGTGTACTTGAGCTGTTCCGTGTCGGTGGACGGGTTGTGGAAGGTGTATGTCACCCATGTCGCCCCGTTGGCTTCGAGATCCGCAAGGACGTCCTCTACGGACCTGTCGGCCGTGTCCAGTATGGTTTCCGGCTTTCCGACCCTGTCCGGGTTCACGCCGTCGGCCAGCCTGGTCCAGGTGGACATATCTATGACGAATGGGTAGAGGTCGTCGGTCGTCACGGGCGCCTCGGGGGTTATGATGTCTATCCAGGCGTCGTTCTCCTTGTTGGACTCGTAGACGTATACCGCGCTGTCCACCACGAACTTGACGTCCGCCTTGGGAATGTCAGACGAGTAGTACCCGGATCCGAACACCAGTCCGTCGTGCATCATGAGCCAAGCGCGCTTGCTCTCCGTCTCGCCGGTGGCCGGGTTTGTGAACTTGTAGCTTGCCCAGGCGCCGCTCTCGGTCGCCATCGCTTCCAAAAGGTCGCCCACCGGCAGGGCGGACGATATGGCGTCCCAGTCAGACATGTCTATAAGGTCCGGATCCGCGCCCTGCGCCCAGGTCGTCCCCGTGTCCGGATCCGCCACAAACACGTAGCTGGCGGTGGGCTCCGCGGGAACGGCGTTGATGTCCGCAAAGGCCGCATCCCTGCCGTCGTTCACGTACTCTAGGATCTGGTTGTACGCTATGGCCTGGACCTGCGAGTCCAGGATGTAATAGCCCGACCCGAAGACCATTCCGTCCCGCAGCTGCAGGTAGGTGCGTTTGAGCTGTTCGGTGCCGGTGGACGGGTTGTGGAACGTGTACGTCACCCATGTCGCCCCATTGGCGTCCAGATCCGCAAGCACGTCCTCAACGGACCTGGCGGACGTGTCCAGTATGGTTTCAGACTTTCCGACCCTGTCTGGCACCACGCCGTCAGCCAGCCTGGTCCAGGATGTCGCGTTTATGACGAACGGGTAAAGATCGTCGGTCGTCACGGGCGCCTCGGGGGTTATGATGTCTATCCAGGCATCGTTCTCCTTGTTGGACTCGTAGACGAACATGGCATAGTCCACCGCCGACTGGGTGTCGGCGTCGGGAACGACGTAGGTTGATGCGAAGAGGTGACCGTCGTACAGGCTCAGCCAAGCACGTTTGATCTGATCCGTGCCCGTATAGGGACTAACGAAGGAGTATTGCGACCATACCGTGCCTCCCCCGTCCACGGCCGCATACCAAGTCTCCTCGTAGGATCTTGCCGTTTGAACGTCCGGAAGCGGGCCGATTATGTGCGGGAGCGTCCCGTGGGCCACTATGTGCGTCAGGTTTCTGACGAACGGGTAAATGTCCAGTTCGTTGAGGTCCCCGGAGCTTATAACGTCAAAGCCCGTCGCCGGATCGTTCCGGTACGTGTAGATGGCCTCGTCGACAAGCGACTGCACCCGAGAGTCGGGCATGGAGTAGCCGGAGCCGAATATGTAGCCGTCGTGCATGGACAGGTACGTACGGTAAAGCTGGTCCGTCTGGGTGTCGGGATTCTGCACCATATACCACACCCAAGCGCCATCCTGCGTGCGCAGGTCCTCCATGATGCGCTCCAGTGACCTGTCCGCCGCCGCCAAGTGCTGATCTGTTGTGCCCACCAAATCCGAGGACGACCCGTGCGCCACCACCTCCAGGGTTTCGCCGTCCAGCACAAACGAGGACTGCCGCGTCAGAATGTCGACCGTCTCCGGCGTTATCATGTCGAAGGCGTCTACGCCGTGGGCCGCATACAGGAGGGTGGCCTCGTCAACCAGCGACTGGGCCCGGTAGTCCTGGACGTAGTAGCCGGCGCTGAAGATGTACTCGTCGTACTGGTATAGCCAGGAGCGCTTGAGCTGCTTCGTCTCGGTGGCGGGGTTCGTGAAGACGTACTCAACCCAGGTGCCGCCGTCGCTGTCCAGGTCAGCCATGATTTCGTCGACGGACTTGTCGCCGGTGTTCAGGATGGAGTACGGCACGTGCCCCACCCGGTCAGGAATGGCGCCGTGGGCCACCGTCTTCAGGGTGGCGGCGTCAAACACGAACGGGTACAGCTCCGCGGTGAGCAGCGTCTCGGACGGGGTGATTATATCAAAGGCCCCCTGGCCCCTTGACTCGAACAATCGAACGGCGTCCTCCACCACGTATTTTACGCTGGACTCGGGCAGGTAGTGGCCGGATCCGAATATGTAGCCGTCGTGCAGGTACAGCCAGGAGCGCTTTAGCTGCACCAGTCCGGTGTCGGGGTTTGAGGCCATGTACTCCGCCCACGTCGCGTCGTCCCGCTCCAGGTCTGCCATTATGCGCTCAAGCGGCCTGTCCGCGGCGGTCAGGGTGTCGGGTATTACGCCGGCAAAGTCCGGATACGCCCCGTTTGCCACCGTCTCAAGCGTCGTGGCGTTCAGGACGAACTGGTATACGAAGTCGTCCCGGACGGGCTCCCCGGGAGTTATGGCGTCAAACGCCGCGGCGCCGTCGGTCCAGTACAGCATCAGCGCCTCCACGACCGCCGCCTGGGCCCGGGAGTCTATGCTGTTCGCGTCAAACCTCGCCTGAGTGTTGGTCGCGTCGTCGGCGGCCAGCCCGGAGGGAAACGCGAATCCGGCCAGCGCCACTACGGCCGCCACGGCGGCGAGCGCGGAAAACCCCCCGGCCGTATGCGCTATGCCGTGCGTCCGACGCGCCCCATGGATGCCGGTGAATTTCATGCTCGTATCAGTCAACAAATGCATTAAAAGTGTATTCATGCCACGTCCGGGCCACCCAGGCGGCCACCCGGCCAAACCCCCGGGAAACGCGGCCCAAACCGACGCGGCCTAGTAGGACGAATAGCACCCCGACCCGAAGACGAGGCCGTCGTGCATCATCGGCCAGGCGCGCTTGTCCTCCACCTCGCCGGTGACCGGGGTTATTACGGAATATCCTATCCAGGATCCGCTCCCCCCACTCATCTTGTCAAGGACGCCGTCCACGTGCGGTACGGCGGCCATCGCGCCCCAGTCGAGCGTGTACGTCAGGGCGGGGTTTGCGCCCCGCGCCAGGGTCGTTCCGGCGTTCGGATCCGCCACGAATGCGTAGGTCGAGACCGGCTCGTCCGGGCGGCGCCGATGGCCGTATCCAGCGCGGGCGGTCGCGCGGGAGCCTGCCGGTATTGCGCACGGCGGGCTGTGGCTGCCGCGCCGTGCAATGGCCCCCAAGGTTTTTAATCCGCCGTCCGATGTCAGAGGCGTATGCTCTTTACGGTGTCGGAGGCCAACGCCGCGCTTCCCAAGGTGGTCAAAAAGTTCGAGATGGTCAAGGCAAAGAAGGACACCGTTGCCAGGGCCCAGGCGGAACTGGAGGCAACCACCGCGGGGACCATGGAGCAGTACGTCAGGGCAAAGCGCCGGCTCAACTCGGCGGTCACCCAGTTTTACGCCGCCGTGGAGACGCTGGAGGAGACCGGCGCCGTCGTAAAGGACATAGACCAGGGGCTGCTGGACTTTCCCGCCAAGATGTTCGACAACGAGGTCTGGCTGTGCTGGAAGTACGGCGAGGGCGCGATATCGTTCTGGCACGAGAAGGAGACCGGCTTTGGGTCCAGAAAGCCGTTGGCCGTTGACGCCGACACGCTGGTCTGAGCGGCGCGCCGGTCCGCCAAATGCAACACGCGCCATATATGGCAGGGGCACGCCGCCGGTCATCTACGGTTGCCGGCTGGGCGGACGGCGCGGGATCGCGGCTTTCGGTATACTATGGCATGCAACGCGGCACTTCTGGTTTGGATCCGCTGCGCGCGGCCGTGTGGGGGCGCGAAACGTTACGCGGAACCGCATGGGTAACGGCTAAATCTGAAGCAGCCCCACCGAATGCGTGAGCGCACGCGGCACCGCCGTCACGTACGACGTGGACACACGCCCAATACTGGAGGCCATGAACGCGGCCGGCGCCCTCTCCCGGATCAGGCCCAAGTCCAGACTGTATTCGGGCTGGACCATATACCTGGCGGACAGTCCCGAGACTATACTGGTGGTGGAGGGCGGACCGGAGACGCCGCGGCAACTGGACAGGCTGGCGGCGGACATCGACTCCGAGGCGGCGGTGCTTTACGCCCGCCGCGGGACCGCCGTCCTCCGGCTGGCCAGCGGGGGCCACGTGGTGACCGTACCCATGCGGACCGGCGCCGAGGCCGAGGCCGTGTGCGGGGCGCTCTCCAGATGCAAGTTCGGGGAGTCCCCGGACTCCATACGCATGGCGATGGACGCGGTGCCCACGCCGCGCCCAGGATTCTCCAACGACGGGGTGCTTCCCGCCGGATATGTCCAAAACCACATACTGACGCAGGTCGGCCGCACGGACCCGGCGGACACCCCGTGGGCGACACTGCACAGGCTGCGCTGGGGGGTCGACGCGGGGCGCACGGGTGACGGCACCGTAAGCCGCGGCACCGCCTCGGGGGACGTCTGCATAATGGTGCGCGGAGGGGGCGGGCCCCTGCCGGAGTTTGAGGCGTGGGCGGCGCTCGACAAGCACCGATGGGCGATACTGGTGCAGGGCACGGTGTGGAGCCTGTACAGGGCCGGATCCCCGGCGCTGGGCAGCTTCACCATAGACGTGGCAGACGGCGCGGGCGCCATATACCTCAAGGCAGCCTTTGGGGCCGGCTCCTTCGGGAGCGGGCTCCTCGGCGATATGGTGGACGCCGACGGCGCCGGGGGGTCCGAGGGCCGCCTGGTAAGGCGCATAATGCGCGGCGGGGCGTTCACCCGGCTCGTAGGCGGGCTGGCGCCCGACGGCCCGCTCAGCGCCGCGGATCTGAGGCGCGCCAAGGACGCGGCCACCACCATGCTGTACCGGATATGGTTCGTGTCGCAGGCCGAGGCCCGGGGCATCCTCCCCCTGGACGACCCCGAGTACTACAGGATATCGCTGAGGGCCATGCAGGACAGGACGTTCCGGTACGAGTCCGACCCCGGCTCCACGGCATGCTGGGAGGGGCTCCAGCGCCTGTTCGGCGCGATACGCGACGGGGACGCGCGGTACGGCTCCGGGGGGTGCCGCACCACGCTGTTCGAGGGGGGCGCGGGAAACAAGATGGCAAACGCCCACCTGGTCGACGTGCTGCGCATGTTCTCGGTCAAATACGGCACGCACGAGGACGCCGGCCACGCCGCCATGGGGAGCGTCTACGAGGCGCTGGCCGGGGCGCGCCTCACGCAGCAGTACGACGGATCCCTCCGCATGTGGACCGGCGCCGGATACCGCCACAAGAAGAGCATGGCGGCATACTATACGCCCCGCATACTGGTCAACTACCTGGCGCTGACCGGCCTCCAGCCCGTGCTGGAGGACCGCCAGGACGCCGCCGGCACCATAGACGAGATGCTGGACCTGCGCGTGCTGGACCCCACCGCGGGCAGCGGCCGGTTCCTCATCGAGGCGCTGGACGTCATAGCCGGTTGGGCGGCGGCCACGCTGGCGGGCCGTCCAGACGACGCCTCCCTGCGGGAGCTGGTCGGCGAGGCCCCGCCGGGGGGGTACGGCGCCAGGCTGCGGCGCGCCGTAGCCCAGAGGTGCATCTTCGGGGTGGACCTGGATCCCCGGGCCGCCGAGCTGACCCGCATATCGCTGTGGTTGGCGTCCGGCAGCAGGCGGCCGGTGGGCGACGGGCACATCAAGGTCGGCGACGCCACCATGGGGATGTGGCTGGAGGACCTCCGCCACGCCAAGGCCGGATCGCTGGACCGGTTCACCTCGGCCCCGCCACCCCGGACCATACCCGAACAGAAGGCGGCCCTGGACGCGCTGGCCGCGGCCATCATAGACGGCAAGGTCAGGGGACGTCCCCAGTGGAGGAACCTCACGCCCGCGTCCCCACGGCGCGCCGCGGCCGTGGCCGAGGAGTACGGCCTCTTCCACTGGGAGGTGGAGATGCCCGACGCGTTCAGTGGCAGGAGGGGGTTTGACGTCATACTGGGCAACCCGCCGTGGGGGCAGATCAAGCTGGAGATGGTAGACCTGTACAACAGGGACGGCGGCACGTTCGAGATGCTGGGCAGGAGAAAGAACCAGGACACCATACGGGCCATGACGGAGAACAGCTACAAAAAGAGGCTCGCCGAGCTCCGCGCCCGCGCCACGCGCGGCACCCGCATCCACGCCGCCCAGTACGAGATGGGCCGGGGCCCCGTCAACACCTACTGGCTGGTGCTGAACAAGATGATATCCCTGGTGGCCGAAGGCGGGACCGTGTCGGCGGTGGTCCCGGCGCAGCTGGCAAACTCCATCAAGAACGCCCCCATACGCAGGAGGCTGTTCGAGATGAGCATACGGTACATGTACTTCTTTGAGAACTCGCTGTCCATATTCCCCATAGACCGCAGGTTCAGGTTCATGGTATTCTCGGCGCGGGCCTCGCCGGGCCCGGACACGTACCCCGCCGGCTTTTACCTGAGGCGGCCCGAATCCCTGTACGACCGCGCCCTGGAGCCGGGCAAGTTCACCGTCCTCTCCAAGCGGTTCATCCGCCGGACGTCCCCCACGTACCTGAACATTCCCGAGATCATGGACACCGCCCTGTGCGGCGTATACTCCAAGATGTGCCGCAACGGCATGCTCATGGAGAATGGGCGAAACGGCTGGAAGGCGCGCCGCTACACGCACATGTCCAAGCACACGTCCCTGGTGTACGGCCCGCCGCCGTACCCCGCCGGACAGCTGCCCACCGTGTCCGGCAAGAACATACAGCACTACGACTACAAGTACGTCCCGATCGACAAGGCGACCGACACGCGCGCCTTCCGCAAAGCGCCCCGCACCGACAGGTACATGCTGGTGGGCAGGGCGGTGACCGGCTCCACCAACACCAGGACTGCCATAACCGCCGTTCTCCCCCCCGGGCACTTTGCCGACACCACGCTGTTCGCGCTGGAACTTACCGACCCGTCTGGCAGGCGCACCGAGGCCGACCGCATTGCCGAGACGCTGTGTCTGGAGGGCATATACAACAGCTTGTCGTTCGACTTCCTGGCCAGGACGCTGGTGAACAACCATCTGGAAGGGGTGATACTCTCGCTCCCGGTCCCCCCGCCGTCGGAACTGGATGCCGAGATAGCCCGCAGGGCCGCCATGCTGACCGTCAACGGGAGCGCCGACTTTGACGAGCTGGCCGGGTACATGGGCACGGCCAACGAGGCTGTGGAGGGAGACGCCCGCATACGCGTGGCCGCGGAGATCGAGGCGATGGTGGCCCGGGGGTACGGGCTGGACGCGGACGAGTACTCCAGGCTGTCCGGATCCTTCTTTCCAGACTCGGGGAGGGCGGTGCACAGCCCCGACATGAGGCGCACCCTGATGATGAAGAAGTTCGGCAGGGCGGTCCGGGATCTGGCCGTGTCGTACATGCGGGAAGGGTGGCCGTTCTAGGGGCCATGTGGGTCTGGTTCCGGGCCGTGCGCCTCAGGTTTCTGGCGTCGTCGGTCATATCCGCCGCTCTGGGCGCCGCCGTCGCCTGGCACATACACGGGTCCGTAAACGCGTACGACCTGGTCGGGGTGGCCGCCGGGGTGGCGGCGCTCCACGCCAGCGTGGACCTGCTCAACGACTACACCGACTACCGCAGGGGCATAGACGCCGGCACGCGCCGCACCGGCATGAGCGGCGGGAGCGGGGTTCTCCCCGACGGGCTGCTGCGGCCCGGCCAGGTGCGCCGCGCCGGCATCATGTGCATGTGCGCCAGCGCGGCGGTGGGCTCGTACTACGTGTATACGCACGGCGTCGTGGTGGCAGTGATACTGGGCTTTGCGGTGCTTTCGGTCTACTTTTACTCCACCAAGATAGCCGACAGGGGGCTGGGCGAGGTCTTCGTGGGGCTGAAGGGCGGGCTCATAGTGCTGGGGTCCTACTACATACAGGCCTCGCAATTGGACCATATAGCGGTCCTGGCGGGGGCCGCCGCCGGGGCCCTGTCCGCCATGGTGCTGTTCGTGGCGTCGTTTCCCGACCACAAGGCCGACGGCGCCGCCGGCCGCCGCACCCTGGTGGTGCGCCTGGGGCCCCGGAGGGCCGCCCGGCTGTACTGGATATTTCCCGGCGCGTTCGCCGGCGTCGTGTCGTACGGGGTGCTGGCCGGCGCCTTTCCCGTATTCGTCGCCGCGTCCATGGCCGCCCTCCCGCTGGCCGTTGCCGCCGGCCGGGGCATGATGCGGCAGTACCAAAAGCCCTACCCGCACATGCGGCGCACCCTGGTCTGCTCCCGGATGGCGGGGCTGCTGCTGGTGGCAGGGTTCGCCGTCACACCCGCCACAGCCGGGGCCTTATGAGGCGCAGCCGCCGCTCGGTGATCAGCACCTTCCAGTCGATGCACGCAAAGAGAAACACGGTCCCCACTCCGGCCGCGTCGGCCACCAGTATCCCGATGTACCGCTCCTCGAAGAGCTGCAGGAACGGGACCAGCACCACCCCGCTGGCCGTGATCATGACATAGTACGAGAGCATGCGGCCGCACCAGAACCCCGCGTACAGCCCCACCCCCCGGGCGCGCATCAGCCCGTACGCCACGAAAAGCATGTTGCTGGGCAGCGGGGTGGACGCGAACAGGAACGAGGCCAGCGCGTACCCGTACCGCCTCCCCAGCAGCGCCCTGTTTATCAGGTCCAGCCCCTCGCGCCGCCTGTCCCCGGCAAACCGCCGGAACACCCCGCTGTACCGGAGCAGTATGAACCGCCCCAGGGTGGCCCCGGTGGCCCCCACCGCCGACAATACAAGCACGTCCAGCGTGGAGTCGGCGGCGTGAAACGAGGCCAGCACCATCCAGGTGGGCGGCATGAGGAGCGGGGCGGCGTTTAGGGCAACCAGCAGCAGGAAGATTCCCGCGTACGAGTACTCTGCCAGAATATCTATGATGTCTGCCAAGCGCCGCCAGAATCAGGCGCCGGCGACCCACTCGTAGCCGCGCTTCTCCAGCTCGTCGGCCAGCGAGGCGTCGCCGCTCCGGAGGACCCTGCCCTTTGCAAAGACGTGCACGTAGTCCAGCTGCCTGAGGAACCGAAGAATCCTGGCGTAGTGCGTGATTACTATTATGGTCGAGTCGCTTACGGAGACGTCGCTTATGGCCTTGGCCACCGACTTTACCGCGTCGATGTCCAGCCCGGAGTCGGGCTCGTCCAGCAGGGCTATGCGCGGCTTGAGCACGGCCATCTGCAGCACCTCGGAGCGCTTTTTTTCGCCGCCGGAGAACCCCTCGTTCAGGTAGCGGCTCAGGAATTCGGACTCCAGGCCCACCTTATCCAGGTTCTGGCGCAGGTACTTTTGGAACTCTCGGACGGTGATGAACACCTCCCGGTCCTCCCCCTGCATCGCCTTGCTAAGCGAGTTGTACGACGTCCTCAGAAAGTGCGAGAATCCCACTCCGGACACCTCGGTGGGGTATTGGAATCCAAGAAACAGCCCCCGCCTCGCCCGCTCGTCGGTGGTCAGTTCCAGTATGCTCTCGCCGTCCAGCCGGATGTCCCCGGAGGTCACCTCGTACTTTGGGTGGGCCATCAGGGTGTACGCCAGGGTGGACTTGCCGGAACCGTTGGGGCCCATTATGGCGTGCACCTCGCCGGGGCCGGTCTTGAGGTTGACCCCCTTGAGTATCTCCTTGCCCTCGCGGCGGACATGCAGGTCCACAATCTCCAGCGTCGCCATCGTTTCGGAGCCGACTGCATCCATATAAAATCCCTGCGAAAGACGTCCGCAATATGCGGCGGCGACTCGCCGCCCGCGAGGTTCGGCGGCGCGTGGATATAGTCGGGCCGTTCACGGGTCCGGCGCTACGGCCCCCGGGATGCGGGTATGCGGTTGGGGGCGCCGGGGCGTTGCGGTATGCAGCGCAAGTTCGCGGCCAGATACAGGCGCGGCGGGCGGTGGTTGCGGCTCAACCGCCAGGGCGGGCCAAATGCATGGCATGGCCGGCAAAGGCGGCAAGTTGTACGCGGAGATGGAAGGCGCGGCGGCGTCCGGGGAATGCCGCGATGCGCGTGATACACGTGGGCTTTTTCCTGCCGCCCGGCGTCAACCGCCGGTTCCGGCCAGCATTATTTGGTGCAGCTCCGCCGTGGAGAGTATCTGCGGCACGTTGGAAGTCGACCATGCGGCCAGCACGCCGACGGTTACCCAAACCGGCAACGCCCCGCCGGGTTCGGCCCCGAATGGCCCGGAACGTGCGCGGTGCTTGCGGATTATGACCGGTATTACCGCCAACGGGGGAACGACCCCGCCAACGGCGTACGTCAACAGGGCATCGGGGCCGTCGGCCGCCGGCGCCACCGTATTGCCCAGGATCGTCAGGGTCGCCCACATTCCCGCCACGGACCCGCCGATCACCAGCCCCGTGGTTTTTGCGGCCTGCAGCCATCCCATGGTTTGGCGCCAAATATGCCGAATATGGTCTTTTGGCGGCGTGTGGCGCCGGCGCGTGACGGCGCCTCCCTTCAATACATACGGATGCCGCCCCCCCCCCCCCCCCCGCTTTCGGGTATAACCCCCAAGGAACGGCCCGCGCTCCAAATGTCGTGGGGCATGCGGAAATCTCCTGGCAATATAAGACGGATGTGGAGTTTCCAACCGCTTCAAATTTCCGGATACAGGCGCGGGTTTGCCACGGAATTGGAAATCTTGAATGATTCCCGATGTGGCAATCCAAGCTGCAAGGGGGCGATGCCCTGAATTTTGCGGCTACGCCAGCGGGCGGAACTGTTTTTGGGATTGGGCGCATATAGGGGCACCACGCTTGATGCTGATTCTTGTACATCGGGAACCGAGACTGCCAGTCATGCAGACCGCGGCTGCCGTAACAACCGGCCACGCCGCGTCTGAAACCCCGCGGGCCCCAAGGCCGCGAATAATCTCTTTTATACAATTCAGCGTATGGCATACCGAATGGACCCGTCCAAGAGAAGCGAGAGTATGCATTTGGCCGCGCGGCGAAGCGCCGGGAGTCAACCATGACCCCCGATGATGTAAAAGCCCTGGCGGCGGCGGGCGAGTCCGAAACGCTGGAGTTCAAAGAGACGACGGGGCAACGGCGTTCGGCCGCCAAGACGGTGTGCGCCTTCCTGAACCAACGCGGCGGGAAGGTGCTGTTCGGAGCGAATCAGGACGGCGTCGTGGTCGGGCAGCAGGTCGGCAAGAAGACTATAGAGGATATTAGTCGGGAGCTCCGACTAATCCAACCGCCGGTCTTTCCGGGGGTGGAACGCGTCAATATTGACGAAAATCATGATGCGATAGTGGTTAGCGCCAGCAAGGGGCCGTTAAGGCCATACACATATCGCGATAAATCCTACAAGCGGGTGGGAAGCACCACGACTGTCATATCCGCAGACGAATACAACCGAATACTCGTTGAGCGCATGCACAAAGAAGAACGCTGGGAGAATCAGCCCGCGACCAGGTGGTCGATAGACGACCTGGACGCTGACGAAATTCGGCACACCGTAGCAGAGGCAGCACGCCGCGGTCGTTTGGTGGAGCCCGCGACCCGGGAGGTGTCCGACATGTTGCGGGGGCTTGGCCTTTTGCACAATGGGGTACTGCTTCGCGCCGCGGTGGTCCTGTTTGCCAACAGTGAACGTCTCACATACGATATGCCGCAATGTTTGCTCCGTGTAGCGCGCTTCCGCGGACTGGACAAGATGGAGTTTCTGGACAACCGTCAGTTTATCGGCAACGCGTTCACGCTCCTGGCCAACGCAGAGCTGTTCCTGCGGGAGACACTGCCTATTGCGGGACGCTTTGAACGAGACAGGTTCGAGCGAATAGACGAACCGCTTTACCCGGTTTTGGCCACACGCGAAGCCCTTGCCAACGCTTTATGCCATCGCGACTATTCCGCCGGTGGCAGTTCCATAAGCGTAGCCGTCTACGACGACCGTCTGGAGATCATATCCCCCGGCTCGTTGCATTTTGAACTGACACCGGAAAAATTATTCACCGCGCATGAATCTAAGCCATGGAATCCGCTGATCGCCCACACATTCTACAGGCGCGGGATCATTGAAGAATGGGGCAGCGGGACGATCAATATGGCAAAGAGTGCAAAAGATGCGGGCATTCCAGCCCCCGTGATAGAAGATAATGGTGGATACGTCATAGTGCGGTTCAGGCACCGCCAACCATTGTCCCAAACATTATCACAACGGCGCCTGAATATTGAGCCAGAGGAATTGAGTCGGAAAATTTTCGACATGATAATCCGCGCAGAAGATGGTCTGGCGTGGCGCGAGATTCTTGCCCGAACAAGTACCGATGTTAGCGAATGGCAAGTGCGTAAGGTTTTGGAAACACTGAGAGATGATGGCATCATAATTCCCGTTGGTCATGGCAAAGGGGCGCGTTGGATGCCTAGGCAGACTAATACCAAATAGGGAAACCGCAAGAATTTGATGTTGTTCGAAAAAACATAGTTTGGACATGGTAAATCACAATAATCAAGCGCCAACTTGGGCGTTGGGTGTTACCTCCATTTGTCCACCTGACCGCTACTTGAACTTTTTCTCGTCCAAATTTCCGGGCCGTTGTGGTTGATAATAGCATTGGCGCCCTATTGGCGCCCTATTGGCGCCCTATTGGCGCCCTATTGGCGCCCTATTGGCGCCCTATTGGCGCCCTATTGGCGCCCTATTGGCGCCCTATTGGCGCCCTATTGGCGCCCTATTGGCGCCCTATTGGCGCCCTATTGGCGCCCTATTGGCGCCCTATTGGCGCCCTATTGGCGCCCTATTGGCGCCCTATTGGCGCCCTATTGGCGCCCTATTGGCGCCCTATTGGCGCCCTATTGGCGCCCTATTGGCGCCCTATTGGCGCCCTATTGGCGCCCTATTGGCGCCCTATTGGCGCCCTATTGGCGCCCTATTGGCGCCCTATTGGCGCCCTATTGGCGCCCTATTGGCGCCCTATTGGCATCCAGTGCGGGTCATGGTGGTTGATGGCGTTACTGGGGGCGTTACTGGGGGCGTTACTGCTCACAGAGACTGGCGGCATCGTGGTTAAAGACGCCACAGGGAACAGCGGCCTGTTTGGCGCCTCCAAAAACTACCCAAGTTACCGCTTCTGCATCCGGGTTTTCTTTGGTTTTATGATGGCCGAATACCATTGCTTTTTTGGGCATGCCACGTTGCCATTTGCGCCGTCAAAAACCGCACCGCCCGTCGTGGCGCAAAGGCGGCAACTGGCGCAGATGAATCCATCCCTCATCTAGACGGCCTGTTTGGTGCGCATTTTATTATGATCTTATTTATTTACAACATTGCGCATAACCTGTCAAACGTCATCGGAAATTTCTGACTCGGTTTTTATGCAACGCCTCCGGGCCCGTAGTGGTTATAGCAGTCTTTGGGGTCATACCGCTTGCCGTCCAGGTGTTCGCAATACTCGAACACGAACTCGCAAACGGGACATGATATGTAGGTGCCATGTATCAAAATTTCATTGCAGTTTGGACAGGAGAACCGCTCCGGCGGGTTCGCGAGGTATTCCCCCGACGTTTGGGACGCTGCAGGTACGATCTGGGAGTCCGGCTGGGCCGTCTGAGGAGCGGTATTGGGTTTCTGCGGGACGACGTTAGGTACGGCTTTGAAGCGCTTCTTGGCCCGTCGGGCCTTGGCCTTGAAACGCCGCTTCCTGGCCCGCAGGGTCTTGGCATCAGGACCCCTCTTCCGCGTCCGCTGCGGCGCGCCGGGCGCCTTACCCGGTGCACTCACGGGAACGCCGCACCCGGTGCAAAATTTATCGTTGGCGCCTACACGGTTTCCGCACGCGCCACATCGCCGAACCCCCGAACCGCTTGCTGTCCGCTTTGTGGGCGTCTTGTCGTATGGTCTTGGCACGACACTGACATCGCGGCATTGTTTATAAATTCCTCAAAGAACGTGGCGCGCCCTATAGCGGCCTTCCAGATCAGGCTCGAATCGGTCGCGCTAGGCGTCCGGCGCCGTTTATCGCCGCAAGGGGTCACCGCATGCCGAAAGGCGGCCGCTGGCGGCCCGCCCCATACCAACCACCCAATGCGGGGCCCGGACGTTCGCGCGGCGGCAATGCACGGCCGCAGGCGTTGCGGGCGCTAAATTACTGCCCTGACGCGGCAACGTTGCGCCGTAGTGGCGCGACGGCGGCACGCCTTCACTCCAACGTCCACCACGCGGTGCGGCCCGAGCATATCAACCAAGCGTGTGGACGGGCGACAGAAGCCCCAAGAATTGCGCCACGGCGCGGGGGCCGCGCGCACGCCGTCAACGGCGCTTCCCGAACCGGCGCCGTCGCACCGCAAGTCACCATACCGGGCGTATTCCGCGCAAAATGATCTTTTTAATTATGCGCCGCGCGCAGCCCCAAAGCGCCGGCGGGCGCCCCCACGCGCCGCGCGCCGGTTTGGTTCAGCCGTACGGCGGGGCAAACGCGCCGGTGCGGGATCCCGCATATCAACCAAGCATATGGTTCGCCGTGATCCCAGGACTAGTTGCTGCGGGGCACATGCGTATGCAGAAGCTGAGATGCACGATGTTTCTCGAGGAACACCCCGGCACCTTCCGCAAGTTGTTGCGGAAACGGAACAACGTCGAGAGCGTCTTCTCGTCCATGAAGGAAAGGTTCGGGGGCGTGGTGCGGGCCGTCAGCGAGTTGCGGCCGGCGGGGGGAGCGCGGCTTGGATGAAACGGGCCCGCAGCCCGGGGCGGGCCGATCGTGGAGGATCAGCGCCGTCATTTCAGGCGGGAACGCTCTGAAAGGCGTGATTAGTCTTATAGATCGCCAGATTTTGGACAAGGCGCGCGAAGCGCCGCGGCCAACTAGCGGGAAGCGGCGGGCCGCAGCGTCAGCCGCAGGTCAAACTCAGCGAATATCTCCTTGCAACGGTTGCGGGCCGTAACCTCGGTGACCCCGGCGGCCTCGGCTATGTCCCTCTGCATGTTCTCGTGGCCCATGAGCATGCAGGCTATGAACAGGTAGGCGGCGGCTATGCCGTGGGGGTCGCGGCCGCTCATTATGGTCTGGCTCTGCGCCAGGTCCGCCAGGCGCAGCGCCAGCCTCTCGGCGCGCACGTCGGTCTCGGATATGTTTGATATCTTGGAGATGTACTTTGTCATGGGCATCGGCTCGGGTCGCGGGCTGCCCGTCTCCATTACCATGGATCGGTAGTACTTGGACGCCAGCTTCGTCTTGGAGCGGACTTCCCCGGGCTGGCATATGCCAGCCACTATCTCGGACACGGAGCGGACCACACCGCACTGCTTGCAGGCCATGTACACGATGGCGGCGGTCACCGCGGCGATGGACTTGCCCCGCAGGTCCATCCGGTTGTTGGTGTTGCGGTACAGTATGGAGGCGGTCTCCAGTATGTTCTTGCGCAGGCCCAGCGCCCCGCACGCGTCGTTTATGCTCATCAGCGCCACCGAAACGCGCCGGTCCTTGGAGCCGGAGACGCGCACCCGCCGCTGCCAGCGGCGCATGCCCTTGAGCTGCGAGCGCACTATCCGGTTCAGGGGCCTGCCGTTGCAGTCCACCTGGGAATTGTTGATGGTCGTGTTTATGCCCAGGTCGTGCTGGGCGTAAGTGGTGGATCCGGACGCGCGGACGCTCCTAAGCGACATGTCCTCGGAGAGGCGGTTGTCCGGGCCGGTGTCAACTGGGGCGTCCCGCACCACTATGCCGCAATTCGAACATATCCGCTCCCCGCTCTGGTAATCGTCCACCAGAAGCGCCATGCACTCGTGGCAGTTGTCCGGACGGCGCATCATCGTCTCCGTCCCCCCGCGACGCTCACCGTCGCGCCCAGGTGCCGTCGCATGTTGTTGGTCATCGGCTCGGCCGAGGCGTAGGGCGCACGCACCGGCCCTATAACCTCCCGCACGCGCGCCACGCGGCGCCTTTTGTCGTGCAGTATCGAGCCCTCGGGTACCGAAGAGGTCAGGCGCACTATGACCCTGCCGCTTCCGGCTACGTGCAGTATCGTTCCGACCTCTTTCACGGGGTTTTGGTTGGCGCACCCACATACAAGTTATGACGTTTAATTTTATCAACCCACTGCGTCATTTTTTTTTACTCGCCCGGGCGATCCGGGTGACCCGGGCCAGCTTGGGCGCAATCCTGTACAGCATGCGGGCCTTGGGGGCCGTCTTGACCACCGCCACGTACCCCGACGGGACGTACGGACGGCGCGGGTACCGGGCGGCGTCGTTTGTCCCCGCGACGGTGAATCCGGCCATCTCCACCGCCTTGACCAGGTTGACCAACGTGGGGTCGGGGACGCACACCTCCCTGCCCAACCGCCGGCCCCGGGAGCGGGTGATTACCCTGTTGAAGTAGTCCAGCCAGACTATCACGTGATCGTACTCCTTCACGAGTTCGGCGGCGGCTGCGCCGTCTTTAAGGGTTTATTGCGAAATTTGGAGCCGCGCGCGTTGAGCGCATCCGCGTCCGCGCTTGCGGGCGCGGCAAGCGTGCAGTCCGCAGTATGCGGCTGGCGGCCACCCGACCAGGCCGGATCCGCAGACCGGATCCCCTGTGGCCCATTACGCCATCTTCCAATCGCGCGACGGATACGTCTTTGCCGCCGACCAACCGATGGCCGTCTACACGCAGTAGCGCCGCGAAGCCCCCGTTCGGCATGCGGCACGTCGCTCGGAAGCAGCATGCCCGACTGCGCCATGCGTGGCAGAGCGCGGAGCCGCGGGTGCAGGTCCGCTTGTCCCGCCGCATCGGTCCGCGCCGCATAGCCGGCATATCCAAACACCCGCCCGTGCCGTACGCCGCCCGTCCGGCGCCGATTCGGCGATGCAATGAAAAATGCGCGCCCTGCCAGGCCGGCATTCGTCACGCGGAGCGGCCAGCCACGCACGGCCGAATGCCTCAGGTCTGCCGCCCCGACCATCGGCGGCACTCCCGCCCCCGGATCCAACGGTCTGCAGGCGCCCAAGGCAATACGGAGCCCGGCCGCCCCCCCCCCCCTTGCACGCGCCGATGGGCCGCGCGAGGGCGACGCCCGGCGTATAGCCTATGCCGCCGGACATGGCGCCCCGGCCGCTTTTTGCCGGCGGCTTTTGCGGCATTGCCTCGGTACGGGGCAGGGCAAGATCCAAATCTTTTGGTTTGAGTGCCCGAGTCGTCGCGACCCGGGGAGTCTTGCGCTGCCATAAACCGCCACGCGTCAACCCACACGCAGGCACCGGCCCTCCACGGGGACCGGTGACGCGTAAAACGGCTCATACGGGATCTGGAAAAGCCGCTCGCCGTTTTCGTTTAACGGGGCGGGGCGCGGGCTTTTCGCATACGGCATGCGCCGGTGCGGACGGACAAGCGGGACCTCCTGGGGAAAACGGATGCCGGATGCGTGCGGCGCGGACGTGCGGGCATGGGACGCGGGCAAAATGGGCCATTCTGGTAAACAAAGTTCAAAAAAAAAGCACCTGTACAACGAGGCTAATAGGGATCTCCGCGCCTGCGCGCCTCGGCGGCGGCGGCCGAGCCGGGCCATCGCATGTTGGTTCTGGTCATGATGCGGCGCATGGATCCCGGAGTGATCTCCACCTCAAACCGGGTCAGGACGAATTCAGTTACGACCCTGGACGTCCAAAAGTCCGAGTCCAGGTCGAAGTGGCGGGGGGACTTTCGCATGTCTTTCTCCAGTTGCTTGAGTTGCTTGGGGGTAAACTTGGGCGGGCGGCCCTGGCGCACTTTGTAGTCGGGGCCAAGACCGCGCTCCATCATGCGGTTCAGCCAATTCATCACGGTTCCCGGATGTATGTACAGCTCGTCGGCTATCTCGCCTATGGTGTACCCGTCCTTTCGCATTATTGCGGCGGTGTAGTGCCGCTGGTAGCGCTCGTCTTCCTCTTTTTTGCGCATGGTCGTCAGGCGCCTTTTGGTCATGTCGGGCAGAAAGTCTCTTTTTGTCGGTATCACGTACGATTCCATGCATACGCAATCCTAAATACTGTTCATAAAAGTTTCGGTCGATTTGGCGGCCTGCAAATACGGCTCAAGACTGGCAGGGCGCGCCGAAGGCGGGCAGCCTATCCACCGCCGTCCAGCAAACCGGTCTGGGTGCCGTACGTGTACTCGGTCTGCCAGCCACCCGATCCCATGGTCCGAACGGAGTACAGGCCGTCTTCAAGATCGCCGTTCTCGTCCAGGGCGAGTCTTCCAAGCAGCCCCTGCTGCTCGGCGGCCACCACAGGCATCAGCTGGGCCAGCAGCGGCGCGTCGGTGTCGCCCTCCATGGCGTGGACGGTCAGGGCCAGCAGCGTCACGGAGTCGTACGTGGCGAATATCCCAAAGTACGGCTCAAACCCGGTGGCGCCCCGCACGTACTGCGCAACGCCCGGGGCGGGCACGGCGGCGGTCTGGACCGCCACCGTAAACCCTACGCTTCGGGCGGAGATCTCCGCCGGTGAGCCGGGCGGCAGATCCGGCAGTATGCCGTCGCGGGACACGCCGTACCACCTAGCCGATTCCAAGCCGTGGTACAGGCTGGCGTCGGGGAGTATCGCGCCGGCATTCTCAAAGTCGGCCACCAGCACCCCCACCGAGCCGGGCCGGCCGCCGGCCAGTCCGGCGGCGCCCTGGGCTGCTCTTGACAGGAGGTCCCCGCCGGGCGGCCCGCCGGCGTCGTATCCGTAACGCAGCGTGGTGCCGCTGAACGCCTCTGACACGTTGGCGGCGATGCTGGCGCCCAGCTCGTCGTCGGGGTGCAGCACCACCAGCGCCTCGATGGCGTCGCGTTCCATGACGGCGGCCAGCGCCCCCAGTTGGCCGTCCTGGCCCGGCGACATGCGGAATATCGTGTCGGGGTGCGAGCCAGGCCAGTCCGAGCAGCAGCTGAGCAGCGTCATGTTGTGCTCCGCGGCCAGCGGCGCGGCGCCGTCCAGCGCGGCGCCGTCCGACGGCCCCACGACTATGTCCGCGCCCACGCCGTGGAGACGTTCAAGCGCCGCCGCGGCCTGGCGGGGATCCTCGGCGGTGTCGGCCACCGTCACCGCCAGGCGCCAGGACTTTGCGGTGTCGGCCAGTTGGGCGTTGTACTCGGAGACGGCCAGGTAGGCCGCGTGTATCTGCATCAGGCCGTATTTGGACTGCCACCCGGTCAGCGGGGCGGCCATCCCCACCACGACCCTGTCAAAGTGGCCGGCGGACGGCACGTACAGCCTGTCGCGCACCCACGAGTCCCCCCGCGTTTTCCACAGGTCGTACGACGCGGACGCCAGGGCGCCGTTTGCGTCCAGCGCGGTGTCGTCGATCACCAGTCCCGCCCTGGACGCGGCGTCGGGAAGCGCCGCCCGGATCAGCTCCGCGTACAGGCTGCCGGTCACAGACCCGCTCACGTCCAGCGCCCAGGCGGCCATCCGGCCAGCCTCCATGGCGGCCAGGTCCCGTGCGGATGCGTGCCCGTACAGGCTCACCAAGGGGGCCGACGCCAGCTGGGCGGGCCCGCCGTCGGACGTGGCGCGGGTTATTCCGGTTGGCGCGAAGCCGGCGGCGGGCCACTCGGCGTCGCGGATGTCAAACGGCATCCGGGCTCCGGCCACGTACCACCGGAAGTCGGCCAGGCCGGTGCCGGCTACGGCGTTCAGCGGGTACGCGGCGTCGCCGCCCACGATCAGTATGCCGGTCACCGACTCGCCGTACAGTTCGGCCATGTTCCGGGCGGAAGTGATTATGCGGCCGGCCAGCGCGGTGGGGGACCCGTCCTCCTCGTACTGCACCGTGGCCATCTCTCCGGGGAACGCGGACGATATGGCCTCCAGCAGGGGGGACCGGTCTCCCCGGTGCACCGCGGTCACCGCGTATACGCTGTCCTCGACCAGCGTCTCGGATACGGCCTCGGCCAGGTCGGCTGTGTATGGCGCCAGCAGGAACAGGTTGTCGGCCGTCGCCAGTGATGCGGGGGCCGGCGCAGTACCCAGTATCGCGATGTCGTCAGAGTATGCCGCGGCCGCCGCCGCGGCGTCCTCGCTGGCGTGGGCCACCACGAGACCCGCGCCCGCCTCGTCAAACCGTCCCATCATCTCGGCGACCGTGCCGGAGTCCTCCACCACCACCTCAACGAACGGCACGGCCAAGTCGGCGGCAACCCCCAGCCGGATGGCGGCCAGCGCCGCGGCAGCATCGTGTCCGTCCACCAACAGCCCCAAGGCGGCCACGTCGTGTATCATGCCGTCGCCTGGCGCGTAGGAGTGCCAGGCCACGGGCGCGCCGCCCAAGCTCCGAACCCCCGCCGGCTCGGATGCCGGGGGGTTGTACACCGCCGTCTTCACCCACCGGTCCCCGCGCACCGTCAGCATGTCGTGGAGGGGAGAGGCGGGCCCGCCCTGGCCGTCCATCCCCAGGTATCCGGACACGCCGGCCAGCTGCCCGGCGTTGGTCCTCACGCCCTCCCGGAGGGCCGCCGGATCCGCCCCGCGGCCCGACGCGTCCCCCGACCGCAGCTGCGAGAGGGCCGCCAGGTACACCGCGTCGTACGCCGAGTAGGTGCCCCGCTCCGGCCAGTGCCCCACCGCGTCGTAAACCCGGGCCGCCAGCACCGCGGCCTGCGCGCTGCCCGGCGCGCCGGGCGCAGGCACCGAATACCCCACGTCGGCGGCGAACTGCGAGCCCGGCCCCCCGTCCAGCGGATGCCCGGAGACGCCGAACCACTGCACCAGCCTCAACGTATTGTCCACGGATGCCGCATCCATCAGCGCCGGGGCCCACGAAGGATCCGTCAGCAGTATTCCCGGCCGCGATCCGGGATGCGCCACCAGGCTCTCGGCCACAATCACCGACAGTTGGGCGGCCATCTGGACGGGGGCCTCGTCGGGGTCGTACACCATCCCCTCCTCGACCACCGAGTACGCCCCCCGCCTGATCTGGTCGGCGAGCACCCGGCCGGCGGTGTCGTCCACATATACGGGAATGACGCGGTTCACGTCGCGGTGGTCCATGAGCGACAGGACGGCCAGTATGCCGTCGTACGTCCCCGGCACGACGGAGAACGAGTCCGGCAGCGCCAGCTGGTCCCCGTCACGGTACGGGGTGCAGCAGGCCACCACGACCATGTCCCCGCCGACACTCTCCCGTATGTCCAGTATCTCGGCGGCGCCCACCGCCACGTTCACGCCAGCGTCTTCCAGTTGCAGGAACGATATCAGCGGGTCCTCGTCGTCCCACACGTACACCTCCACGGCCCTGGGCGGGACCTGCTTGGACATTATCCGGCTCAAGTCCTCGGCGGCCAGCCGCGCCATCGCGGCCATCTCGCCGCCCCCGGGCGGCGCCACCACCCCCACCCGTATGACGTGCCGCACCTCGGCCCGCTGCGGGGGGGCGGCGTCGTCGTCGGTGCCGAGGTAGTCGGTGTCGTACACCACCCAGAGGTGCCCGCTCATGTTGAGCGAGTCCAGGACGCCCCCGCCGACGTCAAACAGTATGCTGTTGTCGCGTATCCGCACAAACTCGTCGGAGGTCAGCGCCGTCGAGTTGCTGCCGTCTTCAAGATGAATCCTGCCGGAGAACAGGTCGTAGACTTCCACAGGCTCTTCAAACACCAGCGTCAGCCTTCCGGAGTGTTGCTCCAGCTCGGCAAACTCAAGAACCGGCTGCGCCAGGGAGGTCCCAGTCAAAGAGATGGCCAGCGTCAAGCCGGCGAGTACGAGCAGCCACACACGGACGCTTTCGCGACGGATATTTAACCGGAATTATGGCGGGGCCGGCGGCGGGCATCCCCCGGAAGGCGGCGAAGTCGGCGGTCGCCGTCGGCCCCCGCTGGGCCGGACTTTCCCGGACGCGGGGCCGGCGCCGCAACGGGTTCGGCAGGCCGCACGAATGGGGCCGGCGCCGCAACGGGTTCGGCAGGCCGCACGAATGGTGCCGGCCGGGGCTGCGCGGGCGGTTGGCTGATCGCGCGCCCGCCGGGCCGGTGGACAAGGCCCCATTCCATGCCGAACGACAAGACGCGGTCCGGCGGGAGGCCGCCTACCAAACCCGGCGAGCCGGGCGGTTGCGGCGGCCCCCCCCCCCCCCCCCGTCGCGGTTGCCTTTTTGGCCAGGGGCGTGGCAGGATCTAAACATGCTGGCTGTTTTCGCCGACAAAGCCCGCCGGGGCCGCGTTGTGGCCCCCCGGGCATGTGGGGGACGCAGGCCACGCCCGGCGCGCTTTGCCCGCATGCCCCGTTGCGGCGGTCCGCCGGCGGCCCTTTTGACGCTGGCTCAATCCGCGCTCATGCGGCGGAAATATCCACAACCTCCCCCAAATCGCGGATTCAAGCGCAGGTTTGCCGCAGAATTGGGAATTTCAAGCGGTTCTCGCCACGCCGTCCGGGCATCCGGCCGGATCGGCAGAGCGCTTTTGGCATTAGCGAATAAAAAATGAATTTGGTTCGTGACTCGCCGTATCAGGTATCAGGAGGGGCTTCGCCGGCCGTGGCGGTGACTGTGTCAGACCATGATCCGTTTCCGATGCTGTTGGTGGCGTATACGCGGTACGAGTGCTCATACCCCAACTGGGCTGTCTCGTGCACCCACGAGGTTCCGGAGACGGTTTCCGTAAACTTCTTTCCACCTTCGTCGTCATACTCTACGGTGTATCCGGTTATCGCCTGCCCGCCGTCGTTCGGGGCGGTCCACGACAACACAATGTCATAGTCGGAATTTGCGGTTGCGTTGAGTTGCGTTATCTTTGCCGGTACAGTGGAGTTGGGACTAATCAACGATGCCGTCACCTTGTCGGACCAGGGACCATCGCCCACGCTGCTTATAGCGAGGACACGATATGCGTACGTGGTTCCCAGCACTGCGGCCGTATGGGACCACGAGGTTCCGGACGTGGAAGCCGTGTGTTCGGTGGCATTCGGATCGTCCTCCTTGTACTCCACCATGTAACCGGTGATCGGCGAACTGCCGTCATGCGGTTTCGCCCAAGACAGGTCTATGCTGCTGGCAGTTGCGGATACCGTAACATGTGGCGCCGCGGGCGGATCAAGAACGACCAGCTGCGTGCCGCCTTGGGCCGACCACGGCCCGTCGCCCACGTCATTGGTGGCGCGTACGCGGAATTCGTAAAAGGTGCCTACCACGGCGGAGCTTGAATGGTCGTACGACGTCGTCGTGGTGGTGGTTGTGGTACGTGATGTGTCTGTGTGGTTCAAGATTATCTCCACCGTATAACTCGTTATATTGCTGCCGCCGTCATCCGGCGCGTTCCAAGTCATCGACATCTCAGATGTGGTGGTGGTTATGTTGAGACCCGTGACTTGCGCCGGCGCCGTGGCGTTGGTGGTAGCCATGCCCGCCACGGACGAGGCGATGGCAATTACCGCAACGACTACAGAAGCAGTGAGGGTTATCTTTATTCCTCTTTTCATTAATGTACCACTCCCCTCCCCACCTATTTAAACAATCAATCATCGACGGCAAAAAGCGGCGATGCGGTTTTTGGCGCTGGGATTTCAGGGGCCGAAGGTACGTCGGGCATGGCCCGGACCCCCTCCACGCGCCCCTCCGGTGGCCCCCCGCACGGGCGCTGGCGTGATCCGCCCGCGGAATGAACCGAGGCGCATAGATTCCGGAAACCCCCCGCGACTGCGGCCATGATGGCAAGACGGGGAGATGCGGCCGCCCGTGCCGCCTGCGTCCGGCCGTGTTGGGCCGTTTGGGGCCGCGGCTCGGCCTTTTCGGCCGCGGCTGCGCGGCGCGCCCCCAGATCGTCCGGAGGCGCGGCAAGGCGACGGGTCCGATGGGGCCGGGCGCCTTGTCGGAGCGAGCGCCCGCGCGGCAAATATCCCCCGCTTCGCGGGGCAAGGCGCGCCGGGCCGGACACGGCTCCCAAACCGACCGGCGCATGGGCGGTGCGGCGCAAAAGACCTAGCACGCCGAGAATACGCAGGTCGTGTCTGGACAAATCCGGCACTCGCATGGGTCAAGGGCGGGCGTCTACGCCGCTTTCCGAACATTGCGAGCCCGCGGCGAGCGCATAGAAGCCCCGCGTGATGCGCACTATAACGGATGCAATCCGGGAGAACCCGCGCCCGAAAAGGGGCAAGCGGGCGGCCGACGGCCCACGATAAGCAGTTATAAGCGCAACCGGCCCAATACGGCTCGTGATCGGAGCATCCATGGGGCACCGCCTGGTACTGACCACCTTCGGCGAGAGTCACGGGACCCACATAGGCGCCCTGCTCACCGGGTGTCCGGCGGGCCTGGAGATATCCGAGTCGGACGTGCAGCCCATGCTGGACAGGCGCAAGCCCGGCCAGTCCTCGATAACCACCCAACGGAAGGAGTCGGACCGCGTGCGGATACTCACCGGCACGTACCGCGGCAGGACGACCGGCGCCCCCATATCCATGACCATACGCAACGCCGACCGGCGCTCGGCCGACTACGACGACCTGGTGCACGTGCCGCGCCCCGGCCATTCGGACTACCCGGCCGGGGTCAGGTACGGCGGCCACAA
Source organism: Nitrosopumilaceae archaeon (assembly GCA_963665475.2). Taxonomy (GTDB): domain Archaea; phylum Thermoproteota; class Nitrososphaeria; order Nitrososphaerales; family Nitrosopumilaceae; genus VYCS01. Next base: position 549,269 of record CAXXXK010000003.1, on the reverse strand, counting down.
CGACCCCCGCGGCGGCGGCATCTTCTCCGGGAGGCTGACGGCCACCCAAGTCATGGCCGGGGCAATCGCCCGCAAGCTGTTGTCGCGCACGCTGAACGTGGAGATAGCGTCGTATACGGTATCGATAGGAGGCGTGGACGCGCGCGTAGACGGCATCCCGCCGGCGGACGCCATATACGGAAACGACGTCCGATGCCCGGACGCCGAAGCGGCCGCCGCCATGAGGGAGGGCATAGTGAAGGCCCGGGGCGGTGGCGACAGCCTGGGGGGCGTCATACGCTCGGTCGCATCGGGCGTGCCGCCCGGCATCGGCGAGCCCATATACAACTCGCTGGAGTCGGACCTGGCGGCGGCGGCGTTCTCGATACCGTCGGTCAAGGGCGTGGAGTTCGGCTCGGGCTTTGCCGGATCCAGAAGCCGCGGGTCCCGGAACAACGACCCGTACATAGTGCGTGACGGGAAAGTGCGCACGGCGTCCAACAATTCGGGCGGCATACTGGGCGGGCTGTCCACCGGGATGGACATAGTGATGAACGTGGCGTTCAAGCCGGCGTCGTCCATAGCAAAACGGCAAAAGTCGGTGGACACGCGCACCATGGAGGAGGCCGTCCTGCGGGTGCGGGGGCGCCACGACCCCTGCGTGGTTCCCAGGGCGCCCCCGGTGGTAGACTCGATGGTGGCCCTGGTGCTGGCCGACCACGCCATGCTCCGGGGCCTCATAGGGCCGGTGGTGTCATGAGCGGGGACGCCGGCGATATCGACGTGCTGCGCCGCAAGATGGACGAGATCACCTTGTCCATGGTGCGGCTTCTCAAGGAGCGCGTGGACGTGTCCGCCCGCATAGGGGATGCGAAACGGCGGGACGGCCTGCCGGTCATCGACGAGCCGCGGGAGTCCGACCTCCGGGAACGGGTGCTCAGCGAGGCCGCCTCGTTGGGCCTGTCCAAGGACATAGCGGCGCGCTTTCTCAGCCACCTGATAAACAAATCGGCGGGCATCCAGTCGGCTGGGGACTCGGCGCACCTAGCCGTGTTCGGCCGCGCCAAGGCCATGGAGGCGGAAGGCCGCGACATAATACACATGGAGGTCGGGGAGCCGGACTTTGAGCCCCCCGCCTACGCCGGCAGCGGCCTGCTGGAGGGCTTCCGCGCCGGCCTTACCAGATACGGGCTGCCGGCCGGCGACGCCCGGCTGCGGGGGGCGCTGGCAGAAGACGTCAACGGCAGGTACCACGCCGGCATGGGCGTGGACAACATACTAGTGACCCCGGGGGCCCGCTTTGCGGTATTCTCCGCAATCACCACCCTTCTGGACCCCGGAGACGAGATCGTCATAGTGGAGCCGGCCTGGCCCGCATACCGGGAGGCGGCGCTGTACCGCGGCGCCAAGCCCCGCATATTGCACACTACGCTGGAGGACGGCTGGGAGCCCTCCCTGGACGAGATGGAGAACATCCTCACGTCCCAGAGCCGCATGGTCGTGTTGTCGTACCCGTCCAACCCCACCGGCAAGATCCTCTCGAAGCGGGCGCTGGACGGCATAATGGAGATGGCCGCCCGCCACGACCTGTACGTGCTCAGCGACGAGATATACCGCGACTACGCCCCGCGCGGCGCCCACCGGAGCGTCCTGGAGTACTCATACCCCAAGGGCATAGTGACGCAGTCCTTCTCGAAGTCCCACGCCATGATGGGGTTCCGCATAGGGTACGCGGCCGCCTCTGGAGATACCATAAGGCGCATGACGGCCGCCTCGGCCCTCTGCCTGACGGGGGTGGCCGGCGTGATACAGCACGCCGCCCTCAAGGCCATGAACCACGACATCTCGGCAAACGTCCGGGAGATGCGCCGGAGGCTGGACGTCGTATCGGAGATGGCCGGCAAGGCCGGGCTGGAGTTTGCCAAGCCCGACGGGGCCATGTACGTCTTCGCCCGCGTGCCGGGCGCCGACGGGATGGACGTAGTCGAGGAGTGCCTGGACAGGGGCCTCGCCCTGGCCCCGGGATCCGGGTTCGGGCACTACCCCGAATTCATACGCATATCGGCGGGCACAGACCGGGTCAAAAGCGGAATGGGCATACTGCACGACGTGGTGGCGGGCGGCAGATGGAAAAGGTAGCCGGGGCGGCCGGCGAGATGTGCGGACCGCGCCGCGAGATGGACGGCGTCGCCGCATCCACGGCGCGGCGGTTCGGGGAGCGCGCGGAGACGTCCGCCCGCACGGTGGAGGCAAAACGGCGGGATGCCTGCAGGCCATCGGCGGGCCGCGGGAGTCCGACCTCCGGGAACGGGCGTTTCGAGAGGCCCCGGCAGTAGGCCCGCCCAGAGGCGTGGCGGAGCGTTTTCTCGGACGCCCGATACACGGATCGGCGGGCATCCAGCCTGCGTTCGGGGAGGCGCGGCCGCGTTCGGCCGAGGCGGCGGAAGGCCGCGACATAACGCACACGGAGGGCGGGACGCCGATCCCTCCGGCGGGACCACGCGCGTCCTTGCCCGGGGGCCCGCCCTGGCCCGGGACGCGGATTCGGGCGCCGCCCCGAATTCATACGCGTATCAGCGGGCGCAGGCCGGGCCCAAAAGCGGAATGAATATACTGTATGACGTTGTGGGGGTAGCAGATGGAAAAGATAACCATAATCGGAGCCGCCGGTCAGATGGGCAGGTGGTTCTCCAAGTACTTCGTGAAAGCAGGGTTTGCCGTGACAGGCTACGACTCTGAGGCGGAGATCACCACCAAGAACGTGGAGGTGGCCCCCTCGCTGGTGAGCGGAATACTGCGGGCCGACTACGTGTTGCTGTGCACCCCCACCCGGAGGACTCCGGAGATAATACGGCTCATCTCAAAGGAGATGAAGCGCGGGGCGTACCTCATCGACATATCGTCCGAAAAGTCCAAGGTGATAAGCTCGCTCTCTCGCATACCCGCCAAGATAAACCCCCTGTGCGTGCACCCCATGTTCGGGTCCGGGATACGCAGCCTCAAGAAGCGGAACATAGTCTCCATACCGGTCCGGGACGCCAAAGCGGAACTGGCCGTGGCCAAGGAGCTCTTTCCGGGAGCCAACTTCGTCACCATAGACGCCGCCGAGCACGACAGGAAGGTTGCCACCATACTGGGGCTGCCCCACCTGATCAACCTGTGCTTCGCCAGCGTGGTGTCAAAGGACAGCCGCGTCCAGCTCACAGAGAAGATGTCCAGTTCCACGTACAAGGTGCAGAAGACGCTGGCCGAGGCCATAATGTCCGAGTCGCCGGAACTGATAGAGACCATAATATCCAACCCCGACATGAGGCGCCACGCCGAAGAGTTGTGGAAGGATATAGGCAGACTGCTGACCGCCACGCAAGAGTCCAAGACCGAGGACGTGCTGGCGTACGTCCGCGCCTGCCGCGAGAGACTCGAGGAGAACTCCGACCTGTCGGCATCCTACAAGAAGATGGTAAAGATGGCCGGCGCCATAGACGCCTGATGCGGGCGGCCACGGCGTTCGTGTACCGGAACGGCAGGGTGCTGCTGCTGCGGCGCAGCCGCCTCATGCGGAGCATGCCGGGGCTGTGGGCGGCGGTGAGCGGAGTGATGGAGGGCTCGGAGAGCGCCCTGCAGAGGGCGCGCGCCGAGGTGTACGAGGAGACCGGCATGAACTCCGTCCGGCCGGCGGCGTCGTGCTCCCCGGTGCCGATACCGGGCCGCGACATAGTGGTGCACCCGTTTTTGTTCGGGACCAACACCGCCGGGGTGCGGCTCAACTGGGAGAACGACCGGTACGAGTGGGTGCGGCCCGACGACGTGGCGCGGTACAGGACGGTGCCGTTCCTGAACAGGATGCTATTCTGCCTGCTCGGGGGAGTAGGCGCGCTGCCCGGGCAGCATCACGTAGACGCAGGCCCCGCCGCACATGGTGCAGGGGACGTTGTTCCCCGGGTGCTGCCCGGTGCGGGAGTGTATGCGGGCGGCCTTCTCGGGATCGATTGACAGCGCCAGCTGCCTCTCCCAGTCCAGGGTGCGGCGCGCCTCGCTCATCGCCATGTCCCACTTGATGGCTTTCTCCCGGATCTTGACCAGGTCCGCGGCGTGCGCCGCAATGCGGTAGGCTATGAGCCCCTCGCGGACCTCGTCGGCGTCGGGCAGGGCCAGGTGCTCGGAAGGGGTCAGGTAGCACAGAAGGTCGACGCCCTCGGCCGCCGAGATGGCAGCGCCGATGGCGCTGGCTATGTGGTCGTGGCCGGAGGCGACGTCGGTGACCAGCGGCCCCAGCACGTAGTACGGGACGTCGCCGATCATGGACTTTGCCAGGCGGACGTTGGCGGCAACCTCGTTGAGCGGCACGTGGCCGGGCCCCTCCACCATCACCTGTATGCCGTTCTCGTGGGCGCGGCGGGTCAGGCGGGCGACGTTGATCATCTCCTGCACCTGCAGCGTGTCGTGCGAGTCCAGTATGGAGCCGGGCCGCAGGGCGTCGCCCAGGCTGAACGTCACGTCGTACTTGGCGGCCACCTCCATCAGGTAGTCGTAGTGGGAATAGTACGGGTTCTCCTTGTCGTGTTGTAGCATCCAGGCCGCGGTTATGGTCCCGCCCTTGCTGACCACGCCGGCGTGCCGCTTGGTGCCCATTATGCGCTGGGCTATGTCCTTGGTTATGCCGCAGTGGACGGTGGTGTAGTCCACGCCGTCCCGGGCGTTGTTCTCAAAGGCGTTCAGGAAATCGTCCTCGGTCAGGGACATGGGGTTCCGGTACTTTTTGATGGCGTAGTTGTACGCCTCGTATATGGGGACGGTCCCGAACGTGATGGGGGCCGCGGCCAGGAGCGTGCGGCGTATCTCTCCCACGTCCCCGCCGTCGCTCAGATCCATTATGGTGTCGGCGTGGTACTTGAGGGCGACGCGGGCCTTTTGGACCTCCTCGTCAACGTCCTCGTGCAGCGTGGACGTCCCTATGTTGACGTTCACCTTGGTCTTGAGTCCCCGGCCTATCCCCACGTTGTGGATGGTCTGCGGACGCGCCTCGTTGGACGGTATGATTACGGACCCGGTGGCGATGCGCTTCATCAGCCACTCGGGCTCGACGTCCTCGTCCCGGGCCACCTGCCGCATCTGCTCGGTCACGCGCCCCGCGCGCGCCTCGGTCATCTGGGTCATGCCAAAGTACAATACCCGCCGGATTTAAACGGTTTGGGACCGGCGGGATTAACAAGAATGGTCCCGTTGTGAATTCATATTCGCGATTGGAATATGAGGCCTTGATCGGAGCAAATGGCAGTCTGGCGCGGAATTGTAACCTGTGCCGTTAGGCGATTAGAAAACAGGCGCGGCGGTCCAGCCTATTGCCAATATCTTGTAAGATCGGCGTAGGCAGGATTCGAATCCGCGTCACCGGGAAGGTGTACGGCTCTTAAGGCCTTCGTCTTAACCGGGCCGGACCGCTGCGCCGCATCTTTGACATTAATGCAAGACAAGAGATTGCCGCCCCCAGACACCTTCCCAACTGGGAGCGACGCCGTCTAAGTATGGGATCCACGCAAAGACGGCAAGCGCGATGGGCGTAGGTACAGAGCGGTTAGCGGACTCATCGCATAGGTGTTTGGGACATCTTGTTCGTATAATTGTTTGTTAACAGTTTTCAGCATACAAGTCAACTTTGCCTGGCCAAATATTAGACCGCGGCGGATGAGTTGCTAGCATGGCGTCACATCAGTCATGGCCACCCCATCCAGATAATGCCAATGGCGCGTGTAGTCCAACCTGCGGGCTCGTTAATGCATCGGCGCAAAAAACGAGATCCCGTTTAATAGAGACGCGGCGGGATCAAATCCGTGGAAGCCCTGCTCTTCGCCTCCGAGCCCGAGCTTGGATACTTGAGCCTGGGACTGGTGAGCTTCTTTGGATCCCTGCTGCCGTTCGTCCCCATACCCACGTTCATAGTGCTGGCGCCCATGTCGGTGGGCGACACATACAACCTGCACGCGCTGGTGCTGCTGGCGTCGGCGACCGCGGCGGGGGCCAAGCAGATAATATTCTACGCCAGTTACGGGGGCCGGCGCATCATAGGCGACAAGACCCGCCGCCGCATGCGGCCCTTCCAGAGGCTGGTGAAGCGGTACGGGGCCGCCGCCGCCTTCGTGGCGGCCGCCACGCCCATCCCCGACGACATGGTCTACGTTCCCCTGGGCCTGGCCAGGTACAACCCACTCCGGTTCTTCGTGGCCACCTTCTCCGGCAAGATAGTGCTGCATTACATCATAGTGGGCATATCGCACTATCTGGGGCTGTCGGTGCTGGAGCCCATCCTCAGGGAGGTTCAGGAGACGGACATATACATCGGGGTGGTGGTGTTCGGCGTGGCCATGGCGGCGGTGGTCGTGCTCCTGCTCCGGCTGGACTGGGAGCGCATACTCGGCCGGGTGGCCCCCTGGACGCTCGACGACGACACTAAAGAGTAAAGTTCCACGGCCGGGAGTCCCTCACCCCTATCCGGGGGGACGCCCGTATCTCGCCGGCCGGCGGGCCGGACCCGGGGTCCTCTATGTGCAGGCCGCCGGGTACCGTCAGGTCCTCGCCGTACTGCTCCCGGGTTATCCCCATGGCCTGGGCCAGCTTGGCCGGGCCGTCGGCTATGTTCCGGTCCCGGCCGCGGTTGCGTATCATTGCGTCGACGCCCCCGTCGGGCACCATGCCCCGCACCAGCACCGCCCCGGCGGCCACCCCGGGGGGCCTGGCCACCACGTTGAAGCAGTGGTGCATGCCGTATGTGAAGTAGACGTACGCCCGGCCGGTCTGGCCGAACATCGCCGCGTTCCTTTCGGTCTTGTTCCGGTGGGCGTGGCTGGCCGGATCGTCGGCGTGCCCGTACGCCTCCGTCTCGGATATGATCCCCGAGAGTATGTCGCCGTCCACCGCCCTGACCAGCCGCTTGCCCAGCAGATCCCGGGCGACCGTCACCGTGTCCCGGGAGTAGAACGCCCTAGGAAGTATGTTCTGTGGCATCCACCTGCTCGCCTTCCTTTATGCGGCGCACTATTCCAAACAGGTGCCGGATGTCCCCCTCCAGCACGCCGGCCAGGGCCGGCTTGTACATGGCCGCCGCCGGGTGCACGGTGGGATAGTACAGCACGCCGTCCCGCCGCACCAGCTCGCGACGCCTCTCGGTTATTCCCGACCCCCCCAGCAGGGAGCCAAATGCCGTGTTCCCCATTACGCACACGACCAAGGGTCTGAGCAGGCGGATCTCCTCCTCTAGGTGGGCCCGGCACGCCTGCCTCTCGGACTTGCGGGGGACGCGGTTGTTGGGCGGGCGGCACTTCACCGTGTTGGTGATGTATACGTCGTCCCGGGATACGCCGGCGGCGCGCAGCGCCTCTGTGAGTATGCGGCCCGCGCGCCCCACGAAAGGGCGGCCCCTCAGATCCTCGCTGCGGCCGGGGGCCTCGCCCACGAACATCACCCCGGAGCGGCCGCCGCCCAAGCCCGGCACGGCGTTGGTGCGCGTCTCGCACAGGCCGCACCGGGTGCATCCTCGGACGGCCTCGGCCACACCCTCCAGCATGGTACAGCGTAGGCCGACTGCAATATGGATGGTGCGGCGCCGCGGCGACGGAGATTCCGCGTAAAGCAAAACAAATGACGGGCCGCTGCGGATTAGGCGCCCTAGCGCATCCCCGTCATGGCGGGGACCGTGTAAAAGAACTCGTCCTCAAAACCGTTGTCGTTCTTGCCCCTTCGGCGCAGGGACTTGAGGTACCGGGTGCACTCCGAGTAAAACGTGGTGTTGCGGGAGTTGTGTTCCATGCAGCATGTGGATCGGCGTGTTATTTGGATTGGGTGGTCAAACGTTTTTTACAAGACGGTCGATCCGCCGGGGCCGCTCCGGCGGGGCGCTGCAAGCCCTACGGCATGCCCCGGGGCAGACCCCGCGGTGGGCCGGCGGCCACGCCGGCAGGGCGCCCCGGCGGACGCCGGCGGTTCCCAGGGACCGACGACGCGGTCCGCCCGGTTTGCCGCAACGGCAAGCGGCGCACGAAACGGCCCGCCGGAAAACGGCCGACCGGCACTAAGGCGCCCGCTTTCGCGCGGCACCGGTCGGCCGGGAGCCTCAAGTCGGACCATAGAAACCATTTTAGTACGCAAGGTGTGGTTCACAGCCATGGAAAGACCCAAGAGAGTGGTCGCCGATTCCAGCGTTCTGGTAAACGGCCAGCTGGGAGTCCGGGCCGAGGCGGGCGAGCTGCGCAACTGCGAAGTCATAGTGCCCCAGCCGGTCATGGACGAGCTGCATTCGCTGGCGGCGCAGCACCGCCGCCGGGGCTGGGCCGGGCTGGAGACGCTCCGGGACATATCCGGGGAAGATTCGATAACCGTCACCATATACGGCAACCACGCCACCGCCGACGACTTGGCCGTCGGCGCCACGCGGATACACGCCATGGTGGTGGACACCGCCAAGCGCCTGAGGGCCACCCTGTTCACGTCGGACAAGCTGCAGCTGCTGGTGGCGCACGCCGAAGGGGTAGACGCCTCGCTGCTCCGCGCCGAGATGAGAACCGAGGACCTGGAATTCACCAAATATTTCGACTCGGACACGATGAGCGTCCACCTCAAGGAGGGCATGGCGCCGACCGCCAAGCGCGGCGGACCCGGCTCGTTCATAATGGTAACTTTGGACGAGGAGCCGTTGACCCGGCGCGACATGGAGAGGATGGCAGACCGCATAACCGACGCCGGCCGGGAGGCAGGGGGCCTGGTGGAGGTGGAAAGGCCCGGCGCCCTGGTGGTCCAGTACGAGGACTACCGCATAGCGCTGACCCGGCCGCCGTTCTCGGAATCCATGGAGATAACCGTGGTGCACCCGCTGGTGCACATGACGCTGGGCGACTACAAACTCTCCGACGAGCTGATGGACCGCTTCTTGGAAGGGGCGGAGGGTATAGTCATAGCCGGGCCGCCGGGATCCGGAAAGTCCACCCTGGCGTCCAGCCTGGCGGACTTTTACAACGAGCGGGGCCGCGTGGTGAAGACCTTCGAGTCTCCCCGGGACCTGCAGGTGAACCCCGGAATCACCCAATACACCAAGCTGGACGGGAGCTTTGAGAACTCGGCGGACATACTGCTGCTGGTGCGGCCCGACTACACCATATTCGACGAGGTGCGGCGCCGCGAGGACTTTGACACCTTTGCCGATCTGCGTCTGACCGGCGTGGGCATGGTCGGGGTGGTCCACGCCAACTCGCCCATAGACGGCATACAGAGGTTCCTGGGCAAGATAGAGCTGGGCATCATGCCCAGCGTGCTGGACACGGTGGTCTTCATCAAGGACGGCGGCATAGACAGGGTGTACGAGCTGGAGCTGAAGGTGAAGGTGCCTTCCGGCATGGTCGAGGCCGACCTGGCCCGGCCGGTGGTGGAGGTGCGGAACTTTGAGACCAAGAACCTGGAGTACGAGATATACACCTTCGGCCAGGAGAACGTCATGGTGCCGGTGGCAGAGATGGCGAGCAACGGCATAGGAGGAATAGCCGGCGAGCGGATACGGGCCATATTCCAAAAGTACGACCCGCAGGCAGTAGTGGAGATACTCTCCGAGAACCGCGCCATGGTGCGGGTGGCCAAACACCTGATACCCAGCGTTATAGGGAGGCGGGGCTCCAACATCAGCGACCTGGAGAGGAAGCTTGGCATATCCATAGACGTCGAGGAGCGAAACGGCGACAGCGCCCCGTCTGGGGAGCAGGTGCCCGTCTCGCTGTCCGAGTCCAAGAACGCCCTGCTGCTGGACGTGGGCTCGGAGTTTGCGTCGATGAACGCGGCGGTCTACGTGGGCAAGACGTTCCTTACGTCCCGCAGGGTGGGCCGCAAGGGCGTCATAAAGCTGGCCAAGCGCTCAGAGGCCGCCCGCCGCCTGGCGGACATGGCGGTAACCAACGACGACGTCCGGGTCTCCATCAGAGACGCTCGAATTCCTCGATGACCTCGGGCTTGGACTTTAGGTACGTGATGAATTTGCGCAGCTGCGCCATGGTGCGGGGGTGCAGGTGGTGCTCGACGCCCTCGGCGTCCTGGTTGGCCTGCGCGCCGGTTATGCCCAACAGCCCGAAGAACTCCAGCAGGGTGCCGTGCCTCTGGCGCATGGACTCGGCCACTTTGGACCCCTTGGCGGTCAGCTTTATGCCGTGGTACCTCTCGTAGTCCAGAAAGCCGCCCTCGTCCAGCCGCCGGAGCATCTTGGTGACGCTGGGGGCGCTCACGCTCATGTACCTGGATATGTCCAGGGTGGTGGCATACCCCTTCAGCTCCACCAGTTCGGCTATCACCTCCAGATAGTCTTCCATGGAGCTGGAGAGCGGCCGGTCGGCGCCGTGGGCGGCGCGTATGGACTCCAGCCTGCTCGCGTCGGGCTCCATGCCGCCGTGTAGCTCCGCGCGCTATTAAACGGCGCCCGACCTATGGACGCCCGACCCACATGGCCCGGCCATAGCCGTCCAAAAGTCCCGGCGCGCCGCGGGGCTACCTCTTCCACGCCGGACTGCATGCCGCTCCGCAGTTCCAACCCTTGTTTCCACTCCAAACGCCGTTTCGTTCCAAGCGCTGTCCGCTTACCAGATAATAACTGCGGTTTTGTCCAAACTCGGTGGGTGGCGTTTTCTTCCGTTTTTCCGGCATACTACAACCCCAATTGGCGGGTCCATGACACAGTCGGCGCACATTTGCCCGCATTGGGCACAGGCGGGGCCGCGCGACGCGGAGTCGCATAGCTGTGCACGGTACGGCGCGCCGAGTCCGGCCTGCGCGTGCGCGCCGCTCAAACCATCGCGTCGGGCATTTGCGGCAGTCTAGGCGGCGCCGGCCTTGGCGTTCGCCTTGGCCCTTACCGCGGCGTTCCATATCATCGTGATATGCTTGTCCTCCCCGCCTATGGATATCCCCGCCACCTCGGCGGGGGTCTTGCCGCCCAACCCCGAGTGGGGCCGGAAGAAGTTGTGGTGCACGACGCACATGCGCACCAGGGCCGGGCACCCGCCCCCGAGCAGGCGGTCCCGCTCGGGGTCCTGCGCTAGGTTGAAGCCCCTGGCGGTCTTGGTGCGGGCGACGATTTCGCCGTTCAGCCGCTCGTAGACGTTGTTGCTGTTGAATTTATTCTTCAGGTGGATGTCCCTGACGTGGACCAGCCGAAACCCGCCGCCCTTCTTGAACGCCTTGATCGCCGCCCCCTGAAACGCCTGCAGCCCGTCGGTGACAAACACCCACGGGACGACGCCGGCCAGCTTGCGGGCGGCCATGAACAGGGGCAGCGGCTTGTACGCCATCTTGGTGTCCGAACGTCCCACGCCAGTATGAACCTGGTGCGGCTGTCCATCACGGCGAAGAGCCACCTGCCCGCGCCCAATATCTTGAAGAACACCTCGTCGCAGTGCCACCTGTACCCGACGAAAGGCCGGATGGCGAGGGAAAACCCCCACAGCAGGCTGGAATATTCCTCGATCCAGCGTTGGACGGTGGACCGGTGCACCTTGATGCCGTCGCCGTCCAGAACGTACGCCACATTCTGGGCCGACAGGCCGGAGACGTACTCCCGCAGGGCCCGGGCGATCACCTTGGAACTATAATGCCTCCCCTTGAAGCCGGGCGTGCCCGAGAAGGTGCGCCCGCACCTTTTGCACATGTGGCGCTGCCTCGGCGGCGCCCGCACGTTCTTCCGCGCCCCGTGTCCGATGCACCCCTTGAAACCGCAGTATTGGCACCGCACCTTGGGGGCCGCGAGCTTGACGCCTTTGCGCATCATCTTCTTGGCGGCGTCCCACGCCCTGCCCAGGACTACATCTACGGCGACCACGTGCTTGCATATGCCGCCGCGCCCCTGCTGGTCGGGGCAGTCGCACACCAGCCCGAACGCCCCCAGAACTATGCAGTACCACCGCTTGGAGTCGGAGTCGGACGAGACCTTGTACTTCCTGTTGCTGCATTTCTTGACCCGGGCGGGGTCGTCGGCTATCTCCCTGCCCCTCTTCGTGACGGTCGCGTTGTGCTTCCGGCGCGTGGTCGCTCTGCTGGCCATGCAATATATCCAATTGGATGTATATATAAACCTAATGATCTGGATCACCCTTGCCTTAAATAGAGCATCCCGCGGGTTACGGCATGGGGACGTGGCGCAAGGACGCGACGGAGTTCACGGTGTCCGTAATACGCAACCGGCAGCGCCAGACCAGTTACAGCTACATCCCAAAGCCGGTCCTGAACAAGCTGGGCAACCCCGACCGTCTTCCGAGGAGACGACATACTGGTGGTCAGGCCGGACTAGCGGTACGCGGCACGGACGATCAACGTAAAATCAAGGAAAATGCCACCCACCGAGTTTGCGACAAAACCAATAACTGCAAGATTTTAAATAAGAAGTTAATCATAATTAATCAATGGTAAAAGCAAGTCACCCACGCAGATGTGGTCGCATGAATGCATCCAATACGGCATTCACGCTCTCGGCCAGCAGCGGGCCGTTAGTGAACGCCGGTGGCACTCCCCGCTTCCAGGCCGGGAATAGTACGTATGTACATGCAGAGCAAAACCGACTATGGTGTTTCGTCTTGACGACATGAACAAGCAAACCGTCGATCTGGGATATGTCCTAAAGCAGTTTCCCAAATACGATTTCACTATGAAGGGCTTTGACGACCGACTGCGGCTGCAAAAGTTCATCTACTTGCTTCAGGCCCACGGCATCTATCTTGGATACGACTTTTCGTGGTATCTGCACGGCCCGTACTGCACTACCCTGGCGCGGCGCGGGTTCGCATTGGAGCGCATATACAAGGAAGTGCCAGGTGACGAGGTCTGGTTTGAGAGCCCGCAGGTTCAAGATAGGTTCGCCAAGTTCAAGGACGCCATAGTAGACAAGATAGCAGACGTCAAGTTTTTGGAGGTGGCCGCCTCGCTGCACATACTCAAGTTGAGCGGAATGAGCGATGAGGATGCATGCGCCAAAGTAAGTAAGAAGAAGCAACAGTTCAACATACCCTACTGCCAGAAGGTGCTAGAGGATTTCGTTAAGCCGCTGCTGGAGGATGTTCAGACCGCGAGCCTCCCTGCATTGAACGAGAAGCAGATAACGCTGGACGCATTCGCAGACTCTGACGATTTGGCAAATGACCGCGACATGGACTACAAGTACGTTGACAAGGCCGTCTACTATATGCTCAAGGACGCGGCCAACGCAGACTTCCACTTGGTGGGCAAGAACGCCTTCCGGCCGGGTGAGCGCCGCCCTAACCTGGATCTGCTGGTGGTTGATAAGGCCAACACAATACAACTGCTCGCGCGCGACTAGGAGGATGGATCCGACCGTCCCGGTTATAGAGGCCGTTCTGATAATAGGAGGCATCCTCTACTACATAGCGAATAGGAAGGTGCGCAACAGGTCACGAAACGTACGCTACTCACAAATGCTTCTAACGGATCTGCAGAGCACAGCCATACATCTGTCAGCCTACGAAGAGCGGGCAAATCTCACAGTCATGCAAGGTGAGGACCTGCCAATGGACATGTACAGAGGTTTGGTATCGTCCACGAACATATCATACTTTGAGACACGCATGCAGGAGAAACTGCACTTGTTTTACACAATGGTCAGGCAGTACAACCGGGAATTCGGCTATGAATCAACGAGAGCCACCGACACCGCCCGCATGACCGGACAGTGGGACGACATGAAACCCATGGTGGAATTAATGAAGAGCGTCACCAAGTGTGTGAAAAAATTTCGAGATCACAACAAGCTGGGCAAATCGTGGCTTGTAGCCGCCAAAGTGCTACAGTTGGCCTACGATGACGAATAAGACCGTGCGGAATGACCGGGAACAAAAATACGTCACGGATATGCCACATAATGGTCCTTGGGCAGTCTGATTGCCAGGCAGACGGAACGGCGGCCATTGGCAACCTGGGGCGGGCGCCGGGGCAGCACACCATGGTCTCAGGTCTAATCACGATCCAAGGTTCACCTTCGCAACGGCTAGCGTGGGCCAGACCTGGCCCGAGCCGCGCCAGATGCCCACACTGGATAATTCTCGGGCTGAAGATCGCACCACCATACCCCCGCTTCCACCCAGTTGCTTTTTGGGCAGTCCACCGGCCCCGCACGCCACCCGAGGAGCCCCGCACGGGACCCCCGGGCAATTTCGGATCCGCTCCGTTCCGGCGGGGTGGTTTTTAAAACGGGTTCCGGGTTCATTCCAGCATGGCAACCCGGATGCAGATCCTCATACCGGTGGCCGCCGCCGCGGTCATAGTCGGGGTGTCCGGCATGCTGTCCATACCCGCCGACACCAAGATGGACTTTGCCGAGTTTCCCCGGGGCACCATACGTGTGGACGACGTCCTGCTTGAGGTGCAGGTAGCCGACACGCAGCCCCGCCGCACGCTGGGCCTGATGCACCAAAACGAGCTGCCCTACGACCAGGGAATGATATTCATCTTTGACCAGGTGGGGCAGTACAGCATGTGGATGCGCAACCTGCAGTTCTCCCTTGACATGATATGGTTCGACGAGAACGGCGTGGCCGTGCACATAGAGCGGGACGTGCCGCCGTGCCTGACCGCCGTCGAGGCCATGGCCTGCCCGTCCATAGCGCCCGACGTCCAGGCGCTGTACATACTGGAGGTGACCGCCGGGTTCGTGGACATGCACGACGTACGGCTGGGGTCCGTTCTGCAGTTGATCTCGGTGTGATTATACGTCAACAAAACGCGGCGCGCCGTTGCGCCGGACCGCCGGCGCGCCAAATTACTCGTTATCTGCGGGCATAAATAGGTAAGCGGTGCGCCTCATATATTGCAATCACGTGCGCCCGCATCACGATCTAAATACCTCTGGCCGCCGCTGCCGGAACGAACATGGTGGATCCTAACGAATTTATTGGAACGCGGAGTGTTTGGCGCCATGAGGCGCCGGGCGCTGCTGCTTGCGGCGGCGGTGGGCGCGGCCGCCGTGGCGTTTGCCACTGTACTGGCGTACCAAGACGGGGCGGCGCACATGTCGTACGGCTCCGGAGATGCCGTACGCCAGGATTTGGCGGAGGCGGGCATACAGATGTCTTCGGCACTGCGGTTCTCCGGCGATGCCGCCGCCGAGTACTGCTCGTTTCTTGCAGCCAGCTCCGGTCCCCCCCAGTACTGCACGTCCACGGAGCTGAAGGACGGCGACGCGTTCGTGGGAAACGTGCACATGGTCGGCACCCCCACAGAGCCGGTCATGGCCCTGGGCGTGATGCGGTCGGATCACGCCGCGTCGGAGAGAGACCGCATAGCGGCGCTGGCGCACTCCATGATAGGGCAGGTGGCCTGCAGCCGAACGTTTGACGTTGCGTGCGCCCTGCTGGGAGGCCCCGGCAACGACGCGACGCGGCATATGCCATGCAGCTGTCCGGCTGGGGCATTTCCGAAAGGGCAGGAATCGATACGGGCATGGGTGGACCAGACCGCCCTGCGCCACGCGTCCGGCGACAGCCCCACCACCAGATCGTCGGTGGACGGGCTGCCGCTCCCGGTGCTGCTGGAGGTAACCAGGGTCTCGGAAGGGCATCTGTGGAAGATACTGGTGGGTCCCGCGCCATGATCGGCGTCGTGGCGGTGGGCATCGCGCTGGCCGCGCTGGCCGCGTTCATGGGCCTGTACGGCGATTCCCAGTACATTGAAGTGTGGTGGATGTACCTTGCGCTGGCGTCCATGGTGATCGTGGCGTCTACCGTAACGTCCATGGTGGGCCTGGGCGGCGGCCCCATAGTCGTCTCCGCCCTGCTGTTCATGGGGATGCCGCCGCCGGTGGCCGCGTCGGCCAGCCTCGCCACCACGTTCGCCAACGCCACCGGCTCGGTGATGACCTACGCCCGGCAGCACCGCATAGACTACTGGGCCGGAATCAGGATAGGGGCCATGGCGGTGCCCGGCGGCATGCTGGGAGCCATATTCACGTCGGATGCGGATCCCGTAGTCTTTGGAGTGCTGCTGGCCGCGGGCCTGAGCGTGGCTGCCGCATACATATTCATCAGTCCGCGGCTCAGCCACCGCAAGGTGCCCGGAGAGCACTGGGTGATGACCATATCGGCTGGGGCCAGCTTCTTTGCCGGCGTGATGTCCTCGTACTTTGGCGTGGGCGGCGGCATAGTCTTCGTGCCGCTGCTGGTCGTGGTGTCGGGCATGACGCTGATGAAGGCGGCCCCCACGTCCATGTTCGCCCTGTTGATGACCTCGATGGCGGGGATCGGGATACACGCCATGTTGGGTCACACCGACGCGGTCCTGGCGCTGCTGCTCTCGGCGGGGGGCCTGATCGGTGGGCTGTCCGGCGCCCGGCTGTCGCTTTCCATAGGCGAGAAGTACCTGCGCGTGACGGCCGTCACGGCGATGCTGGCGGTCGCGGTCAAGCTTGCGTGGGACTCTGCAGTGGACATCATGCAGTGACGCGCCATACGGCCCGGGGAACGCCGCATCCGCGGGCGGCCGTGCGCGAACGTCCAACGTATGCCAAGCCGCCGGATACGCGCTGATGCGCGGCTACCTGGACTCGTCCGGGCAGAATATCACTTCGCCGGACCGCGCCGCCGCCCCCGACACCATGTAGTCCAGCACGCCGGCCAGTCCGTCCGGGGACGGATCCCTTCCGGAGACGGATCCGGGCAGCGCCGCAAAGACTCGGGCGTTTGACTTTAGCACGTCGGACAGCTCCTGGCATATGGTGGTGGCAAAGGGCCGCAGCGCCCCGCGGAAGACCTCCGCGCGGGCGCGCTCGGCTCCGGAGACTTTGCGGCCCCGGGGCAGTCCGGGCCCCACGATCATTACGTTTCCTTCCGCCCCGGCAAACTTGCGGGGATCCGAGCCGCCGCCCGGCACGAAGTGCTCCAGCGCCTCGTGCGCCACCACCGCCGGCGTGGTTATGAATCGGGACACCATGGCCTCCCATTCCTGCCTGCCCAGCCCGATCAAGGGCGCGCCGCCGGGCACGTCCCCGGTGATGTGCACCACCGCCCGGACGGGACCCATCTTCTCGGAAGCGGCATTCAGCCAGCGGCGGACCTGTTCGGCGTCGGAGGCGTCGGCGACGTGGACGTGCAGGCCGGATATCGCATCAGAGGCGCCCGGCGCCATCTCTTTGGGCGCCAGCAGCACGGCTTTGCCGCCCGCTTCTGTAACGTGGGAAGCCAGCGCCGCCGCGTTCTTGGCGTCGGACTCGGCGCCGGAGTCCAATACTATAACCACGCATCCGCCGCCGTATTCGGGCGTCGACGGCGGGGCCGCCGTGGCCACGTGCGGCCTGACCGGGTAAAAGACCCGGTCTCCGGGAACCACCCTGCCGTTCAATATGGCCGACGTGGAGTCGTCGCACAGGTTGAGCACCGTGGCGGCCACCTGGTCCTGGGAGAGAAACTGCCTGTCGGCTATCATGTGCGACGTGTTGCGCTGCACCTTCTCGGCGATGGTCTGGATATTGTCAAGCAGCCTGGCCAAAATCCCCCGGGTGTCCCCTACGTCGGGGAACTTGGCAGCGGCAGAGTCCAAACCTTCTCGCACCGCGGAGTCCTCCTCGCCCAGCAGCGGCAGTATGTCGTGGCAGGCCGCCTCGACCTGTGCCGGATCCAGCCCCCCAAAGCCCCCCACCCTCATGAATTCGGCGGCGGCCCTGGGGTATACCGTCTTGTAGATGCGGTCAGAATGCACCGGGCCGGGGTTGGTGGCTATGGATGCGATGCCTTCGTCGACCAGCTCCCACGACATGGCCTCGGCCAGGCGGTTCTTGGCGCCCTGCGACGAGGTGTACGGGCCCCGGAACCTGTAGGGGCGCTGCTCCAGAGGCCGCTCCTCGGTGAAGAATGTGGATATGGTGATTATCTTGCCGCCCTTCTCCATGCAGGCGAGGCCGCAGGTGGATACCCGGAAGGTTCCGGTCAGGTGTATGGATACGGTGTCGGCGAACTCCTTCATGGACGCGTTGGGGAAGCACGTCACGGGCCCCGAGACGCCTGCGTTGTTCACTATATAGTCCACCCTGGTGCCCGCGTCCTTTATCGAGTCGAACATGCCGGACACCCCCTCCTCGTCGCTCACGTCCACGCCGGCAAATATGGTCACCTGGGCGCCGCTGTCGATTCCGGCGGCGATCTCCCGGAGCTCTTCGGCGGTCTCGTCCAGGGGCTCTCGGCGCCTTCCCATTATGATGGCGCTGGCGCCCTCCCGGACGAACGCGGTGGCTATGGCCTTGCCTATCCCGGTGCCGCTTCCGGTGACCAGAGCCGTCTTGCCCGCGTACCTCATGGCCAAGACGGAGGTTTGACGGTATTTATTTGGTTCCCAGAAGGCGCCACAAAGCCGGGCCGGAGTGGCCGCGTTTTGGCCCGGCATATGGGCGCCGCATCCGCCAGGCTTGCCGGCGCGCGGCTTGCTGGCACGCAGGGACGTGCGAGTGGCGCGCCATTGCGGGCGTCCCCTCGCACCGGGAATTATCGTGTTGATACACCCCTCACCTGCCGGCCGCCCGCGCATGGAATTCCGGAGAACGTTTACAATCGCCCCAAATTATCAGGCGTGAGGTAGTTGAATCGGGAATTGTGAACTTCCCCCCGTACCGAACGTCCGCGGCATCCGGACGGCCGCGCCCGACCAATAATTCACGGATTTGTCGCCGCGCCCATCCGTCGGCCCTTCTGGAAATGCCGCCCGCGCGCATTCCTTGCCTGGATCGGCGCGCCGCCGTCACGTCGCGCCGCACAGTGACCAGAGGTGAGCCTCTTGCCCGTACAATGTTGCACATCTTTTCGACGGCGCTGGCCGCCCTGTCGCTCAGCCTTCCCGCAAACTCGTTGACGTAGCGGTGCAGGTGCTTGGGCTCTATGTGGTGGAACGTCCCGTTGTACCCGCGCCTCACCAGGGCCCAGAACGACTCCAACGTGCACCTCGCCCCGGACGTACTCCCCGTCGCCGTGGTTGACCGTCTCATGGTTCTTCAGGCCGCCGTACGCCCGGTTTTCGTCGGTGAATTTCTTGGCTTCCGGATCCGCGTTGGACTCGACAAACTCCAAAAGGCGGGCCGCGGTGGTCTCCGGCACGGGGATCGCCCTGATCGTTCCGGTCTTCCTGTCCCTGATGCCCACGACCGCGGTCTTCTTCCTCTTGCCCTTCTTGTCGGCGTGCTTGTCCCTCCCAAATACACCTCGTCCACCTCGACGGGGCCGGCCATCAAGTCCGGCCCCGCCAAGGTGCGCCACGCCTCACCTGTGCAGCAGGAACCACGCCGGCTCTGCTTTATTCCAAGATCCTTGCCCAGCTGACGCTGGATATGCCCTTGGGACGGGTGGCGAGCAGGTACGTGGCTATGGCCCAGTTCCGGTAACTGATTTTGGAGTGTGCCATGACGGTTCCGATCTTGACGCTGAAGCGCTTGTCGCACCGCAGTAGTACGGCATGCTCGGGTGCTTGGAGGCGCAGGTGTACTTGTAGCCGCACCTGGGACACCTGCGGCCGTCCGGCCACACGGATCCACTCCATGAACATGTCGAACAATTCCGGCAGGGACAGGTGGTATTTGGCCGAGTCGCCTTTCGCGTTCGCAGTTTGTTTGTTCATGCAAGTATCATGCGAAGTTAGTATGTATTAATTCCGATAATTCCCCTCGCACCGCAGCTACATTTTATTAACGGGGAGGAAGGCGGTGTACCGTGCACGACTCCGAGCCGGACACCTTCACGTACCAGACATGGCCCGAGAAGCTGGCATCCGTCCTACGGGACATGGATGTGGAGGCCCAAGCCAACGAGGTTGGGACCCAAGAGCTGGAAAGCGGCGACTATTACAGCAGGTACTTCTCCCAGACCCCCAGAATGGTCACCAACCGCGGAACCCTGACGCTTTCCGGCGCCAACATAGACATGATACAGGTGGTACAGAAGGGGTGAATTGGGTGGCGCCGCAGGATCCGAACCCGATGGTCTGGGGTGCGATGGACCGCTTCCAGGCCCACTGCATAGTGCGGGTCAAAGAGGCCAATCCCGGGGACATGCTGGCGCGCACCGCCATCACCACCGAAGGGCGCTTTGCGGACAAGAAGGTCGTGTCCGTGTCATGGAACGGTCCTGGATCGCTGGCCCGAAGGCTGAACGACGATCAGGAACTGAACGGGCTGATAGCCGAGCAGAGCGTTGACGACGCCGCCATATTCGTCGAGCCCACCGGGGACGTCGTGCGGATACACGGCAAGTGGAAGAACCACTTGGAGTTCGGCATCACCTCGGAGATGTTTAGGATATACGACCGGATAGCCGGCCACGTCAAGGGATAGTATTAGGCGCGCCACCAGTCCAGCGACATAAAGTCCACGCCCTTGGCCCGGGGCACCGCCAGTATGAACTGCTTCCGGACCGTGGTGGCCAGCCGGCCGGCCAGCACCAGGCCCGTGGAGGTGACCGGCTCCCGCGAGCCGTACACGTGCACCATGTAGGGGGCGTGGTCTATGCCCGGCCCCTTCTCGTACACGGCAAAGTCGCACCCGAACTTTATGCCCGGGTTCACCACGTACCCCAGGTCCCGGAATGTCTTGTATACGGCGTACTTTTTGTCGAAGTCGCCGTACTCCTGCCTGCACACCTCCAGCAGCGAGTCGGCGGTCATCTTGCGGCGGCCCAGCCGTACGGTTATGCGGCCGGCCTCCAGCAGGTAGAGCCCCTCAATGAGGTCCAGCACCAGCGGGGCGTCTATCAGGTCGGGCTTGGGCTTGGATATCCCGATGGGCTTACCGTAGTAGCCTTCCCCGAAGAGCCTCCTGGAGTCGTCTATGTCCCACACTATGATACGGTTCTCCACCAGGCTGCCCTCCACGGAATGAGAATGCGCCGGGCGCGTATATGAAACTAGGGCATATGCCCGAAACGAGGAGCGCGTGGCGCGTCAGAGGCTAAAGGCCAGCATGACGAACAGGTCGGAGACCTCCTGGCACTTGTCGGACATCTCCTCTATGCCCTCTATGACGTCCTTCATCAGAAGCAGTTCGGGGGTGTCTGGGATGTTCTTCATGGCCTTGATGGTTGCCAGGCGGTACTTGGTGTCGATCTCACGCTCTATCTCCTGGGTCTCCTGCGCCAGTGATATGGCCTTGGCGCTGTTGGTGTTGATGTACCTGGCAACTTCGCTGAGCTTCTGCACCTCGCCCACCACCAGGTCCAGCATCTCGGTAAGGTCCTCGTCCAGCTTTGACTTCCTCAGCGTAGACAGGCTAACGTTGGAGAGCTTGAAGGATATGCCGGTTATGTGGCCGGCTATCTCGTCCATGGTGTATGCCGTGTTGAGCAGGTTCTCGCGGTTCATGATGAGGCCGCCCACGTCGGCCATCTCCTTTGTTATCTTGCGCCGGTGGCTTTCCACCTCGTTCTCTATGTCCGATATCTGGGCCAGCAGGACTTCCATCCCCTCCTTGTCCTTCTTTGCCATGCGGTCAGGCAGGTTTGCGAGCTCCCGTGTGGCCTGCAGCAGGCGGGTAATCTCGTCCTGCAGTATGGTAGTCGCCTTCCTCTTTGCCTGATCCTCCAACGCTCCGCTATACATGCCGCCCTTTACAGCTCTCTACGCATAATTTAAAGCCTTTTGAGACGGGTTAGGGAAGAATTCCGGTATGCCCCCCGCGCGTTGCTTTTCGGATTGGGCATGTCCCACCCCACCACAAGTCCGGACGCCCGGCAGCGGCATACTCTACGGCGAGCCGGCGGCGCGGGGCACGGGGCCCCGGCGGCGGACGGCATCCGGCGTACGCTACGAGATCTTTTTCTGACCCCGGTAGAGCGCCACCACCTCCTGGGCGGTGGAGGCGTCCTCGGCCAGCTTGTCGTCGCGTATGCGGCCGGTAAACTTGGGGAACCGGAGGGCCAGCCCCCCGTCTTTTCGGACTACGCCGGCGGCGGCCTTGTGCACGGGGCTTTGCGTTATCTCCGAGGCCACCACCTCTATCACCATCTCGGGGGCGAACCAGACGTCCGGTTCCATGCCGCTGTCCACCCGGGGGTCGCGCCTGGGGACGGTGTTGTCTCGGAGGAGCTGGTGCAGGGAGTCCAGATCCTCGTCCTTGAAGCCGGTGCCCACCTTGCAGACACTCTGGAAAGTGTCGGCCTCGTCGTCGTACACGGCCAGCAGGAACGTGCCGTAGGTGCCCGTCCGGCGTCCCCGTCCGTAAAAGGCCCCCACCACCACCAGGTCCAGCGAGTCGCCCACGCTGTCCTGGTACTCGCGCTTCAGCTTCAGCCACTGCTTGCCCCGGGAGCCGGCCCGGTAGACGCTGTCGGCGGCCTTTAGCATCAGCCCCTCGCCTCCGGCGTTTATGCTGTTCTCCATGAACTCGGACAGGGCGTCGGCGGACGTCACGACTGCGGCGGGGACCAGCCGGGCCATCCCCCCGGGTATGACCGTCCCCTCCAAGGCCCTCCGGCGGTCCGAGTAGGACGCGTCAAGGTAGCTCTTGCCGTCCAGATACAGCAGATCAAAGAAGTTCACCGAGACCGGATGCTCCAGCACGGCCTGCGCTATGCCGTGCTTGCGCCGCCGGCGCATCAGGTTCTGGAACGGAAGGAACGCCCCCGTCTCGGGGTTTACTGCCACCGTCTCGGCCTCCAGTATGGCGTTGCGGGACCGGATCATGTCGGGCAGCGCCTCGACTATGTCGGGATACTGGTCTGTGATCCTCTCCAGCCTCCGGGAGAACATCTCAGTCCGCGTCCCGTCGGTGTGGATCTGCACCCGCTCGCCGTCCAGCTTGTACTCGGCGGCGCCGCCGGCCATCTCTTCGGCGGCATCGGCCTCACTGCGCACCCGCTCCGCCAGCATGGGCCTCACCGGGCTGAAGGGGGCAACCCGGAACGACCGTATCCCGTCCAGGCCGTTGCGGGCGGCGGTCTCGGCCACCCGCCCCAGATCGCAGGAGACGTTGTAGGCGCCCTCCAGGAGCCGCCGATTGGACCGTTCGCCGGTGTACGCCTCGGCCAAGGCGTCCATTATGGTGTTCTCGGCCACCCCCAGCCTCATGGTGCCCAGCAGTATCTTCAGTACGAAACGCGCTTCCTGCGGGGTGGCGTCGTTCAGGAGGCTGGATATGTACTTCATCTTCATGCTCTGGGAGCGGGATCCGCCCAGCCGGGCTATGCGGTGCAGGGTATCGTACACCCTCTCCACGGTGATCTCCTGGGTCAGGAACGTGGTCTGCGTCTTTCCGCTCAGCACCACCGAGGCGGCGATCCCCAGGTCCCCGTGCTCCTGATACTTGGCCTCCACCTCGCGCAGGGAGGATCCCGACGACTTGGCCACGGCCTTCATCGCCATCTTCTCGGCCACGCCGGGCTCCACCCCCTCGTAGTCGGGCCTTATCTTGCCCTGGAGGAGGTAGACCGTGCGCGCGACTATGTCATGCGGGGTCTTGCCGAACATCTCCACCAAAAGCGCCGTCAGTTCCAGCCTCTTGCTGGTGGACTCCATACGGCCAAACGTGTCGGCCAACACCGCAAACAGCACAGTATTAATCCCGGATCAGCGATAAAAGGGAATTGACGCTGCCGACATCCTGCGGCGCTATATGTAGCGGTATATGGTGGGCCGGCTCTGCGGGACGTCGGCGATCAGGGCAAAGTTGTGCAGCGGATACCTCTCCTTGTACTGCCGCATGTAGCTCCACGCCACGTCGTGGTTCTTGAAGTTCAGCCGCAGTCCGTCTATGGCCGACCTCTGGCCGTACACGTCGAATATCACCACCCTGTACGCCTTGGGCCGGTGGTGCGGCTTGGCCTTCAGCAGCCAGGCCATGGCAAACACAAAGACCGCCCCCAGTACCACGCCGCTGGCGGCAACCTTGAAGGCAGTCTGAAAGACCCCGGGGATTGTGTTGCCGAATACCAGCAGGAAGGCGTTGGGTATGGTGTTGCCGAATACCAGCAGGAAGGCGTTGGGTATGGTGTTGCCGAATACGGCCAACACCACGTGGGCAAAGGCCACCGTCGCCACCACGGCCAGCACGTACCCCTTCCAGGTGAGCAGGTGCCCCAGACAGTTCCGGCAGGCGGTCATGGCCGACCGGCGTATGCGCGCCATCTAGTCGGGGTCCTCGTAGCGGTCTTTGCGCACTACGTTGCCGGTCTTTTCCAGCGGAACCATCTTTTGGCTCAAGACGTCCATCCTGGCCCTGTACCCTTCGGCATACTCCAGCTCGGAGGGCACCAGCGTGGCCGGGTGCACGAACCCCTGGCTCCGCACGGCCCGAGCCCGCTCGGCCGCCACGGCGCGCACCGAATCCCAGTCGGCAGTGGAGAAGCCGTCAAACGGCCCGGTAAACCTCCCCGCCCTCATGCTGAAGACCGCCGCCTCGACTATCGGTATGCAAAAGTTGATCGACGCGGCGGAGTTCAGCGTTACCGGCATCAGCGGCATGTTGTGGCTCCCGCGGGTGTTGCCGGCCACCAGATGCGGGTTGTTGAATACGCTGCCGGCCTCCTCGGTGGCGGGGAACTTTTTCTGCGTGCGCACCACGCATATGGGATCGTCCTTCCCCACGTAGGTGCCCGCTATGTTGTGCAGCCGATCCGTCGACGACGCCACTATGGGCTCGCCGTCCTTGGTCTGTATGGAATCTATCACGTACCGGCCCGGATACATCAGCGCGGCCTCCAGCGTGGGCTTGTCCTCCCACAGCTCCAGCGTCGCCACGCTTCCCTCCTCAACGTCCATTATCCTGAACCTGACGCCCCCGGCCAGCGACTTGTTAACTATGAGGCCCGTGTTGCTCAGCGAGTCCACAAAGAGCCTGTAAAGCGGGTAGTTGAACGCCCCCGGCTCGGTCTTGTCTGCGGCGAACACCACAAACGCCTCGTTGGGCCGCTCCTCAAACTCCATTTCTGCCGCCCCCGGGCCCATGCCCTTGACGTTTCCGGAGAACGAGTCGCTCAGCAGGTCCTGGCCGGCGCCGTACAGCCCTTCCTCCTTGGCCACCCGCGTGCCCGCCATGAACGCGTCCCACGCCAGCGAGTGGATGCGGGAGTCGTCCGTGCCGCGGGTGTGACTCATGACTATGTGGACGTCGTCCCCGCAGTACCCTATGTAGTGGTCCAGCAGGAGATCGCCGGCGCCGCGCACAGTATCCCGCACCGCCCCCAGCAAGCCGTCGCTGGGACGCGTGTGGCCCCCGATTCCGCCCACGTCGGCCTTGATCGCAGATACCGTGATCTTCATGCCAAGTGGAGCCGTCTACTTTGATTTATTTGTTGAAATGGATCCACGCATGCCGGGGTACGTCCCGACGCCGTCTGGGCGCCGCCGCAAAAAAAACGCCGGCCCGCACGCTCAAACGCCCCGTCGCGTCCCAGACCGGCGGCGACGCCGGCATGAATCTCGCCGTCACCGCGCCGTGCGGTTTCACGCCCCGGCATGCGCGCCGCCACGGCGGGCTCGCTCAGTACTATGTACGGGCAACGTCGGGCGCGGCATCGCCTGTAACCGGGATACGGCCTATTCGTATGGTATATATGCTGGATATATGGGCTGCATCGCAATGGCGGAAAAAGAACACCTGAACCTGATAATAACGGGTCACATTGATAACGGAAAATCCACCACAATGGGGCATTTCCTCATGGATCTGGGCGTGGTGGACGAGAGGACCATAGCGTCGCACGCCGCCGAGTCCGAAAAGACCGGCAAGGGTGACACTTTCAAGTACGCGTGGGTGATGGACAACATAAAGGACGAGCGCGAAAGGGGAATTACTATCGACTTGGCGTTCCAAAAGTTCGAGACGAAGAAGTTCTTTTTCACGCTGATAGATGCCCCCGGGCACAGGGATTTCGTTAAAAACATGATTACCGGAGCCTCGGAGGCTGACTGCGCCGTGCTGGTGCTCTCCGCCAAGGAAGGCGAGACGGACACCGCCATAGCTCCCGGCGGACAGGCCCGCGAGCACGCGTTCCTGCTAAAGACGCTGGGCGTCAACCAGATCATAGTTGCAATAAACAAGATGGACGCGGTGGACTACACCGAAGAGGGCTACAAGGCGGCCGTGGAGAAGGGCAGCAAGCTGGTCCGTTCTGTCGGCTACAAGCTAGACGCGGTGCCGTTCATACCGGTGTCGGGCTGGAAGGGCGACAACCTGGTGAAGAGATCCGACAAGATGGGATGGTACAAGGGCAAGACGCTGCTTGAGGCTTTTGACGACTTTAAGGTTGCCGACAAGCCTGTGGGCAAACCGCTCAGGGTGCCCATTCAGGACGTGTACACGATAACCGGGGTCGGCACGGTGCCCGTGGGCAGGGTCGAGACCGGAACCATGAAGCCCGGCGACAAGATAGTCGTTATGCCGTCGGGCGCCCAAGGAGAGATAAAGTCCATAGAAACGCACCACACCGCCATGCCGTCCGCGCAGGCCGGCGACAACATAGGCTTCAACCTACGCGGCGTTGACAAGAAGAGCATAAAGAGGGGAGACGTGATGGGCGCGCCCGACAACCCCCCCACCGTGGCAAAGGAGTTCAAGGCGCAGATAATAGTCATACACCACCCAACGGCACTGGCTCCCGGATACACCCCGGTGATGCACTGCCACACCGCACAGGTCGCCGCCACCATGACCGAGTTCCTTGAAAAGATAAACCCGGCCACCGGCGCCGCCGACGAGACCAACCCCAAGTTCCTAAAGGTGGGCGACTCGGCAATAGTAAAGATTCGTCCCGTGCGGCCGACGCCCATTGAGACGTTTAAGGAGTTTCCGGAGATGGGCCGGTTTGCACTCCGAGACATGGGAGCAACCATTGCCGCCGGCGTAGTCAGAGAAATTACCGAAGAATATACACCATAGGTAGGACGGATGTCACAGACTGCCCGCGTTAAACTTACGAGCGTCAGCTTACCGAAGCTTAACAGCGTCTGCGGCGAGATAATGGGCATAGGCAAAAAGACCGGCGTGCGGATAAAGGGCCCCACCCCGCTACCGGTCAAGCGGCTGCACATAGCCACCCGCAAGTCTCCCTGCGGCAACGGCACAGAGACGTACGAAAAGTGGGAGATGCGAATGCACCGGAGAGTTATAGACATTAGCGCCGACGACAAGGTAATCCGCCAGCTGATGCGCCTGCGCATCCCCGACGACGTTTACATAGAGCTGTTGCTGACATAGGTGGTGTGGAGATGTCAGAGACCGGCGCAGAGATTGGAGAGACCAAGGCTGAGGAAGCCAAGGAAGAGAACAAGTTTGAGGTATTCTACTCGTGCCTGAGGTGCGGCACGGTAACCTCCAACGAGGAGATAGACCGGCTGCCGGAGATAAAGTGCATATGCGGATACCGCGTATTCGTAAAGAAGCGCCCGCCCTTGGTCAAGAGGGTAAAGGCCATCTGACGCCCGCGGGCACTTTCCTCCGCGCTCAGCCCCGTTCGGCCTTGGTGTCGTCCCAGCATTTCCTGCACAGCTGGCCCTCCATCTTCCACTTGGGCTTTGGGTTGTACCGTATGCGGCCCAGCCGCTTCCCGCAGTGCGCGCACAGGTTCTGCTGGGACTCGTAATCCTTCTCCTTCTTGTCGAAACACTTCTTGCAGAGCAGTCCGTCCATGTCCCACTGCCATCTGGGCTCCCACATGTCGGCTATGCGGCGCCGCGCGCCGCACACCACGCAGGGCTGCACCACCTTGGCCTCGTAGAACTCCGTGGACTTTGTGACGTGGCAGTTGCCGCAAAGGCGGCCCTTGATGTTCCACTCCCGCTTGGGCTTGTGCTTGTGCTTCAGGAGCACGCCGCATATCGCGCAGTGCGCCGGCTTTCTGCGGAACAGTCTCATGGCGCGACAGCGGCGCGGATGGATTTAACTGTGCATGAAAACCGAGTCGGCGGCGCGTTCGGAAATGCCCGTGGCCTAACGGTCCCGAAGTATGCTCTCCAAGGCTTGTCCGGCGCCGAGCATGCCCTTACTCTTGGCATACGCGACTATGGCCTCGTACTGCTCCTTGCTGAAGCAGACCGGCATGGTGCGTTCTGGCATGGTTGTGCGCCCCCCGGCACGTTAATAATTCTTGTGCATGCGGATTCCGGCAAAGATGGAGGGCCGTCCTTGTCGGTTCGGCGTGCAAAAACACAGCATCCCGTCTTTTTGGCCATGCGGTGCGGTCGATATCACACCGCATGATGGGATAACGCCCGATGGGCCAGGGCATCGGCAATGGAATCGCAAGACAGCACTGCATATACGCGGACGCGGCGGCCATGCCAGAACGCTGGGCGGCTGCCGATACGCCGCCCCGCAGCCTACGGCCAGAGTGGCCAAAACGGACCTGAATGGTGTTGGCACCGTCCGCCTCGGGCCCGGGCATGCCAAGGGCGGTGTCAAATTGTAATATTGCATCCACCCTTCGTCTTGTCGGAAGGAGCCTGTATGCGATTCGGCCCCGGAACGGGTGCCGGCGGCCCCTTGGCCGCGCCGTCGCATGATCCATGCGGTCTGCCATACCGCGCCCGACGGCCGTGCGGCAAGCGTGCAAAACGCTGTACCGCAACACGCCCATTGCGCAACGGCCGGTGTCGCCCCAAGGCGTGCGCGTCGATAGGCGCCTCCAGAGTAGACACGCCCCGCAGGGCGGCGCGGCCGCGCGGACGGCTATCCCAGGAGCCAGGCCCAATACTTGGCAAAGATGGAAGGCTCTGACGCTCGCTTCGCCCGGGCATCGCACCCGGCCGAGTCCAGTCCCGCCTGTATCATTGATATTATCTGATCCGCGGCCGATGTGCCGCTGCCCCGAATCATCCCCTGATCCAGCATCCGCCTGGCCACGGCGGGGCTGGCGCCTATCGTAAAGAACCACCACCCCATGGCAAACTGCGCCTCTGACGACACGCGGAATCCGTTCTCCAGACGCACCGCCGCCTCCAGCCCGGCCAGCACCTCCTTTGTGGCGGCGGTGTCCTCAAACCTTCTGGTGGCCACCGACGCCAAGGGCACGTATTTCATGCAGTATATGTGCAAGCCGCAGATTTAAGTTCGACACGCCCATGGGACGCGGTGCCAACGGCCGGACCCCGGGCGGGCGAACGGCAATCTATGCGCGTCCAGATTTAATAGTGCGCACCGCGGCCGTACGCCATGGCGGGCCGAACCCAGATACTGCTGATAGGCCACAACGACAACGGCTGCCTGGACTCCCACCGCGAGGTGGCCTACGAGGTGGGCCGGCGGGTGGCCGAGCGCGGAGGCGTGATGGTGACCGGCGGCATGGGAGGCGTGATGGAGGCCGCCGCCCGGGGGGCCAAGGAGGCCGGCGGCACGGCGGTGGGGATAATACCTCACAGGGACGCCTCGGAGGCGAACCCGCACTGCGACATAGTGATACCCACGGGCATAGGCCTGATGAGGGACTTTCTGAACGTGCACGCGGCCCACGGCGTAATCGTGGTGGGGGGCGGGGTCGGCACCCTGTCGGAGATGTGCGCGGCCTACATGTACCGCAAGCCCATGGTTGCCGTCCGGGGGACCGGGGGAATGGCCGACAGGTACGCCGGCCAGCACATGGACCACCGGCGCAGCATGGCGGTGGGGTCTGCCGGCTCGGCGGAAGAGGCGGTGGCGAAGATATTCGACGTCATTTTGCCATAGAGCGGAGCAGCGGGTCGGGCTCGTAGAACGGGCCGTGCAGCGAGGCCAGCCGGTCCAGCTCCCCGACTATGCGGCTCATGCCCAACTCGGCGGCCGTCTCAAACAGCGGCCTGCGGAGCCCCAGCCCCAGACGGGCGGCCAGCTCTATCTCTTCCATGTCGCTGGCGTCGTTGGTGATCAGCCAGGCGGCGTTGTTCAGGACGTTGGCCATCACCTGCAGGGGATCGCACCCGGCGGCCAGCTCCCCGGACAGCTTCACCCGCTCGTACTTGTCGTCGGAGTACGGGTAGAATCCCTCCCCCGACTTTTGTCCCAACCTGCCCTGCTGGAACAGATTCTCCACCCGCGGGTGCGGACGCATCACCTTCCGGTCCCTGCTGTGCATCTCTTCGCTGGCCTTGTGTATGACGTCCAGCCCGGTAAAGTCGGCCAGCTCGAATATGCCCATCGGGAAGCCCAGCTTGAACCGCACCGCCGAATCCATCTCCTCCCGCGTCGCGCCCTGCCTCTCCATGGAGTACAGGGCCTCGTGCACCATCGGTATGAAGAGCCGGTTTACTATAAAGCCGGGGACGTCCCGGCGGCAGAGGACCGGGGTCTTTCCCAGGCTGTCCACGAACTTGCGTATGGTGCCGACGGTCTCCTCGGACGTCTCCTGGCCGGGTATGACCTCCACCAGCCGCATCAGCTGCGGGGGGTTGAAGAAGTGAACGCCTATGACCACGTCCTTCCGTCCCGTCGCCTCGGCGATCTCGGTTATGGGCAGAGTGCTGGTGTTGGACGCGAATATGGTGCCGGGCGCCGAGACCATGTCCAGCTCCCCGTATACGGCGCGCTTCAGGTCCATGTTCTCGGGGACGACCTCCACTATCAGGTCCGCGTCGCCCACGGCCTTGTTTATGTCCACCACGGGCGTTATCCGGCCCAGAATGGCCGAGGCCTCTCCGGAGTCGATCTTCTCCTTGGAGACCATCTTGTCCAGGCTCCAGCTGATCTTTTCCATGGCGGCATCCAGAAACTCCCCCTTTATGTCTCGAAGCACCACGTCGTACCCTGCCGTGGCGGCCACCTGCGCTATGCCGTGTCCCATCACGCCGGAGCCCAACACCGTGACGCGCCTTATCTCGCCCATGACACGGGCTGGGCCAATATCCTTTATAATGTATACCCGCCCCCCATAACCCGATGGGACTGTTCCGAAAGAAGAAGGACGGCACCCGGTGCCCCGAGTGCGGGCTGGAGCTGCACACGCCCCAGCGGCTAAAGCGGCACTGCAACAAGGCCCACGGAAACGTTCCGGAGAAGAAGTTCAACCCCAACGACGTGGGCGGGGGCATGTGGTGAGATGGGAGAGATCACCTTTGGCCGAAAGTACGCCATGATATTCGGCGGCACGCTGGCTCTGGCTGGCGTGGTGATTGCGACGGTGGTCTTCCCGTTCTGGAACCTGATACGCGACGACGTGTACGAGGAGGTGGTCATAATCTCAAACGACGGCGGAATCTGCGCCGTCGACACCTCGGATCGCATACCCAAGCAGATCGAGGGGTGCAGCGCGCAGGTAGGCGAGACGGTGACCGTCCGGTACGGCGAGGGGCTGGCATGGGCCCAGATCGTCCCCTAGACGTCCAATGCGATTTTGGAGAAAAGAGTTAATACGCGCATGAAAGGACTAAGCGGCATTGGTATACGATAAGGAATGCGTGTTTTGCAAGATACTGGACGGCGACGAGCCCGCCCACATAATAGCGGAGTCGGACACGGCCATAGCCCTCATGGACAAGTACCCCCTCACCCTGGGCCACGCCATGGTGATACCCAAAAAACACCGCGTGCTGGTACAGGACATGACCCCCGAGGAGGTCAAAGGGGTCTTCAAGATGGTCGCCGAGCTCATGCCCCGAGTGGACAAGCTTGGAGGATCCACGCTCATGGGGCTGCACAACGGCGAGGCGGCCGGCCAGGTGGTGCCGCACGTGCACGTGCACCTGGTTCCCAGATACGCCGACGAGGCCGGGGCCATACACGACATGTTTCCGGTAAGGGCCAAGTGCACCGACAAAGAGATGGCCGAGCTGGCAGACCGGCTGCGGGGCTAGAACGGATACATCTGCTCGCCGGTCAACGCGTTCTCCACTATGATTGCCTTGGTGGGGCAGGTCTCGGCGGCGTTCATTATGCGGTTGACCCCAGCCCCCCGGGAGTCCTTTACGCTGGACTTTGGGTTGGACTTTGCGTTCCGGTTGATCTCAAAGACGTCCGGCGCGATGGTCTCGCAGCTGCAGCATCCTATGCACAGACTCTGGTCCACGTCCACCCGCAGGCGCGGCTGCACCCGGGGCTCCCTGGCCTGTTCCGACCTGGATCCCATTTTGCCGCGCACCCGTCCCTCGTACTCCCGCCAAAACTTCTTCTCGTACGCCTTCCACCACGCCACGTCCTCTTCGAACTCGGCGGTGTACCTGCTCCAGTCCTCCTCCGGCACCTTGTCGGTGGGCCCGGCCCCCCATTTGGCCCGGTCCGACGGCCCCGCCCGGGGCTGCACGCCGGAGCTGGCCGGCTTCTCGGCCGCGTCGGTCGGGGGATGGTCCGTGAGGGTGTGGTAAGCCTCGGTGATCCTCTTGAACAGCGCGTCGTCCCCGTTCTTGCGGTCGGGATGGTACTCCAAGACCAGCCGGCGGTACGCTGCCTTTATGCTCTCATGATCCGCATCCCCGTCGACGCGGAGTATGGATAAGGCCTGCGCTGCGTCCATGCATTGGCTCACACGGCTTACGCTAAAAATTTTTGTACAGGCCCGGGGCCGCACGGCAAGTTCCGCCGGAACTGCACGCGCTGTACGATACGGCGCGGCTCAAGTTTGCGGCATCGCTACCGCAAATGCAAGGCGCGGCGGCGGGCCGCGCCCGTGCCGAATACGCTCGGTGGTCGGACGAAGAAGGTCCCCGGCGGGCCCCGCGGGAATCTGCCCGCAGCCTGCGCCGCCTCCCGCCTGCATGCGCCGCGCGGCAGGCTAGACTCTTCCGGTCACCCTGTCTCCGTCTGAATCATACCATACGGTGACGTACTCGCCCACCCCGCAGGGCAGGTTGTTCACCGCCACGTGCGAGAACGTCTTTGAAGGGTCGGTGGAGCCGTGGGTGTGCAGGGTGTTCTCCGGGACGTACACCACGTCCCCGGTGGCAAGCGGCACCGTCCCGGCCTCGCGTACATCAAACGCGTCGCGTTCGGCGCCGTCGGACTCGTAGGTGACCAGGCTCCCCCGGCCCTCGGTGACTATCAGTATCTGGGATCCGTCGTGGCGGTGCAGCTTTGTTCGGGCGCCCTTCTCAAAGTGCACGTGGTATATTTCGTGTTTTGTCGAGCCCAGACTGTCGGAGAGCGCCTTCATCCAGACCCTGCCGGTGAACCAGTCCGGGTTTACTTCGCGCTGCCCGTCGGAGCCAAAGATGCTGGTTTTTGTCATAGCCTTCCCAATATGTCTGCCTTGGCGCTCTCAAACTCCTCGTCGGTGAGCGCGCCCTCGCGCCACAGCTTTGCCAGCCGCTCCAGTTTCTCAACCTCCCGCGTGCCAACCGCGGCGCGCTGTGTTCCGTCTTTGACGTTCTTGCTGGCCTCAATGGTCTTCTTGGCGGCATCGCTCCCGGCGTCCACCGCCGCGTGTATTGCGTTGTCCGCCTTCTCGGCGCCCGATCGCAATGCCTTGCCTAGGAATCCGCACATGGACTTCATACGCCGTCTGGATAAATAAACATGGCGATTTACGGTTCTTCCTGCAAAGACGTGGGGCTGAACTAAATGGTTTAGAACGGGACCGCAACCCAGTCCAACCCGAAGATACGAAACCGCTCGGGCGTGGTACGCCGGTTTTTGTAAAGCTCCACCGGCGTGGGACGGGCGCGCGGGCTAAAATGCGCCGATGTCGTTCGCGATTCCTTCCAAATCGAGGTATACGGGCACGGATTTGCCGGGATCGGCTGCGATTACAGTGCGGCGACGGGCGTGCCATACCGTCACGCGGCGGCCACGGCGTTCCGTATCAGCGTGAGCCACTTGTCTGGCCCGCGTATCTCTATGATTACCGCCTCGGCGGGAGTCCTCCCGCCTATTCCCCCGCGCGGCTTGATGAAGTTATGGTGGATTATGGTAATGCGGAATATCGGGGAATCTTCCTTGTTTATGCCACGGGCGGACCTGAATCGGTCCGCGAACTCCCCGTTCAGGCGCTCCTGCGTGTTGGTGTTGCATACTACATTCCGGATGTGGATGTCGCGGATATGCCAGTACCTGAGGCCCCTGATCGTGCGGTACACCTTCCTAAAGGCAATGTGGTATTGCTTCAGGCCGTCGGTAACGAACAGCCGAGGGGCCCCGCCCGCCACATCCCTGGCCGCCTGCAGCAGGGGGGCGGCGTCGTACTTTTCCTTGATGGGCGATATGTCCCACGCCAGCACGAACCGGGTCGCCATGCACATACCGCGACGATCCACGACGCCCTGCCGCGGACCTTCTGGTGCTTCTCGTCGCAGCTCCACGACTCCCCCAGGCATGGGGCTTGATCGTCTTGGCGTACTCCTCAACCATCTTGGAATAGTGCTCCATGTTTCGGGTTATGGTGTCCGCGTGTGCCCTTATGCCGAAGTGGCTTAGCAGCGCCCGTATGTTGGCCACCGGCACCCCCGCCCCGTACAGCATCAGGACGGCCGTGATGAGCTTCCTTGGCATTTGGCGGTACTCGACGCTCAGATTGTCGCGGAACCGCTTCCCGCACGGGCACTTGTACCGCTGCTTGCCCTCGTACCTGCCGTGGTACACTCCGTCGTGGGTGTAATCCTTGCGCTTGCATTCCTGGCACTTTACCTCCTGCTCCTCAATGACTATATGCCCGCCGGGGGCGGGTTCGGACGATATGGCCAGCAGCTGCTCCACCGCCGCGATATGTTTGCACCGGCGCCTCCGCCCGTGCGTATGGTACGGACACTCGCACGTGGGGCCGTCGCACGCAAACGAGACCCGGTACCACTCGTTGTTTGCGCTCTGGGAGGCCACGTCCCATCGGTCGCCGCCCTGAGCCTTGATCTGGCCGTCCCTTTGGCATATGCGGAGTCCTCTGCGCGTGATTGTCTGCTGCGACGATCCGGCTTTCCGGTTGTTCTTGCGCCCCATGCCCATGGGGATCTGATATATTATTAAGATCGTAGAGGGGGGTTTCACCCAGCACCCGACTTTGTGAGAGGAATCCGCATATTCTTTGTTTAATTTCGATCTTGTTAGTTTATCGAATTACGCATAATCTGCCAGACATTGCTAATTTGCGGTTTGGCTTTTGGCCCATGTTGCCCACACGTGGTATGCTACACACTCGGCCGCCCAATAGAGATTACCGTCCTCGTGTTCACAAATTTCCCACCTGATCCCGCACGCGGGGCATTTGATAGCGGAATGCGGAATTTTTTGCATGCAACGTCCGCAGCGCCACAGCTGTGGTATGTTCTCCAAGTATAGCTCCAGCTGGGACGAGTCAGACGCGGTTACGGCTTTGCTCTCATTCATCCGCGGAGCTGCGGGCACGGTTATGGTCTTGGGCTTCCGCTTCATGTGCGGCGCCGCGGGTTTGGTCTTGGTCTTGAGGCGCTGCTTCTGCTTTTGGGGGGACGCGGCGGGCGCCGCACTCGTTAGGGGCTTGCCGCACTTGGTGCAAAATTTGTCACCGGCGCCTATACGGTATCCGCACGCGTCGCACCGTCGGTACTCTGAGCCCCGCGGCCTCTGTTTTACGGGCGTCCTGACGCGTGGCTGCGGCACGATGCCGATAACGCGGCATCGCTTATTAGTTCTTTGAAGGGCAGAGTTCCCTTGCAAAATTAGAACACGTACCAATATTCTCCTAACCGTCCGGTCCACCTGTATGGCAAAAACGATAATGCTGCGGGTCGTCTAGCCATACCTGGGCTCGATTTGCGGGCCGGATCCCCCTCCCGCAAAATAACAGACACAGGGGCATTCCAGAATTGCGCGTGACGCAGCGGCGTGCGTCAAGATCAGAGCGGGGCCGTGCGCAGCAACGAGCCGCTTATTCGTCCCATCTACTGTAGCGCCCAACGTTTCTGCAGGCATCTTTCCACCGTTGCGCCCGAACGGGGCCGAAATGCGCGGCAGCGCACCGGAAACGACGTGCGAGGGGCGGGCGGCTTGGGAAAGAACCCGCGGGCCCGCCTTATGCAGTGTCTAACGGCGCAGTTGAAGAGTTCGTACGCGCCATCGTTAGAATGCCGCTTGCGCGC
Organism: Nitrosopumilaceae archaeon; assembly: GCA_963665475.2. Lineage (GTDB taxonomy): Archaea > Thermoproteota > Nitrososphaeria > Nitrososphaerales > Nitrosopumilaceae > VYCS01. Next base: position 513,359 of record CAXXXK010000003.1, on the reverse strand, counting down.
GCCCGCGTCATTCTCGTATGCCGGGAAAGAACGCTTGCCGCCGGGCGAGAAGGCGATCGCGCAGGGCGTCCTTTCGATCCGCTTTACGGCGCCAAGGGAGAGATCCGCCGCGTTGTGTCAGAACCTGTTCGCCGGGGCCCACGGCGTGCTACAAAACGCGGCATCCGACCCGAACGGCCACGCCCCGTCGCCCATCGACCCACAGCGTGCCCTGCTGGCGTTCCATCCGTCGTCTGCCCGACGTGCCATCCCGCCCGACATTTTCCCGGGCGGGCCGAAGCGGCGCGTCCGCCCCCGCGCAGCGGACCGGTCAGGTGGCTTTCTTTCGCCGGGCCCACCCTTTGTGGGATTTGCGCGTGACCGCGTCTTCCATGGCATCGGTCGCCGCTTCGGGGAAAATGGCGCGCCCGCGAATCCAGAATCGGGGGCTGCCCTTTTACCGGATTCTCTGCGGACGTACGGCCCCGGACGCAATTCTTACTTTGGTGCGTCCCGCTGCGCCCCCCCCCCCCCCCCCCCCCCGCACGATGCGCGCGTCGCCCCCGCCGCGGCGGACATGCCGGACAATCGGGGGGTATCGCAGCCGGCCCAAATTTTGCAAGGAAGCCGCGCCGTTCCCGGCCTTGTGCGTGGAGGGGGATCCGGATTGCGCCGTGAATGTACGGCGCAAAGATGTCACGGAGTTTGCGGCGTCTGCAACGCGTTGCCGGCGGTGTCACGCCATCCGCGGCTAGATTCCAAAGCCGGCATTGGACAAGCCGGGCAATCCCGACGGCCCGAAGTTCGTCTTCGGCTGCGACGCGCGGGCGGTCATACAGGACCGTCAGTCCGTGAAATGCGCAACCGACGAAGCGTCGGGGAAGATGCCGTTGACCAGGTTTGGAACAAAACCCGTTAGTTCAAAACTACAAATACCCTTCAACCCCGCAACGCCACATGGTCATGTGCAGCTGTTCTAAATGCGGGACGATAATATCCGTATTCGAGGTTATATTCGACGCTCTTGGCGGGGAGTTCCATTGTAAACGATGCCGTCGGACTACCGTGTACAGGAAGATAGACATGTGCGTCTGTTCTAAATGCGGGGCGGAAATGTCCGAATTGAAGGGGACGCTCGACACTTTGGGCGTAAGATTTCCTTGCAAACGCTGCCGCCAGCATACCACGTACCGGCCACTGCCGCCAAAAACCCCAACGCCTCCAGAAACCCCGTTGCCCATTGATTCACGGCTGCCGTCGTCCAGATTGCCGTTGCCTGACGGCGGTTCAGTCAAATACAGGAGTTATCGCGTTCGCAAATGCCGCGTATGCGGCATAAGTACCGATCCCGACCATTTCATCGGCCTTATTCGCAGTGGGTTGAATCCTTAACGTTTGGAATGCATTCCGTCGGCACTTTGGTTTTGAAACAAGCCGCGTCCGCCATACAATCCAGACGGCTGTTCGCCGCAGGCTCCGCGAGCCGCGGCCCGTGCGGCGCGGGATGACTTTGCCGGGCGGCCTGAATGCGCGAAGCACTGCGTATCGAGGCGCGCGGGCCCCGGCCATCGTTTTATCATCGCGGATGGGCGCCGCCGTACGAGGACGAACGACGCGCGTCGTCGCGCGGGGTTCCCGATTTGCTACAATACGTGCCAACGGCGCGCGTTCGCGTCCCCCCGCCCCGGCGCGGCAAAGGTCCCTTGGCACGTCGCGGCAGGACGCCGTCTCGCCGGAGGCGATGTCCGGCGGGGCCGCGTTGGCGCGCATGGCCTGCGGCATGCCCGGCGTCTCGGCGGCCCGCGCGTTGGGCAGGGCGTGCGGTTCGAACGGATCGGGGAGGTGCCGGCGCATCATGGGATCACGAAATACGGGACCCGCATAATGAGCGGCTGCATTGATGCGGCGGCTCGGGCCGTTCCCAGCAGGATAGAACGGGGCGGGCGGCGGGGCTTCGGCGGGACGGGCAACATCAGCCAGGGGACGTGAACGCGCGTCACAGGGCGACTCCCGCCGTTCAGCTGTTTTATTAACTCCGGCATGGCACATGCTCCAATGAAAAAGACAGTACTGTTCGCTGTTGTGGCGGCTGCGGCCGTCGTCGGCGGACTGGTTCTGGCCACGTCCAATCACTTTCAGGAGGCGGCGGCCGGCCACGACCAAAAGATCCACTTCATAAAGACGCTGCAGTCTGCCCCATCTCCGGGCATAGGCCACGAGTCGCACCAGCTTGTCTTCATACTGCCCATTAACGAAGGCGTGATGTATGAGGGGCTGATGACCTACACTGCCAGCGCCCCGGTGCAGATAGCCATCTTCCATGAATTGGAGCCCGGGGACAACCTGGGACAGCCCATCTGGACAAACGACCAAGAGGTATACTACGGATGGTCGCTTATCAGCCCCGACGTCAAGGCTGGCACGTACGAGTTTGCCGGTTCGGCGGTTGCCTTCCACACCGGCGGCGAGGAGTTCGTCGCAACCGTGGCCGTGGACGGGTGGGCCCAGACGCGCATGCTGGACATCGCGCCCTAGGGCGCCAAACGACACCTGCTTTGTTTTTTAGGCCGCTCCGGGCGGCGCGCGCGGGCCGCTCGCGGCAGCGGCAGCCCTGGAACGTGCCATCCTTTACACTTAAATCGGCACTGTCAGGGAGCATACGAGGGTTCAAAATAGCCGTAAAAAAATCTGGACACAGAGGGATGAATGCCACGCTGCTCCTTGACGACGGTACCGTCATGGAGGGCGAGGGGTTCGGGCATCCCGCCACGGTCTTTGGGGAAGCGGTCTTCAACACCGGAATGGTCGGGTACCCCGAGACTCTTACGGACCCGTCCTACGGGGGGCAGATACTGTCCATAACGTATCCGCTGGTGGGCAACTACGGGGTGCCGGATCCCGCCGAGACGGATCCGGACGGCATACCCGAGCATTTTGAGTCCGACCGCATACAGGTGCGGGGCCTTGCGGTGCACGAACTCTCCGACACGGCGAGCCACTGGAACATGGTAATGACGCTGGACGAGTGGATGCACTCGCAGGGAGTGCCGGGCATAGCCGGCGTGGACACCCGTTCGCTGGCCAAGCGCCTTCGGAGCGACGGTGTCCGGATGTCGGCCCTGGCGGTCTCCGAATCGCCCATAGACGCGGCGGAGCTGGCCGAAGGGCTAAAGTCCGCCCCGCAGTACGGAACAGAGACGCTTGTGGACAAGATCTCCGCCACGGAACACTCCGGGTACGGAAAGGGGCGCAACGTGGTGGTGCTGGACGTGGGGGTCAAGAACGCCATTCTGCGCAACGTGACCAGCAGGGGGTACCGGGCAGTCAAGCTGCCCTACGACTCCGGCATGGCGGACATAATGAAGTACGACCCCGCCGGCGTGATCATAAGCAACGGGCCGGGGGACCCGCGGCACTGCTCCGACACCATACGCACGGCCCGCTCCCTGATGGACGACGGCGTGCCCATGCTGGGCATATGCCTGGGGGCACAGATAATGGCGCTGGCCGGCAACGCGGATACGTACAAGCTCAAGTACGGGCACCGCGGCCAGAACAAGTCCTGCCAGGACGTGTCCACGGGAACCGTATACGTGACCAGCCAGAACCACGGATACGCCATCAGCCCCGACTCGCTGGCAGACTCGGAATTTGACTTGTGGTTTACCAACACCGACGACGACACCGTCGAGGGAATTCGGCACAGGACGCGCCCCTGCATAGCGGTGCAGTTCCACCCCGAGGCCTCGCCGGGCCCCTACGATTGCGGGTTCGTGTTCGATGAGCTGCACAGGATAATGGAGGACCCCCGGCCTGCCCAGAAGTGAATCGCTGAAGAGTATTCTGGTCCTGGGAAGTGGGGCAATAAAGATCGGAGAAGCCGGCGAAAGTCGCCGAAAGCGGCCGCCAATTCGACTACTCCGGCAGCCAGTGCCTCAAGGCCATACGGGAGGACGGCCTCAAGAGCGTCCTGATAAACCCCAACGTGGCCACCATACAGACCGACACCAGGTTCGCCGACCGGGTGTACCTGCTTCCCATCACCCCCGACTACGTCGAGTCCGTCATAGAGCAGGAGAGGCCCGATGCCGTGATGCTCTCGTACGGGGGCCAGACGGCCCTCAACTGCGGGGTGAGCCTCGCGGAGGGCGGCGTGCTGGAGAGGTACGGCATCCGGGTGCTGGGCACGGGCATAGACGGCATACGCAGGACCGAGGACAGGCAGCTCTTCAAGGACGCAATGGTGGAGTGCGGCGTCCCCATACTGCCCAGCAAGACCGTCACCGACTTTGATGACGCCCGGCAAATGGCCGAGAGGCTGGGGTACCCGGTTATAGTGCGGGTGGCGTACACGCTGGGCGGCAAGGGCGGCGGCGTGGCGCACAACGAGCTGGAGCTGCACGAGATAGTGGAGCGGGGCATAAAGGCCAGCATGGTGGGCCAGGTGTTGATAGAGGAGTACATAGGCGATTGGAAGCAGATAGAGTACGAGGTGATGCGGGACAACGAGAGCAACGGCGTCATAGTGTGCAACATGGAAAACGTGCTGGCCATGCGGGTGCATACCGGCGACAACATAGTGGTGGCGCCCTCCCAGACCATAAACAACCGCGAGTACCACGTGCTGCGCTCCGCGGGCCTCAGGGCCGCGTCCCACGTCGACATAGTCGGGGAGTGCAACATACAGTTTGCCATGGACACCGAGTCCGAAAAGTACGTCGCCATAGAGATGAACCCCCGGCTGTCGCGCTCCTCGGCCCTGGCAAGCAAGGCCACCGGGTACCCGCTGGCGTACATGTCCGCCAAGATAGGGCTGGGGTACGGCCTGCACGAGCTCACCAACGCGATAACCAAGAAGACCACGGCGTGCTTTGAGCCGTCGCTGGACTACGTGGTGTGCAAGCACCCGCGGTGGGACTTTGCCAAGTTCGATCTGGTGGAGAGGAAGCTGGGCCCCACCATGAAGTCGGTGGGCGAGGTGATGGGCGTGGGCCGCACGTTCGAGGAGTCGCTCCAGAAGGCCATACGCATGCTGGACGTGGGCATGGACGGACTGGTGCTGAACAGGTACGGGCCGGAAGAGTACACCGAGGAAGAGCTGGAGGAGAAGCTGATACACTTTGACGACCGCATACTGTACCACGTGGCCGCCGCCGTCGCCGGCGGGTTTGACACGGCCCGCATCAGCCGCCTCTCGGCCATAGACCCGTGGTTCGTCGAGAAGATCCGAAACATAGTGGAGACGGCCGCCCGGCTAAAGGAGATGCCCGGGCGCGCCAGCATGCGGGGGGCCAAGGCGGCGGGCTTCTCGGACTCCCAGATAGGCAGGGCCTGCGGAAAGACCGCCGCGCAGGTGCGGGCCGCCCGCAAGGCAATGGGCATCGTGCCGCGGGTGAAGCAGATAGACTCGCTGGCCGCCGAGTGGCCCGCGGCGACCAACTACCTGTACCTGACGTACGGCGGCTCCGACCACGACATAGCGGTGCCGGCCGAGGAGAGGGGCGTAATAGTGGTGGGCGCCGGCCCCTACCGCATAGGGAGCAGCGTGGAGTTTGACTGGGGCACCGTGAACATGGTTTGGGGGATACGGGAGAACGGCCGCATGCCCGTCTCGGTCGTCAACTGCAACCCCGAGACGGTCTCCACCGACTACGACATATGCAGCAGGCTGTACTTTGAGGAGCTGACCCACGAGCGCATGATGGACATCATAGAGTTCGAGAACCCCCGGGGGGTGGTGACCAGCGTGGGAGGGCAGGCGGCCAACAATCTGGCGCCGGCCCTGGCCGCCAGCGGCGTGCCCATACTGGGGACTTCCGCGGAAGACGTGGACCGCGCCGAGAACCGCTCAAAGTTCAGCGCCGAGATGGACAAGCTGCACATACGGCAGCCCCGGTGGCAGGCGTTCTCCAGCCTGGACGAGGCGCGCCTCTTCGCGCGGGACGTGGGATTTCCGGTGCTGGTGCGCCCCTCGTACGTGCTGTCCGGGGCCGCCATGAAGGTGGTCTGGTCCACCGACGAGCTGAGGACGTACACCCGGGAGGCCACCCGCCTCTCCCCGGACCACCCCGTGGTCATATCAAAGTTCATGCTGAACTCCCTGGAGGTTGACGTCGACGGGGTCTCCGACGGCGAGAACGTCATCATAGGCGCCATCGTTGAGCACATAGACAGCGCCGGAGTGCACTCCGGCGACGCGATGATGTGCATACCGCCCTGGAGGCTGGGCAACATGACGCTGCAGACCATCACCGAATATACCACCAAGATAGCCCGCACCTTCCAGATAAAGGGGCCGTTCAACCTGCAGTTTTTGGTGCACGACGGGGAGGTGTACGTGATAGAGCTGAACATACGCGCGTCCCGCTCGATGCCGTTCGTGTCGAAGCTGGTGGGCATGAACCTCATATCTCTGGCGTCCCGCGCCATACTGGGCATGGGGCTGCCGGCCGTTCCCGCCGACAGGTGGCGCAGCGTGGACACCGTGGGGATAAAGGTCCCCCAGTTCTCGTTCATGCAGCTGGAGGGCGCAGACCTCACGCTGGGGGTGGAGATGCACTCCACCGGCGAGGCGGCCTGCTTCGGGGAGAGCTTTTACGACGCGCTCTCCAAGGGCCTGACGGCGGTGGGGTACAACCTGGCGCGCAGCGGGTCGGCGCTGGTCACCGTCGGCGGTATACGGAACAAGGAGAAGCTTCTCGCCGCCGTCGCCAAGCTGGCCGAGATGGGATTCAACATACTGGCCACCGAGCACACGGCCGAGTTTCTGGAGGAGAAGCTGGGCGCCGTAAAGGTGGTGCACAAGATATCCGAGCCGGAGCGGAAGCCCAACATTTCAGACCTGCTGTACCAGAGGAAGGTAGACTTTATCATAAACATACCCAGCACCACCACGCTGGAAAAGTACGTCGGGATGCTGGACGACGAGTACCAGATACGCCGCAAGGCGCTGGAGCTGGGGATACCGGTGCTCACGACCATAGAGCTGGCCGAGGCTTTCGTGAACACCCTGGAATGGATGCGGACCCACCAGACCACCCGGCACCCCATAGAGCCGTACCGGATATAGCCCGATTATGGGCCGGAACCGTTGAAATACCGCCGACGCGGCCGTATCGCGTGGGCACCCTGGGGATAAAGGACGTGGTTGCGGAGGGCAGGGTAAAGCTGCACCTGTTCATGCCCAGCGGGCGCGGGATATGGACGGTGGTGGGCCGCAAGTCAGAGCACTGGGTGGACCCGCACCACGGCTACTGCACGTGCCCGGCGTACTACTTTGCGGGACCCGCCGGGGTGTGCTACCACACGAAATGCCAGGCGTACGCGGACTCGGCGTCCAAGTACGTCACGCTGCGGTTTCACGACGAGGAGTTTGACGGGTTCGTCGCCGGACTGATAGGCGACATACTGCCGAGCGATTCGCAGTGACGCACGTTGTAGGGCGCAACAAGCGCCAGCAGCCCCCCGGCAGCCTTGCCCGCCCGGAGCCCCCGGCGCCCGAGTCGGGGGCGGCGGTACGCGCCGCGCCTGCCGGCGCCGAACGCCGCGCGCCGGTTCCCCGTCGCCTGCGCACGCTGCAATCCCAAGCTGCGGGCGCGCACGCATGGCGCGCAGCCGGCGGAACGACGGGCGCGCCGCCCGTTGCGGCATCGTCAAATCTTTGGAACGTTCCGGCGTGATTTTTTTCTAATGAGTGCCAACGCGACGACGGCGGGCACGGCGGCAAGCGCAAAAAAGAACGCCCCCGCAGAGAGGTAGTCGTTGACAAACAGTTTCGTTTCAAGCCATGCCATGGGCAGAACCAGAAGGAGGTTTTCGCCCGAAAAATCTTCGACGGTGCCTATCGAGAGGGCATATTTTCCATCCCGGCCTTTCTCGTCCATCACAACGATGAAGTATTTTCCGGAGGTGGGAAGGAGGGTCCGGACCTCCTGCCTGTCCCAATAGGTAACCTGGCCGAAGGGCTCGTAGAATTCGTTTCCTGGAAATTCTCCGCCGTATTCGAATTTTTCGGCGTTCGGCCAGTCTTCGAACGGGCCGGGCTGTCCCTCAAATCCCGCGGGGCCCACCAGAAAGAGCGAAGGCGAATATTCCTCCAACCCGCCCATCTTGGGAACCGATATGCCGGCGTAGAACGAATCCCCCCGTTCCGCGTCAAACGCGTAAAATTTTGCCTCCCCCGCGCCCAAATTATCGTATACGGCCCAAGACGTATGGTGGTCGGGTATCTGCAGGGCGAAATCAAAATCCGTGTGCTCGCCGTCGTGGCTGATCAGCTTGTGGCCGTACGCCGGATTCGCCACAATCATGGCGGCGATGATGCCGGAGGCCAAGAGCGCCGGAGGCATGATTTTTGACACGGCCTTGTTTTTTGGATGCGGCGTTTTAAGCATGCGGGAATTTTAAATGATGTTGGCACCATGGAACTGCCGCCACGACCGGCGAGAACGGTTAACGTCCACCGGTCACAATATGGCACGATGCGGGTCGTGTATGGATGGCAAGGAGTCGCCGGCGCCCAAATTTGGGTCGCCCGCATATTGATGCCATGGGCGGCAGATCCGGCCCCGTACCGGAAACTCGAATATGTAACTAAAAATCGCGCGGCATACGTCCCCCGCCGCGACGCCTCAGAGAATGCCGGCCCCCCCCCCACCACCGGAACGTGCAGGTTAGCCACGCCGCGGACCATGAAAGCCCTGTGCGCAGTAGCGGGCGCGTGTTGCCAGAATATGCCATGGCGCATAGATTGGTCTGGCAGATGCCGGAGCATTATAGAAATCCCGTACGATTTAGATCTAAAGGCGGGCCAGGGGACATATCGGCCATGCCGCGTCAAGCGCCGCCGTCCGTTGTACACACCAAAAGACATCTTGATCTCCCAAGTTTCTATGACATATGACGTGCCTTTCCCATTCGGCACAACAACCCAATCCCAAGACATGGTGCATACGCCAAACGTGCGATAGATCTCCTGGAATCTAAACACAGGGCGGCTAACGAACAACTACAAGTCTTTTTGAAAGCTCTTTAATTTTTGCCGTTTCCCACACATCCAGCAGTCTGCGCAGAGTAATGTGTAGAGTTTTTCCCTCCATGGTACTGGCAAGAATGGCGCGGGTGAATCTTTTGCCGGATCGAGCCAAAATATCATCCAGGGGGTCAGCATTGGATCTTTTTTGTTCTTTTTTCTTTTCGCGTTTGGCAGCAAGGCGAACTTCCCCATCATACTTATTCTGAAAATCTGCCCGGCCAAGGCCCCCCACATCGTATATGCGCCGAAGTATAATCTGATTGCTGACATTAAAGAGGCGGGCAAGGCGAATTGTCTCGGCCGTCACGTCCGCGTTCGTATCATACGCCTTGCGCATCACATCAGACGGCGCCAGCATCTCGGCCGCAACCGCACTGCACCATTTTTCGACGACGTTATCTGGCACATCCCTAACGGAATTACCCGACACGCCGGATTGCCCCAGCCAGATGTGGGCGAGCGCGTGCGCCATGGTGAACGGTTGGGCCCCCACGCCGTCCTTGCCGTTTACAAAAACAAGCGGCGCCCACGCATCAGCCAGTGCAAATCCATGAAATTCTTTAACGTCCAGTTCGCGAGCGGCATCGTTTGCCACCACGTCGCTCACCATGACAAGTATGCCAAGATTCTCCGCCTCGCTCACCAGGTGCTGCCGCACCGTATCGCTATTGTCCGGTTTCAGGCGTGCCTCATCGTCAAGTTTCAACGCGCGTCTTATTTGGCTTGCAGAATGTACCACATCGTCGTCCACGCTCATGCTGCCCACAAAATCAAGCTTTTCCTCCCCGGCAGACTCTGCATATTCTCGATACCAACCCTGGCGCTGTTGGCACAGGTATACGGTATCCAGAAGATGTGGAGACGGGGGACCCATGCTGGCGCCCCCGATGGAGCGAAAGTCAGATACTGGCAGTCTAATGTCCGGAGGTTCGTCAAGGAACAGGTAACATATCGGCACGTATGTGGCTTGGGCAAATTTCTCCATATCCCTTAAAGAGGGCGACTTTGCCCCCCGCTCCCAAGACTCGATTTCCGGAAAATGTTTCCGTATGTAGTCGTCCCGGCCCGATCTCTTACGCGCCCATTTGAGCATGGACGGTTTTACACTAGCGCCGCGCATTCTTGCCCCGCCCGGGTGTCGACACGGCACAAGCCGGAAAGCGCGTGTCACGCACACTTAGCCCACACATGCAGCATTGTAAGCGCGCTGTGGATATTACGGGTTACGATTAATTGATTCTCTTGCAAAATTGCATGTAACCCTGGCTGAAACTCGTACCGGCAGAAGGTGCACGATCAGAGCTTTACCATCTTCCGGAACCGGGGGTCCACCCGGAGCGGCAAAAATACGTTCTCCTCCTTTGCCCAGGCGCGTATCGACTTGTTTCCGGATATTGCCGCCTTCAGCAGTTTGAGGGCCCTCTCTCCCTCCCCCAGGGCGGCCCAGCTCCGGGCCAGCGAGTACTGGACCACGGCGTTGTTGGCCCGCTTGTCCGATATCCCCTCAAATACTTCTATGGCCTTGCGGTGCCGTCCCAGCTCGGCCAGCTGGACCCCGCGCTGGAACGTTATGTCCGAATGCTGCCCGAACCGCCGCTCCAGCCGCTCCAATATCCTCAGGGCGTCCTTGTGCTTGTGCATCTTGCCCAGAATTATGGCCTTGTGGAGCAGCGGGACCGGGTTCTTGCGGTTGAGCCGCACGGCCTTTGCCATCAGCTCCAGCGCTTCTGGGAGGTCTCCCAGACGGGCCAGCAGCACGCCCTTGTTGAAGTACGACTCGTAGTACCGGGAATCCGAGGTTATGGCCATGTCGTAGCATTCCGCGGCTTCTTGGGTGTTTCCCAGCTCGGCCAGGGCAACCCCCTTGCAGTTGTACGCTATGGCGTCGCCGGGATACAGGGACAGCGTCTGGTCTGCGCAAGTCACCGTGTCGGTGTACTTTTTCATTTGGTTGAGGGCTATGCCCTTTTGGTGCAGCGCCTCAATGTTGTCCGGCTGCTGTTTTAGCACCTGGTTGTACAGGCCCACCGCGCCCTTGGGCTGGCCCTTCTCCATGAATGCCGTGGCGTGGCGCAGCAACTCCGCCGGATCCTTCTTGGTAAACCAGCCCATGCCGTACCCGGCGCCGGCGCCGATTTTAGTTTATGGCAGGGATTTGCCGCGTGTATTTTTGGCTGCGGCCGCCACGTGCCGCACCGCGACGTGCGTGCGGGGCCGGCGCATCAGCCCATGCTGCGGAATTTGGCTATGGCCTCGCTCGCCAGCCGGGCCCTGTCGGAGGCGGACACGGCCGGGGACAGTTGGTCGTATGCGGGCCCCGAGGCCGCAAACCTCTCGGTGGCGGCCACCAAACTTTTCACGTCCTCATCGGTGTGCGCCGACGACATGGCCCCCATCTTGCCGGGCAGGAAGAATATCCCGTCGTTGGCCATCAGGCTCATGTGGTAGGCGCGCAGCGCGTCCGCGTCGCACGCGGCCGCCGCCGTCGCGTCTTCAACCGGTCCGGACTGCGTAAAGTGCACCATGAACGCGGACCCCTTCCCGGTGATCTGGGCCCGCCCCTCCAGCACGCCGGCCAAGGAGGCGCGCACCGCCTCGCCCATGCGGTTTACGTCGTCGTATATGGCGGGGGACTCCTTCAGCGCGCCCAGCGTGGCCGAACCGGCTACCATGGACGCAGGATTCGCCGAGAAGGTTCCGCCGCCTATGTAGCACCGCTCGTCTCGCGACATGGTCCTGTCGTTGGCCAGGTCCATTATCTCGGCGCGCCCGCACAGCACGCCCAGCGGCATGCCGCCTCCCACCACCTTGCCCAGCGTCAGCAGGTCCGGATCCAGTCCCAGCTCGGCGTACGCGCACCCGTACCCGAACCGGAATCCGGTCACTATCTCGTCCAGCACCAGCAGGGCCCCGTGCTGGTGGGCGCACTCCTGTATGCCCCGCATGTAGTCGGGATCGGCCGGTATACCCCCGGCGCCGCCCATCATGGGTTCGACCACTATGCCGGCAAGCCGGCTCCCCACCCCGTCCAGCACGGCAAGGGCGCCTTCGGTGTCGTTGTACGGTATCGACACTATGCCGTCGTCGTTAACCGCGCCGGCGCTCTCCGGCTTGGAAAAGGGCCAGTTTACGGTCTTTAGCAAGTCGGTGGCGTACCCGTGCCACCCGCCGTCCACTTTCGCTATTACGTTTCGGCCCGTCGCGGCCCTGGCGAGCCGGGCGGCGTACATGACCGCCTCGGTGCCGGAGGCCGAATACCTTATGCGTTCTGCGGCGGGAACCGCGTCGTATATCAGCTGCGACAGTTCGACGGTCTGCGAATTGACCGTGCCGTACATCCACCCCCGAGACACCTGCTCGGAGAGGGCCGCCTCCACGGCCGCATGCCGGTGGCCCAGGAGCAGCGCCCAGTGCCCCATCCAGTAGTCGGTATACCGGTTGGAATCCGCATCCGTCAGCTCGCTGCCCCGCGACGAGACGGTCACAAACGGGTACGGCTCAAAGAACCTGATGTTGTGCGAGACGCCATTCACGTGCAGCTCCGCTGAGCGCTTGAACGCCTCCCGCGACAGGGGCGTCTTCCTCCTGTATTCTGCCTCCCAGTCCTCCACCTCCGGACGCCGGAGTACGCCCAATATGTATTTTGGAGCGGGCGTGGCAGGTTTTTTAACCCGCACGGCGCCTCATACGCGCGTGAAGCCGCCGGTGATGCTGTACGACGACAAATGCCACCTCTGCAGGGGGTTTGCCCGGACCGTGGACAGGCTGGCGCGGGGCCGCCTGACCATCGTGGGCCACTACACCGGAGAGGGGCGGCGCCTGAGGGAGGAGCACCTGTACCCCGGGGCCACGGAGATGTTTTGGATACTGGGCGAGAGGGAGGCGCACGGGGGCCGGGCGGCCCTGCCGCAGCTGCTGCGCCGCATAATAACCTCCCGGGGCGGAGCCGGCATGCAGTCCCCCGACGGTGGGTGCGACGACGGAAAGTGCGAGGCGCTGGTGCGCTCGGCCAGCCTGCTAACGAGCAGCGGCCACGTAAAGTACGGCACGCGGCACGCCGTTCTGTAACACGATTAAATACGCCGCACGGCTCCGTCGGGAACGTGCAACAGATACTGCGTGAAGAGAACGGCTGCCGGTACCGCCGCGTAGAGCAGGCGGATCTGATCCCCATCATGGAGATAAACCTCAAGACGCTGCCGGAACACTACTCCGACTACTTTTACGAGAGCATACTGGGCGAGTTTCCCGAGTCGTTTCTGGTTGCCACCGTGGGGGACGTATACGCGGGATACATAATGTGCAAGGCCGAATACGGCTTTTCGTCATTCCGCCGCCTGGGCTTCGTCAGGAAGGGGCACCTGGTGTCGGTGGCGGTGCTGCCCGAATACCGCAACAAGGGGATAGGGCGCATACTGGTGGAAGAGGCGCTCAAGGGGATAATGGAGCAGAAGTGCGTGGAGATGTATCTTGAGGTTCGGTGCAGCAACAACGGCGCCGTGCGGCTTTACGAGGGAATGGGGTTCGTCATAAAGCGGCAGTTGAAGTCGTACTACAAGGACGGGGAGGACGCCTTCATGATGGCCATCGAGCTGGGGGACCCAAAGTGACGGGCCGGCGCGGGCCCAATACAGCGCGCTACCCGCCGCGGGACCCGCGCAAAACATAATGGCCGGGCCGGCGCTAAAGGTCCGCGCGCGACTCCCAAACCGCCCCGGACGTATAATCAGGCCGGAGCCGGCTCCACGAAGTATTCCACGCGGCTCTTTTTGAACTCGCGCTCGCTGAAGAGTATGCGGTACTCGGGTATGCCCACCTGCGACTGTATGGTGCTGGCCATCTCGGCGGCCTCCTCGCGGCTGCGGCAGTGTATCATGGAAAAGACCGTGTAGGGCCAGTCCGGGTACGCGGGGCGCTGGTAGCAGTGGCTCACCTGCGGGAAGGCACCCAGCCTCTCCCCCACCGACGGTATGAGCTCGTCGGGAACCTTCCAGACTATCATGCCGTTGGCCATGAATCCGGCGTCCCGGTGCCTCAGTATGGCCGCATACCTGCGCATGACGCCGGTCTCCTCGTAGTGTCGGGCCTGCTTGAACAGCTCTTCTTCGGTCACGCCCAGGCTCTGCACCATTGGGACAAACGGCCTCTCGGTCACCGGCAGGTCCTTCTGCAGCTCCCGGACGAATCGCCTGTCGCGCTCGGTGTTACCGAACGGCTCGTTGCGGATGCGTTTTTTGGTCTCCGACGGCTTTACCTCCCGCTTCTTTTTCTCGTTCATGTCAAGCTTCACTCCGATCTTGAACATTCTCAGAGTCGGGAGCATCCGCGTCGATACGACGCCCTCCAGCTTCGAGAAGCGGCTCACCTCGTCCTGGATGCTGGCGCGCGGCGGAACGGCTATTGTAAACCACAGGTTGTAGTCGTGGTTGCGCTCGTAGTTGTGGCTCACCCCGGGATGCTCGCTGATGCGGGCGGCCACCCGCTCCAGCTCGCCGGGCGCCACCTTCATGGCCACCAGCGAGCTCTTGTAGCCCAGCTTTCGGGTGTCGAATATGGCGCTGAGCTGGCGGATTATGCCGATGGATTTCAGTCGCCGTATCCTGTCCATCACCTCGCCGGCGTCGGCGCCCAGCCGGCCGGCCAGCTCTTCATACGGCGTGGAGGAGAGCGGAAAGCTCCACTGTATCTCGTTGAGTAGATCCTTGTCGAACTCGTCCAACTGCGCCTGGGCCCGCCGCTCTACTAAAAAACGTATGTCCGGCTTTGGGAAAATGCTCGGGGGAACTGCTCGGGGGAACTGCCGCGCATCTCCGGCGGGGCGCCGGGCCGCGTCTGAAATCCCGCCGTCGTTTGTCCGGCGATGCGGAAGGGGCCGCCGACGGGCGCCCGCCGGAAGGCGCAGAATGTCGTGCGGCCACGCGGGGCCGCGCATATATGAAAAAAGTATACAGGTTTACTGTACGGGCACTATGGCGCCGGTCTCGGAGACATACGTCCCCTGCTCGACCCATTCGCTGTTGATGACCTGCCATATCGCCAAGTCCTGCGGCAGCAGGTCGCCGAACTCGTTCATCTTGGTCGATGCCAGCGCTCCGCTGTACGTGGAGGCCACCATCGGCAGTGCGTTCTTTACGTCGACGGTCTCTGCGGATCCGCTCTCGAGTATCGACAGCCCCACCAGCCACACGGCGTCATATGCCTGGGCCACGTAGGACGCCGGGTCCGTGCCGACCACCGACCTGACGTGTTCGATCACGCGTTCGTAGCTTCCTCCGGTGTTGTCCTGACTGTCCACGAACAAGGCGGTAAAGTTCACCGAGTTGATGAATTCGTCGGCTATGGGGTCCTCCTTGAAGTACGACACGCCCACGAAGGTCTCTGCCCCGAACCACCTGACGTCGTCCATGACGCCGTAGTTGGAGGCGGTCTGGACTATGTCGACTGACTCGTCGTACGCTATCATTAGTATGGCCACCTTGTCGGCGCCGTGCTCTTCTGTCAGCCTGGTGACCTTTTCTGCGAGCAGCGAGACGCTGGCGGACGTGGTCGGCAGTAACGGGTCGTAGGGTATTCCCTCCTCCACCGTGCCGTCAAAGTTGGCGTGCGTGTGCTCGGCCAGCCCGTTTCCGTAGTCGTCGTTCCTCCATATGGACACCAGTGCTTCGATGCCCTCGGCCTCCATCACGGCTGCCAAGGCCCTGCCCTGGGTTGCGTCGTCTGGCGCCACCCGGAATATGTTGTCCGCTATGGACAGCGCGGGCGACGTGGAGCAGCAGCTGACTACCAGCATATCACTACTGTCAACGTACTGCTTGACCTGCTTTACGTTGCTGCTGGACGGTATTCCGACTATGAAGTTTACTTCCTTGGCGTGAAGCGCCTTTACCTTCGTCTCCGCCACGATGGGCGAGGTGGCATCGTCTTCTTCTAGCATGTTGAGCTGCCAGTCGTACCCCATGGATGCGACAAAGTCGTTAAAGTCGGCCACCCCCAGCTGGCTGCTGGCCAGCCTGTGCTCGCCTCTGGTGGCGAGGTCGCCGGTCAGCGGATACACGGCCCCGATGGTCACGTCGTCCTCCACCTGATCGGTCGGGATTATGACTTTCTTCAGGGACGAGTACTTGCCCTTCTCGACCCAGACCCCGTCGTTGACCTGCCATACGGCCAGATCCAGCGGGAGCAGGTCGCCGGCGGCGTTCATCTTTGTGGAGCCCAGAGCGCCCTGGTATTCTTCTGCGATGTCCGGCAAGACGGCTTTGACGGCCGTCGGGTCCGCAGTACCCGCCTCCAGCATGGTGAGTCCTATGAGCCAAGGCGCATCGTACGACTGGTAGACGTACGTGGCCGGAAGTGTGTTGAACTTGTCCACCATGTGTTGCGTGACGCGGGCAAACTTTTCTCCGCGGTTCTCGAATATCTGGAATGCGGTGAGGTTTACGGCGTTGACGAATTCCGCGGCTATGCGGTCGTTCAGCACAACGCTTGCCTTGGCGATTGACTCGCCAGCGAACCATCTCACCTGCTTCAGTATCGGATACGAGTCCGCGCTCTGCACCAAGTTGACTATTTCGTTGTAGCTGACTATCAGCACGGCAACCTTGTCGGCGCCGTGCTCGTCCGCCAGGTTTTGAACACGATCGGCCAGAAGCGATATCGAGGCCGAATAGTCGGCCAGATTTGGATCGTAGGCTATTCCTTCGTCCATCACACCCCTTGTCTCATAGTTGTCGCGGACTTGTTCTACCAGGTTGTTGCCATAGTCGTCCTGCCTCCATATCGGAACGAGGGCGTCTATTCCCGCGCGCTCTATGAGTCGGGCCAAGGCAATACCCTGTACCCTGTCGTCTGGAGCAAGCCGGAACACGCTGTCTCCCGGTATTACCAGATCCGGCGACGTGGAACAGCAGCTGAGCACCAGCATATTGTTCTCGTTGGTATACTGTATGATGTGTTTGACGTTGGTACTGCTCGCCGGGCCAATTATGATCTTTACGCCCTTGGCGTTCAACGTCGTAACCCTGTCCAACGTGGCGGCGGGTTTGGTCTCGGAATCCTCAACGCTTAGTACCAAGGTCCAGTTATGGCCCATGGATGTCAGATAATCGTTAAAGTTCGCAGCTCCAAGCTCCACGGCTGCTAGCCTCTGGACTCCCCTCTCGCCCAAATCGCCGGTCAGTGGATATACGACGCCTATGTTGACTTCTCCGTCTAGTTCGTACGCACCGTCGGACTGGGCGAACGCCTCCGAGGACACGCCCGCCGCCAGCCCGGCGGCTATTATTGCGATTGATAATATCGTTATGTTCATTGTTATGAGCCGTACGTAAATCTGTTATTAATATAGTGTGGTGATGCCCTGCCTCTGCAGGGCTCCCCGGCGCCGCACGACGCGGGCCGGACCGGAGCGCACGGCCGCAAAACCTGATCCGGCGCTTTAGCACGTCAACCCGACGGGAGGCCCGCCTTTGCGGGAGGAACCCGTGCGGAATTTGCCCGCCGTCCGCTCCAAAAAGACTTAAGCGGCGCGCCGCCGAATGCCATAGTGATGGCGTCGGACCCCGAAGAGTTGAAGAGGACCATACGCGACCTTTCCGCCCGGCTAAACGCGCTGGGGCCCGGGCCCGACAGCGTGCCCGAGTTCACGCTGTCGGCCAACGCGGTGCGCAAAAGCGAGTACCTGGCCGAGAGGGACGCCCTGGAGTCGGAGCTGATCCGAGCCTACGCCCGGTACGCGGAGGCGCTGGAGGAGATCACCGCCGAGCTGGCCGCGGTGGGCCGCCAGATGGTCGAGCTGCTGCGGCTCCAGACCGAGGACGCGCCGCGCTAAAAGAATACGGTTCGTATTCCCGCATCCGTCTCCACCACCAGCTCGCCGTTGGGGCCCACCCTCAGGACCGTGCCACGCACGTCTCCCCGGCGGACCGGGCCGCCCACGTCATGGCACCTCTTCTGGTATTCCGAGACGATGTCGTCCATCTTGTGTGCCATGTCGGCGCATAGCGAGTCCAGGCGGAGCAGAAAGCCGGCCAGTATCTCGAATGCGGACGCATCGGCGGAATGGCGGCGTACCGAGTCGGCGCCCCCGAAACTGCGGTCCGACTCCAGCATCCCGGCCACCTCCCGCGGATCGCTGTCGACGTTGACGCCCACGCCCGCCGCGACCCACTCCAGCGCGCCTGACACAGACGAGTCCAGCACTATCCCCGCCAGCTTGCCGTCGGCCATCATGTCGTTGGGCCACTCCAGCCGGACGCCCGGAACGTACCTTTCCAAGGCGCCGTGCAGCGAGACGGCGGCGGCCAGCATCACCACGCCGGACCTATCCGGCGGAATGTCCGGGCGCAGCAACACGGAGAACGTCAACGTGCCCGGGGGCGACGCCCAGACGCGGCCCATGCGGCCCCTTCCGGCAAGCTGGCGGCCGGCCACCAGCACCGTCCCGTCCGGCACGCCGGCGGCCATCCCCACCAGCGCGTCCTGCGTGGACCCCAACTCTTCGCGGTATATGACTTCGCGTCCGACGGTGCGGGCGCCCTTGCGGCGCAACTTCCGGCGTATATCTTGTGCCTGGCCGCGGGTAATCAAGGGCTAAAAGCCAAAATCGAAGTCGCCGCCGTCGAAGCCGTGGTCCACGCCGACGTCTCCGGCGTCGCCCACGTCTCCCGCATCCCCGGCGTCCCCGTACCCTTCCGGAATGCTCTCGGCCGGCACGTAGTCGGTCATGGCGGCGCCCATCATGCTGAACATCATGCTGAACATCATGATGTCCATTATTCCAAAGAAGAGCATCATCGGCAGGAAGGAGCGGTTGGCATCCATCATGCCCTCCAGGCCCTTCTTGTCCTTTTTCTGGTACATCTCCTGCATCTGGCCCCACTTCTGGCGCGCCTCGTACAGCCGGTTGTCCAGCTCCTCGGAGCCCCTGTCGGTGATTAGAATCTCTATCTTTGTGCGGAAAAAGCTCTTCTTCTGGACCGGTATTATCAGACCCTTCTGCTCCAGCCGCGACAGTATGCCCTCCAATGTGGCAGGATCAATCTGAGTGACCCTCTGAATCTTGTCAAAGCTCTTCTTGCCTTGGCGTATGGCGCCCAAAACCATGACGTCGGTCGGCTCCGTCCCCATGCGGTATATCGGCGGCGCGTACTTAAAAATCGTTCGAAGCGGCGGGCGCCTTGGCGGGCGGACCGCATATGCCCGGAATTCCGGCGCCCGCGGCGGATTTCCCCGTTATTTTTAAATACTAACGCGTGTGGCACAAGTCATGCAGGGTGCAGATCCTTTTGATAACGCGACGAAGCAGCTCAACGACGCCTGCGACATACTCGGAATGGACGACGCGGGCATGCGGCAGTACCTGGCCATGCCCAACAAGATACTCCGGGTAAAGATCCCCGTCCGCATGGACGACGGCACCCTTCGCGTGTTTACGGGATTCAGGAGCCAGCACAACAACGACCGCGGCCCCTACAAGGGGGGAATCCGCTACTTCAACCCGGAGGGGGGCGTCGAGTACATGGAGCGGGAGGTCATGGCATTGTCCGCATGGATGACTTGGAAGGCGTCCATAGCGGACATCCCCCTGGGAGGCGGCAAGGGAGGCATCTACGTGAACCCCAAGACCGAGAAGCTCAGCGACGGCGAGATGGAGAGGCTGACTCGCAGGTACGCGTTCGCGATATCGGAGATAATCGGCCCCAAGAAGGACATCCCCGCCCCCGACGTGTACACCACCGGTCGCGAGATGTCGCAGATAATGGACGTGTACGAGAAGATGAACGGCGTTGCTTCCCAACCGGGCGTGATAACCGGCAAGCCGCTGGAGATCGGCGGCTCCAAGGCGCGCAACGTGGCAACCGGGCTGGGCACCGCCTACTGCGTGCGGGAGGCCGCCAAGAAGATGGACATGAGCCTGGACGGCGCCAAGGTGGTGCTGCAGGGATTCGGGAACGCGGCCACGTTTGCCGGCGAGTACCTTGAGGAGATGGGCTGCTCCGTAATAGGGGCGTCTGACACCAAGGGCAGCATACTGAGCGCCGAAGGCATGAAGATGTCCGAGCTGGAGGCCTGGAAGGCGGAGAAGGGCACGGTTGCGGGATTCCCCGGCAGCGAGGCGGTAGACGCCGCCGCCCTGCTGGACGCCGAATGCGACGTGCTGGTGCCCGGAGCTCTGGAGAACCAGATAACCGCGCCCATAGCCGAGGGCATACGGTGCCGCATCATAGGCGAGGCGGCCAACGGCCCCACGCTGCCCGAGGCCGACCCGATACTATACCAGAAGGGCGTGACGGTCATACCCGACATACTGGCCAACGCCGGCGGCGTAACCATATCGTACTACGAGTGGGTCCAGAACAACATGGGCATGTACTGGTCGTTCGACGAGGTGGCCGCCAAGATGGAGAGCCACCTGGTCCGCGGGTTTGGCGACACCTACGACATGTCCCAGGAGAAGAACGTGGACATGCGCAGGGCGGCCATGGCGGTGGCCGTCAAGAGGGTCGTGGACGCGCTGGCGGTAAAGGGCATCTGGCCCTGACGCTTATCATTCCGTTCGCAACGCATGCACGGTGACGTGGCCGCCGAGTTTCAGGCGCTCCCGTCTTGGGGAACGCCGGCGTGCGGCTCCGCATCGCGGTACCGGAGCAGCTCCTCCACGAACTGCACCCTCCCCCCGGTTGCCCTGGAGAGGCGCCTGCGGTAGGTCATGTCCAGCGCGGTGCGCCGCTGCAGCAGGCGGATCAGGCGCCCGGTCATGTATCTGCCCTTCCGGTCGTAGTCAAACAGGATTATGACGCGTCGGTGCCGGGCTGCCAGGTCGGCAAACTTTGCAAATCCCCCGTACGCGTGAAACCGCATCGGCGCGCCGTCAAACCCCAGCGCGGCCAGGGCGGCGGCGTCGCGCTTGCCCTCCACCACCACCGCGGCGTCCTCGCGGTTCAGATCCCGCACCAATTGGCGCACCTCAATGGCCTCGGCCTCGCTCACGGCGCGGGCGGGGCGCGCCGGCCTGCCGTCCGCACGCGCCTTGGCGGCATTACTCATCTCCCCCACCCAGGCCCTTGCCGGCCAGTTCGTCGGACTCGCGCACCACCGACTCAAAACGCTCCTTCTTGGCCCGGCGGAGGGCCTTCCGTATCTCGGGAAACTCGTTGCCGAGTATCATCGCCGCATATATCCCGGCGCTCTTGGCCTTGTTGACGCCCATCGTCCCCACCGGGGATCCGGACGGCATCTCGGATATGGAAAGCAGCGCGTCCAGGCCGCCGAACGCCGACGACCTGCCGGCCGGCCCCTTGTCGGCGTACACCAGTATGGGAACGCCCACCACCGGAATGGTGGTGTACGAGGATATCATGCCGGGCAGGTGGGCGGCGCCTCCCGCCCCCGCTATTATCACGCGGAAGCCGGAATCCTCGGCGTGCCGGGCGTATTTCGGCAGCCGGGAGGGGGTGCGGTGCGCCGAGACTATGCTGTCCTCGTGGGGTATCCCCAGATCGTCCAAGGCGCGGGCGGCGCCCCGCATTATCCGGGCGTCCGACGAGGACCCCATGATTATGCCCACCAACGGACCCTCCTGCATTGCGTCGGCATGGAGGCGCCGTTCTATTAACGGTATCGGGCGATCTGCAATATCGGGCCAGACCACACTTGCATAAGCATTCGTATTGTTTATTTGAGCGGTCGCCTGGGAACGTTCCATGGCCAGGAGGCTCGGCATAATAGGCGGCGGGCAGCTGGGAAGGATGCTGACCCAAGCGGCCGCGGACATGCCCGAGGTGTCCGGGGTCACGGTGCTGGATCCCGTGCCAAACTGCCCCGCCGCCCAGGTGGGGGCCGAGGAGATAACCGCCGGGTTCGGAGACGCCGAGGCCATCCGGGAGCTGGCGATGGTTTCAGACGTGATAACCTACGAGATAGAGTCCGGCGACAGCTCCGTTCTGGAGTCGCTGTCGGGAGTCGAGATAAACCCCTCGCCTGGAACGCTCCACACCATCCAGGACAAGCTCCTCCAAAAGACTTTCCTGAGGAAGAACGGTTTGCCCGTCCCCGACTTTGCCCGCATAGACTCCACCGACGACCTACGGGAAGGGCTGGAGAGGTTCGGGTGTCCGGCCATGCTCAAGGCACGCACCGGGGGGTACGACGGCCGGGGCAACCGCGTCGTCAAGTCCCCCGACGAAATAGAGGGCTCGATGGCCGGCTTCGGCGACGTCTCCCTCATGCTGGAGAGGTTCGTCCCGTACACGATGGAGATATCCGTCATAGTGGCGCGGAACACCGCCGGGCAGACCGCCAGCTACCCGGCCGTGGAGAACGAGCACCGCGAGAGCATACTGAGGCAGACCATATCGCCGGCCCGCACGGATCCCGAGATAGCGGCCCGGGCCGAGGAGATAGCCCTGGAGACCATGCGCGTGCTGCGGGGCGCCGGCGTGTTCGGCATAGAGATGTTCGTGCTGCCCGACGACGGCGTGCTGATAAACGAGATAGCCCCCCGGGTGCACAACTCCGGCCACCACACGCTCCAGTCGGCCCGCACCACGCAGTTCCAGCAGCACATACGGGCGGTGCTGGGCATGGACCTGGGCAGCACGGAGCTGCGCGGGCCGGCGGTCATGTACAACATACTGGGCCCGCACGGATACACCGGCGCGTACATGCCCCCGGACGTATCGCACCCCGACGTGCACGTGACGATGTACGGCAAGCAAGACTCCAAGCCCCTGCGCAAGCTGGGCCACGCCAACGTGACGGGGGACAGCCTGGACTCGATTCTAAAGACGCTGGACTCGGTGCGGGACCGGCTGGCGATCAAGCCGGACCCCTGAGTTCGGGAATCCGGCGCGAAATGCGTAGTACTCTGCAATGACACTCAATATTTTTTCCAGCATCCGATGACGGCACGTCTGGAACGAAGAGATCGGTTTAGGCCGCCCCGCCCACGACGCCACATCCGCGGTCACCCGATATCCCACGGCGCGGGCGTAGTTTGTCTAACGCGTTGCACGGAGTGGTTGATTTAGATCGATCACGCCCCGGTTAAGGAGAAACGCGCCGCCCGAGGCATGTCTGTAGTCCGGTAAGTTGTTCACCCCCGGTCCCAGAGGGAAAGTAGGAAAGGCAGAGTGGAGGGGAACGCCGTGATTGACATGCCGTCCGGGTACGACTAGTGCGACGGTGCCCAGACGGGCGCCCGGAAGGCCGCCGGTACTCGACGGCCGCGGCGCTCCCGGCGGTGGCGTCATATTGGGAGTCGCAGGGTGCGCGTGATGAAAAAACTAGACCAGTCCAAAGTCGAGCACATGGCGGCGGAGAAGAGAGAGGGCGCCGCGAACAAGATCATCGCCGAAGCCATGAACGTAACCGTGCGGTACGTCCAGAAGCTGTGTGCCCGGTTCAAGCACACACCCGAGGGGAGGATCGTGTTTCCCGAGCGCATGGGCAGGCCCCCCAGGGGACCCCCCACCAGGGCCGAGCGGTCGGCCGTGCTTGCCGCCCGCTGCGCCCACAAGTCCGGCGCGGGCCTGATATGGGGTCACCTTAAAAGATCCGGAACGGCCGTTCCCAAGGGCGTGGTGCACGCGATACTGCGGGAGTACGGCGAGGCGGTGGAACACAAGAGGAAACAGGCGCGCCGCAAGTGGATACGGTACGAGCGCAAGTACGCCAACTCCATGTGGCATACGGACTACAAGCGGCTGGACGACGGCCGCTGGTTCGTGTCGCACCGGGACGACGCGTCCCGCCTCATTGTACGGCGGGGCGCGTTCGACGAGGCCACCGCCGAGCACGCCATTGAAGTGCTGGAGGAGGCCATATCCAAACACGGCAAGCCGGCGTCCATACTGTCCGACCGCGGCTCCCAGTTCTACGCCACCGAATCCGAAAAAAAAGGCCAAGGGGGTTTCAATGTTCGAGAAGCGCCTGAACGACTTGGGCATACGGCACATACTGGCCAGGGTGGCCCACCCCCAGACCAACGGCAAGCTGGAACGGGTGCACGGGGAGATGCAGCGCAAGCTCCGCCTGTTCCACGACGTGGCCGGGCGGCCGGGCATATGCCCCGTCAACCCGACGCGCGTCGAGACGGATCCCGTGGCGCGGTTCGTCAAATGGTACAACCGCGAGCGGCCGCATATGTCGCTGGACGCGGACGTTGGGGAAACGCCCGAAATGACGTTTGAGCGCAAGACTCCCCCTCCGGGATCGGACGTAACCGACGAATGACGGGCGTCCGGACCGGCGGGAGATGTACAGTCGGGGGGACTCTGCGCACTATGATGCGCGGCGCGTTCGTCCTTGCACGACGGTCGCGCGAATCCGCTGCGGTGGACCAACAGCCGGAGCCCGCGCGATCCGAGATGACGCGCTTCACGCATTGAGGCCGATGGAGACCATACGATAAAGTCATATTGCGTCATACGGGAACGCGGCTCATGGAACTAGGGATGAACAACTTTCTGGATTCCACAACAAAACCCACGCGAGATAAGGTTTATACACATGTGGTACAAACCCAAACATTGTTGGGGAATAATGGTCTCCGTGTATGTACGCTCTTGCTGTCTGCGGTGGCGATGGGAATCGTCTCGTTTGACGCGCACGCCCAGAATGATGCCGAGTCGCTGTCCGAACTGCAGGCCATCATAGAAGAGCTGCGGGCCATCACAGCCCTCCTCGAATCCACATCGCACGAGCCCGCGCGGGAGGACACCACAGAGGGCCCCTATGTGAATATTTTAGATCCTGCAATACTCACGCAGGGAAGAGAGGGTCCCGACCACTCGTTCGACATGACACACGGCAACGTATTGGGCGGCGTGGTCATTCCACACCTGAGCGACTGGTTGCACCAAGTGTCTCCCCACAACAACGATCCAACGCTGGTATTGCGCTACACGGCCCAGCTGACCGGCATCTCCTTTGACGCCGTCGCTCCCTACCATCCCACCGCCGTCGGAATGTACTCACGCATAGATCACCGCCCCGCCTCGGAGTCAGAGACCAACCTCCTGCCCAACACGGCGATCATGTACGCCATGTATCGCTTTGCAATGGATGCCGCCCCGGAGCGGGCCGACGAGTGGCGGGCCATGATGGTGGTGCATGGCTTCGATCCGGACAACGACGAGGGGCTTGGTTTGGACTGCGGCGTAAAACAGGATCTGGCGTCGCCGGCGGCCATAGGAAACCACGCGGCCAAGTGCTTCGTGGGCGCGCGCCAGCACGACGGCTTCAACCAGTACGGCTACGAGACGGCCGGCGCGCCCATGGCGGACACCACCGGCTACGTCCCGGTCAACACCGCCTACGTTCTGTCAGACCCGACGCGCTGGCAGCCGCTGGTGCTGGAGATATCGCCGGGCACGTACGTCACCCAGACCTTCGTCACGCCGCAGTTTGCCAACACGGCAACCTACTCGGGCCTCGATCCCCGTACCATCCGCGTGCCACCGCCGACGAGCAGCGACCACGAGAACGCGGACGCGTACAGGGCGCAGGTTGACGAAGTGCTGGCCGCGTCCGCGGACCTGACCGACGAGGAGAAGGCCACGATCGAGTTCTTCGACGACAAGCGCCGCATCGGGCCGTTGGTGGCGCGCGATGCCAGCATAGTGGGGACGGCCCAAGTGCTGTTCATGGCGGAGATGGCCCGGCACGACGCGGGCATAGTCGGATGGCAGGAAAAGGCCCGCTACGATGTCGTGCGTCCCGTCTCGGCCATTCGCCACCTTTACGGCGACTCGATGGTGACCGCGCCCAGCGGAGTGGGCTTGGATTCGACCCTGATACCGGGCAGCGCGTGGAACAGCTATGTGTCGACCGGGAACCACCCCGAATACCCCTCCGTCACGGCGTGCCTGTGCGCTGCGTTTGCCGAGACCTTCAGGCAGTATACCGGCCAGGACACGATACGCGACTTTCTGCTGCCCAATGGAAAAGTGGTCCCCGGATATCATGTGACCGTGCGGGCCGGCTCGTCGTCGTGGGAGCCGGGCACGCCTACGGCGGACGTGAACCTAACGTTCCGCACGTGGACCGAGTTCTCCGAGGAATGCGCCAACAGCAGGTTCATAGCGGGACTCCACTTCAAGACCGCGGTGGACGAGTCGCTGAACGCGTGCGGCGACGTGGGCGCCGCATCGTACCAGTACTGGCAGTCGCTGGTGGACGGAACCGCCGAGCTGAGGGGACCCGAAGCGCCACTGGATCCCGACCCACTGCTGAACGAACCGTTCTGGACAGGAAGGTAGCGGGTTGCGCGCCACCGATTCCCGCGAATCCGGCAGGCCGTCCGCGGCTCTGGCCGGGTGTGTGGCGGCGTTGTGTGTCTTGTGCGCGGCGTCCGCGCTTCCCCTTGCGGCGGGCGACTCGGCCGCGGATGCGCCGCCCCCGACCGCCCCGGCGCTGCATTACGGCATAGAACACGTGGAAGCGAGGGCGTACTCGGCCGCGGTTGACGCCATCCTACAGTACGAACTGGAGGGAACCGCCGCGTTCAAAGCCATGACGCCTGAGACGCCGCAGTACGTTGACGCCATACACCCGTTCGTCCTAAACGCTACCACCCTGAAGTACGTGGCCGACGCGTCCGGCCTGCACAAGATCGGTGACATAGAGAACGGCTTGGAGCAGGCGAACCACACTCCGGAGAGCGTATCGGACCGCATCAGGGTGGACGGCGGCGTCTGGCTCGAATATATGTCGCTGAACCCCGACAACGGAGAGCGCGAGTTCAAGCGGGCCTGGCTGTACGAGCACGACGGATACGTCTTCGGCGCGGGCTACTTCCTGCGGGACTCCCAAGCGAAGGACGTGGTGCACAGGGCCGTGGAGATGTACCTGTCCGAAGGTAACCGCGCGTTTGACGTAATCACGCCCGCCGAGACTATCGCGACGGCGGACTTGTACGCGTTCGTGGTGAACGCTACAGTTCCCGACCTGCCCGCGGTGGCCCACGGCATATCTCCCCAAATAGTCGGCAGGTCGGCGGCCGCCGCGATAGGCGGCACCTCCGACAGGCCTTTCGGCGACGTAGTCGAAGACCTGCGCCGGGACGGGGGCACGTGGGTGGAGTACGTATACAGGAATCCGGACACCTATACGGATCAGCTCAAGCGGACCTGGCTGTACCTATACGGAGACCTAATCTTCGCGTCCGGCTACTACCTGCCCGACTCGAGAATCCAGACCTTGGTGGAATCTACCGTTCAGCTGTACGAATCGGCCGGGGACGACGCGTTTGGCGCCATCACGCCCGATGAATCCGCCAGCCACGTCCACCCGCACCTGTTCGTCCTGAACGCGTCAACTTTGGAGACGCTTGCCCACGGCGCGTTCCCGCACTTGGTGGGGACAGCGGACGCGCACCTCGGCAGAGCGGACGTTCCGCTGGACGTTGTCGTGGACGCGCTGGACGCCGACGGCCATGCGTTCGTAAAGTACCTGTCCGAGAATCCCGCCACCCGCACCAACCAGCTTACGCGCGTGTACCTGAGCGTCCACGACGGCCTGATATTCGGCGCCGGGTACTTCTTCCCGGACTCCAGAGTCGTGTCGCTGGCCGACGAGGCGATACAGGTCTACAAGTCGCACAGGGACACGGTCTTTGAGCAAATCACCGCCGGCAACTTGACCGGCGGGGGGCTCTACCCCTACGTCTTCAACACGACGCACATAGTGGCCCACGGAGCGTTTCCACACCATGTCGGGCCCATTCCCTCAGGCAACCGGGCGCAGCTGCCCGATGAACCAGGCAAGCTGGTGCCCCTGCGCGTTCCGCTCACCGAGACCATACGCAACGCATACGAGGAAGGGATCGCGTGGGGCCAAACCGTGTTGGTGCATCCGGACACAGGGATAGACCAGGTCCGCCGCGCCATGGTGCAGGCTTACGACGGGTTCGTGTTCGGCTCCGGCTACTACCTCTTGGACGCGGACGTCCAGTCCGTGGTGGACTACGCCATATTCGTCTACGAGTCCAACAAGGATAACGACGCATGGATCGACATAATCACTCCGGAGGCGCCGGTCGCGACCGACGATCTCTATCCGTTCGTCATAGACGCCGCTTCGTGGACCAGGCTGGCCGACGGCGTGGTGCCCGACAGGGTCGGAAAACCCGAAACCATACTGGACACCTCTGCCAGGTCGGTTGAGGACGTTCTCGCGGATCTTGAGGCCAACGGCGGAACGTGGACGACGTACGTCTTCCACAACCCCGCCACCGACACCGAGCAACTCAAGCGCACCTACCTGCAGCTGCAGGACGGGTTGATCTTCGGCTCGGGCTATTACGTTCTCGACTCTATGTCCCAGACCGCGGTCCACACCGCCATCATGATATACGACCAAGACCCCGACGACGCCATAGATCAGGTCAACGCCGTGCCAGACGAGCCCAACCCGTTCTACTCGTTCATCGTGGATTCGGCGACGGGCGCGGTTCTGGCGCAGGGCTTTGACTCCGGTTCCGGGGAACGCTCCGATTGGCAAGCCATAACGCGGACGTTGTCTGCCGGGGACATCGTGCGGGAGCTGGAGGCGAACACGGGTATGTGGGTGGCGTACGAGTTTGAGCATCCCGAGGGCGGGGAAGAGAACAAACGCGCTTGGCTGCGCCTTCACGACGGACTCGTCTTCGGATCCGGATACTACGAGTCCGACGCTCTGGCGGGCGAACAGTCTGGGAGCGGCCCCGCCCGGTGACGTGGCGCCCCGGCCTTGCCCAAAATCTAGCGAACCGCAATACGCATTACGCGGATCCGGGGCACGGCCGCCTGGGAATGCCGCGCCGGCGAGCCCCGAAACGCGCCGACCCATGCAGCGGCGACTCGGCAGAGTTCCGTTTCGGGCCGACTTGGACAGATTCGGGCGGTTTTGGAACATTCGGGCGCAGACTCCCCGTCTGCGGGAAGCCTTTTCCACCTCCGCGCCGCGTCCCTAAAGCGAAGGCCATGCCGCAGTGGGCGCGCGGACGTTGCCTGGGCCCGCAGTCCCGCGCGTATACACTAGTCAAAGAGTCCGGCGGCGGCCAGCCCACTCCGCGGCCGGCGCGCCGAGGCGGCAGGCTAGAGCCTTTAACAAATCAAAAAATATCGATTATCGCTTATCGGCCGGTATAGTGCGGTCTGTCCAGCCATGGATCGAGCTCGGCCTTCTCAGCCGCCTGCCTGAGCGGGGCAGTCCCGTCCAGTAGCGTTGAGAAGTAGTCCCAAGCAGCGTTGCCGATATCGCTGCACATGTCCAGCGACTCCTCGACCGCCGCCCTGAAGTGCAGACCGGCCCATATCCTGCTTTCCGCGCAATCCTGCTCGTATTCCGACCAAGTGTCGTAGGTCACCACCACGTCGTTGGCCGGGGTCATCCCGGGTTCGTGGATGGACGACCCTGCAGGCAGCACCCCGGTGTATCCATCAACTACGTCGCCGTTGGGTAGGGTGACGTCGGGGATTTCATCTCCGCCCAGATAGTTCCTCCAGGCTTGCGCCTGCGCGGCGCAGAAGCACGCGGTGGCGGACGGGTACTCGGGGTGGTCGCCGGTGTTGGCATAGCTGGCCCATTGGCTGGCCGGGACGAATCTCACGTCGCCGCCGATGCTATACGTCTGAACCGTATCGTCGCCGTACAGGTAATGTACGGCGGTAACGGGGCGGACGGCGTCGTACCTGGCCTTCTCCTGCCAAGCCACGATCCCTGCGTCAAATTGGGCTATGTGCAGCATGAAGTCCAGCTGCCAAAAGTCCATCGTGTTGGGGAGCGCCTCCACGGCCGGGAAGAACAGCGTCTCACGGGCCTTGTTGTCGAAGTACTCCACCAGCATCTTCTGTTCGTCTGTCAGGCCCGCCACCGCGTCCAACACCTCGTCGGTCTGCGCCTTGTACTCGTCCATAAAGGCGTGGTCGCTGGCATACGGGGGCGGCGCCCTGTACTCCCTGGGATCAATGTCCGAGTACGGTTCGGTCACGGCCCATTGCGGCGTGGTGAACTGCTGGGATACCCAGGTGCCTTCCCTGAGCTGCATTGTCAGCGGTTGCCACCTGGACGGATCCACCAGCTCGTTGGCCGAGTTGACGGGTTGGTATCCGGTGGTGTCCCGGAACGGTTGGTCCGGCGTCTCGTCACCGAAGTGGTTGAAACCGTCAGAATACCGCGCCTCCAGCACGCACTTGCCCGCCAAGTTGCCTATGGCGATGGGCGAGTCCAGCTGGTGCGTTCTGGAACAGCTCAGGTTCAGCCCCGTGTCGTCGTCGGGGTCCAGGCCGTTGTTGGTCAGCATGGAGCGCCACTGCAATTCGCGTTCGGGATCGAACTCCATCGCCAGCCGGTACACCGCGTAGATGGATGCGACGTTGATGTTGTAGCTGTCTGCCGATTCGCTTGCCGGGCGGTTGTCGACGCGCGAGTATACGCCGACGGCAGTCTCATGATATGGAGCCGTCGCGTCGTAGCCGGCGTTGAGAATCAGCGTGACGTATCTGAACGACAGGGACGGGTCCGAAAAGTGCGGGGACACCTCTTGGTGGATCCAAGTGCCCAAGTTTGGGATTATGACTCTAAAGACCGCGTTGCCGTTGGCCATGTCGAACGGCGGCAGCGGAAGCTGGGACGTCAGCATGGTGATCATCGGGTCGCTGAGGTATATTGACTGTCCCGGGGCGAACGGCGACGGGGGCGAAGGCGCCTCCGTCGAATCTTCGCTTTGCTGCGCGTATGCGCTGGTCATTGTGGCTCCTGTGGCAGCAACCGCTGCCAGCAGGAATATCATTGAACTTGTTTTCATTATGACTTTATTACAGATTGGCTATGCATATATGGCGGTTGGTGCATTATTCGTACAGGCTCAGGTCCAGATTCATGATCTGGCCGTCCAGTCCGCCGTCTGCTTAAACCATTCCCGCGGGCGGGGGCTTCCCGTTGCGTGGTAGACTATCATACACGTCGGGCGCTACCATGTGCCCGTATGCCGTCGTATCTTGAGCGCGTGATTGCTCGGGAGACGGCATGCCAACATCTACGGCGACGGTTGCGGGCGGCGGCTGGCCGTCCGCCTCAAGTCCATTCCCCGCGGCGGCCTCGGCTGCCAGCGCCTCGGCGCCATCCCCAAGTCCGTCGCGCACGTGTCGGCGGCGGCGCACCGCGCGTTCCAGATGTGGGTCTCGCTTACGGCGAACCCGAACATGTCCGTGAATATCTCGGCGACGTCAGCGTTGACGCATTTCTTGCCGCCCAGATATACCATGAAGCCCAGCGATTTCTTGCCGAACGAGGTGGCGGGCACGCCCGGGGTGGGCGGTTTTATTTTGGAACGGCACGCCCCGCACTCGTAGCCGAACGTGGTGCGGCATATGGTCTCCAGCCACATGCGGTCACCGAAAAAATCGCTGACCGGCTTCGACTTGTACCCTGGGCGCGTAAGGCGCCCCCTGATATGGCGGTTGGGGCACTCGGTCTTTACGTGCCAGGCCTTTGCATTGGGCTTGTTGGAGTGTCTGCTGCCCGCGTGGCCCTAGGCCCGCCCCTCCGAGCGCCCCGCCCCGCCGCGTTCCTCGGCCCTCTTTCGCTCGGCGCCCAGGTGCATCCCCAGCTCGGCGGCGATATCGGCCTCTATCTTTTTGATCTCGTCGTTTACCTTGGACCGGCGCTCGGCGTACTGGTTCTTGCCGGCCGTGTTGTGGTGAGCGTACCGCCGCCTCAATTCGTCATGCTTTTTGGTCACCTTGTCCAACTTGGCGGTCACCCTGGCCAGCTGGGCGGTCACCCGCACCAGATCCGCCTCCAGCGTGTCGATCTTCGCATACAGCGAGGCCACGCCGTCGGGATCCGGCCAGCTGAACCCGGGATCCATGGCGGCCTTGACGCGGGCCACCTCGGCGGCGCAGTCGTCCCGCATATACGCCGTCGCGTCCACGAGTGCCCGGTTTGCCGCGATCAGCGTGTCGGCCTTGTAGCGCGGGCGGCGCATCTCCTTGCGGCATATGGCGTGTTGCGAGGCCTTCATGTCACGCTCCCCGGCGCCGGGCAACGACGCGTCTATGCCCTTAAATCCCGTTCTTGGCCGTTGCTCTCTATGCGTCACTCCCATCATTTGCAGTAATCTGGTGGGACTGGCGCAATTGCGTACTGACACGCCGGATCGATCCGAATTATTCATGAGTGAAATTTCCTTGAGTCAGATGCCGATATCGGATTGACCTGAGCCTGTACAAATCATGTACCAACCCCCTTTTTAGGAGATCATGCCAAAGACGCGCCGTGAAGAGCAGGAAGATAGTCGTGCTGGGGGGCGGGTTCGCCGGCGTGGAGTGCGTCAAGGAGCTCCAGCGGGGCCTGCGCAGCAACTCTACGACGGAAATAATGATGGTTAGCGCGCAGAACTTTCTGCTGTTCCGGCCCATGCTTCCCCAGGTGGCGTCGGGGACCATAAGCGCCCGAAACATAGTGATGCCCATACGTTCCATCCTGAAGAAGGCCACGTTTCACGAGGGGCGCGTCAGCGCCATAGACCCCATCGCCCGCCAGGTGATCCTGGCGGGTACCCCCGAAAGGCCCGGCACCACCGTGGACTACGACTACCTGGTGGTGGCGTTGGGCGGCGAACCGGACTTCTTCGGTATGCACGACGTCAGGCGCCACGCGTTCCGGATGCAGACCCTGAACGACGCAGTCGCCATCCGGAACAGGGCGATAGACATGCTGGAGCAGGCCAACAACGAGCCCGACGAGGACGCCAAGAAGGCGCTGCTCACCTTCATCATAGTGGGAGGGGGCTTCTCCGGCATAGAGACGGCCGGGGAGCTGCACGACCTGCTGGTGGACGCCACCAAGTACTATCCGGGCATATCCAAAGACGAGGTCCGGGTGGTGGTGGTAGAGGCGTACCACACCATACTGGCGGGCTTTGCGAAGAAGCTGGCCAAGTTCGCCCACGACGCGCTGGTTCGGAGGGGCACCGAGGTGAAGCTCGAGTGCAGGCTGGAGAGCTTTGACGGGAACGAGGCGAAGTTGCAATGGAAGGGCGAGCCCGAGGCGATACACGCCAAGACGATGATATGGACGGCCGGCTTCACGGCGGTGGACATGGTGCAGCGGTCCATCTTCAAGAAGAACAGGGGCAAGATAGCGGTCAACGAGTATCTGGAGGTAGAGAAGTACCCGGGGGTCTTTGCGGCGGGGGACTGCTCCATGCTTACAGATCCAAAGACGGGCCGCCCCTTTGCCCCCACCGGACATCTGGCGGCGGCCCAGGGAAAGATCATAGCGGAGAACGTGAACGCCAAGATAAACGGGCGGCCCCTCAAGAAGTTCAAATACAAGCCCCCCTACCAGATGGCCGTCATCGGAAAGCGCAGGGGCGTGGCCATGGTGTACGGCATCCGGATACAGGGCGTGGCGGCGTGGATGCTGTGGCGGACTGTGTTCCTGTACAAGATGCCGGGATTCAGCAAGCGGCTGCGAGTGATCATAGACTGGACCGAAGACCTGCTCTTCGACAGGGACATCGCCCGACTCACGTTCGTGAAGGGGAAGGACGTCAAGGAATACAAGGACCTGAACGCGGTGGACGAGTTCTGGTGAGCCGGGGCGCCCCGCGTTGGATGCGATGTCCGCGCCGTACGCTTTCCGGACGTGCCGGCGCGCCGCGTCCCGCTCCCAAGCATTATTCTATCCCGCTTTTCGTCGCTGCGGCACGCGGCGGTTATGGGCCAAGGGTTCCGGATGTGGTGTTTTTCAAACCCCCGCGCGTCGTCGCCCGCACCAGAGGGTCCGGCGGCGGGCCGAAGTTTTCGGGCCGCGCCGCACGCGCCAAGCCCACGCGTGCGTCCTTGCCGCGCCCGCGGCTGGTTACTTTGTCACGTCTATGTCGTGGTATCCGGAGGCGAAGACGTACCCGTCGTGCAGGACCAGCCAAGTGCGTTTGAGCTCCTCCTCGCCGGTCAGCGGGTTGACCGTGGTGTAGTACGACCAGATCCCGCTGGTACCCTCCAGTTCCGCCAGTATGTCCTCGGCGGGCCGGTCCGCCGCGGCGAGGGCCAGCGAGGCGGTCCCCACCCTGTCGGTGTCGTACCCGTGGGCCACGACGTCGTGCGTGGCCGCGTCGATTATGAACGGGTAGGTCTGGGCCGGCTCGCCCTCGGCCAGGGCGTTTACGCGGTCAAACGTGTTCTGCGGATCCACGTCGTAGGCGTGTATCGCGTTGCGAACTATCGCCTGGACCTGCGAGTCGCGGATGTAGTAGCCGGAGCCGAAGACGTACCCGTCGTGCAGGTGGAGCCACGTGCGCTTGTTCTGGTCCGTGCCGGTGTTGGGGTTCTTGAAGATGTACGTCACCCAGGCCCCGCCGTCCTCGTGTAGTTCGGCGGTAACCTCGTCAAACGGCCTGTCGCCCGTGAGCGGTATGGGGTCCAAGCCGCATCTGCCCACCCTGTCGGGCAGGGCCCCGTGGGCCACCGCACAGTACATCGGGTCGTTGATGCTGACGAAGACGTACAGTTTGTCCAGATTGATCGGCTCTTCGGGGGTGATGATGTCCCAAGCGTCCTCGCCGTGCGCGTTGTACAGGAAGACGGCCTTGTCCACCACGGACTGGATCTCCGAGTCGGGGATGTAATAACCGGACATGAAGATGTAGTCATCGTACAGGTACGTCCACCCCCGCCAGACCTGCTGGGTGCCGGTGGCCGGGTTTATCGTCACCACCTCCATCCAAGCGCTTCCGTCCTGGAACACGGCCTCGTACAGGGCGCCGCTCCAGTCGCCTATAACCGACAGCCCGCCCAGATCGGACAGGGGCGGGGGCAGGGCGCTGGCCACCACCACGTTGGCCGAGGTCATCACCACCGGATAAAGGGAGTCGTCTATGATGCCCTCCCCGGCGTTGATCCTGTCAAACGCCTCCTCGCCCACGGACCGGTAGGTGGATACGGCCAGGTCCACCACGGCCTGGACGCGGGCGTCTGGGAGGTAGTACCCGGAGGCAAAGGCGTACCCGTCGTGCAGCTGCATCCAGGCCCGCTTGACCTGCTCGGTGTTGGTGTCGGGGTTGGTGATCACGTACGAGACCCAGGTGTGCCCGTCCCGCGCCAGGTCCACCATGACCTCTTCGTTCGGGCGGTCCTGTTGCACGAAGCTGTTGAAGACCTTGCCCACGTTGTTGGGGAACGCCCCGCTGGCCACCTCCACGTTGGTCGCCACGTCAATGACGTACGGGTACAGGGCGTCGGTGTGCGCACGTGTTTGGGGCGTGATGATGTCAAAGGCGGCCTCGCCGTTGGACTGGTACAGGAGCTGGGCCCCCTCCGCCAGCGACTTTACCCGCGAGTCCGGCAGGTAGTACCCGGACATGAAGACGTGCCCGTCCTGTAGTTGCATCCACACGCGCTCCAGCTGCTGCGCCTGGGCGGCGGGGTTCATGTAGACGTACGAGACCCAAGCGTGCCCGTACGCCTCCAGCTCCTCCACGATCTGCTGGTACGGTTTTGCGGCCTTGTAGAGTAGCACGTCCGAGATAGTGCCCACCTCCGAGGGCGTCGCCCCGTGTGCGACCGTGGCGGCGGTGTCGATGTCTATGACGTGGACGTACCGGTCCTCGGCCAGCGGCCCGTCGGGAGTTATCATGTCAAAGGCTGCCTCCCCGTGCAGCCGGTACGCGTCCAGAGCCTCGTCAACCAGCGTCTGCGCCATGTAGTCGTGGATGTAGTAGCCGGAGCCGAAGATGAGCCCGTCGTGCATATACAACCAGGAGCGCATCTGCTGCACGATGCCGGTGTCGGGGTTGGGGAACATGTGGTTAACCCAAGTCCCGCCGTCCCGGGAGATGTCGGCCAGTATGTCCTCCAGCGGCCTGTCCGCCTTGCCGAAGGTCTCGTGCTCCTCCCCCGCCATGCGCGGAAAGGCCCCGTGGGCCAGCACCGTGGTGGCCTCCGCGTCCAGAATGAACGGGTAATGATAGCCCGGCGTCCCGGCGTTGATCGCGGCCAGGGCGTCCTCGCCGTCGGACGCGTACCGCACCACGGCGTCCAAGACCGTCGCGAGTACCCTGGACTCTATGCTGTTCCCGTCGAACCGGGCCTCAACGACGCGCCACTCTTCGGGCGCGTCCGCGGCTTCGGGGGCGACGTCCTGCCTGTCAAACACGGCCGCCACCGGCACGGGGGCGGTGGGATCGGTGACGTCAATTACCTGAACGGAGTCGTCGTGATAGCCGGTCACCAGAAGGTACGTGTGGTCCGACGCGGCAAACAGACTCATGCCGCCCGCTCCGGCTAGACCGTCAAAGCCGTCCATGCCGTCGTACACGGCTGCCGCCGGCGCGGGGGCGGCCGGGTCGGTTATGTCGATCACTTGGATGGCGTTGTCGTAAAGGCTGGACACGAAGGCATAGGTGTGGCCGGAGACGTCAAGCGTGACGATGCGGCTGGCCACGTAGAGCGCCTCAAAGCCGCCCTCGCCGTCCCGTATTATGGCCACGTGTTCTGGGTTGGCCGGATCCGTCACGTCCATAACATGGACGTAGTGCCGCGAAAGGCTGGACACGAGGGCGTACGTGTGGTCAGATATGGTGACCAATTCCACGTGGCTGGGATCCTGCAGCGCGGTACCGTCCTCGCCTCGTATTGCGGCCACCGGCGCCGGGGCGGTGGGATCGGTTACGTCTATCACCTGAACGGCGCTGTCCTGAAGGCTCGCCACCAGGGCGTACGTGCTGCCGGATGCGGGCATGAGGGCAATGCTCAGCGCCCCCTGCAGCCCGTCAAAGCCGCCCTCGCCGTCCCGAAGGATGGAGACCGGCTCGGGGGCGGTGGGATCAGTAATGTCTATCACCACGACGGTGCCCTCCCCGAAGTTGGCTACCAGGGCGTACGTGCGGTCAGACGCGACAACCGTCTCAATGAAGCCCGGATTGGCGAGCCCGTCAAAGCCGCCCTCGCCGTTACGAATGACGGAGACCGGCGCCGGGGCGGTGGGATCCGTCACGTCAATTATCTGGACGGCGTGCTCAAGCCAGCCCGCAGCCAAGGCGTACGTATTGCCGGATATCTCGACGGTGGCCAGCATGGATCCTCCGGCCAAGGCCTCAAAGCCCCCCTCTCCGTCCCGGATCGTAGTCACCGGCGCCGGGGCGGCCGGGTCTGTCACGTCGATCACCTGAATGCCGTTGTCAAGATAGCTTATCACCAAGGCGTACGTGTGGTCCGACGCGGTGACCAGCGATATCCATCTGGGCTCGTTGAGTGCCTCAAAGTCGACCACTCCGCCTGCCGGATCGGTCTGTGCGTACGCAGCTGGCGCCGCCGCAATTAACGCAAGAGCGAACAGGCAGTAGGCGGCCGGACGCATACCGTACGCGTTCACGTCCTCCCCCCCCCCCATCCAAACTGATGGCCGAGCGACTACAAGGCGCATACCGTTGTATCGGTTTGTCTACTCGTATAAATATGTCGATGGGTACACCCATCTACTTCGCGCCAGCGTCAAATATCCCCGTCCGGGCTTGAGTCCGTAGCGGTTCAGGCCAAAACCGGCCGCCCACGGCGCGGTGGCAAACGGCGCATGCCATGTGGCCGAAGCCCGTACGCAAACGCGCCTTGCGACGTGGCGGCGCCCGCAACGCCGTATGCCGCCGAAAACGAGGCGTTCTCCAGGGCATCCAGCAGCACCCGCATGCCCTCTTCGGACACGCCAGCCCCGTAGTACGCCTGCGCCGCCGCCCGGAGCGCCGGGCCGAACGAGCTTCCCGGCATTATGATATCGGTGTCAGGCCAGATCTCGGTTCCGCACGCCATGCACTTCCACAACCACATCACGTACGTCGTGCATACGACGCGCCGCTCCGCCGGTTCAAGCCGTGCCCCCGGACGCGCATTGTCTTGACTATGACGCCGGGGGCCGTCCCGCAGTTTATGCGCGGCGGGGCGGCCAGCCGCATAGTGCCCTCCGGCTTGTCTGTCCGCGAGCGGCCCCCGTGGCGCGGCCGCCCCCCATACCCTTGGGCTTCGCGCCGGTCTCGTACCTTGCCATCCCTTCCCGGAACCGGCGGCGGGCCTTTTTCGGCATGGCGCCGTCCTTCCCTGGGCGGTCCGCCTTCTCCCGCCGCGCAGCGTCCCGGCATTCTTCTATGGCCTTTTGGCTCAGGGGATTGTCCGACATATGGCCGTTCCAGCTCTTGCGTGGCCAACAGCACCCCCGAAGGTACAATCTGCCAGTTCTGCCATTCCATCCTTTGGAGCGCCGCCGCCAGCCTGGCCACCAGGTCGGCGATGGCCTCGGTGGCGACCCCCATGTGGATGGCCGCGAATTCTGTCAGCCTGTCCGACATGCCGTACACCCCGCCGGCTCGGCGCGCGGCATGGCCGCCTCGGACCGGCCCGAGCCGTACTGTATGGTTCCCGCGCCGTTGCAGCGGGTGGCACCGCACGCTCATCCCCAACCCCCGCGGAATGGCGGGGCGCGCCGCTTACGTTTATTAGTAAATCAGTCGTTTTAGCGTTTAATGGCCTTGGCCGCATCGTACGTTTTGGTTGGAATATCCCTCGCCCTCCTCATCACGTACGGGGCAGACGTGGCGGCCGGCGGCAGCACCGGGGGAGACGGATTTCTGCCCTGGGACAGCATGACCCGCGGCATGGCTCTGGGAACCCCTCCGATAATACTCTCGGTGGCGGCGTTCTTCCTGTCGCGCAAGGAGCCGTCCATGCCCCTGGGCGGCATGATTCTGGCCGTGGGAATACTGGTAGTGGTGGGCGGCGCCATGTCCATGGCAGCCATGTCCGAGAACGCGGCCCGGGCTGCCGGCGAGGGCGGTGCCCTGCTGGCAGTGGGCGCGGGGATAGCCGCGATGGGCGGCATAAAGGTGTGGAAGTCCGCGTCGGGCTGATGCCATGCCGTATTGCCACAAATGCCGCAGTGTAGTCTCAAAGGCATACGACTGCGAGCACACCCAATATCGGGACTATTGCCGCGTGTGTTATGAGGATCTGCACCATTCCCTTACGGAACCATGAGCTGGTTCGAATCTGCCATACAGCCGGTGCTGGACATCATAGCCGACAACGTGTATCCGGGCGTGTTTCTGGCCGCCCTGTTGGAGACCGTAATACCGCCGATACCCAGCGAGTTGGTGTTTCCGCTAGCGGGATACGTCATACTGGACGCGGGGATGCATTGGATGCACGTGCCCCTGGTGGGTATCGCCGGAGGCTCGGGAGCCACCCTGGGGGCGTACGTCATATTTCTGGCTGCGCGGCACCTGGGGAGGCCGGGGCTTCTTCGGTTCGCGGGACGCGTGCGCGTATCCGAGAAGAGCGTGGAGAGGGCAGAGAGGTGGTTTGCCAAGTACGGCGACAAGTCTGTCCTGCTGGGCCGCTGCGTGCCCGGCGTGCGGGAGCTGGTATCGGTCCCCGCGGGAATACTGGACATGAGGACGCCCAAGTTTCTGGCGTACACGTTTGCGGGCTCGTGCGCGTGGAGCACGGGCCTGACGGCGGCGGGATACTATCTGGGGCGGGCCGTCCTCTAGGAGCCCAGCAGCGCCGCCATCCCGGCGCCGCCGGGATCTCCGTGCCGCTCCAGAACTGCCAAGACCGGCGTCTCGGTCACCCCCCGCAGTATGCCCAGCAGCAGGTCCGCGTCGTACCCGTCTCGGATCACGTTCAGCACCATTCCGTCCACCTCCGCCCCGCGCTGGCGGCACGCCATCAAGGTCGAGACTATGTGGTGTACCGTGCCCATGGCGTTGTCCGCCACCGCCAGTATCCGCAGGCCCATGTCCCTGGCCAGATCCGCCATGTAGTAGTCGGGCAGTATCGGTACCAGAAGGCCGCCCATGCCCTCCACGACCATGACGTCCCGCGCCGCCGCCAGCTTATGGTACCGCCGAACCATGTCGGCGGGGCGTACCGCGTCCGAGCCCGGCCCCACGTACGGGGGCCCCTCCAGTGCCTGGTGATGCGGATTCATCTCCGCCGCGGGGGCGGCGCCCGCCGCGGCAGCCAGCAACTCGACGTCCCCGGAAAGCCCGCTCCCGCCACGGGGGCCGGCCGAGTAGGGCTTCATCACCCCCACGTCAAGCCCCATCCGGCGCAGCCCCTCGACCATCCGCACCGCGACATAGGTCTTGCCCACGTCGGTGCCGGTGCCCCCCACGAATATAGAACGCATGCCCGCGCACCCAGAGAATATCAGTAGTATATGTGATGGCGCCGCCCACGCGGCATCGAACGCTTTTTGTGTGGACGGCGACGGCGCGTTAGGGATGGACGCGGCCCGGCGCATATACGAGGCCCTGCAAAGGGCGTGCTCGGAAGACCCCGCCGAGGGAGTGGCGCTGTCCGGCGGCCTGGACAGCGCCATAATATCCCACATGATGCCGAGCCGCCCGCTGCGGGGCGTGGCCGTGATATCCATGGACTATCCCGGCGAGGACCTGGCATACTGCCGCACCGCGGCGGCCGCAACGGGCGTTGACCTGCACATGGCCATGCCGGAAGCCGCGGAGCTGCTGCAGGGCGCCTCGGAGACCGTCCGCATACTGGGGTGCTTCAGCGACACCATAATCCGCAACGCCCTGGCCATGTACGTGGCCGTCTCCGAGGCCAAGAAGCTGAAGATACGGTCGCTCGCCACCGGGGACGGCGCCGACGAGCTCTTCGCCGGGTATGGATTTCTGGTCAGGGCCAAACCGTCCGAGCTGCGCGCCCAGCTGGACCGCATCTGGGGCCTGAAGCGCTTTGCGGCCGACCCGATAGGCGAGAGCCTGGGGGTGCGCATAATATCGCCGTTCCTGCACCCCGGCGTGGCGGAGGCGGCCAAATCCCTAGAGCCGGATCAGTTGGTGGGCGAGCGCGGCGGTATACGGATGGGCAAGATGGCGCTCCGCCGGACGTTTGCTGACTCCCTGCCGCACGACATAGTGTGGCGCCCCAAGTCCCCCATGCAGGACGGCGCTGGCACCACCGGCATGAAGAGCCTGCTGGACACGCTCACGACCGACCACTCGTTCTCCGAGGCGGCCCAATCCATACTGGAACGGGACGGCGTGCACATCCGCACCAAGGAGTCGCTATACTACTACCAGCAGTACGTCAGGCATTTTGGCCCGCTCAAGCGGCGCCGCGGCGAGCAAGGCGATCAAGCCTGCCCCGACTGCCGATGCGCCGTTCCGCCCGAACTCAAGTCGTGCCGCATGTGCGGCGCCTTTCCGGTGTAGCGCACGCCCCGGGCTACCGCCACCACCGGGGCTTGGTGAACAGGAGGCGGCAGCCGTTGCAGCAAAAGTAGTACGTCTTGCCCTTGTGCTTGTGCACCAGTGCCAGCTCCTCGTCCAGCTCTATTCCGCAGACGGGATCCACCGGCATGTGCACTGGCCGGCGCCCTCTTCATATAAAGATACAAACGCCTGTAGTCAGTTGCATAATTCGACGGCGCCCCCCACGGGCACGCTGCCGCGGCCGGACGGACTTCGCCGGCGCGGCGCGCCGTGCGGCGTTTTGCGCGTGTTTCGGTTCCAATATGCGTAGTCGGCGCGTCCGGCACGCCGTTTGGCCTGGCGATCTCGTCATTTGCCGCGGCTCGCGCGGTTCCGTCCGGCGCGGCGGGGCGGCGCGACGGCGTCATGCCGCGGCGCACGCCGCCCGGACGGCCCTGACCGCCTCGTGACGTCCAGCATGTGGTTGTAGGCGGTTATCTTGGTGGCCACCTCGACGTACGCCGTACGCGGCGAGAGCGCCCTCACCGACTCCCCCAAGACGCGCTTGAACGCCGATATCACGATCTCCACCAGCCACCGCAGCCCGAACCTTACCAACTCCCTCCACTTTTTCCGGTTGGCCCGGCGTTCCGATTTCGTCATGCGGGCCAGATCCTTGCAGGTGCAGTTGCCCACCCCGCCCAGCTGGTCCAGCACGGCCCGGGAGCGGGACCGGTCCTTGCCCTTGGCGCGGGTGTTGGAGTTCACGCGTACCGTAACGAGCGGGGTGACGCCCAGGGTCTTTAGGAACATGAACACTTCCCGGGCGTCGTAGCCGCCGTCTCCCCGCAATTCCAGGCCGATGCCCCTCTCCTCCAGCGCCCTGCGTATGCGCGCCAGGGCAACGTCGTATCTGCAGTCCTCCACGTCGTCCTCCGCCTCGACGGGGGCTTCGGGGTCCCCGCCGGGCAGCCAGCGGTCCAGCAGGGTCTGGCTGCGGTCCGGCGGCGCCGCCTTCCGTTCCGACGCGGAGCCGACCACTATATCGGCGACCGGCTCGGGCAGCGGCGCCCCCTCGTCCGCGTACTCTTTCAGCAGCCCCTTCATCAGCCTGGGCAGCTGCGCCGCGTCCCCGCCGTTCATGTCGGTCAGGCAGAACTCCAGTATGCGCCGGGTGTCCAGGTCCACCAGTATGTGCATCTTGAAGAACCCCCGCTTTACGTTCCACTGCACGCGGATCCATTCCCCCCTGTTGCCGTTCTTTATCCCGGTGCTGTCCACCACCAGCCGCACCGTCTTTCCCGGCTCGGGGCGGAACGCCCCGTCCAACTCGAACTTCGGCATTGCTGGCCCGATCCTCTTCCAGACGGTGGAAAAGTCCGGCACGGACTTGCCCGGCCAGCACTTCTTCAGCTTCCCCATGCACCTGCGGTACGACTTTCCCCACATGGCCTTGGTTAAGGCGATGCACGCCATCATGGAGTCGGAGTACTTGTACGGGCGGCCCACCTTGCCCCGGTTCATCCGCTCCAGCTCGCCGTCCCATTCGTGGTTGTACTCGGGAATCTCGGCGGCGCCCATGGCGTCGTACTTGGCGTTGTTCTCGTACCACGTCAGTTCGTGTTTTGCGTCGCGTTGCACCACCATGTGAGGTATGAAAACGGATCGCGCTATATATGTTTCGATTGTGTCCATAAATAATATTCAATATTATACTTTATATTAGGGGATAACGCGCAGGTTTGACTTCCAAGTTCGGAATGGCCAGCACCGCCGCTTCCCAAGAGCTCGCGCACCTTAGTAGCACGACGGCGTCGCCAGGTTTGACTTCCAAGTTCGGAATGGGATTGGGTCGCGCCCTGACGCTATGGCCGGCTTGTCTATGCCAGCCCGCATCCTCTTTATTAAAGTAGCAACAAAAACGCCCCCTTGAGGCCGCGGCGCCAGCGATCAGGCCGCTCGGTATAGATTCAAATAACGACACATCCACCTCTACCCGCTTGACAACCAAGAAGACTTCCGGCCATTCCCACGGATTCAGGCACAAGTCGCGCTCGGTGATGACCAAGAAGCGCCCCCGCGGCGTCTCGTTCCTGCTCAGGGAGTACAAGGTGGGAGACCGGGCGCTGGTCATCATAGACCCCTCCCAACACAAGGGACTCCCCCACCGCCGCTACCACGGCAAGGTCGGCATAGTGACGGAGACCGGCAGGCGGATGGTCACGCTGCACGTGAAACTCGGCAAGAAGACGAAGACGCTCATAACCAGGCTCGATCACATTAAACCGTTCGGGGTGCAGGCCGAGTAGGGTACGGGTATGAAAGACGTCAAGAGCAAGGAGCCCATAACCATAGCCGAGGTTAGGGACATACTGTCCAGAATGAACCCGGATCATCTGGACCAGA
This sequence comes from Nitrosopumilaceae archaeon, assembly GCA_963665475.2. Classification (GTDB taxonomy): domain Archaea; phylum Thermoproteota; class Nitrososphaeria; order Nitrososphaerales; family Nitrosopumilaceae; genus VYCS01. The sequence goes on along the minus strand of CAXXXK010000003.1, from coordinate 469,749 downwards.
TCCAGAGGTGGACTTTTGACTATTCTGCCAAGTTCTCCACCATAGACCCAAAGCGGGCGCGCCGCATGAAGAAAGCGCTGATGCAGGAATGCAACCTGACCGACGAGGAGGCCGTCGAGATAGTCAACATATTGCCCGGGAGCATAGCCGAGATTAGATCCTTTACTTTTGGCTGGAAGAAGCTGATACTCGCCGAGACCCTGTCCAAGATACACCGCATAATACAGGAAACCCCGTAGGTGGCGCCCGTTGCGCAGACGCCGTGGGTCCGTCCGCGAGACGCACGTATACGTGCTGGACTTCAAGTCCCGGGCGCGCTCGGTCCTCCACCGCTCCCGGGAGGGAACCATAGTCACCGCCCTGGGCGAGAAGAGGTTCATCCTGCTGGAGATGCTGGCAAACCCCGGAGAACGCTTTGACGTGGGGGAACGGATAGAGGTGGAGGCGCGGATACAGGCCGTAATGGGCAGGCTGGACCACACCCGCATATCGAGTCGGGCAAACCAGGAGCTGCCCCACGCCATACAGAATATAGTGACTGGGTGCGAAGACCGGTTCATCAAATTCCTGAACATGGCCGGGCTGGTGACCGCCCAGGTGCACTCCCTGAGCATACTGCCCGGAGTGGGCAAGGCGCTGCTCAGGACAATCCTCAAGGAGCGCCAAAAGCGGCCCTTCGAGAACTACGACGACGTGGAGGCGCGGACCGGCTGGAGGGATCCCGCCGAGAACCTGATGCAACGGATCCACGACGAGATGGAGGGGCGGGCCGGCGCCCGGCTGTTCGTCCGGGGATGAGACGCCGTCGCCTATACGGGCAGCACTTTCTGACGTCGCGCGCCATCGCCTCCCGCATAGTCGAGGCGGCGGGCATACGCGACGGCGACGCGGTGCTGGAATTGGGGACCGGAAGGGGCATACTGACGCCCCTGCTCTGCCGGAAGGCCGCGCGGGTCACATCGATAGAGTCCGACGCGGAGCTGCACCGGGAGGCCGCGGGCCGCCTCCGCCACCAGAACCTTACGCTGCTGCTCGGCAACGGCTTGGAGGCCGACGCGGAGTTTGACGTGTTCGTGTCCAACCTGCCCTACTCCCTGAGCCGGCGGGCGGTGGAGTGGCTGGCGGCCACGCCCTTCCGGCGCGGCGTCATAATGGTGCAGGAGGAGTTTGCCCGGAAGGTGTCCGGAACCGGGGCGGACCGCCGGGCCATATCGGTCGTGTGGCAGGAGGCGTTTGACGCCGGAGACGCCTTCAGGGTGGGGCGGAACAACTTCGATCCGCCGCCGGCGGTGGACTCACGGGTAGTGCCGTTTCGAAAGCGCCGCACCATCCCCCGACGGATCATACGGAACCTGCACCTCATATTCTCCCAACGCCGCAAGCTGCTGCGCACGGCCCGGGGCGCCCGGCGGCTGAACGGAATGGCCAACGGCGAGGTGATGGATGTTGCGCACAATATGTAGGGAGTACGAGCCGGCCGAGGACACCTTTCTTTTGTGCGACTATGTCGAGGGGCTGTCGGGGCGCAGGGCTCTGGACGTGGGCAGCGGTTCGGGATACGTGACCCGCTTGCTGGAACGAAGCTTCGACCTTGTGGTGGGCACCGACATAGACCCGTGGGTGCTTGAAAACCAGACCTATCCGGCCCGGAACCGTGTCTGCTGCAACGCCGCCGACGCCCTGAACTGCACGTTTGACGTCATAGTGAGCAACCCCCCGTACCTGGACACGCCCGGCATAGAGTTTCGGGACACCGACGGGGGGCCCGGCGGAATATGCGTGCCGGGCGAGTTTTTGCGCTCCGCGGCGCCCCTGCTGGCCCCCGGGGGGGAGATGGGGATGGTGGCCTCGTCGCTGTCCCGGCACGACGAGCTGGCAAAACAGGCGCGCGGCCTGGGCCTCAAAACCGAGATTGCCGCGCGCCGCCGCCTCTTCTACGAGGAGCTGTACGTGCTGCGCCTCACTCACCGGTGAAGTATCCGAACGGCCCGTTCCAGTATGTCGTCGGCCATGGCCGCGGTGCCCGACGAGCCGCCTATGTCCCAGGTCAGGTTGGCCCCGTCGTTTATGGTCTGGGCGGTGGCCTCGAATATGGCATCCTGTATGTGGGGCTCGCCCAGATATCCGGCCATCCACGCTCCGGACAATATGGTGGCGGTGGGGTTGACCTTGTCCTGCCCGGCAAACTGCGGGGCGCTGCCGTGGGCCGCCTCAAACATGGCGTAGTCCTTGCCCATGTTGGTCGAGTATATCAGGCCTATGGATCCGACCAGGGCCGAGACCAGCTCCGATATGATGTCCATGAACAGGTTGGTGCTGACCAGGACCGAGCCGTCAAACCTGGCGGTGTCTATTATCAGCTGCTGCGCCATGTTGTCTATGTATATCTCGGAGAGCTCTATTCCCGTGTCCTTGACGGCCGCCTGGGCCTCCTCCCAGAATATGCCGTCGGTCCGCTTGAGTATGTTCCTCTTGGTGATGCAGAACATCTTTTTCATGTCGTGCTCCTGCGCCCAAAGGACGGCCATGTCCAGCAGCCTCCTGGACCCTTGCCGGGTTATCTTGCGTATGGCTATGGCCGCGTCGTCTGTAATGTCCGCCTCCACTCCCGTGTACAGGCCCTCGGTGGCCTCCCGAAAGCAGACGCAGTCCAGCACGCGGTCCGGGGTGAGTCGTTCGTACGTTTTTGAGGGGCGGATGTTGGCGTACAGGTCAAATTTTTGGCGCAGTGTGACCGCAACGCTCCTCGGGGCGTTTGGGGCGGGCATGGTGGACGTGGGGCCCTTGTAGCAGGCATCGCACTCCTCCAGCGTGGCCATCGTGGCGGAGGGTATGTACGAGTCGTCCCGGCGGCCGTTCCTGTCCCACTGCTCAGAGCCGCCCTCGCAGGGTATTATCTCGGCCTGCAGGTTGCACGCCCTCAGCACCCTCAGCATGTGCCCCACCACCTCGGGACCTATGCCGTCGCCGTGGATCACCGCCGCCTTCTTGCCCATTATACCGCCGCGCCGCCATATGGCAATTTATTCTTTGATTATGGGTTCGGGTCCAAGGCGGTACGGCTCCGATGCGAGATGTACGTACGGATTTCATATACCAACCCGCTATAGGCGCCAAACCGGACTGCGCTCCGTGAATATAGTACAGATATCCGACCTGCACGTGGGCTCGCAGTTCGTGGAATCGCAGTTCCACAAGATGGTCGAAGAGGTGAACGAGCTGCGGCCAGACGTGGTGGTGGTCACCGGAGACCTGACAAACCAGGGCATCCGAAGCGAGTACCGGCGGTGCTCGGACCTGCTCTCCAAGATCAACACCAAAAAGATGATAGCCGTCAGCGGAAACCACGACTACCGCAACACCGGGTACCTGCTGTTCCGCAAGTACTTTTCCTCGCCCAACGTCAACGAGTTGGGCGACGGGGTGGTGCTGGCCACCATAGGAACCGCCCGGCCCGACCGAAACGAGGGCGAGGTGGGGTACCGGCAGAACCTGTGGCTGGAAAACACCCTCAGAAAGTACGCCGACCGCCTGATGCTGGTCGCCATGCACCACCACCTGGTGGACGTGCCCGACACCGGGTCCGACCATCAGACGGTGCGCGACGCCGGCGACGTGCTCCGGACCATCATGGATTCGGGGGTGAAGCTGGTCATGTGCGGGCACAACCACCGTCCATGGATGTGGGACTTTGGGCGGCTGAAGGTGGTCAACGCCGGCACCGCCACGTCCGAGCGGCCCCGGGGGCTCTTTGAGAACACCTACAACATAGTCACCATACGCGACGGGGAGGTGGACGTAGACCTCAAGATAGTGGGGGGCGGGCGCATGCCGCTCTCGGACATGGTAAGGGACTACTCGCGGCTCGACCTTTCGGGCGCCGGCGGCAACGGGGCGCGGCCACCGGCGGGCGGCGGCCGGCGGGCGGCGGCCGGGCCTAGCCGTATATCGAAACGGGCCATACCATACGAATTTTAAGCGGAGCGTGCCCTTCCAAACCCGTGCGGGGATCGCCTAGCCCGGTAGGGCGTGGGATTGCTAATCCCATGTCAGCAATGACTCGGGGGTTCAAATCCCCCTCCCCGCGCTTCGTTTAATACCAGCCTGCTGCATTGTATACCCATGGGAAGACGAAGGACGCAAAAAATAATACGAACGACGCAACGGAACTCCACGATCGGGCGCTGCCCCCACTGCCGCACCATCGGCAAGATATTCCTCTTGGGAAAGCCGGGTAGCGAGAAGTGCAAGTGCGACAAGTGCCGCGCCGAGTTCGACGTCTAGGCGTCGGCTGCCCGGCACGGCACTTCAAGGACTCGGAGGGCTTCGATCCCCCGACCTGATGATCCGGAATCACCTGCACTATCCAGGCTGTGCTACAAGTCCAGCGATCGTGCCGAGGCCGTCCGCTAAATATCAATCCCCGCGTTTACGTCCCGCTCCGCTATCTGCGCGCGGATCCGCCCCGGCCTGCCGTCCGGTTCGGTACGCCCGCGCCGGATCCGTGGCCGGTCCGCGTCAGGGCGGATCAGGTCTGCGGAGAGGCAAGGGGCGGATGCCTGCCGTGCCGCTCTCCGGATCTTGCCAATCATATACTTATACGGCTGCCGCGTGGGGAGCGCGTGGGCCTGCTGTACACCACCAACTATATCGATTTTGACGATCACGACTGGCGGCAGGTGTCGGTCGATCCGCCGGAGTTTGAGGCCCTGACCGACTTTGTCGTGCTGGACATCTTTGACGTGTCCCAAAAGTCCTACAAGCTCAAGTTTGCCAAGGGGACCAAGGTGAGATCGCTGCGCGTGGTGGGCAAGTTCAGGATCACGTGGGACGATTCGGGCCTTCTCGAAAAGTCCTAGGGAAAGTTTCCCGCGCGGGCCATATCCTGCCGCGGCGGGCGCGGCGGCAGAACCTGCGGGGGTCGGCATCGCGAACGTCGCCGCGCGGCTCGTGTCCCCCGCCGTACGCGATTCGCACGCCGCCGCGGAATTTTTGCGTCTTGGGCGCGGAAGCGGCGCGACGGCGTTTCATGATTCACGCGCATGTTGGTATCAGGCCTGCGCCGAGGGCCGCTACAGCCGCCGAGGCAGGACAGTCGACGGGCACACGGCGCGCCAGCATAAGCCCCGATGTCGTGCCGAAGCAAGGAGATCGAAAGGCCAACCCCGCCCGGTACAACAAGCCCAAGCGGCCGTCGGCCGAGACCAACGCCCGGAGCGAGGCGGCGGGCCGCCCGCCGGCGGCCACATTAGCCCCCGAATGTGAGAAGCGGCCTGGGATGAACCGCTCCAAGAGGGGGCGGCCGTACAAGTACGCGGGCCCGCCGACGGGCGGCGTCGCCTGCATCCGGCGCATGATCGGCAAGGGGGGCGCGCGTAACTGAAGGGGCCGCGGGCAAGATGCCGGGACAAGGCGCCGAGGGCCGCGGCGCGCGTCGCCGAGGGCGGCCGGACCGCCCAAGCCGCGCCGGGTCGCGATTCATGAAGCGCCGTCGGCGGCGCGCAAACGGCAACTTGAATGATTAAATAGAGACCACCTGCACCCCGCACCCGTGGACGACGACACCAAGGCGTTGAGCGCCTGCTTGGTTGCGATGGTGGTCATAGTTACCGCTTGGGCGTTCTTCACGCTGACCTAGCGCTCCTCATCTCCCTGAACACGCCGTCGTAATATTCCTGCGCCTCGGCGTTGCGCCCAAAGTCGGTCTCGGCCCCGTATGCGGCAATCTCCGTGTCCAAGCTCCGGTGTATCTCGTCCAAGCCGCCCAGCACCACCCGCGAGTCCTGCCGGGAGTACTGCATGCGCTGCTCCTCGTTGGATCCGCGCACCGGGTACCGCTTTCGGCCAAACTCGGCCGCCAGCCTTGCCTCCATGTCAGGACGCAGGTGCTCGGCCAGGTCAAAGCAGCTGCGCGCGTAGGCCAGCAGCGCGTCGTCGGCCACGCGTTTCCGCACCCAAGAGAGGTTCCTCAGCAGGGTGGTGGTGAGCTTTATGTCGGATATCGTGAAGAAGAGGGACTTGCCGCTCTTGTGCGATTCGACGGTCCAGTTGCAGTCGTACCGTATGACGGCCAGCGCGTCCCGGTACTCCCCGGGGTGGGGGTCTGCCTCAAAGTGGCTCCACTCCAGCGGCGCCGATGGAGACCACTCCGTCGCATTGCTTGATGCCACGCCCCGCGCGCAGGGGCGCGGGTTAAAACCGTGCCGGATATTCTACTGGTTTTGTCGCAAACTCGGTGGGTGGCATTTTCCTTGATTTTACGTTGATCGTCCGTGCCGCGTACCGCTAGTCCGGCCTGACCACCAGTATGTCGTCTCCTCGGAAGACGAACTTCAGGCCGTCGGGGTTGCCCAGCTTGTTCAGGACCGGCTTTGGGATGTAGCTGTAACTGGTCTGGCGCTGCCGGTTGCGTATTACGGACACCGTGAACTCCGTCGCGTCCTTGCGCCACGTCCCCATGCCGTAACCCGCGGGATGCTCTATTTAAGGCAAGGGTGATCCAGATCATTAGGTTTATATATACATCCAATTGGATATATTGCATGGCCAGCAGAGCGACCACGCCCGGAAGCGCGCCGTCACGAAGCAGGGAGATAGCCGACGACAAGAAATGCGCGGAAGTACAAGGTCGTCCGACTCACGCGGTGGTACTGCATAGTTCTGGGGGCGTTCGGGCTGGTGTGCGACTGCCCCGACCAGCAGGGGCGCGGCGGCATATGCAAGCACGTGGTCGCCGTAGATGTAGTCCTGGGCAGGGCGTGGGACGCCGCCAAGAAGATGATGCGCAAAGGCGCAAGCTCGCGGCCCCCAAGGTGCGGTGCCAATACTGCGGTTTCAAGGGGTGCATCGGACACGGGGCGCGGAAGAACGTGCGGGCGCCGCCGAGGCAGCGCCACATGTGCAAAAGGTGCGGGCGCACCTTCTCGGGCACGCCCGGCTTCAAGGGGAGGCATTTCGGTTCCAAGGTGATCGCCCGGGCCCTGCGGGAGTACGTCTCCGGCCTGTCGGCCCAGAATGTGGCGTACGTTCTGGACGGCGACGGCATCAAGGTGCACCGGTCCACCGTCCAACGCTGGATCGAGGAATACTCCAGCCTGCTGTGGGGGTTTTCCCTCGCCGTCCGGCCTTTCGTCGGGTACAGGTGGCACTGCGACGAGGTGTTCTTCAAGATATTGGGCGCGGGCAGGTGGCTCTTCGCCGTGATGGACAGCCGCACCAGGTTCATACTGGCGTGGGACGTGTCGGACACCAAGATGGCGTACAAGCCGCTGCCCCTGTTCATGGCCGCCCGCAAGCTGGCCGGCGTCGTCCCGTGGGTGTTTGTCACCGACGGGCTGCAGGCGTTTCAGGGGGCGGCGATCAAGGCGTTCAAGAAGGCCGGCGGGTTTAGGCTGGTCCACGTCAGGGACATCCACCTGAAGAACAAATTCAACAGCAACAATATTTACGAGCGGCTGAACGGCGAAATCGTCGCCCGCACCAAGACCGCCAGGGGCTTCAACCTCGCGCATGACCCCGAGCGGGACAGCCTGCTCGGGGGCGGGTGCCCGGCCCTAGTGCGCATGTGCGTCGTGCACCACAACTTCTTCCGGCCCCACTCGGGGCTGGGCGGCAAGACCCCCGCCGAGGCGGCGGGGATATCCATAGGCGGGGAGGACAAGCATATCACGATGATATGGAACGCCGCAGTAAGGGCCAAGGCGAACGCCAAGGCCGGCGCCGCCTAGACTGCCGCAAATGCCCGACGCGATGGTTTGAGCGGCGCGCAGGCCGGACTCGGCGCGCCGTACCGTGCACAGCTATGCGACTCCGCGTCGCGCGGCCCCGCCTGTGCCCAATGCGGGCAAATGTGCGCCGACTGTGTCATGGACCCGCCAATTGGGGTTGTAGTATGCCGGAAAAACGGAAGAAAACGCCACCCACCGAGTTTGCGACAAAACCTTTAAATCGGACGGACGCGTACTATGCCGCATGGAAATATGGCACATGCACCTCCTTTTCATGGCCGTATTCTTCGGGCTGCCGGCCGGCCTGGCCTACCGCAGCTACCGCAAGTGGAGGCGGACCAGCGGCATATCGGCGCTGGATCAGATCAAAAAAGACATCGGCTACTGAACGGCCGCCTTCCCGACGGCACGCCACACGCGGCTAGCCGTCGCCCCGCACTATACCTTTGACCAGGGGGGCGCACTCGTCCATGTCCTTGAACGAGTCTATCGAGTGCCACGCCGCGTCGGGAAACCGGGCGGCCCCCAATCCGCCGGCCTCCGCCCAGTCCGGGAAGAGCGTTCGCTCTATGTCCCCCTTCTCGGGCAGCCGGCCTATCACGTCCGGTTTGAAGCGGTATATCCCCGCGTTGATCCACATGCCGGAAAGCCGCTCCTTCTCGCCGAACCCCACCACCCTGTCGCCGTCCAGTTCCAGCACGCCGTACTGCGTGCGCAACGGCACGACGGCTATGTGGTTGGCCGGGATGGCCAGCAGGTCAATGTCCGTTATGACGTCGCCGTTGAGCACGTAGAACTCGCCGCGGATCAGCGGGGCGGCGTTTCGAACCGCCCCCGCCGTGCCCAGCGGCTCGTCCTCCCGGGACACCCTTACCGCGTCGTGCCCCATCTGCTCCAGATAGTCCTGGATCATCTCGGCCTTGTATCCGGTGCAGACCACCACGTCGCGTATGCCGAATCTCGCAAGGTAGAGCAACTGCCACTCCAGCAGCGGAACGTCGGCCAGCGGCGCCAGCGTCTTTGGCACGTAGTCGGTTATGGGCCTGAGCCTTTGGCCCCTGCCGCCGGAGAGTATGACCGCCTGCATGGCCGGGGAGCGGCGCCGGGCGGTTATAATTGAATCCGGCGAGGCCCGTTCGCGCGCCGTATAACGCCGCCAAAGGGATTTTACACCCGCCGGGATGGCGTTGGGCATGGGGCGGCTTTACGTTGTGGCGGCGGTTGCGGCTGCAGCCGTCGCCGCCGCGCTGGCCGCCTCGTACGCGGCCTGGCCCGAGCAGGAGCCGCACGGCATAGCGGCCCTGGAGGCGGGCGGCTCGCCGCCCCTGGGAGACGCCGCCGCCCCCCTCACCGTCATAGAGTGGGGGGACTACCAGTGCACCTTCTGCTACCGGTTCCACCAGACCACGATGGGCACGCTTCTGGAGGAGTACGTGGAGTCCGGGAAGGTGCGCATCATATTCCAAGACTTTCCGCTGAACGGGCCCGACTCGGTGCTCGCCGCCCAGGCAGCCCGATGCGCCGCCGATCAGGACCTCTTCTGGGAGTACCACGACACGCTGTACGAGAACTGGGGCGGCGAGAGGACCGGGTGGATCCGCCCGCCGGTCCTGTACGGCTTTGCCCTCAACGTCGGGCTGGACATGCGCGCGTACAACGACTGCGTGGGGTCCGGGACGCACTTGGCGGAGATACGCCAGTCGTACGCCACATTCCAAAGCATGGGAATCGACGCCACCCCTTCGTTTATCGTACACGACGGCAACAGCACCGTCAAGATAGTCGGAAATCAGCCGGCCGAGACGTTCGTCCGCGTCATAGGCCAGATGCTCGAATAGCGCGCAACGCGCCTGCCGACAACCTATATGGGACGCGGGGGTAATTTGGCATCATGGCACAAAATATTGATTCGGTGCGGATGTACCGGCTGCGGAAGATGATGCAGCAGCTCTCAGAAAAGTCCGGGCGCGGTACCGAGCTGGTATCCGTCTACATACCCAAGGGGAAACAGATGCACGAGATCATAAACATGCTCCGCATAGAGCAGGGAACCGCCTCCAACATCAAGTCGGATCTGACGCGCAACCACGTGGTGGACTCGCTGGGCAAGATCATACGGCGCCTGAAGCTGTACAAGAAGACGCCCGAGCGCGGCCTGGTGGTCTTCTGCGGCGCCCTGCCGCCCGAAGAGGGCGGCCCCATGGGCAGCGAGGAGCTGGCCATATACGTGATAGACCCCATCAAAGACCTCAACCAGTACCTGTACCGGTGCGACGACCACTTCCACGTGGACATACTCCGGGACATGCTCCGGGACGACGCGGCCATCGGCTTTCTGGCCATAGACGCCAAGGACGCCGGCTGGGGACTGCTGCGCGGGGACCGCATCGACTTTTTGGACCGCACCGGCTCCGGGGTGGCCGGCAAGCACAGGCAGGGAGGCCAGTCGGCCAAGCGATTCCAGAAGCTCCGGGAGATGGAGATGACCTACTACTTCAACCGGGTGGCGGACACGACCCGGGAGTACTTCCTCGACATATACCCGGTGAAGGGCCTCATAATATCCGGGCCCGGCCCCACCAAGGACGACTTCATCAACGGCAACCACCTGGAGTACCGGCTCCAGAACATGATACTGGCCACCATAGACGCCTCGTACTCGGGGCGCGAGGGGGTGCGCGAGGCGTTTGCAAAGGCCGGGGACATCCTGTCCGACTTTAGGCTGGTGGAGGAGAAGAAGCTGGTCGAGGGCCTCTTCCGGGAGATAAACTCCGGTTCTGGCCTGGGCTCCTACGGCCTGGAGGAGGTGCTGGGCCACATACGCAACAGCGCCGCCCAGACGGTGCTGGTGACCGACGACGCGGACGTGCACCGGGTGGCCGGGACGTGCCGCCGGTGCGGCAACGAGCGGAGCGAGCTGGTGGCGCGGGCGGACGTCATCCCCCTCAAAAACCGGTACACGACCGAGCCGTGCCCCTCGTGCAAGTCCGCAGACGTGGAAGCCGCCGAGCAGGACCTGGTGGACTACCTGTCGCTGATATGCGCAAAGACCGGAACCGCCGTCGAGGTGGTGTCGGGCCGGGCAGAGCACGGAGTCCAGCTGTCCAGCCTGGGCAAGGTGGCGGCCATACTGCGGTACAATCCGACGTACGCCTGATCGCACGCTGGCGGCAAAACACTAGAATAAACTGCCCCCGCACACCAAGGCATGGGCGCATCGTACGGCCTGGGATCCCTGCTGAGCATAGACCAGTTGATGCGGTGCGCCTCGCGGCTGGGCCCCGACGAGTCGGCGTGGATACCCGAGACGTGGGGCATGGAGTGCATAGCCACCATGGCCGCGGTGTCGCAGAGGAGCCCCTGCCGCCGCATAGGCTCGTCCATACTGAACGTGTACTCCCGGAGTCCGGCCACCCTGGCCATGGCGGCGGCCACGCTGGACACGCTCTCCGAAGGCCGGTTCGTGCTGGGCTTGGGGGCGAGCAGTCCGGCCATCGTCGGCGGACTGCACGGCGCGGGGTACGACCGCCCGGTCAGGCGCGTCCGCGAATGCGTCGACATAGTGCGCCTGGCGACGAGCGGGGAGCGCATCGACTACTCCGGGGAGATATACAGCCTGAAGGGGTTCTCCCTTATGGTGCGGCCGCCCCGGAAAAGGATACCCATCTATTTGGCTGCCGTAAACGCCCGCATGATGAAGCTGGCCTGGGAGGTGGCCGACGGCGCCATACTATACCTAAGGCCGCCGTCGGAGATCAAGGACACCCTGCGGCGCCTGCGCAACGGACGGCGCGTGCGGGTGGCCTGTCAGGTGATCACCGCCGTCTCCCGCGACGCGCGCGCCGCCCGCCGGAGGGCCCGCCGCACCCTGGCGTTCTACATAGCGGTGGGGGCGGTGTACCGAAGGTTTCTGGCCGAACACGGCTACGCCGAGCAGGCGGCGTCCATACTGGACGGCTACCGGAAGGGCGGGCTGAACGGGGCCCAGCGGGCGGTGCCCGACGGCATGCTGCACGACCTGACCGCCTGCGGCACCCCCGAGGAGTGCCGCGCGGCCCTGGCCAGGTTTGCCGAGGCGGGGGTGGACGAGCCGATACTGCAGTTCAACCCGGTGGGAGACATGGACGAGTCGTTCGGGCTGCTGCGGAGGGTGACGGGTTGACAGCCACGGCGGCCGGCGGGGTGGGCATAGCCGCCGCGGCGCAGACCGGCTTTGCGTCCGGCAGGCAGCCGATAGACCGGATGCTGCTGGAGCCCGCCTCCGACGTGCTGGAGCGCGCCGGCGATATTGAGATAGACTGCGTGTTGGTCTCAACGAACGACTCGGCCCGGTACCTGGCCGCCATCCTGTCGGAGCTCTGCGGGGTGGCCCCAAAGATATCCACCACCGTGGAGAGCATGTGCAGCTCCGGGGGGGCCGCCCTGATGGCGGCATACTCGTACGTGATGTCCGGCCTGGCCAGGACGGTCCTGGTGGCGGGGGCCGAGAACGTCGAAAGTCCCGGCTCGATACTGGACTGGGACCTGTCCAGAGGCCAGTTCCAGAGCCCGATATATTGGGGATCCATACTGACAAAGTCGTACATGCGCCGCTACGGAGTGTCGCGGGAGGACCTGGCGGCCGTCCCGGCCAAAAACATCTCGCAGGCCCGGGACCACCCGCACGCGCTGTACGGCTCGGCGTGCTCCGTACCCGACGTGCTGGGCTCGCCGCAGGTCACAGAGGACCTGAACCTGCTGGACTGCTCCCGGCTCTGCTCGGGTTCGGCGGCGGTCCTGGTGGCGGACTACGCCACGTGCCGCTCCATAACCGACGCTCCAGTCCGGATAACCGGCCTCTCGCAGCACACCGCCTCGGCGGGGTTCGGGGCGGGCGGCACCTACCACGCCATAGCGTCGGCCCGGCGGGCCGCCAAGGAGGCGTACGCCATGGCCGGCGTCGAGCCGGACGCGATAGACGTGGCCGAGGTGCACGACGCGTTCTCGGTGTGCGAGCCCATGATACTGGAATCCATGGGAATGGCGCCGCCGGGGCGCGGGGCGGAGATGTGCGCCCAGCTGTACCAGACGGGCAGCCGCCGGGTGAACCCGCGGGGCGGCATACTGGGGGCCGGCCATCCGCTGGGGGCCACCGGCCTGGCGCAGGCCTCCGAGATATTCAGCCAGCTTCGCGGCGACGCGGGGAGGCGGCAGGTGGAGGGGGCGCGCGCCGGGGCCATACACGGCATGTCCGCGGCCGGCACCGGCTCGGTGGTGGTGGTGATGGAGTCTTGAGCGTGGAGCCCTACCTCCGGCGGGGCATCTTTGCCGCGTCATACTGCGACGCGTGCCGCCGGTGGGTTTGGCCTCCCTCGCCCCGGTGCGACGCCTGCCACGGAACGACCCGGGCGCGGTCCTACTCCGAACGGGGCGCCATACTGGAGTGCTCATCCCGGGACGGCATCGTGTTCTGCATGTGCGAGTTCCCCGGCGGCGTCAGGGTGATGGGCAGGCTGGTGGCCGGATCCCGCCTGGCCGGATCCCCGGTGGTCGTGTCCGGCTGCGGCATGAGTCCGAACGGGCCGTTCTTCGAGTTCACCTCCGGGTGAGGCGCGAGGCGCATATGTACGGAGTCTCCCGGCGCTGGTCAAACGTCCAGACCGTCGGCAGGCTCAGCACCCACCTGGAATCCAGCCCCAGCCGGTCCATGAGCTGGCCCCAGCCGTACCGGTCCGCGGCGCCGTGCATGGGGCTGGAATGGCTGCCGGCCAGCATGAACCGGGCCCGCGGCACGCCCTGCATGGCGCGCACCACCGCGTCGGCCAACAGGTCGCCCATCTGGGGCAGCCCGCCGGTGAAGACCGCCGGCGAGTCAAACCCCAGCGACGCATAGTCGAATGCCGTCGCGTCGGCGCACCGCACGTCCAGGCCGGCGCCGACTTTGTCGGCAATCTCCCCCTGCAGCGACGCCAGGGGCCGGTCCAGCTCTATGGAGCAGACGCGCATCCCCAGGTCCAGGCCGCAAAGGGCTATGCGCCCGTCCCCGGATCCGACGTCTACAACCTGGGAACAGCCGGACCTCTTGACGGCCAGCGCCAGCAGGTACGCCGAGAAGAGCCACGTCGGGTAGAACGGCTGGGCGCTCCCCGCGTTCTTCATGCTGTCTATGCAGTACTGGCTTATGTCGCCCTCGTATACGGCGCAGCGGACTCCGGATACGGTCATGTCGTGTCCGTCGCGGTATATCGGATTGGCTTCGGCCAGCCGGTGCGCAAAAGACGTGTCGATTCCCTCGTACGCGCCCCGCGGCACGATCTCCTGAATGTGCGAGTTGCCCCGATATATCTTGAAGAAGTTCCGCTTCAGCATGCAAAACTTCCGGGCCGCCTCTGCCAGCACGGTGGCACTGCGCCGCCCTCCGATAAAAGTCCGATCCCGTCGCATGATACGCCCCGATGCCCGAATCTAGCCGCCGTTCCCGCATGCCGCGGCACGGGAAACCCTCCGCCCGCATTCACCGCCGATGCCCACGCGGAGCCGCTCGGTGCGGCAAAGAAGAAAAGCCGCCCGGGCGTTCGGCGCCGCGGACGGCCCCAGACTCCGTCGCGGTGCGGGGGCGGCGCCCGCCGGCCGGCACTGCGCCCGCGCTCGCGCATGGCTTGCCCGTTCCGTCCACAATCGCCCAAAACCGTCCAGGGCCACGCCGCCCCCCGACCAACGGCAAACCGGAGAGCCGTGCCGCGTATGTTTATCGAACGCTGGGCGCATGGCTTGCCGCACATCTCATTATTCCGCTTCGTTTTGGCCACCGTTTCTCCCCATTACGCATCGCAGAAACTTGGGGATCAAGATACTTTTCGATGTCGCGTGCCGCCTGGAGAGGGCATCTGGCGCGGCGGGCCCATCCAACGCCTCATTGAAGCGTCCTGATCTCTCGGGATCCTCCAGATCGGAGCTCCGTACTCTGGCATTTGCAAGCATGCACGCCCCAGGTTGGTCCATAATTTATCAAGCAGCACGGATGTGTCGCCCGCCATCCTTTTTTTGCAGCTTTGCATGTCCTTCCGGCACATGAATGTCATATAGCGCCCTTTGTTTACATGCACGTCTTTATCCCTCCACCACATAGTCCGTTCAATGGTGGTCAACGGTTTTGGCGCAAATTCTTCACCGACACGGGCACGTACTTGTCGGGAAGTTCACTGCCGCACTTTATGTCGATTATTGTCAGTCTAGGCGTAACTTTGTCCAGCGGCTGATGCAACAAATTTAGCTCGGAGATATTAGTAATCCGGGTTCCGGCGTACAACACCAGCTGGATGCGCGCGCGTGGCTTGCCTATTCTTTCAAGCACCCTGCGCAGCACGATCAACCCATCGGAAAATTGCGCCCTGATGTGGTCTATGCTGCCGGCTCCAACACCTCCTGCAAGTGGACGACCCCTTTTCGTCTTTATGTTTTTCAACGCGACGGCGGATATTTTGCTCTCGCCGGAATCTGCAATTACGCAGTCGAACATTTTTCTGACAGATTTGTTCTTCTCCATTATGCGGTCCATCAGCTTTTCGCCGCAATATATTGAAAATGATTTTTCCAGCTTCACGTTGCACCCCTCCTTACCGCATTTCTCTAATTCAACATCTGGCCACGTGTCTTTTATCGTGGCCATCATTCGTCCGCCTGCCTGAGACTGGTCAGCTCGTCATAAAGCTTCCTGTACACGTTCATGAATTCGGCTTGGGGGATGCCGTCTTCGGTTACGCCCACGGAGCAAATCTCATAGCCACCGTCACGGGGCGCGAATTGGTATGCGGCAACGTCCTCTATTCTGGGGCATTCGTCGTGGGGCAAGACCTTCCCGCTTTCCTCATTTCGAATCGCCCCACCCACGATGCAGTGGCTTAACTGTTCCAAAAAGTACGGGCTGTGCGTGGAAACCACCATGTACAGTCCGCCATTGACCAACCTGGCAATAAGGCGGGCAAGCAACATCTGGCCGGTCGGATGTATGCTTATCTCCGGCTCTTCTAGTATCACCACGTCCCCTTGCCTGGCGGCGTGCTTTACGTACGTCAGAAAAAGCGCCACGTCCCTGACAGAGGAGGCCGCCTGGGCCATGTTATACTTTCTTTTTCCAACGTGGAAGTAAACGTGTGGCTTGATCGCAGGACCGGTTTTCAGGACTATACTGCCGCCCAGCGCTTCGTCCTCAAAGCTCTCCACCATGTGGGCAAACGCGCCTTTCCGCTCGCTTATGTCTTCTAGCCAATAAAACGTACGCGTCACCTTGCCGGTCACGTTCTTGACTGGCCTGCCAACGTGGCCGCGCGTTGACCCCCCCATACCTAGTCGTATGTATTTTGGCAGCAGCTTGTCCATCAACAGCGTCATTCCAGCCCTCTCTGCGGGAAAATAGATGCACCGGTTTAGTCGGGATCTTGCCCGGGCCGCCACCCCGTCTTTTAGAGCCTCAAGGACGGTGCGTTCGTCACACGTGTCCGGGACCGTCACGTATATCGCATTTTCGTCTCGATACAGCCTTTTGTCCGAGTCCATTTCGCCGTCGCCCTGATGCCTCTTAAACTTGATTTCCAGGTTGGTGTTGCCGAGATCCTCTACCTGTAGCTTATTGTCTGGGTTATCCTTATACACAAACCGTCCCCGGTTTAGCTCCGATTTTACCTCTATTTCGAAATACTCACACCCATCCCTTATATTTCCGGAAAAGTGATTCGGGAATTTGCGCAGTTCGGCTTCGAATGCTTTTAACCAAATTTTTGTGGCATACTTGCAGACGTCCGAATTAACGCTGCTGCCGCTTTCGGCGCGGCGGCGTATCCGTTTTGCCTCGTTGGCCAAGACGGACGACGGCGGCGTCTCGCGCCAATGCCAGTTTGATTTCTCCGGTCTCAGAAACAGTGTATGTTTTAGATCCCAGTCTATGTGTCTCTCTTCCGCCCTCAGGAGCGAGTGAAGCAGCATCTCAATATGCGTCTTGCCGCATCCGTTGGGCCCCACAAGGATGGTCAGGGGCTTGAGGGTTATGCTGCCTCGGGATATGGGTCCGAAGTTCTTTACTGACAGCCTTATGCCGCCGGCATGGGGCTTGGTGATGGACGGCTCCGCCATGGTTTGCCTCATAAGATGACATATTAAAACTTGCCAGTGTGCGGGCCTTGTCCAAAATCCGGCGACCTATAAGGCAAACCACCCCGCAGCGGAGCCTTCTCGCATGCGACAACCGCGCCTATACCGCTTCGCCTAAGTTCGTGGCTACCGATCTATAACAATATTGATCATATACCCATCTTGGGGGTTATATGATCTCGAAACATTGAAAGATCTCCAGCCCGCAGAGGCGGCAATGGATATTAGCAAATCTGAGAAACAGACGCTTACAGTCGCGTACAAGAACGAGGATGACGCCGACGTCTCCAGGCGCGTCCTGCTCGTGATGAAGGTCCGGATCGACGAAATGAACGCGTCGGAAGCGGCAAGGTACATACACATGTCCGAGTCGTGGGGCACCAAGTGGGCCAAGCGCTACAGGGAAGAGGGCCTGGACGGACTCCAGACCCGGCCCAGAAGCGGCAGGCCGCCCAAGGTCCATCCGGGCATAATGAAGAAGGTGCGGAGGATGGCCAACAAGACCATGTGCTGGACCCCAGAGGCGATGTACAACCACGTGTCCAAATACACCGGCGTCGAGTACTGCCTGGCGCACATCCGCAAGATCATGAAAAAGTGGGGCTACGCCATGAAGGTGCCCGTGGGCCGGCACGTCAACCGGGCCAGCAACAGGCGCATACGCCGGTTTCAGAAGAAGCTGGCGAAGATCCTGAAGGCGCTGGAAGCCGAAGGGTGGATCATATGCGTGCAGGACGAGAGCGTGGTCACGGCGGACGCCAGGCTCCGCAAGGGAGTCTACACGCTTCGGAACAAGCGGGCGGTCTATACGATCACCGGAAGCCACGCCAAGATCATCGAATTCGGCCTCCTGACCGCGGACGGCAGGGGATACTTTGAGGGCCACAAACGCTTCACCAAGGACGAGTTCGTGGCGTTCCTGAGGAACGCCCACGCAAAGTTCGGCAAGATTGTGATGATACTGGACAGGGCTCCCCAGCACACGGCAAAGGCGGTCCAGGAGGCGATGGACGAGATGGACGGCGAGGTCAAACTGGTGTACCTTCCGCCCGGGTGCCCGGACCTGAACGCCATGGAGGAACTGTGGCGGCAGATGAAGCGCGCCGTGCTTTCGGGCCCGTACGTCAAGTTCAGCAAGATGCGCCGCGACATGAAAAAGTGGCTGGGGAAGGAGCTCCCCAGCCTGGACATATTCCGGTACCTGTACCGGAGCGTCTAGCGTCCGGCCGTAAGGCGCGTGGCCGGCGCCATCGTGGGGGATGCTGCGCGCCTCATATTTGGATTGCCAATTCCGGTGCCGAACGTGCGGCCTGCGGCCGCCAAACCCGGGCCGAAACGGCACGATCACGCCAATTTGCGACGCAGATGGCGGCGCCCTACACGATCATTACTTTGTTACAGGCGATTAGCCACGAACTTATGCGAAGCGGTATATATGCCGTGATCCGCCCCGCCCGGCGTCTCAAAAGGACGCCCGCCTCCCGTTTCTGGCCGTTTCCAGGCATTCGAGCGCAAGCCCCCCACCACATGCGGCGGCCGTCCCCGCCGCGCCGTCACCTTTGTGAAAGTCGTGTTGCGGCGTGTGCGCGTGGACGGCAACTCGACGGCCCGGGCGGTCGTCTTGGGGGCCCGCGCCACGCCTCCGAACCTCTCCTTCATGGACGAGAAGACGCCCCCAACGTTGTTCCCTTGCGTGGCAGTTTGCGGAACGCGCCGGGGCGCCTCTCAAGGAACCCCAACGCCTCCGCCCTGGCGTTAAACCCATCGATATCGCAACCTAATTTGGGCTCGATTACGGGGCGGCGTCCGCCGTCCCGTGCCGCTTGGCAGTTCTCCATTCCGCCGTATTGGGCGTCGGACGGCACGCGGCCTGGCCCGTGCGGCACCATGGCGATCATCGTCCCCGGATGCGGCAAGTCGTGGGCCCCGCCGGGCGTGACCGTGGCGGCGTATGTCTTGCTATGGAGTTTGCGCGACGCGCGGCTTTGCAAACTTTACGATTTTGCCGTACTCGGCGTTGTACCAGCCCGCGTACCGGGCCGCGCCGAATACGCCGGAATCGACGATCACGGCGCCGCGCGCGGCATCGTCGCCGGCCATCAGAGCATCATCTCGCGCAGTACGGCGGGATCTATATGCGGCATGCGCAGGAGGCACCACGACTTGCCGTACGGCCGGTCAAGCTCGCACCGCTTCGGGTCTCCGGGACGCTAGTCGAAATGCCTGGCCGGCCCCCGACATGACGGGCCCTCCTCGGATTTCACCAAGGCCACCAGCATGGCCGAGACGCGCCTGTCCTTCTCGCCTTCGGGAATGCCCGGCGCCTCGCGCACGTGGTGGGCCAACCATGACATCCACTCGATATGGTTGCGGCCCTCGGACTTGCGGCCCTAGTTGCACTTGGGCCAGTCGGCGTCGGTGTCGTTCATCTTGCCGGACGGGTTGTTCTTGCTTCTTGCCAGGCTGGGTTTGCTTGTCGTTGACTTTCTGCCTTTTACTTATGCGGGTAATTAAGATCGAAGATCCATACGTCTTTCGGCCTCGCGCGAGCCTAGACATATTCGCCGGGCATCGCTGGGAATTTCTGGCCAGGTTTTTGGACAATGCCCGGCGTGTACCAGGAATGATGGCTTCCGCGTCCTTGCAGCAGGCCGGGGCGGTCTGAAGTCGCCGCCGCCCGCCATGTAGGCCCGTAGCCGCACATGCGCACGAATGCGGCAGACGCGACACGATGCAAAGCGGCGGCGGGGAGTTGCGCCCCCATACCACGGTTGCGGCCTTTGCTTTCACGCTTGTGGCGCTACCGGTCAACACGCAAAACTCTGGCCGCGGCGGTTTGTGTTTGGAACCTCCCGTTGCGCCCGTTCCGGCGCGGGCGGGCCGGCGCCGACGTTGGCATGCGCGGAATATCGCCGCTGGCCGTGGCTGCCCTGCGTTCCCGCGTATGCCTCAGGAGCCCTGCGGGATCGTCCGCCCGCGTAGCCTCCCGCATACCCTGACCCGTCACACATATTCAACCCCCCTCCAGATGCGGACATGATCCGGGCCGAGTTTCGGCGTTTCGGGCCGACCGGCGGCGCCGGTTGGCGCCAAGCAGCAATGCGCGCCGCCGGAGGTGCGGCGCGCTCCCGATATCGGGAAGGCCGAGTGCGCGACGGGCAGACGCCTACGTATAAATTAGGCACGCAGACGAGCGGGGCAATGTCGTCGCAGATCTCGCTGCCTACCTGCAGCTGCTGCTTCCGCATAATAATGCCCAACGACAAGTGCGTCAAGTTTAACTGTCCCGACTGCAACGAACGCCGCATATGGCGGTGCGAGAGCTGCCGCGAGGCCGCCCGACAGTACGCCTGCCAGTTGTGCGGTTTTGAGGGACCGTAATGAATATGGCCCAATTGCTCATAGTCGTAAAGATATTCCCCACCGGGACCGAGGTGGATTTGGAGGGCTTGGCGTCCTCGGTGGCCGAGCAACTGCCCGAAGGCATGGCCCTGAAGCGGCACGCCACCGAGCCCATAGCGTTCGGCTTGGAGTGCATAAAGGGCGAGTTCGTAGTTCCCGACAAAGAGGGGCAGAGCGACGCGCTGGAGAATGCCATAAAAGGCGTGGAGGGAGTCAGCGAAATGGAAGTGCTGAACATGAGCAGAATGTCCGTGGACATGAAGTGACCTTGGCCGGCAGAGAGATACAGATGCGCGTGGGCGAGGCCATGCGCCGTGATGTCGGCAAGCGGCGCGCCCGCATGGGTCCCGACGCCATGGACTATCTGGGAGTCTCGCCCGGAGACATAGTCAAGATGACCGGCGCCAAGACCAGCTGCGCCATAGCGTGGCCAGCCGACGAGGACGAGAGGAGTCCGGAGACCATACGCATAGACGGGCAGACCCGCAAGAACCTGAAGGTGTCGCTCAACGACAACATAGCGGTGGGAAAGGCCGTAGCCAAGACCGCCCATTCGGTGGTTTTGATGCCGATAAACGACACAGTCACCGTCGACCGGGAGTTCACCGACTTTGTAAAGGGCCGGCTTGCCGGCCTGCCACTGATGCAGGGCGACGAGGTGTCGGTGATAATACTGGGCAACTCCATGGCCTTCAAGGTGGGCAAGGCGGTCCCCAACACGGTGATCCGCATAGGCGAGTCCACGGCCCTGAGCATATCCGACGAGACCGCCGCCGACGGGCGCTCCCGCATAACCTACGAGGAGGTGGGCGGGCTGGACCAGGAGATGAAGGCCATGCGCGAGATAGTGGAGCTGCCACTGCGCCACCCCGAGCTCTTCGCCCGGCTGGGGGTCGAGGCCCACAGCGGCGTGCTGCTGTACGGGCCGCCGGGCTGCGGCAAGACGCTCATAGCCAGGGTGCTGGCCAGCGAGTCGGACGCAAACATGTACTCCATAAGCGGCCCCGAAATAGTGAACAAGTACTACGGCGAGACCGAGGCGCGCCTGCGGGACATATTCAAGGAGGCAAAGGAGAACGCCCCCAGCATAATATTCATCGACGAGATCGACGCCATAGCCCCCAAGCGCGACGACGCCTACGGCGACGTCGAAAAGAGGGTCGTCGCCCAGCTGCTGGCCCTGATGGACGGGCTGGACGAGAGGGGCAACGTGATAGTGCTGGGGGCA
Organism: Nitrosopumilaceae archaeon; assembly: GCA_963665475.2. GTDB lineage: Archaea > Thermoproteota > Nitrososphaeria > Nitrososphaerales > Nitrosopumilaceae > VYCS01. Next base: position 448,266 of record CAXXXK010000003.1, on the reverse strand, counting down.
ACCAACCGGCCGGACAGCATGGAGCCAGCCCTGCGCCGTCCGGGAAGGTTTGACAGGGAGTTTGAGATATCCGTCCCCAACACCGACGGGCGCCGGGACATACTGCAGATACACACCCGGGGCATGCCCCTGGACGACCACGTGGACCTCCGGGAGCTGGCCGGCCAGCTGCACGGGTACACCGGGGCCGACATCAAGTCGCTCTGCCGCGAGGCGGCCACCAGGGCCATCCGCCGCTACCTGCCCAAGATCGACTTGGAGTCGGATCAGATACCCGCCGAGGTGCTCCAGTCCATGCGCATCAAGCGCGTGGACTTTGCCCTGGGGATGCACGAGGTGGTCCCCACCGCCATGAGGGAGTTTTACGTGGAGCGGCCCAAGGTCTTCTGGAAGGACGTGGGGGGCCTGGACGACATAAAGGCGGCGCTCACCGACAACCTGATGGTGTCCATGAAGAACCCGTCCAAGTTCACCGACATGGGGATACGGCCGCCCCGGGGGGCGCTGCTGTACGGGCCGCCGGGCTGCGGCAAGACGCTGGTCGCCAGCGCCCTCGCCGCCGAGAGCGGCTCCAACGTCATACAGGTGCGGGGCCCGGAGATAATCTCAAAGTGGATGGGCGAGTCCGAGAAGGCCGTCCGGGAGATATTCCGGAAGGCAAAAGCGTCCTCGCCGTGCATAATAATATTCGACGAGATGGACGCGTTGGCGCGGCAGCGGGACGGCGGCCCCGGCGAGACGCTCCTCAGCCAGATGCTCACCGAGATGGAGGAGGGCACCGGTTCGGGGGTTGTCGTCATAGGCGTGACCAGCCGGCCGGACATTCTGGACACGTCGCTCCTGCGTACCGGCCGCCTGGACATACCCCTGTACGTGGGGTCCCCCGACGAGGTGGGCAGGTTGGAGATCATACGCATACTGGTGTCCAAGATGCCGCTGGCCGGCGACGTCAGCATGCGCGAGATCGCCGTATCCACCCACAACTACACCGGGGCCGACCTGGCGTCCCTCTGCCGCGAAGCGGCGGTGCGCGCCATGCGCAGGGGATCAGAGAGCATAACCAACGGCGACTTTGCCGATGCCCTGAACACCGCCAAGCCGTCCATAACGGCGGAGACGCGGGAGTGGTACGACGGCATAAGCCGCAGCATATCCCACGCAACACCCAAAAAGGCAGACAAGGTGTTCTACGGATAATGGCCATACCCCTGCGACACTCCATATACGACATCATAGACGCGGCCGGCTCCATGACCGACGAGGAGTTGTCAAAGGCGCTGCTCAAGGCTGACCACAACGTTCCGCCGGACCGGCTCAACAAAGTACTGATGGACCTGGAGATCGCCGGGCTGGTGACGGTGACCTGGTTTGCCAAGGACACCCGCAAGATAGAGAAGGCCGTCGTCGAGTCCAACGAGGAAGAGGAGCGCAACATGCAGGAGCGCATGCGGGAGTACGAGGCCAGCTTCCCGGGCGCCGGCAACGACTGAGATTTACCGGACGCGGGCGCCACCCTCCGACCGCGAAACGCGTCCGGGCAGGCGGCCTACCGCGCGTTGGACGACATGGCATCCCAGACCAGATTGGCGGCTATGGACGACAGGAACGTGGCCGCGACCGCCCTGAGGTGGCTCTCCTTCAACAGCAGCGAGGCGCGGGCCCCGGCCAAGCCCCCCGCCAGCCCCCCGGCCGCGAACAGCAGCGCCGTGGCCGCTTCGGCGTGGCCGAGCAGCGCGTGCGTGATTATGGCGGCGGTTGAGGTCACCAGCATGGCCAGCATGGAGGTGGGCGCGGCGCGCATCATTCCCATGCCCACCACCGCCACCAAGAGCGGGACGAAGACCACGCCGCCCCCTATTCCGAAGAACGAGGATATGATGCCCGCCATGAAACTGGCCGAGGCGGAGAGCGCCAAGACCAACCGGGCGTTGGACACGCCGCCACCCAACTTGGAGCGGAGGAATATGTAGGCGGCCGAGGCGGCGAGCACCGCGGCAAACAGTATCCCGAACAAGCCCGTATCGGCATCCGACAACACCACGGCCCCCAGCACGGTGCCGGGGCTGGCCAGCGCCCCCAGCCGGATCGCCATAGAGTAGTCTATGCGTTTTTGGCGCGCGTAGGCCGCCGCCGAGCTGGCCGAGCTTGCGAGGGTGGCGGCCAGGCCGGCTGACGCAGCCGCTGGCGGGGGTGTTCCCAGAAGCATCAGCACGGGCGTTATAATCAGGCCCCCCGCGAGGCCCACCATGGATGCCAAGGCGCATGAGGCGGCCGACAACGCGGCCATCCCGGCGTACGTCCACGCGTCGGGCGCGGCCGCCGACTCTAAAACCAATCCCGGCCCCCGCGCCTGGCGCGGCGCCGGAAGCCCGGGCATCGGGCGGCGCCCCACGGCCGCTTGAGACACTTCCTCCCGTCCCCGGCGCGCGGGTCCGCGTTCCGGGCCGTCGCTGCAAACGCCGCCTGCCCGCCCATGGCGCAACCGCCGCCGCGGGAGTACAAAAACCCGTCGCCGCGACGAGTGCAGAAGCGTGTTTTCCGGCGCCGTCTCGTTTCCGCCGGCCGGCTACTCCGGCCCGCAGCACGCCTCGGCGCACAGCTCGTCCATCCTCTCTCCGGCCGCCGCAATCTCCCGTATCAGGGAGGCCAGCCGGCCGCTCGAGACGCGGTACATGGAGCGGCGGCCCCTTGCCGCGCACACCACTATGCCGCACTCCTTCAGCGTCCTGAGGTGGTGCGAGACCAGGGGCTGGTCCCGGCCCACCGCCTCGGTTATCTCCCCCACCGAGCGCTCCCCGGAGCCCATGCTCTGCAGTATGGCAAAGCGGGTGTCGTCGCTTATGCATCGGAGGAGCGCGGCTCCTTTCATATTCATGTAGATTTATATAAATCTGGATTTATATAAAAATGACTTGGAGAGGGTGCTGTTCGTGTGCGTGGAGAACGCCGGCAGGAGCCTGATGGCGGAAGCGTTCATGAAAAAGTACGCGCCCCACGCGCGGGTGGCCAGCGCCGGAACCAGGCCGGCGTCCAGCCCCAACGGCACCGTGGTGCGGGCCATGGAGGAGGTTGGCATAAAGATAGACAAGACGCCCGCCGCCTTAACCCCGGAGATGCTGTGGGACGACGGACGGGTGGTGAACATGGGGTGCGTCGACAGCAAGGAATGCCCCGCACTCTTCGTGGACGAAGTGGACGACTGGGCCATACCCGACCCCAAGGGCAAATCCATGGGCGAGGTACGGCGCATACGGGACATGATAGAGAAGCGGGTCAAGGAGATGGCCGGGCTCCCGGATTGAGCGCCTGGCTTGACGGCAAGGTATTCGCCGCGGAGGCGGCGGGCACCTTCGGGCTTTTGGTGGCGGCCACCGGTTCCATGGTGTACGACGGAATTCAGCCCATGGGGCTGTGGTTCGTGGCGCTGATGCACTTGGCGGGCCTCTGGATACTGGTGTCCGTGCTCGGCAAGTACTCAATGGCCCACTTCAATCCGGCCGTGACGCTGGGCTTTGCGATAACCGGCCACGCCCGATGGCGCATGGTGCCCTGCTACCTGGCGGCGCAGGTAGCCGGCGCGGTGCCCGGCAGCCTGTTCGTCCTGTACGCACTGGGCAACCACGCCGAACTGGGGCTGAACCGCCCGGACTACGCGTACGGCGCCCTGCCGCTATTCGGGATAGAGGTGGCCGCCACCATACTGCTCATGGGAGCAATACTCTGCATAGTGAGCGCCAAGGTGCACGGCGTGGTGGCCGGCCTGGTGGTGGGAAGCGTGGTGGCAGCCGACGTGTGGTTCTTCGGCCCGGTGTCGGGGGCCTCGATGAACCCGGTTCGCTCCTTCGCGCCCGCCCTGGTCACTGGCGTGATGCAGGACATGTGGCTGTACGTGGCGGCGCCGCTGGCCGGGGCGGCCGTCCCCGCCCTGGCGTACAGGTGGCTGCGGCGGCGTTAAAATAAGACCGCCGGGCGCCCGACGACATGGAGGACGGCGCATTCCGCGCCCGGCTTACGACCCGGGGCCGGCGGAGCGGGCGGCCGCACACGGTATGGCTCACGGCTGTGTCGCACGGCGGCGACTTTTACTTTTCCAGGCACGAGGCCAACTCCGACTGGTTCTTGAACGCCCTGGCAGACCCCGCCGTCGAGGTGCGGGTGGGCGGCGAGGTGTTGCGCGGGAGGGCGTCGCGGGTTGTAGACCCCGAACTGCTCTCTGCAATATCGGCGCTCAAGTATCCCGGACAGTCCCGGGCCGCCGAGAGGCGGGTGGCCATCCGGGTCACCGCGTGGGATCCCGGGGACGCGTGACGCGCGTCACACCAGATGGATAAGGGTGGTCACCCCCCGGCGCTCGGTCTCGTTTCCGGCATGCATCTCGCCGATTATCACGGTAAACGAGATGACGTCGCCGGGCTTGGCGCCTTGCGTGCGCATCTCCAGCCACAGGTCCATGTCGTCGTACTGGGCGTCGGATACGTTCCCGTGTATGGAGGCGGCGCACGTCGAGTCAAGCCGGAAACGCTCCTTGTAGTGGCACCCCAGGCGGGTCTTGCGGCCGTCCCTGCCGGTTGCCCGTATCCGGAAGGGTATCGTATCGGCCACGTTGGCCGTCGTGTATCCGGCCTTCTCGCACACGAACACGCCTATGCTGAAGGGCCGGCCGGCCGTCGCCTCGGCCATCTTCTGAATGCCGTCGTTCATCACCACGTCCACGGCTTTTATGGTCCTGGGCACCTTGGCCAGCCACTCGCAGCTGGTGTCCATCGCAGCGTCTATGCCCCGGCGCCGCCGGGCGTCCTCGTCGGGCGGCAGCTTGTAGTAGTCCACCCAGGCCTTGTAGTCGTTTGATATGTCCCGGATGAAGTCGATGCAGACCCTCTCGTAGTCGTGCACGTTGGACGTCCTCTCGCTGTACGGATCCTCGCCTCCCCCGCTCTCTCCGCCGCTCGCGCGTTCCATGGGCAGGGCCATGGCGGATCATGCCAAACGCCGACTAAAAAGTGTGAAGGGGGCATACCGCGCCCGACTGCCCGCGTGCCACGCCGAAAACCCCGGCGGAACCGTTCCGGCGGCGCGGTTTGGGATCCGGCGGATCCTTGGGCGCCGAATCCGGCCGAAATTTACGCCGGCCCGTCGGCGCATGCAGCGTTCCCTCAAAACGATTAATTATACAGTGTCAGTTTCTGAACGCAGATGAGCAATTGGGACCTCATGATGCCCGGCATGGGACTCACGGCCATAGGGTTGGCGGGGGTCGTCATATCGTACGCCGGGGTGGCCCACACGTTCATTGACGGCATGCACGCGTTGACCGGACTCACCATGATCATAGGCCTGATATTCCTGGCCACCGGCATACTGGACGGCGGGGTGTCCACCAGCAACAGGGCCAAGGCCACCACCCTGGTGGTGCTGTCCATAGTGCTGGCGTTCGGGACGGCCGGGTTCCTGTTCAATACAGTGAGCACCACCGGCGTGTTCGCGGGCGTCATGATAGCGATAGCGTTCCCGGCGGTCATAATGGCCTACATAGCGGCCAAGAAGCCGCAGTACACAAAGCCTCTGGGCGCCATATTCGCCATGGCCGCGGCGGCGGGGATACTCTCGTACGTGGGGTTCGGGCTGGTGGGCCCGGACACGTACCTCATACCCGAGGAGATCCCCGAGCCGCTGCCCGAGCCGGAACCGGAGCCGTTCTCCGCCCCCATAGTTGACGCCGTGATGCTGCTGGGCTCGGACACCGCGGGCAACCCCGACTACGAGCCGGATCTGCTGGAGGTGCCGCAGGGACACGGCGTGCAGTGGATCAACGAGGACATCATAGCGCACACCGTCACCAGCATGGCAGACGCCGGAGCCACCTTCGACTCCGGGCTGGTTGGAGAGGGCGAGGTGTACCTGCTGGACACCGGCACGCTGGCCGTCGGCGAATACGAGTACTTTTGCATAGTGCACCCCTGGATGCAGTCTCTCCTGATAGTGGGCGAGCCGGAGGCCGTCGCAGATATTCCTGAGGCGGCGCCCGAAGTGGAGCCCGAGGCGGCCCAAGAGCAATAGCGGTGCGCGCCGTGCGTGCAGTATCCGTTCCGCCGGACATAACCGCAAAACTAGAGCGGCACGCCGAGGACGGCCTGCCCAACGAGGCGTGCGGCATGCTGCTGGGGCGCGTGGACGGCGCCGTATGTGTCGTGCAAAGGGCCATGCTGACGCCCAACTCCGCCCGCTCCCCGGTACGCTTCAGCGTGCCCGACGCGGACATCCTGCGGGCGTACAAGACCGCCGAGAGGCGCGGCATGGAGGTCGTGGGGGTGTACCACTCCCACCCCGGCTCGCCGGCCGTCCCCTCGGACGCGGACCTCGCATACATGGACATTAATCCGGGCGTGTGGCTGATACGCTCCGGCCTGGACGGCCGCATGCGGGCGTGGGTGCTGGAGGGAACGGCGCGCGAGATCGTGTTACGGACGTATACTGGCGCGTGAAATCTAAATATGCCGTATTGTGGGCTTTGCGCATGGAAGTTCACGTGTACGACACCTACGTAAAGGCCGCCGACGGCCACACCATGCACTTTGACGTCATCACCAACGAGAAGGACCACGACAAGGCCATCGAGTACGGCAGGGAGTGGCTCGCTTCGGTGGGAGAAGGCGACGCTGCCATGACCACCAAGGAATGCCAGTTCTGCCACACGCAGGGCGCCCCGCTCCCGGTAGAGGAGGCCATAAAGGAGAAGGGCTACTTCATACAGAAGATGCAGGGCTGTCCCTGATCATTTTTTACTTTTTTGACGCGCCGGCGCATGCGCCTCAGAGCACCACTATGGCCACGAACGCGGACACGAAGACTATGGCCACCGTGTTCAAAAGCTTGATCACGGTGTTCAGCGCCGGCCCGGCGGTGTCCTTGTAGGGATCCCCGATTATGTCGCCGACCACGGCCACCTTGTGCTGCTCGCTGCCCTTCTCGCCGCGCATCTCCACCAGCTTCTTGGCGTTGTCCCAGGCGCCGCCGGTGTTGGCCAGGTGGTACGCCAAGAATATGCCGGTGACCACCGAGCCCATCAGCAGGCCGGCCACCGCGGTGGGCCCCATCAGGACGCCCAGGATTATGGGCGAGACTATGGCGATGACGGCCGACTTCCACAGCTCCCTTATGGAGGCCACCGTGGCGATGTCCACGCACCTGGCGTAGTCCGGCTTCGTCTCGCCGGTGAGTATGCCGGGGCTCTCCTTGAACTGGCGGCGCACCTCGTCAACCATCTTGGAGGCGGCCCGGGACACCCCGCTGATGAGCTGCCCGGTTATTATGAAGGGCAACAGCCCGCCGACTATCAGCCCTATCACCACGGCGGGGTTGGTCAGGGAGTAGTCCAGGTCCAGCATCCCCTCAAAGACGTGGGCCGCCTCGAACTGGAACGCCTGTATCATGGCGAGCGCCGCCAGCGCCGCGCTGGCTATGGCAAACCCCTTGGTGACGGCCTTTGTCGTGTTGCCCACCGCGTCTATCTCATCGGTCACCTTGCGGTTCTCCTCGCCCATGCCGGTCATCTCCACTATGCCGCCGGCGTTGTCGGCTATGGGGCCGAACGCGTCTATGCTCAGCACTATGCCCGCCAGGCTCAGCATGGCCATAGCGGTCAGGGCGGTCCCGAATATGCCGTACAGCACCGGGTCGGCCCCCTCCGGGGCAGCCGCCGAGGAGACCGCGTACGATATGATGATGGCCGCCACCAGGGCGATCATGAAGGGTCCGGTCGACTGCAGCCCCTTGATTATTCCCATCAGCGTCAGCGAGGCGTACCCCCACTTGGCCGAGTCGGCTATTTCGTTGACCGGCCCGAACTTGTAGCTGGTGTACCTGTCGGTTATCTTCTGTATCACGGGAACCAACGCCACCCCTATCACGGTGGAGCCGAAGAGGGCGTAGGCGGCGTCCCCCTCCACGAATTGCGTCACGAACACGAAGTTCAGGGCAATGGCGATGGCCGCCGACACGTAGAAGGAGCGGTTGAGCGGCGCCATGACGTCCGAGATTCTGCCGCCCCGCACTATGAGCACGCCTATTATCGAGGCGATCATGCCCGAGGCCCCCACCAGGATGGGGTACAAAAAGAGGTCCGGGGCTCCTATGAGCGCCGCTATGAGCAGCGCCGCCAGTATGGTCACTATGTACGACTCGTACACGTCCGAGCCCATGCCGGCGGCGTCCCCGACGTTGTCGCCCACGTTGTCCGCTATGGTGGCGGGGTTGCGCGGGTCGTCCTCGGGTATGTTGGCCTCCACCTTGCCCACCAGGTCGGCACCCATGTCCGCCGCCTTGGTGAATATGCCGCCGCCTATCCTGATGAACAGGGCTATGAGGCTGGCGCCTATGCCCACGCCCGCTATGGTTATGGGATCCGGATACACCATGTACAGGCCGGCTATGGCCAGCAGGGCCATCGCGGGGATCGCCAGGCCCACCGTGGCCCCTCCTCGGAAGGCCATGACGAACGTGTCGCCCAGGCCGCTGCCGCTCAGGTTCGCGGCGCGGACGGCGGCCTTGACGGTTATCTTGAGGGATATGAGGCCGGCCACCGCCGAGAGCGCGGCGCCCACCGCGAACGCTATGCCGTTGGAGGCCTCCAGGAACGCCCCTATCACGACGGCCAGTCCTATCGCCACCGGCACTATGACCTTCATCTCCCGCCTCAGAAACGCCGCGGCGCCCACCCGCACGGCCTCGGATATCTCCATCATCTGGGAGGTCCCCGGATCCTGCCGGGTGATCCACGCCGCCAAGCCGGCGGCCACCAGCAGCGAAGCGATGCCCGCACCTATGGGCAGCAGTTCCGGTATCATGATATGGGTTTTTGGAATTGGAGGCATAAATATAAATCAAAATAGGGCGGCACCACACATCTGCTCAGATTTCGTATCAAAATCGCCGCTGGGCGGCGCCCGGGCCATTTTGCCGGCCCCGTGGCTCCGAACAGGGCCCACGGCCCGCCCGTCCCCACCGTATACATGAGGTCATATTGCGGCACGGCGGCCACGCGCCACAACGAGCGGGCGCGTTCGGACGGGTACGGTCCGCTGCACGCGGGTGCAGCCGCCATGGTGAGAGTGCGGCGTGAATTCTAGTTGGCCCAACTCCCGCTGCTGGATCCCGCTACCGACAAGAAAGGTCCCAGAACCGGCGGCGCCTTGGCGCCGGGGCTTGCCATCGGCGGGGCCGGCCGCCGGATCCTCTGAGGGCGCCGCGCGGTACGGATGGTCGGCACGGCGCCTTCAGGCAGCTTACGCTGCTCACATACAACAAATACCCCCCTCCCGCAACGAGGTATTGCGGGGCCGTGAGGAAGAGTTAGAGTGACGATTCGGTGAGATGCATACCATGCCGAGCCCCACACATTTATCGGTGGGTAGCCCGCATACGCGCCGTGAGGTTCGAGAGGCGCGACGTCATCCTGGTGGCCGGAGTGGCGCTGTTGGCGGTGGGCATGATGCCGTTCGTACCGCCGATATTAGCCATATCCGGGGCGGCCGCCGCGTTCTTCGGCATAAAGTGGTACACCGAGAGGCGGCGGCGCGACATAATGTACAAGATAGGCAAGGGGGTATGCGTCGAGTGCGGTTCGGCCATAACCGGAGACCGGTGCCCCCAGTGCGACGTTCCGGGCAGCTCCGCCCGGTGACACGCATCAGACCGTCACGCCCACGCTCTCCGAATACCTCCGGAACGACTTGTACGCCCTCAGAAAGTCCCGGCCCCTCCGGCTGGTATAGTACAGGTTGCCCACGCGCTCCACCAGCTCTTGGCTCTCCAGCAGTCTCAGCACGCCGGTCGCCCTATAGTGCGAGGTGTGGGTCCGGCGCGCCATGACCGACGCCGAAGCCCCGGCCTCGGCGTGTGCCAGGATCTCCCCGATGAGACGCGCCCTGGTCTGGTAGGCCATCTGGGGTATGATGTCCAAATCTGTATGTATTACGCCTTATCAAAATCAGTAGACCAACTTGTCAAAGGAATGCTACTCTGCCCGGTCGGCGTCAAAGCGTATGCGCTGAAACGGGATGCGGCTCACCGGCAGGAAGAGGGCCACCAGGCCCGCTATCTTGATCACCAGCGAGACGGGGTACATCAGCGACTCGGGAAATACCACCGAGTACCACCCCAAGAACTCGCCCAGCGCCAGCATCGCCAGGCCGGCCGCCACCGAAACGGCGCCCCGGTTGCGGCTCTCCACGAACGAGAGAGCCGTCTCGATGGCCGCGTACACCAGCAGTATGAAGGACATGGAGCGGAGCAGGTGGTTGAGCTGCACCGACGACACCAGAAATAGCGGAAACGCCGCTACGCCCCGCAGGTATCTGGACTTTGGAAAGAACGACTTGAGGCCGTGCGACAGCGCTATGAAGAAGTACCCCATGGTCTGCACCCCCACGCCCAGCGTCTCCAGCCACCACCCGGACCGGCCCGCGCCAGAGGGCAGCAGGCCCAGGGCGTACCCCACCCACACCGCCAGGAATCCCAGGCTTATCAGGATGAATGCCAGCGACAGCCGCAGCAGGGTGGGGCTGGCCGTGTTCCTGTACCCTATGACCGACATGGTTCCTATGCACAGGCCCACCGCAAAGCCGGCCACGTTCAGGGCCACCTCCAAATACGCTTCCAACGGCCACCGGTACTGCAAGGGAGGTTATAACGGCGACGGGGGATCCGCACCGGCGCGCGGGGCGCATTCAGCAAATAACCAACGTGTATTATCAAAATGCAAGGTTTATATGGTTAATGTACGGTACACTTGGTAATGGAAGACATAAGATTAGACAGTCTGGAAGGCGTCGGGCCGGTAACCGCAAGGAAGCTCACCGACGCCGGAGTACACAACATGATGGACCTGATAGTGCGGGGACCCGTGGAGATCTCCAACATAACGGGCATGGAGAAGAGCACGTCCGAGAAGATAGTCAACAAGGCGAGGATGTACCTGGCCGACGGCGGGGTCCTGTCGAAGGACTTTGTCAGCGCCGCGGAGATCTACAAGCGCCGGCAAGAGATAGGAAAGATCACCACCGGAACCGAGTGCCTCGACTCCCTATTCGACGGGGGGATCGAGACGCAGGCCCTCACCGAGGTGTACGGCGAGTTCGGGTGCGGCAAGACGCAGCTCTGCCACACGCTCTGCGTCATGGTGCAAAAGAGCATGGAGGAAGGGGGCCTCGAAGGCGGCGTCCTGTACATCGACTCCGAGAACACGTTCCGCCCCGAGCGGATAGTCTCCATCGCCAAGGCCAACGGCATGGACCCGCAAAAGATACTCGACAACATAATGGTCGCCAGGGCGTACAACAGCGCCCACCAGGTACTGATACTGGAGGAGGCCGGCACCATCATCCGGGAGAGCAACATCAAGCTGCTGATCGCCGACTCGGCGGTGGGCCTGTTCAGATCCGAGTATCTGGGACGCGGCACCCTGTCGGAGAGGCAGCAGAGGCTGAACCACTTCGTGCACCTCCTGTCCCGCATAGCCGAAGCGTACAACTGCGCGGCCGTGGCCACCAACCAGGTCATGTCCTCGCCGGACGTGTTCTTCGGCGACCCCACAAAGCCCATAGGAGGCAACGTGGTGGCACACACCAGCACGTACCGCATCTACTTCAAAAAGTCCGGCAAGAAGAGGATAGCCCGGATGGTCGACAGCCCGCACCACCCAGAGGAGGAGGTAGTCTTCGCCATCGGCGAGGCGGGCATCATAGACCCCGAGGATCCCAAGGCCAAGAAGGCAAAGGCCAAGGCGCCCGCGCCCCCGGCCAAACCTAAGGACCCAACTGACGACGGCAAATAGGCCGCTTTTTCATTTTTTGACGCCCTCCTGGGGCTCCCACACCACCGCCCCCCGGATCATGTTGCGGCGGTACGGCGAGGGCGACGGGTCGTGCCAGGATTCGTGGCGCGCCTTGCGGCGCGACGCGAGGGGATCTTCGTCGTCGAACTCCATGCCGCACAGCGAGCAGCGGATCCGCATTGTACCCAAGGTATGCGCCCGCGCCGATATATGCAGAGCGCACCCGCCGGGCCGAAAACCGGCCGGGGACTCCCGCGCTGAACCGCAAAGCGGAACGCGGCTTTCGGCGCGTTGGCGTCATATAACGCGGACGGCCGCTGCATGTGCCGCGCGGGGCGCCTCCGGTTTCGTTACGCGCCTCGCGCAAGCCGCGGCTGCGGTTGGCGAACCGGCGCGCCGCTGCCGGCGCGTGCCCGTTCCGCGTCGAACGCGGACAATGCCGAGTCGAACGCGTCGTTCCAGAGTTGCGGCGCGGTTGCAGCGCCGGGCGGCGGGGCGCCCCCGTACTATTTCTCCCGGCGGTGCATGGCGCCGCGAATGCCTGGCAGCTCGGCGCGTACGGTCTCCCGCAGCGCCTTTTGCAGGCCAGTCTCCAGATTGCCGATTTTGGCGTTCAGCTCGATAATCTCCTTCCGCATGGCAGATATCCCGTCAAGCACGTTTGCCATTCCCCGTTCCAGTCTGTCCAGCCCGGCACCGGTAGCCTCGTCGGAGGCGCGTTCGCTGACGGACGCCTGGGTGATCGCGTCCGTCAACGTATCGAAGCGGGCTTCTATCGCGGCTAGCGCCTTGGAAACGTCCTCGTCCATGCCCCATATTGCACCCTTCAGATTATAACAGTTGCCAGATTTGGTTCTGCCGCGGGGACAGGTGCCGGGAAACGCCCGTCGGTGACGTTGAATAATTCGTCAGATCGCGGCGCGCGCGGCATGCGGAAAGCGCCAAGCGTCAGCGAGGAGCACAACGCGCCGCGGGTTTTGCATATGCCGGAAGGACGGCCGGGCCGGAACCCACGGCGGCAGCCGCGGGGCGCGGCCCATCATGGCGCGGGCATGCGCGCGAGTCCGCGCGCCGCCGGAAGGGAGCGCAGGAGAACCGGGATCGCGGCTCGGGCCCGGACGGTTCGGGCCGGCCCGCCGCGTCCCGGCACGACGAATACGCCGACGGCAGAGATATTAACTCGCAGCCGGGACACCACGCCATGAGAGGGTTGTGTCACGGGTGTCTCACGTCCAACATTGAGATAACCATTACAGACGGCAAGATACTGTGCGCCGACTGCACCGGTGAGAACCGCACCGCCGAGAAGGGATGAAGATCACCGTCCTGTCGCACTGCGCCATGGACACGGTGCACCTACGGGGATCCGAGTACGAGCAGCCCGGGGGCGACGCCTGCTACTCGGGGCTTACGGCTCGGGAGTTCAAGGCCGACGTGTCGCTGCAGACCAAATTCGGGCCCGACTTTCCCGCCGCGTACCTGGAAAAGCCGGGAATACGGCTGGACGGGGCCGCCTCGGAGCTGCCCACCACCCGGTTTGAGATACGCATAGACGGCATGTACAGGAAGATGTACCTGAGGAACGAATGCGAACCGGTGGAGGCGCGCCCCGCGCCCCAGGACGGCGTCATAATAACCCCGATATACCACGAGCTGGACGCCGGATGTGTGACGGGCCAGGAAGGATACGTCCTGCTCAACCCCCAGGGCCTGTTGCGCGAGGCTGGCGAGGACTGCCTGGTAGAGACCGTGCCCGCCAAGCTGGGCTTGGAGGGGGTCGACGCGCTGAAGGTAAACCCGCTGGAGATACGGGCGCTGACCGGGGAGGACGGGGACGCCGGGCTGCGGGCGCTGCGCAAGATGGGCGCTGGCACCGTGATCCGCACCAACGGCAGGGGCATAGACATGTACCACGAGGACTTGGTGTACAGCGTGCGGCTCCCCAACAAGGACGTGCGCGACACGACGGGGCTGGGGGCCATACTGTGCGGCGCGTTCATATGCACCATGATCCGGGAGAAGGACCCGCTCTGGGCCTTCTGTTTTGCCGGCGGGGCGGTGCAGGCCGCGCTGGACACCAAATCAAACGGACTGCTCAAGATACCCAAGCGCGGGGCGGTTCAGACCAACGCGTCGTACTTTTACAACCTTGTGGAATACAGAAACCTATAATATTTTACCCGCTCCCTGATCCGTGATTTGACAGTATTGGGCGTATACGACGACGGAACCGTCCCGCACGCCGTGGACTCCCTGTACGCCATACTGAAGCACGACGGGGCAGTCAAGGTGTCGCCGGATTCCAGCCCCCCCGAGTTGAGATGCGTCATAGTGCCGGGCGGCGACCGCGGCGTGCGAAAGTACTACCTGGAGGCGAACCTGCCGTCCGTGCCGGTGCTGGGCGTCTCCGAAGGCAAGACCGAGGAGCTGCTGGCGCAGGTGGACGTAAAGGACGTGCCAAAGTACACCGAAAGGCTCCTGAGGTCCTTCTACGACATAGACGAGATCTCCCGCCTGAAGGTGACCGTTGACGGCAAGAGCGAGCACCAGGTGCTCAACGACGCGACGGTCTGCTCGGCGAGGAGCGCCGTGCTTATGGAGTACCTGCTGATGATAAACGGCGAGGAGTTCTGGCACGACAGCAGCGACGGGATAATAGTGTCCACGCCTCTGGGGTCCACCGCGTACGCCATGTCCGCGGGCGGCCCGGTGATATTCGCGGGGTCCCCCGTATTCGGCATAACCTCGGTAAACTCCCAGGGGGTGGAGCGGCGCCCGCTGGTGGTGCCCGCCGACAGCGAGGTGGAGGTCCGCGAGATAACGTCCCGCGTGCGGTGCGAGGTGGTGCTGGACGGCGCCGAGAGGGTCGGCGTGAAGAAGAGCGTCAGGTTCTCAAAGTTCGAGGCTCCGGCGCGGATAATACGCATGAAGAAGAATACCATCAGCATATCGGCCATGGCCAAGAGGCACCATCTCTCCAAGGATTTGTTCAAGATGTCCCCGTCGGCCAAGCTTCTGCTCAAGACGCTGGAATACGAGGGGACGCTGTCCAGGACCAAGTTGGCCGAGCGCACCATGCTGCCCAGCCGCACCGTCCGCATGTCGCTGGCGCGCCTCATAGAGAAGGGCTACGTGAAGAGGAGGGTATCCGCCCGGGACGCCCGGCAGAGGCTGTACGAGATATCAGATGCCCCCCAGTCGATGAACGGGTGGGGCTCCGAGCAGGGCTAGCGCGGGGCCGACGCCGCGTGCCTTTGCGATACGCGCGGGGGCCGGCATGCGCGCGGCCGAACGCCGCAGCGCCGCGCCGAGTTGGAGGGCGCGGCGGGGAAATTGCACATGAGATATGCGAGTCGCCAATGCCAAAAGCGGCCACGACGCGCAATGCGGTCCAATCGTACGCCGCGCGGCCACCCCGAATCATTGCGCGTTTGCGGACAGGGCGTCCCACACCAGCTTGGCGGCGGCGGCCAGCAGCAGCGTGGTGGCCATCACCTGCAGGTACCGCTCCCCCATGACCAGCGAGATGCGGGCCCCGGCCAGCCCGCCCACAAGCCCCCCGGCGGACAGCAGCAGGGCCAGGACCGCGTCGGAGTGGCCCAGCGCGGCGTGCGCCGCCACGCCCGCCGTAGAGGTCAGTATGAGGGCAAACATGGAGGTGGGCGCAGCGCGCATCATGCCCATGCCCAGCACCACTACCAGGAACGGCACGAACACCACTCCGCCCCCTATGCCAAAGAACGAGGACACCATTCCGGCAAACACGCTGGCCGCCGCGGAGAGTACCGCTACAATATACCCGTGGGATGCGCCGCGGCTCCTCAGCCGGGAGCGGGCGAATATGTAGACGGCCGCCGCGGCCAAGGCCGAGGCCAGCAGCAGCCCGAAGATTCCCGGCTCGGCGTCCGACGACCACACCGCCCCCAACACGCTGCCGGGGGCGGCCATCGCCCCCATAATCATGCCTTCCCGATAGTCTATGCGCCCCTGCCGGGCGTAGGCCGCCGTCGAGGCGGCGGCGTTGGAGAGCGTGGCAGCCAGGCTGGCCGAGGCGGCCACCGAAGGGGACAGCCCCATGAACAACAGGACGGGGACGATGATCAGGCCGCCCCCCAGCCCCACCATGGTGGCCACCGCCGAGGACCCCGCCGCCAGGGCCAGCATTCCCGCATACGTCCAGGCCCCAGACGCCAAGCCGGGGCCCCCGTACGCGTCCAGCAGCACGGCCAAGACAGTCAGAACTGCGGCCACCGCCGCAATTACCCGCATCATGGCGTCAGACCCGCCAACGCACGTAGACGGCCCCGCGCCCCCAAACCCGCCAAAGCCCGTGCCGCCGCCATCGTTCCGGCATGTCGGACGCCGCATGGCGCCCAGGCAACGCCGGGCCATCCAGCCGCGCGTCCCATATGGTGCGCCTCCCTGCCGGGGCCGTGGTCCATCGATCGAAGCGGCGCGCCGCCGGATAAATAAGTTAAAAGCGGCAGGCCGTCCGTAACGCGGCAAATCAAGCGGGCGGCGAAATTCCACCCGGCCGAGCCTGCATGAAATCAAAAGAATTTAGATCTATTTGCAGCATCCCGTGCGCCGAGCGCACGCGACGGACGACCGCCCCGAATGCCGGAGCGGTCCGGCACGGCCGTTCGTTCGGCTTTCCCGGCGGATTGGCAATCCGGCCACGCCGCCGCGAAATGCCCGATGCGGGCGGGCAGAGCCGCCGCGGCCGGGGCGCGTTACGCCTCGGCCACCCCGGCGGCCGCCTCCACGAAGGCCCTGTAGGAGGCCTCCGGAAAGCCGGGCCGGCTGCTGAACTCGGGGTGGAACTGCACGCCCATGTAGAACCTGCAGCGGGGAATCTCCAGCACCTCCATGCGCCTGCCCCCGTCGCTCTCCGCGGAAAATATCATCCCGGCGGACTCCATCTTGGGAATCATCTCGGCGTTTATCTCGTAGCGGTGCCGGTGCCTCCGTGTTATGGAACGGCCGTACAGGCGGGCGGCCATCGTGCCGGGGCGCACCGATATTTCATGGGCCCCCAGCCGCAGGGTGCCGCCAGTGGCGTGATCCTCCTGGTCCGGCAGCAGGTGCACTATCGGGTGGGCGGAGTCGGGGGATATCTCGGTGGTGTCCGCGTCGGACATCTCAAGGACGCCGCGGGCGAACGCGACGGCGGCCAGCTGGAACCCGAAGCATATCCCCAGGTAGGGGATGTCCGCGGCGCGGGCGGCATCCGCCGCGCGCACTATGCCCTCGGCCCCCCGGGTCCCGAACCCGCCGGGCACCAGGATGCCGTCGTATCCGGACAGGTCCGCGTCCCCGCCCAGGGTCTCGGAATCCACCAAATCTATGGATATCGACACCCCCAGGTCCGCGGCGGCGTGCCGCAGCGCGTGGTTCACGCTGACGTAGCTGTCCGTCAGGGTCACGTACTTGCCCACCATGGCTATGCGCACCCCGCGCTCGTGGTCGACCCCGAACGACGCCACCGTGGCGTTCCAGGCGTCCCACCTCTTTGAGGAGTCCACCAGCCCCACCATCCCGAACTTCCGAAACATCGAGTCCACTATGCCCTGCTCGGACAGCATGTGGGGCACCTCCAATATCGAGTCCACGTCGTGGCAGGACAGCACGTCCCGGACGTCCACGCCGGTGAAGAGGGCCATCTTCTCGCGGGTCGCATCCAGGAGTGGCTTGGTGCACCTCACCGCCAAATAGTCCGGCTGTATCCCTATGCGGCGCAGCTCCTGCACGCTGTGCTGCGTGGGCTTGGTCTTCTGCTCGCCCACCACGTCCAGCGACGGGGCCAGCGTCACGTGCACGAAGAGCGCCTTGTCCCCGGGCGGGCCGGCCACGTCCATCTGCCGGAGGGCCTCCAAGAACGGCAGCGACTCAATGTCGCCGACCGTGCCCCCGCACTCCACTATGACCACGTCCAGCGACTCGTCCCGCCCCACCGACGCTATGCGGTTCTTTATCTCGTCGGTGATGTGCGGGATTATCTGCACGCACGCCCCCAGGTACCGTCCGTCCCTCTCGGCGCTGATGACCGACGAGTAGACCTGGGCCGTCGTGATGTTGTGGCTCTTGGGAATGTTCTGGTTCAGGAAGCGCTCGTAGTTCCCCATGTCCATGTCGCACTCGCCGCCGTCTTCGGTGACGAACACCTCGCCGTGGGCCACCGGGTTCATGGTGCCCGCGTCGTAGTTCAGGTACGGATCCACCTTTATGCAGGAGACCTTCAACCCCGCCAGCTGGAGCAGCTTGGCGGTCGAGGATGTCACCACGCCCTTGCCCAGGCCAGACATCACCCCGCCGGTGACAAAGATGTACTTCACCGGATGTTCGGTTAGGGCACACCGCTATTATTTCTTGCCAGATCCGAAATGCGACAGGTTGAACCGGACGAAGGTGTACGCGAACACCGCCAGCATGGCAACCCCCGCCACGTACACGAACCGGAAGCCGCTGTCCTCCTCCACGTAGTATAGCATCAGGGTGATGCCCAAAAGGGCCAGGCCCAGAAAGGTGAGCTTGCGGTCGTACATGGCTGGACGGCGACGGTAGCTACACAAAATCGTTGCGCCCCGCACGTCCGGGGCCGGGTCTGCGCGTCCCATGCGGAGCCGGCCCCCGTTCGCGCGGCCGGCGCGTTCTCGAATCATGGGACATGGCGCGCGGGACGTCGTGGAACGTGGCGGGGCGGGCCGCCGGGCTCCGCGCGAGACGCATCCGGAAAGGATGCGCCGACGGTTACGGCTGAAAACGCCGCCCGGGCATACCCGTCCAGGCACGGCACACACGCCGCCGCACGGAATGGCGAAATCTTGCGGGTTCGTAGTTTTGGACAAGGGCGCAATGGCGTGTTGGCAAGCGGCAAGGCCCGCGTGCGGGCGTCGAAGGAGACTGCGCAGTTTTGCGACGGGTCCACGCGTGAATTTGGGGCGATTGCGAATGGTTTCCCAGGTTTAATCGGGATGCGGGGGCAGCAAGCCGCTGAAACGCCACATTGCGATATACGGGCCACTCTTGGCAGCGGCTCTGATCGGCCTCGCGGCGCTCGGGGCGGCGTACGATTACGGCGAACCGCCGGTACCCTCGGAGATGGACCGGATAAGGCAGCAGTCCCTTCTTGAAAACAAGATATACGACGACGGGTTATTGAGGTATGATCTTATACAGGCTAAAATAGACCACTGTGGCGGCGTAGACGCGGACAACGACGCACACGACTGGTTCAACGAGCTGCCGGAAGACAGCGCGGGCGACCCCGGCTTGAATGGCAACCAACGGCGGCACGATGAGGTTGTTCAATTTCGACATACTCGTAGGGGACGTAGCCAATCCACAAGAGGTGTCGGCTCTCGTAATAGGAGTGCAGATGGCCGAAGGCACGTACGCCATCCCCGTGGAACCGCTGCAGATGCTGCACGAGTGGCTGTTAAACAAGTACGACGTGTCTCCCGATACCGCTTCAAACAGGCTTGATCGGCTTGTCGGGGAAATGAGGCCCTTGGCGCCGGAGGTGCTAGACATCCAGGAGACGTATGTGTTGCTGGGCAGGCCGCCGGGGGAATTATTCGAGGGCGACCCCGGATATTGGTCGGGCGTCGGGAGCTATGGAAACTGTGTTCTAATAGAAAAGGGCGGTGACTGCCAGCACCACCTGACAGCCCTGAAGGAACGGCCGCCGGAAGATTAATTGCAATTTTATGCTTGAGTTCGGCGGTTTGCGGAGATTGCAAATATTGCTCCAAAATTCAAAATGGTGTGAGAGTAGGCAGGTTTGTAAATTTGAAAAAATATGCATGTGGGCATTGGAATAAAGATCGCAGTAGGCGGGAAGCCATGAGGAATCTCGGCAAAAAATGTTGCATTTAATGGCGGGGATTATGTTTCAGGCAGGGCAAGGCGCTTGGCGCCATTAGACTAGAGCCGTAATTACGGATTAAGCTCGCGTGTCGGCGAATTTCGGTCCCGATTTAATTGTGGTGTGAAAATAAAGTGGTTTGTTGTTCGGCTAAACGTCGGAAAACATAACGTAAATTTTGAAATTAGGCGACGCGTATTGAACATGAAACCAAACCGATAGGCTGGTCACGGACGAACGGACTGTGGACGGGGCATAACCCATCGCACAGCAGGACGTCCGCTGCGTGGCCGTCCACCACAAAATATGAACGCGCGCCTACTGCCGGTGCAGAATTTTTAGATTTGCAAGACGTATAACCAAGTCCGGCACAATTCTGACGTGGAAAAATGGCTACTGCCGCTGTTTGCGTTGTCTATGGCCGCAGCTACCGGATTCTTGCCCGTATCTGTCGGGCAGGTAAACCCGGTTGCCGGGGAGCCGACCCCCGTGTCGGCGGTATTCGACGGCGCTATGGAGTTCAGCACATTGTGGGCAACATATGACGTGGAGGTGTTCATGGCAGACGGCCGGACGTACGGCATCGTGGCCTCCTTTGGCGACGACGGAGTGCAGATCATGGACGTGACCGATACTGCGCATCTAGCCCCCCGTGTCTGCGGCGTTTGACGGATACCGGGGGTTTCAGCGCGCCGTGCGACGTAGAGGCGCATGAAGCCTGGCTGTGGATGTATGGGGCAGTAGCCGCCTTTGGCGACGGAGTGCATATAATGGGCATAACCGATCCTGCGCATCAGGCCCCCGCGTCTGCGGCATTCGACGGTGCGGGGGATGCCCATAGCTCCGGACGGGGCGGTTGACATGCAGGCGTTCGATGCGGATGGCCGGGCGTACGATATGGTGGCCGCAGTATATGACGGCTGGGCGCAGATGACGGAGGCAGGCGACCTCGCGCGTCAGCGCCAGAACATGGGGCCGCAGTTTGAATATTACGAAAACGGTATAAATACCAGTACAGAATTGTACAGCGTCATGAGGGCCGCCATGGTCGCGATGCTGGCGATAGCCGCCGTGATGCCGATTGCCGCGTACGCGACCGAGACGGCCAGCCTTGGCGAAAATACGTTTCTGTTCGTCCCCGGGGAGTCCATAGCAATAATGGACGTCACCATACCATACATACCGCTGGAGGTCGCGAGCATTCCCGTCGCGTCCGGGGAGTTCGCGCACGTGCCCATAAGCGGCGGCGCGTACCTGGCCGCGATGGGCGCAGACGACTCTCTGCACATGTGGGACGTGACGGTTCCGTACAGGCCCGTTTCGGTCTCGGTGCTGCCGGATCCAACCGGAGGCGCGTCCGGGGACGTATCTGACGTGGACTGGGCAATATCCGGCGAAAGAACGTTCGCGCTCCTGTCCGCCGGCGACAGGGTGTACGTGGTAGACGTGACGGATCCGCGGAACCCCGCGCCGGCGGGCGACATACGTAACGGCCAACAGTCCATCAACGCCCTGGACGAGGCCCGGGACTCCGAGGCATTCAGTATGGGGCAGGAGACGTACGTCTTGGTGGCCGGATCAGACTCGGTCCAGATAGTGGATTTTAGCGTCCCGACGGCCCCGGTCGGCGTTTCCGTCATACGGCAGGGCCAGTACAACTTTGAGACTGTGGGGGCCCTGCAGGACGTAGACGTGGTGGAGGCCGGCGGGGGCGTGTACGCCCTGATACTGGGCGAGACGTCGCTCATGGTGGCAGACGTGACCGACCCCGCATACCCGAAACACGTGGACACCCTCAGATACAACACCCTGTTTGAGGTCGACGTGCTGGAGACGGAAGACGCCCTGTATGCGCTGATCATGTGCGTGGAAAAGGTGCACGTGATAGACATGGGAGATCCGGACAGCCCGGTTGCCGTCGCCACCGTTCCAATCCCCACCGCCCGCGTGGCGGGCATAGAGTCGGAAGGCGGCAATTGGATTCTGTCGGTGGGCGACACCATAGCGGCGGCGGACATTACAAACCCGAAGTCGGCGGCGCCCGCCTACGTGCGGGAGGGGGGCCCGCCGCATTTCCCCGAGGCGGTGGAGACCGCCGTGATAGACGGGAAACTCTACGCCCTGACGGCCAGCGTCGCTGACAGCACCATACAGATAACCGACGTGACCGATATGGACAGCCCGGCGCCGGTGTCCGCGGTGGTCGGCGGCCAACACTCCCAAGGGGCCATGCACGGCCCGCACGATATCGCCGTGGCAGAGACCGGCGGCGGGACGTATGCGGTGGTGCCCAACGTGTACAGCGATGCCGTGACCGTCCTGGACGTGGGAACCCCCGGCGAGCCCAGAATTGTATCCAGCGTGAAACTTCCCGTGCTGAGGGCGCCCATGTCCGCGGCCGTATTCGACGCGGGGGCATCCACGTACGCGGCGGTTGCTGGCTACTACGGCGACGGCGTGCGGCTCCTGAACGTAACAGACCCCCGGTCTCCCGTTCTGGGCGTGTTGATAAAGAACGGCCAGTACGGCTTCGAAGCCATGGGCGACACGCTGAGCGTTGACGCCGTCGCCATAAACGGCTCCCCATACGTTCTGGTCGCCAACTACTTTGAGAGCTCCGTGCAGGTTATAGACGTCTCTGATCCCAGCGCGCCCGTTCCGGCGGCGGCCCTCTTTGACGGGGTTGACGGGCACGATCTGAAGGGCGCCCACGACATAAGGGCAGTCAACACGGGAGACGGCGCGTTTGCGGTCGTGTCCACCACCCGCGACAGCGGCATATCCGTCATAGACATAAGCGATCCTAGAGCCCCGGCGCCGGCGTCGCACGTGGTTGACGGCCAGGGCGGCTTTGACAACCTTGACACCGTACAGCATCTGGATGTCGTAAACCACGGGGGCCGCACGCTGGTGGCCGCCACCAGCTATTTCGACAACGCCGTCCAGCTGCTGGACATAACCGACCCCGGCGCGCCCGCGCCGCTCCCCTCCGCGGTGAACGGCCAAGACGGGTTCGAAGCACTGATCGGACCCACCGGCGTGTCCGCCGTCAGTTACGGAACCGGGGCGTACCTAGTAGTGGCCGACTACTTCGGCAACGGCATACAGATGGCAGAGATTACCGCCGAGCCGGCCCTGGAGGCCGCATCCGCCGTAGCTGCGGGCCTGGTTCCGTCCCTGCCGCTGGCGATCACCGCCGGCGTCGAGTCGGCCACCATATCGGGCCGAACGTACGCGTTTACGGCGTCCCCCTCATGGGACGCGGTGCAGGTAACCGACATCACCGACACCCTCTCCCCCACCCCGGTGGCGCTGCTCCGGGACGGCGAGGGCGGTTTCGTCATGGACGGTCCGGCGGGAATAACCGTCGGATCCGTATCCGGGGGGCACTACGCGTTTGTCACCGGGGTGGAGAGCGAAAGCATCCAGACGGTCGACGTCAGCGATCCCGCCATGCCCGAGCCGGTGCACGTCATGCGGGAGGGCCTCGGGTGGGTAATCGAGACGGATCTCGTACGCATAGGCCAGACGCCGTACCTCGTTGTAGCGTCACTCAACGGCGACGCGCTGCACGTTATAGACGTGAGCGACCCCTCCATGCCGGACACGGTGGCGTCCCTGCCGGACGCGATACCCGGCATACAGGGCCTGGACGTCGTGCGCACCCCGGACAGCACGTTGGCCATCATATTCAGCTTCGACGTCGGCGCCATGAGCATAATAGACATCACGGATCCGGACAACCCGCGCCAAGTCGGGGCAGTGGACGGCGAGGAGTACCTTCAGTCCGTGACCGACGTAGACGCCATAGTAACGGGGGACAGGGTCCTGGCCGTGGTCGCCAGCTACAGGACGGACACCGTCGCGGTGCTGGACATTACCGATCCGCGGGAACCGACGCTGCTCTCGTCGGTGCAGGGCAACGAGGGCGGCAACTACATCCACGGTCCGGAGAGCGCCCAGGTGGTGGCCATCGGCGACGGCGTATTCGTGGCCGTGGCAAACGGCAACAACAGCCTGCAGCTGATGGACATAACGGATCCGCTCCGGCCCGTGTTGGCGTCCCCAACCGGCATCCTGTACGACTCCTCAACGTACGGCATCACCGACGTGGAGATAGTCGAGGCGGGCCCCAACACGTACGTATTGTTCCAGACCATAGACGAGAACGTCACCAAAATCTTGGACGCGACGGACCCCTACGGGCCGGTGCCCCTGCCGCCCATACCCCCCGTGCACCGGGCGGCATCATTCCAGTGAGGCACTCCCGCGACGCCACCGGGCGGGCGGCGCCGTCCGGCCAAAGCGAACTAAGAATCATAATTATTAATAGCGCCGCGGCGTAATACAACGGGGTTGAAGCAGACCGCAAAGGAACAGGACGGGCAGAAGGCAGTCGAGAGGCTGCTGGTCATATGCGTGGACCGGGACGACGACGTGGGCGTCAAGGCGAACATATCCACCCCGGCCTTCGGCAGGGACGCCTGCATAGAGGCGGCGCAGCGGCTGGCTCTGGAAGACCCCGAGGACGCCGACTCCAACTCGATATTCGCCGCCGTAAAGACCTACGAGGACATAGTCAGCAAGGGGTACGATGCGGATGTGGTGACGGTGGCCGGCTCGGCGGACAGGGGGGTGGCCGCCGACAGGAAGATAGCCAAGGAGATAAGGCGGGCGCTGGACGCGTTTCCGGCCACCGGGGCTATAATAGTCTCCGACGGCGAGGACGACGAATCGGTGATACCGGTCATACAGGGAGTGGTGCCGGTGGTCTCCGTCAAGAGGGTCGTGATGAAGACCAGCCGCACCGTCGAGTACTCGTACGCCGTTCTGGGCAGGTACCTCAAGATGGCCGCGTACGACCCCAAATACTCAAAGTTCTTTCTGGGGCTGCCCGGCGTGCTCTTCGTCATAGGCGGGGTGGGCAGCGTCTTTGGATATACCGCCGAGATATTCGCCGTGCTGGTCAGCGTCTTCGGCGGGGCCCTGCTCATACGGGCCTTCGACGTGGACCGCGCGCTCGCCAGCTGGTCGCGCCCCACGCCGGTGGGGTTCGTGAGGCTGTTCATGCTGCTGGGCGGCGCCGTGCTGATCACCTCGTCGGTTCCCGCCGGCCTGACGTCGCTGGATCCGGCGGTGTTCGGCATGGATCCGGTGGCTGCCATCACCGACAAGACCGTGCTGGGGCAGTTCGTGGCGGGCGCCCTTCCCATACTGTGGGTGGGCATGGGCGCCGTCCTGGCCGGCACGCCGCTGTCCAAGGTGATGGGCAGGGCCGGCATACACGACGGCGACGTGCTGCGGCTGGTCGTGCTGGGATCCCTGTACCCCACGGTATACCAGTTCACCAACATAGTGCTGCACAACGAGAGCTCCTTTTCGCTCATAATCCCGCTGCTGGGCGGCCTGGCCGCCACCCTGGTGGCCGCCGGGATCCTGTACTGGAACAGCCACATCAGGAACCGCCCCCCACAGAAGGACCGGGAGGGATAGGCGCGGCCCTCTTGGTCCACGCGTGATGGGCCGCACGCGCGACGCGCTGCTGCGGTACTCCGGACTGTACAACATATACGCGCGTCGTCTGGAACGCGAGATCCGGGGCGGCGACATACCCGGCCACATAGCCCTGATACTGGACGGAAACCGGCGGTGGGCCGAGAGGCGCATAATGGCCGAGAAGGTGGGGCACTTCCGCGGAGCCGACGCCGTCGAACGGCTGCTGGACTGGTGCAAGGAGCTGGGCATACGCATAGTGACGCTGTACGTGCTCTCCGCAGAGAACCTCTCCCGCGGCGACGAGGAATTGAAGCACCTGTACGACCTCATAGAGGCGCGCCTCCGGAAGCTGTACGCCGACCCGCGGATACACCGCGACCACATGCGGGTGCGCGCCATAGGCCGCACCGAGCTGCTCCCCGAGCCGGTCCGCGACATAATAGGCAAGCTGGACAAGGCCACCGCCGGGTACGACCGCAGGTACCTGAACGTGGCCGTGGCGTACGGGGGGCAGAACGAGCTGGTCGACGCGGTCAGGAAGATCGGGGGGCGCATCGAAAAGGGCGAGCTGGCCGCCGGCGAGGTCGCCGCCAAGCACATAGAGGAGAGCCTGTACACCTCGTACCTGCCGCAGTCTTCCCCGGACATGGTGCTGCGCACGTCCGGCGAGAAGAGGCTCAGCGGGTTCCTGCTGTGGCAGAGCGCATACAGCGAGCTGGTGTTCATGGACATCATGTGGCCGGACTTCCGCAAGATAGACCTGCTGCGGGCGGTGCGCATATACCAGAGAAGGCGGCGGCGCATGGGCAGGTAAGGCATACCAACAGTTTAACGGGACGTGGCGCCACACGGGGCATGGAACACTCAGCGGGCGTCGTGCTGTACAGGATGGCCGGTGCGAAAAGGCTCTTCCTGCTGCTCCACTACCCGTCCGGCCACTGGGACTTTGTCAAGGGCCACCTGGAGGCCGGCGAGACCGAGATGGACGCCGCCGTCAGGGAACTGGCCGAGGAGACCGGCATCACCGACGCGGCGTTCGCCGACGGGTTCAAGCAGCGCATCAGGTACACGTACTGGTACCGCGGGAACCTGCGCGTCAAGCAGGTCACGTTCTTTTTGGCCAGCACCCGGACCCGGGAGGTTCGCCTCTCCGAGGAGCACCAGGGGTACGTGTGGTGCAGCTACAACGAGTCCCTCGGCCAGGTCACCTTCAAGAACGCGAGGCGCGTTCTGGACCGCGCCAGCCGCTTCCTGAAGTCAGGCAAGTAGCGAGCGGGCGGTCCGGGCCGGATCCTCCGATTCCAGGAGGGCCCTGCCCACTATGATGTAGTCGGATCCGCTCCCAAACGCCTCCCTGGCGCTGCCGCCCTGCGCCCCCACGCCGGGGGATATGATGTCTGCGGCGTCCCCGGCCTCCCGCCGGCACTCCGACACTATGCGCGGATAGGTGGCCCCCACAATCAGGCCGTCGACCCCCGCGGACAGCCCCCACGCCAAAAACCTGCGGTACAGCGCCAGGCCGTCGGCCTTCATCTCATAGGGTACGGCGCCCTGGGGCGAGCTCATGTGGCACAGCGATATGACGCCCTTTCCGGATCTGCGGGCCGAGGAGGCCAGCTCCGAGAGGGCGTCGGGGCCCATGATGGGGTTGGCTATGAGCGCGTCAAAGCCCATGTCCCACAGTATCTCCGCCGCGGCGGCGTTGGTGCTGCCTATGTCGTTCAGCTTTATGTCCGCTATGCACGCCACGCCCAGGTCCGCCGCGCGGGAGGTCACGCGCCGCACGTCGTCGGCGCCCAGCGGCAGCAGCATGTGCATGTTCGCCTTTACGGCGCATATGGTCCCGGCCAGGCCGTCCAGCATGTCGCGCGCCCTTTGCGCCACGTCGCCGCCCCGCGGCAGGTCCGCCGCCAGTATTACGGGAGCCCCCCGGCGGGCCGAGTTGGCGAGCCTCTCCCGGAACCCGGTCATTGCGCCCCGTCGCGCCGGTCTATGACGGCCGACTCCTCGGCGCCGGTCCCTATTATGGAGACGGGCACGCCCACCTTCCGTTCCAGCCTCTCCACGAACGCGACGGCGTCCCCGGGCAGGTCCCCGTACTCGACCATTCCGGCGCACTCCGGAAAGACCACGTCCAGTTTGGTCAGCGCGATGTACGTGGCGCCGTTCAGCATCGCGGCGCGCCGGGCAAGGTCGTAGTCCATGGGCGCCGCCCGCCGGACGCGTCCGGTGACCGTCCCGCGTTCTGCCCACCCGCGGCGCTCGGTCTCCACTTCGGGGAGCTCGCCGGCCAGGTGGCCCTCGCCCACCCGGGTCACGAAGGACTTTAGCACCATCACCACCGAGTCCACCGCGGTGGGGCCTATGCCCACGTCGGCGCATATCGCCGAGGCGGTGACGTCCTTGGACGTGACGTACGGGTACGACCCGTGCCACAGCGAGAGGAACGTTCCCTGCGTGCCCTCCACCAGCACCGAGCCGCCCGACTCCAGCTCCCGGTGTATCTCTCCGGGCACGTCGGTTACGATGCCGGCCAGCGACGGCTCGTCCCGGGCAAGCCGCAGCGTACGCATGGCCCGCGACGCGTTGGCGGGGCCCGTCCCGGATCCGGTGCTCCCTATCTTGTCTCCCAGGTGGGAGCCGGAGTCGGCGTGTATGTGCGACTCGTCTATTATACCGCAATTTCGGTCCGCAAAGGCGCGGCCCTCCACGCCGAACTCATGCACCTCGCGCAGCAGTACACCGGGGTCCACCACCACCCCGGGCCCCACCAGAACCTTGGATTTGGGGTTCAGAAAGCCGCTGGGAAGCATGCGCACCTTGTACGTGCGGTCCCCGCGCCGTATGGTGTGGCCCGCGTTGGGCCCGGCGCCGCCCCGGACGATCACGCCCGGATCGTCGGCGGTGGCCAGATACGATATGACCTTGCCCTTGCCCTCGTCCCCGTAAAAGCCGCCCACCACGACCGACACGCTCATCGTATGCGTGACGCATGCGGCTCCATATAATGTGTACCCGTCCGGAGGGCGCGGATGCCGAACGCGGCGGGGGCGTGCCGTACAGCGTAGTTGGGGGGCGGGCCGCCGGCACGCATGGCGGCCCGCATGCGCGGGGAGTCCATTCTGGCGCGAAGCGTCGCGGAGCACTGATCCCCACCGCGTAGCAATCCGTATATCTCGGCGGCGGCTCCGAGCCGTATTGGACGAAGCGTACAGGGAATGGACGAATCTGGGAAGCGAGCGGTCATTGCACATGAGGACGTACGGGCCCAGCTACCACAAGGGCATCAGGCTTGCCAGATCGGGCGCCGTAAAACAGATCGCCGTGGAGCCGTACACCGCAGAGGCGGCGGTGCAGGACAAAGACGACGTGTACGACGTGGTCGTGTGGAGGGACGACGAGTCTGCGAGGTGCAGCTGCGGCAAGATGGGCTTCATGGGCCTTTGGTGCGAGCATATAGTCGCCGTGCTGGCGTACATGCACGACGACATCCACGAGGCCGCGGGCCGGGAGCAGAGGCGCCACGACGCCATAGACAGCATAATGGCCGCCGCCACTCCCCAGAAGGTGATGGAATACATGACGTCCAAGATGAAACGCGACTACCACGTATACGCCGACTTTTTGGAGGAGATGGGCATCAAGGACATCTCCGCGCTGCCCGACCCGGAGAGGCTGCTGAAAAGGACGTACAAGTGGTTTCTGGACAAGGGGCGCATACGGCGCAACATGGATCTGGACATGGTCTTTGACATAGCAAGGGACCTTCGCGACGCCGGCAGGCACGGCTCGGCGACGGGGGCGTACAAGGCCCTGATCTCCGCCATATCAGACAACATGTGGCGCACCGACGATGCCGACGGATTCTACGCCGACTGCCTCATGGAGGCCGTAGAGCAGATGGCCGAGTCGGCGGCGCGGGAGAAGCCCGATGCCGAGACGATGGGCGGATACATCTCGTACATGTTGGGCATGTGCGAGAAGGCCGACGGTGGGATGGCCATGCGGTATGCGGACGCCCTGAAGGTGATGTGCGATACGCCCGACGGAGTCGGCATGCTTGAGGAGATGATAGACGCGGCGTTGCGGCGGGGGCTGGAGGTGGGCGTGGCCGCGGCCCTGGCGCACGTAAAGGTCTACGTACTGGAGGAGACCGACAGGCATGCCGAGGCGGCCAGTTTCCTGGCGGGCGCCTACCATGCCGACGAGGAGCTCGCCGTCAAATACGTGGGCATGCTGCCTGGGGAGGACCGCGAGGGCGTCCGGCGGGGCGCCCGGAACGCGACGGCGGCGTTTCCGGACAGTGTAAAGGTGGCCCGGGCGGCCCTGGGCGCGCTAAACGAGCGGGACCCCGAGTATCTGCAGATGGCCAGCGGGTTATTTGCCGAGACCGGGGAGTGGACGTATCTGGATATGGCAAAGCGCGTCGCGCCCGACTGGAACGGCCAGCTGGGCCGCATACGCGACGCGATTGCCCAGTCCAAGCCCGATCTCGTCGCGAAGATGTACCTGCGCGAGAAGATGTACGAGGATGCCATGGATGCGGTGGAGGCCGCCGACCGGCTGGAGGTGTACTATTCGTTCCGGCCCAGGCTGGCCGGGCGGCACAGGGCCAGGTACTTTGGGGCGTACTCCGAAAAGATTCTGGAGTTCATAGCGGCGCGCACCGGCCGTGACCACTACGCCAAGTGCAAGGAGCATCTGCGGAGGATCAAGCGCATACCCGGTTCCGAAAAGATGTTCGGGGACCTGCTGACGGAGGTGCGCTCCCGGTTCCGCGCGCGGCGCCTCCTTTTGGCGGCCATACGCGACATGTAGTCCACAGCCGCCGGCACGACGCCCGGCGATCCGGACTGCATGCCCGGCAAGGTCGGCCTCGTGTTCGCCGGACGCCGGATTACTCATGGCGCGCGCCGCGTACAAATGACGCGCGCGGGCCGGAATTGCGGCGCCCAGCCGCCGGTTCGGCACCAGCCCCACCTGCCCGCCCGGGACGGTCGGCCGGCGTCCCCGCCGTCCGGGTGCGGCGCAGGTCCGGCCTGGCCCCGAGGCACCTTTTGCGCCCTTTTTGCTCGTTGCATGCCACCGGGTCCGCCTTCCCGCCGCCCTTCCCCCCGGCGGGGCGGTCCTGTCGTCGGCGACGCCCCGCAGCGGCACGCCCGGAGGGTCGGGGCCGCGCTTTGAGGCGGCGCGGCCGTTCCGCCGCTCTTGCGCCGCGCGCCCGGCCGGGGGGCGCCGCCACCCGCACGAATCCGGAGGGCCTACCTCGGCGTCACGTATCCCAGCTCGCGGAACCGCTCTATGTCCTGCAGCACTTGGACGTTGCAGGTCTGCTCTATCTTGTGGTCTTCAAAACAGGAGTCGTAGTTTTTCGCTATCACGATCATCTGGTCGTAGGGTATGCCTTCAAACTGCGCCACGTTGGCGCACTGGAGCACCCGGAGGCAGTACGGAAAGCCGGAGGCGGGGCGGGTGTCGGCGGGCTCCGGGGGCGACAGGTACAGCAGGGTTGACACCGAGGCGGCCACCACCAGGCCCGCCGCAACGATCATTACGCTCCACTTGTCGGCCACCGGACACTCGGCGCGGTGCAGTGATTTAGAGCTTGACAGGGCCGGTCAGCCCCCCGACGCCAGATAATCCAGGGCCGTGCGCACCTCCCGTTCGGACACCGCCCCTTCCCGGTGCAGCGTCCAGAGGTCGGCGGCGAAACCGCCGTACTCGGCGGGGATGTGCGGGTCGGGGACTACCCGCAGCAGCACGTCGTCTCCCGGCTGCGGCGTTCCCCGCCCGTCGGCGTTGCTGGTGATGATGTACACGGTCCCGTTGGGGTGCTGCACCGGCGCGCGTATGCGGCCCAGCTCTCCTGCAAACTCCACGGAGTGGTGCGAGCCGTCCGGCGAGACCACCCCCAAATGCTCCCCCCGCAGGGCCCCGTACAGCAGCATGCCCTCCCACCGGGGGACGTTGCCGTTCTCCACAAAGGCCAGGCCCGAGGGGGCCCAGGTGTCGGATCCGGAATGCAGCAGCGGGGGAACGGTGCCGGGGGCGACGCGGTCGCCCACGGAGTCGGGCCACCCGTAATTTCCGTACGGAACGATGCGGTTGATCTCGTCGTGCGCCCTCTCCATGAAACCCGAGGGCCCGTGGTCCGTAACGAACATGGTGCCGTTGTAGTCCCACGCCATGCCCTGGGGGTTGCGCAGGCCGTACGCGTAGACGGGGCTTCCCGGCACTGGGTTGTCGTCGGGTATGGTCCCGTCCGGATTCAGCCTCAGTATCTTGCCCGCCAGCGACGACGCGTCCTGGGACAGGCCCGGGTTTCCCGCGTCGCCGGTTGCCACGTACAGCATGGAGTCGGGCCCCACGCGGATTCGGCCGCCGTTGTGGAAGACCGACGCGGGTATGCCCTCGACTATGGTGGAATTGTATTCAAGCCCCGCCTCGCCGTGCACGTACCGGGACACCACGTTCCCCCGGGCCGGATCCGTGTAGTACACGTACAGCATGCCCTCAAACGCGGCAACCCCCAAAAGTCCGCCCTCCCCGCCGCCCACCGACAGGCGCAGCAGCTCGGCGGCCTCTCCCCCGTGCATGCCGTACAGTATGCCGGGCCGGGCGGTGACGTACACCCACCCGTCGTCGCCGAACGCGACGTCCCAGGGAGCTTCCAGATTGCGCAGTACGGGCTCCAAGCGGACGTCGGCGTGGGCGTCAGGCATGGCTGGCGCCGACAGCGCCAGGGCCGACAATGCCAAGGCAGACAGCGCCAGGGCCGACAATGCCAGAGTAGGCGGAACGATCACCGCACGCCGGTACGCCATGACGGGGCATATGCTGCAGCCTTATTCATGCTTTGGGCTCCGCCAGCCGCAGCGGGCGTTCGGCGCAGGCCCGAATGACAGGGACGGCGCCCCGCGCCTGCCCGCGGCGCCGGGCCCAAAGATGGGCAGGGCGGCGACTCCGCCGCACCGCCGGGACTGCCTTGGCGCAGAGAGGGGGATTCGAACCCCCGCGTCGTTACCGACACAGGCTCTCAAGGCCCGCGCCCTACCGGGCTAGGCGACCTCTGCAGGATGGCGGGGGCGCGCATACGATAAAACTGTTCGGGGCAAAAAGGATAGAAAAAGGGTCTAGTGATGCGCGTGGGGGTTTACTCCACCGGACATCTGTACGTACGTGCCGGCCGCCTTGTCGTGGGCCTCCATGTTCATCTGGTCCACCTTGATGGCTTCAGGCGGGCATACCGAGACGCACGCCATGCAGTATATGCAGTCGTGCTCCCGTATCGGATCGGCCTTGTCGGTGTAGTCAGCCCGGTTCTCTTTTTCAGCTTCGCCGGAACCGTCAAAGGTCTGGTCCACCACGTCAATGGCGGGGATGTCCTTCTCTGTGCGGTACCACTGGAAGACCTGGACGGGGCACGCCTCTATGCAGGCGCCGTCGGCTACGCACGAGTCCCAGTCCACGGCAACCATTGTGCCGCTGACGCCCAACGGGACCTGCTCTTCGCCGCGGCTTTCGTATGCCGCCTTCACCTCCTCGTTGTCGAAGCTCTCCGCGTCGTCACGTCCGGGCCCCCACATGAAGTGGAAGTTGCCGTCCGAGTTCAGTATCTTGCCTGTGGGCTC
Organism: Nitrosopumilaceae archaeon; assembly: GCA_963665475.2. Classification (GTDB taxonomy): domain Archaea; phylum Thermoproteota; class Nitrososphaeria; order Nitrososphaerales; family Nitrosopumilaceae; genus VYCS01. The sequence continues at coordinate 415,442 of CAXXXK010000003.1, read as the reverse complement.
GTAGCCCTCAGGGAAGTCCTCTGGTATTGGCATATGTCTTATTATCTAATATTATTATTTAAAGTTAGGCAAAATTAGTCCAGACTAAAACCGCACGCCCTCCCGCAACACAATTAACGGCGGCACCAGGTATCACCGGCCAATGGACATCACCGCCTGCGAGGTATACAGCGGACCCAACATAGGGCTGTATGCGGCGGCGGGCAACGACTACCTGCTGGTCCCCAGCGGCTTCGTCCCCAAGAAGGCCGGGCGCCTGGCGGACCTTCTGGGGGTGGAGTGGCACGCCGCGTCGATATCCGGCACGCGCCTGCTGGGGGCCATGTCGGTGCACACCGGCTCGGGAATGCTGCTGCCCAAGACGCTGATGGAGTCCGAGTACGACACCCTGAAGGGCATAGGAGACGTCCACGTCATAGACGCGCGATACACCGCCTTGGGCAACCTGATATGCGCCAATGACCGCGGCGCCGTGGTCTCGCCCCTCTTCAGCGAACCTGAAAGGCGCTCCATACAGGACGCCCTGGGGGTGGAGGCGGTGCGGTTGGGCATATCGGGGATGGAGCAGAGCGGGGCGCTGATCGCGACCAACAGCACGGGCACCATAGTGCACCCCATGGCGGACGAGGACGAGGTGCGGGAGGTCTCCGAGGTGCTCAAGACCAAGGTGGAGCCGTCCACCATAAACAACGGGGTGCCGTTTGTCACCTCCGGGGTGCTGGTCAACGACCGGGCCGTACTGGTCGGCAACCTCACCACCGGCCCGGAGATAATGATGCTGACCCGGGCGTTCATGGAATGATTCATGCCGTCATGCGGCGCGCTCCAGCTCGTCCGGATCGTCCATCACGTCGGCGTACGGCACAGCCCGTTCTGCGCCGCTCACCATGTCGCGCACCACGACATCCCCCCGCGCCATCTCCCGGGGGGCCACTATGACCGCCGTACGGCAGTCGCGGGCGGCGCCCATCTGCCGCTTCAGGGAACGGCCGGAGACGTCCAGCCGGACGGCCGTGCCCGCGCGCCGAAGGGAGGCGGCAAGCCGGACGGCGTGCTGGAATACGGAGTCGTTGACGTACAGCACGGCCACCTGCGCCCCGCCCTTTCGGGGAAGGTCCAGGGCAGCGGCTATGCGCTCCACTCCCCCCGCCACGCCGGCGGCGCCGATGTCGCGCCCGAACGCCCCCGGAAGCATGTCGTAGCGCCCCCCGCCTGCCAGCGCCGTGGAGTCATCATCCTCGCCGAACACCTCAAAGACCATGCCGGTGTAGTAGTCAAGGCCCCTGACCACGCCCAAGTCCACCTGGACGTTGCGTATTCCGGAGTCGCGGAGAGAATCGACGATTCCCTTTACCTCGCCCCAAGCGGGGTTGCCGAGCGCCCCGCCGTCCATGCGGGACTCCACCTCGGAGGGGGAACCGCGGTTCCCGGCAGCCGCCAGGATGCGGCGCACCTTTTCGGGGTCGTATGCGGGAAACTCCGCTGCTATATCATCTGCAGATCGTTTTTGCAGCTTGTCCACGGCCCGCAGCATGTCGGGAACCGCCGCCGCGTCGCCCCCGAACGCCTCCAGTATGTGCCGCTCCATCAGGGAGCGGTGGCTGAGCCGTATCGTAACGGGCAGCGGCAGGGACTCGAAGAACCTGGCCGTGAACTCGACGAGCTCGGCGTCCTGGGCCGGGTGCGGCTTGCCGTATATCTCGACGTCCCACTGGTGGAAGTGGCGGTAGCGGTTCTTTTGCGGCTCGTCGTACCGGAACACGTCCCCGAAGCACGATACCTTGGCCGGCAGCGGCAGTGACAGGTCGGCGGCCACGTGCCGCGTCAGGCCCATGGTAAAGTCGAAGCGCAGGCCCACGCTCCGGCCCCCCTTGTCCTCAAACTCGTATATCTCGTCGCGTATGGCCGGCCCCGACTTTGTCTCCAAGACCGAGAGCAGCTCCAGCGGGGAGGGCCACACCTGCCGGTAGTCGTACGCGGCGGCCAGCCGCTCGAACCTCTCCCGGACGTACCGTATGCCCTCCAGCTCGGCGCCTCGGACGTCCTTCATTCCCCTGGGCAGCGTCATGGTCTGGCGGGGGATCCGAGGGAAATTTAGTGTTTGGCAAGTCTGGCTTTGCGCATCCCCGCCGTTCAGCAAGACACGCGAGCGTAGGGCTGGCTCGGGATATAGTGGTCCGCATTACGTGTGCTGCACCATGCAGCACCACATGCCTGGCTTTCGTTGCATGCCATATTCTCCAGCGCGGTGAACATACGATTATAGTTCGGTGCACCCGCCCGGCAGAATCCAAGTCTCATCCAAAATGAGCGGCGCAGACCACGGCACCGCCTAGCGCACTGTCCGATCTTGCTGTGCGCGGATCGTTGAACTCCATATAATGAAACAGGTGGTCGGCGTGGGGCGCACCGTTGTAAACGAGCCCAAATGGCGGCGGCCACATTGGCGGCGAGGAGGCCGTCTAACACGCCACGCGTTGTAAACTACACGTGTTCCGGAAACTCTACTGGGCCTGTATTGATACAAGAGCGTATACGGAACATCGGTCCTTATGGGCACCATCTTCAACGCCACTGCCTTGAGGCAGCCAAGTGTGCACGTACCCTGATCACTTACAATGCGGACGCAGGTATTCCTCAGAAGATATCCGCATGCCGCCCTTAGATCATGGTATGGCCGCCATGCCATCTGCAAGCCATCATTCACATCATTTCGAGAACATCTGATGCCCCTTTGCGCGCATCACAACGAGTCCGGGAATGACGTCACGCCGCATCGTCCGAACGTATGACAAATTTAAGAGACGCAAACTGTGGCAGTTTTTCAAGTTCTTTAAACTCCTTATCGGCGGTATAAAACACATCGGCTCCAAGCTCTTTAGCAATTAGCGCATGTTGAAAATCCCAGTGGTTTAAACCGGCATAGCGGTAAAATTTACCGCGTGGACGGATTTTACCGACTTGTTTAGTCAGATACACAAAGGAATCATGGTGCAGTTTGTCTATAGGCACACGAGGATTCATGTTAATGACTTTTTTTTCTTTTTCAAAGGTGTTCAGTATGGTGAGAAAAGCACTTACTTTGCTTTCTATAGATTCTGCCACAGTCTTCCGCTGAACTGGAGGAGAATGTTTAGTTTTTTTAGACAAGCTTTTTTCAGCAATTTTGCGCCTGAGGGAGCTAATAGTCTCCAATAGCACTAAATCTGAGACATAAACAATATACGCTCCATTGTTTATTTCATCAATTAGTTTATTTGCAAATAAAAAATTTCGATCAGAAGCATCTAGCATATAAGCAACCCAAACATTTGCATCAAAATACGCCACGGTGCTATCGGTGTTCTCTGACATCTCGGATTATATCCGTAGAGCTTTCTTTAATGTTAAATTCTGCAAGCAAACCGCGCAGTGCTTCTGCTGGATTTTCAGGGAACGTGTGTATGTTGTGTTCTTCGCAATACAAACTCAACGAGGATTTGTGCGGAGCATCGGTCTTGGATTGTTCAATCTTAGTTTTTTCCGTATTTGCTTGCAATAGTTCGCCGAGTAAACGAGTGTTGTCGTGTTTGAGCTTGGTTATTTTTGCTTCTAACTGAGATGTGTAAGAAAGCGAAGCAGGGGCATCGCTAACATTCAGTGGTTTTTTCAAACAGGATATTGATTGACGGTGATCTTGTTGCGCATATTTTGGGTTAGGGTCTGGCCTGTAGTATTTTCCCAATACTATATGGGGCTGAAAAGGTTTTTTGCCATTGTTAACTGCTTTTGGGCGGTATCTCATCATATTAATCACGTCTCCCGGGTGTTTTTGCTTCGTTGGGTGGAAAATTCAAGCTGCTATAGTAAAACTTAGTTGCGGCGCTACGGGCGCTTGCAAGTGCGTTAAAAAGATCATTTTTGTCGTCAGAGTGAAATGATTTTAAAATGTCATCCACATTATGTCCTAATTGTTCTCTCATTTTGTTCTGGTAGTCGTCGTCAACAATGCGCGTACGCAGTACGTAGTCCATTAGATTAAAAACGTCCTCAAGCACCTCGCTAACAAGCATCGCAGGGTTAGAATCAAACCAAACAGAGATGTTGGTTAAACCGTTGGCTATAGATCCGCATGCCAAATAATTTGGTTCGCCGGTCATCTCCTTCATCTTATTTAAACATACGTCAAATACATCGCCAAAATCTGCCACCTCGCCCATCGCCAGTACGCATACCATGCATATCTATTTAAACATTAAAGGAGCTTTTAGTGGAATTCGCAAAAACAAGAAATCGCCCCCAAGGACACGGTGTCCAAGAGGATGCCAAAGTCAGCAAGAGAATGCAGCATGCCGTACGCATGGCACGTGTTGAAGTGCGTCAGAAGCCGCATGGAAGCCGGCTTGCTCGGACAATGGGACGTCGGGTTGGACAGTCGCTGCACGGAAAGGGCCCCGGGCCGACCCGGAGGCTAGATCAGAACGGGTGGGACGCCCCACCAAGCCCGCCATGCGACGCCGGGCAAACCGGCCCACCGTCACAACTGGAATTACCGCAAGACGCGGCCTTCCCGTACACAGCCCAACGCGCCCGCGGCATCACACCGCCTGCGTGCCGCGGTCACGGGCCGGAGCAGACAGGAAGCCGGCCACCAGGTTGGCGAATCGATCCGGATACTGGACGTACGGGGTATGGCCACACTCTTCCATCCCCACGAACTTGCAGTCGGGGATGGTGGCGGCAAAGTGGGCCGCGTACGACACCGGTATTATCGGGTCTTTGTACCCCCACAGCAGCATGGTCTGGGCCTTTATCCTCTCGAGGTACGGCGTCAGGTCCCCCGCGTTCTTGAAGCAGAGCAACGACGACATGAACGCCATCTTGGCGTTGGGCCTCGTCATGTTCTCTATGAAGCCCGTAACCAGCGACTGCTCGGGGGCCCTGTCGGACCCGGCCATCATTTGCAGGGCCCGGGTCACGCTGCTCGGCCGGGGGTACAGGGCCGCCAGTATGTACGCGTCCAGGGCCGGGGTGGACATCTTCATGATGCCGGCCGGCGATATCAGCACCAGTTTGGACAGGCGTGACGGGAACTCGGCGGCGAACATGGCGGCTATTTGGCCCCCCAGCGAGATCCCCAGTACGTGGGGCCGCTCAAGTCCCATCACGTCCAGAAACATCTCCACAAACTTGAGGAAAAAGTCCGGCGTGTAGTCGGCCACCGGCTTGTCGCTGAGGCCGTACCCCACCATGTCCGGGGCTATGACGCGGTGCGATCTGGAGAGCCGCTCCAGCGAAGCTCCCCACTTCTCGGCGTAGCCGCCCAGGCCGTGCAGCAGCACCACGTCGCTTCCGGATCCCGCCTCCAAGTACCTGATGGAATGGCCGTCCACGCTGACACGCATGTCATTCATGTGCAATGTAACGATATAACGGCGGGGTTTAAAATTTCACCGCAATGCGGACCCGCAACCCCGCGGACCCAACGGAAGCGCGGCTTCAAGTGGGATTATGGCGCCGCTTGCCGCCGCCACATGCCACGGAATGGCGCTTGCTGCCAATTACAAATCGGATCCGGATTGTTGCGATCCGCTACAGCGCGACGCTCGTCGCGTACATGACGATCAGGCCGGCGGCCACCCCGCCGCAGACGTACGGCGACCTCACTCCCCCGGGCCCCCGGGCCACCCACCGCAGCATCGTGACCGTGACCTGAAACGCGGCTCCCGAGCCGACGGCCAAAAACACCACCGCGGATATCGGCGAGTACGCAAACCCCCCCGTCCAGGCCCCCAACACGGCAGGAAACCCCGCGATCATGCCCAACGCCGCCAGGCGGCGGACCATGCGGCCCCTTCCCGCAAGCGGGGAGGCGATAGCGATGCCCTCGGTCGTGTTGTGTATGGCAAAGCCGGCCAGCAGGTACGTCGAGAAAGCCGCCGACCCCAAGCCCATGGCGGCGCCCAGGGCCAGCCCCTCCCCGAAGTTGTGCAGCCCTATCCCCACCGCAATCATGAGCGCGGCCGCCGGGCCTGCCGCGGCGGCGCCCGGCGACTCGAGCCGTCCGGACGCATACTGCAGCGCCAGAAAGGCGCAGCCCGCGGACGCCAGAACCAGCAGCGCCCCGTTCATGGACCCGGCCAGGTTCTCGGCGGACACCTCCAAGGCCTCCTCGGCGGAGTCAACCCCTATGAAGAGCAGCAGCCCGGCGGCCAGCGCCAAGAAGAAAGAGACCTGCCGCCGGCTCAGGCGGCGTATGAACGGCAGCCACGCCAGCCCTATGAAGACGGGTATGACCCCCATGTAGGCGCCGGCCAGCGCCAGCAGTCCGGCCTGGCCCAGGTCCGCCGGGGCGGCCGGGGCGGCCGCCTCCACCACGCGCTCAAAGCGCGTCCCGTCCTGCACCGTCACCCCTACGGCGTACGGTTCGGCCTCGTTCCACTCGAAGGGTATGCGCAGCACCGCGGTCTCAAAGCGCTCCAGGTGCCCGTCCGGCTCCACCGCCGCCGGCTGTATCCGGTCGTTTATGTCCCCCTGGGCTATCTCCACGGGTATGGAGCCGGTGTTGCGCACCACCACCCGCACCTCCGAATCCACAAAGTCTATCCGCTCGATGGTCACCTCCGGGAGGGGGGCTATGCTGCCCGTAATGCCGCCGGGCCCGGTCACGTACAGGACCAGCGCCACCACCAAAGCGAACGGCGCCAGCCCGGCGACCACGACCCGGGGCGTCAATTCGGTTCGCGTACCAGAAACGTGCCCACCCAGCCCTTCTCGGAGAACTCCACCTTGTGGGCGTGGAAGACGTACTGGCCCGGATACTGGTACGTGAACTCCAGTATTCCCCTCTCGGTCTGGGAGAGCGTTATCATGTCGGTGTAGTGGCTCGGAACGGCGTCGGTTCCGGTGGGGTAATAATAGTACAGGTTGCCGTGCAGGTGAAAGTTGTTGATGGGGTCGAACTCCACCATGTTCACCGCGTATACCCGTATCAGCTCGTCCTGCTGTATCTGGATTGGGTGGTGTTGGTAGTAGAACGGGACTGTGTTGGCCGCGTAAAAGTTGTTCTCGCCGTCAAAGTCCGTGTCGAAGCCGTTCAGCACCATCACCATCTCGTCGGCCGCGGGGCGCCCCTCCGCGGGGTCCACTATGAACACGCCGTACAGGCCGTGCACTATGTGCTCCTCCAGCGGCATCACGTGGCAGTGGTACGGGTGGACCCCCGCCGGGCCTGCCTCAAACTCGTAGGTGAACTGCCCGCCGCCGCCTCCCACCACCTCGAACACGCCGTCCATCGCGGCGGGGTGTATCCCGTGGAAGTGTATCGTGTGCTGCTTGGAGCCCTCGTTGACAAAGTGTATCCGGACCACATCTCCCTCCGTCGCCCGGATGGTGGGGCCGGGGACCGTCCCGTTGTACGTCCAGACGTTGTAGAACACCCCCGGCGAGATCTCCTGCACCTGGTCGTCCCGGGCGATGATGGTGTACTCCCGGACGGTCTTGCCGTCCTCCTGGGATATTCGCCCGTACTCGAAGTTGCGCAGGTACTCGTCAGGGTCGAATTCCACGGTGGAGGCCGTGTACAGCGGATCCAGCACCTCCCCGGTCGTGGATATGACGGCTCCCGAGTGCGTGACAAACTGCTTCTCGGTTACGGCGGTGGTGGAACTTGGCAAAAACAGCACGACGCACAGCGCCGCCATGGCGCCCACCGACGCCGCCATCAGCCGACTGGATCTCATGTATCGCGTAGGGGCGCGGTCAATATAAAATTTAGCCAAGGCTAACTTTTTTAGCCAAGGCTAACTTTTCGGCATTCAGTGTCTGGGGGATACGGCGTTAGGAAGAGCGTGCGGGCGCCCGGGCCCCTCCCGAAATGAGTGCGGAGCGGCGCGTCTTGGCCCACGCGTGGGGCGTGCCGGGGTCCGGCGCGGGGGACGGCTCTTATAGTGTGGGGGGCTGCGCTTATAATCACCAGTGGTATGGGGGATATGCGTGATGGTTACCACGCGCAGCGCGGCAAGGGGCCTGCACGCCAAGTTTGACGAGCAGAACGAGATACTGAGGGAGATCGCCGCCTCGCAGGACAAATCACTCGACATTGCCGCCTCGCAGAACGAAACGCTCGGGAAGATCGCCGCCTCGCAGGACAAATCACTCGACATTGCCGCCTCGCAGAACGAAACGCTCGGGAAGATCGCCGCGTCCCAGAAGGGTATCGCCGCGTCCCAACGCAACGTCGAGGGGATACTCAGAAAAATAGAAGAAAAGATTACGCCGTCGGGCTGAAACGCCCCGGACACGCCCGACACATGATCACGCGCGTTGCGCACCGAAGTTCTTCTCGAAGAAGCAGAGGGCGGAGGCGGTGGTGACGGTTTGGCTCCCGCATTATGCTGGCCGGGTCTTGCGGCGCCCCCCTGCCGGCGCCCTAACCTTTTGTGTTCTACTCCGCGCGGCCCGGGGCCGGCAGGGGCGCGTGGCCGCAAAGGTTGACGATCGGGTTTTGGCCCGCCCGGCCGCGGAAGAACCGTCCGCCGCCTTTTCGAGAAGAGCCCTGCCGCGAATTCTTTTTTAAACGATTGTGCCATATGCTCTCGCATGGCAGATTCTGGTGAAACCGCGCGGAACGTGCGCGACGTTCTGTTGGATAACGCCTACCTGTTCGCGCTGTTTGGGGCGGGCGTCGTCCTGCTGCATCTTGGGATCGTGCCCGAATACCGGGAGACGCTGATAGTGATGGGGGCTGCATTTATAGTCGCCAGCAGCATAGGGATATACATGATGATTACCACGCGCAACGTGGCAAAGGGCCTGCACGCCAGGTTTGACGAGCAGAACGACATACTGAGGGAGATCGCCGCCTCGCAGAAGGAGATCGCCGCCTCGCAGGACAAATCACTCGACATTGCCGCCTCGCAGAACGAAACGCTCGGGAAGATCGCCGCCTCGCAGGACAAATCACTCGACATTGCCGCCTCGCAGAACGAAACGCTCGGGAAGATCGCCGCGTCCCAGAAGGGTATCGCCGCGTCCCAACGCAACGTCGAGGGGATACTCAGAAAAATAGAAGAAAAGATTACGCCGTCGGGCTGAAACGTCCCGGACTCGCCCGACCCCTGATCGTGCGCGTTGCGCACCGAGGTTCTTCCCGAAGAGGCAAAGGGCGGAGGCGGTGGTGGCGGTTTGGCTCCCGCATTATGCTGGCCCGGTCTTGCGGCGCCCCCTGCTGGCGCCTTAACCCTTTGTGTTCTACTCCGCGCGGCCCGGGGCCGGCAGGGGCGCGTGGCCGAAGACTCAGGATAGCATTTTGGCGCGTCGGCCCGACGGAATCCCACGCTCCGGCTTCTCGGGAGGAGCCGGCCTCCGCACAATTTTAATGCGCCCCGCCGTACAATGCCGCGTGGAAAGGCCCGTCGTCATACTGCTGTGCATGGCAGGCGTGCTGGCCGCCGGTTTGGGCCTGTCGGCGTATGCGGGCGTGGTGGTCTTGGAGGACATAACGGTGCTGGTGTCGTCGGTCTCGGCGGGCGCGCCCCTGGAGCTGACCGCCACCATACCCCCGGGGACCGGCGTCTTCGCCATGGACATTCAAGACTACAACGACGGGATGGACATCCAGGCGCGGGTGCTGGGGCCCCTGGGGTACGAGGCCGCGTCGGCGCGGATAGACTCGGCCCAGTACGAGGGGTCCTTCGCGGTGGACGAGGAATACGAGTACGTATTGGTCATAGAGTCGGGCGGCGCCGAGCCGGTCAGCCTGGTGGCCGCCCTGGGCCCCATGCCGGACCCCTCCAAGAACGCGCTGGGCTTCGTCTCGCTGTACATGCTGGTAATAGGGGTGGCCGGCATGATAATATCCGCCGCGTACATGATATGGAGCCGGCGCCGCGACAACCAATGGCGCGGAAGGGAGACGGGCGTCTAGTTCAGGTACGAGTCCAGCACCGCCACGCCGTCCTCTATTCCCGAATAGTCGTCGTCCTCCATTATGTTGGCCATCTTCTCGGCGTCGGCCTCGTACGTCCGGCCGCGCACCGCAAGAAAGCCGTGCTCCACCAAGTATGAGAGCCTCCCGTTTAATTCGTCCTCGTCCATGCCGCACAGCTCCGCCAGGTGTTCCAGATCCTTGGGGCCGTCCTCCAGAGCCGCCAGCGCCGGGGCGGCGTCCTCGTCAAAGAGGCACTCCCGAAGGCGGTCCCTGTCCATGCATGCAGTAACGGGGGACGCGGTTTATTGTTGTTTTGGCGGGAACCGGCGCCCGAACGCGGCCCGCGCGCGGGGCGGGGGCGCGCCAAACCCCCCAGAACGGCCTGCCGCGCGGCTACGGTTCGCGGCAAAGCGCGCGGACGCTCCTCCGGGTATGCGGCCACGCGCCCCGGTCCTTATTGCGTCCGCCGCTGCCGGCCGCCCCGGCCTAGGGGGCCCCGTCCAGGCTCATTACATGCAGCGTGCCCCCGGAGCCGGCGAGCAGCACGAGCGTGGAGCCGCCGGCCTTTACTGCATCCATGCGTACCGCCCCTGCCAGATCCGCCGCGTGAACGAGCACGGGGGCGGTGGCGTTGCTGACATCGTACGCCAACAGTTTGGCGCCTCCCGCGTTAGGGGCCGTCGTCACCAGGACGTACGGCACGCCGTACAGGTTCACCGCCGCCACGTCGAACGGGGCGGCGCCCGTGGGCGTGAACGACGCGACGCCCGGGCCTCCCGGACTCGCGTCCATAACGGTAAGCCCGGGGGCGTCTCCGATCGTAGTCACGCCGATGAACGGCGTGCCCGGCACCGCGGCCACGCCGCTCCGGTCGGCGGCGTCCAGCTGCCAAAAGTCGGGCGCCCGCGGGTTTGCCGCGTCCAATACGTGCATGCAGTCGTGTCCGAACGATCCCACGATCATATCCCCCTGCCACGCCATGTCGTAGCGGGTGGCGCGGTCGTACCCGAGTTCGGCGCGGTACGCCCTTTGCGGGTCGGCTGCATCCGACACGTCGAATACGAGCCACGAGTCCTGGTCGGCGTACGCCACGTATGACGCCTGGCCGTTGGTGTAAGACGAGATGGCCCCCCGGTACCGCGGGTCGACTGCCACGCTCGATACCACGACGGGAGACGCCGGATCCTCAATGTTGAGCACGTGCATGCCGGTTCTGTTCAGCACCGCCACGTGCGGCGCGCCGCCGGCGCTGAACGCGTCAATGTCCACTATGTCGCCGAACGGTATGGAGGAGAGCGTCAGCGCGTCCACCGGAGCGGCCACGTCCAGCACGCTTACGCGGCCTTCCAGAGATACCGCCGCCAGGGCGCCCCCTTCCGAATGTACCGCCGACACGCCAAACGCCGGGGACACCCCCGCGGGCCCAGCCGGCGCGCCGCCCGAGACGTCCACGTGCGCGCGATACGCAAAGTCGGGCGCGTCAAATACGCGCACCGGCACGCCGTACGTCCGGGGCGTCCAGCCGCTCTCGTGCAGTATGGCGCCCTCCTCCATGTCCAGGTACATGTCACCGGAGACGTTCAGCGACGGGTCCAGCTCCACGTACACCGTGCCCGGCCCGGCCCCGATTTTGAGCGACGCGCCCAGGGGGACGTTGTCGGTGGCGTTGCTCAGCGCCATCAGCTCCGGCCTCGCTATCGCGTCGGGGGCGGCGACGTCCAGCCAAAGCGTGTGGGTCAAACTATTGTACGTCGCGGGCCCGTCCAGCGCGGCCGAATCGTGCATGCCAGACATTGTTACTGGCAGGCCCGCGACGGCCGGCGAATGTGTCCCGCCGGTACCCAGCACGGCGCCCGCACCCACATCCAGTACGGGCGACTCCATATGGTTCAGCTCGGCTACATGGCCGGCCGTATCAAGCAGTATCATCGAAGAGCTTCCCGCGGGAACTACATACGCATCATCCAGCGTGACGGACAGTCCGGTGCTGCCCTGGTCGAATATTCGGAAGAGGCTGGCATTCACCGAAGAGCCGTCCACGGGCTGTCCGAACGATACGTGCATGCGGTCCATGTCCGGCAGGAGCAGCGCCGACTCCAGCATCGGCAGCTGCGGCGCGGCGCCCTGGCGTATCGGCAGCGTCGCGGGGACGATGTACCTCCCGTCGACGTCGCGCGCCGCCGCGTCGCCCACGACCAGGTACGTATGGTTGAGGATCTGCTCCCCGGGGAGTTGTACATGGATGTGGTGCGAGTCGCGTTTCGTCAACAGGACGGGACTATCCAGCGGCGTGGAGGCCCCGCTGGCCACGTACTCTTCCATACTAGCGTGTATGGAGAAATCCTCAATATCCAACTTGGATACATCCACCCGCGCGTTGAAGGTGAGCGTCAGCACCGACGAAACGTCGTGGTACGAGGCGTCCGTCAGCCGGAGGGGATGCCCGGGAAGGTCCGCCGCGACGGTGCAGGCGCGCTCCGGCTGTTCCGGAATGGGCAGGGCGGCGGGCTGCGCGACGTCTGAAAGTCTTTTGGCCGTAGGATACGTCACGTTTACTGGGTTGTTGGCCACGGCGTCAACGGGGTTGCCGGCGACGTCCCGGACGGCGCCCGCGTCCACGTCCGCCCGGGGGGCGATCATGGCGTTCATCGCGGCGGCGTCGGAGCCGTTCAGGTCGAATTGTATGTGATAGGTGCCGTTTACAGCAATCATGGCGTTGGAGAGGGTTACTTTTCCGGCGGACTGGGTCGCGTTTCCGGCGGACTGGGTCGCGTTTCGTACGTGTATGAGGGACGCGTTGTGGGCCGCGGCGTCAAGGGCCTCGCTGAACGATATGGTGAAGTTGCCGTTCGCCCTGTGGTATGACACAGAAGAGAGCGTCGGCGGCGTGGTGTCCTGCACGGTTACGGGGGCATCCTTATTGTCCTGCATGATCCCGTTGCCCGCCGCGTCGAATACGGCGTTCGTTTCAACGTCCACTTTTATCGAGCCGCCCAGCGCCGTTATGTTGCCCCGGGCCGCGCCCCCGAATGATATCATAACCGTATGGCCGGAGGCCGACGCGGCGTCGCCGGATCCTGGCGTGACGCCGCTGGCGTTGGAGTTTTGGGCGCGTACGTGGATCCGGTCCTTGTGGACGGTGCCGTTCAGGAGTTCGCTGAACGATATCACGAGCGTTCCGTTCCCGGTGTAGTAGGACGCCGACAGGAGCGTCGGAAGGGTGGTGTCATGTATGGTGACGGACCGGTCCGTTATGGCTGCTATGGCATTGCCGGAGGAGTCGCTGACCGCCCCGGCGTCTATGTCGAGCTGCGGGGTGGCCATGGCGTTTACCGTGCCTTTGTGGGTATTGCCGAGGGCGAAGGTTATGGAGTCGGTGCCGTTCGTCGTTATCATGCTGTTGGAGAGGGTGACGCCGCCCGTGCTTTGGCCGGTGTTGCGGACGTGTATCTTGGAGGCGTCGTGATTTGAGGAGTCCAACGTTTCGCTGAAGGTAACATTCAGCACGCCGGAGCCCGTTGTATAGGTGGCCGAGCTAAAGGTGGGTTTGATGGTGTCGTTTACTGTAATGGTCTGGTCGGCCGCGGCCGCAATTTCATTGCCAGATGTGTCGCTGACCGCCCCGGCGTCTATGTCGAGCTGCGGCGTGGCCATGGCGTTTACCGCGTCCTTGTTGCTGGTGCTTAAGGTGAAGGTTACGGAATTGGTGCCGTTCGTAGTTATCATCGAATTGGACAGGGTGACGCCACCGGAACTCTGGCCGGTGTTGCGGACGTGTATATTGGAGGCGTCGTGAGTCGTTTGGTTCAGCGCCTCGCTGAACGTTACTTTGAGGACGCCGGAGCCGGTGGCGAATGTCGCCGACGAAAAGGCGGGCAGTATGGTGTCGTTTACTGTAATGGTCTGGTCTGCGGCGGCGGCTATTTCATTGCCAGATGTGTCGCTGACCGCCCCGGCGTCTATGTCGAGCTGCGGCGTAGTCATGGCGTTTACCGCGTCCTTGTTGCTGGTGCTTAAGGTGAAGGTTATGGAGTCGGTGCCGTTCGTAGTTATCATCGAATTGGACAGGGTGACGCCGCCGGAACTCTGGCCGGTGTCGCGTATATGGAACTTGGAGGCGTCGTGATTTGAGGAGTCCAACGTTTCGCTGAACGTCACGGTGAGCGTTCCGGCGCCGGTCGAGAATGCGGCGGACGTGAAGGTTGGGTTGATGGTGTCGTTTATAGTGACGGCTTGGTCGGCCGCGGCGGCTATCTGGTTTCCTGCGGAGTCGCGGACCGCCCCCTGTTCGATGTCCAGCTGCGGCGTAGTCATGGCGTTTACCGCGTTTACCGCGTCCTTGCTGGTGCTTAAGGTGAAGGTTATGGAGTCGGTGCCGTTGGTCGTTATCATGCTGTTTGACAGGGTGACGCCGCCCGTACTTTGGCCGGTGTCGCGGACGTGTATCTTGGAGGCGTCGTGATTTGAAGAGTCCAACGTTTCGCTGAACGTCACGGTGAGCGTTCCGGCGCCGGTCGAGAATGCGGCGGACGTGAAGGTTGGGTTGATGGTGTCGTTTACCGTTATGGCTTGGTCGGCCGCGGCGGCTATCTGGTTTCCTGCGGAGTCGCGGACCGCCCCCTGTTCGATGTCCAGCTGCGGCGTAGTCATGGCGTTTACCGTACCTTTGTGGGTGTTGCTGAGGGTGAAGGTTATGGAATTGGTGCCGTTGGTCGTTATCATGCTGTTTGACAGGGTGACGCCGCCGGAACTCTGGCCGGTGTCGCGTATATGGAACTTGGAGGCGTCGTGATTTGAGGAGTCCAACGTTTCGCTGAACGTCACGGTGAGCGTTCCGGCGCCGGTCGAGAATGCGGCGGACGTGAAGGTTGGGTTGATGGTGTCGTTTACCGTTATGGCTTGGTCGGCCGCGGCGGCTATCTGGTTTCCTGCGGAGTCGCGGACCGCCCCCTGTTCGATGTCCAGCTGCGGCGTAGTCATGGCGTTTACCGTACCTTTGTGGGTGTTGCTGAGGGTGAAGGTTATGGAATTGGTGCCGTTGGTCGTTATCATCGAATTGGACAGGGTGACGCCGCCGGAACTCTGGCCGGTGTCGCGGACGTGTATCTTGGAGGCGTCGTGATTTGAGGAGTCCAACGTTTCGCTGAACGTCACGGTGAGCGTTCCGGCGCCGGTCGAGAATGCGGCGGACGTGAAGGTTGGGTTGATGGTGTCGTTTACCGTTATGGCTTGGTCGGCCGCGGCGGCTATCTGGTTTCCTGCGGAGTCGCGGACAGCCCCCTGTTCGATGTCCAGCTGCGGCGTAGTCATGGCGTTTACCGTACCTTTGTGGGTGTTGCTGAGGGTGAAGGTTATGGAATTGGTGCCGTTCGTAGTTATCATCGAATTGGACAGGGTGACGCCGCCGGAACTCTGGCCGGTGTCGCGTATATGGAACTTGGAGGCGTCGTGATTTGAGGAGTCCAACGTTTCGCTGAACGTCACGGTGAGCGTTCCGGCGCCGGTCGAGAATGCGGCGGACGTGAAGGTTGGGTTGATGGTGTCGTTTACCGTTATGGCTTGGTCGGCCGCGGCGGCTATCTGGTTTCCTGCGGAGTCGCGGACCGCCCCCTGTTCGATGTCCAGCTGCGGCGTAGTCATGGCGTTTACCGCGTCCTTGTTGCTGGTGCTTAAGGTGAAGGTTATGGAGTCGGTGCCGTTCGTAGTTATCATGCTGTTTGACAGGGTGACGCCGCCGGAACTCTGGCCGGTGTCGCGGACGTGTATCTTGGAGGCCGCGTGCATTGAAGAGTCCAGGGCCTCGCTGAACGTTAATTTGAGGACGCCGGAGCCGGTGGCGAATGTCGCGGAGCTGAATGTGGGGCGTATGGTGTCGTTTATCGTGATGGCCTGGTCTGGTGAGGCGGCTATCTGGTTGCCAGACGTGTCCCGTACGGCGCCCTGTTCGATGTCCAGCTGCGGCGTAGTCATGGCGTTTACCGCATCTCTGTGGGTGTTGCTGAGGGTGAATGTTATGGAGTCGGTGCCGTTCGTAGTTATCATGCTGTTTGACAGGGTGACGCCGCCGGAACTCTGGCCGGTGTCGCGGACGTGTATCTTGGAGGCCGCGTGCATTGAAGAGTCCAGGGCCTCGCTGAACGTTAATTTGAGGACGCCGGAGCCGGTGGCGAATGTCGCGGAGCTGAATGTGGGGCGTATGGTGTCGTTTATCGTGATGGCCTGGTCTGGTGAGGCGGCTATCTGGTTGCCAGACGTGTCCCGTACGGCGCCCTGTTCGATGTCCAGCTGCGGCGTAGTCATGGCGTTTACCGCATCTCTGTGGGTGTTGCTGAGGGTGAATGTTATGGAGTCGGTGCCGTTCGTAGTTATCATGCTGTTTGACAGGGTGACGCCGCCGGAACTCTGGCCGGTGTTGCGGACGTGTATATTGGAGGCCGCGTGCATTGAAGAGTCCAGAGCCTCGCTGAAGGTTACTTTGAGGACGCCGGAGCCGGTTGCATAGGTGGCCGAGCTAAAGGTGGGCAGTATTGTGTCGTTTACCGTTATAGATTGGTCTGCGGCGGCCGCAATTTCATTGCCGGCCGCGTCTTGCACGGCGCCCGCCTCTATGTCGAGCTGCGGCGTAGTCATGGCGTTTACCGCGTTCTTGTTGCTGGTGCTTAAGGTGAAGGTTATGGAGTCGGTGCCGTTTGTCGTTATCATACTGTTGGAGAGGGTGATGCCGCCCGTACTTTGGCCGGTGTTGCGGACGTGTATCTTGGAGGCGTCGTGAGTCGTTTGGTTCAGCGCCTCGCTGAACGTTACTTTGAGGACGCCGGAGCCGGTGGCGAATGTCGCCGAGTTGAACGCCGGTTTAATGGTGTCGTTTACTGTAATGGTCTGGTCTGCGGCGGCGGCTATTTCATTGCCAGATGTGTCGCTGACCGCCCCGGCGTCTATGTCGAGCTGCGGCGTAGTCATGGCGTTTACCGTACCTTTGTGGGTGTTGCTGAGGGTGAAGGTTATGGAGTCGGTGCCGTTGGTCGTTATCATGCTGTTGGACAGGGTGACGCCGCCCGTACTTTGGCCGGTGTTGCGGACGTGTATCTTGGAGGCGTCGTGAGTCGTTTGGTTCAGCGCCTCGCTGAACGTTACTTTGAGGACGCCGGAGCCGGTGGCATAGGTGGCCGAGTTAAACGTGGGCAGTATTGTGTCGTTTACCGTGATGGTTTGGTTGGTTGTGGTGTCTATCTGGTTGCCCGACGTGTCCCGCACGGCGCCCGCCTCCATGTCGATTTGTGGGGCGGTCATGGCGTTTACCGTGGATTTGTCCGTCGAACTGAGTGTAAAGGTTATGGAGTTGGTGCCGTTTGCCGTTATCATCGAGTTGGACAGGGTGACGCCGCCGGAACTCTGGCCGGTGTTGCGGACGTGGATCTTGGAGGCATTGTGCTTTGAGGAGTCCAGATTTTCACTGAACGTCACGGTCAGCACGCCGGAACCCGTTGCATAGGTGACCGAGCTAAACGTCGGTTTGGTGGTGTCGTTTATCGTAATGGATTGGTCTGCGGCGGCCGCTATTTCATTGCCAGATGTGTCGCGTACGGCGCCCGCCTCTATGTCGAGCTGCGGGGTGGCCATGGTGTTTACCGTGGCTTTGTCCGTCGAACTGAGTGTAAAGGTTATGGAGTTGGTGCCGTTCGTCGTTATCATACTGTTGGACAAGGTGACGCCGCCGGAACTCTGGCCGGTGTTGCGGACGTGTATATTGGAGGCGTCGTGAGTCGTTTGGTTCAGCGCCTCACTGAAGGTTATGGTGAGCGTTCCGTAACCCGTGGAGTAGGCTATTGAGGAGATGGTCGGCTTTATGGTATCATTTATCGTAATGGTCTGGTCGGCAGCAGCGGCTATTTCATTGCTGGCCACGTCTCGTACGGCGCCCGCCTCTATGTCGAGCTGCGGCGTAGTCATGGCGTTTACCGCATCTCTGTGGGTGTTGCTGAGGGTGAAGGTTATGGAGTCGGTGCCGTTGGTCGTTATCATGCTGTTGGACAAGGTGACGCCGCCGGAACTCTGGCCGGTGTTGCGGACGTGGAACTTGGAGGCCACGTGCATTGAGGAGTCCAGGGCCTCGCTGAACGTTACGGTTAGGACGCCGGAGCCGGTGGCGAATGTCGCCGACGAAAAGGCGGGCAGTATTGTGTCGTTTACTGTGATGGATTGGTCCGCGGCGACCGCAATTGCATTGCCTGATGTGTCGCGTACGGCGCCCGCCTCTATGTCGAGCTGCGGGGCGGCCATTGCATTTACCGCATCTCTGTGGGTGTTGCTGAGGGTGAAGGTTATGGAGTCGGTGCCGTTGGTCGTTATCATACTGTTGGAGAGGGTGACGCCGCCGGAACTCTGGCCGGTGTTGCGGACGTGTATATTGGAGGCGTCGTGAGTCGTTTGGTTCAGCGCCTCGCTGAACGTCACGGTGAGGACGCCGGAGCCGGTGGCATAGGTGGCCGAGTTAAACGTGGGCAGTATTGTGTCGTTTATTGTGATGGATTGGTCCGCCGCGACGGCTATTTCATTGCCAGATGTGTCGCTGACCGCCCCGGCGTCTATGTCGAGCTGCGGCGTAGTCATGGCGTTTACTGCATCTCTGTGGGTGTTGCTGAGGGTGAATGTTATGGAGTCGGTGCCGTTGGTCGTTATCATACTGTTGGAGAGGGTGACGCCGCCGGAACTCTGGCCGGTGTTGCGGACGTGCATATTGGAGGCGTCGTGAGTCGTTTGGTTCAGCGCCTCGCTGAACGTCACGGTGAGGACGCCGGAGCCGGTGGCGAATGTCGCCGAGTTGAACGCCGGTTTGATGGTGTCGTTTATCGTGATGGTCTGGTCGGCCGCGGCGGCTATCAGGTTGCCGGCCGTGTCTTGTACGGCGCCCTGTTCGATGTCCAGCTGCGGCGTAGTCATGGCGTTTACCGTACCTTTGTGGGTGTTGCTGAGGGTGAAGGTTATGGAATTGGTGCCGTTCGTAGTTATAATGCTGTTTGACAGGGTGACGCCGCCGGAACTCTGGCCGGTGTTGCGGACGTGTATATTGGAGGCGTCGTGAGTCGTTTGGTTCAGCGCCTCGCTGAACGTTAATTTGAGGACGCCGGAGCCGGTGGCGAATGTCGCTGAGCTGAACGTGGGGCGTATGGTGTCGTTTACCGTTATGGCTTGGTCGGCCGCGGCGGCTATCTGGTTTCCTGCGGAGTCGCGGACAGCCCCCTGTTTGATGTCCAGCTGCGGGGTGGCCATGTCGTTTACAGTGGCGGTGTTTGTAGGGTTGAGGGTAAATGTGATGGAGTCGGTGCCGTTTGTCGTTATCATCGCATTTGACAGGGTGACGCCGCCGGAACTCTGGCCGGTGTTGCGGACGTGTATATTGGAGGCGTCGTGAGTCGTTTGGTTCAGCGCCTCGCTGAACGTCACGGTGAGGACGCCGGAGCCGGTGGCGAATGTCGCCGACGAAAAGGTGGGCAGTATTGTGTCGTTTACCGTTATAGATTGGTCTGCGGCGGCCACAATTTCATTGCCGGCCGCGTCTTGCACGGCGCCCGCCTCTATGTCGAGCTGCGGCGTAGTCATGGCGTTTACCGCGTCCTTGTTGCTGGTGCTTAAGGTGAAGGTTATGGAGTCGGTGCCGTTTGTCGTTATCATCGCATTTGACAGGGTGACGCCGCCGGAACTCTGGCCGGTGTTGCGGACGTGTATATTGGAGGCGTCGTGAGTCGTTTGGTTCAGCGCCTCGCTGAACGTCACGGTGAGGACGCCGGAGCCGGTGGCGAATGTCGCTGAGCTGAACGTGGGGCGTATGGTGTCGTTTATCGTGATGGTCTGGTCGGCCGCGGCCGCAATTTCATTGCCGGCCGCGTCTTGCACGGCGCCCGCCTCTATGTCGAGCTGCGGCGTAGTCATGGCGTTTACCGCGTCCTTGTTGCTGGTGCTTAAGGTGAAGGTTATGGAGTCGGTGCCGTTTGTCGTTATCATACTGTTGGAGAGGGTGACGCCGCCGGAACTCTGGCCGGTGTTGCGGACGTGTATATTGGAGGCGTCGTGAGTCGTTTGGTTCAGCGCCTCGCTGAACGTCACGGTGAGGACGCCGGAGCCGGTGGCGAATGTCGCTGAGCTGAACGTGGGGCGTATGGTGTCGTTTATCGTGATGGTCTGGTCGGCCGCGGCGGCTATCAGGTTGCCGGCCGTGTCTTGCACGGCGCCCTGTGCGATGTCCAGCTGCGGCGTAGTCATGGCGTTTACCGTACCTTTGTGGGTGTTGCTGAGGGTGAAGGTTATGGAATTGGTGCCGTTCGTAGTTATAATGCTGTTTGACAGGGTGACGCCGCCGGAACTCTGGCCGGTGTTGCGGACGTGTATATTGGAGGCGTCGTGAGTCGTTTGGTTCAGCGCCTCGCTGAACGTTAATTTGAGGACGCCGGAGCCGGTGGCGAATGTCGCTGAGCTGAACGTGGGGCGTATGGTGTCGTTTATCGTGATGGTCTGGTCGGCCGCGGCGGCTATTTCATTGCCGGCCGTGTCTTGCACGGCGCCCGCCTCTATGTCGAGCTGCGGCGTAGTCATGGCGTTTACCGCGTCCTTGTTGCTGGTGCTTAAGGTGAAGGTTATGGAGTCGGTGCCGTTTGTCGTTATCATCGCATTTGACAGGGTGACGCCGCCGGAACTCTGGCCGGTGTTGCGGACGTGTATATTGGAGGCGTCGTGAGTCGTTTGGTTCAGCGCCTCGCTGAACGTTAATTTGAGGACGCCGGAGCCGGTGGCGAATGTCGCCGAGTTGAACGCCGGTTTGATGGTGTCGTTTATCGTGATGGTCTGGTCGGCCGCGGCGGCTATTTCATTGCCGGCCGCGTCTTGCACGGCGCCCGCCTCTATGTCGAGCTGCGGCGTAGTCATGGCGTTTACCGCGTCCTTGTTGCTGGTGCTTAAGGTGAAGGTTATGGAGTCGGTGCCGTTTGTCGTTATCATCGCATTTGACAGGGTGACGCCGCCGGAACTCTGGCCGGTGTTGCGGACGTGTATATTGGAGGCGTCGTGAGTCGTTTGGTTCAGCGCCTCGCTGAACGTCACGGTGAGGACGCCGGAGCCGGTGGCGAATGTCGCCGAGTTGAACGCCGGTTTGATGGTGTCGTTTACCGTTATAGATTGGTCTGCGGCGGCCGCAATTTCATTGCCGGCCGCGTCTTGCACGGCGCCCGCCTCTATGTCGAGCTGCGGCGTAGTCATGGCGTTTACCGCGTCCTTGTTGCTGGTGCTTAAGGTGAAGGTTATGGAGTCGGTGCCGTTTGTCGTTATCATCGCATTGAACGTGTTTAGGTGTTTTTTGAGCGTGGATCCGATGCCCAAAACGCCTCGCGTTTGCGCCGATTTAAAATCTGAAAACCATTCCCAGACGTGGTCGAATGCGCGTATGCCCGGCGGTTTTTACGCGTAAAGGCATGCGCCGTCCCGATGCGGCGTACGGCATGTGGCGTGGCCCCGGTTTGCAGCGGCGCGCGGCGGCTAGCCGTACCCCAAACTGGACGACTTGCCGTCCTTTTTTCCGTGCCGGCCGAGGTATTTTTTGAGCAGTTTCACCAGGTCCTTGTCCGGGTTTGTCATAAGGATGGTCAGCAGTACGGCGAACACTCCCGCCCCCTCCATGGTGCGCAAGAGCGACTTTACGGCGCGGTGCTTTACCACCTCGCGCATCCCGCGCTCGGCCAGGTTGTTGGTGGAGTCGACGAACGAGTAATTCATGAACGTAAACAGGCTGGGCATCGCGTTGGACACCTTGTTCACAATGCCGGCCATCTCGGGGTACCTTTTGTAATACTTGATCAGGGCGTACATCTTGTTGCACATCTCCTCGTATTTTTCCGGCCCCAGGCCCGCCTTCTTTGCCTCGCGGGCCTCGTGGATTATGGTCCTGCCCGCGGCGCAAAAGTTTCGTACCCGGCGCAAGTGCGGCGTCAACATCTCCTCCTTCTTGGCCCATCTCTTGAAGTCGCGGTCCATGTGGGCCGTGCAGCGCTGCACCCTTTCCGGATCGAGCAGCTTGGACGTGTGGTATCCGTCCACTATCAATATGCCCTCGTAGTTCTTTAGAATCTCCTTTATCGGGGCCGTCTTGCGCGTGGACACGAAGTAGTATGAGAATTCCCGCGTCCCGACGAACCAGACCCATTTTCGCTCCTTTCCCACGTAGAACGACGTCTCGTCGACGTGCACGTACGGGGACCGCAGTATGCGTTCCAGTATCTCGTCGTATTTTGGCGTCAGCGCCACGGCCATCCTCCGCAGGGCGAACCACACGGTGGCCGTTGACAGGCGCAAATTGTGCAACCTTGCCAGTATGTCCACGATGGCCCGAATCACCCCCCTGTGGCGCCACTGGAGCAATATCTCGTGCAATAGGGCAAATCCCAGATTGCCGCTCTCCGGAACGTCCAACAACTCGTCGCCGTCCAGATCAGTACATTCAACGACGTCCCCCTCCTCGGTACGCGTCACCTGAACCTGGCCGCCGCCCACGTCAACGAACACCCCGCGTTCGGCATCCTCGGGCGCCCCCTCCTCGGTACGCGCCACCTGAACCTGGCCGCCGCCCACGTCAACGAACACCCCGCGTTCGGCATCCTCGGGCGCCCCCTCCTCGGTACGCGCCACCTGAACCTGGCCGCCGTCCCCGCCCGTGCTCCTGACGACGTCCCCCACGCCGAATTTTTCATTATCAGGATGCTTTATCAGAACCACGCCGCCGTCCCCGTCGGCCGCGTTGCTTCCATCCCCGTACTCTTTCACGTCTTTTGCCCGGAATTTCCCCTCCACATGCTTGCCGCATGCGTAACATGAGCCTTCAACGTGTTTCATGAGCGTTTTTGTGTACACCACCCTCTCAACGTCCGTGACAAAGCCATCAGTAACCTTGGTGATCTCTGCCCACCTGCAACCGCAATTTTTGCACGGCGGCAACCTGGCCGTAACCGAATGTGTGGCGGGCCGCGTGTCGGTCGTTCCCTTGTGTCCGTCCTTTGGGCCGGGACGGTCAGCCGTTCGTTTTTTGTCTTCTGCGGCCTTGTCTTTTCTCATTTCTTTCATAATCTGCTTTGACGTGGGGGCATGCGCGCCGTCAACCATGTCCAGTATTTTGATTATCTTCTTTAGGGCAACACTCTTCCTGGCAAGTTCACGTTTCAGCAAACCTATGGAGAATTTGCACAATCCCCTCACTATTCATATTGATCGTGGTACGTTCACGATTTAACCAATCCCCACAAGCCGCGGGGGTGAACGGCCCATGTGCCTTCAAGCGCAATGGTTCTTGTTCCGTGGCGCGGCGGTCGTTAACGGCTGGTCGGCGCCGACACCATACGCGCGGTTGCCGTGGCGATCCCATATACACATAAATAACACAGTGTTGTGATCCCCCCAGATAGCAACAAATGAGGGGACCCATACACCGACCGAACCGCGCGGGAGCGGTATTTAATCCCGACGGGGGGAGTCGCGCGGCACGGCGGCGCCCCGCGTGGAGCACGCGCGCGGCCGCACGGCGCATGCCCGGGCCCGGCGTTGCCCGCCTCATACGCCGGGAGGTGCGCTGAGTGTCGTGCGAACTCGCCCGCGTGGCCGAATACTGCGAGGTCGACGTGACGGACGTGAGGACGGAGGCTCCGTACGAGTTGATGTGCACCGTTGTACGGCAAAAGTTTGGCCGATCCTCGCCGGACCGGGATAAGGACAAAGTAAGATCGGCATACCTGGACACCATCCTAGTGGACGACAAAGTGCTGTACCAGAACACTTGGATGGAGCGGGACATGTTCGAATTCTTGGCGTATTTGGTATGGGTGTGGATTGAAGGACATGACGATGCCCGCTTGACGCGGGAGGACACCACCCGCAAGTCGGACGGGGGAAACCGCTGCAAGCTGGCCATACGGCAGGCGCTGGTGGTGGTGCTGGTAGCAAAGAAAACCGGCGACTCCGTGACCGACCTGGCGGGAAGGTTCCTTCTCGATCCGGTCACCGTGGACAGGTACGTAAAGGATTACGATAAGATGCTCAACGAGATTTTGCCCACCGCGGACAGCATCGAGGAGATAATCGGGGCCGTATACGACGAGAGGGCGAGGCGGACAACGTCGTGTCTGGACGCCGGGGACGAGGCGGCCGACCCGGCGGATCCGGAGGGCGCCAGCCCCGACCCGCTGGACGCCGGGGACGAGGCGGCCGACCCGGCGGATCCGGAGGGCGCCAGCCCCGACCCGCTGGACGCCGGGGACGAGGCGGCCGACCCGGCGGATCCGGAGGGCGCCAGCCCCGACCCGCTGGACGCCGGGGACGAGGCGGCCGACCCGGCGGATCCGGAGGGCGCCAGCCCCGACCCGTACCTCGTCGATATCCCGCCGTGGCAGATACTCAACCGGGCCGTGGCGCTGTCGTACATGCAGACGCCGCCGCCCGTCGGGATAACCGGCCTCCCCGTGTCCGAGGGCCCGACCCTGCCGACTTTTCACCCCGGCCCGGACCTGTGCGTGACCGACGGTCCGCCCAACACCGCCGCGTACGTGCTGATCGACGGCACGCACGTGCGTATCGAATCGTCCAGCGACCGCGAGTGGAACCGCCTCACGTATGCGGGCAAAGTCAAGTGTCACTCGTACAACAAAAACTACTACGTGGACCCCGGGGGGCTCTACATAGGGAAGAGCCCGGCGGTGCCGGGCAGCATGCACGACTTTAAGCTGCTCAAGAAGAATTTGCCCAAGTTCGGGTGGCTGACCAAAATAATGCTGCGCAACGACCTGCCGGAGTGGGCCAGGCCCAATATTGTGGTGGACAAGGGGTACGTCGGCATCGACAAACTGCTGCCGGGAGCCCGCATCTGGATCCCCGTAAAGCTGGGCGCGGGTTCGGACGAGGGCGGCGAGCTCTCCCAGAAGGACCTAGACCACAACAGAGAAGTGGCCCAGGTGAGGTACATGGTCGAGGTTGCCGTGGGCCGGATCAAGCAGTACGGCGTAATGAGCGGGCCGTACCGCGGCACGCCCGAACAGTACGACAAGGACACGAACATACTCACGGGCCTGGTCAACCTCAAGACGCTGTGGCCGCACGTCAAGGCTGCCCACGCCGACACGATACGAAGAGTGACCGCGTGGCGCGGGCGCGGCTGACTTACGGGCGGCCGCGGGTCGCCCCATCCCCGGGCCAAACGCACGGCATCGGCGGATGCGGGGAGGCTGCGCATGTCATGCCGCATGTTTCGCAAATTGACCCGCCGCGCGGCCCAAAAACCGCCGTAAACGTCCGAACGTGGGCGTTTGCCAGCCCGTCCGTATTCGTCCCAAGGCGTTTGGGTGGTCAGAACAAACCAACATTTAGCGATCAATACACCTAACAAATAGATTGTGCAAATTCTCCTACGTACTTGTTGAGTCCTTTAATTGTAGATTTCAGCTTCTTGTTGTTCTTTTTTGCCAATGCAAGGTCACGTTTCAACCCGGCAATGGTCTCGTTCTTTTTGGCAATGGTCTCGTTCTTTTTGGCAAGGTCACGTCTCAACTTGGCGTTGGCCTTACGTTCTTTTGAATTTGCTTTCAGAGCAGCCGCGCATCTTTTTTTCAGGTATCGATTTTCTTCCTCTACAGTTTCAAACTGACGACCGTCTGCGGCGTACTCTTTGTGGTTTTTAGCCATCTTGTAACTTTGAAATTAACGTAAATATAATTTTTTGCTTATGCAGACAACAATTCTAACTCACGGTAATTTCGTTATGTGGATTGAGCCAACATCTATTTTTACAAATCTCAGCATGACATCATTTACAGGAGTAACGAAATTAGCGTAATCTCGGCGGTCGGTGGATGCCAGATCGACGCTCAAAACACCTAAACACGTTCTAAGCGAACATACTAGACATGTCGGTCACCGCGGAGACGTCCCACGTGGAGAGGTTGCCGTTGAAGGCGGAGGCGTGCCAGAACACCTGTTTCATGTTCGTCACCGAAGAGGTGTCCCACGAAGATAAGTCGCCGTTGAAGGCGGAGGCGTTAAAGAACATGCCGCTCATGTTCGCCACCCGCGACAAGTCTGGCGCGTCAACGGCCTTGTACACCATGTTGGAGGCGTCCCTGAACGATTCGCCCATCGAATTCCAGGACGCGTTCCCCCATTGGACCAGCGCGACCAGTTTTGCAGCGTTGGCCGAATCCCCGGCCGTGAACCTCTGAAAGTCGCCGGATATGGAAACGTTGTACAAACCCGCCGATGCATACGTATGGGCGGTGTTGCCGGACTGGGTGGTGGGATTCGTCCCGTCGCCCCAGTTTACGGTGTACGTGCCGGTATGGCCGTCCACGTAGATTGTTATGCTCTTGTCGGTGGCGTTCCACGTGGTGACAAAGTCGTTGGCCCCGAAATTAGACGCGCCAACCGACGCGGCCACGGCAAAGCCCAGATCCTCGCCAAATACCACATCCAACGGCATGTCCGAAACGGTGTCCATCTGGTTGCCGCGCACATCCCGTATCGCGCCCGCGGGAATCGTAAGGTTCAGCGACGTTATTCCGGATATTTTGATGCGATCCTCAAAATTTAGGGTTGCGGTTACGGCATCGTTGGATGCGACGGCGCCTCGCAGCTGCAACGTGCTGTCGCCGTGCGTCACGTTTATTGAAACCCCGTTCGCCGCCGTTATGGGCTCGGTGAATTGTACGGACACGGTCCCGTTGCCGATGTAATATGCGGCGCTTGATATTGCGGGTTTTGTGGTGTCGCGCACCGATACCGTATTGTTGGACGACGCGCCTATGGGGTTGCCGGCGGCATCCGTTACGGCGCCCTGTAGTATGTCAAGCGACATCGCGCCGGTATGGGCAAACAGATCCCGGGCGGTCTGGTTTACGGTATACGTAACCGTATGATACGATATGGTAGCGTTGCCGGTGAGGTGTATTGTGTTGGCGCCGCCTGTAAGTGTCATCTTGGAGCCGTCCGCCGCGCCGACGTTCTCGCTGAACCGTATCGATACGGTGCCGTTGCCGGTGTGGTACGTGGCGTTTACAAACGTAGGGCCCGATTCCGTCGTGTACGGTTACGCTCTTGTTCCCCGTCGCCGCGTTGGGATATCCACCCGTACCGGTAACGGCGCCCTCCCCCATGCGTATCGTTAAAGACGCGGCTCCCGCAAGCCGGTTCCCGTCAGCGTCGGACAGTACAATGTATACTGTACCGCCGGATACGGTGGAGTTGCCGAGGTGGTACGTGGCGTTGGCGCCAAACACGATGCCAATCTTTGAGCCGTTCACCACACCGATGTCTTTGTCGAACTGCACCGACACTGTGCCGTTGCCGGTGTAGTACGCGGCGCCCACGAATACGGGATTGGGGACCGCCACAACGCTGTGGTTCAGCGCCGCGGTCATTCCGGTAATATTGCCCGGCACGCCCGCCACTAGAATGCCGGGGGGCGCGTTCACGTATATGGCCGGCGAGTCGGCAAGCCACGTCCTCGCCAACTGTTCCACCGTGCCCGCCGCCCCATTGCCGGTACACGCTTCCAGCGGGTCCGGGCAGTCCGGATTCGTGACTCGTATGGTCGCCGAGTATATACCGCCGGTCAGGGTTGCGCTTTTGCCGCCCGCTGGCGCGAACAATACGCCGTCGTAGTCGGTGTCAAACCGCAGCTCGCCTGTAACCGTGTTGTATGTCAAGCCAGAGAATTGTATGGATATGGTGCCGTTCACCGGCGGGGATACGGTGCCGTTGAGGGGCGGCTGGGTGCCGTTCACCGGCGGGGATACGGTGCCGTTGAGGGGCGGCTGGGTGCCGTTCACCGGCGGGGATACGGTGCCGTTGAGGGGCGGCTGGGTGCCGTTCACCGGCGGGGATACGGTGCCGTTGAGGGGCGGCTGGGTGCCGTTCACCGGCGGGGATACGGTGCCGTTGAGGGGCGGCTGGGTGCCGTTCACCGGCGGGGATACGGTGCCGTTGAGGGGCGGCTGGGTGCCGTTCACCGGCGGGGATACGGTGCCGTTGAGGGGCGGCTGGGTGCCGTTCACCGGCGGGGATACGGTGCCGTTGAGGGGCGGCTGGGTGCCGTTCACCGGCGGGGATACGGTGCCGTTGAGGGGCGGCTGGGTGCCGTTCACCGGCGGGGATACGGTGCCGTTGAGGGGCGGCTGGGTGCCGTTCACCGGCGGGGATACGGTGCCGTTGAGGGGCGGCTGGGTGCCGTTCACCGGCGGGGATACGGTGCCGTTGAGGGGCGGCTGGGTGCCGTTCACCGGCGGGGATACGGTGCCGTTGAGGGGCGGCTGGGTGCCGTTCACCGGCGGGGATACGGTGCCGTTGAGGGGCGGCTGGGTGCCGTTCACCGGCGGGGATACGGTGCCGTTGAGGGGCGGCTGGGTGCCGTTCACCGGCGGGGATACGGTGCCGTTGAGGGGCGGCTGGGTGCCGTTCACCGGCGGGGATACGGTGCCGTTGAGGGGCGGCTGGGTGCCGTTCACCGGCGGGGATACGGTGCCGTTTGTAGGAGGGGACACGGTGCCGTTTGTAGGAGGTACGGTTCCGTTCACCGGCGGGGACACGGTGCCGTTGAGGGGCGGCGCCGGCACCGAATAAGACAGGTCGGCCGCGTTTGCATTGCCCCAGATGTCTGCGACCCCGCCCGCCGATATCCGGAACATGTAGGGAGTCTCGCCGGACGAACCCACGCTCACTCGTACCGCGACGCTCCCCGAGTTGTGCGAGACTGCGTCCACCCGCATATCAGTGTCGTCCGCGCCGTATACCGCAACCTTTTGCGCGTCTATATACGATACGGGCTCGTCAAACGACACCCGCAATATATGGTTGCCCGCGTCATAGCTTGCCGCCGACACCGTGGGCGGCGCCGCATCGTCGTACGTGATGGCCATTCTCATGTCGTCCGGGTTGGTGGAGCCGTCCGTGCCGTTTACGCCGCCGGCCAGCACCACCGCGTAACGCGGATGCGCCATCCCCTCAAAGTCCGCCTTGGAATCCCCCAGAGTTATGGAAATCGTATCATTGCCATATGATACGGTCCCGTGTACGACTGTATGATTGTCGGAGCCGGTCAGAAATACGCGGTCCGAATCCACCCACAACGCGGGGCCGTCCAGCCGTACATCTACCGCCCCGTCCGACGCCCAATAGTGCGCCGACTCTACATGCGGCTGCGCAAAGGCCGCCTGCCAGGATACGGCCGCAGCCGCCAGCAGCATAATGGCGGCGCATGCAGTCAATTGCGTCGCGTTCAATTCCACCACTGGGCATCGTCGTGCCCGGCATCATCGCGTCCGGTTTCCCCGAACTCTTCTGCCATATGGTGGACGCTCTCGAACCATTCCTCATGTATGGTGTTGCCCACGGACATGCCGTACGGCATGACGCGGACATCCGGCCGCCCCCCATACTCGTACACGCCGCCGTACACGTCGCAGATGTCACGTACTGCCTCACCGGCGGTATGGCCGCGCTCGTACTCCCCGGATATGTCCGGCAGGGCATCGGCCACGTATGCGGTGGACGTCAGGACCAACCCCCCGCCGGCCTTTACGAATGTCAGGGAGAGGTGGTCCAGATCTGCCGGCCGCTTGTCGTATCCCTCCGCGCCCGGGCCGCCGTACGCGAAGGCGCCGGAGTCTTGCGGCGACTGCGTGCGGGGCGGGCCAATCTCCCGGTGGTACTGCAACGCGCCGGGCGGCGGGAACAGCGCCGCGGTGTCGTTCGCTGACGACGCCGACCCGGCGAACTCGCAGTACGGGCAGAACGATGCACGCATGGCCAGCCCGGCGGCCGTCTCTCCCGATTCCCGGGGGTCGGATACGCCGAAGAGGCCATGCGGCAGATCCCGGGCCGCCGCGTCGTGTAACGTTATGTCCGGCATGATCGCGGTGGTGGCCGACGGTACAGCAGAAGTCGTCAATTCCATAAATTTGTTAATAATTTTTTACTATATATTATTAACTATGCCGTGCCCGCCCAACGCCTCCCGGCGCTGCGATTCGCCCCTGCAGCCGCATTATCCTTGCGGCGGGCCACAGCCCGACATGGCTGGCCGCGATTATATCCGGGACGTTCTGCCGCCGCGCCGCCGTTCGGCGCGCACGGACGCCTCGGCGTACGTCCTCATGCGGCGCGGGTCAGAAAAGAACGCCTCGGCCTCTCCGCTGCATGTGACGCGGCCGTTTGGGACCCACCCCGGCGGAGTTCCTTGCATCGCGTCCGGATCGTGCGTCGGTATAACGGCGGCGCACGTCTACCGGACGGCGCGCCCCACGCCATCAAAGAGAAATGGTTCAGCGTCCGTGCCGGCCCGTCCATTACAAACCGCAATTCCTGCGGCGGGGCATATGCGCACCGCAATAGTTCCGTATGCGACGCCGCCCCGCGCCGTTCCGCGCGGGCCCCGCCACAGCCATGCTGGCCGGTCAACAGCCAAGCTGCAGATCGCGCGTTGAACCCGCCGATTCGCAACCATATGGCGCGACGCATGCCCCATAAACTATCGTTTGGTCGCAGCCGCGTTGCGGAATATTGTACGCGCGGCAGCGCGCCTCGGCGGCCGGTTGGCCTTTTGAAACGCTGCGCGCCGGACAATGTCGCAGGCGGCATATTATGGTTCGGCCCGGCGGCCACCGCCACGTCAGTACCCCGTCGTCCGCGGCGCGGCCACTCCCCGCGGGGCGCGCCGCATGTAGTCGGACACCAGCGTGCCCACCATGCCGTGGTCGCTCACCACGTAGACCCGCCCGCGGGTCTCGGCGGCCAGCTCCCCCGCGTACCCGGCCAGCTCCTCCTCGTCGCTCACGACCACGTAGTCCAGCGCCACGCCGTCGCGCCTGCACCGGCGGGCCTCAACGGCGGTCGCCGCCGCCACGCGCCCGTCCACCCCCCTGTACCTGTAGCACAGGTAGACCTGCATGCGCGAGGCGGCGTCCAGCCGCAGCCCCTTCTCGTTTTCTATCCGGGACGTCAGGTCCGGGGCGGGGGCGTAAAAGTGGGAGTAGGGCTTCTCGGCCAGTATCTCGGCGCGCTGCCGCTCGCTCTCCACGAAGCAGGCGCTGGGCTGCCCGTCGGTTATCATCACTATGCGGCGGTTCTCGGCGGCCTCCCGGCGCAGCATGCGCCTGGCAAGCCTCAGCGCCGCCTGGTAGTTCGTATAGTGCAGAAAGTCGTCGTTGGCCGTGAACGTCTCCAAGTACGGCACGTCCCCGGGGCGCACCGCCGACGCCATCGACGCGAACCCGACTATATGTATGGAGTCGCCGGGATAATACCGGGAGTTGAGGGTGTAGAGGCTCCACAGGGACCTCTTGGCCGCCTCCATGCGGCTCATGCCGTCGCGCAGCCTGGTCCTCATGGTGGAGCTCAAGTCCAGGCAATACACCACCGCGGCCCTGCTGTCCGCCTCGGTCACGTACTGCTCTATATCCTCCGGGGCGATGTCCAGCGGGATCTTCAGGCTTCCGGAGCGGCGCAGCGAGTTGAGCAGGGTGGCCGGGACGTTGGTGTTGGACATGTCGTCCCCGGGCTCGTACCGGCGGGTGGCGTCGGTGGTGGTCTCCCCCGCCCCCGGAAACGCGGTGCGGTGGCCGCCCGGCCGCCCCATGTCCAAATCCTTCATGATGTCCCGCAGCAGGACGGATCCGACCGCCTCAAAGCCGCGCCTCGTGAGCCACCTCTTGCCGTCCCGCACGTACCCGCGGCTCTCCAGCGTGCGTATCGCGGCGGCGGCGTCCCTGGCGGGCGCCCCGCCGTCTCCGGAGTCCGGCTCCGACGCGTACGATATCAGGGCCGACTTCATGTCCTGCATGTTGGAGATGGCGCCGCCCATGGCCATCTTGGCCAAGGTCCGCAGCGAGTCTCGGTCGTCCCGCGCGGGATCGTCCCGGGGCCGGGCTCCCGTACGCGGGGCGGCAGCCACGTACACGCTAGAGCGGCCCGTAGGCATCCTCGCGCTTCTCCAGTACGGGCGGGTCGCGCCAGCGCAGGCACTCCAAGGCCATCTCGGTGGCCACCGCCGCCAGGCCGTCTTGGTCTGTATCCCCCAGGGCGGCGCGCGGCTTCATCATGTCCACCATGCCGGACAAAACGGGAAACTGCCGCAGCTGCTCCATGTACGAGTCGGGCCCGCCGCTCCAGGATATCCCCTGTGACACTACAAACCGCTTTCCGGCAAACTCCGATGCTATCGCGTTTGTATCTATACCTGCCGGGCACATGCGCGCGTACGACTCCCGGAGGGAGTCGGTTATAATCGCCGTCGCGGTCTGGGCCCTGTTCTCAAGTGTGTCGTCCATCTCGGACAGCCGCAGTTTGACGGCCTGCTCCAGGCACCCCATGTC
Source organism: Nitrosopumilaceae archaeon (assembly GCA_963665475.2). Classification (GTDB taxonomy): domain Archaea; phylum Thermoproteota; class Nitrososphaeria; order Nitrososphaerales; family Nitrosopumilaceae; genus VYCS01. The sequence continues at coordinate 383,147 of CAXXXK010000003.1, read as the reverse complement.
CGACGGGCGCGGGCAGGCCGGCGAGGAGGGGCGGACGCGGGCCGCCTCGGCGGCAAGCACCTCCAGGCCGTGTATCCCCGAGCGGACGCTGACCCCCGCCTCTCGGTCCACCCTGTCGTCGGACCGCACGCGGCGCACCGCGGCGGCCAGCAACTGCAGTATCGGTTCGGCCACCGTGCACGGTTCCGGCGGCCTGGCCTCCTGGCGTATTATCTCCATCTCGTCTTGTACGGCGCCGGGGTATTTGGTGCGGATGTGGCTGGCCAGCCGGTCGTGCAGCGGCTCTATTATGCGCCCCGAGTGGGTATAGTCCACCGGGTTTGCCGTGGCGAAGAGGGCCAGCCGGGGCTCGAAGGTCACGCGGTACGAGCCGGTGGTGAACGAGCCCTCTTGGAGCACCGAGAGCAGCGCCACCTGCTTTCGCGGGTCCAAGACGGGCAGCTCGTCGATGCAGAGTATGCCGTGCTTGGACTGCATCAGGTGTCCGGCCGAATACGACTCGATGCGGTACGTCTCTATCCCCCTCTTGGCCACCTTTATGGCGTCCACGTACCCCACCAGATCCTTGACCGTGGTGTCCGGCGTGGCGGTCACGAACCTGGAGCGGGCCGGGCCGTCCGCCCACTCTATGGGAGTATCCAGGCCGTCCCGTGCAATGGCGTCGGAAGCCTCGGGGCTTATGTGGAACCGCAGCGGGTCCGCCGGTTTTTGGCCCGCCAGCAGTCCGGCCAAGTCTTCGGCGGGCAGGTCCGTGGGAACGTCGTTGGTGGTGCCGCCCCGCACCACGGGCATGGGGGAGAGCAGCGACGCGGCTATGCCCCGCACCATCATTGTCTTGGCCTGGCCCATCTGGCCCACCAGAAGAACGTCGTGGCCCGCCAGTATGGCTCGGTCCATGGAGGGCAGCACGTCGTCGTTGTACCCTATTATCCCCGGGTACCGCGCCCCGTCTGGTACGCGCGCCAGGTTGCGGCGCATCTGCTCCCGAACCCCCACGGGCTTGTAGTTCATATCCAGCAGGTCCCCCACAGTCTGTACGTCATGGTGGTTTATGGGCACGCCCGGCGCCGCCTCCTCGTACGCCGGGGGCGAGGCGTAGCTCCTCCGCACCATGTCGGCCAGATCCATCACTCGTTTGGCCGCCTGCCGGACTTTTAACCTTCGCGCCTCGTTTTCCCGGCGCGGTTCGATGCGCTCTTCACTGACGCGAACAAGCGGGACCGAGGCATCCCCGCGCCGGACCGGAACGAAGTCAGGTTAGGGCCGTACGTTGTCCAGAGCCTCGGACAGCTGGTCGCCGTCGATGAGCCCCCGCTTGAACAGGTCGTGCAGCTCGGCTACACGCGCCATCACGTTGAGGAACGTGGGCTGGTCCAGGTCTCCGGACTCGTAGTCCCCGTACAGGTCGGCGATGAAGCCGTCCATCTGTGTAGATTCGGTCGCGCTCTCCCAGACGGTCGTGGGGCCGGCGTATAGCTGCTTGCCGTTGTACGTTATCTGGGCCAGGCCCTTCAGCCCTATGTTGCTGACGGTGTCGGCTATGGGCACGTACAGGAGATCCGCGCTGTACTGCTGCCCGTCGGTGATCATCCACGCTATCATGTCGACCACCGCCCGCGCCTGCTCCTCGCTGTCTATGGAGTCCACCTCCCCCAGGTCCGGATGCAGTATGAGGTACGAGAAGCTGGTGATAGGGTACGAATCAAACCCGGGCGCGGCCAAGAGGTCCACGTCCCTCCAGCTCTCCTCGGCGCCGGGCAGCCAGAACGCGGCCGAGCCGGACGCGGCGCTGGCCGTGCTGATCGACGGGGCCACGAAGTTGGTCTTGTCGCCGTTCTGTATGCTGGCCACGTTCATGGAGTTCTGGAAGGCGTAGGCCAGGGTGACGTACCCCACAGAATGGTCGGTGCTGCGTATGGTGTTGGCCACGCCCTCGTTGCCGGGGGATCCGAGTCCCACCGGCCATGGCACGCTCTTTGCGGCGCCGACCCGCTCGTCCCAGGCGGCGCACGTCTTGGACAGATACGAGGTGAAAGCGAACGTGGTCCCGGAGCCGTCGGAGCGGTGCACAGTAACTATCTCCTCGTCGGGCAGCTCCGCGTCGGGGTTGTCGGAGGCTATCGCCTCGTCGTTCCACTGTTCTATATCTCCCAGAAACATGCCGCAAAGGGCCTCCTCGGACAGGTTCAATTCGGTGACGCCCGGCACGTTGAATGCCACCGATATGGCCCCGATCATCTCGGGTATGGTTATCGTCCCGGGAGCCGCCGCATACTCCGCGTCGGTGAGCGGGGCATCGGTTGCCCCGAAGTTGACGGTCTTTTCAATGTGGTTCTTGACGCCCCCGCCGCTGCCTATCGACTGGTAGTTGAACGCCACGTTGGGCTGAACCTCCTGGTATTTCACCCTCCACATGTCCAGGAGCGGAAACGCGAACGTGGCGCCCGCCGCGTCTATTCTCATCTTGTCGGCGGCCACGGGATCCGCGGCGGGACCGGCCGCCGTTTCAGCGTCCCCGGGCGGCGCGCCTGCGGCCCCTTCGGCGGGCGCTTCGGCCCGCTCCCCCGGCTGGCCGCCTGTCTGCTCCGCTCCGGTGACCTCATCGCGCATATCCTCGGCGATGTCGGGAGGGTCCGCCGCCATGTACGACCACGACACCGCTATCGCCGCCGCCACGGCTATCGCCCCCAACGCGGCCTTTGCCTTGAACTGCACTGTATCCGGGGATGTGCGGCGCTGATTAAAAGTGTGATCTTGGCCACCGGGATGCCCTACGCGCGGCCCCGGGCGGGCCCAATGCCGCTGGCGACAAGGCCCGGGCGGACTCTATGCGTCCCGAAACGGCGGGCTTCCCAATATATGGCGCGGCGGGCGCCGCCGGAAACTTGCCGGCGCCCGTTCGGAGGACGTCCGGCAAAAGCGCTTATTTTACCGACGGTATGCGCGTGCCCCATGGACATATCGGTCCGGCAGATGTACGACATAGAGAACGCGGGGCACGCCATGGGGTTCCACAAGAGGTTCATGATGGAGAACGCCGGCGCCGCGGCGGTGCGCCGCCTCATGGAGGAGCGCGAAGTGGCGTCAAAGGACATACTGGTGATGGCGGGCCCCGGCAACAACGGCGGGGACGGCCTGGTCATGGCCCGCCACCTGGCCGGATACGGCGCCCGCGTCAGGGTCGCGATGCCCACCGGATACGGCTCCATAAAGACCGACGAGTGCCGCGACAACTATACGATACTGGAGAAGATGCCCTCCGTCGATACAGCCGAAGAACCCGCCGACATAAAGTACGACGTCATAGTGGACGCCCTGCTGGGCACCGGCATAACCGGCGACATACGCGAGCCGCTGGCCGCGGCCATATCGTACATAAACGCCTCGGGTGCATTCGTGCTGGCCGTCGACGCCCCCTCCGGACTGGACCCGGACACGGGCCGCACCGCCAACCTCTGCGTTACGGCGGACATGACGGTGACGTTCCACCGCATGAAGAGGGGCATACCCCTGAATCCGAAGGTCACCGGCCCCGTACACGCGGAGCGGATAGGAATACCCCCCGAGGCCGAGGAGAACGTGCTGTGATTATACACCAGATACCGGTGGGCGGCATGCTGAACTTTACGTACGCGGTACGCGACGAGGGCACCGGCGAGTCGATAATAGTGGACCCGTCCTGGGACCTGGACCGCGTCAGGAAGGTGGTGGCGGACAACGACATGGCGCCCAAGTATATAGTGAACACGCACCACCACTTCGACCACACTCTGGGCAACGAGGCGCTGGCCCGGGCCATCGGAGTTCCGGTGGTGCAGCATCCCAGCTCCGGCCTGCCGCACGACGTGGCCGTCGACGAGGGGGACTCCATACGGTTCGGGGACTCGAGCTTCAAGGTGCTGCACACCCCGGGCCACTCGCAGGACAGCATATGCCTGGTGGGGGACGGCAACATACTCACCGGCGACACCCTATTCGTGGGGAGCTGCGGCAGGGTGGACCTGCCGGGCGGCGACGCCTCGCAGATATACCACTCCCTCCGCCGGCTGGCGACGCTGGACGGCTCGCTGGTGGTGTATCCGGGACACCACTACGGGGACGCCACGACGTCCACCATCGCGGAGGAGGTGGCGAACAATCCGGTCATGCGCCCGGTCACCGAGGGCGAGTTCCTGCGCATGCTGGGCGCCGCATGACCATACACGGGTCCGGCGACCCCCGGGCAGTCCCGATAATCAGGTCGCTCAAAAAGGGCAGGCCCCTGTTCTCGCTGGTGCTGTCGTACACGCGCACCGCCGAGATACCCGGCATTACGGTCGCCGGGGCCGGGCCCGACGCCATGCGGTACACGCCGCCGGCCGACGCCGAGTACATAGAGTACGGATACTGCAAGTGCATGGACGCCATCCCCGCCACGCCCGACGGCAAGCCCACGCCGGCGGTCCTGACCCGCGCAGCCCTGCTGGCGTCGGCGATTCCACACATTGCCGTAAACGCCGGATGCCCGGTAAGCCCCCGCACGCCCCATATTGACGCCGGGCTGGAGCCGGGCGGCAACATACTATACGAGCCGGCCATGCCGCCGGACCGGGCGCGCCGCGCCCTGGACGCCGGCAGGAGAATGGGCGGCAAGCTGGCATCCCTGTGCGACTGCCTGGTGATAGGCGAGTCGATACCCGGCGGGACCACCACCGCCCTGGCCACGCTGCGGGGCCTCAACCTGCCCGGCCCGGTCAGCTCCAGCATGCCGGAGAACCCCACAGTACTGAAGGAGAGGGTGGCGCGCGCGGCCCTGGCCAGGCTGGAGATGGACGACCCCGTGGCGGTGGCCTCCAAGGTGGCCGATCCGATGATACTTGCGGTGTGCGGCATGCTGCAGGCCGCCACCGAATCCGCGTACGTGGTGCTGGCCGGCGGCACCCAGATGCTGGCGGTCCTGGCCTTGGCGTCCAAGCTGGGGTACGACCACACCCGCGCCGCGCTGGCCACCACGTCCTACATAGCAGAAGATGCTCAGCTGCGGCTGGCCGAACGCGTGGACGCGATATCCCCCGTCCCCCTGTTGTGGACGGATCCGCTGCTGGCCGGGTCCGAGCATGCCGGCCTGAGGGCGTACGCGGCGGGCTTTGCCAAGGAGGGGGCCGGGGCGGGGGGCGCCCTGGTGGCAGCCCGCGCCAAGACCGGGGCGGAAGCCTCCGAGATGCTGCGCGGCATAGACGCCGAGTACTCCCGCCTCACCGGGGCGGGTGCGGAAGGGCCGGGGACGGCATAGGCCAAGGCCGCGACGGCTGGGGCCGCATTGCCATGCGACGCGGCCTACGGATTTACCGGCGTAAGGTCGTTCTCGGAGGATGCGTCCCCGTCGGGGTTGACGAATTCGACGGTGTCGTTGGACTTGGAATGCCCCAAGTACATGTAGTCAGATATCGGCACCATGTCTATCGACAGGCCGGTCTCCAGCACCGACACCATGTAGTCGTCGCCGGCGGGATCCACAAAGAGCGCCACGTCGCGCACCGGGGACATGAAGTTGATGAGGTCGGTGATCTCGGGGAGCGGTTCGGGGCTGGAGACGTTCTTTAGGATTATCGCCTGTCCGCCGCCGGACGCGCCCAGAACTACCGCCACGTCGCCGGCCACGGCCAGGCGGTTGGGCGACCACGTCGCGCCAAGTCTGGGGAGCGTGTCGGCTATGACGGTTACCGAATTTACGGATCGGGGGTCGGTCACGTTGAGGACGTGGACGCCGCTCCCGGGAACCGCCGCCAGCGCGTACGAGGACGAGTTCTGCGCGTAGACGGCCATGTGTGTTGCGTTTGCCGGAGCTATTCCCGACGAGGCCGGGACGGGGTTGCTCGGGTCGGTTATGTCGGTCACCGCCAGCCCTCCGGACGTGGATACAAGTATGAACGACTTGGCGTCGTAATCGACAAAGCCCACGGCGTTTACCTCCCGCATGTTCCCCGGAATGTACGACGCCGGAAGCGGGTTGCCCGGGTCCGTTACGTCTATCACGGCCAGCGAGCCGTTTGTCCCGCCGGACACGAAGGCGTACGTGGAGTTGCCCATCGCCTGCACCTCAATCACGCCGGGCGACCGGATCCCCTCGAACCCGCCCCCGGCGCCGGTCATAATGTACGACGTTGTAACGTTCAGCGGATCCGCCACGTCGTGTATCGCCACCGAGTCGGCCGCGGCGTATGCCACCAGCAACGTCGTGCCGTATGCGGCCATGCCCGACGCGGTGGCGTTACCCAGAGATGTGGCGTTGGCGGGAACCGTCGCCACCAGCGTGGAGCCGGCGGGAACCGTCGCGTTGAGGACGTACACCAGCGGCCCGTCCCTCTCGGCGGCGGCCAGATACGGCAGGCCGTCTCGCGTGAACGCGTCCACCAGCGATACGTCGCCCACCAAATCGGTGGCGGGCGGCTTGGCGGCGGCGTCGGCCCACGCGTACAGTTCCATTATAGCATCATCCAGAAACGCCGCCACGTGGGACTGCACCTGCGCGGTGTCTCCGGCTATGTCGCTGGGCACCACAATCGTAAAGCTGGCGGTGCCGGCGAGCGCCGGGGCGAGCGTGAATATCGGGTTCGCGTCGGTCCACTGCCTCACGGCCATGTCGACGATGGAGGACACCTTGGGGTTTGCGGACCCGACGCTGTACGTGAATTTGCACTTCTCCGGCGGATCCCATATCTCCAGGGTAGAGTACCCTTCCCGGTACAATATGGTGGGGCCCGGGGCAAAGACGTACGGCCTGTCCATGCCATCCAGGAGGTAGACGTTGGGTATCTCGAACGCAACCTCCCCGTCCGGGGCGGCGGTCCCGTTGAGCAGTGGAATGAACGAGCAGCCGGAATTCAGCACGTACGGGGTTATTCCCTGCGGGGGCGACGGCGACAGGAGTATCTTGTCATCGGCGGTCCAGACGGCGGTGACGAACGGAAACAGGTCGTCTGAGGGTGGCTCTCCCAGATGCGGGTCCGGCAGCGGGACGGAATACACCAGGTCAAGCTGCGCCGCGGCGCCGGCCGCGGAGACCACTCCGAGAAGACCCGCCGCGAGCAGGCATGCCGTCCTCATGCGTGCGGGTTCGGAGCGAGCGTATTAAAGAGTATTTGAGAAAAGACATTCTCCGACGCAAGACGCCGGCGGCCGCTTCCCCCGGCCGGACATACCCCGGAGCGGTACGCGCCAAGCCCTCCCGCCGAGCCGGGCGGCCGGGACCGCCTCCAGAGGCGTACGCGGCGCGCGGCGCCGAAGCGTCGCCTGATGTTGCCCCCGACCGCCAGGGCCAAGCCGCCCGTGGCGGCCCTCCGGCCATGTCGCCCGCCCGGGGGCCCGGCGAATCACTTCACGGTGACCGACTTTGCCAGGTTGCGGGGATAGTCGGGATCCGTGTCTCGGGCCACCGCCGCGTGGTACGCCAGCAGCTGCGCCGCCACAACCTCGGAGAACGAGTAGGAGACCTCGCGGCCGGGCGGTATCTGTATCCAGTGGTCGTACGCGTCGCTGGGGCGGTCGGATATCCCTATGATGCGCGCGCCCCTCACCCGGGCCTCCCGCGCCCCCAGCAGCATGTCGCCGTACGTGGAGTCGTACGGGTTCATCACTATGACGTAGCTGCCCTTCTCTATTAGGGCCAGTGGGCCGTGTTTCATCTCGCCGCCGGCCAGCCCCTCGGCGTGTATGTAGGTGAGCTCCTTTATCTTGAGGGCCGCTTCCATGGCGGCCGGGTAGTGCAGCCCCCTGCCGAGGACGTAGATGCTGGTTATGTCCCGGATGTGGGAGGCCACCTCCCGGATGCGGTCGGAGTCGGCGATGACGTCCGCCACCGCTTCGGCCACCCCCTCCAGGTCTAGGCCGGTGTCGCCGGCCATCTCCTCGGCCAGCCTCAGCATCACGCAGTACTGGGCGCAGAAGCTCTTGGTGGCGGCCACCCCCACCTCGGCCCCGCAGTCTATGCGTATCACCATGTCCGAATCGCGGGCCAGCGAAGAGTTGGCCGAGTTCACCACGCCGACTATCGTGCAGCCGGCCTTCCGGGCGTCGGCTACGGCCTCCAGCACGTCGGCGCTCTCCCCGCTTTGGGATATGGCCAGAAACACCCCGCCGCGCTCCAGCATCAGGTCGCCGGAAGCCTCGCTGGAGATGGCCGTCTCCAGCCGCACCCCCGCGAAGCGGGCCAGGGCGCGCCGGGCCATCAGGGCGGCGTTGTAGCTGGTGCCGCTGCCTGTGGCGTACGCGTGGCCGGCCTTGCGGATCAGCGCCGCCGCCTGCCGGATCTGCCGCACGGAGGAGGCGCCCGCCCTCCGTATCACCCCTGGCTGCTCGTTTATCTCCTTGAGGGTGTAGTGGGCGTGCTCCCCCTTGTCCAGGTCCCCGAACTCCTTGGATACCCGGGTGGTCGCGTGCCGGACCGCGTTGCCCTCAAAGTCCATCGCCTCCAGGGCGCCGCCCCGCACTACGCCGCAGACGCCGTTCTCCAGGTACACGGCGTCGTCGGTGTGCTCTATGAAGCCGCGCACGTCGCTTGACAGGAACAGGCCGTCGTCGGCCAGCCCCGCTATCAGCGGCTCCCCGTACCGGGCGCAGACCATGGAGCCGTTCCCGAACAGGGCTATGAACGCGTAATGCCCCCGTATCTCCGACACGGTCCCCAACAGCGCGGAGCGCTCGTTGCCCGTCCTGTCGTAGTGCCGCTGCAGCAGGTTGGCTATCACTTCGCTGTCCGTCTCGCTGGCGAACGCGTATCCCGCGCCCTCCAGCGACCGGCGCAGCTCGGCGTGGTTCTCTATCACCCCGTTGTGGACTATGGCCACCCCGCCGGTCCCGCTCACGTGGGGGTGCGCGTTGGCGTCGTTTACGCTCCCGTGGGTCGCCCACCGGGTGTGGCCCAGCCCCGTCGAGCCGGACAAAGCGTCCATGCCCAGCCGGCGGTTGACCTCGTCGACCCGGCCGGCGCCCTTCTTGAGCAGCATCGCGCCGTCGTCCCGCAGCGTGGCCACCCCCACGCTGTCGTACCCCCGGTACTCCATGCGCCGCAGGCCCGAGACCAGCACGGGGGCGGCGTCAGACCCCCCCACGTACGCTATTATGGAACACATCAGGACTCTTGTTCGGCCTCCTGCTTCTCCAGCACCAGGCTGGACGCAGGGCTCAGGCGTATCGTCTCCTCCTCGTCGGTTCGCACCGTATACGAGGGTATGTCTACTATGCGGTCTCCTAGCATGATGTGGCCGTGCACCACGGCCTGGCGGGCCTGGTACGGCGAGCGGAAGCCCAGCTTCTTCCAGGCGATGGTCTGCAGGCGCCTCCCCAGCAGGTCGGTGATCTGCAGGTTCAGCACGTCGTCCAGTGTGGCCCCCTCGCTCACCAGGCCGATGCGGGTCAGCGACGACATCAGCACCGGCTCGCGCCTCTCGCGGACCTCCCGCCGGAGCGCCAGGAGCGAACGGGCCTGGTGCCGAACCCTGGAGAGTTCGGTGCGCGCCTTCCACAGCTCCCGCTTGGTACGCAGCCCGTAGGTCCCCACGGTGCGCAACTCCTCCATCATCAGGTCGTAGTTCAGGGGCCTCTTGGGCTTGCGCCACATCTTTCTAGGATATTTCGGATCTCCCATTATATCGTCACCTTCCCGGCTGGGCCTTTCCGCCCTTGGCCACTCCCACCGTTCCGCCCTTGCGGCCGGTGGTCCTGGTGCGCTGGCCGCGCACCTTCAGTCCGTACATGTGCCTGTAGCCCCGCCAGCTCCGGGTCTGCCTCTCCCGCTCTATGTCGTTCCGCACGGTAAACTGTATGTCCGAGGTGAGCAGGTGCTTGTCCTCGCCGGTCTCTATGTCCTTGCGCCGGTTCAAAAACCACACCGGAAAGCCGGCCGACTGCGGGTCCTTGATTATCTCCTCTATGCGCCCGGCGGTCTCCTCGTCCATGTACCCCATGCTGGAGTTGGGGTCTATCCCCAGCCGGCACATGACGGCGTTGGCAAAGTTGTACCCTATGCCCCGGATCTGGGTAAGCCCGGCAAGGGTCTTCTTTTCGCCGGGAATGTCGTTCCCCAGTATGCGGACTATATGGCGGTACTCGCTCAACGAGAGTCGGTTCGCCCTCCCCCTGATAAAAACCATTAACAACGCACTCGGAATCTGCGCGCCGGCGGACACGCGACAGCCATATAGGACCCGCGGCCCCCGCTGCGTCGTGAGCCTGGACGGAATGGCCGAGACGCTGGAGGAGGCGGGCCGGACGCTGGAGGAGATGCAGGAGTCGCGTGACGCCGTGCTCGGCGGATCCCGGCGGGTCATTGCGACGTGCAGCCGCGCCATCATGGCGGTGCACCGCGGCGACGCAGAAGGGGCCTCCCGGATGCTGGAGAACGTCGGGCCGCTGCTGGAGTCGCTGCGCTCCCATACCATGCCGCGCACCGAACGCTACATCATAACCGCCGAGCAGGAGTACGTGGAGGCCTCCGCCCTCATAGCCATAGTCCGGAGAGACCGAATTCCCCCGCCGTCCGCGCTGGCGGTGCTGCCCGAGTCCTACGTTCTGGGCCTTTTGGACGTGGTAGGGGAGCTCAAGCGGCTCATGCTGGACCTGATGCGAACGGGCCGCACCGCGGACGCCGCGGGCGTATTCGACACGATGGACGAGCTGTACGGCATGCTGTACGGGTTTGCCGCGTACGACAAGGTGCTCAGGGAGTCCCGCCGCAAGCTGGACGTGGGCAGGATGGTGTTGGAGTCTTCCCGCTCGGCGATAACAGAGGAACGGCGGCGGCAGGAACTGGCGCGGACCGTGACGGACCGCCGTGACGCTGATGGTGCGGGCGATGGGATTCGAACCCACGAACTCCTTAGAGACTAGCCCCTCAAGCTAGCGCCTTTGGCCAGGCTGGGCGACGCCCGCATCCGCGCATCCCTGCATGGTTTTTATAATCCTTGAGGGGGATTGGGGCGTATGCTTGTTCCAGTGAGGTGCTTTACGTGCGGCAATTTGATAGCGGACAAGATGGAGGCGTACAAGAAGGCCCTCAAGGACGGGGCAGACGCTGGCGATGCCATGGACGCTCTGGGCATCAAGAGGTACTGCTGCCGCAGGATGCTGCTCACCACGGTGGAGACCATCCACCAAATAGTTCCGTTCTACGAGGCGATGTACGAGAAGAACGAAGCAATACGCCGGAACGTGATTTGACGGACACCATATCTTCCGTACGAGGGCGCGTCATATACGACAGCCGCGGCAAGCCCACCGTGGAGGTGGACGTGGCCGCCGGGCCGCACGTCGGCAGGGCCGCGGCTCCGTCGGGCGCCAGCGTGGGAATGCACGAAGCGGTCTCCTTTCCGCCCGGCGGGCCGCGCGAGTCCTTGGACATACTGGTAGACCGCGCCTCCGACATAGTGGGAACGGATCCCGCAGACCATGAGGCCGTCGGCCGTATATTGCGCGACATGGACGGCACCCCCAACTACTCCCGCATCGGCGGGGCGCTGGCATACGCCGTCTCGGTGGCCGCCGCCGAGGCCGCGGCCCTGGCGCGCGATGTGCCGCTGTACCGCGTCATATCAGAACGGGACTCCTACCGCATCCCCATACCGTTGGGCAACGTGCTGGGCGGAGGGGCGCACGCCGGGCGCCGGGCGCCGGACATACAGGAGATACTGGTGTGCGCTTCCGGCGTCCGCTCCGCCCGGGAGGCCATACGGACCAACTTCGAGGTGCACCGCCAGCTGGGGACCCTCCTGGCCGAGCGGCCCGGATTCACCGGCGGCAGGGGAGACGAGGGCGGCTGGGCCCCCAACATGAACAACGAAGAGGCCCTGGAGATAGCGGCGCGCGCATGCGAGTCCTTGGGATACACCCTGGGCAAGGAGGTGTCCCTGGGCGTGGACTTTGCGTCCTCAACGCAGTACGACCCGGATTCGGACAGGTACGTATATGACCGCGCCGGATTTACCAACGACCCAGGCGAACAGGTCGAGTTCGCGGCGGACATAATATCCCGGTACAAGCTGGCGTACGCCGAGGACGCCGTGCACGAAGAGGCCTTCTCGGACATGGCCGAGCTTACCCGCCGCTTCCCCGAGGCGCTGGTGACCGCCGACGACCTGACCGTGACCAACCACGAAATACTGGACAGGGCCGTCCGGGAGGGATCGTGCAACGCGGCCATACTAAAGATAAACCAGGCCGGCTCGCTGCACGACGCGCTGCTCTTTGCACGGAAGGCCCGGGAGAACGGAATCAAGCTGGTGACCTCGCACCGCTCCGGCGAGTCCACCGGTTCGCACATAGTGCACGTGGGCGCGGCCACCGGCTCCGTGATGCTCAAGGTGGGCGTGATGGGCGGCGAGCGGATAGCCAAGCTGAACGAGATGGTGCGGATCTCCGGGCATGATTTAATACGCGGTGTGGCGGAGTCGTAGAGCCTTGGCAATGGAAGAGACGATGACCGAAAAGATGCGGACCGCGGGAGTCCGGGTGGGAACCCACGTCAAGACGAAGTTCATGGCGCCCTTCATTACCGCCGCCAACGAGGGCGTGTACCAGTTCGACCTAGACATAACGCGGCAACGGATCGCCGCGGCGGCCAGGCTCATAAACAACACCGGGGCCCCCGACGTCCTGGTGTGCAGTGACCGCGAGTTCGCCTACTCCCCCATTGAGAAGTTCTGCGAGCTGGTCGGGACCCGCATGAAGCTGAACCGGTTCATGCCCGGCACGCTGACCAACCCGGCCCTCAAATATTATACCGAGCCGGGCCTGCTGGTCGTCTCGGATCCGCAGGGGGACGAGCAGGCCGTCATAGAGGCGACCAACGCTGGCATACCCGTCATAGGCATAGCGAACTCGGACAACATAACTTCCAACCTGGACCTGGTCATACCGGCCAACAACAGGGGCCGAAAGTCGCTGGCCGCAATCTTCTGGCTCATGGCACGGGACATACTGTTGGAGCGGGAGGAGATCACCCACGACGGCACCATGCGCTACGAGATAGAGGACTTTGAAACCAAGAACATCGGAGAGGAGTGAACACCGGCCGCCGGCCGTATCCGGCCTGTTCTACCCGTCCGACGCGGGCGCCCTGCGCCGCACCATATCGGAGTGCTTTGAAGACGTCCCCGGCGATCGGAAGCCGGGCGCGCAGCCGTTCGGGGTGGTGTGCCCGCACGCCGGGTACGTCTACTCGGGGAGGGTCGCCGCCCACTCGTACGCCGAGATGGGCGGCGCCCGGCCGCCCTACGCCATACTGGTAGGCCCCGACCACCGGGGAGGCGGCCCCGCCCTGAGCCTGTCGGGACACACTCACTGGGACACGCCCCTGGGGGCCTCGCCGGTCTCGTACGGATCCACGCTGGCGGGATGCGGCGCCTCGCAGGACGTGCCGGCCCACGCGCCCGAGCACAGCCTGGAGGTCCAGCTGCCCATGATACAGCACGTGTGGGGGGAGATGCCCATATCGCCCGTGCTGATGAGCGACCAGTCCCAGGTGGCCGCCGTCCGGCTGGGCAGGCGCCTGGCCGAGGTGGCGGGCTGGGACCGCCCGGCATTCATAGCCTCCTCGGACCTGACCCATTACGCCCCCGAGGAGGCGGCCCGCCAGCAGGACGCTGCCCTCATCGATACGATACTGGAGATGGACACCGCCCGGTTCTACCGCACGCTGCGCGAGAAGCGGGTCACCGCCTGCGGGTACGGCGCCATTGCCGCCGCCATGGAGTATTGCAGGGCCCGGGGGGCCACCGGCGGGCGGCTGCTCAAGTACGACACCAGCGCCACGGCATCGGGAGACGCCTCCAGCGTCGTGGGATACTGCTCCATAGCGTTCTACTAGGCGCGCGGCGGCCGTTGCGGCGAACCCGGCGCGGCACGCAGGCGGCGCCCGCGACGCCCCGCGGGCGCACATTCGCCGAAAGCGGAGTCGGCATTGGGCCGATGCGGCGCCGCCGCTCCGGGCAGCAAATCGATGGTTTTTAACACCCGCCGCCGAGCCCCCGCCGTGAGCGAGATCAAGGATCCATCCCTGGCCAAGGCAGGGGGGATATCACACGAGTGGGCCCGACGGCACATGGGCATACTGGAAGGTACCGTGTCAAGGCTGCGCGGCTCGCAGCCCCTGGAGGGCACCACCGTGGCCTGCTGCCTGCACATCACCAAGGAGACGTCCGTCCTGCTTACGGGGCTCAGGGATTTGGGGGCGGACGTGGTCTGCTGTCCGGGAAACCCGCTGACCACCCAGGACGACATAGCGGCGTTTCTGGACTCGGAGGGCATCAACGTGTACGCATGGAACGACCAGACGCCCGAGGAGTATGACCGGTGCATAGACATGGCGCTCTCGCACGGACCCGACATACTGGTCGATGACGGCGCCGACATGAACATAAAGGCGCATTTTGACGACAAGCATTCCGGGCGCCCCATAATGGGAGCCACCGAGGAGACCACGGCGGGGGTTACGAGGATACGCGCGGTGGAGAAGAAAGGCCTGCTACGGTATCCAGTCATACTGGTCAACGAGGCGTATACCAAGCACCTCTTCGACAACAGGTACGGCACGGGCCAGAGCACCATAGACGCCCTGCTCCGCTCCATGAACCTGCTTATGGCCGGCAAGACCGTGGTGGTGGCCGGATACGGCTGGGTGGGCCGGGGCGTGGCGGGCCGGTGCGCCGGCATGAACGCCACGGTCATAGTTACCGAGGTGGATCCCGTGCGGGCTTTGGAGGCGCGCATGGACGGCTATCAGGTGATGCCCATGGCAGAGGCCGCCCCGCTGGGGGACATCTTCATAACGGCCGCCGGGATGACCGGCGTCATACGCGAGGAGCACATAACCAGAATGAGGGACGGCGCCATACTGGGAAACGTGGGCCACTTCGACGTGGAGATAGACACCGAGTTCCTCCTCTCCAAGAAGCATGTCCGGGTCAGGCCCGGACTTGACGAATGCACGCTGGACAACGGCAACCGCATATGCCTCATAGGCGAAGGGCGTCTGGCCAACCTGGCCGCGGCGGAGGGACACCCTCCCGAGGTTATGGCCCAGTCCTTCTCCAACCAACTGCTCTCGGTGCTGCACATACTGGAACACCACGACGAGATGCCCAAGTCCCTCCTGAAGGTGCCTGAGTTCATAGACCGGCAAGTGGCAACCGACGCCCTGGCAGCCATGGGCATCGGCATAGACCGGCTGGACGCCAAACAAGAAGAGTACAGGACGAGCTGGTAGCCGCCCGTCGGGCCCCCGGCGCAACACTCCCACTTCAAACCCGCACCGGAATACGCGCGGCGTTTTAGCGGGCGGCCTGCCGCGCGCGATCTACCCGAGCCCAACGGATGTCTCCGGCAATCGGCACGGGCCGCGCAGTCCGTTGGCGGGGCGTGCCGGAAACGCCGCAATCGTGGCGCGCATCCGCCCGCGGCGACTCTGCGCGCCAGTCCGCGCGGGAACAGCCGGTCCGTCGGGCAACGCGTTGGAAATGGCGCCCGGCCAAAGCGGCGGGTTACAAATACGCGGGTTGCGCCACGCCCCCGAATACTGAGGGCATGCCGCGTTGGGGACGATCCGGATCTGCTGCCCGTCTGAACGAACGGGCGGATCCGCGCTATCGCCCGGCCGGCGGATCGACGGCGGGACGGGAGGCGCGGATCTCCGCGCGGTTGCCGCGCCGGCCCATGCACAAGGAATAAATGCCCGCCGGGAATACAGCAAGTATGCTCCTTCCCGCCGAGATAGAGTCAAAGACTCTGATACCCGCCATCAGGGCAATACTTGCCAAAAAGCTTACCGCGGATCACAACATGCGCGAGGGCCGCATCTCAAAGATGCTGGGCGTGACGCAGGCGGCCGTCAGCAACTACATCCGCGGGACACGGGGAGATCCGGAGCTTATAGAGAAGTTGCTGGCCGAAAAGCGGGTGGCCCAGATGATCGACGACCTCAGCGCCGACTTGGCCTCGGATCGGGCGTACACGCCGTCCAGCCTCTCAAAGTTCATCGGCCTGTGCAACTACGTAAAGTCCAGCCTTCTGATATGCGAGATTCACCACGGCATAGAGAGCGACATAGACGAGTGCGTCTGCAAGGAGTGCGAGAATATGCTCCTCAAGGGCCCCAACTCCATGTACTAGCCGGCCTACACCTTCGTCATTATAATCTCAATCGTAGAGGCCATGCTGCCGTCTGGCCGCATCTCTCCGTCCAGCAGTATCTTGTAGACGCGTGAATTCTGTCGCATCATCTTTTCGGTCAGTATGTTGGCCACCACCACAGCCCGCGGTATGTTGTCCTCCCGGGCCCTCAGGGAGAGGATGCCCTTGTCGCCCAACGTCGACATCGCTTCAATCACCATCGTCATCATGGGGGTCCTGCCCACCACCATTATCTGATCCTTGGGTATGCCACCGCTGGTCTTCGACACTACTGCGCGTGCGCCGCTGCCCGCTATTAATTCCTGTCGGGAAGATCAGGCCATTCCAAGGGCGACCGTACGTTGAACACTGGCAATATGCCCAAAACCGGCATCCGGCCGTCAGCTGAAGTGGCGAATGGGTATGTTCTGAAAGTCGCCGTTGGGAAGGGCCCGCCGTATCACGATCGGGATGACCCGCTCCTCCAGCTCTTCCATGGCAATGACCAGAGACGTCTTTGTACCCTCCGGTATGTCCACGAACGGGGGGGCTCCCAGAGATAGCTGCAACGCCCTGGCGCCCATTATCCTGGCCTTCTCAAAGCGGGTCAGCGTGGGCGGACCGATTAGCACCTCCTTGCCACCGGAGACGATCTCCTTGGGGTCGTGCTTCTCGCTTTGCTCAATCACATCGCGGGCCTGCATGGCCCTGACGCGCTCTTCTATGGACTCCATCTGCTCTTCAGTGAGATCATCCCGCGCCATCATCTTCCGGAACAGCTCTACCGCCTTGCCGAGGGACTGGTCGCGCTCTTGATCATCAACACTGCTTATTGTGGGCTCTGAAACGTTCGACAATCAGGCAAACGCCTCATAATGGTTTTATAATCGTTTTCAGTCACGCTGCCCACATTCCAGAAACGGCGGACAGACCAGACGTCTGGTCAGCCCGAAACGCCACGCCTGCAAACGCCTGCCTATTCCCAATCGTCCAACGAGCTGCCCGCCTGGGTTGCCGCGCTGCCCGCGTAGTCGCCCAGTATGTCCGAGTACGTGGCGTCGTTGTGCGCCACATACTTCACGTACTCGCCGTATGACATCTCTAGATCACACTTGGAGCACGAGACCAGCGAAAAGTCCGGGGAAAGATCGGCGGACTCGCGGCACTGCGGACACTTTATCTTCACTGCACAATACGTTTGCCCCGCCGTCTATTATGGGTTGCATCAAAGCGGCGAAGCGGGTGATCATTCCCGATGCCACAAGGGCCGGGCCGCACCCGGACGCAGCACGTGTACCGTATCCCCGGATCTAAATCTGCAGAAGCGCATCTGCAAAGCCCGTCCGGCAGCCACGCACCTGAGCGCAATGGCGGTGCTGCGTGGATGAGACGGTTTGGCCCCGCCCGGCGTGGAATCTCCCGTGAAGCTCCGGCGTAAAATTCACTCGTCGCCTTCCGCCGTCGTATAAAAGGATAAATTCGGCCCCGACGGTGGCATTTCAATGAGCGCCTGCACCAAGTGCAAGAACGAGATACCGCCCGACGAAGAATTGGATCCGTTTGCGGCCAGGTACCCCTGCTGCAACAAGTGCTGGGGCGAGTGGAAGGAATACCGCGTCATGGTAATCAACGAGATGCGGTTGGACATGTCCATGCTGGACCACCGCAAGGTGCTTAAAAAACAGGAAAAGATATTCGCTGGCGTCATGACGCCCGACGGCGCTATTGTAGACTACACCAACGAGGACAACCGCAACCCCGATGCCTAAATTCCCAGCATGGCCCGGGCAGCATCCGGAGTCATCAGCAGTATGCGCCTTTTTGACTCGGCATCCATCCCGTTCAGTATGCGGCGTATCGTGGTGGACAGCCTCTCCCGCTCTTCCGGAGCCATAGCGGCAAAGACAGCCACCAGACCGTCCATATGAAGGGCGGCAACCCTGGCGGGCGCCCCAGCTATGCCTCGGGCATACGCCCCCAACAACATCGTCCTCTCGTCTTCGCCCATATCTGCGAGAACCTCAAGCCACGTTCCAAAGAGTTTGGCAAATACCGGAAACGGCAGGTCTGGACTCGCGTCCAGCGCGTTTCCTACTATCTCGTCCTGCTCGTCTGGCGATAGGCCGGGAAACTCGGACATGCGCCTTTTGAGTATGGGCTTGCGGAGGAAGTCCGGCAGCCCCGACAGGCTGGCAATGATGTTGCCCGCAAAGTTGTCACCGGGGCCATAAGTGCTCAACCTGCGCGCTGGCGGCACGCGCAATAATAAATCAATCCGACGCCCGGTGCCCCGCGGCCAATATTATCACGGCAAAACCCGCAATATGCAGATACCCCTTGATCTGCGGCCGGAGGCCCGCATGGCCCGCATGCGGCCGATCTGAATCAACTTCGCCAAAACCCCGTCTTCCAGATCGGAGGCGGGCTGCAGCGAGAGGCCATACCCGCCGCCAACCCGCGTGCCTTCGCCGCCAAACACTGTGCACGGTTGACGGGTGGCGCATGCGCGGCAAGGCGCATGATCGGGGACGGAGGCAGGCTTGGCGGAAAATGTTGCTCCACGATGCAGCGGCCTGAAGTGTTCGGCGGCCTGCTGGCGCAGCGGCGCGAGCCACGTGACGGCGGAGTTCGGCTCCCACGTGCGGAGTAGATCTGCCCGCCTCCGGATCCGGCAATGTCCCACGGCACGCCCGCCAAGTCAGCGGTTAGATCGCAATTTCCCCGGCATGTGCGAACGATGCACATCCGCCGCCCTCCCAAATACAGATAATGCGACCCGCCCAATGCCGAACATGGGAACCGACACCAAGAAGGCCAGAAGCGCCAGGCTTAGAAGACGGCGCGGGTACCGGTGGGAGGACATTCTGGTAAAACGGCTCAACGGAACCGACGCATGGAAAGCGTTTCGGCTCGGCTCCCCCAGCGTGGGGCTGCCCGACGTGTTGGCAGTCAATACCGCCAACAAGGAGATGCTGGTCATGGAGGCAAAGTCCGGAGCAAAGACCAGCCTGTCGGTGCCGCCAAAGCAGATACAGCGGTGCCTGGACTGGTGCGACACGTTCGACCTGTACGGCACGCGTACAGTCGTGCTTGCCTTCAAGTTCCTCGCAAAGAAGCGCCTAAGTTCGGGCGCCTACAAGTCTAGGCCAATGCGCGAATACTACAAGATATGGGATCCTGTAGCCGAACCGGTCGAACTCGTGTGCACGTACGACGGGAGGACATACGCCCTGGAAGATGGTGGCAGGCGTGACGTAAAGATGGCAGACTATGCCATGCCATTCGGCTGAAGCCCCCGCCGGACACCAGAACTAGGCGCCGCCATACCAAAAAAAATAGCGCTCAAGGGCGCCTTACCTTTTTAACCTGAGTACGGCTATGTTGGCCATGAAGCTACTTGATAAGCTGCGACGAGGGCGCCGCAGCCGGGACTCCGACGAGGCGCCGCTAGACAAGGAGGTGTCAGAGGCTGACGAAGTCGTGGCCGAGGAGAAAGAGGCGCCGCTAGACAAGGAGGTGTCAGAGGCTGACGAAGTCGTGGCCGAGGAGCCCGAGATCATAGCCGAGGAGCCGATGGACGCAACCAAAAGCCTGCTTGCCGCCGTCTCCGAGTCAGAGCCTACGCGCCGCCGTACCAGTTTTGAGGAGTTTGTAGACGAGCGGTTGCTGATAAGTACCGACGCGCTGGGAAACAAGCGAATGAAGATCAAGGTTTTGGAAGTCTCCGACGAGCATCCGCCGGTCCAATGGAGATTCGGGGACCGAGTCAAGATAACGAAGATACTGGTCACCATCAAGCACTTGGCCACGCAGAACGTGGAGGAGGCCGAGTTCGACATTGAGGCCATAGAGAGGGAGCTGGCCGAGAAGCGCCACTACACGTCCACCAATCGCTGGGTGCCCACCACCGACATCAAGAACGGTTACGTGATGGGCACCCGCCACACGTCGCTGATCAGCGACGCAGTGGCTCTGGACTACATCATATTCTAGATGTGGGTCGCATAAGCGCTCAGCGTATCAAGATCAGATCCCGCCCGACGTCGCAAGTCAAAACCTATATGGACACATTTGGGCAGCTTGCCTATTGATAGTCAACGAGGTGTCGGTAAACGGCTCCGTGTACCGGTTTGCCCTCACAAACCAACTGATAAGCCAGGTGAACGTACTCAAGGCGCTGTACGCCTCAGCATACGAGGATCCCGAGGGGTTTGAGGAGATAAACTACCACATATCCGAGGTCGTGTCCGAGATTGCGACATCCATAGAGCCTCAGGCAACCGAGGACGACCTGGACGGCGTGGTCCAAAGTATTATAAAAACGGCAGACCGGCTCAGGGTGAGCGCTACCAGGCGGCCCAAGCGCAAGAGAAGGAAGCGTTGACTATATAGAGTATATAGTCTATGTAAATTTAACTTAAATTGCTGGTTGTGGGAAATGGGGTATGCCGCATGCTGTAGTCGGAGATAACGAGGGAACGCTCATGCGCAGCTGCCAGTGCGGCATATGCGGCCATCGCAATGCCGACGATTGCATCAGGAATGAGTGCGTGTGCTGCCTTAACTTTCACGTTAGGTCCGGCCCCAAGGCGTGGCGTCACTAGCTCCCCCTGTAGCAACTGCACTTTTTGGCCACGTGTGCAACGCACCCCACTAGTCTGTGGTCCCTGCAACCGCACAGTATGCACCTTTTGGCCATCTACAACCCCGCCCGCACTTCGTGCATTTTCTCACTTAACCCTTTGTCCTCCAACGCCTCAATGATCTTAAGCCGAAGGTGCCGAAGTCGGCCGGGATCGTCGCCGTAGAGCGGCTCCATGATGTCCATCTCACGCTCAAAATAATAGTTGTCAAGAAACGCCCTGGACCTGTACTCCAAGCCAGGTATGTCCACGCTGGGATAGTCCCGCGGGTCTATCTTGTTTACGATTACCTGCAGTATTCCCCGTATCCGAAGCAGATACTGTCGCATTGCGACTAGATCGCCGGGCTTGTCCTGCATCGCCACGATGGCATCGCACGACTCCAAGGCCTGCCCCAGCATCCCCACCAGATACTCGGTGTGAGTCACCATGCGAATACACTACCGCGGTCCACTAAAAATAATTTCCAGGTATGCGACGTATAACACGCGCATCGGATGGCGCGGGGCAGCTATGCATTGCACGCTTTAATACGGACGATTGGCAAAAGGCATGATGGATTCCGATATTGCAAAGGCCGCAGAGGGCATGATAAGGGCCGGGCGGGGCGACCGGGGCAGGCTGGAGTTCATACGCCGGCGCATACAAGACGGCAAGAAACCGTACGAGACGGACAGGCGATACGTGGAGGCTCTGGCGAATGATGCGGTAACGTATGGCGGTGAGGCAAATCCCGACGACGGCGGGAAGACCGCCACCAGAACCGAGATGGCACGCGGCCTGCTGCAAAGCGGGCTGGGCGATCAGGGCAGGCTTGGACACATAGCCAAGACATTGGAGAGAGGCGGGCCGCTGCACGTGTCCGACGAGGAGTACCTCTTTGCCAAATATGAAGAATGTGCGGACGCGTCAGAGGCGCACCGAGCGGCGGGCCGGGACGCGGCAAGTCCGGCTCGGGAAGCGCGGTCCAGCGGTCCGGGGCCCGAAGAGCGGATCGAGTCGGCGGGGCCGGGCGCCGTAAAGGCCGGGCTGGATGCCGTGCAGTCCCGGATAGAGAAGGACGTCGCGGAGATGGCCGAGATCTCCAGATACAAGAGTCAGTTGGCCGATCGCATAAAGGTGCACAGCGACGTCCTTCTGAACATCAGGGAAGAGGTGCGGGACGTCAAGAAGCTGGTCAAGGAACAGAACATCCGCGTGAACGAGCAGGCGCGGGCGCTGGATGAGGTCCGGTCAGAGAGGATGCGGCTGGAGGAGGACTCGCAACGAATGGTCGGAATATCCACGGAGCTCGCAGCAGAGCGCAAGAAGTTGACAGCCGCCCGCAAGGAGAACCGGGCGCTGAAGGCCAAGAGCCGCAGCCTGGCCAAGGTCCAAAAAGGCCTTGAGAAGGCGAAGCGGGACATCAAAGTAGAGAGCAAAAAGATAGCGCAAAAGATCAAGGAAAAGGAGGCGAGCCTGAAAGAGCAGGAGTTGCTGAAGCGAAGATTGGAGCAGCAGATTGCCGAGTTGGAGAGCGCCAGGGAGAAGATTGCGGAGAACAAGCGCCGCGTCAGGCTGGCGGAGAAAGTCCTTCAAGAGTCAAGGAGTCACCGGCAGAGCACGATTGGCAACTAGCTGCGGCCTTACAGCCTGACGGCAATCTCCTCGCCGTGTCCGATTGGAACGGTGACCGTTCTAACCGACGGATTCTGGCGCACCAGCCTGGCGAACTCCCCCATCAAGTCGGAGAATTTTTTGGGATGCAGCATGTTGTCGGTGGCAATCACTCCGCCACGGCGAACCATCTCCAAGGCACGGTCAAAGTATGCGGGGACGTTCTCCTTGTCCGCATCAATGAACACAAAATCAAACACGGGAGACTTTTCCCGCATGCTGTCCAGAACGTCCAGGGCCCGGCCCTGAACTATGTCTATGGCGTTCCGTACCCCGGCATCCTCAAAGTTGGCCGATGCCCGGGCTATCTTCTTGGAGTCCATTTCAATGGTCGTGACCCTGCCGCCCGCCGCCATTACGGCCTCGGCCAGCCAGATGGTCGAAAATCCGGTGGACATGCCTATCTCCAGCACTAGCCTGGCGTCCATGGCACGCAGCATGATGTTGAATAGCTCGCCGGTGTCCCACGTTATGGCCGACATTTGGTCACCGGGCGGCACCCTGACCGCACGGGAGTTCTCCATCTCCGATGCGGCGTTGAGTCGCTCCAGAGTCCGACGTACCTTTTCATCCATCACGGCAGGCAAGACATCCCGCATTATAGCGGTTTCGCGCCTTCAGAGCGTCCGGCCCACATAACGCGCGTCGAAAGCCAAGCGTGTCGGGCGCCAAGCGGCTCGACATGCGGCCATCGCCCATCCACCATTGCGCGGCCCATGCGAGCCCATTTTGTACTGTCTGCATGCAAGCCCGGCCCAGATACCCCAAACACGCTTTCAGACTCGGAGCCTCTCTGCACATGTGGATGCCCCGCCCGTACGCCGGGCCGGGTAGGTCATGCGGTGCCGGGTCACGCCCCTGCACCCACATGGCATTTCAGCATCCCCCCCCCCCCCCACTATGCTCTGAAACGCCCGCGCGCTGCGCGGCGCCGCCGGCGACAATTCCCGCGGCGTTTGTTTCCGGATCTGGGCATCCAGCACGCCGCCGAGTCGCGGCATCCGTCCGGCCGGGATTAAGCACCCCCCCATGCCGCCTGGTCGGCGTGTTGATCCGCCCTATGCCGAGTTATCTTAAGGGAACGCCGCGCGCTGTTTTAGCGCAGGCGGGATCGGCCAAGTCAACGGCGCTGCCATTCCCGCTCCGCGTACCCGTGACCGCACGGCATGGCCGCCATGCGCCCGCGCCTTTCAGAAGGCGCAGGCCATTTCGCCCCGCGGTTTGGCAGGAACCGTCCAGGCCACGGACGTTTCCCGGCTGGCAAAAATGAATTTCTCCGGTTGCAAAGCCGGGTGCCACTCACCCGTTCAGTACGGGGCGGCGGCCTACCGCAAACTGCCCGTAGGCACGCGCCGCACCAAAAGTCGGCTGGGCGGGCATGATTTTGTGGATGCGGGCATTGTCACAACAAATAAAGCGACTCGGTTCTGGTCTACGCATGATGACCCTGAGGGAAGACGCGACGCGGGCCCGAGATTGCTTTGACAGCACCGACGCGTCGGAGTTTCTTGACGTCATATCCCGGGTACGCGACCGCCTCAACACGGAACAGACCAGGCAGTATCTGGACGGAAAGATTCAGGCCGCACGAAACGCGGATCCCGACAAACGCCAAGCCCTGTGCAAGAACCTACTGCCGTATCTGGAATGGTACCTGTGCGGCGGCTAGGCCGTCCCGTACATGCCCTCTATAGCCTCGTTCACAGCACGCATATTAGACTCCGATGCCGCACGTGCCGGATCATTTGGGGAGGCGCCGTATTGACGCACGTCAGAGCGATAGCATTCCAGAGAGCTCTTGATTATGTCCATGTCGTCGGCCGTGGGGACGGCGCCGCCCACCAAAAAGTCGGATACGTGTCGCAGTGTCTGGAGCGCCAGCGGATACCTCCGGATGGCAGCCTCCCGAATTACGGACCCAAGCATGCCGGCCTCATTTGTGGAAACGCTCCCCATAGTCTTCAGTCGGCTGGCGTAGTGCTGCAATGAAACCAATACAATGACGTACCCGTCGCTGGCCACCATATACTCTAACCCGCTCGGAGCCACAAACAGCAAACCCCCGCATGAGTAAATAAACTCCACCATCCGGCGGCGCGTCCGGCCTGCACGGGGCGCAGTTCCGAACGCCGGGGCCGAGCAGGCATCCCCGTGTCCGGATCAGCCATCCTTGTCGGGCCGGGATCGCGCTCTTGACGGCCGACGGGGAACGCCCCTACCGCCAGCTATAGCGGTACGGTTTGATGCCTATGCAGCCATGCAGCCGGTTCAGGCATCCCGCGTAACGCCGATTTGCAGGCATCGGCAACTTGACGGCCGCTCCGACTCACGGGGCGGCTATCCGTAGATCAAAGTCCGGGACCAGACTCTGCTCCCGGGCAATCTCGAACATGCGGCGGATGGCCTCCTCGCCTGATTTGCCCATCTCGACCGTGACCCTGTTGACGTACATCTTCACGAACCGGTCTATCAGCGACTTGGAGTTACCGCGGCCATACCTCATAGCGTATGCGACCGCGTCCTCGGAGTGTTCTAGGCCGTATTTGATGGAGTCTTGCAGGCATCGGTCGAACCTGCGGATCGCTCCGGCGCCCATGGACGTCTTCATCACGTTTACTCCCAGAGGGACGGGCAGGCCGCCTGTGGCATCGTTCCACCACTTCCCCACATCCAGTACCTTGACCAGGCCCTCTTGCTGGTAGGTTATCTGCGTCTCGTGGATCACCAGGCCCGCGTCTACATCCCCGTTACGTACGGCACCTGGAACCTTGTCAAAGTCCATCTCCACGGGATCGAACCCCTTCGCCATCAGCTGGAGAAGGAGGAACGCCGATGTCATTCTCCCCGGGATGGCCACCCTGCGCCCATTCAGAGCCCGCGCGTCAAGGTCGTCGCGGGCTACCACCGCCGGGCCGTACCCCAGTCCGAAACTACCGCCGCTCCGCAGCACCGTATACCCCGGAATGTGGGCGCATGCGTGCACCGAAACTGCTGTGACATCCAGCTCGCAACTCCTGGCACGGCGGTTCAGTCGCTCTATATCCTCAATGACCTGATCCACCTCAAAGCCGGGAGTGGGCACCCTCCCTGAGAATATGCCATAAAACATGAAAGCGTCGTCGGCATCGGGCGTATGGCCCACCGTAATTCTCACGCAGTCACCATCGAATATGGCTATAAAAACCGAGATGTCCGTCGATGCGTCCCCGGCTGGCCGAGACAGAGACGCCGACGGCATGTTTCTCAGCGGCGCAGCGCCCGCATTTCTGCCCGGCCGGCCTAGCGCGCATGCACCTGCGTTGGACAGACAAGTCGAAAACCGTATATTGGATTTGGTTTGCCTAAACGCAATGGCCAAAGGAGGAGCGTACGTGGTATTCGTGCTCCCGGTGGTCTTTACAGTGGTGTTCAGCACCGCGGTGCTGGCCGGAGCTCTGGACACCATGGACCGCGAGCTGAACATGTGGCCCGGCAAATCCCACAAGTCCGTCCCGACAAGTGGCGACATATCCATAACTGGCCTGCTGGCAGAGTACAAGGTGTCTGACACGATAGAATTCCAAGTTGACGTTACGGATGCCCGGTATGACTGCGGCACACTAGACGTGCAGCTGTACGACTCTGGCGGCGAACTTGTAGAAGAACGCACCTACGAATCACAGTGCTTTGTGGCCGAGTCGTTGCCACTTCCTCTTGAGGGGTTCGCAGCCAAGGTCGGCGCGCCGGGAAGCTACACGCTAACGGTGACGATCAGCGCAGGCGAGGATCATCTATTGGCCAGCGCCGTCATCAACGTCAAATAGACACGAGGGCTCCTTGGGACGGCCATGCCAGGCTGCCACTTCCCCCAGCTTTGACACACTGCCAGGCACGCGGTGGGCGGGCTTGGTCGTACGAACGGATGTACGCTTCATGCAGCACACACCCCATTGCAGAGGATCGTGTCGCCATAATACTTGTTTTACTAATTTTAAAATGTATTTTACTACATCATGATGAATCTGGATAATCTTGTCATAAACATACAAAATATGATCATAAAAAAGGTATATAAATCCGGATAGAGATGAAAAAGTCCTTGAAGCGTTCTGGAAAGTTCGCGACGGTGGTATGACCGAAGCGCCGGCGTTTGGCATGAAGGATAAGGAGAGGCTGGAGTTCCTCAAGCGGGTAATGAGCATATTAGACATAAACGCTCCACCCAAGACGGCGACCATGTCCCCCAAAGTGGCCGTGGGTTCGTCTAAGAGCGCAGAGGCGGGTAAGAAGCCTGAGGGTAAACAGACCGAGCCGGCCAAACCAAAGGCCAAGGCGCCAAAGGCTAAAGCATCCAAGTCCAAGGCGTCAAAGGCAAAAGGGGCCGCCAAGCCGAAACCGGCCGAGCCGGCCAAACCAAAGGCAAAAGCATCAAAGGCAAAAGCATCAAAGGCCAAGGCGTCAAAGGCAAAAGGGGCCGCCAAGCCGAAACCGGCCGAGCCGGCCAAACCAAAGGCAAAAGCATCAAAGGCCAAGGCGTCAAAGGCAAAAGGGGCCGCCAAGCCGAAACCGGCCGAGCCGGCCAAACCAAAGGCAAAAGCATCAAAGGCCAAGGCGTCCAAGTCCAAGGCGTCAAAGGCAAAAGGGGCCGCCAAGCCGAAACCGGCCGAGCCGACCAAACCAAAGGCCAAGGCGTCCAAGTCCAAGGCGTCAAAGGCAAAAGGGGCCGCCAAGCCGAAACCGGCCGAGCCGACCAAACCAAAGGCCAAGGCGTCTGCAGAACCCGCCGGATCCGAGACACGTGCAGTCAAAAAGCCAGCACCGCTGATACGCGCAGTTGCCAAAAAGGATGTGCCGATCAAATTCGGAAAGACCGCAGGTCGGCAGAAAAAAAAGCCACGTGTGGCACCAAAGCTTCAGGAGCCAAAAAAGATTCCCGTGAAAAAACCGGCGCCCAAAAAAACCACCATAAAATCCACCGCCAAAAAACCGAAAAAGACCAGCATGATCAAGTCCGCCAGGACGCCCAAGAGAAGAAAGAAGATCAAGACCCCCAACACGCTGGAGGACGAGCTGGCAATACAGCTCACGCCTGCGGAAATAGACAGATTTCGTATCGAAAAAGTCGACATGGAGAGGCTCACCCACAAGGTATGCGATATCTTGTTGGAACGAGAATCCGAGGGCATGCTTCAGGATGACCTGTATGAAAACCTCAAACTGAGCGCAAGAGACGGCGCCCGCCTCTCCCTGAAGCTTGAGAGGATGGGCATGGTAAACCGGGTGAAGCTTCTGGTAGGCGAGAGGTGGACGTACAAGATCACGCTAAAAAAGACCCCCGTCAGTACCGTGTCGTTAGCGGACGCCCCCTGCCTCGTGTGCCCCGTGGAGCAGAAATGCTCGCTGGACGGAGACATCAGTCCCAGAACATGCAAGATGATAGAGGAGTGGGTCATGGTAGATCTGAAGCGAGCGTCATGAGGCTGATTGATGCTCGAAAGGACTACTACCGCCGACTGGCCCGAGAACAGGGATACCGCAGCCGGGCGGCCTACAAGCTAAAGGAACTCAACAAGTCGTATCGCATAATCGGGCCCGGCTTTTACGTGCTGGACTTGGGATGCGCCCCGGGCGGCTGGACGCAAGTTGCCGTGGGCTTGGCGGGAAACCGCGGACGCGTCATGGGCGTGGACAGCGCATACGTCGAGGACATACCCGGGGCCAACCTCCTGCGGGCAGACGTTGAGGACAAAGACCTGATCTACGACATAATGGAGTATTTCGGCCGCAGGATCAACGCCGTAATATCGGACATGTCGCCTTCGGTTACCGGAAACTGGTCCGTGGATCACGCGCGGCAGATATCGCTGAACTATTCGTGTTCCAAGATTATGGACGCGGTGCTGGCGCCAGGCGGCAACGCGCTCTTCAAGGTCTTTGACGGCGAATATTCCGGCGAATTCCGGCAATACATGGCGGGCAAGTTCGCCCGCACAAAGATCACAAAACCAAAGGCCAGCCGCAAGCCCAGCAGCGAGCTATACCTGGCGTGCATGGGCTTTCGCCGCTGACACCATACGGCAGACTTCCCCCGCCGGAGCGTCGGTCCTGAATCCGGTGGGCGAAAATGACGTGGCTTCGGCTGAAAAGCCACCGCGGCGCAAGCACCCTATCATGTCCCGAAGCGGCGGCGGGCCCGTCTTTGCTCTGGACGCCACCTCATCAAGCGTGTAGAATGCCGCGGGCATTGCAGCCTCGCGGCGGCACTTTTCAAGGTGTGGCGCGTACGTGCCGCCGTCCTCCTCGTCGCGCAGCGCCATTCGGCCCACGAATTCCGCGTCAAACAGCGGTCCGGTCCACAGGGGCCCCGCTGGCCGCACGTCCCCTTCGCATGACAGGCAGGTACCGGAACGCGTGGCGGAAACGCCACGCTGGCCGCACGAGAAGCAGTGTTGAATGTACCCGATCCGGCTCGGTCCGGGCCTGGGCAGCAACCGTGCGTAAACGCGGTAATAGTGCATGTGGCTTTCCACGTAAAGCGCGGTTACCCCCACGCCCAGACGACCGGCCACCGCAGCGGTGCAGCCCAGGATCAGCCGTATAGCCGTCTCGGCGCCGTATACGGTCCTGAGTGGAACGCCCCCGTATATCCGCTGGCATGCGTCATCGTGCAGCCCGCCGAGCACTTGCAGATCGGTTGCCGTGACCGCCAGCATCCCGCCGTACGAGAGGGCGCGCAGGGCGCAGTCAAGGTATGGCGCCGGGGAGCCGAACGGGTCTACGTCAATCACCGCCCCCCGCTCCCCCCGTACCGAGTGCGCCGAGAGAAACCGGCAGGCATCCATGGTAGAGACGCGCGCCGCATCCAGTCCGTTCAGGGCAGCGGACATTCCCGCTAGGTCTGCGGCCCGCGGGTTGGAGTCGTTCAGATACACCTCATCATAGAGCCCGGTCTCGGCGGCAACCCGTATGCCCCTGGCGCCGATGCCGGCCATCACGTCCAAGTACGAGCCGGGGCAGTTCTGGGCGTGCGCCCAGGCCGCCAACACGGCCAGATCCCGAGTCCGGCTGGCGCGGGGGTTGAAGAACGCCGGACGGCGAGAAGGCGCCGCATCACGCAGCGAGCCTTCCGGCACCACCAGCCGGGTCTTTCCCTCCACTATGCACGTGGTATCCACACGTATGGCACCGGCCACCGTTTAATACGTGTGGAGTATCCAGAACCCGCGTGATAGTCTGCGGGATAGACGAAGCGGGGCGGGGCTCGTTCGTGGGCCCCATGGCCATAGCCGGCGTGACCGTTGACGAGCGAAGGCTGCGCGTGTTGGAGGAGGCCGGCGTTCGGGATTCCAAGCTGCTCTCGCCGCGGACGCGCGAGAAGCTGCACAAGATCATACTGGAGAACGCCGTGTCGCACGTGGTACGGCGCGTTCGCCCCCGCACCATAGACAACAGCGTGGTCTTTCACGGCCTCTCGGATCTTGAAATGGACAGGATGGCCGGCATCATACGGGACGTAAGGGCCGACGCGTACTACGTGGACTCGTGCTACGCCGACGCCGGCCTGTTCGGCAGCATGCTGGCGAAGAAGTCAGGCAACCCGCACGTGCGGGCGTACACCAAGGCGGACTCCCGGTACACCGTGGTGGCGGCGGCATCCATACTGGCCAAGGTCGCCAGAGACCGATCCATAGCGCAGATACGGCGTCGGCACTCGGTGGGAAGCGGATATCCCGGCGACAAGAAGACCGCCGCGTACCTTCGGGACGTGTACCGCGCCACCGGCGAATTTCCCGGTTTTGCGCGTCGGAGCTGGTACACCGCATGCCGCATAGCCGGCGACGAGCGCCTACCGGTATGAGGCCAGGATCATTGCATGATCCTTGTGGTACGGCATCAGGTTCTCGGTCTGCAGCACGTCAAAGTCCGTCAGTTTTGACTCCTCGCGCCGGAATATGTTTCCCGGACTGTCCACCACGTCTATGCTGCGCGCCTTTACGACCAGGACCAGGTGGCCGCCGCGCTTGAGGTACCTCTTGCAGTTGTCCACTGCTATGGTCGTCTGGTCCGGCTGGGCTATATCGCAGTACACCACGTCCGCCTTGCCGAATACCGAAAAATACTCCGACGGCCGCCGGGCGTCTTGAAGTACGGGGATCACGTTCCGGCGGTGCCGGGCCACCCTGTCCAGCAGATCCCGAGCCACCCTGCTGGTGTGCTCCACCGCGAATACCACCCCTCCCTCGCCCACCAAGTCCGAAACGTGGCTCGCGGTGGTGCCGGTGGAGGCGCCCAGGTACAGCACCGAAGCTCCGGGGGCGACGGGCATCCTCATGCCGTTCATTATGGCCGAGGCCATCTTGCTCCGGTAGGGGTCCCACAGCCTATACTGGACGCCCTTGCGGTTCACCAGCCTCTCCTTGTACACACGCACGTCGGGCGCCAGGTTTACGGTGGCGAGCCTCTCTTCGCCCTCGTACTTCACCCAGGCGTATCCGCTCAAGTCCGCTTTCCGCGCCTGCCCTTCCCTGCATGCCGTGACTTGCCTCCCGTGCGACGGCCCGGGGGGCGCCTCCTGTGCGGGCGGCTCTTGCCGCGTGTCCGATCCCTCTTAGCTCGACGTCCCTTCGCGGCCGGGCGGCCTCGTCCGGGGCGGCCCCGGCCGGAATGTCCCCGGTGCGGCTCGGTGGCCGGGCGCGACGGCGGCTGGGAGTACTTTGTTGCTATCTCGTCAACCCGCACGTTCAGCTTCTCCAAGAGCGTCCGGTTCAGGACCGGCTCGTGTACGTCTATCCGGGCCGCGATGGCAGCCTTGGACGCCACGGCCCGGGCGATCTTGCCTCTCTGCCACCGGGGGGCGCGGTGCACCAAGGCGTGCTGGAATAGCAGGCCGTGCTTGGGCGGCCGTGAACCGGTCTTTATGGAACGGAACAGGGCCTTTTCGGCGCCCAGTACCTGTATGGTGCTGGCGGCCATGACGGAGAGTTTGCGCAGGCTGCCCGCCCGGGCGAGCAGCCGGGCGCCCACCCCGGTGCCCAGTATTGCCGAGAGGTTGGGGGCGGCCTCCCTCATTTGGGTATCCAAGTGCGCCTCCAGATCGCGGCGCATGTTGTACAGATTCAGTACCTGCCGGGCCATCTCCAACATCATGGCCAGGTTCTCGTCTGACACGTTGCCGCCGCGGCTGGTCTTGGCGACAAGCCCCAGCATGTCGGCCTTGGCCTCGGGAAACCCCGCCTCGGCAAACGTTGACTTGTCCATTCCGTCGCGACGCCCGGCCAGGGCCACTCTGCAGTAGCCGCTCATCCCGTCCACCACGTTCTCCAGTTCGGGAAAGTGCAGGCCGTACCATTCCCGTAGCCGGCCGAAGAGCCCGTTTGCCATGCGCTCGATCTCGTCCAGAGAGTTGACGGCCTGTATGATATGCAGGTCCTGCGTTCCGGACACCTCGGCAACCCGCGCCGAGGAGAGTGCCAGCGCAAACTCCCGTAGCTTTCCCAACGCGTCGTGCTCATTGGACGCAAAACCGCCCTTCACCAGAACCGCGGGCTTTTCGTCCTGAACGGCCTCGGCTTCGGCCTCGGGCATCATCCTGGCGTCAACCGAGCTCTTCCGTAGTATGGAGAGCAGTCCTTGGTCGTTGACCTCGGCCTCCTGAGACGCCAGCATCACCGCCAGCCGGGCCAGCCGCGCGGAGCCGGACTTTACGTCCAGATACTCGGCGGCGGGACGCGAGAACGGGAACGACTCCACGTGTCGGCCATCGGCCTCCACCACGATGCCCAGTTCGGTCAGCACTACCGTATACACAAAAGAGACGGCGGGCCGGTTCCCTTTAAAATCTAGGGTTGTAGGCTGCCGGGAAGCCGTCGGCGCCAGCGCGCCTGTTCAGAGACCCGCGCGACGTTCTCCGCGGCTTGCGGCGGCGGAGGGGACGCGGCCCCTATGTCGGACGCGGGGCAGCAGCCGGAACCGCGATGATCCGGATCCGGGACGCAAACTGCGACTGGCGGCGTTTGCAGTGAATTCTGTATAGGGCATGGAGGTCCGCGTCGCGCGGCCCCCATTCCGCAACGGGGCCACACGCCAAACCGTTAAAATACTTCAATTCCCGCATGGTCGTTATGGACAAAAAAGAGGGCGGCAAGATATGCGACGCCATAATCGGGTTCAGCTCGTCCATACGGTTCGTTGGAATAATCGACGAGACCGGAGCCCTGCTGGCGTACGCCCGCCGCGAAGACCTGAAGCCGCTGCTGGACTACAAAAGCACGCACTACCAGTTCTCCCACATAGCCGTAAAGACCGACATGGAGGCGTTCTTTGACAAGAATCTGGGCAAGGTAAAGTTCGTCTGGGAGGAGCGCGAGGGGGTGCAGATAATCTACTTCAGCATAGGCAAGATGCACATCTGGGCATCCATAGACAACACGACGGTGAGATCCCGCGTGTTGCGCATCATAGACGCCTGCCTGCCGATAGCCCGCAAGTACTCCGAAAGGGCATAGCGCGGCGGTTCCCGCCCCGGCGGGTCACTCGCCGTGCCGCTCGTCGTACAGCCAGCACCTGACCATCTTGGACGGATCCCCCAACTCCGGCGGGTCCCTCCCGCACACGTCCATCACCTGCGGGCACCGGTCGGCGAACCTGCACCCCGACGGCGGCGCCAGCAGGCCCGGCGGCGTCCCCCGGATGTACCGGGGCCTGGAGCCCCGCAGCCTCGGAATGGACTCCAGCAGCCCCTGGGTGTACGGGTGGCGGGGGCTTCCGTATATCTCCTCGGCGGTGCCGAACTCAACCAGTTGCCCGCCATACATTATGCCTATCTTGTCGG
Organism: Nitrosopumilaceae archaeon; assembly: GCA_963665475.2. Taxonomy (GTDB): domain Archaea; phylum Thermoproteota; class Nitrososphaeria; order Nitrososphaerales; family Nitrosopumilaceae; genus VYCS01. The sequence continues at coordinate 349,898 of CAXXXK010000003.1, read as the reverse complement.
CCATCTCGGAGAGCAGCGCCAGGTCGTGCGTTATGAACAGGAACGACGTGCCGGACTCCTTGAGGCGCTTGAGCATGTTTATGATGCGGGCCTGTATCAGCACGTCCAAGGCGGTGGTGGGCTCGTCGGCTATGACCAGTTTGGGCTCGAGCAGCAGGGCCATGGCTATCACCACCCTCTGCTTCATCCCACCGCTCAACTCGTGAGGGTACCGGCGCAGCACCGACTCGTTCAGGTTCACCGACGCCACGGCGCCGGGTATGGCCGAGGCGTCCCCCCCGTGCTGGCCCAGCACCTCGGCGAACTGCTCCCGCACCGTGTACACCGGGTCCAGCGAGCTCATGGCGCCCTGAAATATCATCGATATGCGCTTCCAGCGGTACTGCCGATCAAACTCCCGGTCTGATATGTCCGAGTAGCTGCGGCCGTCGTACGTTATGGAGCCCCCCGTCACCCGCCCGCCCAAGAGGGTCCGCATTATTCCCAGACCCAGGGTGCTCTTGCCGCAGGCGCTCTCGCCCACAATGCCCACCGTCTCGCCGTCCTCCATGTCCAGGCTCGCCTTGTTCACGGCGTAGACCGGTCCGGCCGCCGAATCGTACCGGATCGACAAGTCGCGTACGGAGAGCAGCGCCATACCACCCCACCGGAGTCGGACAATTTCTGCTTATCTGAAAGAATCCTGCGGGCGGCGGGCGCGTAGCGGGCCCACAGCAGCCCCAATATAACGCCCAAGGACGGCCAGAACGCCGCGACGGCCAGCGCCGACATGACGCGGAACTCCCACACTTCGGGCATGGCAGAAGGTTCGTCGGATCCGGCCGGCAGCGCCACGGTCACCGCCAACGCAAAGCCCACGCATCCGGCCAACACCAGAAGCCGGCGGTTCGGCATGCGGCGCCCGCCCGGCCCCGCTGTCATCCCGCAGCCACCCCATTCCAGGTTGTGATCTCAAAGATGGCTGGACCCAGATCGCGCTCGCGCGGCCTTGGCCTTCGCGAGAACCAAGAGCGAAAACTCGCTCCGCCACTTTCCGTTCTGCATGGCTTGTTTATAAATTGGACAAACTATCCAATGGTTTAAATAGCAAAGGGCTGGGCTTGGCGGTATGACGAATACATCAATGCAGGTCACCAGGTCGCCCGGAAAGGTGCCGGTGGCCGCGGTCGTAGTTCTGGGGCTGGTCTTTGCGGTTGGCCTGTTTGTAGTTGGTTTTGATCAGGGACACATCTTTAGCATGGCATTCGGCGAACAGGCGTTTGATGATATGTACGTTCACGAGCTTACCCACGACCTGAGACACGCAGCGGGATTTCCGTGCCACTAGGTCCTGAGTGGTAGATTTGAAGACTATTCTTTTCATTGCGATAGTGCTGGTTGCGGGCGCAACGGCGGGAACCATTCACGGCCTGGCCAACTTGGCCTTGGTGGAGCCGTACTTGGATGGGGCCATCATGATAGAGAACCAGGCCCTGTTTGCGTCTGGTGAGGCGGAGGACACCCCGGAGTTCTGGGAGGAGTACGAATCGTACAGGATCTGGCAGAAGGAGGGACAGGTTTTGGCCAGCGCCATGCTGGGAACGTCAATGGGGGCGCTCTTTGGCATAGTGTATGCGCTGTCCAGGGATGCCCTGCCAAAGGGAAGCGACCTGAAGAAGGCCTCGGTACTGGCCGCGATCATGTGGTTCTCTGTGTACTTGGTCCCGTTCCTCAAGTATCCGGCGAACCCGCCCACGGTGGGGGATGGCGAGACGGTCGTACTGCGCGCGGTGCTCTACCTTTCGTTTATCGCCATCGTGGGATTTGGCGCAGTGGGCTTCTACCAGGTGTACCGGCGGGTGGCGAAGAACAGAAGGTTCGTGGCCTTTGCCGGGTATGCTGCGCTGGTAGCTGTTGCGTTTGCGCTGATGCCGCCCAACCCGGACGAGGTTGCAATTCAGGCAGAGCTGCTGGACGGGTTCAGGATTATGTCGGCGGTCGGCGTCACCATATTCTGGACGGCGTTAGCAATAATCATGGGTACCCTGTGGCAGAGGTTAAGGCCAGACTCTGAAGCAAAGTTGGAGCGGCACTGACACGCGCGTATCGCATTCGCGGCAACAGGGGGGCGCGAAAAGGCGCCGCCACACACGTCATGCGCGTCATTGGTGATGCCTAATCGACGGATAGCGTCCTCAGCGCGGAGTTGATCGCGGAGATTTCGGCTACGAAGGGATCGTCCGCGGACGCAACGATGACCAGATCGCCGTCCGTGGGCCTCAGACCATCAAGCAGGGCAGCCCTTGCCTCGGGATCCTCGCCCAAGCAGTCCACCGCCTCGTTGGGAAATACGAACCTGCCGCCTTCGAAGGCCAGGGTGGTCGCGCCTTTTGCGCCGTACATGATCGCGTAGTCGCGCTGGTCTATGCCGCTGCCTATTCCCGAGGTGTAGCCCCGCACTAGAATCGCGTGGTTGTGCTTCTGGTTTGCTACGCTGCACGGCCCCACGGGGCACTGGGACGGTATTGCCCGAAACATCTCCTCGGCAAAGCGCCTGCCATCGTCGGTCAGGAACATGCCTGCCCGCATGGAGCCAGCCAGGCCGGACTGCTTGAGGCGCAACGTCAGCGTCCTTGCCGCCCCCTCCCCTATACGTAGACCGTCGCACAGCGTTTGGCGGCTGGTATACGTCTGGCAGGACATCATGCGGATGGCCTTGAACAGATGAGGCGTGCCGAACGTGAGCGTCCTGCTCGAGCCCCTTCTGGACACCATCTCGTACAGTACGTCGACTGGGCGGCGCATCTGTTGTGTTCTCATTGTTTGCATATAAATAGGACTTGGCTCTCAGAAAGTGGCGGAGCGAATTTTGACGCTGGAATTTCATAGGCGATATCGGCATCGGATGCGGCCTAACTGACCCGTCTGCCACCAATCCCGCCGCCAATACCCTGTCGACGTGTGACGGCTGTCAATGCGCAGTTGTTGAATGATTCGTCGGTTTATGATCATAAGTTGGCGCAGGCCCCGCCGCCGGCAGACGGAGCCTGCAAGAGGGAGGCGGGTTCGGATCCACGCACGCCGCTTTGCCGCGACGCAAGACAAGGTAATTAAGAACCCTCCCGCACGCCAAACCATGGCAAGATGCAACGAGTGTGACGCGGGTATTCCCGTGCCCAACGATGCCTTAGCCGGGGAGATCGTCACGTGCGCCGACTGCGGCGCGAGTTTCGAGATTGACGGCGGTTCAGGCTCGTTCACCCTCAAACCCGCCCAGACCGTAGGCGAGGATTGGGGACAGTGAATCCTGACATAACTGTACTTTATGACGCCATCCGCTGGGAGGAAAAATCCCTCTTGGCGGCGGCCAAAAAGATGTCCGTGCCGGTGACCATGACCGACTGCAAGAAGCTTGCCCTGGATCTGGAGTCCCCCGCCCGGGAGTTTGGCACCGTATTGCAGCGGTGCGTAAGCTACTACAGGAACGTCCACTCGACCGCCGCCCTGGAGGGGGCGGGCGCGAGGGTCATAAACCCGCACCTGACCGGAGTGTTGGCCGGCAACAAGCTCTACGCGCACATGCTGCTCAAGAAGGCCGGAGTGCCGGTACCCCGCGCCACCGTCTCCTTCTCCCGGGACGCGGCCCTGCGCGCTTTGGATGATATCGGGTACCCGGCAGTAATCAAGCCGACAGTGGGCAGCTGGGGGCGGATGATATCCAAGCTCAACGATCCCGAGGCGGCCGGCGCCATACTGGAGAGCCGGGAGCGCATGTACCCCATATACCACATACACTACGTGGAGGAGTTCGTGAAGAGGCCCCCCAGGGACATCCGGGCCATCATGGTGGGCGAAAACGTAGTGGCGGCCATCTACCGCATATCCGGGGACGGCATGTGGAAGACCAACACCGCCCTGGGCGGGACCGCCGAGCCCTGTCCGGTCACGCCAGAGATGACCGAGGTATGCATTCGCGCCTCCGAGGCGGTGGGGGGCCAAATAGTGGGCGTGGACCTGATGGAGGCAGAAGAGGGGCTGGTGGTGCACGAGGTCAACAACACCACCGAGTTCAAGAACACCGTACGGGTGACCGGCGTGGACGTGCCCGGCGCCATGATAGAGTACGCCAGGCAGGAGAGCCGGAGATGAAGGAAGGATTCAGTGTAACCCCAAAGTACGCCGTCAAGATGTTGGAGAAGGCCCTCCGCCTGTACACGCCGTCTCTGGAGGAGCGCTCCATGACGGAGTTTTTGGCCGAGAAGTGCGACGAGCTGGGATTCAGCGACATCCGCATAGACGGGGTGGGCAACGTTATAGCCAAGAAGGGGACCGGCACGCCGGTGGTGATGCTCTGCGGGCACATGGACACGGTCCCCGGCAAGATCCGGGTGCGGCGCGACGGGGACCTGCTGTACGGCCGCGGCGCCTCCGACGCCAAGGCCCCCCTCATGGCGATGCTGTTTGCTTCCGCGTCGGTCGGCAAGGATGCCGGCACCACCATCTTCGTCGGGGCGGTAGACGAGGAGGGCAACGCCACCGGCGTCAAGAACCTGGTCAAGAAGAAGATGGGCGTGGACTACGCGGTGTTCGGCGAACCCAGCAGGCTGGACCACGTCACCATAGGGTACAAGGGGAGGCTGGCCATCAGCCTGCGCATAGACGTAAAGAGCAGCGCCCACGCCAGCGCCCCCTGGCTAGCGAAGAACGCCATAGAGGAGACGGCCCTCTTCGTGGGCCGCCTCAAGGGATCGCTGGAGGCCCGCGGCGGTGAGAGCCACACCGCCCAGATAACGGCCGCCGTCACCGAGATCCGGGGCGGATCCAGCCACAACGTGACGCCGCAGGAATGCAACGCCACCATGGACATACGGATACCCACGTCCACCAGCTGCAAGATGATAGAGGAGAAGATCTCGGATCTGGTTCGGGAGATCAGCGAAGAGCGCGGCGTGGAGGCGTTCTACTCTATACTGGACGAGACCGAGCCCTTCGAGGCGTCGACCAACTCCCCCCTGATCCGGGCGTTCAACCTGGGCATACTCGAGGTGGAGCGCAAGCACGCCGTGCCCATAAGAAAGACCGGCACCGGGGACATGAACGTCATGGGAAGCCGGTGGGACATACCGGTGGTGACATACGGGCCCGGCAACCCCCACGCGTCCCACACGGTGAACGAGTGCGTGTCCGTCTCCGAATACCTCCGGGGCATAGAGGTCTTCAAGAGGATGCTGGCCCACCTCAAGCGCCTCCACGACAAGATGGGGACGCGCAAGTAATGCTGTGGTTCGTGGGCCTGGGGATAGACGCCCCCGGCTCCGTGCCGGCCGCCGCCACGCGCATAATGCGGTCCGCCGACTTTACGTACGTGGAGACGTTCACCGGCCCGGGTTCGGCCATGCCGGAGATCCGGGGCGCCCGGCACGCCCCCCGCTGGATGGTCGAAGACGGCCACGAGATACTGGACAATGCCGCCCAAAAGACCGTGGCGCTGGTGTCGTACGGCGACCCGATGGTGGCCACCACCCATGCCGAGTTGCGTACGCGCGCCGCCGCCCGCGGCATACCCACCGGGGTAGTGCACGCCTCCTCGGTAATAGCATCCGTCCTGGGAGAGTGCGGCCTGCACCACTACAAGGCGGGGCGCACCGCGACCGTAACCAGCGACCCCAAGGCCGCCCCCACCCCGTACCGCATAACTTACAGGAACGCCGTCTCCGGAAGCCACACCCTTCTGCTGCTGGAGTACGACTCCGAGCGGGAGTTCTTTCTTGACCCGGGCGCCGCCCTGGACATCATGCGACGCGCCGAGGAGGGGCAACGCAGGGGCGTCTTTGCCGACGGCGCCTACGCGGTCGTGGCGTCCCGCGTGGGCATGCCGAGCCAGCGCATACGCGCCGGCCGCATATCAGAGATGGCCGCGCTTGACTTTGGCGAGCCGCCCCATTCCATAGTAATGCCGGGCCCGCTCCACTTTACGGAGCGCGACGCCATAGCGGCGCTGGTCGAATGCAGCAGCGATCCGCCGCCGGAAGGGCAATCCATACAAAGCATCCCGCAGCAGATGATTCAAAAATACGCGCCGGCCGTGCTGCGGGCGGCCGACAGGATACCCGACCCGGACAGGTTCGAAGCGGTGCTGGAGAACGCCCGGCTTTACGTCCGAGACGCCCGCGCGGCCTTGGACGAGGGCCGCGACGAGGTGGCCGTGCTGTGCATGGGGTACGCCGACGGGCTCGTAGACGCCCTGCGCATTCAGCTGGGCATCGGAGAGTGGTCCCCGCCGGAGGGGCGGACTACTGCGGATCCGCAATTGTCCTGAGATATAATGCCATTCCATGCCAAAATGTAATATCTCTGGAGCGCCCATCCGAACGCATGGACATGACGGGCAAGGCCCTTCTGACGGCAACCTACATCTCGGCGATCTCCGGGAACGACATCGGCTCGGAGTGCGCCCGGAGGGGCGTAGACGCGCGGCTCGCCGAGGATGCCCGGCGGGATCTGGTACGCAACGGCCTGATGAAGCAGGACGGCGCCACCCTGAGCAGTTTGGGCCGGGAGTCCCTGAGGGTGGTCCTGACCGGAGGGGTATTCGACATAATACACCCCGGCCACATCCACACGTTCAACGCCGCCAGAAAGCTGGGCGACGTGCTGGTCGTGGTGGTAGCCACCGACCAGACCGCCGCCAAGATGAAGAGCCGCAACCCCCTCCACGACCAGAAGCAGCGCCGGGCCCTGGTGGACTCGCTGCGGGTCGTGGACCTGTGCGTGGTGGGCCACGAGGGAGACATATTCCAGACAGTCCGGGAGGTGATGCCCGACATGGTGGCGCTGGGGTACGATCAGGTCCACCAGGAGAAGTTCATAGCGGACGGGTGCAGGATCGTAAACCCCCGCATCCAGATAGCCCGGCTCCCGTCCCCCATACCCGACATATCCAGCTCCACCATAGAGGCCGAGTACGGCGACGACCTGTACGGCATATGACCATATGCCTAGTCCAGCGATATCTCGACCCGGGATCCGTCGACCAGCGACGCTGCCCGGCGTATGTTGTCAGGAGAGACCAACTCAGCTATGGAGGTGTCGTGGTGGGTGCGCTCCAGGCGGATCAGGTGGCAGCGCACGTGCCGCGAGTCCTCCCCGGCCGTCCGCAGCAGGGCATCGTAACACAGCGCCCAGCCGTACGTCCTCTGCCCGTCGGAGAACCCCCGAACCAGTATCCCTTCTGAGGCCCTCAGGGCCAGCACCGCCCCGGTGGAGTCGGCATCCAGCTGCACGTTGAGCGTGCCCGGGTACGGCACCATCCCCAGCTGATCCCGGAACTGCACCACGTATCCCGGCAGCGACATGTAGTAGGCGCCCTCCCCCACGCCGGACACCACCGTCCCCCGCAGCACCGGACGGGAGGGCTTCCCGTCCACGGCGGCGCGCAGCAAGGAGGAGATCCGGGCCACCTCCGCGTACCCCTGATCGGTGACCCGTATGCGGCGTCCCCGGCCGCCGGCGGTCCTTCGGATCATCCCGTCCCGCTCCAGATCTGCCAGGTGGACGGACGCGGCTTGCTGGGACAGGCCCGTCGCCCTGCCCAGCGCCGAGGTCGTCACGGCCACGTATTCGGATCCGCAGCCGGAGGCCAGCAGGTGCGTCAAAGTAAACAAATGATGGGGCTTCAGGGTAGCCAACTAGGGAACGCCCAGATCCGAAAACGACGCCAGCAGGACCCCGTCGGCATTGTTGATCTTTGCCACCCGGTGGCCCACCAGACACTTTACGCCCGCCGTTCTGGCCCCGTTGAGCAGCCGCTGCGTAACTATCCCGTCCAAAAACAGGAACCGGACGCCCGACTGGGTGGAGAGTTTGCTGACCAGTTCGCTTATGGGAACGCGGAATATCTCCTTCTCCTTCTCGTTCAGGGCTAGGGCATCCAACGTCTCGTTGATCTTGGAGTACGCGGACGCGGCCAGATCGTGCACCACTTTCTCGTCTCCGCTCATCTCCCGGGCCGGCGAACCTCCCCGCTCTATCTGCTTGACGAACGGGCGGAGTATCTCGTCTATGCGTTGCGGGGTGAGCTCTTCCACCTCTATGTCCGGGTCTGCACGCACCTCGTAGTCCACCGAGACCACCGACTTTAGCCCCTTGAGGATAAAGCCGCCGGCCCGGTCACCGTCGGTAAACGCCACTATCTTGTCTTTTGCGGCGCAGAGATCCTTGATGGAGTCGTCGATCTTGGCGCCCTCTATCGCTATGGCGTTGTCGTAGCCGGCCCTCAGCAGGTTGATGACGTCGGCGCGCCCCTCGACCAGTATGATCCAAGGACTCTCGTAGATGCCAGACCCGCAGGTAAGCTTGGAGGGACCGTACGAGGCAAGCCTGCCGGTGGAGCCCATGTGGACGTCCTTCAGCATGGACTCGCCCTCGCTGATGCTCTTGGTGTTCCAGCGCTTCTTTATCTCCTTGGCTCGTTTCACGATGTGGTCCTTCTTGGCGGCGCGGACGTCGTCTATGGACTCCAGGTGGTAGTTGCTGTCGAACGGACCCACCTTGTCAATGGTCTCTATTGCCGCGGCAATGAGGGCGCACGTGTCAATGTCCGTTCCCATGGGTATGATCACCTCGCCGGACGTGGAGTTGCCCGACGAGCGGGCATGCACCTCTATCCGTCCAACCTTGGATTGTCTTTGCAGGTCGTTCAGGTTCATCTCTGTGCCGAGGAGCCCCTCGGTCTGCCCAAAGATGGCACCTATGATATCCGCCCGCTCAACTATTCCATCAACTCTGAAGGAAAGCCGGACATTATACTTGGTAGCCGCCGCATGGGGCATAAATTAATCATCTCCTTATTTATCATGCCTAGTATGAGCAGCACGCCCTATATGATGTTATCGCAGCCGCACGCGCGGCGCCACATACTACACAAAAACAGACATTATGGTATAGATCTGTTGCGTTTTTGTCATATTTTGTGAATTATCTGCTGGCGCGGCGTGGAGGACGAAACGGGGCCGACGGACGGCTCGGCCGCGTTCGGGCCGGGGCGCACGGGGGCCGCGTAGAGTCTCCGGCGCCAGGCAGGCCCCGAGGCTGCATTGGCCGCCAGCAATGCGCTGGCAATGCGCCCCTACGCCCGCCACGGGGCGCCTTGCCCGCCAAGCCCGATCGCACGGGGGCGGCCCACCCGCCGCCCCGGCCCGTCCCAGAATGGCGGGGCGCAGCGACGGAGACGATCCGGATCGGCGCGGCTGATTCGCACTGAAGAGGCGGCGCGGCGGCCCGGCTCGTGGGGAGCCGGCTTGGACGCGAAGGGCCGCGCCGCAAGGAACAGGCGCGCGGTTGATTCTGCGTCCGCCCCGGGCGCGGCGGCCCGGGGAGCGCCGCGCGTCCCGGAAAGAACGGCGCGGCGGCAGGCGCGCCGGGGGCGCTTGTAAAAATGGAAAAACGGGAGGCGTGGGCCTACTCGGTGTTAAACGAGTGCCCGCACGAGCAGGACTTTACCACGTTGGGGTTGTTGATCTTGAAGCCAGAGCCCATCAGGCTGTCTATGTAGTCGATGTTGGCTCCCTTCAGGTGGTCCAGGCTCATGCTGTCCACCAGCAGTTTTACTCCGCTCTCCTCTATTACCAGATCGTCGACGTCGGGGGCCTTCTCAAAGCCCATGCCGTACGAGAGTCCGGAACAACCTCCGCCCTGCACGTACACGCGCAGGTACTCGGGCTTGGCTTCCTCGTCTGCCATGAACTCCTTTATCTTGACGGCGGCCTGTTCTGTGACCGTAATCAGCTTCTGCGTCTGTTTGGTTTCCATGACGCATGATTGCGACACGAATTATATGAATTTTTACACTCCGGCGGCGACCGCCCGGCAAAGGGTTTAATTTTGCGCCCCGCGTTCCGGGCTTGGGCTCCAGTGGTGTAGACCGGTCAAGCATTTCGCCCTTTCAAGGCGAAGATCTCGGGTTCAAAATCCACGGATGAAACTCCCGACTGGAGCACCAAAATTAAATTAGCAGTGCCGCATATGCATGCCAGATAGCTTGGACAGGAAGAACACGGTGAGCAATCCGCTCCTAAAGTCGTACGCCCCGTACATAAACAAGATCAACTTGGCGTTGGCCGCAGAGATGGAGGCGTATGCCGGCTCGGAGTTTCACGAGCCGCTCCTGTACTCGCTGGACGGAGGCAAACGCATCAGGCCGCTCATCCTTACGCTCTCGGCGGAGTGCTTCGGGGAGGCCGACGAGAACGTGATGTCCGCGGCCTGCGCGGTGGAGCTGCTTCACACCGAGTCGATAATACACGACGACATAATAGACAACGAGATGCTGCGCCGGCAGAGGGAGCCGTTCCACAGGAAGTACGGGTACGACACCAGCGTCCTGAGCGGGGACTTCGTCCTGGGGCTCATACTGGCCATATCCTCACGGCTGGACAACGCCCGCATAACCGCGGATCTGGCCCGCACCGCCATGCTGATGAGCGAGGGCGAGATGATGGAGAACCGCGTGGTGGAGAGCAAGGACGCCACCTTCGAGGACTACGTCAAGACCATGCACTACAAGACCGCCACCGCCTTTGAGGCCGCGGCCAAGATAGGCGCCATAATGGGCGGCGGCAGCGAGAAGCAGATAGAACGCGTAACCAGATACGGGCGGAACATAGGAATCGCGTACCAGATACGCGACGACCTGCTTGACTGGAAGAACGAGGACAAGATATTCAACATGCTGGTCAAGCGGAGCGCCGACCCCCGGGACATCTTCGACAAGATGGAGGAGATGCTGAAGGCGTACTCCGGCATGGCCAGCGAGGCCTTGAGATACGTGCCCGCCGGCGAGGCTCGGGCCGGGCTGGAGGGCCTGGTGGGCTTTGCCGTTCTGAAGGCGTAGCTACGCCAGGCTTTGGATGCCGGGCGCCCCCAAACGCCGCGGCGCCCGTCCGGCCCGACCGCGGCGGCGCGGCCCGCGCGGCGTCTAACCTTGGGCCCCCATTGCGGGGCGCTCGGCGCTCCCGCGAAATGCCGGGGCGTCGAACGGCTCCAGCGCCGGGGGGACTGCACCAGACCGATTCAAAGGACGCATGGTCGGTTTGCCGACGTGGTGGGAAGCGCGGCGGCCCCGCCCCCGCCATCACGTAATGTAGCCACAGGCAAACGAGGAACTGCATGCCGGCGGCCACACGAGACCGCGCGCCGGCCGGGCTGGCGGCCGAATTACGCCGGAATCCCGGCGGCCTTGACGCCGAATACGTGTCGGTCTACGGGTTTGGGCCGGAGGGCGGCGGCCACGCCATCGGAGAGCGGCGATCGTTGGGGACGGCAGGCAGCAAAGGAAGCGGCTGCGCAGATCAGCCGGGAAAATTACTTATGGGCAGCCTCGTACAAACGAGGCCGTGTCCGGAGAAGAGTGGCGGACCCACGTCGAATTCGCGACCATATCGGTGAGGAACTTTGGCGGGACGTCCGGGGATATTACACTGAAGCCGCTGACGCTCCTGTACGGTCCGCCGGAGAGCGCCGTATCGCACGTGGCGTCACTGATAAACGCGGTCGTCGTACACGGCGCCTCGTATTCGATATATGACGACGTGGTAGAGGTCCCCCGCCACGAAATCGACCTGTTTGCATCAAACCTGCACGTGGATCTAGAGGAGGCGTTCCGCGTGATGGAGAGGCGGCGGCAGAAGGTCAGGTTCACGGACTCCGAATACTTGGCCGGCATCGCCGAAAAACACCTGCGCCTGTTCGCGGCGGGGCTGGAGGGGGGCCTGTTGGGCCCCGACTCTCCACTGCGGCCGGACGCTGCCGGCTTCGGCGTGGCCTTGGCTGCAAACCGGGCCCACGGCAGGCTGGAATACTCGGACGGCGGCTTTGCGGAATTTCCCGACAGGCCCAACCTGCGCATCAACTTCGTAATGCACGGCACCGCCAGAAAGGGCGACAGGAAGTACGTTGACGAGTCAGGCCCGTACCTGGTGCACGATCCATACTACTATGCCGGACCCCGTCCCATCGAGTCGAACAGAGGCATAGAAATCTACGCGTACCGCGGGGGAGGCGTCGAATTCGTGAGAAACGTTCTCAACGCGGCCTTGCACTACTACTGCCAGAGGACGAGCCAGCCGAGGTGGAGCGTTTTGGCGTCCGACGGCGGCCTGACGGGATATGAGCCTCCAGGGCTCGTAAGGAGCGGAGACGTGTTGTACGGAACGCGCGAGGTGGCCACCATATTGGGAGATTCCAGAAGCGACAGCATTCCGCCAAAGAGACTCCAATCCGCGCTGGACGAGGCGAGACGCGGCACCATGGTCGTAATGGAGAATCCCGAAAAGTACGTGGACGACACGGAATCGTTCGCCCGAACGCTCTTTTCAAAGGCAAACGAAGGGCTGTTCGTGCTGGTGGCCACCGGAGACCGAACGCTGGCCGAGACGGTAGTCGGGATGCGCCGGGAACCCGGCGGCCTTGACGCCGAATACGCGTCGGTCTACGGGTTTGAGCCGGAGAACGGCGGCCACGCCATCACAGAGTACTAGGCCACGCCATCACAGAGTACTAGGCCTTCCCGTCCGCCCGCCGAACGCGAATGCGCCTTCCAAAAGGACCCCGCGGTCCTTGTTCTTTGCGCGCCTTCGGCGGTACCTAGTCACAAAGTATCTATATAATGGCACTAGATGGGGAAGTTATATGGAGCATGTCATTCCGTCTAATGACGACACAGTCATACAAGAGATGATCCGCACATCCATGCAGAGAATTTCGAGAGACAAAAGACGCATCACCAAGAAGCACCTGTTGAAGATATTGTTTCTGGCAAGGGAACGCCTGCATGACGGCAATCCCATCAGGCGGCTTCTGGCATACTATTGGTATCTGGAAGGGCCGTACTCTGAGGTCATAGATAACAATCTCACGTTGCTGGTTAGGTCTGGCCGCATCAAGAAGTATAAAACCGATAAATCAGAGACGTATAAACTGGTCTCCAAGTACGCGCTCAGGCCGATGGTCAGGCATGACGCTGACATAGACGAGGCTGTCCGCGAGATTAGAACTGTAGTAGACGAAGTTCCAGATAGGCACGGCGCCGTCGCGCGCGCGTACGAGATAGCGCCCTACAGGTGGTACAAGACGTACGGCCTAGAGTTTCGGCCAAAGTTTGAGAGCCACTGCAAAGACCTGCTGGCTGGCCGAGAAAGCAGATATGCCGATGAGAAGATACTAGACATGCTGGACGATGCCGTCCTAGACTACCCGTCTGGCCGGGCGTTCATACACCACCGTATGATCTTTATGGATTTTGCAAAGATGCTGAACTCGTTTTTGCGGTGGGATTCGTACCGCACCCGCAACGACATGATGAAGACGCTTCTGGAGCTGTCCGATGAGATATGGGATGTCTTCGCGCACATGGCGCGAATCCATAACCACGATGAGTACTATGACGATCGCGTGGCCAGATGGAAAGCCGCATACAAACAGAAGTCGAACGGGCTGAACGGCGTGATACTCAAGCGCATGAAGGAGTTTGATGCCGTGGTTGTTGACGAGACGAGGCTGGCGCCGCACATAGAAGACATGATACTGCACCCAGAAAGGCACGAGTTTGAGCCGTTGACTATGGATCCCGCTGCCGAAACCCGGTAACGTCATGCATATGGCCGACAAGTGGGAGTTTGTGGAAAGCACACGATTCCACAAGTGCCAGAGGAGCCATCAACGGAATGCAAGGATTAGGGACGCATTAGATGGGTGTCAACAATACCTCCAACTGTCAGAGGATCCAAGGCGATTAGGAGACAGAAAGCACGGACGTCTGAAGCATGCATATTCATACTCGTTGTCAAAATCTATACGGCGGATATACATGATGGATCCCAGCGCTCATCAAATCAAACTGCTAGACATGGGCGACCACAAAAAGGCATACGGGCAAGGTTGACTATGCAAGGCTCCATTACTCCTTGATTATACGAAATAGTATGGTAAAAAATAAATAAGTACGGTACTCATATGGTCATCAGATGCGCCCACTTAAGTCTAAAAATTTTCACATTGAGCTAAATAAGATAGCTCGGGAGCGCCGACCATGAGGTCCCAGCTCATGCAGGAGATACACCGCATAGGGTACACCTTCGGCGACGTAAAAGCCACCATGAGGCGCAGCGTGGAGATCCGAGTGGGGGACACGCCCATATCCGGCAAGGAAGGCGAGGTGATAAACGTCCCCCTGTGGGCCGGCGAGATACTCCGCCGCCACAACCTGGCGGAGCTGGACATGCCCGACTCGGTGACCGACCTCAAGCAGGCCCTCATAAAGGAGCAGGTCGCCGGCGAGTTCCAACTCGCCACGCTGGACGAGAGGTTCTACATACGGCTCCGCCACCAGATGGAGGAGTTGGACAGGCACGACAGGGACGGCGTTGAGGGGATAATGATGGAGCTGGTCAGGATGCGCCGGGGCAAGATAGTGCGGCTGGCCGACTCCAGCCGGCTCACCGGCGACATAAAGTCCAGGATAACCATAGAGGAGAGGATGCTCTTTGAGTCGATAAGCCGGCAGAGCGGGGCGTTCGAGAAGAAGGTGATGCGGGACGAGTAGCGCCCAGGCCAGAACGGCCGGACCCACCGAGTATACCGACGACGGGCTCTCCGACGCGGTGAAGATGTTCCTTTCGCGCCACAAGGACCGGGACGGCAACTACATCTACTTGGACCAGATAGACGGCATGATGCCCAAGGGCTCCAAGTACATAGTGATAGACTACAACGACCTGGTGGTCGAGCCGGAGATAGAGGGATACTTTCACCGGGAACCGGACCGCATACTGGAGGCGTTCTCCCGGGCCATTGACGACGTGCTCCGGATACGGTTTCCCGGATACGCCGAGACCATCAAGGGATCCATCCGGGCCCGGATAGCCAACTTTCCCCTGCACCGCAGCCTGCGGCAGATAAACGCCGAGACCATCGGCCGCATGACCAGCGTCTCGGGAATGGTGGTGCGCTCCTCCGAGGTCAAGCCGCTGGCCCGGGAGCTGACGTTCAGGTGCCCGGACAACCACAAGACCGTGTCGACGCAGACGCACGGCATGGCCATAGAGGCCCCGGCGGTCTGCGCCCACCCCGACTGCAAGCACCGCAACCTCACCATGATCCCCAAGGAGAGCCGGTTCATAGACTTCCAGATACTGCGGCTCCAGGAGCTGCCCGAGGACCTGCCGCCGGGCCAGATACCCCACTACATAGACATCAACATAAAGCAGGACTTGGTGGACAACGCCCGCCCCGGGGACCGCGTCATACTGACCGGCCTGGTGCGCATAGAGCAGGAGCCGGTGCGCGGGGTGGCGCAGAAGAGCAGCGGCCTGCACCGCCTGCGGCTGGAGGGCAACAACATAGAATTCCTGGGCGGCAGGGGCTCGAAGACCTCCCGCAAGATAGAGCGCGAGGAGATATCCCCCGAGGAGGAGAAGATAATACGCGGCCTGGTGCGCAGCCCCGGCATATACGAGAGGCTGGTGGACTCGTTCGCCCCGCACATCACCGAGCACCAGACGGTCAAGGAGGCCATCATGCTGCTGATGGTCGGCTCCAACCAGAGGCACATGGCCGACGGCGCCAAGAGCCGGGGGGACATCAACATCTTTTTGGTGGGCGACCCGGGGACGGCCAAGTCCGAGATGCTCAAGTTCTGCGCCCGCATAGCGCCCCGGGGGCTGTACACCAGCGGAAGGGGAAGCACCGCGGCGGGCCTGACCGCCGCCGTCGTGAAGGACAAGACGGGAATGATGATGCTGGAGGCCGGCGCCGTGGTCCTGGGGGACCAGGGCCTGGTCTGCATAGACGAGTTCGACAAGATGAAGCCCGAGGACAGCTCGGCCCTGCACGAGGTCATGGAGCAGCAGTCGGCCAGCATAGCCAAGGGGGGGATAGTGGCCACGCTGAACGCGCGCACGTCCATACTGGCCGCGGCCAACCCCACCTACGGCCGGTACGACACCTTCAAGACCATCACCGAGAACGTCAGGACGCCCATCCCCCTGCTCACCCGGTTCGACCTGATATTCGTCATCAGGGACATGCCGTCGGCCAAGCGGGACGAACGGATAGCCCGGCACATACTGGCCCGGCACACCAACCGGGGCTTCACCAACCGCAACCACATAGATCCGGACATACTGACCAAATACTTCGCGTACGCCAAGCGGTTCCGGCCCGAGATGACCGCCGAGGCCGAGAAGGTCATACTGAAGTACTACCTGGACATGAGGAAGGGCGAGACCAGCGAGATGATAAACGCGACCCCCCGGCAGCTGGAGGGCATAATACGGCTGTCGACGGCCCGGGCCCGGCTGCTGATGAAGGATCTGGTGGAGGCCGAGGACGCCGAACGCGCCATACACCTCATGAACAAGTCCCTGGAGGAGGCCGGCTACGACCAGGAGGCCGGCAGGGTGGACCTCCTGGTGCTGCACGGAAAGGGCAGCAGCCAGATGAACAAGCTGCAGCTCTTCATGGACATACTAAAGAGCCTGGAGGGCGACAGCAAGATACCCGTCGCCGAGAAGAGCCTGCTGGACGAGCTGGTCAAGACCGACAAGTTCGACATGGACGGGGCCCGGGACTACCTCAAGAAGCTGACCCGCGAGGCAATGATTTATGAGTCAACGCCGGGACACTACAACATACCATGAGGGCAGCGGATCTGAATCTTTCCGACGAATGCATAGGCTACATAGAGGGGTACGGGGCCAAGGAGCTGTACGAGCCGCAGGCCGCCGCCGTCGAGGCGGGGCTGCTGGACGGCCGCAGCATGCTGGTGTCGGCGCCCACCGCCAGCGGAAAGAGCCTGATAGCGGCCATGGCGGTGATGGCCATGCTGGAGGGCGGCGGGCGGAAGGCCGTCTACCTCAGCCCGCTGCGGGCGCTGGTCGCCGAGAAGTACAAGGAGTTTCGGGGCATGCGGGGCATACCCTCCTCCAACCCGCTGAAGCCGGCCTCGTCCACCGCCGACCTGAACGTCCGGGACAGGCTGTCAGGAAACCTCCTGTGCATGACCAACGAGAGGATGGACCTGGCCCTGCGAAAGGACGAGGACTGGGTGAGGGAGGCGGATCTGGTGATAGCCGACGAGATACACCTGATCGGGGACCCCCACCGGGGCCCCGCCCTGGAGATGGTGCTGGCCCGGCTCAACGACGGCAACCGGCAGGTGGTGGGGCTCTCGGCCACCATATCCAACGCCGAGGAGATGGCCAAGTGGCTCAAGTGCCGGCTGGTCCGCAGCAGCTGGAGGCCCGTGCGGCTTACCGAGGGGGTGTGCGACGGGCGCAACGTAAGCATGGCCGACGGGACCGAATATACAATAAGGTCCAGCTCCCGGGGCGCCGCGGTGGAGCTGGCGCTGGACAGCGTCGCGGGCGGCGGCCAGGCCCTGATATTCGTAAACACGCGGAGGGGCGCCCCCTCGCAGGCCAAGAAGGCGGCGGCGTCCATACGCTCGGGCCTGGACGACGCCCAAAAAAAGAAGCTGGGGATAATATCCAGGGCCATACTCCGGGAGGGCGGGGGCACGGGGCTGGCCGACGAGCTGTCCGGGCTGGTGGCGAAAGGCGTGGGGTTCCACCACGCGGGCCTCAACGCCGCCAGCCGGCGCCGGGTGGAGGACGGCTTCCGGGAAGGGCACATCAAGGTGCTGGCCGCCACCCCCACGCTGGCGGCCGGCGTCAACCTGCCCGCCCGCCGCGTCGTGATATCCAGCCTGGTCAGGTACGACGGCCGCGCAGGAAGGAGCGTGCCCATCAGCGTGATGGAGTACAAGCAGTTTTGCGGCCGGGCCGGCCGACCCCAGTACGACGATGTCGGCGACGCCGTCTCGGTGGCCGCCAGCAACCCTCGGGAGGCCATGGACCGGTACGTGCTGGGCCAGCCCGAGGCGGTGGAGTCGGCCCTGCACAACAGGCTGGCGGTGCACGTCCTGAGCCTGGTCGTCGCCGAGCCGGGGATACCTGTACGGTCCATACGGAAGTTCTTTGACGGCACGCTGGGAGGAGTACAGTGGGGCGGGATGGACGTGGACGGGCCGCTCAGGACGCTCAGGGACTACAAGATGGTCGAGACCGAGGGCAAGAGGTACGCGGCCACCAAGCTGGGGGAGATGGTCAACGAGCTGTACCTGGAACCCCAGACGGCCAGCGAAATGCTGGAGACCATAGAGAACGCCGGAAGCGACGAGTACGCCGCCGGCAAGCGGCACACGCTGACCTTCCTGCACGAGGCGATATCGTGCGCCGAGTTCGGCCCGGTGCTGAGGCAGCGCAAGGCCGAGCGGGCCGAGGCCAGGGACCTGGTGGAGCGGTATAGATCCCATACCATATGGCACATAGACCCCTACGACGTCTCGCGCAACCTGCTGGGCATCTGCGGGTGGATAGAGGAGGAGTCCGAACGGGACATAGCCGACAAATACGGGATGGACCCGGGGGACGTGCACCGCACCGTCCAGTCGACGCGGTGGCTGCTCCAATCCATGATCAGGATAGCCAAGTACGCCCGGCTGCCCGACGTGGAGCGGGAGCTGGATACGCTCCGCGTCCGGGTCGTAAACGGGGTGCGCGAGGAGCTGCAGGAGTTGGTCGGCATAAGGAACGTGGGCAGGGTGCGCGGCAGGGCCCTGTACCGGGCCGGAATAAGGACCAGGCGGGACGTGAGGGCCACGCCCTTGGACAGGATACAAAAGATCTGCAAGGTGGGCCCCCGAAAGGCCAAGACCATCCGAATGGGGCGGTGATACCGCACGTGGAGGCTGCATACGCGGCGGCGATGGGGGCGGGGGCGGCGTTCCTGACTGTATACCTGGCCGTCCCCCCGCTGACCGGATACCTGAAATCCCGCGGCATGAGCGTGCCCGACGTCAACAAGAAGGGAACCCCGGCGGTGGCGCGGCCCGGCGGCCCGGCCATACTGGCGGGCATGCTGGCCGGATCCATACCCTTGGCGTTGCACACCGGAGGATGGGAGGTGCCGGCCATGGCGCTCACCATATCGGCGGCGTTTGCCATAGGGTACGTGGACGACCGGCGCGTCATGGGGGGCTGGTTCAAGCCGGCCCTGCTGTGCGTCGCGGCCCTGCCCGTCATACTGGCCGGCCAGTACGACGCGTTTCTGGAGTTTCCCCCATTCGGGGCGGTCCACATACCGGTGCTGTACGTCGGCGTGATACTTGTCATGATATCCGTAACTGGCAACACCGTAAACTCCATCGACGTGATGAACGGGGCGGCCAGCGGGTACGTGGCCATCGCCACGGGATCCGTCTGCATGGTGCTGGCCCTGCTGGGCCGCTGGGACGCCCTCGCCTTCGGAGTCGTATTGTTGGCCGCGTCACTGGCGTTCTTCAGATACCACCGCATACCCAGCAGCATATTTCCCGGCGATTCGGGAGCGCTCGTACTGGGTGCCGCGTACGGGTGCGTGGCCATATACGGCGGGGTGGAGGTGGTTGCGGCCGTGGCCCTGCTGCCGGCCGTCGCCAACTCGTTCTTCTTCCTGTCCAGCGTGAGGCGCATAGTGGAGCACCGGCAGATAAGCCGCCCCGGCGTCACCCACGACGACCAGATGAGGCTGCGCGACACCGGCGACCCCCGGGCGCCGGTGACGCTGGTGCGCATCATACTCCGCCGGGGCCCGATGACCGAGGCGCAGGTGGTGCGGGAGATATTCAAGCTGGGCGCGTTCTCCGGCGGGCTGGCCGTGGTTACCGGAATCATGATGATGGCGACATGATGAGGGTGTACGCGTTTCTGGGCGGCATGTGGGCGCTGATGATACTGGGCGGCGGGCTGGCCGTGGCGGCGCTGGGGCCGCTGGACCTGGGCCCCGACAACGCCTGGCTGAATTCGCCGGTCAAGGCACTAGTCGCCTTTCTGATGGTGGTATTATGGGTGGCCGTGCTGGTGCGCGTCCAGAGGTACGTACTGCGATGATGACGCGCCCGGGAGCGCGTCCTCAGTTGCCAAGGTTCCAAGGCAGGCCCCGCCGGGTCACCCTCTCGGGCAGGCCGGGCAGCTTCTTCAGCAGGCCCAGGTCGGCTTCGCGGTCCCGCAGGTCGTCGGGCAGCAGCACGGGGATCCCCCCGGTTATCGGGTAGAAGCGGCCGCACATGTTGCAGTGCAGCACCGCCTCTGTTACCGGGTCTGAATCTCCGTCCCCGTACATCTCCAACGGGTGGTGCTTGTCGGCGGGGCAGGCCAACAAGTCCAGAAACGACCGGTTCATCTGAGGTCCAGGTACACCGGAACTCCCTGCCTCCCCGACAACAGCGCGGCCTTTGCTATCTCGGTGACGCAGATGGCCTCGTGCGGCGTGACCGCGTTGCGCCGCTTCCACGCCGCCGCGTCCAGAAAAGCCGCAAGCTCGGCGGCCAGCGGCTCCCCCGACCCCACGGGCGCCATCTCGCCGTCCACCAGCACCTCCCTGCTGATAAAGTCGCCTGTAACCACCGCCCCGGTGAACGCGGCCCGGAAGGTTCTGGAACGGCCCGGCGAGAGCCAGTTGCACGCTATTATGGCGGTGCGGTCTTTGGAGTATCCCAGCATTATGGTGGCAAAGTCCTCGTGCTCGTGGAATACCCGGCCGGACCTTGCATATACGACCCGCGGCATCTCCCCGAAGAGCCAGTTGGCCGTGTCTATGTCGTGGACCGCCGTATCGTATATGATGCCCACGTCCTTGACGTGCTTTGGGATGCGGTTCTCCCGGTGGAACTCCAGAAGCACCAGCTTTTCGTACGTGTTGCGCGAAACCATCGTCTTGACCGACTCCACCGCGGGGTTGAACCGCTCTATGTACCCGCACGTCAGTACGGTGCCGGCCCTCTGCGCCATGCCGGCCAGCTCCCTCCCCTCGTCGGGGTCGTACGTGAATGGTTTTTCCAGCAGCACGTGTTTTTTGGCGTTTATGAGCTTGCGGCCCAGGCGGGAGTGGGTAAACGTGGGCGTGGCCACCACCGCCGCTTCGAACCGCTCCGCGCCAATCAGGTCGTCCAGCGAGGTATAGTGCGGCACCCCGTATCGGTCCCCGTACTTCTTGGCAAGCGCCGCGTCGGTGTCGCATACGGCCGACAGCGCCCCCATGCCGTGTAGCACCCGGGCGTGATTCTTGCCCCAGCCCCCGACGCCCACCAGGGCGACCCGCATGTCGCTCATTTCGGATACACCGGGGTGAGCCATCCTTCGGGCACCTCCCTCCGGCCCGCTACGGTGTCCGCGTATATCTTCATCATGGCGCTCGTAATCGGTCCGGGCCCGTCCCCCACCCTATGGCCCCCTACCGACGTAACGGGCACCACCTCGGCGGCCGTGCCCACCAGAAACAGCTCGTCGGCCGTGTAGAGCTCGCTGGGGGAGACGCGGCGGAGTTCGGCGGTTATGCCCTCCTGTTTGGCCATCTTGATCACCGTGTCCCGGGTTATGCCGTCCAGCGCCGAGGAGGCGCGGTCCGGCGTGACGAGGCCGCCGTCTTGGACCAAGAACAGGTTGGCCCCGGGAGCCTCGCTGACGTTGCCCGCGTGGTCCAGCATTATGGCCTCCTCGTATCCGCACCTTTGCGCCTCTATCGTGGCGCATATGGAGTTGAGGTAGTTGCCGCTCATCTTGGCCTGGACTGGCGTGGAGACGTCGTTGAACCGCCTGCACGAGACCACCCCGGCCGAAATGCCGCTGTCGTCGAAGAACTTTTTCAGCGGGAAGGTTATCACCGCAAAGTGGGTAGGAGCCGCCCGCTTGACGTACAGGCTTATACCCCAGTCCCCCACGAAGAGCAGGGGGCGTATGTACGTGGACTCTTTCAGGTTGTTCTGGGCGCAGGTGCCTATTATCGCCTCGGCGATCTGCGCGTCGGTGTACTTCATGGTTATGTTGTAAAAGAGCCCCGAGCGCCTCAGCCTCCGTATGTGGTCGGACAGCCTAAACACGAAGAGGTTGTCCCCGTCCCAGTACGCCCGAATTCCCTCAAAGGCCGCCGTGCCGTAGTGCAGGGCGTGCGAGGTTACCGGCACCAGCGCGTCGGTACGATCTAGGAACTTGCCGTCCAGCCACACTATGCGGCACGGTGAAACGTCCATGTGGAAATCCCCCCATTGTCAAACCGTATTAATGTTGGCGTGATTTCCGCCGGATCCCATGACGGCTACCAAGAGACCCGTTTGAGGCTCAAACCGTACAGCATGGCCGGACGAGTTGCAGCGCATGCTCCGCAAAGGGGTTGGCTCGCGGAGGCGCACGCGGCGCGCCACAAGCGATCGGGGCGCATTTCGCGTCTTTTATCAGGAGGGGCGCCCCACGCCACCCCATGGGCGGACCGGGCGAGCTGCGGACCGGGGTGGGCATGCTGGACGAGTTTCTGGGGGGCGCGTTGCCCCGGGGCGTAACGCTGGACGTGTACGGGCCCGGAGGATCCGGCAAGAGTCAGGTCCTCACGCGGGCCGCCGCCGAGGCAGCCGCCAAGGGTTTCCGGGTGGCGTTCGTGGACACCACGGGCCACTTCAGGCCCGAGCGCGTACTGCAGATGCTCCCGCGGCGGGCCGCGCTGGACCGCATAATGGTTCTGCGGGCCACCAGCGTGGCCGAGCAGGTGGCCGCCCCGGCCAGGGTGGGCCATACGGATCTGCTGCTGGTCGACAACGTGACGGATCTCTTCTCGTACGAGTATTCCGGAGAGGGGACCGCCCCCGCCAAGGGCCGTATGCTGGGGAAACACATGTTGGACATGTCGCGGCGCGCCGCGCGCGACGGCATCGTAGTCATGGTGGCCAACACCGTGCGATATGCCGGCGACGGCGAGGCGGAGAGCATGCGGCGCGTGATGGATCTGTACACGCACGTCAAGGTTCGGCTGTCCGGCGGTCCGGAACATATTGCGGAGTGCAGGACGTGGAACGCTTCTGCGCGGTTCAAGTACCGCGTGTACGAGGGGGGCATAAGGTCGGAGGGGACGGCCCTTTCGGCGCATGGATGACGTTCATGTCCAACGTTCGAGCGGATGCGGCGACCGGATCAGTCGGCCGGCGGTGGCCCGGCGCCGCGGCGCCGAGTCACCCCAAGGCAGCCCGCCGGTCGCTTCGGGCGGAGCAACCGCCGGACGCGTTTGCCAGCGGCGGCGCCGACAGGAAGGCAATCCCCCGCTGGCAGGCAATTCATCTCCAAGACCCCCGCGGGATGTCAACGGTCAAACCGCCGCTGCCATTTCCAAACGGAAGTGGCAACGTGTCTAAAACTCCCGCGTGACGGATTGTGCCGTCGTGTGTGTAGGCGGCAGGCGTCCGAATGCGATACGCGCGTCGCCGTCCATTCCGTACACGACGGAACCACATCGGGCCATGCGGGGGAACTGCGTTCACCATGCCCCACATGAGGGGCGGAAACGGTCCGCGCTTTGTTGTGAGAGTAAAACCTCAAAGCATGTGCTGCAAAGATGGGACAGTCTAAGCCGCAATGGGATACGATGCCGTGAACTTTACAACTGCTCTGGCAGCGGGCAGAACTGCCTTTTGGATTATGGCTGTCCAGCATCTGGACGTTTACCGTCGGGTCACCGCATCCATTTGGTCTTGCAGCACGTCATATGGATCCTCCATGTCGGACAACATGTTTGATGCGACATCGGCGAACGTGGCCGGGTCGTCTTCCAGCAGTCGGCCCACCTCCCGCGTCACCTCCCCGGGTGCGCGGGCCCGGCGCAGCGCCCCCTTGTCCACCAAGTATGACTCTCCCAAGGTGGTAACCGGATGATATGATACGGACGGTACGCCCCGGAGGACCGCTTCGGTGGTCATTGTCCCGCCCGAGCCCACGAACGCGTCGCAGCACTCCAGAAGGGCGCCGCCGTCCACGGGCCCCTCCAGCACAATACAGTCTTCGTGGTTCCGGCGCAGTTGCCGGATCTGGTCTGGATACCGGCCGGACACCACCACGTTGCATGCCGGAAAGTTTCGGGCCAACGAGGATATTATCGCGTCCGTGTCAGTGCGTCTCTCTATGTACGATGCCTGCGTCTCGTATGCCCTGAAGAGGATGGTCTTCCTGCCCGGCATGATGCCGACCGACGCGGGATCCCAGGGCGCCGGCGGATTCTGTATTATTCCTACCTCGTCCAGCGCCTTGTACTGTATCACATCGTCAACCCCTATTCCAAATATGGAGACGGCGTGTTTTGGTATGTAGTCCGGTATGAGGAGCCGGGCAGACAACGGAATGGCAAGCCGGGAGGCCGCCTCGGCGTGGGGGGAGTTGCAAAAGCCTATGTGTGGTATCGCCAAACCGAATGAGACCCGGGAGGCCTCAGGAGACCCGAAAGCCACCGAGACGTCCGGGCCAAACTCTTGCACCATTCCCGACAGGAGGGTGGCGCGCTCCAGAGAAGCGTCCAGTTTGGAGGCCAGATCGCCGCCTCCGAACTTGCCCGCGTACCTAGGGCGCAGGCCGCGTATGTCCGCAAGGCCCGTGACCTCGTGGTAGTCGCGTGACGTGAACAGGAACGAGTGGGCGTCGCCGGCCCGCCTCATTACGTATTCGGAGAAGAGCAGTTGTTTTGGTGTGAGAGCGTCAAGCCATACTTTCAATGCGCGCGTGGTATCTAATACGAAAATAAAACCTATCGATGCCCCGGCAAGGCACATTGTCGCACGCGTGTCCGGCACGCGCCGCCCCCCTCCCCCTGGCCGTATACGGCACATACGGCCAGGCCGGCGCTCGCATGCCCGGAGCCCGTCACCGCGCCGGAACCGGACGGCGCCTCCCCCGACGTTTGGTGTTGCCGCACACGACTAGAACGGCGCCGCCGCGACCCTTGAGGGCGCGTATACACGCACGGTGGACGGCCGGTCCGGCAGCCGCATACCGGCATTTGACGTGGACGACCGGGCCCGCGCCGACATAATGCGCGATACAACCTCCGAATGGGGCCGGTGCGCAGCCGTCGGGACTGCGCGACGGCAAGGGGGGTCTTTCGACGTTGCGGCGCGCACGGGCGGGGAGGCCGCGCCAACAGTGAATGCGCTGGTGCCGCGCCGGGTGCGGGCGCCGCGGTCTCAATCCGTCCGCGCGTCCGGTGCGTTCACTCGCCGGCCTTGAGGGCGTCTTTGTAACGGCGGAAGATGTCGTTGACGGTCCGGACCGACTGTATCTCTGAATAGTCTAACAGTTCCAGATTTGGTATGACACAGTGGCCGCCTATTACGCCGGGGTACATCTTGGGGCGGTTGCCCAAATACCGGTGTATCTCGTCGGCAAAGGTCCACATCTCGTCGTAGTCCACGCCCTCCTTGCGGCATATCATGTCGGTTATCTGGGCGTAGTTTATGAGCCACCCGTAGTACGTGGTGTCGGTCAGTATCTTTGCCAGCTCGGCAGTATTGGTGGAGGACATCCACTGCACCTTGACGAACCGCTTGGCGATTCCCGCCTTTGCGCGGGGGTTCAGGGACGTGTCGCACGCGACAAACTTGGTGTACCGCACCATGTCGTCTAGGAAGCGGCGGTGCACCCCCCGGGCGGGGGCCGACACTATCGGTACGTCGGTCTGAGCCTGCAGGGAGGCGGCCGTCCCGGGCCGCACCGTGGAATGTATGAGGACCGCATCGGGGTCGTGGGTTCGTATCGCTTCCAGTACCAGATCCTCGAACCCTTTCATATCCCCGGGGACGCACACATGCACAAAATCCGACTTGGCGCCGTCCACGTGGCCGCGGTTGCGGGTTGTGTCCATGTCGACTCCCGCGTATTCAAAACCGCGCCGCTCCAACAGGTCGCATATGGTGGAACCCACCTCGCCCACGCCCAACACTACGTCTGCCACGGCGCGGCGTATTTGACAGGGCGTTATATTGTTTTACGAGCGTCCAACTAAACCAAAAGGGCGGCGCAAATCTTGCCCGGGGCGCGGACGCTGTGATCTACATACTGACTAGACTCGTATCAAAGAGTTCGCCATGCACCGGTCTTGATGTGCAGTGCAGGCGAAGCGTGCCGGCGGCGCAAGTCCCGCCGTATGGGCACGGGCGGGACCTGCGCCTGTCCGATAAAGCGGCAACCAATTTATTTCGCCCCGCCTGCCGTACCCCATGTACGAAGCCATTCCCGTGGTAGTTCCGATACTTTTCATCATAGGCATCGTGGGTGCGCTATTCTATGACAGATCGCGCCAAAACGCCGAGTGAGATACGGGCCATCTTCGCCAGGATGGGCTTTGACTCCATGACGTACATACAGGAGAAGGCCGTCCCCAAAATACTGCAAAAGCGGGACAGTTTAGTCATAGCCCCCACCGGATCCGGCAAGACCGAGTGCGTCGTCATACCCGCTTTCGCCCTGATGCGGCCGTACGGCGGCGGCGGCAAGATCCGTTGCCTGTACATAACCCCCCTCCGCGCCCTGAACCGGGACGTCTTTGCCCGCATCACCAGGTACGCCGAGGGGATGGGCCTCACCATACGCATACGGCACGGAGACACGCCTCAGAGCGCCCGCAAGCGCATAGCCAGCTCGCCCCCGGACGTGCTGATAACCACCCCCGAAACTGCCGTGGTGCTGCTCTCGCAGCCGGTCATGCTGGACGCGCTATCGGAGTTGCAGTGGGTCGTGATCGACGAGGTTCACGAGCTGCTCTCCAGCAAGAGGGGTTCCCAGTTGGCGGTGACCCTGGAAAGGCTCCAGATGAACTCGAAGTATCCGCTGACCCGCGTGGGGCTATCGGCAACCGTGGGCAACCCAACCGAAGCCGCCAAGATGGTGGCCGGATCCCGGCGCCGGTGCCTGGTGCTGCGCGACGCGGCGGTGCGCCGCTACGACGTGGACATACGGCTCGAGAGGGGCGGCATGGCCGGGGCGGCCAATGCCGTGCGCTCGTACGTCTCCGGGCTTAAGGCGGGCTCTCCGGTGCTGCTCTTTGCCAACTCCCGCGGCGAGGCCGAGACGCTGGCCACCATACTCCGGGACAAGGGCGGCATGCCCGTGGAGCTCCACCACGGCTCCCTGTCCAAGCACACCAGGAAGGAGGCCGAGTCCATGTTGAAGGGCGGGGGCCGGGGCATCGTGGTGTGCACGTCCTCGCTGGAGTTGGGCATCGACATCGGATCCGTCGATGCGGTCATACACTACGAGTCCCCGCGGCAGGTCTCCAAATTGGCCCAGAGGATCGGCAGGAGCCGCCACGGGGGCGGGCGGGCAGCGTCCGGGCTCATACTGGCGCCGGACCTGAACGAGTCGATGGAGGCGCGGGCCGTATTGGACAGGACCGTGCGCGGCGACATAGAGCCGCAGGCGATACACGAGGCCCCGCTGGACGTGCTGGCGCACCACATGGTGGGCCTGCTGTACCAGGAGGGCCCCACCACCGTCCGGCGCGCATTGGGGATGGCCCGCGCGTCGTATCCCTTCCGGAACATTGTCGAGGAGGACGTGCGCGCCGTGTTGGATCTTTTAGAGGAGAACCGCATAGTATCGCTGGACCGCCGCGCGGACGCCTACGCTGCGTCCAGCAGGGCCTTCTGGTACCACCTAGAGAACCTCACAACCATACCGGACATAGCTCGCCTCCGGGTCTTTGACACCATAAACAAAAAGACCGTGGGGAGCCTGGACCAGCGGTTCGTGGGGGACCACGGCGACGCCGGCAGCGTCTTCGTGCTGCGCGGATCCCGATGGAAGATACTGGCCGTGAACGAAGAGTCTTCGGTGGTGAACGTCGAGCCGGTCCGCGGCGGGGAGACCACCGTCCCATACTGGGAGGGCGAGAGCATACCGGTAGACCAAAAGACCGCCGCGTCCGTGGGCCGCATGAGGGGGCAGGAGGGGGTGCGCGTGCGGGAACGCACGCCGGGATCCGATATCATACTGGCCGAGGTCGGGGGGCACGACAGGGTGGTGCTCCACGCCTGCTTCGGCACCAAGATAAACCGGACGCTCTCGGCCCTACTGTCTGACGCCGTGTCAGCGTCAGGCGTCTCCAAGGTGCAGGCGCGCAGCGACGCCTACCGCATATACCTGACCGGATCCGGGCACGTATCCGAAGAGGCGGTGCGGGGGGCGCTGACCGCCGAATACGACATACGCGAGGCGGTGACGGCTGCCGTATCCGGCGGCCACGACCTCAACTGGCGGGTGTGGATCGCCGCCAAGAGGTTCGGCGTCATACGGCGGGCGGACGCCTACGAACGGCGCCGGGCTGCCTTCATACGCTCCAGATACGCGGGAACGCCCCTGATGGACGAGGCCCTGCGGGATCTCTTCCACGACAGGTACGACGTGGACGGCGCCAGGGACATACTGTCCCGAATGCGGGACGGCTCCGTAACGATGGAGTGGGTTCTGGTGGACAAGTTCTCGGAGCTGGCGGGGCCCGTGCTGGGCCACGCGTCGGCGTACCGCCCCGGCTCGGCCATAGATCCCGAGATACTGGGCATGCTGAAGCGCAGGCTGTACGACACGCAGCACCGGCTGGTGTGCGCCAGGTGCGGCGGGTGGCAGACCACCGCCAAGACGTCCGAGATAACCAAGATAAACCCATGCCCCCGGTGCGGGGCCCGCCAGATAACGGCCACCTACTATTCGGATTACGACCTGGCCGGCATAATATCGCGAAAACGCCGCGGCAGGAAGGTGTCCGGCCAAGAGGAGGCGCGCTACAAAAAGGCGTGGAAGGTCGCCTCGTTGATCGAGACGTTCGGAACCACCGCCATAATGGTGCTGTCCGGGTACGGGGTGGGGGCCCAAACCGCGGGGCGCATACTGCGGGACATGGTAAACGAGGAGTACCTGTTCCGGCAGATATACGAGGCCGAGAGGCTGTACGTCACCACTAGGGCGTACTGGGACTGACCAGGGGTTTTATGGTGGAGTACGCGGTCAACATCAGGTCTACCCTTCCCTCCATGCCGTGCCGGGCGTTGACACCGGTCACCGACACCACCGAACCCTTCTGGCACTTGTCGGCCAACCGGGCCTGGTTGCGCCACCCCTTGATCCACGCCTCGCCGGTGTCGTCGCACGCGTATATCTCCAAGAGCTGTATGGTCTCGCCGGACCTGGTCTGTATGTCGCGCACCACCGGATCCTTGAGAACCGTCACCACCACGCAGTAGTCCTCGCCCGGATCCGTCCCCTCCAGCTTGGTGCGCATCTCGGCCAGCTTGGGTATGTCCGGATCGTCGTCCATGCGGCGCAGGTACGCGTCGGCGTCCAGTTTTACGGATTTGCCGTACGCCTTGGTTGGCATGCACTCTATCACGTCGCCGGTTTGGCATTCTTTTGAGTGGTCGGACACGTCGGACACGAAGTACGTGTTCTTGGCGGAATCGACGCACAAAAGCATGCTTCCGCCCCGGTCCGACTCCACCTTGGATAGCACCCGGAGCTTCAGCGGCTCCAGGGCATCGGTGCCTTCGGCCCGGATTATCGTAGACTCGTTGCCGTGCACCTCCAGTCCCTGGCCGGTCTGCTTGGATCTTACTCCCAGCAGGCGTATCTTTGCCCCGGGGGGAATCATCTTGGGCACCGCGCCCTCGTCCTGCCCCCAGATTATGGTCCTGTAGCTGTCGCCGTTGAGCGCCCGCAGGCGCATCCTCAGGGCCTTGCGCGGCTCCCCCTTGGAGTCAGTAAAGTTCATGGTCGCCAGCATGCCGTCCAGCATGCCGCTCACCGCCACGTCCTTGTCTGCCTCGGTCAGCGTTCCCACGTCCCTTGCCATGTCTTCTATGCCGGGCACTCCGGGAAGGTCGCCTATCTCTTCGACGGTAGCGTCGGTTCCCAGGTTTATGACCGGAGAGCCGGCAAGATCCGACTTTATGTACGCTCCGGTAATCTTTACCGAGTCGCCCGGCGCCAAACTGTCCAGCACGGCCTCGTCAGCTATAAGATCCCAGAGTTTTACGGTGCAGCTGCCGTCGGCATCGTATACAATCATGGTACGCATTCTCATCTGCCTGCCGTCCTTGGTGGTAAACTCCCTGACGGGAGACACGGACATGACCTTTGCATCCAAGGTCACCCCCTTGGCCCCCGCGTGAAGCTCGCTTATGGTGGACTGGGTGTCCAGGCTCTCGGTAAGGTCTATGCCCTCGTCGGACGCGATTAGGAAGATGGCCCCCTCGTCGTTCAGGTAACCGGCCCCGATCTTCTCTTTCTTGGCGCGTATCTTGGCGGCCACGGTCTCGCGGTCGAGATGGGGGCAGGCATCCAGCAGTTTTGCCATCAGCGCCTCGGCGGTCATGGGGCGCCTGTGCGGGGGATACATAATAAGACTTCCGTTGAGGGGCGCCTCTCGAAAAAACGGGGGATGGGTGTAGCAGACACGGTTTGGCTCCTGCCTTTGATGGGTCCGATCTCGCGATGTCCTTTGTCAACGCCCCGGCCCTTCGGGATTCCTCCGCGCGGCGTGGGCCAGGCCAGGGCGCACGGCCACAAAGATCTGATCCGACACTTTAGCGCGTCAACCAGACACGAGGTCCATCCTACGTCTTTTCGAGGGAAACCGTAGGTATTATGATTTTAATAGAGCGCCTGTGTCTGCGGAGAGTATTGGTCATGGTCTTTTGTACAGGCAAGGGGTACCGACTCACTTCCCAGAGGCATGAGGTGCTGTTCCGATGAATGTGGGCTTTGTGGGTCTGGGCAAGCTGGGACTTCCCTCAGCCCTGGCAATCGAATCCAAGGGCCATACGGTGATTGGATATGACATAGACCCGCGGGTGGCCGAGTACGTTGAGTCCAGAAAGATCCCGTACATGGAGGCTGACGTCCCCGATATGCTCCAAAAAACCCAGATGAGGGTGTTGCCCCTCGCCGACGTGCTACGGGACTCCGAGATAGTGTTCGTACCGGTGCAGACGCCCCACGACCCGCTGTACGAGGGCACCACTAGACTGCCAGATACGACGGCCGATTTCGACTACACATACCTCAAAGACGCATGTCGTGCCATATCGGACGAGTTGGACCGCATGGAGATGAATCGGATTATCGTGGTAATATCTACCGTTCTGCCCGGGACCATCGAACGGGAGATCAAGCCCCTGCTGTCCAATCGCGTCAAGCTGTGCTACAACCCATTCTTCATAGCCATGGGGACCACCGTCCGGGACTTTTTGAATCCCGAGATTGTGTTGTTTGGGGTGGATGATGCCGAAGCAGCCGCCAAGGCCAAGGAGTTTTACCGAACCATTACGGATGCGCCATTCCACGAGATGTCTATTGTAAACGCCGAGTTGGTCAAGGTAAACTACAACACCTTCATCACCATGAAGATCAACTTCGCCAACAACCTGATGGAGATCTGCCACCGCATGCGGGACAGTGGAGCCGACGTTGACGTGGTGATAGATGCCCTGGCTGACTGCACTCAAAGGATAATCAGTCCCGCGTATATGAGGGGGGGCATGCCCGACGGCGGCGGTTGCCATCCCCGAGACAACATTGCCCTGGCCGACTTTGCCAAGATCCATAACCTGTCCAACGACATATACACCGAAGGCATGATGGTGCGGGAGCACCACATAGAGTGGTTCGCCGACATGATAGGCGGCCATGATGATCTCCCCAAGATCATACTGGGAAAATCGTACAAGCCGGAGACCAACCTGACCGTGGGAAGCCCGGCGGTGCGACTCTACAACGAGCTGCGCGAACGGGGCGTGCGCGTGGCAATGTGGGATCCCTACACCGATGATGGCCCTCCGCCGGACGTGCCCGGCGTTTACTTCGTCGGAACCAAGCACGACATGTTCAAGCGCTTTCCGTTCCCACCTAAGAGCATAGTCATTGACCCGTTCGGGCACGTGGAGCCACGCGATGGCGTCAAACTGGTGAGGGTAGGGCGTTGTGACTGACGCCAGACCTGGCTTCAGCGCGGTGGTTGCGTTCCGCGATACTCCGCAGGAGCGCAGGTTTGCCGAACTATCCCTGCCCGCCGCCGTGTCTCTCAAACCTTCCGAGCTGGTAGTCGGCGTAGACGCGCCGGCATCCGACTCGCTTGTCTCGCACATAAGGTCTCTCTGCAAGCCGTATGATGCGGTTCGTATCGTGGAGGTGCCAAAATCCGACGCGTGGGGATTTCAACAGGCGCACGTGCACTGGAAATGCTACCGGAATTGCAGATATGACCGCATCCTGTTGTTTGACATCGATCTGATACTACGCGATACGGTGCTGGGCGGGCTGGACATTATAGGGGCAGACAATACGGCGTGTGTGTCGTATACCAAGCGCGCGCTGATTAAAACTATTCCAGACAGCATACGGTACGCATCCCAACGCGTCTGGGTGCAGATCACGCACGACGCATTCAGCGGCCTCCACTGGTTGTGGAAGCCATACTACTTTGAGGACATTGACATGCGGAAAATCAGGCGCATACGGAACGGCGTAGATATGTACATGTATGGGCGCGTTCGGCGCGCGGGGCGCCGCGTCGTCACGCAGAAAGCCATCGGAGCCGACTGCCTGGATTATTCCAACCGCGATCACCCGTGGCGGCAGTTTCACGACGGAATATGGTACGGCGCAAACCATACCGCGCGGCGTTTGCTGCGGATAGTCGCGGTGGCCGTTGCATACATGCACCAGTGGATTGTACGGGGCTACTGGTGGGCGCTGCGCCACCCAGACCACGAGGCGGTCAGTACGGCGCGTTCCATGACGTGGGGCGAATGGAATACCGTCGGGGCGGCGTACGTCAAGACCGTCCGGGATTGGAAGGAGACCGGCACCGGGTATGGATAACATCACGGTACTTGTGAGAACTTGGAACCGGCCAGAGATGCTCGACGAGGCCTTGCGATCCGCCGCCGGGCAAGACTGCCACGCAGTTGTCGCGGCGGATCCACGCGCCGGCCAAGATATGTACGAAGTGCTGAAAAAACACGATGCCGATGTCGTGAAATGCGAAAGACGAGGCCTAGGCGCGGCTTGGAACGAGGGAATGGCGCATGTAGATTCGGGATACGTCTACGTCTTGGACGATGACGACACGCTGCTGCCGGACGCCATATCAACCATGCGCAGATTTATCGAATCCCAGCCGGAGGCGCGTGCGTCGCTGATGTCGTTTCCGCCCATGATACGGGACTCGTCCGACAGGCCCCCCTGGCCGGCGCCGAGGATCGTCCCGCGTGACTTTAATCGACGGTCCCTGAACGAGAGGTATCGCCTGCTGCTGGCAGACCGCGGACCGCGTGGAAACTACCTATACCACACAGACGCGTTTGGCATGGTCGGCCCCGTCCCCGAGGACATGCCCATCTACGAGGACTATGCGTTGGCCCTGCGGAGCGGCGGCCGGCTGTTGTACGGCGACGACCCCGTGCTAGTATATCGCGTGCACGAGTCCAATGCGACGGGACGGGGAACGCGTACGTGGAGACGCGCGGCGGCCATGCGCGTGTCTCTGGAGCTGCGGCACACGTCTAGGTGGCGGCTCGTGCTGGCATCTCGGAGCCTGCCGCGCCGAAGGCGCTCTGCGGGCCTGGCGTTATATCGCATGTTCGGAGGACGATCATGAGTGGCCCCCATAACGAGATGGGACATTGTATCGGCAGGATGCCTGTGCCGCTCTACTGTCGGGTTTCCGGACGTTGTATAGTACTCGTCATAAGTATCCGGAATCTTGGTCGGGCCGCCTGCGGCCCAAATCTGCCGGGCCGTAACCGGAAGGTTTAGATCCTCGCTGTTTTGACCCCCCTCCCCCCGATGACCAGAAAAGGGCGCAAAAAACCGGCGGTGCCGAAGGGAGGCCAGTTCATGGAGGGCACTTCCGCCGGGGCCATGCGGAAGGCCCTCAAGGCGGAACGGGGGGCCGGCGGCAGCGGCAAGGCCGTGCTGATATTGCTCGCCTGCCTGTTCAGGAGGCAAGACATGGCGGGCACGGCCATAGCACTCGTCCCGTTCCAACCTCCCAGCGCCGCGTGCGACTGGCTGGCCAGGATGCCCAGGGCGGCCTCGACGCCCTGCGCGACCAGGCCAAGCCGGGCCGTCCGCCGAAGATAGACCCCAACCTCTACGGGGACATCTCGGGCATGATAGACAACAGCCGGCGGCGTGCGGCATACTGTCAAACGTGTGGACCGGCAGGCGGATTATAATCATGCTCTCCCTGAAATTCGGGATAAAGAGCGTCTCCCCCAGCACCGTGTACCGCATGATGCGCAAGATGAACAAGGCATGGAAGCTGCCGGGCAGGCCGTTCGACCACCGAACGCCGTCCGACGAAATAAAAGAGCAGCTCAAGGCGGATCTGGGGCAAAAGATTGCCGAGGCCGCGTCGAAGGGGCTCCGCGTATTCTGGATCGACGAGTCCCACTTTACCACCAAGACCAAGCTGGGGCGCACCTGGCTGGCCCGGGGGCTGTCGGTCATGTGCAAGATCAAGCCGTACGGCAAGAGGCGCGCCTGCTTTGCGGCCCTGGGGGCGGGGGGCACGATACACCACAGGTATTACGACCGCGGCAACACGCAATACATGATAGACTTCGTCCGGAGCATCCGCAAGAGATACGGCAAGGCCCTGCTGGTCATGGACAACGCCTCGTACCACAAGTCCCGGGCGCTCATGAAGGAGATTGAAACGTACGGCGGGGACATCCGGCTGGAATACCTGCCCGCGTACTCGCCGGATCTGAACCCGGTCGAGGTGGTGTGGAAGGAGCTCAAAAAGTACATCGCCAACGGCATATACCCGCGGGTGAACGACATGACAAAAGCCATGCATGTAATGCTCCGGGGCGGCACGGTGGCGCCGCCGTCCCTACCGGGATACGCGCTGCGCGCCATAAGGAGTGCCGCGGCCGCCTGACGCGGCCGGCCGCGACATTCAACGCGAGTGGCATGCCGCACGTCCACGCGGTGGCCACGCGCGGGAACGAGATTGACGGACGCGGCGGCGCCTAGTCGTATAATGCGCAACATCCCGCCGTGGCAAACATAGTAAACAAAGTCCAACATTGGGGGACAGACGGACCCCCGCCGGCTCCCGTATTTGCCGATTTGGCACAAAATATTCGGGCCGTGCCTGTCCGGTCATTGGGCAAGGCCGCCACCTAGGCCCGCCCAAGATTCTGGATACTTATGAGGAGTACTATATCGATGACATATGGCATCTGTTGTGTTTACTCATTGCGTTGGGCAAGGGGCCGGATCAATATTTGCATCAATCAGATCAGGACCCGGAAAAATTATGTACCAACCACGCCAGTAGGAATGTGCCGCCCCTGGCTGTCTGACGTAGACGATTATATGATTTAAGGTGGACGGCATGGCGAACGTCCAAACGGCGGTCACATACGGAAACAAGATCGGCAAACATAGTGGCGCCTACCGTTACAATGCGCGGCATCCCGTCGAAACGTGTAAAGTCCAGTATTATGAGGCAAACAAACTCCCGCCAGTCTCGTCTTTGCCAATTTGGAGTATGGCGTCGGTTTGGTCATTGGGCCAAACCGTCGGAGGCCCACCCAAGATTCCAGTTACTTGTGCGATGTACTATACTCGCCCTTGTCCTCCACCCGCTTCAGTATGTCTCGTACTGTATCTATTTCTTTTTGTGTAGCCTTGCCGTTCTGCGCAGCTATTATAGTGCGGCATATCTTGACAAAAAGAGGATATTGCAGCAGGTGGGCATCTGCTTCGACTTTCATCTGGGTCTTACGATGCCATGCCCCCACTATGATGGTTATGGGCAAATATAATACTATGAATATAACAACAAACATCCACAACTCTCCAAGTAATTTGTCTAGCCATTCCACGCGCTCTACTAGTAACCTATAAAATATAAGGACAAAGTTTGCAAACGACATTAAAAATGCCAAGTAAGATGAATGGCCAAAACGAAAGTCAAGCCAGCGACGCCGAATCCAGGAACTTTTCACACCGTGTCACCCCATGAAATAATATATAAATCGTTAAAAGTAAGCATAGATCGGTTTACTGCAACCGATATCATCGTTAAACTCCCCTGTATGCTAATCAGGATTGAGTTTACGCATGATCTCCTAAATCTGAGCACTGCCGCTCCGTTCGGATCAACCGTGCGTATAGGCCCAGCTGCCTGATGGAGTTGCGATGTGTCCTGTTGCATGTCAACGCTCGTGCACCATGGCCCCTTTTTAAACAATGTGTGGACCCAGAAAACGGCAAAGCAATTTTTGACGCTGGGATTTCAGGGGGTGTAAAGCACGCCAAGCATGACCTAGGCCCTCCCTCCGCGCCCCTCCAGAATCCCCACACTGGGCGGGTGTGATCCACCTCCCATGTGTTAGGACCATGGGTTCCGGACGTTCTCGTGGTGGGAATACGTATTGGTTTAGTCTGACAGAGATAAAATCCCGGATCTATTAAGGGTTTGAGCGGCTGATCCGGCCCAAACACCCGGTTTTGCGTACGATGTGGTGGGATCCGGCGGGATTGCCTGGGGCCCCGCGCCACCTCGCAATACAGTCAGATTTTGCCGTCCATCCGCCTACAATTTAAAATGGATATATGCCAGCCGGCCAATATTAGGAAGGATGTTTGCCATAGCTTGGCCGTTAAGGCCGACCGCATAACATCTGGGACGCAAGTGAGCGCATTGCAATGGCCGCCATATTTTCCTATTCTTTTTTATCTTCCACACTTTTTAGCATTTCCTGTAATTCTTCTATCTCTTCTGGCGTGGCTCTGCCAGTTTGCATATCCAACATGATGCGATATATCTTGGCAACAAGCGGGCTCTGCAGCAAAACAGCGTCTGCATCAACTTTGATCTGGTTTTTGCGGTGCCACGTGCCCACTATGATGGCGACGGGAATATACAATAAGAGAAACAACAGACCAAACAACCACAATTCACTCAAGATGCTATCCAGCCAATCAACTTGCTCTATCAGCATCCGATGAAAGATCAGCATAAAATTTACAAATGTCAATAGAAACATCAAATATGTCGAATGCCCCAAACGGAAGTCAAACCAACGACTCTTAATCCAAAAACCAATCATGGCGTAGCACCAACCCATGTTTCAATGTACAACACGTCAGCAGCTAATGTTCGCAAGGTTGTGACAATTTCGCAGTCCAGATCGGCAAGTCGACAAATTTGCAACACCTCACGGGGCAATGTAGTCACGGCATTAGCGGCAGGTTCGGCACCATTTGCTCTGGACAGTACAGTTTTAGGATCCAGAGAGTCACGTATAGCAGTTCCCGCCGCTGTGAAGCAACTACTGCAAATCTGGGCGTACACAATGAGGAGGGGCTTAATCCCAACCCAGATAGCCACGAGGAGCGTTGACAATACTATGACGGCATGGTTTCGTGTCACATAGCCCAACTCGCGAAGTCTAAAACAAGAGGTATTCCCGAGGCATGCGTAGTCAAAGTCTACCATAGCAACATGGATCTTGGCGGCCATCTCATGTAGCAGATAGTAGGACATCTGTGTTGTAGCGAAGAGTGTCACAGAGTGCCCCGGTACGTCTGCCAGGGCAGGTATGCTGAGACCGGTTTTTGTTAGAGGGAAGGGGACGTTTGTCGCTCTGTACGTCATGCGCTTGGACATCACGCATACGGCATAGGTGCCCTTGCCACGTACCATGGCGGTATGGCCTTGGGATTCGATGGTCAAGACGAAGGGAAGCCTCAGCTTGTCCACACCCGCGAGGCTGGCTTTCGTACCAACCACACCCCGATTGGGGGGTACTAACCGGCCGTTCCGCAGCAGGTGCGACGTTATAACTACCATACAATCTTAGGAAGAATACCGTCCGTATATGAATTTTAGAAAGTCAAGGATGCAATATTGGATCCGGATTTGCAGATCTGACCGCCCGGCCCACTAAGCCCGTTGTGTGTTTAGACTGTCACTACAGGTGGGAGTTCCCACGACATGGTAGACAGTAGAGCACGTCGGGAGCAGTCAAGATCTCGTGTGCCGCCCCATGTCAAGGACATGATTTGGTGGGTGGCGATCTGCCGATATGGCCCGCATCTATTGTGGAAGATGGCTTGCAACCCATCCCCACCCACATTCAGCAGTAAACTTCGCCACGTCGTTCACATCCAAGTCCCCCACCATACGCGTCGGCGACCACTTAGTCCACGTACGGGCGATCCGTGACCGGTCAGGTCTTCATTCCCGGCGGGTCATTCTCTTGGCGTCATCGCGGGCCCGAAATATGTCGTATGCATAGTAAATGAAAGTGTAAAGCGATCAACCTTAACACGCCATTCGTGACATATGGGCTCTCGGACATATTCTCGTCGAATCTATTGTACAAAAATCATGTCGCTTAGGCGCAGCTAAGAGGAGGCCGCAAGAATGCAACAAGCTATATAGATCGGGAAAGGCGACAAAGCCAATGCTGACCGACAGGCCTATGCGCTACATCATCGGCCAGATGAAGAAGGGCAGGGGAACCGGAGTGGCTGCAAAAGAGTTGAAGGTATCGCAACGGCACGTTCAGCGGCTGTGGGTGGAGTATCTCAAGACGGGCAGGGCGCACGCCCAAGGCCGTGCGGGGTGGCCAAAGCCCCCGCCCTCGGACGAGGAGGTAGATCTGGTGCTGGACACCCACCGCCGCTGGCCGGACGGGGTGCGGCTGACCGTCAAGAGGCTCCGCAGGGCATGATGCGATGTATGGTACGCCCGCGTATACGCGGTGAAGTCCCACGATCTGGTCACCGCGTCTCCGGCAAAGTCGAGGCAGCGCAAGTGGGTCAGGTACGAACGCATCTATTCAAACGCCATGCGCCATACGGACCGGCGCGTCATGAAAGACACGCGCACGAGGGGATTAAACCTCATAACGTACCTGGACGACGCCTTCTGCTGCGTCACTGGGGTCGAACTGTTCAGGGAAGCCACTTCCGAGAACGTGGTAACGGTGCTGCCGCGGGCCGTGGGCAGGTTCAGCGCGCCGACGACTATCTTGTCGGACAACGGCTCCTGCTTCGTCGGCTCTGGAAGGCGCAAAAAACCGTCCGGATCTTGGACCCCGACCCCGTTTGAGGCAGATCTGCTGTCCCTCGACATAGGCCTGATCAACTCGCGGCCGTACCATTCCCCAGACCAACGGCAAACTGGAGCGATTCCACAGGAGCGTCGAAGACTAGGTGTGGCGCTACGGCTGCTTGGATGACTACATCGAATATTACAACACCGACATGCTGCACTGGGCGCTGGACATGGACAACCATGAGACGCCGCTGATGGCGTTCGGCAACAAGACCGCCACGGAAGAAACAAGGAGGCGGGATCCCGAGTGGATGGAGGCCGATATCAATGGCTGACGCTCGGCGCGAAGCGCGACATGATTTTCATGCGATACAACATCTTCTTGTCGAACAGAAATGCAATGTCATACGGTATTTGGTACGGTACGGACTCATTCGTCGGGCCGCCCCACCGTCACGCGGCCGTCGCGGATTGTAAACTTGAGGCGGGGCGTATATCCCAATACTTCCATGACCGGTTTTGGAATGTAGATGTACCGGGCGTCGTTCTGCTTGTTTCGCGTAACTCCCACCGTGAACTCCGTCGCCCCCTTGGCCCACCTCG
Source organism: Nitrosopumilaceae archaeon (assembly GCA_963665475.2). Taxonomy (GTDB): domain Archaea; phylum Thermoproteota; class Nitrososphaeria; order Nitrososphaerales; family Nitrosopumilaceae; genus VYCS01. Next base: position 310,340 of record CAXXXK010000003.1, on the reverse strand, counting down.
TGGCATTCGGTGTCAAACCGCGCTTATAAGGAAATTTAATTAAATAATTAGATGGCGACCGTAACCCACAGGGAAAAGCGTCGCAAGAAGCGCCGCTCAGGGTCTTGGAGGCCAGGGGCATGAAAATGCGGGAGGGGTCGGTGGTCAATGTGGGCCACAGCATGTACGTGGTGCCGTCCGCGTCTTCCGGGGCGTACCACGACGTGCGGTATTCGGGCGTGCTCTGGTCGTGCGGCTGCACGTACTACGCGTCGGGCCGCGCGCGCTGCAAGCACGTGTGCTCGGTGCGAACCATGCTGCTCATGCGTAGTACTCGGCAATGACACTCAATATTTTTTCCAGCGTCCGATGACGGCACGTCGAGAATGAAAAGATCGGTTTAGGCCGCCCCGCCCGCGACGCCACATCCGCGGTCGCCAGATATCCAACGGCGCGGGCGGAGTTTGTCCAACGCGTTGCACGAAGTGGTCAATTTAGATCGACCACGCCCCGTTTAAGGAGAAACGCGCCACCCAAGGCATGAGTAACACCAGAAGGGTGGCACAAGAGGTGGAGACGAACGAGTATTTAACCGCGACACGCCGGCCAAGGGTCCCAGGCCCACTGCACGGGGCAAGGAGCGCATCCAAAGGGGGGAAGATTTCATGCCGGAGTGGACGATTGCCCAGATGGACGAGCGCAGGAAGGGCCTCAAAGACGGCAAGGAGAAGACCGTGCTGTTGGCGTGCATCAAGAGAAAAGAGTACAAGACCATCGCCCAGATAACGGTAGAGCTGCGCAGGAAGCCGGACACGGTGCGCGGTTGGCTGGCCAGGGGGAGGGAGAGGGGCCTGTACGACCTGGCGGACCACGCGCCGCCGGGCCGGGCCCCCGTGCTGGACCGGACCATGTTGGAGACAGTATGCGGGTGGCTGTCCGGTTCCCCCGCCGATTTCGGGTACGAGAGGAAGCGGTGGCAATGCGGCATGGTGCGGGAGCGGATACGCGAGAAGCTGAACGTGCCGTGCAGCCTCGACACGGTGCGTCGCGCGGTGCGCCACATGCGGTTCTCGTACCGCAAGTCCAGACCGGCCCCCCGCAAGTCTGCCTCCGAGAAGGAGCAAAAGGGCTTCAAGGAGAAGACCGGGGCGCTGCTGGCGAGACTGGCCGTCCTGGGGTCCCTCATATTGGCCCTGGACGAGGCGTCCTGTTTGGTGGGCGGGTGGAACGGCTACGGGTGGCTGCCCGTCGGCGGCCGCGAAACCTCGCCGATGAGCTGGTCGAAAAAGGCGGTGCGCATGATCGGGGTGCTGGGGGACGGGTGGTTTCACATAGCCATAGTGGACTCGGCCAACTCCGACACGCTCATGAAATTCCTGGACAAGGTCAGGGAGAGCGTGGGCGACGCGCGCGACTTGGCCGTCGTCATGGACAACGTGTCGTACCACAAGTCCCGGAAGATGAAAGATTACGAGGGCGGTTTGAAGGGGAAACTGACGCGCGTATTCCTCCCCAAGTACACGCCCCAGCTGAACCCCATCGAGATGCCGTGGCGGGACCTCAAGCACGCCTTGGCCGGCGGCTACTTTGATTCCATAGACGAACTGAAGGCCGCCATAACGGAGATAGTGAACGCCGGTGAGTTGCGCCCCCCAAAACTAATGGACTATATGCTGCCTGACGGCACAAGGCCGGCCCGCATCCCCTGCAAGGTATGGGACATGACGTCCAGAGCGAAACCAGCCGGGACGGCCGCGGCCTGACGCGCGGCGTACCCAAAATGCGCATTTGAACGGCCGGCGGCCGGGCGACGCGCCCTCCGCGGCGGGTCTCGGATATGGCGCCACGCCCCAAGCGCCTGGCCGCTTGCAAATTTTGGTCCGGCGGCGCGCCCAGCCGCTCCCCGGCCGACGCGACCCTGCCGCTGCCGCGTCCGGACGCCGAATTTTGGCACCGTGACGGCAATACATAAGCTCGAAAAATATTGGATCTTACTGCATACTACTACGCTGGAGCACTTTAAGATCAAGGTGCACCCGGACACTATAACCCGAATCCTGGAACACTACTCGTGGATGGTCGAAGGGTACGTCAACACGTTCAAGCCCCCGCGCCTGGGGGATAAGTGGGGCTGCGACGAGAAGCACCAGAAGGTCCGCGGCAGGGAGTCGTGGTTCGTCGCCGTGATGGACCTGGTGACCCGGTTCATACTGGCGCGGGACACGACGTCCAGCAAGGAAAAGTTCGACGCCGCCCCCATGCTGCGGGCGGCCCGGGACGCGGCGGGCAAGGTTCCCCGGCTGTTTATTACCGACGGCCTGGAGCAATACCGTATCGCGTTCAACAAGGTGTACCGCCCGGCAAGGGGCCCCGGGTGTCGGCATATCCGCGACATCCACATACAGAACAAGGTGTGCAACACCAACACGCAAGAGCGCCTGAACGGGGAGCTGGCGGACCGATTCAGGTCGGCCCGCGGCATAAACAGCGAAGACTCGCTGATATTCCGCGTCGCGGTGCTCCACCATAACTTCGTCAAGCCCCACGAGGGGATAGGCGGCAGGACCCCCGCCGAGGCCGCCGGCATAGACGTGCAAGGCGCCGACAAGTGGCGGACGCTGATACAAAACGCCGCGGCCACCGTGTGACGGTATCGCGACGCCCGCCACAATACAATATGCTCCCGATTCCCCGGCAAGCCCGCGCCCGAATCCGGCGGCCCGAGGCCGCCGAGCGTGTTCCTGACGGGCTTTTGTCCGCGCGCCCGGCCCATGAGGGCTGAACGGTGCGAAAAATCGGCGCAAGGCGCACCCGCGCCGCGCGGCATACCGGTTTGGGGGGCCGCGGCAATGATCTAAATTAGCTATACACAGCACCCGTCTTTGCGAGAGGAACCCAGATGCCCAACACTTATTATTGTAGTAATAGGTAATTAACTAGTTGGCTGTTAGTTCAAATCACGTACTGCATTTGGGAGATACGACCGGCGAATCTGCCATGCTATCCCACTTTGATACATTAGACGAACGTCGTATCCTTTTGCGATTCAGAGATCCTTTTCACATTATGCGGCAATATATGGCATCTGGCAGCGTACTGACTAACTCAAGAATGCAGTTCTTTCTGGCGTTGGCACGCAATTTATGGTGGTATGACATGAGCTGGATTCACAGTATCGCATACCGTTGGTCGCGTCACCAATGGTTAAAATATGTCATGCGGAAACCGTTCGTTCTACACTACCATGGAACTGGGCCAAGGCGAATACCTCTGTCGGTGCGTGCAAAATATGAACGTCGTGCTGCCCGCGTGCTCGTATCTTCGTCTGATTTGCTGGAACATGAGTATGCGCAGCCCCCACAGTTATTCTACCGCCTGATTGATACGACACTGTTTACCTCCTCAAAAGTGCCGGAGAACCAGAAGGGTTTGTGTATGCTAAAGCCCACTCAGACCGCACCGGATGCCATGCGTATGTTAGAAGAGCGGGGCTGGGGGGATGTTGACTGGCGATTCGTCCATCGAACATATCATCCGCGGTTGCCGGGGGAGGAGAACCGTCTGGTTGACCGCATTGACTATGACTATGCAGATATGCCCGGAGTGTTGGCGCAGTACCAGTATTTTGCTGATCTTCCCATGGAAGACGGCCAGTTCATAAATGAGTTCTCCATGACTGGCCTACAGGCCATGTGCGTTGGGTGTACCGTAATAGACATACATGGAGACTCCCACACCACCATGCCACCAAGCCACAAACCGGAATCTGTATGCGCGTTGGCCAACCAGATAGTTTCGGAGTGTTTGGAACAATGATATGGTTGGTTGCGGTGCCGTTGGCTTGACTTCTGGGCGTGTAGTCCTAAAAGTAGTTCGCACCCTGTCTTTGGGAGGCTGCGCAGTGCGTATGGGAGGGAGCAGGCCTGGGTAACAACTTGCGCATCCACCGCGCAGGAAACGTAGGGGCGGGTCAGGCGGCGCCCCAAACGTCGCCATATATGCACGCGGAAGGTTCGCATGATGGCAAAGCTGGACGAGTCCAAGGCGCGGTACATCCTAGGGCAGCGCAGGAAGGGAGTGCCCACCAGCGAGCTTGCAGATGTGATGGGTATGTCGCCGTGCTGGATACGATGCCTCTACGCTAAGTACAGGAACGTCAACCTGAAGGATGTCGCGTATCCCATGCGCGTGGGCAGGCCGAGAAGCGGCATGCCCGGGCGCCGGGAGCATTCGGCGGTCCTTACTGGCCGCCGGACGGCGCACCGGGGGGGAGGGCCGGACTGGAGGTAGAGGTGGAGGTCCCCCGGCGTGCGCATGTCCCATAATGCCATGCATGAAATAAAGGACGGGGAGGTGGCACGCAACGAATCTAAGAAAAACGGGCGGCGCAAGCTGGTGCGCGACGGGCGCTCACACTCTAACTCGATGTGGCACACCGACTACAAGCAGATTGAGGACGGCAGGTGGTTCTTGTGCTACGGGGACGATGCCTCGCGTTTCGTTACAAGATGCGGCGTCTTTGAGTACGCGACAACGGAGAACGTCTTGGCCGTGCTGGACAAGGCGATCAAAGACCACGGCAAGCCTGCGTCAGTCGTGACGGATCACGGTTCACAGCTCTACCCCAACGGGGGCACGGTCAAAAGAAGGGGGAGTTCGAATTTGAGACGAGGTTGGTAGAGCTGGAGATGCCCAGATTCTGGCGCGCGTGCGCCATCCCCAGACCAACGGTAGGCTGGGGGGGAGGGGGCGCATGGGGAGATGCAACGTAAGATTCCCGAGTTTGAAGCGATACTCGTGCGGACCAGCGATCCCATAGACCGGTTCATGAAGTGGTACAGCTGCGAGCGTCCGCATGTGTCGCTCAACCACGACGAACGGGAGATCTGGCGGCAAGCGTTCCAGAGAAATATGCCACCCCCGGGGGCGATCGCCGTGGACGAACAGACCAAAGGGGAGTGCGGGGTGAAATGACGAGCAGGAACGACCTACACTCCCCATGTGACATGGCGAAATGGAAACACACATCTAAACAGGCACAACGAAACGGAAACCTCCAAACTGCATACGACAAAGATGTGACCGTCCAAACCGAAATAGTAGCCGACGCCGTGAATTTTGTGGTCATGCTGGCAGGCGTAAGTCCATTTGGGATAGCACAACATTTTAACGGGAGCATACAAGTTGGAGTATGTGAGATTCCGACTGCCCGTGAGTCTAGGGCCTTAAAAATGAATTCGGTGGACGCAGATGTTGGCTTGTACCACATGGTCCAACTGTGGGACAGTATTCCCCCATATACAAAGCGCCCAATAAAAAAACTCTCTGTAACTACGTCGAATAAGCGATCGTCCTCAATTACAGTTCACCATCCCGTGTATGACAACAAGATACGCGTACGTGCTCAAACTTATCATCTGCGCCTAGATTGTCCACGTGATTCATGCGTCGATCTAAGATTATGCCTGAACAAAATTACGCTTTTATGTGTGGCAGCACTACGATCTAGGCGCAAACCAGACGATGCCACAAATGATTTGGATGTTATGCCTTTGCAAACTTTGGAGATTTGAAAATGATTGGCAATGAACCGTGGCTAGTGGATATATTAACTCTAAGATACAGCCCCAATTCTAAAACGACAATGCCCACCGTAAAAGCAAATGAGATCACATCCGGTGCGCGGAATGTTCGGAAACGTGTTGAAGAGAAGATCAAGACCAACATAACCGAATTTTTTGACCTAAGAAAACCTAACAGAATATCGCTAGCTCTAAGTGGCGGAGTTGACTCCATGCTTATGTTAGTTCTCATAAGAGAGTTGTTTCCAGATCTAAAGATACAGTGTCTATCGTTTGGATTTTCCCCTGACGATCCTGACATGCTGGCCGCATCCGAAGTTGCGCGGAATCACAACGCCGACTTTGAAAGCTTTGTGCTTGATAACTATCTTGCAAATCTCCCTAAACAAATTTCAGTCATAGGAGAGCCAAAAACAAACTACTATTGGTATAACGTGGCGGAAAAAGCCAGACAATACTCTAACATTTTAGTCAGCGGCGATGGCGGTGACGAGCTGTTTGCGGGATACACGTTCAGGTACCATGCATACATGAAGACGTTCCGATCAGAGTTTACATGGCGAGATCGTGTAAAACTATACCTAAGCTGCCACAATCGAGACTGGGTAGATGACCAAGACAAGTTGTTTGGCCCAGCCATAAAATTTTCATGGGATGGCATCTACGAAAGCTTCCGAAGATTCTTTGACAATCCATTGTCGCCATTGCAGCAAGTGTGCATTGCGGATTACCATGGAAAGCTGGCTCGAGATTGGACCCCATCTCATAAAAAAATCTATTCGGCGCTTGACATGTCTGGATTTTCTCCGTTTTTATCCAATGATCTGATACGGTACGCGTTTACCATACCCATGAATAAAAAATACGATCCCAAGTTAAACATTGGAAAGATCATACTGCGCAAAATTTTAGACGAGAAGAATTGTCATGTTAGTACTGCTAAGATAGGCTTTACACCAAGATTGGCGCCGTTCTGGAATAATTACGGCAGGGCGCTCGTAATGCGGTTTTTAGTTGCGGATTCCCGTGTCGTTGCAAATCGCCTGATATCAAAAAAGTGGGTGCTACGCGCGCTGGAGACTGTAGACAGGGGCCACGATGTAAGGTATATTAACAGACTGTTGCATATAGTTGGCTTTGAAGTTTGGTATAGACTGTTTATAAGCAAAGACATGGATGCTTCAACTACCATTTAACGTGACGGTTTCGCTTTTTGAAGCTCTCCGCCCCCTACTCCCGGGGAACCGCGCGGCGCCGTTTTTTCGAATAGTTTAGGGGGCCGGCGCGCTACCCGTCGCCGGACGCGGACTTCACCAAGTGGTCGAAAAAGCTGTTGCCGTTTATCCAGTCGGTGGCGTATATCGGGAATATTATGGAGTTGGTGTCCATCCCCTTCTGCGTGCGGTCCCCCCCCCCCCCCCCGCCGTCGCTGCGCACCGCCACAAACCGCCGGTTGACCCACTCCACGCCGTTGCTGTCCGCCGCCACCCCCTCCCGCTTTTTGTATATGTACGTGGTCATGAAATAGCCCTCCCGGCGATGCCGCTTTTTGCGCTTTGCTATACTGCACTCCCCGTCGTCCTCGTATTCGGCGTTGAGCAGTTCGCTGCGCGTCTTTTCCAGGCACCTGACCGCCACTATTCTCTCGTGGGGAGCCTCTATCTTGTCGTACGCGTGGTGCAAATAGTCGAGGCGACGCAGGTCCTCCAGGAATTTTTCGACGGCGGCCTCCAGGTTGCGGTACAGCAGGTCTTTCTTGGAGAGACGGCGCTGGTGCTGCATGCACAGCTGGTGGTCGCCGCCGGTGTGGAGCCATATCGTGTTGGAGTCCTGCCCCACCACGCTGGCGTATCCGGGCAGCATTTTTTGACCGCCTCCTTGTTCAGTAAATGAAAATGTGCCGTACTTAGAATGGATTTAACAGATCATAATTCTAAAATGTACGCAGCTTCGTCCGGGAGGGTGGCGGCGCGCCAACCAACATATATATGATCGACCGATCTTATTGGATCATGCAACAAGGGCAACCCCAATTCAGCCGCGAGGCGTACGACAGCTTGTGCTCCGCCGTGCTGCCCGTGATCGACGACCTGGCGTCGCCGGCCCCAAACGCCAAATACACGGCCCGGGACATACTGGACGTTGCCCTGGCGCAATGCAACGCGAACGATTTCGTCGCCCCGTCCGTGAGGAAGATGCGGCGCCGCGGCGCAAACGGGATGACCGGGCAGCGGTTCCTGCAGCTTCTGGGGGCGCCCGACTCGGCCGAGATGCTGGAGATATGCGGCGACATGCTGGAGGCGGGAGTCAGGCCGCTTGTAAAGGCCGGCAGGCTAAAGGGGAAGGTCGTGGTGGCCGCCGACGAGCACACCATACCGCGCTGCGACAAGGGGGAGAACGGCTACCTCAAGGGCGGCAAGAGGAAGGGCGGAACCAACAGGTTCGAGTGCCACATGACCATGCAGGTAGTCTCCGGCAAGTCGCGCGTCACACTGTCCTCGTACCAGGTGGCAAACGGGGAGCCCCAGTCGCACTACCTGGGAGCGCTCATAGAGAACGCCCGGAGGCAGGGCGCGGACATTGACACGCTGCTGCTGGACAGGGGCTTCAACTCGGTGGCGAACATTATCGAGATGGAACGCCAGCGCGTGCGGTACGTCATGCCGAAGTCTGGCAACACCAGGGCATATCGCAGGATGGAGGCGGCCGACGCGGACCCCGACAAGGCCGTGCGCCCGTACACCATGAAGGCGAAGGACGGCAGGACCGCCACGCCAACCATGGTCATAGTCCCCAAGAAGATCAAGCCGTGCTCCAAAAAGTGCGGGACATGCAAAAGCTGCAAGCCCGTCCTGATGAAGGACAAGTACGTGGCGTTTCTCACCAACATACTGGTGGACCGCCCCAAAAAGCTGCTCAAGCACATCCCGAAGGCGTACCGCGCCCAGTGGGGCATAGAGACGGGGTACCGCAGCGCGGAATCCATCCGGGCCAAGACCAAGAGCCCAAAGACGGCGGCGCGCCTGTTCCTGTTCTACTTTACGCTGGTGGTGGTCAACATGTGGTGGTACTGCAAGGCGGTACAGACGCCGTACTGGGGGCCGGTTCCCCAGATGCCGCTGCGCGATTACGTGGACTGCCTGTGGCTGCGCGTGACCGGCGGCGGGCCCTCGTGACGCACGCCTCGTCCTCGGGAATATGTGCTCGGCGGGAGAGCCGCCGTGGCCGCGATCCGCCGCGACCGCCACGCACGGGGCGTTACGACTGCGCGGACGGCCCTTTTCGGCACAAATATGATGCGCGGGCGGAAGCGTCCCCGGGAATATTGCCCAAACCGCAGGGAATCCGTACCGCGCAGGCCCGAACGCCGATGCGGTATATGGCATTGGGGTAAAATGTCGGTTTGATAATGATCTATACTGGTGGTGAACGTTGCTTTAGCCCTAAATTTTCATTTCCTGGTTTAGACGACCATGCAGAATGATACAACACCAGCAGGTTGTACTGGACGCTGGACATAGACGGGCAGAGACGCCACTGATAGCGTACCGCAACAAGGCCGCCGCGGACGAGGTAAGGAGACACGATGCCGAACGGGCGAAGGCGGGCATCAGTGGGTGACGCTCGGTGCGTATCGGGACATGGTTTTTCTGAATGCGATTCCATCAAGGACCGTGGAAAGTGTTTTCGATCTAAAATTTTTAATTTTACGAAAAGCCGGCACTGCAATATGTAAAAAAATGGATCGGGCACCCAAGTAGCCTCGACTGTGTACGACGCGTATCCGAAGCAGTGGTTAGCGCACATAGCAGCCCGTCCGCATACGCCATCACCGCGTTGGACATTCCATGAGGCACGGCGCCGGTGCACACTGCGTGTGCAGTAAGCCCGTCCGCACTATAATTCGCCTACCAATTTGCGCATCAGGTCGTGCAGTTTCTCTGTCGCGTCGTCATTGGTTAGGTTTTCCATCGTGTACTTCCGCCCTGCCTCGGCTATCTTGCGCCATTTTGGGTCGTCGACATTGTCCAGATACTCACGGAATCGTTCACGGTAGTTTGACTCATTTATGAACACGGCTGTCTTGCCGTCTTCATAACCAAGAACGGCCGCGCCGTTGAGGTCGGTAACCTCCATGAATGCAAGACAGCCAGCCGCTGGCGTTTCCGTGTACTTCATCGTGTTGGACACAGTTGTGGCTGCGATCACGGTCTGGAACGAGTTCAGTACCTCCGGCAGCTCATCCGTTACCTGATCCTTCCAGATGTCCCGGGTGTGCAGCACGTATGGGAGCTTGGAGCACGCCGTGCGCAGTTTGTAGTGTACACGCATATCCCCGACCCACTCTTTTTTGATGTACCGGCGGTACAGGTACTTCACGTACGGATGGGGGTTGAGGACACCAGATATTCCTATGTAGTCGTCTATGCGCTCCTCCCACGGCCTTATATTTTTGAATAGTCTCGACTCTAATCCAAATGGGATAACGGTATATTTGAAATGTTTTGGGTAATACCGATAGAATACGGACTTTGAGTAGATGCTGAACGTGTGGTCAACCTTCAACTTGCGGCGTAGCCTAAGAATGTCACACAGATATACCGCATGCGGATCTCCCGCCTCCGTGAGCACTGGAATGTCGTAGTCGGTAATCCCCTTCAGGGCGCATGCGCACGCTGCGTTGATGCGCGGTAGCAGGATAACATCATGGTTTTTCACTATGTCGCGCACATCCAGACGGTTTCCCAAGTGCAGGTAGTAATCAACATCCATCTTTGGGTGCCGCTTCAGCGCATCAACGAAGAAGTGGTAGAGGCCCAGTATTCCATGAGCTTGAATTGCGTTGATGCATTCGTCTGTTTTGGTAGATACCAAGGCAACCCTCATACAGATATTTGTGCGGGTCTAGATATAAACCTATCAAGGACGGTTCGGATGGCGGATGGGTAGCATTTCAGTTCAAAACCGACCGCCCACGGCGCGGCGGCATGCGGCGCGCGTAGTATGGCAAGCCCGCGGGAGCCTTGCAACGCCGCGGCGCCCGCAACGACGTATGCCCGTTCGGCGGCGCGGCGCCGGCACCTCCGCGTCATGCGTTTCTCGCCGCACGGGCGACGTTCGGGCCGTCGGACGGACTATTCACCGTCGCCTCCGGGCCCCGCGCCCAACGACATGGGGGGCGGTATGTCAGAATTGAGGACGCTCCATAGCGGGTCCCTGGCAATGTTTACGGCGGCTCTGTGCTAGGAGATGCCGTTCTTGCGGCACATGGGCGCATAGCGGCGGCCAGAGATACCCGGTCACCCGCACACGGCGTTCAGGGACGTACAGTTTAGGCGATGTTCGAATCGGAACATTTAGATCCTCCCTTGTCCCCCGGACGCCCATACTCCGGCTACGCCGCAATACGGCAAAAGCCACCGGCAAAAAACGGCGGGAGTCGCGAAGAGGCCGTACCCAAGTACGGCGACTTCATGCCGCGCGTCGGCCTCAAGCGGCTCCGCGAAGCCGTCAAGCAAGAGCGGCCGGGCAAGCCCCAGATCATCCTGCGAGTCTGCGAGCTGCGGACAAAAGAATGTGGATACGGCCCATATCGAGAGAGAGAGATATGGCAGGCGTATTAGACAGGGCGCGGCTGGTTGCTCCGCATGACGGACGCCGACCTGGACAGGCGTTTGATAAGCAAAGGGGCCGCAAAAAACAAAAGCTGGACGCCGCCGCATGCCATGCCATGGCGGAATGGGTGGACAACGCCCCGACGAAATACGGGCTTGCCGCCGGAACGTGGCAGCTGGACGCGATATCGGCTATGTTGTACTGGGAGCTCAACGTCAAGGGCAAGCCGCGGACGCTGAGGCGCGTGCTAAAGAGTATGGGGCGCTCGTACACGAAAGCCATGCCGGTGCAGCGCAAGTCGGCCACCAAGGAAGAGCGGGAAGAGTTCATGAGCGAGACCAACGCGACGTTGGAGGAGCTGATAGCCAAATGGTACGTCATGCTGTGTGAGGACAAGGTTGGAGTGCTACGCTGGAACGGGAGAGGGTACGGCCGGAGGCGCGCCGGTGGACGCGACACCGTAAAGACCACGTTCTCATGGCATTCCGTCAAGCGGTTCGGCGCCTTGGGCAGGGACGGCTTTTACATGCGGCCGGCAGACGCCCTGAATTCGGAGACGTTCATAGAATTCCTGAAGGAACTGCGGCAGACACATCCCAAATTTGTGATTATGCTGGACAACGCCGCATCACAAATTCCGCGTGGTGCCCCAGTTCATAGGGTCGGCCGGCGAGAACGTCAAACTGGTACATCTGCTCCCGCACGCCCGCAGATGAACCCAATCGAGGTGCAGTATATGGTACTCAAGCGCCTGCTGGCCGGCCGGTACTTGGAGAGCGTGGACGATCTCAGGGACGCAATTACGCAAACCGAGATGAGATCTGTAGAGATCAAGGGATACGTGACGTAGCGGCGCCGCGCCGCTATGCGCCGCGCCCTGATGATGGTCCCGCACCACGACGCGATACGGTCCGATTTTGCCGTCCGTCCGGCCACAGTTTGAGATGCATTCATGCCATGCGGGCAATATTAGGGAGAATATTCGTCGTGGCTTAGCCGTTAAGGCGAGACCGCATAGCATCTGGACCGCAGGTGAGCGCACTGCAATGGCCGCCACTATGCCCACGCTCCGGGCCCACACGCCCTCATAGGGCGTGCCTTTCATCTCGGTGCCGTCATATGTCAATATTGACCATTACAAAATGCACTAAAAAGCGCGTCACCCCCACATGCCAACATGATCAGTTGGGCAAAGGACGCCACCGAGTTCGTCGTGTCGGTGTCGCTCATAGCCAGAGCCGGGAGCAGCTACGGCAACATACCCAACCATATACTGGCCAAGCTCGACAATCCCATGAAAGTCAAATATGCCATGAAAGACAGCCAAGTTTTAGTCAGCAACGCGGATCTGCAATGAAGCGTTTACATTTCGACGGATCCCCCGAGTTTGTCCAAGAACCTAAACGTCCGAACGTGGGCATCGGCCGGCTCGTTTGGATTCATCCCAAGGGATCTGGCGGGTTAGTATAAACCAACATTTAACGATCAATACATCTAACAAATTGATTGCGCAAATTCTCCGATGTATAGTTCTAGTTATATGGATAAGTTGCCAAATTCAGAGTGTTAATGATTTATTTTTGTTTTCTGCCGCTACGCGTGATGAATCGCCTCTATCCATCGTACCTATAGTACATCTTCAGGCCGTCTTTGGAGTTCAGATACTTGGTTCTTACATCCATCTTGCTAACCAACTCGTTCAGCACTTCCTTCACCGAACCAAGTGTGGCTTTATCATGGCCGGGATTACAACACATGCTGTACAGCTCCTCTAACGCGTATCCGTTTTTAGAATTCATGCGTAGGAAAGCAAGTATGGTTTTTGCCAGCGGACTATACGCAGCGGCCTTATCCCGATCCTCCCCTGTAACAGGCATACTACAGTGTATTCATGCTGTAAATATATATTTTATGCGCCTAGGCTCCTCCACAAATATGGCATTAGACATAAATAATTCAGATCATGATTGCAACCCCGCTCAAACCGGGGATGTGGGATCCGTGAAGGCATTGTACACCGGTTTTTGCAAAGCCCCGCCCATACGGAACGGGGGCGCTCGAGCGAAAATCCGCCAATATCGTTCGGGATCCCCCAAAATGGCGGGATTCCGGCGCGGGTTTGCCGAGATTGGCGGCGATTCCGCGCAGCGGCGGGCGTCGCCGGTCCGTCACGCGGCGGCCGCGGCGTTCTGTATCAGCATGAGCCACTTGTCTTGCCCGCGTATTTCTATGCCGGCCACCTCAGCAGGCGTCTTGCCCCCCATTCCGTCGTGCGGCTTGATGAAGTTGTGGCAGATTATGGTAATGCGGAATATCGGCGAGTCTTCCCTGTTTATACAGCGGGCGGACATGAAGCGGTCCGCGAACTCCCCGTTCAGGCGCTCCTGCGTGTTGGTGTTGCACACCATATTCCATATATGTATGTGGTGGATGTGCCAGCGCCGGAGGCCCCTCACCATGTGGTACACCTTCTTGAAGGCCATATTGTATTGCTTCAGGCCGTCGGTAATGAACAGCCGTGGAGCCCCGCTCACCACATCCTTGGCCGCCCGCAGCAGGGGGCGGCGTCGTACTTTTCCTTGGTGGGCGATACGCCCCACGCCAGCACGAACCGGGTCGCCGTGCGCATCACCGCGACGATCCACGACTCCCTGCAGCGGACCTTCTGGTGCTTCTCGTCGCAGCCCCGCTTCTCTCCAAAGCACGGGGGCTTGATCGTCTTGGTGTACTACTCGACCGTCTTGGAATGGCGTTCTGTGTTGCGAGTTACGGTATCCGCGTGCACCGATATGCTGAAGTGGTTCAGCAGAGCCCATATGTTGGCCACCGGCACCCCTGCCCCATACAGCACCGGGATGGCCGTGATGAATTTCTTTGGAATTTGGCTGCACTCAAGCCCAGGCTGTCCCGGAACCGCTTCCCGCACGGGCACTTGTACCGTTGCTTGTCCTCGCATCTGCCGCGGTACACTCCGTCGCGGGCGTAATGTTTACGCTTGCATTACGGGCACTTTACCTCCTGCTCCTCTATTGCCACATGCCCGCCGGGGGTGGGTTCGGACTATATGGCCAGTAGCTGCTCCGCCGCCGCGATGTGTACGCCCACGACGCGACTGCCCTTAAATTACGGCGCAACTTAAGACGGATATGCATGGATATGAAGGCGGTGCGATTCGCCTTCTGGTGGACACGTTGAACACCGTCTGGGGCATATATGGATATACGCGCCGGACCTGCGCCGGTGGCGCGTCTAGCGAATGCGTGTCGACGGAGTCGGCCGTCGATCCGCGCCCAGCGCCATACCTAGACGGCGGCAATGACACCGTGTTTAACCTCATGGTGCCCTTTGCGTCTATCAACCGGCTTCGCTGTCGTGTGTTCGCCGACACTGAGATGGTGGAGATGCCCGCTAGCGCGTGGTTCGAGCCGCCGCGCCGCCGGCGCTCGGTCGGCCTCATGCGCTGCCGAGGATTCGGAGGACGTTGCAGTGGCTAAGATACTGCACGTGTGGGACATTGCTGGCGTTGCGGGCATACTGTCAAAATGGCAACGCAGAATCGGGCACGATTCCAGTGTAATAATGAGGGCATCGTTTGATCCGTTCGAGATAGCTAGACACTACGGATGCTCCCTCACGCCGGGCGGCACAACGATGTTTTACCTGCTGGCGCATGCAAAAGCGATGTCGTTCAGGCCCGACGTCATACACCTGCACGAAGTCACTCGTGCTATACGTCTCTGGAGACTTATCCGTAAATGTCGTATGGTGCTGCATGAACACGGTATGTGGTCGCGCAACACGCCGCTACGGGAACGGTTCCCCGTGTACGGTCACGTAGACCGCATACTGGTTGCTATGCCGCAGATGACGAAATACGGCCATCCCGAACCACCCGTATACGTGCCGATACCAGTCGATACCGATCTGTTCGCCCCACGCGACATACCGAAGAATAACCGGGGGCTGTGCCTGATGCAGGGGACGCAGACGGAGCGGAGGACGCTGGAAATACTCGCCGAGCACGGGTACGGCGACATAGACTGGGAATGCGTCGTCCGCGGAAACAAGATGGTGCACGACGGACGAAAGAACTCCCTGTACCGGGATATGCCAGACACCCTCTCTAGGTACGAATACTATGCCGATGTCCGCGTGATGGCTGACGGCTCCGTGTTGCGCGACTACTCCAGCACCGCGCTGCAGGCAATGTCGCTGGGCGTGAGCGTCACCGGCGGACCAGACTTCAATATGCACGACACACTTCCAGACAGGCACAAGCCTGAGAACATCGTGGCCAATCTGGACAAGGAGTACGGCATTTGAGGTATGTAGTAACCGGCGGCGAAGGCTTCATAGGCTCTGCACTAGTGGCGTCCCTGCTGCACGATGGCCACGAAGTCAGCATTATAGAGAAGCGTGACGACATACGCAACCCGTCTTCGCTGGACGTTGTCGATTCCAGCACGGACGGAATATTCCACCTTGCGGCGCTCACATCGGTGGGAGACTCGTTCGAATCGCCGGACGAATACTACGACGTCAACGTCACAGGCACCACGAACGTGGTGGCAGCGGCCGAAAAGTACGGCATCCGTATCGTGTACTCCAGCACGGCCGCGGTGTACGGTGCAGCGCAGATCCCTATCAAAGAAGATGTGGTTCCCAAACCTCTCAGTCCGTATGGCGAAACCAAACTGGAAGCAGAGCGGGCCGCCCGGCGCCACACGATACTGCGGTACTTCAACGTGTACGGCCCAGGACAGCGCAACGGCGTGATTGCTCATTTCGTGGATTCGTTGTCGCGCGGGGAGCCGTTGAACGTTTACGGCACGTGTACGCGCGACTTTGTGCACGTGGCAGACGTGGTGTATGCCAATCGCATCGCAATGGACCGCGCCCCGCCGGGAGCGTTCAACGTGGGAACGGGCAGGGCGACAAGCATATACGAATTGGCCGGAATGATAGCATCCCTGCGTGGCCTTGACGCGAAGATTGTTCGCGCCCCGGCCCGTACGGGCGACATAATCGACAGCGTCGCCGACGCGTCGCGCATGCAGAATCTGGGGTGGAACCGCAGGGTTGCGTTGCCGGACGGCCTGCGAAGGCTTGTGGCATGAATGCTCAGCGCGTTGGCTACGCGTATACCGCGTCGAATGAGTTCGTGGCAAATCGACCATGCAATAAGCAATGTCCATACACGAGGCGCCCCTCGCAGTGTAAACTAACATGATCAGCAAATGAAAATGCGGCCACTTAAAGAACGCATTCAATGATCTTAATTATAGCGTTGTGCGCAACACCGACCCAAATGGCGTCCGATGCCCGGGCCCGCTGGGGCCGACGCATACATGCATGATTAATTTAATAGATAGGATCATATAACGCGGGCAGCCCCAATTCAATCACGAGGCGTACGGCCACCTGCGCGCAGCAGTGCGGTAGGTGATCGGTGTCCTGACGTCTCCGGCCCTAACGCCAAATGCACGGCCATGGACGTGCTGAACGTCGCCCCGTCGTAGTGCCGCGCGAACGATTTCGCCGCCATGACCGTCAGGGCCATGAGGAGTCGCGGCGTAAGGACGATGGCCGGACAGCGGTTCCTTCAGCTTTTTGGGACGCGCGGCCACGATGAAATGCTGGAGATCTGCGGCGACATGTTGGGGCGGGAGTCCGGCCGCCGGCCGAATCTGGCAGGCACGGGGGGAGCCTGGTGGTGGTCGCGGATGAGCACGCCATGCCGTACTACGGCAGGGGGAAGAGCCCCGGCGCCAATGGCGGCGAGGGGAAGGACGGCGGCAACTGGTTCGAGCCCTACATGACCATGCAGGTCGTTTCCGGCAAGTCGCCCGTCACGTTGTCGGCATACCGCATCGCGGCCGGGGAATCCCAGACACACTACCTGAGAGCCGTAATGGAGAACGGCCAGACGTCGAGGCTCGAACATTGGCGCGCTGCTTCTGGACAGGGGCCCCAATTCGGCGGCAAACACTCAGGAGATGGATGGTCAGGGCGTGCGGTACGTCATGTCAAAGTCGGGGGACCCCAGGGCGCATCGCATGATGGAGGGGCCGAGGCGGACCCCGACAAGGCCGTGCGTCCGTACGCCATAACGGCCAAAGACGGCAGGACCGCCACGGCCAACATGGCCACAGTCCTCAAGAATATCAAGCCGTGCCACGTGAAGTGCGGGGATGCAAAAGGCGCGGGCCCTTCCCGACGAAGGACGTGTGCGCTGTGTTTCTCGCCAACATGCGGATGGACCGCGCCAAGAAGCTGCTCAAACACGTCCCGAAGGCGTACCGCGCCAGGGGGCAGAGAGGCGGGGCACCGCTGGTGGAATACGTCCAGGCCTAGGCCAAGAGTCCCAACATGGCGACGCGTCTGTTCCGGTTCTGCTTTACGTTGGTCGTGGTCAACTTGTGGCGATGCTGCAAGGCGACGCAGACGCCGTACCGAGTCCCGTTCCCACGATTCCGCTGCGCGACTACGTAGACTGCCCCCGGCTGCGCGTGATCGGAGACGGCGGGGGAGCCGCTGCGCGGCGGACCGCGCGCGGCGCTTCGGTAGCCCCTGGAGGGGAGCTACAAAAAGTAAAACATCTGCGATTCCACCGGGTTCGGCACATCCAGATGCCGGGACTGGCACAACACCAGGTACGGCACGATCAGCGTGAAGCAGTTTGCAAAACTGCACATCGTGCACGTACTTGGGGCACGATATGCGCCGCGGCTGTCACGCCGGACAGGGCAAACGACTCGCCATATTTGAGGGAGATGCTGGCGAGGATGCCGCGCGGATCCGGCGACATGCTGGCCGACGCCCAATACGGCGGAGTCGAAAACTGCCAGGTGGTACAGGACAGCGGACGCCGCCCCGTAATCGAGCCCAGATCCGACTATACAATCGAGGGAGAAGACGCCAGGGCGCAGATGTTGAGGTTTTTTAGGAACGTCCGGCACATTCCACAAGTTGTTGCGGAAACGGAACAACGTCGAGAGCGTCTTCTCGTCCATGAAGGAAAGGTTCGGGGGCGTGGTGCGGGCAGTCAAGACAAATGCTCGGACCGTCGAGTTGCTGTCCACTTGCACACATCACAACATGATTTTCGCATGAGGGTTGCGGCGCGAGGGCGGAGACGGCCCCGCACATGAGGGGAATCTGCGCTCAATTACTTCGAAACGGCCCGGAACGGAACCGGTGCGTCCATTTCAGGCTTCGGGCGTGCTGGTCATGGTGGATCGGCGCTGCCATTTCACGCGGGAAGACTCAAGAACGGCGCGGTTGGCCTTATGGATCGCAAGATTTTGAGCAAGGTCGGCTCGCGCGCCCCTTTGGGGCTCGGGGCGTGCCGATCGTGGCGGATCAGCGTTGTCATTTCAGACTGGAAGGTCCGCTAACGGCGTGGCCAGCCTCATGAATCGCTAGATTTTAGACAAGGCCCGTGTTCGGTCTGTTTGGCCCCTGGATCCGGCATGGGACGCATGTCAGGAACGTCCGCGCCCGCCTTGTCGCGCGCCGAGTCGGAGTTTCGCTGCATGACAGCCACGATGTGCATGCACACGGTCTTCCGGTACTGGTGATCCGGACATTCGCACGACGGGCCCGCGGCGGTAAACCGGACCTCGTGGGCGGTCGACTCATCGGACTGGGGCTGGATGTCGTACCAGTTGTGCGCCCGCTTCTTCACGTGCCCCTTTTTGTCCGCAATCTTCTGGCCGCGCTCCACCCTGCCGCGCGTTCCAGCGTCCCGACGGTCCGTATGCACATGGCGCCGCTCCAGAACCGACGTGCGCTCATTGGAGGGCCCACGCCGCAGCATTATTGTCCGTGAATGCGCCTCAGTTTGGAGAGTCTGCCCGGAACGCGACGTCCCGTTCCAGATGGTCATAACGAAAAATATCGCATTCGGCTTTAAATACCACCTTCGTTACCTTACCATGGTGTGTTTTCCCTCCAATATCATTCAGTCTGCTGGGGATTGCATCATTAGTATTTAAGCGCAAGATCGGGCAGGCGCAGTAGCCGATCGTTCTGTGAATGTTGACGTCGCCCGACTTGGACCCATGCCGCTCCGGACAGCCCATCACGCGTTAATGCACAAGAACCGTCCAGATAGTTTTTATGTTTCCCATTCGAATTATCTGCGTGGCGGGTTATGATTTTAAAGATTTTACGGAAAAACATTATTCTGATATATTAAAGATTGCAAAGAGTCACTATGCGTTTGTCTTTTTTGGCGTGTCGCCCAGCCCGCCATACATAATATGGAGGCACGATCTTGACGCGTCCGTGCATCATGCCCTAAAGCTGGCCCGCATTGAAAAAAAGTGTGACGTACTTTCCACTTACTTTTTACGGCTGCACAGCACCTTTTACAATCCACTGGAAAAAGAATCGTGCGACATGATGCGAGCCATAGCCGACATGGGGCACCGCATAGGGCTGCATTTTGATGCCGAGTTTTATGGCAACGTTTCAGACAAAGAAACGCTTGAAACGCTTCTGCGTCGTGAGAAACAAACAATTGAGGAGTGGGTCAACGTAGATGTCACGGCCATGTCATTCCACAATCCGCAAGCCGCCGGACTGATGCAGTTCACTGAGGACTCGTATTGCGGAATGGTAAACGCATATGGAGAGGAGTTAATGAAGACACACAAATACGTTTCAGACTCCAATGGCTACTGGCGGTTTGAACGATTATATGATGTAATTTCTAGCAAAAAATACCGACGTTTGCAAGTCTTGACCCACCCGGAATGGTGGAACAAAGAACCAATGACGCCAAAACGCCGCATAAAAAATGTCATAGATCGACGTGCGCAATCGTCCATGGACGAATATTTGAAACTTCTGGAGAGCGCGGGACGCCCTGACATTTGACAAGTCCTAACCGCACGAATCCCCCTACAAGGACCGACGGTGGACCAATGTATTTTTGATCTTAAGTTGCCAAACGCATCGTGGGGCCGTCTGGCGCGCTGACTCGAAGAGACTAGCGTCTGGCGCGCATGCGGCAAACAGCGAATTTCACATCTACGAGATTGTCCATCAAATTATGGGCCTCTGCGCATAAACGGCAGGGGTGTGGCATCCCATTGCGTACCGCGCGGCGCAAGCGCGCGGCCAGCAGAACCGTGACGGCTCGAATGGCACTTGGCTGTGAACTTCGGCCACGCGGCATACTTCAGGCAAGTGGCATCTGGTCTTGTATGTTGGAAGAAGATAAAGTACGGGTGCCACATTATGTCACGAAGAAAAGATGCGGGTGCGAACGCGCTGCAGCGGCAAAACAACCGCCGATCATTGGGTCCGGTCCCCACGACAGGAGCTGAAGTCAGGAACCGAGTGCCAAAGCGCTCAAACTGCAATTGGCGCTCCGCAGTCGGGCCCGTCTTGCGAAAAGTGGCACAGAACTCCATCGGGCCGCGCCCCCGGTACGGATCTAATTGTGGTTTAGGCTTTGATTATTTAGTTTAATTGGAGAATTTGCACAATCCCCTCACTATGCATATTGATCGTGGTACGTTCACGATTTAACCAATCCCCGCAAGCCGCGGGGGTGAACGGCCCATGTGCCTTCAAGCGCAATGGTTCTTGTTCCGTGGCGCGGCGGTCGTTAACGGCTGGTCGGCGCCGACACCATACGCGCGGTTGCCGTGGCGATCCCATATACACATAAATAACACAGTGTTGTGATCCCCCCAGATAGCAACAAATGAGGGGACCCATACACCGACCGAACCGCGCGGGAGCGGTATTTAATCCCGACGGGGGGAGTCGCGCGGCACGGCGGCGCCCCGCGTGGAGCACGCGCGCGGCCGCACGGCGCATGCCCGGGCCCGGCGTTGCCCGCCCCGCATGCCGGGAGGTGCGCTGAGTGTCGTGCGAACTCGCCCGCGTGGCCGAATACTGCGAGGTCGACGTGACGGACGTGAGGACGGAGGCTCCGTACGAGTTGATGTGCACCGTTGTACGGCAAAAGTTTGGCCGATCCTCGCCGGACCGGGATAAGGACAAAGTAAGATCGGCATACCTGGACACCATCCTAGTGGACGACAAAGTGCTGTACCAGAATACTCGGATGGAGCGGGACATGTTCGAATTCTTGGCGTATTTGGTATGGGTGTGGATTGAAGGACATGACGATGCCCGCTTGACGCGGGAGGACACCACCCGCAAGTCGGACGGGGGAAACCGCTGCAAGCTGGCCATACGGCAGGCGCTGGTGGTGGTGCTGGTAGCAAAGAAAACCGGCGACTCCGTGACCGACCTGGCGGGAAGGTTCCTTCTCGATCCGGTCACCGTGGACAGGTACGTAAAGGATTACGATAAGATGCTCAACGAGATTTTGCCCACCGCGGACAGCATCGAGGAGATAATCGGGGCCGTATACGACGAGAGGGCGAGGCGGACAACGTCGTGTCTGGACGCCGGGGACGAGGCGGCCGACCCGGCGGATCCGGAGAACGCTGGCCCCGACCCGGCGGACGCCGGGGACGAGGCGGCCGACCCGGCGGATCCGGAGGGCGCCGGCCCCGACCCGCAGGACGCCGGGGACGAGGCGGCCGACCCGGCGGATCCGGAGGGCGCCGGCCCCGACCCGTACCTCGTCGATATCCCGCCGTGGCAGATACTCAACCGGGCCGTGGCGCTGTCGTACATGCAGACGCCGCCGCCCGTCGGGATAACCGGCCTCCCCGTGTCCGAGGGCCCGACCCTGCCGACTTTTCACCCCGGCCCGGACCTGTGCGTGACCGACGGTCCGCCCAACACCGCCGCGTACGTGCTGATCGACGGCACGCACGTGCGTATCGAATCGTCCAGCGACCGCGAGTGGAACCGCCTCACGTATGCGGGCAAAGTCAAGTGTCACTCGTACAACAAAAACTACTACGTGGACCCCGGGGGGCTCTACATAGGGAAGAGCCCGGCGGTGCCGGGCAGCATGCACGACTTTAGGCTGCTCAAGGAGAATTTGCCCAAGTTCGGGTGGTTGACCAAAATAATGCTGCGCAACGACCTGCCGGAGTGGGCCAGGCCCAATATTGTGGTGGACAAGGGGTACGTCGGCATCGACAAACTGCTGCCGGGAGCCCGCATCTGGATCCCCGTAAAGCTGGGCGCGGGTTCGGACGAGGGCGGCGAGCTCTCCCAGAAGGACCTAGACCACAACAGGGAAGTGGCCCAGGTGAGGTACATGGTCGAGGTTGCCGTGGGCCGGATCAAGCAGTACGGCGTAATGAGCGGGCCGTACCGCGGCACGCCCGAACAGTACGACAAGGACACGAACATACTCACGGGCCTGGTCAACCTCAAGACGCTGTGGCCGCACGTCAAGGCGGCCCACGCCGACACGATACGAAGAGTGACCGCGTGGCGCGGGCGCGGCTGACTTGGGGGCGGCCGCGGGTCGCCCCATCCCCGGGCCAAACGCACGGCATCGGCGGATGCGGGGAGGCTGCGCATGTCATGCCGCATGTTTCGCAAATTGACCCGCCATACGGCCCAAAAACCGCCGTAAACGTCCGAACGTGGGCGTTTGCCGGCCCGTCCGGATTCGTCCCAAGGCGCTTGGGTGGTCAGAACAAACCAACATTTAGCGATCAATACACCTAACAAATAGATTGTGCAAATTCTCCATTGCTTGTTCACGCGGGTGAATCTTCTGGAGCAATGTATCCACGCCATATTTTCATTAACTGCAATATGCCTGTATGCGCGATTTTGATTATCTATACATTACTTCAATGCCCCATAAACCTGGCTAGGTCCGACAAGGTACTAAACGATCGAGTCATTTTCTTTATTCCCAAATCAAATCCATATGGGCCACGTACAGCGTAAGTAGTAATGCCCAACTCAACACCAGGCGCAATGTCTGATTTGAGATTGCCCACAACAATGCACCTATTTTTTTTTACGTTGTGCATTTGCATCGCCTTTGCATACAGTATTTTTTTCAATTCAGACGGCCCGCCGGGTTTTGGTCCACCGGCATCCTGGGCGCAAAGCATCCCATCCACGTATGGGGAAATGTTCAGTTGATCTAATATGCTTTGCACATCGATTCGGCTATCTCTGGCGGTGACCACCACAAGGCCGTATCTGGAGCGCAGCAGTGATAAGAATTGCATGGTGTCGGGTTTGGTGCTCAACAGCCTACGGGCCCCATCTCCGGCTAGAAAAATTCGACGGTCTTCCATGCATTCACTAACTAGCCCTGCATCGTCGAGTGTTTTTGCGAATATGTCACGACTAAGCATGCCACTGCGACGCCATGCAAAAAAAGTAGCACGATCAGGACAGTGTAGGTTCCTCATGCCTAAGATAAACTGAAAAGATGCAAAGTCCGCCTCTGAATTATCCAGCAGCGTGTCGTCCAAGTCAAGCAAAGCTAAGCGGTCCAATTCTACGCCTCGGTATACATCTCATCTACGTATCGAATCATCCGGGTGCGGGCCGGTTTTAAATTCAGGGGAATCGACTCTCCCAGAGCGATTTTTATGCCCAAATAAGGGAGGTTGATCCCCGCAGCAGCGGGCAGCGCTATGCTGCCTCCCATTCTTGGGTTGATCTCCACCAGCTTGAGACTTCCCGTGTTAGACTCTTTTAGTTGTATGTTTGTATTGTACGACAGGCCAAACCTTTTTACAACACTTTTACAGATTCCAACGATCTCGTCGTTTGCAGGCACGGTGGATGCCTCAAAGGTGTACGGCCCCACCATTTGTTCGCGTAAGTTAGGTATGCAGTAGATCAGCTTTCCATGGTCTGACAGGGCATATACGCTGAACTCTTTTCCGGGCAGGTATTCCATGGCCAACAGATCCAATTGTTTTTTGGTCTTAGACAGCCTGTTAATTGAACTGTAATCTATCTCACTGCACGACATTGCGGATGTCAACGCATCGTTTGATCCGCGAAGTATGCGGAACCCCTTGGCGCCTCCGGAATTAACGTACAAGGACGGCTTAAAGCATACCGGACGTTGCGGATATCCCATGCGCCGGACGGCAGCGAGAAGCGATGATGCGTCGGTCACATGTTCAAACTCTGGAACGTAATTTTGATCTTGCAGCACGCGATAGGCCTCAGATTTGTCGAGCAATGGACGAATTTGGTCGTATTCGCTGACGGTTGTTGTCACGCCTTCCGTTTTGACCCTTTTCAGGTGTTTTGATATCGTTACAATTTCTGGGCCGCTGCCCGGCAGTATAACGTCTACGCCCTCTTGCCGACACAAATCCATCAACGAGTCCATGTACGAAGGGTGGCCACCACGCGGCAGTATGGCGAATCTGTCAGCTTTGAGGTCCAATATTGGCTTGGGGGACGCGTCTGCGCATACCACTTTGATCTTTCTGCGGTCTGGGTTACGCCTGATGCACTCCACTATGCTGGGTCCGCCCAGACCGCCCCACCCGTTCAGCAGTACGCAGATGTCCGGCTTGTTCATTGCTCGTTTGAACTCTCATTCCACTTGTTTTAACGTGTTTTGCATCGTTGGTTTTGTCGCAAACTCGGTGGGTGGAGTTTTCTTCCGTTTTCCGGCACACTACAGCCACAATTGACGGGTCTGTGACACAGTCGGCGAACATTTGCCCTGCATTGGACATGGATGGAGCCGCGCGACGCGGCGTCGCATCGCCGGTGGCGGTACGGCACGCCGCACCGAGTCCGGCCTGCGCGTGCGCGCCGCTCAAACCATCGCGTCGGGCATTTGCGGTAGTCTAGGCGGCGTCGGCCGCGGCGGCGCCGACCTTGGCGTCCGCCTTGGCCCTTACCGCGGCGTTCCATATCATCGTGACGAGCTTGTCGTCCCCGCCTATGGATATCCCCACCGCCTCGGCGGGGGTCTTGCCGCCCAGCCCCGAGTGGGGCCGGAAGAAGTTGTGGTGCACGACGCACATGCGCACCAGAGCCGGGCAGCCGCCCCCGAGCAGGCGGTCCCGCTCGGGGTCCTGCGCGAGGTTGAAGCCCCTGGCAGTCTTGATGCGGGCGACGATTTCGCCGTTCAGCCGCTCGCAGATATTGTTGCTGTTGAATTTGTTCTTCAGGTGGATGTCCCTGACGTGGACCAGCCGAAACCCGCCGGCCTTCTTGAACGCCTTGATCGCCGCCCCCTGAAACGCCTGCAGCCCGTCGGTGACAAACGCCCACGGGACGACGCCGGCCAGCTTGCGGGCGGCCATGAACAGGGGCAGCGGATTGTACGCCATCTTGGTATCCGACACGTCCCACGCCAGTATGAACCTGGTGCGGCCGTCCATCACCATAAAGAGCCGCCGCCCGCGCCCAATATCTTGAAGAACACCTCGTCGCAGTGCCACCTGTACCCGACGAAAGGCCGGATGGCGAGGGAAAACCCCCACAGCAGGCTGGAGTATTCCTCGATCCAGCGTTGCACGGTGGACGGGCGCGCCTTGATGCCGTCGCCGTCCAGAACGTACGCCACATTCTGGGCCGACAGGCCGGAGACGTACTCCCGCAGGGCCCGGGCGATCACCTTGGAACTATAATGCCTCCCCTTGAAGCCGGGCGTGTCCGAGAAGGTGCACCCGCACCTTTTGTACATGTGGCGCCGCCTCGGCGGCGCCTGCACGTTCTTCCGCTTCCCGTGTCCGATGCACCCCTTGAAACCGCAGTATTGGCACCGCGCCTTGGGGGGCGCGAGCTTGATGCCTTCGCGCATCATTTTCTTGGCAGCGTCCCACGCCCCGCCGGGACCGCATCAACGGCGACCACGTGCTGGAATAATGCCGCTGCGCCCCTGCTGGTCGGGACAGTCGGACACCAGTCCGAACGCCCCCAGAACTATGCAGTACCGCCGCTTGGAGTCGGACGAGGCCCTGTACTTCCTGTTGCCGCATTTCTTGACCCGGGCGGGGTCGTCGGCCATCTCTCCGCCCCTCTTTGTGATGGTCGCGTTGTGCTTCCGGCGCGTAGTCGTTCTGTTGGCCATGCAATATAACCAATTGTATTTATATATAAACCTAATGATCTGGATCACACTTGCCTTAAATGGCGCGTCCCGCGGGTTACGGCATGGGGATGTGGCGCAAGGGCGCGACGGAGTTCACGGTGTCCGTAATACGCAATCGGCAGCGCCAGACCAGTTACAGATACATCCCAAAGCCGGTCCTGAACAAGCTGGGCAACCCCGACGGCCTGAAGTTCGTCTTTCGCGGAGACGACATACTGGTGGTCAGGCCGGACTAGCAGTACGCGGCACGTACGATCAGCGGCAAATCAAGGAAATTGCCGCCCACCGAGTTTGCGACAAAACCGGCGCCCACATACACTTGCCAACAAGGTAGCCAATAGCCTACACAAGACAGCCATGCCGGGCGCCATTATACCTTGGAGAACATTCAGAAATCCTAATTGTTGGGGGGCGAGTTTGCCCCGCGCACCGTTACCGTGAACGCCTGCGAGTCCGAGCCGACGCCGTCGGACACGGTGGCCGTGAAGCGGTGTACCTGCCAGTCCGAATCCTAATTGTTGGGGGGCGAGTTTGCCCCGCGCACCGTTACCGTGAACGCCTGCGAGTCCGAGCCGACGCCGTCGGACACGGTGGCCGTGAAGCGGTGTATGCCGGTCTGGGACTCGTCGGGAGTCC
Organism: Nitrosopumilaceae archaeon; assembly: GCA_963665475.2. GTDB lineage: Archaea > Thermoproteota > Nitrososphaeria > Nitrososphaerales > Nitrosopumilaceae > VYCS01. Next base: position 283,541 of record CAXXXK010000003.1, on the reverse strand, counting down.
AGGTGAATACGCCCGTGACGGAGTTGATCGAACCGCCTGCGGGCAGGATGATCACTCCGTACGTGAGGTTGTTGGCCGGGATGTCGGGGTCGGTTGCCATGAGGTTGAGCGTGAACTTGGATTGGGCCTGTATGGTGTGGTTGGATATCGCGTTTAGCACGGGGATAGAGTTCACCTCGCGCACCGTGACCGTGAACGCCTGCCAGTCCGAACCGGTGCCGTCGGACACGGTGACGTTGAGCGTGTGGGCGCCGTTCTGCGACTCGGAGGGCGTCCAGGTGAACGCTCCGGTGGAGTTGTTTATTGCAGCCCCCTTGGGCGGGTTGGCCAGGCCGTAGGTGAGGTTGCCCGCCGGGGTGTCCGGGTCGGTGGCGGTGACGTTGAACTTTAGCGTGGACAGCTCGGGTATTGTGTGGTTGGATATCGCGTCCAATATTGGGGGCGAGTTTGCCCCGCGCACCGTTACCGTGAACGCCTGCGAGTCCGAGCCGACGCCGTCGGACACGGTGGCCGTGAAGCGGTGTATGCCGGTCTGGGACTCGTCGGGAGTCCAGGTGAATACGCCCGTGACGGAGTTGATCGAACCGCCTGCGGGCAGGATGATCACTCCGTACGTGAGGTTGTTGGCCGGGATGTCGGGGTCGGTTGCCATGAGGTTGAGCGTGAACTTGGATTGGGCCTGTATGGTGTGGTTGGATATCGCGTTTAGCACGGGGATAGAGTTCACCTCGCGCACCGTGACCGTGAACGCCTGCCAGTCCGAACCGGTGCCGTCGGACACGGTGACGTTGAGCGTGTGGGCGCCGTTCTGCGACTCGGAGGGCGTCCAGGTGAACGCTCCGGTGGAGTTGTTTATTGCAGCCCCCTTGGGCGGGTTGGCCAGGCCGTAGGTGAGGTTGCCCGCCGGGGTGTCCGGGTCGGTGGCGGTGACGTTGAACTTTAGCGTGGACAGCTCGGGTATTGTGTGGTTGGATATCGCGTCCAATATTGGGGGCGAGTTTGCCCCGCGCACCGTTACCGTGAACGCCTGCGAGTCCGAGCCGACGCCGTCGGACACGGTGGCCGTGAAGCGGTGTATGCCGGTCTGGGACTCGTCGGGAGTCCAGGTGAATACGCCCGTGACGGAGTTGATCGAACCGCCTGCGGGCAGGATGATCACTCCGTACGTGAGGTTGTTGGCCGGGATGTCGGGGTCGGTTGCCATGAGGTTGAGCGTGAACTTGGATTGGGCCTGTATGGTGTGGTTGGATATCGCGTTTAGCACGGGGATAGAGTTCACCTCGCGCACCGTGACCGTGAACGCCTGCCAGTCCGAACCGGTGCCGTCGGACACGGTGACGTTGAGCGTGTGGGCGCCGTTCTGCGACTCGGAGGGCGTCCAGGTGAACGCTCCGGTGGAGTTGTTTATTGCAGCCCCCTTGGGCGGGTTGGCCAGGCCGTAGGTGAGGTTGCCCGCCGGGGTGTCCGGGTCGGTGGCGGTGACGTTGAACTTTAGCGTGGACAGCTCGGGTATTGTGTGGTTGGATATCGCGTCCAATATTGGGGGCGAGTTTGCCCCGCGCACCGTTACCGTGAACGCCTGCGAGTCCGAGCCGACGCCGTCGGACACGGTGGCCGTGAAGCGGTGTATGCCGGTCTGGGACTCGTCGGGAGTCCAGGTGAATACGCCCGTGACGGAGTTGATCGAACCGCCTGCGGGCAGGATGATCACTCCGTACGTGAGGTTGTTGGCCGGGATGTCGGGGTCGGTTGCCATGAGGTTGAGCGTGAACTTGGATTGGGCCTGTATGGTGTGGTTGGATATCGCGTTTAGCACGGGGATAGAGTTCACCTCGCGCACCGTGACCGTGAACGCCTGCCAGTCCGAACCGGTGCCGTCGGACACGGTGACGTTGAGCGTGTGGGCGCCGTTCTGCGACTCGGAGGGCGTCCAGGTGAACGCTCCGGTGGAGTTGTTTATTGCAGCCCCCTTGGGCGGGTTGGCCAGGCCGTAGGTGAGGTTGCCCGCCGGGGTGTCCGGGTCGGTGGCGGTGACGTTGAACTTTAGCGTGGACAGCTCGGGTATTGTGTGGTTGGATATTATTCCCAACACGGGGACCGTGGATGTCGCTATGGCCACGTTGTCAAGGTATAGGCCCTTACGCCATTCCGCGAGCCAGTTATCAACCGTGTATACGAAGATGGTGCACGGGCACTGCAACGCGTTGATTGACGGTATGGTCGTAGCATAGTGTGCCCATCCGGTATCGCGCAGTCCCGAGCTCTTCTCTCCTCGGTATATCGTCTCACCCCGGATCTCGTTCCCCGACGAGTCAGAGACGAGATAGAATATGTTGTTGACATTCCCCACTCCCGGATTGATGTCGCGGGCGAGGCTCCTGTAGTCAAGACTCAGGGACAGCGCCCCGCCGTCATGACCGGTAGGAACGGTGAACGTTTTGGTGGCCCCCGCAAGCCCAAACCAGCACACGTTGGTATAGTTTACGAGGGCAGAGCCCCCGCGTTCGGAGGAATGCGCCAGGGAGTACACGTCGGTGTTCTGTGCATTGCAGTACTGTGCGTTCACTGCGATGTTTGGCACTTGGTGGAACCGCCAGCCGTCAAGCCCGTTGTTGAACGCATCGCTGACCGGCGCGGTTGCGTATACCGTGACCGTGAACGCCTGCCAGTCCGAACCGGTGCCGTCGGACACGGTGACGTTGAGCGTGTGGGCGCCGTTCTGCGACTCGGAGGGCGTCCAGGTGAACGCTCCGGTGGAGTTGTTTATTGCAGCCCCCTTGGGCGGGTTGGCCAGGCCGTAGGTGAGGTTGCCCGCCGGGGTGTCCGGGTCGGTGGCGGTGACGTTGAACTTTAGCGTGGACAGCTCGGGTATTGTGTGGTTGGATATTATTCCCAACACGGGGACCGTGGATGTCGCTATGGCCACGTTGTCAAGGTATAGGCCCTTACGCCATTCCGCGAGCCAGTTATCAACCGTGTATACGAAGATGGTGCACGGGCACTGCAACGCGTTGATTGACGGTATGGTCGTAGCATAGTGTGCCCATCCGGTATCGCGCAGTCCCGAGCTCTTCTCTCCTCGGTATATCGTCTCACCCCGGATCTCGTTCCCCGACGAGTCAGAGACGAGATAGAATATGTTGTTGACATTCCCCACTCCCGGATTGATGTCGCGGGCGAGGCTCCTGTAGTCAAGACTCAGGGACAGCGCCCCGCCGTCATGACCGGTAGGAACGGTGAACGTTTTGGTGGCCCCCGCAAGCCCAAACCAGCACACGTTGGTATAGTTTACGAGGGCAGAGCCCCCGCGTTCGGAGGAATGCGCCAGGGAGTACACGTCGGTGTTCTGTGCATTGCAGTACTGTGCGTTCACTGCGATGTTTGGCACTTGGTGGAACCGCCAGCCGTCAAGCCCGTTGTTGAACGCATCGCTGACCGGCGCGGTTGCGTATACCGTGACCGTGAACGCCTGCCAGTCCGAACCGGTGCCGTCGGACACGGTGACGTTGAGCGTGTGGGCGCCGTTCTGCGACTCGGAGGGCGTCCAGGTGAACGCTCCGGTGGAGTTGTTTATTGCAGCCCCCTTGGGCGGGTTGGCCAGGCCGTAGGTGAGGTTGCCCGCCGGGGTGTCCGGGTCGGTGGCGGTGACGTTGAACTTTAGCGTGGACAGCTCGGGTATTGTGTGGTTGGATATTATTCCCAACACGGGGACCGTGGATGTCGCTATGGCCACGTTGTCAAGGTATAGGCCCTTACGCCATTCCGCGAGCCAGTTATCAACCGTGTATACGAAGATGGTGCACGGGCACTGCAACGCGTTGATTGACGGTATGGTCGTAGCATAGTGTGCCCATCCGGTATCGCGCAGTCCCGAGCTCTTCTCTCCTCGGTATATCGTCTCACCCCGGATCTCGTTCCCCGACGAGTCAGAGACGAGATAGAATATGTTGTTGACATTCCCCACTCCCGGATTGATGTCGCGGGCGAGGCTCCTGTAGTCAAGACTCAGGGACAGCGCCCCGCCGTCATGACCGGTAGGAACGGTGAACGTTTTGGTGGCCCCCGCAAGCCCAAACCAGCACACGTTGGTATAGTTTACGAGGGCAGAGCCCCCGCGTTCGGAGGAATGCGCCAGGGAGTACACGTCGGTGTTCTGTGCATTGCAGTACTGTGCGTTCACTGCGATGTTTGGCACTTGGTGGAACCGCCAGCCGTCAAGCCCGTTGTTGAACGCATCGCTGACCGGCGCGGTTGCGTATACCGTGACCGTGAACGCCTGCCAGTCCGAACCGGTGCCGTCGGACACGGTGACGTTGAGCGTGTGGGCGCCGTTCTGCGACTCGGAGGGCGTCCAGGTGAACGCTCCGGTGGAGTTGTTTATTGCAGCCCCCTTGGGCGGGTTGGCCAGGCCGTAGGTGAGGTTGCCCGCCGGGGTGTCCGGGTCGGTGGCGGTGACGTTGAACTTTAGCGTGGACAGTTCGGGTATTGTGTGGTTGGATATTGCGCCTAGTACGGGAGCGGGGGGCGTATGTGTAATTTCCATTATCTGGATGGCATGATCAGTATGACTGGCCGCCACCGCGTACGTCTTGCCCGATATCGACACTATATCAGCGTCGTCCGCGCCGTCCAGGGCATCGAACCCGCCCCGCCCGTCAAAGACGCTGGCTGCCGGCTTTGGGCTGGCAGGGTTCGTGATGTCAATGATCTGGATGCCGTAATCTCCGGTATAGCCAGCGGTTACAACCGCGTACACCCTGTCGGACATTGCCAACATGTCGACGTCCCTTGCGCCGTCCAAGGCATCGAACCCGCCCCGCCCGTTAAAGACGCTGGAGACCGGCTTGGGGTCGGAGGGGTTCGTTATGTTTATGATCTGGACGGCATCGTCATAAAGTGCGGCCACCACGGCGTACGTCTTGCCGGATATCGTCACCGTATCAACATCTTCCGCGCCGTCCAAGGCGTCGAACCCGCCCCGCCCGTCAAAGGCGCTGGAGACCGGCTTTGGGTCGGAGGGGTTCGTTATGTTTATGATCTGTATGGCATCGTCGTGGACGGCGGCTACAACCGCGTACGTCGTGTTGGACATTACCAATATGTCGACCTCTCTGGTCCCATCTAGAGCGTTAAACCCGCCCCGCCCGTCAACGGCGCTGGAGACCGGCTTTGGGTCGGAGGGATTTGTAATGTCAATGATCTGGATGCCGTCGTCGTTGCGGGAGGCCACCGCCGCGTACGTCTTGCCTGATATCTCTACGATTTCGACGTCAAGCGCAAAGTCAAGGGTAGTAAATTCGCCCCGCCCGTCAAAGGCGCTGGACACCGGCCTCGGGTCGGAGGGGTTCGTGATGTCAATGATCTGGACGGCATCGTCGTCGCGGGAGGTCACCACCGCGTACGTCTTGCCTTGCACGGTCGTTATGTCGACGCCGGTTGCATGACGTAGGGCATCGAACCCGTCCCGCCCGTTAAAGACGCTGGAGACGGGCTTTGGGTCGGAGGGGATCGTTATATTTATGATCTGGACGGCGTCGTCGATGCGGGAGGCCACCACCGCGTACGTCTTGCCTTGCAATGTTGTTATGTCAAGATCCCACGCGCCAGACAGGGCATCAAACCCGTCCCGCCCGTCAAAGACGCTGGAGACGGGCTTTGGGTCGGAGGGGATCGTTATATTTATGATCTGGACGGCATGATCAGTATGACTGGCCGCCACCGCGTACGTCTTGCCCGATATCGACACTATATCAGCGTCGTCCGCGCCGTTCAGGGCATCGAACCCGCCCCGCCCGTCAAAGACGCTGGCTGCCGGCTTTGGGCTGGCAGGGTTCGTGATGTCAATGATCTGGATGCCGTAATCTCCGGTATAGCCAGCGGTTACAACCGCGTACACCCTGTCGGACATTGCCAACATGTCGACGTCCCTTGCGCCGTCCAAGGCATCGAACCCGCCCCGCCCGTTAAAGACGCTGGAGACCGGCTTGGGGTCGGAGGGGTTCGTTATGTTTATGATCTGGACGGCATCGTCATAAAGTGCGGCCACCACGGCGTACGTCTTGCCGGATATCGTCACCGTATCAACATCTTCCGCGCCGTCCAAGGCGTCGAACCCGCCCCGCCCGTCAAAGGCGCTGGAGACCGGCTTTGGGTCGGAGGGGTTCGTTATGTTTATGATCTGTATGGCATCGTCGTGGACGGCGGCTACAACCGCGTACGTCGTGTTGGACATTACCAATATGTCGACCTCTCTGGTCCCATCTAGAGCGTTAAACCCGCCCCGCCCGTCAACGGCGCTGGAGACCGGCTTTGGGTCGGAGGGATTTGTAATGTCAATGATCTGGATGCCGTCGTCGTCGCGGGAGGCCACCACCGCGTACGTCTTGCCGGATATCTCTACGATTTCGACGTCAAGCGCAAAGTCAAGGGTACTAAATCCGCCCTGCCCGTCAAAGGCACTGGACACGGGCTTTGGGCTGGAGGGGGCCGTGATGTCAATGATCTGGACGGCGTCGTCGTCGCGGGAGGTCACCACCGCGTACGTCTTGCCTTGCACGGTCGTTATGTCGACACCGGTTGCATGACGTAGGGCATCGAACCCGCCCCGCCCGTTAAAGACGCTGGAGACGGGCTTTGGGTCGGAGGGGATCGTTATATTTATGATCTGGACGGCGTCGTCGATGCGGGAGGCCACCACCGCGTACGTCTTGCCTTGCAATGTTGTTATGTCAAGATCCCACGCGCCAGACAGGGCATCGAACCCGCCCCGCCCGTCAAAGACGCTGGACACCGGGATAACGTATAACTCGGGCAGGGAGGGCGCTATATCCGCAGTCACCTGTTCCAGTGCTGCTGGCAAGAAGCCAATAGTCGTGACCGCAAACAGCACAAGCAGGACCAGATGCCATTCTTCCATGGAGGAATCATGCCGAGTTAGGGTAATACGTGTTATGTATCAAGATCCCCCGCGTGGCGGCGGGTGTCGCCACATTATCACGAGGCGGCAGCGGCGTTCTGTATCAGTCAGCTAACCCAAAAGTGATCCATATACGTCGAGGCCGGGGCATGCCAAACCCCATACGGGTGACTTGCGCATGAGCGTTTGTGACTCTTGACAGGGGGTTACGGCCAGACGCCTCCACGCAGTGCGGCGGCATCGGCGATCGCGGCCCGGCGCCACGCGGCATGCCGCGTTGCGCTGGCGTGACGGGCGGGCCGGCCCGTCCGCGCCGCGGCGCGCACCCGTCCGGTCGCCCGGCGGCCACGCGTTCCGCCCGTGCGGTGCGCAACATGCCCCGCCGCGCCGCATTCGTACCTAAACAAGCCCGCTATGCCGCGGGCGGCGGCCCGGGCCCGGTATCCTCTATTATCACGCGAAGGATCTCCTTGAAGGCCAGCTGGGTTACGGTCCGTTGGCGGCGCGTCAGGGACGCCTCCATGTATAGCATGAGCGCCTTTACGACCACCCAGAGGTTGTACACCAGCAGCGAGCACATGAAGCAGAACGGGCGCGCCCCGAGCTTGCGGCTGCGCGTCCTGGCCCTCATCGCCTCCACGTTGGCGTATCCGGACTCCACGCCCCACCGCCCCGTGTATACGATGACGTCCACCCAGGGCATGTTGGTGGCAAACCCGATGTACTTGTTCTCGGCCGCCGTCGCGGACTTTTTGCGGTCCGGCTTGCAGCGGGGCGCCACGACCATGTTGACGAGGCCGCAACGCCGTCTCCCCGTATGGTGAGCCGCATGGTGTCCCCGATCTTGCCCTCGGCGAAGAGGTTCAGTCCCTCCACCACCGTGGGGGTGTTGCGGCAGGGTATGATGTAGTTGATGCCCAGCCGGTTCAGGTTGCGGATGTTTTCGGCGGTAAAGAACTCGCGGTCGAACATGGTGAGCTTGATCTCTATGCCGTGTTCCATGCACCACTCAATCAGCTTGTGCGCCATGGCGGGAACCGACTCCAGGGCCGGAACCGGGTACGCGTTCACGTCCCCCCTATCCGAAACGACGGTTCTTTTCCATCAGAGCGAAAACCAGCTTCGCCGCCCGGGCCGCCGCGTCCCTATCCGCGACGACGGTTCTTTTCCATCACGGCAAACGGGTGGCCGCCGGACGCGTCCGGATGCGGACGGGCGCCGCGCCTGTCCGGGTTGAATATGGGCGGCGGTATCCCCGCCGAGAACGGGTCCGCGTCGCTCCTACCCGACAACACCTCCCCGGGCACCCACCCGTTTATCCCGCACGTGGCGTACACGCTGCGCAATATGGCCGCGGTCCGGGCCGCCTTCCAGTCGGGCAGTATGCGCTGTATGGTGCGCGGCCTGACGTGGTACTGCCGTACGGTCCGCTCCATATCGTTGGAGTTGTTGTTCATGCCGGGGTGGTAAAACGACGTAAACATGTAGGGCAGGGCGCGCAGCAGGCTGCCGGCCGCCTTGCGGCTCTCCTCGTCTGACACGGACCCCTCCGCATACCCGTGCGCCACCACTTTGACCTTCTCCTCCAAGGCGGCCTTTTGCCCGTCCGCGTAGGCGCGCGCCTCGGGGTCGTTCACGACGCGGCCCGTGTCGCACGCGGATGTATTGGGGCCCCCGACCATCCGCGTAATCTCCAGCCCTATGACTTTTGAGTCGTGCCGTATCGCGTCGAACATGCGGTACAGGACGCACTCGGGGGACTCCACGCCGAACTTTATCGCCAAACTCTCCAGGAACCCCGTGATGTGCACGAGGCACGTCTGGTACTCCCCGGCGAACGCGTGGCCGCCCCGGTACTTGTCCGCCACCAGGGGCCTGCGCAGCGCCATGCCGAACAGGCGCCGTATGGTCTCCTTGGAGCGGCCCGGTTCTATGTGAATTATGACCGCCATGTATGCCAGGAGGACCAGCGCCTGGGCGTATCCCCCCGCCACGTTGGCGTGCGACTCGTCAAACTCCACGTGAGGGGACATGCTGGCCACGTCCTCCAGCCGCTTCATGAGCGCGGGGTGGGCAAGCCCGGACCACACCGTGCTCGTGTCCGCCCCGCTGGCGCCGTTCCACGGCAGTGGGCTGAGGCTGATCGCGATGGCGTACTGTTCGGGCACTGCGGGCTTGTTGCCCTCCCAGGCGAACTTGGCGATTGCCGCCAGGCAGTTGGATATGGCCCCGATGGACATCTTGATGCCGTGGTTGTTCAGCAGCAGCTTCTGTATGACGCGGACGGCCGGTATCGCGTCGTGCATATTCGATATGAGGAACCGCCTCCGGGGGCCGCAGGCGCTGCCCGGCAGGGAGTCGCCGTCCGGCTTCGTGACGGCGCCGCAGCCCACGCACACCACCGATGTCGACTCTTCCGTATAGCACAACTCCTCGCCGCATTCGGCGTTGTCTGTAACGGTCTTGTATTTGGTCTCTAACGGCAGCACGTCCGTCCTGCCGCAGTTCCCGCACGTCTCGGGCTTGAACTTTTTGGTGAACGTGGGTTTGTCGCTGTGCGAAACGCCCGGCGTCCCGGGCCGGTGGCCCCTCCGCTTTTGCCCGGCTCCCTGCCCTTCGGTCCCCTCTTCGGCCTGGTGTTCACCCCCCTCTTCGGCCTTACGCTTTGCCTCCTTGCCGCGGAAATCCCTGCGATCCTTGGCGAACAATTTGGCGTCCCGGGTGGAGTGGTTGTAGCTCTCGTGGACGCCGAGTTTTGTATTAAGCTGCTTTACTTCGAGTTCGAGCTCGGCGTTTTCGGCCCTGAGCTCCGCAATTACGAGGGCATCCTCCGCCATTAACAGACGGAACGCGCATGCGCGCACAGAGCACGCCCGCTTGACCTCGGCTATTTCACGCACCGCGTCACCAAGCGCGCCGCGCAACTCGAAGATCTGCTTATAGCGGGGATCCATGCTGGAATATGATATGGGATCCTATATATTTTCTCGGATCGGCTTCGTAGTCGCTCGGCCATCAGTTTGGATAGGGGGGACGTGAACGCGTACGGAACCGGGATGAACCCCAGGTGGACGCGCGCGCCGTCGTTGACGCACTGCACCGTTACGTACCGCTCGAAGAACATGGTGCCGTTCTTGTACCGGGACCGGGCCAGCTCGGCCCCCCGCGTCCGGTCGTACCTGCAGATCAGGTGCGCGTCTATGGCGATCACCAAGCCGTCCTTTGGCAGTTTGCCCAGCTTTTTCAGCGTGCGCAGCTGGTCCACGACGGCCGCCATGAACACTGCCTGCACGGCGTCCGGATCCACGGCGGCCAGCCGCACCCTGAACCATTCGTCGCTGGGCGTTCTTGAGATGCCCCCCCCCCCCACCGCGGCCCGGGCCGCGACCAGGCTCGTGGCGCACCCCCCGATCGAGGCGTTGCGGTACGCTGCCCGCATCACCATGTCGGTAAAGTCGCCCATGCCGTACATGGAGTTGTACCTGTCCGATACGCCGATCAATTGCGCGATGGCATTCACCATGCCGGACGTGACGGCGGCGCGTATGCCGGAATTGTTCTTGATCTCGCGCTCCATGGTGCGCACGCCGCCGCTCAAGACGTACGGCCTCACGCCGGCGGACCGCCCGGCCAAACTCCGTCTTTGCCCTTATATCGTGTCGCTACGCGTTCATGCCAGCGTGCAAGTCCCCTCATTGTACATCTCGAGGGGACTTCGCCGTCTCCATGCTTTACCCGCGTGGTAAATCGGGATCGGCCATTTGGTGAAACCTTTTTGATCTGGGTGTAGCTCATACGCGGATCGTAATGTCTGGGAGTCCGGCGGGGTTGGCGGATCACATTTGGTTTAGCTGCTTTGTGACGGTCACGTTGTGCTTCTGCCGCGTGGTCGTACGGCTGGCCATGTATATAACCAATTGGATGTATATATAAAACTAATGATCTGGATCACACTTGCCTTAAATAGCGCGTCCCGCAGGCTACGCCATGGGGACGTGGCGTAAGGGCGCGACGGAGTTTACGGTGTCCGTAATACGCAACCGGCAGCGCCAGACCAGTTACAGCTACATCCCAAAGCCGGTTCTGGACAGGCTGGGCAACCCCGACGGCCTGAAGTTCGTCTTCCGCGGAGACGACATACTGGTGGTCAGGTCGGACTAGCAGTACGCGGCACGTACGATCGACGACAAATCAAGGAAATTGTCACCCACCGAGTTTGCGACAAAACCCCAAACCGACAAAGATAATAGCCAATCATGGCATTTCACCTCCCGTGAACCCCAGCGATATGCGTCCGGGAGCTTCCATCCGCAGCCCCAAGTGGCCCGAGGCCATACATATACACAACGTGGAGCGGATCGGCTCTTACGTCCGTATTACGGGGCGCGCCGCAGAATCCGGCTCCGCGGTGGACGCCATACTCACGCAGGCCGACGTGCGGCAGCTGAAGGCCGCCGACATGCCCGCCGACGCGGCCGGAAACCCCCAGAGGGCGTTTCTGGCCACCGAATCAATGCGGTACGGGCTCGCCTCCGCCGACGATCCGCTCTCGGCGCTGCACGCGTCTGCGATGGACGCCCTGCCGCACCAGATAGAGGCCGTGTACGGCTACGCGCTGCTGTGGCCGCGCGTGCGGTTCATGCTGGCGCACGTGTCGGGCGCCGGAAAGACCATAATGGCGGGCCTTATAGCAAGGGAGCTCGTGGCGCGCCGGGCCGCCCGCGGGGCGCTTGTGGTGGCGCCTGAGCGCCTCCACGAGCACTGGAGGCGGGAGCTTGCAGAAAAGTTCGGCGAGGAATGCAGGATGGCGGACCGCGACCCCGCCGGACATATCCGGCAGTCATGGAACGGGCCGGGCGTCACCATAGCGTCGGCGGAGTTCATCGAACGCGAAGACGTCATGCCGTACGTGGAATCCGGCCCGCCGGACATCGTAATAGTGGACGAGGCGCATGCCCTGCCGCTCCGATCCACTCCGGAGACCGGCAGGCGGTCACTGGCGGACGTACTATCTGCAATGAGCGAGCACCTGCTGCTCCTGACGGCGACGCCGCCCCCGGCGGGCTCCATGCGGCTCCGGCGACTGCTGGATATGCTGAGGCCCGGATTCTTGGCAGACCCCAAGATGATGCGGGAGTCCACCGATGCCGCCGACAACCCCCTCTTCCTGCGCCGGACGGCAGACACCATGACCAACCTCACCGGAGATCCGTTGTTTGGCAATCGAACGATAAGGACGCTGCACGTCTCCCCCTCAGAGATAGAGGTACTGTTCTATAACGCCGTACGCGACCACGTGAAAAAATGGCACGGTCTGGAGGGCCGCGGAACGGTGTCCTCAAAGATGGCCAGAAGCGTATCATCGGGAGTCTACGCGGCGCTGCAGGCCATGGAGGGGCACATGCGCACCATAAAGGACGACCTGCACGACTATTCCGCAGGGCTGGAAACAGACGCCACACGCCGCGAGGAGGCCGAGGCCGAGATAAAATCACTGGATCGGCTGGTCGTGATGGCGCGGCGCGTGCTGGACTCCAACTTGGAACGCAGGGTGTCCGAACTGCGCCGGGTGCTGAAGGGACTTGAGGGCGCCCAGGCGCTAATAGTCACCGAGTCTGCCGACACGCTACGATATCTTGAGGGGAAGGTAGCATCATGGGGGTACGAGGTGTGTACGCTGCACGACCAGATGAGTATGGCAGACCGACTGCGCGCCGAAGAATCGTTCCGGGCCGGGGCCGACGTCATGGTGTCCACAGACGCGGCGGGCGAAGGCGTAAACCTGCAGTTCTGCAGCAACATGATAAACTACGATATACCCTGGGAGCCGGACCGCATAAGCCGCCGCCTGGGATACCTGCGCAGGTACGGAAACACGGCCGACGTCAGCATATTGAACATGTTGGTCGCCGAAACGCCCCAGGGAGCGGTAATGAAGACCATGCTGGACTTTTTGGACCGCGTATGCGAGGAGGCCGGCTCGGACACGATATTCGACTACGCCGGATCCGCGTTGGGCGACGACACACTGTCGCGTATGATGTCAGATGCGGCGACGGGCGCACGCGACCCGGATGCTGCGTCAGAAGACCTGCAGGTCATATTGGAGGAGTGGTACCACCGCGAGGGGCGCCGCGCCGTATCCGGAGACATGGCCGCCCGCCCCATGGATCTGGCGGCGCTCTCCAGAATCGTCGAGGACTCCCGGACGCACAGGGCGCTCCCCGAGTACACCAGCGATGCATTGAGTCGCGCGCTTGACGTGCTGGGCGGCAAGGTGCGCCGGCGCCCCGACGGCCTGGACGCAATCGACTTCATCCCTCCGGCGCTGCGCCTGACCGACGCCGGCGCCGAAATTTCCGACGGGTATCCCGGCATCACGTTTGATGCGTCCCGCGGCGCCGATGCCCAGCTGGTGGCGCCCGGCCACCCCGTGTACGAGGCCGTCTCCGAGTGGATAGCAAAAGAATGCGTGGCCGACGCCGAGCGGGGGGCCCTGTTCATGGATCCTGACGGTGCGATGGACGGGCACGTACTGTTCCACGAGTTGGACATAAGGGACGGGACCGGGGCCGTGGCCGGCAGGAAACTGGTGGCCCACTACGTGGCCCGCAACGGCGGAAAGGCCGTACACAAGCACCCCACCGTACTGTGGGACCTGCAGCCCGGCGGCGAGGATTCCGGCGGGGCCGACGTTCACGCCGCCGAGACGCGCGCCGCCGCCGAAGTCTTTGCGTCGGCGGAGCGGTACCGCGACGAGCTGCTCATGGAGAGGCGCCTGCTGGGCGATGTGCAGGAGAGGTACGGACTGTTGTCCCTGGACTCCCTGATCCGAGGCCTCGCCGACGAGATGGGCGAAAAACTGAACTCTGACCGGAAGCTGCGCGCCGCGGCCCGGGCCAGGGCCGCATACGAGGAGCGCCGCGACGCGCTGGCCGTCCGCATGCCGCGCCAGCAGGAGATGGTCATAAGCACCCCCCGCAGGGTGGCGTGGGCCAGGGTAGTCCCCGGTTCCGCCGAGCCCCCGGATCCCCGCATGCATTCTTCGGGAATCAAGACGGCCATGGCGTACGAGCGCCGCTCCGGCCGCCTCCCCGTGGATGTGTCCGGCCATTCCATGGGTTACGACATAGAATCCCGGGACGCCGAAGGCAGGGCCAGGTACATCGCCGTCCGGGCGCGAAAAGGCTCCGGCGGCGTCTCGATCACCCCCAACGAGTTGCGCGTGTCCCGCAACACCGGATCCGACTACTACCTGTACGTCATATATGACGGGACCATGGCGCGCGTGCCGGACCCCGGCCATACGCTGACGGTGCGCCGCGGAGACATACGCCACGCCGTCTCCGCCGACGACATACAGAACAACGCCGAGCCGGACGCGGCGTGAGCCGCCCCTCTGCATCCGTCTTCCAGAGTTTGCCGCAATGAGCCCCGTCGCGGTGACGCGGGCACATTCCGGGATCCAAACGCGTCGGTTCCCTTCACCGGCAAATCCCGCCGGCGGCTGCGTGGCGGCTTCAGGGCAACGTGTGGAGGGTCCAAGCCGTGCTCGATATGTTTTACCGCCTATCAAATTCCGATGCCAAAATTCGCTTTGTCCATTTCTGACCTGCTCCGTCGTCCATTAAGGCCGCCGCGCCGCTTTGAGGCCGGGAGGCACGTGAATCATGAAACGGCGTAGCGGACAGTCTAAACGTGGATATAGGCGGCGCCGTGAAAATTTAATATGGTGTTGACCGGCAGAACCGCCCTCATGATTGCGCGACGACTGATACAGCGACGCGGTGTGTTGCGCCACCCGGACAGGGGCGTGGACATAGAGTGCCAGTTAGAGTATGTCCGCACAATGCGGCAGTGCAAATCCAGCCAATTCGGAGGTGGCGCCAGCTGGCCCGACAAAATTACCTCATCGAGTCCAAGTTGGGGTCGGCGCGCGGGCTCTACACCGCAGGAAAACCCTCGTCGGGCGCGAAGGATGAGTGTGTGATGACAGCAGCGCACACGCAGTCCCCCCCCCCCCCCAAATGGGCCTGGCTGGGATTCTGGATTCTGGCTGCGATCTTGGCGGCATGCGTTGTAGGGATAGCGCTAATACTGGACGCGTATGAAAAGTCCGTATGGGACATATTGCACAAGGTGCTGGGCACCGCGGACCGCGCCGAAATAGAGTACGTGTGGCTTCCGGACAGCTACACGGCCCGCGTGGAACCGCCTCCACATTCATACGCCGAAAACGTGGAGACGTTGGAAGATTTTTACGATTGGAAGGGCACTCCGGGCGGCGTGCTCGCCATATATGAGGGCCGGCCCACCACGCGCGAAGTACCGCACGACAGCACAGAGACTGTAGAGGTACACAGCCGGGACGGATACACGCTCAGCAAGATTACCATGCCGTCCGTTTTTGCCGACGAGACCGTAATATTCTACGAGCTCCTTCCCGACACCAACTCCGTTCAATACAATGCCGTATTCCTGATACCCGGAACCGGCCACGGCGGGGCGTTGGACGTGTTGGGTGAGCCGGGGCCGCATGATCAGGAGTATTACCAAGACGGTATGGCGCAAACATTAGCCAAAGCGGGCTACGCCACATACGTGATTGAGTTGCTGTCGTACGGGGAACGCGCCATTTATGTCGGAAGTGCCTGCGGCAAGGTCGAAAGAAGTCTAGATTGCTCCCCGATTGCCGTATTGAACAAGTTGACGGCGTTTGGCATAGACATTGCCGACGTCTGGACCGACGAAACGACCCAAGTGCTGGCATACATAGAGTCAAGGCCGTACACGCGGGACGTGGCAGTGGGCGGCCTCTCCCTCGGCGGCGCCCTGGCCTCAAACCAGGCCATAATAAACGGCGACGTGGTGGATGCGGTGGTCATGGCTGGCCGAATCACGTCACAGATTCACTCGCCACTAGCGACAAGCGAGCCAGACCCGAATATCGTGTCTTGTTGCGACGTAACGGACATAGTGGCCACCATCGCCCCCATGCCCGCGTATACGTCGGTCGGGACGCAGGAGGGAAACGTAATACTTCGTTGGGAGGCCGAGGAAGGGTACGGCGCAAGTTTCCTGTCGGAAGTGTACCGGCTGCACAACATGTCGGAAAATTATCGCAACGTGGTGCACGACGGGGGGCACGTATATCACGCCGAGACGGTTCTGGAGTTTCTGGATGCGCACCTGGGGCGGGCGCCGTAGATGCCGGATGCGGCCGGCGCGGCATACGCAACAGGCGGAGCCGCACGCCGGACGCCCGCATGGCGCACATGCGCGATGTATTCTGGGACGCAGTTGGGCGGGTCGGGGCATCCTAATTGCCTGACTCCTAGAACGGCCGGTTCACGTCCCTGGTGAACACCCACCCGGCCACCATGGTCACCGCCACGACGAACGCCGTCAGTATCCCCAGGCTCAATACGGCCGGCACCCCCGAGGGAACCCCGGTCATCATCTCGCGCACCATCAGTATGGTGTACGTGGCGGGGTTGAGCTGCGCCGCGGCAGCCAGCCAGTCGGGCAGCAGCTCCAGCGGGAACAGCGCCGGGCTTATCATGAAAAGGGGCATGCCCAAAAAGTTTATGATCCCCCAAAAGGCCTCCTGCGACTTTGCCGTGGCCGCCACCATCACCGATATGCCCGAGAACCCCAGCGAGAAGAGCAGCACCACCGCCATTATGGGCATGATCAGCAAATAGTCCTGGAACCGCACCCCGATGGCCAGCGATATGGCTATGATGAGGGTGGCCTGGAGCACTGATATCACGGAGATGGCCAGCATCTTGCCCAGGGCCAGCGACGAGCGGGATATCGGCGAGGAGAGCGCCTTGTTCATGAAGCCGTGCCGCCGGTCCCAGAGCGTGTTCACGCCGCCGAATATGCTGGTGAAGATTGCCGTCAACACTATCACCCCGGCGGCCATGAACTCGATGTACTCCCCGGCAAATCCCGCGGAACGTATCAGCGGCCCGGTCCCCGCAAAGGTGTTGCCCACCACTATTATCCAGACGGCCGGCTGCACCAGCCGTATCAGTATCCCGCTTCTGGACTTGCGGTACCTCTTCAGCTCGCGCCAGAATATGGCGTAGACGTCGTTCTTGTAGCTCATGCATTCCCCCCGTCGGGCCGGTGCGCGTCCTCGCGGATGCGGCGGCCCGTATACGATATGTACACGTCGTCCAGGCTCGGCTTGGACAGCGAGACTGCGCGTATGGAAATCCCCGCCGAGCCGGCCTCGGCGAACACGTCCGGCAGCATGGCGGCGCCGTCGTGCACGTACGCGGTGACCGACCCGTCCCGAACGTCCACGGATCCCACTCCGCCCATGGACCGCATGCGGTCGGCCAGCCGCGGGGCCGACTCGGCGACGTCTATGGATATGACGTCGCGGCCCATCTTGCGCTTCATCTCGGCGGGTCGCCCCACGGCCCGTATGCGGCCCTCGTCTATTATGCAGACGCGGTCGCACAGCTCGTCGGCCTCCTCCATGTAGTGCGTCGACAGGAATACGGTCATGTCGTGCTCGCGGTGCATGCCGCGTATGGTCTCCCATATGCGCTGGCGGGTCTGGATGTCCAGGCCCACGGTGGGCTCGTCCAGGAATAGCACGGAGGGGCGGTGCAGCAGGCCGCAGGCTATGTCCAGCCGTTTCTTCATGCCGCCCGAATACGTGACCGCCGCGTCGTGCTGCCGGTCCGCCAGCCCCACGGTCTCCAGCATCTCGTCTATGCGGCGCCCAGGCCTGTTCACCCGGCTCAGCCTGGCCTGCATTACAAGGTTCTCGCGGCCGGTCAGGTACTCGTCCACGGCGCTCTCCTGCTGCACGAAGCCGATGTGGCTCCGGACCCGGGAGGCCTCCCGCACCACGTCGAAGCCGGCCACCCGCGCCCTGCCCGAGGTGGGCCGCAGCAGGGTGGTGAGCATCATCATGGTCGTGCTCTTTCCTGCGCCGTTCGAGCCCAGAAAGCCGTACACCTCCGACTCGTCCACCTCAAAGGTTATGGCGTCCACCGATGCTATATCCCCGAAGGACTTGGATAACCGCTCGGCCTCTATCGCGTATGCCATTGTTCATGCCCCATATTGTCCAAATTATAAACGACGGCGCCGCGCGGCGAGGCGGGCCCGAAGGGCTTCGATCCCCTGACCACTGGATTAGAAGTCCAACACTCTGTCCATACTGAGCTACGGGCCCGCGCGCGGGCGCCCCCTACCATCTTAAGGGTTTATCGGACGCGTCGCGGGCCGCCTTGAAGAGGTACTGCTGGGCGTACCCCGCGTACGGGCCCAGCCGATCTACCACCATGTCGTGCATCACATCGTACGCCGCGTGCGAATGCGGCGCCTTTCCCTCGCCCATATGGTACGTGTCGCGCATAACGCGCACCAGCCACCTGTCCAGCGGGAAGGCCTCCAGGTACCCGCACGAGAAGAGCAGTATGCAGTCGGCGACCTTGCTGCCCACCCCGGGCATCTCGCATAGGCGCCGCCGCGCCATGTGGTAGGGCAGGCCCCCCGGGCCGGCGCCGTCTATAATGGCGCGGGCCGCGTCCCGCACGTATGCCGACCTGTACCCCGTGCCGCACTGGGCGATCTCGGACACCCGCAACCCGGAGAGCTTCTCGGGAGTCGGGAACGCCCTGAACTCCCTGCCGTCGAACCGCACCCTGCGTCCGAACCGGCTGCACAGCATCCGCAGGTTCCGCCGTATCCGGGGTATGTTGGAGTTGGCCGAGACCACGAAAGATATGGTGCACTGGGCAAAGTCCTGCCGGGTTATGCGCAGTCCCGGGTACGTGGGCATTATTTCCCTCAGGTGCGGGTCCGCGTTCAGCGACGCGCGTATGGCGTCCAGGTCGTCGGCATCCCGGAAGAAGTCGGTTGTATCCCCGCTGGAGCCCACCACGCCGGTGTCGTCCGCCTTGATGACCGAGCCGCCGTCTATGCCGTACCAGTACCCGTCGTCGTAATCCCACAGAAAGACCTGCCCGCTCAGCAGGGTCTGCCGGGCGTTCACGCTTCCACGGTCTGGCCCGGCCGGGCGGCCTCCGCCTCAAACCCGAACTTTTCGTGTATCTGCTGGGCGAAGAGCTCGCAGGAGTCCGCGTCGCCGTGGACGGTGAGCACCTTGGGGTTGCCGCGCATCTTCCCGACCATGTCAAACAGGTCGCGCCTGTCCGAATGGCCCGAGAACTGGAACTGCCTCACCTCGGCGGTGACCGTATGATCGTGGCCCCGATACGATACCTTTCCCTCGTCGAGCAGCCGCCGGCCCGGGGTGTCCTCGCCCTGGTACGACACCATGGCTATGCCGTTGCGCCTGTCGGTGGCCAGCTCCTGCAGGTAAAAGACGGCGTTGCCCCCCACCAGCATTCCCGCCGGCGATATCACCACGCAGGGCTCCTTTATCAGCCTCTTGCGTTCCTCGTGGCGCCGGACCGCGACGGCGGCCTTGACCGCGTCCCGGAACGTGTCCGGATCCCGGTGGAATTGCGGGTACCTGAGCAGTATGTCGTTCACCTTCAGGGCCATGCCGTCCATTATGATGCGGTGCTTGAATCCGGATGCCCTGAGTATGCAGAGCATCTCCTGCGCCCGCTCCACCGAGAAGGACGGCACGAAGAGCACCCCCTTGTTGTCCATTATCTCGTTGGCAAACTCCACCAGTCCCTGCTCGGACTCCTCCCGGGGAGTCTGCTCGGACTGCGAGTAGGTGCTCTCGGTTATCAGCAGGTCTATCTCGCCTATGTCCAGGTCCGCCTCCCCCAGCAGTCGGGATCCGGGCGTCTTGATGTCTCCGGTGTAGAAGAGTCGCTTTCCCCCGCCTTCCGCCAGTATGGTGGCCCCTCCCAACACGTGGCCGGATTGGCGTAGTTCAAACGAGAGGGGCCCCTTCCTGACGCGCTGGCCGTACTCCAAGGGTACGGCGTTTCTCATCATGTTGTTGAGCTCGACGTGGCCGAAGTGGGACCGTCCGGTCTTTTGGAGCTTCAGCATATCGGCTATGAGCAGCGAGGACAGGTCGAATGTTGGATCCGTGGCGTACGCGTCAACGTTGCCGGTCTTGTACAGCGACGGGACGTTGCCGGAGTGGTCCAGATGGGCGTGCGTGACCACCACCCCGGCCAGGTCCCGCGAGGGCACCTCCATCGGGATCTTGGGGGGATGGCCCCTCTTGGCGAACATGACCCCGTAGTCCATCAGTATTCTGGTGCCGTCCTGATCCACCAGGAACGCGGAGCGGCCCACCTCGCCGGCGGCTCCCAGTACTGTAACCTTCAAGGCAATACGGCACCAGCAGGCGTGTTAAAACCCTATCGATATGTATGGCAAATTGGCCGCAGTGTGGGGCGGCGATCACGCGGTACTCCCCCTAGCGTCGCAGGCGGCCACGATCAATCGGTTCAGGGGGCAGCGGAGACTGTGGCCCGCCGTACAGTAAGGGGCCAGCCCCCGTTAGGATATGCGGTACGCGACGCTCCCCGCGACACCGGCCGCTCCCGCGCGGCCGGACGCGTTGACGCAAGTATGTCTGGAATGAATGCCGAACCGTCGAGTTAACGGGAATCCTTCTAGACCCAAATTTCTCAGGAAGGCTCGCTCCTCACTCCTGCTCCCGGCAATGCACCGAGGCGCGGATATCTTCCAAACCCCCATGCCGCCAGTCCGAGCCGTAGTTGATGCTGATGCTGCAGCCATCGGCGCCAAGGTGATAGAACTCAAAGTCGGCGGGCTCGGTTATGAACGTGTGCTGGCCCCCGCCGGAATTGTCGCTGCGGTGGACGGTGCGGTAGTCGCCCTCCTCGGCGCCCTCGCACGTCAGAAGTATGTGCAGGGTAACGTTGCCGCCGCCCTCTTTGACCACATCCAACGTGCAGTCGGCGGCCGAGGAGTAGTATTTGGCCACCTGCTGCCCGTTGTCCCAAGTATGGACGGCCCACTGGTCGGGCACTCCCTCCAGAGCGCTGGGCTGGTTGTTGGTAGAGGCCGTCAGGTGCGGCGCCGCGATGACGGCCAGATAGAATACGGCCCCGGCCCCCAACAAGATACCCAGGCCAATCGTCGAATACTTCCACCGGTTCCGCGCCACAGAGCCCCAGCTAGCGCCGTCTCCATATAACCGCAAAAGCCGCCGGCGTATCTGCAGGCGGCCCGCACGTTCCGCAGCATGTACGCCGCCCCGCGGGGCCGGCATGCGCCACGTACGCGTCCCGAGCGCGCCCGGCGCGGCATCCGCCCCCGGCAATTCGGACTTCGCCGTACTAAAGGGCCGGCAGGCGCGCCGTCACGCCCGCTCCCGCAGGGCCTCTGTTATGTCCAGCAGCCTCTGGCGCACCAGCCGGGCGTCCCTGAGCGCGTCCCTCATGCTCTGCCGGTCGTACATGTACGTCCTGCCCATCGACTCTATGACGTTGGGGTTGTCCGGGTCCACCTCGCAGTGCGCCATCTTGTTGCGTTTGCCTTGCATATCCGACATCATGCGGTTCATCCCCCGCCACATGTGGCCCAAGCCCGCGTCGTCCAGTATCTTGGAGAGCGCCCTCTTCTTGCCCTCCAGCATGTACATGGGGTTCTCCAGCACGTACTCTTCGAACTGCCCGCCCCGGGCAGTCCCCGGCTCCAAGCCGAAGTGCGCGGCCAACGCGTCGTTGATGTGCGCCTCCACGTTCACTATCTGGGTTATGACCATCCCGCGGAGAAATATCACGTCGTTCCACTTCTTCCGGTGCGTCCGGATCAACTCAATGGCCCGTCCGGCGTAGTCGGTTCCTGGATGCGTCAGCAGGGCGGTGTACAGCGAGCGGTCATACTTGGTTATAGGCTCCACGTTGCGGACGCCGTGCACCAGCACGTCGATCAGGGGATTCCGCTGCACGACGCGCCGGGCAAACTCCACGCAGGCATCCGCCCCGTCGGGGTGGTTGCCCGCAAGCAGGATGTCCACCTCGTGTTCGTCGAATATTGCGTCCCAGGATCCGCCGCCGGCCACGCCGGTCCGGCTCGCCTCAAACCCCTCGTCGGTCATGTACCGGTGCACCAGCCCGGCCTGATCCGCCGGCCTCCCGGCATACAGCATGCCGATGACCTCGTCGTTTAGGACGTACCGCGCCGCCTCCACCACCATTCCCTCGGGTACCTTGCCCAGCCGCATGGTGGACGCGTGGCCGCCGCCCCCATATTGTCCTGTCGGGCGCATTGGTGCGGAGGGGCCGGACCGGCCCGCGTTTTGCGCGATCTGCCCACGCCGCCGTCCGCGCGCGGGCCGCCGGCCATTCGCGCGGCGGGCGCCCCTCCACCGCGCATCCGGATCTGGACCCGTTGAGTATGACACTCCACCCGGCGACGCCCTAGGTTCATGCGCGCCGCCACACGGCAACGGCGCGCCCGCTGGAATGGCAATGTAAAGTCATGCTGTGCCAACAGGGCAGGACGGGCCGCGGGCGGCCAAGGCAACCGCGGTCCCCGGCCAGAGGCTGCATGTCGGCGCCGGAGGCGACTCGGGCACGCCGCGTCCGGCGTACGGGGTGATTTGTATAATAGTCCGACAGGCGGGACGGCCGGAAGTCATGGGGCGCGAATTTCGGCGTGAAACTTTCTCATTGCGCCACCCACGCAATATGCCTAACCTTTAATTACTCTGATTGAGAACCAGAATGCATGGGAAGAAGCTTCGATGAGTGGCTAAGTCAACAGGATCCTGAATTGGTATCTCAAGTAAGGGCCGGTGACGAGGACAACAAGCCGCTTCTAAACCAGATAAACTGGATATGGGTGAAGAACCTGATGTCTCAGAAGGCAGATTTGAATCCAACGTCTGCTGAGCTTTTGGACTGGATAACGTCCGGCCAGATCGATGCAGTGCGAAGCTGATGCTGTTTTCATCTTTTTTGTTTGTTTTGGCCATACTGCGTACGGCACGCCAGGCTCGGCGACTTGCAAAAAATCCGGATTCAGGCGTTGTCCCAACATTCGAGTGGCCGGCGAGAGGGGGCCGCTCTGTGTGCTCCGGCGGAGGGCGCGTCCAGGTTGCCGAGATGGCATCCCCACGCCGGACACGCCTGCAAAATTTGGTTATACCGTATTTTACTAATTAAAAACACCATTGGTAATGGCCGCCGCAAACACAAACGTACGAGGGTCGGCATCCGACGGCCTTGTCCAAAAACGGAAACCCCCAGCGACGCCAACGGACAGAACCGCACGCGCACGAGACCGAAAGGCACATTGGTCTTCGATCCCAATTGTCAGCATGAGCAAAAGAAGCAAAAGATAGACATGTCCAACCTGCCCCGAAGCAAGAACAACCCCTCCGGCAAGAGGAACGATCCGGACATTGACTGGTCCAAGTATGCCGAGGGCCGCAAGTCCGAGGGCTGCAACTGTATAGAATGGATGGGAAAGATGGCCGACTCCATACGCAAGATGTTGGGCATTCCCAAAAGCAAGAGGGACGGGCGCGTCTCGGCCATGCTGGTGGCCATCTCGAAATCCGAGGAGGGGCCGTTCCTTTGGGGGCTGGCAAGGTACTTCGCCAAGCTTCCGGGGGGCCAGGAGCGGTGCGAGCTAGACCGGCCGTACAGCAAGTCGTGGTACCACCTGCGCGTATGGCAGATAGATTCCGCCGTACTGCACAGGATAATCGGCTGGATGGCCGGCGACGCCGCGGCACACGGCACCAAAATAGTCGATTCCACCGGGTTTCGGCATATACAGGTACCAAGACCGGCGCAACGCCAAGTATGGCACTATAAGCGTGAAGCAATTCGCAAAACTGCACATCGCGCGCGCGCCCTTCATGGCAAGATATGCGCCGCGGCGGTCACGCCTAGCAGGGCAAACGACTCGCCGTACCTCGGGAAGATGCTGGCCAGGATGCCGCGCGGATCCGGCAACATGCTGGCCGACACCCAATACTGCGGAGTCGAAAGCTGCCAGGCGGTACAGGACAATGGACGCCGCCGTATAATCGAGCCCAGAACCGACTACAAAATCGAGGGAGACGACGCCAGGGCGGAGATGTTGAGGTTTCTCGAGGAACACCCCGGCACCTTCCGCAATATACTCCGCAAGAGGAACAATGTCGAGGGCATCTTCTCGTCCATGAAGGAAAGGTTCGGGGGCGTGGTGCGGGCCGTCAAGACGAAAACCCAAACCGTCGAGTTGCTGTCCACTTGCACATACCACAACATGACTTTCGCATGAGGGTTGCGATGTGGGGGCGGAGACGGCCCCCGCGCGTGGGAGAGTCTGCGCGCACATGTTTCAAAACCGCCTGAAACGGGGCTCGCGCGCCCCTTTGGGGCTCGGGGCGGGCCGATCGTGGCGGATCAGCGCCGCCGTTTTAGGCTGGAAAATCCACGAACGGCGTGGCTAGCACTATGGATCGCTAGATTTTGGACAAGGTCACGGAATGCGCCCACACGGACGGCCGCTGCACGGCGCGCCGGATGGTTCGCGCCGGAACGGCCGGAGGCTCGAACCCATCGGGATCGTGCCGCGCTGGGGATGAGCAGGGCCGGCGCCCGCCAAACCGGACGGGACACGCCATGCGCCGAGGCGCACGGACGCCGTGCCTGAAAGAGACCGTTCGCGAACCACGTGCGCCCCTCCCGCGTCACTGTGACACGTCGGATCCCACACCACGTTCACGGATCCGGATCGGGCAGCCTCCGGGCCCAGACCGCTGCATCTTCACCCCCATGCGGGACGCTCCTGCGTCGCCGGCCGGTTCTCGGATGCCCGGCACGGGGTGAGGATAGTGGACGTTGAGGCCGGTTTCATAACGGGGTTTTGAAATTCAATCATGGTTTAAATAGAATCATGAGGGTGTTAAAAGTACAATGCCAATAGCAATACTACCGGACATTGACGAGCAGAGATGCATAGGCTGCGCCCTGTGCGTAGAGATATGCACGTCCCTGACTCCGGATGTCCTCAGGATAAAGCCCGTTAAGGGTTGGAAGAGAGGCAAGGCGTTCGTGTTCTATCCCGAGAGGTGCATCTCCGACGGTGCATGCATCGGGGTGTGTCCCACCAAGTCCATCTTTTGGATGAGGCCGATGCACTACACCGCCGGCCAGATGGTTCCGCTTCATAAGAACGGAGTCTTCATTAACGGCTGGGCCGAAGACGCCGCCCTCACAGAGCCCCTCACGTAATAGGAAGCTTTACGGCTCCTTTTTTCTTATTTTACCCCTGAATTGGATGGCGCGCCCTCCGCACGTGGTACGCCAGAAACCCGTCCCGCTCGTCGTAGCGCACCTCCGAGAACCCGTTGTTGGCCAGCAGTGTCTTGAGCGACTCGGTGAACGTCGGAAACTCGGTCGGCTCGTGGGCCCCGCGAACGGCCAGGTGGTGGGCGGCGGGGTACAGGTCGGACAGCTCCACGGGTATGACGCCCAGAAAGGGGTTGTAGACGCAGACCTGCACGTCCGGATCCGCGGCCAATGCGGCACAGGCGCCGGAGAGGTACGCCGGACGGGACCGTGGCTCGGGTATTATGTGCAGCACGGACTTGGGCGTCCGGAACGAGGCGACCGCCCGGCGGAACGCGGCGGCCTCGGGCCTGTGCTGGTCCAGCCCATCGTACAGGAAGGCAGCCTTGGCCTTGAACCGCGGCGTGCCCTCTTCAAGGACGCCGTTCCCGGGAAGTACGGACAGCGCCTCGAACAGGCGCGGATGGGCCCTGGCCTTCATGACTACGCGCTCCCAGAGCCGGCCCTCGTGGATTGCCTGGCGCGTGGCGTCCACCTCCGCCTTTATGGCCGCCAGGTTGTGCAGCGCCAGCAGGTCGGCGCGGCCTTCGTCGGCGGCCAGCTCGGCGGGGGTGCGGGAGGCGCACACCGCGCACTGGCAGGGGAAGTGCCGCAGCTCCCCGAGGAGGCGGGTGCCGTCGGGGGTGATGTAGCGGCCCTGCCGGGCGTACAGCACGTACGAGGCCGAGTCGAACGTGTCGCAACCCAGCGCCACGGCCAGCGGTACGGTAAGCGGGTGTCCCGCCCCGAACAGGTGAAGTGGTATCGCCGACGGCACCGCGCCGCGGGCGTGGGACACCATACGCGCCAGCTGGCGGTAGCGGTACGACTCCATGTACTCCACGGGGCTGCCCAGCGCCATCACAGAATAGCCGTACTCCAAAAGGCCCCGCGCCGAGCGCCGCACCAGGTCGGCGTACTCGCCTCCCTGAAGGGTACCCACCCACATCTGCCCGTTGGCGGGCGCCCCGCGTATGGTCCGTCGGCAGGCGTCCAGGGTGCGATCCACGTACCCGGACGCGGTCTCGTGCGATATGCCCAGCCCGGTGGGCTTGTCCAGGGGGACGGGCATGTCAGACATTATGGCAGCCTGGAACCGGGCCATGCCGTCCGGATCCACGTCCAGGTCGCCGTACTCCAGCACCTGGTACCCGCCGGAGTCCGTCATCACCGGGCCGTCGAACCCTATGATGTCGTGGATGCCCCGCCGTTCGGCCTCGGCGCCGTACCGCTTCATGGTTATGTACGCGTTGGTGATGACCATCTCAAAGCCCATCCTCTTGAGGGCGTCGCAGTCGACGGACTGCTTCACCGGGTGCACCACGGGCACGAACGCGGGCGTCTCCACCGTGCCGGAGTTGGTGCGGAGCCGCCCTATGCGCCCCCCAAGATCGGACTTTATCACCTCGAACATCGTACACGGCGCCCCGCGGGCGCCTTATTTGTCCAGCTCAAAGAACCTCCGGATGTCGCCGTTGCGGTGCACCATATCCAGCCAGTCCACGCGATCCGAGGGCCGGGCGCCGCGCATGGCCGCGGCGACCTTGGCGGCGGTCATACCCGGCGCCTCGCCGGTCGCGTCCACCTGCACCACGCGGCCGAAGGCGGCGGCCGCCTCGCCGGCCACGACGTCCAGTATCTCGGCGCCCAGGTTGGCCAGGGCCTTGGGGGGATCGTACCCGCGGTTTCGGTACACGCCCTCCAGCTCGTACGGGCTGCGGCGCAGCACCACGGCGGCGTCCACCGCGTCCGGCGGGGCCACGTGCGGCGCCAGGTGGCCCACCAGCAGGGAATAACCGGGGCGGCGGCCTATGACGCGCCTTAGGGCGGCCGTGTCGGTGCCCTCCGGGCCGGCCAGCCCCGCCGAGGCGGCCTCCCGGTTTATGTCCAAAACGGGCACGTCCAGCATGCCGGCCAATATCTTCGATATGGTGTGCTTGCCCGTTCCCGGGCTGCCGGTAATCACGCGGTACATGTGCATACATACGCGGCGCGGCCCGCTTTATAGCTGCCCTGCATACACACGCCAGATCCCTCTCGAAAAGACAGAGGCGGATTCAGTAGCGACGACTTGGTCCCACCCCAGGCAAGTCTAGAGCCAGTACGGGTGGCCAATATCATTTGGGCCCGTTTTGGGACCATAATGGAATGAAGCGCCCTGGCACCTCTCGCAAGAGCGCATGATGTGCCAGGAAATGCCCCCCACATTATGCCCCGTTAAGTCACGCCGTGCGTGAAACGCATGAGCCACACCAAATGTAAGATGCCAGAGAGGTCCATGCCGTGCCGCACACTCTGTATCTGCCGCGACTGTAGCACATGAGGGGTTGGCTGGTTACAAACGCCATACCGGCTGATGCATCGGTACCGCCTATACCCCTGGCAATCCCTACAGGGCTGTGGTACTAGTCTGATATAATACCATTATTCCTACTATAACACTTAATGTACCCGCTACGTACCTACTGATTCTGCGTACCCATATGTTGCCGCTTGCCATCGCCAGCGAGATGCCCAAAAGTCCACCAGCTATGCACATGCCCAGCAGCGCACCTGTCCCGAACGCCAACATGAATGCCAGCATCATGGCGGGGCCTTCCATGGCAGAGGCGATCAGGGCGACCAGGCCGCCGCTGCCGGCCAAGCCGTGTATCAGTCCCATGCCGTATGACCGGTACGTGTGGCCGCGGTAGCCATCGCCATGGCCGTGCCGCTTGGCACGGCTAGCCCCAGATTGGGTATGATGGTGCCTGTGGCCGTGCCGCTTGGCATGGCTGTCCCAATCCACCCGGGCGTGGCTATGCTTGTGAATATGCCACTGGACATGACTGGTCCCATCCACATGGGTATGGCGGTGCCTGTGGCCGTGCAAATTCGTGCACCTTCTCAGAATGACGGAGGCGCCCAGCACCAGAAGCATCACACCGACGCACATCTCCAGGCCAGCAAACACCCAGTCTTGTATGACGGATGCCGCCACATATACTGCCATCCCGAACAGTACCAGAGCGGTGGCGTGTCCGGCGCCCCATGCGATGCCCATGATAGACGACCTGGTTACCCCATCCACGATTCTGCGCCGCCACGATTTTCCCACCAGTCTGCTGGCCTGCACCCCCACGGCCACCACATGATCCGCCTCAAAGGCATGCGCCAGCCCCACGATCAGGCCAAAACCGATAGCAAGAATGGGAGACAAGGATCCGAGATCATCGGGCATTCAGTACATACGGAAATGTACTATGAAATCCATATAAGGATTACTTTGGAATTACATATGCACTATTTAATTTATAAATAAATATATACAGATAACTCTAAAATACTAAATTAGGATTAAATTGGCAAATCCGACCGATCAGTCCACTAAACTTGCCGTCTGCTTATGTTGGCCCTAAAGATGAGGGCCTCCTCGGAGCGATGGGATATCAGGCACGCTGGGGACAGCCATGTGTCGGCATGCTGCCGCATATTGGGATCATGATCGCGTAAGGGGGGATTGGTCCGTTGGCCACGCCAATCGTAGACGGCGGTTTGCAACTCGTCTCAAGCCCGCTCTTCGCGGCAGATCCAGTGGCCAGCCTACAACACCCCCACCCGAATCAGCGGATTTTCCATGCAATGGTGGTTGATCTAAACTATTTATATTCGGGCTGCAATCCAGCACAGGCCGGGCATGCCACATGTACAGTTCTAAAAAACAGGGGCGGAACTACCTTTAGGGCCACAGGGGAAAAACCGCGCAATACAATGCCTATTATACATCCACGCCATACCGCACGGCATGGAGAGGGTGAGGTTCGTGATCCCCAAGGGAAGCCTAGAAAAAGCCACGTTCAGGCTTCTGTCCCAGGCGTGGGCCTACGTGAACCGAAGGGAACGCAGTTATCGGGTGTACCTGGACGACCCGGAGATCAACGTCAAGATGATGCGCCCACAGGAGATCCCCACGCTGGTGGCCGACGGCCTGTACGACATAGGCATAACCGGCCACGACTGGGTGCTGGAGACCTCCGCTGACGTGGTGGAGATGGCGGACCTAGAGTATGGCCGCATCAGGCTGGTGACCGCATTTCCCGAGTCGCTGCCCCACAAGACCCTGGACGAGATGATAGCGGCGTACGCGTCAGACAACCGCGTACTCCGGATCTCCTCGGAGTACCTGACTACCGCCTCGGCGTTCGTCAAGGGGTGCGCGGCATACAAAGAGGCGCACGGGGACTCGGATCCGCTCATAGTGACCCCGTGGCTGCGGCGCGGTGAGAACACAGACGTTCAGATACACCTCTCCTTTGGCGCCACAGAGGCAAAGCCGCCCAACGACGTTGACGCCATTCTTGACGTAACCGAGACGGGCACCACGCTGGTGCAGAACAACCTGCGCATAGCCGACACCATAATGACGTCCACGGCGCGGCTCATAGGCAACACCATATCGCTCGGCGAGGAATCAAAGGCCCAGAAGATGCAGGACATAGCCATGCTGCTGGACGGGGCGGTACAGGCCCGCAAGCACCTGCACATACACTTTAACGTGCGCCAAGAGAATTTAGATACCGTACTTGAGAGGCTCTCCGCGCTCAAACAGCCCACCGTCAGCCCCCTGAGCGATCAGGGCTGGTACGCGGTGAACACGATAATCCTCAAGGAGGAGTACCACTCGCTGGTGCCCTTCCTCTTCAGGATGGGACAGGACCTGGTGATACACGAGCCCCGCCAGATACTGGACATGGGACGATGATGCGCATCATACGGGGCAAAGATCTGGAGGCCCCCCGGGGGCGCGGGCCCAACGTGGGCATGGTCAGGGAGATAGTCGAAGGCGTCCAGAGGGGCGGCGACGGGGCCGTATACTCGTACGAGAAGAGGTTCTCCGGATACGGCGGCCCGCTGCGGGTGTCGGACCGGGAGATACAACAGGCATACCAAGACACGCCCCCCGACGTGCTGGATTCCATACGGCGCATGGCCGGGCTGGTGCGGGAGGCAGAGGCATCCCTGCTCGAACATCTCAACTCGACGCCCTCGCCCGGGGGCATGAGTCGCTCGTTTCGGCCCATCCCCAGCGCGGGGTGCTACGTTCCCGGAGGGCAGGCCAGATACCCCAGCTCGGCGGTGATGTCGGTGGTCCCGGCCTCGGTGGCCGGGGTGGGGCGCATAGCGGTAGTCACGCCGCCGTCGGGCGACGGCTCCGACGCGTCCACCATAGCCGCGGCGGACCACTGCGGGGCGCACGAGATATACCGCACCGGCGGGGCCCAGGCGGTGGCCGCCCTGGCGTACGGCACAAAGACCATACCCCGCGTGGACAAGATAGTGGGGCCGGGAGGGGGAGTGGTAACCGCAGCCAAGAAGCTGGTGTCGGCAGACGTGCACATAGACATGGAGGCCGGACCCACCGAGCTGGGCATACTGGCCGACGAGAGCGCGGACCCGAAGATGGTGGCGCTGGACCTCATATCCCAGGCCGAGCACAGCGCGGACACCCTCTGCTTCCTGCTCACCGACTCGGGCTCGCTGGCGCGGCGGGTATCCGGCGCCATAGAGTCTCAGATATACCACATACAACGCTCAGAGATTGTGCGCGAGAGCCTGCAGCGGAACGGCTTTCTGGCCGTCTTTGACGACATGGCGTCGGCGGCGGCGGCGGCCGAGCGGCTGGCCCCCGAGCACCTCCAAGTCATGACCAAAGATCCGGAAAAGGACGCGGCCCCCCTCAACTCGCCGGGGCTCATACTGCTTGGCCAGGACACCCCCTCTGCGGCCAGCGACTACATGCTGGGCTCCAACCACATACTGCCCACCGGCGGCCAGGGCCGGCTCCGCGGGCCCCTCTCGGTGCTGGACTATACCAGGATGCGGGTCACGGTGAGGGCCGACGGCGCCCGCATGGCGGACGTGCTGAACAGCGTGCGGGCCATCACCGACAACGAGGGACTCCACAACCACTGCGAGGCAGTAATGGGGCGGGTGCCGTGACCTCGCTGGCGGACAGGCTGAAGAGGATCTCGGGGCTGTCCGGGTACGTAAAGCCGCCCGTCCACGAAGGGCTCCGGATGGACTCCAACGAGAACATGGCCCTGAACGAACGGGTTCAAAACAAGGTGCTGGACACGGCCCGCCGGCGCGTTGACCCTCGGCAGTATCCCGTGGAGGGGGCCGAGAGGGTGGCCGGCGCCCTGGCGTCATACCTGAACGTGCCGGTCCGGAGGATATCGGTGGGCAACGGATCCGACCAGATACTGGACATGATCCTGCAGGGCCTGACCCGCCGGGGCGAGAGGGTGCTGGTTACCGACCCGACCTTCTCCTTCTTTCTGGACAGGTGCGCCCTGCACGGCCTGGAGCTGATCCGGGTCCCGTACGGGAACGACATGACCGTGTCGGTCGACGACATACTGGCAGAGTCCGGCGACGCCGACCTGATATACCTGGACTCGCCCAACAACCCCACGGGGTACCAAATTCCCCGCGACGGCCTGCGCCGGCTGGCCAAGTCCTTCGGGGGCCCCATAATAGTGGACGAGGCGTACGCCGAGTTCGCCGACTACTCGGCGCACACGCTGCTTGCCGAGCACCCCCACATGATGGTGGTACGGACGCTATCCAAGTCGTTCGGCATGGCCGGCATGCGGGTGGGATACATGGTGTCGGATCCGGCGGTGGCGGACGCGTTCAACCGGGTGATACAGTATCCCTACCCCATATCGTCGGTGTCCGCCGAGGCGGCCGTCGAGGCGCTGAAGAACGCGGACAAGTTTTCCCCGTCGTGGGACACGGTGCGAAAAGAAAGGGCCCGCATCGCCGCGGAGCTGCAGAAGCACGGCAAATTCCGCATCTTTGGCTCGAGCGCCAACTTTGTCCTGTTCGACGCCGGCGGGTCGTGCCACCGCACGTACGAGGCCCTGGCCGAACAGGGCATATACGTCCGGCTGCTGGGGAGCGTCGGGAAGGCGGACGGCTGCATAAGGGTCGGCGTGGGCTCCAAGGCAATGAACTCGCGCTTCCTGACGGCGGTCCGGGACCTGCTGAAATGAGCGAGCCGCCGGACTGCATAATTTTCGACTGCGACGGGGTGCTGGTGGACGTGTCAGAGTCGTACTACGCCACCATAGTCAAGACGGCCGCGCACGTTCTGGAGCGGCTGGGAGTGGAAGGGGCGCCGCCCCTGCCGCCGTACACCATACCATTCTTCAAGGACACGGGCGCCTTCAACAACGAGGTGGACCTCACGTACGCGGCCGTCCTGATGATTATATCCTCGGCGCGGGCGGGCGCAAAAGACCCCCGGGCCCCGTTTGCCGGATGCGCCGGAATCAAAGACGCCGAACGCAGGGCCAGATCCCTGTGCCGCATGGACGACGTCATAGGGGCGCTGGCGTACCCGGGTTCGGACAGCATGGTTCAGGAGGTCTTTGACCAGCTCTTTTACGGGCCGGAGCTGTACCATAAAGTCTCGGGGAAGGATTCGCTGTTCCCCGGCCCCGGGCTCATAGAGCGGGAGCGCGTGCTGTTGGACGACGTCATGCGGGAGTGGCTGCCCAAAAGGTTCGGGTCCCGCATAGGCATGGTCACCGGCAGGGGATACGAGTCGGCGCGGCGGACGCTGAGAAGCGACATGAGGCTGTTCGACATGGCCGGCTCGGCGTTTCTGGAGGACCGGCCGCGGCGCATGGCAAAGCCCAACCCGGCGGCGCTGCTCGCGGCCATGGAGGGCATGGGGGCGCGGCGCTGCGCGTACGTGGGCGACTCCGCCGAGGACCTCATGATGGCGCGCGCCGCGGGCAGCGGCGTGACGTTCGTGGGAGTGTGGGGGACCGCCCACCAGCCGGAGGCGAGGCGCAGGCTGTTCACGGACAGGGGCGCCGATCATGCGGTCCGGACCATAGCGGGGCTGCCCGCCCTGCTGGGGCGGGGCGGCGCGCCTCACGCGGGCGGCTAAAGGCTGCACGGCGGTTTGCGTAAAGAGCGGCGAACCGTGCATGGGCTTGTGGCGGGAACCGGTCGGGGGGCGGTCTGGATTTCACATGGCACCGCGCACGTTGACGTTTTCGCCGCAATGTGGGACGTGTGATGGAACGGTAACACTTGTCGCCTGCGCGAGCACGCCTGGTGGGCATTCTTGACCCCCCCCCCCCCGTCACGGCTCCCATATCTTACAGAGCCATAAAGATGAACAAGTGTCAAGATGGAGTTTGCAGATGCCCTGATATTGGCCCATGCATTAAACGACCCGCATTCAACCCACCTGCTCACCGATGATCAAATATGTCATCAGACAAAGTCGTAGAATTTGAGGAGAACATGCGTAGCAATGGCAAGCGCGAAAGGGCGCTACGAATAGCTGAGCATTTTGGCCATGGGTGACCGGCGTAGATCCCCCAGCACCTCCTCGGTATACGCCCGCGGATAGATGTATTTGATATTTGCGACGTGCTTCACCAACCTTTCTGTCGAGTTGTGTTCCCGATGCATATCGATCAGCGTGGTGGCCACTTCAAGCCACCGAACATCGCGACCCTGCACGGTGTCAAGGAAATCGTCCTGCCTGAACTGTCCTGGCACGTTCCCGCGGGATTCGGCCTCGTACATGGTCGGGTTCTCTGCAAGGTTATAGTAGTCCTCGGCGAGATCTGAAGAGTACGGTCCGTAGATATATCAGGGGTACTCGTATCTTGTACCCAGACCCATGTGCTGCGCGATAAGGACGTACTTTTGTATGCGAAACCGAGCGGCAAATCCGTCATCGGAATCGTCCGTAACCCGCGCAAAGTCCACCAGATTCTTCTCTTCGAGCCACTTTACGAATCGGCCTATCATTGCGCCGAAATATCACGTTATGATATTAAAACGTATGAAACATAGTCACGCCGCCCGTACGACGGCTCGGCAACATGACGTCGGTAATCGCTTCCGCCGCACACACACTGGAGGATCCCGGCGCGCGTTCCAGCGCGGGCGCGCAGAATACGTCCCGATCAGGAGCGCTGCGCATCTGCAACATCATGCACAAGCCGTCATCTCTCCAGATGTACTGTACGAACAGGAAAGCGTGCTGCGCCATGCGGCGCGGGACGCCGCGTAATCGCGCCAAAATACGACTGGCGCCTACCCCGCGTCGCTATTTTTCGCTCCGCCCGCCCCCGAGGCCATCTCGGCGGAGAGCCGGGCTATCGCGTCCAGAATCTCTTTGCGTAGATCCGGATCCGTCTCCGCCCCCAGCTGCCGGGTGAGGTCCAGCACCCGCTGCTCCACGCTCGGGACCGGCTGGGCATCTACGCCCTCCCGCTCCGGCTCGCTCCCGCACGAGGCGCACAGGGCGCGCCCGTCCTTCATGACGCGCACCCCCGAACAATACGGGCACGGCTGCGCCATCATGGTGGCGCCCGCCAGCAGCATCTCGGCGGCCCGCTTTACGTCTCCTTCGCCCATGGGCACGCGTGCCCACGTCCAACTTAAAAAGCCGCGCCGCCCCCGCGGCGGGCCGGCAGCCCCGCCACTCGTACGATATTTAAACTCCAAGCTTCAAGCACCCCCCATGGCAGAGTTGGATTACGACATCATAATCTGCGGTTCGGGACTGGCTGGCCTGCGAGCCGCCATAGAGGCCGCCGAGACGGCGCCCTCCCTGAGGATAGGCGTGGTCTCCAAGCTCCAGGCGATGCGCTCGCACTCGGTCTCGGCGGAAGGCGGGACGGCCGCGGTGATATTCCCCGACGAGGGGGACAGCATAGACTCCCACATATACGACACCGTAAAGGGCAGCGACTTTCTGGCGGACCAGGACGTAGCCGAGAGGCTCTGCAACGAGATGCCGTCGGAGATATACCAGCTGGACCACTGGGGGATGCCCTGGTCCCGGAGGAAGGACGGCCGCATAGACCAGCGGGCCTTCGGCGGGTACAGCTTCCCGCGGGCGACCTACGCCTCGGACAAGGTGGGCTTCTTTGAGATGCAGACGCTGTACGACACCTGCCAAAAGTACGACAGCATAGAGTACCTCAACGAGTGGTTCGCCACCTGCATACTCCACGACGGCCGGCGGTTCCGGGGCATCACCGCCATAGAGCTGGCCACCGGCGACTTCAACGCCATACGGGCAAAGGCGCTCATACTGGCCACCGGCGGGGCCGGGCGGCTGTACAGCTTCTCGACGTACGCCCTCTCCTCAACCCCCGACGGCCTGGACATGGCGTACAGGGCCGGCTTGGCCCTAAAAGACATGGAGTTCGTGCAGTTCCACCCCACGGGAATAATGCCCTCGGGCATACTGATAACGGAGGGCGCCCGCGGCGAGGGCGGGTACCTGCTCAACAGCGAGGGCGAGCGGTTCATGAAAAAGTACGCCCCCGGCAAGATGGAGCTGGCCCCCCGTGACATAGTCTCGCGCTCCATGATGACCGAGATGGAAGAGGGGCGGGGGTTCGTCAACGAGACCGGCGTCCAGTGCATGAAGCTGGACCTGCGGCACATAGGCGACGAGCGCATCAAGGAGAAGCTGGGGGGCATACGGGAGATATCCATCAAGTTCTC
This sequence comes from Nitrosopumilaceae archaeon, assembly GCA_963665475.2. Classification (GTDB taxonomy): domain Archaea; phylum Thermoproteota; class Nitrososphaeria; order Nitrososphaerales; family Nitrosopumilaceae; genus VYCS01. The sequence continues at coordinate 247,832 of CAXXXK010000003.1, read as the reverse complement.
GGGCGTTGACCCCTCCACAGATCTGCTGGACGTGCGTCCCGTCTGCCACTACATGATGGGCGGCGTCCACACCGACATAGACGGGGCCACCGAGCTGGCCGGGGTCTGGGCCGCCGGCGAGGCGGCCTGCAACTCGGTGCACGGTTCCAACCGCCTGGGCGCCAACTCCACATCCGAGTGTTTGGTGTGGGGCAAGATAACCGGCCGCCTGGCCGCCGAGTACGTCACCCGCGGCGTCCCGGCCGGAGAGTTCCCGCACGATCTGGTGGCGCGGGAGGAGAAGCGCATCTACGACGGCATATTCCGCGGCAAGGGGGAGGCCAACCCGTACGAGGTGCGGCAGCAGCTCACCGACACCATGAACGACAAGGCGTACGTGTACAGGAACGGCGGGGACCTGGCCGACGGGCTGCGGCGCATACGGGAGCTGCGCGACTTCACCTGGAAGCACGTGGACGACTCCGCCCGCGAGTACAACACCAACTTTACCAACGTGATGGAGCTGGACTCGATGTTCCGGGCCGCCGAGACCATACTGGTGGGGGCCATCAACCGCCGCGAGTCCCGGGGGGCCCACTCCCGCACCGACTATCCGGACCGCAACGACGAGGAATTTTTGCACCACACCCTGGCGTACTGGGGCCCCGGCGAGCCCGTGATGAAGACCCATCCAGTAACAATTACAAACTACGAACCGGTGGAGAGGAAGTACTAGATGGACTCCCGCGACGAGAACAGGGAAGGACTGGGCGGCATGGCCAACCCGGGCAGGTACGGCATAGAGCGCGTCGCGTACTGGCTCATGAGGCTGAGCGGCCTGGGCCTACTGGCCTACTTCATAGGCCACATATACGAGACCAGCAGCATACTCCGCGGCCAGGTCGGCTGGGACGAGCTCCTGGAGCTGACCGGCTCCCCGGAGCTGCACGTGATGCTGGTCATCGTGATAGGCATGTGCGTCTTTCATACGGTAAACGGCATCCGGGTGATGCTGGGCCACGGCGGGGTGGGCGTGGGCAAGCCCACGCGCCCGGACTACCCGTACGAGCCCGCCTCCCAGAACTACCACCACAAAATAGCGATATATTCGGCCATAGTGCTGGCCGCCATAGCGATGGTGTACGGAACCACGGTGCTCTTTGGTGTTTGACATGAGGGAGAGCCACATCATGAAGATACACTACGGCACGGCCCTGGCGTCCGTGGGCCTGGTGGCGGTGCACATACTGATGAGGATGGCCGACGGGTACGCCGAGTCGCTGGAGTTTTCCAACGTAGTGGCCAACTACCAGTTCCTTCCGTACGCCGGCCTGCTGGAGGTGATGCTGATACTGATATCGGTGCACGGCTTCAACGGGCTCCGGATCATACTGCTGGAGCTGCGGCAGGGGCCCTCGTACGAGAAGGCCGTGTCGTACGGCTGCGTGGCCGCCATGATAGGTTTAATTGCTTACGGGACGCGGACCATCGTAATGGTAAACATGGGGATGATATGAGCGGCACTGTACGGCTGCGGGTCAGGCGCTCGGAGAGCGGGGAGTTTGACGAGTTCGACGTGCCGGTCCAGAAGTGGACCACTGTACTGGAATGCATACTGCACGCCAAGCAGTACGCCGACCACTCCATAGCGGTGCGGTACTCGTGCCGCCAGGCCACCTGCGGCAGCTGCGGCATGCGCATCAACGGCAAGCCAGCCTTGGCCTGCTTCACGAAGGTGTCAGACCTGGACTCGGACACCATCACCGTGGAGCCCATGAGCAACTTTCCGATAATCCGGGACCTGGCGGTGAACTTTGACAGTTTGATAAAGAACCACCGCCGCATCCGCCCGTACCTGGAGCCGGCCGAGAACGACACCGGCCGGGAGCACATGCAGAGCCCCGAGGAGCTGGACGAGTTCATACAGTTTGCCAACTGCATAAAGTGCGGCCTGTGCAACTCGGCGTGCCCCACGATGGCCACCGACTCGACGTTTGCCGGGCCCCAGGCGCTGGCCCAGGCTTACCGGTACGTCGCCGACAGCCGGGACCGCGGCAAGGACAAGCGGCTGCGCATAATAGACGACTCCCACGGGATATGGCGCTGCCACTTTGCGGGATCCTGCAGCCAGGTCTGCCCCAAGGGCGTGGACCCGGCCATGGGGATACAGCTGCTCCGCGGGTACATGCTGGGCTTCCGCTGATATGGTATAATTATCTAGGCCTTCGGGCCGGCCGGCTTGGGGCTGTTGTTCACCTGGTTGTTTATCTGCTCGGCCATGAAGTGGTTTGAGACGTTCACCTTGACGTCGTCCACCCCGTCTATCATCAGCAGGTTGTCGTGTATGTCCTGGCATATCTTGAACCCAAAGACCGCCGGGCAGAACGGGCTGGTCAGGTGCAGGTCGACCTTTACCGCCTCTTCGGTGATGTCCACCTCGTCTATGAGCTCCAGATCCGTAATGGACGTGTCTATCTCGGGGTCCTTGATTTTGGAGAGCTCGTCGAATATGCGGACCCGCAGCTTCCTGATGTCTTGGGACATGTGTGTCCGTGCATGCTCACTATATTTATACCAATTTGCGATATAATGTATGAGATCGCCCACACATTCACCAAGATCCACGCTTGAGGACTTGAGTCCTTACGAGCGAGGCAGCTCCAGATCTACGCGGCGCTCTTCCCGCGCGCCGTTTCGACGCGGGACGGGTCGGCCGCCCCGTTGCCGGGCCCCATGCGCTGCACCAGCGAGTCGGGCAGCGGCATCTCCAACAGATCCCCCATGCGCAATCTCTTGAGTCCGGCGGCCACGTCCCGGGCCTGCGCCTCGTTTTCGTCCAGGCCCAATATGGACATCAGGTGCCCGGCACCGGTCTTGCCGGAGAGCTCACCGAACACTATGGTGCGGCGGTTGCCCACCACGTCCGGCGGGACCGGCTCGTAGGCGGCCGGATTCCTCAGTATGGCCGCCAGGTGGGTGCCGGCCTTGTGCTTGTATGCGGAAGACCCCACCACCGGCTTGGATTCGGGTATCGGGATGCCGGTGTACAGCTCCACGTGCTTGGAGAGATCCCGCAGCTGGTACAGCTTGAACCGGTCGGGGGAGTTGTACAGCCTCGTGGTGACCACGGCCGTCTCGGCCAGGGAGGGTATCCCCGTCCGCTCCCCTATGCCGTCTATAGTCGTGTGTATCTGGTCTGCCCCCGCCTCCACTCCCGCCAGGGCGTTGGCCAGGGCCAGGCCCATGTCGTTGTGGGTGTGGACGTCCAGCGGCGTGTCCACCGTCTCGCGCACCATCTTTACGAACCTCGCCATGCCCGCAGGTCTCATCACGCCGACCGTGTCGGGAAGGGATATGCGGTCCACCCCCGCGTCGCTGATGGCGCGGCACACCTCCCTGACGAAGGCCGGATCCGCCCGGGACCCGTCCTCCAGCGTGAACCTTATCTTCAGCCCGTGGGACTTGGCGTACTCCACGGTGTCCACCGCCCGCGCCATGGCCTCCTCGGGCGTTATGCGGAGCTTGTCGGTCATGTGCACCTCGGATATACCCAAGTACGCGGCGCACCACTCCGCCCCGCAGTCTATGGAAGCGTCAATGTCCCGGCGCAGCGCCCGGCCGTGCGAGACTATGTCCGACTTTAGGCCCAGCCCCACTATGGTCCGGGTCGCCTCAAGATGGTCCGGGGAGACCACCGGGGATATCTCGATCTGGTCCACGCCGAAGCTGTCCAGCTCCCAGGCTATCTGTATCCGTTGCTTGTTGGTGAACGAGACGCCGGGGTGCTGCTCGCCCTCGCGCAGGGTGCTGTCCAGGATGCGTATGGTGCGCCGGGCGGCCGCGTTGTACTCCTCGGCGTGCACATTGGGTTCCATGCAACCGTGATGGCTGGTTGACATTATATAAGCGCCACAGGCGGGGGCGCCGCCCAAGTGCATTGCCGCGTGCGCCCGTACCGCCACCGGCACGCGCACTCGGACCGCATGATCGCGCGCCGGCCGCCGTACCTATTTGTAGGGGAATGTTCATGGCGGCAGCATGGACACGATGTGGGTGGAAAAATACAGGCCCGCCAGGCTGGACGACATAGTGGGACAGAAGGAGACAATGGGCAGCATATCCCACCTGCTGGAGGGCGACGAGAAGGTAAGGCAGATGCCCCACCTGCTGTTCTCCGGATCCGCCGGGGTGGGCAAGACCACCGCCGCGCTCTGCATAGCGCGGCGCGTGCTCGGGGAGAACCGCACCGCCTACACGCTGGAGCTCAACGCCTCCGACGAGAGGGGCATAGACATGGTACGCGAGAAGGTCAAAAAGTTCTCCCGGTTTGCCGGCATGGGCGAGATTCCCTTCAAGATAATAATACTGGACGAGGCCGACGAGATGACGTCCGGGGCCCAGACGGCCCTGCGGCGCATAATAGAGGACGCCTCCGCATATTGCCGGTTCATCATAATAGCCAACAACATATCCAAGATAATCGACCCCATACAGTCCCGGTGCGCCGTGTTCCGGTTTGCGGCAGTGGCCAAGGACGACGCGGTGGCGCGGCTCGCCCACATAGCCAGCGAGGAGGGCGTTGCCGTCGAAGGGTCGGCTCTGGAGCGGATATACGAATACGCCGAGGGAGACATGCGGCACTCCATCAACATGATGCAGGCGCTGGCCTCCGACGGGAGCATATCCGAGTCGGCCGTGAAGGACATGGCTGGCCTGTCCAGGGCCGCGGAGGTGGGCGACGTGCTGCAATTAGCCCTGAAGGGGAACTTTAAGGCGGCCCGCGACAAGACCATAGAGATCATAAAGGTGTACGGGATGTCCGAGTCCGACTTTCTAAAGTACATGGCCGCCGCCGCGTTCAACATGGAGGGGCAGGACGCCCCACACATCATGCGAGTGATGGCGAAGTACGACTACCGCATACTCTCGGGGGCAAACCCGGAGATACAGCTCTCAGCGATGCTCGCCCAGCTGGGCGCCGGGCGATAGCCCCGCACGCGCGTGGCGTACCATGTGCCGTATGGCCGCGCGTGGCCCGCCCGCGGCGCCCCCCAAGACGCAGGGCAAGCCCCGGAGCTGAAACCCGCAGTTAAACATTATATTTGAGGGAAGGGGTTGACGCGCCGTTGAGCCAGACGACGACTCCCGCGTACGGCATAGGAATCATGACAATCATGGTGGCGGTGGCCGCCAGCATAGTGTTCTACCAGGTATTCTACCTGCCCGAGAGCCTGCTAAAGCCCAGCGTGGACGAGCACATACTCCACCCCACCACGCAGACGGAGATAAGCATGATACCCGGATCCATGGATCCCGATCAGCAGGACAACTTCGTGCCAAAGCTGCTCGACATACAGCTTGGGATAGACAACCACGTGATATGGCATAACGCGGACGACACGGCGCACACGGTCACGCCCGCCCACCGCCACACCGACGGGTACAGCGGGGACTTTGGGAGCGACGGGGTCGTAATGGCCGGAGAGGCGTACGAGTTCCTGTTCACCGAAAGCGCCGAAATAGAGTACTACTGCGTGCCACACCCCTGGATGACCGGCAAGCTGGTAATCACCAAGCAGCGGTTCTAGAGCGCCCGCATGTGGCGCGCCCATGCAAAACGGAGCCATACGCCCTCACGCTACATACGTAACAAAGACTATGGAGCTCTCTATCTCCTTGTGCTGCTCTATTATGGAGGCGCGGAACTTTACCTCGTACCGGCGGTCCGCCTCGAACTTCATCTCGGCGGTGAAGTCCGCCCGGCCCTCGGGCATCTGATCCCGCGGTATGAAGAGTCGCGCTATCTTTCCCACGACCTTCTTGCCGTTGCAGGACGTGTACGTGACGTGGTGGTTGGAGTCCAGAACCTGCGCGTTGACCACCACCCCGTCGTACCGCCCGGGGTACGACACCGACACGCTGCCCTCCGCCGAGCCCCGCGGCCTTATCGTGTCCGGCTTAACCGCAAACTGGATGTCCAACGCTACATGTGGCGGGCGGGCCAAATAATTTGGTTTGCGCCCCCGGAGCGGCGCGCGCGGGCCTTGGCAGCCCCGGACGCGGGGATTTGTGCCGCGGGCCGCACCCGTGCGGTCCCGGCAAGTTCGGCCGCACGTACCGGAGCGGCATGTGCGGCCAGTCCGTACGCAAATTATATTATCGCTCCGGGGGGAATATGCGCCGTGACGGTTCTCGGACACGCGGAGCTGGCAAAGTATCCGTTTCTTGCCGACGCCGGGGAGTACCTGCGGGAGTGCGGGTTTACCCTGGGACAGTTGGCCGACGATCCGGACATGGCGCCCGTCCGGGACAGGGCGTTTGCGCGGGTGAACGCGGCAGTGGGAGACGGACGGGTGTACCGCCCTTCCATAAAGTCGGGCGCCCAGCTGCCGCTGGAGGTCTTCTCGTTCCTGCTGGCCGTGGTCCTGCTCAAGATGGCCAGGGGCAGGAACCTGTCCAAGAAGTTCGCCATGCAGGAGGCCCGGGGGGCCGAGACCCTGCTGGAGAGGGATCTGGGCCAAGCCCACACCGACAGCCAAGTGCTGCTGGCCACAGAGATAATACGGGATCTCTCCGGAGTTACAATAGAAAAGCACGGGGAGGACTTTGTGGTGCCAGTCACCGAGTACCTGCGGCGCGCCGTCACCTTCCACGCCCGGGAATGGGAGCTGATAAACCGGCGCGTCGAGGCGGGGATGGTCTACCTGACGCCGCACGAAACGGTCAGGCTCATACGGCAGGAGCTGGTCAACTACATAGTATCCAGGATAGAGAAGGCGGCGGCCCCGCCCAGCGTCCCCGGGCTGCAGGAATTCGTGGAGCGCCTCTCTGCCATGGAGGCCCGGCTGCGGCCCAAGACGGCGGCGCCCACCGGGGAGTTTGCGCCTTGCGTGAAGCACGCCGCTCGCACCCTGGCCGACGGGGACAACCTATCGCATGCGGGAAGGTTCCTGCTGGCCACGTACCTGCTCGCCCGCGGCCACGCGGTAAGCGACATCGTGCAATATTTTGAGAACGCTCCCGACTACAAGGAGTCGGTTACCCTATACCAGATCAAACACCTGGCCGGCCGCTACGGCAAGGGCACCGCGTACAGGTGCCAGTCGTGCGACAAGCTCAAGTCTCTGGGGCTCTGCCACGAGACCCCGCAGTGCGCCGGAATAACCAATCCCCTGCAATTCGGCGCAAGACGATGAGGGCTCCGGACGTATCGTTCATGAGGAAGTGCATGAAGTGGTACTACTTCGAGCGGTTCGAGATGCTCGAGATGCCCGCCGACATGCAGAAGCGGGAGTTCGGATACAGGCGGGCCGGCGCCGGGATGGTCCGCCACCTGCAGGTCCGCAGAGCCGCGGACCTGCGCGTGATGCTGCTCCAGGCCGCGCCCCTGGAGGTGTACGTCTCCAACGCCCGGTACCTATTCCCGGCCATGCCCATGCCCGAAAAGATCATGGAGAACGCGGACCTGATATTCGACATAGACTCCAAGGACATGGATCTGGAATGCCGTCCGTCCCACACCGTATCGTCGTGCCCAAAATGCGGGCACGCCACCACGGGCCACTGCGAGGTGTGCGGGCACCGCGGGGCGAGGTCGGTCTCGCTGGCGTGCTCGGCGTGCATCGGCGCCGCCAAGGACCAGGCGGAGAGGCTGCGGGAGATACTGGCCGACGATCTGGGGGTGCGCGAGGGGGTGCGGGTCTACTTCTCCGGAAACGAGGGGTTTCACGTGCACGTGCGCGACGAGGGGATGGCCGGCCTGGGTTCTGCGGAGCGCGCCTACATAGCCAACTACGTGGCGTTCCGGGGGATACTGCCCAAGACGCTGGGCGTATACCCGGACGGGGCGCCCTCCCTGCCCGGACCCGACGAGGCGGGGTGGCGGGGCAGGTTCGCCCGCGAAATGATTCCCACCAAGGCGGCCCGGGCCCGCATGGCAAAGTCCATACCGGCCGGCGGATACGCCGCCTTTGAGAGCGGCCTGGCCGGAATGCAGGAGAGGCTGGGAGCCCGGATAGACGCCGGCGTGACCATGGACGTGCACCGCATATTCCGCATGCCCGGCACGATAAACGGCAAGAGCGGCATGGCCAAGGTGCCGTGCGACGACTTGAAGTCGTTTGACCCGTACACGTCGGCGGTCGTAATACACGACAAGCCCGCGCTGGTCAGGGCGTCCTGCCCGGTGCCGTTCACGTTGATGGGAAAGCTATTCGGCCCGTACACCAACGAGTACGTGGAGGTGCCGTCCTACGCTGCAGCCTACATGATATGCAAGGGGCTGGCGCACGTTATTGAGTAGCCTCGTCGGCCAGAAACTCGTCTATCTTGGTCCACATCTCGTTCATCTCGCCGACGTCCTCGTCGCGCCGAGTCTCCAGATCGTCCACCAGGCGCTCCACGTCGTCCCGTATCCCGTCCAGCATCCGCACCTGCTCCCGGTGCGAGGTGCCGCCCGCGGAGCTGTGCAGGTCTACGGAATCCTCCACGGTGCATACGGACAGCACGCGCTCTATCAGTTCGGGGTCAAGGCGGCAGGCCTTGGTGATGTCCTCTTCGCTGAGATCCGAGATCTGCTTTCCGGCCCGGCGGGCGGCGGCCACCATCCTGCTGACCTCCGCGTGGGCCTCCCGGAAGGGCACCTTCTGCCGCACCAGCTCCTCGGCCACGTCCAGGGCGATGATGTTGCCCGACCTGGCCGCCATGGCCATCCTGTCGGCGTGTATAGTCACGTCGGTGAGCACCTTGAGGACTATCTCGAGGGAGCCTATGGCAACGTCTGCGGCGCGCCACGCCGGCTCCTTGGCCTCCTGCAGGTCCCGGCCGTATCCGGACGCCAGCCCCTTCTGGACGGCCAGCACGCTGACCAGGTCGCCTATCGTGGCTGCCGCCTTCCCGCGCACCAGCTCCAGCACGTCGGGATTCTTCTTCTGGGGCATGGCGCTGGACGGCGACGAGAACGGGTCCGCTATGTCCACAAAGCCGAACTCGTCGCTGGACCACAACACCATATCCTCGGCCATCCGACTCAGGTTTACGCACAGTATGGACACGCACGACACGAACTCGGATATGTGGTCGCGGGAGCTGGTGGCGTCCAGCGAGTTTACCACTATGTCCGGGAACGCCAGCAGTCGGCTGGTGGTCTGGCGGTTTATGGCCATGCTGCTGCCGCCCACCGCGCCGGCCCCCAGCGGGTTGCGGTTGAGCCGCTCGTACATGCCGGCGAACCGTCCGTAGTCCCGGACCAGTATCTCTGCCTGGGCCAGCAAGTAGTGGGACAGCACCCCCACCTGCGCGTGCTGCAGGTGCGTGTACAGCGGCATGATGGTGCCCATGTTCTTGGACGCTATGTCCAGCAGCTCCATGGCGAGGTCTAGTATTCCGGCCTGTATCACGTGGGCGTCGTGGCGCAGCTTCAGGCGTATGGCCACCGCCACCTGGTCGTTTCTGGAGCGGGCCGTCTGCATGTAGCCGCCGGACTCCTCGCCGGCCTTCTCGGTTATGACGGCCTCCAGCATCTCGTGGCCGTCCTCGAACCGCGCGTCTTCCAAGGCGGCGGCGTCAAAGTTGCCCAACCTAACGTCCCGCAGGGCCGCGAGTATCTTCTTGGCGGCATCCTCGGATATGATGTTTGACTCGTGCAGCATCAGGATGTGCGCCTCGGTCGCCGCCACGTCGAACAGAAGCAGCTCGATATCGGCGTGCAGCGAGTTGGAGAACGACTGGGCATCCTCGTCTAGTTCGCTCAACCCTCCCCTATACACGGCCCTACGTCCCGCACGCCGAATATAAGCATCCCGATTGATGCCTCCTGCAAAAATTATACCAGAACGTTCTGAACGGTCGCCGTTTTAGGACGGCGCCGGGGGATTTGCCCGTGGCGGCGTCTTGCGCTGCGTCGGTTATGGCTTCGTCAAATGTACTGCCACGCGCTTGGCAGATGGGGAATGTTGGGCGGTGGCCGCCACGGGTTTGGCCGAAGGGACGCCGCGCGTGGGTTCCGAGCCGGTGTTCGATGCCATCTGCCGCGTGTTTTGCTCGTCAAACAGAATCGCGTGATCGTTGGAGCTGGCGCTCGTGCCCTTGTATGTGGATAATTGAACTTCGGACTTTCCCTCCAGCATGGGCTTTTGTTCCGCGACGATGTGGTCGTCGGCCACGACCAAGCCGTATCTGCGCATGGCGGGCTTTGTGTTGTCAAATCCCTTTGCGGCAAGGAGGAAGAAGCCATAGAACTGGAAACGTCGAATGATGCTCCGCAGGCAACAGGCTGGCGCAGCCGCGCGGCTGCAAGGGCGGGCCGCGCGTGGCAAAATCCGCGTCTTGACCAGCTGAAACGCCGGGCCGTTTGCTCGAAAAAGGGCTGCCGGTTCGCTACAGCTCCAGAAACCTGCGTATCATGTCCCGGCCCCCGGTGGTCATCTCGGGGTGAAACTGCACGCCGAAAACATGCGCGTCCCCGTGGCGTACGATCTCGTTTCTGCAGGTCGCCGAGCCGGCAAGCCGGACCATGGGTTCCGCCATCCGGGCTATCTCGTAAGAGTGGCTCTCGTACACCTCGACGCTCCCCGAGCACAGCGGGTTCTTCCGCGTCGCCGTCACGCTCTCGGGACCCCGCACGGGGTCGGCCATCCGGCGGATGGTCCCCCCGGTCACCAGCGCCAGCAGTTCGGCGCCGTAGCATATTCCCAGCAGGGGCTTGCCGCTGTCCAGCGCGTGCCGTATTATGCCGGAGTTGGCCGCGTTCATGGCGCCGTTGTTGCTCTGCCTCCCCGACAGTACGTATCCCGAGTATGCGGACACGTCGCCGGCCTCGTCGAACCGCCTGACCTCGCAGGGAGTCCCCGATTCTCGCAGGCACCGTATCAGGGCCGGGGTGTACAGGGAACCGTTGTCTACGGCCAGTATCAACTGCCGACCTCTACGGTGACGTAGTGCAGCTCGGCGATGCCGTCCCGCACCAGGACCGTTCCCACGTACACCACGGAGTCCTCCTCCCAGACGAAGACCCGGTCGGTGCGGGGAGCCACAAAGTCGTCAACGAACCCCTCCAGGAACTCGACGGTGTCCTCCTGGTCTGACGCCGTATAGAAGAAGACCTCGCCCTCCAGGAACGTCAGCGGGAACTGTATCGTGGTGGGCTCCGACACTTGGATGTCCTTGGCGGCCAGCGCATCCATCAGTACGGTTATCCGGTCTTCTTTGGCCAGCGCCACCACCTCGCCGCCGTTCGTGGCGGCCATCTCCACCCCGGAGACCTTCTGCAGGTACGCCTCAAACGCCTCCTCTTGGTTCTCCCCCAGTCCCACGTAGTACTCGCCGGTAAACGCCGCGCCCACCGCGGCCACGGTTCCCAGTTGGGCCACCACGCCCCCGGCGCCCGCCGTGTACACCGGAATGAAGTAGACGTCCTGATCCCCCACCCGGTACAGTATGTTGTCGCCTATCCGGGGGTTGCGCAGCAGCGTGTTGAGCTGCGCAAACTCGGGATCCCGGTCCAGCGCCTCTTTTACGGCGGTGGGGCCTATGAGCTTGGTGGTGGAGTTTAGCGGCACTTCGTAGAACTGCATCCGCCCTAGGTTGGGCAGGTCGTTCTCCACTATCATGTATCCGGCCAGGTTTCGCCCCTGCGAGCCGCGCAGTTCCAAAGACAGCAGTCCCAGAAACTCGGTGCTCTCAAAGCCGGGGGGCTTGGCCTGGATGTAGTAGGTGTCGAGCCCGCCGGGTATCTCGTAGAACTGGTTGGCCTGGATGAACGTCTCCACGTCGGTCACGTGGTAGCTGTTGTACATCTCGGTCTTCCAGTTGAAGAGCTCGACGGGGTACCGTATCTGGTACTCCAGCCATTCGGGCATGGGCTCGAACTTTTCGTGGTACTGCGATACGAACATCTCCGTAAAGAAGTCGTCGCCGGCCTTGAGCAGCGTGATGTCGCCGTCGTACGCGTCTATCAGGGCGTACCCCACCAGCCTGAGGTATGGGTGGCTCTGGGACCACGGGACGTCCCGGGTGTCGAAGCCTATGATCAAGGGGACCATCCAGTAGGTGTTCTCCCCGTCGGTGACCGGCAGCAGGTCCACCTCGGAGCCGAACAGCGAGTACAAGAAGTACGGGTACAGCGTCCCCATGCGCTCGTGAACGTCCTTGTATCGGTTCACGTGGACCGCTTCTGTGGGGTAGGACAGCAGGAAGTTGGGCTCGAATATGTAGCTGATCGGCGGGGCCACGTCTATGCCCCCGGCGCCCTGGTAGAAGGCGCCCTCCAGCTCCCGGCTCTCCGCCCCCCTGGATAGCGGGTACCCCGACCACGTGTCCGCAAATAGGCCGTCCTCGCCGTAGTATATGCGGCGCTGATCGAAGAGCTCCCCGCTGTCCACTATCAGGCCGTCGGTGGCCTCCAGCGTGAGGAAGCCGTTGGGCACGTGCGTGTACACCAGATGCTCGTTGAACCACCTGTTCTCGGCGCTCACCGTGCTGGGCAGCCTCGGATACATGGAGGCGGTCCAGTACAGCGTGTCGTTGAACCGCAGTATGTCGTTGTCGGCAAAGTTCACGTAGGGTATGAGGCCGATCTCCGGCTGGAGTTTGGTGGACGCCGCCTCCCAGTCCCAGACCCGTATGACGTCGAGGACGTCCTGGTTGCTTTCCACGTAGCCGGCTATGTTGTTCGGCGAGACCGGGCTCAGCTGCGCCTCATGGGTGTTCTCCTGGATGTTGTACAGTTCTCCCAGGTAGCGGTTGACGCCTATCTCCTGAGCGGTGTACGGGCCGATGTACTCTATCTTCTTGGCGTCGGCCACGCTGTTGTTCACCTGGGTTATCACCAGCACCACCAGCACTATCACCAGGACCGTCCCTATGCGGATTATCACGTCCCGCTTGAACATGTGAGTGAGTATGCGGGCGCGCATCCTGTCCACCAGGGAGAAGGCCACCAGGGCGAACCCGATTAGGAGCGTCCCGGCTATCACGTAGGGGGTGTTGTAGTCTATGTTGTCGGTGAAGAAGAGGTTGAACGCCGTCCACAGCACCGTTATTCCCAGTATGAGCTCCAGCATAGAGGCGTAGTTCAGGTACCGCGGCTTGCCGTCGGACGAGTCGGCCACGTACGAGGTTATCATGCTGATTATGCCGTGCAGCCCCACGTAGAGCAGCAGCCTCAGGCCTATGGCCGCAAGTATGGGCGAGAGCAGTATCACCAGGGCGGGCAGCAGCGGCACGACCCGCTCCTCGGCGTAGGAAGGATCCATGGGGGGCGTCACAAACGGCAGCGCGAAGAGTCCGGGCAGGTGCTGCACGCCCAGCCCGTTGCCCTCCAGAAACCCGACCGCCGCAAATCCGAACATCACGTTGACGAAGAAGGCGCCGAACAGCAGCACCTTGGTGGCCTGCCACGCCCAGAACTGCACGTGGGACAACCTGAAGTCGCCGAACCTGTCTATGGTCTTGGAGTCGGCCGGCCCCCGGCCCATCAGCGATATGGCGGTGTTCAGCACGTACCAGAATATCGACGAGCGCTTCACGCCGTTCACCCGTATCAGGGCCATCGAGGCGAGCAGCACCGCCGAGACCAGCGAGTAGTAGAGAGGCTTGGTGTACTGGTCGTCAAACTCCACCAGATTCATGAACATGGTAACGGCCTGGTTGCCGGCCATGGCAAAGATCAGGGCGCCCAAAAGAGCGAAGAGGCCGATCTTGACGTACTTGCCAAGGTTCGACGGGGGGGAGGGCCTGTCGGCGGATTCCGTATACAAGCGGACTTTACGTCCCCCGCGGTTAATTAATGTCTAACGGGGCCGAAATCGGCGCCCGCGGGACTCAATACCATTTGGAAAAGATGGCTTTAATTGAGGCGGGACGAACGCGGCCCCATGGCCGAGGAATTGTTGCTGCCGCTGGTTACCGAAGAGAACGCCTGCCTGCCGCTGTCCGTCAACGTGGTGGCCCGGTACTGGAACGTCGACATTCCGCTGCCGTCCGCCGACGCGTACCCCGAAGGGTCCGGCAGCGTGCTGATAGAGGGCATGGAGGCCGCCGAGAGGCACGGGCTGGCCGCCTCGGCGGTCCACACTGACATGGCGGGCCTGGAGGACGCCATGGGCCTGGGCATCCCGCCCATAGCGATGCTGCCCGGCATAAGGGGGATCACCCACCACCTCTCGGTGATGACCGGATACGACGAGGATTCCATAATGCACTACGTGCCCAAGGGGAGCGAGGAGGGGATGTACGAGGGGGTCATACCCCGCGGCGTGTTCGACGCCAAGTGGTCGCAGGACGGGCGCGTGGCCATATTCGTGGGCCCGCCGGATACGGTGCCGGCCGGATCCCGCTCGTTGAGGATGTGCATGGAGGCCGAGAGGGCGTCGCTGCTGGGGAAGGGCGCGCACGCCGGGAGCCTGCTGGAAGCGGCGGTGGCCGAGGATCCGTCAAGCCCCACCGCCTGGCTGCTGCTGGCCGGGGCCCAGAACGGCGCCGGCCAAGACGAGTGCGTGAAGAGCTACGCCCGATGCATAGAGATCAATGAACGGTGCTACATGGCATACCGGGGCCTGGGCAACCACTACCTCAAGAAGGGCGAGGACGCCTTGGCCGAGGAGAACTACACCCGGGCCATAAGCATAGACGCGGACCGGAACGGCGCCACGTACAAGAACCGGGCGTACGTCCGCGAGAGGCGGGGCATGTACGCCCAGGCGGCCGAAGATTTGACCCAGTACGTCCGGCTCTCGCCGGGAGCGCCAGACAGGGGCAGCATGGAGCGGGCCGCCGCCGAGCTGGCGTCCATGTGACCGCTAAAGGTGCGGTGCACGGGATTTGAACCCGCGATACCCAGCTTGGGAAGCTGGTGTCATACCGAGCTAGACCAACACCGCCCGTGTGGGCGTTGTGTAGTCGCAATTAAATACGTTGAGCGGGCATACGGCTCCCGTGGATGCCAAGTGCCCCGAATGCGGCGGGGTGGCGGTCCTGAACGAGGACGTCACCGAGGTGAAGTGCCCCCGCTGCGGGTTCGAGTCCGAGTACGAGGAGTACCTGGAGACCATGAAGGAGGCGGCCCTCAACATGGCCGCCGACTACATCCCCGACCGGCCCGGCATGTGAGGGGCGCGGAGGCGCCGCGCTTACCAGACGGTGCCCTTGTCGGAGCAGTCCAGCATCGCCCCGCAGTTGCCGCAGTGCAGATGGCACGCCTGCATACGATCCATGACATAGCCGCATACGGGACATTCATGTTCATCTTTCAAGGGCAGACGGTGGTCGTCGTCCAATATATTTAGTGTGGACCGGCGTCACCCCAGCGCCGCCGCCCCGAACCCCTCCCGGACGGTCCTGGCGTACTTCATGTTGTAGTCGTATATTATCGGGGAATACTCGTCCAGCGTCGGGAGCATCTCGGACAGGTCGCCGGCCAGGTAGAATCCCGGGCAGTCGCCGGTAAACTGGAACGAGGCGTGCACCCTGGCCCGCCCCCCCTGGTTCTCCAGCCAGGTGGTGAACGGATACAGGTAACAGACCCCGGGGCGGCCGGGGTGCAGGGAACAGGATCCGGATCCGTCCAGGAACCGGCACGGTATGCGGGTCCCGTCCTCCTGTTCTGTCTCGTCCTCCTTCCGCTTGAGGTTTACGCCGGTGATGGTGGCGCCCCCGCCCGGCTCCTGCCACGTCGCGACCAGCGTCTGTTCGGCTATGAACTCCGACGTTTTGCGGTATTTCATGCCGGCCCCTATGGTGATGAGGTCGTCGGAAGTCAGGGGAAGTCTGCCCTGGTTCAGGCAGCAGTTGTGGCAGTCGGGCCAGTAGCACTTCCACAGCACGTACTTGCCGTGCGACTGCAGGTACGGTATGTGAAACGTCACGCTGCCGGACGTGTGGGTGCGGTCGGTTGCGCCGGACACGCGGCCCAACACGAAATCCTTCAGCAGCGGGTCAATCTCCCAGTCCTTCTCCAGCATGGAGATTGACCGTTCCACCTGTGACAATACCGTGATATATGCGGCACCTGTCGTTATTAACGTTGAGCGAATTGGGAAAGCACGCGTCGGGCACCCGCAACCGGAGGCTGGTCTGGTCGGAGCTGGTATGGCCCCTGGTGGTGGAGCGGGGCAGCGCGGTATTCACGCTGGAGCAGTACCAGGCCAAGCGGGACGAGATATGCCGGGACCGGGACGCCACGATAACGGCGATATCCCGGGGCCTGGCGTCGCTCATACACAAGGGCCTCATAATGAAAGAGGGAAAGACGTACTCCCTGCACTACAAGCTGATCCCGTACATGAGGCTGGGCGTCCCGTGCGACTATACCAAGGCAATACACAGGATAAAGGTCAAGTGACTGCGCGTCCGGCGGGGCGCGTCGTACTGCGGTATGGCGCCGCCGCGCGGTACAGCATGAGATGGCGCGGCGGTCATAATGGTGCGGGAGGTGGGATTCGAACCCACGAACTCCTAAGAGATAAGGACCTGAACCTTACGCCGTTGGCCGGGCTGGGCGACTCCCGCATTCAGGCCGCCCCGTCGCCTGCATAATATTCTTTGCAGCGGGGATTCCGGCCGCCGCGATTCTCATGAAGGCGGCCGGCGGCGTTTGATCGCCGGATCCGCCGCGACGCGTGCCGGACACGCTGCAAGGGCCTCCTCCGTATCCGGCCCGTCCCGAAGCGCGCGCCAGCGCTTTTTGGCAGAGCGCGTTCGGGCCGCGCCGCATCCGGCGTGGCGGGCCGTTGGGCCCGAACGCGCGCCGACCGGCGGCACCAAGACGCCTAATTTACAAGACAAATAAGCGGGCCGGGCGTCATTCCCATATGGGAAGATGGCCGCCGGCGCTGCTCGCGTTGTCTGCGGTTGCGGCCATGGGTTGCCTGCCCGCCGCTGCCGGGCAGGTAAGCCCGGTCGTCGGGGAGCCGGTCCCCGTGTCCGCGGTATTCGACAATTCGGGGGGGTTCAGCGCCTTGGCCGGGGCGAGCGACGTGGAGGTGTTCGGCATGGACGGCCGCATATACGGCATGGTGGCCGCCTTTTCCGACAGCGGGGTGCAGATAATGGACGTAACCGACCCCACACGTCCCGCCCCCGTATCTACGATATTCGACGGTTCCGGCGGGTTCGGTTCCATGAGGGGGGCGAGCGACGTGGAGGTGTTCAGTACGGGGGGGCGCACGTACGGCATGGTGGCCGCCGGATACGGCATCAGCGTGCAGATAATGGACGTAACCGACCCGGCGCGCCCCGCCCCGGTGACCAGGATATTCGGCGGCGGCCACAGCAGCTACTCCCTGGCCGGAGCGAGCGACGTGGAGGTGTTCGACATGGACGGCCGGACGTACGTCATGGCGATCACCAGATACAGCGACGTGTTGAAGATCATGGACGTAACCGACCCGGCGCGCCCCATCCAGATATCCGAGATGTTCGGCGGCTCTGATGGGTTCGGCGACCTAAACGATGCGCGGGACCTGGAGGTGTTCGGCGCGGACGGCCGGACGTACTGCATAGTGACCGCCGGGCAGGGCAACGGGGTGAGAATTATCGACATAACCGACCCCGAGAGCCCCGTCCCCGTATCCTCCGTGTTTGACGGTTCGTGGAGGTCCGGCGCCCTGAAAAATGCGAACGACGTGGAGGTGTTCGGCGCGGACGGCCGGACGTACGCCGTCGTGACCGTCCTGGCCACCGGGAATGACGACGGTCGGGTGCAGATAATGGACATTACCGACCCGGCGCGCCCGGCCCCCGCGTCCACCATAGTCGACGCTTCTGGGAGGCTCGGCTCCATGGCCTGGGCGTACGACGTGGGCGTGTTCCGTATGGGCGATCGTGTGTACGCCACGATAACCGTAGCCTGGGACGGCAACTTGGTGCAGATAATGGACGTAACCGACCCCGCAAACCCCGCCCCGGTGTCCGCGGTGTTTGACGGCGAAGGGGGTTTCACCGCTTTGGGCGGCGCCGCAGACATGGAGGTATATGAGATCGGGGGCCGGACGTACGGCATGGTTGCAGCCATGGATGACGGCGGGGTGCAGATAATGGACGTAACCGACCCCGCGAACCCCGCCCCGGTGTCCGCGGTGTTTGACGGCGAAGGGGGTTTCACCGCCCTGTACGGAGCCAGGGACGTGGAGGTTTTTGGCGCGGATGGCCGGACGTACGCCATGGTGACCGCCGCCTGGTATGACAATGCGATGCAAATAATGGACGTAACTAACCCGGCGTACCCTGTCCCCGTGTCTGCAATATTCGGCGACTCCAGGACGTACAGTACTACGCACGGGACGGCAGACGCTAACGTGTTCGTCATGGACGGCCGGACGTACGCCGTAGTGGCCGCCCCGTATGGATGGGGGGCACGGATAATGAACGTGACAGACCCCGCGCGCCCCGCCCTCATATCTGCGGTGTTTGACGGTTCAGATGGGTTTGACGCCTTGGGCGGGGCGTATGACGTGAAGATCTTCGGCGTGGGCGGTAGGACGTATGCTATAGTGGCAGCCGAGGCAGACCACGGTGTGCAGATAATTAACGTAACCGACCCCGTACGTCCCGCCCCCTTGTCGGCCGCGTTTGACGGTTCGGATGGATGGAACGCCTTGGGCGGGGCATACGACGTGGAGGTGTTCGGCGTGGACGGCAGGACGTATGCCGCCATGGCCGTCGTGGCCGACCACGGAGTGCGCGTAGTGGACATAACCGACCCCGTACGTCCCGCCCCCGTGTCGGCCGCGTTTGACGGTTCGGTGGGTTTTGACGCCCTTAGGGGGGCATACGATGTGGAGGTTTTCGACATGGACGGCAGGACGTACGTCATGGTGGCCGCCGCTTGGTACGACAATGCGGTGCAGATAATGGACGTAACCGACCCCGTACGTCCCGCCCCGGTGTCCGCGGTGTTTGACGATTCCAAAGGGTTTGATGCCCTGTACGGGGCGGCAGACGTGGAGGTTTTCGACGCGTACGGCAGGACGTACGCCATAGTGGCCGCCATGTACGATAACGGGGTGCAGATCATGGACGTAACCGACCCCGTACGTCCCGCCCCGGTGTCCGCGGTGTTTGACGGCTCGGGGGGGTTTGATGCCCTAAAAAGGGCGAGCGACGTGGAGGTTTTCGACATGGACGGCCGGACGTACGCCATGGTGGCCGCCATGTACGATAACGGGGTGCAGATCATGGACGTAACGCCGCCCCTTCCAGACCACCTGGACGTATCCGTAGAGGTAACAGGACACGAGCGGCTCTCCCGCGGCGACAGTGACTTTGTGCAGATCGCCGTACAGGTAACCAACCACGGATCCGCCACGCTGTACAGCGACGACCGGGACGGCGCCTTGCCCTCCGGCGGGGTGCACGTGTCGCTGAACGCCCTTGTGGAGCCGTACGCCCATACGGCGGCGCCGCCGTGCGACGCTGCCCAAGACCTCTGCACGCGGCCCAACGGCGAGTACGTCGCGTATGGCGACATCGCCCGCGGGCAGGCCCAGAGTTATGGCGCCGCCGTATCAAAAGACGACTGCACCGCGCGGGACGGCTGGAGCGCGCCGCGCGGCAAAACCGCAGAGGTAAAGTTCTGCTACTGGGTGGACGCGGAGTTTGAGCCCGAGTCGATGCAGTTCTACCAGGCGGACGCGTACCGCGTCCAGTCCGTCCCGTTCCTGGAATACGGATCCTGCTACCTGCCGTACATGCTGTGCGACGAGGCGGCCCTGACGCCGCTTCATTAGACGGCCCCGCGCCGAGTCGGCGTTGCGTTCCCGGCCGCGCGCAGCAGTATCAGTTTGACGCCGCCTGAAACTCCCGCAGCAGCTCCTTCTGCCGCCGGTTCAGCTTCCGGGGGATGTCCACCACCACCCTGGTGTACAGGTCGCCCCGCCCCCACGATCCCCTCCTGGGCAGGCCCTTGCCCCCCATCTTCATCATGGTGTTCGACTGGCATCCGGAGTCTATCTTTACGGTCTCGGTACCGTCCAGCGTTCTCATGCGGAACTTTCCCCCCAGGGCCGCGTCGGCCATGGAGACGTGCAGGTCGCGGTACAGGTCAGAGCCGTCGCGCCGGAATACGGGGTGCTTCCTCACCGTGACCGACACTATAAGGTCCCCGCTGGATCCGCCGGGCATGACGTTGCCGTACCCCGGCATCTGGTAGTTGCCCGTGTCCACGCCCTTGGGCAGTGTGACCGTGACCGACGAGGAGCCCCTCCTCTTGCCGTTGCCGCGGCAGCTGCGGCACGGCTTTTGTATTATGGATCCGGACCCCCGGCAGCTCCCGCACGTCGAGGCGGTCACGAACGAGGCAAAGCCCATGCGGCGCGTCTTCTGGGTCTGGCCGCGCCCGCCGCACTTGTGGCACGTCTTCCTGCCGGTGCCGGGGGTGCAGCCGCTGCCCCCGCAGGACTCGCACAGGACGTCCTTGTTTAGGTTTATGGTCACCTCCTTCTCCCGCAGCGTGTCCTCCAGGTCTATGGTGACCTCGTGCACGATGTCGGCGCCCCGGCGAACGCCGCCCATGCCCCCCATGCCGCCGAATATGTTCCAAAAGCTGTCGTTAAAGTCCGAGCCCATGCCGCCGAATATGTCCTCTTGGGTGTACTGGCCGCTGACCCCCTCGTGGCCGCCACGATCGTACAGCTGCCGCTTTTCGGGGTCCGACAGCACCGCGTACGCCTCGGATATCTCCTTGAAGTGCTCGGGCGCCTCGCTGGACTTGTTGCGGTCCGGGTGAAACTTGAGGGCGAGTTTTCGGTACTGCGACTTTATCTCGCCGGCGTCGGCGTCCCGGGATACGCCCAAAACCTCGTAGTAGTCGCGCTTTGCACTCGTTGCGGCTCACCCCGGGTTAGTTGGGCCGGGTGCCGTCGCCTCCCGGACCAGTCTTCTTTGGCTCGTCGCCGGGGGCGGTCGGCTCTTCTTCGGGCGCCCGCTGCTGTCCGGCGGAGGCTCGCTCTGAGGCCTGCTCCGAGGAGGCTTGCTCCGAGGCCTGTTCGGCGGAGGCCTGCTCCTCGGCCGCCTTGCGGTACACCTCGGTGCTGACCTTGTTGACCAGATCCTTCAGGGCGTCCAGCTTGGCCTTGAGCTCCTCGGGGTCCTTGTCCAGCGCGTCCCGTGTCTCCCGTATGGCGTCTGTTATCTCTATGCCCTGCTCCTGGCTTATCTTGTCCTTCATGTCCTGGGTGATGAGCTTTTCGGTCGTGTATATCATGCTCTCCGCCTCGTTGCGCAGCTGTATCTTCTCCATCCTGGCCTTGTCCTCGTCGGCGTACTTTTCGGCGTCCTCCCGCAGCTTCTCTATCTCGTCCTTGTCCATCTTGGAGCTGGACTCTATGATGATGTTGCTCTTCTTTTTGGTGGCCATGTCCTTGGCGGTGACGCTGATTATGCCGTTGGTGTCTATGTCGAATGTCACCTGTATCTGGGGGATTCCACGGGGGGCCGGCGGAAGATCCGTAAGGTTGAAGCTGCCCAGCGAGACGTTGTCGGCCGCCATGGGCCTCTCCCCCTGCACCACGTGTATCGTTACGGCCGTCTGGTTGTCCGCCGCGGTGGTGAACGTCTTGGACTTTGACGTGGGGATCGTCGTGTTCCGCTCTATCAGGGGCTCCCGCACGCCGCCCAGTGTCTCTATGCCCAGCGTGAGGGGCGTAACGTCCAGCAGGACTATGTCGCTCTGCACGTCCCCGGCTATTATTCCCGCCTGTATGGCGGCCCCCATTGCCACCGCCTCCATCGGGTCCACCCCGGCTTCCGGAGCCCGGCCTATCACCTGGGCCACGAACTCCTTGACCTTGGGCATCCTGGTGGGGCCCCCCACCAGCACCACGCGGTTGATCTCCGAGGCGGTTATCTTTGCGTCTTCCAGCGCCTTGTCCACCGAGGGCCTGCACCTCTCCACTATGGGCTGTACGAGCCTCTCCAGCGTCGCCCTGGAAAGCCGCAGTTCCAGGTTCTTGGGGCCGGACGCGTCCTGCGCTATGAACGGCAGGTTGATGTCCGTCTCCATCACTGTGGACAGCTCTATCTTGGCCCTCTCGGCGGCCTCCCGCAGGCGGGTCATCGCCGTGGCGTCCTTGGAGAGGTCTATCCCCTCCTTCCTGCGGAAGTCGTCCAGAATGTAGTCCATCAGGGCCCGGTCCATGTCGGTGCCCCCCAGATGGGTGTCGCCGGAGGTGCTCATGACCTCAAACACTCCGCCCCCCATCTCCATTATAGTGACGTCCAGCGTGCCCCCGCCGAAGTCAAACACCAGTATCTTCAGGTCCTTGTCGGTCTTGTCAAGTCCGAACGCCAGCGATGCCGCGGTGGGCTCGTTTATTATGCGCACCACGTCCAGGCCCGCGATGGTGCCGGCGTCTTTCGTCGCCTGGCGCTGGTTGTCGTCAAAGTATGCCGGGACCGTAATAACCGCCTTGGGCACCGTATCCCCGGTAAACGCTTCGGCGTCTTTTTTTATCTTCTGCAGGATGAACGAGGATATCTGCTGCGGCTTGTAGGAGTTGCCCTGAATGGAAAACGTGTGGTCGGTTCCCATCTTCCGCTTGGCGGCCACCACGGTATTCGTCGGATTGGTCACCGCCTGCCGCCGGGCCGGCTCGCCCACCAGAAGGTCGCCGTCCTTGCTGAACGCAACCACCGACGGAAACGCCTTTCCCCCCACGGAGGCCCCCTCGGCGGCCGGTATTATGGTGGGCTTGCCGCCCATCATCACGGCCGCGGCCGAGTTGCTGGTTCCCAGATCAATCCCGATCACTTTGGCCACTTAATTGGCACCTCCTTTCGTTGATATCTCCACCAAGGCCGGTCTGATAACCCTCCCACGAGTCATATAACCCTTTCTTAGCTCTTTGGTTACGGTCTGCTCGTCCAGGTCTGGGTCGGTCTTGGACGAAAGCGCCTCGTGCAGGCTCGGATCAAACGCCCGGCCCACCGACTTGATGGCCTCTATGTCCCGCCGCTTCAGCATGGCCTCGGCGTTGCGCAGCACGGAATCCAGGCCGGACGTCTCCAAGCCGGCCTTGCGGTATGCCTCGCGCGCCAAGGCAAACTCGTCGTATATCTCTAAAAAGTCGCGCGCCATCCCGTCGATTGCGGCGTCTATCTTGTTTCGGACGTCCAAGGCGGTGCGGCGTTCCAGATTGGCGTAGTCGGCCAACGCCCGCTTGTACTTTTCCTCATAGTCCAGAACGGGCTTCTCGGAGTCCACCTCGTCCCGGCGGCTCTCGGGCGGCCCGGCCTCGGGAGCGGCCCGTTCGGCGGGCTCGGGAGCGGCGTGTTCCGCGGACGTCTTTGCCATGCGCCCCCAACGGGGCAACGGTGATTTATAGCATACAGTGCGCGTTCAATCGGGGAGCGCCGGGACGGCCTTGATCACCACCACCTTGGAGCCGTCCGGATCCCGCTCTATCCCGTTAAAGTCGGCCCGGGAGCAGGCCACCACCAGCACGGTCTTGTCGGTGTAAAAGTCCCGCACGCTGGAATACTCCAGCACGTTCCCGGCGTAGCTGCGGAGCCGGTCGGTGAGGTTCTGGAATATACGGGCCTTGTCGTTGCGCATTCCGTGCCGGTCCAGGCTCCAAGCCAGCACGACGTCGGTATGGCTGACCTTGAGTCCGTTTTCCTTTATCACCGCCCTGACGCTTCCGGCCAGCCTCCGGATGTACGCGTCGATGCCCCGGACGCTTCCGTTTATCAGGTACTGCGCCGACTTGGCGCCCTTGTACGAGTCCTTTACCATGCGCAGGTCAAAGAGCCCGTCGATCATCGAGTCCAGGTACATCTCGTCGGCCGGCGGCACCGGGGAGTCTCCGGAGTCCCGGTATATCTCGATGGCGCTGATCACGCGGGAGAACTTGGAGAGCACCCGGACGGCGTGCATCCTCTCGGCGGCCCCTATGTCGACAAAGTCCTTGCCCCCGCCCAGCAGTTTGGCCAGCTCCGCGTCCCTCCGGCCGCCCACCGAGCCTATGGAGTCCGGCGGGCCGCCGACGCCCAACGGGTAGTAGTGGTACGACGACGACGCCGCCGCGTCTATGCCGGTGACGTGCTTGAGCAGCGCCATGTACTCGGAGTTTCCGCCCATGCCCGCGGGCGTGCCGCACACCACCGAGCTCCCCTCTGCGAGGTGGGTGACGGCGTCCTTGAACTTCTGCGTGATCTCGCTCCTGGCCTCGGCGCCGGTATTCCGTATCCGGGGGGCGAAGAAGAGGTAGCGCGCGTCCGAGACGGCCACCCGTATGGGCTTGGCGTCCAGCAGCGGCTCCTCGTCGACCAGCGTCGCCACGCTGGGGTACGTCTTGGCGATCTCGGGCCTGAGCAGTACCGCCGCCGACGTGGACTCGTCGACCAAGTGCACCTCGGCTCCGTTCTCGGCCATCTGCGAGGCAAGCACGTACCCCTCGGTGCTGTACCCGTACACGACCGCCTTTACCATTACAAGGCAGGCACGGCGCATGGACAAAAAAAAGTTGTGGAAGGCGGGCTCGTTTGGGATCCTTTCCAAAAAATCATATTTGCCGGCACCAAAACATATGGCGAAGCCCGGTAGTGTAGAGGTTAAGCATAGGGGCCTTTGGAGCCCTTGACCCCAGTTCGAATCTGGGCCGGGCTACCATTTCGGCCGGCGGTTAAAAGTCCAGCCGGGTCATCAGCCGGGCCGCCACGACGAAGAGCGTCGCGGCCAGGGCGGACAACGCCGCCATCTCGGCCAGTATGAGGTGGGTAATCCCCCCAAACACGCCGGCCCGGATGGTGTCCACCAGGTACGTAAGGGGGTTGAAGTAGAATACGGTAGCCAGCCCCCCGGGGGCCCCTTCGGCGGGGTAGAACGCCGTGCTAGCAAAGGCCAAAAATATGAACGTGGTGTTTATGACCACGTTGAACCCCTCGCTGGAGGATAGGCGGGTGGATATTATGGACGCCAGGGATCCGAATATGACGGATCCGACTACGGCGGCAAACACGATTACGGGCGCCGTGTACACCGTGAACTCGGCGGACTCGTGAAAGACCGGAAAGCCCACCGCCACTATGAGGGCGGCGCTCATCGTGCCCACCACGCCTATGGTGCATATGTTGGCCAGTATGTACTGCATGCGGGTGAAGGGGCCGGACATGATCTGCTCAAACATGCCGTGCCGCCGGTCGTTCCATATTATCAGCCCCGAGACCAGGGTGCTGTTCATTATGTTGAACCCGATCATGCCGGTCGCCAAATACGCGGGGTATCCCACCTCGACGCCGTTTAGCGTCACTCCGGGTATCAGCGAGGTGTACGCGTATCCGACCACGAATATGTAGATGAGCGGAAATATCACCTGCCAGATCAGAAAACCCGGGTTGAGGGAGACCGTCAGGTTGCGGTTAATCAGCCGCAGTATGGGATGCATCGTGTATGGTCTCCAGGAATATGTCCTCCAGGCTGGCCGCCTCGGCAGAGATTTCGCGCATCTTGATGCCGCTGCGGGACAGCCTTCCCAGAACCTCGATCAGTATGGACTCCGGGCGGGCCGATTCTATTATTATTCGCGCCCCCATCCCGGCCCGCACCGCGCATTCGGGAACGCCGGCCAGCGCCTCGGCCACCGCGGCCTCGCCAGCGTTGGTGCGCAGGGTTATGGTCTTTCTGCGGCCCAGCCGCTGCTTCAGGGCGGCGGGCGTGTCAGACGCCAGTATGCGCCCCTTCTGGATGATTGCTATATTGTCGCACAGGTAGTCGGCCTCGCTTAGGACGTGCGTGGTGTAAAAGACCGTGAGGCCCGAGGCGACCTTACGCTTTAGATAGTCCAGCATACTTCTCCGGGCTTCGGGATCCAGCCCCACGGTGGGCTCGTCCAAGAACAGCAGGTCCATGTCGTGCATGAACTCCCGGGCCACCTGCACCCGGCGCCGCTGCCCTATGGAGAGGTCCTCGTTTCGCTTTCGCCTCAGGTCGGCGATGTCGAAGTCGTCCATGAGCCGCTCGGCCCGGCGGCGGCACTCGCCCCGGGGCACCCCCCACATCATGCCGTATTTGACGAGGGCCTTCTCGACGCTCAGGGTGGGCTCGTAGCTGGGCTGCTGCAGCACGACGCCTATGCGGCGGCGTACCCGCAGGGGCTCGCGGAGGGCGTCCACCCCGAGTATGCTGAGCGACCCGCCGGTGGGCCGAACCAGCGTGGTGAGCATCTTTATCGTGGTGGACTTGCCGGCCCCGTTGGAGCCCAGAAACCCGAACGCCTGCCCCCGGTCTATGCTCAGGTCTATGCGGTCTACCGCCCTGGTGTCGCCGTACGTCTTTGAGAGGGCAGAGGCGCTGATGCATTCCACCAACTGTTGAACCGGCGGCGCTAATTTAACCGATGGCGCGGAGTAAATAGCGTGCCGGGGATGGCGCGCGGCGGGCCGTTTCCGGTCCCGGCGGCCGTTTTGCAAACACCTATTACGTCCGCCCGCCGCGCATACGCCATGCCGGGCATCGGACTGATGAAACGCCGACTGGAGAAGGAGGCCGACGCGGTGGCGCTGGCCGTCTCGGCGGCGGCAAAGGCGTACGACATCCAGCCGTCGGCGGCCCGGACCCTGGAGACCAAGTACCACGCCGAAGCCGGCGACTGGTACGTGGCGCTGGGATGGGACGACGTCCGCATAGTGGTCAGAATGGACTCTGTGCTGGCCCGCGTTACGGACGTCAAAGAGATTTAAGGCGGGGCCGGCCGGTCGTATCCCATGGAAGCCATAGTGTTGGGAGGCACCCGGGGCATAGGCAGGGCCATAGCCGAGGCGCTGGAAGCCTCCGGACACGCGGTGAAGGCCGCGGGCAGCAAGGACGTGGACACCTCGAACCTCGAATCGGTGCGGCTGTTTGCCGACGCCAACCCGGCCACCGACATACTCCTGCTGAACACCGGCGGCCCGCCCCCCAAGGCGTACGCCGAAGTGACGGATGCGGAGTGGTCCAAGTACCACAACCAGCTCTTTCTGGGGATGGTGGCCCTCCTGCGGGACATACGCGTCAGGGACGGCGGCTACATCTTCCTGATCACCTCCTCGGTGGTAAAGGAGCCCAACCCCACGCTGGCCATATCCAGCGCGTACCGGGCCGCGTTCACCGAGATCTTCAAGCTGGCCAGCCGCGAGCTGGCCGCCCGAAGCGTCAGCTGCATCAACATAGCGCCAGGCCTGATAGCCACCGACCGCACCAAGGAGATACTCGGGGACATGCGCGTGGACCCCGCCGCGCTGCCCATGGGCCGGATGGGGGAACCCCGGGAGATCGGCGAGTTCGTCGCCGGAATAGTGGACAGGGACATCAAGTACCTGTCGGGTGTAACGATAACGTTCGACGGGGCCGGCTCGGCCCACGTATTCTAGTTGTGGAACGTCACGTTGGGGGCTTCGGAGTGGCCCGGAATGGCCAAGAGGCCGCCGTCCCGCAGCTGCTGCACCAGCTGGGTAACCTCCACCTCCACCTGGCTCCTCTGCAGGCCGGTCTGCTTGGCGAATACGTCCACCAGGTCGGTCATGCGCCGCTGGCCGTTGCAGCACTTCCAAAAGTCCACTATGGCCTGGTTTACCATGAATCCCTGATCGTGCTCGTTTATCAGCACGATGGAGCCGTCGTCCTGCCGCGCCATCTTGCCCACGCCCTGGGGCATCGCCCTCTCGTAGTCTATGGGGGCCGGCGTGGCGTGCCCGTCGGCCATGCCCTTGATCTTGTTGCGCGCCTCTTCGGTCATCCGGTCCATGGACCAGGGGGGGTCCCAGACTATCTCCACGTTCACGTTGTTGACGCCGGACACCTTCTTGGCGTACCGGGTGACGTCCTGGACGAGCGTGTCGTGCAGGGGGCACCCCCGGGTGGTCATGGTCATCTTGATGTCCACGTCGCCGCCGTCCACGTCTATTCCGTATATGAGGCCCATCTCCACGATGTTGAGCGGGACCTCGGGATCCATGCACTGCTTCAGGGAGGCCTCCACGGCGGCGGGACTAACCGGCATGGACGGGGGTATTTGTAAAAACCATAAAAGTCTTTTAAAAATTAGGCTGGAATAACTTTGCTATGTTGGCCTCGTACGGGGCCCGGGCGACGCCGGCCTCGGTTATTATGCCGGATACCAGCTCGGGAGGGGTCATGTCGAACGCCGGGTTGATGACGCCGACTCCCTCCGGGGCGGTGCGGCGGTCTTCGGGGCCCACCACC
Source organism: Nitrosopumilaceae archaeon (assembly GCA_963665475.2). Taxonomy (GTDB): domain Archaea; phylum Thermoproteota; class Nitrososphaeria; order Nitrososphaerales; family Nitrosopumilaceae; genus VYCS01. Next base: position 219,679 of record CAXXXK010000003.1, on the reverse strand, counting down.
TCGGCGGCCTGCCGCATCTCTATGGTGACCTCTTCGGGATCGCTCTTCATGTCGAACGTGGAGAGCGGGGCCGCCACGTAGAATGGTATGGAGTGCACCTGCGCCATGGCGGCTATTTGGTACGTCCCTATCTTGTTGAAGACGTGGCCGGTGCGCAGTATGCGGTCGGCGCCCACCACTATGCCGTCTATCATGCCGTTGGCCAGCGAGTAGCCCACCGCTGTGTCGGGTATGAGGCTGACGTCGAACCCGTCGTGCTGCAGCTCAAAGGCGGTCAGCCGCGAGCCCTGCTGTATGGGGCGCGTCTCGGTCGCCACCACCTTGACCGACTTGCCAGACTCCCTGGTCGCCCGGATGACCCCCAGGGCGGTGCCGTACCCCACCGTCGCCAGGGCCCCGGCGTTGCAGTGCGTCATTACCGTGGAGTCGTCCTCGAACAGGGCCGCACCGTGACGGCCCATGGCCCGGTTGGCCTCCACGTCTTCGTCGGCCATGGCTTGCGCCTCGCCGAGCGCAACGGCGCGTACGTTATCGGCCGTGGGCTCCCCCTCCGCGGCGGCGTACACGCGGTCCAGAGCCCAGACCAGGTTTACGGCGGTGGGCCGAGTGGCCGCCAGGGTCTTGCGGGCCGCGTCCATGTCGGCCAGGACGCCCCGGGCCGTGTCGGCGGCGCTGTTCTTGGCGGCCAGCGCCAGCCCGAAGGCGGCGGAGACCCCGATGGCGGGCGCCCCCCGCACCACCAAGGTGCGGATGGCCTCGGCCACGCCCTCGTGGTCTTCATAGTCTACGTACTCCAAGGTGTTGGGCAGCCGGGTCTGCTCTATCATGGACACCTTTCCGTCCTTCCAGAGCACGGTGCGCCGCGTGTCGCCCATCGGTTTGGCGGAACAGCGTTCCCTATTTAAAGGGAGGAGCAATCCCCATCCCGATGTCGCCGCCCACGCCGCCGGACGCCGGGGGAATATACAGCGCGTACAACGCCTGGCCGGAGATGGCCTCCGAAGCGTACGAGGGCAGCCCCGGCGCGATCGACACGTCGGGCGTGAACCACGTGGTGTTCGCCGGGATGGGGGGATCCGGAGCCCTGGGGGACTTTGCCGCGGCGCTCATGTCGGGCCTGGACATGCACGTGAGCATGGTAAAGGGGTACAACCTGCCCAGGACCGCCGACGCCGAGACCCTGGTGGTGTGCAGCAGCGTCTCGGGGAACACCTCCGAGACGCTCACGGTGCTGGAGAAGGCCGCCGCGGCGTCGTGCCGCACCCTCTCGTTCTCGTCGGGCGGCGCCATGAGGGATTACTGCCGGCGCAACTCCCTGCCGCACCGCACGATAAAGGCCAGCCACTCGCCCCGCGCCTCGTTCGCCTCGTTCCTGTACGGCATATTGGCCGCGCTGGGCGACGTGACCGGGACGGGCCCGCGCGACGTGGCCGAGTCCGTGCGCGTAATGGAGCGCACCCGCGAGGACGTAACAAGGGAGGGCCCCAACCCGGCGCGGGACCTGGCCGAGTGGCTCACCGGCATGCCCGTGGTGTACTACCCGTGGGGGTTCAAGGCGGCGGCCGTGCGCTTCAAGAACGCCCTGCAGGAGAACGCCAAGAGCCACGCGATAGTTGAAGACGTGCTGGAGGCCAGCCACAACGGGATAGTCGCCTGGGAGTCGCCCTCGGCGGCGCGGCCCGTGATAATACGGGGGCCCGACGACAACCCCAAGACCAAGGAGAGGTGGGACATATTCGGAGAGTACTTCGACTCAAGGGGCATACCCTACCGCACGGTGAGGTCGGTGGAGGGCCACATACTGACCAAGCTGGTAAACCTGGTGTATATGCTGGACTACACCACGCTTTACCTGGCGGACATACGTGGGGTGGACCCCACGCCGGTGGACTCGATAGAATTCGTCAGGAGGAGGACCCTGCACGGCTGAGCCCCGGGTCATAATAGCCGGAACGGGCAGCGGCGTCGGCAAGACCACCGTGGCATGCGCCCTGATCCGGGGGTTCAGGCGGGCCGGACATATGGTTCAGCCGTTCAAGGCCGGCCCCGACTATATAGACCCGGGGTACTTGGCGGTGGCCGCGGACCGGGAGGTGGCGAACCTGGACGCGTGGCTGATGGGCCGGAGCGGAGTAATCGAGAGCCTCTCCCGCAACTCCGGCGGGGCGGCCGCCGTCATAGAAGGGGTGATGGGATACTACGACGGGCTTGAGGGAGGAAGCAACAGGGCCAGCACGCACCACATAGCGGAGATGACCCGCACCCCGGCAATATTGGTCGTGGACGCCGGCGGCGGAGGGCGGTCGGTGGCCGCCACGGTGCTGGGGTTTTTGCGGTTCAGCCGCAATTGCATGGTGCGCGGCGTGATACTCAACCGCGTGGGCAGCGAGCGGCACGCGGCGACGTGCCGAGAGGCACTGGGGCCACTGGGGGTGAGGGTGCTGGGCGCCGTCCCCCGGGGCAAGGGCGGGTTCGGCTCGCGCCACCTGGGGCTGGTGCCCCCCGCCGAAGACACCCGGCTGGCCGGCAAGATAGTCGCGGAGGCCGACCGCGTTTTGGAGCACCTGGACATGGACGGCATACTGGAGGTGGCCGGGCAAGCGGGCCCCCTGCCGCGGTACGAGGGTGCGCGCGTGCCCCCCGCAAAGGCCAGGCTGGGCGTGGCGCTGGACGGCTCCTTCAACTTTTACTACCGCGACAACATTGCCAGGATCCGGGAGGCCGGCGGGGAGGTAATATTCTTCAGTCCGGAGACCGCAGGGGAGATGCCAGATGCCGACGGGCTGTACATCGGCGGGGGCTTTCCGGAGGTGCGCGCCGCCCTGCTGGAGAAGAACCGCTCCCTCATGGGGGGCATACGGGAGGCGGTAGCGGGCGGGATGCCCGCATACGCGGAGTGCGGCGGCCTGATGTATCTGGCCAGGGGCCTGGTGCGCGACGGCAAGAGGTACCGCATGGCGGGCATATTCGACATGGAGACGGAGATGACCGGCAGCGTGACACTGAACTACACCCGCGGCATAATGGGCCGCTCCCCCATATCGGATAGGGAGGTGGCGTTCCGGGGCCACGAGTTCCACTACTCCCGGGCGTCGGAGGTGGCCAGCGACGCGGCGTTCGCCCAGAGGCTCCAAGTGGGTATGGGCATACTGGACGGAATGGACGGCATCACATCCCACGGGGCGATGGCGTCGTACGGGCACCTTTACCTGTCCGCAGGGGCGGCCCGCGCGTTGGTGGCAAACTGCGCCAAATATTCAAGGCGGTAGGCGCGCCAGTTTGAAGAGGGCGTTTATTATCGCCGCGGCCGACGGGCTTCCGCCCTTCCTGCCGCGGTTGGTTATGAAGGGTACGGGGGCGGCCTCCAGCTCCGCCTTGGACTCGGCGGCGTTGACGAACCCCACCGGTATGCCCACCACCAGGGCCGGGCGCGCCGCGCCCTCCCGCACCATGTCTATCACCTCGAGTAGGGCCGTGGGGGCGTTGCCCACCACTACAACGCCGCCGTCCATGTCCGCGGCGCTGGCCCTCATGGACGTGCGGGCGCGGGTCGAGTCCAGCTTCCGGGCCAGCTCTCCTATGTCCGCGTCTGATATGCGGCATGTAACGCGGTTGCCGAAGTCGGCCAGGTTGCGCTTGTTGAGCAGGCCGGGTATGCCGTTGACGTCGGCCACTATGCTGCAGCCGCCGGTCAGGGCTTCAATGCCGGAGCGGATCGCGGCGGGGTGGAATACGACGCGGTTGGCACCGGCAAAGTCAAAGTCGGCCGTGGAATGGATGATGCGCCGCACCACGGGCCACTCGCGTTCGTCGTAGCCGTGGTCGCCGGCTTCTTGGTCTATTATTTGCATGCTGGCGTCCTCGATGGACTGCCCCGCCCTAGTCTGCATCGTACGCCCCCGCGGCACGGACCCGGGCATTCTCCACCTCGGCGGCCCTCTCCAGTATCAAATCGACCATGGCGTCGTCGGCGCCTATGTGCCGGGTTATGCAGACCTTCTTGAGCGGCGATATATCCAGGACGGGGTTCAGGTCTTCGTATATGTCCCGCTTGACGTGGGCGCCCTCGTGCAGGAAGTAGAACACCACCGCCAAGACGGCCGGGTCGTGTTCCTCGCACGTTCGTATGCCGGCCTCTATGTCCGGCGGCTCTATCTCCAGAAAGCACCTGTCCACGTTCCGGTACTTTTGGCGCAGCTCGTCTGCCACGTAGTTTATCGACATCTGCGCGTTGGGGTCCATGCTGCCGTGCCCTATGATCAGCACGTCGGTCGACGCCGCATCGGTGTCCAGGCCGTCGCGGCGCAGCGCCTGCCGTATGCGGCGGTCCACCAGATTTACCATTGCAGGATGCATGGTCATGGGCCTGGTGACCAGAAACCGGATTTTCGTGTCCTTCTGGTAGGTCATGACGTCGTTTACGGTGGCTTTGATCTTCTTTCCCGGGTACAAAAAGTACGGCACGATGGTAAGGGTGTCCAAGTTTTGGGGCAGGCACTTTTTCATGGCGTCGGCTATGTACGGGGGGAGCACCTCCAGGAAGCAAAAGTCCGCGTAGTCGTACCCGCCCCTGAGCCTGGCGGCATCGGTTATCACCGCGAGCTCGTCGTACGCCTCGCGCTCGCGGCTTCCCCTGTCTACGATGAGCAGCCCGCGCTTCATGGTATCCTGGCCACCGCCAACGTCAAGTCCGGGGGAAACTTTTGCTTTTCTATTATCAACTCGCCTTCCGAGACCAGCAGGGCGGCCGCTTCTGAGACGCTGGGCGTGCCCTCGAATCTCGCCACCACGCCGGAGGGGTTGGGGGCGTCCATCTCAGCCAGCCGCTCCCGCTCTATATACATGACCGGGACGCCCAGCTCTTCCGCCGCGTCCTTCAGCCCGCGCACCGCCACCGGCTTTTTGAGCGAGGCCAGTTTGGCCACGGACTTGCGGCTCAGGCCGTGCTTGGCGAGGCACGCGTGCATCTCGGTTTTTATCTTCTCGGACGTGGTGGAATGGTGGAGCCCCACCCCCACCACCAAGGTCGGGGGGCGGTACACCACGCCCCGCCGCCGCATTTTAGCAGGTACTGTCTCCCGGTCGGTTATGGTGAGAAACGCCTTGCAGTCGGAGTCGGCCATCACGTTGATGTCGTCGTACGTTATGATGTTCTTGGGAAGCGGCCCCTTCCACCATTCGGTGGAGCCCGCGTCCTGGTATACGCCGATGCGCTCGCCGTTCACCATGTGGGCGCTAGTCGCTGTCACGGTGGAGTCGTCGTCTATCACCCATCCCATGTCCCGGCCCACCAGGTCCACGGCCACGGTCTTGTTCACGTCCGCCGCGGTGGTGATTACCGCCCTGGCCCCGGTGCGCTCGGCGACGTCGCGGGCGAGCTGGTTTGCTCCCCCTATGTGCCCTGACAGGACGCTGATTACGTGGGTCATCTTGTCGTCTATCACGAGTACTGCCGGATCCGACTTTTTGTCGGACAGGTGCGGGGCCATGAGCCGTATGACGGCCCCCAGCGAGAACACGCAGATCAGCGCGTCGTACTCCGAGAACAGTTTGCCCAGCATTATAGAGGTGGGCTCCCCGTACCAGGTCACTTTGAGGTCGTCGCGGGCCAGCTTCTCGGGGGCGAACGCTATAGTGTCGGGAAACTCGGCGGCCAGGCGGGAGCCTATCTTTACCCCGTTTTTCGTAATGGCCAGAACCGCCGTCCTCATGGCTTGCCGTCCCATGCGTCATCTAAAATAGCTTTGCTTGGGATATGGCGGCAAGTGGCAAGGGCAACCTAGTTTGTAGCATCACCATAGGACGGACGGAGGTCGCCGATACTGCCTGATGGGGATTCCGGATGGTGCGCTGGCATGCATCAAACAGGGACAGTTCATGGCGTAGGTGCACAGGTGGCTCATGCACCCATACGGATGTTACTAATCCACATAAGAATACGTCTATGGGTGTTGGAAATTATTCACGACTTGTAATTTTATGATAAGTTTACACTCCAGTGGAATGATTTGGGGCAATAGTGTGTGCCAGGCCGTCAACCCTATTTGGGAATTGAAGTAGTGCGGTATATGTTTGGAAGGTCACAATTACATCCTACAATAACCAATCTGGCGCGGACTGAGCCTTTTAGCCATTTTTGAAATTGCTTTTGCATAGCCATGCTCCTGTGTGGCAGGTTAGTGGCAATTACCGCCTGTAGCTTGACACTTGATCTCCCCATGTCGCGTAAAATTTTAACCACCATTTCAAGTCCACTTAGGAGCTGACGTTTCGCATTTCTTAGCGTTTTTTTCTTATAGGTGGTGCCAGACTTTATCTCGACAAGGGATATTTTCTCCTCAAGAGGATCAACTATTATGCAGTCGCACATTTGACTTATCGTATGGGTTCCATCTAATCTGTTTCTCATGCATTCGGCACGGATGGACACAAATGATGACGGTGTTATAATACCACAATTCGACCCGTTATGGCCTACGTCTGTGCATTCGTCAGACACACATTCCGAATAAGCGTCTTGCAGTCTGGTGCGCATCAGTCTCGCTCCAGTTCCAAAAGTTCATTGTATAGCTGGTCATATACTTTGGTGAATTCATACTGAGGTATGCCCTCGTCATCAACTTCAAGCTGTTCAATTTTGTAACCATCTTTGCTGGAAACAAAATTGTACGCTGCAACATCCTCTTTTTTAAGTTGTTCTACGGTCGAGATAGGTCCAGGTTCTTCGTTGCGATTTTCACCAGCCACTACGCAATTGCTTAGTTGTTCCAGAAAAAACGGGCCGTGTGTGGTGACTACTATGTGTATACCACGGTTAACTAATTGGGCCAATAGTCGGGCCAACAATATTTGGCTGGTCGGATGTAAGCACGTTTCAGGTTCTTCAAGAATAACCACATCGTTACGTCTAGCAATGTGCTTCAGATAAAGCAAGAATGCCGCCATGTCCTTGACAGACGAGGCAGATGCATTCAGCGGTAATCGTTCGTTGTTTTGTATAAAAATTATGTCCGGCATATTGTTGGGCCCAGCCCTAATGGTAACTCTTCCATGCATGGCCGCATCTTCAAATTTTGTTGCAAGATCTGCATATTCACCCGTATCTCTATCAGGCACAAGTAACATTCCTAGAAAATCAGTTGCAACACGTGTCAGATTGGGATCTGGAGAACTAATGTGGACATTTCCACGCATATTATAATAATGCAGTGTCAATGAGCGTTGCGCCATGGCCAAACCTCCGCGCTCAGCTGGGAAATAAATTCCACGTTTTGCAGATCGATAGTTAATTATTTCTCTGATGCCATGCCTTATTATGTGAAACCGTTCCTTCCAGTCAGATTGTTCATGGTATGGTACATCCATTGTAAAGCCATCGCCACTGATACGAATTTTAGGAATGGATACTGGATCTTTTAAAATGAATTCAATGTGTCTGGTTTTCCGTTCTTTAAATTTAATATTATCGTCATCATTTGTAAATTGAATTTTTCCGTCAATAATGTCGGATGTAATATCAAGTTCAAAATGCTTTCTACCAGTTCTTATGAGTTTTTTACGTTCCACCAAAAACAAGCTAGACAGCATATGGAAAAAATTACCAACGACATTTTGTGTAAAATTTTTGTAAGTATCCGAGTCCCATATACGTCTCGTGTTTGGTTCACATAATGCGGATATGCGTTTTGCCTGACTGTAGGAAAAGTCAATATATTCTTGCGCGGGCACTCCAAATGGGTCAGTTATACGGATTGACTCTGCCTCTAGGATAGCGTATGCAAGAGTTGCTACATGTGATTTCCCACAACCGTTTGGACCTACGAGTATGGTAAGAGGTTTTGTTGTGATAGTGCCACAGGATATGGGACCAAAGTCGGTTATTTTTAGCGTTAGTGGTTTGCCATCTTTTGGGCGATCGCCCTGTAAACTACTCTTCATGACACCTGTTCACCCATCGTCGCGCAATGCGCCACCATCTCATCTTGGACACGCCAGACCATTATAACCAGCCGGGCTCCGATACACTCCATGTATGTCATATATGCTGTCGTAATGGTTACCTATTATCTATTACGGCAAGGTGGATCCACATCCGGCCCGCCCCAGCACCGAGCCGCCAAAGTCAAACAATATCACGTCCATGTCCACGTCCGGAGCCCTGGCGGCCATATTGTCCAGAACCATCCCGCATATTCTGTCAAAGAATCCCCGTATGGAATCATCCTCTGCAACCATCTCCATCACGTGGCGGGCCGTATTGGCGCCGCGTATGCGGCCCGCCGCCTCGGGGCCGGCGCCGCACTTCACGGCCACCTCAGCCAGCATTCCGGTGTCCACCTTGGAGCCCTTCACGTGGGTTTGCGAGACGCCAGCGGCCATCTTTGCCAGCTTGCCCACGAACCCGGCCACGTACGCCCTGCGCAGCCCTTTTTTCTGGCACTGCCCCACCGCATATCCGGAAAAGTCGCCCATCTGGATGAAGCAGTGATCCGGCAGATCCACCACACGCCTGGCAAAGTCCTCGCTGCGCCCGCCGGTGGTGAGCACGGCGGTGTCGTCCCCCATCGCAACTATCACGTCCACGCTCTGCCGTATGGAAGCCGCAAACGATGCCGTCGAGAACGGCACCACGATCCCGCTGGTCCCCAGTATCGATATGCCCCCGCGTATGCCCAGCCGCGGGTTGTCGGTCTTGGGGGCCAGCTTCCTTCCCGTCGGAACCGAAACCACCACCCGGAGGCCGCTCTCCCCCATTATGCTACAGTCCACTTCCGCCAGGTTCTCCCGGATCATTTTGCGGGGCGTCGGGTTGATGGCCGGGCCGCCCACCTCAAGGCCCAGTCCGGGCTTTGTCACCACACCCACGCCCTCTCCCCCCTTGATGGATACGGCTCCGGCCTTGCCGTGCCTGGACACCTCGACCACTATGTCGGCGCCGTGCGTCACGTCGGGGTCGTCGCCGCCGTCCTTGGTTATCGTGCATACGGCCCCCGAGCCTGCAATGTTGCACGACTTGACCGGCACTTCAAGTATGTCCCCCCGGGGAAGCCGCACGCCGACGCTCTCCAGGCGGTTGCCCGCCATCAGCTCCAGGGCCGCCCGGGCCCCGGCGGCGGCGCACGTGCCGGTCGTATACCCAGTGCGCAGTTTGGGCTTTGCCATACGTATACGGTTCCGGCGCGGTTTTTTAAATCCGGCACCCGCCAATTCCGCATGCCAAAGGTACTGGTTACGGGCGCCAGTGGATTCGTCGCCCGGCACCTGCGTGTAACACTGTCGCGCGACGGGTTTGACGTTGTGTCCATATCCCGGGGAAGCGTGGAGCCCCTGCCGGGGGAGACCACACATGCAATATCCGGGTATGACGACCCGGCCATATATGACGCCGCGCGGGGCTGCACGGCTGCGATACACCTGGTCGGAAGCGGCCGGCAGACCGTGCGCCGGCCGTACAGCAGCGCCAACTATACCCCCGCCGCCGCGATAGCCAAGGTGTGCCGCACGGTACGGATACCCCGCATGATATACCTGAGCGGCTTGGGCGTCTCCGCGGACGCCCCCACAGGTTATTTCATATCGAAATACCTGGCGGAACGGGCCGTAACGTCGTCGGTCGCCGAGCCGGTGATATTCCGCCCGTCGTACATCATAGGCCCCGACGACCACCTCACGGCCAACCTGCGGCGGCAGGAGCGCGCCGGAACCATACTAGTGCCCGGCTCCGGCGACTATCCCATGCAGCCCATATCCGTACGCGACGTAGCACGCATTCTGGAGATGGCCGCCACCGCGAGGCGCTTTGCCGGGCGCACGCTGGACATGGTCGGCCCGCAGACCGTCACCTTTGCGGAATACGTCCGGGAGTTTGCCGGCTCCCGCGCCAAGATAGAGCACGCGGACATGGAACGCGTGTACCGGGACGCCGTCCTGAACCGCGGCCCAACCTACGAGCTGGACGACCTGAACATCATGATCGGCGGACATATCGGGGACCACGATGCACTGCGGCGGATAACCCGCATGCGGTTCCGCACCATACCCGATATGCTACAGCCCGGCGGCCCGGCGTAGGGTGTCGGCCATGTCGGTCCTCTCCCAGCTGAACCCGGACTCTTCCCGGCCGAAGTGGCCGTAAGTGGAGGTCTTTTTGTACACTGGCCTCTTCAGGTCCAGCTGGGATATTATCCCGGCGGGGGTCATGTCAAAGTGCTTTCGTACGATCCCCTCAATGTCTATATCCGGCATGACGCCGGTGCCAAAAGTATCCACGGCCAGCGAGACCGGCTCGCTGACCCCTATCGCGTACGCCACCTGCACCTCGCACCGCTCGGCCAGGCCGGCGGCCACCACGTTCTTGGCAACGTACCGGCACATGTAGCTGGCCGAACGGTCCACCTTGGAGGGGTCCTTGCCGGAGAACGCCCCGCCCCCGTGCCGCGACATCCCGCCGTACGTGTCCACTATGATCTTGCGCCCGGTCAGCCCGGCGTCCCCGTGGGGTCCCCCTATGACGAAGCGCCCAGTGGGATTGATGTGCACCCGTATCTTCTCGTCCCACATGCCGTCCAGCACGGGCCGTATGACCTCCTTTAGTATGCCCTCCCGGATGTCTTCGCTTGACACGTCGGGATCGTGCTGCGTGGAGACCACCACCGTCTCCACGGAGACCGGCCTATTGTCCTCGTACCTTACGGAGACCTGGGACTTGCCGTCGGGCCTCACCCACGGCAGTATGTTGCGGCGGCGCACCTCGGACAGCCTCCGGGTCAGCCGGTGGGCAAGCGAGACGGGCAGCGGCATCAGTTCGTCGGTCTCTTTGGCGGCGTACCCGAACATCATTCCCTGATCCCCCGCCCCCTGATCCTTGCTGGCAGACGCGGTGACGCCCATGTCTATGTCCGGACTCTGGGGGTGGAGCCTCAACACCACGTTGCACGTGGCGCCGTTGAACTTGAGCTCGTCTTTGTCGTACCCGATGTCCCGGATCACCTTCCGAACCAGCCGCTCCTGCCCTTCCCGGTCAAAATCGGCCTTGGAGGTTACCTCACCGGCCACCATCACAAAGTCGGTGGTGACCGCCGCCTCAACGCCGGCCCGCGAGTCCGGATCCTGCCGCAGGTACTCGTCCAGAAACGCGTCGGATATCTGGTCGCATACCTTGTCCGGATGGCCTTCCGTGACTGACTCGGATGTAAACAGGTAGGTCCGTCCGGAGCTAGAGCTCATTTTCTAGCTTTATGAAAAGAACGTTATTACCCCTCACTATTACGCGGCCATACTTTCCCACCACTTTGCCGTTCTGAATTTCGTCGGCGTTGGTCATTATGAGGTTCATGTAGTTGTCCACGTTGTCCATCTTCCCCTGATACTCCATCTCGTTCTTCAGCCTCACGATCACCATCTTTTTTGTATTCTTTTGAAGCGCCGGAAGTGGCCTCTGCGCATGGGGCTGGGACATTGTGATTGACCATCGTCATATGGAGTGGAATAAAAGCGTTGGTATTTGCCATTTTCAGGACATTTGACCCGCATGTCCCAGTTGATTATACGGCCGGAATGGCAAGGCGGACCCGCCACATGACGGCGCGTTCGGATCAGCTTCAACGATATGCCGCACATTCATCGGAACATGCGCGGTGCGGAAGCGGCGGTCCGCCCGCGCGGCCCGGCGCGCCTCTGCCCCATATGGGGCGGGCCGTTGCCCCGCGGCCCGCCACGCTGGACGGATCCGGCGTGAAGTGCTGCGGCTGGTTCCATATGGCGGCACCAACGCGCCCGATTGGCAAAATATTTAAGCACCAATCTGAGAGGCTTGACATGGTCGCCGAAGATACCGCCAAGATTTCATACATCGAGAGGCTAAAGGAAGATCTTATGATATTCAGACTCGTTCCCGACGAGGTACCCGTCCCAGAATACGAGGCCGGCCAGTACACCATACTGGGCATGCCCAACCCCAACGAGAACAACAAGGTCGTACGCCGGGCATACTCGATAGCTTCGCACCCGGAGAACCGCGAATACCTAGAGTTGTACGTCAGGTGGGTGCGAAACCCGCTGCCTGGCCGCCTTACAACACAAATATTCTCCGCGGATATAGGCACACCCATGACGTGGATGAAGCCCCGGGGACACGATCTGACCATAAACGAGGAGCTGCACAACGGCGAGAAGGACGAACGTCGCATAGTATGTCTGGGCGGCGGAACGGGGCTGGCGCCGTTCATCAGCATAGCGCTGCACCTGCGCGACACCGGAGACAAGCGCGAGGTTGTGGTACTGCACGGGGCAAGCTATACCGACGAGTTGGGATACCGAGAACTGCTGGAAGGCCTGGAGAAGGAGAGTCAGGACAGGGGCACGGACAAGTGGAACTTCAAGTACCGCCCGACAATCAGCAGGCCCAAGGAGAACCCCGGCTGGGACGGCCACACGGGCAGAGTAGAGGGCTTGCTCAAGCCCAACAGCGACGGAAAGATGCCACTTGAAGAGATCTTGGGCGACGAGATAACCCGAGAAAACACCATGTTCTACATATGCGGTTGGCAGGGAACCATAGACGGCGCCCTCAGCGTGCTGGAGCCCAGAGGCTTTGTCACCAACCGCAACAAGCGCGACGACGGCAGCTTTGAGGTCAAGTTCGAGTCCTACGGGTAAGATAAAATATCTTGAGTTTTTTCAGACCTGCGGGGACGTAGGTTAGCTTGGTATACTGCCAGTTTCGGGTACTGGAGAGCATGGGTTCAAGTCCCATCGTCCCCACCACAACGGGCTGGTGAGCGATGGTAACGGCGCTGTACCTGGCCCACATGAACCCGGTCACCAACGCCCACGCGGACATCGTGCGGGAACTGGCCGGCCGGGCCGACCGGGTCAAGGTGATGCCGGTGGTCTTCCGCGACGGCGACACGGAGCTGAACAGCCGCAGCTTTCCCTTCGGGCTGGACATACGGGAGAGGATGCTGCGGGCCGCCGTGGACGACCCGCGGGTGGACGTGTCCGACGACTATGCCTTTGCGGCCCCCTTCAAGAAGTACATGCCGCCGCTGTTGTCCAGAAAGTCGTGGGCGCTGCGGCGCAGCATACTGAACGGCGTGGAGGGCGACTTCTTTTCGTATACGGGTGACTCTGCAGAGGGCCTGATGCTCCGGCTGTACCGGCTGAGGCCCAAGGTGGGAAAGCGAAGGCCCCTCTCGGCGGCGTCGGTGAAGGCGCAGTTGTATGAGGCGGCCAGGGGAGGCCCCGACGGGTGGAGGGAGGGCGTGCCGGAGGGCGTGGCCCGGATCATTGACGAAGAGTGGGAGACGGTGGTCAGGTTTGCCGACGCTCCAGACGACACGATGCGGGTGTGCGGCATGAAGTTCCCAAAGAGGGGATGGTGAAACCCCCAACGTGCGGCGGGAGATCTGTCCCCAAATCCGCGGGCGTGCGCCGCTGGCGCGATGCGGATGGCCAGCGGGCGGCACCGCGCCGGCGCTCCTCCGCGTACGGCAGCCGCCGGGCGCCTGGCCGGGGCAGTATGAGAATTTACACGACGCGGTTGCGGCGCGCCGCCGCGTCCGGCGAGAACGCGCCGTGCTGCAGCGCACGTCGGCAAGATGGCCGTCACGCCCGCATGAGCCTTGCTTCGGCCCCTTTTGCGATACGGCATGGCCGCAGCCGTTGACGGATGCGGCATGGCCGCATGGGCGCCTGTAGCGGGGCCACGCTGCAGGATGTCCTCCTCCGCAATACTCCATGTTTTAATAACGGCGGGCTCATTCTCCCTACCAATGGGCCGGTCGTCTAGACTGGTAGGATGGGTCCTTGGCATGGATCAGATCGTGGGTTCAAATCCCACCCGGTCCACCATTTTCAAGTGGTTCAGACAGGTTCCGCTATCCAAAAGCACACCGTCCCATGGGAGATGGCCGCATGCCCACATCACGCCGGGCTTCGCGTTGGGATTGGGCTGCGACGTTGGCCACGCCTGGCCGGTGCGGGGGGGGGGAATCGCGCCACGAACGACTGGGCGGTATTCATCCAAACGAATGTGGAAAAATATCCGCGGGCACGTTGACATAATGATCAATCCGGGACGCGCCGACCTATTGCGGTACGCCGCCCGGGCACTGCCGGGGCGTGGCCGGTCGGCGGCGTCATCCGGAATGGGTGAAAGAACGGAAGTGGGCGCGTCCCGGCTTGCCCACGATGAAGGTCGTGGCGCAGGCCGGAGCGGCCGGATCAGCGTTGGGCCGGGAAGCGTTGGCTGAAATTCACAAGATGTTCCGCCATGCAGACGGCGGGCGCTGCGGGGCGCGATGGACGGCTACTTCAGTAACGGCCCGAATCGCGTCGCCAAGACCGCGGCGCTGCGGGCCCTCGCCCAAAGTCAATTGATGCGTAAGGCAAGCCACGTTGGTCAGGATCTCGCGGCCAGCAAAAACCGCTCTGGCCCGCCATGATCCGCCCCGTCCTGCCCAGGAGGGGCATCGGTCCCGTGCTGGCCCGTTTTGGAATGTTTGGGAGCGAGCTGCCCCACAGCCGATCTGAAAACCCCCGTGCGCGCCCCATTCGGTCCGCCATATTTCGCTTATAATCGCGCCTCCCCAAACATCCTGATGCCTGACTTCTTTCTGGACATTGAGACCGTGCCGGATATGAAGGCCGGCGAGTACGCCGAAGCCTCCCGCCGGGTCGGCAGCGGGGATCTGGGTCCCGGATCTGCGGATAGCGATCTTTACTGGAAGTACGCCAAGGGGGCCCTCAAGTACACCCTGGGGAGGACGGCGCTCGTAACGTATCAGGTGGACAGGGCGCCCACCAGGAGGCTACTCGAGTGGAAGGACGGCGAGGAGGCAGTCCTCAAGAAGCTGTACACGGTGATACAGGACCTCCAGCGGAACCGCGGAGACGACCCGTTGCGCATAATAGGCCACAACATACTGGGCTTTGACCTGTTCTTCCTGTACAACAGAATGAGGATCCTGGGCATAGACGAGGAGACGTGGCTGTACAACTGGATGGTCAACGGTCCCACCGCGGTGGACTTTCTGCAGATTCACCTGCCGCTAAACGGAATGTCCGCCAAGGGGCTCAAGCACGACGTCCTAGCCCACGCGTACGGCTTGCCCACCAAAGGCACGTCGGGGGGAGACGAGGCGAGCCACTACTTCCGCGGCGAGTACCAAAAGATCCTGGAGTACTCCAGAAGGGAGTTCGTGTATCCCGAGATGTTCTGGAAGATAGTTGCCGACGGGCTGGTCTCAGGCGAGAGGATGGCCGAGTCCATACGGTGGTACGAGGACCTGAGCCGCCCCGCGGACGGAAATGGCATTCCCGAGACCGACGGCCAGAGGGACGATTAGGCCGGCGCACTCATGTCGGAGACGACCTGCCTGGCGCTGATCCGCACCTCTTCGTTTTCGTCGTCAAGGAGGTTCTTGGCCAGGTCGGCGGCTGGCGCATACCTCAGGTACCCCAGAGCCCCCAAGGCGCAACTGCGCACCAATGCGCGGTCGTCGTCCAGCAGGGGGACTATGCGCGGCGCCGAGGCCGAGTCGCCCCGGTTGGCCAGTATCAGGGCGCAGAACGCCCGTACGTATCGGGACGGGCTGGACAGGTGCCTCTCTAACACGGCGGCAACGTCCCGTTCGATCAATATCAGCGTGCAGAACGCCTCGCCTCGGATCCTGATGTCGGCATCGTCCAGCATCGATACGGCGTACTCCACCGACGCGTCGTCGGGAGACGCCACGACCTCTGCCAGACGCCCCATCTTACCCGGATCCGGCTTGTCCTCCATGTCGGGAGGGGGGCGCCGCTTTTCAAAAACGTATCGCCCCCGGATCTCCAGCGGCGCCGGATCCGCGCGTGCCGTGACGGCGCGTCCGTTCCGGCAACGGCCGCCCCAAGGGGTCCGCCATGCAACGGGGCGCCGCGGGAAGGGCCATTCGGCCCCCGCGCGTTCAGTCGGCCGCGCGGGTCGGGCCATCGCGCGGAAATTGTACTCTAACTTTAAATTAGAACCCCGCTGTGATGCCCCAATGTCGACAGAAGCACGCGATACCATCTTTATCGGCAAGAAGCCGCTGATGGCGTATGTTACATCTACGCTCATCCAGCTGACCAACTTGCCGGCGGTGCACATCAAGGCACGAGGCATGAGTATCGGTCGAGCGGTAGATGTTGCGCAAATCATATCCCGCAAGACCGAGAACGCCGGATACTCCATAGGAGAAATCAAGATAGGCTCCGAGTCCCTCGAATCCAACGACGGAAAGGCACGCAACGTGTCCACCATCGAGATCGAAGTAAAGAAAAACACAGAATAAGCTCACCACATCTGCTTTTTGTTTCTATTTTGATGCCAACCGCGTCGCCAGACTGCGCACCCCGGGAAGATCCACCATCTCGTTGAACTGCTCAAAGGTAAGCATGGAGGGGCCCGTCGTGGTTCCGTTCCGGCGCAGGTCCTTTAGCGTGGAGAGGGCCGCGGCGGCCGACGCGTACAACACCGAGAGTGGATACAGCACCAGCACGAACCCCATGGAATGGAGCGACTCGGCCGGCTGGACGGGCGTGGCGCCGCCCTCGATCATGTTGGCGACCAGCGGCGCGTCTATGGCGGCGCCTATGCGCCTCATCTCATCAACGGTACGGGGCGCCTCCACGAACACGGCATCGGCCCCAAGCTTGTAGTTTTCCAGGCCACGCCGTATGGCCTCGTCCAGCCCCTCGGTGGCCCGAGCGTCTGTGCGGGCGACGATGACAAAGTCCTTGCTCTGGCGAGCGTCCAGCGCCGCCCCCAACTTTTCGGCATACTCTTCCTGCGGAATGACCTCCTTGCCGTCCATGTGGCCGCACCTCTTGGGCCACCTCTGGTCCTCCAGAAACATGCCGCCGGCGCCGGCTCCCTCCAGCTGGCGCACCAGGCGATGCACGTTGAGCGCACCTCCGTACCCGGTGTCCGCGTCCACTATAACCGGGACGGACACCGCCGAGCAGATGCGGCGGGCGTTGTCCAGAGTTTCGGCGGCCCCCACAAACCCGTAGTCGGGCATGCCGAACAGCGTGGCGGATGTACCGTATCCGGTCTGGAACATGGCCTCAAACCCCACCGTCTGGGCGATCCGGGCCCCCAACGCATCGTACACCCCCGGAACGACCATCGGGCGCCTGTTCCGAAGATCATCTGCCAGAGTCACGCCATCCATAGCGGGACGAATTATTTATCGATTTGGAATCCGCCGGTTCTGCCTCTCCCGGACTGCGCGGCGCCGCCAAGGCGCGCCGGGGACCATCCCGGACGGCAAACCGAATCGTCATGGACAAACATATATGGCGCCTACGCTCAGGTTAGACGGGTATGGTAAACAAGGGTTTTCCCACTTTTGGCACCACCCAGAACGGCGCCCACATATCCACATTGAAGAACTACAACATACCCGAGCTCATGCTGAAGATCATTGCCGCCGAATCCGACTCGGACCTGCTGGAGAAGGGCCGGCTGGAAGACAGGCTGCAGAGCATGAACGAGAAGGCCCTAAAGAGGCTGTACCGCATATTCGTTGACTGCGAAGACGACACCAAAGGCCAGTTCAGCAACTACCGATTCTATGCGTACGTCTCCAGCGCCTTTCACAAGTGCGAGATACTCATGAACGAGCAAGTCCCCGGAGAGTCCGGAAAGAACCACACGTTTCTGGTTGCGGTGAAGAACAACGGGGTATACATAGCGGTGGCGCAAAACAAGCCCACGGGCAACTCGGTATCCAAGAAGGAGATCTCCCGATTCTACGAGTCCGTCAACGACGTAAAACACGGCGAGCACGGCACCATGCTATCCGAGGCCGTGTACGGATCTTCGGTCGGGATAAAGACCGATGCGGTCAAGGAGCTGGGGGCCCTCAGCAGGGAGCTGCCCAAGGACGAGGAGAACTACATCGGATTCCGGGTTGTAAACTTTGAGAACAACATCTACGTGCCCATATCCATCTAGGCCACATCCTCCGCATCTATGACCAGAAACGCTGGCGAGGCGCCGTCCCGCTTGTGATCGCGGCCATACCCCACAAAGGGCAAATCTCCGTAAAAGTGGCGCGTCCAGACGTCGTGGACGGCCGGAACGTACCTGGCGTGTCCCTGCTGCCGAAGAAGTTCGTGCGCCAGTACGTGGGACACCGTCGTGCAGTTCTTTTCGGCCATGAAAGGTATGCTGGGCGCGTCGGGATCTCCGGGGGGGCGTTGCCACCACACCATGCCAAAATTCTCTGCATGGTACCCCTCGCAGGTGCAATCCGTCCACAGGGGCCTGAAGTACGCAAGGTAAAAGTGGTAGGTGTCCTCCCCCCGCATACGGTGGTCCTCTACCAGCGTGTGTACGTCTGGTCGCTGCAGGATGCTCCGCTTGCCCACGACCATCATGTCGCAGTGTATCTCAAAGCGAGCGTCAAACTGTTCGGATATCCATTGCCCAAAGAACTTTGACATGTCCTTGACGTACTCGTACTCGGCCTTACGCGCCCGAACGTCTTCCTCGTGCTTAACCAGAAAAATGAAATGGAGCCGCCTCAAGGTCAGCACTGGCCCTCAATGCCCATCAGGGTGAGGGTGGAGCGAATTCTCTCGATCTTTCTAATCTTCCAAGTTATCGTCTCCCGCAGTTTCTCTATGGTGTCTGACTCTATCTTGGCCAGTATGTCATACGCTCCAAAGGTGCCGTGCACCTCTTTGATGCCATCGATACCGCGCAACTGCTGTATGATGGAGTGTTCCGAGCCTAGTTCGCAGTTTATCAGAACGAACGCTATTGCCATGGTGTGAGTTGAACTCATGCATATATCAACCGTGCGGGTGGACTCACCCAGACATCGTCAGTATGCGATCCCATATGGGTTTGGGGACGGGCACCACCGACAGGCGGCCTATGCGGAGCAGATCCCAGCCGGCGAACTCCTCCTCCTGCTTCATCTGTTTCAGGGTGACCGGCTTGGCGAACGTACTCCTGTACGCGACGTCAACCACGATGAACCTGTCGTTGTCCTCCTCTGGGTTCGGGTACGGCTCTGATACCACCTCCATGGTGCCTACTGCCCGCCGCTCGGTGCCGGTGTGGTAGTACAACACCATATCCCCGGGCCTCATCTCCCGCATGTGCTTGAGAGCCAGGTTGTTGTGCACGCCGTCCCACATGGTGCGACCATCCCGTTCCAGTTGCGAAAGGGGATACCCTCGGGGACCGCGTGGTTCCTGTTTGGCAAGCCAGTACTTCACGGGCGAGCAAACGGCCCCCCATTCCATAAACGTTGCGTAGGCAGGCATCCCGTGAGAGTCGAGACGTCATTGCAGATCAGGGCGTCGGGCACATTTGTCCCGCCGCAGTCAACGGGCTTTGGGCGGATCCGGACAAGGCGCGGTCCAAGCGAGCCCGGCGTGGCCGGCAGGCGCGGCATGGGTTCAGGCACACCCCGTTCACTAGGGAGGGGTCAGCGGCAGGGCACGCCCGAAGCCTTACGCCATGGGCGGTTTTGCGTGGGGACGACGTCGAAAAGATCCCCCGCCTCCGCTATACAAAATAGAGAAAAAGAGGGTTTAACCTCGTCCCATTGCAGCGTACTTGCCAGAGCGTGCCCTAATGAATAAGGCACCGGCAATACCGCCAAACACGGCTCCCGCAATGGCTGATGCGCCCAGCACACCACCGGCATCAAGGTAGGGCGTTCCAGATCCACTACCCGGATTAGCTTCGGCCGCTTGGATTCTCCTCTCCGCTAGCAGAAGAGTCTCCTCCAGTGTGTTCTGTCCTGTCTCGCCCTCGGAACCGACGTTGCCCATATACTGTGCAAACGCAACGGTGCTTGTGCCGTAGTAGGCCAACATGAAGACTGACATCAGGCCGGCCGCTAGAATTACTCTACTGTTCATCATTTACCTAGGGGTACAAACAAGTGGCCAATATTTAACATTTCGCCGGATCGTGGCCAGCCATGCCTAGAACATGGCGCAGCGTCTGCGATCCCGGGCGGCCCAGTCAACCGTTTGGACAAAATCTGGCCGGGAGAGTGCGTTGTAACCGCCGCCCTGACGGCGGGATCCATTTTAGCCGGATCCGCGATGGCGCAGGGATCCCGCCGCGGAGCAGGAGTTGGCAGAGGCATGCCGGCCCTTGGCCAGACGCGGTACGCACCACCGGCAACGTGGTAGCGCGGACCCACTACGCGCGATCATAGACCGGCGTAGCCGACAACAAAAAGAATGAAAAAGCGGCCTTACCAGTACTTGCCGTTATCTGGAATAAGACCGATACCTTCTCTCTCGAAGTGCTTGTCCAGCTCGTCAATCCACCTTTCACGGTTGTCCTTGTAGGCCCACCCATGGACGCGAAGCCAGAACGCGATTATCCCCAGCAGGAATACGGTGAACATTATGGTTCCGAAGATGTAAATCATGACATCGTAAAAGAGCGGGTCGTAGTTGGGCCCCAGTTGGCCCGCAATCGACGGTAGCATATTCATCAATGTGCCTATGACTGGTATCATGGTAGTTGTAACCAACTCGGTTCGTTATATAAATTTCGGTAATTGCAAGCCCCCAACAGGCCCCTCCAGTCCCACCCCATGTTGGAACCCAGGCTCCGCCGCCACCCACTCCTGATACGGCGCAGCCAACCGTCGGAGGCGGGGGACGGTATTTTGGTTTGGGCCACGGAGCACACCAGGCTGGCGTCCACGCGGGACACCGGATCCGCCACCAAACGATCCGGCGCGGCATACGCTGGAGCAGGCCACGGCCGCATACAAACCGCCCCAGCGGTACCTACTCGTCCCGGGCCGGAGGCATAAAGTCGCTATCCTGAGACTCGTCATACTCCTTGGAGACGAATTCTGCCCGGTAATTGAAGCCGTCCTGGAACGGAACCGAGATGAAGTGTGGCGACGGATCTCCGTTTACGTATATGGTCGACTTGGACTGCTCCATGTCACGAATCGGAAAGTCCCACATCCACAGAAAGTGGCCCAACTCGAACGGATACGCGTCTTCCCACTCGGCGTGTATGGTGCCGTCGCTGGTGAGCGTATACATGGACCTCTGGCATTCGCCAAACTCACCCTCGTTCATCCCTATGTTGGCGGGGATATCCGCCTGATTTCCATCCACCCAGATCTCCAGAGTGGCCGATATGCGATAGGGCGTAAACCTGTCGTTTATGCATACCTTGAGCGGATCGTCCGCATTAACGATGGATTGAACTGTGGCGGCCACCGCGGCGACCGACACCCCTATGATGGCAGTGATTATCAAGAAACGGATGGTCTTCCGGCGCTTGTATGGATCTCTGGTACCAGGCCACTTCACGGATGTCATACCCCGCACAAGTTAAAGTTCTTTTCTCAACACGCTCCAGCGTTCGGCCCGTTTTGGTTCAGCGCACACGGGGCACCCGGCTCGCCCGCCGGTTGGCGGCGCGGGCGACACAGGACGAAACATTACACCCCGTCCATGATCTCCAGCGAGTCGAACTGGTCCTGATGATCCGCCACAAAGAACGTGATCACGTTGGAGTCCACCTCAACCCACTCCGACTCCCCCTTGTAAGGCAGGTAATCCTCCACGAACAGATCGCCTGGCCCGCTCATACGCACAATGACCCTCTCCTTCTTTGGAACTATTCCAAAAGGAAGCCGGAGCACCTTGCCCCGCCTCTGGGCCTGCAGGTTAAACTTGTACCGATCCCCGCGGAACTCCACATCGCCGAAGAAGTAGCTCTGAAAGATGTCCAGCCGAACTATCCTAAAATATAGCACGCGCATAATAACACCGGGGCGCTTAAGAGTATGTCCTAAGCCGGACCGTCGTACAATTCCTGCAATCGTCATTCATAACCGTTTAATCCCCATAATTGGCAATGAATGGACAATAATGGTACGGTCAAACCGACGCCACATCCTATGCGGCAGTTGCGCCCGGCGCTGCCCCGCCGGGATCCGGCCGCCAGCATGCTTTGGATGCAATGCGAGTGCCCGCAATGCCCCCGCGCGGTTTTTCATGTCATAAAATAGAGTGCGGGCACCCCCCCCCCAGACAGAGATGGCGCGGGGCGGATAGGCAGAAACGCCAGAGCGCTGGCAGCCATACTCTCCCGTCCCACCGTCTCGGCGCCCGGCTCTGGACGTACTGCCGCCCTGATCAGGAGGCGGCCCAATACCCCCGCCGTCTCTTGGCGCTGGAAAATCTCCCCGGCCGCGACCCATGGCGCCTCGGCGCCCTCCAAGCTACGCTAGTACCTCTAGCGTCGGATTAATAAAATTAAAAGAAAGGGTCAGATGACTTGCCAGGGTCGGGTGGCAAACGTGATGACGTAGCCAACACCGATCAGTATGGATTGGTATGCAATGTTGGTGTAAGGAATTGGCTTGATGATTGGCTCACCCTCTACAACAACGGTCTGTCCCGGACCCAGTCCCGGACCCACCGATGCCACATTGAGCTGGGTGTGTACGTGATACACTCCCGCTTCCAGTGCCCGTGCGGAGATTTGGTATGGGGTCACCGTATTGCCCGAAATGTCAAAGACATTACCCGGCGGATCTCTGGACATTATTTCCCACCGGTTTCCGGCGTTTGTGGACTCTGAGAATATGGATATCCATCCACGAAGATCTCTTTCCACAAGACTTACCAGCTGGCCCTGAAGGGTCAGTATCTCGCCGGTCTGCAAGGACTGCCTATTGAACTGCTCATCGGCGATCCGGATGAAACGGCTCTGAAGTTGTGCTTGGACACCGTGTGCAGTGGCAGATGGGAATAGGACATCCACCCAGTTGAAGCCCAACGTGCCTGCTACCAGCGCTACGCTGAGGCCTACTACGATTATTTTTTGGTTGATCAATGTTATCCCTTGGTTGTCTTGGGGCATCGTGATTATTATAAGCATTTCCATTGCTTCTTGGTCAATGCCGGGTACCGGCCCTAAACCGCCCTGGATCCGCATCTTGCCAAGATGTTCACCGCCGCTTTTCGTGGCACAGCCGGCATTACAATTCCAGCACCATCAGGGGCAGAGATGTCCGGCGAGGGCTTGCACCGCCACCGGTGCCGGCCCTCGCGTTGCAGCCACCGGCCATTCGCCGCGTGAGGCGCGGTGGAGGTGCCGCTCCCGCCCCGTGTGCAACTCTCAAAAACGCGAAACTGCAACGCCGGAAAGCCGCCCTGCAACGCCAGAGACGGAGCCACGCCGCAACGTCGCGCGTTGTCGTCCGCCGTCGGACGGCGGGATCCGGGCCGGCTGTGCGGCCAGATAATTGCTTACCACCAATGCTTATCAATAAAAATTTAGAATTCGTAATAAAATAATTATAAAATTATGTGCTCTGAATGATAAAATAAAATCTAAACAAATAAAAAAAGTATCTAAATTACACTAAAATGGCCACATACATGAACCGTCTCTTTATATGCCGCCTTGTCAAATTCAGACCATGGCACAAATGCCGGCACTCATACCCAAGGAGGTAGAGATCCAGAGACTCAAGAAGATCTGGCTCATCGTTATCGCCATGGGTTCGACAGCCGCGTCCGTCGAGGTGGACAACTTCGTTGACGGTTCGCTGCACCAGACGTCTATACGCGACAGCGCCTTTACCCCCGCCCACTGGTGGCTCTACAGCCACTTTGTAGCACTTCCGCTGGGCTGGGGTGCGGCGGCAATATACGACCGCAGGGTACCCGTACTCCGCGGCCCCAACAACTCGATGAACACGGGCCTGAAGATGACCATTCTGGGTTATCTGGCGACCATGTTCACCATCGGGGTCAACGAGATGTGGCACTTTTGGTTCGTCGAGGAGATCTTTGCCGTGCCCAACCACTGGATGTTCAACATGGGCGTCGTGGTGGCCTTCATGGGCGCGTTGGCCTACGTGGTCAGGGTGTACGCCCGCCTCGTGGAGCTCGGAGCGGAGACCCCCGGCGAGAACCCGTACGTTGCCGAGATGTACAAGATGGCCCTTGAGGGCAAGCTGTACAGCAGGGCGATTCCCTAGAGGACGTTTCTATTTTTTCATATTTGCACACGACACGGCGCGCGTGCTTTCCCAAGGCACCGCACGGCGACGCTGCACCTGCGCCCGACGAAAGGAATGCGCGCCGCACGGCGGGCAGGGTTGCGTCCACTGTCGGGTCCACCATACCAACGGATCCGCAGAAGGGTAGGGTTGGAGACGGACGGCGGGAACCGCATACGCATCGTGTGTCCAGAGTTTGTGGCACATCCCGCAACGCGGCAGCACAGACTACCGCACAATCATGCCGTGCCGCGTCTAGGCGCCCACAAACCAGAGCCCCCAGACGCCCGTCGATGCGGGATCCTGCCATGATGCGGGACCAAAGCCCGTTCGTCCCCCAGGCGGAACGTCGCCAGCCTATCGCCAAGCGAACCGTACATTTTGCGTCAAAATTCGCATCCGCATATCCCAGCCGATCCGCAGCCAAGACCGCCGCGCGGATCCGCCCACATGAAACTGGGTCAACGTCACATGAGAGGAAATATTGCAGGGGAACCCGCCGGGCAGATTTAGGAAGACTTAAAAAGATTAGATGGCCATTTGGACACAGAATGACACTTCCAAAGGGATTCGGTTCCGGCGGCTCAGGCGGTACATCAAGCGCAGATGTCGAGCGGATGATAGGCAAGCGCGTCGAGAACATGACAGGCATGATAACGGCATCTTATCTCGCCGCATGGCTAGCTACGTTCGGAGGCACCGCAGCTGGATACTTTTACTATCCTTGGGCCTACCCAACGCCAAGTGGTCACTATGCGTTCATAGTGCTGACAATCATTGAGGCCATCGGGTACATATTCTGCGTCAAAGTCATGCAGGAAGGCTCCAACAAGAACAGCAACGGAGTGGTCGCGGCCGCCATAGCTGGCACGGCAGTAGGGACGATATTCATCTCACTGTACGTAGGCAACTAGGCAATCGCTTAACCTCTTTTTCATTTTAATTGGCTGGCGCGTCTTACCGCGTGTGCGGATCCGGATCCGGCGCGCTTCAGGACAAGGAGCAAGTCTGCAAAGGCCCCAGCGGTACAGGCAGCCAGATCCGGCGCAGGACTTCAACTGGCACATGCTCAAGAACTCCAACGGAGGTTTTGCGACAGCACTAGTGGCGCGTGCGTCCAAATGCCCATCGCCGCAGCGGGGCCGGGCCGGATCCGCGCCCGCCAACCGGGTCCGTACCGGCATTCTAGAGCCCCAACCGGCACGGTTTGGATAAAATTTTATATACGGTGCCTATGTGAGTGGGCTAATGGTCTGGCTTAGACGATGTACCCACTACTTGTTTATAGTGGTCGTCGCGGTTAACTCTACCCTACTGACTATCAACGCCGGTGACTACATCTTTTACACCGACTG
Organism: Nitrosopumilaceae archaeon; assembly: GCA_963665475.2. Classification (GTDB taxonomy): domain Archaea; phylum Thermoproteota; class Nitrososphaeria; order Nitrososphaerales; family Nitrosopumilaceae; genus VYCS01. Next base: position 194,280 of record CAXXXK010000003.1, on the reverse strand, counting down.
GGCATGGACATCCTATGTGATATTCTCAATATCGCAGACGCTGATGCTCGTAGTAGGTGCAACGTACTACTTGACATTCACCGGGGTGCCGGGAACAGCCACGTACTACTGTCTCATAATGACGGTGTACACGTGGGTGGCCAAGGGCGCCTGGTTCGCACTGGGATACCCCTACGACTTCATAGTGACGCCGGTCTGGCTGCCGTCGGGCATGTTGCTTGACTTGGTATACTGGGCCACCAAGAAGAACAAACACAGTCTGATACTGTTCGGAGGCGTGTTGGTGGGAATGTCCCTACCGCTGTTCAACATGGTGAACCTTATCACGGTGGCGGATCCGCTGGAAACGGCGTTCAAGTATCCGAGACCGACGCTACCGCCATACATGACGCCCATAGAACCGCAAGTAGGCAAGTTCTACAATAGCCCAGTGGCACTAGGTGCAGGAGCAGGAGCAGTCCTGTCTGTAACCATGGCTGCGCTGGGCTGCAAGCTGAATACGTGGACGTACAGGTGGATGGCAGCCTGGTCCAAGTGGGATTAAGTCCCTCTTTCTTTCATTTTATTAATGACAAACGCGCTCTTGTTGCTCGTTTACCAGGTCAAAAAAAGTTGACCAACAACGCACCGCCGTTGACTTCATAGCTGTTAGCCCGACATGCGCATATGCGTCGTGCAACAGACTCTGGATGTCCATGTACCCAAGCCCTTCGTCAAATGGGCCGGAGGCAAGAGGCAGCTCTTGCCGTTGCTAACGAAGATGTTTCCAAAGGGATGCGGTACCTACCACGAGCCATTTTTGGGGGGCGGCGCGGTGCTCTTCAACATACTTGCGTCTGGCAAGAACGTATCCTGCCGCGCCTCTGACCTCAATTCGGATCTGATACTGGCGTACTTGGCGGTGCGGGACCGTGTTGAGGATCTAATAGAGTCCCTCAGGGAGCACGACGCCGCCTTCAAAAAGGACCGCAAGGTGTACTACTACGCGGTGCGCGCCCAGACGCCCGGTGGGCACATTGAAAAGGCATCGCGGCTGCTATTCTTGAACAAGACCTGTTTCAACGGCCTGTACAGGGTCAACCGCCGCGGCATGTTCAACGTGCCGATGGGCAGCTACGCCAACCCCAACATAGTGAACGAGGATGGTCTGCGGCTGGCCAGCAAGGCGCTCCGGTCCGGCCAGGTGGATCTGGAGTGCAACGACTTTGAGAAGGCACTGGACAGGGCCAAGCCCGGAGACATGGTGTATCTTGATCCTCCGTACCACCCCGTCAGCAAGGACGGCAACTTTACCGGGTACACCAGGGGCGACTTTACCCTTGCAGATCTGGAAAGACTGGCGGCCGCCTGCAACAGGCTTGACGAATTGGGGTGCCGGGTCATGATGTCCAACTCGTGCGCCCGGGAGGTGACATCGCTGTTCGGCAAGGAGCCATGGGTTGTAAGGAGCGTGACGGCGGCACGATGCATAAACTCGGACGGCCGGAACAGGACGGGCCACCGGGAGGTCGTGATAACCAACTATGCGAAACGGCCAGCCGAAGCGGTTCCGTCCAGAGTCCGGTCACGGACTCCAGAGGGACCCGTCCCGGAGCCCCGCGTGCGCCTTGCTGGCCCTCCCGTGCAAAGCCTTTAATTTCTACGTCTGCAGACGCGTCGCATGGGCAGGATGCACACGCACAGACACGGCAAGTCCCACTCCAGAAGGCCCGTGGATGTCCGAATACCCCAGTGGCTAGCATACACCCCCCGGCAAGTTGAGGAGCTGGTGGTGAAGTACGCCAAGGACGGCCTCACCCCCAGCCAGATAGGCATTAAATTGCGCGACCAGCACGCCATTCCCCTGGTCAGGCCCATCACCGGCAAGACCGTCGGCCAGATACTGGAGCAGAACGACATACGCCCAGACATGCCCGAAGACCTGGACAACATAGTCCGCAAGGCCGTCGGGCTACAGAGGCACCTGCGCGACAATCGGGGCGACCGGCGCAACATCAGATCCCTGGAGCTTATAGAGGCCAAGGTCCATCGGCTTTCCGTCTACTACAAGAGAATAGGGCGCATACCGCAAAACTGGAAGTACAAGTCCGTGGTAGCGCAACTGGAATGACGCTGGGCGAGTCCCTCTCCATGTTCACGGACAAGATCAGCGACTGCATCAAGGAGGGCAAATCCATCATGGCCGTCACGCACATGGACTGTGACGGCTTGGCATCAGGAGCCATAATGGCCAAGGCCCTCATGCGGGCCGGAGCCGCCTGCACGGTCCGCTCCACAATGGAGTTCAACTCCAAGACGGTCGAGGAGATGTCCAAAGACGGCAGGGACTTTCACGTCATAACGGACCTGGCCGGGGGATTTGCCAAAGAGATCGACGCGGCCCTGGACGACCGATGGGTGGTTCTGGACCACCACCACATACCCGACTCGGAACGTGACAACGAGCGGGTGATCAACGCTTGGAAATACGACATCGACGGCGGCCACGAGATCTGCGGCGGAGGCATGGCGTACCTGGCCGCCGCGGCCCTGGACGGCGACAACGCGGATCTGGCGCCCCTAGCGGTGGTGGCCGCCCTCGGGGACCGCCAGGATCAGGGAAAGCAGCGCTCGCTGACCGGCAAGAACCTTGAGATAGTCGAGAAGGCCAAGGACGAGGGACTGCTCTCGGTGGACCTGGACCTGCTGCTTTACGGCCGGGAGACCAGGCCGCTGGCCGACGCGTTGGCCTACACGTCGCAGCCGTACATCAGGGGGATAACCTGGGAGCGCGGCAATTGCGCCGCCCTTTTGAAGAAGGCCGGAATACCCCTCAAGGACAAGGGCAGGTGGCGCGTCCCGGCAGACATGACGCAGGAAGAAAAGTCTGCGGTAGTAAACGCCATCACCCGGTACTCCCCGGGCGCTGGCGTGGACGACGCGGTGGCCGAGATGGTGGGGTACGCATACACGCTGGACGGCGAGGAGAAGGGCAGCTTCATGAGGGACGGCAGGGAGTTCGGCACCATGCTCAACTCGTGTGGCCGCATAGGCAAGGCCGGGATAGGCATGGCCGTCTGCATGGGGGATCGAGGCGGCATGTTGGACGCCGCCGAGAAAGCCCTCCTAGAGTACCGGGGGCGCATACGCAAGTGTATGAACATACTGGCCAGTGACCGCTGGAGGACAACAGTCCGGGGCTCCACGGTAGCCGTCAATGCCGACGGCGTCGTGCCCGAGACCATGACGGGCACCATAGCGTCGATGCTATCCAGCTCCCCCAAGTACGTTGGGAAGGTGATAATGCTCCGGACGAGCGGCGAGGACAACACCGTAAAGTTCTCCGCCCGAAAGTCGGTCGGGTGCACCCTGCCGGTGATCCTCAGCGACGTCATGCGAGAGGGCGCCGAAAAGCTCGATGGAGTGGGCGGGGGCCACGAGATGGCCGCGGGGGCCCGGATAAACAAAGACAAATTGGACGAATTTCTGGACTGGTTGGACGCCAATGTCAGCGACGTGCAGGATCCGGATTAGCATGAGGGTGGACGCGCGCGCATCCCGCACCCTGCTGGAGTCCCTCAAGCCAGACAACGTGAATATTCCGCCAGGACTGAGCATATCCATGTACGAAGGCGACGGGGAGGCCGGCTTTGAGATATCCGGGAGCATACAGCAGGTCACGGGGACCGCCGACGAGATGCTGGCCCACGCCCAGATAGCTCTGGATGTGGTGGAAGAATGATAGACCCCCACATACTCAGGGAGAGGCCCGGGGACGTGGCCCGCATGTTGAAGCACCGGGAGGTGGAGTTTGACCTGGACGCCCTGTTGGAGAGGGAGCGGGAACGCCGCCGGCTCATAGGGGAGACCGAGGAGCTGCGCCGCCAGCGGAACGAGGCCGGCCGAGCCATAGCCAGCATAAAAAAGTCCGGCGGGGACGCCCGACAGGCAATAGGGGACATGTCCGAGATCTCCGCCCGGCTGCGGAAGGCCGAAGAGGCGCAGGAGGCCAACGACGCGGGGTATGACGCCCTGATCCGCACCCTGCCCAACATGGTCCACGAGTCCGTCCCCGTGGGCCCCGGCGAGTCCGCCAACCGGGAGGTCCGGCGTTGGGGGGCGACGCCGGCGGAACGGTCCCCGGGCCACGCCGAGGTGGCCGGCGGCATGCTGGACATGGAGAGGGCCGCCAAGGTGGCCGGCTCCAGGTTCTACTACCTGAAGGGCGGGCTGGTGCGCCTCAACCAGGCGCTCATACTGTACGCGCTGGATCGCCTTGCCGAGGCCGGCTACACCCCGGTGCAGCCACCCTACATGATAAACCGCCGCTCCATGGAGGGCGCCATCATAGCCGAGGACTTTGAGGACATGATATACAAGATCGAGGACAAGGACCTCTACATGATCGGCACCTCCGAGCACGCCATGGCGGCGATGCATTCCGGAGAGATACTGGACGGAGCGTCCCTCCCGCTGCGGTACGCCGGGATCAGCCCCTGCTTCCGCAAGGAGGCCGGAGCGCACGGCAAGGACCAGAAGGGCATATTCAGGGTTCACCAGTTCGAGAAGGTCGAACAGTTCGTGTTTGCCCGGCCCGAGGAGTCCTGGGACGAACACGAGAGGATGCTGGGCATATCCGAGTCGTTCTACCGCAGCCTGGGCCTGCCGTACCGGGTGGTGACGCTTTCCACCGGCGACATGGGCAAGGTGTCCGCCAAGACCTACGACATTGAAGCCTGGATGGCCGGCCAGTTCGCATACCGCGAGGTCGTCTCCTGCTCCAACTGCACCGACTACCAGGCCCGGAGGCTGATGGTCAGGTACCGCGACCACACAAACGACAAGCCGTCGTACATACACACCCTGAACGGCACCATGGTGCCCACCTCCCGCACCATGGTGGCGATCCTGGAGGCGTTCCAGGCATCCGACGGTCACGTGGACGTGCCCAAGCCGCTCCGGAAGTATACCGGCAGCAGCACCATTTAGGATCTTATACCCTTATATCTTGGGCAGGGTTACATCGGCGCATGGCACGGCGAAAGGGACGCACCCGCGACAAGTGGAGGGACAAGCGTTGGGTGACCGTGCTGGCTCCCGAGTCCATGAACCACCACAACTTGGGGTACATACCCATCACCGACGACGAAAAGGCCAAGGGCCGCGTGATAGAAAAGACCCTTCACGACATACTTCAGGGCGACCCTTCCCAGTACAACATAAAGCTCTACTTCCAGATAGACCGCGTTGAGGGGGACACCGCCCACACAATATTCAAGAGGTACGAATACTCCAAGGAGTACCTCAAGAGCCTGGTGCGCCGGGGGTCATCGAAGATCAACTTTATCACCGACGCGGAAACCAAGGACGGCTACGTCTTCCGCATCAACGTGATAGCCCTGACGCACCGGCAGCTCAACAGCTCCCGCAAGCACGCCCTGCGGCTGGCGGCCCGGAACGTCATACATCGGGACGTCCCGCAGATGGACATACACCAGTTCGTGCAAAAGACCTGCTTCGGAGACATACACGCCAGCATCCATTCCGAGGGCAAAAAGATCATTAGGCTGAGGCACGTGGGCCTCGAAAAGGTAAAACTCGTCCGGACTGCCGAGAAGCGGATAACTCTGCTAGAGGCATAACCTGGTGGCCCCGCAGGTGCGCATCAGCGTCATAGTGCATGCCACCGAGGACGCATCCAGAATAGCCGAGTCGCTGTCGCTGCTGGGAGCCGCGCCCGACTCGCTGGAAACGGTCCAAAGCGAGGGGCACTACCGCAACGTGATCACCACCATATCCGCATCCTTATACCGGAACGAGGCCCGCCGCGCCCTGAAGGCGTTCAGGGCGGCGCTGTCCGATGCGGACGCCGCGCGCATACGCGAGACCCTCCCGTCCAGAACCGACGGCTCGGCCCTGTACGTGCGGCTGGACAAGCAGGAGATGGTATCCGGCCGCGTGCGGCTGGACGACTCCGGCGCCGTCAGGATACGCATCATGTCCCCGCGGCACGACCGGGACGGCGCCCTGCGCCTGCTGGATCTGGATTAAATATGCGGCACTGCATCTTGTGGCCGGGAATGAGGAGATAAAAGCCGCTCCAGTCTGAGCCGCAAGCGTTGAAGACCCCGCGACGAACCGACCCGCAATCTGGCGCCCGTCCACGTAGCCCCTGCCGCCCCACCGGGCATCCCGGATTGGGGATTTGTGGGCACGGGCGGCGGCGAGGGGCGAACCGTTTTAAAAGCGGGCGGCCCCAAGGCGCCCCGTGGACTACGACGTTATAGTGGCCGGCGGCGGACTGGCGGGCACCGTGGCCGCCCAGGCGGTGGCCAAGTACGCAAAGGGCGCCAGCGTCCTGGTGGTGGACCGCAGCCCGCCGGTAATGCCCGGCCGCAAGACCGTCACTGGCTGGATATGCGGCGACGCCGTCAGCAAGGAGGCGGTGGACTACATGACCGACCGGACAGGCGTGGCGTGGGGCGAGCCGGAGATAGAGCACAAGGTCAAGGGAGTTATGGCGTTCTCGCCGGACAGAAAGACCGCCATACCGTTCGACGGGGACGGGTACATGCTGAACAGGCAGCTGCTCCCCGAGAAGCAGAACGAGAGATCCCGGCACATGGGGATAGAGTTCCACCATTCCGTAAACCTCACCGGGCTGCTGTACGACGACGGGCAGGTAGTGGGCGTGGCTGGTGTGGACGGATCCAAGGAACCCTACAAGAAGACGGCCCGGGTCGTGATAGACGCCACCGGCATGACCTCAATGCTACGCAACCAGATAGCCAACACCGACAAGATAGAGAGGAAGGTGGACCGCCGGGACGTCGAGTCCACCGGGCGGCACATCATGTACTTTGACAAGGGTGTAGAGGACACGACGCAGTTTGACCCGGACTACTGCATAATACACCTGGACCAGGACGCGTCCCCCGGCGGGTACGGCTGGGTATTCCCCAAGGGCGACGACAAGGTGAACATAGGCCTTGGCGTGGAAAAGACACTCCTGGAGGCGCGCAACGCCCGCCTCGGCAAGAGGGACAATGTCACGGGGCTCATAGAGCAGTACATCCGGGCCAACGAGGCAATAAGCAACCCGCGCCTCTCCCAGGATCCCGAAGACGCCAACAACGCGACGGGAAACTTTCAGGTCTCGGTGCGCAGGCAGAACGACTGCCTGGTGGCCGGCGGCTTCCTGCTGGTGGGCGACTCGGCATGGATGCCCAAGCCCCTGGACGCCGGGGGGATAGGCCCCGCCCTGGTCGCCGGAGCCATAGCCGGAAAGTGCGTTTCTGAAGCCCTGGAGTCGGGGGACACCACAGAAGCTGGGCTCTGGCAGTACAACAAGGAGTTCATTGAAGAGTACGGCTACAAGACCGCCGGGCTTGAGGTCTTCCGCCGCCTGATACAGACGCTGACCAACGACCAGATAAACTACGGCATGAAGCACTTTCTGGGAAATCTGGACGTCGAGGCCATATCAAAGGGCGAGCACCCCGACTTTGGGGGCCTGAGCAAGCTGGGCATGCTGATCCGCGGCGCCCTGAACAAAAAGCTGGCCGACGGCCTCCGCTTCACCACCAGGCAGAACAAGAAGCTCACGGCGCACTACCGAGCCTTCCCCGAGACTCCCGGCGGCTTTGCGGAGTGGCGCAAAAAGCTCCACCGACTGCTGGACGAGTCCAACACAAAGCTCAAGGTATACCAGTAATGCCCCGGCGTTGCGGGATGTATTCAGGATTAAATAGAATGGCACCGGCGGCTATACATTGAGCGCACTCTCAGAGCCGCCGGGCCGCATGGACGGCGGCAGGCTGGACGTAGACGACTGCATGGGCATATACCAAGAGGCGGCTGCAGATCCCTCGGGGCTTTTTACGGCCGCCGCCCGCCTCCGGGACGCCCGCAAGGGCCGCACCATAACGTTCTCCAAGAAGGCGTTCTTCAACGTGGTGAACCTGTGCAGCGACACGTGCACCTACTGCACGTACAAGTCCGAGCCATCCCAGGCCAAGCTGTCGATGATGGACTCAAGGGCCGTGGACGCCATGATCCGGGCTGCCGTCAAGTGCGGATGCGTGGAAGCGCTGCTGGTGACCGGCGAGCGGCCCGAGAGCAGGTACCCCCAGGCGCGGAGGTGGCTGAACGACGAGGGGTTCGAGTCCACCCCGGAATACCTGGCGGAGGTATCGGAACGGTGCCTGGAGGCGGGACTCTTCCCGCACACCAACGCCGGAAACCTCAAACCGGCAGAGATGCGCCTGCTGGCGCGGACCAACGCGTCGCTTGGACTGATGCTGGAGAGCTCCAGCGACCGTCTGGCGGGGGACCGGATGCCCCACCGCTTGGCGCCCAGCAAGCTGCCCGCCCGGCGCATTAGGGTGCTGGAGGAGGCCGGCAGGCTGGGCATTCCAATGACCACCGGAATACTGGTGGGCATAGGCGAGACCGTCCGCGAGGCCGTCGAGTCGCTGCTGACCATACGGGGCGTGCACGAGAGGCACGGACACATACAGGAGATAATACTGCAGAACTTTGCGCCCAAGCCGGACACCGCCATGAGGTCCCACCCGGCCGCCGACGAGACGTCGTTCATGATGCTAGTGGCGCTGGCCAGGATCATGATGCCGGACATGAACATCCAGATACCCCCAAACCTCTCCCCGCGTTCGTACCACGAGCACATACGGGCGGGGATAAACGACTGGGGCGGCATATCGCCCTTGACCCCCGACTACGTCAACCCCGAATTCTCGTGGCCGGCCATACCCGGCATAGAAGCTGGGTGCGGCAGGATGGGGTACAAGCTGGCGTGCAGGTTTCCGGTGTATCCGGAGTTTGCGCACATGTCTGCCGGGCGCGTCCGGAACAGGATGGCGGCCGTCGCGGACCGCGCCGGACTCGTGGAGGAGAGGCGTTGGCGCTGACCTCGCGCACCGACGCCATGTTCCGGGAGGCGGATCCCGTCGTGGCCGACATACTGGAAAGGGCCCTCTCGGGCGGCGACGTGGGCGTCAGGGACGGCGTCAGGCTGTACTCGGCCCGGGGCGCGTCGTTCCACCTTGTGGGCATAACCGCCGACGAGATCCGGCGGCGCAAGGCCGGCGACACGGTTACGTACGTGGTGAACCGCAACATCAACTTCACCAACGTCTGCGTCAAGCAATGCGGGTTCTGCGCGTTCAGCAGGGACTTCAGGGAGGAGGAGGGGTACATGCTTCCGGTGCCCGAGATAGTCCGGAGGGCCAAAGAGGCGCGCCGCCTGGGCGCCACCGAGGTGTGCATACAAGCCGGGCTCCCGCCGGACATGGAGCCGGACACCTACGAGAGGATATGCCGGGCCATCAAGGGAGAGGTGCCCGACATCCACATACACGGCTTCTCTCCAGAAGAGGTGCTGTACGGGGCCCAGAGATCCCGCATCAGCGTACGCGAGTTCCTGGCGCGTCTCAAGGAGGCCGGCGTGGACACCCTGCCGGGCACCTCGGCGGAGATACTAGACCAGTCCCTGAGGGACGTCATATCCCCCGGCCGGATCAGCGTCAAGGACTGGAAGGAGGTGATCCGGACTGCCCATTCCATGGGTATCAGGACCACGGCCACCATGATGTTCGGGCACATGGAGAGTGTGGGGCAGCGGGTGCGGCACCTCAAGGCCATCCACGACATCCAGGCGGAGACTGGGGGGTTTACCGAGTTCGTGCCGCTGAACTTTGTCGCCGAAGAGGCCCCCATGTACCGCCGCCGGATGCACCGGAACATCAGAAACGGCGCCGACGGGCCCGACATCCTGCTGACGCACGCCATATCGAGGATAATGCTACAGAACATAGACAACCTGCAGATGTCCTGGGTCAAGGAGGGGACGGGGATGTCCCAGCTGCTGCTGGCGTGGGGCGCCAACGACTTTGGCGGCACCCTGATAAACGAGAGCATATCGACGTCGGCCGGGGCGCGGCACGGCCAGCTGCTGACGCCGTCCCGCATACGCGCCCTGATCCGGGAAGCGGGGCGCCTGCCCGCCGAACGCACCACCACCTACAAGATAAGGCGCCGCTTCGATGGCGAGGATCCGGCGGATCCGCTGGACTCGGCGGATCCGGCCGCGTTCGGCTCGTACTCCCAGCTGATCAAGATAAACAAGTTCAGATACGCCAACCCACGGGGCTGAACCGCGCATCGCGCAGGTTTGGTTTTTAACATGGCCCGAAAAACCGACTAGCGTGAGGGTGGGTATAGTTGTCTTTCCGGGGAGCAACTGTGACCGCGACGTGCACCACGTCCTGATGGACACGGGCCACGATCCAGCCTACGTCTGGCACGAGGACGCCATACCCGACGGGACCGAGGCGATCATACTGCCGGGGGGATTCTCTTACGGCGACCGGCTGCGGGCCGGGGCCATCGCGTCGCACAGTCCGGCAATAGACCACGTCAGGCGCATGGCGTCTGAGGGGACACCCGTGCTGGGCATATGCAACGGCTTTCAGATACTCACCGAGTGCGGCATGCTGCCCGGCACGCTGCTCCACAACGACACCGCCAAGTTCATGTGCAGGTGGACGGCCATCAGGTACGAGGGCGCCCGCACCCCGTTCACCCCGGGACTCTCTGACGGCGACAGCATACCCATACCCATTGCCAACGGCGAGGGCAGGTACCACGCGGATCCGGACACCATACGACATCTGGAAGAGAACAACCAGATAGTCTTCCGGTACACCGAAGGCGTGAACGGATCAGCCGGCGACATAGCGGGCATCTGCAACGCGGAAGGCAACGTCGTGGGCCTCATGCCCCATCCCGAGAGGGCGGCCGAACGCGACACCAACCCGTACGACCACAAGCCGGCCCGCTCCATGTTCGAGCGGCTGGGGGATGCGTGATGTTCGATTCGGAGACCGCCCACCTGAGGCGATCGCTGGGCAGGGAACCCACCGAGACCGAGGAGGCCATCATATCGGCCGAATGGTCGGAACACTGCTCCTACAAGTCCTCCCGGAAGCACCTCAAGACGCTCCCCCGGGACGCCCCGCACGTGATAACCGGCGCCGGGCTGGACTCCGGGGTCATAGACGTGGGCGGCGGATACGTGGTGACGGCGCACATAGAGAGCCACAACCACCCCTCCGCCCTAGAGCCGTACGGCGGGGCCGCCACGGGGGTGGGCGGCATCATACGCGACATAATCTCGGCGGGGACCAGGCCAATCTGCATACTGGACGGGTTGCGGTTCGGCGACATAGAGTCGGACCGCCACGCCGCCTGGCTGCTCCGGGGCGCGGTGCGCGGAATATCCGACTACGGAAACTGCCTTGGCATACCCACCATAGGCGGGGAGACCGGGTTTGACCCGGGCTACGAGCGGTACGCCTTGGTGGACGTGGCCGCCGTCGGCTTCGGCAAGAAGGAGAGGCTCATACGGAACAGGGCCGATCCCGGCGACCACGTGGTGCTCTTCGGCGGCCCCACCGGATACGACGGAATGGGCGGCGCCCAGTTCGCATCCGAAAAGATGGACGAGGAGGACCGGTCTGCCGTCCAGATACCGGACCCGTTCATGGAGAAGATGGTGATGGAGACTGTACTGGAGACGCGCCCGCACCTCAAGGCGCTCAAGGACTTGGGGGGCGGCGGGCTGGCCTGCGCCGTATCCGAGACCGCCGACGGCCTGGGGGTTGGCATCACGATGGATGCCGATGCCGTGCACGTCAGAAACGACGGGATGACGCCACCACAGATAATGGTGTCCGAGTCCCAAGAGAGGATGATGGCCGTGGTGGACGACGCCGGACTTGGGCGCATAACCGAGGCCTGCAAAAAGTTCCGGGTCCCCCTGTCCATAATAGGCACCGTTGACGCGACCGGCACCGTCAGGGTACGCCACCGCGGCGAGATCGTGGCCGAGCTGCCCGCCGCCCTGGCGGCCCGGGCTCCGGCCCTGGACTGGCCGGCCCGGGCTCCGGCGTCCGGCGAGGACTCCTCCGTAATGCCCGGGCTGGACGACTACGCCCCCATGCTGGAGCGCATATTGGGCGGGGCCGACTGCGCCGCCCGAACCTGGATATACTCCCAGTACGACCACGAGGTGGGCATAAGGACCGTCCGGCGCCCCGGCCAGGACGCCTCGTCGCTCCGCCTGGACAACGGAAAGTACCTGGCCGTCTCCATGTGCGGCAACCCCCGGCACTGCCACCTCAACCCGTACCACGGAGCGATGGGATGCTTTGAGGAGGCGTGCAGGAACGTGTATTGCGCGGGCGCCGCGCCCGTCGCGATGCTGGACCACCTGCAGTTCGGCAGCCCCGAAAAGCCCGAGGTGTTCTGGTCGTTCCTGCAGAGCGTCCGGGCACTGGCCGACTACTCCGGACACGCCCGCATACCATGCATAGGCGGCAAGGTGAGCCTGTACAACGAGACCGACGCCGGGCCCATAAAGCCGTCCCCGGTCATAATGGTCCTGGGGCTGGCGGACCGGGCGCGGCTGGGCCTCCCCGCCAAAGACGGCGACGCTCTATACATGATAGGCGACACCAAAAACGAGACCGGCGGCTCCACGTACCACTACCATGCAGGCATGGGCGGGGGCGCCTGTCCCCGGGTGGACGCGGGCGCCTCGGTGGCCAACGGCGGGGCGGCCATGAACCTGGCGGGCGCCGCCCGAGTCGTGCGCGACTGCTCCCGGGGCGGGCTGGCGGTGGCCGCCGCCCGCATGTGCGTTACGTCAGGAATCGGGTGCTCCATAGACCTGGACGCCGTGCCAGGCGCGGCGCCCCACCCCGGCGTGGCGCTCTTCTCGGAGAGCCACTCGCGATACCTGGCCGCCGTACCGCCCGGCGACGAGGGCCGGACAGGCGGCATGCTGGAGGAGGCCGGCGTCCCCCACGCCCGCATAGGGTCGTTCGGCGGCGGAAGCGTGCGGTTCCTGGCCGGCGGCAATGCGGTCTGCAACGTAACGGTTGATAAGGCCCGAGCCACATGGTACGAATCACTGGAAAGGATGATACGCCATGGTTAGGGAGAACTGCGGAGTCGTGGGGATATTCAGCAACGAGGGGATCAACGTGGTCCCGCTGGCCATAGACGCCCTGCGCGCCGTGCAGCACCGGGGCCAGGAGGCCTGGGGAATAGCCGTGCCGGACCGCAAGCCGCTTCGGCGGATGGGGCTGGTCTCGGCGTCCTCCTCGGACTTTCATGACATAGCCGCCGAGTACGAGTCCGAATGCGCCATAGGCCACGTCAGGTACTCCACCATAGGAAAAAGCAACCTGGAGAACGCGCAGCCCCACCGCGTCCGGGACCTCTGCGTGGCGCACAACGGCACCGTAACCGATGCCGCCCAGCTTCAGAACATGGTGGGCGGGTGCACCTTCAGCCCCCCGAGCTCCAGCGACACCCTTATGGCGGCGCAGAGGCTTGTGTCGCTGATGGACGGGGACAGCAACATGGCAAACGCCCTGAGAATCCTCAAGAGCGAGATGGCCGGCTCGTACTGCTTTACGTTCATCTCCGACGACCACTCCGTATACGCCGCCAGGGACTCCCGCGGATTCAGGCCCATGGTGCTGGGCCACCGGGAGGAGGGCGACGCCCACGTGGTGGCTTCGGAGTCGGCCGCCCTCACCGCGATGGGCGCCCAACTGGTCCGGGACATACGCCCCGGCGAGCTGTTGCGCATAAACAAGGCGGGCATCCACGGCGAGATCTTCGCGGCGGGCGAGACGCCGGCGCACTGCTCCTTTGAGTTCACCTACTTTGCGCACCCCTCCAGCCGCATGGAGGGGACCAACATCTACATGGCCCGCAAGCAGATCGGCCGAGGCCTGGCCAAAAAGTTCCCCATCCGGGACGCGGATCTGGTCATACCGGTCCCCGACTCGGCCCGGCCAGCGGCTCTGGGATACGCCCAGGAGCTCAACATACCGTTTGACGAGGGCCTGCTGAAGGACCGCTACAGCAAGAAGGGGCCGCTGAGGAGCTTTATAGAACCGCAGCAGAAGGACCGCGTCGAGATAAACCGGTGGATAATACCCATCAAGGAGATAATCCAGGGCAGGCACGTGATAGTGGTGGACGACAGCCTGGTGCGCGGCACCAGCTCCCGGGCCATAATAGAGGCCCTGCGGAGGTCCGGGGCGCGCCGCATCAGCATGCTGATAACGTACCCCCCGGTGAGGTTCCCCTGCTACGCGGGGATAGACTTCCCGTACCGGGAGGAGCTGGCCACCTACTCGGACGAGCCCATGGACGGCGAGGAGCTGGTGGAGATGGTGCGCCAGGACATAGGGGCCGACTTTCTGGGGTACAACGATGCCGAGAATCTGGCGCGCTCCGTGGGCATACCCAGCGACTCGATGTGCTTCACGTGCCACACCGGAGACTATTCCACACTGGGCATCAAGCCCCCCGAGGCGGACGGGCGGCCGGAGTAGTCCGGCGGACAACCCGCGCGGACCCCGCCAAACCCGTCCGGGCGACGCCCGCGCGAAGCCTCGGGTCGCCGGTCCGCCGCAGTTGCCGCCCGGGAAAAACCCGCTCATTGGCAGCCCCCGCCAGGCGGCGTTGGGGCCCGCGCATACGCGGGAACGGCGCGCCCGGCGGCCCTTGCCAGACACCGCGCCCCGGATCGCCTTTGCCCCGCGTCGGACGCCGCGGCACGCTTCCTGCGTGCGGAAATGCCCATTATGCATCCGCCAGACGGACGCCTGCGTGCTCCGGGCATGGGATTTCCTGCGCGCGCCCAGGCTTGCTTCTAGAATAAACAAAAAGGTTTAAAGTAAAAGAAAAAGCCAAAGCCAGTTAGTGCCAAAGCCCAAAATCGTCCTCACCGCGGACCGAACGCTCATGTCTCCATACCGCCACATATCGCTGGCCACGTTCTTTGGGTGCGCGCCGGCGCTGGACCCGCACCGGGACAAGAAGAGCATATGGTACAAGATACTCCGGAACCAGGTCACCCCCAAAGTGCTGTTCGATTTCATCTGCAACTACATCCCGCACACCAACGGCGTGGCCAACTACGCGCCGTACGGCCTCCGCAAGGTGGAGGCGGGCCTGCTCCGGGACGGATTCTCCCGGGACGAGGTGGTGGTGGCGCACCCCAACCACATAGAGAAGTTCATCGGCCCGGAGACCGAGGTGGTGGGAACCTACGAGATGGACCCGCTGGGAATGGGCC
This sequence comes from Nitrosopumilaceae archaeon, assembly GCA_963665475.2. Taxonomy (GTDB): domain Archaea; phylum Thermoproteota; class Nitrososphaeria; order Nitrososphaerales; family Nitrosopumilaceae; genus VYCS01. Next base: position 179,120 of record CAXXXK010000003.1, on the reverse strand, counting down.
CGGTTACGATGACCTTCACGTACGGCCGCAAGCAGATCTCCTACGACGAGTACTACAACACGAAGCTGCACGAGCGCATCAACGCGGCCAAGGAACGGACCGGAAGCAAGGCCAAGGTCATATCGGGCGCGTCGGGGACCTGGCAGTACAATTATGCGCCCGAAAAGATCAAGGAATTCGGAATATACGCCATACTGGAAGGCGAGTTGGGCGGAATAGCGCCCGAGATCGACGGACACGCGGGCAAGTTCTTCAAGTATTTGATGGACGGCCAGTTCGAGAACATGGACCCCTTCCGCAAAAGGGCGGACTTCAAGGTCAACATAAAGGAGTTTGACCGCGAAGGCGAAAAATACTACGGCCGCTTCGTGAACTTTTGGGACAGGCCCGAGATGGACGAGATCCCCGACATCATAGAGCCGAGCATGCACGGCATGATAGAGGTCATGCGCGGGTGCGGCCGGGGATGCAAGTTCTGCGACGTCACCCTCAGGTCCCTCCGGTATTATCCCCCGGAGAAGGTAAAGCGCGAGATCGAGGTGAACCTGAAGAAGGGCGGCTCCAAGTCCGCCTGGGTGCACAGCGACGACATTTTCGTATACGGCATGGATCCCAGAACCGCCAAGGGAATGGAGCCCAACCGGGAAGCTTTGGTGGAGCTCTTCGAGGCCATAATGTCCACCGGGGTGGAGCACACCAACCCCACCCACGGAACGCTGGCCGGGGCCATCGCCGACGAACGCGTCGTCCCGGATATCTCCTCAATAATACGGTCCGGCCCGGACAACCTCATAGGCATACAGTGCGGCTTTGAGACGGGCAGTTTGCGGCTCATAGGCAAGTACGCCGACAGGAAGCTGGCCCCCTACAGCCCCGAAGAGTGGCACTGGGTCGTCAAGGAGGGCGTCAAGACGCTCAACGAGAACTATTGGGTTCCCGCGTTCACGCTGATAATGGGACTGGACAACGACGAGACCCCCGAGGACTCCTGGGAGACCATACGCCTGCTGACCGAGCTGGAACACGAGCAGCCCGATTCCATGTTCACCGCCACGCCGCTGACCTTCGTCCCCATAGGGCTCCTGGAAAAGTCCGAGTTCTTCAACATAGGCAACGAGATGAACCCCGCCCAGCTGGGGGTTATGTACAAGACGTGGCAGCACAACTTCAAGTACGGCATCCAAAAGTTCATGACGAAGACCGGCGGCAAGGGGCCCCAGAGGTACCTCTTCAACATGATTGCGCGTAGCCTGGGCGGGGTGCCGCTGGGCGCCATGGAGCGGTACGCCCGCAGGACCAGCCGGGAGCACGAGATGGTCATAGAGAAGATACGGGCCAAGTACTGGTAGGGGCCACGCCGCGTCCAACGAAAATCCGGATACGCGCGCCCCCGCCTCCGGGCGGCCATCCTCGTCGGCGACCCGCCAAAGGTGCCTTGGGCCGTCGGCAAGCACGTTCGCCACGCATCCGACCCGGAGGGCCGCCTTATGGCGCTGGCCAAGAGATCCGCTGCCCACATCCGAGCTTGTTCAGCGAGGCGTCGCGGTTTATCGCAAAACTGATCTCCATGTCCGACGTTCCGAACGGCCACGTTCCGCCGCCCATCGATTTGCAGCACGCCCGGCGCTCCGCTTGCAGCACGCCCGGCGCGCCGCCGCGCCTCCCACTTCTCGGCAGGCCGCCGAAGCGCGGGATCCGCCTCCACGCGGCGAACCGGTCGGGCCTTTCCCATTAACGTTTGACCGAAAGAACGTAAAACCGTACGGCCCGCCCGGCAAAAGCAGAATGGCGCGGGCGTAGCCGCCGGCCACTTCGGGGGACTGCGCCGCCCGGCTTGTATCTATGCAGTCCCGGACCGGCCACCGTGCATTAATGCAAAAAGAATCCCTTGGCAATGATTTTAAGCACAGGCATCCAGACTGCCAATTGTGTCACCCAAAATGATGCTGCCTGCAGCGACGCTGTTGGGGGCGTTGGTTGGCGCCGGTCTTCTGGGGGCCGCATACTCCGACGCGCCCACGCTGGTGTCCGAGCCACGCGGCATAGAGATGCCGCAAGCGTACGCCCCGTTGGAAGGCGAGGTCAGCATCGGAATACTGATGCCACTTACCGGGGACCTATCGTCATTGGGAATTCAGACAAAATACGCCGCAGGACTGGCCGTCTCTGATTTTAACGAGTATCTGGCAGAGAACGGCGTTGCGTGGCGCCTGGTCGCCGTCAACGAGGACACCGAGACCAATCCGGTGAAGGCCTTGGAGAAGGCCCAGGCCCTGCACTCCAAGGGCGTGGACATCATAGTGGGCGTCGCCTCGACGCAGCTCTACAACATGCTCGCGTACATGAGCGAGAACAACATGGTGGCCATCTCCCCCATCAGTACGGCTCCGGCATTGGCCGTCCCAGACGACATCGTCTTCCGGACAGTCCCAAACGACCTCAACCAGGGGAAGGCCTTGGCGGCCCTGTTTGATTACAGCGGAGTGGAGGCCGTCGTCCCCATACTGCGGAACGACCTGTACGGGATTGGTTTGGTTGACGCCACCGACGAAAACTTCGAGGCCAGGGGCGGCATCATGTATGAGGGCGTAAAGTACAACCCCGAGTCCAGCGACTACTCCGTGGGCGTGGCGGAGTTGGCCGACAAGGTCTCTGACGCCGTGGAGATACACGGCGCCGACAAGACCGCGGTATTGGCGATGTCCTTTGACGAGGTAGTGCCGATATTTCAGGCCGCCGCCTCGTATGACGTGCTGAATAACGTGCGGTGGTTTGGGGCAGATTCCGTTTCCCTGTCCACCGAGATATCCGCAGACCCCATCGCGTCCAGATTTGCCATGAATACGGACATGGTCGCCCCCCAACTGCTCTTGGCCCCAGGAGACAGAGGCGACTCGGTCAGCGAGCGTGTTCAGGAATGGCTGGGGGAGGAGCCCACTACGTTCGTTTACAGCACGTACGATGCGGTGTGGCTGGCCGGACTGAGCATTCTGGAGACCGGCAGCACGGACGCCTCTGACATCCGGGCAACCTTCCCCGGCGTGGCAGAATCGTATTCGGGCGGCGCCCTCAGATCCACCGAACTAAACGAGGCCGGCGACCTGGCGCTGGGCAACTACGAGATGTGGACGATTATGCAGGGAGAGTGGGTCCGGGGCGTCACGTACGACGGCCGGAACGACTCCATAGTGGACGCGGCCGGCGACGCGCCGACGGACTCGGGGGTGACCGGCGACGTGATGGTGGGCTCTCTGCTTCCGCTGACCGGCGCGTACAGCTCCGTCGGGGCGCAGGTGGACGCGGCCACCCAGCTTGCGGTGGACGACTTTAACGCGTACCTGAACGACAAGGGCGCCGAGTGGCAGATGGTGCTTCTGAGGGAGGACAGCGCCTCGGACCCGGTGGTGGCGCTTGAAAAGGCGCAGTCGCTACACTCCAAGGGCGCCGACATAATGTTTGGCCCGGCCGGCTCGGCGAGGGTCTCCTCGGTGATGGGCTACGTCGAGTCCAACAACATGATACTGCTGTCGTGCTGCTCCACCTCGCCCGCCCTGAGCAACCCCGGCGACAGGGTCTTCCGGACAGTGGCCGACGACTTCAACCAGGGGCTGGCTTTCGGCAAGCTTTTGGAGGACCGCGGGATACGAGCCGTGGTGCCGCTGTGGATCGGCGACACGTACGGCGACGGCCTCCGCGACGCGGCGGTAAACGACTTTGAGTCCCGGGGCGGCGTATACGACGGGGGGATAAGGTACAACCCCGACACGGTGGAGTTCTCCGTAACGGTGGGCGCCCTGGCCGACAAGGTGCAGGAGATGGCCGACTCGCACGGCGCCGAAAACGTGGGGGTAGTCGTGGTGGCCTTTGACGAGATCGTTCCCATAATGCAGGCCGCCAGTTCCTACGACATCCTGGGGCAGGTAGGCTGGTTCGGGTCCGAGTCAATAGCCCAATCGACGGCCATAGTAGACGACTCGCTGGCGCGGCAATTCTCCGACCGGGTCGGGTTCACCGCCGTCCAGCTATTGCTGAGCACCGGCGAGAAGGCCGGGCACGTGCGCGACAGCCTGGCCGACCAGCTGGGCGACTCGCCGAACGCGTTCGTGTACACCGGGTACGACGCCGTCTGGCTTGCGGGACTATCCGTCGAGGCGGCCGGCAGCTCCGACCCCGCCGACGTGGCAGAGGCGCTGCCGGGCATAGCCGCCGGGTACACGACCGGGGCGCTCAGCACCACGGAGCTGAACGAGAACGGCGACCTGGCGACGGCCAACTACGAGGTGTGGGAGGTCGCCGGCGACGGTTGGACCCGGACCGCCGTATTCGACATAGGCCAGGACAGCATAACCCCGGTGGGAATGATGATGGTGGACGGCACGGAGTTTGCCCCAGACTTTGAGGCGGTGGGCGCCACCGTACTGGGCATGCACACGGACCCCCAGGCGGACACGCTGGTGGTGGACATGGATTCGGCAGAGGACGGGTCCCTACATATCACGCTTCCCCGGGACCTGGTGGACTCGGCCGGCGACGACGGCGACTCGCCGTTCTTCGTGCTGGTGGACGGAGAGGAGGCCAACTACGACGAGGTGGACGCGACGGGCGACTCCCGCACGCTCCTGATAGACTTCACGGCTGGGGCGGAGCGCATAGAGGTGATAGGCACCTCGGTGGCGGTTCCCGAGTTCGGCCCGCTCGGCATGCTGGTCCTGGCAATCGGCCTGGTCGCAATCACGGCGGTAACCCTCAGGTACCGCCTGGGTACCGGGTCGCGCATCCTCAACGCCGCCTGATTGCATGCGCGTGGAGGGGCCGGCCGGGGGACGTACAAGGCATGGCGGCACGACTTCAAGTACGGCATACGAAAATTCACGACGCGCGCAGGGGCGCCCCTCCAACGTCAGTGTCCGGGGGCCTCGCCGTTGGCCATGAAAAGGCACGCCCGCCGCGCCAGCCGGGAACACGAGACAGTCATGGGGGACATACGGGCAAAGCACCGGTAGGCGCCACGCCGCGCTAGTGGACGCCCAGATACATGCGCGCCAGCTCCGGGTGGGCGTTCAGCTCCTCCGGCGACCCGCTGAAGATGTTCTCGCCGTTGGCAAACAGGTTCACCGTGTCGCCGACCCGGAGGGCCCGCCGCACGTCCTGCTCCACCAGCACCACGGTAATGTCGTAGTCGTCGCGCATCTGCACTATCTTCTCCAGCACCTCGTCGGCGAGGCGCGGCGAGAGTCCCGCGGTGGGCTCGTCGAACAGCATCAGGTTGGGCTGCCGCATCATGGCCATGCCCATGCCCAGCATCTGCCGCTGGCCCCCGCTCAGCACCGTGGACTTTTTGTTCTGGAACTCCTCCAGTATGGGGAACGCTTCAAAGATAGTCGGCAGCCGTTCGTTGAACTCGCTCTTGGTCAGCGTGTAGCTGGACATGAGCAGGTTCTCGCGAATGGTCAGGTTGATGAATACGTTGTTGACCTGGGGAAGGTATGCGATCTTCTTGCGGGTGATCATGTGGGGGGGCAAGCCGGTTATGTCCTCGCCCCCGTACAGCACCTGCCCGCCGTACACGGTGGTGAGCCCGAAGATGCTCTTCAGCAGCGTGCTCTTCCCGCACCCGTTGGGGCCCACTATCACGCTAATGTCGCGCTTGTGCGCCTTGAAGTCGATCTTGAAGAGTATGTGGCTCTTGCCAAAGCCCGCGTCCAGGGCTTTGGACTCCAGAACCGTCTCGCCGGGCCGCCGGGCCGCCTCGGAACCATTTGAGGACTCGCCGTTGGAAGATTTTTTGCCCATAGCCATCACGTCCCCAGATACGACTCTATCACCACGGGATTGTTCAGTATCTCCTCTGGAGTGCCTTCCGCTATCATCTTGCCCTGATCTGTGGCGTACACCCTGTCCACGTACTGGAACGCAATGTCCAGGCGGTGCTCTATTACCAGAAACGTAATGCCGCGGGTGCGGCAGATCTCGTTGATCTTTTCAAATATGTCATGCGCCAGTTTGGGGTTCACGCCGGCTATGGGCTCGTCCATGAATATCAACTTGGCGCCCGTCATCATTATGCGCCCCAGCTCCAGCAGCTTCATCTGCCCGCCGCTCAGGTTGGTGCTCAGGTTGTCCACCACGCCGGTCAGGTTTACCATCTCCAGTATCTCGTCGGCCACCTTTTGCAGGCGCTTCTCGTCGGCCACCCACCGGGAGCGCAGCGGGGCGTTGCGGTACAGGTCGCCCCGGTTTTCGGTGCTGGAGGTCATCAGGTTCTCGTTCACGTTGAGGTTTGAAAACGGCTGGGGTATCTGAAACGACCGGGCCAGCCCGTACTCGTATATCTCGTGGGGCTCCTTGCCGGTTATGTCGTGGCCGTCAAACGTTACGGTTCCCGAGTTGGGTTTGTACACGCCGGCTACGACGTTCACCAGGGTGGTCTTGCCGCTGCCGTTGGGCCCTATGAGCTGGTGGACCTTGCCCTCCTCCAAGTCCAGATCGATGCTCTTGAGCACCACGTTCCCGTCAAAATGCTTCCCCAAGTTCCTGATGCTGAGAAGCGCGCCCATGGCAGGTATACCGCAATATCCATATAAAGCAGTTTCCTGTCGGTTAAGCATGATAAACCCCGTGTTTTTTGATGCGGCGGTATTCGCGAGTTTGTTGGTTCTGCTCAGCTTGGGGCTGACGCTCACGTACCTAACCACCAAGACGCCCAACTTTGCGCACGCGTCCTTTGCCACGCTGGGGGTGTACATGACGCTGATAGCGACCCGCGTGTGGGAGACCAACCCGTACGTGGCCGTTCCGGTGGCCTTCGTGTTGTCCGGGGTGGTGGCCATGGCGCTGTACACCTTCGTGCTAAAGCCCCTGGCCAAGAGGGGGGCGACCGACGCCATCCAGATGATAGCTACGCTGGCCTTCGACATGATACTGATAGCAGGCCTCAACATACTGGCCGACTACCTGACCGACGCGTTCCGCGTAAAGTCCAGGGAGTTTACCTTGCGCAGTTTCGATTTGGAGTTCATGGACCTGCCGATGATAGTGACCATAGCTCCGGTGGCCGTCGCGATCATAGGGGTGGTGCTGTACTTCATGCTCAAGAAGACCAAGTTCGGGATTGCCGTGCGGGCGTCCACCGAGAACCCCGACCTGTCAGGCACGGTGGGCATAAACGTAAAGGCCGTGTACACCATGGCGTGGTTCATAGCCGGCGGGCTGGCCGGCGTGGCCGGCGCGCTGATGGCGCTCTGGTTCTTGGGAGACCCCAACTTGGGGCCCATACTCATACCCAGCATCTTTGCGGCCAGCATAGCGGGGGGCTTTACCAACATATTCGGCGCCGTCGCCGGCGGGCTGTTGGTGGGGCTGACCGAGGTGCTGGGCACCAGGTTCCTGGCTGGGGAGCTCGGATCCTGGCTCATAGCGTACAGGCCCCTCATACCGCTCATCATAATAGCCGTGACGCTGATGTTCGCGCCCCGGGGCCTGGCGGGCGTAAACTGGTCCAAGGTCAGGAGTAAGATATGGCGTTAGAACCGGCGGCCATATTCATCATAGACCTGGCGGCCATATTCTCCATATACGCGATAATCAACCTGAGCCTGAACCTTGAGTTCGGATACGGCGGGGTGCCCAACTTCGGCAAGGTGCTGGCGGTGGGGGCGGGCGCGTTCGTAGCCGCCTCGCTTCCCGGCAGGATAATAGCCGGCATAGCTGGCATAGAGGGCGAATACATAGGCGACAACCTGATGGTGGTCGCCCAGGCAAACGCGTGGCTGCTGGACAACCCGGTGGCGGGGTTTGGCATATTCATATTCTCGCTGGCCGTCGCTGCGCTGGTGGGAGGGGCCTTGGGCGCGGCCACCGCGTACCCGGCCCTGCGCCTCCGCGGCGACTACCTGGCCATCACCTTGTTGGCCTTCGGCGAGAGCATTCGCATCATAGGGAACAACTTCCCCCCGCTGGTGGGCGGCACGCTGGGGGTGCAGGTGCCGGATCCGCTCTCGTTCGTTCCCGACGAGATCCGCTTCCCCACCGCCAGCCTGCTGCTCCTGATCATGGTGGTCATAACGTACATCTACTGCGAGAGGACCATCCGCTCCCCCCTGGGCAGGTCGCTGCGGGCAATCCGGGACAACGAGTTGGCCGCCGAGTCCCTGGGCAAGAACAGCGGACGCGTCCGCATCAAGACCATAATGGTGGCCTCGGCCATAGCGGCCATAGCCGGCGCCGCGTACGCCATCTACGTGGGCAGCACCATCGCCATAGCGTACGACCGCGCCAGCTGGACATTCTGGCCGTTCCTGATGATCCTGATCGGCGGCCTGGCCAACAACAAGGGAGTGCTGGTGGGGACGCTGCTCTTCGTGACGCTGCGCAAGACGATAATCTTCTTCAAGGACTCGTTCGAGTGGTTCGTGCCGTTCGACGTGGTGTGGCTGGACCTGCTGCTGCTGGGCGGCATACTGCTGGCGGTGCTGCTCTTCAGGCCCCAGGGCGTGGTGGTCGAAAAGCCCACCCACACGCTGGGCCGGCCACCCACCGACAAGGGCATCAAGCGCGTCTTCAACCTGCTCTTCCGCTAGCGCCGCGCATATGGCGCGCGTCAGGACGCCCGGGGCGGGGGCTTTACGGCGTTCTACGCGCCAGGCCGTCGCCGCGCATATGGCGCAAGTCCGGACGCCCGGGGCGGGGGCGACGAATCTGTTGCGCGGCGGGTACCGGCACGAGGCGCACATGACAGCAATGACCGCAACGGCGCGGCAGTCACTCAACCGGGAGGCGTCACTCCAGGCGGAAGGTCTTCACCAGGCTCTCAAACTCGTCCAGGTATACCGGGAAGTTCTCGGTCCCGGTCTCGTACTTGATCTCGTATATCCGCCCCTCAAACTCAAAGCTGTATGATATGCCCTGCACGACCACCCCGAATACGGACACCGTATACTCGTCCACGTACCCGGGGTTGCCCACCACGTCGGTCTCGGCGTAGTGCGTGTGGCTGAACGCGTCGCCTAGATATTCGTATATGAGATCCAAGCCCACAGAGCGGTGTTCGGTGATGTTCTCGCCCAGCATGCCGCCTGCGCTGACCGATATTATGGCGGGGATCTGGTCGTCTATCGTCTCCAGCTTTATCATCGAGTCCCGAATGCCGTCGGTGGAGTCGTCAACGGTAGGCACTTGCCGCTCCCAGTCGTCGGGCTGCTCTATGGAGTACTGGCCCTCCCGAACCAGCCGCTGGGACTCCCCGTCCAGATTGATGTAGCCCTCGTCTATGAGCCACTGGATGGACGCCATGTACTCCGCGTCGCTGATTAGCCCGTCGGCCCACCATCCGGCGGAGCTGCGGATCCAGTCTGGTATGGCGCCCTCCTGAGAGTACGCCACCGTAAAGAGCAATAGCCCCGCCACCGCCACCGGGCCAGCCGCCAGATACCATTTCACAAAAAAAGCTGCGAACCCGTAGTATATTAATCGTATACGGCCGCATCCGCCCGGTGTAGTCGGCACGGGTCCAGACCATGCGCGCGCCGCGTCCAACGCCCCTGCCGGGTAAGCGGCGGTCCGGGGCGGCCGCGAGGCCGGGGTTATTTTCTGTTTTTAGAATAACATGTTGCCGTTTAAATAATTGCAAGCGGCCACTGTCACTCATGGCCAGAGCCCCAACGCTACTGGAGATGTTGAGATACAACGTCACCCAGAAGATACTCGAAGAGTTGGCCGACGCGGAGTCCAGGTCGATACTCTTCTCGTCCGTTAAGGAGGAGCGGAGCGCCGCGGAGCTGTCCGAGATGCTCCACATACCCTTAAGCTCCGTATACAAGAAGCTGACCAAGCTGGAGTGGCTGGCCCTGATAACCGTGGCGCGCACCACCATAGACACCAACAGGAAGAGGGTCAGGATGTACAGGAGCCGCATTGCAGAGGCCAGCATCAGGATAAGGGAGCCCAAGCCCACAACCATACTGGTGCCCAACAAGCGCGGGGCCACGGCCCCGGAGGCCCCGGAACCCCCGCAGCAGAACGAGTTTGACGTCACGCGCATGATAATCGAGGAGCTCAACGACACCCGCTCCCGGGCGGTGCTCTTCTCCGTAAAAGACGAGGCCAAAAACTCCCGCACCATAGCGCTGGAGCAACAGATGCCCCTGTCCGCCGTGACCGACTCGCTGGAACGCCTGGACTATCTGGGCCTGCTGGAGAAGAGCGTGGAGAACGGCAAGGGAACCGGCAAGTACAGGAGCCGCATCTCTGGGGCAAGCATAACCATTAATGACCCCGAACCGAAGCTGGTTCTGATGGAAAACTGATGCGCCGTACACGTATCTCCGACCGACGGTGACGCCCGCATGCCAAAGTCTCGCATACTGCAGCTGAGCGAGTATGACATAACGCAAAAGATCATAGAGGCGCTCAGCAACGTCTGCTACCGGGCCATACTGTTCTCCGTAAAGGACGAGGCAAAGGACACCGCCGAGATAGCGGCCGAGTTGGGAGTCTCCCTGTCGGCGGTGTACGCCGGCCTCCGGCGCCTGGAGGAGCTGGCCCTGGTGAAGCGAAGGTACCACCTGGACGGCAAGAAAAAGATCAAAATCTACCGGAGCAGGATCAGCAGGGTCGAGATACTGATGGAGGACAACGAGCCGGAGCTGAAGCTGTTTCCCACCGACGCCGAGTCCAACACCTGATGCGGCGCCGGAACTATCGCGCGGCGGTGACCGCGCCGCGGGCCGCCGAGCCGGCCAGCGCCGCATACTTTGCCAGCGCCCCGCGGGTGTAGTTGGGAGGGGGCGGGGACCACCCTTCCCGGCGCCGCGCCATCTCCCCGGCGGACACCTCCAGGTCGATGGTTCCCTGGTTCGTGTCTATGGATATCACATCGCCGTCCCGGACCAAAGATATGGGCCCCCCCACGAACGCCTCGGGGGCGACGTGCCCCACCATGAATCCTCGGGTGCCCCCCGAGAACCGGCCGTCGGTCACAAGGGCCACCTGGCGGCCCAGCCCCTGGCCCACCAAGGCGGCGGTGGTGGAGAGCATCTCGCGCATCCCCGGCCCTCCCCTGGGCCCCTCGTACCGTATCACCACTACCTGCCCCTCGCCTATGTCCCCGTGCGAGACGACCTGGAACGCGTCCTCCTCCCTGTCGAACACCCGGGCGCCGCCCCGGAACGACGTCTCCCGGACGCCAGCGGTCTTTATCACGGCCCCCTCGGGCGCCAGCGTGCCGCGCAGCACGACGGCTGTCCCCCGGGGGTGCAGCGGCGCCTCGGGCCGCCTCACCACCGACTGGCTTTCGGGGGGCGGGGGCACCGATTCGAGGTTCTCCGCCAGCGTGCGGCCCGTGACGGTCATGCAGTCGCCGTGCAGCAGGCCGTGCCGCAGGAGCGCCTTCATCACTATGGGCACGCCGCCGATCTTGTCCAGCGAGTTCATCACGTAGTTTCCCCCCGGCTTCATGTCGGCCAGGTGCGGCGTCCGCTTGCGCACGCGCTCAAAGTCCGAATAGTCAAGCCGTATGCCCGCCTCGCCGGCCAGGGCCAGCAGGTGCAGTATGCCGTTGGTGGACCCGCCTAGGGCGTTGAGTATGGTGATGGCGTTCTCGAACGCCTCGAACGTCAGTATGTCCGAGGGCCGGATGCCGCTGCGCAGCAGGCCGACGCAGGCCTCCCCGCTCCGGTACACCACCTCGGCCCGGCGGGGATCCTCGGCCGGGGGGCTGGCGCTGCCCGGCAGCGCCAAGCCTATCACCTCGGCTATGGACGCCATGGTGTTGGCGGTGAACATGCCGCCGCAGGAGCCGGCGCTGGGACAGGCCGTGTTCTCTATGTCCTTCAGGTCTTCGATGCTCAGCTTGCCGGCGTCGTACGCGCCCACCGCCTCGTACACGTCGACGACGGTGAGTTCCCGGCCGTCCAGGATGCCGGGCATTATGGTGCCGCCGTACACGAAGACCGCCGGCAGGTCCAGGCGCGCCATGGCCATCATGGTCCCCGGCAGGCTCTTGTCGCAGCCGGCTAGGCCCACTATCCCGTCGTACTGGTGCGCCCTCATCATCAGCTCTATGGAGTCGGCTATCACCTCCCGGGAGATCAGCGATGACTTCATTCCCTCGTGCCCCATGGCGATGCCGTCGCTTACGGCTATGGTGCCAAACTCCCGTGGCGTGGCGCCCGCGGCGGACACGCCGCGCTTGGCCTCGGTGGCCAGCGACGGCAGGTGTATGTTGCAGGGAGTGGCCTCGTTGCCCGCGTGGGAGACCCCCACGAACTGGCGGGAGAGATCCTCGTCGGTGAGACCCATGGCCTTGTACATGGCCCGGTGCGGGGCGCGGGACGTGCCCTCAACCACGTTGCGGCTGGATATCGGGCCGCTCACCGCACGCGGCCCCCCGGCGTATGTGATGCGGCGGCTGGCCCGCGCGGAATGGCGGCGCTCCTTCCCGCATATGACGTGTCATGTGATGCGGAACGCGCGCCGCAACATCTCACCGTACGAGGCCGCAGGGCGCCGCCCGCCGTTCCTCTCCCAAAGGCCCCGCTCATCTGACCAGTTCCATGCGGTCAAGTTCGTCCAGAAGCGCCACTATCTCCCCGGGGGACTCGTCGCCGTACGTGATCAGGATGCGGTCGCCCTCCATGGGTATGTACTCGCGGATGTCGTCGTAAGCCACCCCGTTGATGAAGTACCTCAGGGTGTAGTCTTCGTTGGTGCAGAACTGCTGGCCGTTGGGGAACACGTAGCACTCCTCGTCTATCATTATCCTCAGCGAGTCAAATAGGAATCCCAATGTGACGCCGGTCGCGTGCCGGTGGATCGTAGTGCCGTCGTGGTTCTCAAAGTGTATCCACGGCGACTGGACCTGGTATCCGGCCTCGTGGAACGGGAACTTGTCGCCGAATATGCTTACCAATATGCCGGTGTGGGTGTGGTCGCTGTTGAGCGCTCCGGCACCGAACGGGGCGCCGCCGATCTGGGAAGGGTCCATGGTGACGAAGTTGTACGCCGACCAGGCTACTATGGCGGCCACCGAGCCCAGCACGGCCACGGCTATCATCATGTGTTTGCGCTTCTCGGCGGAGTGCTTCATGGCCTTGCTGGCGCGCTTCCGTTCCCGTTCGCGTCGTTCCTTTCTGCCCATAGGACTATTGCGGGTCAACGGCGGGCCTATTTAATTAATCGGGAAACGGCCAACGGCGGGGCAGCGGGCATGCCCCCGGGCGCCAAGCGGCCGCCCCGCCGCTCACCTTACCTCATACATGGTAAGTCTCCCGTCGGTTCTGATCAGCATATAGATCCCGTCACGATATCGGACCGCATAAGGCTCCCCGTCCTTCATGCGGTACTCGTCCACCCGGATTTTATCGTCCACCACTCTGACGGGGCACGGCCTGACGGTTTCTACGGATCTGAGTTTGACGTCTATAGGCATCACGACTGTTTCGCCGGATCTAACGACCGCCGTCGCCGTATGGGTCCACGGCGGGAGCGAGTTCCACTCGAATGATATCACAGGACTCACGGCCAACCACTCATTCCGTATTGGCAGTGCCGTACCTGACGTATATGGATATCTCAGAATTCGGACTGTTCGGACCGGTCAGGCTGCTGCATGCGACAAACTCGGCCGGCCCCCCAGCTTGGAATATGCCGCCGCGGCAACTCTAATAGAACGGCGGGCCCGCCCGCCCGCATGGACGGGTGCGTGTTCTGCGACATCGTAAACGGCCGCAGGCAGGCGCACGTACTGTACGAGGACGACGCCCACATGGCGTTTCTGGACAGGTATCCGGTGGTGCCGGGCCACACCCTGGTAATACCAAAGGCCCACTACTCCACCATACTGGAAATGGGCCCGGAGCGGGCCGGCAGGCTCTTTGCGCTGGCGTCGGTCATAGCGCCGGCCGTAATGCGCGTGACCGGGACGGGCGCGTTCAACGTGGGCCAAAACAACGGCGAGGCCGCCAACCAGGTGGTTCCGCACGTCCACGTCCACATAATACCCCGGCGGCCCGGGGAGAGCGTGAACTGGAAGGCCAGGGCCATAGCGGACATGGACGAGTTCGACAGGATGACCCGCGCCGTCCGGGAGCACCTGGCCGGTGCGCCCCGGCCTACCGCACGGTCCCGGCTTTGAGCGAGGCCACCATCTTGGCGACCCGCGATTCTATTTCGTCCCGGGGAGACGCGCCGATCTCCCGGAGTATGGCGCTGCCCACTATGATCCCGTCGGCTCCCGCCGCGGCGTACCGCCGCACGTCGTCGGGCCCCCCCACGCCAAAGCCTATCCCCACCGGCAGGTCTCCGGCCGACTCCTTGGTGCGGCGCAGCGACTCCAGCGCGTACTCCGCTATGCCGCCCCGCGCCCCGGTGGTGCCGTACACCGCCACCAGATAGAGGAACCCCGTCGAGGCCCGCGCTATGCGGGCGGCCCTGGCGGGGGACGTGTTGGGCGACGCCAAGAATATGGTGTCCGCCCCCGCCCGGCGGGACTCCCGGGTGTACTCGGCGGACTCGTCCACCGGCATGTCCGGCAGTATGAAGCCGTCCACGCCGGCCCGCACGGACTCGGCGGCGAACCGGCCGTACCCCATGCTGTAAGCCACGTTGGCGTACGTCATCATCACCACCGGGACCTCTGACGCGTCCCTGACCCGCCGCACCATCTCCAAGTACGACCCCATGGACATGCCGGATTGTATCGACTTGGTGGCCGCGTTCTGGATTACCGGCCCGTCTGCCAGCGGGTCTGAAAACGGAAACCCCAGCTCTATGATGTCCGAACCGCCGCGCACCAGGCCGCGGACGGCGGCCATGCTGGAGTCGTAATCGGGGTATCCGGCCATCACGTACGATATCAGTGCCTTCTCGCCCTTTCGGGCCAGCCGCTGGAACGTATCAGCTATCCTCCCCATGGTACTCCCTCACTATGCCTATGTCCTTGTCGCCCCTTCCGGACAGCGTCACCACCACGCTCTCGGTCTTTTTCATGTCGGCGGCCAGCCGGATGGCCCCGGCCAGGGCGTGCGCGGACTCCAGCGCCGGAAGTATCCCCTCGGTGCGGCACAGTGTGGAGAAGGCCTCTATCACCTCGGGGTCGTCGGCGGTCCCGTACTCCACCCTGCCGGTGTCCTTGTAGTGCGCGTGTTCCGGACCCACGCCGGGATAGTCCAGCCCGGCGGATATGGAGTGCGTCTCGGATATCTGGCCGGCGTCGTCCTGCAACAGGTATGACATCATGCCGTGCAGTATTCCCGGCCTGCCCGCCGTTAAAGTGGCCGAGTGCATGCCAGTCGATATGCCCCGGCCCCCCGCCTCTATGCCCACCAGTCGGGTGGGGCCGGAGGCCAGCGGGTGGAACGTCCCTATGGCGTTGGAGCCGCCCCCCACGCAGGCCACTGCGGCGTCCGGCTCGCCGAGCTGCTCGATTATCTCCCTGCCTATGACGCTCTGAAAGTCGCGCACCATTATAGGATACGGGTGGGGCCCCACCGCCGACCCCAGCAGATAGTAGGTGTCCCCCACGTTGGTTATCCAGTCCCGTATGGCCTCGTTTATGGCGTCCTTGAGGGTGCGGGAGCCCGAGTCCACCGGCACCACCTTGGACCCCAGCAGGTTCATGCGGTACACGTTGAGCCGCTGCCGCTCCACGTCCCGGGTCCCCATGTACACCTCCGAGCCCAGGCCCAGGGCGGCGCACGCCATGGCCGTGGCCACGCCGTGCTGCCCGGCCCCGGTCTCGGCTATTATGCGGGACTTTTTCATTCGCTTGGCCAGCAGCGCCTGGCCCAGGGTGTTGTTTATCTTGTGGGCGCCGCCGTGGCACAAGTCCTCGCGTTTTAGGTATATTCGGGCGCCCCCCACCTCTTCGGTGAGGTTGCCGGCCAGGTACAGCGGGGTGGGCCGGCCGGCGTAGTGTTTCAGGTACCCGTCCAGCTCGGCGCGGAACGACGGGTCGTCGGCCAACTTCGCGTAACTCTCGGTCAGCTCCTCCACGGCCGGCACCAGGGTCTCGGGTATGTAGGAGCCGCCGTAATCCCCAAACTTGCCGGGAGTCGTCATGCGTCCACCAACCTTTGGACGCCCCCTTTAACGTTGCCCCGCTCCATTATGCCGGTGCCCACCAGGAACGCCGAGGCGCCGCACCCCCGCAGGTATCGTATGTCCCGCGGCGAGCGGACGCCGCTCTCGGATACGACCGGCCGCGGGTCCGAGTATCCGGCCATGACGCGCTCGGTAGTACTCAGGGAGACGTCCAGGGTGTCCAGGTTGCGGTTGTTCACCCCTATGACGTCGCACTCGGTGGCCAGGGCCGACTCCAGCTCGGACGCGTCGTGCACCTCGACCAGCACCTGCATGTCATAGTCGTGGGCCATGCCCACCATGCCGTCCATCCCCGATGCGTGCCCCCCGTCGAATACGGCCTGTATCAGCAGTATGCAGTCGGCGCCCAGCCGGCGCGCCGCATCCACCTGGCTTGCGTCCACCGTTATGTCCTTCATGAGTATAGGTACGGACACGGCCTCCCGGACCCGGGCCAAATATTCGGGGGACCCCCCGAACAGGTGCGGCTGTGTCAACACCGAGATTGCCGCGGCGCCCCCGCACACCATCTGGCGCGCTATATCTCCGGGATCCTGCGCGTCGCGTATGGCGCCCGCCGACGGCGAGGCGAACTTGACCTCTGATATGACGGCGTTTCCTCCGCATCCCCGTATGGCGCCGACCAGGTCCGTCCCGCTCCGCTCCCCCGCCCGGCCCGTCTTGTATACGCCCTCCCGTACGGCCCTGCGGGAGTTGGCGCACAGTTTGGCAAGTATGCCGCCCGCCATCATACGCCCTCCAGGGTTTCGGGGTCCCCGTACACGCGCACAAAGCGATTCAGCAGCCCCTCGGCCTTTCCGGATTCTATGGCCTCCATGGCGGCCACAAAACCTTGCGGCATGCCGCCGGCCAGCCCGGCCACGTGCAGCCCGGCGCCGGCGTTCATGGCCACCGTGTGCACCGCCCCGGCGCTCGCCCTGCCGCGTATGGCGTCCGCGAACATGCCCAGCGGATCCCGGCCGCCCGGCAGCACCTCGGACATCTCGGCGCGGCGTATCCCCAGGTCTTCGGGGCGCACCACCGCGTTACGGTACTTCCCGTCGCGGTACGTGCAGACCAGGTTGCCGGAGACCGCCAGGAGCTCGTCGGCCCCCTCCCCGGACATCACGCACGCTATACTCTGGGCGCCGGCCCGCGCCAGTATGCGGGGCATCCTGGACACCATGGATACGTCCGAGACCCCCACCAGCTGGCGCAGCACGCCGGCGGGGTTGCAGAGCGGCCCCAAGGTGTTGAAGACCGTGCGCGTCCCCAGGGCGCGCCGGGCGGCGGCCACGTGCCGGGCGGCGGGGTGGTACCGCGGGGCGAACATGAATGATATGCCGCATCTGTCCAGCATCCCGTCTACGTCGCATGATGTAATGTCCACGCCCAGCCCCTCGAATATCTCGGCGCTCCCCGACCCCCCGGTGCTGGACCGGTTCCCGTGCTTGGCCACCGTGGCCCCCGCGGCGGCCGCCACGAATGCGGCGGCGGTGGATATGTTGAAGGTGCCCAGCCCGTCGCCCCCGGTCCCGCACACGTCCACGGCGCCGCGCCCCGCCGCGCCCGCCGGCGACATGAACCGGCGCATCGTACCCAGCATCTCTGTTAGCTCCGCGTCGGACTGCTCCCGAGCCGCCATCGCCTTTAGTATGGCGGCGTACGCCTCGTCGGTGCCTTCTCCGGCCAGCATATACTCCATGACGCGGGCCGCCTTGCCCCCGCATTCCGGCGACCCCGCCCACCCTATAATCCGGGCCGCGTCGCTCAACGCCGCACGTCCTCCAGAAAGTTTTCCAATATGTGGGTGCCGTGCTCTGTCATTATAGATTCAGGATGGAACTGCACGCCCGTCACCGGGTGGGTGCGGTGCCTCACCCCCATCACCTCGCCGTCGTCGCCTGCCGTCGCGTTGACCACCAGGCAGTCCGGTATCGAGGTCTTGGCGCCCACCAGGCTGTGGTACCTGGTGGCCCGGAACGGCGACGGCAACCCCCGGAGCACCCCGGTGCCGTCGTGCAGCACGTGGCTGGTCTTGCCGTGTCGGACGCGGCCGGCGTTGGTCACGGTGCCGCCATATGCTTCCACTATGCCCTGGTGGCCCAGGCAGACCCCCAGGATTGGCACGGAGGGGCCCAGCCGCCGTATCACCTCAGAGCACACGCCAAAGTAGCGCGGATCCGAGGGGATGCCGGGCCCCGGGGATATTATGACGCCGTCGTACTTTGGGTATATGTCGTCCACGCCTATCCGGTCGTTCCGGACCACGTCGCAGTCGACTCCCAGCCCCCCCACGTACTGCGCCAGATTGTACACGAACGAGTCGTAGTTGTCTATGATGAGTATCTTCATGGGCCTTCCCCCCGCAGCGCCTGCAGCATGGCGCCGGCCTTCTCCCCGGTCTCGGCAAACTCCCGGGACGGCACCGAGTCGTACACTACGCCCGCCCCGGACTGGACGAACCCCCTGTCCCCCTCGACGAATATGCTCCGTATCGCGATGGCAAAGTCGCAGCACCCGTTGTACGAAAAGTAGCCCACCGCCCCCGCGTACGGGCCCCGGGAGGACGGCTCCAGCTCGTCTATTATTTCCATGGCCCGGACCTTGGGCGCCCCCGAGACGGTTCCGGCCGGAAAGACAGCCTGGAACGCGTCGAACATGTCGCGGCCCCGGTCCATATCCCCGACCACGTGCGTCACCAAGTGCTGCACGTGGCTGAACCGCTTTATGTCCATCAGGGAGCGTACCCTCACGGTGCCGGGCCCGCAGACCCTCCCCAGGTCGTTGCGCCCCAGGTCCACCAGCATTGTGTGCTCGGCGCGCTCCTTCTCGTCGTGCAGCATCTCCTCGGCCAGCTTCTTGGTCTCCGATTCGGTGTCCCCGACGCGCCGCGTCCCCGCTATGGCGAAGGTCTCCGCCATATTGCCGGTCACCCGCACCAGCATCTCGGGGGACGCGCCTATGGCGGTGCGGGTCCCCTGCTTGAGGTGGAACATGTACGGGGACGGGTTGAGCCGGCGCAGCCGCGAGTACAGCGCCAGTGGGTCTCCTGACGCGCCGAACGAGAACCTCCTGGAGAGCACCGCCTGGAATATGTCGCCGTCGTAGATGTACCGCTGGGCCCTCTTTACCATACCGGCGAACTTTTCGGCGTCCATCTCGGAGCGTGGCTCGCCGGCGTCAAACCGGGGCGGGCCCGGATCGTCGGCATCCAGCAGGTCGGACCTGTCCGTATCATACCAGAAGTAGCGCATTTCTCCGGTGCGCGCGTCCGCCAATATGCCGTCGTCGTACAGCCCGAACTCAAAGAGCGGCTCCGGCACCGCGTGCGAGCGGGGTATCCGCTCGGTGAGCCTTATGGCGTCGTAGTTCACCATCCCCACGGCGCCGCCCGCGTACCTCTCCTCATCATAATCGGCGGTCCGCATCACGTCCCGGAGGGCTCCCAGCGGGTTCTCCGCCGGTACGGTCCTGGCGCCCTCGGAGTCCAGTATCCTGACGTGGTCGTCGTACCCCCGCACTATGGCGGACGGCCCGAAGCCCATCACCGAGGTCTCGGCCATCTCGCCGGGTCCGGCGAGCGCCTCGAAGAGGAACGAGTGGGAATGGTTGCGGGATATCCGGCGGTACATCTGGTATGGACTCTCGTCAGTGTCTAGGCTCGTCGTGTGCGGTTTGCCAAATGCGTCCACCCATGCGCATCCAAGGGGGCGGGGCGTATTTAAACGGTGGCCGAATCGGGGCCATGTCCAAAAGATGGCGATCCGCAGGGCAAGCCGCGCCGCTTTGGAGCCATTCTGCCCGCATTGGCCGCGCATATACGCCGCGATCCGCCCCGCCCGGAGCCTCAATGGCGCGTCCAAGCGCAGGCCTGGGCCGTCTCCAAACACCCAAGCGCGGACTCTCCCCATACGCGGGGGCAGCCCGTTTGCCCTGATGGAAAAAACGGCCGTTACGGACAGGGATGACGCGAACGCGCGCCTTTGGGTTTAGCGGATTTACCGCCAATGTTTATAAGCATACACTGCGCATTCCGTCCCATGGAAGCTGCCCGCAATATCGCCGATCTCGGCACCGCCCTCCGGCGGAATTCGGGGCCGGTTGCCGTGGCAGCAATGGCCGCGGTGGCCGTTGTGGCCGCGGCGGCGCTGGCGATACTGGGCGGGGCCACTGGCGTAGAAGCCCATTCACCATCTACGGAGGCGCACGATAGGTTTGGCCAATACAACATCACCGTCGGCATACTGGGGTACGAACGGACCGCATACGAGGACTTTGATCTCGTGCGGATGACTCTGTTGGTTAAAAACTTGGAATACTATGCGATGGCGAGCCCCTACTTCATGCTCGGCGGCCCGCCCCAATACGTGGACGATCCGGTGGACAATCCCCAAACGGCGATCAGGCACGAGTACGGCCATTCAACGTACGTTGACGTGCGCGTCCGCGGCGGCGACGTCACCGTGGAAGAGTGCGACTCCGTGGACCGCTTCGACGAGATCGCCCCGGGGGGCACCGGGGAGACGTCGATATGCTTCATTATCGGAAAGGCGTTCCAGCCTGCCAGTCTGTACATGAGATCGGATCCATTGCGCGTCGATTACATCTTTAGGAATAATCACGGCGATTGCACTTCGCGGCACGGGATAGGCGAGCACGGGATCAGGAACGCGTATAAGCCGCACGGTTGCTATACGCACGACGTGCAGGTCGTCCCGTTCCACGCCGATGCCGACTATTGCTTTGACCGCTATGCTAATTGGTGCAACGGCGACAACGTCCAGTCCATAATCGGCCGCGCGATCCCGGCGCCCGCCCCGGCGCCGACTCCGGCGCCGACACCAACGCCCGCCCCGGAGCCCGATCCCGCACAGCCGGAGCCCGATCCCGCACAGCCGGAGCCCGCCCGCACAGCCGGAGCCCGATCCCGCACAGCCGGAGCCCGATCCCGCACAGCCGGAGCCGACCGGAGCCCTGCTGTACACCATGTACAACAACCACACGGGCACCCTGACGCTGGTCTTTGACAGCATGGTGGTCGCCCGCAGCCCGGACCGCATACTCTTGATACACGACATCAACGCGTACATAGATGACCGCGACGCTCCAAGTCTGGGCGACTCGGAGCTGCACACGGTGGACGGCAAACGGCAGAGTGCGGTACTGTCGTTCGCGCTGGACGACGCGCTGCGGATGGCCGTCACCGAGTCGCTCCAAACACACGGCGACCTGGCTCTGCTCATCGACGCCCGGTCGATATACCTGGCAGACAGCCTCGCGGACGTGACGGACGGCTCGCCGGTTCTGGTTGCCGACATTATCGTGTTGCGGTGAGAGGCGCCGCTCCCGGGCGGCGCCGCGCCCCCGGCCCGTTCCCCGCAGGATCGTCCGCGTGATGAAAACCTTGGTCCACGACCTCCGTTTCCGCCCCGCGGTTTTGGCCTAGATTTCCGCGCGCTTGATCCCGGAGAACCCGCGTTTCCGTCCGGGCTCCATTTTGTTGCAGTCGGGGCCGGGCGCCAGGAATGGGGCGGTTCGGCCCCTGAGCCTTACGGTTGGTCGGGATCGCCGCAATCGGGCCACGGGCGCCCGACGGGCGTCGGCCTCCGAGGGCCGCCGGGTCCAAAACCGGGCCCGGGCGAACCGCCTGGACATGGCTTCGTCACGCTCCGGCGCCGGGGGCGCCGAAATTCCGCATTATATGGCACATGCACCGCGTCGTATTGCGCAGCAGGTCCACCCTGGCGTACTCGTTGGGGGAGTGGATTCGCGCAAAGACGTGCGTGCTGCCGATCGAGACGCACGGCGCCCCCAGGTGTTCGGCGAACTGCGCCATGGGGCCCGTCCCGGCGCTTGACACGTTCAGGGTGTGTCCCCCGAAGGCCGCGTCGGCGGCGGCCCTGACGTCCGCGACGAACGGGTCGTCCGGATCGGTTCGGGCGGCGGCCACGCCGTGGAATATCTTCACCCCGATGTCGCCGAATCCCGCAGAGCGCAGGTGGGCCTTCAGCCGCTCCTCCTGTTTTTTGGGGTCCATGTCGGGGACCAGCCTAAAGTCCAGCTTGGCGGTGGCGCGCGCCGGGATTATGGTGCTCGACCCCTCCCCGGCATATCCGGACGAGAGCCCCGCTATGTTGCAGGTGGCGCCAGCGGCCAGCGCCTTTTTTGCTTCCAGCCCGTCCACACCGCCCACGAAGGAGTCTATACCATACTCCTCCTTGAGGGAATCCCCGTCAAAGGGATTCTTGTCCATCAATGCTATGTCCCCCTCGGACAGGGGGACGACTTCGCGGTACCAGTCTTTTATTAGAATGGTCCCGTCCGCGGAACGGAGCGTGGAGAGCGCTTCGGCCAGGCGCCACGCCGGGTTCCCTATCAGGACGGCCAGGCTGGAGTGCGCGTCTCGCGTGGGGCCGGCGGCGTCGAGCTCCGCATACAGCAGGCCCTTCATGCCCAGGCTTATGATGGGCATGTCGGTTTCGTCCACGTATCCGAACTCCCAGATGACCGCGTCGCACGTGAACTTTTGCCTGTATTTGGCCAGGTACGCGCCGATATGTTCGCTGCCGGCCTCCTCTTCGCCCTCTACGAGGAACTTTACGTTGCACGGCACGTCCCCGGTCTCCTCCAGACACGCCCTGACCGCCCACGCCCGCGTGACCAGCTCGCCCTTGTCGTCGGCGGCCCCCCTGCCGAACACCTTGCCGTCTTTCACGACCCCCGCAAACGGCGGGTCGTCCCACAATTCCACATCGCCGGCGGGCTGCACGTCGTAGTGGTTGTAGAACAGTAGGGTTTTGTCGGGGTTGGCCTTTGAGCGCACTTCCCCGTACACGACGGGCGCCGCCCCGCCCTCTAGTTCTAGTATCTCCGATTGCATGCCGCACCCCTCAAGCGCGTCGCGCACCATGCGGGCGCACTCCGATATTCCCTCGCCGGTGGCCGAGACGCTCGGCTGCCGGACCAGCCCCTGCAATGCCAAGACCATCGCATCCATATTCGAGTCTACACGGGCGGGCGCCCCGTCTTGCGAGGTCATGCGCCCGCCGCCCCGCCGAGCCGCATTGCACACGGCGTGCCGCCTGGAACGGCGCGGGGAAGACCGGTTCTTCCGCATGGTCGGGCGCCGTACATTCCCGACCGGTATGCTTTGCTCGTCAACACACACTCAAGACGGTCTGCGCGGATAAGCCTTTGCCGGGGTATGAATGTGGTCAAAGCTCCCGAGTGGGAGGTCCGCGCGGCGGGCGCCCGTTATACACGATGGACGGGCAGGCCTGATCTGGTCCTGCGCGAGGTCCGTATGTTGAGCACCACTCCAGGAATTGCATAAAATCCCATCCCCCTCGACAGTAAGCAATAGATTGGCCTGTAAACGAGATGCAGACTCCCGCAGTATGCGCTGTGGCCGCCCCGGACTTGCATCTGTTTTATATCGTTAAACGGATGGCGGGGGCGTTATGAAAGCGGTGATTGCCGGCGGCGTAGTGGCCATAGTGGTAGTAATGGCCGCAGTAGCCGTGCTTTTGCAAACCAACCAGCCCGGCCAAATTCAAGTGTCAAAGGGTTTTCTGATTGGCCTGCTAAAGATGAACGAGACGGAGCGCCTGCTGATGTTCACGATGCTGACCCCTGAGCAGGAGTCCATCGTCAAGCCGCAGGAGGAATACTGCTACAGCCTGGCCGTTGACAACAACCACACGGCCATGTCCCAATCCCGGGCGCGCTCTGCCAAAGTGCAAGAGCAGAAAACAGTTCAGAATGGACAACCTGCAAGAGAGGCTCGCCGCAGCAGACCAGACTATAGCGCTCTCCGGGCGCAACTACACGCAATACCAGACGGACTACATCAACCAGATATACCGGGACTGCCTCTGGGACGAGGCCAGCTACTATTACTACATCACCGATGAAACTGTAGAAATATGCCGGAACGAAATACAAACCTGGATCAGAGAGGGCAAGGTTTCAAATGGTATAGAGGATCAGATGATACAGATTATCCCTTAGGAAAAAGATGGGGGAGATGCACTCCAATGATAAAGCGGCCTGTATGCGTTGGCATCGAATCACATACATTCGACTCGGCACAAGTCATATGGCAGGCGGAATATACAGTTCCCGGTAGTTGTTTATCTTTCTCCTGTGCCGAATGTGCGTATGAATAGAACGCCGAGCCCCTACGTTTCGTCAACACTGGCCATCTGGATGTTGATCTTCTGACGTAATGCTATAGAACGCAATATCATCGGTGTCCAGTCAGTACAGGCTCTTCAAAACTAGTTTTCGTCAGTTAGTCCATCATTGTAGGTCGACGGTTCCCAGCCTGGATCTGCCTTCCTAGATTCCCCCGTTAGATCCTTAAGAATCGGTTTGATATACCCACGTGTCGTCTTGGGCACATCCTCACCGTCCACACATAGATACATGACTCTATGGCATATTCATATCGGAGCGAGTCGCGAAAAGATGTAAGATGATTCAATGATGGCGGTTTAGCCTCCCTCGGCAAATCTTAGCCCGACATGGGCAATACCAACGCCATTCGGACACATTTTAAGCGCAATAATAGAATGGCGCATTTTCGAGTTATTGGAACTGTTCAATTTTGCAATTCGAACACTATCTCTCATCTGGCAAAGGTGCTCTTTGGGCCTCTACAATACGTCGAAAACTATTAGCTATTTGATTGATGTCCATGATATCTACCTCGTAAGGAAGG
Organism: Nitrosopumilaceae archaeon; assembly: GCA_963665475.2. Lineage (GTDB taxonomy): Archaea > Thermoproteota > Nitrososphaeria > Nitrososphaerales > Nitrosopumilaceae > VYCS01. The sequence goes on along the minus strand of CAXXXK010000003.1, from coordinate 154,318 downwards.
CTGGACTTCTCAAAGGCCGTCTTCAGCGCCACGATCGCGCCATGATCCAAGGCCGAGTTCCCCTCCAGCGCCAGGTCCAAATCGGAAGAGTCCCTGGAAGTCCAATTGGCCCTGCTCCCGATCACCCAAACCGTTACCCCAGACGGTAGGTTCTCGCGCAATATTCTCCACACTATCTTCAAGTGGTCCGGGTTGATAGCTATTGGGCTATCCAATCTTTCCTGCAGTCGATCGAGAACATAACGGGCCTCGTCAAGAAAGTCGGGGGCTACTTCAAAGATCTCCTGCGCTGTGTTCTCATCGTAGGCGCGATCTATCATATCCAGATGCCCACGATACTTCCGCCAAGTCACAATGTCAGAACGTACCAGATTCTTTCCGTATGCCTCCCGTATGAAGTTGCTAAACGACATTTGACGGATCTCTGCCGGATTGTCCGAGGCCAACGTCATGTGCCGTCGGAGCATCTTGACCGAGATCACGTAGGTAAACCCGAACGCTTTGATCGTGGCGGCGCGCATGGGCTTCTTGAGTTTCGGATTGTCACGCACAATCTCCGAACCGTACAGGTCTAGAGCCTCGGCCAGTTGGGCGATGGCGTTATTCAGGGATGAGAGATCTAGGCTCACATCCAGCCTCCCATGATCTGGAACCCCAGATCCCTCACATTCTTTGCAACGGCATTATCCAACCTCTCGGCATCTACCCGCCGCGCTCTCCACCGTACCATCGGCTTGGACATCGTTCGCCCCAACGGATCACCGCCATACCGCTGCGGCTCGACGCCTACTCGCCGGCCCGGGGCAAACATACGGCCATGCTCGTGGGTAGCACCCAGCCATACTCGTCTGTAGAATCCGGGCGCACAAACGTACCCGCCCGTCTGCCGACCGTCAAGCCGGGCATGATGCGTACGGGCCATCCTGTCAATGCCATGGCAGGCCAGTTTGTATTGTATTGGGTCCAGCACCGATCCGGCCTCCGGGTATCAATATTTAACACATCCTATATCGGGCGACTTTTCGTGCAATCTCTGGTCAGAAATTATAGTGGCATATGGAGCGAACGGAAGAGTCGGTCATACGGGGCAGCCATACAACCTGCCGCCGGACGGCTTTGCTGTCCCCCTGAAGCCATTCTGCGGCATTGTCCTCATGCCCCAGTTACACTCTACTTTTAGACTGCCCCACAGGCACCACGCCGGATACACCGCGCATGACGCTGGAGCGACAGTGTGTGCAACCGACATCTCGGCGGGTTTAATACGACATCTCAGCCCACACCATCGGTGGACATACTCGTAAACGCGGCCCTGACCGGCGTGGGCATAGCTTTGCTCTGCGCCGGCGGCCACTTTTTGGTGGACGGGGGAATCCACATAGCCCGCCGCATGGGGGTGTCCGGCCTGGTCATCGGCATGACCGTAGTGGCGTACGGCACCTCCACCCCGGAGCTGGCCGCCAGCGTGGCGGCCACCGGTGAGCACGGCGGCATCGTGCTGGGCAACGTGATCGGGAGCAACATAGCCAACGTCGGGATGGTCATAGGCGTGGCGGCCATACTGGCCGTGCTGGCCGTCAGCCGCCGCGTGCTGGTACGGGAAGTGCCCATCATGGTGGGCTTCTCAATACTGCTGGTCGTACTCTCCGTGGACGGGGAGGTCTCCCTCATGGACGGGGCGCTCCTCATAGGCACGCTGGGCGCCTTTACCGCGTACACCTTCTGGCAGTCCCGCCGCGCCAGCAAGGCCCCGTCCGACGAGCCCCGAGAGGAATCCGGGGGCCGGCCCGTCTTTGTATATGTGGGCATGATCGGGCTGGGCATAGGGCTGTTGTACGCCGGCGCCGTACTCACCGTGGACAACGCGGTGGCCATCGCCGAGGCGTTCGCCATCCCCAACAGGATAATAGGCATAACCGTGATAGCCGTCGGCACCTCGCTGCCGGAGATGATCACGTCGGTCATGGCCATCCGGAAGGGCCGCACCGACATAGGCGTGGGCAACATCATAGGAAGCAACGTCTACAACATACTCATGATTACCGGCGTGGCGGCCGTAGTCGCCCCCATACCCGTCGCGCAGGCCGTCTTCACCGACTATGCCATAATGATACTCTTCAGCCTGGCGCTCTTCGTGGCGCTGAAGTCGGGGCGCATAGGCCGCAAGGCCGGCCTGGCCCTGGTGGCCGCGTACGCGGCGTACCTGCTGGGCACCTTGGCGGCCTGACAGCCTGACACGCTGTCAAGGCATTTATGCCAGCGTTCAACGACGGTATGCGTGAGGGCCCTCTCCCTGGACGACTTCGACCTTCGTGGAAAGACCGTCTACCTCCGAGTCGACATGAACTCCCCCATAGATCCCGAAACCATGGAGATCTCCAGCACCCGGCGGATAGAGGAGGTGGCGCTTACGCTGGACGACGTGAGGGAGTCCAAGGTGGTGCTGGCGTCCCACCAGGGGAGGGTGGGCAACAGCGACTACACCGGACTGGACCGGCACGCGGTGGTATTAGAGGGGATACTGGGCCGGAGGGTCGAATACGTGCAGGACGTGATAGGCTCCGCCGCCCAAGAGGCCATCAAGAACATGAAGGAGGGGGACATACTCCTCCTGGACAACCTGCGGCTCTGCGCCGAGGAGAACTACGAGTTCGCCCCGCACGAGGCGGCCAACACAGTCATGGTGAAGAGGCTGGCCGGACTGTTCGACGTGTGCGTGCTGGACTCGTTTCCCAGCGCCCACCGCGCCCACCCGTCCATAGTGGGCTTTCCGCAGACCATACCGGCGTGCGCCGGCCGGATGGCGTACAAGGAGGTCAGGAACCTGGACCGGATAATAACCGTGGCCAAGGCGCCGCACGTCGTGGTGCTGGGCGGCGCCAAGATACCCGACAGGCTGGAGTCCATAAGCATGCTGATACAGAACGGTCGCGCCGACAGCATACTGCTCACCGGGCTGATAGGCAACGTCTTCATGCGCGCCCAGAGCCGGATCCGGTACAAGCTGAACATACAGAACGAGGACGAGATAGTGGGTACAGCCCACCGGCTGCTGGGGAAATACCCGGACGTCTTCTTCACCCCCGTGGACGTGGCGGTGCAGAACGGCGGCGAAAGGATGGAGCTGGACGTGCGCAACCTGATGGGCGACCACATATACGACATAGGCGCCAAGACCGTGGACCACTACGCAAAGATCATAGCCAGCGCCGGGACCGTCTTCATCAGCGGGCCGGCGGGCTACTTTGAGAAGGAGGACTTTGGCATAGGCACCAGAAAGCTGCTGGAGGCGGTGGCCGGATCCATGGCCACCACCATAGTGTCCGGCGGGCACCTGACCGCGGCGCTGAAGCGGTATGGGCTGGACACCCACATCAACCACATCAGCACCGCCGGCGGGGCGCTGGTCCGGTACCTGGCCGGCGTGAAGCTGCCCATGATACGGGCGCTGGAGGAGGCCGCCGCGCGCCGGAACGGCGAGACCGCGTGATGATACGCGGGCGGTTCAAGGCTTCGGAAAGCGGCGCGGCGAATCATGACGGGGGATTTTCATGGGCGCCGCAGTACCGCATGTGCGACCCGTACCAGCCTACACCCACGGGCCGACGGCCGGGCGGCGATATGGCGCCGCAACGCGCCGCGGGACCGTCGCAATATCGTACGGGCGTTCTGCCCCGCCGCGCGGCCCCCGAAGACGTTGCGTGACGGCCGAGCCGTACGGTCCGATCACGTTTGATGGCGGCGCGGCAAAACGTTCCCCGAGAAGCGGCCGGCGCGCCCGCGTCTAGTAGAGCCCGGCGGCCTCTTCCTTCAGGGAGTCGGCGTCCTCGTTCATGTGCTCGCTGATGTACTTGTACAGGGCGAACTTCAGCGTCTTGAGCGACAGCAGGGCGCACTTTATCCGGACGGCCTGCAGGTGCTCCAGGCCCAGCTCGCCCAATATGTCGTGCTTCGATATCTTCCGGGCGTCGTCCAGCGTCTTGCCTTTCGTAATCTCGGTGAGCACCGACGAGCAGGCCATGCATATGGCGCACCCCTTGCCGTGGAACCGTATGTCCGATATGGAATCGTCGGTTATGTTCAGCTCCATGTCTATGCTGTCGCCGCACAGCGGGTTGGCGTCGTGGTGGGTCACGTCCGGGTTTTCCAGGCGCCCGAAGTTTACGGGATTCCTGGAATAGTCCACGATCATCTCGTGGTATATGTCGCGGCTATCCAAGCTTGAACATCTCCGCCACCTTCCGGAGGGCCCTTATCAGGGCGTCAACCTCCTCCCGGGTGTTGTACACGTAGAAGCTGGCCCGGGACGTCGCCGCCACGTTCATCCTCTCCATCAGGACCTGGGCGCAGTGGTGGCCCGACCGTATGGCTATCCCCTCCTCGTCCATTATGTGGGCCACGTCGTGGGGATGCACGTCTGCAAAGTTGAACGACACCACCCCGCCCCGCCGGTCGGGATCCCGGGGCCCGTACAACGTGATGCCGGGCACCTTGGCCATCCTGTCCAGGGCGTACGCGGTAAGCTCCCTCTCGTGGCGGCGGACGTTGTCCATGCCCACCCCCTTCAGGTAGTCCACGGCGGCGCCCAGCCCCACCACGTCGGCTATGTTGGGGGTGCCGGCCTCGAACTTGTACGGCAGGTCGTTCCAGGTGGACTCGTGCTTGTGCACCTCCCGGATCATGTCGCCGCCCCCGTGGAAGGGCCGCATCGCCTGCAGCAAAGATTTACGCACCCACAGCACGCCTATGCCGGTGGGCCCCAGCATCTTGTGGCCGCTGAACGCGAAAAAGTCGCATCCCAGCGACTTGACGTCCACCCTCATGTGCGGCACGGCCTGGGCCCCGTCCACCAGCGTGGGGACGCCCGCCCGGCGGCACCGTTCTATTACGTATTCCGCGTCGGTTATGGTCCCCAGCACGTTTGACATCAAACTGAACGCCACCAGCTTGACGTTGCCCTCGGCCAGTATGTCGTCCAGCTTGTCCAGCATCAGGTACCCCTCGTCGTCGATTGGAACGTACCGCAGCGACGCGCCCTTCTCCTGGGTAAGCAGCTGCCAGGGCACTATGTTGGAATGGTGCTCGTACTCGGTGGTCACCACCACGTCGCCCTTTCCCATATTTGCCCTGCCCCAGGCGTACGCCACCAGGTTTATCGCCTCCGTGGTCCCCCTCACGAAGACTATCTCGGAGCGCTCGGGCGCGTTTATGAAGCCGGCCACCTTGTCCCGGGCCGACTCGTACAGCTCGGTGGCCTCCTCGGCCAGGGCGTACACCGCCCGGTGCGTGTTGGCGTTGTGGTTTCTGTAGTATTTGGTGATAGCCTCGACCACCTGGTTGGGCTTCTGGGTGGTGGACGCGTTGTCCAGGTAGACCAGCGGCCGCCCGCCCCGGACCGTCCTGTCCAGTATGGGAAAGTCGTGCCGTATGTCCGTCAAACTAGCTTGCATTTCATACCTCCACGAAAATTGCTCCGTTCTCTATTTTAACATTGTACGTCATTATCGGTTCTTGCGCGGGGGGGTTGAGCGGCGCTCCCGACTCCACGTCGAACACCGACAGGTGCAGCGGGCAGCGGACGCCTTCGGCTGACACGAACCCGCACGAGAGGTCGGCGTCCTCGTGCGTGCACGTGCGGTCCGCGGCCCACACCCGGCCGGCCAGCACGCCGGCCATGAGGCGGCGCCCCTCTACGTCCACAGAGGCCACCTCGCCTTCGGCAACTTCGCCCTCGCCGCACAGCCGTACCCACGCCATGCCATCACCGGCGGTACTTGTAGTGTTGTTCAATCTCGGCGTTCTCGTTGTAGCGGGTCTCTTCCACCTCGACGAACCGCCTCAACTCCTCGTCGGTGTTTATGGACAGCGGGCGGCCCTCCCACTTGGACTCTATCAGGTAGGCGATCCACGCCCTTATCTGGGTGGACATACGCCGCGAGAGCGGCTCCAAGAACCCCTCCACTATGGTCCTCTCGGCGCCCTCCCGGCTCAAGCATCTGGACATCAAATAGAATATCTGCTCCTCGTCCATCTGGGCCACCGACGCCGAATGGGTGGCCTTCACGTCGTTGGTGAGTATCTCCAGGCCTGGTATGGCGTCGGACTTTGCCTCGCGGCCCAGCAGTATGGACCTGCCGGACAGGTACGAGTTGGACTTGGCGGCGTTCTCGTTTATGCGGATCATCCCCTTGAAGAGCGAGCGGGAGCGCTCCCGGAGTATCGACTTTTCGGTGATGCGCCCCTCGGTGGCCGGGCTGTTGTGCACCATCTCGGCGTGCAGGTCAAACGACTGCGAGCCGTTCCCGAAGACCACCTCGGAGTCGTTGGCCGAGGCGCCGCTCCCGTTGAGGTGGTACCCTATCCTATACCGGCAGAGCTGCGAGCCGAAGAGGCCCAGATACCAGTTGACGCCGGAATCCGCCGCCATCTCGGTGCGCCTGGTGGAAAAGTTGTAGGTCGCGTCGTCCAGCATCTGCAGCGAGGTGACGTCCAGGTGGGCCCCGGCCCCGACCGACGCGTTGAGCAGCTCCAGGTACGCCTGGCCGGCGCCGCCCCCGTACAGCTCCTGCACCAGCGTGGAGCGGCTGTTCCCGCCGGCCAGTATCACATTCCGCGACACCACCGACGCGCCGTCGCCGGAAAGCGCCGTGATTATGTGGATGGGCTCGTCCAGCTCCGCGCCCGGCGGCACGTTCACGAACACGCCGGTGTTGAACGCGGCGTTGTTCAGCGCGGTGAAGCGGTCCTCGCCGGACCGGGACGACTCCAGCGCCGCCCTAACCAAATCGGGACTCTCCGACACCGCCCGCGATATGGGCAGCACCTCCACGCCCGCCGAGCGCACCGCGTCGGGTACGGATATGGTGGGCAGGTGCGTCCCCACCTGCAGCACGTACGCCCCGCCCTCCAGCTCCCGCAGCCTGTCGGCGACCCGGGCCGGCACGGTGTCGTCGGTGCTGGGCGCCAGCCCCACGGCGTCGGGATCCATCCGGGCGGCGTCGGTATACTTGTTGTACAGCGGGGAGGTCTCCAGCGGAAGGTCGTCGTACACCTTCAGCGATTCCATCCGGTAGTCGCGGAGCCAGTCGGGATCGTCCGCCGATATCGCGTTGATGTGATCCGCGTCCAGCTTCGACAGGGGGCGGAGAGACAGGCTAGCCCACCGAGTCGTCCATTTCCAGCTTTATCAGGCGGTTCAGCTCCACGGCGTACTCCATGGGCAGCTCTTTTGTAAACGGCTCCATGAACCCGTTGACTATAAGCGAGAGGGCGTCCTCCTCGTTGAACCCGCGGCTCATCAGGTAGAATATCTGCTCGTCCCCTATTTTGCCCACGGTGGCCTCGTGCGTTATGGTGGCGTCGTCCTCGTTTATCTCCATGTAGGGGTACGTGTCGGTCTTGGAGGTGTCGTCCAGCAGCAGGGCATCGCACCGCACCGTGGACTTTACCCCCGTGGCCCCCCGGGCAACGTTGAGCAGGCCCCGGTACGTGGAGCGGCCGTCCAGCCGGCTGACCGACTTTGAGGTGATCTTGGAGGTCGTGTTGGGCGCCAGGTGGACCATCTTGGCTCCCGTGTCCTGATGCTGGCCCTTGCCGGCAAACGCTATGGAGAGGGTCTCGCCGTACGCCCGTTCGCCCAGCATGTACACTCCCGGGTACTTCATGGTAATCTTGCTGCCTATGTTGCCGTCTATCCACTCCACGGTGGCCCCCTCGTACGCGTACGCCCTCTTGGTGACCAGATTGTACACGTCGTTGCTCCAGTTCTGTATGGTGGTGTACCGCAGCCGGGCGTCCTTGAGCGCCACCAACTCGACCACCGCCGAATGGAGCGATTCGGACGAATATACCGGAGCGGTGCATCCCTCTATGTAATGCACCTCGGCCCCCTCGTCCACTATAATCAGGGTCCGCTCAAACTGGCCTATGTTCTCGGCGTTTATCCTAAAGTACGCCTGCAGCGGCATGTCCACCTTCACGCCCGGCGGCACGTAGATGAAGGAGCCCCCGCTCCACACGGCACTGTTCAGCGCGGCAAACTTGTTGTCCTCTGGCGGGATTATCTTTCCAAAGTACTTGCGGAATATGTCCGGCTTCTCCTTGAGCGCCGTGTCCGTGTCCAGAAATACGACCCCCTGCTTCTCCAGGTCCTCGCGCAGGTTGTGGTACACCACCTCCGACTCGTACTGCGCCCCCACGCCAGCGAGAAACTTCTTCTCGGCCTCGGGTATGCCCAGCTTGTCAAACGTGTTCTTCACGTCTTCGGGAACGTCCTCCCAGCTCTTCTCGGTCTTCTCCGACGCCTTGGCGTAGTAGTATATGTTCTGAAAGTCGATGGACGAAAGGTCCGCTCCCCACTGGGGCATCGGCTTCTTCATGAAGATGTCAAACGACCTCAGCCTAAAGTCCAGCATCCACTGCGGCTCCTCCTTAAGGCGGCTTATCCCCACTATCGTGTCCCGGGACAGGCCCTTCTTGCTCAGGTGCACGTACATCTCGGTGGAGTCCTTAAAGTCGTACTTGGTGTAATCCATGTTGAGGTTCTCGGTTGCCACGACCACCCTACAGGCACCCCCCATAAATATAGTAGTAAAAATAGGCGGAGCTAAATTTATACAAGCTTCCGGATCGGCGTCCGCGCGGCGGATCCCGCGTGGCGCCGCCGCGGGCGAACCGCTTTGGGACGGCCGCATGCGGCGGGCCCCGTCCGCAAACCTCCAACCATGCCGATCAAGCGTCATGCGATGCGCCGCAAGGCGGGCGCGCGGCGTCAAAACCGGGCTGCAATGTAGTTGACGCCGACCTTGGCAAGAAACGGCGCCGCGCGCGCACCATGCCCAAAGCCGGTTTTAACCCCGGCGGCCGGCCATACGGCGCGGCTCGCCGGTCACTTCGCTGGGGCGACCCGGGCGGCAAACCACATGGCTTATAGCAGGCGTGAGACCGCTTAACGATATGGTCACAGAGTACGTATTAGCGGCCGTTGGCGTAATTGTCGCAGGCATACTGCTGGCAGGAATACGAATCATACGCCCCACGCACATGGCTGCCGTCGAAACGCTCGGCAAATACCAGGGCATACGCAGGTCCGGCATAACGTACATCATACCGATCATACAGCGCCTGTACGCCGTCAACATCACCGAGCAACTCGTCGACATCAGCAAGCAGGACGTCATAACCAAGGACAACCTAAACTGCACCGTTGACGCCCAGATATACTACAGGGTGGGCGGGGCGCCGCGAAAGGAGGTGGCCGACGACGGCGCGGCCAACGAGAGAGCCACCGAAGACGACATCAAGCGGGCCCTGTACCACGTGAACGACTACAAGCGGCAGGTGGTGCAGCTGGCACACACCACCCTGCGGAACGTAATAGGGGAGCAGCCGTTCAGCACGGTAAATTCCGACCGGGTGTCCATCAACGCTAGCATTTTCAACGCGATACAAAACGAAGTTACCGATTGGGGCATAGGAATCGTGCGCGTCGAGATGAAGGAGGTTAAGCCGCCCGAGGAAGTGCAAATCACGATGAACGCGGTAATACAGGCCGAGAACGAGAAGCAGGCGGCCGTGGACCTGGCCACGGCGGTGGAGACCAAGGCGGACGGCGACCGGCGGGCCGCCATAAAGATAGCCCAGGGGGAGGCCACCGCCATCACGACCGTGGCCGAAGCCAGGGCAAAAGAGATACAGCTTGTCAACGAGGCCGCCGACCGATATTTCAAGGGCAACGCCCAAGTGCTAAAGAAGATGGAGGTAACGCGGGACGCCCTAGTGGACAACAGCAAGGTGGTGTTGAGCGAATCGGGGATAAGCCCCATTCTGGTATTGGGCAACGGCGACGGGCCGGTGGTTATCCCCGACGAGCGGGCGGGCAAGACAAAGCCCGTCGTCGAGGGCGGCTAGCCACAATAGACGTTTGGACGGCGGCCCGCGCGTCCGGGGCGCCGCATGCAACGCCGACGGACGGGGGCGCCCCGGCGGGAGATTCGCGGATCGTTCCGGGTCCGCCCGCGGCGTAAACGGGCAGTCGCCGACACTCCGCGCGGCCACACTTCCACAACCACGCCGGGCTACACGGAGGCGCGACGCCCGCCGAGGCAGCCGGCATACGTATGCGCGGACACGACAAGCGGCTGGCGCCCATGCAGAACGCCGCGGCCGCCGCGCGATACGCCCCGGTGCCCGTCGCGGCAGATTTTCGCCCCCACATTAGCTCCGTTCCGGCGGGACCATACGAGAAACCGGCACGGAGCGTTCCAAAGAGGTCCGCATGCGCCCGGCCCGGGCGGGTTACATCCGAATCTGGGCAATGTAGATCAACCACCCGCCCTTGCTGGGGGAGCCTCCAAATCGCAAACTGTTTTTAGACATGGCATATAATTTCCCGCGATGGATGTCATTCCCCTGCAGTCTGGAATCGGGGACGTTGTCGATATCGTATCGCAGACGGCCTCGGACATACTCACCGACATCACCTTCGAGATACCGCACAGCGACTTCGTAACGGACATGGCGTTCATCATGATAATGGGCGCCGTAGTGACGCTGGCCTTCTTCAAGGTGAAACAGCCCATCATAATCGGCTACCTGGTGGCGGGGATGCTGCTGGGACCCATATCCCCGCTGTGGACTGGAATATTCCAGGACGGCAACATATGGACCATGGTGGACGACGCGGGGGTACTCGGGGACAAAGACGCCATGCACCTGTTCTCGGATATAGGCGTCATACTGCTGCTCTTCGTGATAGGAATAGAGTTTCCGGTCGCAAAGATCCGCCGCATAGGAACCGTGGCGGTCGGGGTGGGGTCCATAGGCCTCTTCGGTACGATGGGCGCCATATTCTACGTGGCCGGAGCCATGGGGCTGGGAGTCATGGACTCGCTGTTCATAGCCGCGGCCCTGGCCATATCCAGCACCGCCGTAATAGTCAAGATAATGGAGGGCGCCGGCACCATAGGGCGCGGCTCCTCGATAATGGTTCTGGGCATACTCATAGTGGAGGACATAATAGCCGTCATTCTCATATCGGTCCTGCAGTCGTTGGCCCTGGCCGGCACCGTATCCGTAAACAGCGTGATCGTGATAATGGTGGTGGGGATAGGCCTCATAGCCGCCACGGTCACCGTGGGCATCAGGGTCATACCGCCGCTCATAGACAAGGTGGCGGCCACCGAAAACCGGGAGATACTGCTGTTGGGCATCCTGGGGCTCTGCTTTGGATACGCGCTGCTGGCCAACATGATAGGCCTCTCGGTCGCCATAGGGGCGTTTCTGGCCGGGGTGCTGGTGGCCGAATCCAAGTCCGCCGAACTCACAAAGATACTGTCCAGCCCCATCAAGGACATGTTCGTGGCGGTGTTCTTCATATCCACCGGGGCCCTGATGGACGTGTCCCAGATAGGCGACTTTCTGTGGATCGCTCTGGTGCTAATCGGGGTGGCCACCTTCATGAAGTTCGGCGGCAACATGGTGGGGAACTTCATATTCCGCCAGAAGCGGCTAAAGTCCATACGGGTGGCGTCGTCGCTGGCGGCGCCACGGGGGGAGTTCTCCATCGTGATAGTAAAGACCGGCGTGGATCTGAATGCGGTCAGCGCCTTCATCTTCCCCATGGTCGGGGTAATATCCATAATCACCACGTTCATAGCGCCGTTCATCGTGAACCTGGGCGAACGGCTGGCTCCCACCGAGGAGATCGAGAATGGGTAGGTGGTGGGACGCGCTGCGCCCTTCGCGCGGCGCGGGAACGGGCGGGATCGGCGGGGCGCCCCGGCCGGCCTCTGACGAAATGAAGGAACTGCTGGCCCGGTCCCACGACAAATTGGGCACCATGGTAGTGGGCGGCGCTGACGTTCCCCTCATAATTCTGGACCGGGACGAGATGCGGGACTTTGTGGCCCGGTGCAAGGGGCGCATGAGTTTGGGAAAGGGCATGTCCGTGAACACCAACCTGAACATACTGCACGACGGCTTGGGTCACGTCTTTGTCGAGGTGGTGATGTCGTCGGACGACGCGGCCGGCCACGAACCGGGCGAGGCCGCCGGCGGCGCCGCGGGCCAACGGACGCTGAAGGTGCTGATCAACGCGAACCGGGACCTGGAATTCTTCAGGAAACTGGCCGAGTCCGGCATGCTGGCGCTGGACTCCGGCGCGGGAGACGGGGTCTTCATGATACAGCTCCCCAGGCGGGATCACGCGTTGAAAGCCCTGGACATAATAGAGGATGGATTGGCGGCAAACGACGGAAGGTAAGGGACGCCTGCCGCGACAGCTCACGGAGCCGGTACCGCATGGTGCAGTCGCCGGGATTTGAACCCGGGCCGCGAACTTGGCAAGCTCGCATAATAACCAAGCTATACTACGACTGCTCTTCGCATTATCTCGCGGGCACGTGTATAATTGTTAGGGCGTGCAGCCACGTACATACATGGCGCGGATCCAGCCGGAATACGCCTTGGAGGCCTTCGGTCCATGTGCCGAACACGCCGCATCGCCGCCGGTGGGCCTGCCTGGCCCCGCCCGCCCCCCGGTCCGGGGACGGCCTGCCGAGCCACATGCGGCAGTCAGGACGGACCGCCGCCCCCACGCCACACTGCAACCGTTTTTTAGCGACGTGGCCGTACGGGTGTGCGTGGATACGGAGCTAAAACACAAGGTTGCCGAGAAGATGCAAGAGACCGTGGACAGGGGGGCGGAGATACGCGCCATGGCGGAACTGTTCTCCGACGGCGCGACCGACGACTTTGTGGGCGGCGTCATAGCGGGCCGCCTCTACAATTCGTTCTACTACCAGTGCCGAAGAATCAAGAATAGAAACCCCGAGCGCGCCGAGACCCAAGAGTTTCTGGCCATGGTCTCCGCGGAATGGGACAGGATGGTTGCGGCATGCCAGAAGCCAGGTCGTAATTGAGACGGCCATACGCGCCGCCGCATGCAGCGCGGCTGCCGGCGCCGCGATGCGCGGCCTATGGACTGTCTTTCCCGGGTTTGAGCGGAACCACCACTATTGTGGGCGTACCGGGAAGCTTGTTGCAGGCGTTTTTGAGGGCCTTCTTGGCGGCGTCAACGTGGGGGGCGTCCACGTGCATCTCCATTATTATCTGGCCCCGCTTGACGCGGGCGGCCAGGCTTACCGCCTTGCCCCAGGCCCGCCTCATTCCTTCCTGCAGCCGGTCTGCCCCGGCGGTGGCTATCATCTTGTTTTCGCGCAGGAGGTTGTGTGGGTATATGCGCAGTTTGGAGAAGTACGCCGACTCGCCGGTGGTCTTCTCCAGCGCCTTGTTGGCCGTAAGCCTGCACGCCTCAATGGCCATGTGCCGGATCTGCACCCTTTCGTTGATCAGCAACTGGACGGAGTACTCGTAGTCGCCGCGCTTGCCGCCCTGATATTTCGCTATCTTGGGCTGCGGCTTTCCCTTGATGTACTCCTTGCGGGTGAACGCCTGTCCCCTGGCCGTCCGGTAATTGGCGCCGTGCATGGCCGTGAAAGCCAGGCGGCGTACTTTAAAGGTTGACTGGAAGGCATCTCGCACGGCTTATAACCAAACCGCCTCACCCCGGATCATGCACGAAGACGCGCCCGCCCGCGGTTCCCTGAGGGATGGCCGAGTGCGCGTGGCCGACCCGGCGTCCGCGTCGAGGCTCGGACAGGACGGGTACGGCGACAGGGACCCGGACGGCTACCACCTCAGGTCGTTCGAGGCGCTGTACCTGGTCTCCACCGGCAAGCTGGCCTTGGCCGGCAGGCTGGCGCGCTTTGACCGGCTGCTGGAGGCCTTCCGGAAGGACGATCCGGACATCTTTGCAAAGTACCTCATATACCGGGATCTGCGCTCCCGGGGATACGTGGCCAAGGACGGCTTCGGATTCGGGATGGACTTTCGCGTGTACGACCGGGGCGACTTCGGGCGGAAGGGCGCCAAGCTCCTGGTCTTTGGGCTGAACGAGGGCCGGAAGGAGGGCGCCGGAGCGTTCTGCAGGAAGGTGGACAGGATGGCCGGGATGGGCAAGGAGCCGGTCGTTGCCGTGATAGAGAGGCGGGGCGAGATCATATACTACAAGATGAACAGGATGCGGTTCGCCCCGAACCGCGCCTAGTGGTTTATGGCCCATTCGGCGGAATACTTTAGCATGCCCGCCTGGTCGGCGTCGATAAAGTCGTAGATCCGGGCCGATTTGACCCTGCCATCCCACAGGGCCTCAAAGTTCCTCCGCTTTATATCGACCCGCTCGGGATCTTCCCAGGACGTAAACGCGTCTACGGTCTCAAAGACCCCCGGGGCCGTGGGCGAGTATATCAGCGGCCCGCGGAACGCCACCTCGTCGCCGTGCTCGTCGCCGAAGACCCCCAGCCGCTCGTTGAAGACCGCCGCCGAGCTCTCGATGGCCGGTACCGCGATGCGAAACATCACCTGCCTTTTGAGAATCATGTCCATTATGTGCTCCAGCGCCTCTCCTGTATCGCCCTTACCGCGATAGGTTCCGGCGAACATGCGCGAGAGCGTATTGACGTCGCGTATGCCAAACTTGTGGCCCACCACGAGCCTCACGCGTATGCGGCCCGACGCGAACGACTCGAACCGCTCCACCATGGACACCATGTTCGACAGGGCAAAATAGTCCACGCACCTGTCAAACGTGGTGCACGCCGAGAAGCACGGGGTAAAAAAGTCCCGCAGGATGTCGTCGTCCTCGTTGTATTCCATCTTGAGATTCAAGTCCCGAAGCATGCCATTCCCATGCCGCACATCGTATTAATAGGTACAAGACGGGCGGCCCGCGCCGGCCAGGACCGCCGGGACACGGCGCGCGGATCCCGCCAGGCGGGCAACCCCCGACGCGCCCGCCCGGCGTGGCGCCGCGGATCCGGATCAATCTCGCTATAGAATGCCGCTGCGCCTCCGCGCCGGACGCGCCCCCGTGCCAGCGGGATCATGCGTCAGAACGACTCTGGCGCGGGGCGCCGCCGCGCACCTGTCCGGCCCAAACGGGGCCCCTGCCGCAATTCGCGCCCCCCGGACCGTCCGCAGTCGCAAGATGGCCGCAAATGCCAAAGAGCGGCGCGAGCTACCCGGCCCGGTTTAAAACCGAGGGGCTGCCGGCCGGCGCACCTGATGCGGCAAAGAGATAATAAGCCAATTTCGGTCTTGTCGAGCTATATAATGACCGGACACGGATTGCTATGACCGAGATTGAAGGAAGAGTCGTTACGGAAAAGTTCGCGGCGCAGTTGAAGGAGTTTGATGTAAACCTCGGAAGGGTGTTCCGCAACCTGCCCCACGGCCAGCTGGTGAAGGACATCATAAAGTCCGGAGACGGCAGGCTCACCGACCGGGGGGCCGTGGCGGTGAAGAGCGGCAAGTACAGCGGAAGAGTCCCCGACGACCGGTTCATAGTCAAGGACGACGCCACCAGGGACAAGGTGGACTGGGGCCCGATAAACCACCCCACGTCCCCCGAGATTTTTGGGAAGTTGCTCGAGAAGATGAAGCGGCGCATGGACGGCAAGGACGCCTACGTCTTTGACGGGTTCGTGGGCGCCGACACCAAACACCACCTGCCCATCAGGGTCTTTAACGACCGGGCGTGGCAGAACCTCTTTTCCAGCCGGCTGTTCATCAGGCCCACCGAGAAGGAGCTGGAGGAGCACGAACCGGAGTTCACCCTATTGTGCATGACAGATTTTGTAGCCAACCCCCAAGAGGACGGCACGAGGTCCGACGTTTTCATAATGATAGACCTGACCCGCAAGGTCGTGCTCATCAGCGGCATCGGGTACGCGGGCGAGGTGAAAAAGTCAATGTTCTCGGTCATGAACTTTCTGCTGCCCGACAGGGGGGTGTTCCCCATGCACTGCTCGGCCAACACCGACGCGGAAGGCCACACCGCCCTCTTCTTCGGGCTGTCCGGCACGGGCAAGACTACCCTCTCGGCGGACGACTCCCGCTGGCTCATAGGCGACGACGAGCACGGCTGGTCGGACACGGGCGTCTTCAACTTTGAGGGCGGCTGCTACGCAAAGTGCATCAATCTAACCCACGAACGGGAGCCGCTGATATGGAACGCCATAAAGGACGGGGCCCTGCTGGAGAACGTGGTGGTGGACCGCGACGGGGTGCCCGACTACGCCGACAACTCGCTGTCCGAAAACGCGAGGACGGCCTATCCCATACACCACATACCAGGGGCGGTCTCCCCCAGCGTAGGCGGACACCCCAGCGTGGTGATATTCCTGACGGCCGACGCCAAGGGCGTGCTGCCACCCATATCCAAGCTGGACAGCAACGGGGCCATGTACCACTTCATGTCCGGATACACCAGCAAGCTGGGCGGAACCGAGATGGGCGTGAAGAAGCCAAAGTCGGCCTTCTCGGAGTGCTTCGGCGCCCCGTTCATGCCCCGGCATGCCCAGACGTACGCCAAGATGCTGGCCAAGAAGATGAAAGAGCACGACACCCGGATATACCTGATAAACACCGGATGGACGGGCGGCCCCTACGGGACGGGCAGCCGCATAGAGCTCGCGTACAGCCGGGCCATGGTGAAGGCCGCGCTGAGGGGCCAGCTGGACGACGTTGAGTACCAGAAGGACGACATATTCAACCTGAACGTTCCGACGAGCTGTCCGGGGGTGCCCGACGAGGTGCTGGACCCGCACAGCACCTGGGAGGACAAGGCCGCGTACGACGTACACGCCCGGCGGCTGGCCGCCAAGTTCCAGGCCAACTTTGCCAAGTTCGGCGACGTGTCGCCCGAGATCATTGACGCCGGGCCGCGGGCATAGCCCGGACGGCCACGACCACCGTGCCTGCTATTAGCGTGGCAATTGCCAGCTGCCTCCAGGGTACGTCCGGCAGGTACTGCAGCGGCGCCAGCGCCGAGGGAGCCGTGTCCACCAGTATGGTGTCGTACGCCGACGTCCCCAAAGAACCGCTGACTATGTCCGCTTGCACGTAGTACGTGCCGTTCTCGTACACGTCGACGTGCGCCGGGCGGTCGGGGGTCACCGACACGTGCCGCTCCTCCCCGTCCCTCCCGGCGACGGTTATCTTGGCGAAGCTCCACCCGTCCGGGTGCGAGACGGCAAACTGCAGCCGGCCCCCGTCCTGTGTGGCGGTGACAGTCCCGTTGGTGTACCGCAGGAGCACCGGCAGGGTATGCGTGGCGTTCTGGTGGGTTATCTCCAGGCGCCCCTCGACGGTGTCGTCGGCGCCGAGCCGGAGCAGCAGCGTGTCACCCTCCATCGAATGGGATACGCGGGCGCCGGGGATGTCGTGCCGCACCTCCACGCTCCCCAGCAAGCCGTTCAGCGGGACCATCTCTATCGGTATGGTGACCTGCGGCCGGTCGGGGCTGACGCTGGCCACCACCGCCGGCGGCCGCATGATAACCCCCGAGGAGAGCGCGGCGGCCGCGTCGATCCGCCCCGAACCGGCCTCGGCCAACGGTGCGCGTATGCCCGGCTGCACGTTCACCTCCGAGGCCGTGGTGGCCAGCAGCGAGCGTATGTCTTCGGCGGTGCGCAGCGGATCCTGCTGCAACAACAGCGCCACCGCCCCGCTGACGTGCGGGGCCGCGTAGCTGGTGCCGCTGACCAGCCCGTACCCGGACAGGGTGGTCGTGTTGATGGATACGCCTGGCGCCACCACGTCCGGCTTGACGAAGAACGGCGAGGCGGGCCCCCGGGAGCTGAACGAGACAGGATGGTCCGGATCCTGCATGAAGCTTAGGGTGGCCTCGGCAGGCTCGCCGTCCCGGATCATCCGAAGCAGCTCCAGCCCGTCCTCCCTGTCCATGGAGACGGTGGGGATGCGGGGGGCGTACCCGGGCTCGATGAACTCGTGGACGAGTTCGCCGTGGAATATGCCGTCCTCGTTGTTGTACACTATGAGCGCGGCGGCCCCGGCATCGGCGGCGTTGTCCTCCTTCTTGGAAAAGTAAAGCAGCTCTCCGGGCGTGTCGCTGCCCCTCTCTGCCAGCAACACCGCGCCAGCCACGTCCAGTCCGGCCAGGTCTCCCGCACGTGAGTAGCCGCCGAATACCAGCGGGGCCACTATGGGGTCTGCGGGCGCCGTGGAGTCCCGCATGGGTATGACCACGAAGGGGGCCCCGTCCACCGACAGCGTGGCTACCTGGCTGAACGTCAGGTTGTTGTACGTGGCGCCCACCGTTATGGCCAACGGGTTGCGCCCCGGGCTGCCTATGGTCCGGTAGTCGGGCCCGTCGTTGCCGGCCGCGGCAACCACCACCACGCCCATCTTGGCCGCCCGGCTCACCGCCGCGTCTATGGCGTCGTTGGTCTTGTTGACGCCCAGACTTATGTTTATGATGTCTGCCCCGGAGCTGGCGGCCATGTCGATCGACGCCACGATCAGATCGGAGCTTACCCCCTCCCCGTCCTCGGAGACCTTGTACGCCAGCAGCCGGGCGCCGGGGGCCACGCCCTTTATCTCGCCGTCCGCGGCAATTATCCCCGCCACGTGGGTGCCGTGCCCGTTGGTGTCCAAAGGAGGCCGGTCCGGGTCCAGAAAATTATGCCCGCCGACCACCTTGCCGCCCTCCTCGAATCCGAACAGGTCCGGGTGGGAGTAGTTGATGCCCGTGTCTATGACCGCGATCAGTATCCCGTCGCCGTCCAGGCCTCCCGGCGTTGAGTGCGCGCCGATGTGCGGAACGCTCCGCTCAAGGTACAGCGTCGCGGTGTCTTCCGGTGGAGAGTAGAGCGCCAGCGCCGCCAAAACCAAAAGGGGCGCCGCAACCAGTGCCCATTTCATGCGCTTCACCTCGGATCCCCGTGTAAAAAATGGTTCGGCAGACGCCGCTGCAAAACGGCGTGACTTAAGCTATAAATTGACGGGGGCCGCCCCACCGGCATGGCAAAATACACACTGCCCGAGATGCCGTATGGCTATGACGCTCTGGAGCCGCACATTGACGCCAGAACCATGGAGATACACCACACAAAGCACCATCAGGCATACACCACCAACCTCAACAACGCCCTGGAAGGCTGCCCCCAAGACGTCCAAGACATGGACATACTGGACATACTGGGCAACCTGGACTCGGTCCCCGAAGAAAAGCGGGGAGCCATTAACTTTAACGGCGGCGGGTTCGACAACCACAGACTGTTCTGGAACAACATGAGCGCTTCGGGGGGCGGCGAGCCCGGCGGAGCCGTGGCCGACGCCATCACGAAGGCATTCGGCGGGTTTGATCAGTTTAAGGAAAAATTCACCTCCACCACCACGCTCATACAAGGCAGCGGATGGGGATGGCTCGTATACAACCCCGCCTCAAAGGCCGTAGAGTACGCGTCCATGCCCAACCAGACCAGCCCCAGAACAGAGGGACTGGTGCCGCTTTTGGGCTGCGACGTCTGGGAACACGCATATTATCTGAAATACCAAAACCTCAGACCCGCCTACATCAAGGCTTGGTGGAACGTGGTCAACTGGGACGAGGTAGAAAGCCGCCTGGCCGCGACCAGCTGATCGTTTGCATATTTTTATTTTCATGTCAACCGAGCGCGGTTGGCATGCGATCTGATTTTTCATTTACGCGTATAATCGTAATAAAATAAAGATACGCGCCGTGGCCGATTGTGTGAGAGGGAGGAATCTTTTGGTTTGCGGATCCGGTGGCGCATCATTATGCAATATTTGCAACTATTCTAAATTACTAAATCCAGTCGCGAATTTATCACAAAAATAAATGCCCCGGGCAGCATCAGAAACCATACAGTGGCAAACGCCGTATCGGGACATATACCAAACCCTCAATGTCACCTGAAAGGATGTTGGGAGCTACCCACAATGCGCAATTTTACAGCAAAGCCACGCGCTAACGCTGGCGGCTCGGGGCCGTTGCGAACATTCTACACGGCAACGTGAATTGTAGCAGGGACGGCACCATTCAGTAATGCCCACTCGCCAAATGTTTAACAAATACGGGCGCGTGATATGTCCATGCGCCGGTATATGCCGTTCGTGGCTCTGGGCGTGGCCGCATCTGGAGCGGCGCTGGGCGTGGCCGTACTGGGAATAACAGACGAGACGGACACGCACAACCCGTTGACCGATATCGTCATTACGACGCACAACCCGCCATGCACCGCCGTATTTCTGCACCACTTGGAAGTGACCCGGCTGACCGACGTAAAGCCCACCCTTCACCGGCCCGGCTATAGCGATGCCGAATACAAGAACGGAATTGATGTTGCCGCAGTCGTCCTGACGTCGGATGCCAACAGGATAATACCCGCCATACTGCAGCGGCCCGAGGTTGCCGGTGTGGCGGCGTACCCGTCCGCCCCGCCAAACCCCACCGCCCCGATGCATTCCGGACGGGCGGAATCGCACGCCAACCCCAACGTGGTGAGACCGTCGCCCGGCCATCCCGCTACCGAGTGCGACGTGGTATCAGAAACGCTGGCCGACACCATGATGAACGCGTTGGGGTGGGCCGGCTCCCCGTATCCAAACGTGACCGCCCTGGCGAACGCGGCGTATGCAAAAACACGAAACGTCACGTATGTCGCAGCGGACTTTGACAGAGACCATCCCGACTCATGGCCGCGGTTCGAGGACTTGCGCGTGACAGAAGACGGCATGGTGTATTACGGGGACCGGCTGGGCATGCTGATCCGCACCAACAACGCCGCGGAGACTTGGACGTATCTGAAAAACAGCGGCGCTCACATAACTTTTACGTACATGGCATTTGATGGCGGGCCGGCGGGCAGCATAAGAGCCTATGTAGAGCCCTCCTTAGTGTGGTCCCTCATGGAGCGGGGATACGTTGAGCAGATACTCGTGCAAGAAGTCAGCGAACGGCACCTTCACGGTTACGGCTAAATGAGCGCCCGGGGCTTGCCGTACACGCAAACGCAGAGAACTAACGTTGGGGCGTGAACAATGTGGCGGGATAATGCATGCGGGTTTTGACATAGCCCCCGCGCCGGGCAAACTGCCGTCTGCGGAGAGATGCTTTCCCGCCCGTGTCGATTTAGCCAGCACTGCAGGCATATGGCGCGGCACCGGGCGCGGCTCTTTACCCCGCCAAAGGGTAACGGGTGCGGCCCGGAAGGCCGCCATAATGTGATCTCCGGAGTTAATGATTTTGGCGCGGGCGCGATTACAACGTCGGTTAATTTTTTCCGTGGATTGCGGCGCCTACGCGCCATACGGATGGAGTATCGCCGGCGCGAGCACCATTATTGGATGCCCGGAACGGGTGCGGCATTGAGATGTGCGCCGTATGCGGAGAAAGCTTCGCCGACGACACCCGATTCCTAAACCACATGATGGAGAAGCACGGCTTCAGAAACCCCAACGTTGGCAAGCCGGACAGTAGTAGCAGGGGGTACTGACATTTCTAGTGGCGGCCGGGCCCGTTACGGGCCGGGCGTTATCCGGCTCAGGTAGTCCATAATAAGCCGGACGCCGTAGCCGGTGGCCCCCGGCGGGTTGTACGGCCTCTTCTTTGAGTGCGGCTTCATCCAGGCCGTGCCGGCTATGTCCAAATGGAGCCATGGGGTCTCCTTTACGGCGTTCTTCAGAAACGCCGCAGCGAGTATGGCCCCGCCGGTCTTTCTGGGGCCCGCGTTGAGCAGGTCTGCGGCCTTTGACTCTATCATGTTCATGTAGTCCTCGTTCAGCGGCAGGCGCCACACCAGCTCCGCCGTCCTATATCCCGACATGGCCACGGACGCGGCCATCTCATCGTCGTCGGAGAACAGGCCGGCCACGTCGCACCCCAAGGCCACGATGCAGGCGCCCGTCAGGGTCGCCAGATCTATTATGCACCGCGGGGAGAACTTTTCCTCCGCGTACGAGATGGCGTCGGCCAGTATGAGCCTGCCTTCGGCGTCGGTGGTGATTATCTCGGCGGTCTTTCCGCCGTACAGCTTGATGATATCCCCGGGCCTGTACGAGCCGCCGTCGGGCATGTTCTCCACGGCGGGTATCACGCCCACCACGTTCAGCGGCAGCTTCGCCTCGGCCACGGTCCGCATTATCCCCAGCACGGCGCAGCCCCCGCACTTGTCGAACTTCATCGTGGACAGGTTGTTGGTGGGCTTGAGGGATATGCCGCCGGTGTCAAACGTTACCGCCTTTCCCACCAGGGCCACCGGCGGGCCCCGGCCGCCCATATACTCCAGAATTATGAGCCGGGGCGAGTTGGCGCTGCCCTTGCCCACCGCCATTATTCCGCCGAACCCTTCCTCTTCCAGCCGGTCTGCAGAAAGTACGGTGCACTTGATGTTCCGGCCCTCGGCCATGCTCCGGGCCGTGCCGGCCAGCGCCGCCGGCGGGCACTCGTTGGCGGGCAGGTTGGCCACGTTTCGGGCGAACCGGACCCCGTCGGACACCACGCTTGCCCGGGCCACTGCCCCCGAGACGTCTGCGCCAGACACCACCGTCAGATCGGGTTCGGCGTCGGCCTTCTTTGAGCGATACACGTCAAAGTCGTACAGCCCCAGCGAGCACCCCTCGGTTATCTGCGCCGCCACGTCTTCGGGCTCCACGCCGACCACTTCCGGGCAGACCACGGCAAACCCGTCCACCCCCAGATCCCTGGCCTTTCGCGATATGGCGCTGGCCACGTGTCGTATGGTGTCAGTCGTCATCCGCGATACCGGCCCCAGGCCCGCGAGCAAAATCCGCGGCGGGTTGCCGCCGGGATTGGCCACCGCCACGGTCTTGGCGAACCGGCCCCTCAAATCTTTCAGCGACTGCCGCACGACCGGGGCCAGCCCGTCGCGCACCTCAAGCGCAGGAACCGCGGCGGACCCCTCGGCCACCATGCAGCAGAGCATGTCGGTCTGCACCTCCAGAGGGTTCGCCGACGACACGTATACCTTCATGAATTTGGTTTTTTGCCCGACTATTTATGCTGAACGAAACATCCCTAGTCGCGTAATATCGCCAGCGCGAGCACTATTATTGGATGCCCGGAACGGGTGCGGCATGGGGATGTGCGCCGTATGCGGAGAAAGCTTCGCCGACGACACCCGATTCTTAAACCACATGATGGAGAAGCACGGCTTCAGAAACCCCAACGTTGGCAAGCCGGACAGGAACAGCAGGGGGTACTGACGTAACCAGTGGCGGCCGGGCCCGTTACGGGCCGGGCGTTATCCGGCTCAGGTAGTCCATAATAAGCCGGACGCCGTAGCCGGTGGCCCCCGGCTGGTTGTACGGCCTCTCCTTTGAGTGCGGCTCCATCCAGGCCGTGCCGGCTATGTCCAAATGGAGCCATGGGGTCTCCTTTACGGCGTTCTTCAGAAACGCCGCAGCGACGATGGCCCCGGCGACCCCCCGGGGGGCGGCGTTGAACAGGTCGGCGGCCTTTGACTTTATCATGCTCATGTAGTCCTCGTTCAGCGGCAGGCGCCACACCAGCTCCGCCGTCCTATATCCCGACATCGCCACGGACGCGGCCATCTCATCGTGGTCGGAGAACAGGCCGGCCACGTCGTGCCCCAGGGCCTCAATGCAGGAGCCCGTCAGGGTCGCCAGATCTATTATGCACCGCGGGGAGAACTTTTCCTCCGCGTACGAGATGGCGTCGGCCAGTATGAGCCGACCCTCGCCGTCGGTGGTGATTATCTCGGCGGTCTTTCCGCCGTACAGCTTGATGATATCCCCGGGCCTGTACGAGCCGCCGCCGGGCATGTTCTCCACGGCGGGTATCAGGCCCACCACGTTCAGCGGCAGCTTCGCCTCGGCCACGGTCCGCATTATCCCCAGCACGGCGCAGCCCCCGCACTTGTCGAACTTCATCTTGTACAGGTTGCCGACGGGCTTGAGGGATATGCCGCCGGAGTCAAACGTTACCGCCTTTCCCACCAGGGCCACCGGCGGGCCCCGGCCGCCCGTATACTCCAGAATTATGAGCCGGGGCGAGTTGGCGCTGCCCTTGCCCACCGCCATTATTCCGCCGAACCCTTCCTCTTCCAGCCGGTCTGCAGAAAGTACGGTGCACTTGATGTTCCGGCCCTCGGCCATGCTCTTGGCCGTGCCGGCCAGCGCCGCCGGCGGGCACTCGTTGGCGGGCAGGTTGGCCACGTTTCGGGCGAACCGGACCCCGTCGGACACCACGCTTGCCCGGGCCACGGCCCCCGAGACATCTGCGCCGGACACCACCGTCAGATCGGGTTCGGCGTCGGCCTTCTTTGAGCGATACACGTCAAAGTCGTACAGCCCCAGCGAGCACCCCTCGGTTATCTGCGCCGCCACGTCTTCGGGCTCCACGCCGACCACTTCCGGGCAGACCACGGCAAACCCGGCCACCCCCAGATCCCTGGCCTTTCCCGATATGGCGCTGGCCACGTGCCGTATGGTGTCAGTCGTCATACGCGATGCCGGCCCCAGGCCCGCGAGCAAAATCCGCGGCGGGTTGCCGCCGGGATTGGCCACCGCCACGGTCTTGGCGAACCGGCCCCTCAGGTCCTTCAGCGACTGCCGCACGACCGGGGCCAGCCCGTCGCGCACCTCAAGCGCAGGAACCGCGGCGGACCCCTCGGCCACCATGCAGCAGAGCAGGTCGGTCTGCACCTCCAGAGGGTTCGCCGACGACACGTAGACCTTCATAAATTCGATTTTGCGCCCGACTATTTATACAAAACGTAGCGGTATTAGTTGGGAATGCGGCAACATCCGGCGGTGCCTGGCCCCCACCTGCGGCGTACGCTACAACAAACGCGCCCGGCATGCCTGGACGTGGCGCGGGCGTCCCGTTCACACCGCATTGCGGCGCCGCGCGGCTCTGCACCCTATACTGCGCGGAGGTTATGGCGGTCGCCGCCAAGCGGGCGGATCGCCGCGCGGAATGCAAACCGCATGCGGCGCTTCGCCAAGTTAAAAAGCCGCGTCGGGCTCCTGCCAGCGTGGAGTCGGTCAACTTTGCGTTTCTGGGAAGCGAGGACGCCGCCGCGCGTCTCGGCAAGAGCGGCACCGCGACTGACCTGGCCCTCTTCGACCGCAAGGAGTCGGGCGCCATACGGACGTGGGTGGTTCCCAAGGGGTTTCCGGACAAGATACAGCCGCTGCTCCAGGCCATAAACCTGGGCGAGTACGCCATACTGCACGCGGAGGCGTTGGACAGGTTCGTGGGCGAGCAGATACTCGCCCTGGACGCGGCGGGCGTGACCGGCGGCATACTGAGCCACACCCATGATGTAGACCACGACTCGCTGATGCGGGCAGTGCGCGGCACCGTCGCGGAGGGGTACGAGTTCTCCGAGCCGGCGGCCCTGCGGGAGGCCTCAAACGGGTTTGCCCCGGCGGCGCGCGGCGGGGACGCCCGGGTCTTGATAGACCACTGTTTCGACGTGAAGGGCGCGGGGACCATAATACTGGGCAAGGTCGCAGCGGGGGAGGTGTCCAAGTACGACGAGATGGTCCTGGGCCCGGCGGGCACGACGGTCGCCGTCAAGTCCATCCAGATGCACGACGACCCGGTGGACGCGGCCCGCTCCCCGGCCAGGGTGGGGCTGGCCCTGAAGGGGGTGCGGCCCCAGGATGTGTCCAGAGGGGATGTGCTGTACGCGGCCGGAGCCGCGCCGCCCCCCGCATACGGGGTGCGGCTGGACTTTACCAAGACGGTATACCACAAGAAGGAGCCGTCGCCGAACCAGCCCTGCATACTGAGCGTGGGCCTACAGGCGGTGCCCGCCCGGTTCGCCTTGACGGACCCGGTCGTCCTGACCCTGGACAGGCCGGCGGCGTGCACGCCGGGCGAGCGGTGCGCCGTACTGAGGCCGGACTCCCGGGACGTCCGGATAATGGGCGGCGGGCGCATACTGGAATGTTACGACGCGCCCGAACGACATACCGCCCCGTAACCGAAATATTCCACCCTCCCGCTGTGCATGTCCATGAGACGGCCCGCCATGATAGCAGCTGGCGTCGCCGCGGTGGTGGCCGCGTACGCCCTGAGCCCTTTCCTCATGGAGACGGAGATCTACGAGGAGGCGCCCGACGCGGCGACGAACCCTCCTGGCGGCCTCACCGCGTACGGCGGCGACTTCGTGGGCGTGGGCGACGGCATCCACCACGCAGAAGGCACGGCCAAGGCCATGCCCCAGAACGACGGCGGCTACGTGCTCCGCCTGGCCGAGTTCTACTCCACCCCCGGTCCGGGACTGTACGTGTACCTGTCCGCCGACAAGGGGATAGACGACCACGTCAACCTGGGAAGCCTGAAGGCCAACCGCGGCGACCAGAACTACCAGATACCGCCCGGAACCGACCTCGACAGGTACGACCACGTCCTGGTGTGGTGCGAGCCCTTCGGAGTGTTGTTCGGCAGCGCCGAGATGCAGCCCCTCCAATAGCGCGGGAGGCGCACCTTTTAACCGACGCGCGCCAAACGGCTCTCGTTGGGGCTGTTTGGGGGAAACCCGCAGAAGAAGAAGAACGCGCGCATGGCCAAGAAGGTACGGGAGATGGTCAAGAAGAAGAGGTACGGAGCGGCCCTCAAGACCGCCGTCGAATACCTCAAGGAGGTTCCCGACAACCACGACGTCCTGTTCGTGGCCGGCGGCATATACTACATGCGGAAAAAGTACTCGTTGGCGCTGCCGTACCTGGACAGGGCGCTCAGCATAGGCAGGTACGACACCGAGGTGTTGGCGCTCAAGGCCCAGTGCCACCGGCGCCTGGGCCAGGCGAGCAAGGCCCGGGAATGCTGGAAGACCATACTGGAGGTGGACCCCGAGAACGCCGAGGCGCAAAAGATGCTGGGGTAGGCGCGCCCCGCCGGCCTGGCTACAGCACGTCCAGCCCCATGTCCAGGCACGGGGCCGAGTTGGTCAAGTATCCCGCCGAGACGCAGTCCACGCCGGCGCGCCCGTACTCCGCCACGTTCTCCGGGGTGATGCCCCCCGAGGCCTCCAGCTCCACCGAGCCGCGCAGCCCCTCTTTCTGCAGCGCGGATACGGTGTCCCGCACCTCGCGGGGCGTAAAGTTGTCCAGCAGTATTACGGGCGCCCCCAGCCGGGCCGCCGCCATGGCGTCGGCGGGAGTGTCCGCCTCCACCTCGAAGCGGCCGCCCCTCCGGGCGGCCTCCCGCACCAGAGCGTCCAGGGATCCGGCGGCGGCGGCGTGGTTGTCCTTGATCATCACCATGTCTGCCAGGGCCATGCGGTGCCGGAACCCGCCGCCGGCCTCCACGGCCTCCTTGTCGAACGCCCGCAGTCCGGGCGCCGTCTTCCGGGTAGCCATGAGCCGGACGCCGGGGGGCAGCCGGGAGGCCATCTCGCGGGAAGCGGTGGCTATGCCGCTCATGCGGGACAGGAGGTTCAGGGCGGTCCTCTCCAGCGCCAGCACGTCGGCGGCCCTGCCGGAGACCTCCATTACGACGCCGCCGGCCTCCACCGCGTCCCCGTCACACACCGCTATGCTTGAGTCGCACCGGCGCATGGAAAATATCGACGCGGCGTGGCGCGCCCCGGACACGACGCCCCGCCGCCGGGCCACCACGGCCGCGCGTATTGAAATATCGGGGAGCAGGTCTCCGGTGGGGTCGCCCCCTGCCAGGTCCTCCCGCACGAACCGCTCCAGATGCGGGGCCGCGTCCATTCCGGTCAGGTCACCTTGAGGGCGTACTTGCCGTCGCGGCTTATCCCGAGGGTCTGCGCAATCATGGAGGTGTTGGGCCT
The DNA here is from genome assembly GCA_963665475.2 of Nitrosopumilaceae archaeon. GTDB lineage: Archaea > Thermoproteota > Nitrososphaeria > Nitrososphaerales > Nitrosopumilaceae > VYCS01. The sequence goes on along the minus strand of CAXXXK010000003.1, from coordinate 126,641 downwards.
CATCACCAGGGCTATTCCGGCCCAGTCCGGCGTCAGGTCCGACGAGCGGCAGGCCGGACACACCTTGGCGGTGGTCACGAACTTGCACTGGCGGCAGGCCATCTCCCGGACCAACTATTTCTCCTCCCCGGCCTTGCCGGGGCCCTCAGAGGACTTTTTCACCTCCTCCTGTATCCACTCTTCGGCCCCCAGAAACGGCTGGCGGCAGGTTATCCCGATCTTGCCAGCCGAGGAGTTCTTGGCAAGCGAGACGGCGGTGATGCGGGAGCGCAGGGTGGTGCCCACGCGCAGCGTGCGGCCACTCTGGTTGGCGATGATGACGCCGGCCTTGACGTCGCTGTTCAGGTAGTCGTCCATCACCTGGGAGAGGTGCAGCAGGGCGTCGGTGGGGCCTATACGTACGAACGCCCCAAAGTCGGTGATGTCCACTATCTCGCCGGGGACTATCTCGTTCATCTTTGGGTACATGGTGAGGGCCTCAAACTCGACCCGGTGGAACGTGCCGCCGTCTCCGGAGACCATCTTGCCCATCTCGTCCACGTTGGCGTCCAGTATCATGATGATGTAGCCCAGCGTGGGGGTTATCATGAACTCGTACTTGTCCTTGAGGGTGTTGATGGCCGCCTTGCGGAGGGTGGTCCCGAAAAGGTTGGGCGGTATCCTCACCGCGTCAACCATCGTGGTTATGTAATACAACTTTGATACGAAACCGGATTTTATTTTATGAATCTTTGGGTTGGGCGGCGAACGCCACCCGGAAGATGCCGCATACGCGAAGATGCACGCGCTGCCGAAAGTCCGGAGCGTCTGGAAGTTGCAGCCGCCGAGGCAGCCCTCGCCCGATGGCTTGCCGAGGCACTCCCCGATGGCCCGCCCTGTTCCGAATCCGATTTCGCTTCCAGTCCATGCCGGTCCTGTCGTACCCGACGTCCAGGCCCCGGCGGTACATCTGGCGCAGATAGATTCTCTGCCTATACTCCGGCCCGCGGATCCGATATGCGCCCCAGAAACAGTACAGTTCCGCTCTCGTCGTCCTGTATGAGGAACAGGAAGGGATGATCCGCTATGAACAGCACCGGCTGGGGCGGCAGGGACACCGCCCGGGGCCCACCGACGGACGTGACGGCTGCCGCCTCGGTCCCCTCCTCGTTCACCTTGACGTACGCGTCCTGTATGGCGAACTCCACGTACAGTATTTCGTCGGGTTGAAGGTGGGCCATCCCGGACAGATCCGACGTCTTCTTGTCAAAGACATCCACGACCCCCATGCTTGCGAGGGGGGACGTCAAGTTGTAGTGCGTACTCACCTCGAACTTCGGCACCAGCGCCTGGACCAGGGTCGGGTATAGGCCCTCCCGCCATTTGTCCAGCAGTTCCGGGGACATGGTATTCTCCAGGCGCCCCAGCCCGTCCCGGTCCGTGGGCAGCACCACCAGCATGGACAGCCTGTCTCCCTGGTAGGGCATCCTGAGCACCTGCACGCCGTCCGAGTGCGTATAGTCAAAGTTTGTCTTTATTTCCATAAAGTCCGCCGTCACGTTCTGCGCGCCAGTCCAGAAGTCGGACTCGTGCGTGGCGCCCTCCGGGAACGGCTCCTCCCACGAGCCCTTGAAGTAGATGGCGTTCAGCACGGCGAACGCCGTGTTCTCGTCCACCATGTCCCGATCCAGCACTTTTGGTATCGTGCCGTTGGTCTTTTCGGCGGCCCAGTCGTTTATGCGGCCGACGCCGCCGTCTGTAAAGTCGACCGCCTCAATATGTCCGGAATAGATACCATCCACCACGTCAACGTACGAGGCGTACGGCTCAAACCGCTCGGCGAGCCACAGCGAGCTTGCCGTCTGGAGCATGGCGCACGGATCCGGCCGGTTCAGCGATGCCGCCAGCGCGGCCATGTCGTCGTGGCGCGACTCCGCGTCGGGATCAAAGCCGAATGCATGACGCAGCTGGGCGGCCGTCTCCCCCACTGCCGCTTCGCCCACCATGGAGAACGCCGCGTACACGCTGATCGGAGAGAAGAACACGTTGCCGCTGTGGCCGGAGATCTGCCGGTAAAAGTCGACGGCGAAGTGGTTGGCGGATGCAGCAATCTCCGGCGGAATTGCCGTAGTGGTGGTGTCGGTGGCGGCAATGATGCAAGAGTCGACAGCAGGAGCGGCAAGCTGCAGAATCTGGACGCCGTGGCGTGACGACGTGACGGCCAGGTAGGCGCCGCCGTCCAGCTCGATTGCGCCGATGCTGGTTATGTCATAAAAAATGGGACCGAAGGGATCGATGACGCTGCCCGCCAGCGTGACATAGTACGGGTCGGTCAGGGCCATAATCTGGATGCCGCGGAATGAGGTGACCGCCGCGTATGTGCGGCCACCCGACTCGAACGTGGTGATGTCCGTTGGCTGGCCATCTCCTGCTATGCGGCCCATCGTCAAGATGTTGCGCGGGTCGGTCAAGTCAAGGATCTGAACATCGTTATAACGTGACGGTGAGGCGACGGCGCCGTAGGTGCGGCCGTCCGATTCGAACACGGCAATGTGGTGGGCGCCGTCGCGATAAAAGCCAGTGTTGGCGATGTCGCCTGCGGCGGTGACGTTGTGCGGGTCGGTTATGTTGAGAATCTGGACGCCGTATAACGAGGCGGCCGCGACGTAGGTGCGGCCGCCCGACTCGAATATGTCTATGCTGCTGGCATTGCGGATGTGGACGCCGTCGTCGTCTGTGATGCCGCCAGCCGCGGTAACGTTGTACGGGTCGGTCAGGTCGATAATCTGGACTCCGCCGCTGTCATACGAGGCGACGGCCGCGTAGGTGCGGCCGCCCGACTCGAACGTGTCAATGTCAAACGCTCCGTCAAGGTAAAGGCCGTCGTCGTCTGTGATGCCGCCAGCCGCGGTAACGTTGTACGGGTCGGTTATGTTGAGAATCTGGACGCCGTCGTCATGCTCTGATGCTACGGCTGCGTAGGTACGGCCGCCCGACTCGAACGTGTCAATGTCAAACGCTCCGTCAAGGTAAAGGCCGTCGTCGTCTGTGATGCCGCCAGCCGCGGTAACGTTGTACGGGTCGGTCAGGTCGATAATCTGGACTCCGCCGCTGTCATACGAGGCGACGGCCGCGTAGGTGCGGCCGTCCAATTCGAAGACTGCAAATGCCCGCACGTCCTCTTGGCCCATGACATCGTTGGATATACTGCCAGCCAGGGTCATCTTCAACGAATATCCTGACTGCTTGAACGGGTCGAATGAGTACTGCGCGAATGCAAACTCTGGCAGTATCACGTACGCGGCGCCGCCCCACGCGGGCCACGCGCCGGACACAGCCGGGAACGTCTCTGCCCAGTCCGGCTGTACCGCCATGAGGCCGGCTGTAATCGCAAGTGCTAGGGCAACCGATGCGGCCAAGACCACGATACCTCTCTTTGAGGATACCGTTTCGATCTTAGCAATCACGCAATACAATTGCGCTCTATAGTATTTATCAATGACATGCAAATCAGATGCTCCAGAAGCGAACTGCGCGAACCAATGGCAGACACGCCCCATCCCCTGCACCCACGGCTGCATACGCGCCAAAACGGCCACGGCAGCCCCGCCGGCCGGCCCCGCGGACCGTATACGCAGCGCCTCCCCGGCGCGGTACAGCGCCTCCCGCCGGAGCGCCGTGTCCGAGCAATTCTCTAATTATAAATAACACGCACGGAGAGCGGTCACATGGTGGGGTTGGACCAGGTGCTGGAGAAGTTGAGCACCGTGATAGATCCCGATCTTAAAAAAGACATCGTGTCCATGGGGATGATAAAAGATCTGGAGATGGACGGCGGGAACCTCAAGTTCACCCTGGAGCTGACCACGCCGGCCTGCCCCTTCAACGTGGAGATAGAGGACGACGTGCGGCGCGTGATAGGGGAGATCGAGGACATAGACAATCTGGACATGGAGGTGACCGCCAAGGTGATGGAGGGCCGCTCTCTTGAGGACGACACTGGGATGCAGACGGTAAAGAACATCATAGGCGTGGCCAGCGGCAAAGGGGGCGTGGGCAAGTCCACCGTCTCGCTGAACCTGGCGCTGGCCCTCTCGCAGACCGGCGCCAAGGTGGGGCTGCTGGACGCGGACATCTACGGCCCCAGCATCCCGCTCATGCTGGGAATGAAGGAGGGCTACATGGAGGTCGAGGACAACAAGCTGCAGCCCGCCGTGTCCAACGGAATAAGGGTGGTCTCGTTCGGGTTCTTTGCCGAGCAGTCCCACCAGGCGGCGATATACCGGGGGCCCATAATATCTGGCATACTCAAGCAGTTCCTGGTGGACACCAACTGGTCCGACCTGGACTACCTCATAGTGGACCTTCCGCCCGGCACGGGGGACATACCCCTCACGCTGGCGCAGACCATCCCCATAACCGGCATACTGGTGGTAACCACCCCGCAGGACGTGGCCAGCAACGTGGCGGTCAAGGCCATAGGCATGTTCGAGAAGCTCAACGTGCCCATAATCGGCGTGGTGGAGAACATGAGCTTTTTCGTGTGCCCCGATTGCACGGCCCGGCACCACATATTCGGAGAGGGTGGGGCCAGGCACATAGCCGAGAAGTTTGACATGCCCTTCCTCGGGGAGATACCGCTGAATTCGGGGATAATGTCCGGCTCTGACCAGGGCAAGCCGGTGATGATAACCGATCCCGACTCGGCCGGAGCGACGGCTTTTGGGGTGGCCGCCAAGAACATTGCCGCCCAGTGCAGCATACTGGCGGCCAGGCTGCGCGACGAACAGACCGTAGCTCCGGAGGCTGCGGATCTGGCGTGAAGCTGCCCGAGCGGTACCGGCACCGGTTCAAGGAACCCGTGGGCGAGCTCATCACCGACGTGGACGGGGCGCGCATACGCGGCATGGTGGCCGGCCGCAGGGTAGTCACGGTGGGAGACCGCACCACCGAGAGGATGCTGGGGTACGGCATAATTCCGGACGTGCAGATAGTGGACGGAATGGAGAGGAGGGAGGCCCGCGCGCCCCCCGACGGCGCCCAGCGCACCATAACGTGCAGAAACCCCCCGGCCCACATAACCGGCGAGGCCGTGTCCGCCATAATTGAGGCGTACGCCGCCGACCAGCCGGTGCGCATACTGGTCTCCGGCGAGGAGGACCTGCTGCTGATGCCAGCCCTGGAGCGCGCCCCCGACGGCGCCATACTGATGTACGGCCAGCCGGGGAAGGGGCTGGTGGTGGTCAGGGCCGACGAGCGCACGAGGGAGATGGCCCGGCGGCTCATGGCCGTGCTGGAGGGATGATGAGACGGTGGCTGTATGACCGGATGATTAAGACGCACAGCGGATCTGACCTGTCCAGCACGCACGGGGCCTTTCGTCCTTAAATCCCCGGATGGCCAGCGCCTCCCCGTGAAGCTCACACCAGAGCTGAGGCTTTCCATACGGGAGATGGTTGGCGTGTACGCGTCACGGTTCAGCATACCCGAGCCCGTAGTGCTGATGAGCACCCGGGAGGTGCTTGAGATGCCCCGGCGCGTCACCGCCGGGCGGCGGACCACCGCCTACAAGTACTACGGCGTCTCGTACATCAGGCACAACACCGTATTCATCAACGTCAGGAAGATCCCGAACGCCAAGGTCTTGGAGCAGACTATAGTGCACGAGCTGGTACACATGCGGTTCCCCTACCTGTCGCACGGCAGGCGGTTTAACGGCGTGGTGCGGCGCGGACTCCGGGGGGCGCGGTTCGCCCCGTACAAGAAGAGGGCCCGGAAAGTTCGGTTGGTCCGGATGCGCCGGTAGGGCGGTAGGGCGGTCCTCGTCGCACGGCGCCGGGGCGGCGCGCAGGAGCCCGCGCGGCGGATCCGGCGCGCCCAAGGCGGCCCGTATCGCGGCGAACCCGCGCCATGACATGGGCCCGAACTTTGCGGGCGTCCGGATGCCGGTTCGTGCGCCGGGTTGTCCGCGCCCGACCCGCATAACCAGCCGTGCGACACAGGGCTCCGGGCATGCGGCGCCGGAAAATTCGATGGAACCTTCGGCGGGTGGCAGATCCGTTCGGGGGCGGCCGGAACAGATACCCAAGCGCCCCCAATGACGCACTCCACATGACATATGCCTCTCCTTATCCGTGCGGCATGGCCCGGCATGCCTTCGGCGTCGTCGTGCCGGGGGCTTGCGCGAGTCGGCGTGGCGGCAATATTGAGCCGCCCGCCGTCGCGGCCTTTCACCGCGCGCTGCGCGCGTGCCAAACGCGTGAAAAATATCTCCGCAAAGCAGTAAAGCGGCAAAGATTTTTCAACCGGCCTCAAGGTATGCCGCGCAGATGGGGGCCATACGAATAAGCCAAGTCACCGGAAGATTCTCCATAACGCAGCCCGGATTCAAGCCCCAAAACTGCCCCGGGGCCGGGGAGCGGCCCGTCATGTCGATGGTGAGCCGCAGCGGCATACTGCAAAGGATACACGGGGACGACGGCTCCGGGGACTGGACGGTGCGCATATTCCAGAGCCACAAACCGGTGGTTGCCCAGGACGCCGAGAGCGTGTTCGACGACGAACCGCGCCAGCGCCTCCCGTCGATAGGGCACCACTACATCATAGAGACGGCCCGCCGGAAATCCACCCCCGCCGAGGAGTGCCAGCGGTGGACGGACATGCTGGTAGCCATCCAGGACAGGGTCCGGTGGCTGTACGAGCAGGGCGGCGTGTGCTACGTAGCCGTCTTTGCGGACATGGAGGGCGACGACATCCCTTCCCCGCGCATGCAGATGGCCACCTTCCAGGCCCTGCCGCCGTCCATCCAAGACGAGGTGCGCGCCAGCGACGCCTCGTCGCTGCGGCAGGGCGTGTGCGCCACCTGCCAGACGATAAAGGAGATAACCGGAGACGACCGGCTGGTGCTCCAGACGGAGAGCTTCTCGGCCTTCTGCCCCTGGGCGCCCTCCTGCCCGTACGAGTTCTGGATAGCGCCCACGCGGCACATATCCGGGCTCCTCCAGACCACCCAAAGGGAGATGGACGATCTCGGCATGATGCTGAGGGCCACGCTGGGCGGCATGGCGCGCGTAACGGACGGCGCCCCGTTCGGCATGGCGTTTCACTTCTCCCCGGAGCGCAAAAACCCCGGCCGGGTTCACTGGCACGCCGAGGTGTATCCGGAGCCCCGGAGGCCCACCGCCCTGGAGACGGGCTTTGGAGTAATGGTGAGCGACACGTCGCCCGAAGAGGCGGCGCGGAGGATCCGCGTCGCCGCCCGCGAAGAGATGGCCGCCATCGTAGGCGTGGAGTAGCACGTTTATTGGGAGCGGGTATACGCAGTTCGGCATGGGCATGGAGAAATGGATAGCGGCGGCCGGCATGGGCCTTTTCGCCCTCTTCGCCGGGGAGATGGCGTCCATATACAACTACATGCAGACGGCCCCCGAGGACATGGATGCGGGGATAATCTTTGAGCCGAACCCCAAGATACTGCAGTTCATCTCCATAGGTGCGGCCCCCGGGTCGATAATGGCCGCCGTCTCGTTCCTGCTCTCCAGGAGGTACGGATCGCGGCACTCCGGCACGATGATAATCGCCGGGGGCGCGGCGATGCTGGTGGGCATGCTGTACTGCCAGTCCGTCGCCGATTCGATACACGCGGCGTACGTGACCGACGCCACCGGCCTGGTCCCGCCGCTGTTCATTATAGTCTCGGCGCCGGTCATGGCGGCGGGGGCGCTCCTGTTCCGGACTAGGAAGCGGAGGCGCCCCAAGGGCTACCCGTGATATATCCGCATGGAGACGCCGCCCGGCTCAAGCCCCAGGCGGGCATAGAACCCGATCAGGTCCTCCTGGCAGTCCAGCGTGGTGCGGTAGCAGCCCCTCCCTTTGGACGCGTCCAGCAGGTATTCCACGAGGGCCGTCCCTATATGTGACCCCTGAAAGCGGGCCGAGACTGCCACGTCTTCGATGTGTCCGGCCAGCCCCCCGTCGTGTATGATCTTGCGCTCCACCAGCAGGCTGGCGGTGCCCACCACCCGGCCGCCGGAGACGGCCACGGCCACCACGCGGTTCTCGTCGGCGCTCAGCCGCTCGCATATGCGGCGCGCCAGCGCCTTGTCCATACCGCTGGCGGGCCGCAGGGCGTCCAGCGACTCCAAAAGGCCGTTGTCCACGTCGCCGGGCTCCATCTCCCGAACTACAACGTCAGATGTTGCCAAGCCGCTCACGGTACTCCTTGCTGATTTCCATGTACGCGGAGTACGTCCCCACGTCCTGAAATTCGCCCTGCGCCAGGTGCCCCAATACCGTCTTGCCGTCCTTCATGACGTCCCGGATCACCGCGTCCATCCCTACCGGCTTGCCGGAGGGTATGTACGACATCACCCCCGGCTCCATGACGTAGCAGCCCATGTTTATCTGCGATACCGTCTGCGGCTTTTCGCGCCACGCCAAGACCCGCCCGGCGTCGTCGGTGTCTATCACCCCGTACGGGATGGTGGAGCGGTGCTCGTGGAGCCCGATGGTGATGAACGCCCCCTCTTTTTTGTGGCGGCGGACCATCTTCTGCAGGTCAAAGCCGTACGTCGAGTCGCCGTACATGCACACGAACGTGTCCGAGACCAGTTCTGCGGCGGTCCTCAGCTGCCCGGCGGTGGCCAGCGGCCTGCGGGACGTCGCGTACCGCACCGAGACGCCGAACCTCTCGCCGCCGCCAAAGTAGTCCTGCACTATCTTGCCCAGATAGCTTATGCACAATATTATATCGTCTATACCGTTCTGGACGTTCCAGTCCATGATGTGCTCCAAGAGCGGCTTTTCGCCCAGCGGCAGCATGGGTTTGGGCATGAACATCGTGTAGGGGAGCAGTCGCGTCCCCAACCCGCCGGCGAGTATGACCGATTCCATGCTATCGTGTGGTGCGGCACGGGCCAATATAAGGGGCGGCGGGGGGTTACATGCCGTCTGATATGCGCCGTATCTTGGAGGCCACGTCGGCAGGAGTGGTTCCGAACACTATCGTCATCGGCTCCTTGCCAAAGTCCCCCTTGTGGCATATCGCGTCGGGGGCGGTCTTGCAGCCGGATGCCGCCTCGGACACCCCCCAGGCCACCGAGGAGCCGGACTCCTTTACGTCCGGCGGCTCCTCGGACCGGTCGTAGAACGCCACGACAAATCCCTCCCGGACCATCGCGGCGGTCACGGCCGGAGAGTACCGGATGTTGGCGGCAGAGAGCAGTTCCGGAAAGCGGGAACGGACGGCGCAGACGGCCGACGCCACGTGCTTGGAGCCGCCGGGCGTTATGCGGCCTGCGCGCACCACCCTGTCGCCGGCGCGCACCAGCCGCCCCTCTATGCCCAGCACCTGATCCGGCGACACCGAGTCTGAAGCGGCGTGCACGAAGTTTGTTTGGCATTCGGGAATGAGCTCGGCCATGAGTGGAATCTCGGCCAGCTCGTCGGCTGCCAGCGCCAGGTCCCCGCCGAGGGGGTCGGCTGCGACGCGCCGGCCGGCCCCGGGCGCCGAGGCCCCCAGCATGGCGGCGCGCGTCTGCTCGCGGGCCAGGGCTAGCGCCCCGGCGGCGTCGCGGCCGGCGGCCATGTGGCACGTGATGAGCGCCGAGAACGTGCACCCGCCGCCGCGGTGTCCTCCCGCAAGGCGCCTCCCCTCCAATATGCGGACACGGCCGTCGTAGAACACGTCTGACACCATATTGCCGGAGTCCACCCCGGTGATGACCACGGTCGAGGCGCCCGCGCTGTACAGCACCTTGGCGGATGTCAGCGCCGAGGCCGTATCAAAGACCGCCATACCGGTAAGGTACTCGGCCTCGTACCCGTTGGGGGTAACCACGGCCGCCAGCGGTACCATGCGCTCCAGCAGCATGCGTTTGGCGGAAGGCGCCAGCAGGGCGCCGCCGGTGGTCGAGCGCACCACCGGGTCCAGCACAACCGGGGCCCCCACGCCCCTGAGCGAGTCGGCCACCGCTTCAATTATGTCGGCGCTCCAGAGCATCCCCACCTTGACGGCGTCTATGTCAAAGTCAGACCGTATCGCGTCCATCTGCTGGCGCACCAGCGACTCGTCCACCGGCTGCGCTCCCGCAAACTCCGAGGTGTTCTGTGCGGTCACCGAGGTGACCGCGCAGAGGTGGTTTAGCCCCATGGTCCAGGCCACCCTGGCGTCCCGCTGCACGCCGGCTGCCCCCGACGGATCCGATCCCCCCACCGACAGCAAGTTCATGGCACGCGTCACGTCGCCCCCCTATTTGTTGCGTGTGGAGCAGATGTCCGCCTCCGGGGGCTCTCACCTGCACGATACGCACGGACGGCGGGCCGAATATCTCGTTGGGCCAGAGCTGGGAACCGGAAGCGTGCTGGGCCAAACGGCGGGCGTCGGATACAGGACGTCCCGTTAACAGAGTGTTCAGGTTCTGTGAGATGCATAATTCTGGTGAGTCCAGCAAAGCCAAGCACGGCCAAGCCCCATGTCTGCGCAAGAAACTGCCCGCAGATAAAACGTCTATGTTGCGTCGGAGTTAGGCTATGCATGGGACACTGCAAGCATGACGGACGCGTTGCAGCGTGACCGCCATCTCCGGGCGGCCCGCCGGACGGCAGCGTGTTGCACGCCGCCCATATGGAAACTCGCCCACCTACTGCTGTCTTTGCCATGCTCGAACTCCCATTGCGATGGCATGCGGATCTGCGACAGGGCACAGGAACGCAGGGTGCGTGGTGCAAAGAATATTGAGCAGGATGCGGCCATGGCCCATACCTCACGTGGTAGGCTCAAAAACCGACATGGTGCACCGGGGGTGTAGAACTATGTTGAGGGAGAAGACTGGGATAAAGAATTTTCGGGGAATTAAACAGTTAAACCTTGAACTGGAAGAAGGCATGCTGTTCTAATAGGCGAGAACAATGCCGGCAAATCAACCATACAGGAAGCCATACAGGCATGCCTGTCAGGCTACAGATTTCCCAGTCGGGAAGTTTTTCTAAAGTATGATTACCACATGACTGACACGGACGACAGGCCGACGGACAGCGAGCCGATAGAGATAGTTCTTCATTTTGTCCTGCATTCAAACGAGACCTATGTGATGAGATGGATGGACAAGGCGCTTCAGACTGACGAGGATCGGACAACTATTACGCAGCGTGTTGGCAGCACATACAACGGCAAGAGTTCTACTGAGCCAATTTGGGAATTTCTGAGCCGTAAGGGCGAAGAGTTGAAAATAAACGGCCAATTTCATCGAAACATTCTGTGGAGACTCGTGCCGGGCTTTTACCTCAAGGCGTTAAGGGATACAGACCGAGAGTTCAAACCCAATTCAAAATTTGAGGCCATTTGTTCGCGCCCTAAATGGGATATAAAACGTAGAAAGGAATTAGAAGGCGAGCTAAGCGCCGTAAACAAGCAAATCATTGATGTGCATACATCTTTTGATGCAGTCAAGAATCATCTAGAGAAAATGGCAGAGATGATACCGCCTTACAACCAGGACACAGCAACCATTCAGGCCATTCCGGACGGAATGTTTGGCGTTCTGTCTCGCGCCCAAATAATGCTTACGTCCGCTACTGGTGCGGGCATACCGCTGAGACGACACGGCGAGGGCAGTCATATACACCGCCTAAAATATGATAGTCAGGAGCTCCTACTTTGCATGGATGGGTACGGCGAGTTCTATAAGAAAAATGTTCCATCCGACTCTTTCTCAACGACGTCCGACCATACCACATTAGATTACTGGAGATATGTACTTGATAACCAAAGGGGCAATCGTGGAAGACACGGACCGCTGCAAACATAATAGAAAATATCAAAGATGGGGATGATATGCCCAAATCCATACAGTAGGTAATAAATTAAATAATTAGTATTGAGGAGAAGCTGTGATAATGTCCAAACAAGTACAGCCAACTGCAAGCCAACAGGAAGCCGTAAACTGCAGTGAGCGCTCGGTCTTGGTTCTTGCTGGACCCGGCTCCGGTAAAACGTATGTTCTGATCCAACGCATGGCCAGAATCATAGAGGAATCCGCAGGGAGGTACTTTAAGATTCTTGGTCTGACGCTTACAAACAAGGCCGCTATGGAGATGCAAAAGCGCGTAGAAGGCATGGTTCCGGGCGCCGGTGGTCGAATGACCATAACCACATTTCATGCGTTCAGTGCCAGCCTTCTGCGGCAACACGGGTCCCATCTGGGAATTCGGCCGGATTTTACCATACTGACACAACACGCGGTTCTCGGACATCCTCTTGTTTAAACGATCTTTTTGTACTTTGTAATCGATCAGAAGTCACGCACAAGTCGTCGGAATTCGTCCCAAAAAAGTACGGTACGGCATTTGCGTCGACGCGCGACCCCGCAGAACGGCCCGGACTCGCAAAATTCGGGAACGTGTTTAGGTGTTTTGAGCGTCGATCTGGCATCCACCGACCGCCGAGATTACGCTAATTTCGTTACTCCTGTAAATGATGTCATGCTGAGATTTGTAAAAATAGATGTTGGCTCAATCCACATAACGAAATTACCGTGAGTTAGAATTGTTGTCTGCATAAGCAAAAAATTATATTTACGTTAATTTCAAAGTTACAAGATGGCTAAAAACCACAAAGAGTACGCCGCAGACGGTCGTCAGTTTGAAACTGTAGAGGAAGAAAATCGATACCTGAAAAAAAGATGCGCGGCTGCTCTGAAAGCAAATTCAAAAGAACGTAAGGCCAACGCCAAGTTGAGACGTGACCTTGCCAAAAAGAACGAGACCATTGCCGGGTTGAAACGTGACCTTGCATTGGCAAAAAAGAACAACAAGAAGCTGAAATCTACAATTAAAGGGCTCAACAAATACATAGATTTGCTGAAACGTGAACTTGCCAGGAAGAGTGTTGCCCTAAAGAAGATAATCAAAATACTGGACATGGTTGACGGCGCGCATGCCCCCACGTCAAAGCAGATTATGAAAGAAATGAGAAAAGACAAGGCCGCAGAAGACAAAAAACGAACGGCTGACCGTCCCGGCCCAAAGGACGGACACAAGGGAACGACCGACACGCGGCCCGCCACACATTCGGTTACGGCCAGGTTGCCGCCGTGCAAAAATTGCGGTTGCAGGTGGGCAGAGATCACCAAGGTTACTGATGGCTTTGTCACGGACGTTGAGAGGGTGGTGTACACAAAAACGCTCATGAAACACGTTGAAGGCTCATGTTACGCATGCGGCAAGCATGTGGGGGGGAAATTCCGGGCAAAAGACGTGAAAGAGTACGGGGATGGAAGCAACGCGGCCGACGGGGACGGCGGCGTGGTTCTGATAAAGCATCCTGATAATGAAAAATTCGGCGTGGGGGACGTCGTCAGGAGCACGGGCGGGGACGGCGGCCAGGTTCAGGTGGCGCGTACCGAGGAGGGGGCGCCCGAGGATGCCGAAGGCGGGGTGTTCGTTGACGTGGGCGGCGGCCAGGTTCAGGTGGCGCGTACCGAGGACGGGGCGCCCGAGGATGCCGAAGGCGGGGTGTTCGTTGACGTGGGCGGCGGCCAGGTTCAGGTGGCGCGTACCGAGGACGGGGCGCCCGAGGAGGGGGACGTCGTTGAATGCACTGATCTGGACGGCGACGAGCTTCTGGACGTTCCGGAGAGCGGCAATCTGGGATTTGGCCTATTGCACGAGATATTTCTCCAGTGGCGCCACAGGGGGGTGATTCGGGCCATCGTGGACATACTGGCAAGGTTGCACAATTTGCGCCTGTCAACGGCCACCGTGTGGTTCGCCCTGCGGAGGATGGCCGTGGCGCTGACGCCAAAATACGACGGGATACTGGAACTCATACTGCAGTCCCCGTACGTGCACGTCGACGAGACGTCGTTCTACGTGGGAAAGGAGCGAAAATGGGTCTGGTTCGTCGGGACGCGGGAATTCTCATACTACTTCGTGTCCACGCGCAAGACGGCCCCGATAAAGGAGATTCTAAAGAACTACGAGGGCATATTGATAGTGGACGGATACCACACGTCCAAGCTGCTCGATCCGGAAAGGGTGCAGCGCTGCACGGCCCACATGGACCGCGACTTCAAGAGATGGGCCAAGAAGGAGGAGATGTTGACGCCGCACTTGCGCCGGGTGCGAAACTTTTGCGCCGCGGGCAGGACCATAATCCACGAGGCCCGCGAGGCAAAGAAGGCGGGCCTGGGGCCGGAAAAATACGAGGAGATGTGCAACAAGATGTACGCCCTGATCAAGTATTACAAGAGGTACCCCGAGATGGCCGGCATTGTGAACAAGGTGTCCAACGCGATGCCCAGCCTGTTTACGTTCATGAATTACTCATTCGTCGACTCCACCAACAACCTGGCCGAGCGCGGGATGCGCGAGGTGGTAAAGCACCGCGCCGTAAAGTCGCTCTTGCGCACCATGGAGGGGGCGGGAGTGTTCGCCGTACTGCTGACCATCCTTATGACAAACCCGGACAAGGACCTGGTGAAACTGCTCAAAAAATACCTCGGCCGGCACGGAAAAAAGGACGGCAAGTCGTCCAGTTTGGGGTACGGCTAGTCGCCGCGCGCCGCTGCAAACCGGGGCCACGCCACATGCCGCGCGCCGTATCGGGGCAGCGCATGCCTTTACGCGTAAAAACCGCCGGGCATACGCGCATTCGACCACGTCTGGGAATAATTTTCAGATTTTAAATCGGCGCAAACGCGAGGCGTTTTGGGCGTCGGATCCACGCTCAAAAAACACCTAAACACGTTCAAATTCGGCATGCAAAACGCGCACAAGCTCCCGCGCCGCCGCCGGATTCGGCGCGTTGCCATCCGGCCGTTCCGTCGGGGGCAGATTCGGGCATGCCGCCGCGGGCGTTGCGCCGTTTTACGCGGCGCCGCCGGCCGCCGCCAGGGCCGCGTTTTGTATCAGCGTCTTGAAACGGTCTAGGCCGGCCACGACCACCCCTGCGGCCTCGGCCGGAGTTATACGGCTCGGCCCGGTCTCGTGTATGAAATTATGGTACAATATGTGCAGCGCGACCAGCCCGGGAACGCGCGACCTGAACCCGCGGGCGCGGGACAGGCAGTCGCCGAACTCGCCGTTCAGGCGCTCGCGCCGGTTGTTGTTGACGTGCCTGCCGTTGACGCCGACGTCGGCCACCAATACGGCCGACGGGTTCCTGCTCCTTACGGCGTTCTCAAACCCCTTCTTGTACCCGTTCAACTTGTCCGCGATGACCACGTCGGGGACGCGCCCGAGCCGCTCCAGTATTCGGGACAGCAGGGCGGTGGCGTCGTAGTGCAGTTTGTCGTCCGCCACGTCGCAGCCCAGTATCAGCCCGGTTATGTTGTCCAGAACGGCAAACAGCCAGTACATTTTCCTTGAGCGGTCCGGATGCGTCTTCAGGTGCTTCTCGTCAATGCTCCACCGTTTCCCAGTTCTGTAAGGCAGCGTGGCGGCAAACCACTTCATGAGGTCCGAGTACTCGCTTATCCACCGCCGGATGGTGCGCGCCCTCACCGTAACGCCGTTCTTTTTCATCCGCTCCGCTATGCGGGGCGAGGGGTGTCCCGCGGCGGCGTCAACGAGCGCGTCGGTGATTATTTCGTCGGAGAACCGTTTTCCGTTGAACCCCGGCCTCCAGATGAACCGGTGCCCGCACCGGGGGTCGTCGCACCGGTATACCGTGACCGTTCCCCGGCGGGCCTCGTACGTCGTGGACTCGTGGAAATCCGTCCCCTTGCACTTGGTACACCTGATCTCGGGGACCTTGACGCGGACGTCTTTGACTTCCCGCGACGCCTCCTCCCGCACGAGCAGCATGGTTCGCACCGCGCATATGTGCTTGCAGCGCGCGTGGCCCGACGCATGGTACGCGCAGTCGCACGACCAGAGCCCGCCCGAATACTGCACGTCGTGGTACGACTCGGAGGACGCGGACGGCACCAGGTACAGGCTGCGGCCCGCGTCGACTATCGGCCCCCTCTCCTTCAGTATCTTCAGGCCCCTGGCTTCCAATACCCTGAGCGGCGTGCGGCGCCTCTTGCGGCGCTTTTTCCTGCTGGTTACGGTCACCATGCAATTATTTAATTAAATTTCCTTATAAGCGTGGTTTGGCACCAAATGCCATGAGGTGGGCCAAGGGGGCGACGGAGTTCACGGTGGGGGTTACGCGAAACAAGCAGAACGACGCCCGGTACAGCTACATACCAAAACCGGTCATGGAAGCGTTGGGATACCCGCCCCGCCTCAAGTTTACAATCCGCGACGGCCGCGTGACGGTGGGGCGGCCCGACGAATGAGTCCGTACCGTACCAAATACTGCATAATGTGGCATTTGTGTTCAACAAGAAGATGTCCGAGAACCCAACACGCCGAGCGCATTGCGGTTCTAAAAGAGGCAGCAAATGGGGCAGACGTACCGCACCCCAATCGCGAATCCATGCTGCACCTCGTAACCAAACTGCTTGAGCGAGACGTCAAGCAAGATGATGCGGCAGAGTTTCTTAGAAAACGTGGCGTGGAGAATGCCCGGCATATTGGAATGGTTTACAAAAATTACCGGGACGCAATGGTGAAAAACGGCGAGTTGGACTTCGTCGGCCTTGTGGCAGAATCTCTACGACTGCTGCGCACCGTACCCGCAGTTCAAAAGATGATCAACACTACATACCCATACGTATGCGTAGACGAGTTCCAGGATACGAATATGGCCCAACACCAGCTTTTGCGAGGAATCGTGAATCCAAGCACCACCAACTTGTTTGTTGCGGCCGATGACGACCAGACCGTATACCAGTGGAATGGGGCCAACCCAGAATGGCTCGCGTCCCTGAGGAATGAGTTCGGGTGCAAGGTTTTGGAGCTTCCCGTGAGTCACCGCTGTCCTCCTGAAATTGTCAAAATAGCCAACCGGCTCATAGTTCGTAACGCATCACACGACACGGGCAAGGCCGCCATAACTTCCAACAAGACGGCCGGCAGGGGCGAGACGGTGTCAGTAAAGATTTTGAGGTCGGCAGATGACGAGTCAGACTGGATCGCGGACGATATAAGCAGCCAATCACTGAAAAGCAGGCTCGGCTGCGCGGTGCTAGGCAGAAACCGCGGCGTGCTAAGGCCCATTGCAGAGAAGCTAGAGAGCCGCGGCATACCGTGCCACCTGCCCACCAAAAAGAACGAGTTTGTCAGCACCCCCATGGCATGGCTATATGCCATGCTGAGTCTGGCCAATGCACGACAGGGACGAGAGCAGCTGAACCGCGCCTGTAGAGCGTTCTTCGCGCTTGAAGGTGTCAAGTTGGTTGCGGACGACATAGTATGCGATTCGCTGGCCAGCGACGGGAATCATCTTCGTGCATGGTTGCGGGGAGCATTACGGCAACCGCTTAACGACAAGACGAGATCATTCCTTGAAGAGGCGGTGCCTCGCCTTGCCGACAGGCTGGACTTTCGCGTTTTTGTACAAGAAAGCTTCAGGTGGTTTGAACAATTGCCGCCTAGATTAACCAACGCCAAAGAGTATGAAGAAGAAAAGGCGCGTGGCATCTGCTTGCAGAGCAGGTGGACGCCGGGCTTGGATACGAGCACGTGACTCTGGCCGGACTGCTGTACGAGATTGATCTACAGTCCAAGACGGCGCCTACCCCGGAAGGATCGATACCCTGTTACACCATTCATGCCTCCAAAGGGCTGGAGTTTGACCACGTGTACCTGGCAGGACTGGTAGATGGGACGATGCCGGACTGGAGGGCCATAAAGGATGGCGACGAGAGTGACGAAATGCAGGAAGAACGCAGAATCTGCTTTGTGGCAATAACCCGCGCACGCCACAAGCTGACGCTTACCCTGTCCCGCAACATGTTTGGGCGGCAAAAAGACCCCTCCAGGTTTCTCAAGGAGATGGGGCTTTGGAACAACGATGCAGATCAAGGCAGCTGAATGGGACATGCTGTCGCAATAGAAGGATGTAGGGACAATTTTCAGGCTTAAACTTACTAGCCAGGCCGAATGGCCTGCGTGCGAATGCACACATGGCCAACGCAGAGCACCGAACGCCAACCACCGCGGAGCATGAGGGGCATCCCGTATCGGAAACGCCCCGATCCTCACCCAGCGCGGACGCCAGCGCCGCGGACACCTGCCACGCGTCTGCAACGAACCATTGCCCGCACGGCTTCAGCCAAACCCTGCACGCAGTCGAGTCTGCCGCGACATTGCGCCCGCGAGATGCGTGCGCCGAACGCCCATTACAAGTGCCGCTACGCCATACGGCCGCCATCGCGTCCGAACGCGCGATTGCCCCCAGATCCGCGCCACGGCGCCGCTCCCGCGCGAACGGCCAGTCCAGGGTCCGAACCCCCGCATGATGACGCGCGATATGCCATGCCAAACCGCGCCAGAAATAAATTGGCCGCAGTCACCTACGACTCCCGGGGATTGTGGTCTAGCTTGGCATGATTCTGGTTTTGGGTACCAGGGGTCGCAGGTTCAAATCCTGCCAATCCCACCTAGTATAACTTCCTGCGGGATCGCATGCGCACGCTCTTCTTGTGCATCTCCTCCAGCCGGCTCGCCATACCCTCCGGAAGGCGCACCGACGAGAGCGACTCGGCCGGTATGCTGGTCACGTTCAGATCCGGCCGCACGCTGATCTTGGGCATCCCCTTGTTGATCCACCGCTCCAACACGGTCTTCTCCAGCCGCAGATCCTGGAAACCGGCGCCGAACCGCTTGCGGATGTGTCCCACCAGGGTGCGATCGGCAAAGACGGCTCCCGGCTCCAGGGTGCGGGACGCGTCGGCAAACGCGCTCTCAAAGAGGTTTCCGGTGATCTCGTCGGACAGCAGGTCCCCCCTGTGGATGCGCCGCATCATCTCCAGGTAGTGCAGGAACTCGTGCGACAGGATGGCGTGGACCGCGCCTTTCAGCCCGTGGGCCACCAGCGGGGCCGATATCTGCACCACCACCCGGAATTTTCCCTCCACCACCAGCGGCAGCGTCCTGGCGAAGAGTATGCCGTACCCGAACTGGGCGGCCGGCGATATCACCGCGGCCGGCTCCACGTACGCCGCCGGAAAGTCCAGTCCGGTGGCGCGCTCTATGCGGTCTATGCCCGGAACCGCTATCTTGGCAAAGCGCGTCTCCACCAGGTCGCACACCTTCTTGGGCAACGCCTCCCGAAGGCGGGCGTCTTTCATTCTGACCAGGGGGTCCATCGGCGGTTCGTCGCGGCACGGCGTAAAAAATCTTCAGTCAGCGAGGCTTCCCGGCCTTGGACTTTTTGGCGCGCCGGCGGGCGGCCTTCTGGTCGGCCCACCTCTTGTGCTTCCCCTTCTTCCTGAGCGGCATATATGCAACGCCGGGGCGCCTCTTGTTAATCCTTTGCAATCACGTCCAAAAAGTCGAACCTCACGCACTTGCACCCGACGCCCAGCACGGAACTGACCGACGGGTCCACCCCCTCGCCGTCCACCAGGCGTTTTATGGGAGTGCCGCCCTCCACCTCCACATCCATTCGAACGGAGTCGGGCGCCACCCTCCGGTAGTATACCGTGCCTATACGCTTGGACGACGGGCGGCCCGGGCCCACGTCCACCCTCACCCTGCCAGCCAGCGTCTTGAGCGGGCGCAGGTTTGGCGCGTCGCCGCACCACACCACGGCCCGCACCACCGAGCTGAACGGGGGCAGGCGGGCCGGCACCTTGTCCGCGCGGGAGATCTCCGACACGCGTATGCCGTCCAGCGACACGGATCCGGGAAGGGCGCGCGCGGACCTGACCGGGTTGCACACGCGGGCGTACACGGGCCGGCCGCTGCCCATGACCAGGCTTTCGCGATCCTCGCCCCCCACCCAGGTGAACCGCACGCCGGTGCCGCCCACCACTCCCAGCAGGTAGTCGGTCAGCATGCCCTCCACGCTTGGTCCCGACCCGGAAAGCTGGCACTCGGCGCACCCGGCGCCTTCGCATGTGCCGCAGGCGGCGCGCTTCTGCGGCACGCCCCGGCGCGTCTTGGAGTACCGCATGTACACCACCACGTGTCGGGAGCGGACTTCGCACGAGCCGAACCGCGTGTCCATCAATATGGTGAGGTCCGGGTCGTCGCGGTCCAGCCGCTTGGAGGTCTTGCGCGATATTATGCCGGCCAGCTTCCCGGTCAGGGCTGCCTTTACCGAGCCGGCGCCCGCCGCGGACATGCTGGAGCGGATGTAGTCGTCGCGGTCCAATATGGCCGGCTTCAGCGTGGCGCCGACGGTGAACGTCTCGTACTCGTATTCGGCTATGCGCTCCACGGCCACGTCGGCCAGCTCTTTGAGCGTATCCATCAGCCCCCCGCATATGAAGCACTCCGGGGGCTCCACGGGAGGCGCCGCCCGGGGGTTGGACTGCCGCCGCCTGCCCCGGGCCGTCACCCGCGCCAGGCACGTACGGCAGAGGCCGAACCCCGGGCTCGGCGCCCGGGCGCCGCCGGCCTGTCCGGCCATGTCACCCCATGCCCATCCGGCGCATGAGACTTTGCATCTTGTGGCCCTTGTTTGATTTGATTATGTTCTTGGTGTTGTTGAACTGCTTCAGGAGGATTCGGACGTCCCGGCTGGTGCATCCGGACCCCCTAGATATGCGCAGTATGCGGGAGCGGTTGAGCATCTCCGGCTTGTGCTGCTCCTCTTCGGTCATGCTCTGGACCATGCTTCGCCACTTCTCTATGTTCTCTTCGGCCTGGCTCACGCCCTGCTCCGATATCTTGCCGGCCATCCCCGGTATGCTTTCCAGCATGTCCCTCATGGAGCCGGAATTATGCAGGGTCATCAGCTCGTTCAAAAAGTCCAGCAGCGTCATCTTGCCCCGGTATATCCTTGCGGCGCGTTCGTCGTCCATCCGGCCCTCCAGCTTCTTGGCCAGGTCCAGCACGGCGCGGACGTCCCCCATGCCCAGCATGTTGCCCACGAACCGGGTGGGCGAGAACGGCACCAGGTCGTCGACCCGCTCCCCGTTGCTCACGAACATGACGCGGGCGCCGGTAGCCGCCGCGGCCGCCAGGGCGCCTCCTCCATTGGCGGAGCTGTCCAGCTTGGTGACCACTATGCCGCCCACCGGCACGGACTTGTGGAACGCCTCGGCCTGGGCGCGGCACTGCTGCCCGATGGTCCCGTCTATCACCAGCAGCGAGACGTGCGGCCGCGCGACGCGGCCTATGCGCCGCATCTCGTCCAATAGCTCGCCCTCTTCCTTGTGCCTCCCGGCCGTGTCTATTATTATGGCGTCCCGGGAATCGCCAAAGTGCCTCATCCCGGCGGCCACTATCTCGTCTGATTCGGCCCTTGACTCGCTCCCGTACACCTCGGTCTTTGACTTTTCGCACATGGTGCGGAGCTGGGCCAGCGCGCCGGGCCGGTAGTTGTCCGCCCCTATGACGCCCACGCTCATCCCCTTGCCGGAGAGCAGCTTGGCCAGCTTGGAGCAGGTGGTGGTCTTGCCGCTGCCCTGTATCCCCAGCAACAGTATCCTGGTGGTTCCGTCGGAATTCATGGGGAGCTGCGCCTCCTCGCCCAGCAGCGAGGAGAGCTCCTCGTACAGTATGGTCACCACGTGGTCCTTGCGGGAGAGCCCCGGCGGCGGAGTTTCCTCCAGCGCCCTTTCTTCCATGCGGTCCGTTACTGCCTTGGTCAGCATGTGATCCACGTCAGACAGTATGAGAGAGCGCTGAATGTCCTTTTTGAGCTCCTTCACGGTGTCCTTATCCACGCCGCCAGACTTCACTATGCGGTTGACTGCCTCCCGTAGGCCGCTGCGGAGGCCGCCCAGCATCGCGTATCACCCTCCGGAAGCCCTTCGGCTTCCGGACACCTTTCGTCGGTATCGCCTGTTGCACTCGTTGCGGCGGGCCCGCCACGCTTCTGCCAGCTCGGGATCGCTCCGCATCCGCCGGTCGTACCGCCGGTAGTACAGCCTCCTGTACAGCCGAAGTATAGCGTTGCGGGCGCCCTGTATGACGTCCTGCGGCGGGTACGGCGGGTCGCCGGTTATGTCGCCGGGAGCCACCTCCATGATCAGGGTGTCGTACGACTCGTACGCGTCGGCGGGCCCCGGCTCTACTGTCAGCGATCCGCTGCTGCCCTTGGCGTCCTGGTCGTAGTGGTAGTGCAGGGCGGCGGTCTTGCCGGTACTCTCGGTGAATTCGGCCGCCCGGATCAGCGCCCCTATCAGTGCCTGCGAGGACCCCCGCTGCAGCCGGTACTCCCACAGTACGTCACCCATGCGCGTGGCACGACGCGGGATTATATTACATTTGCCTTGGCGCTCCGTACAGCGCCGCCGCGCCCGATATCTCCAAGACCCCCCGGTACCCGTCCCAGCGCGGGCTGCCGCACAGCACCAGGCCGCGGCGGAACAGCGGGCAGTCCACCACCAGCGTCTCGGCTTCCCCGCCCTCAAAGTCCGGGGCAAAGCCGTGCGACTCGGCCAGCGACTCCAGGACGTCTACGTCGCGCTCGGTCACGACCCTCCCCAGCCAGGAGCCGTCCAGGCCGTCGGCCGAAACGCCCACCACCACGAACCGGAATCCCGCGCGCAGCACCTCCCGAAGGTATCCGGCTCCCCGCCCCCAGACCGGGGCGACGGCCTCCAGCGAGTGCCTGCGGCACAGGGCATCAAAGTGGCGGCGCTGGTACTCGCTGCGGATCCCGCCGTGGACCAGTCCCTCTATATGGTGCGCCGCCACCGCCTCGCCGACGGCCCCGTCCAGGGCGGCGGACTCGTCTGCCTCGCGGACGGAGGCGGCCGTCCGGCCGTACCACGGCAGCCCCATCAGGCGCGCCTGGAGGGCGGTCACCGCGGTGCCGGGGTGGTGCAGCAGCATGCTCTCGGGGGATTCCGGATGCACGGTTATCAGGCAGCATGTACGGTGGCCGGCGTTTGCCGCCCGGTATGCGGCAAAGGCGCTGTCCTTGCCGCCGGAGAAGAGCGCGCCGAGCCTCAACGCACCACCGCGGACGACTCATAACTCATAATCCTCATCACAACGTCAGACGGCTTTTCCGGGAATCATCGGCGTCCGGTTTAGTTTTTGATTCGCATTATTTTAGTCCTGTCCATGACCTTCCAGTATTCCACGTTCTGGCCGTTCTCCAGGCTCTCCCGCAGGTCCCCGTCCACCAGATTGACGTCTATGGTCTCGAACGTTTCCGAATCCATTACCTGTATCACGTCGCCGGTTATCGAGATTATCTGGCCGGTCCTCTTGTCTATGAGCGGCACGTGCACCTGCATGCTGACCGGCCCGACGTGGGGCCTCTTCTGGCCGTCAAAGACGCCCACCCCCACTATGCGGGCCTTGGCGGCGCCGTGCTTGCCCGGCTTGGAGGTGTCATACTCTGATATGCGGCAGGGCTCCCCGGAGGGCTGGTTGCTCACCGGGAGCAGGATGTAGGAGCCGATCTTCAGCGACCCCAAGTCCACCGGCTTGCTCATGCGGTGTATGGACGGTGCGGCGTATTTATCTCTATTTGGCCGCAGCGGCAGCCGATTCCGGCCGCTTCGGCGGCGATTCGATAATTATTTATGGTGAGCATAATATGGCATGGCGTCCCAAGCTAGCTCAGCCTGGTAGAGCTTCCGGCTGTAGATGCCGGCTTAAGGCTGGTCGAAGAGCAGCATATCAGGCAAACAGAAACCGGGTTGTCGAAGGTTCAACTCCTTCGCTTGGGACTACAGCCCGGGGGATGTATCCCCGGGCCATTGCAACATGCGCGGCTGCCGGGCGCCGGTTTAGCCGACCACATAGCGGGCCACTGCCGGGCGGGCCACTGCCGGGAGGACGCCGTCGCCTGGCGCAGGGGACGTAGGCGGTATGGCCGTCACACGACTGCCAGCGCCGGAAGCGGGTGCCGCCAGGCGGCATCTAGCGGGCCAACCGGCGGTTCATGGCCATACGCGGCAATGCTAGGGGAATTGAGCCCGGCGCGTAATGGATGCAGTCCATGCTGCATAGGCAGCCGACCGCATAAACGGCAACAGATTCCCTGACCGCTGGCGAGGCCCTCATCCGGCGACGGCTATCATGTTAGGCGCTCAGCCGTTCGGAAAGCCGTTACTATATGCCGTGTCGCTCGCGGCCCTACGGCGGCCCGGGGAGCGCTTCAAAGGCAAAACGGTCACAGACCGCATCCTGCCGGGGCATGCCCGGCTTCGCGCTGCGTTGCCGCCACATGGGCGGATCGGCGGGCCGTCTGGATTCGTGGATTGCGATGTGCGGCGCGTCATATCGGCGCGGGACGCTTCATGGGCTGGAAGAGTCATGGAAGAGTCAATCCGGATTCAGTTTCGGCCACAGTGCGACCACATATCTGATATTTTACGCTATTTGGTTAAAGTTATACTCAAATTCAAATTATAACATATAAATAGCGCGTATGCTTAATTGGACGAATGGCCAGCAAAGTCACCGCCATACTGTGCGCGTACGTGGGCGGATTCGCTACGCTGGCGGTGGTGTTTCAGGCTACGACGTTGCCCCTTCTGGCATCAATAGCGACACTGCTATCGTTGACGCTCGTCCCTCTGCTGTACTTCCTAAACACATGGGACGAGCGGACGCGGATATCCAGAAACCTGCACGGGGAGTTGAAGGATACACTTGACACGCTGGAGTGGAGAACCAAGGAAGGGGCGAAGGAGGGCGTGACGGTTGAGGCCAATGGCGATATCTATAGGTACGCTGACAAATTCCTGAACCACGACGTTTACGACAGCCTAGTCAGCTCCGGCAGGATCAACTTCCTGAGATACGAGCTGCAGCAGCAAGTTCAGAACATCTTCAAGTTGATCCGAAAACACGATGAGTACGTCCACTTCATCATTGATATTAAGAACCAAGCCATGAAGGCAACAAGTTTTGTGCCATATTACAAGATGCTGGACAAGTATGAAGACGACTTGCTGGAACAGATTCCAGACGTTGTGGAAAAACTAGAGGCGGAGTTTCCCCGCATCGCTCAGTCTTGATCGTGATTGTACTTGTTGGGACGTACTGTTACGCCATCTCCGCTTCGGTATATTTCGGGTGCCTGAACGCTTTTCATCACATCGACCGGTTTACGCGTTTTCTTATCTCCCATACATCCTGATTCTTTTTATCACATATAAAGGCAAAGCGGCAGAGCGGATTTTGGCGGGCGGCCAGAGCATGTCGGGGCGGTCCAGGCGCTCATCCGGCCAACCAAGGTTTATATGAAAAACTTTGGGATGTAGCCCTGATGTCGCTGGTAACCACGGTAAACGACCACGAAAACGCCTTTCTGTCGCGCCGGGAGATAACCTGCGACTTTGCCGGACTGGGGGGCAAGCTGAAGAAGATGGAGGCCGTCGAGATGGTCACCAAGCAGTACGGGCTGGACGGCAAGGTGGTCATACCCATAGCGCTCCGGAACCAGGTAGGCCGGACGAACGTGTCCGGAACTTTCTACGTGTACGACGATGAGGCTCTCGCCAGAAAGCACGTCAGCCCGATAATCTTTGAGCGGCTGGAGCGGCTCAACAAGCAGGAGGACGAATGATGGCCGGCAAGAAGGGCTTCAGCCCCAAGGTGTACGGGTACTACAAGGTAGAGGGCAACAAGGTGACAAGAAACAAGAGGATCTGCTCCCGGTGCGGGAGGGGCGTCTTCATGGCAAACCACAAGAACCGCAGGGCCTGCGGCAAGTGCGGCCTGACCGAGTTCTTCTAAAACCGAAATCAAATTAATACGCCCGGATTATATCGCAGCGGGCTCGTTGCATAGCATGGATAGTGCGAACGCTTGCGGAGCGTTAGGTCGGGGGTTCGAATCCCTTCGGGCCCGCCACTTTCACCTCATCCATAGAGGATCCGTATGAGCCGGGGCGTGAGCGCGTCCCACGGCACACGCGGCGCGCACGCCGCCGAGGGCAATTTCGTGCGGCCTCACGCGTTAAACGGCATGGTCGCCACTATGGAGGCCGCCCACCCGAGCGCTACTATGCCGAACGCCTTTGCGGTGCCGAACCCGTTGACAGTCTTTACCGCCTTGACCCACAGCACCATGCCCCAGGAGAGAAACGCGGCCGTGACCGCGAGGAGCACCGCCAAAAGGCTGACGGAGCCCACCGACGCGTCGATGGATACGCCGGCCGTACCCCCACCTGCAATGCCGGCCAGGCCCAGCCCGCCCAGAAAATCCAGCGGCGTGACGCCCGCGGTCGCGAGCGTGAGCGCCGCCACCGCGGCAAACAGGGGCACCGCGTAGACGTGCGCGTAAAAGACCGCCGAGATGACCTTCCTCCAGCTCCCGTTCCCGCCCAGCTGCCTGCCGACCAGATACATCACCACAGCGGAGATGGCGCCGCCCAACAGGGCGTGCGCCGCCCACAGGGCCGCGACCCCGCCGACTATAGTGGCATAGGCTATGGTCGACAGGGCGCACCCGAGCGCGAAGATTCCCGCCGACCACGCGAAATACCCGCCGTCATCGCGGATGCGCGCAAAAGCGGAGTTGGGAGACGTCATGACGCGCAGCGCCATGCCCAGGCCGGAGGGCATGCGTGCCATGGGCAGCCGGTCCATAAGAGCATGGCGGCGCGCTCCGGAGCGCGTGCGGCGCGCGTGCCGCCGATGGGAATTTCATGCGTCACACGCTAAGCGGCAGGGTCACCGCCAGAGAGGCCACCCCTCCGAGTATGATTAAGCCAAACGCCTTCGCGGTGCCAAACCCGTTGACCGTCTTTACGGCCTTTATCCACAGTACCGTGCCCCAGACGAGAAACGCGACTAGGACTACAATGAGCACCGCCAAGAAGCCGAGCAAGTCCAGCATCAAGGACGCGTTCGGTCCCGTTTCCGAAATCTCAACGTCGGCCAGGCCCAGTCCGTCCAGAAAGCCCAGTGGCGTGAGGCCCGTGGTCAGGAACACCAGCGCCGCCACCGCGGCAGCCATGGGCACCATGTAGACGTGCGCGTAAAAGACCGCCGAGAATACCGCCTTCCAGCTCCCGCTTCCGCCCAGCTGCCTGCCCACCAGGTAGATCACCGCCGTGGAGATGACGCCGCCCACCAACGTATTCATCGCCCACAGGGCCGTGAGTCCGTTGTCGTCGGAGGGGATCGAAGTTATGCTCCACAGGACGCACGAAAACGCAAAGATTCCCGCCGACCATGCGAAATACCCGCCGTCGCGTATCTGCGCGAACGCGGAGTTGGGAGACGTCATGACGCGCATTGCCATGCTCAGGCCGGAGGGCATGCGTCCAATGTGCGGCCAGTCCATAAGAGCATGGTGGCGCGCTCCGGAGCGCGTGCGGCGCGCGTGCCGCCGATGGGAATTTCATGCGTCACACGCTAAGCGGCAGTGTCACCGCCAGAGAGGCCACTCCTCCGAGTATGATTAAGCCAAACGCCTTCGCGGCGCCAAACCCGTTGACCGTCTTTACCGCCTTTACCCACAGCACCAGGCCCCAGGCAAGAAACGCGACCGTGGCGATAGTGCGCACCGCCGAAATGCCGGTGAAGTCCAGTATAGAGGACACGTTCGGGCCCGCTTCCGAAAGCCCCATGCCGGCCGGGCCCAATCCGTCCAGAAAACCCAGCGCCGCCACCGCTACCGCCATTGGCGCTATGTAGACGTGCGCGTAAAAGATCACAGAGAACGCCGCCTTCCAGCTCCCGTTTCCGCCCAGCTGCCTGCCCACCAGGTAGATCACCGCCGTGGAGATGACGCCGCCCAACATGGTACGCGCCCCCCACAGGGCCACACCCCCGCCGACGTCGAAACGGACCGAAGATATGTCCCACAGGACGCACGAAAACGCAAAGATTCCCGCCGACCATGCGAAATACCCGCCGTCGCTGTCGCGTATCTGCGCGAACGCGGAGTTGGGAGACATCATGACGCGCAGCGCCATGCTCAGGCCGGAGGGCATGCGTCCGGTGTGCGGCCAGTCCATAAGAGCATGGCGGCGCGGGCAGGGCCGGCTCAAGTCGATGTGCTCGAATCGGCAAAGCCTTCGGTGCCGCTGGCTGTCGGAAGCGATGAGATGGCCCCACGCCCGTAATGTCCGCGATCCGCACAGTTCCGCATGCACAGCGACGGCCATAAGGAATGCAATAAAATCTGCAACAGATGCGGGCAAATTTCTGGGGACGCCATCCCCGACGCGTGGCGGGAATGGCAGGTCGTTGCAGCATGCCGGATCCGCCACGGCTCCACCGTCCGAGCCAAGTCTCACGGGATGGGGCATACCGTGAGCCGCATATGGGGAATGATGCGAAAACTTGGAATGCGCCGCGGACATTGCATGAACAGTGCCGCATATGGGAGCGGCCAGCCAAACAACACGGCTGTGGGCACATTCCATGTTGCGAAACGCGCGTACGAAAGATTCCCGCATCTTGTCCAGTCCACGAAGATGCCAGTTGTGGAAGCCATGCTCCCGCGACTCTGCCTTTGTTGGGCCTGTGTGCGGGACGCGCGCCCCAACGGTCCTTCCGTTCCGCCGATGCGGCTCAGCATAGTTTTGCCGGTCGGGGGCGCCGGTCAAGGGCGATTATCGCACCAAAGCGCGAAATAGTTACCGTCAAACGGCCATGGTTACGACTACCGATGCCGACCACCCTAGCGCGACTATACCAAACGCCTTTGCGGTGCCGAACCCGTCAACTGCCTTTACCGCCTTTACCCAAAGCACCACTCCCCAGACGAAAAACGCGGCTATGACGGCATGGAGCGCCGCCAAATGGCCAATGAAACCCAAGGGCGCGTGGAAGGATTCACCGAGGGGTTCCCGAATCCCGATGTTGGCCAGACCCGATCCGTCCAGAAAGCCCGGCGGAGTGAGGCCCGCGGTCAGAAACACCAGCGCCGTAACCGCTACGGACATGGGCGCGATGTATATGTGCGCATAGAATATCGTCGAGAAGACCACCTTCCAGCTCCCGTTCCCGCCGAGCCGCCTACCCGCCAGATATACCACAGCCGTGGAGACGATGCCGCCCAACAAGAAATTCGCTACTACCAAGGCTGCACCCTCGGGGAATTCAGAAAGAAAATATGGCATGGCATACATGACGCATACAAGCGCAAAGATCCCCACCGACCATACGAAATACCTACCGTCGCTGTCGCGTATCTGCGCGAACGCGGGGTTGGGAGACATCATGACGCGCAGCGCCATGTTCAGGCCAGAGGGCATGCGTCCGGTGTGTGGCCAGTCCATAAGAGCATGGCGGCGGAGATAAGTCGGCACGCACGCACCAGGGCACCTTGCGAAAAGACGGCAGATGGGCCTTCTGCCGGGTTGACGCGCTAAAACACGATCTCGAGTCTTTACGACTATACGTGTCGGCACGGTCCACGTCGTACGGCGCGGGGAAAAACTCGAAAGACGAGGGCATCGGCAAAGAACATCGCCAGAACCGGCCCGGGCAGGTCAAATGGGAAGCCAAATCGCGTTTGTTGCGCCCGCCATGCGTCTTTTCGGGAAGAATCCTGCGCCCGTTGGCGTCGTCAAGTCATGCCGCGTATGCGGTCACGTCTCGCCATAGCGTGCGGCCACGCCAAACCGCCATATATTATCAATGCCGGTTAACATCCGGCCACGGCATAGTCATGGTACGGTTACGCTGGTGGGTTGTGTCAAAGAGGGGGGTTACGTTGCCGTAGTTTAACAACAACTTTCCAACCATCGGGCATTATTGAGCCGGTTAGGTCGAGCCCTCAAGGCGGGTGTTGGATAGGTTGGCGCCGAATAGGTTGGCGCCCCGCAGGTCGGCGTCGGCCAGGTTGGCGCCGAATAGGTTGGCGCCCCGCAGGTCGGCGTCGGCCAGGTTGGCGCCGAATAGGTTGGCGCCCCGCAGGTCGGCGTCGGCCAGGTTGGCGCCGAATAGGTTGGCGCCCCGCAGGTCGGCGTCGGCCAGGTTGGCGCCGAATAGGTTGGCGCCCCGCAGGTCGGCGTCGGCCAGGTTGGCGCCGAATAGGTTGGCGCCCCGCAGGTCGGCGTCGGCCAGGTTGGCGCCGAATAGGTTGGCGTGTTTCAGGTAGGAATGAGTTAGGCTCGCGTATTGCAGGTCGGCGTACTGCAGGTCGGCTTCTTGTAGGTTTGCGAATTCTAGGTACGAACCAGTCAGGTTGGCGTGTTGCAGGTCGGCATGCCACAAGTCGGCGTGTTGCAGGTCGGCATGCCACAAGTCGGCGTGTTGCAGGTCGGCATGCCACAAGTCGGCGTGTTTCAGGTCGGCATTGATTAGGTCGGCGTGTTTCAGGTCGGCGTGTTTCAGGTCGGCGTGTTTCAGGTCTGCACGTGGTAGGTCGGCGTATCTTGCGTCGGCGTATTGTAGGTCGGCGTATCTTGCGTCGGCGTATTGTAGGTTGGCGTATTGCATGTCTGCATTGGTTAGGTTGGCGCCAAACAGGTTGGAGATTCGCAGGTCGGCGTGGATTAGGCTGGCATCTCGCAGGTCGGCGTGGATTAGGCTGGCATCTCGCAGGTCGGCATCGTTTAGGTAGGCGCCTGCCAGGCTAGCGCCGTCAAGGTCGGCGTCTCGCAGGTCTGCGCCTTCCAGATAAACGCCTTGCAGGTAGGCATTGATTGCGGCGGGTTCTACAATTGCCACCGTAACCGCAATTCCAGATACGATCAAGACAATACCGAGTATGACGTTTGTTTTCACCACCCTGTTGGCCAAATGCGCGCTATTTAGCGATATGCGGGGCGGCCGCCGAACGCCCGGCGGCGCGCATACGGATGCGAGAGTCGCGACGTCAATGTTTGGGGAGCCGTATATTGTGGGCGAACGGAATGGTCAACGTCATGATTGTCTGTCTTGAGGTAATGCCGCTTAATCATTTTGGTTCTCGCGACGTTGACGCAGAACGCCGCCCTGGCGTCCGGCGGCGCCCACGCGGCGTAGGGCGTCGGCAGGCGCCGCGCGGAATGTGCGCCGAATCCAGAGGCCGCGTGTGGGATCATGGTCGTTTGGAGCGCCGAGTTGCGTGCGTCCGGGCGTACTGCGGGGCCGCGTGTCGGCGCCAATCCCGCGCAATGCGTTTTTGGCGCGGATTTAGATGATCTGCGCGCGACTGGTGGCAGGATATAATATATAAAAAGATCATCCAAACAAGAAGGCGTCTGTGAACCCAGCATTCAACAGATTCTCCTGCCAGCGCAGCCGCCAAACACGTTGAATGCCCCCCATCCCAATTTCGGCTTGCCGTCTTCGCCGCCGGTCGGTGGCCCCCGCGCACGATATATCGGCAAGCACGCTCATTCGAGGCTTTATCGCATCGCGTGGCTGGCGCGTCCGAGACGGCCGTTTCATTGGCCCGGCAAAGTTGCCAGCACCGTCAGTTATAGAGGCAGCCCGCGACGGCCAGGCGCGCTGTGTCAAAGGCGCCCACGCCGCCAATACGGCATTCGCCGTTTACAAGCAGGTGCACCCCACCGAACACGTCGTGTATGCCCGCGGCGGGGCCTGCGCGCGCCCAAGTCGCGGGCAGTGGATCTGCCGGGTTGGTGATGTCTATTACCTGCACTCCCTCGTATCCTGCGACTACCGCGTACGTCCCGTTTGATATGGCGTAGGTGGCGATTCCCGACGCGCCGCCCAGTCTGGTAAAGCCGTCCGCATTATCCGCGATGGCCGAGGCTGGGAGCGGGTCGGCGGGGTTGGTGATGTTAATGACCTGCACTCCCTCGTATCCTGCGACCACCGCGTACGTCCCGTTTGATATGGTAAGGACGGCGATTCCCGACGCGCCGCCCAGTCTGGTAAAGCCGTCCGCATTATCCGCGATGGCCGAGGCTGGGAGCGGGTCGGCGGGGTTGGTGATGTCGATTACCTGCACGCCGCCGTCATACCTGCTGGCGACCACCGCGTACGTCCCGTTTGATATGTCGTAGGTGGCGATTCCCGACGCGCCGCGCAGCTGGGTGAACCGGCCGGCTGCGGTTATGGAATCAGTCGTGGCGGTGGAGGCGGCATCGGTTACGTCAATTACATACACGTCATCTCCAATGTTGCTGGCGGCGACCACGTAAGTCCTCCCGGATATATGGACGGTGGCCGTGCCGCCGGGCCGGGCCGTCTCATTTAATCCGTCAAGGCTGACGGCGGTGGAAGCAACCGGGGCCGGGGATTCGGGGTCGGTGATGTCAATGACGTGCACGTTATAGTCGACGCTCACCACCACGTACGTCATGCCGGACACCTGGGCGATGGCCGCATCGTTGGGCCAGTTCAGATCATAGAACTCGGCGGTGAGGACGGAGGAGACTGGTACCGGGATCGGTGATTCAGGATCGGTGATGGCAATGACGTGCACGTTATAGTTTACCCTTACCACCACGTACGTCCCGCCGTGTGTTTTGGTGATGGTCGCCCCTCCCCCTCCGTCCAGTTCTATAAAGCCGCGGGCGTCGGACAGCGCGGACACCGGAAACGGACTGTCGGGTTGCGTTACGTCTATGATCCGCACGCCGTCGTCACCAGCGCTGGCCACGACGGCGTACGTCCTGTTCGCCACGTCATGTATTGCGATGTCGGATACGCCGTCTGACTCGGCATGTATCCGGGCACCGTTTGCCGGAACGGCCATGCGGTGGGCCGCCTGCGGCGCCATGGCGTACGCGGAACCGTCCTCGTCAAGCGCTGGCGCCACAAGGACCGGATCGGCCGGGTTGGTGATGTCCACTATCCGCACCGCCTCGCCATAGGCGCCGCCCACCACCGCGTACGCCCTGCCCGACGCATCATAGGTATTCACGGATTTCGGCTGGCCCAGTGGGGCAAATCCGTCTGCGTCATGCGACAAGACCGCCACGGGCAGCGGCTCGGCGGGGTTGGTGATGTCCACAATTTGCACTACACCATCCCTGACCACGAGCGCGTACGTCTTGGCCGATATGTCGTGGATTGCGACGTCCGGCGAAGCGAGTTGGTAGGAATATCCGTCGGATTCGCGCGGTATGACGGCCACGGGCAGCGGCTCGGCAGGGTTAGTGATGTCCACTACCTGCGCGATGAATTCGTTGGCCACCAGCGCGTACGTCTTGCCCGATATGTCGTGGACGGCGATGGCGCGCACCCCGCCAAAAACAAAGCCGTCCGCATCACCGACCAGAGTGGCCGCCGGAGTTAGATGGGCATGGGAGGGAACGGCCCATGCGCACAACACAGCCGCAGCCGCGATTGCCACGCACCCGACGTATACTGCCCGCACGGGAACAATTAGCCCGCGTTCGTAATAAAGCGGTGGCGCCCACATCCACTGCAAGTCCTAGATGGCTGCGCGTCACACCGGGATGCGTCAGAACGGCGGCCGGCGGGAGCGCAGCCCGCAACACGGAACCGCAAGGCGTATCCGCTTGGCGGCGGTCGCTCTCTGGCATGCCGCCGCGTACCGGCAGGCGCTCGCATCAGGCCGGCCGCGTCGATATGAGGCACACCTCCACCCAGCCGCTGCGCTCTGTGGGGAAGTGCCGGTTGGCGCCGGTCCTCTCCAGCTCCATGGAATGCATGGTGTGGCGGCGCACTATACTTCCCCCCGCCTCGGAGACCAGCTCCCGCACTCGGTCGGGATCCATCCAGGACACCTCCAGCGGATCAGAGAGGTAGTCAGATATGGCGCCGAACACCAGGCCCGGTATGTCGGCCCGCTCCGGCTCTATCAGCCCGGGCGGGACTATATACTCCAGCACCGCCCGTCCCTCCGAACCGGCGGCAAACCGGCGCATCAGATCCAAAAGGGCGCCCTCCCCCAAATAGTACGAGATGCCCTCCATCACCAGAACCGACGGGGCCTCCGGCCGCCATCCCGCCGCGACCGCCTCGGCCGCAGCATCTTCGGGAAGCCCCAGATCCGCTGTCACGCACCGTATGTTGCCCGCCACATCTGGGGCCGCCGCGTCCAGCAGGCGCCTCTTTGCGTCCATGTTGTCCACGTCCATCTCGTACACCGTCGCATTCGGCGCCCTGGACGCGATCTCCAAGGACAGCGGGTCCATGCCACTGCCCAGTATCACCACCTGGCTCATTCCCTCGGCCAGGCAGCCCATGACGCATTCCATGATGCGCCACTTCCTGTTCTTGACCAACTGGTCCAGGTGGGGCCAAACCCGGCTGCACCTGCGTATGAGATCCTCGCCCGCCGAGAGATCCAGCATGTCCAGATACTTTTGCGACTGCGGGGACGTGTGTATCCCCCGGCCGGCCAGTATGGTAACGAACGCCGAGGTGTCCGAGAGCTCCCCTGCAGACATGCGCCGCGCCCTCCGGCGGCGGGCTATAACCGTTGGCGGGGCGGCACGGAACGTCCCCGCCGCATGCGGAAAGCGTATGCGAACCGCCGCGCATCATGCCATCGCCCGATACCGCGCTCCAAGGTTATAATATGGCGGTGCGTCAGGCGGGCCGCTTGACCGAGTTTGTGCACGACGAGTACGACAAGGTCCATGTCCGCGACGTCATGCGGACGGATCTGGACGACTTCATAGCGATGATGTCGTATACCGAGGCCGGCCTGGCGTATTGGGCCGACGGGGTGCTCTTTGCCTGCTTTGCCATGACCGACTCCGAGGCGCTGGCCCAAAAGGAGATGGCGGGCACCACCTACATAGAGAAGGTGGTCTTCGCGAAGCACCCCAAGTTCACCAGAACCGTAAAGTCGGCCGCCAACTTTGAGATACCCGCGGTCAACGTGGGGCGGAGCAAACTGTACGCGGGGCTGATAAGATGGCTCAAGGACCACCCCACATGGCGGGATTGAACCGCTGCGCCTGGGCGGCGGGGGAGGCCATGGTACGGTACCACGACGACGAGTGGGGCCGGCCCCAGCACGACGACGCAAAACTGTTCGAGTTTTTGGTTTTGGAGGGCGCGCAGGCGGGGTTGTCGTGGAGCACCATACTGAACAAGAGGGAGGGCTACCGGGAGGCGTTTGCCGGCTTTGATCCCCGCAGGGTGGCGGCGTACACTTCCGACGAGGTAGACGCGCTGGTACAAAACCCCCGCATAGTGAGAAACCGGCTCAAGATTGCGTCTGCCGTAAACAACGCCGTGCGGTTCTGCGGAGTACAGGACGAGTTCGGCAGCTTCGACAGCTACGTCTGGGGGCTGGCGGGCGGGCCCGTCCGAAACTCGTTCGGCGCCGGAGAGCCGCTGCCCGCGTCCACTCCCGCGTCGGAGCGCCTCAGTAAAGACTTGAAGGGGAGGGGGTTTACGTTCGTCGGTCCCGTCATATGCTACGCCTTCATGCAGGCGACCGGCATGGTAAACGACCACACCACAGACTGCTTCCTGCACCGGCTGTAATCTCGCAGCGGCATCCCGATACCGGCCGAACCAACCACGCGTAGGCCGTTCGCGCGTACCCCGCGGTTCCGGCCTGCTTTGACTCCCGGAACGGACTGGCGAAACGCGCCCCCCGGATTGGGTCGGTCCAAAACGGGGCGCGTCGCGTTGCGGGCTGCGCGGCGGCACGCCGGTTGCGGAGAGTTTGAATCAAACGTGCGCACCTTGCCGTCTGCGTGTATTATGCGGGCGTATACGCACACCCATGCTTTTTATTATACACGCAGTCTATCCCGGCCATGCGCATTTCAAAAAAGATGGTACAGGCACTGAACAAGCAGATAAAGCTGGAAGATAACGCATCCCAATTCTACCTGGCAGCTGCCAGTTGGGCTGAGGGAGCGGGATACGAAGGCGCCGCCGCCTACTACTACGCCCAGTCCGACGAGGAAAGGGCGCACATGCTCAAGGTGGTAAAGTTCCTCAACAGCTTGGGCATCTCCCCTACGATACCCGCCGTGTCCGAGCCCGCCGCAAGCCACGAGTCTTTGGAGGACTCCCTAAAGGCATCGCTGAAGAACGAGCAGGCCGTGACAGAGGCCGTGCACGCGCTCCTGGCGCTGGCCAACAAGAACTCCGACTACGCCGTGCTGGAGCTGCTGGAGTGGTTTGCGTCCGAGCAGGCGCACGAGGAGACAAAGTTCGAGGCCGTACTGCAAAAGTTCGACACCATAGGCAGGGACGGCCTGGCCGTCGCCGAGATAGACAGGATACTGGCATCGCAAGCCGGAAGCTGCTAGAATTTTTAATATTTTAATCGACGAACCCGTTGCACGCGCAACCGCGGACGGTGCACCGGCCCCCGCCGTCAAGGTGGACGGCGCGGAGATGGTAGCATCCCACTCGGACATTCCGGCAGTTCACGGTACGGACGGGCGCGGCGCAGTTATTGAATGGCGCCGCCGTCGAACCGCTCCGCGCCGGATATATGCGCCGCCCGCGCATTACACGCACCATGGGCATAGTTGGCAAGTTGGCGAGCGGCGTGGCCTTCGTGGCGGCGGGGCTGGCCGCAATAGTGGTGGGGGCGTTCATGCTGCGGGGCAACATGCACATGTGGGACCGGCGGGGCAGATCCGACAACAAGAAATAGGCCCCGCGCATACTACGCGCCATGGTGGGCCCCCAGGACGGCGGATTCGGCTTTGATCAGTCCCGCAAGTACAGCGAGGTGGACAACATCGACGCCATATGCGTGCAATGCCAGGCGGGCCAGCACCGCAAGTGCCTCGGCACGCCGGACGACGAATGCGACTGCGAGTACTGCATCATACACGGGTAGGTGGCAGTCTTTTTAGGGATCCGACGCCGATCAGGAGGGGTTATGCGGTTCAGCTGCCCGTACTGCGACAGGCCCTTTGACCGGGACGTGATCGCCCTGGCCCGACACATAGGCCGGGAGCACGACCAAAAACGTCAGAAGCTTCAATAGGGCAGCCCCCGCAGGCTTGGCCGCTTGTCCAGAACCAAGATGATAATCATATGGGCCGCCATAATAGGCGGCGGGCTGGCCTACTATCTGGCGTACGGCCACATAGCGGACCTCATGAGGTGACGTATTGTGGCCATCGTAACAGACGAGATGGCCGGATTCATGGAACGCGTGAGGCTGGGCTTTGTGGCCACCGTGTCGCCGGACGGCCGGCCCAACGTCTCCCCCAAGGGATCCCTAATGCGGAGCGGGGAATCCAGCATAGCGTTTGCCCACATACGTTCTCCGGACACCGTCGCCAACCTAAAGTCCAACCCAGCCGTGGAGGTCAGCGTCATAAGCTTCGTCTCCCGCAGGGGCTACCTGTTCGCCGGCCGCGGAAGGGTCGTCAGCGAGGGCCCCGAGTTCCGCAAGATGGCGGACACGTTCAAGGAGGCGGGAATCCGCAGCCCAGTTGAGGCGGCGGTCGTAATAGACGTGGACCGGATAGAAGAGACGACGTCCCCCCTGTACGATCTGGGGTACGACGAGGAGCAGATAACGAAGATGTGGAAGGGGCGCGTCTCCTAGGTCATTGGTTGTCGTCGGCCCGCTCCTTCTCCAGCTTGGCCAGCCGCTGCCGCACCCGCGCCAGCTCGTCCTGCGACTCGGCCAGCCTCTCGCGGAACGACGCCACAAGGGCGCTGGCCGCCTCCACCACGCCCCTGTCCGGCTGCCGCTGCGGGGCGGGCGCCTGCAGCCGTTCCTCGGCTATGGACAGCCTCTGCTTCAGGTTCTCCACCATCTCCACGTGAGCGTCCAGTTGGGACTGCAGCCGGTCCCGCTCGGCCTCGGCGTCGGCCAGCCTCGACTTGTACTTGGAGGCTTCCCGGGCCAGTTCCCGCTGTGCCGCCCGTTGGGCGTCGCGCTCGATTTTTGCGCGCCGCCCGTCCACCTCCCCCATCTGGGCGTTTATCTTGTCCAGGCGCTTCTGCGCCCGCCTCACCTTGGAGTCCAGCGTGGAGCTCTGGGCCGTCTTGGCCTTCACGTCCGAGGTGACCCGCTCCAGGTCCACCGCGGCCCGGCGGGCCAGGTCCATGTCCTTGTGGCTCCCCTTTAGGGTGCGGCGCCCCTCGTCTATCTGCATTCGGATCCCTTCGTTGACGCGCTCCAGTCTCTCCTTCTCCTCCCGCCGGTCGTTGATCTCCTTCTTGGTGCTCATGAGATTGGAGAGCACCTGATCGTACTCGGCGCGCACCGAGCGCAGCCGCGACTCGGCCTCCTGCACCTCGGCGCCCCGCTCCCGCGCCGCCTCCTGCAGCCGGGGGATCTCATCGCTCAGATCCCTGTGTAGGCGGCGCTCCTCGGAATCGTCCCGTTTTTTTCGAAAGAGGCCCATCTGCGTGGTGGTTAATGCCGGTTATCTTAATCTGTTTTTAACAAAGCGCATGTAAAACCCCAGGCCCCCCACGGCCAGGCCGCCCGCCAGGGCCGCCACGCCCAGATCGGGCATTCCGGGGTATATGGTGGGCGCCACGAACAGCAGCAGGGCCCCCAGTATTATGAGCGCAAAGTACCCGCTTCCCCGCTTGTTGTGCTCGCTGTGGGCCACTACCCCGCGTACGCCTCCAGCGTCTTGGCGACGCGCTCCGTGCCGATGTCCGTTATGAGCGGGCCCAACCGGGGGCCCCGGCCCGAACCCAGCAGTATGCGGTACAGGACCGGGAAGAGTTCGCGCGGGCGCACCCCGCACGCCCGGGCCGCGTCGAACACGGCGCCCTGAGGATCCGCGTCGGGGTGCCGGCGCAGGGCGTCAACCAGCGCCCCTATGGCGCGGCGCATCTCGGCGCTGACGTCCACCTTCTCACGCCGCTCTGCGACCTGCGTGTCGGCGAACCGGCAGGCCATCCGTATCAGGTCCAGCACGCGCCCGTCGGCGGCCTCCTCGTCTGGCAGTACCTTGTACCGGGCCAGACGCCGCACTATGCTGGCGACACGGTCCTCGCGGAACGTGCGGGCCAGCTCCACCAGCAGCGCGTAGTTTATTGGCGCGGGCTGCTCGGCGGGGGGCCGCAGCAGGTTGGCATATTCGTACAGGCCCTTGAGCCGGACGGTCCTCTCGGCGTTGTCCAGCCGCACCCGTCCGAAGTATATCGCCTCCAGCTCGTTGTACTCCTGCATCAAGGCCGGCACGTCTTGTATGCCCAAGTGCCGGGCGCCTCGGATCCTCTTGTACAGCAGCATCAGCAACGACTGGGAGCTTCCCACGTCCAGCCAGTCCTGAGTGGTCACCACGTTCCCCGCCGACTTTGATATCTTCTTGCCGCCGTGGTCCAAGAACATCTCGTACCGGATGTGGTGCGGCGGCGGCCTTTTCAGTATCTCGTCGGATATGCGGTCGTTTATGGCCACCGAGTCCATTATGTCCTTGCCGTACGCCTCGAACCTGATGTCAAAGGCCGCCCATCTGGCGGCAAACTCCACCTTCCATGCCAACTTCCCCAGGCCGCCGTCTATCGGCACGCTCCCCCGGTGTCCGCATCCGGATATCGCGTGTCCGCCCACCTGGGTATCGCAGCACTCGTAGTAGACGAGCCGGGACCGCTCGTCGTACCTGTACGAGTTTGTGGTGTACAGCCGCTTGCACCCCCCGCAGACCGCAAAATAGGGCAGCGTCCGGGTGAACTTTTCCTGGCCAACCATCTCCCGTATCATGTCTCCGGCCCTGTCGGCCCGATGTAGTATGGCGTGCGCCTGTTCGGCCAGCAGGCCCTCCCGGTATGTGTCATAGGCCCGCTGGAACTTGTACCGTATCCCCAGGCGGTCCAGCCCCTCCAGCAGTATTCCGCTCATGTGGGAGCCGTACGAGTCGTAGCAGCCGAACGGGTCTGGTATGAGCGAGACCGGCATGGCCAGGTATTCAAGCAGCCCCTCGGCGGCGCCATCCGGGAGGCCGTCTGGCACCTTGCGAAGGCCGTCCATGTCGTCCGAGTAAGCCACCAGCTCCGAATCGTATCCCATGTCCTCCAGGGCCAGCTTCACTCCGTACGAACGGACCGCGTCCCCCAGGCTGCCTATGTGGGGTATGCCCGACGCCCCCAAGCCGCTCTCCACCCTCAGCATGTCAAGGCTGCGGCCCAGATCCTTCTCCCTGTCCACCAGCTCGGCGGCCAGTTTGTCTATCCAGGTGCCCCTGCCTATCTGGTCCATCCTAGAGCGCCTTTGCCATGTACGGTCCATATAACGAATACCCCGACCGGCGGTAGTACTCTCGGGTGCCCACCGCGCTGGTCACCAGCACGCGGTCGGCGCCCGCCTCTTGGCGCGCCACGCGTTCGGCTTCGGCCAGTAGCCGTCCCCCCAGCCCCGAGTGCTGTATGCCGCCGCGCGCCCCCAACCCCAGGGCCTGGCCGTACACGTGAAGCTCCCGCACCAGGGCCGTGCCTCCGCCCACCGCGGCGCCCCTCCCCGGAGCCCGGAGGCGGATGAACCCGTAGATGCGGTCCCGCCCATCCACGTACGAGATGAAAAACTCCCGCCCTCCCGAGGCGTCATAGTCGATACGGCGGGGGCGAAGCTCCGACGGCGGTCCCCGGGGCTCCCGGCACCGTATACACCGGCACGAGGTCCGTCGGCGCGACATCTCCTGGTGAACCATCTGTCGCAAGTTGCCCGCCTTGGGGCCGGCCACTATTCCGGCGGGAGATATCTCCCGTTGGATGCGCATCACCCGGACCCATTCGGGGAACGCGGCCTTGGCGGTGGCCAGAACGTCTATCGCCGTGGCGGTGTCGTACGGCCTATACTCCCCGGCGGCATACATCTCATACAACGGGGTGTTGGGGAGCACCAGCGTCGGGTATATCTTTAGCATGTCCGGCCTGAGACGCTCGTCGTCGAATAGCCTGGAAAAATCCTCCTTGTCATCCTCTGGAGTCACGGCGGGAAGGCCCGGCATCATGTGGGCCACTATCTTGAGTCCCGCGTCCCGGGCCGCCCGGAAAGACTCCACCACGTCCCCGAACGTGTGCCCCCGGTTCACCACGTGGTACGCCAGCTCCCGCAGGGTCTGCACCCCGATCTCCACCCGGGTCACCCCGTACCTGAGCATCTCGCTTACGTGCGTCTCCCCGCAATAGTCCGGCTTGGTCTCCACTGTGAAGCCCACATTGCGGACGGTTGCCCTCTCGTTGAGCCGCTGCGCCGACTCCAGCGTACCGGACGGGGCGCCGTTCAGGGCATCATAGCATGACTTTGCAAACTCCTCCCGGTATGTGGCGGGCATGAACATGAACGTGCCGCCCACGATGACCAACTCCATTTTGTCGGGAACGTGACCGTATGCCACCAGATGGTCTATCTTGGAAGTTATCTGGCGGACGGGGTCATACTCGTTGTCGATGGCGTTCAGCGCTATGGGTTCGGCTCCCGTGTAGCTGTTGGGCGTATTGTACGCCACGCCGCCTGGGCAGTAGGTGCACCGCCCATGTGGGCAGGCGTACGGCTTCGGCATGAGCGCCACCACCGCCACGCCGGATCCCGTCTTGACGGGTTTTTTGAGCAATAACAAACGGAGGCGGTCGTATCCTTCCGGCCCCGCAGCAGCCAATATTTCATTCTTGCCGGGAAGTCTCTCCAGAGTTCGGGCGGCGCAGACAGACCGCATTACGCGGCGGGCGTCCTCGGCGGTGGGGCCGTCCATGTCCAGAAGAGTCCGAGCTATCTCGGCGCATGCATCCGGCACGCCATTCCCCTGTCCCATGTAGGATGGCCGCGCCCGGGTCTTAAAATCATGACGCACGGATTAGCAGGACGCGTCATGCGGGCCATGCCCTTCCCCGCGGGCCGGGTCGGACAGCCGCTCCACGATGGCACGTGTGGTCTGGCGCCGTGCCGGGGCTTTTTGGTGCGGTTTCTTTGGACACGCCTTGTGGATCTGGCTAGAACGTCGCACGGTGTGCATTTTTGCGGTGCGTGGCATTGGCAGAAGGTTCCGGGGTGTTGACGTTTTCAGCGCCGCACAGGCAAATCGGCGGGATGTCGTGGTGGCTTAAACTAAAATGGCTTCAAAGTAAAAACCGCGTATGTTGGGCCGTCAAGAACCCGGTGAAAAAATGAAGCGCGGGTTAAGCCGCGTCGTTGTTAAAAAATGCACATCAAGGAAGACTGACCTTGCAACTATGTCGTGGTTTTTCGGGGCCTGCCGCGCCTCTTGGGCGGCGCGTCGGGGTCCTTAGGGGGCCTGCCGCGCCTCTTGGGCGGCGCGTCGGGGTCCTTAGGGGGCCTGCCGCGCCTCTTGGGGGCAGCTTTTGCAGTCGCTTTGGCGGTGGCGCTCTTGGGCGGTCTGCCGCGCCTCTTGGGCGGCGCGTCGGGGTCCTTAGGGGGCCTGCCGCGCCTCTTGGGGGCAGCTTTTGCAGTCGCTTTGGCGGTGGCGCTCTTGGGCGGTCTGCCGCGCCTCTTGGGCGGCGCGTCGGGGTCCTTAGGGGGCCTGCCGCGCCTCTTGGGGGCAGCTTTTGCAGTCGCTTTGGCGGTGGCGCTCTTGGGCGGTCTGCCGCGCCTCTTGGGCGGCGCGTCGGGGTCCTTAGGGGGCCTGCCGCGCCTCTTGGGGGCAGCTTTTGCAGTCGCTTTGGCGGTGGCGCTCTTGGGCGGTCTGCCGCGCCTCTTGGGCGGCGCGTCGGGGTCCTTAGGGGGCCTGCCGCGCCTCTTGGGGGCAGCTTTTGCAGTCGCTTTGGCGGTGGCGCTCTTGGGCGGTCTGCCGCGCCTCTTGGGCGGCGCGTCGGGGTCCTTAGGGGGCCTGCCGCGCCTCTTGGGGGCAGCTTTTGCAGTCGCTTTGGCGGTGGCGCTCTTGGGCGGTCTGCCGCGCCTCTTGGGCGGCGCGTCGGGGTCCTTAGGGGGCCTGCCGCGCCTCTTGGGGGCAGCTTTTGCAGTATCTGCTTTTTTGGCTCTCGTTCGTCGCTTTGGTTTTGACTCCAGTTCGGCAATCACCAAATCTCGGATCCTGGTTAACTCTATCTTTATACTTTCAATTTCTTCCTGAATAGTCGGCGTGCTTTCGCTCATGTCCTGTTGGAATGTTTGTTAGTATTTTAAATTTGTGGAAGACGGTTTCCGGGAAAGATGAATTCCACTGTTCTCAACAGTCGCGTGTGTTTGATACTCCCAACACCTGTCATCGGAACTGCGTTTGTCCATTAGGGGCGTCAGAATGTGTTGGATTTTGGTCCTAATCATGAAGGGCTGCCACAAATCGCATAACGCGTAGCGCGTGAGAAATTCCAGTTCGGGTATGGCATCAACGGTGGGCATCGCTGACGTAAACTGCCAACTCCAAAAAGAGCAACCCGATCAGGACACCTAATACACGCCCATCCAAGCGCAGTCTAGCGGTTTATGGAGGGTTGTGTGCGCAAGGCGCCTCATTATACTGATCCCTCACGTACAAATCCGGGTACCATACGGCGCGGGATTGCGTCGCGTGATCACCCAGTGGGCGCCAAACCGTCGCCAGTTGAAGGCAACTGAACCAGAGCCAATAGACGTAAGAACATCGTCGCAGAGTCGCACCTCAAACTCCACGGCGGTTTGGCCAAGCATTCCAAAGGCCAACGTCGTCGCAACCGATAGAAGCCAAGCAGAAATACAAACGCCAATTACAGTCACAGCTTAGACGCTTGGGGGTTGCGGCGGGACCCATACGGACGAAATGCGTCACGACGAATCAGGCGTTATATCCCACACCGATGCTGGCCAAGGATGCGCGGTTCACGACGTAGGTGTGCCGTGCCAACGTATGCCACGAAACAAAATGAAACCAAATGAAACCAACCGGAACAAATCTCCAAAAATATGCGCCGGTGCCGCATCCCATTGGACACGGTAAGGTGAAACACCGACAAAATGTTTCAGGAATACGGCAATGGTCGATTGTCATCCGTCGCCGTTGTTGCGTAAATGGCTAACGCATAACTGATGTTGCCTATGTTAAATAATAACATGATGTCGAGTAAAATTAAAAGCGTCGTCGGCAGGTTGGCGTCCAAAATGCCACCCTGTCAAATATCGACATAGCACCGAGTGAAAGGCGGGCGGCAGCATGGCAGTAGTCCCCAGGGGCCGGAGAGATTGTCGGTTACGTTCAGGGCAGTCTAAAAAATTGTTGGCAC
Organism: Nitrosopumilaceae archaeon; assembly: GCA_963665475.2. GTDB lineage: Archaea > Thermoproteota > Nitrososphaeria > Nitrososphaerales > Nitrosopumilaceae > VYCS01. The sequence continues at coordinate 82,752 of CAXXXK010000003.1, read as the reverse complement.
GCCAAACGCACATCGTCTGTGTTTGAAAGCAGGACGGCAGCATGGCGCGCCAGAAAGGCTTAGCGGCGCATCAAGTCCGGTATGGCCGCCCAAAGATAAAGGGGGTTCTTTGCTATTTCACGAAAACTATACTGCCGTACGTACCCATGCCGGAACACGGATTGTGGTAATCGCCAGAAAGCCAGCGTCACAATACGCGGCAACGACGCGCAGTTGATGCGCGCATGGAACGCCAAGCCCCCGTGCCAGATGGGACAAACGTCCATCACAGTCGGACGTTCAAAATTGGCCCGCTACCAATCCGCAATGGAGGCGGTGCCGAATTAGTGCCGTCCATGCAATGGAGCGATTTCTGGGCATAAATGACTGATGCGGGAAATTGGAATTTCTGCGTTGGTACAGATGGCATACACGCCAAGCCAGCAGAAGGACGTCACAGCAACGGAGATCGTTTGCAGTTTCTAATTTTGCAGCACGTTGGTTTTGCGCCTGGTGATTTGGCACGGTTAGGGGGAATTCCCGCATGGCTGTCATGCAGGCACGGTTTCATCCCAAAGCTTCCAGAACGTTGCATGCCAAACATGCAATCCGACGGGGCGGATCCAGCACTGCAAATGGGCCGTCGCAGGGGCAGCGGAAGTAGAATTTTGTGCACTCCCAGCTAACCAACCGCCCGCGACGCGACGCCGCGAATATGCAGTATCTGAACCGCGCATGTTTTTGTATTCGTGACGCGGTACAGGGACATTCCGTCCAAACTACTTAGCGGCGCAAACGGCCATGCGGAACACGGACAGACATCCGGCGCATAATGCAAGGCACGACTGCCCCACCTGTCCCAGACATTTAGCGGATCGCGGCGCCCCGCATTCGACTGCACGCTGCAGTTTGGTGGTGTGTTACGCGGCGCTCGCCATGATCTGATGCGCGGCAGGCTCTACGCGCGCCCGCAGATATTGCCCACTACCCCGCGCCCGATTTACCTACTACCTAGCCGCGGCAACCTTGCTCCCGGTGGGGCGCCCCGTCAGGGCCACTCCTATGTCCAGCAGGTTGGTGCCGGTATACCCCGTCTTGATGAGCCCGCCGCGCCGAGCGAAGTACGCGTACGAGTCGTTTCCGGATATGCATACAACAAGATGCGGCCATGTCCGCGTCGGCGGCGGGTCCCTTGTGGATGGCGCCTGCCACCCGAGTGTTGCCGTCTATGCCGTCGGTTCCCATGCACGCCACCACCGCGTCGGCGGGCAACCGGACTGCGGTCCGCAGCACCATCTCCTGACAGCGGCCCCCCTTCCCCCGCCCGGTCACGCAGACTCTGGGCTCTCCGCCAAAGACCAAGCAGCCGCCTTCCCGCAGCCGGTCTGCCACAGAGTCGGCTGCTTCGCCCACGTCCCCAAAGTACTGCTCCACGGTCACCGCATATCCAAGGTACGCCGCCCGCGCCGACATGGCGTCCAGGCACGTCCGGTTGTTTGCCATGACCTGATGGGGCATGCGCGCCTCTTTGGGGGTTTCGGGGATCCTCCCGGCCGCCCCCTCGCGCAGCCACGACACCACCTCAGGGCCCATCTCAGACTCTATGCCGTATCCCTCTATGATGTCCAGCGCTTCGGCAAAGGTGGTCTCGTCCATGTATGTAGCCCCCGAGGCTATGGTGCCCGGGTCGTCCCCCTCCACGTCGGACATCAGCAATGCCGCCCCGGCGCACGGCATATTCTCGACCAGCCGCCCTCCCTTTACCCCGGACATGTGCTTCCGGACGCAGTTTATCTCGGATATGGAGGCGCCGCACCGAAGCAGCGTCCGGGTGGCATACGCCTTGTCTTGCAGCGCGACACCGTTGGGCAACGCCAACAGCGCCGAGGCCCCGCCTGAGACCAGAAACAGTACAAAGTCGTTCTCTTCGCGGTTGCGCAGAAACTTGAGCACCGCCTTGGCAGCGGCCACGCTGCCCCGGTCCGGATACGGGTGGCCTGCCCTATGCACCCTGAACCGCACTCCCCGAGCCTTCACCGGAGAGTCGCGGGGGACCACCATCATGGCTGTCTGCACCGGCAGTATGCGGGCGACGGCACGGCTCATGGAATCGGCCGCCTTGCCGAATGCCACCGTGTACACCCTGTCGTACCCGTCCAGCGGCACGCGCGAGCCGCCCGCGAGCACCCCGTCGCTACTCACGAACCTGGAGACTATCCGGGCGGGATCCGCGGCGGCCAGCCCCGCCTCCAGTATGCTCACGGCGTGGCGGGCCCTGCGCGTGGAGCCCAATGCCGCGGCGTTCCGTATCAACATGGGCGCCATTGCGACCCTTGTAGATATAACCTTGAAGCAGCCCGGTTAAAAGTCCCGGGGCACGTGCGACTGGTCCTTCAACCACTCCACCTGAGGCAGCGTGAACCGCCACACGATGTCGCCCCGCTCCTTCTCCTTGAAGTCCCAGGGCGCTATGATCACTATGTCGTTGTCCCGGATCCATACCCGACGCTTGAGCTTGCCTCGGATACGGCCCCGCCGGGTTATGCCGTCGGTGCATTTTACCATGACATGCTCGCCGCCCAATATCTTGAGGACGCGTCCGAAGAGCTCCCCCTCCTGGGGCAGGCGTATCTTCTTGAGGTCGCTTTCGCTTTTTACTTGTCGTTTTCCCATGGCGTATGGCGTATCGTCTAACAATATAATTGGTGGGATGGCAAGCCAGCAAAGCCGCCGCAGGCTATTTAAACGCCGTTCCGCCGCATCGCTGCGTGGGCATCACATACGGCGAGGCCGGCGTGGACGTGCCGGCCATACGGAAGAGCCAGAAATCCATAGGAAGGCTGATCCGGGAGACGCACCATCACACCACCATACACGGCTTCGGCCACTACGCGGGACTGGTGGAAATTTCCAAAGGCCTGCTGCTGGCGACGCACACAGACGGCGTGGGCACCAAGGCCATGATCGCCGTCGCCATGGAAAAGTACGACACCGTTGGCATAGACTGCATGGCCATGAACGTCAACGACGTGGTGTGCGTGGGGGCAACCCCGGTCTCGTTCGTGGACTACATCGCCGCCAGCAGGAACGAGCAGGCCGTGTTCGAGCGGCTGGTGGAGGGCCTTGTGGAGGGCGCCAAAACGGCGGGCGTTCCAATAGTGGGCGGGGAGACGGCCATCATGCCGGATCTCTTTGCCGGAGACGGGTTCGCTTTTGATCTTGCCGGAACTGTAACCGGGCTGGTGGACGGTGACCGCACCGTACTGGGCGACGACATCTCAGAAGGAGACGTCATAGTGGGCGGACGCAGCAGCGGGCTCCACTCCAACGGGTACTCCCTGGCCCGGAAGGCCCTGTTTCCCAAGTATTCCGTGCACGACCGGGTGCGCGGCGTGGGCCGCATAGGCGATGCCCTGCTGGAGCCCACGCGCATATACGCCCGGCCCGTTCTGGACATGCTGGCCGAGTGCGAGGTGCACGGGCTGGCCCACATCACCGGAGGATCCTTTGCAAAGCTGTCGCGGCTTGCCGACGTCGGGTTCGAGATAGACGCGCCTCCCCCCGTGCCGCCCATCATGGACCTGATAGCGGCTCAGGGGGTGGACGACATGGAGATGCACCGCACGTTCAACATGGGGGTGGGATTTTGCGTGGTTGCTCCCGACGGCGAGGCCGACGGAATCCGGTCCGCGTTTGCCAGGCACGGCGTAGAGGCCGACGTGATAGGGCGGGTGGCCGGCCGGCAGGGGGTTCGAGTCGGCCCCCGCACACTGGCGTAGCGGCGGCGCGCACGCCCCGCCGCTACGGCGCGCGGGCGTATGCCGGAAAGCCACCGGCTTCGGCACCTGCCGGGCCGCCGCAAATACTGCATCACGGCGAGCCGTCCACGCGCCGTTGGGGGAACGCGCCAATCGGTCACGCTTTTGAAAAAGTCGGCCTGCCGCGTTTTTTATATGGCGCAGGGTAATTTAATGGCCCATGGCAGCCGAGGCGCACTTCATTCAAACCATAGTGGGCGTCGGAATCTTGCTCTTTGCGTCCAAGCTCATGGCCGAGCTCTTCCTGCGCTTCAATCTGCCCATGGTGCTGGGGGAGCTCATCGCTGGCATGATCATAGGGCCGTTCGCGTTGGGGGCGTACATACTGGGGCCAGAGGGCACCCCGCTGCTCCAACTGACTCCGGAGATCCGGGTGCTGGGCGAGATGGGCGCCATCGTGATATTGTTCATGGCGGGCCTGGAGATGACGCCCAAGGAATTCATCCGCGGAGGCAAGGCGTCGTTTACGGTGGGCACGTTGGGGGTGGTGGTGCCGTTCTTCGCCGGATTGTTGGTCTTTGAGGCTTTCGGGTTCAACACGTACCAGTCCATGCTGATCGCAACTGCGCTTACGGCCACCAGCATCGCCATATCGATACAGGTGCTCAACGAATTCGGCAAGCTAAAAACGCCCGAGGCGCGCCTGATCATAGGCGCCGCGGTGGTGGACGACATACTCGCCATAGCCGTGCTCTCGGTGGTGACCAGCATGGGCGGTGGGGACCTTGCCGAGGTGGACCCGCAGACGGTCATGTTCACCATACTGGAGGTGCTGGGCATATTCGGCGCGATGCTGTTGGTGTCGATATTCGTGATGCCCCGCCTCGTGGATCAGCGCTTCTGGAGGGGCAAGGGGAGCGTGGAGGCGGTGGCAGTCGCGTCATTCTTCGGCGCCGCGGCGCTGGCCGGCACGTTCGGCCTCTCGCCCATAGTGGGGGCCTTTGCGGTGGGCATGGCGCTGTCGTCGGCCCGAGTGTTTGGAAGAGTGGAGCACTTTGTGGACAAATTGGGACTGATCTTTGCTCCTCTCTTTTTCGGGATCATTGGCGCGCAGGTTGACTTCCGGGCGGTTGATCTTAATGTGTTAGCGCTCAGCGGAGTCATAGTGGCGATAGCCATAGTCACCAAGCTGGGCGGGTGCGGGCTCCCGTCCATGCTCTTCCTCAAGAGCAAAAAGCGGGGCATGCGCGTAGGCATCGGCATGATATCCCGCGGCGAGGTGGGGCTCATAGTGGCTGGCGTCGGCGTGGCGGCGGGCTCGCTGGACCAGGTGGTGTACTCCACCATAATCATCATGGTCGCCATCACGACCATCATCACGCCGATATGGCTGAAGCTGGAATACAAGAAGGAGGCCGCAGAGGAAGCAAAGAAGGCGGGCGGCTCCGGCGGCCCTGACGACGGCGCGCCCGACGCGGCCAGCTCGCAGCCAAAGCCGCAATCCTGGTGACGCCCCGCCGCCGGGTAACGCGCGCCCATGCCGCCTTGCCGCAGCCGTATCGTAATGCCTCCCAAGATATTTATTCGAACATGGAACGAGCAGGAACAGTGGCCATCAACAAGCAGGCGCTGGCCAAGCGCCGCCTGATCAAGGGAAAGAATCCCAAGTTCGTGAGGCAGGAGAGCTGGAGGTACGACAGGATCAAGCCGCGCTGGAGGAAGCCCAAGGGGGTAGACAACCACCAGCGCAAGCAAAAGAGTCGTGGCAGGCCGGGCCTGGTCAAGATAGGGTACGGCGGGCCCCGTGAAGCCAAACATCTCCACCCGTCGGGATACACCGACAACTTGGTGTACAGGGTGGAGGACTTGGAGGGCCTGGATCCGTCCCGGGACGGCGTTCGTCTGGGCCATTCGGTGGGCAGGCGCAAGCGCATAGCCGTGGTAAAGAGGGCCATAGAGATGAAGTTCAAGATATTCAACGGGAGGGTTGACGTGAATGCCGGTTAACCTAGCCGCCAAGAGGCGCCTCCTGTCCAGGGTAACCGGCGTGGGCCAGCGTCGCATACGCATGGATCCGGAGTACCTATCGGAGATCGGCGACACCATAACGCGGGCCGGAGCGCGGGGCCTGGTAACCGCGGGCATAGTGACCATAAGGCCAGCCGGCGGCACATCCAGGGGCCGCGCCAAAATAAAGAGGGAGCAGCGCCGCAAGAGGGGCGTCAAGCCCGGCTCCAAGCAGGGCCGCAGGGGAGCGCGCACCCCCCGCAAGAGGGCGTACGTGGCCAAGGTCAGGGCATTGCGCCGCCTTCTCAAGATAGCCAAGGCGCGCCAAGACATCACCAACCCGGAGTTTTGGGCGCTCTACAAGAAGGTGGGCGGCAACACGGTCAGGAACAAGGCGCACCTTCGCAAGCTCATCGAAGAGACCATATCAAAGCGAAAAGAGTAAGGCGGGCCTACTCCGGGTCGTCTGGAAACTTGTACATCTGGGACTTGTCGCGTATGCGGCCCCCCTCCACCCGCACGCCTTCGGCCTCCAACATGTTGGCCTTTACGCCTGCTCCGCCGTATCCGTACCCTCCCAGCCTGCCGTCGGCCATCACTACGCGGTGGCAAGGCACTATTCCGGGATACGGGTTCTGCGCCATCATGCGCCCTACCGCCCTCTGGCCGTTGGGGAGGCCCGCCGCCCGGGCCAGCTCGCCGTACGACACCACCATGCCCGGCGGCACGTCCATGAGTATGCGGTACACCTTGTGCGCGGCGCTCACAGCCGCACCACCTCCAGGTCCGTCTTCTCCAGCATATCCAGAATGCGGCGGCGGTGCGGGCCCATCCCACTCCAGTCTAGGAGGGCTACGGAAGCCGACGCGTTCCGCTCCAGTATGTGGGAGAACGTGCGCTCGTCCACCACTCCCATGTCGCTCTTGGGCACGATGGTGCCGGGGGCGTACTTTCCGCTGACCGCCTCACTGGTGAACTTTTTGGGATAGTGCGTGCCGCCAAAGCATATGGCCTCCGGCGGGGCGCCGCCGGGCTCGCCCAGGACGCCGTCCAGCACGTCTGCCACCATGCCGCACAGCCTCGTATCATTCCACTGCTCGGGCGTGGTGCCCACCTCCACGAACAGGGAGCGCGTATGTAGCGCGGTGGGTCCGTGGTGGGTGGTCTCAAGGGTTATGTCAAACCCGCCAAAGGAATCCCGCGCAGACCACAGCGCCCGGATGTACGACTTCAGCAGGGACGCGTACGGCACGGCGACCTGCCGGGGGCTGCCGCCCAGCCGAACCTCGTCCCCGAAGTTGCCGGTGGTGTGGCACGTGAGCGCCAGCTGGCCGGACGCGGCGGAATGCTTGGACAGGAAGACGTAGCCGTCGTACTGGAACCTTGATTCCAGCCAGTCGGCCTCAACGGTGGGCGTGTCCAATATAGCGATGTGGTATCGGTCCCCCCGGTATATGCCGTCCCGGATGGGCAGGCCCTTAGCCAGGTGGCGGGCCATGTTGCTGCCGGCGGGATCCGACCCGTATGCAACCAAGAGATCCATAGACAAAATTATATTGAAACCGTATTTATTTCCAGCAGTGAACCCAAAGCAGATACTCAAGGATATGGTTAACACGCTAAAGCTGGCCAAAAAGCCAGACCGCGAAGAGTACAAGCAGTACATGCGGCTGGTTCTGTTGGGCATAGGGGCGGTGGGAACCATCGGATTCATCATACAGTTTGTCTTCTCGGTGGCCACCTACGGCAGGTAGAATTGTCTGAGGATTCGCAGCCGCGCCTGTTTGCGGTAAAGACCAACATGGGGCAGGAGAAGAAGGTCATGAATCTGTTGCAGACCAAGCTCCGGGCGGGCGACACCAACATACATGCGGTCCTGTTGGTGGAGGAGTTGCGCGGCTACGTGGTCATAGAGGCTCCCGACTCCAACGACGTGTTCCACGCGGTGGACGGGGTCCGGCACGTCCGAGGCCAGCTCCGGGGCGAGCTGGAGTTCACCGACATCGAGGGATACCTGATAAAGAGGCCGGCGGCGGCCACGCTGAAGGTCAACAACGTGGTGGAGATAACCGGCGGTCCCTTCAAGGGCATGAAGGCCACCATAACCAGGATAGACCGCGAGAAGGAGGAGGCTACAGTCATACTACTGGACGCCAACTACCAGCTTCCGGTCACCGTGGACGCCAACTACCTCAAGAAGATCTCCGATGCATAAGATTAAATCGCGCCCGTCGTAGCCGCCATCCATGGGCGACATACAGAAGATATCCTCACTGGTGACGGGGGGCGCGGCGTCGGCCGGGCCGCCCTTGGGGCCCGCCTTGGGTCCGTTGGGCCTCAACATAATGGAGGTCATAGGCGCCGTGAACCAGAACACGGCAGACTTTGAGGGCATGAAGGTGCCGGTCACCATATCGGTTAACAGGGCAACCAAAGAGTATGATATAGAGGTGGGCATTCCGTCTGTGGCTCCGTTGATACTAAAGGAGGCCGGCATCCAGAAGGGATCCGGCGCGGCGGGCACGGAATGGGTAGGCGACATAACCATGGACGCGGTTGCAAAGATCGCCAAGACGAAGCTGGAATCGTCATACGCCACCCGGTTAAAGTCGGTGGCCAAGACCGTCGTGGGTACGTGTCAGGGCATGGGCATCACGGTCGAATCCAAGACCCCGCGGGAGATAACCGCAGAGATAGACGACGGAGTCTGGGACTCCAAACTGCAGGACAGCACCTGATCTGGTCTGTCAAACGTCTGACGGCCGCAGGTACGCTGGATCCTTGTCGGTGTGCGTTAATTCCACGAAGGTCTCCGTGCTCCGGACGCCGTCTATCTTTCCTATCTTGTCGATCACCGTGGTGTGCAGGGTCTTGAGGTCCACCACCTGTATCGTCACTATGATGTCGAAGCGGCCGGTCACCTCTGTTATGGAGACCACCTCCGGGGTGCTCATCAGGCTGTTGTGTATGTGCTTCTTTAACCGGGGGCTGCGGTTTATGCCCACCTTGGCGCGCACGCCCATGCCCAGCTTGGTATCGTCTACCTGTATGGTGAACTTTTTGATTATGCGGCGGCGCATCAGCCTCCGTATGCGGCTGTACAGCACCGACGGGCTCGTCTCCATCTTGCGGGAGAGGACGGGGACCGATGCCGAACCGTCCCGGTAGAGCTCGTACAGCAGGCGTCGATCAAGATCATCGGTCTTGGCCATAACCGTATTACGGGCCCATCATTATTAAGTGTGAATGTTAGAACGAAAAGTGCAAGTGGATGTTTGCCGCCGGTGGCCGAGCCCGCATCGTGTTTAGCGTTGTTGTGAGTGCCCATGCCCGCGCGCCGCTGACCAACGTACTGCGACCACAGAGATGTCCACGGGTACAATGCGGGGCGCTCTGCAGCAAGCCGCAAAGCGCTCCAGCCCAACACTAAAAATGTAGACGCATCCTCTGGGCACGTATGCTAAACAGGAAGCCTGCTCTAAAGGAGGGCGTGCACGTATTCAGCACGGTGGAGTCCGGAGAATACAGGGACTTCGTGATAGGGACCGTGACAGGCGTGGACGGGACCAAGGTCGGCGTAAACGGCATCCGGATCGACATGGTGGGGCTAAAGAACAAGATTTCCCAGGGCAAGGCCGGGCAACGGTCCGTTGAGATACTGACGCACCCCACCCCGGACAACGTCATAATGGGACTCATATACAGGATAGAGCACTACGACTTTACCGAGGTGCTGGACCTTGACAAGGACCGATGCGACATCATACCCCCCAAGGTGTACTCAGTAACCGACGGTTGGATAAGGGAGTCGCTGCCGGAGCTGCTCAACAGGGTCCTCTCCCTGCCTCCCGGTGACGAGAGGGACGAGGCCAAGAGGGTCGTCCGCCACCGCATGGACACGCTGCTGGACAAGAACCTCAAGCGCACCTTGTACTCGGTGTGCCGGAGCCTCCGAATACTCAACTAGCGGCACGGCCAGAGTCCTTGGAGCCCGGATACCGCGCTCTCACTTTGATCGCGCGTCGGTGCCGGGCGGCACCGCCGTGACCGAATTTAGCCCCCGGACCGGGCCGTCTGGCTGGCACATGTCGGACTGTCCGATGTGTTGGCAAACATCCTGCCGGTAAGCCCCGGTCCGGCCGGTATGGCGCGCACCACGCCCCTTCACGCCGTCCCGCATACGTGTGGCCACCTACTGCAAGAAACAGCAGTGTCGTTCTAGAGCCGCCGGATGCGCCCTTGGTGTCTGGGCCGTGGCTCCTTCTGGCGCATGCCGTCAGGCGGCGTTGAGGATGCGCGACCCTGTACCCAGGCGGTACCTGAGGGTTACCGCCGTGATTGCGACCAAGCCGATTGCCAAGACCAGCATACCGAGCGGGCCGAACTCGGGAACCGCCACCGAGGTGCCTATCACCTCTATGCGCTCCGCCCCAGCCGTGAAGTCTATCAGGAGCGTGCGGGAGTCGCCCGTCGTGTCTACCTCGTCGTAGTTGGCCTCCTCTCCGTCCACCAGCACGAAGAACGGCGAGTCGCCGTCGTCGCCGGCCGAGTCCACCAGGTCCCGGGGCAGCGTGATATGTAGGGACCCGTCCTCTGCGGAGTCCATTTCCACTATCAGCGTGTCTGCCTGGGGGTCCGTGTGCATGCCCAGTACTGTGGCGCCGACCGCCTCAAAGTCGGGGGCAAACTCCGTGCCGTCCACCATCATCACTCCCACCGGGGTTATGCTGTCCTGGCCTATGTCGAATACGGCGGTCTGGGTCCAACCGTCGCCGGCGACCTCCCATATCTCGTAGTTGGCGGTCGCCAGGTCGCCGTTCTCGTTCAGCTCCGTGGTGCTGAGCGCCCCGGTCGTGTACCCGGCGGCTATGCCCGGCAGTACCTCCGCCACGTCGGCGGGGTCGGAGCTGCCGGCCGCCTCGACGGAGAGTCCCGCAAGCCAGACGGCATCGTACCCGGTGTATACAAACGCGTTCGGCGAGTCGCCCAGCTGGTCGGCCAGGCTATCGCTCACATACTCGGCCTTCTCGCCGGTGCTCAGCAATAGCTGGACGGCCGTGAATCCGACCTGGTCGGAGAACCGCAGCGCCAGCGAGTCGTCTACTATGGACGTCGATTGGGCTATGGTCTCGGACCCGAACCAGCTGACCTGCCCCAAGATGTCGTAGGAGTTGGCCACCTGCAGTATGGGCACGATCTCGTCAAAGGCCACCACAACTATTCCCACGTTTTCGGCGCCGTGCGAGTCGACCATCTCCTGCACCTTGTCGGCCAAGGCGCCCACCGTTACGGAGAACTCCACTGTGTCGGGGTTGTACCTTATCCCCTCGTCGTATACGCCGCCCCGGGACTCAAAGTCGTTTACCGCCGCGTCGCGGAGGCCGTCGCCGTACGTGTCTCCGATCCACAGCGGCACCACGGCCCGTATCCCGCGGTCCTCCAGGATCTTGCCGAACGCCAGCCCCTGATTGAAGTCGTCGGCCACTGTCCGGAAGACCCTGTCGCCGGGGTTGCTCAGGGCGGGCGAGGTGGAGCAGCACGACAGCAGTATCATATTGTTGGACTCGACGTAGCCCATCACCGAGGAGACCCTCGCCGAGCCTGCAGGCCCGAACATGATGTCGGCGCCCCTGGAGTGGAGTGACTGCGCCTTTTCAAGCGCCACCACCGGGTCCGAGGCGCTGTCCTCCCTCAGAAGCACCATCCGCCACTCGGCGCCCTTGTCGTTCAGGTACGCGTTAAAGTCATCCACCGCAAGCTGGGTGGCGGCGTCCACCTGCACCCCGACGGAGCTGTACCCGCCGGTCAGCGGAAGCAGAGAGCCCACCATCACGTCGCCGGCCAGCGCAGAGTCGGTCGGCGCGTCGCCGGCCGCCTCCACTATGGAGTCGCTCTGGCCGTCGTACGTGACGCCCCGGACCCATTCTCCCTGCATAATCGCCCACATCTCGTAGTTGCCCAGCGTCAGGTCGCCGGCCTCGTTTAGTTCAGTGGAGCTGAGGGCGCCGCCCGAATACGATTCCGCCACGCCGGGTAGGGCTGCCCGGATGTCAGAGGCGTCCGTGCTGCCGGTCTCCAGAACGCTCAGTCCGGCCAGCCACACCGCGTCATACGTGGTGTACACGAATGCCGTTGGTTCCTCCCCCAGCCATTCCTGGACACGCTCGCTGACCGAGTCTGCCCTGTCTCCGGGGGCCAAAAGCAGCTGGACTGTGACCAGATCCGTATCCATGGCGAATTCGGACGCGATGGGGTCTGCGGATATCTCCGTGGACTGGGCGACGGCCTCCCCTCCAAACCACCGCACATCGTTCAGCACGTCATACGAGGCGGCGGCCTGAAATATCGGCACTACCTCGTCAAAGGATATCGCCAGTACCGCTGTCTTGTCGGCGCCGTGCGTCTCCACGGCGTCAGAGACCGCGTCGGCCAACTCCGCCACGCCCACGGAGTAGTCGCTGGACTCGGGGTTGTACCTTACGCCCTCATACATGACACCGCCCCTGGCCTCAAAGTTTTCGGCGGCGGCGTCAACCAAGCCAATCCCGTACACGTCGTTCCGCAATATGGGGATGACGGCCTCCATTCCGCTGTAATCAAACAGGGCCGCCAGGGCCTTCCCCTGGTTGAGGTCGTTGGGGACTGTCCGGAAGGCCGCGTCGTCGGGTATGGCCAACGCTGGCGCCGTACTGCTGGGCGATATGGCCACCATGTTGTTGTCGTTCATGTACGCCAGTATGCTGGATAGCTGCGCCGAGCCGGCCGGGCCCACTATGATGTCCACGCCCTTAGAGTGCAGGGCCTGAACCTTCTCCAACGCCCTCACCGGATTGGTCTCGGTGTCCTCGTTGGTGGCGACCAAGCGCCATGCAACACCGTTCTCCGCCAGATACTCGTTAAAGTCGGCAACGGCCAGCTCCGCGGCATAGTTTAGTTGAATTCCAAACGACGAGAGGTCCCCGGTAAGTGGCGTCAGTATTCCGATGCTGACCTCGTCTTCCAACTGGGCGTACGCTTGTGGCATCTCTATGATGCGTGGCTCGGACACCAGAACGGGCGCGTCAGAGTATGCGGTCCCTAGAAAACCAGCACCGATCAGCACCCCCAACAGCGTTGTTGCCAGCAGTATCGTTTTGGACAGCATAGTTGATGTGCAAGAAGCACCGCTATTAAAATTATCGCTACATGTTACTACCCGGAAAGTGGGGCGCGCGCCGCAATCGGCCGGGCGCGCCGATGATGCGTCTCGGGTTTTTCTGGCTTTGCGCCGCGCCCCGCCGAAACCCCCGAGTGCGGGCGCGCCGGGGGGCCGCCGCATGCCACCGTGGGCGGGCGGGAAAATCTCGTTCTGCGCATGAGACGGCTTCCGGACCCCACGCACACCGCGCTACTGCGTGTAGACGGCCATTGGCTGGGCGGTGGCAAAGACGTATTCGTCGCGCAACTGGAAGATGACGAGCTTGGCTATGGGCTGGCCGGTCTGCGGATCCAGCATGGCGGAGCTGGCCAGGACCGTGTCGCCGTCCTCCACCAGGCCCTCCTCGATGACGTCCGCCAGCACGGCCCCGTTGGTCGCAATGTCGGCTATGTTCTGCCCCACAAGCTGGGGATGCCCGCCGTGGGCCACGACGTCCAGCGTGTTATAGTCCAGAACGATCGGAGAAAAGTCCAAACTGCCGGACATCTCCGAGTTGATTGCCCCAAACGCCGCCTCCCCGTCGGCGTCATACTCCGATATGGCCCCGGAGATTATTTCCACGGCATGGTCAAAGTTGCCGTAGTAGTACCCGGCGGCAAAGATGTAGCCGTCGTACAGGGCAAGATAGGTACGCTTGTACTCAACCAGGTCGGTGATCGGGTTGTAGAACTGGTACGACACCCACGCGCTCCCGTTCTCATCTAGCGCCGCGCTGATCTCGTCCAGGTCGTTGTCCGCCATGATGGAGGCCGGCCGCATGCCCAGCCTGTCAGGATACGCGGCGTGCGCCACCGTCCGCCAAGTCTCGGCGTCAAACACGAACGGGTAGATTATCACCGGATTGGTCGCCTGCCAAGTTATGCGGTCAAATGCCGCCTTCCCGTGCGTCTTGTAGACATCTATGGCCGCGCCCACCTCGGCCATTGCGTCTGCTTCCGGAAAGTACACGCGCTGCGCCATGAAGACGTACCTGCCGTCTTGCAGCACGCTCCACGAGCTTTCGCGCAAGTCCATGCCGTCCACAATGGCTTCGAAGTTGTCAAACCACGCGCCCCCCTGCGCGTACAGCTGCATCAGCTCGTCCGGACTCAGATCAAGCCCCATGGCGGCGGGCGGAACCATGAGCCCCACGAACTCCGGCGATCCGGACATGGCCAATATAGTGTACGTCTGCAGGTCGTATACCACCTGCCTGGTCATGTCCATTGAGGTGATCATGCCAAACGCGGCGTCTCCCTCCCGTTCGTATGTGCGAACGGACTCGTCGATCACCGACTGGAGCCGGGAGTCGGCATCCATGCCGTAGCCGGACGCAAAGACGTATCCGTCGTGCAGCGTCATGTATGCCCGGGTGTACTCGGAGCCCGGCGCCGGGTCGGTGGACGGGTAGCTGACCCACATACTGCCGTGCCTGTCCAGCGCGTCGTATACGAACTCCAGGGACTGCCCGGAGATTATGGCGTCCCGGACGGCCCCTCCGGACACGTTCGGGTCCGCATGCGCCACAACGTCCAGAGTCCCGGCGTCAAGAACAAACGGGGCGTTGAACGCGTCAGCCGGGACCGATTGTATGTCCGCGAACGCGGCATCCCCCAGGGCACCGTACAGGCGGAGCACGGATTCAACCGCGTCGACGGCCCCGGCGTCCGGGGAGGTGTAGTATCCGGATCCGAATATGTACCCGTCGTGCAGCGTCAGATACGAGGTCTTTGCCTCGTAAGATGCCGTCTTGGGGTTGTGGAACACGTACTCCGCCCACACGCCCTCGGACGCCTCCAGTTCGGCCATTATGTCCTCCAGCGGGCGGTCGGCATCATCCAGGAATGTGGCCGGCAGCCCCACCACCCGCGGGAACGCGCCCTCGGCCACCACCGCAAGCGTTTCGGCGTCAACGGCGAACGGGTAGATGCCCTCGGACTCCATGGCGTTTACCGCGTCAAACGCCGATACGCCGTCGGCACCATACGCGGCGATTATATCCGTGACCGCCGCCACCGCCTTCTCCGGTTCCAGATTGTAGTATCCGGATCCGAATATGTACCCGTCGTGCATCACCAGCCACGAGCGCTTGGCTTCTTCCATGCCCGTAGAGGGGTTGTTGAACGTGTATTCCACCCAGGTGCCCGCGCCCCCGGCCAGCGCCTCTAATATCTGCGCCTTGGGCTTGTCGGCCTGGGTCAGCACCACCGAGGTGGCCCCCACCCTTGCCGGATTGGAGCCGTGCGCCACCACCGTATCGGTCTCGGGATCCAGCACGAACGGGTAGCTGGTGAACGTGGACATGAACCCGCTTATGGTCTCAAACGCGTTGGCGGGGTCGTAATCGTACAGCCGCACCATCTCGTACACCACCGACTGGACGCTCTCGGCGGGGCCCACGTTGTAGCGCGCCGCCACTACATACCCGTCGTATTTTTTGAACCAGCCGCGGTCGTACGATACGAGGTTTCCCTGAGGGTCGGCCACCGGATAGCTCAACCAGACGCCGTCGTGCGTGTCTACTATGTCCAGCATGGTCTCGGCGGGGATGAACGCCTTCTCCAGTACGGGAACGGTGGAAAGTCCCACGTACTGCGGAATGGCGCTGTGTGCCACAATGCGGTTGGCCTCTGTGTCTATCACAAAGACTGCAATGACGGGGTCCGGATCCGCCGCCATGGCGTTTACCATCTCAAGGGCCCCATCCACCCCGTACGTCTCAAACAGCGCCAGGACATCCTCCACGGCTGCCTCGGCCAGGCCGCTGGCGACCGTCGGCTCGGGTTCGGGCGCCGCGTCTGATTCTACCGCCACAACGCCGCTGGCCCACGGGTGCACGGTACAGCCGTACATATACGTGCCCGGCGTGTCAAACGTAAACGCAAACTCCTCGCCGGGGAGCAGCCAGGCGTTGAACGCCCCGGCCAGGTCGGTGACCGTGTGCAGTACCGTGTCGCTGTTTGTCCACACCACCTCGGTTCCTGCGCCTATGGTAACCGTATGCGGATCAAAGCAGCTGTCGTCCTCGGCGCATACCGGGAAGAGAGCCCCCACTGGCATGTCCACCGTGACAGAGGACTCCTGCATCGTGGGCTCGTCGGCCGCCTCAACGTACTCGGCGGTCACCTCGCATTCTGGCACGTACTCCCCAATGTCAATGCCCAGCATACCGTCCAAGCCGGCTACGGCGCCGCCCAGATAGTCCGACGGTATGATGCAGACAGTGGTAACGACCAGATGCGGCGCGTCGGCATCGTCAGCCGCCGTTGCGGCAAGGGGGAGAGCTACGGCCAAGGCAACCAACCCAAACATGGCCACGGGTATGCCCGGTTTCACGTCATAATCGTATACCTAAATCATATAAACATTGATGAGTCCGGGCGATGCACATCTCGACACCGGTACCTCACGGGCGGAATGGCGGCGGCACGGCGCGGCCCCGAGATCTCCCGCCCTGACTCCCCCAAGAGCGGCAGATCACGCAGCGGCCGGTCGCGTGATGCCGGGTTCGCCGCGTCTCCTCGCGACGGCGCGCGCCGCTGCGGACGGCATCGCCGTCACGCGTCGGCGTTGCCGCATTCGCCCCGCAAGTCGGCCCGCGGCCACACCGACCCACGGCGACCGGCATCGGGCAGCGGCGCCCCCTCCTCTTTCAGCAGCCCCTTCGCCTGGGCGATTGCCGTTCATGTCGCCAGAACAATGTCCAGGTCCACGTATGTGCGAAGAACCACGTTCCACGCCCATCCATTCCCCCCTGTTGCCGTTCTTTATCCTGGTGCTGTCCACGCCGCAAACAACTCGAACTTCCATGCATCCTCTTCCAGACGCCACGGATTGCCCGGCCATGCCCATGCACCTACGACTTTCCCCACATGCCTTGGTTAAGGCGATGCACGCCAGGAGTCGGAGTACTTGTACGGGCGGCCCACGCCCCGGTTCATCCGCTCCAGCTCGCCGATTCGTGGTTGTACTCGGGAATCGGCCATGGCATCGTACTTGGCGTTGTTCTCGTACCACGTCAGCTCGTGTTTTGCCGCGTTGCACCACCATGTGAGGCATGAAAACGGATCGCGCTATATATGTTTCGATTGCCCATAACGTAGTAAAGTCGCCGCATACCGCGGCTGCATTGAATTGTGAAACTGTATTTGAGTCCACATCTCGACACCGGTACCTCACGGGCGGAATGGCGCGGCAGGCGCGGCCCGAGATCTCCCGGGAGGGCAGTCACGCAGCGGCCGGTCGCGTGATGCCGGGTTCGCCGCGTCTTCGCGACGGCGCGCGCCGCTGCGGACGGCATCGCCGTCACGCGTCGGCGTTGCCGCATTCGCCGCAAGTCGGCCCGCGGCCACACGCCCAACCGTCATACGAACAACTCCCCTGCATACGCCACGATTGCCATGCCCAATACCGCCAACCCCAGAAAAACCCCGGTCGCCGCCAGCACGCCACCGCCCGTGTGACTCCCGCCCGTAGACTGCCAACCCCGCCAACACGGAAACACCGAAGAGAGACACCACAGCCGAAAGCGTCCAGTGCAACGGCAGCCTGCCCACAATCGGCCGTACCATTCCGGTGGTCGCCGCTTGTTCGGCATCTTGGCCGAGAAATTCCACGCCTGTAAAGATTACGCTGCCGACAAACACGGCCGCGAGGCAGGCCAGAATGGCCAGCAGCGGCCGAACGGCGGGCATCTCCGTTTGCATCCGTATGGACGGCACCGACGTATTATTCCACCGGCGCAACGCCGAATACCTGTTTCCCGACCTCCGGCGCGCTGGCCATGTTTATATAACATCGCTCTGCGCAATTCTTTGTTGAATTTCAGTGGCGTTGCGCTTGCCATGGTGGGAATTGCCGCTTTGGTAGTCGCGGCGCCCGGCACGGCGACGGCAGACCATGTAGCCGGCGGCGACATGCCGCACGTGGTAATTACGGTGGTTTGCGGCATATACTCGGAGTATCTGGACGGCGCCGTAACCACGCTGAGCGACGCGTTGGACATCAGCGTAAACGATGGCATGTCCGAATGCGCGATGTCCGCCGAATATTACGAGGGCGCAGAGCCGCTCATGATCGGCGAACCCGCCGCCGTATCCATGCCCGACGGGTCCGGATATCCGGACTGCGCCGACGCGGACATCTGCTTCGTTCCCAGCGACACCGCCATCAGAAGAGGAGAGAGCGTGACCTGGACCAACAACGACCGCGTCCAGCACACGATCACCGAGGGCGGCGCCAGCCCGCTCTTTGACGCCTGGGTGACGCCCGGCGGGAGCTTCACGTTCACGTTTGACGCGCCGGGCACGTACGACTACCGGTGCAAGGTGCACCCGTGGGCCACCGGCACCGTAACGGTGACCGACGCTGCCGAGCCCACAAACGAGGACCTGTCCGTCCAGCGCGTGTACGAGTACATCGACCTGTACAAGGAGAACGGCGTTGCGGCGTTCGACATGATAACCCAGGGAGGGAAGGGCGCCGAGCCCGGCGCTACAGTGATCGGGTTCGTCACAAACTTGACCGGACACGTCATGGTGGCGCACGACTCCAATCCCGCGTTCATTGGATTTTCCACAAGCGCCCTGCTGGCAAGTGCGCACATCTCCGTAGATGACTTGGTCGAGTTGGTCATCAAAGAAGAGGGCAACGTCGTACCGCTCAGCTACCCGGTGTCCGACACACGGGGCAACATAGCGGGATACAACATCGGTCAGTTCAGCCACTACGACGGATACATCTTCGGGGCCAGCTTCTTCCCCACCGACGAGGAGCTGGTCAAGGAAGTGGTCGGCGAGACTATTCGGCTGTACGATCAGGATCCCGACGGAACCATTGACACCATAAACGCCGCCATGTCGACCGCCGACGCGTACCCGTTCGTTCTGGACGTCGACACGCTCAAGGTGGTGGCGCACGGCGCCGACCCCGACAAGGTGGGCGGCACGCCCAAGATCCTCACCAACTCGTCCATACCCCTGTCGACGTTCCAGACGTGGGAAGACGGCGACGCCGGCTGGGCCGCGTGCGCGTGCATGAGGCCCGGAGAGACCGAGGAGTCTACAAAGATCTCGTGGCTGGTGATGCACGACGGGTACATATTCGGATCCGGATACTACCCGTAGCACCCCGCCCACTACTAATTTATATACCGAGATGGGGATAGGGATACATGGCCACATACAGGACAAGTATGCAGATCATAGCGGATCTGCTGACCGCCACGCAGGATTCGGGAATGGAGGGGATCAGGACCACCTCGTTGCTGACCAAGGCAAACCTGTCACACACCCGGCTGGGAAAGTTTCTGGAGAATCTGACCGGCGCCGGGCTGGTCAATCGCATAGAGTACGACGGCAAGCACACGTTCGTCATAACGCCCAAGGGCAGACAGTATCTGGAGTCGTACCGCAGGTTCTCCAACATAGCCGAGTCCTTCGGACTGGAACTCTGAGCGCCTATCGTTTTCTTCGCCTCTTGTACTGGCGGCGGTTCTTGTACGCGGAGTACATCACCACGACGATGGCCCCGCCCAGCATGCCGTAGAATTCAATCCAGCGCTCCTGGGTTGCCATTATGATCATTCCCCCGATCATCAGTATAAGTAGCACCAGAGAGTAGCGGTTCATCGCCATATGCCCGGGCCGGTCGTATAATTGTATAATGGGCCTTGGGAGCGCAAGTCCCCGTGCGTCACGTGCGCGGGCAGCGCACTGCGCGGTCCAGCAGGGACGCGCCGACCGCGCACGCGGGGAACCCGCCGCAAATCCCCGGATCCATGTACCACTGCCGGACCGGCCACGTCGGATCCCAAGGCGCCTGCCTTGGTGGCACGGTTATATCCTACCCGCGCGCACCATGCCCGTGATCAAGCTGCTGGAGCTGGCCGGGTTTGCGGCAATAGGGGGCACCATCTACGCGTTTCTGGGGATGGGCGAGAGCGAGTACAGGTGGCCGGTCTTTTGGGCGTGCGCCGCGGGTGCCGTGGCCGTCATAGTGTACCGCAAGAAGATGCGGGAGGCGACAAAGGTATAAAGGGCGATCGAAATGAGTACCACAATGGGCGGCGAGATTCCCCAATGGTGGAAAGGGTTGGGCGACGAGCTGGAGGAGGACATTGAGGACATGCGCTGAAGACAAGGCCTCATGTGGCCTTGGCATGCTGCAATAAGCCTCGAACGGGCTTTGAACCCGCGACCTAACGCTTACGAGGCGTTCGCTCTACCAGGCTGAGCTATCGAGGCACGGATCCGGATTCGCCTCCGAGTTTATAAAAAGCCTTTCCGGAGGCAATTCCATGAAGGCCACGATCTCCGGAATAAGGGGGGTGGTCGGAGACGACTTGGGGCTGCGGGAGGTGGCTCGGTTCTGCGGCGCCTTTGCGGGAATGGCGGGGGGCGCCTGCGTCTTGGGCAGGGACACCAGGCCGTCGGGCGGGACGCTGTACGAGGCGGCCGCCGCCGCCTTGGCGGGGGGCGGCGCGGACGTGCTGGAGATGGGCGTGGTCCCGACCCCGGCCGTATTTCGGGAGGCGCGCCGGCGCGGGGCCGGCGTGATGGTGACGTCCTCGCACAACCCCATAGCATGGAACGGGCTCAAATTCGTGGTTGCCGGCAGGGGCGCAGGCCACGCCATGATGCGCGACATAGTGCACGCCAGGCCGGAGGCGGCGGGGCGGAGCGGCAGCCGCCGGTCCATACCCGTCACGTACGAGGAGGAAGCCGCCCGCGTCGTGGATACGATAGACGGGGGCGTCTCGGTGCTGGTGGACGCGGGGGGCGGAGCGGCAACCGACATGGCCCCCCGGCTGCTGCGCAAGATTGGTTGCCGCGTGGACTCCATTTCGGTCGGGACGCCGCGGCCGGATCCGACCGCCGGCGGACTGGAGGCGCTGGCCGCCCGCTCCGAAGAGTACGACATGGGCGTGGCTTTCGACATGGACGGCGACCGCATGGTGCTGGCCGCGGGCGGAAAGGTGCAGCCCCCCGACGCCACCTTGGGGTTGGGAGTGGCCGCCGCCATGGAGAGGGGGCACCGCGACTTTGTGTTTAGCGTCGACACCAGCGTCCTGGTGGAGAGGTACGTGAAACGGAGGAACGGCAGGGTGCGGCGGTCCCCGGTGGGGGAGGCCAACGTCGTCTCGGCCATGGCCGACGGCGGGGCGGGCGCCGGGGGCGAGGGGAGCAGCGCCGGCTTCATACTGGGCGAATTCAACTGGTGCCGAGACGGGATGCTGGCCGCCGCGCTGATAGCGTCCATGATGCCCGGCGGGGCTGCGGGTCGGGTCATGCGCGAGGTGACCGGCACGCACATAATCCGCACCAAGGTGCGCGGCGACGCGTCGGTCCTGCCGCGCCTGGAGGAGGCCATGCGCGGGATCAGCTCCGAGGTTGACATGTCCGACGGCGTACGCGGCATTATAGACGAGGACAGTTGGGTGCTGGTGCGCGCGTCCAACACCGAGGACGTGGTGCGTATATCAGCCGAGGGTGAGAACGCCGAGCGCTGCGGGGATCTGGTAAGCCGCGTAACGGGGTGGGTTGAGGACGCCGTCCGAGGATGAAGTCATAGGAATATACCGGGAACGGTTCGGACTGGCCGACGCGGCACGCAACGACGTGGAGGTGATCGGTTCGGGATACGGCGCCATGGTCGTAAAGGCCGACACGTTGGAGTACGAGACCGACGTGCCGCCGGGCATGACGATGAGGCAGGCTGCCAGAAAGGCGGCGGTGGCATGCGTCAGCGACTTTGCGGCCAAGGGCGTGCGGCCCAGGTGGGCCGTGGTATCGGTCACAGCCCCGCCGTCGTACGGCGCCCGGACGCACAGGAGCATGGCCGACGGCCTGGCCCACGCGGCCGACGAGTTTGGGTTCAGCATAATTGGCGGGGACACCAACCGGGGGGGCCAGATGTCTCTTACGGTCTGCATGATGGGCACCGCCAGCGGGCCGGTTCCGCCCAGGGCGGCGGCGCCCGGGGACGTGTTGTACGCCAGCGGGCCCTTCGGGCTGCCCGCCGCGGGACTGCACGCGGCGCTGCACGGCCTGAGGGGCCCCCGGGGCTCCCGCCGGGCGGTGATGAGCCCCCGGGTCAGGCTGGAGTTCGGCGTCCTGGCGGCGCGCCTCTGCACCGCGTCCATGGACTCCAGCGACGGACTGTCCACCACCTTGAACGAGATGGCGGTACGGAGCGGGGCGGCTTTTGTGGCGGACGGAGACCCGGTGGCGTCCGGCGTGCGGGAGTTTGCCGCCCGGCACGGCCTGGAGTCCGACGACTTGGTATACAACGGCGGCGAGGAGTACGAGATCGTGTTGGCGCTGCGTCCTGCCGATGTCCCCGAACTGCGCCGGATGGCCCGGGAAATCCGCGCGCCCCTTACATACGTGGGGTACGTGGAGGAGGGTGACGGGGCATACCTGGAGCGGGACGGCCGCGTCCGACTGCCCGACGGCGGATGGAAGGCGTTCTGAGCGCCGCGTCCGGCCGTGCGGCCAGGCCGCATGGGCGTGGCCGCCGCCAAGCATGCTGACGTACGATATGGCGGGCGCCGTACGCCGATGCGGGAACGTATTGCAGCCGTAAGGTCCCGCGCGGCCGTCGCATGGCGGCGCGCCGCCCGGATTTCGTCGGCGTCCGGCGCGCTGGCGGGAATACATGCCGGTTTTACGCCCGTATTGTATTATACGACATTAACGCGCTGCTTTTAATTATATTGACGGCCGCAGCTGGGCTATGGCACCAAAAGTCAAATGCATCAACTGCGATGCCAACGACTGGCTCAAAAGCGAGCAGATCGGGTACATACCGCCGGCGAAAAATGACGGCAAAACGTCACAGGACGGGCTGCATGTGGAGGTGTGGATGTGCAAGGCCTGCTGGATACTGATGCCGTTTGGCAGCAACAAGTGACCGCGTCCTTATGCCGCGGTATTTTTTACGAGCGGCGCCGCCAGTCCGCCCCGCATGCGGGTCGCCCCATTATACAATGAAATGCCCGGGCGAAACGGTTTCGGCCCGCCGCGCGGGTTTGCGACCGCCCCCGCCGCGCGCGCCCCTGCGGCCATGCAAATGGCGCACCGCGCCCCGGAACGGCATACGCCCGACAAACGGTTTTATGAGGCCCGCAGGCCGCCGATCCCGTGATCGACGAATCCGGCATGCGGGAGATTATAGGAGAGGCCAAGGCCGCCGCGGGCAAGCGCGGCTTCGTTCAGGCGATGGAGCTGATCACGGTCTTCAAGGACATAGACGTCAAGAAGGGCTTTCAGATTAACGAGGTGGTGCAGCTTCCCCGGGCGGGATCCGAGGCGTCAGTCTGCGTCCTGGCCGACGGAGACATGGGCGCCAAGGCCAGGGAGGCCAACGCCAAGGCCGTAGTGGACGCAGAAGAGCTGGGCAGGCTGGCCGGCGACAAGAGGGCGGCCCGCAAGTTCATCAACAAGTACGACTTTTTCCTGGCCGACACAAAGATGATGCCCACCGTGGGAAAGGCGCTGGGCCAGCTGCTGGGGCCCCGGGGAAAGATGCCCACGCCGGTTCCGTTCAACGCGCCCATAGATGCGTTCCTGCAGCGGTTCCAGGGGTCCATACGTGTGAGGGTCAGGGGATCCCTGTCTGTTTCATGCCGCATCGGAGATCAGAAGATGGAAGACGAGGGGCTGGCCGCCAACGCCATGGCCGTGCTGAGGGCAATCGAGAAGAAGCTGCCCAACGGCGAGAAGAATATTCGGGACGTCATGGTAAAGGCCACCATGGGCGGCGTGATAAGGGGTAGCAAGCGCAATGCATGAGAACAGGACCCGATACCCGCCCGAGAAGGTTCGGGTATACGCGCAGCTGCTGGAGGAGCCGCCCAAGTACAAGGTGGCGGCGCTCATACGCCTGAACAAGGTCCGTAGTCAGCAGCTTCTTCCGCTGCGAAAGAAGCTGAAGGACAAAGTCAGGTTCGTCAGCATAAAAAACAAGCTGGCTGTCAAGGCCCTGAAAGATTCTCCGGTGCCGGGCATCGACGGCATCATACGGCAGATCCGGGGACAGTGCATGCTGCTGCTGACGGATATGTCGCCGTTCAGCCTCAACCTGCTGCTCTCCAAGAACAAGATCATGATGGCCGCCCGGGGCGGCGACACGGCCAGCATCGACGTGGAGGTAGCCGCCCGCAATACCGGCATAGCGCCCGGCCCCATGCTCACCGAGTTCAAGGAGGCGGGCATACCCACCCGTATAGACCAGGGAACGATATGGATCGCCAAGGACACGGTCCCCGCAAAAAAGGGCGACGTCATAGGGGAGAAGCTGGCGTCAATGTTGGGCAAACTGGACATCAAGCCGATAGAGGCGGTCATACTGCTGGACGCCGCCCTGGAGGACAGCCAAGTGTACGGCCGGGACGAGCTGACGGTAGACCCAGACGCGGTGGCCGAGAGCCTGGCCGCCGCCCACCAAGAGGCGGTGAACCTGTCGGTAGAGTCGGGATACGTGACCGCCGAGACCGTTATCCAGATACTGGCCAAGGCGTCATCTGCGGCCCGCTCGCTGTCGGTGGAGGCCGGGTACGTGACCGCCGAGACTGGCGGCGACGTGCTGGCCGCCGCCCATGCCCGGGCCACGGCGCTGGCCGAGAAGGCCGGGTACAAGCCGTCCTGAGGCATAGTCACGCATAATCCGCCTGACGTCCATGCGGCGCGCTGGCGCCGCGGCGGTGTAAAAAAACTGATCCGGCCTGACCAGGTCTAGCCGAACAGGGAAGAGAGGCCCTCCATGGCCGCCTCCTCGTCCTTTTCTTCTTCCTTCTCTTTCTCCTTTGGCTCTTCGGCCGCGGGCTCCTCTGCAGCGGGGGCGGCAGCGGCTGCCACGGCGACGGGTGCGGCCTTGACCGCCTCGTCTATGTCCACGTCGGCCAATGCTGCCACCAGGGATTTTACCTGCGCCTCGTTGACATCGGCGCCCGATGCGGAGACGACGGCCTTGAGGTTGTCCTCGTTGACATCCTTTTGCAGCTTGTGAAGGAGTAGAGCAGCATAGACATATTCCATGATGCCGGAACGCTTCCCGCACATAATATAAACCGTAAAGCGGGGCGCGGATCCGAGCCGTACGCGGCATCCCGTGCCAAATGATATTCCGGATCCCTCCCGCGTGCCCGGCCGCACGGGAGTGCGCCGTCTGACACGCCGCAGGCCGGTAAGGAGGCGTACTTGGGGGGGCAATCCGCGCGCCCATCCAGCAGATCAGGAATCCCGTAGGCGCGGGGCTGGTGGTGGAATTTTAGGCGCTCCCCTTATCTCACATTACCAATGTATTTTAAACCCGCACGAGTCACCAACTTTGTTGGCTACAGATGGCACCCCCGATCCGGCACCCGAAGACACCACGCCGGACGGTACAGAAGGCAGCTCCTCGGGTGTTGAGGCGGCCGACGCGACCGTAGAGAAGGTCGACGTTGAGGCGGCCGACGCGACCGTAGAGAAGGTCGACGTTGAGGCGGCCGACGCGACCGTAGAGAAGGTCGACGTTGAGGCGGCCGACGCGACCGTAGAGAAGGTCGACGTTGAGGCGGCCGACGCGACCGTAGAGAAGGTCGACGTTGAGGCGGCCGACGCGACCGTAGAGAAGGTCGACGTTGAGGCGGCCGACGCGACCGTAGAGAAGGTCGACGTTGAGGCGGCCGACGCCGAAGGGGAGGATTTGGACGATGATGAAGTCTCGGAAGACGAGTCGTTCTCGCTTGACGACATGGAGACCAGTGAGGAGGCGCCCAAACCCAGAGAGATATCCCAGGAGATGCGTGAGCGCATAGAGGCCATGTTGGCCAGCCGAGGCAAGGATGACGACTTTGGCGACGGCAAGCCTGCCGTGGAAGAAAAGCCCGAGAAGTGGGGCATAGCGCACATCTTTAGCAGTTTCAACAACACCATAATCCATCTGACCGACCTCACCGGCGCCGAGACAATCGCCATCAGCTCCGGCGGCATGCACTCCAACGCCGACAGGTACGAGTCATCCCCGTTTGCAGCCATGAAGGCCGCCAATGCCGTGGTGGACGTGGCCCGCGCCCGAGGTTTCACCGGGTTTCACATAAGGGTCAGGGCCGTGGGCGGTGTCGGATCCAGAGTCCCCGGACCCGGAGCGCAGGCCGCCATCAGGGCGTTGGCCCGGGCCACGTCAAACAAGGACGACGACGAGGCTGGGGAGAGCGCCTTCCGCATAGGGCGCATTGACGACGTGACTCCCATACCCCACGACACCACCCGCAAGAAGGGCGGCAAGCGGGGCAGGCGCGTGTAACCGCATTACAACATACCGTGTACGTTAGGCCAGCTTTACTTCCACGCCGCAGCCCCGCGCCTTCAGGTAGTCCCCCATGAACTTGGCGAACTTGGCATCGGGCTTGTCCCACGTGTACCGCTTTATCATGTCCCCGAACTTGGACTCTATCCGCTGCCGGAGATCCGGCGCCACGGCCATCTGAAAGAAGGTCCAGCCGAAGCGGGACGAAGGCTCGCCCAGGGCGTACCCGTTGTACGAGCCGACCAGCGACTCGATCTGCGACATGGCCTTTTTGATCAGAACCACGTCGGTGGCGTGGTCCCGGGTGCCCACCGACAATATGGTGGTCAACCCTGCCCACTCCGTATGCGCTCAGAGAGCGATACGGTCCTGCCGTCCCGCTCCACGCTTATGCGCGTGGGCATTCGGACGCGCAGCCCCAGCATGTGAAAGACCGACAGCAGTCGGGCGCCGTCCAGATTGCCCAGGTGGCCGGAATCGGAGAGCTTCGCCAGTTCCCTGACGACGGCGGTGGCCTGCCGGGGGAACTGCGCCTCGGCGCGCTCCAACACCTCCAGGCCACGGTGGCCCAGGGCCGAGACCAGAACGTCCCGGGGGGCTCGGTCGGGCTTTGGGGCGGCGCCGCGCCGCGCGGCCGCCTCCATCTCGGCCAACCGCTTGGCCATCAGCCTGTCCAGATCGGCATCCCCGCTCATCCCTTCACTACCCCCACCGGCACCAGCCGCACCGCCTTGGTGGCGATTCCCAGCCGGTGCGAGACGTCCACCACGTCGTCCACGTCCTTGTAAGCCTGCGGAGTCTCCTCCACCACGCCCCTGCCGGTCGCGGCCCTGACGAATATTCCCTTGTTGTTCAGGGACTGTATCACCCCGGACTCCGTATACGAGCGGCGCGCCTTGGAACGGGACATGGTGCGGCCGGCGCCGTGCGCCGTGGACCCGAAGCTCAGGTCCATGGAGCCGGGCTTGCCCATGAGCACCCAACTGGCGGTTCCCATGGATCCGGGTATGAGCACCGGCTGGCCCATGTCGCGGTACCTGGCGGGTACCTCGGGCCGGCCCGCCGGAAAAGCCCTGGTGGCGCCCTTGCGGTGGACCACCACCTTGCGTGTCCGGCCGCCTATGCGGTGCTCCTCCACCTTGGCTATGTTGTGGGAGACGTCGTACACCAAGTCCATGCCCAGATCCGACTCGGTGCGCCCAAAGACCTTTCGGAAGGCGCTGCGGGTCCAGTGGGTTATCATCTGGCGGTTCCCCCAGGCAAAGTTGAGCGCCGCAAACATCGCGCCGCGGTACGCCTCGCCCTCGTCGGACGCGTTGGGCACGCACGCCAGCTCCCGGTCGGGCAGCTTTATGCCGTACCTGGCCAGCGCCCGCTCGGAGACCCGCAGGTAGTCGCTGCAGACCTGGTGGCCGAAGCCCCGGGACCCGCAGTGTATCAGCACGGTTATCGAGCCCACCCGCAGGCCCATCCGCTCGGCTGCCTCCTCGTCGTATACGCGGTCGACCTTCTGTATCTCCAGAAAGTGGTTTCCCGATCCCAGGCTGCCCAGTTGCGGCGCCCCACGCTTGCGGGCGCGCGGCGAGACCACCCCGGGGTCGGCCCCGTCGATGCGTCCGTTCTCCTCGCAGGCGTCCGCGTCGTTCCGCGATCCGTACCCCCCGTCAACGGCCCAGTCCACCCCCCGCACCATCACCTCGTCCAGCTGGGAGCCGGAGAGCCGCACCGACCCCTTGGAGCCCACCCCCGACGGTATGGACGAGAAGAGCTTGTTTACGATGTCCTTGAGGCGGGGGCGCAGGTCCTTCTCGGTCAGGTTGGAGCGCAGCAGGCGGACTCCGCAGTTGATGTCGTATCCCACGCCGCCGGGGCTTATCATGCCCTCCTCGGCGTCCATGGCGGCCACCCCGCCCACCGGAAAGCCGTAGCCCTCGTGGCCATCGGGCAGCACCACCCCGTGCCCCAGTATGCCCGGAATGCTGGCCACGTTGCGGGCCTGCATCAGGGTGCGGTCAGTCCGCATCTTGGACATCAGGGCGTCGCTGGCGTATATCCGGACCGGCACCTTCATCGGCGGACCCGCATCAATGACGTGCTGCCCGTTCCCGACCTTTCGGGGCGCTATGGGAGGCATGGTTTCACGGGTTGTAAGGGCGCAGCCAATTTAAATCATAAGTGGTTTACCGTGCACTCCACATTCACGCCCAGCGCGGAGCCCATGCGGCGGCACGTCTTGTCCATTATGGCGTCGGGTATGACGCCGCGGCGCTCCCGCACCTCCAACAGCAACTTGCCCCCGCGCAGCGTGGCCTGGGTGTCCGCCCCGGCGGTTATCACCGCGTCGCAGAACGCCAGTATGGTCGACAGGCGCTTGACCATGGAGTTGTCGCCGCGGCGCATCAGCGAGGCGTACCGCCTCATGAGCAGCTTGGTGCGCTTTGACTTTTTGGCATGCGCCAGGCAGAGAGCCGAGAGCAGCTGCGCCCTGTGGGACAGGGAGCTGGTCCAGTCCAGTATGCGGTACAGAAAGTCGTCGGCGTCCCTGAACGTCCGGAGCCATCCCAGGCTCGCCGCGGCCGCCCGCAGCACGGTGGCCTCCTCCGGGGAGAGCAGGCCGGGCGACGTGGCGGCGCGCACCACGCTGGCCGCGGCCGGGGGCACGCGCGGCGTCCGGGAGGTGGCGCGCACCACCTCCCGCACCTCGTGGTACGACAGGCCTTCTTGCTCCATGGCCCGGCGCCGGAGCGCGACGGTCAGCACCCCCTCCCGAAGTCCCGTGGACGAGATGCAGATGTCGTTCATGCCGTACCGCTCCATCACCCCCTCCACGATCACGGCGCCGGCCTTTACTATGTCCGCCCTGCCGCGCCCTATCTCGTACATCTGGCCCAGTGCCGAGGCGTCCTGGTAGAGGATCTCGGTGGTTATGTACTGCACCAGGCGGAAGTCCATGGTGTAGTTGTGCGACTTGCGGAGCGGGTAGGAAGTGTACGACTGCGCGTACCTGGCCATGGCCCGCACCGTGCCGCCCACCCCTATCAGCGTCGCGTCGTCCCCCAGCATTCCCAGGTCTTCGGGCGCGGGCAGCGTCCGCCGCACGTGCTCCCGCAGGGACCCTATCGAGTCCCCCCTCAGATCGTCGTTGCCGGCGAACTTGCGGGTCGTCACCAGCGCCCCCAGGGGGACGGAGCTGGCGTGCAGGACGGTGTGGTCCCGGACCGCGACTACCTCAAGGGAGCCCCCGCCCATGTCGAAGAATACGGCGTTGGGCATGTCCAGGCGGGTTGCCGCCCCCACGTACGAGTAGAGCGCCTCGTCCCGGCCCGACAACACCAGAAACTTAAAGCCGGTCTCCTCCCACACGCGCCGTACTATGTCGTCCCGGTTGCTGGCGGACCGCATGGCGCTGGTGGCCACCGCCGTCACCCTGTCGATGTTCTCGTACTGTATGGTGTTGCGGAACATCTGCAGTATGTCCACCATTCGTTCCACGGGCTTTTCGCGGATCACGCCGTCGCCGTACTCGTCCAGCCGGGCGCGGAACGACTCGCGGTGGTACGGGACGTACGCCCCGGTGTGGCCGGCGGAGTAGCAGACCATCTTGAGGGAGTTCGACCCCATGTCTATGACGGCCGTCCGGTGAGGGTACTTTTCATGGAAGGGATCAGTCAGGCGATCATCCCCATCTGCTTGGGCGTCAGCATGTACCGCAGGGTGCCGGACGCCGGCGCGCCCAACCGGACGTAGGCCACGGCCCCGGCCTTGAGGGATATCGACGGATGACAGTCA
The DNA here is from genome assembly GCA_963665475.2 of Nitrosopumilaceae archaeon. Taxonomy (GTDB): domain Archaea; phylum Thermoproteota; class Nitrososphaeria; order Nitrososphaerales; family Nitrosopumilaceae; genus VYCS01. The sequence goes on along the minus strand of CAXXXK010000003.1, from coordinate 52,749 downwards.
GATATCATGACGGATATGAGGCCGGTCAGGTGCGGCTCGTGGCCCACCACCATTATCGAGTCAACCCCGGACCGCCGTATCCTGTCCAGGGCATCGGCGGGGCTCCTCTCCGGCTGCAGGGCCGTCCAGAGCTGCACCTCGGCGCCCACGTATTTGGAGATTATCTCGGCGGTCTGGACGGCCCTCACCAGCGGGCTGGAGGCCAGCATGTTTGGCCGCACCCCCAGGCGGCGGAGGGCCTTGCCGGCACTTGCCAGCTGCTGGCGGCCCACGTCCGTAAGGGGACGGCCGTGGTCCCCCGGACGTCCCGGGGAGTGGGGGGCAGCCTTGCCGTGGCGCAAGACGTACACCTTCATGACGCATGCGCAGCGGCGGTGGAATATATTGTTGTAGACTGTCTTCCGCCCCGCGCTCCAAAGATTGCCGGTCCGTGACCGCCGGTCTGCCGGAATTAGTTCATGCATATGATCGTGCATGGCGCATTTGGATCATTAATATCGTATTTCGCGGCGGGAGGCGGCCTTGGCATTGCGATTTGCCCTGTTGGCTTTGTGGCGGCGCGCCCCGACCGGACGCGGGCGTGCCGGCGCCCGCATTATCCGCACGAGTCGTATATCGGACTTGTAATTTGTTGTGCGCCGACCCTCCGAACCCCCTGTTTGCGTGGCGTCCAGCCGTCTGTGGCGCCGCGCATTTCTTCCTCGACGCGCATGTTGTTGTTCATGCCGCGCATCTCCCCAACCGCCACCGTCGCACCGCAGGGCTCCCTGCCGTGCCGCCGTACGCCGCGGTAAACGACTCGTGTTCGCCCGCATATTCTGAAATGGCGGACGGACGCGGCATCGGCCCTGCCCAAGCCCGGCGCCTTCCGGAGTTTTCCGATCAGGCCTGCCACGAAATCCGGTTCTCCCACACCACATCCGACTCTGCCGTTCTCAACGCAGCTCACACGTCATGCAACCCCGAGTTTGCCGGCGCGCTCATTTATCGACGCCCAAAGGCCCAAACCAGGGCGGGTTAGCCCGGCATGATCCCGGCCCGTTTCACCGAACCGGTTGCAATTGTTTGCTTTAGCGTGGTGGCGCAGTCGGCGCGGGCGCGTGAATGCGGCTTTTCGCTGAAACTTGCGCCCCGCGGCCTCCAATTGATCATGCGGCCGGACGACCGCGGGGCCGTCCGGATTTAATTATACGTTATAAAATCGGATCAGCCTCGATGCGAGAAGGCCGCGCGGTCCCCCGCCGCGTCACTCCAGCATATGCCTCAAGGCGTCCAGGGACCCGTCTACGGTGTGCACCTCCGCCACCTCGTGGGAGACGCCGAACCGGACCAGCTCCTCTGAGGTGAACGGTCCTATGGAAATTACCGGAACCCCCTTCAGGGACGCGGATCCGGACACGTTGCGCATTATCTCAAAGAACGCCCGCACCGACGAGGCGCTGGTGAACACCATCCCGTGTATCTCCCCGGAGTCGAGCATCGCCGCAAACTCCTCCCATTCGGGCCCGCCCGGCCAGGGTTCCACGTCGTATATGTACTCCTCCCGCACGTCGAAGCCCTCCTTCTCGAGCAGCTCCTTCAGGAATGGCGTGGACGCCCCGCTGCGGGGCACCAGCACGCGGTTTTTGGCGCGGTCCATCCGGGACATGACCTCGCCCACCCCCACCGACGAGTAGACCGACTCGGGCATCGCGTTGACCCGTATGCCGTGCCCCTCCAAGGCGGCGGCGGTCTTGGGGCCGACTGCCACCACCGTCGTGTTGGCCACCGCCAGCTTCACCCCGTCCAGGGCGTCGTTGCGGGCCGCGTCGTCCAGCAGCAGCCCGACGGCCCGGGAGCTCATGAACACGGTGTAGTCGGGGTCGTACTCGCCGGATGCCCGCATGTACCGGGCGGAGACGTCGTCGCCCCGGCCCACCAGCCGTATGGTGGGCAGCGTCAGGGCCCGGCCCCCCTCGCTTTTTACCACGCGCGCAAACTCGGCGGCGTCCCGGGGCCCCCGGGTTATCGCCACGTTGCGGGATCGGAGGGTCATCGCCAGGCCAGCTCCCCGCCCAGGCCCGCCACCCGCCCGATTATGATGTTGGCCGGGGGCCGCATCTTATCCTTCCGAACCATATCTGCTATGTCGGAGATCGTGCCCGTTAGGACGCGGTGTCGGGGCGTCGTCCCCTCCCCCACCACCGCGACGGGCGTCTGCGGGTCCATGCCCCCCCGCGCCAGCCCCTCGCATATCTTTTGGATGCGGGAGAGGCCCATCATCACCACTATGGTGTCCACCGACCCGGCCAGGCGCTCCCAGGACACGGCCTCGCTGCCCTTGGCGGGGTCCTCGTGGCCGGTCACGAAGGCCACCGACGAGGAATGCCCCCTGTACGTGAGGGGTATTCCCGAGTACGCCGCCGAGCCTATGCCCGAGGTTATGCCCGGCACTATCTCGTAGGGTATGCCGTGGGACTTGAGGAACCTGGCCTCTTCGCCGCCCCGGCCGAATATGGTGGGGTCGCCGCCCTTCAGCCGGACCACCCCGTCGCGCTCCCGGCCGTACCGGAGCATCAGGTCGTTGGTGGACTCCTGGTGGGCGGTGTCGTCCCCCACGGCCCGGCCCACGTACACCATTTTGGCGTCGGGGCGCGCCATCTCCAAGACGGGCTTTGCCACCAGCCGGTCGTACAGCACCACGTCGGCGGCGCGCAAAAGCTCGGCGGCGCGGAGCGTCAGCAGTCCCGGATCCCCCGGCCCGGCCCCCACCAGATATACGGTCATCTCCATCCGGCCAAGGCCTCTCTCCATTTTAAGGCAAGCGAGGCGGCGCCCCGCTCCAGCAGCACGCGGCCGGCCTCCCGGCCCACCGCCACGGGGTCCCTCCCCGAGGACTCCGCGTATATCGCGTCGGCTTCCCCGTACGCGGCGGCCCTAATGCGGATGGCGCCGCCCTCATGCCGGGCGCAGGCCGCCACCGGGAAGCGGCATCCGGACTCCAATATGCCCGACAGGGCGCGTTCGGCCTCGGCCTCGGCCCGGGACGCCGCGTGCTGTATGGTCTGCAACAGCGATGTGGTGCGGGCGTCGTCCTTGCGGCACACCAGGGCCAGCGCCCCCTGCCCCGGCGACGGGATGAACACGTCGCGCGGCAGGTCCACGCGGTTCGCATCCATGTTGTCCGTGTCCAGGCCCAGCCTGGCCAGCCCCGCCCGGGCCAGTATCACCGCGTCAAACTCGCCGCCCACCTTGGAGACGCGGGTGTCCACGTTTCCCCGGATGGGCCGCACCGTGACGCGGGGAAACGCCGCGCGCGCCTGGGCCGCCCGCCGCAGGCTGCTCGTCCCCACGACGAACTCCCCTTCGGTGTCAAGGCCCGGCCGGCACACCAGGGCGTCGTACGGGTCAGCCCGCCGCGGGACCGAGGCGAGCGTCAGTTCCGGGGCAATCTCCCCGGGGACGTCCTTCATGCTGTGGACTGCAAAGTCGGCGCGGCCGTCGGCCACCACCGCGTTGACCTCCCTCTCGAATATTCCCCGCCGGTCCATGGCGAACATGGGCCGGGAGTCCCGGTCCCCCCGGGTCGTCACCGTCGTTACATCGAACCGTACGCCCGGGGCCGCGTCCTGCAGCATGCCGATGGCCAGTTTGGACTGCGCCATGGACAGGCGGCTTCCCCGCGCAGCCACCGTGTACGCTATGGCGCCATCGCCCCCAGCGCGCCGCCGTACGCCCGCGCCGCGTCGTCTACGTCCCCGTCGGTGTGCGCCGCCGACAGGAACACCGTCTCGAACTGCGAGGGGGCGACGAAGACGCCCCTCTCCAGCAGCCCGGAGAACAGCGCGGCGAATTTGGCCGCGTCGGCGCGCCGCGAGGTGTCGTAGTCGTACACGGCGGAATCCGTAAAGAACACCTGCATCATGGACGAGACGTGGTGCACAATACATTGCACGTGGTGGTCGGCGGCATGGTCGCGCACCGCGGCGGCCAGCCGGCCGCACCGCGCCTCCATGTCTTGGTACATGCCGCGTTTTGCCCCCCGGTTTATGGCGCGCATCGAGGCCGCCGCCGCGGAGGCGGCCACCGGGTTGCCCGCGAACGTGCTGGCCTGGTATACGCTGCCGCCGGGGGCCAGCGACTCCATTATGTCGCGGCGGCCGCCCACCGCGGCGGCGGCAAAGCCGCACCCCAGGGCCTTGGCCAGCGTGGTCAGGTCCGGCCGTATGTTGTAGTATGCCTGGGCGCCCCCCGGCGACATCCGAAATCCCGTCACGACCTCGTCGAATATCAGGGGTATGTCACGCTGTACGGTGGCGTGGCGCACCGCCTCCAGAAAGCCCTTCCTGGGGGGTATGAGCCCCATGTTGGCCATCACCGGCTCCATTATCACCCCGGCTATGTCCTCCCGGGACTCGATTGCGTCCGCAAAGCCGTCCGGATCGTTGTACCGCAGTACGATGGTGTGGTCTGCCACGCCCGGGGGCGAGCCGGCCGAGGCGGGCATGGACGCCGAGCCGCTGCCAGACTTCACCAGCACGGCGTCGTGGGCGCCGTGGTACCCGCCTGAAAACATCACTATCTTGTCCCGGCCGGTGTGGCCACGCGCCAGCCGTATGGCGGTCATGGTGGCCTCACCGCCGGTGTTCACCATGCGGCTCATCTCCATGGAGGGGTAGTTGGCCCGGATCGTCTCGGAGACCTCGACCTCCAGTTCGGTGGGGGCGCAGTACAGCGTGCCCCGCCCCAGCTGTTCGGTTACGGCCCCGACCACGTCGGGGTGGCCGTGTCCCAGGAGCAGCGCCCCGTACCCGTTGCACAGGTCCATCATGTCCGTACCGTCCGCGTCGCGTATGCGCCCTCCCCGCGAGCTGGACACGAAGAACGGGTACGGGTCGTAGTGGCGGACCGGGCTGTTCACGCCGTGCGGTATCACGCCCCGCGCCCGCGCGGCCAGCTTCTCGGAGCGGTCCGTCTCAGCCAGCCCCCCGCATCATATTCATCTGGGCACGGCATGGTGTACCGCAAATATTTGTGTAAGCGGAGATTATACGCACGGACCATCTGGCCGGCCTGCGGCCTATACCGAGGCCGCGTATTTGCCAACGCGTTCGGGGCCAACGCATGCTTGGACGCGTCCTGCGGGCATATACAGCATGATGTTGTAATGACCGCGTATTGGCCCGATTGACAACTGTTTTTCGAGATTGCCTATTGCCGGATTGCGCACGGGACATGGTGTGGCATATCCAGCTACAAACAAACGGCGGACGGCGCTCCCCGTGGCTCGACAGGCAACAATTCGGCTACTAATCAGCCCCACTATTGATTAGACGTAACAACTTCTCCACCACGGCAAACGTAGCGTTGTTGACTTGGTGATCAGACAAGGTGTGGGTTGCAGCGTGGCGCGTGCCGAACAGCTCATTGCATTGCATGGCCACATCCGGTGAAAACTCCATCTCCAACTTGTCCCTGATGCTCTTTAAATTCTGGAACGACAGCATATACAACCGGATCCATTCTGCCGCGTCTGGATTCTGTTTCTTTAGAACGGTTTCTACTAAATTACATACCTCGGCATCCGATTTGAGACGTCACGCTGCCGTCCACATCTCTTGTCCACTGCGGTTTCCGTGCCCAATTCTCCGTATCGTCTGATCTTGCATTCATCCCTCTTAATATCTGGAACGAATCGTGGTGGAAGATATCCACTAAAATTTGGATTGCGATGGGCGACAGTCGGGTTGCTTCCAGTCATATGTCAGCTGGCGGCGTTTGTACGTGACGCGGCAAAACTGCTCTATTATGGTGCCACGAGCCGGATCGGGACATAGTTTGCGCAGGGAGCCATGTTCCAAGATTCATACGAATCCCTCAACTCTCTGAACGAATACCACACCTCGTCCAGCGTGTGGCCGGGCAGCGCATCACTCATGGGGCCTGTATCGCATCTGGGCCCTGCTTCGCGGTTGGAAGATCCTTGCCCAACGGAGTCTCCAACAAGTCATCGTATACGGAGTGGATGTAGCTGTCGGCGTACAGGTATTTTAGGTCAGCTGTCAACATTGCCTTCTATGAGATCCCTGGCGTATTGCCCTCCCGCATCGCCGCGCTCACGTACATCTTCAAGAATCGTGGTGGCAACCTCCATCCATCCAAATCCTTTGGAGTGCGCCCGGAGCACCACGTCCCCGATTTGCTCAAAGTCCGGAGGCAGCGGCTCGTCGATCGGCGCCGTAGGATCATAGTCATAATAAGCGCGTGTCAGTTCCCGCGAATATGGCCCATACACGTAGTTCTCATAGTTGTATCCGGTGCCCAGCCCCAGGCGCTGCGCCATGTACACGCATTTCTGTATGCGAAACCGTGTGTGAAATCCGGTACCGTCCTTGTCCTTGATGCAATGACAGTCTATGACGTATTTCTCGTGCAGCCATTTCAGAAATGCGGGGAGCATACGGTATTGAAGACAAATGGCGGTAATAAACCGCTCGCACAGAGACCCCCCTGAAAAGATCGGAGGAATGTTCTACTGGTTCGACGCGCCAAAACGCGATCTCTGGTCTTTATGGGTACGGATGATGGACGATCGATGCCGCATGGCTTGTGGAAATGCCCAAAGCCGCAGACTGTAGACATGCGAACGCGGCAATCAGATCGTTTTGCCGGATGGACGCCGATGCCGCGTTGCTTCACGGCCTGCAACCGGCGCGCCCAAAACGGGCATGGGCGGCGTTGGTGCCGCCCAGGACTGCCCGGGACCCGTCAGAGTCGGAAGCCAAACCGTCACCGACAGACTAGGCCCCCGCTTTGGACAAATCGGCGTTCGTGCGTGACACGAAAGATATTCAGATGTGGTCACGAGCCGGATCCGGACATGGTTAGGACGAGGAGCCGCGAATTCAGGTTCACGTAAATCCTTCAAGTCCACGAACGAATACCAAGCCCCGTCCAGCGCGCGGCCGAACGGCGCATCGGTCACGGAGTCTGTATGGCGGACAAGGCGGACTCCGCGGTGGGAAGACCCTCGCCCAACGGGGTCTTCAGCAGGTCATCATATACTGTACGAATGTATCTGTCGGGGTATTGGAACGTTTGGTCGGCCGCATCGCCTTCTATCAGATCCCTGGTACATCGCCCTCCCGCATCGCTACGCTTGCGCGCGCCCTCAAGAATCGTGGTGGCCACCTCCAGCCACGTATACCCTTTGGAGTGCGCCCGGAGCACCACATCCCCGATTTGCTCAAAGTCTGGAGGCAACCGCTCGTCGATCGGCGCCTCAGGATCATATGCGTGGCAAGCGTCTTTCAGATCCGGTGAATGCGGCCCATGTTGGTACTGCACATACTTGTAATCGGTGTCCAGCCCCAGGCGCTGCGCCATGTACACGCATTTTTGTATGTAAAATCGCGTATAAAATCCGGTATTATCCTTGAGCTTAATGCAACGGCGGTCTATGACGTATTTCTCGTGCAGCCATTTCAGAAACGCGGGGAGCATGCGGCGCGGAACGCAAAGGCCGGTAATAAACCGGCGCCCGCGCCGCGAGCCGAATCCAAATACTCATAACGCGATCCGCGCAACTCCGCCGCATGGACAAGTCCGAGATACTCGCCAAGTTCTCCGCTGACCCCGACCGCTACTATACGGTGGGGCTGTTCGGGGAGAAAGGATTCGAGAGGAGGGCGTGCCGAGTTTGTGGCCGCTTCTATTGGAGCGCCCGACCCGAGATGGACACCTGTCCCGACCACGACCCCCGGATGTACTCGTTCATAGGCCGCCCCCCCACCCGGGCCCGCCTGGACTACACCGAGGCCTGGCGGAAGATAGAGGGGTTCTTTACATCAAACGGCCACGCCTCCATACCCCGGTACCCGGTGGTCTGCCGCTGGCGCGACGACCTCTACTACACCATAGCGTCCATAGTGGACTTCCAGAGGGTTTCCGGCTCCCAGGTCACGTTCCAGTTCCCGGCAAACCCCCTGATAGTCCCGCAGACCTGCCTCCGCTTCAAAGACATAGAGAACGTGGGGCTGACCGGCCGGCACTTCAGCAGCTTCTGCATGGTGGGCCAGCACGCCGTGCCGGACACCGGCGGGTACTGGAAGGACACCTGCATAGAGCTGGACCACGGCCTGCTGACCGGCCCCTTCGGCATACCCTCCGAGGAGATAACCTTCGTGGAGGACGTGTGGGCCGGCGGGGGCTCGTTCGGCCCGTCCCTAGAGTACTTCGTGCGCGGCCTGGAGCTGGGCAACGCGGTCTTTACCGAGTTTCAGGGGACCCTAGACGAGCACACCACCCTGAAGAACCGCATCATAGACATGGGTGCCGGGCTGGAGAGGTTCGCCTGGATCACGATGGGCACCCCCACCGCGTACGACTGCTGCTTCGGGCCCGCCCTGAACATAATACTGGAGCGGATGGGCGCCGACCCCGACCACCCCGCCCTGACCGAATACTACACCGGGGTGGCCCGGGGCTTGGATGCCATGCCCGTGTCTGCCCTCCGGGAGACGGCCCGGAAGGGCGCCGGCATCACCGAAGACGAGTTCCGGCGGGTGGTGGCGCCGCTTGAGAGGGCGTACATGGTCGCAGACCACATACGCACCCTGATATTCGCCATAGCCGACGGCTCGCTGCCCAGCAACGTGGGTGGCGGGTACAACCTGCGCATGATGGTGCGGCGCATAGCCGACTCGGGCGTAACCGACGTGCACGACGTCATAGAGCGGCAGATAGACTACCTGGCGGCCACCTATCCGGAGCTGGACGCGCGGCGGGGAGACGTCCGCGCCATATTCGACATCGAGACCGAACGGTACGGCTCCACCCGGGGCCGGATGGCCAAGGTCGCCTCGCGCATAAAAGGCAGGGACGGCGGGGTGACCGTCGGGGAGCTGGTCACGCTGTACGAGTCCGACGGGATAACCCCCGAGTATTTGGTGGAGTGCGGCGCCATACCGTCCATACCCGACGGGTTCGCCGCCAGGCTGGCCGAGCTGCACCGGTCCCAAAAGAGGGCGCCCCCCGCCCCGCCCGAGACGCCCCTGCCGGCCACCGAACCGCTGTACTACAAGGACGACCCTGCAGTCTTTGAGGCCCGGGTGCTGGCCGTGCACGACCATTCCATAATACTGGACCGGACGTCGTTCTACCCGCGGGGGGGAGGCCAGGAGCCGGACCGGGGCAGCATAGGGGACTGCCGCGTACACGACGTGGAGAAGGTGGGCGACTCCATACTGCACAGGACCGACGACGAGCCGCCGGCGGTGGGCAGCATCGTGCGCTGCTCCATAGATGCGGAGCGGCGCCGAAACATCACGCGGCACCACACCGCCACCCACATACTCAACGCCGCGTCACGCCGGACGCTGGGATCCTGGGTCTGGCAGCACTCGGCCCGCAAGGACGCAGATCGCGCCAGGCTGGACGTCACACACCATTCGGCGCTGACGCCCGACCAGATACAGGCCATACAGGACGCCGCCAACGACATCATACGGCGGGACCTCCCCGTCTCCATACAATACATGGACCGGGGGAGCGCCGAGTCCAGGTACGGCTTCAGCATATACCAGGGGGGAGTTGTCCCGGTCGACTCGGTGCGCATCGTGTCCATCGGGGACGTAGACGTGGAGGCGTGCGGGGGCACGCACGTGCCCCGCACCGGGATGGTGGAGCGGCTCACGATAATCCGCGCCAAGCGCATCCAGGACGGGGTGGTGCGGCTGGAGTTTACGGTGAACGAGCCGCCGGCCCGCCGGGAGCAGGCCGCCCGCCGCAAGGAGCGCATTGACCACTCCGAGATGATAGCCCGGCTGTGCCGGGAGATACCGGCGGGTTTCAGCTACGGCGACGCCATATCGTACAACAACGGGGCGTGTGTCATATTCGACGACGCGTACGAGCAGCGCTTCCACGTTGCGCTGTCCAAGAAGCTGGTAAAGGCCGGCGGCCCGATCACGTACTGCGGGCTGTTCAGGGCCGGGCCGGCGGTCCGCGTCATGGTGTGCTGCACCGAGGAATCCCCCCACGACGCCCTGAACCTGGCAGGCACCATGTCCGAGATGCTCGGCGGCCGGGCGGCCGGCGACAAGGCCTTCGCGCAGGGGGGCGGGCGCCGGACCGAGTCTCTGGCCGAGGCGGTGAGCTGGATCCGGGGGACAATACTATGAACTGGCGCCGCATGGAACGCAAATGGCAGGAGGCGTGGCGGGAGGCCGGCATCTTCGAGCCGGATCCGGACTCCCGCCCCAAGAAGCTGATAACCGTCGCGTACCCGTACCCCAACTCGCCGCAGCACATAGGGCACGGCCGGACGTACACCCTGGCGGACATCCACGCCCGCTTCTGGCGCATGCGCGGGTACAACGTCCTCCTCCCCATGGGGTTCCACTACACCGGGACGCCCATCCTGGGGATGGCCCGGCGGGTGGCCGACGGAGACCCGGACATCATGGACGGCCTGCGCAACGTGTACGGGGTCTCCCCCGAAGACATAGAGCGGTTTACAGACCCCCTCAGCATAGCCGACCACTTCAGCGCCGAGATAGAGCGGGGCATGAAGGAGATGGGCTACTCCATAGACTGGCGGCGCCGGTTCACCACCATACACCCCGCGTACAGGCGGTTCGTCGCCTGGCAGATCAACTCGCTGCGGAGCAAGAGCCTCATACGGCAGGGATCTCACCCGGTGGGGTGGTGTCCCGAGGACGGCAACCCCGTCTCGCAGCACGACACCCTGGGCGACGTGGAGCCGGAATTCGCCGAGTACACGCTGCTGAAGTTCAGGTGGGGCCGCCACACGATGCCCGCCGCCACGCTGCGCCCCGAGACCGTATACGGCGTGACCAACGTGTGGGTAAACCCCGACGTCACGTACGGGGTCTGGCAGGTGGGCAGGGAAAGGTGGATCGCAACCGAGGAGTGCGCCCAAAAGCTCGCCCATCAGGGCCGCAGCGTCAAGCGCCTGGGAAAGATCCCCGGGCATGCGATGGTGGGCGCCCGGGTAAAGTCTCCCATGGGCGGCCACGTCCCCGTGCTTCCGGCAAGATTCGTGAAGCCGGACACCGGCACCGGGGTGGTGATGTCGGTCCCCGCCCACGCCCCCTTCGACCACGCGGCGCTTCGCACCATAGACCCGGACTGCGCCATACCGTCGAAGCCCATCATACGCGTGCCCGGATACGGGGACGACCCCGCCGCCCAGATATGCGAGGGGCTGGACCTCGCAGACGAGGCCGCCCTGGAGGAGGCCACCGAGACGCTGTACAACAAGGAGTTCTATTCCGGCGTGATGAGGGACGGCTGCGGGAAGTTCTCCGGCAGGAAGGTTTCAGAGTGCAAGGACGAGGTGCGGGACTGGATGATCAGGCGCGGGGGCCAGACGCTGATAGAGATGTCCGGGGAGGTGCGGTGCCGGTGCGGCGCCCGGTGCGTCGTAAAGATACTGGAGGAGCAGTGGTTCTTGGACTACGGCGACGAATCTTGGAAGGAGGCGGCCCGCCGCTGCCTGGACGGCATGGAGATAACCCCGCCGGATATCCGCGGCGAGTTCCACAACGTGGTGGACTGGCTGCGGGAGCGGGCCTGCGCCCGGCAGCGGGGGCTGGGCACCCGGCTGCCCTGGGACCGGGACTGGATCGTCGAGAGCCTGACCGACTCCACCATATACACCGCCATGTACACCATAATGAAGTACGTCAACGACGGCTCCATATCCCCCGAGGAGATGGACGGGGCCTTCTTCGACTACGTGTTTCTGGGGATCGGCGAGCCTGCCACGGCGATGGTCCGGGCGGCCCGGCGGGAGTTCCTGTACTACTACCCGGTAGACGCGCGCCACTCCGGCCGGGACCTGGTGCCCAACCATCTGACGTTCTTCGTGATGAACCACACTGCCCTCTTCCCCGAGGAGCACTGGCCCCGCCGCATAGTGGTGAACGGCTCCGTGCTGATGGACGGCAAGAAGATGTCCAAGAGCATGGGCAACATCGTGCCGCTGCGGGGGGCGATCCGGGAGCACGGCGCCGACCCCATCCGGTTGGGCATAGCCATGTCCTCGGAGCTGCTCCAGGACGCCGACATTAATTTAGAGTCGGTGTCGGGCATGGGCGCAAAGCTGGAGAGGATGATTCGCGAGTGCGCCCGGGCCGTGCGCGACGCGCCGCACGCCGGGGACCGCACCCCGGAGGACGCCTGGATGCTGTCCAAGATATACAGCTGCATAAAGAGCGTGACGGCCAACATGGAGAAGATGCGTATGCGGGAGGCGCTCCACGACATACTGTACGGGCTGGAGCGGGACGTGCAATGGTACGGGCGCCGGCTGGAGGCTCAAGGGCGGGACGTGCCGCGCGACGTATCATACAAGATGCTGGACGCGCGGGCGCGGCTGCTGGCGCCGTTCGCGCCCCACGCGGCAGAGGAGATGTGGAGATCCATGGGGAATTCGGGCCTGGTCTCGGCCGCCCCGTGGCCGGAGGCGGGCCCCGTAGATGAGGGCGTAATGCACGACGAGGACTACATGGCATCGGTGCTGGACGACATATCAAACATAGTAAGGGTGTCGGGCATAACTCCGGGGCGCATACGGGTGTACGCGGCCGAGTCCCACGAGGCGTACGACGCGGTGCTGGAGTGCGTCACAAGCGGCGACGCGGACATGCGCGGCGTGATGGCCAAGATATCCGGCGACCCGGCCACGCGCCACTTGCGCAGATATCCCAAGGAGATATCCGCGTGCCTCAAGGACATACTCGCCGAGAACGTCCGCACCCGCCGGGCTCGGCTGGACCGGGACGCCGACGAGCGGGCGCTGTTGGCCGGGCGCTTTGCGGACATGGTGCGCATGGAGTATGACTGCGAGGTTTTGGTGTACGGGAGCGCCGGGATATCCGAGTCCGACGACCCTGGGGGAAAGGCGCGCCTGGCCAGGGCGTACCATCCGGCCATCTACATCGAAGAATAGTGTGCATGCTCGGGAGCGTCTCCGGCGGCGTATACCGCGTGGCCAAACGCGCGAAATCGCCGCATCATGCGCCCGAGGCAGAGAGGCCCCAAGACGCCAGAGCCGTGAGCGTGAAAGCAGCATGCCGCGAGCATGCAAATTCACCTTGCCGCGAGCATGCAGCACATGACGCCCGGAAGTTGGGAGGTTGCCGCCGTAACGCGCATGGATGCGGCCGTCCGTCGGCGCCAATATGTCGCGAGGCAGACAGGACCTCGTTATAGTTCGCAAGCGGGTTAAAAGATGCGGCTGGCAATTGGGCGGGGTTTGCAGACATTGCAATTGTAAGTCCATTGCTCTTAGTCAGGATTTGCCGATCATGTACCAACGTCGCACATTGCGTCCACGTCGGCGGGATCTATTTCCTGAATCAGCCTGTTCAGCTTTGTGACGTTCTCGTCGTTTTCCGCATAATCCCCGTACATGCGTTCGGCGTTGCGAATAAGCTTGTCATACGTGACTATCCTGATGTGGAGCTTTTCTAGGGCCCCTCGCGACTCTCGCTCCGCTCCCGGATAATCTTTCCAGTCTTTGGGGTGTTTGTCCAATATGCAAATGCATTCAACCGGTTCATTCTCCCGTCCCCGGCTCTTGAGAATGTTGATTACCGCGCCGCGGTACTTTGTTATTTGGCGCTGGATGTCATCAGAGTTCAGAGCGCGTCCCGGACGTTTCAGTTCTATTATGACGTGTTTATTGCCGGTCGTCGTGTATTTAATGTCGAGTCGGGACGTCTTTTGCGCATCGGTCAATTTTGCATCGATGTCGCCAAAAACCTCTGACACGCCAGACTGCATTCGCTTGGTACGGGTTGCCCTCTCCCAGGACGGATCCAAGAGCCATAGATGATCAAAGAGGTGTTTTTGGATGACCTTCTCTTTAGCGCCCTCATCAACCAGTTCTCTAAATTTACGAATGAGTTCTAACCGCTGCCTGGTAATTTGATAGTATGATCTCAACTCAAGCCTGTCAAATCCGCGAAATATTTTCCCGCATAGTCTAGGGTGTTAACGTTAATTACATCAATAACGCCCACCGTGTTCCTAAATCTCAATGCCTCGAAAGTGATAATCGCCCCCAGAAAAAGGCGCCTTTTGGTACGGTCGTCGTCAATAGCATATCGATTGATCCGTCCAAACAGCTTTTCAACCACGGACCAGTGGTCCGGTTCAAGGCTTTCATACCATTTCCTAATGCAGGGGATTGCAAGAGCTTCGCGTGTACCGTCTTCGTTTCTTAGGCGGGTCCATTCTCTACGAATGAACTTGAGCTCGGTTCCAATTTTCTCCCTCAGTTTTTGGTATCTTGGATCAGTCTCAATGAGATGTTGCCTGCCCGTTGTGGCCATGTCGGGTTGGTCGTCGGCGTCCAGAAAATCAGCGTGAATCTCCCCCACGACATATGCGCTGTACGCGCCGGCTTCCCCAAACTCTTCAAGTATGTCCTCCTGCGCCATCTTGCCGCGCACCATGATTGAAATTGCGTTCAGGCTTTTATTAGTGCCGGAGTCCTTAGTCTGGCCGGGTTTTTCCACCGTGCCGATCCAGCCATTAATGCGTTCTGTGACATTGTCCGCCACAAGATCAGGCGCGCGTTCGTACTTTTTCACGTTGGGCGCGCGTGACGCCACCGCATCCCCCAGCTCGCCGAATGTCCACATGTACTGCAGCTTCTCATGGTACGCCCTATCTTTTGGAGTGATGGGCATCCCGCTTATTGTTACCTCAAACTCGTCCTCTGTGCCGATGACGCTAAATCGACGAGTCGAGCGCTTTTTTAGGCGGCCTGATCTATAAATGCGGCGCTTCAGGTCCGACAAGATGATTTTGGTTCCTTTTTCAAAATCAACGCTCCCTTTACCAAGCTGTTCGGGGCTGTAAAACTGCTCCCCGCCCTTTATTCTCCACTTAATGTCGTCCGTGTTCATTCTGAATCCGTGGCGTTGGCCGCCTTTGACGCTGGACACGTCCACGGTTTTGGCAACGGAGAAGAGGGCCAGTTTGCCGATGCCCTTGCGCCCCATGGTCTGTCTACGAAAGCGCGGCGTTATCCCGCCATCATCTTCCCTGCGGCGCTCGTATCCCACCCCCAGGTACCTGTTGTTGGCATCGTCAACGGTCATTCCGTGGCCGTTGTCCTAAATCGTGATCCGGCGGTCCGTTATGTCTATGCCGACGCGGGTTGCGTCGGCGTCCCACGCGTTGGCCACGACTTCGGACAGTATGGCCGAAACGTTGCTGTACACCCCAACCCCGAGATGCTCTAGCACGTCCAGGCTTATGGCCAGTCTGTAGGGAGACCGGTCAACGGCCACTGTGAACCTCCACGTGTTTTACTATGCACCTGCCTATCGCGGCGCCCAGCCTGACCGGCACGGCGTTGCCGATCAGCCCACCCATCCTGTTCAGGCAGACGTCCTCCCCCTCGGGGACAAACGCGTATTCGAGCGGGAACGTCTGAAGCAAAGCTCCCTCGCGCAGCGAGGTGGCCCTGTCCTGCTCCGGATGCCCGAAGCGCCCGTGGCCGAACCCGTAGAATTGCGTGGTTATGGTGGGGCCCGGCTTGTCCCACTCCATGCGTCCGTACACGCTGCGATAACTCATGCCCGCCGCCTTAGTGTGGCAAGTGGTCCGTAGTCCCGAATCCCAGTCGCTCCAGGTTCCCCCAGGGGCCGAGCTTAGAATACGCCTCATGTTCTTCTTGGACATGGAGCTGGCCTTGTGCAACCTGTCGGCGGACAGCGCGCCGCCGGCCCTGATCGGCGCCAGGTGGCGTATCACGTCCCCGACCGTCACGAACGTTCCCTCGCAGTGCGTCGGGGGTCCCAGTTTGATGTCGCCCAGCCGCGACGCCAACAGGACTAGGCGCTTTCTGGTCTACGGCACGCCGTACTCCGCGCAGGGAACCACGGTGTACCCGTAATGGTATCCCGCGCGCTTCAGCGTCTCAACGTACCTTTCAAACACCGGGTGCCTCATGAGCCCCGGCACGTTCTCCATCGTGACCACATCTGGGCGCAGGCGGTCAACCAGATCCCCAAACTTGGAGAGCAGTTTCCACCTGTCCCCGGGACCCCGCCGCGGGTACGTCAAGAAGGGCTGGCACGGGGCGCAGCCCGCCAGCACACGGGGACAATCCTCCGGGAACAGCGACTCTACGAATTCCGGGGAGATGTCGGCAGCGTCGGCCTCATAGAACCTCGCCCCCCACGTTGGCCTCAAACGGGTACCTGCACGCGGCATCTATGTCAATTCCGGCGCATGCGCGGACGCCCGCCCGCTGCATCCCGTAGGACAGCCCGCCGGCCCCGCAGAACAGGTCCACCGCAGCCGGAACCGGGCCCCGCTTCTTGCATGTTCCCCCCTCAGCCGCATTCAACGTGTGCAAGAACCCAACGTGCATAAAAAATGTGTTGATTAATTGGTTTTGTGCGCAATTAATCCTCCGCATCAAAATCCGCAGCCCGCAACCGCAGGCCGGGCGGATTCCCCCGACCCCCTTGCCCAGCGGGAGCCATGCGCCCGGATTCTCCGGCGCCGACATCCCGCGTCCGGGGCAATGAAACGGCGTGCAGGACCATAACCGTCCCCCGAACACGTCGGCGCGCCCCCGGATGTGAGACGCATAACGGACGCGCCGCGCCCGCGCGGCCCTACACGCCACGGGGTTGGCGTCCGGTTTGGCGCGAAACGCCGCGTCCGCGGGCCGCCATGCGGCACGTTTATTCCCCCCCAGTTTGGGGGCATATGCATGGCAAGGCGAGATCGCAAGAATTCCCCCAAATCCCTCGTGTCGGCGATCGGCGACGCGGTGGACGCGTCCATCACGATATCGGACGACTCGGGCATAGCGGCCCACGGCACCACACATACGGGCGACGGCCTCCCGTCGGTCTTTGTCGCCGCCCGGGAGGCGGTCACCAGCCAAAAGACCGGCAGGATTAACCACGCCGCCTTTAATGCGGCCATGAAAGCCGCCTCGAAAGCCGCAGAGGATTCCACCCTGCAGGTCAACTACGAGAGGATGGCGGCCAGCATATTGTGCATCCCGGACCACGCCATATGGATGGCCGCCCGACAGGCGGCCGGCGACCTGTTCCACCGGCTGCCCGCCAAAAAAAGGGAGCGGCTCGGCGAGCGCCTGCTGGAGAAGGCCAGGAAAGCCGCCGTCATGGCCGCCAGGGTCCGCCTGGGGCGGGACGAGTCGGAGGAATTTCCGGAACCCCCCAGATATACCGGCGGCCACACGCGGGAGGACGAGTCGGAGGAATTCCGGGCCGCCGTCAAATCGTCCCAGAAGATCGCCGGAAGGGCCATCCCGCTGGTGGCGGGGGTCGTACATCTGGGGGCGACCGTGCACGCGGCCACCGCGGCCGTGTTCGGCGCGGCCATACGGGGCCTCCCGCCCAAGAAGCTGGCCGGCGCCGTCGAAAGGGCGTGCGAGGATCTTCCCGAGGCGGCCAGCAGGCACGACGAGATTGTGAGTGGCTTCGTTGCTGCCCTCTCCGAGGCCATATACGGCGACGCCGCGCGCAGGAGGAAGGCCAACACCGCCGTGCGCGGCGTTGAGAAGCTGCTACAAAACGAGGCGGCAACCCAGATCACCAAAACGATATACGACGGCGCCTTTGGGGCGGCCTACGGGGCGCTGGCGGCGTGCGCCTACGCCACGTCGCGCAAGCCCGCCTTCAAGGCCGGCTACGAGGCGGCCTTGGCGGAAGCGTGCGGGGTGGAGCGGCGCGAGCCGCCGAAAATAACCATACGCGACATGCGCGGGGGACGCGACGAGGACATGAGCGACGCGGTGCCCGACGAAGTTCTCCAGGAGCTGTACCAGCGGCTGTCCCACACCATGGCGCAGGTGATGGGCGCCGGAGAGGAGACACCCAGGCGGCGCAGGTTCCCCGCCGCCTCGGAGGTCGACTACGAGGCGGCCGCCTCCAGCGACGACGTGAAGGGCATGATAGCCCTGTACGACGCGGCCTACCGCGCGGGCGCCCGGGCCGCAAAGTCCGTCATATCGTGAGCGCCGCGGCCGTTTCGCCTTTTGGGGTGGGCCGCCCCCAACGCTCGGCGCGGGGGGCGGCGCGCGGCCAAAACGACGGGCAACATGCCACAACGGAACCCACACCGGGCAACCGCGTGCGAAACGCCGCCGCCCGCGCGACACGTTTAATCCCCCGGCTGCTCGCGGTACCCCGCAGGGCAAAGAAGCATCCCCGCAAGAGTCCGCCCGAGGCCCTCGTGTCGGCCCTTGAAGACGCGGTGGACGCGGGCATCATCGTCTCGAAACATGCGAGCGTGATGACGCACCACCCAACAAAGACAAGATCCCGCATCTCGCCGGTCTTTGCCGCCGCCCGAGAAGCGGTGGTTGGCGAAAGGCCCGGGAAAATCAGCCAACGCGTCTTTGATACGGCCGGCCACGCCGCCGCAAAGGCCATGGAAGACTCTGCCCGGCCGATTGAATACGAGTTGATGGCGGACGGCATCCTGGGCATCCCGGACCATGCAATCTGGATGGCCGCCCGGCACGCGGCGGGGGACTTGTTCTACCGGCTGCCCGCCGAAAAAAGGGAGCGCCGCGGCGGGGACCTGCTGGAGAAAGCCGGAAATGCAGCCGTCGCGGCGGCCAGGGACCGTTTGGGGCGCGGCGGGGGCCGGACATTTCAAAAACGCCCCGAAGCCGGCGGCCATCCGGGACGGGACGGGTCGCCGCAATTTCGGGCGGCCGTCGTGTCGACCCGGCGGTTAGCCTCGGACGTCGCAGGGGTGGTGGAAGATACAGCGAGCGTCGGGACGGCCTTGCACGCGGCCACCGCGGCGACGTTCGGCGCGGCCGTGAAGGGCCCCCCGCCCGGCGGGTTGGCCGGCGCCGTCGGAAAGGCGTGCGGCGCCATCTCAGAGGCCGTCATCCGGCATGACCGCATGGCGGGAAGCGTCGTGGCCGCGCTGTGCGGGGAGATACGCCACGCCGCCGTATGTTGGCCGAACGCCCGCGCGGCCGTACGCGGCTCCGAGAATCTGCTCTTGGACAGGGCCGCCGACCGGACATTCATCGCCATGGGCGAAAGCTCCTTTGAGGCGGCCTACGAGGCTCTGGCGGCGTGCGCCTACGCCGCATCGGGCAAATACGCCTTCAAACGCGCCTACGAGTCGGCCGCGGCGGAAGCGTGCGGGGTGGAGCTGCCCGAGCCCCCGAAAGCCGCCGGACGCGGCGCGGGCCGCCGCGGCGCAAGCGACGCCCTGCCGGACGAATTTCTCCAGGAGTTGTACCGGCCGCGGTACGACGCCGCGGGCGAGGCGGCGGACGCCCGGAAGGCGGCGCTCCGGCGGAGCGTGTTCCCCGCCGTCCTGTTGACGAACTACGTGGCTGCCGCCGCCCACGGCGGCGGCATGGGCGCCGTGATGTTTCTGTACAGGGCCGCGTACCGCGCGGGTGCCGAGGCCGCCGAGCCCGTCATCGCGTAATTACGCCGGCCCGCGTTGTCGGGCCCCGCGTCGGGCGCGCGCCGCAACGCGCCCCGCCTGCAACGCGCAAAACCGCGCAGTCAGGAGAACCGCACCGAGACCCGGAGGGGCTCGTACACCGACTCCCCGCCGTGCAGCGACACGTGGGACAATATGGTATACACGCCCGGCTCGGAGATGGAGATACTCATTACCGTGGTCGTGTCGTTCCAGTTGCTCACCGGATAGAACCCCCCGCCTTCCCCGAACGCCGAGTAGCCCAGCCAGTCGCGGGACGGCCAGAACGCCAGGTCCCCGAACACGCCCGGATCCGTGTTGGTCTGCACTATCTTGCCGGCCGGGTCCACCACGAACGCCCCCACGTGCGTGTTGTTGGACAGCCAGGAGATCTCCACTATGGCCGATTCCACCCCCTCGGGGACGTACACGTAGTGCTGCCGCCACTCCCCGGCGGGATACCTGCCCGCCATGTCAAAGGAGCCCTGCACCGTTCCCGGCGAGAACGGTGCGTCGCCGCCGCCGTCTGCCAATATAGCTCCCTGGTCCGGGCGGGGCACCACCGCGTACGACACCGGCACGCTCACCGTGTGCATGTCAGACTCGAACCGCACAAACCCCTGCTGCACGCCGGAATGGGCGTTCGGCTGGACCGAGACGGCGGCGCTTACCTGCGCCGACGAGCCAGGCGGCACGACCACCGCGGCGGAGTCGGTCCACACCGCGTCCCACGGCATATAGTCGTAGTATGACACCGTCATCGTATAATTGAAGGCGGTCGAGTTCCTGTCTGTTATGCCCTGCCAGTACGAGGCCTGCACCGGCACCGGGTACACCCCCACCACGGGCACCCCGTTGAACGCCTCGTGCGGGTACGATATGCGCAGCTCCTGGCCCGTCCCCCAGCTGCCCGCCCGGTTCACCAGAGCCAGCTCGCCGTAGTCCACCACATTGTCCGAATTGGAGTCGGCCCAGTCGTACATGTACAGCGACGCTATGGTAAAGTCGTCGGCGTACACGGGCGCAGTCATGTTCATGAAGTCGCCAAAGTCAAAGTTCAGTTTTACGGACAGCACGTCCGACTCCGGTATGGAGTACGCCGCAAAGAGGTCCTCCAGCGAGCCCGGCTCCCGGGCGTCGGCCAGCCGCACGTAGTTGGGGGCGTATACCCCCTCGTCGTCCAGCGTGGCGTCCTGCTGCCGGGGAACGGTGGCCCGGGAGGACTCGTACCTCGCAAGCTCCCGCATCTCCTCGGGCGACACGCGCACCTCCATGGGCGCCGAACCGGGGTTGCGTATGGTGAACGTGGCAGGGCTGACCGAGCCCGGCTCCAGGTGCCCGGCAAACCACGACATCGTGTCGTACGGCTTCTCGGGGACGTACACCTCCCCGAGCCCCAGCTGGGTGTTGTTGAATGACTCTATGGCCCCGGACAGCACCCCCCGGAGGTTTTCGTACGAGGCGTCGTTGGTCACCACGAACGGCCCGGCGCCCCGCAGGTACGCCACGGCCGCGCCTACGTCCAGCCGCCCGGCGCCCTGCGACAGGGGGTCGTTTCCGGTGTCTACGGCTGTGGACATCAGGATGTTCTTTATGGTGAATGGATCGTATTCTATTTGGTACTCCTCCAGCTGTCCGGCCACCACGGCTGCCCCGCCGGCCACCAGGGGGGCGGACATGCTGGTGCCGCCGAACACCGTGAACGGCTCGTAGTCCTCGTCTTCGGGGTCGTGCATGGCTGGCGCCGGGGCAAACCCGTAGGCCCCGATCGAGAGTATCTCCGGCTTGGCTATGCCCACTGTGCCGGGCCCCCGGCTGGTCATCTGCGCCAGGTGCCCGTAGTGCTCGGTGGAGTTGCCGAAGCGCGGCTGCTCGGCGAAGAATCCGTAATCGGTATATCCGGAGTTGAACGTGGCGCCCACCGTCAGCGCCAGCGACGAGGACGCCGGAAGCGACATGCTCCCGTACCCGTGGCCGCTGTTCCCTGCGCTGGACACCATCAGCGTGCCCGGGTACAGGTCGTCCACAGAACCCGGCACCGACAGGATGTCGGAGAGCAGCGACAGGTAGTCGTAGCCGGGCGCCTCTTCCAGCAGCGGGAACGTCGGAACCCCCCAGCTGTTCGATATTATGTGCGCCCGCCTGTCCCCCGAGTATGCCCACCCGGTGCCGTCGTTGTCCATGCCGGCCGCCCACATCCAGCCGTACTCCACGCTGCCGTACCAGAGGGCCTTTACCGGGAGTATGGAGGCGTCCGGCGCCGTCCCCGTTATGGTGTACGTCCGGGTGTCGTTGTACAAGCGGTACGTGGTGTCGCCGTCTGCCGCGATGAGGCCCGCGGTGGCGGTGCCGTGGCCGTGCATGTCGGTCATTACGCCCAAGTAGTCGCCGTCGGGATCCACCGGCTCCAGCAGGGTGGCGTTCACCGCCCCGACTATGTAGTCTTCTGGGGTGGTTTCCCCGAATACGCCGTACACGTCCAGGACGCGGGCCCCCAGCATCCCGGCGGAGTAGTCGGCGACCCCGTCCCCGTCGGAGTCGTACGTCAGCGCCTCGTTGCCGCCGCCCATGGTTATGGGGGTGTCGTCGGTAAAGTCAAAGTCCAGCGAGTCGGCCCGGGCAAAGTCCTGCCAGGAGGTGGCCATGTCCACGGTTATCGTGTCGTACACGCCGGCCTCGTTGGGGTCCGTAACGAGAACGGGCACCGCCTGGAGCATCCCGTAGGTCGCCTGGATGGAGACGCCGAAGCGGTAGACGCCGCTCTTGGAGGCTATGTAGTCGGATCCGTCATTTCCAATCTTAAAGTCCGCGCGCACGGTGCCTTCCAGGACCGGCTCGGAGCCCAGCAGCGGGTAGAGCGAGTTGTACAACGAGACTGCGGTTCCCTCGCCGCCCCGCGCCAGGTTCAGGTACACGCCGGTGCGGTCCACGTACACCTCGTGGTCGGCGGAGTTGCGTATGACCCCGTTGCGGTCCACGAACGCGGCGAACGTGTTGTTGGTGAGTATTATCCCCTGCCCGTCCGGGTCCAGCATCAGCGGGTGGCCGTTCGCGTCCCGGGCCACCGCGTCGGCCATGTCGGGGTTGGAAAAGTCGGTGCCTGTGTCCACCACCGCCACCACTATCCCCTCTCCGGTGGCCCCGTACTCGGTTCGGGCGCCCAGCGCCCCGGTCGCCGCATCCTGATGGGCCGCCTCGGCGGGTTCGGAGTCCTGGTGGGACGAGAGCATTATGTCCCGCATTCCGTACGGCTGGAAGGCGCCCTCCATCACCACTATGCGCCCGTCCACTATGTACCGGTGCAGGTCGTACGGCCGCAGCGCGTCGGGGTGCAGCGATATTATGGCAGAGTCCAGCCGCATCTCGGACACGTCCGGCATATGCGGCCCGAACACCTCGTACTCGGCGTCGGGGCCCAGCGCGTAAGAGGCTGGCACCGCAAGGGCCAGCGCGGTACCAAGGGCCAGCGCCGCCACACACGCCAATATCGCGCCACGCATGCCGTATGGCAGCACGTCGCGTTATTATCTGCTTCGGGGGGAGGCTCCCCCGAAAAACATGGGACGGGTGATACGGCCGCGGCTTGGCTCCCGCTTTCGGCGGGCCCCGCCCCGGATAGTCCCTTTTCGGGAGGAAATCGCCAGCACAGTGTTGAAGTTATGGGAGCGTGTACGTATTGCATGGATCCAAATCTGGGGGGATTCGTCAGGTTCTTGGAGGATCACGGCTTGGTGAAACTGGACATACTTGGCCGCGGAGAGGAGCACTTCATAAACAGGATGAAGCTGCAAAAATACGCGCTCCTGGCAAAGCGCCTGGGAATGCCGTTCTCCTACCGGTGCGACAAGTATCTGTACGGGCCGTACTCGGACAATCTTGCCGCCGACTATGCGTTGGCGCGCAGTGGGTCATACGACGGATGCACGTCAACCACGCCCGACGAGTTCAGGAGGGACGACTTTCTGAAGGCGGTCCGCGACGATCCAGATTGGCTCAATATCGCGGCCACCATAGTCGACAGAAACCGGGACGTAAAGAAGCGTGCCGCCCCGATGAAGGAGGTCTGCCGCATGAAATCCATATTTGGCCGGGAGTTCATCGCCGGCGTTCTGGGCGACTTGGAGGAGCACCGCCTGGTCACGGTTCGCGCCTGACCGGAACGACGTCCCGTCCGGTGGGATCGCGCGTTGCACCGCGATTGTGTGCGGGCCGCGCGTTACCCGTCCCGCCGCCGTTCCAAGTCTTTGCGCCGCCTGTCCAGCATCTTGCGGAGCACCCCGGCGCCGTGGCTGGACGGCCCGGAGTAGCCGTCCTCCACGCGCGGCGGGTCGTTCAGCACCCGCTCCCAGACGTCCAGGTCCCCGTCGTCCAGGCACACGCCGAGCAGGGCCTCCCCGTAATGCGTGGCAAACCAGTCGATGACCCGCATCGACCACTCGGCCAGGTACTTGATCTCTGCCCGCCGTTCCGCGTCGTCCATGTCCGCGGCCCGCACGCATTTTGGTATCTTCTCCAGGGCGGCCTGCATGGCGAATTGGCAGTCCCCGCCCCTGTCCGGTATCAGGTCCATGTGCACCCCTATGGCCTCTGCAACGTCCTTGTATATCCGGATGGCCTCCCTGTGCGAGCCGGCCGCCTCCAGCTTGGCGGCCTCCTTGAAGAACCTCTTGAGGGCCGGGGCGCCGTACCGGGGGAGCTCAAAGTACCTGCCCATCTTTCTGGCTATGGCCAGGTCCACCTCGAACCGGACGTCGCGGTACTCCCCCCGGGCCCACCCCTCAAAGCGCCTCTGCGTCTCCGGATCCGCCTTCGCCTCGTACTCTAAAAGTGCCCGCATGCACGCTATAGGAACCCGGCTGGTGTACGGCCCCTTCAGGCGCTTCCAGTCCACCTTGGACTTGTACACCCAGTGACGAACCCGCATCGGGATGCGTGGGACGGGGCGATATTATAACCGCGCGCCGACCAACCCCACATTGGCCGCCCGGCCCGCCGTAGCGCGGGGGGCGCCGCCAGAAACGCGATCGCGCGTGTCGCCGATTTCACCGCGTTCTTCACGGCCAGCGCCATGCACCTCCCCGGGTCGCCTCAATACGGCGCGAACAGCCCCGCGTTCGCCGTCCGGCGCCCTTCGGCCTTTGCATTCGGGCACGCCCCTTTCCGGCCGTGTCCGGCCGGGCCCTCCGGGGCCGGGTACCGGGGCGGTCCCGCACGGCCGCGCCGTCCCCGGCGCGCTTGCAGGGCCGGGGCCGGACAGTTCCCAGAATCTGACGCGGTTCGGATCCCGCGCGCGTTCGGCGCGCGTCTCGGCAATTTTTCCCCCGCGGCCCCGTTTCACGCCGCCTATGCGTACGGAAAGCCGCTCGCCGCGTACGCCTTGCGCGCCGCCTTTCCCGATGCGGCGCCGCCGTCGGGCACCGGCCAGCCGTACGCGGACGGCGCCCTTTTGGCCGACGCTTCTCGGCCTGCTGCCGCTTGCGGTGCGCTCCTCCTGCGGCGCGGCGCATCCGGTTCAGGTCGTTCACGTGGCATGTGGGATCAGGCGTGCCGCCGTCGAGATCCACGCTTGGGGAATCGAGCTCCCGCCAACCCGCCGCGTGTACGTTTAAAGACGCCACGCAGGCACATGCCGCGATGGTTAGTCAGCACCGCTCCGGCCAGATGCCGCATGAAACGCCGCCGAGGGAACCGACCGGCCCCGGGCGGCCGAGATAGTGCCGCACTCAGAAATGCTGGCAGGCCGGCTGCGCGAGTTGTTCCGCAGCGCAAACAGCGAAGTGTTTGAGTACGGAATGGACAGCCGCTTTGGTGACGAGCTGCGCCGCGTCGTCCGGGAGCACGGCGTTGCCGCCGTCAAACAGATTGAGGCGGCAATACGCGCGTCCGATACGCCCGCGAAGGTTGCAGAGGAGGCACTGCGGCAAATGGGCTACTCAAACGACGAGAAAACCCACGACGCCAGGCGCTTACTGCTGGAGCGCTTACTGGAATCGCGTGACGAACTCATACGGGGTACCGCGTCGATCGGCGTTGGGTTCATGGGAGATCCTGCCGTAATACCTGCCCTCAAACGCGCGATTGAAAACGAACGGATCGGATGGCTGCGACGGTACCAAGAGGACGTAATGAACCATCTGTTGAAGACTCAAGAAGTTCCCGAGAAAAGATAGGCGTGGCAAGCGGGTCAAGCGCCCGTCGGATGGTTGGCCGGATGACGGCGGGCCGTACTGCTTGACGCCGGGCGGCGCCGGGCAGCCGGAAAGCGGCAGGCGCCGGGCGCATACCGCCTGGGCACGCAACGGCGCGGGGCTTCGGTCTGGGCGGGCCCGGGGCGCCGCTGGGGAGATCCCGCGCGGTTTGGACGCGTCGGCGGCATTCGCCGCATATGCTGGTCACGCGCCGCATGGCCGCCGCATGTAAATCGGTAGATCCGCGCACGCAGAAACCACGCGCGGGCGCGGTTTGGAACCCTCCGGAGCGGCGCCGGTCACTTCTTGGGCAACTTGGGGACGGGCGCCTCCTCGGGGGCGGGCACCTTCTCCTGTATGCTCTCGGGCAGCTCCGGGGCGGGCGGTGGCGGGGGCGGCGGGGCCTTCTTGGCCTCGTTCATGCCGTACCTGTACAGGTGGAAGAAGCCCGCGAAGGCTATCATCACCATTCCCACCAGGAAGAGCGAGACGTTCTTCATGCCAGACAGCATCGCGTTGTACGCGGCTATGTTCAGGAAGACTTGGAACGCCAGCAGCGCCACTATCACCCAGTTGATCCACTTCTGGCTCAGCCGTATCGTCGAGACCTTCTTGGGGCCCTTCTCCTTGGCCAGCTTGGCCTTGCGCTCGGCCTCCTTGGCCAGCTTTATCATCATGTACGTGAACCCGAAGCCCAGGGGGACCAGCAGTATCATCACCAGGTACAGGAATATCGGGTCTATGACCAGCCTCTCCACCAGCGGCAGGGTGGAGTCGCTGGGGATGTAGAACCCCCAGTACGTGGTGACCATTATCTGGGCCAGGCCGGTTATGCCGAAGGCCGTGATCATGGGGCGGTCCTTCCAGGAGAACTTCTTGTACCTGTCTATGAAGGGTATCAGCAGCAGCGACCCTATGAACAGCCCCGGCCACAGCACCCCGGTGACGAACTTGTCGTACTGCGTGCGGAGGAACGCGTACAGCCCGGTCAGGTACCACTCCGGAACCGTGATGCCCGGCGGCACGCTGGGCTGGAACTTGAACCCCAAGTCTATGGGGAAGACGCCGCCGGTCAGCATTATGGCGCCGCCCACCGCGAAGACCATCGGGACGTCGAATACCAGAAACCTCGGGAAGTGGACCGCCATCAGCCCCAGCATGACCAGGGGCAGTATGAAGACGTGCTGCGCGTAAAAGCGCAACACAAAGTCCGAGAACCCGGCGCCGAACATGGCGTCGCGTATGACCGGTCCGGCGACCGGTATGGAGTTGGTCAGGGAGGCGGCTATGCTTATGGCCAGCTCCGCCCTCTCGCTGAATATGACGTCGTAGCCGGTGAAGGCCTCCAGTATGGTCACGGTGCCCAGTATCACGCCCGTGACCCAGAGTATCTCGTTGCGGATCTTGTAGCGCCCGCTGAAGTACTGGTAGTACATGTGCAGAACGGCCAGCAGCACCATGGCGTTGGAGCCGTGGTAGTGGATGTTCCGGATGTGGAACCCGAAGGGGACCTCGTCGTTTATGAAGGCCACGCTGTCCCACGCCCGGTCCAATATGGGCTGGTAGTAGAACATCAGCAGGGCGCCGGATATGCCCAGTATCACAAAGACGATGAACGTGAGCATCCCCAGAAAGCCGAACGGGCTCACGAACCTGGCCGGAAACGAGAACTTGATGGCCGTGAATATGGTCCGGTCCAGGCCGTCCCATATCCAGACGAAGAACGCCACGGCGCCCGTGCGCCGCTTAAGCGAAACGGCCATACCCTATCACTCCGTTGTCGTTCACGCCCCACACGGGTGGCAATATCCACAGAAATCCGTCCGCGTCGGCCTCAAACTCCAGCATGGGGAGCGTGTTGGACGGCGCCGCCTGGAGGGACGCCGGGCCGGCCACGGCCGTGCCGGTGGTGGCGTCGTATACGGAGCCGTGGCAGGGGCACTCGCCCCGCTTCTTGGAGTCGGACGGGAAGTACTTCCACAGGCACCACAGGTGCAGGCACACCATGGAGTACGCCCGGAACGCCGAGACTTCCTCCACGGAGCCGCCCATCTCCTCGGGCAGCCGTATGAACTGCCACTTCCGGAACGCCTCCTCGTCGAGCACCCGGTCCCCGGTCTGGGGGTACGTGATCACCTCGGCGTGGTTCAGCGGGAACGTCTTCATGTTGGCGTGGGTGCCGTCGGGCAGCTCCACCGGAACCTTCTCCAGGGAGGCGCTGCTGGGGTTTGGCATGAAGTTGCCCCAAGGTACGAAGGGGGCGAAGGCCAGGCCCGTGCCGGCTGCGCCCATAAGTTTTAGAAAATCACGGCGGGAGAGACCGGATGTTTCTACTGTCTCTGCCATGCGCCTTACATTGTGTGCTTTTCGGTTATAAATCTTGGCGGATCCGGGGCCGGAAACGGCGCCGGGGGATCCGCGGGGCGGGATCCCTCCCGCCCGAAGCCGCCGAGCGCTCCCCCTGCGGGCCACGTCGGCGCGCCCCCTACGCGGGCGCCTTCGCGGCGCGGCCGCGCGCCTTCACAATGCCGTCGACGCGCGACGTGTCGTACTTGGCCGCGGCGCGCTTGGCCATGGACGCGCGTGCCGCCTCGGCAGTCCGGCGCGCGGCCTTCCGGTCGGGCCCCCGGGCGTTACGCCGCGGCACGCTCCGGGCCGCCTGCCCGCTCTGGGCGGCCCCCGATTCCGCCCGGACCCACTTTCCGTGACGTTCGGTCCCCTCCTGCAACCTTGAACGATGCCGCGGCCGGTACGGTCCCGCCCACGGCCAGCGCCGGGACCGTCTCCATAAAGTCCTCAAGCGAGCCCTTGTTGGCGATCGCAAAGAACAGAAAGGCCCCGAACATGGACGCGCCAAGCGCCACGACCCGCCGCAATCTGTTAGAAAGCCATCTGGATGTGCCGCACCGCTTCCTGCGTATCCACTTGGACTGGACTTTCGTTTCGGGCGTCTCAATTACTTCACGCGTGCGGTCGTCGTGGTTTGTTTTTACCGCGCCTGCATCCTCACTTGCCGACCGTGTCGGGCCCCATTTTCTCGTAGTAGTCTAGGATGGTTCTCGTCGGTATCACCGGCGTCCTAAACAACTTGCGCGTATCCGACCAAGGCGTGCCTTTCTCGTGCGTCATTGCTATGAGGGAGCCGCCGTTCATTCCGGCATACCCGTGCACCACCTTGTCCGCTATGCCCGCAACGCGGTCGCCCAGAGCGTCTTTCAATGTGGACATGGTGCCCGCATCCCGTGCGTTGCCGACGCACACCCGTTCTCCGGTGCCCCACAGCCGCCGTACGGGGCCGCCCCCGTACGCCTTGAACGCGTCGTACACCTCCCGGATTACGGGGCCGTACGACCAAGCCTCCACGTCGTTGTGAAACGCCCCCTCCCCGGTGTTCCGCAGCATAAAGCCGTGTACCATGTAACACATCTTGTTGACATGAAGGGGGGTCAGAAAGCGACCCTCCTTGGCGGCCTTCAGCAGTATGTAGTCGGCCAGCTCCCGCGCGTCACGCATTACGTTCTGCTGATACCTGCTACATCATAAGTGCTCGGCATGCACGTCCCTACCCTCCGGCACGAAGCATGGCCCCACTCCAGAGCGAGACGCGGCGCGCGCCGCATTCCAAAGGCCCGCGGCAAATTGGCCGCGCGGTAAAGCAATGATCATGTACGCGTCTTGCATGCCGAACGGCCGCGACCATTCGCTCCAGAATCTGCAAGGGCGCCCGGACCGCCGCATACACGCCGAATGCGGCGCAAGTTAGACTTATCTGCGCCGGCCGGCGCCGTCCCCAGCATGGGCAAGAGGCGTACGCCGCTGAACATGAGGATAGAGCTCACCACCATAGAGGACCTGGGCATAAAGCTGTACAGCCGGCTCCCCCAGGCGCTCTCCGAGCTGGTAGCCAACGCGTGGGACGCCGACGCGTCGGTTGTACGCATATCTCTCCCCGAGGGAAAGATAGTCCCCGGCTCCGCCATAACCGTGCGGGACGACGGGCACGGCATGACGTATGCCGAGATAGGCGGCAAGTACCTGCGCGTCGGCAGGAAGAGGCGCTCCGAGGAGGGCGGCAAGACCCGCGGGGGCCGCAGGGACGCGATGGGGCGGAAGGGCATAGGCAAGCTGTCCGTGTTCGGCATAGCCAAGAACGTGGAGATCAGGACCGTCCGGAACGGAAGGCTGAACGCGTTCAGGATGGACGCCGACGACATGCTCCGCGACGCCAAAAAGACCGGGAAATACGCGCCCCGCGTGGTCTCCGCCGACGAGCATACCGAAGACGGCGACGGCACCGCGATAACCCTGACTGGCCTGACCCGCAAGACCCCCATAGACGCAAGGTCCGTCAGGAGGGGCATAGCGAAGCACTTTGCCGTGATAGGGGACGGGTTCGCGGTCCTCGTGAACGGGCGGCGCATACTGCCGTCCGACAAGTTCGGGGACGGCGACTGGGAGGCAGAGTGGCATATAGACGAGCCGGTCGGCGACGACCACCCCGAATGGGTGGTGTCGGGGCGGATCATGGCGTCGAGGCGGCCCCTGGACGAGGAGGACCGCGGGGTAACGGTGACCGCCAGGGGGAAGCTCATACAGACCCCGACCGCCTTCGGCGCCAGGGGCGGCTCCAAGTACGCCCGCTCGCACATAGCCGGCGAGATACGGGCGGAGTTCTGCGACGATGCAGACGATTCTGTCTCCACCGACCGCCACTCGGTCACGGACACGCCGCAGGGAACGGCCCTGAGGGAGTGGGGGGCCAAAAGGCTCGGCGGCATATCCTCGGAGCTGGCCAAAGCCAGAAGGGCAGCCCGCGAGAAGGCCATACGGCAGGACCCCGAAATCAAGCCCTGGCTGGACAGGCTGGACGAGCCGCAGGGCAGGCTGGCGGACAAGATAATACGCGTGGCGACGTCCGCCCAGGCCGACGGCGCGAAGCAAAAAGAGATGGTGCTGTACGCCAGGGCGTCGTTTGAGCAGTCCGCGTTTCTGGACATGGCAGAGGCGCTCGGCGAGCGCCCCGACCCCGAGGCGCTGCTGGAGATGTTCAGGGGGTGCGGTATTGTGGAGGCCCGGGAGCTGGAGAGGATCGTCAAGGCCAGGCTGGTGGCCATAGACCGGTTGATCAAGTTCATGGACGGCGACGGCGACGCCCCCGCGCTGCACGACTGCTTCAGGGGCGCCCCCTGGATGATCGACCCCAGCTGGACCCAATGGCAGGAAGAGCCGCGCCTTTCAAGGCTGCTCGCCGAAAAGTTTCCCGACGGGGAGACGGACGGGGACGACCGCCGCATCGGCTTCATGGCCATGGGAGTCGGGGACACCGTCCACGTAATAGAGCTGAAGAGGCCGGGGTACGCCGCGAGAAGCGAGGACTTTGGGCGGCTGTCCAGGTACGTGGGGTTCGTCAAGGATATGGTGGGCGACGGAAGGTACAACGGCGTGGCCGGCTATTTGGTGGCCGGCTACACGCCCGACGGCCCGGGCGCGGCGGAGATGGCGCGCACCTTTGAGGAGTCCAGGTACTACATCAGGACGTACGGGGACCTGGCCGCGTCGGCAAGGCGCCTCCACAGGCACTTCAAGGACAGGCTGGAGGCGTCCCGGGCGTCAACGCGCTAGGGCAGGGGCGACAGCAGGGGGTCGGGCGCGGCCGAATTCACTATGGTGTACGAGAGCACCCACACGAACAGGTACATCAGAACGTAGCTGGGCAGGGCCTGGGTGACTATTTTCTTGCGGTCTGACTTGGGCAGGGGTATGCGCATCGCCCTGGCCACGAAGACCGTGGCGACAAACAGCACTATCATGTACCCTATGGAGGCCCAGCGGCGCTCCTCGCCCTCGTACGGCTCGAATATGAAGGTGGCCGATATGCCAGCGGTCACCGCCAGGGCTATGCGCAGCCAGTACAGCCTGTTCAGCTTGCGCGTCCTGTCGTCCACGTTGATGGCGGCCTCCGGCGGCAGCGGTTCGGGCTCGGCGGGCGGCGCGCGGGGCGGCGCGGCGGGAGGGCCGGGGTCGGCCTTTTCGGGCCCCGGGGGCCCTTCGGCGCGCGGCGCGTCGGGCTTGGGGGGCGGGGCGCCCCGCGTGCGTGGCTTGTACTTGCGTTTCTTGCGGCGGGCCAATTGAATTGGCGCGCCCCCTCTCCTCGTTATTAGGTTTTGGAGGAAAGGGCGGCGTTTTCACTAGACATGGGTACAATTCCGCCGTTTGGCTCCCGCTGAAGCGTGTCCGCCCCCAATCCGGGGCCGCCCGCGCGCGCCGCGGGCGGCGGTCGCCGGAACCGCCGGGCCCCATGGCCATAACACGGAAGGTCAAAGGCGAAGGGGCGCGTCGGACCCGCGCCGCCTCGCGGGCCGGGCGCGGCCTCCCCCGCGTTGTGTGGTGTGGTTAAAAAAAATCTGTTCCTCTAGCTGGTCTTTTGGGCGCACTCGCCGTTCTCCACCGTATTGTATGCCATTATCAACAGCACCTGGGCGGCGCTGTCGGAGTTGTACGGAAGCTTGCCGTCTACGCGTATGTCCTCGCCGCTGAACGATATCGGATAGCTGCCCGTGTTGATCGTGCCGGCAGAGTCGAATCCTATGTTGGTCACGGTGCCGGTCGTCGCGGTGGTCACCTTGAACTCGGCGAATGAGGCCAGGCCGGTGTTCCAGCTCTCGGTGAGGGCCATCTGGAACCCGGTGATCTCCACCGGATCGTTGCCGCAGGTGACTCCCAAACTGAACGAGCTGAACAGGTCGCTTGCAGGCAGCGTGGAGGTCAGCGTCACGGTGTCGCTCTTGCTCAGCGGACCGGTGTTTGGGCCGCTGCCGAGTCCGGTGAACGAGCACGTCGTGGAGCTGCTTCCCAAGTACGACACGGTGATGGTGTAGCCGTCGTTGGCGTTGCTGGCCGCGTCCTTTATCCTGTTGTTGTGTTCGTACTGCTGGCTCTCAAAGCTCAGGTAGCTGCCGGTGGGGAGCGCCTGCAGGTTGTAGTTCACGGCGCGGTTGTACACGTGGAATATGCCGGGCGCCGACTCGAACTTGCTGTTGTACAGCTCCCTGCCGTCCACCTTCAGGTAGTTCTCGTTGGTGCCCGAATGCGGGGTGGCGGTGGGCAGTATCCACCTGTCGGCGGTGGTCAGGTCGGTGCTCACCGTGTCGATGCTCACCGGTCCGGTGCACGAGAAGGACATGCTTATGGTGTAGATGTCGTTGCCGCCCGACGTGCGCTTGGCTCCTTGCTGGTAGGTGTAGCTGGATATGTCCGCCGTCACGGTGCTCCGCGTTATGCCGGTGGGCTGTATGCTGGTTGTCGTGGTGCTGCCCATCTTGGCCTCCAGGCTGGCGATGGCGGCCTCTATGTTGTCCAGCCTCTGGGATATCGTGATCTCGCTGTTGTCCACCTTGGTGGTCAGGGCGCTTATGCTCTGCGTCAGCTCGCTGGAACCTTGGTCGCTCACCGCGGACTTTATGCTTGCGATGTCGGAGTTCATGGACGCCATTATGCCGCTCAGGTCGGCGAGCGTGTCGCTGTTCTGCTGCACGCTGGCCGCCAAGTTGGTCAGCACGGGCCCGAACTCGATTATGGCCGATTCCACCCGGGCGGAGCTCTGCGTCAGCGTGCTGATCTGGTCGGATAGCGGAGCCAAGCTGGCCGCCATAGAGTCGACCGACGCCTGCAGGGACGCCGGCAGGGACGTTATGGCGTCGGAGATGCCTTTCACCGCGTCCGCCAGGCCGTCGGTCTCCTCGTGTATGTCCGCTATGCGTTGGCTGTTTGTCTGCGCGTACGCGTCGACTGCGTATGCTGCCGTTCCCGCCACCAGTATGGATAGCAGGACGGTCATTATGATTCTCATTTGGTGTAGGTGTTGTCGTGCGGTATAAAGGCCGGTGGTAAACAAAATGTGACAGGGAAGTCAGCTTGGTTGCACCACATATACCGGTCAGCGCCGGCTCCTGGCCAGTATGGCTATTTGGATGGCCACAAGCACCCCCATTATGGCTATCACCGGGAAGAACAGGGAGTTCAGCTGCGAGGAGGCGTCCTCGATGTTGGTCACAGACGAGGATATGGAGCCCACGCTGGTGTCTATGTTGCCGCTTGCCTGCTGCAATGTTCCCTTGAACTCGGCCACTTCGGCCTTGAGGCCGTCCAGCTCGGCGGACGTGGCGGCCAACGCCTCGTTCAGCCGTATTATTTGCTCGGATATGCCCCCTATGTCCTGGCTGAGTACGGTGGTCGCCGCCGAGCCGTGGGAGATGGTCCCCTGGCTGAACGCCACGGCGTGGAACACGTAGGTCCCCACCGCGTTGGGAGTGTAGTCCGCGTAGAACAATCCCTGGTGGAGCGTGCGGAACGAGTCGCTGATGTCGTGGACCGTCCCGTCCGGCAGGTGCACGTGGGTGGTCCCCAGCAGCTGTTCTGGGTCGCCGCCCACCAACAAGCCGTCGCTGGTGGTCTGGACGAACACCCTCATGGTGTTGTTTACCGCCGACGTCTCGGGGGCGAATATCAGCATGTTTATGACCCGGGATACGGGCGTCTCCACCAGCTCCGACGCTTCGGCGAAGCGCACATCCACCGTCCTGGACAGGCCCTGCTGGGCGCTCAGTATCTCCACCGTGTACGTGCCGTACGGGAAGGACACCGTGGCCTCGGGCCACACCAGCAAGGTGTGCTGGAACGTCCCGTCGGGGGACGCGGATATCTGGTCGAACTTGGTTATGGTCCCGTCCGGCCCGGTCATCCGTATTATGATGTCCTCGCCGGGGTCGGCGTGGCCGAACACGAAGAGCGGCTGGCCCGACGCGAATACCTTGCTGGCCGAGGTGATGTCCAGCTCGGCGTGCGCCACACACGGCGCCAACAGAGCCAGTGCAACCAGTGCGATATGCCTCACCATATGTATGCGCAGCCTCCTCTAGATATTGGTTTTCAAAAATAAGAAAAAGAAATGAAGTTTAGTCTTACTCTACTGTGATGGTAGTGGATACCGGTGGCGACAGTGCGGTCGGGTTGTCCAGAGACTCCCACACGAAGGCCGTAGCTGTGTACGTGCCTGCCATGCTGGGCGTCCAGGATCCGGCCGGACTGAACGACTGACCCGGAGTCAGCGAACCCGTAATCCATGCAAGGCTTACAACGACGCCGTTGGCGTCCTGCACCTGCACCAGATACGCGAATGCCTGATCTCTGTCCTGGCCGTTCATCAGATCGGCGGTGAGCTGTACCTGCTGATCCACCGACACAGTGTCAAGACTGTTGCCGAAGGAGTCAACTGCCCTCAGGTTCGTGGCCGGAGCCCTCTCCAGAGGCGGCACAACGGTGCCAATCAGAGTGGTAGCCGTGATGTCGAGATCGTCAACCGTGTTGTACGGGTCCGGCAGCGTGCGGTCCTCATACTCGGCGGTGACCGTGTCACCCTCGGCAGCCCTGAGGCGGTGTCCGGAAGACTCCGTCTCGGTCTGGAAGGCTACGGTACCCTCGAATATGCCGGTGGCCTCGTTGGTCTCTGTGACCGTGAGGTCAATGCCGCCAGCGTCCGAATCGGACCATACGTTGATGTCAAAGTTGTCCACGGCCTCGGGGTTGAGGTTCATGTCCGGATCGATGACCCTGACAATGCCCGTCCCGGTGGCCGGGTAGCTAGACTCGAGCCACTGCACCTCGCCTATGTTCCAGCGTACAAGAGCGGACGCCACGATGGTGATGTCCTCGCTGTACTCGAATGAGACAGAGAGTCCATCGTCGTTGGTGGTCTCCAGCAGACCGTTGGTAGGTCCGGAGCCGCCAGTCATGTCGCGCGCGTCGTCATATTCGCCGTCGCCGTTGGCGTCGTGCGGTGAGAATCCGGTCAGGATCACCTCGCCGGTGAATATGCCGGTGTCGGTGCCGGTCTCAACCAGCTTGTACTGGTCAAGATCGTTGCCCCTGGTGGATACCTTGAGCGGATCAGTGTCGGTGTTGCCTATCTCGTCAACCAAGTCGCTGTCGTAGTTGTGGTCGGGTGCCACTACGGTGATGTAGACCTTGTCGGTCCACGTGTAGACCTTCTGGTCCAGCTCGATGGTTGCGCCGAAGTCAGAGGTGCTCACTGTAAGCATGACATCCTCGTCCTCGTCGCCCACGTAGTCTGCGCCAGCGGGGCCCCAGTCGGTGTATTCCAGCGTAATGGACTCGTTCCTCTCCAATCTGTCGTCTTCAAGCTCCTCGGGGATCTCGATGATAGTCTGGAATATTCCGGTGCTATCGCCGGTCTCCCTGAACGCGTCAGGCTCGGGATCGAATGCACCAGCAGAACCGCCCCTGCTACCCATCGTGATGGTCGCAGCGTCGGAGTCCCACTCTATGAGGTCAAGCGTGTATGTCTCGGCCTGGTCGTTGTCCAGATCGAAGTCCGGTTCAATGAGAGTGAGTATCATGTCGGTGCCTATGACGTACGAGTTCTTGTCGGACTGCAGGACGGCGTTTCTCAGGTCAAACGTGGCCGAATCGGTCACGGTGTTCCTGTCGCCAGACGAGTCGATGGGGTCGGTATACTCAACCTGGATGATGTCTCCTTGGAGTATGCAGCCGTCAACGCCGTCTGGGCACTTTGCATCGGCAGGACCGTTGTTGAACCTGACGGTTATGTCCGCCTCAAAGACGCCCGCGTCTGGGGCAATCTCCTGAATAGGACCAGTCCGCATATACATGCCGTTACAACCCCTATCGTTCATCATAGTTTCTTCTGAATTGCTGCCAGCTGTAGCCAGCACACACTCGTCAGATCCTCTCTTGACGAATATCTTTACGGGACCGTCGCCGTCTTGAGCTATGACATCTTGGCCAGAGCCGGAGACGTCATAGTCTGCATCGGTGACCCTAACATGAATGATCAGATCGCCGTTGGGAATGTATGCTATGTGGTTGCTATCGGAGCCAAAGGCAGTTGGGTGTACCGGGAAGTAAGAGGTACGGTCGGGGGATTGTCCTTCCCTCTCCACGGCCCTCAAGTCACTCTCGGCACGAGCCTTCTCGCTACGTATGTCGTCTAGACTGCGCATGGAATTCATGTCAGCTCTTGCGGCCTGGGTCTTCTCGGACAGGTTGTCCGTTATATCGTCCCAGGTCACGGCATTACCAGCGGCTTGACGTGTCTCATCAGTGGCCTCGTTCAGGTTACCTAGTATGTTCTTATTCGTCTCTTCACGCAGTATCATATTGAACTGACCCCTCAGTTCACTCGGCACAATATCGACGGAGTTGACGGGGTCCTCCAGCTCATCAACAATACGTGGAATGTCGTTGCCAAGGCTCTCAAGAGTCGCTAGCGCATCGCTGGCGCTCTCGGCCATCCTGAGCTCCTCGGCGAGCTGTGCTGCATCGCTGAAGTCACGCGGTTCGCCGAACGGTACCGGGTACACGGTTCTGTCAAGGGCGACCGAACCGGTGTTTGCACCTACGGCGGCGCTTGCGCCAACCTCGATCATCTCACCGGAAGCGTCCCTAAAGTCGTTATAGTTGACCTCAAGGTCAAGACCGGTGGTAGTCTCGGGGTATTCATCGCCCGGCTCACACCAATCAGACGGAATCTGGAAACTGCCTGTAAAGACGCCAGAGTCCTTGCCGGTCTCTACCAGTGTGAACTTGGTAGCGTCCAAACCAGTGTCTGAAGTCAAATCATCCAGCTCCGACAGGCATGCAGGGTCGGCTTTTTTAGAAGACCAAGACGCATCGTCAAACGTAACGTCTAGCACTGTGACGCCGTTGTCGCCAATGAAGCCTGTTGACGTATCAATGTCGTAAACGTCAATTATGCCAGAGTCGGTGTTCAGGTCAGCGTCGTCCAGCGTAATCACGACCGTATCGGCAACTTTGTACCTGTCAGAATCAAAGGTCACCACACCGGAGTGCGATGGGGCCTCCTCCTGATCAGACACCTGAGTTGCAACGCCATCGGCGCCCACATCAAGGTATGAAACCTTGGGAGCGTCCTCGTCGGTCAGGTCTTCAATTACTATGAATACCGGAGTGTCCGAGTTGGGAGTGACGTCCTTAAAGGTATCCTCCTCCATAATGTTCAACTGGTTAACCATGATGAATTCGAGGCTTCCCTCAAATACGCCCGTGTTGTTGTCAGTCTCCTCTACTTCTATCCTGATTATCTGGTCGGCTATACGCTCGCTACCCTGAACGCCGTCGTCGGTATATCCAAAGGACATAAAGTCGACCACGATGGGGTACATCTTATCTGCATCAGCAGAATCTGACAGTTCGAACGTGACGGTTCTACAGTTGTTTACAGCGTTTGCATCTACAAGCATATAGTTCACATTGTCATTAGTATCAAGCTCACCACACACACTTACGCTGTCAACATCACCAAGGGAGCTGACATCGTAGTTTATGAAATTGAACACCGTATCAACAGTGGACAGGTCCAATGCATCATCAAAGGTCACCTCCAGACGATCGCCTATTATGGCGCCGTCAACGATTACCCTCTTGGCAAACGAGTCGTATGTCATACTTCCAACAGACACGCCATTGATCGTGGCACCCTCCGTTATCACAACCGGCGAGCCGGTTATCATGGTGGGTATGATGTCAACGTTGGGGTTGTTCACTTCAAGGTCCTCATCGTCCATACCGTTCTTGTTGGCGTCCATGTCGGTGACTACAACGGGGATCTCCTCGCCGGAGTTCCACGTCTCGTCAACCGGCTGGATGTCAACGGTGGCAAAGTCAAAGCCTATCACGATGTCGGTGTCGTCGTCGTTGTAGTCTATGGTTGCGGTCTTACCCCTAAGGCCAATTTCAGCAGTGGTTATCAGGTTGGAAGCGTCAAAGTCGTCGGTGTTGGTGAAGACACCTGTGTTGTCGTTTGTCTCGGTGAATGTCAGGGACATTGCACCCATTACAGCTTCTATGTCATCATTCGAGTCATCGTTGTCCTGTTGGATCAGTATGGTTTGACCTTGTCGTCCAGTATTGATTGTAAATGAACAGTTATCGTCACACATGAGCATGTCTTCAGGAACTGGCGTGAGTTGAGCCTTAATCTCTGAAGCAGGAGTTATAGGGTCGTCAACATCCTCATAGTCCGGAAATTCCGCAGGTGGGCGGTAATATGCCTCGTTAGTAACGGTGTTAAACACCCACGCGTCTTCAGCGGTGGGGTCTATGTTTAGCCACGTGTCTGTAATGGTAAGGTGTACGTGTGAGCTAAGAGGATAGGTAGTATCCCTGTCCAGCATAAGGCTGGCATAGTCCTCTACCGTATCAAAGGTGAGCGACACTGCCTGAGAGCCGCTGCCGTTCTCCAGTTCGATGTCGATGTCGGTGGCATCGCTAAAGGCAAACGCCTGTATCACGATGCTGTTTTTAGCAAGATCGGGGTTGTCCAGCACGTTTCTGGTTCCGTCGTTCACGTACAGAGCATCAGCATCGCTGTTGAAGCTCATGTCGTCGGACACTGCGCCGTAGTCCAGACCATTCTCATGGGCTGCCGCGGCCATGTTTGCGTCCACGAAGTATCCATACCAGATACCGTTGCCGGCCTGCCTCATTATCAGCGGGTTGTCGTCAACGGTCACTATCGGCTCGTACGCGTCCTCAAAGGCGTTGTCCGCCCGGAACTGGGGAGCGTTGACCGAAACCTCAACGACTTGGCCGCCCACGAAGGAGTTGCCGAACATCTCATTGACCGCGGAGACCGACATCTCGTCCACCTGCTGGGCGTATGCGCTGGGCGCAACGCCGGGGATGGCGAAGGTCAGCCCTCCGGCGACCATGATCGCAATAATTGTAAGACTAGTTGTTTTTCGTAGTATTTCGTTTTTCATTTTATTGATTCGTGGTTCTGATGTCTATATTTAAGAATAATGAACGAACCGTTCAGGGACATATTTTCATCTATAGTTGCCAGATATACCGTACCATACCACACACATGTCCGCAATGCCAGGCAGGCGTACGGGAACGGCGGGCCGAACGGGCGCCAGCGCAAATCCCCGACGGAGTCGTACGGCTGCATGTCGGTCCTGGCTTTACGTGCCGTTTCATATATGATTTGCTTTTGCTGGTTCTTCTCGCAAAGACGGGTGCTGGGTATAGCTAATTTAGATCATTGCCGCGGCCCCCCAAACCGGTATGCCGCGCGGCGCGGGTGCGCCTTGCGCCGATTTTTCGCACCGTTCAGCCCTCATGGGCCGGGCGCGCGGACAAAAGCCCGTCAGGAACGCGCTCGGCGGCCTCGGGCCGCCGGATTCGGGCGCGGGCTTGCCGGGGAATCGGGAGCATATTGTATTGTGGCGGGCGTCGCGATACCGTCACGCGGCGGCCGCGGCGTTTTGTATCAGCGTCCGCCACTTGTCGGCGCCCTGCACGTCTATGCCGGCGGCCTCGGCGGGGGTCCTGCCGCCTATCCCCTCGTGCGGCTTGACGAAGTTATGGTGGAGCACCGCGACGCGGAATATCAGCGAGTCTTCGCTGTTTATGCCGCGGGCCGACCTGAATCGGTCCGCCAGCTCCCCGTTCAGGCGCTCTTGCGTGTTGGTGTTGCACACCTTGTTCTGTATGTGGATGTCGCGGATATGCCGACACCCGGGGCCCCTTGCCGGGCGGTACACCTTGTTGAACGCGATGCGGTATTGCTCCAGGCCGTCGGTGATAAACAGCCGGGGAACCTTGCCCGCCGCGTCCCGGGCCGCCCGCAGCATGGGGGCGGCGTCGAACTTTTCCTTGCTGGACGTCGTGTCCCGCGCCAGTATGAACCGGGTCACCAGGTCCATCACGGCGACGAACCACGACTCCCTGCCGCGGACCTTCTGGTGCTTCTCGTCGCAGCCCCACTTATCCCCCAGGCGCGGGGGCTTGAACGTGTTGACGTACCCTTCGACCATCCACGAGTAGTGTTCCAGGATTCGGGTTATAGTGTCCGGGTGCACCTTGATCTTAAAGTGCTCCAGCGTCAGCAGGATGGCGGACACCGGAGACCCCGTGCCCGACAGTATCAGGGCCATCGTGATGTATATGGACGGCACGCGCCGGTACTCGAAGCCCAGGTTGTCCCGGAACCCCCGCCCGCACTCGCGGCACTTGTACTTCTGCCTGTCCTCGTATTTGCCGTGGTACACCCCGTTGCGCTTGTAGTTCTGCTTCTCGCAGTCGGGGCACCTGATCTCCCGCTCCTTGATCACCGTGCGCTTGCCGGGGGCGCGCTTGGACGATATGAGCAGCAGCTGCTCGACCGCCGCGATGTGCTTGCACCTGCGCCCCCGCCCGCGTACGTGGTACGCGCACTCGC
Organism: Nitrosopumilaceae archaeon; assembly: GCA_963665475.2. Classification (GTDB taxonomy): domain Archaea; phylum Thermoproteota; class Nitrososphaeria; order Nitrososphaerales; family Nitrosopumilaceae; genus VYCS01. The sequence goes on along the minus strand of CAXXXK010000003.1, from coordinate 11,817 downwards.
ACGTGGGGCCGTCGCGCGCAAACGAGACCTGGTACCACCCGCCGTCCCTGCTCTCGGATGCCACGTCCCACCGCTCCCCGGTCAGGGTCCTGATATGGCCGTCCTTTCGGCATATGCGGAGCCCGCGGCGCGTGATCGTCTTTTGCGACACCTTGCCTTTCCGGGTATTCCCACGCCCCATGTCTGACGTGATCCATTGCACTATTTAAGATCGTAGAGGGGGATTTCGCCCAGCACCCGTCTTTGCGAGAGGAACCCTTTTGCTAGCGAATTTTATGAATTCGGGATGGTGTGGGGATGAGCGCGGCATACACTAAAGGCCGCCTGCGCCCACATGCGGCGACAGAATGCCCCCACGCCAAACATCCGGTTGTGCAGGGAGCGGCGCGGGCATGCGGCGGGCGGGTCAGCTCGAATCCGCGTAGCGCGGGTTTTGGGGAAGGAAAATCAGCGCCGACTCGTCGCACAGCATGTACGGCAGGTAGCACGACCCGCGCTCCATAAACGGGACGGACAGTACGCTTCCCCCATACGTATGGTAGAACTGCATTGACTCGGGCCGAAATCCGGCATCCACCCAGTAGCAGAACTTTACAACTGCGGTCTCGCCGTGCCGCGCGCTCCATCCGTCCCAGGCGGTGCAGTCATCCTCTGATGCCGGGGCGCCGAGTATATCGGCCTGCGCGCGGGTCACGTCGTCGTACGCGATGTATTCGCCGTTGGACCACACACAATAACCCCGGGCCGAGTCGCACGACGGCGCGGCATGCGGATGCGATACCCCGAGGGCGTTCAGCGACACGTGCAGCTCGCCGGGCAGTACGGCGCCGTCCTGGTCGTCGTTGTACAGCGTGGTGGGCCCGCGGTTCGTCACGTCCACGGTGATCCGCACAAAATCATGGCTGCCGTGGGAGATCCGCTCGTGCCCGGTCACGTTTACGGACACGTCCAGACGTAGCGGGAGGGGCGGCGTCACGTCCATGATCTGCACCCCGGCATCATTCAGGGCCGCCACCATGCCGTACGTGCGGCCCCCCATATGGAACACCTTCACGTCGGCCGCGCCGCCCAAGAGCTGGAATCCCCCGGAGCGGGTGAACGCCTCAGAGACCGGGGCGGGGCGCGCGGGGTATGTTACGTCCATAATCTGAACCCCGGCGTCGTCCGCGGCGGCCACCACGGCATACGTCCGCCCATACGTGCGGAACACCTCCACGTCGGCCGCCCCTTCCAAGGCGCCGAAACCCCCCGTATCGTCGAATGCCGCCGACGCGGGGACGGGCCGTACGGGGTCGGTTATGTCCATTATCTGAACCCCGTCGTCGTCCGCGGCGGCCACCACGGCATACGTCCGCCCATACATGTGGAACACCTCCACGTCGGCCGCCCCTTCCAAGGCGCCGAAACCCCCCGTATCGTCGAATGCTGCCGACACGGGGACGGGGCGTACGGGGTCGGTTATGTCCATTATCTGAACCCCGTCGTCGTCCGCGGCGGCCACCACGGCATACGTCCGCCCATACATGTGGAACACTTCCACGTCGGCCGCCCCTTCCAAGGCGCCGAAACCCCCGGAATCGTCGAGCATTGAAGATATGGGGACGGGGCGTACGGGATCTGTTATGTTTATCACCCGCACCCAGCCTTCGTACGGCGCCGCCACTATGCCGTACGTATGGCCGCCCGTCTCGTACACCTCCACGTTCATGCTGGTCAGGGTGTCAAACCCCCCGGGACCGTCGAATATGGTAGATACGAAGGTGGGGCGTACGGGGTCGGTTACGTCCAGCATATACACCCAATCGGCATACGAGGCGGCCACCGCGCCGTATATGCGGCCCCCCATATTGAACACCTCCACGTCGGCCGCATCGTACCCGGATCTGAACCCCCCATAGCCGGATACCGCGGACGCGGGGGCGGGGCGTGCGGGGTCGGTTATGTTGATGATCTGCACCCCGACAAACTGGGCGGCCACCATGCCGTACGTCCGGTTGTCCGTATGGAACACCTCCGCGTCCACCGCCCCGGCCAGGGTTCTGAAGCCCCCGGAGCCGTCGAATACGGCGGACGCGGGGGCGGGGCGTACGGGGTCGGTTACGTCGATGATCTGCACCCCGTCGTCGTACCAGGAGGCTGCCACGGCGTACGCGCGGCCACCCGCGCCGTACACCGCCACGTCACGCGCCCCCTCCAGGGCGCCGAACCCGCCGGAGCCGTCCGATACTGCAGATATGGGGGCGGGCCGCTCGGGGTCGGTTACGTCGATGATCTGCACCTCGTCGTCGTACGGGGCGGCCACCACGGCGTACGCGCGGCCCCCCGCCTCGTACGTCTCCACGTCGTACGCCCCGTACCCAAAACTGAACCCGTCGAATCCGTCTGACGCCGCGTACAAGGGGGCGGGCCGCTCGGGGTCGGTTATGTCCATCGTCTGCACCACCGCGTCGCCCACGCCGACCGCTACCCCGTACGTGCGGCCCGCCACGCCGTACACCGCCACGCCGTTCACCTTGGACATGACGCCGAACCCCCCGGAGCCGTCGAATGCGGCGGACACGGGGGCTGGGCGTGCGGGGTCGGTTATGTCCATTATCTGTACCCCGTCGTCCCGAGCGGCCACTATGCCGTATATGCGGCCGTCCATGCGGAACACCTCCACGTCGGTCGCCCCGTTCAGTGCGCCGAAACCCCCCGCATCGTCGAATATTGCCGACACGGGGACGGGGCGTACGGGGTCGGTTATGTCCATGATCTGCAACCCGTCGTCGCCCGGGGCGGCCGTTATGGCGTACGTCCGGCCGCCCGCATGGAACACCTCCACGTCGCGGGCATCTGCCAGGGCGCCGAACCCCCCGGAGCCGTTGAACACCAGGGATAAGCGGGCGGGGCGCTCGGGGTCGGTTATTTCGATGATCTGCACGCTGCCGTGGTGTGGGGCGCCTATCCGATCGTAACCCGTAGCGGCCACTATGCAGTACGTCCGGCCGCCCATGTGGAACGCCTCCACGTCGTACGCGCCGGGAAGGGCGCTGAACCCCTCGGAACCGATTGCGAGGGGCACGGGATCGGGCCGCGCGGGGTCTGTCATGTCCATTATCTGTACCCCGTCGTCCAGGGCGGCCACTATGCCGTATATGCGGCCGTCCATGTGGAACACCTCCACGTCGGTCGCCGATCCCAGAGAGTTGAACCCCCCATAGTCGTCGAATACGGCGGACACGGGGACCGGCTCCCCCACAACCGGGCTTACCTGCCCGGCGGACGCCGGCAGGAACCCGGCGGCCATTACGGCAGGCAACGCGAGCAGGGCCAGCGGCCAATGTCCCATGCGGGAATTGCGTCCGGCCAAGTTATGTGTCTTGCAGATCCGAAAGTCCCGCGGAGGCGGCCCGGCGGCGTGCGCGTTTCAGCGCGCAACGCGTCCGCGCCGCGCGCCGCGGGCCCTCAAATTGCGGCCACCCATGCCCCCAGCGCAGCGCCAACACGTCCGCCATCAGCGGGGCATCCCCGCCCCCGAATGTGGCGACGTCGGAGACGCGTCTCCCTGTACTTTTTTGGATTTGGTGGCGTAGAACCGGGCGCCGCAGCCAGACGGCATGGATCTTGGGTTGCCGTGTCTGGACACGGTTCTTGCGCACTAACGCGTGGCGCCTACGCGCCACGGCGCCATCGTCCGCTCATTGTCACGTCCCAAGCCGATCCAGCGTCGCATGTGGCCAAAAGATCCGCGGGCGGCCGGGACGGAACGCGTGCCTGACGAAGGGGCGCCAGGGCCGACTCGCCGCACGACACGTACGGCGGGCAGCGCGACCCGCGCTCCGTAAACGGGACGGACGGTACGCTGCCCCCACACGTATGGTAGAACTGCGCCGACTCGGGCCGAAACTCTGCATCCGCCCAGTGGCAGAACCTTACAACTGCGGTCTCGCCGTGCCGCGCGCTCCAGCCGTCCCGGGCGGCGCGGTCGCCTTCCGACGCCGGGGCGCCGAGCATGCCGGCCTGCGCGCGGGTCACGTCGTCGCACGCGGTGTATTCGCCGTTGGACCACGCGCAACAGCCCGGGCCGAGCCGCGCGACGGCGCGGCATGCGGATGCGGCGTCCCGAGGGCGTTCGGCGACACGCGCAGCCCGCCGGGCCGCACTGTATCGTCCCGGTCGCCGTTGTACGGTATGGCGTCTCCGCGGTTCGTCATCTGTACGGCGATCCGCGCAAAGTCACGGCTGCCGCGGGAGACCTGCCCGTATCCGGTCGCGTTTACGGACACGTCCGGATGTGGCGGGAGGGGCGGCGCCACGACCATGGCCTGCGCCCCGGCATCATTCGGGGCCGCCACTATACAGTACGTGCGGCCATACATGTGGAACGCCTTCGCGTCGGCCGCCCCTTCCAAGGCGCCGAAACCCCCGGAATCGTCGAATATTGAAGGCGCGGGGGACCGGGCGCTCGGGGTCGGTCACGTTTATCACACGCAAGGACGAGCGCAGGGCCAATTGGAAGGCGTGGAAAGAGGGCATGGAGTGCGGGGCGCGGTGGCGCGTGGAGATCGTGACATCTGCCTTCAAGCGGGTCTTCGGTGAGCCGGCGGGGGCCCGCACGCCGCGTGCCGCCCGTATAGAGATCGCCGCCAAGATGGCCGCCCACAATCTCAACCCGGACATGGACGACGAGATCATTCGAAGTGTGCGCGGCGGCCTGGGCCGTCCGCACCGCGGCGGAACCCGCCGTGCCGCGGCTCAAGGTTGTCGCATGATCCGGCGGGACGCGCGTGGCCAAAGCCCGGTGCTGCGGGATCGGGCCGAAAAACGAAGCGCGGCTTGCGGACCGTGCAAGGCCGCATACCCCATTACGCTTCACGCGTCGGGCTTGGTCCAGCCGCGGGCACTTGGATCCATGACGGGCGGATCGAATTGTGGTGCAAACCGGCGTGTACATACTCAACCCCTCTCTGGATTTGAGCATGATCCGGACCAAATTTCGGCGTTTTGGGTTGACTTGTGGTGCTGGTCGGCGCTAAGCAGCAACACGTGGCAATACGCGCCGCTGGAGGCGCAGCGCGCTCCCAATGTCTGGAAGGGGTTGAGTATGTACACCGGCGTTCGGAATACAGTTTCACAATTCAATGCAGCCGCGGTGGGAAAATCTGCTCCAATGCGGCGATTTTACTACGTTATCCCCTAATATAAAGTATAATATTGAATATTATTTATGGACACAATCGAAACATATATAGCGCGATCCGTTTTCATACCTCACATGGTGGTGCAACGCGACGCAAAACACGAACTGACGTGGTACGAGAACAACGCCAAGTACGACGCCATGGGCGCCGCCGAGATTCCCGAGTACAACCACGAATGGGACGGCGAGCTGGAGCGGATGAACCGGGGCAAGGTGGGCCGCCCGTACAAGTACTCCGACTCCATGATGGCGTGCATCGCCTTAACCAAGGCCATGTGGGGAAAGTCGTACCGCAGGTGCATGGGGAAGCTGAAGAAGTGCTGGCCGGGCAAGTCCGTGCCGGACTTTTCCACCGTCTGGAAGAGGATCGGGCCAGCAATGCCGAAGTTCGAGTTGGACGGGGCGTTCCGCCCCGAGCCGGGAAAGACGGTGCGGCTGGTGGTGGACAGCACCGGGATAAAGAACGGCAACAGGGGGGAATGGATCCGCGTGCAGTGGAACGTAAAGCGGGGGTTCTTCAAGATGCACATACTGGTGGACCTGGACACCCGGCGCATACTGGAGTTCTGCCTGACCGACATGAACGGCGGGGACGCGGCGCAGCTGCCCAGGCTGATGAAGGGGCTGCTGAAAGAGTACGCGGACGAGGGGGCGCCGCTGCCCGAGCCGGTCGCCGATATAGTGGTCGGCTCCGCGTCGGAACGGAAGGCGGCGCCGCCGGACCGCAGCCAGACCCTGCTGGACCGCTGGCTGCCCGGCGGGGACCCCGAAGCCCCCGTCGAGGCGGAGGACGACGTGGAGGACTGCAGATACGACGTTGCCCTGGCGCGCATACGCAGGGCGCTGGAGGAGAGGGGCATCGGCCTGGAATTGCGGGGAGACGGCGGCTACGACGCCCGGGAAGTGTTCATGTTCCTAAAGACCCTGGGCGTCACCCCGCTCGTTACGGTACGCGTGAACTCCAACACCCGCGCCAAGGGCAAGGACCGGTCCCGCTCCCGGGCCGTGCTGGACCAGCTGGGCGGGGTGGGCAACTGCACCTGCAAGGATCTGGCCCGCATGACGAAATCGGAACGCCGGGCCAACCGGAAAAAGTGGAGGGAGTTGGTAAGGTTCGGGCTGCGGTGGCTGGTGGAGATCGTGATATCGGCGTTCAAGCGCGTCTTGGGGGAGTCGGTGAGGGCGCTCTCGCCGCGTACGGCGTACGTCGAGGTGGCCACCAAGATAACCGCCTACAACCACATGCTGGACGTCGGGGACGAGGCGGTCAGGGCCGTCCGGGCGGCGTGCGCCGCGGCATGACGCCGTCGCGCCGCCCCGCCGCGCCGGACGGAACCGCGCGAGCCGCGGCAAATGACGAGATCGCCAGGCCAAACGGCGTGCCGGACGCGCCGACTACGCATATTGGAACCGAAACACGCGCAAAACGCCGCACGGCGCGCCGCGCCGGCGAAGTCCGTCCGGCCGCGGCAGCGTGCCCGTGGGGGGCGCCGTCGAATTATGCAACTGACTAGCGTTCGGGAATGATTTTTATTGGCAGCGACATACGCTCGCGCCGTGGCGGATGATCTTGTGGACCAGTACGTGTTGGCGCTGGTAGGTATGCAGCATGCGGACGCGGAAGGGATGCCGGACGATTCTGTAAGGGGAAAGACATGGCTGCAGAAGATCATGTACATCGCGTCCAAATCGTGCGGCAACGAACGGTTCGATTTTGTGCCGCACAGGTACGGCATGTATTCAAAAGCGCTGGACGACTCTTTGAACAGGTGTTCCCGCGACGGCCTGATATGCGTACACCGGCCAGACGGGAACGGCGCAATACACATCACGGACGAAGGCAGCAAGAAGCTGGACGCCGCCAAGTGCGACGACGACATGCTGCGCCACATGCAGTCTGCAAAGTCCTTGCTGAACGGCCTGGATTATCGGGAGATGATCGTGTATTCGTACGCGCTGTTTCCGGAAATGGCGGAACGCAGTGAGATTGTGGAAAATTTCAAGTCGTGGCAGTTGGATGCGGCCAGGTCCATGTACCTGAAAGGGGCCGTGTCGTTTGCGCTGGCCGCGCGCATATCGGGTCTTGGCCGAGACGGCTTCGGGGACTATCTGCAACGCGGCGGCGTGGAGCCCTGCGCGTCAAGGGTGCAGACCAACGTCGTGGTTATAACCGACACTCCGAAATTCTAACCGTCCGGCGGGATATGGCGCCAGCGCGTTACTATTTTGACACCTCCAGCATATTTGACTTGGACGCGTACGGGTTGATCGTGCATCTGCGCAAGGTGCATACGGTCGTAGTGCCGGAAGTCATCGAAGAGATCCTAGATTGTGACCTTAGGCGCCGGCTTACGTCCATGGGGGCGGACGGCGGCGCGCGGGAACGCACCGTACCCGTATCCGGCGTGAACTCTCTGGATCCTGGAGAGATTGCCATAATCGAGACCATGGCGTGCGAGCGGGGCCGCGGGTGGCGGCGCATATACGTCTCAAAAGATGCGGCTTCGCACAAGTTCATCGGCGCGCATCGGGAAGACATCTGTGAGGTCCAGATGGATACGTCGGATTTTATCATAAAGTTGTATAAAGACGGTATCGCAAACTCCGATGACGTGCGGCGCATACTTTCCCATCGCACGCGACCGCCAAACAAGAGGTGCAGGAAGCGTCTTGGCCAAGCGCTGCGACAGGATGTTGATAATCCGTAACGGAAAAAGCAAACGTTCCGTTGCGCCCCCGACTCTTGAAAACCGCATTTCCCAACCAAACTGAGGGGCCCGCGCCCATGCCGCTTCGCGCAGGTTCGAGGCAAACCGGCCGCGCAATGGGCAACGGCCACATGGGACGGAGCCCTTGCGTTGCGGGCGGGCATGATCGTGCCGCTTCGGGCCCGGGACGGGGGGTTGTCCACGCTTTCCATGCCGCCACGCGCGCCGTGCACCGTCCCGTACGCGCGGCCCGCCGCGCCAAACGCCTCCGCGTCATTCGGCCCCATGCGGGGCGCCGAAACCCCCGGAGCCGTCGAATACGGCTGACGCGCCGGGCGCGCGGAGCCGGTTACGTCCATAATCCGAACACCCCTTTCGGCCGCCCCTTCCGGCGCGCCGAACCCGCCGGAGCCGTCGAACGTTGCCGGCGCGGGGGGCGCGGAGCCGGTCGCGTTTATCGCCCGCGCCCGGCCTTCGTTCTGCGCCGCCACTGTGCCGTACGTGTCGCCGCGGCCGGCGCCCCGCCCCTTGTACTTAGTCCGACTCGCTCGATGCGAGCGTGCGGCCCGTCCTGCGCCGTCCCGTGCGCCGCAAGACGGCGCCGCGGCGATATGCGTATGCCGCGGCGGCAACGGCCGGCTTGACGTTCAAGATCGCATACACGCGCGGCGGGCAGATTTTAGCGCCTGCACTGCCTTGAATGTACGCTCAGGTCCGGCTTTCGGACGGTCACGCGCGGACTCGCCGGAACCCCTCTTGGGTGGTCTCGTTCATGTCGTCCAGCTTGTCGCCGACGCCCCGGATCTCCTCCTGGGTACGCCGGAACCCCTCCTTGTTGGTCTCGTTCATGTCGTCCAGCTTGTCGCTGACGCCGCGTACCTCTTCTTTGACTCCGTGTACCTCTTCTTTGACTCCGTGTACCTCTTCTTTGACTCCGTGTACCTCTTCTTTGACTCCGTGTACCTCTTCTTTGACTCCGTGTACCTCTTCTTTGACATACCGCAAGTCATCATGTAAAATCTTCAACTGGTCAACCCCCGCATTAATCGCGTTGATCACCTCCATGTTGCTATCGCCGCGTACTACGATAAACGAGTCGTACTCGCCCTCGGATTCCGAATAAGAGACGGACGCGTTGTTTACGGTGGCCAAACCCGGGGAGTCTCGAAGCTTGCCGACCAGTTCCTCTATGGAATCTTGACGCCCCTCGCACACCACCCCGACTCCGCCGTCTGCAAGGTTCCTCGCCTGCCCCACCAGTCCGAGTTCGTCGGCGCGCTTCTTTATCGATTCCCGAAGGCCCACGCCCTGAACCTTGCCGTCCAGCAGTATCTTGGCTTGCTTCACGGAATATGTTACGATTGTGCGTATTTCAGCGTGTCGGCGCCGCGGTTGTACCGTATAATCCAAAAGCGGCTCCAACCCCCGCGTGTGGCCCCGCGGGGCGCGGCGGCTTGGGCGACGGCCCGCGCGTGCGCCGCGCGGGATGTACAGGGAGGCGCCCCCGGCAAACGCATGCGCGCGTGCGGAGCGTCGACGCCGCGTCAAAGCCTGACCGGTCCAGGGCGGGGCGCGCCGCCGCGCGGGGCGAAACGGGCACGCCCGCCGGCGGCGTAACCGACGCCGAGGGGGCGCCGCCTTGTCCGGTTATGCCGATAATCCGCGCCCCGCCGCCACGCGCGTCGCCCGCCGCGCCGTGCGTGCGGCCCGCCGAGCCGAACGCCTCCGCACCGTTCGGCCCCATGCGGGGCGCCGAAACCCCCGGAGCCGTCGAACACGGCGGACGCGCGGGCCGGGCGCGCGGGGTCGGCTACGTCCGTTACCTGAATCCCGTCGTCCCGCGACGCCGCCATGCCGCATATGCGGCCGTCCATGCGGAACGCCCCACGCCGTGCGCCCCGTTCAGGGCGCCGAAACCCTTTGCGTCGTCGGACACGGCAGACGCGGGGACCGGCTCCCCGACAACCGGGCTTGCCTGCCCGGCGTACACCGTCAGGAATCCGGCGGCCGCGGACGGCGCGGGCAGGGCCGGCGGCCACTTTCCCGCGCGGGAATTATGCCCGGCCAGATTGCCTGTCCCGCGCATCCAGACGTTTTACGCCGACGGGCGTTCGCGCGCGCCGGAGCGGGAGGCCCGGCCGCACGGCGTGCCCGGGGAACCCTCCCCAAGGTTTATGGCTGGACCATGCCCGTGCAAGGGCGTGAAGACCGTCCCCATCAACATGCCCATCACGGATCACATGGAGCGGGACGCGGTGACGTCGGTGCTGGAGTCGGGCGCGCTGACGTCCGCCGCCCGGGAGGGCGGCCCGCACGTTCAAAAGCTGGAGCGCGCCGTCAGGCGCTTTACCGGCGCGCGGCACGCGGTGGCGGTAAGCTCGGGCACGGCGGCCCTGCACGCCGCCCTCATATCCATGGGGGTGGGGCCCGGCGACGAGGTGGTGGTCCCGTCGTTCACCTTCGTGGCCACGGCCAACGCGGTAGCGGCCACCGGCGCCGCCCCCGTGTTCGCCGACGTGGGACCACGCCACGTCGTAACGGCCCGGTCGATATCCGACGTCATGACCCCCAAGACCCGCTGCGTAATGCCCGTGCACCTGTACGGGGGCGTGGCCGACGTGGGCGAGATCCGCGAGGCGGCCGGCGGCATACCGATACTGGAGGACGCCGCCCAGTCGATGGGCTCCACCATATACGGGCGGCACAGCGGCACCCTGGCGGACGCGGGCTGCTACAGCCTGTACCCCGGAAAGGTGGCCACCGCCGGGGAGGGCGGAATAGTAGTGACCGACTCGGACGACATACACGACAGGCTGCTCTCGGTGCGCAACCACGGGAATACGGGCGGCGGCTTTGGAACGTTCGGCATAAACATGAGGATGCCCGAGGTGTGCGCCGCCATAGGAGCCGTACAGGTAGGAAAGCTGCCCGGGCTCCTGCAGGCGCGCAGGCGCAACGCCCGGGAGCTGACCGGCATGCTGCAAGACTCGGGCCTGGGGCTACCCCACGCAACGGATGGCGAGGACCCCAACTGGAGCCTGTACACCGTAACGACGCCGGACCGCGACATGCTGCTGGACAGGATGCGCCGAAACGGGGTGGGCGCCGCCGTATACTACGACACACCCATACACGCGATGCCGCACTACGACTCCGGGGACGTGCTGCCCAACACCGAGGGGGCGGCGCGCGCCGTGCTGTCGCTGCCCGTCCATCCCGGCGTCGAATCCGGGGACTTGGAGATGATCGCGCGGCTGGCCGGCGGCCGCGCGTCCCGCTGAGCCGGGGGCCACGCGCGGCAACTCAGCCGTCCGGCGTGGCCCGGCCGCCGTCGTCCGCGCGGATCATGTCCGTCACCGTGTTGGCTATGGCCCCCTGCAGCGGAACCCCCTTCCCCCCGTAGTAGGCCAGAACGTCGGCCAAGAGGCCGCCGAGCGTCTCCCCGTCGGGGCCGTCCACGCCCAGCGCCGCTATATTCCAAATGTCCGTGTCCACGGCCGCGCGCAAGACGAACCGCGTCCCACCCACGTCCCAGGCGACGGCCACCCACTCCGGCTGGCCGGCCCCGTCCCCGCACGCCAGCCACGTGACATCGTCCGTCGGCCGGCCCCCGTCCACCCGGGTTACGGAGCAGCGGACTGCCGCGCGCCCCAGCGCGTCGTTCATGGTTTCGTCGAGCATTCCGCGGCCGTCCCGCATCTTGCCCAGCAGGGCCTCGCTCATCATTATGAACGCCGCCGCAGAGTTTGGCCGCAAGCATTCTTCCGCGTCGGCGCCCCCAAACGCGCCCCCCGGCGCCATCTCCATAAAGACGGCCAGCGCCCCCGCCCCGGGCCTTGTACTTGGCATCCGACTCGCTCGAGGTGAGCATGCGGCCCATCCTGCGCCGTCCCATGCGCCGCAAGACGGCGCCGCGGCAACATACGT
>CAXXXK010000002.1:0-1133508 GCA_963665475.2 Nitrosopumilaceae archaeon | reverse complement strand
GGGAGAGCTCGCCGACCTGCACCACGCGCGGGCCCAACAGTATGGTGGCCCTTACGGTCTCCGTGCCGGCCATGTCAGAGTGCTCCAATCGTATGCGGACGTCGTCGCCGGCCCGGATCCGGACCGTGCTGTCGGTGTCCAGACAGCCCCTCTGCGGGGGCGTTATCTCGCACGCCATGGCGGTCGGCTCCCCGTTTACCAAAAGTGTGGCCGACACGAACCCCGGCTGGGCTCCCGAGGGCCCGGCAACCACCCACAGGCTTTCCAGGTAGCCGGAGACGGGCGCCTCCACGCCGGCCGCGTCCGCCGACCATCCGTCCCCCAAGTAAGTCACCGGCCCGCCCGCGTCCGACGCCATGCCGCCCAGTATCAGGAGTTCCGCATGCGCCGCATTTGCCGCGAACGCCGCCACGCACAGGACGGCCACGGCTGCAGCGGCGCGAAACATGCCCAAAAGTCCCAACGCTGCGATATAAAGACAACTGAGCCGGGCCCCTCCCGAAAAACGTAGGATGGGTTCAACTGCGGAGGCCGGGCTCCCGCCTTGCAGATCCGGGCCCGATATCTCCGACGCCGTTCAGACCGGTTTTGGACGCGCCAGCGGCATATTGTAAGATGGCGGAGTGTTGGCAGCCGCCCGGCTGGCCTCCAAGGATACTATGCACATGGTAGTCAAGGAGGCCGATCCTCTGCCTTTTCTGGGGAAATCTCGAACCGGGCGCGTTGGATAAGCCCGAAACGTCGCCTCAGGCAAATGCGGGCCGGAGGCCCGACCGTTCCGCCGGCGCGGGTCAGGTCCACTTGTCGGGGTCCTTCTGGCGTATCTCCACGCCGTCCACCACCACCGAGTCGTCGATGTCGAACACGGTGTGCCACCTGCCGTTGTCGGGAAATATGCGGTCCATGTCCTGAACCCTCCGGCTTGAGGGGGGGCGGTTCATCAGGGCGCCCCACCGCATGTTGTCCACCTTGGGCATAATGTCGTTGATGTCGCGGGTCATTTCAGTCCACCACTAGTATGCCCTCGCGTATCAGGTACCCTATCGACTGCAGGAACGCCGCGTCGTCTATGTCCCCGGCGGCCCACCAGCCGGCGCTGGTCTTGACCCAGTCGGGGACCGAGCCGCCCTGGCCGCCCTGGCCGGACTCGTATTCCACCGAGATCAGGCCCTCGCGTATCAGGTATCCTATAGATTGCAGGAACGCCGCGTCGTCTATGTCCCCGGCGGCCCACCAGCCGGCGCTGGTCTTGACCCAGTCGGGTACCGCGGATGCGGCCGGGGCGTCCTGGCCTATCGTGGACGTGCCCACGTCCAGCAGCGCCGTCCCCACGCCGGCATAGGGTCCGGTCATAGTTTAGGCCGGTCCCGTACACCACCACGTCCAAGCGGTACAGGCCCCGAAGAGGGCACCGCCACGTACTGGGTGTCTATGCCCTCGGTCGCCAGTATGCCCGGATTGGCCTCGTCGTCGCCGTGGTGCTCGGACAGCACCTGCTCGTCGGCTATGAGCCAGTAGCCGTACCGGACGTCCCTGATCAGCTGTCCGTCGTCGTCCAGGAACGTAATCTTGAATGGTATGTCGTCGCCTCCGCCGTACGACGACTCCCACTCAACGGCGACGTTGGTGGGGACCCCGCTCAAAGTCGGTCGTGTCCACCAGATAGAACTCCTGGCTGTTGGTCACGATCTCGTCCTGCGGAACAAGCCGCAGGGTCATCATCTTGCTGTCGTGGTTGGACGCGCCCAGCTGCTCGTTGATGTTTACCAGGTCCTTGTTGGTGACCAGAAAGTGTATCACGTTCATGTCCGAGTACGAGTACGGGTCGTTTATCAGGGGGCCCCGGGCGCCCAGCTCTATGCCGTTCACGTACCCCGTGAACTGCTTCCCCTCCGAGTAGGGCGTGAACACCTTGGGCACCCTGACCTCCTCGTGCACCACGGAGACCTCCCGTATGTACGAGGGGTCCCAGTCAAACGGCATCTCAAAGTATATCGAGCTGTCGGCGCTGTCAAACTCAAAGTTGCGGACCACGTCGTAGTACGTCTTGACCACGGCGGGATACTCGGCAGCGTCGGCGGGTCCGTATGGTGAAGAATTGGTCTTGGGCCACGCTCACGAACGTGTCGTACGAGAGGACCTCGTTCAGGAGCGCCTTGGGGCTGGTGGCGCCCTCTATGCCTATGCGGATGTTGTACAGGCCGCCCTTGTCGAATATGGGTCCGACTATAACGGGCCTCTGGGAGCCCTCCGCGTACAGGGCCCCCGGCGCGCTGATGTGCTCGGAGCCGTAATACGTGGTGCACCTCCACATCTCTATCTCGGCGCAGTCGCCCCGGGGCCGTATCTCCACGTTGAGCACACCGTCGTCGTCGTAAAAGAGGTGGCGGGCCAGCAGCGCCTCGCTGTGGTATATCTCGACCATGTAGGTCACCTGGGGCAGGGTATAGTTGGTGAGGGTGTCAAAGAACCGTATCTGCATGTCCGCCGAGGGCCACGTCCCCCCACCGTTATGTCCGACGGGCTCAGGTTGGGTCTGCACCGTAACCTCCATGTCGCCGAAGCTCACCGGCGGCGCCTGGTCGCCGCCTAGCCCGTGGCCAAACGCCGCCGGGACGGAGAGCGCGGACAGGACCAGCAGCGCGTACAGGTATGGCCTCATGTTTAGACTGCCCCCGGACCTTATTTAAAACTAAAAACCGCCCTCCGCTGTTGCCAAACGCCGCCTTCGCGGCGCACGCCCGGCCCCCCGCGCCGCGCACTGCCGCACCCGCCGCGCGCACGGGGGCCCGCAGCGGCCCGGGCGGGGCGGACACGCCTTACGTCCAAGCGGCATACTCCGACACTGGCCACGCGCCGTTCCGAACAACTTTAACGCCCGCCGCGCCCCCCGCCCCCATGGGATATACGCTGCTGGACCACGCCACCGACGCCATGGTGGAGGTTCGGGCCGCCGGCATGAACGGCGCCCTGCAGGACGCCGCGTACGCGGCCATTGACATAATGCTGGACAGGGGGCGGGTTGCCGCGGCCGAGACCCGCCGCATACGGGTCGAGTCAGACGCCGAGCACGAGATGCTGTACAACTGGCTGGAGGAGATCATATACCAGACCGTCACGGAGGGCTTTGCGGCGAGCGCCGTCAAGGCCACATACCGATACGAGTCGGGCGTGCACGCGGTGACCGGCCTGCTGGACGGGGAGCCGCTGGACGTGCGGAAGCACCGCTTCATGGTGGAGATAAAGGCCCCCACGTACCACGAGATGCTCATAAAGCGCAACGGCGGCGTCGCGATGCGGTTCCTCATGGACCTCTGATGGTTTTTATGTAGGCGCGGGCCGTTCCCGTACATGGACACTGACCCCGAGATAGAGCGTATGATGCGGGAGAAGATGAGGCAGATGATGCGGGAGAAGCCGGCGAGGGGCCCGCCGGGTATACTGGACGTTACAGACCAGACCTTTGACGCCCAAATATCAAAGGGCGTAACGTTGGTCGACTTTTGGGGCCGAGTGGTGCGGACCGTGCCGCCAGATGCACCCCATATTCGAGAGCCTCTCAAAAAAGTACACGGCCGTGCAGTTTGCCAGGATGGACGTGGACAAGAATCAGTTGGTGCCGGCCAGGTACGGCATCCAGAGCATTCCCACCCTCATCATGTTCCGGGACGGCCAGCCCGTGGACAAGCTTGTTGGAATGGTGGGGGCGCCCGGAATACACATGGTGTGCAAAAAACACGCCCCGCAACCGTGAGGGGTTTTAGGCACGGATTGCAAAATGCGGCCGTTCGGCGCGCGCCGGGCCATATCAGGACATTTTCAACAAGCGGGCCTTCGGAATCATTTTAACTGCACTGAAGCGTCGGGCATGATCTTTTTGATATACAACATTATCCGCCCGAGGCGGCCGCGAGCATTAAGAATATAGGCTTGACCGCGTATACGGCCGCATGCTCTTTAGAATATTGCTGGGCGCCGGGTTTGCCGCCCTGTTTACGGCAATGTTTGTGGCGGGCTCCACGACGGAATTGGCCAGGGAGGACGCGGAATTCATACAGGACACGGTCATGCCCGACGTGGAAGAGGTGGACACCGCCGCGATATTCTTCAATAATATGCTGCTGACGCTTATCATGTTTCTGCCCGGGTTCGGCGCCGGGTTTACAATATTCGCCGCCTGGTTTACGGGCGTCGTCTATTCGTCCATGGGTCGCAATCGCCCCGGTGGCCGGCAGCATACACCCGCTGGAGCTGCTGTACCTGACCCCTTTTGGGTTAATGGAGGTGGCCGCATACTCCATTGCGTCGTCGAGAAGCCTGTTGCTGGGCGTCAAGGTGGTAAAACGCCGCCCCCTGGCGGAGGGGGGCAAAATTGTTCTAATGGAGGTTGCTGTTGTGGCCGGGCTGGTGTTGGCGGGGGCCGCGGTGGAGGAGCAGATACTGTCCGTTATCGACGATCCCGGCTGGATGTCCGAGGGCGCATCATGCCACCACGTGCCGTGGACCGGCATCACGGTTGGAGTCGACTGCCCGGGTCTGTAAATGATATATTGGTCTAAATTGGGCCGGGCCGCCGCCTTGCTGCGCGCTGCCTTGGGGGCGGCAATAGCGGCTTTTAGAAATCCGTGGCATAACGGATTATTTGTTTTCACCGAATATATCGCCGTTGATTTTGCGGCGCGGCTTTTCCGCGGGATATATTTTGCCGGCCGCCCATGCGCGCCGAGGGCATCACTAAAAAAGCTCGGCGCGGCATTTTCACGCGCCCGGCGGGTCGCTTGCCGCAGCGCGTTTTCACCTTTATCGCACGGCCGCAATTAATTCCCCGATTATGCGGGCCTTGCCAAAACCGGAAACCCGCGCCAACAGATGATGGGGACCGAGGGCCGTTCGGAGCGATATTTTCGGCCCGGCGGCAAAAAATGACGCCGCGTTGCGGCCGTGGCACGCTGCCGCCGCGGGGCGGCCGTGCCGCGCGCGCTACGGCCAGTCCTTCTTTTTGGACAGCCCGGCATGGGCAAGGCGACCGCCCCGGTCAGCGCCGGCACGGCGATACATCCGACGCCCCACTACATCTCGGGCGTGTGGGCGGAGCTGGTGCCGTACGCGCCGGAGATAAACATGATCATAATGAATATGCTAACAATCGCGGTGAGCGTCTTCGCGGCATCGTTCATCCTGTTGGCGACGGACGTGTGCAGGTCCGGCACGCGCGCGTCGGCCCCGGAACGGTTGCCGGTTAGCTCCTGGCGGCATCGATTGCGCCCGCCGCCCCGCGGGCGGCCCGCGCGGATCAGATACTGCCCCGCCGGCGAACCGCGCAGCGTTGTGGGGCGACGGGCATGACCGCGTCCGGTTTGGAAACGTCGGGGCGCGCCGCCCCCGCCGTGCGCGGCAGCGGCTCCCAATCAGTACGCGTAGGCAGCGTCGGCCTCCCGCTGCACCTTGATGACGTATTCCAAAGCGTCCCGCTGCGCGTCGGTCAGCCTGTCCAGGAACCTGCCCTGCAGCTCCTTGGCCTCCCTGGAGGAGGGCAGCGTGTGGTACACGTCCTCCTCGAACACCTGCCGCCCCACGGTGACGCCCCGCACAGAGCAGGCCACCTCCTGGCCGGTGGCCGCCTCCGGTATGGTCTCGCCGTTGTGCTGCATCTGGTGCACCACCCCCACGCGGCGCCCCTTGGCGTTCATGAACGGCGTCTTGGACCGCAACGTTCCGGCGTCCACGCGCACGCCGAAGACCGCCGGGCCGCTGTTCCGGAAGACGTAGCCCTTGAGGAACGTGAACCGGGCCAGCGGCGTCATGTCCGCGAACACCGAATCCTCCTCGTGCAGGATGTCCTGCCGGACCCACCCGGTGTAGTCGTCTATCAGCTTGTATATCACCCGGTCCCGGAATATCCGTATCCGGCCGCTCTCGGCCTCGTCGGCGGCGTCGGGAAGCACCCGCACGTTGAACGCCAGCACCACGCCCAGCCGCCTGTCCCCCTCCCGGACGGCGCGCGCCTCCACCACGTCCCGGCGGTTGACCGGGCCTATGTCGGCCTTGGCGATCAATACGCCCGCGTCCCCGAGCATCTGCACCACCGCCTCCAGCGACCCCACGGTGTCGCACTTTACGGTGACCCCCCCGGCCCTGGGTGTCTATGAACATCTCGGCCAGCTCGGCGCGCACCGCCTCGGAGTACCGCTCCACCTCCCCGTCGGTGCGGGCCGCGTACACGGTGGTCCCCGGCAGCACGCCGGCCAGGTCCGGCGAGGCCACCTTGAGCCCGGCGGCGGCCTTTACGCTCTCCACCCCGGTGAACCTGTCACGCGGGTCCCGGATCTCGTCCAGCGGCTTGGGCAGCAGGATGGCCTTGGGCTTGGCCACTATGACGCCGTCCCGCCGCGCCATCACTATGCGGTCGGTCTTGTTCAGCTGGCCGTCTATCAGTATTATGTTGGCCGTGTCCCCCAGCCCGGTCTCGTGGTTGGCCTCCAGCACTATCCCCCGGGTCCCCTTCTCCTCCTGCTCCAGCCGGGCGGCCATGTACTGCTGGGTGAGGGCCACCAGGACGGTGAGCAGCTCGGGTATGCCCACCCCGGTGCGGGCGGATATGGGTATTATGGAGACTTCCGACTTGAAGTCCTTGACGCGGTAGAACGCCTCGGACGGGTACCCCAGTATGGAGAGCGTCCCCACCACGTTGTATATGCGCTCGTCCAGCTCCGAGCGCACGGTACGCTCTTGTATCTTGGCTTCCTCGGATATGAACGGGGTGGGGTGGCTGCGCCAGCCGGATATCTGGTCGCACTTGTTCAGGGCGACCACGAAGGGGACCTTCCTGGCTTTTAGTATCTTGAGGCTCTCGCGCGTCTGGGGCTGGAAGCCGCGGGCCGAGTCCACCACCAGTATGGCGATGTCGGCCGCCGAGCCCCCGCGGGTGCGCAGGTTCTTGAAGACCTCGTGGCCGGGGGTGTCTATGACCAGCAGGCCGGGTATGCGGGAGTCGGACCGGAGCCTGTCGTACAGGCGGCCGCAGGCCTCGCGTATGGTGTCCGCCGGCAGGAAGCTGGCCCCTATGTGCTGGGTGATGCCGCCGGCCTCGCGGCCCTGAACGCCGGTGCCCCGGATCTTGTCGAGCAGCGAGGTCTTGCCCGAGTCCACGTGTCCCAGTACTGCCACTATGGGCTGGCGTATCGCCAAGTCACGGAAACACCACGCTGAACTCGCGCCCAAAGCTCGCCTCCGAGTCGGAGGCGTGGATGATGTTGTCGGATATTCCAAGGCCCAGGTCTCCGCGGATGGAGCCGGGCGCCGCCTCGTAAGAACGGGTGGCCCCCACCATCGCGCGGGTGGCCGATATGGCGTGGTTCCCCCGTATGGTGCACGCCACCACCGGCCCCGACGTTATGAAGTCGACCAGCTCCCCAAAGAACGGCTTGTCCTTGTGCTCGTTGTAGAACGACTCGGCCTGATTCACGGTCATGCGCAGCATGGCGAGGCGGGTTATCACGAAGCCCTTCGCCTCGAACCTGCCTATTATGTTGCCCACCAAGCCCCGGGACACCGCGTCGGGCTTGACGATGAAGAGCGTCTCCTCCGCCAGCGTCAGCCCCTCCGTCTGATGCCGCCCTTGACGTACTTTTTGGTCCACTTCAGCTTGCGGGGGTCCCTCTTCAGCACCAGGGCGTTCTTCTTGCACTTGGCCGAGCAGAACCACAGTATGCTGCCGTCGTTCTTGGCGAGCATGGTCCCCGACCCCTTGGCCACGGGGCGGTCACAGAAGCTGCAGGATTTTACCAGAAGGCTCATCGGTCATCACTTGATCTTCTTGGCCTCCCTCTCTGTCTCGCGCAGCATCAGCGTCTCCTGAACGCGTACGGATCCCTTTACGTTTCTGGTCAGTATGCGGCCCTTGTCCTTGCCTTCGAGTATGCGGACCCGGACCTGTATCACCTCGCCGGCTATGCCGGTGCGCCCCACTATCTGTATGACTTCGGCGGGGGTTACCTGGTCGGCCTCGGCGCTCATTGCCCTTCGCTCCGGACGGCGGCCAGCGACTCGATCACCTGATCCACGATGTGCTTTGCGTCGCCAGCGTCTATTATCGCGGCGGCCGCCGACTTGGTCTCCAGGCTAAGGGCCTTTCCCAGATCCTGCTGGCTGGGCACGAAAGCGTACGGGGTGTGGTGCTCGTCGCATATCAGGGGCAGGTGCGCCACTACCTCGGGGGGGGGTCCACGTCTTCTGATATCACCACCAGCTTGGCGGTGGTCCTCTCCACGGCCTTTGTCACCTCGTTGGTGCCCTTCTTCACCTTGCCGGAGCTCACGCCCTCCCGGACCGCCTCGTATATGGGGTTGATCAGGTCCTCGGGCATCTGGAAGGACACGTAGAATGACTTGGCCGTCTCAGTTCACCCCTGGCTGCATGGGTTGCAAACCCGAATTTGGTTTTAAAAGTGTTGGTAAATCGCAGGCCCGCCGCACGCCGGGGGCCACGCCCCGCCGGCCGCCACCCATGGCCCTTATCTGGCCGTCCCCTCGGCACATACGGAGCCCACGGTCCGTTGCGCTCCGATGCCGTGTCTTTCCGGCGCATTTTGCAGCCCATGCACGGCGTGGCCCGGCGCAGCATGCAAGATCAGGGAGGGTCGTTTCCCGGCGGCGACCGTCTTTACTGGGGAACCGATCTACGCCACTTTTTTATTTCACTAAACGCCATGCAGTGTATGGAATCCTCAGACGGCGGCGACCTCACCGCAGGTTTTACTCGACCGGCGGATCGGGAGGAATCCGCGTTCGGCCGGACCACGGAGTCGATCATGAAACGCATGGTAGAGATAATCGTCGAACAATTCGATCCGATATCCATCACGCTGTTCGGCTCCATGGCCCGGGGAGACATGGACCGCCACAGCGACGTAGACCTGCTGGTCATAATGCCGGACGGGACGGACGAGCAGGAGACGCAGATTGAAATCCGTACCGCCCTGGATCGCGCTCCAATTGCCAAGGACATCTTGGTCAACACGCCCGACAAATTTAGCAAGTACGCCAGACTGCCGGGCACGGTGCAGCGGGCGGCGCTCAGGGACGGAGTGCGCCTCTATGGATGATTTTATATCGTACGCTTCGGCGTTTTTACAAAACGCCAAAGACGATCTGCGTTCGGCAGAGCGGGCGTCCTCCGCGGAGCGATACGACGTCCGCAATCGCGCCTACAATTCGCAGCAGGCAGCGGAGAAAGCCCTGAAGGCCGCGCTAATTTTGGCCAAGATGAACTTTAGCCGCACGCACGACTTGAATCAGCTTCGGCGGCTCCTACCCGCTGCCTGGAACATCACGCGACCGGCTAAGGATCTTGCCAGATTGACGAATATGGTAGTGACGGCCAGATACGGCAACGGCGGCACAACGCCGGACAAATCCGACGCGGACTGGGCGTTTGGCATCGCAACCGAAATAGTCAGCGCCGTTCGCGTCAAGGCGGCGCGTTGGGGAATTTAACGCCGGCGCGTTTGACGAAATGGCCGCGGCGACCATCTCGCTTTTGAAGCGAACTGTGGCGTTGCACGGTTTTGTTGCAAACTCGGTTGATTGCGTTTTCCTTAATTTTTCCTCGGTCATACACAAAAAGTGATGGGTAAACGGCCGCGCAATACAAAACGGTATATTGTGCCGCGGGGGCGCCTATACGCATGGGCCGGCTGTTTGGTACCAACGGCGTGCGGGGGGTCTTTGGCAAGGACCTCACGTTGGAGGTGGTGCACGACCTCACCATGGCCATATCAAGACATTTGGGCGGGGGCCGCGTGCTGGTGGGCCGCGACGGCCGCCACTCCAGCAGGGTCGTATCCGAGATGGTCTGCGCCACCCTCAACTATGCGGGCCGCGACTGCTCGAACGCGGGCCTGGTCCCCACCCCCTGCCTGCAGTACTGCGTCCGGGCCATGGGGCACGCGGGTGGCATAATGGTGACCGCGTCGCACAACCCGCCGAGCTACAACGGCATAAAGGCGGTGGGGCCCGACGGCGTCGAGGTATCGCGGGAGGACGAGATCAAGATAGAGGAATATTACACGCAGAAGGACGCGCCCGCCCCGCATACATTCGGCCGGACCGCCGCCGAGGAGGGGGCG
Source organism: Nitrosopumilaceae archaeon (assembly GCA_963665475.2). Lineage (GTDB taxonomy): Archaea > Thermoproteota > Nitrososphaeria > Nitrososphaerales > Nitrosopumilaceae > VYCS01. Next base: position 1,123,382 of record CAXXXK010000002.1, on the reverse strand, counting down.
GTCAGGACGTACCTGAACGGCATACTGTCCCACGTGGATGCAAACGCCATACGGCAACGCAACTACACCGTGGCCCTGGACATGGGCAACGGGGCCCAGGCGGTGGCGGCTCCACTCCTGGCCGGGGAGCTGGGCTGCCGAGTCATACCGGTGAACGACCGCATAGACGGGGACTTTCCCGGCCGGGGATCCGAGCCCACCCCGGACAATCTGGAGGAGCTGTCAGCGGCGGTCAGGGAGAACGGCGCCGACCTGGGGGTGGCCTTTGACGGGGACGGGGACCGCAGCATGCTGTGCGACGAGCGCGGCCACGTACTGACCGGCGACAGGTCCGCCCTGCTGCTGATCCGGCACATACTGGAACGGGACCGGGGCGGCCAGGTGGTCACCTGCCTGAACTCCGGGCTGGCCGCCGACGAGATGGCCGCAGCGTACGGCTCGAAGGTGATCCGGACCAAGGTGGGGAGCGTGGAAGTCTCCAGGAGGATGCTGGAGTGCGGCGCCCTGATAGGCTTTGAGGAGAACGGGGGGTTCATGTTCGGCCCGCACAACCAGGTGCGGGACGGCCTGATGACGATGGCGCTGGCGCTGGCAGCCGTAAACTCTTCGGGCAGGACCCTGTCGGAGATGGCCGGGGAGCTGCCCGACTCATACACCGCCAAGACCAAGATTGAATGCTCCGCGTCGGAAGCCGGCGCCCTGATCGCGGAGCTGGTCCGGACCCATCCGGGATCCGACACCGCCGAAGGGATACGCATGGAGCTGGGGGAGCGCCGGTGGGTCATGGTAAGGCCCAGCGGCACCGAGCCGGTCGTGCGGATATACGCCGAAGCCCCCTCCAAGGCGGAACTGGACTCCACCCTGGCAGAGTACAGGGACATCTCCCTAAAGATACTCAAAAGTTAAAATTTGGCGCCCCCCGCCCACATACCGTTGGTTTCAGACTCCCCCGATCCCGCCAAGAATGCCGAACCCAAGAAGGACGAGGCGGCAGAGAAGGCTAAGGCAGAACCGGTGAAGCAGGATAAGGTTGAGAAGGCCAAGGCGCCGGCCAAGGCAGAACCGGTGAAGCAGGATAAGGTTGAGAAGGCCAAGGCGCCGGCCAAGGCAGAACCGGTGAAGCAGGATAAGGTTGAGAAGGCTAAGGAGAAGGCGCCGGCTAAGGCAGAACCGGTGAAGCAGGATAAGGTTGAGAAGGCTAAGGAGAAGGCGCCGGCTAAGGCAGAACCGGTGAAGCAGGATAAGGTTGAGAAGGCTAAGGCTCCAGCCAAGGCACCGGCTAAGGCTCCAGCCAAGGCACCGGCTAAGGCTCCAGCCAAGGCACCGGCTAAGGCTCCAGCCAAGGTTGAGAAGGCCGAGCCGCCCGTAAAGGCCGAAGACGCCGAGGAGGCCGAGCCGGAGCCGTACAAGCCGAAGACGTACACCACCGAGGAGATCGCCGAGATATCGGCGCGCGTAGAGCAATACGTCGACAGCACCCCGCAGTACGATCCGAAGCACATTCTGAGCCCCGAGTACAAGGGGACGTCAAACTACGAAGAGGGAATAAAGCAGGTCCGGGACGAGACGCAGCAGAGGCTCAACGCGCTAATGGCGGACCCGCAGGGCAGCAAGCAGCAGATCAAGCTGGCCATTGAAGATCTAAAGACGCTGGACCACCTCTACGAGAACTACCACATAGGCATGAACGTGTTCAGAACGGCCCACGGGGGCCGAAGCAAGCTGCGCAAATAGGCGCCCCCGGCCAAGCCCGCCCCCCGCCGGCGCCCGGCACACATGCCAATCCCCGCTGCCAGCCCTCCACGCCGCCGGCCGGCGCGGAAGCGCCGGCCAACCGAACGCGGACCTTCCCGGTCCGGGCGTATCCCCCGCAAAAGCGATCCATGCGCATCGATCATAACTGCTACATACGCCCCGGCGCCCCCCAACGCATGCCGGATCCGGCGGCCCGCCGGGCAGGCCGCGCGGTGTCCAATGGGCGCCGTTCAGGCCCGCCCAAGCGGCAATGGCCGGTTTTGATTGGCAATGGCCGGCGCGCCCTAAACGCCCCCGCGTGGAAACGCGCCAATCCGCCGCCGGAGCGCCGCGGCGGCGGTAACCGCTGCCGTCTAAATTATATATGTGACATAGTAGCCGAACACTCGTATTGCATTCGGACAAGATGAACGAATTCCGGGCCAACACAGAGAAAAGCATGCTGGGTGGCGGGCAGGAGCGCATCGAGATCCAGCACGGCAAGGGCAAGCTGACCGCCCGGGAGCGCATAGGCCTGCTGCTTGACGAGAACTCGTTCAACGAGCTGGACGCGATGGTAACGCACCACTACCACCAGTTCCACATGCAGGACCGCAAGTACAACACCGACGGGGTGGTGGGCGGATACGGCACCATCGCAGGCCGCAAGGTCTTCGTCTTCGCGTACGACTTTACCGTCCTGGGCGGGACGCTGAGCAAGATGGGCGCCAAGAAGATAACCAAACTGATGGACCACGCGGTGCGCACCGGCTGCCCCATAATAGGGATAATGGACTCGGGCGGGGCCCGCATACAGGAGGGCATAATGAGTCTGGACGGCTTTGCGGACATATTCTACCACAACCAGGCGGCGTCGGGGGTGGTGCCCCAGATAACGGCCAGCATAGGGCCGTCGGCCGGCGGCTCGGTGTACTCGCCGGCGATGACCGACTTTGTCGTGATGGTGGAGAAGGTGGGGACCATGTTCGTCACAGGCCCGGACGTGGTAAAGACCGTGCTGGGCGAGGACATATCGTTCGACGACCTGGGCGGGGCCATGGCGCACGGCACCAAGAGCGGCGTGGCCCACTTCGTCTCCAAGAACGAGTACGACTGCTTCGAGTGCATCCGCAGGCTCATATCGTTCATACCGCAGAACAACTCCGAGCGGCCGCCGGCCATATCGCCGGGGGACGACCCCGACCGGGAGGACGCGAGCCTGCTGGAGATCATACCCTCCAACGCGCTGCAGCCGTACGACATGAAGGAGATAATAACCCGCATAATAGACGACGGGGACTTTTTCGAGGTCCACGAGCTCTTCGCGCCCAACATAATAGTGGGGTACGCCCGGCTGAACGGCAACGTGGTGGGCATAGTGGCCAACCAGCCCATGCACTTGGCCGGGGCGCTGGACATAGACTCCTCCAACAAGGCGGCCCGGTTCATCCGGTTCTGCGACTCGTTCAACATACCCGTCGTGACGCTGGTGGACACGCCCGGGTACATGCCCGGTTCGGACCAGGAGCACAACGGAATCATACGGCACGGAAGCAAGCTGCTCTACGCGTACTGCGAGGCCACCGTGCCCAAGGTTACTTTGGTGATAGGAAAGGCGTACGGCGGCGCGTACATAGCCATGGGCAGCAAGAACCTGCGCACCGACATCAACTACGCCTGGCCCACCGCCCGCTGCGCCGTGCTGGGGGCCGAGGCGGCCGTCCGCATAATGAACCGCAAGGACCTGCAAAAGGCCGAGAACCCCGCCGAACTGCTGGGGGAGCTAAAGTCCAATTTCGAGAAGAAGTTCGACAACCCGTACGTGGCAGCCTCGCACGGGACGCTGGACGCCGTGATAGATCCGGCCCGCACCCGCCCCATGCTGATAAAGGCACTCGAGATGCTGGCCGACAAGCGCGACAGGCAGCTTCCCCGCAAGCACGGAAACATTAACCTGTGATGTGATATGATCGAGAAGATACTGGTAGCCAACCGCGGCGAGATAGCCCTGCGGGTCATGCGCACGTGCAGGGCCGTGGGCATAAAGTCCGTCGCCGTATTCTCCGACGAGGACCGCGACTCGCTGCACGTGAAGCGGGCCGACGAGTCGTACTATATCGGCGAGGCGGCGCCGGCCAAGTCCTACCTGAACCAGGAGAACATCATGAACGTGATAAAAAAGTCGGGCGCCGACGCGGTCCACCCAGGGTACGGCTTTCTCTCCGAGAACGACGAGTTCGCCGGGCTCTGCGAGCGAAACAACATAACGTTCATCGGCCCGACGGCCGAGTCCATGAACCTGTGCGGCGACAAGATGCGCTGCAAGGCCGCCATGCTGGACGCCGACGTCCCCACCGTCCCGGGCAGCCCGGGGCTGGTCAACGACGCCGACGAGGCCGCCCAGATAGCCGGGGAGATCGGGTACCCGGTGCTGCTCAAGTCCGTGTACGGCGGGGGCGGCAGGGGCATACGGCTGGTGAACGACGAGTCCCAGCTGCGGGAGGGCTTCGAGTCGGTTACCGGCGAGTCCATCGCGGCGGTGGGCAAGTCGGCCATACTGGTGGAGAAGTTCCTGCAAAAGACCCGCCACATAGAATACCAGATGTCCGCGGACAAGCACGGCAACGCCGTGCACCTGTTCGAGCGGGAGTGCTCCATACAGCGGCGCAACCAAAAGCTGATAGAGCAGACCCCCTCGCCCATAGTGGACCGGGAGACCCGGGAGAGGGTCGGGGACATGGTGGTTCGGGCCGCCGACGCCGTCGGGTACACCAACCTGGGGACGGCCGAGTTCCTGCGGTCCGAGAGCGGCGAGTTCTACTTCATAGAGATAAACGCCCGGCTGCAGGTGGAGCACCCCATAACCGAGATGGTCTCGGGGCTGGACATGGTGAAGCTGCAGATAGACATAGCCAACGGCGAGGAGCTGCCCTTCAAGCAGTCGGACCTGCAGATGAACGGGTACTCCATAGAGTGCCGCATCAACGCCGAGGACACGTTCCTGGACTTTGCCCCGTCGACGGGCCACATACCCCGCGTGACGCTGCCCCACGGGCCGGGGGTGCGCTGCGACACGTACCTGTACCCCGGATGCACGGTCTCGCCGTTCTACGACTCCCTGATGGCCAAGCTCTGCACGTGGGGCGAGACCTTCGAGCAGACCCGCACCCGCATGCTGGCGGCGCTGGGCGACTTTCACATAACCGGCGTGGAGACCTCCATACCGCTGTACAAGACCATACTGAACACCCCCGAGTACATCAACGGGGACCTGACCACCGACTTTCTCACCAGGTACGACATCATAAAGCGGCACCGCGCCGACCTGGACGAGGAGCGCCGCGGGATGGCCGCCGCGGCCATGGCGGCCGCCGCCATGAGGGAGTCGCACCGCGCCGGGATGGCCAGGGAGACCGGAAAGCCCGGCTGGGGGGAGATGAAATGAAGTATTCGATGGACGGCCGGACGTACGAGGTCGCAAAGTCCGGCGACAATATATCGGTGGACGGCACCGCATATGCGGTGGAGGTGCTCTCGTCCACGCACGACGGCATGGAGTTCCTTATGGACAACTCGTACCACTCGGTGGTGTACGTGAGCGAGGGCGGCGGCAAGATGAAGATGGAGGTGGACGGCATAGCGCTGGAGGTTGCCCGGGAGACGGGCCTGGACGAGATAGTCTACAAGAACTCCGGCGGTTCGGTGGCCCTGACCGAGTCGTCGCTCCTCAGCCAGATACCCGGCAAGGTCGTGTCGGTGGCGGTGTCGCCCGGCGACGAGGTGGCCGAGGGCGACGCGGTCTGCGTCCTGGAGTCGATGAAGATGCAGGTTTCAGTCAGGGCGCAGTCCGACGGGCGCGTCAAGTCGGTGCGCGCCAAGGTCGGCTCGAACATCGCCAAGGGCGACGTCATAGCGGAAATAGAATAAGAAAAATTACTGGAGGTGTTCCTTTACTGTATTGTAGTCGGGCTCCTTGAGGGGGTCGTCGGACACCCAGGTGTACGTCACCTTGCCGTCCTCGTCTATGACGAAGACGGAGCGCTTTGCGGCGTTGTACCCCTTTACGTGCAGCAGGTCCGGCATCAGGATGTCGTAGTCGCGGATGGTCTTGGACGCGTAGTCGCCGAGCACGGGAAAGTTCAGGTTGTTGGCTGTAGCAAAGGCCTTGTTGGCGAAGGGGCCGTCGTTGCTTATGCCTATAACCTGGGCGTTCAGGTCCGAGATCTCCTTCCACGAGTCGCGGAACGAGCACAGCTCCCTCTCGCACACCGGCGAGCTGGCCGCCACGAAGAAGGCCAACACGACCTTCTTGCCGCGGAACTCCTTGAGGGTCCGCATCTTCAGCTCGGTGTCCACCAGCTCAAAGTCCGGCGCTGTATCTCCTACGTTTACGGTCATTGTATTATATGGCCTGCGTGGGATATTAGGGGTTTTCGATGGAGTGGGGCGTACACCAGTTGGGGGGTCGCTGCACGCATGCGGGCCAGCGGCCAAGGCCGGGTTTTACGGCATCTTCAGGGAGGCTTCAATCTCTGCGGCGGCAAAGATTTTGCTCCTGTGCGGCATATCCGTCGGTGACAGTATTCCCGCACCGACCAGAGTATAGACCGTCCCTTTGGCGGTGGGATAGGAGACGCCAAGATATTTCTTCGCCAGCGGAATGCTGACGTACGGGTTCTCAAACAAGATATCTGCCAGCTCGACGGCGTTCCTGCTTGCTTTCCGGTCATGCAGAATCCGGCGGTACTTCGCGTGCAGGTCCTCCAGTCTTTTGATGTTGTATATGGCCTCGGTGGCCTGGACTGCGACGGCCCGCAGGAAAAACTTCACCCATGCGCCCCATTCGCTCTTGCGGCTCACCTCCAGCAGCCCACCATAATATTCCGGCAGATGCGCGTCAAAGAAGGCGCTCAGGTATAGCAGCGGCTCGGGAAGCAGGTCCCTCTTGCACAGCATCAGCAGTACCAAAAGCCTGCCGATTCTTCCGTTTCCGTCGCCGAACGGGTGTATGGCCTCAAATTGGTAGTGGATCAAGGCGCATTGTATCAAGACTGGTATGTCGTCGTGCACCGCCTTGCAAAATTTCTCAAACCTTTGAAGCAGTTCGGGGACTATTTCCGGCGGCGGCGGGGTGTAGATTATTTTGCTCCTGAGCCCCCGTGTTTGCACAATCGCGTTTTGCCGATCCCGGAACTTGCCCGGATTCTTCTCTTGACCGTGGGCGCCGTCCATCAGGATCCTATGGGCTCCAAGGATGAGATCCTGATTAATTTCATGTCCGTCACTCCTGATTTTTTTCAGGGCCCATTCCAAAGCGGCGACATGGTTTACCACCTCTTGAAGCCTCAGCCTTTCCGCAAACATTTTTCCGATGCCCAGCACCTCGTACTTGTTGAGATCCTCTATGGATGCCAGCGTGCCCTCAATCTTCGAGCTTACTACGGCCTCCCGCTTCAGATATGCCCGGAGCAGGATGTGGGGGTTCTTGAGCGAGGAGCCCTTTCCTTTCAACTCTCCCACCGCCCGTTCGGCCCCGGCGAGCAGCAGGACCAATTCTTGGTCATAATCAAGAATTGGGGGTAGGTCTTCGGGAACAAATGTTTGCCTCCCGCCCCGGCTTATCTTGATTGAGCCGCTGGGGTTTGTGTATCCTGTAAAGCCATCCGGCGCCGGTTCGTTAAAGGTATCTTTAACGTTTCTGTGTTGATTAAAGCTAAACCCCATTTTCTTTACTGAATGCACTAATAGTATTTAATACTATTGGAAAAGTGGATCACTTGTGTAATCCCAAAAGCAGCTCCGCGCGCCAGCACGGTTGGAAAGTTCACGGCATCGCATACTGTTGCGGCTTGCATCGCCGCATGTTTGCCATATGCGGCTTGGATTTCCTCTCCGCAGCACGGTTGTATGATGCGGGCCGCGTTCAGTCTATAATATTGGAGCGGAGTCCTCAAACACACGGGCCGCACCCATGGCGAACAGCTCCTTCGGCGAAAACTTGAACTGGAGCATCCGGGCCGTCTTCTTGCCGCCGTCTCCGCCCTTGCGCTGTATGGTAATCCCGCCCAGCTTTAGGTTGCCTTTTTTGGTTATGTAGGCGCGCCCTGTAGAGTAGTGCCGTATCGCCGCAGCCATGGACGCGATGGCCGACTTCCGCTGCATTCCCTCGCGTTCTTCCACGACGAGCATCCACCGGGCGGCGGCCTTGCCGCGGCCCGCCATCACATCCCGTATAATCCGTTTCTTGTTTTCATTCAAGAACGTCAAAACCTGCTCTTGTTTATCATCGGGCAGCTCGTCCATGTAAAACCGCCTCGCGTCCCTGGTGTGCGGGGCCAACTCGGAAACGTCTGCCGGCCCGTGTCCCTCCTCCCCGCAGTACATCTTGAGCGAGGATATCACCGGGGCTGGCATCTTCCACAGTTTTGCAAAATCTTCCACCCACCGCTTGTCCAGCTGGTTAAAGCTGGCGGTGAATTTTTTGACCGACACCCACTCCACGTGGTCGTCAGCCAAAACCAGCACGTCGGCCTTGTTGAAGAACCCCATCTTGCGGGTGGTCTGGGCGCAGACCTTCTTGGGATTATAATGCCCCATTGCCTTAAGCCATTCCACGCCATGCGTGGCGGCACGGTGACCGTTGAACTGGGCCGCCACCCAGTCCTCGTTTCGGAACCCGCTCCGGGCCGCCTGGGACATTATTGCGTGGCGCGGCGCCCGTCGGGCTCGTAATTGATGGCGATTATCTCGCGGCTGTCGTTCTGGGTCACGTACTGCAGGGAGCGGCGCAGCCGTATGCCGTACACCATATAGCAGTCCGGTATCCCTATGTCGGCGGGCTCGTTCTGCTCTGATATCATGACGCGGTTGTGCGGCGTTATGCTTCCCACGAACTCGGCAAAGCTCTCCGTGGACGGCACCATGTTGTAGTGGGCATTGGTGTTGTTCATGTAGGGGGGGTCAAGGTACATGAACGCGTCCCTCGTATCGCTCCACTCCTGGAACGGCTTGCAGGTTATCTCCATGTCCCGTATGGCTCCGCTGATGGCGCGCAGCCGCCCCTCGTCCAGCTTGGGGCAGCGGGCGCCCTTCCGCTTTGGGGCGTTGAACTTGCCCGAGCCGTTGAAGCGTATCTTTCCGCTGAACGCGTTCTTTGCCAGGTACAGGAACCGGCCCGCGCCGTCTATGCCGTGCTCAATGTCCATCTTTCGCACCTCCAGAAAATACTCGCCGCTGGAATTGCCCCGGTGCTCCGCGTACCGTTCCACTAGGCCCCCGGGGTCGTCCCGCACGCATTCCATGAAGTTCGCCACCACCGGGTTGTTGTCGTTGTACTTTATGCGGCCGGAGCCGAACCTGAAGCTGCAGTATATGGCAAAGGCCCCGGACCCCCCAAAGACGTCTATTATGTCGCCGGAGCCGGCGTCATCCGGCACCAGCTCGTCGAATATGTGCGCAAAGCCGGACTTGTTCCCTATGTACGGGATCAGGTGGTACGGGTTCCGCCCGCTGCGGACGTCGTACGCGTTATCAATTCGCTGCATCTTTCCAATACGGCGTAACGTATCTCCCCATTATATGGATCCGTGGGCCGCCCCTATTTTATGGTGTATTGCCAGAACCGCGTATGCCGACTTACGGAGGCCCGCCTGCCCCCGCGCATCCCCCAAGTTCCTCTGGCCCGGACCCGTGCCGGGCGTGAAAATCCGCCGGACTGGAGAACGTGCGGCGCGCACGCGTTTCGGCCCGTTGCGCGTTCATGGAGGGGACCGTTCAATGAACGGCCCGGATCAGGCTGGAAGATTGGCGGCCTGATCAGATGTCCCGACGTTTCGTGTATAGACGTAAATGCGGCTGCTGTAAAACGCAACTGTATGGAAAGGCTCCAGAGGCTCGCATATTATCTGGGGATAGGGATGGTCTCCACCCTGTTCACGCTGCTGCTAATCATGGTCGTCCCGAATTTGGCGCAGGACGCAGGTTACGATGCCAAAACCGACGACGATATCTTGGCGATGTTCACTGCCCATCCGGCATACCTGGCCATGTACGAGCGGTATCCCAACGCGGTGGAGGAGTTTGAGGCCGGTGATCACGGTGATGCGTCCCTGCGTGTGGGGGTGATGGACTTTGAGAGCGGCGTTCAGCTCGTTCTGTTCATGAACGCGTACCGCGACCATGTCGGGTATGTGAACGTCGAGTGCATTGGGAACGACGAAGATCCGGGGACGCGCGTTGACGGCCTGTTCGCCGCGGAGTTCATCAGGGTCACCGACTGCATCGAACCGGCAACATAAGCGGGCCCGCCTTTCGGATACGGGCGGCGAGTCCCCAACGTCACATCAAACTCTGTTCCGCCATCACCCAGACGGTCCCGGGAGCGGTGCCTTTGCGTGCAATTCCCATCCGTCACGTGCCCGCAGACGCCGCCGGCCCCGCCGGACGTCAGCCGTACCCGGGGAGCGCCGCCTCGACGATGGCCCTCAGGTCGTCCAGGGTAAGAATCCTGCCGTGGTCCCGGTTGACGGCAAGGCCGCTCTCCGTGATGGTGTACTTTCCCTGATACTGCCCGGCGACGTGGTAGTTGTCCCCGTAGGCGCCGTCGGGGTCCTTGTCGCCCACGAATACGAACACCCTCTCGCCGACCTTGAACTTGGGCGCGCTTTCGTAAATCACTATCTCGGTGTCGGTCTCGCCCCCGTCCACCCGGACGGTTATCAGGGGATCCCGATACTCACCCTTGAGGTCCTCGTTTACCGCTATCACCACGTCGGTGAACACCTGCGGCGCGCCGGTCTCGTTGTACTGGACAGGCACCGGGTTGACCTGCGTCACCACCCCGAGCAGCGCGTGGCGGGTCGAGTTGGCCAGGAACTCGGGCGTGGCATCGGGAGGCGTCGACTCGACGAGGGTCCTCTTCTGGTCCTCAAACCACCAGCAGTTGATCACTATGCTTATGGTGCTGGGCCCGTTCTCCTGGTGCCGCAGGAGGTTGAACGCCTGCATGGTGCACGACTCGATCCCGTCCTGGTTCCAGTTGGTATAATCCCCAATGCGTACGGGATCAAAGTGGAGCAGGCTCGGATATCCGAGACGGTCGTCGCTGCCGCCGCCGCCGCTGCCGCCGCCCAGGTAGTGATTGCACGCCAGATCGATTGACGCGGTGGAATTGTGGGCAAAGTCCCCGACGGCCTCTATCCCCAACGAGCAGTCGCCGTATTCGCGATCAATGTGGCTGTTTGAAAACGACTCGTAACGGTCCCTGTCTTCGTAATAGTCGGGATCAACCGGCGGCTGCACGGGAGGTTCGGCAGCCCAACCCAGGGCCAGTCCCCCCAATATGACCGCCGCCGCTACCCCAACCACGGCGTACTTGTAAGCCGGGATACTCCGCCGCATCATTATAGTTTGGCGCCCGCCGCGTATAAATGCGGCGGCTCCAGACATGTACGCGCCCAACCATTGCGGGCGCGGGGAACGCCCCGCCCCGTTGATCCGCGCCTTCAATGGCGTCGGTTTAGCATGCATCCCGCCCCCAAAATACGGTTTTTATAAGGACGGCACGGGGCACCACACATGGAGGGCGTCTGCGTTCTGGGTGCGGGAAGCACCAAGTACGGCAAGCTCGACGACAGCATCGTGGACATAACCCTGCAGGCCTCGGCCGACGCCATAAAGAGCGCCGGCATATCCCCCCGGGACATAAAGGCCGGCTACATATCAAACGTGTTCGGGATAGCCGACAAGCAGGTACACCTGGGGCCCGTGATAATGAGCGGCCTGGGCATATCAGACAAGCCGTCGCTGTCCATAGAGTCGGCGTGCGGCAGCGGATCCGTCTCCTTCCGGGAGGCCTACGCCAACGTGGCCGCCGGGTTCTACGACTGCCTGCTGGTGGCCGGCACCGAGAAGGTGACCCACACCGGCACGGAGTGGACCACCACGTACTTTGCGTACTGCTCCGACTTTTTCCACGAGGGCTCGGCGGGGGCGTCCTTCCCGGGGCTCTTCGCGTCGATGGCCCGCGCGTACCTTACCGAGTTCGGCGCCACGGAAGAGGACTTTGCCAGGGTGGCCGTCAAGAACCACGACAACGGGCTGCTCAACCCCAAGGCGCACCTGCGGAAGAAGATTACCATAGACGACGTGATGAACTCGGCGGTGGTGGCAAGCCCCCTGAAGCTGTACGACTGCTGCCCGTTCTCGGACGGCGCCAGCGCCGTGATACTGTGCAGCGAGGAGTTCGCCAAGAAGAGCGGGGGCGACTACATCCGGGTCACGGGATCCGGGCGCGGCGGCTCGCCGGCCGCGCTACAAGGACGCGAGCGGCTGACCACCATACCCAGCACCAAGCTGGCCGCCGAGGCCGCCTACAAGATGGCGGGCATAGGCCCCAGGGACGTGGACCTGGCCGAGGTGCACGACTGCTTTACTATAGCCGAGATAGTGGACACCGAAGACCTGGGGTTCTTCAAGAAGGGCGAGGGCGTCGAGGCGGCCCGGGAGGGCAGGACGGCGCTGAACTCCGAAATATCGGTAAACCCGTCCGGCGGGCTAAAGTCCAAGGGGCACCCCATAGGGGCCACCGGCGTGGGGCAGGTGGCCGAGGTGTACGACCAGCTTACCGGACAGGCCGGGGAGCGGGAGGTCAAGGACGCGCGCATAGGACTCACGCACAACTTCGGGGCCACCGGCGCCAGCTGCGCCGTGCACATATTCGAAAGCGTGTAAACGATGGCAGCCAGCGCCGAGTTCATAGAGGCAGCCAAGAACGGCCGGATACTGGTCAGGGCCTGCGCGGAGTGCAATGCGCAGCACCAGTCCACGGTATACTTCTGCCCCGAGTGCGGCTCGTCGGAGATGGCCAGCCGGACAATACCCGGGCGGGGCCGCATAGCCACGTACACCATAATCACGGTGCCGCCGGCCGGCTTTGAGGAGTACACCCCGTACGCCTTCGTGGTGATGGCTATAGACGGCACCGACCTTAGAATATCCGGGTTCATGGGCGGGATAGCCACGCCCGCGGACCTGCCGGTGGGCACCAGCGCGCGCGTTGCGGGTTACGACGGGCGCGGCCTCATCATAGAAAAAGAGTAAATACCGCCGCGTACAATACGCGGCATAATGGTGGTGGACATCACGTGCGGAAAGTGCTCTGCAAAGCTGGGGTCCACCCGCATGCTAAAGTCCGTCCGGGACGTCACCGGCATAGAGGACGGCCGGTGCCCCTCGTGCGGCCACATGATATCGGTAAGCGACTTTGACGTGGAGGTCCACAAGAAGTGACGCGTCGATCCGCCCCTCATAACCGTTAATTACGCCATATACGACATCGTACCATGATGGCTTACGAGGCCGACGAGGAGATGCCCGCCAGGGTCCAGATGATACTCAAGGCCATAGCCAACCCCAAGAGGACCCGGGTGCTCCGCATACTCAACTCCAAGGGATCCCTGGCCTACTCGGAGCTGAAGGGGATGGTGGGGTACCGCACCAAGAACGAGAGCGGCAAGTTCGCGTACCACCTGCGGCAGCTCCGCAAGCACTCGCTGGTGTACGCCAACAAGAACGAGAAGCAGTACACCATAACCAACCTGGGCAAGATGGTGCTGAGCATGATAAAGCAGGTGGAGGAGCGCTCGGTGGTGGAGAGCGGCCAGATGTACGTGCGGACGTCCAGCATGGCCATAGAGGAGTTCAACTCCGACAAGATATTACAGTCGCTGGTGCGGGAGGGCCGCCTGCCGATGGACATGGCCGAGCGGGTGACAGTAGAGGTGGAGAAGCGCATACGCAAGTACCAGGCCGACCACCTGACCGGCCCGCTGATACGGGAGATGGTCAACGCCGTGTTGCTGGAGTCCGGGCAGGAGGAGTACCGGCACAGGATGACCCGGCTGGGCATGCCGGCGTACGACGTGCAGGAGATGCTGACCGACAGCGCCCCCGCCGGGCTGGACTCGGTGGCCATGGCGGTGGGGAGGAGCATCCTGAGCGAGTACCTGATGACCAACACCCTCCCCAAGGACGTGGCGGACATGCACATGGGCGGGTACCTGAACATAAGCGACCCCGCCGGGTGGTCGCTGGTGCCAGATACACTATTCGTGGAGGCGGCCGACCTGCTGGACGGTTCGGTGTCCTGGGGGGCGGGCACGCCCCGCATGGCCCCGGAGGGGGGCGCGGCGGCCGACGCGCTGTCCGCGGCGCTGAGGCGGATATCCTGGGAGGCGTCCGGGGAGGTCGTGGTAGACGGAATGGAGGGTGTGATGCGGCAATACGGCATCGCGGCGGACGTGTTGGCCCGGGCGCTGGCGGCGGTGCACCGCGGCGGGGCCCGCATCACTATGCGGGTCCCCCTGGAGGACGATGCGGCCGGCACGATGCTGGACGCGTATAAGGAGTACATCGGCATGGCGTCGGAGCTGCGCGTTGGGATAGTGGCGGACCCGGGGGACGGTATGGTAGACGGGTTCGCCGACGTATTGGCGGAGCTGTCCACCGAGGGGGGAAGCGTCGGCGTGGGGAGGGGGCGCGTCGCGGCCAGCGGCGTTACGGATACTGGCGGGGAGGGCACAACGCTGAAGCTGCACTCCATGGCGGTCAACCTGCCCCGGCTGGCGTACACCGCCGACAGCGACGAAAAGTACTTCCGGGTCTTGATGGCGATGCGCGTGGCCCCGGCCATAGCCGCCCTCAAGGAGCGCCGGAAGGACATCATGGACATTACAAGGAGGGGGCTCAACCCGTTCCTGGCCTCCAAGGCGCCATATGACAAGAAGGGGACCGTCCAGCTGCTGATCAATCTGGTGGGCATGCGGGAGGCCGTCGGCGACGTGATGGGGTATACGGGGGAGAAGACCCATCCGGTGTGCATACGGGGGATAAAGACCGCCGTGGCCTCGGCCAAGAAGGAGCGGCGCGGGGGCGTGTCGGTGGACGTGTGCATGGCGCCCAGCATGGGGTCGGCCCGGCTGGTGGAGCTGGACGGCAAGGAGTACGGCAAGGTCAAGATACCCATGGCGGCGCGGGGCGGCGAGTACGGCCAGGGCAGGGCCGTGGACATACAGGAGGCGATAGTGGTGACCGCAAGCGACAGCATGGCCGCCGAGATCCGGGAGACCGCCGCCGTATTGGGCGGCGGGCTGTACGTCGGGTTGCAGTACGACGACGGCACGCCTAGAGTAGACGTGGCAGAAGGGGTGAGGAGAATGGCGCCCATATGCGGCTTCACGCTGGGACGCCGCTAGCGTGTATGTGTCAGATGCGGGTCATCTTGAAGCCGCGGCGGGGCTGCTGCATGGACAGCAGGATGCTCTTCAGCTGCTCGTCGGATATGGGAGGGCGGAGCCTCCCCTGGCTGGCCATGGTCATCAGGTAGTTTTCCACCATCCCGGCCGTCTCGCTGCGCACCATCCTGACGTTGGCCAGGCGCATGCGCGCCTCGGGGGTGAGCAGCTGCCGCAGTACGGCGTCCCGCTGGGCGGCTGCCTCGCGGGCCTGCTCGTCGTCGGGAACGGGCGGCGCGCTCATGGCTATCGGTACACCTTGAGGGAGGGGTTGTCCTGGATCATCTCGCGCAGTATTTCGGTGGCCACGCCGTCCAGCTTCTTCATACCGGCGCTGGACACTATGCGGCCGCTCTTGGACTGCTCCACCAGGCCCAGCTTTTCAAGGCCGTGCACGGCGTTGCGTATTATGGCGCCGCCGGCCGGCCGGTGGTGGGCCGCCCCGTATCCGGAGGGCCTGCCTCCCCCGTACTCCTTGCGGAGCTCGTTTATTCCCATGGGGCCGTGCATGTAGATCTTGCGGAGTATGGAGGCGCACCGCACGTACCACCAGTCGCGCCTATGGGGGGGCCTGTCGGCGTGCGCCCCGGTCTTTACAAAGGCCGTCCATTCGGGCTCTGCGATGCCCTCCTCGCGGAGCTGCACCGCCAGCCGCTCCACCAGCTCGTTGGGGGGGACGTCAAAGACCTTTGCCATGCGTGTGCGGCGCTGCCGTCTCCTTATAAATCATAATTTGGTGAGATTGGTATCGTCGCGCTGGGCATCCGTCTCCAAACTGCCGGTGTGTCTTCGATGCGCGTGAACTCCGCCGTGGGACGGACGGGCCTTGCCCAGCACCTCAACGGCGGGTTCGCCGGTGGCCTCGTTGAACACACCTTACCGTACAATAAAGCGGGGCGCGTCGTCCCCGCATGATGTAAGCCGGCGGCCGTCGTTCGTCTGCTTGTAGTCCGTATGCCGCATGCAGGTGGCGTGCTTGCGCTCGTACCGTATCCATTTGCGACGTGTTCGCTCTCGCGCTTGACCGTCTCGTCGGGCTCTTCCAGTACGGCATATGCCACGCTCTTAGGAACGATCATTGCGGACATTTTAACGCAGACCCATATCCGGCTTTCGCCGGATTTGAGGGCGCAACGGGTTGCAAACGCAGCCGGCCGCCCACTTCTGACGGAAGGCCCTCTGGGGGGCCTGCCCATGCGCACGGGAAACGCGATCTTCCTCTCGGGAACGTTCTTGGCCGGGTCCACAGTTTCTGGACGTACCGCGCGGTTGTGTTCATGGCATCGGCGATGATCTTGTTCGCGGCGCCCTTTTCTCTTCTACCACCATGTACACGACTTTGGACTGGTCTAGTTTCTTCATGACGCGGGCCTCGCAACCCCCAATATGGCGCCACCGCTTGGAGCGCCGCGGTAATCGTGTCTTGGCGGCCTTTCGATCGTCCGTATCGTCGCCGTTGTACCAGCCGTACCCGGGCGCCATGTCAATCACGACGCTCCACCCCTCTTCCCATCCTTCCTACTCTGCCCTCAGTCAAGAGTGAACAACTTGCCGGACTGCAGAATCAAGAATCATGGACAAAATGTTAAAATAAAACTAACAGTCATGATCGTTATTGAAGCCCGAGGATGCCGCCCGACAAAAGATTGACAATATGCTATGCGCATCAGGCTGGGAAATACAAGACTACGACAGGCGCAACATATCGTTGCCAGGAGTCGCGGTGCGAGAGTTTCCCACCAATGGCAGGAAAGAGCCAGTAGACTATGCCTTGTTCGCAAATGGAGATCTAGTCGGAATCATAGAGGCGAAGAAAGAAGGCGAGCCGCTGACAATGGTCGAAACCCAATCATCCACATACATGAACAATCTTAGACAAAGCCATAACCCGGTATTCGCATATGAAACAACGGGCATAGAGACGTATTTCTGCGATATGCGAGATCCAAACTACCGCTCCAGAAGCGTGTTTACGTTCCACCCGCCAGCTAGCTTGCATGAAATGTACAAATTGCAGGATACACTCCGAGCCAGGCTCAGAAATAACATTCCCCCGGAGCTGCCCGCCTCATTACGGAATTGCCAAAGAGACGCCATAGAGAGTTTGGAGAATGCGCTTGGGAGAAACCAACAAAAAGCGCTCATACACATGACTATGGGTTCGGGAAAAACATACATGATGGTTACCCAGTCGTACAGGCTCCTCAAATTCACCAAGGCAAAACGGATATTGTTCTTGGTGGACCGCAGGGAGTTGGGCAGGCAGGCATTTGCCGCATACGACAATTACATCATCCCGGAAGAAAACAGGAAGTTTACCGACATGTATAACGTACAACACTTGACTGGCCGACACATTGAGGAGACCTCCGCGGTTGTAATATCAACCATTCAGCGTCTGTATTCCATAATGTCGGGGACCGAATATGCGGATGAGGAAGATGAAACGTCCATGTTTGAGAAAGACGAAGACGGGCAGGAAAAAATAGTGCAGTATAACGAGGACATGCCTATAGACATGTTTGATTTTGTTGTGATAGACGAGGCTCACCGTTCCATATACGGCACATGGCGCCAAGTTTTAGAATATTTTGATGCGTTTTTGGTGGGGCTGACGGCTACCCCCCAGGACTATACGTTAACGTTCTTTGGCAGGCCGGTGTCAAAATATACCATGCGTGAATCAGTGAAAGATGGCATTAACGTGGAGTATAGCCCCGTAAGAGTATTGACCAAGATGAACACCGAGGGCGTATTCCTAAAGGAAGGAGAGGATATAATGCAAGTTGACCGAGCGACTGGGAAAAAGACACGGGCGCGTGTCAGAAAGGATGAAAGGTACACGCCAGAACAGCTTGACAGGAAGATAGAAGCGGAAGGGCACATACAGGTAGTCATAGAAGAGCTCATGCACATACAGGATGAAAACTTCGGCCGTCCGGAATACGTGCCAAAAACACTGGTATTTGCAAAGACCACGCATCACGCAGACACCATAACACGGATAATTAGGAAGGTGTATGGGAAAGGGAACGAATTTTGTAGGCCGATAACCAGCAAGGTAAAGAATCCAGATGCTGAAATACGCAGCTTTAGGCAAGACGTGCCATTCAGAATTGCCGTCGTTGTTGACATGTTGAGTACTGGGTTTGACATGCCAGCGTTGGAGTGCCTGTTGTTTATGAGAAGAGTGGAATCTCCAGCATATGCAGAACAGATGATGGGGCGCGGATGTCGTGTTATAAGCGATGATAAACTTAATGAGGCAACTCCAGATGCCGTTAGTAAAGACTTTTATCTAATCGTCGACGCAACAGGGGCTCTGGACGCGCTGGGTTCGGACAAGCGGTCCAAGTTACCTTTACACAGAAACATCAAAAACTTGGAGAGGGTGATGAACGACGTGGCCGACGGCAAAGCGACACGCGCGGATCTTGAAGCGCTCGCAAACAAGCTAAATATTTTAAAAAAGCGAATGAGTAAAGAGACCAGCAGGATTGTTGAAGAGGCAGCCGGTATGAACGTAGACGGATTGGTAGATGCAATACGCGTAAACACAAGCACCAACAACTACGAAATAGAAGCAAAGAAAAAGTTTGGCGACGAACCAACCCAAGAACAGTTAAACGTGATAAAAATAGGAATGTTAAAGGAGGCAGCCGAACCATTCTTTAATCCAGAGTTAAGGAATGCCATATTGGAAGCGGCAAAACAAGACGCGTTAATAGTTACTGCAAAGCTAGATGAACTTGTTGGGACACACGTTGCCGAAGTACAACAACCAAGAGATCGGTTTGTTGAGTTTCTGCATAAAAATAGGGACAGGTATATTGCGCTGCAAATCATATATGGCACGCCATATCGCCTTCAGAAACTTACGTTTGAACACCTTAACGAGCTGGCCGATGCCATTAAGCAGCCCCCCTACAACCTCACTCCGGAAAAGATATGGAAGGTATACGAAAAATTGGACAGGTCCAAAGTGAGGAGCAGTTCCGTTGTTAGGCTTACCGACATGATCTCGCTGATACGGTATGTCGCAGGAGAGCAGGACATGCTTATGCCGTATGGAGAGTTTGTCATGGAAAAATTCGAAAAATGGCTAGAAACACAGAGGGCTTCTGGTGGACAATTTACGCCAGAACAAGAAACATGGCTTCGTAAGATGGCCAAACAAATTTCCGTTTCTTGTAAAATAACCGAAGATATTATCAATACTGCATTCTATGATGAGGGCGGACTAGCGAAATTCTACAAGTTGTTTCCGGAGGGCGGCCAGATGTTGGGGCAACTACACAAGGAGCTGACCAATTTTGAAGAATAAACAAATTCAAAGTTCGAGGGAAGGACTCTTACCAGATGGTTGGATCAAAACAAAGATAAATGTCGTGGCAGACAATGTAGAAAAAATTAATCCAAAAAAGTATCCAGATACACTATACTATTATTGTGACATTAATTCTATTGATAATTCTAAACTGCAAATCACAAATCCAAAGCAGTTTCTTGGCCGCGATGCACCTTCTCGAGCTAGACAATTAATTAAAACAAACGATATACTTTTTGCTACAGTACGCACATATTTAAAAAATATTGCAATTGTTTCAAACGAATTAAATGCTCAATTGGCATCTACTGGGTTCTGTGTAATTCGTCCAAAAATAAATTATAAATTTGTTTTTTACTATGTACAAACAAAACGTTTTCTTAACAAATTAAATAAAATCCAAAGAGGAACTAACTATCCTGCAGTTAAAAACAGTGACGTCATGAATAGTATCATCCTAGTCCCACCACCCAACGAACAAAAACGAATCGTGTCCAAGATTGAATCCATATTTACACAAATCGACACTTTAGAAAAATCTCTTAAATCTATCAAGTCCCGGATGAAACGATATAAGCAGGCAGTATTGAAGTTGGCGTTTGAAGGAAGATTGGTTCCGCAGGACCCAAATGACGAGTCAGCAAAAACTTTGCTGAAAAGGCTTCACCACGATGTTGAAATAAAAACTAATACAGTACAGCATAAGCTGCCAAAAGGTTGGGCCAAAACCACTTTAGAGAATACTGCCGTGGTTTTGTTAGGACTATCGCCACCATCGTCTACATATAATTACACAAAAGAGGGCCTTCCGTTTTTTCAAGGTAAAGCTGACTTTGGGCGAGTACATCCAACAACCAGAGTGTGGTGTTCACAACCAAAAAGAATCGTTGAAGAAGATACGTTGTTATTGTCCGTACGAGCACCCATTGGTTCTGTAAATATAACCACGAAAAAATGTTCCATTGGGCGAGGGTTGGCAGGAATAAAACCAATAGGCGGGATGGATACAAAATTTTTCTTTTATTTTTTCCATCACATTCAAATGAAATTGAAAACATATGGCACTGGAACTACTTTTATGGCAATTCGGGGAAAAGAAATTCGGGGATGTGAAATTAATCTACCCCCATTAAACGAACAAAAGCGAATTGTGTGTAAAATTGAATCTATATTTGCCCATGTTGATGTGATAGATGCGTACGTAGCTAGACTTCTGGAAACGCTTGCTACGCTAAGACAGTCAGTACTAAAATATGCATTTGATGGCAAACTTGTCCCACAGGATCCACATGATGCGCCTGCCAATAATCTACTTGAAAAAATACGAGGTGCAAACGATGTCTAGTGAATCGTCCGGACTTGTCCAAAAGATATGGGATTACTGCAATCTGTTAAGGGACGGGGGCATGTCGTACGGTGACTACATAGACCAGCTCACAAGCTTGCTATTCTTAAAAATGCGAGATGAACAGACCAAACCTCCCTACAACGAGAAGCGGATTGTCCCAAAAAAATATGAGTGGAACACGCTTCTTGACAAACGCGGCTCCGATCTGCAAGAGCAATACGAAAAAATACTCAGCGTGTTGTCCAAAAAAGACGGCCTACTGGGGCTGATATACAAAGATGCCGCAAATAAGATCAAAAAACCCGCGAATCTGGAAAGACTGATACACGACATTGACAAAGAAGCATGGGCCAGTCTTGACCTTGACGTCAAGGGGGAGATATACGAGGGACTACTTGAGAAACACTCCGGCGAGGCAAAAGGAGCCGCCGGTCAATACTTTACTCCAAGGGCGCTTATATCGGCAATCGTAGACGTGCTGGACCCCAAACCCAACGAAACCGTATGCGACCCCGCATGCGGTACCGGCGGCTTTTTCCTACAGGCACGCAAATACATCATAAAAAAATATCGCCAGCTTGATCCGAACCAGTGGGCCCACCTCAAGTCGTCTACGTTTTATGGCACCGACATAACCTCTGACGTGGTTAGGTTGTGCGCCATGAACATGTACCTGCACGATCTTGCGACGACTAAAAACCAGATCCGCGAAGCGGACTCGCTTCAGAAACCGTCCGATAAACAGTTTGACGTTGTGATGACCAACCCGCCCTTTGGAGGCTCAAAGTCACCGGCATACGAGCGTGACGACTTTTGGACAACCCGCACCAAAGACAAGCACCTTAATTTTATACAGCACGTGTATTCGTCGTTGAAGATAAACGGCAGGTGCGGCATCGTTCTACCCGACGGCGTTTTATTTGGCACCACCAACGCGCATAATACAATACGGCAAAAAATGATGCAGTTGTGCGACGTGCATACTATTCTGCGTTTGCCGACGGGAATATTCTACGCAAACGGCGTCAAGGCAAACGTAGTATTCTTTGTAAAGAAACGCCCCCGTATTGATGACAAGCCGTGGACTGACCACATATGGTTCTACGACTTGCGCACCAACATGAATTTTACTCAAAAAAGGAATAAGATGGAACGCCACCATTTGGACGACTTCGTCAAATGCTATACCGCCAAAAGGCGCAGAAACAGCGAGAGGTTTAGAAAGATCTCCAGAAAAGAAATTGTGAAAAAGGGACATTGGGACATAACTTGGATGCAAGGCGATTCCGCTACTGATGCATCCAATCTGCCCGACCCAAAGACTTTGATGGCAGACGTTGCAGACAGCCTGTCCGTCATAAACAAGGCGGTTAAAGATCTTGAAAAGGAACTGAGAGGTGTAGATTAGCTGCACAACGCGCTTGCGTGTGAAGCGCTTGGTCATATTCAAATGGCCTTTTGGCACGCTTCGACCGTGCGAGACCGCTCGCGGTTTTGCCGAATGTAACAACAGCATAAACAGCAAATGGCGCTCTTTGAATGCTCTGGAAACGTCCTGAAGCAGAGCAGGATTGTGCCCCAAACAATTGAACAACATCATGCTGAAACATAACGCGCAAGACATGGGGGCGGCGAGACATAGGGAGAGTTCTCATGAAGGAGATAAAGGGCCTGCCCGTGCTGGATACCTCCGACCATGACGTCAAGTCGATGCGGAGCGTAGTGGCGGCCATTGCAATCCGCTCACTTGCGGCCCAGATGCTGTGCGGTCTCGCCTTAACGGCCAAGCCGCGGTGAATATTCTCCCCAATATTGGCCGGCCGGCATAGTTCCATCCCAAATTGTGGCCGGACGGACGGCAAAATCAGACAACATCGCGGGGCGGCGCGGGGGCAATCATTAAGACGCGGCGCGGCTACGTCGCGTATACCTTGATCTCTACGGCCTTCATCTCGTTTTGCACGATTTGTACGATTGCGTCCCTGAGCTCGTCCACGCTCTCAAAGTACCGGCCGGTCAGCAGGCGCTTGAGCACCCGCCACTGCACCTCGATCGGGTTCAGCTGCGGGGTGTACGGGGGCAGGTAAATCAGCTTGATGTCCCCGCCGGTCGACTCTATGAACCGGGACACCATGCGGGACTTGTGGTACCCGGCGTTGTCCAGTATCATCGCGAATTTGGGATATACCCGCCGCAGTTCCTTCAGGAATTCTATGAACGTCTCCGAATTCAGGGCGTCCGCCGGCCGCATGTAAAAGCCGTCCTTGCCCAGGGCGCCGAACATCTTGACGGACTGCTTTGAGAACATGGACTTTACGGTGTAACGTCCGCCGGTGCGCCTCCAGCCGTACCCTCCCCCGTTCCAGCGCAATACGTCCGCCTCGTCCCCGCACAGCACGACGTAATCTTGGGCCATCAGCTCCTCCAGCGTCGCGTTGGTCTCGCTCACGAACGCCTCCCGCTCTTCTTTGGTGGCCGACTTGCGCGGCACCGGCCTGGCTTTCGTGTACGAGCACTTGGTCCTCTTCATCACGCGCCTCAGCGTCCGCGGCTTGCACTTGACGTTCAGCTCCCTTTCCAGCATGGCTGATATTATGGCCAGCTGCCACGTTCCGGCGGCAAACTCGTATTTCCTCGGGGAGTTGTCCACCCACTCCAATATGGCCTTGCGTGCGGCGGCGTCCAGCTTTTTCTTTTTGCGGCCCCTCTGTTTATCGTGTCGCCTGTCCAGGTCGGCGTCCATCATGCGGAGCAGCCAGTCGCGCACGGTCGAATACGCCTGCTGTAGCTTCCTCATTATGGGCCGTATCCCCATTCCCTTCTTCCGCAGCTCGCAAGCGCGCAGGATGATCTGGGGCTTGCCCGGCCGCTCTCGCTTGAGGGGCCCCTGCGGAGCCGCTTGAGTCCCACGCGCGGCATAAAGTCGTCGTACTTGGGTACGGCCTCTTTGCGAGGCTCCCGCCGCTTTTTGCCGGTGGCTTTTGCCATATTGCGGCGCAGCCGCAGTATGGGGGTCCGGGGGATCGGGGAGATCTTAAATATTTTGATTCGAACACGACCTATGCCACCACGCCGCGGAACGTCGTGGGCGGGGGGAGGGGGGTCGGGTGATCGGGTATTTCTGGGCCGCCGCTAACCATCTGCGATGTGGTTCAAGGGCAAGATCACTGTCGAACAGAATACCAAGCGCAAAAAACTCTACCCGGTGTGGTCGCAAGAAGGGCCGCATGGATGAGGCCCTGTATCATATGGACGACAGGGCCGCTCAGCACCGCCCTAATATGTCACAAATGTACGGGCAAAACCTGACGGCACTCGGCATGTCCAAGTCAGCCTTCGGCGTATTACGCATACCAAAAACTAAAGCGGTCAACCATGTGACCGAGACATGCCCCGATGCATTGGCTGCTGCTAAGAGATGACCGTAAAGGCGGATCTGATCATGAGAACATCGCTGGGGGCTGAATTTCCCGTGTATTAAGGCTGTGGGATGGCAGAGTTTTCTTCACGGCGATGAAGGTCGCCACGTATACAGTGGGGAATATTCGCAACTCCCGATTCAACGACAAACCCACGCTTGAATCCGGCCATTTGGATCGATTGTGAATATTCTCCAGTGGCCGTATAATACGATAAAATCCACCATGCCTACGTCCATTCCAGTCATGTGTTTCCGGAGATACCCATACTGCCACTGGGAGGCCACTGGAATAGATGATCGACTCTTCCTGCTTGCCATACGCGACCCGAAATCAAATACAAGGACGGTGGCCCAGTATACCGGCAGCGGTAGGAAATAGGCGAGTTGTGAAACACAGTCAAATCAGTTGATCTGGAATTCACAGAACAGCTTACGACATCTTCGGGGGCGGCAGTCAAATCAGTTGATCTGGAATTCACAGAACAGCTTACGACATCTTCGGGGGCGGCATATACCTGTCATACACCTCCTTACAGTATGCCAACACGTCGCTTGGAATGTCCCGGCCGTTAGAGTTGAGTATGCCTATTGCTGCGTGAAACAGATTATATAAGGCGTTAGGATCGTTTGTAGCAAGATCATAGAACGTGGCACCGTCAATCTCGTACACCGGCCGCTTCATGATCAACTGCTTCTTGTACCGTTCGGGTTTCTTGGGTATGATGACCACCAGATATGCGGTCCAGCCCTGGCCCTTTGTTTGCAGCGCAGAGTTGAGTTTGGATTCCACCGCCTCTCGGTTCTTTGAGTTCATGGTGTTGTGCTTGTTTTTAATCTCAACCAACATCTTTTTGCCTGAGTTCTCGAGATCGTAGCTGGCATCATGGTTCACCCAACCGTCAACCGAACTCAACACTTGCTGGTGGAACTCTCCCAACGCGTTGTAGATGCCGCCTAACGCGGACGCGTTCTGCTGCGTGCTGACAAGCGCTTCTTTTGAGTCAACATTGAGCGTTAAGGCGACAATCAACGACGAGAACGGGTCCACCACGTTCTTTTTCATGCGCACGCTGGCTTGCCTCTTTGCGGTGTTGGCGCGCTCTACGAACTGGTCCACCGCCTTCTGCAAGTCCGAATCAGTTATCCATGGGAGAGTGTTGGTCATGCCACCGAGCCCATTTCCTGGTTAATTCTGTCTACGTACTCTTGCTGAATGTCAATGCCGATGGGCACCCGCCCCAATCTTTCTGCAACCCGAATCGTCGTTCCGCTTCCGACAAACGGATCCAAGACTACGTCCCCCTTGCCGGTCAGCAGCAGTATGAAGAACTCTGGCAGCCATTCGGGAAAGGCCGCGCTGTGTCCTGTGTTGTGGCAGACCGGAGCCTTGTGAAGGACGTTGGTCGGATAGACCCACTTCTTCTTGTCCCAAGCGGCGATGCGCCGGCCCGTCTTGGGGTTGGTGGCCGATTGCTGCCTAGTCATGTCGTTGTCGCTCATGTTCGACAGCCTGGCGCCTGTCCAATCCCCAATGGGCACACGAACCGCGTCTTGGTGCATCTTGACGTCACGAGTCTTGCTGAAGTGGAGTATGCGTTCCCATGAATCCCTGAAGCGGTATTTCCACTTGCCCGGCATGGCCGTAGTCTTGTGCCAGATATACTCCTCAACCCACCTGAATCCCGTATCGCGTTTGAGGGCAAGTATCAGGTCCAGCACGTACGTGTGCCTCTCCCCGTTTACCACCTTTTCCTTTATGTTAAGAACAAACGAGCCGGTGGGGTTGAGGACGCGAAACATCTGTTTGGCTCTGGGCAGGAACCACTCTACGTACTGGGGGGGGGGGGTGCCGCCATACGTGTGGGTTCGAGCATCTGCGTACGGCGGCGATGTCACTATAAGGTCAACGGAGTTGTCCGGCATGGCACTCATTACCTCTAGGCAGTCCCCGCAGCGTACGTCTACCCTTATCATACTCCACAAACACTCCCTCTCGTTATGCCCGGCGTGGGCTCACCCGTTTGATCCCCGGCCGCCTCCATTCCCGGAGTGGGGGCATGCGGGTGGCCGCCTTGCATCCGGTAGTTGGCCGCATGGTGTTCCACTATAATTCCGGCCATGTCGGCGAATAACAATACGCGGTTGATAAATGCTACGGCCACCCGCCCCGAAAAGGCAGTGGATTTGTCTACTGGCGGTTTGACGTGCCAAAACTTGATCCCATTTTGGTTATGCGCATGACTAATCTCTTGCCGTGTGGGAAAGTCCAAGTGGGGTGGGGTATCGGCAAGGGACGTTACAAAGCCGCGTATATGCGAGAGCGGCTGCTGGACCGGGATATTGGGCGGCTACTTATGTGGCGTGGCCTGCGGCTGCATATAGTGACGGTATTGGGTATCGTGTGATGGCAAGGGCCCCGTATGCGGGTGTAGGTGTCGCCGCCGGAAAAGGGGCTGGCTCAACACAAGGCGACACCCGAACATCTCCTGTTGAAAGATAGCGCTGCAGAGGCCAAAAGCGGGGCGAGGTCCATCCGGCGGGGTGCCTCAAGTGCCGCTACTGCCCCAAATATGTCGTGGACCCATATGCGACATCATGGACTTGCTGTGGACGAGGCGAACGGCGTCTATTATTGGCGTGCAGTTTCGGCTTGCTGTCGGGCAGGTAGCCGTGCTCGGCTATGTCAAGATAGTCCGGCGTCCAGGTGTCCTTGAAGGCAGCCCCGGCGGCCTCGGGCCAGATGGGAGCCGAATAGTTGCGGTTGGAGTTGAGCGGCGGATCCGGGTATGTGGGGTCAACGCTCTTGGAGTTCGTGCCCCGCATCATGTGCAGGTTGTCTCCGGTCCACATGGTGCGGTTTGCCCAGTTGGGACTTGCCCCGCCGGGACTTGCCCGGGGGGTCATGGCCGGCCCCCGATTAGCTGATAACTGCGGGCGGCATCACGGCGGGCATGGCGATGGCCCCGTGTAAACCATTAGCCCCTGAGGCTCCACACGGTGTAGCCGGGCATGGGAAGAATTTGGCCTACGGCGGAGTGTTGCGTGCGTTTCATGGCTGCTGGTTATTTTGCCACTATGCTGTGATGGCGGGGGCTACAAAACAACTGCCATCTGAAGGCGGCCATGTTACTGGCGCGCCCGGACGGGTATGCGGCACGGCCCGGATGATGCGCTAGTTGGCGGACAGGCATGCTGGTGTACGCGGTGGGACTCCTCCAGAAAAGACGGCGGATGAGTGCAGCAACAACGACTTGGCTCCCATCCTTGACAGGTCTGAACCCCGGCTTGCGACGCCCTTTGACGGTGTTTAATGTCTTTGGGTTTCCCCCCAGTATGTGCGGCATGGGCCGGTCAGTGTACGTGGCCGTAAAGACTAGAGATGGTGTTTTGGCGCATCAAGCCGGCAGGCGGCCCGTCCTCGGTCTTTTCGGGGAGAGCCGACCATTCGTTATGGTGTGCCTTTGGCACATCCTTGGTACACGCCCGACCGCCGCGTCAGCGGGTGATGCTCCGGGACGTCATGCATACCTGGACAGGTTGCCCCGGAACCACTCCATCGTACGGCCCATCCCCTCCCTCAGCGTGAAGCGCGGCTTCCACAGGGGAGAGTCCCCCCCTATATGGAATGATATGGGCTTGCCGTCCACCAGCTCGCCGGCCTCGTACGGCCCGGGCTCTATCTCCATGTTCGTGCCGGCCATACCAGATATCATGCTCGCCAGCTCCGTGTTCGTCACTATGCGGTTGTCCGCGTTCCCTGCGCAGTGGAGGACCTGCCCGTTGTATTCGCCCAGCCGCTCCACCAATCTCTCGTAAAAGTCGATTATGTCCACCCCGTACGTCCACAGCCGCTCGGCCTCCGGCGAGCGCAGGAGCATCTTTCGGCCGTTCAGAGCGTTGAGGATTAGCCGCGCCGGCAGCTCGTCGCTGCGCATCCGTGCCCCGTACCCGCTCCCCACCCGGGTTATGACGCAGGGCACCCCGTGCGCCCTGTTGTACGTGAGGCAGAGCAGCTCGGCGGCGCCCTTGGTCCAGCCGTACACCGACGTGGGATTGGGCAGCATAGCCGGCGTGTACGTGGAGCCGGGCGGGTGCCCGTACAGCGTGTTGAAGGAGCTGGGGTACACTACGGTGGGCCTCTCCCCCTCCAGACGGCTGACCGCCTCCAGTATGCTCAGGGGCGGGAGTATGTTGGAGGTTACGGTGTATGCGGGGCTGGAGTTTCCCAGGGGGCGGTCGGCCACGCCCAGGCCCGCGTCCACTATCACGTCCACGTTGCGGACGTCGTCGCGCGTGACGTCGTTGGAGGCCTTCCATACGTAACGTATGCGGTCACGCACCGCGTCCAGCCTCCAGGCCTCGTCGAACCTGCACACGTCCACGCACGCGACCGTAATGCCCATCTTCAGGAACCGCTCTGTCAGCGCCGAGCCCACCACGCCGGCCGCTCCCACCACCAAGGCCCTCATGGCATGCCATGGGTGGGGCGCGCTTATGAACGTGACCACTAATTTGGACCATATGCTGCGCCCGAACCGGACTGGAGTCGTGCGGTAATACGGGGAGAGGAGCGGACCCCGCCGTGTAGTCTGCGGAGCGCCAAAACCGGTGCATCAGATTAAGTTAAAAAAAACAAAAGGTCGTGGTGCCAGACTGTCCACACACCTGATGCGGGTATCAGGACATCATGACGCTGATGGCAATGCCAATGCGCGGCATTCTACCTCATAATACAACCAGCAGCATTACAGCTGATGAACTTATGCAGAGTACCATGAGGCATTTAAACGAGCGGGTCATGTTTCACCTCCTGCGCAAAGATAAGGATGCGCCACCGCCCATATTTGGCGGTGTCCGACCAAGACGCATCGTCTCGGCAAGATATGCGCATTCCACCCTCCCGCCCGGGGAGGGGTGCGCAGCAGCTTTCCCCGGAAGGAAAGCACACTGTCGATATCGTTTCCACGGGTGTCGTATACCCCTCAGTCTATAAAAACATCCGCAACCGCAGAGCCGCGGCAGCATCTTGTCTGGCTGTGGTTTGGTGCACGTTGTATGTGGTCATGACGGGCTGGTGACGGTCCAGGCTTTCCGGCGGGATCCCGGGTTCCCATAACTTATAGTCCCGTCATATGACTAACCGGCATGGACGGCAGGACAGCCACCACGGTGGTGGACGTAACGTACCTGTGCAATGCCGAGTGCAGGTATTGTAGGTGGGGCGATGCTCGCATACCCGGAAGGGTGGCGCAGGACACGGCAAAGACGTTGATTCCGGCCAAGACGCTGGACATATTGGGCACCGAGCGCGTTGTAATATCCGGCGGGGAGCCCACCATACACCCGGACATACACCGCATACTGGCATACTATAGCGCTCTGGTGGATCAGGTAGTCGTAATTACGAACGGGTACGGGCTAAACGGCGACGCGCTGGACGCGCTGCTACATGCGGGGGCCACCGGCGTCACCATATCGCTGGATTCGGCCAGCGCCATAGAGTCGTTCATGACGCGCCGCACTCCCCCTATAGTACACTCCCGCGTACTCCAAAACGTGGAGACGGCTGGACGCCATATCAATTGCGAGCTGGGCATAAACTCCACCGTATCCCACGTAACGGCCAACTGGTTCACGGTGCGGGGGCTTTTGGAGCTGGGCGATCGGACTGGCGCGGACTTTGTAAAGTTTCAGCCCATATTCGACGACGGCTACGTCTCGGCCAATTCACCGGACCTGATGCTGACATACGAGGACGAGCGGCCACTCCGGGAGGTGGCCGGCATGCTAAATACGATGCCCCATCCGGAGACCAACCCGCCCGGGTTCTGGAACGATATAGCCGAGATGGCCGCCGGGGGGAGGCTCCCCGCCGAGGGGTGCGCCATGAATGGGCGCGACGCCATATCCGTAGACGGCGAGCTGGGCATATGCTGGTGGGTCGAGTCGTCTAGGTACGGGAATGCCTCAGGCGAGATGGACGGCAAAACGATGCGAGACGTACAGGGGAGGTTTGAGAAGGAGAAGAGGAGGTGCACCGTGGACTACCACTGCTTCTGCAACCAGGGCATGGGGCATACGTGGCGATGACCCGGGTCCGCACCAGCATAGACGTAGTGATACCCAGCATCAGGTTTGACATGGAGCGGATGCTCAAAGCCCTGCAGATGGACATACCCCCCGGCGTGGACGTGTCGTACTATGTAATATCGGACAACCGGAGCCTGGAATCCAAGGACTTTGAGTACATGGGGAGGCCGGCGCGCCTCATAGTCAACGACGACAGCCTGGGAGCGCCGCTGTCCCGAAACATAGGCTTGGAGGCGGGCACTGGCCGGTACATACTGTTCATAGACGACGACGTGAGGGCCTCGCCGGACATACTGTCCAGGTATCTGGAGGCCATGCGGGAGGCGCCGGAAGCCCCCGGTTACATCGGGCCCACGCTGTTTCCGGAGCCCGTGAACCCGTTCACGCGGGGGATACTGTCCAGCGGCATGCTCACGTTCTTTCATTTGCCCGGCTGGCGCCCGCACATGCAGTGGGGGACGACGTCGAACCTCATGGTGCGCAGGGACGCGGTCGGCGACGTCAGGTTCTCTGATGCGTTTCCCAAGCACGGCGGGGGCGAGGACATTGACTTTTGCCTGCGGATCTTTGCCAATGCCGAGAGGCCGTTCAAGACCGTGGCCGACGCGGTGGTGCGCCATCCGTGGTGGGGGAACGGGAGGCGCAGCTACACGCGGTTCTTCCGGTGGGCCACCGGCGACTCCCGGCTGGTGCGCCTGCACCCGCAGTACGTGTACCGCGACGTCCCATCCTTGACCGAGGCGCTGGCGTTCGGGACTATAATCTTGGGGTCCCTCGCCGCCGCAGGACTGGCGCCGGTGTCCGTGCTGGGCGTGTGGGCGGCGGCCGCATTCTGCTCCGAGGTGGCGGTCGAGGGGGCCCACGTAAAGTCGCACCACCCCGAGTCGTCCATCCGCGACATGGTAGAGGCCTCCATCATACGGCTCTCAAACGAGGCGGGAAGGTTTCTGGGGCCGCTGTCCCGAAGGGACGCGTCGTGCATACTGGCCAGGTTTGACATTCTGGGCACGGGCGAGTGGCTTCCGATGGAAAAGAAGTTCGCGCGGGCAAAGTTTGCGCTGTTCCTAGCTGCGGCGCCGCTCTCGTACTTGGCAAGTGTGTGGATCTGAGCAGGGGGTTCGGGGCATGGCAGTATGTGGTGGTCATCCATGGCGTTTGGCCGGGCGGCGCGTCATGAAGGCGGGCCCGCACGCCGGCCGTGGCGGGGCATATGGCCCCGGTTAGATGTCCGCTTCGGCCCGGCGCAGAGCCGGGCTGGTATTGCATGATATTGTGGCCTCACATATCGGACTCGGACGCAGAGCCGCTGAGGGAGAATGAATCATGCGTAGGAGCGGCGGGTCTGGACGGCGGCAGTTTAGAGTTGGGGTTCTGTACCGCTTTTTTCTGGGCCTCCGCTGTCCAGTACGGCGACGCGGCGATATCTGCAGCATGCTCGCATATCTCCAGCGCAGCAAACTTCATCCATGCGTGGTGCGCCATTGCATTGGCGATGCCCTCGCGGATGCCGTCGGGCGCCAGCACTATGGCGTACACCATCTCCTTGAACGACCTTTGCGCGTTTCCGGATATGTATCCGTACGCAGCGGTCGCCGCGTTCAGGTACCCCTCTTTCACCAGGTGTACGCGTTCCCGCGCCAGATCTTTGTTGGGAATTTCATATGGCACGCTGTCTATGGCCCACATTGTTCTATAAAGTTATGCGTAAACGTCAGCGGAACTTCCTTTGCCACGTCGTGCATGTGTTGCATCTCCTCCCACCTTACCTCAGTCTCTTCGCCGTGGGCAACGGCGTGACGCTGTTTGACCAGTTTTTCGTATGTTTCCATGGCGTTATTTGAAATCAGCACATCCAAGACATGGCGGCCTTTCGGCCTCATCAGGCGGTATATGGAAATGCTATCGAATGGCAGACCGTGCCGTTGCGCAGCCTTGCCCAGATATTGGACGAATTCCTTGTCGGTGGACTCATTTGCCCTTTTCTCAACGGCGCCGCGCATAGTCTTTTCGTACGCCCCGCAGGCGCCCACGAGCAGCAGCCGGACGAAAAGGGGCTTCAAGGAATCCTTGTCATCGCTCTTGGCTAAGTGTTCGCGGCACAATCGAATCTGCTCCTCGAAATCGGCCAACGGATCCTCTGTCATGTGAATTGTACATCTCCTGTTGCGGCATATATGCCTACTCTTGCCGCCTCATCTTTTTGCGTACGGCATTTAGCCTCTCGGCGGCCAAGGCCGCTTCCCTGTTGTGCTTGGCGAATACGAACTGTGGATCCAGGGATAGTGCCCTGTCGTAGCTGGCCAACGCCTCGCGGTAGCGGCCTAGGCCAACCAGCGCGTTGCCCCTCCCGTTGTGTATCAGCTTGTCCCCACCATCTATATCGAGAGCCTGGTCAAAACAATCCAAGGCTTCGCCATAGATGCCCGACTGCTCCAGAACGGTTCCCTTGTAGTATAGAGCATCCTTGTGGTCCGGCGTTATGTCCAGCGCCCTGTTGATGCTGTACAGGGCGGGCAGGAATTTGTTATAGTCTGCAAGCGTAAGGCCCTTGGTTAGGTGCGCGTCGGCGTTGTCCGGATTCTTTTCTAACACACGGTCGTAGTCGTTTATGGAATCGTCGTATCTGCCTCGTGAGCGCATGGCCTGCCCCCTGCCCATCAGCGCGGCCACAAGCCCCGAATCAATCCCAAGCGCCGCGTCGTAACAATCTACAGCTGCCCTGTGTTTGCCCAAAGCCGCCAGGGCTTCTCCCTTGCGGCAGTGGCATTCTGCATCATTTGGGTCATATTCCAGTACTGCATTATAGTGTGGTATGGCGGCGCCATGGTTTCCGGCTGCAACCATCGCGTCTGCCTTGCTCTTGCATGTGTGGATGTAATCCGGGTCGATTTTTAGCGCCCTATTGCGGCAGTCCCGGGCAGCTTCTCTCTTGCCTAATTTGGATAATGACATGCCCTTGTTGTAGTGTGCCGCCGCATACTCTGAATCCAGTTCTATGGCCGAATCGTAACTGTCTATGGCGTCTGCATGCTTGCCCAGAGCGTCAAGCGTCACGCCTTTGTTATACTGCGCCGTTTTGGATTCTGAATTGATGCCAAGGGACATGTCGAAGCAGACCAGGGCTTCAGTGTATTTGCCGATATGGCATAGGGCCAAACCCTTCTCGTTGTAGACAGTCTCGATTTTTGAATATAGTGCCGCGTCATGGCGTGTTGCGGCATCCTTGCCCGTCTTGTTAAGGTGCAGATCTTTGAGGTATGCAAAAGTGTTCTTTGTGTATATGTTTAGCGCTGCATCAAAACACTTGACGGCGGCAGCGCTGTCCCCCATGCGGTCCAGCACGGATCCGCGATTGTGATGCGCGCCAGCGTATTCCGGATCCATCTCCAGTGCTGCATCAAGGCACTCTAGGGCTTCCTTATACCTACCCATGTTGTACAGACTCACGCCCTTGTTGCTATGCAGCCTCACATCCGGCCGTATCTCCAGCGCCGCATCGTAACACTTGACGGCGACGGCATGGTTACCCATCTCATCCAGCGTCATTCCCCGGTTGGCATGCGCAATGAAATATTCCGGATCCAGCTCCAGCGCCGCGTCATAACACTTGAGGGCTTCCTCGTGCCTGCCCATCTTGTTTAGGCTAACGCCCTTGTTGCTATACGTACTCACGTCCGGCCGTATCTTCAGCGCCGCATCATAACAATCAACGGCCGCGGCATAGTTCCCCATATTGGCAAGTGCGGCTCCCCGGTTGGCATGCGCAATGGCGTATTCCGGATCAATCTTCAGCGCCGCGTCAAAGCATTCAAGGGCCTCCCCGTGCCTGCCCATCTTGTCCAGATTCAGACCCTTGTTGCTATGCGTCCTAGCGTCCGGCCGTATCTTCAGCGCCGCGTCAAAGCACTTGACGGCACCGGCATGGTTCCCCATATTGTCCAGCGCGGCTCCCCGGTGGACATGGGCATCTGCATGTTCCGGATCCAGCTCCAGCGCCGCGTCAAAGCACTTGACGGCTTCCCCATACCTATTCATCATGGCCAGGCTAGCGCCCTTGTTGTAGTACGCTCCAGCATTCGGCCGTATCTTCAGCGCCGCGTCAAAGCACTTGACGGCACCAGCATGGTCCCCCATATTCTTCAATGCAGCACCCTTGTTGACGTGCGCATCTGCATGTTCCGGATCCAGCTCCAGCGCCGCGTCAAAGCACTTGACGGCTTCTCCGTATCTGTCCATGTTGATCATACCAACGCCCTTGTTGTAGTACGCTCCAGCATCCGGCCGTATCTTCAGCGCCGCGTCAAAGCACTTGACGCCAGCTGCATAGTTTCCCATCCTGCCTAGCGCAGCACCCTTGTTGGCGTGCGCATCTGCATGTTCCGGATCCAGCTCCAGCGCCGCGTCAAAGCACTTGACGGCTTCCCCATACCTATTCATCATGGCCAGGCTAGCGCCCTTGTTGTAGTATGTCCTCGCGTCCGGCCGTATCTTCAGCGCCGCGTCATAACACATGACGGCGGCGGCATAGTCCTCCATCATGCCCAGTGCGGCACCCTTGTCGTAATGCGCGTCAGCGTATTGGGGATCCAGCTCCAGCGCCGCGTCAAAGCATTCAATGGCCTCCCCGTGCCTGCCCATCTTGCCCAGGCTCAGGCCCTTGTTGTAATACGTATCCACATACGGCCGTATCTTCAGCGCCGCGTCAAAGCACTTGACCGCATCTGCATGGCTTCCCATGTTGGCCAGTACGGTACCAAGATTGTTATGCGCACTTGCATGTTCCGGATCCAGCTCCAGCGCCGCGTCAAAGCACTCGACGGCTTCCCCGTACACATGCATCATGGCCAGTATCACGCCCTTGTTGTAATACGTCCCAGCGTCCGGCCGTATATCCAGCGCCGCGTCAAAGCACTTGACCGCATCTGCATAATTTCCCATGTTGGCCAGCACGGCTCCCCGGCTGGAATGAGCATATGCGTATTCCGGATCCAGCTCCAGCGCCGCGTCAAAGCACTTGATGGCTTTTGCATGGGGGAGTGTGCATAATCCAAATAGCATATAAGATCGTGTAATAAATATTATAGTTCAGATCGTGCATATCGTACGGAAGCGGTTCAGGACGGGCGTCGCCCCGAATCGTAACTGGGGCGGAGCCGGACGCATGGAATATATAATCCCGATCTACGCATTAGGAGATCAACTCATGACTAAGATCAGAGCACGGGCGAGACGGAAGGAACCAACGGTTTCGCGCGCCGCGTACGAGAAAATGGCTGCCGATTACGACGCGGTGGTTGCCGATTACGACGCGGTGGTTGCCGATTACAAGAAGTTGGCCGCCAAACACGAGGCGGCGGTTGCCGATTACGAGGCGGCGGTTGCCAAGTTCAACGCCCTGGCCGCCGAACACGGGGAGATGTCCGCCAAGTACGCCAAGGCGCAGGACGTCATAGGGGCGCTGGCCGGGCTCCTGCGGCGCGGGGAGGCGCGGGGAGGCGCCGGCAGCGAGCACGTAGACGAGATCGAAAGGCTCATGGACGCGATGGTCGCCGCCCAGAACGGCAGGGGCGTGCGCGGCGACGGGCGCCACCTGGTGTGGTTTCGGTCCGCGTTGCTCGACGAGTACATACAGGACGACAAGCTGCTCCACGACCTTACGCTGCTCGAGCCCATCATGTTCGAGTATATAGCGTACAGGGTGGAAGAGTACATCGAGGCGCACGGCGGCAGGCTGTACTACAAACTCAAGACGCGCCGCTCGGATCCGGGCAACCGGTCAAAGCTCAACCCGCGATACATCGTGTTCACGAGCTTTTTCGCAAAGAGGACGAACGCGCCGCCCGCGGTGATCGGGGCCCTCTTCGGCATGCACAGGACCACGGCGAGGCGCCAGCTCGAATTTATGGACGGGGTGCTGGAGAACGTGCTGCCCGGCGCCGCCACCATGCGGAAGCGCCTGGCCGCCGTCAAGGACTCCGCCGAGTTCATCGAGTTCACCGGCGGGGAGCTGATGCACGACGGCACCCTCACCAGGGCGCCCGACTCCACGGATGTGGACAACGCGGAGACCAGCGGCTACTCGGGGAAGCACCGCGAGCCAGGCTTCAACACCCTCCTGGCGTGCACGGGCCGCGGGCACATAGTCTCGGCGGCCACCGCCCCGGGCAACCGGCACGACTTTTACATAATGCGCAAAAACCCCCTGGACCTGGGGCTGTGGCACATGAACGGGGAGCCCCTGAACGACGAGTCGGCCAAGGTCATGAAGGAGTTGCGGAACCTGTGCGACAAGGGGTTCGTCGGCATGGCCAAGCGGTTCCCGCACATACGGGCGGACGTGCAGCACAGGGGCAGGAACGTAAAGTCGCCCGCGGAGATCAAGGCGGCGTACGAGTCCGGGGACGTCGCGGCGATATCGTCCGCCCTGGGGCTCACGCCGCAACAATACCGCGAGAACCGGGAAATCAGCTCCCGCAGGTCCCTGGTGGAGCGCACCATAGGCAGCCTGAAGAGGTGGAAGGTGTTGGACGGCCCGTTCCAAGGGACGGCCAGCGAGCTGAACCGGCAGTTCGAGGTACTGTCGGGGGTCGTAAACCTGGGCATAGACTGGCCGGAGATAGAAAGGAACGAGGCCCCCCTCCTGAAAAAGTTGGCCGAAAGGCGGGCCGCGTATACAAAGAAGCGCTAGTTTGCGGCGGTAGGGGCCGCCAGTCAAACTGAAATTGCACGGTCCGCGGATGCGGAAGGGGAGGCTGCGCGCGTTTTTCCAAGCGCGCGCGTATGGCCGCCTTTCCATACCGTTCCGCGGCGCGCGGTACGCGTCGGCGGGCTCCGCACGCGCGCGTCATGCGGGAAACGACGAGCGTTCATGCGTAAAATACTATTTTTATTCGATCTAATTTTCTAATAAGCCACAAATTACCGCATTTCAATGGATTATGCACACTTCCCATGATCTCCCATCATGCCCAACACAACACCTCTGTTGGCATGAGCATCAATGTGTTTCGGATCCAGCTCCAGCGCCGCGTCAAAGCACTCAACGGCATCCCCGCGGATGCCCATCATTGCCAAACCGGCGCCCTTGTTGTAATACGTCCCAGCATTTGGGTCGTATATCCAGCGCCGCGTCAAAGCACTTGATAGCTTCCGCATGGTTTCCCATCTTGCTCAACACCGCGCCCTTGCTGTTATGCGCGCCGTCGTGTTCCGGATCCAGCTCCAGCGCCGCATCATAACACTTGATAGCCTCCGCATGTTTGCCCAAATTGTCCAGGCTTAAACCCTTGTTGTAATGCGTCCCAGCATATGGTCGTATCCTCAGTGCCTCATCAAAGTGCTTAACGGCAGCTGCATGGTCGCCCATACTATCCCGAGCAATACCCAGATTATAATGCGCGCCGTCGTGTTCCGGATCCAGCTCCAGCGCCGCATCATAGCATTTGAGGGCTTCTTCGTGCCTACCCACAATGTCTAGGCTTACGCCCTTGTTGTAATGCGTCTCCGCGTTAGGTTGTATGTTCAGCGCCGCGTTAAAACACTTCATGGCAGCAGCATTTTCTCCCATCCTGCCCAGCACGGCGCCCTTGTTGTTGTGAGCAGCGGCCTGTTCCGGTTCCAGCTCCAACATCGCGTCATAGTTTTGTATTGCGTCCTTGTACTTTCCCAACTCCATCAGTATGTTGCCTCGGTTGAAATGCGCAACCATGTTGCGCATATCCATCTTTAATACGGCGTCATAGCATTCAATGGCTCCCTTGGGATTCCCTGCTTTTGACATAGCGTCGCCTTTGCCCATGTATGCATGTTGGAATTGGGGGCTGATTTTTAGGGCCTCGTCAAAGCTTGTGATGGCGGCTTCATACTCGCCGCGTTTTAGGTGTTCTACGCCTTTGTCGTATTGTTCTATTGCGCCGGTATCCGGTTCCATGTGGGATATCTCTGCGGAGGTCTCCGGCGTATGTATCTGAGAGGTGCTATAGCGCCACGCGCCGCCTGATGTGTCCGGCCACTGCGTGTATGCGACGGACAGGCGCATCTTTGGTTTGAGGTTTTTCGATACCTGTACTTGTGACATCATGGCGTTGCATGCCCGCCCCTTGCTTATATTTTTCATGCACGGATGGTCCACCCGGAGGGGTGGGTGGTTGATCTAATTGACCAAGATCAGGGCCAAATACTGACCAAAATTGGGGATGCGCCTGGTGTAGGGCGGAGATTTGAGACGGTTTTTGGCAGAGTTCAACCCGAATCGTGTGTATGTGAGGCGAAACCGCGTCCTATGAGTGACATCAGGGTGATCTTGCCCAAAAACCAGGCTAGAAGTTCCTAGCCCGAAGGCAAGAATTACGGGCGCGCCTCTGTCGTGCTGGTGGTCCTGAAGTTAGAGGAGGGCCTGTCCCACTGGGCGCTGGTCATGCACTTTGCCAAGCGCCCCGGGGCCATGAAGCGGTGCAAGCTCGACCGGCCGTACAGCGAGTAGTGGTATACCACTTGCATATCGCATATAGATACCGCCGTGCTGCGCAAACTGATCCTCTGAATGGCCAATGACGATACAGAGCACTGTGCCAAAATAGTCGATTACAGCGGACTCGGCATAGCGGGGTACATAAACTAGTACGATGCCAAGTACGGAAAAATAAGCGCAAGTTTGCAAAACTTCACGTCACGCAAACGCTCCATGGCGTGACGTGCGCCGCGGCGGCCACGCCCAGATAGGCCACGACTCGCCGTATCCGGGAGGAGATGATCGCCATGATGCCGCAATGGTCCTACAACGTGCTGGCATATGCACAATACGGCGGAATGGAAAACCGCAAGGCCGTAAAGAACGGTGGACGCCGCCCCATAGTCGGGCAAGTAGGGTTGCAAGATCAAGGGACTCAACGCCGGGCGGAGACGTTGAGGTTCTTTGAGAGGGTTCCCGGCACGTCCCACAAACTGCTACGCGAAAGAAACAGCGTCAAGAGGGCCTCCACACTCCATGAAGGAAAGGTTCGGAGGCGTTGTACTGGCAGTCAAGACGAATACCCAGCCATCGTCTTGTTGTCAATGCGCATGTGCCACAACATGACTTTCGCACAAAGGCCACGGCGCGGGGACGGAGACGGCCCCCTCATGCGTGGGGATGTTGTACTTGAATGTCAGGAAACGGCTTGGAGCGGGGCCGGGCGCCCTTTTGGGACGTAAGGAAGGACGAATCATGGCGGAACGGCTTGGCCATCGTATGTGGGGAGGCTTCGGGACGGCGCTGCTTGCCCCACATCGCTATATCTTGGGCAAGGCCGGGGGAGCCCAATATGCTAAGAGATATGGGGGCCCAACGGCCCCCCTTCCATAGGAGTGCCATGCTTGGCACCCCAAAATCACACTACGAACTAGGATAGCGTCATTGCGACGGTATCCCGCTGTCCTTACCTGCCCAGCATGCCTATTTAAACATGCAGAACAAATCCGCCGCGGCCGGCCGTACGCGTTCACGTCCCCCCTATCCGAAACGACGGTTCTTTTCCATCAGAGCGAAAACCAGCTTCGCCGCCCGGGCCGCCGCGTCCCTATCCGCGACGACGGTTCTTTTCCATCACGGCAAACGGGTGGCCGCCGGACGCGTCCGGATGCGGACGGGCGCCGCGCCTGTCCGGGTTGAATATGGGCGGCGGTATCCCCGCCGAGAACGGGTCCGCGTCGCTCCTGCCCGACAACACCTCCCCGGGCACCCACCCGTTTATCCCGCACGTGGCGTACACGCTGCGCAATATGGACGCGGTCCGGGCCGCTTTCCAGTCGGGCAGTATGCGCTGTATGGTGCGCGGCCTGACGTGGTACTGCCGTATGGTCCGCTCCACGCCGTTGGAGTTGTTGGTCATGCCCGGGTGGTAAAACGACGTAAACATGTAGGGCAGGGCGCGCAGCAGGCTGCCGGCCGCCTTGCGGCTCTCCTCGTCGGACACGGGCCCCGCCATATATCCGTGCGCCACCACTCTGACCCTCTTCTCCAGGGCGGCCTTTTGCCCGTCCGCGTAGGCGCGCGCCTCGGGGTTGTTCACGACGCGGCCCGTGTCGCACGCGGACGTATTGGGGCCCCCGACCATCCGCGTAATCTCCAGCCCCGTGACTTTTGAGTCGTGCCGTATCGCGTCGAACATTCGGTACAGGACGCACTCGGGGGACTCCACGCCGAACTTTATCGCCAAACTCTCCAGGAACCTCGTGATGTGCACGAGGCACGTCTGGTACTCGCCGGCGAACGCGTGGCCGCCCCGGTACTTGTCCGCCACCAGGGGCCTGCGCAGCGCCATGCCGAACAGGCGCTGTATGGTCTCCTTGGAGCGGCCCGACTCAATGTGAATTATGACCGCCCTGTATGCTAGGAGGACCAGCGCCTGGGCGTATCCCCCCGCCACGTTGGCGTGCGACTCGTCAAACTCCACGTGGGGGGACATGCTGGCCACGTCCTCCAGCCGCTCCATGAGCGCGGGGTGGGCAAGCCCGGACCACACCGTGCTCATGTCCACCTCGCCGGTGTTGTTCCACGGCAGTGGGCTGCGGCTGATCGCGATGGCGTGCTGCTCGGGCACTGCGGGCTTGTTGCCCTCCCAGGCGAACCGGGCGATTGCCGCCAGGCAGTTGGATATGGCCCCTATGGACATCTTGATGCCGTGGTTGTTCCACAGCAGCTTCTGTATGACGCGGACGGCCGGTATCGCGTCGTGCATGTTCGATATGAGGAACCGCCTCCGGGGGCCGCAGGCGCTGCCCGGCAGGGAGTCACCTTCCGGCTTCGTGACGGCGCCGCAGCCCATGCACACCACCGACGTCAACTCTTCCGTATAGCACAACTCCTCGCCGCATTCGGCGTTGTCCTTTACGGTCTTGTATTTAGTCTCGTACGGCAGCACGTCCGTCCTGCCGCAGTTACCGCACATCTCGGGCTTGAACTTTTTGGTGAACGTGGGTTTGTCGCTGTGCGAAACGCCCGGCGTCCCGGGCCGGTGGCCCCTCCGCTTTTGCCCGGCTCCCTGCCCTTCGGTCCCCTCTTCGGCCTGGTGTTCACCCCCCTCTTCGGCCTGGTGTTCACCCCCCTCTTCGGCCTGGTGTTCACCCCCCTCTTCGGCCTTACGCTTTGCCTCCCTGCTGCGGAAATCCCTGCGATCCTTGGCGAACAATTTGGCGTCCCGGGTGGAGTGGTTGTAGCTCTCGTGGACGCCGAGCTCTGTATTAAGCTGCTTTACTTCGAGTTCGAGATCGGCGTTTTCCGCCCTGAGCTCCGCAATCGTGAGGGCGTCCTCCGCCATTAACAGACGGAACGCGCATGCGCGCACAGAGCACGCCCGCTTGACCTCGGCTATTTCACGCACCGCGTCGCCAAGCGCGCCGCGCAACTCGAAGATCTGCTTATAGCGGGGATCCATACTGGGCATGATGTGGGATCCTATATATTTTCTCGGATCGGCCTCGTAGTCGCTTGGCCATCAGTTTGGATAGGGGGGACGTGAACGCGTACGGCCGGCCGCGCGCCGGACGCCTGGCCGGTAACCGTAGGCCGCATTCTCCGCACCGCCACTTGTTCCGGAGCGTCCGACCGGTACATCGCTTCGGGCATGGCCCCTTGGTATATTCCGTGCCGGCTTTCCGCTCAAACCCCCGCCCATTTGTATCGGCAAATCAGCCCACCGACTCGGCGGCCTTGGCAATTATGCGCGCCACGACCCGGTCTATATCGGCGGCAACGCCGTCGTCGGCCAGCGCCCCCTTGATGGACTTGTACGTCGGTTCCGTACCGGCGGCCACCCGTTCAGCGCGCAACGCCAATTCCGCCAGCCGGACATGGTCGGTATCCCTTCCGTCGAACCTGGGTATGGGCACCTCGCGCCACAGGTGCGTGTGAAAGTGCCTGTCCGACTTTCTGGTCGCCCTGAACCGCTCCGCCATGCAGTCGGCGTTCAGTATGCCCGCAAGAAACAGCGCCTCCTCGGCGGAGCCCGCCCTCACGCGGTACAGCGAGCTGTCCACCACGTATTTCATGGCCATCCTGGCTGCGGCCAGGTTTGAGCCGGACGCGTTGTACAGCACTATATTATCGCGTATGGGAAACTGGTTGCGCAGCTTGCCGCCAAAATCAAGCTGCCCCTCAAGGGTCTTGGGCGTGGCGGCGCCGGCGCCGCGGTGCGCCCTGTACTTGTCTGCGGCGTCCCGCCACCACTTGGTGTCGCGCCGGCCCGCGAGGAAGCCGCCCTTTTCGTCTATCGGCAATATGACGTTGCGGGGCGTCCCAATCCTGTACGGCCGCAGGCCCTCCTTGTTGAATAACACCTGATGTACCCATGCCTGGGGCACCCGCACGCGAAACGACCTGCCCCGCCACCTGCCGTGTATTGACTTTGCCGTCGTGCCGGTCACCTCCCCCTCCCGTATGGTGTGGTCTGCCAAAACCACCAGGCACGACGGGGTCAATATGGCGCCCTGCCGGGCTATTGGCCGCTTTCCGTCAAACCACGCGGACCGTACTGATTCGTGCCGCGTCACCTCGACGAACGTCGCCTTTGACTCCACGTCGCCCCAGCCGTCGCGCTGCGCCGGCGGACGCTCTCCCCGGTTCATCTCCAGCCGGACGGGCGGCCGCCTGTCCGTACCCAGTATGTTTATGCAGCATTTGGCGTGCTTGGGGAACGGCAGGCCGCCCAGGTCCCACACCACGGGGGGCTTTACCGCTTTGACGTAGCCGGCCCAGTTGCTGCCGCGCATGGCCGCGTCGGGGAGCACCCAGCCGGAGACCAGCGACTCGGCGCCGTATATCTTGGCGCACTGCGCCACGAACAGGGCCGCCATGTTGAAACCGGTGGCGTTCTTTCCGCCCACCCAGAGGTGCAGCTTCCTGGCCAGCCGCTCCACGCCGTCCTTTCTGGGACGGTCCTGTATGTTGGACAGCCGCACCCACGGGGGGTTGGCCACCATGCGCGATATCTGTCCGCCCAGCTTGTGGATTCCGGCCTGGTTTATGGTATACCACGCCCAGACGTCGTTGCCCTCCTCGCGGCAGACTCGGGTCAACACGTCAAACGTTTTGCGGAGTACGGCGGCCCGCACCGGCTCCAGGCCGCCATCCAGTCCGGGTGGAAACGGGTTGCCCCGCACGGCCGCCCGGGCCAGCCGGCGCATATTCGCGTCGAATTTAT
Source organism: Nitrosopumilaceae archaeon (assembly GCA_963665475.2). Taxonomy (GTDB): domain Archaea; phylum Thermoproteota; class Nitrososphaeria; order Nitrososphaerales; family Nitrosopumilaceae; genus VYCS01. Next base: position 1,079,992 of record CAXXXK010000002.1, on the reverse strand, counting down.
CGGACATGACAAACTCCAGGGGGAACCGCATCTTCTGGTTGTTTCTGGAGGTTATGATGAATACCCGGCCCTCCTCGTCCAGCCGCTCGTTCGCCTCTGTACTGCGCGCTATCTGGAGGGAGTCGCCCTGGTATATGCGGAGGGGTTCGGACGGCCGGTCGGGCAGCGCCCGCAAGACGTTGGCCTTGGCCATGGCGACTGCCACCGGATGTATGTCTATGCCGTACACCATGCGCACCACCATGTCCGTCTTCTGCCGGGCGTTCATGGTGGCGCGCCGGACGGGCCTCGACTGTACTATGTGCCGTACTGCGTGGTAGAGGAACGTGCCTGACCCGCAGGCCGGGTCCATCAGCCCGCCTGGCTGGCGTCCGGATACCCACTCGTGTATCCACTTATCGTCTATTACCTCCGAGCATAGTTTCTCAGCAACCCAATCGGGGGTGTAGTATTCGCCGTAGATGTGGCGGTGCTTCCGGTCTACCAGCCCGATGTACAGCGCCCGGAGCACGTCGCCTGTCTGCGCCCCCCAATTGTAGCGCTTTACCGTGTCCTCCAGAGAGCGCAGCCAGTCCGTGCCCTTTACCCACGAGGCAAAGCCGTGCCGGACGCGCGTGTCGTAGAGTTTGGCGATCTTTGAGGCGACCGCTATCATCAGGGTGTGCAATACGAACAGCTCGTCCCGGTGCTCGTCACCGGGCTGGTTGCCGGAGAGCTTCAGCTGGCGGAACCACAGGCTCCTCTGCGTGACTACGTCCCGCTCGTCGGCTGCCAGCTCGTATGCTTTGTGAAGCTCTTCCAAGTGCGGTTTGAACAATCCGGTGGGGTCGTCGGGGGCCGGCTCGCGCCCCACCAGTTGGCGCGACTGCAGCAGCGATTCCAGACGCTGTAGATTGGTGGCGTCCAGCCGCGTGCCACGCCAGCCTGGCACGTACTGCGGGGTCGGATTCCACTCCCACACCCACCACACGCGGCTGTCCGTGACTATGCCGATCCACTTCTGGTCGGCGTTGGCGTCGTTGTCGTCCAGCGTGATCTGTTCGCTGGCGCTCTCCGCTTCTACGTATCGGCACAGCTGCTCGTAGGCTGACTCTTTCTCGTAGGAGCCGGTGCCGGGGCGGTGCGGATCGCCCGCCCTTCCCAACTCCTTGACCCTTATGGCGGCACATCGGCCTGACCACTTCACTGCCAGAACCGCTCGGGAAACCTCACGCCGAGCCGATGCGACCAACTCAAGGCAGACAAAAATACTGCGGCAAGGTTGCCATCTCCGTGAGCATGGACAGTATGCATAGCAATCTTGCGCTTCCCAGGGTACAAACCCGAAAGGAGTTCATGGACGCCCTCTATGACCGGATCCGGCCGCCCCGCACTCTGCCTGATGATGCCGAATCTGCAGCGGGAGGGCCTCGACGCCTGAAAACTTACCTGATTGAGAACAATTCGCCGTTGGCCCCAAAGTTCAGCACTGAGAAATTTCAGGTTAGCATTGACCAGACTGGATTGGACAATATCAAAATCTTGACGTTGACAGACATGCAAAACTCAGACGTTTACTTCCAATTTTATTTAGACAAATCCGACGAACGCTTTCTTATCCTTCATACGTTTGCTCTTGCCAACCACGTAAAACCGGCGGTGGAAAATTTAATCAACTCCGGCGTGATTGAGCTTGACAAGGCGTGGCTGTCAACCAGTATGCTCAAATCCATATCAAATGATTTTGGACACGTGGAGCGCGGGTATGAAGTGCGGCATACGGATTATTTCCAACCCGAGCCACATGAAAATGATGTGATACAGCCCGACACGTATTCCAACATATCGATATCCGGCAATCAGTCCAACACAATTCTCCGGCTACTGAGAGGCGATGAAGACATATCCCAATTGCTGAGCTACAGCAAAGTCATAATCGGAAGGGGGACGAGAAGCTCCGGAGTCATAGTGGATTTGTACTATGATGGAAGATTCACCGTTGTGAAGGGCGATTCAATCGATGACCACATAAGTCTGGTGGACATAGTAAAGACGAAATATGCGAAATTGATACACGGCATAGAGAAGCATGGGATTTACGGTGACCCGAATACAAGGACTGTCAGGGGCAAGCCTTTTGAATTTCATTTCAGGAGGCCAATAACAGACTGGGATCACTTTCTACGCCAAATGTTCAACTCAAAAGACCCGTTCAGGGTTTGGGGCGTAAAGAATGAAATCGACAAAAACTATTACCAAATTTTGGGAGTGGACGTTCACACCGGACATCCTTTCGACATTGAGATCACCGACAATCTACTTCGTGTCTATTTGCCAAGGGGCAGTCGCGGCAATCTTGTTGCTAGGCTTTTTGTCAACTTCCAGATGTTTTTTGATTCGCAAGCCAAATGCCCCGCCCTGGAGTCGTAGAGCATAATGGCTGTCTCGGGACCCGGTTGGTGTGGCGTGCCGGGCTCCTAAAACCGCTGGCCGCACGTGTATTATACGGCCAGTTCCGTCATGCGCGGCCTTGTGACGGCGCCGGCCTTTTGACCATCCGTTCGGGGCTACTCGGGGCCCGCCTTTTGGAGCGAGGCGATGGCGTCGTCAAGGTCGGCGTTCGCGTCGTCGATTACGTCTCTCACCAACCCGTTTATGCTGTTGGCCGACTTTATTATCGCGTTAGCCTGCCGCTTTATCTTGGACAGGCCGGATATGTGGCCCCGCACATCGTTCATCTTGGCCGCTATGGTCTTGGCGTCCACGCTCTTCTCGTCCAGCGCGTTGGCCATGGCCCTGGCCCGCGCCCACTTGTACGCTATGAGCAGTATCTCGTCGCGAACCGCCAAGCCGTCCGTATCCTCCTCGTCGTCCGCCTCGGAGCCCAGCGCCACGGCCAGCTTGTCCGCGGAGCCGAACTCGTGGAACCACCCGGCCTTGGCGCTGAACGCCTCCACGTTCTTTGCTATGAGCAGCCCAAAGTGGGCCGCGCGGTTCTTTATCGCCTCGTCCAGCGTGTCGCGTGTCTTGTTGACGGACAGCGACCGGACGTCCTTCAGCTCTATCGCTATGCGGGCGTGCGTGTCGGCCACCTCTATCACCAGGTCGCCCTTCTTGGAGCGGGGCACGTCGCCGGTCTCCTTGGTGGTGTCTGCCACGACGTCTCCCGTAACGTGGGCTATCTTGCTTATCCTCCGGATGCAGTCTTCCTCAAACTCGTGCCCCTTGATTGTCGTCTTCTGTGTAACTTTCTTCTCCCCCATGCGCTGGGCCATCTGCTCCATCACGCCGTCCAGCTTGTCCAGAATGTCCTGGCGCATGCTGCGCAACGGGCTCTTCTCCTCGCGGGGGTCCATGGACGCGCGCAGCTTATCGGCCCATTCCGCGGCCATGTCCCTGGCGGTCTCGCTCACGATGCCGCCCTCCCCCATGTACTTCTCCATGGCCTTGAAGACTTCTCCATTCTCCCCTACGTACTCCTCCATCATGCGGGGCATCTTCCCGTCTTCCCCCAGATAACCTTCCATGTCCTGAACGGTTTTGTCCATACTTTTTTCGACGTCGTTTCTAAGCTGTTCAAATTCTCTCTTGACATAGTCCACGCGCTTTCCCACGTCCACCGACTTCAGCGCCAACACGCCCGCCCGGATGGCGTCCTCCAGCATCTCCTCCCGCCGCCCGGGATCCTGCGACGCAAAGTACTCCGCCACCATCCTGTCCTTCAGGGTAAAGCCGGTTATGGATATTGTACCACTTCCCTCGTCGACCTGCACTTTCCCGTCCACATACTGCGCCTGCGTGCTTGCCATACGTTTGCCTGACGCGGCGCCCAATATATGGACAGCGTCCGGCGGATCTGCCGCCCGCGCCGCATGCGGGGCTGTGCCCCGCGGGTTCACGCTAGAGGTTATAGGCCGGACGCCCCACGGCGCGGAGGCCTCCGCGCGGCAGCAGACGCCACGGAGTGAAGAAAGTCCTCAACCCGCTGCCCGCCCGTTATGTCGCCCGGATGCGCGTCGCCCGCCAGCCAGCGTTTGAGCCTGCTTTCGGCCAAAGCACGCCCGCCTTTGGTGCGCGACATCCGAATCATATCTTCTATGGGCTCTGTCACGTACCTGTCAGTCAGCTTTTGGTATCCCGTATAGTCTGCGGCGGCTCGGGCCTCCAGCCATTCGGCGATATGGGAGTTGAGCCTCTTGACGCCGTCTTCCGCGCGCGACCTGTCGTCGGCTACACCCATGACGAACCGGACCGTATCCAGCGGCATGACCGTATAACGGCCGTTTATCTCAAGAAAGGTGTATGCGGCAAGCAGCGCGGTCCTCTTGTTGCCGTCGCGGAACGGGTGGAGCCTGATGATGTGCTCCATCAGCGACGCGGCCTGCTGAAAGACCGTGCCGTGTACGGGCTGGCCGTACATCACCATGAACGTCGCGTCGATTATGCCGGCAATCGCTTGGCGGTCTATGCGGCCCCTTGTGACTACGCCGGGGGACGCATGCCGCACCTCCTCGTGGAGGAGCATTATGTCGTCCGCGGTGATGCGCACGCTCAAAGCTCTGCCAGGCGATCAAAGACCGCCCTGTTCCCGCTTATGGCCCGCCTGGCGATCCTGCGTACGGCCTCCCCGCCTGCAGCCTCGTCCTTTGTCTCCATTCCGTCCATCCGTGCGTGCGGACGCTATAAAAACAGGAGTCGGTTCCCCGAATGTGCGGCGGATATAGCCTTGCGCATCTATTGTCGCCGTCCATATCCCCCGCCCCGAAGCGAGCCCCCCTGTCGAATGTACCGTGTCGTACGAGGGGCGCGCCGGGCTGACATGACGTGCGGGTGAGTTGCCGCCCCCTGATGAGCCGTTCAACGCTTGCAGAAAGGCCGCTTGCTCATTTCCGCGCAGGTATCCGTCTCGCTGCCGGATATGCCGTGTATACTACAGCCCGGATAGCGTTAAACCTGTGCGGGTGTATATGCGGCTCTAGTCTACCCAAGAGTCGGCGACGTTCTTCGCCAACTTGGCCAGCTTGGGGTCCTTGTCCTTCATCTCTTCTGCCAACCTTCTGTAAAAGTCGCCACCGCTCATGGTACTATTAAGCCCAACGACTTTAAAATTAGCGTGTTGAAACGCCCGCATGGCCAAACACAATCGTTCCAAGCCGGGCCATGCCATGAGGCGCGTCTTGCTTGACATCGCGAGGGCCCGGCAGGCCCTGAACTGCAAGCGGGCTGACCTGACCATGCTGCCGATGGAGATAGATGCGTTGGAGGAGAGGATCGTAAGCTTGGAAGAGTTCAAGAGCCATCTGGGCGGGACGTAGCCCGCGGACCGGGCCGCCCAAACCGGCATACCGCTACATCAAGGGTACGGGAGCGACGCATCCCCCGCATGCGCTACCATATGCTCAGGGCACGCTAAACGCCGGCGTGGCCGTCTCCACGAACTGTATCACCGGATCCGGATACACCCCCAGCCCGACCATGAATATTATCGAAAATACCATCACGGCTATCACGCCCTTGGGTTCTGCCACCCGCTTTTGGTTCTCGCCCTCAAAGTACATCTTGCGGAGCACCCAGCCGTAGTACGCCAGCGAGAGCGCCGAGTTCAGCACGCCGGCTATGGCCAGCCACGGGCCCCACCACACCATGCCGCCCGAGTCCAGGGCGGCGCCGAACAGCATCAGCTTGCTCCAGAACCCGTTGAGCGGCGGCACGCCGGCCAGCGCCAGCAGCGATACGGTAATCCCTATGGCGGTTACGGGCATCCTCCTGCCCAGGCCCCTTATCTTGTCCAGGTGCGTCACGGCCAGCGCCGCCACCACGCCGGACACGGCCACGAAGGCGGCCCCCTTCATTACGGCGTGGTTGAACACGTGGTATATGGAGCCCTGCAGCCCGGCGGCCGAGTACGGGGCCACGGCCAGCCCTATCAGGATGTACCCCGCGTGGCCTATGCTGGAGTACGCCAACATTCTGGAGAGGTTCTTTTGCATTATGGCGGCCACGTTCCCCACGGTCATGGTCATTACCGCTATCACCCCGAGGGCCAGCGCCCAGTCCAAATGCAGGGCGGCCATCCCCATTATTATGACGCGGATCGCCGCCGCAAAGCCGGCCTTCTTTGTGGCCGCCGCCAGCAGGGCGGTTATGGGCTGCGGCGCCCCCTCGTACGCGTCGGGCAGCCACATGTGGAAGGGGACGAGCCCCATCTTGAACCCGAAGCCGGCTATGAACAGCCCCGCGGCCAGTATGGCCAGCGGCATCATCGCAGCGTCCAGCGCCGCCATTCCAGTTATGACCTCGGCTATGTTGGTCGAGCCGGTCAGCCCGTACGCCAGCGATATGCCGTATATTATGATGGCCGACGACATGGCGCCGAACAAAAAGTACTTCAGGGCGGCCTCGTTGGACACCGGGTTCTTCTTCATGAAGCCGGCCAGCACGTACGTGGGTATGCTCATCAGCTCCCACGCCACGAAGAGCATCACCAGATCGGTGGAGTAGGCGACCAGCACCATCCCTATCGCCGACAGCAGTATGAGGGAGTAGTATACGGCCGGGTACCTCTGCTCCCGCATGTAGCTTATCGAGCCGGCCACGCTGAACACCGCCACCAGCAGCATCGCCACGGCGAATATCCCGCCGAAGGCGTCGTCGGCCAGCACTTCTATATCAAAGACGGCGCCCGGCTGTACCATTCCCGTGCCGAACTGGTAGGCCACGTACCCCAGCGATACCAGCAGGGCCGCCATCGCCACGGCGGCGTATACGTGGTGGAGGTCCGGCCGGCGCATCCCGGCCAGCGGCAGCGAGACGCCGGCCACTCCCAGTATCGCCATTATCACCAAGGGGGTTGTTGTTATCTCCAGAACCATTGCACCATCACACCATCAACATCAGGACCACGAACAGCAGTCCCGCCCCGAACACGAATAGATACGACTGCACCACCCCCGTCTGGGTCCCCTGCACCACCTGGGCGCCCCACCGGGTGGCCCTCTCCAGCCCGGTGTTCATCCCGTAGTCTATGGCCGTACGCTCAAAGTAGCGGAACACGCCCCGCGCCAGCCACAGCGGGGCCACCACGAAGCACCAGTACACCATGGCGTTGAGGTACCAGCGGTTCAGCATCACCTTGTGTATGGCGTAAAAGAAGATGTTGGAGTTGACCACCGTACGGGCGCTGACGGCCCGCCGTATGTAGAACACGTACCCCAACGTGATGCCTATCCCGAAGGCGGCCAGCGAGGACGCCAGGGCTACGGGGTTCAGTCCCCCCAGTACGCCGCCTTCGTCCTCGTGGTGCTCCGTGTGTATGCCGAACGTGTGGTCCAGATAGTATTCCATGGAGTGGTGCAGCTCCCCCTCCACGTACAGCCCGGCCACCCCCACTATTATGGTGAGCGCCGCCAGTATGCCGTACGGGACCCACATAGATACGTGAGCCTCGTGTATGTGGCCGCCCTCCTTCTCCATCTTTCGTATATGCTCGCTCTTGGGGCCGTGGAAGACCATGCCTATCATGCGGGTGGTGTAGAACGCCGTAATGATGGCCGTCAGCACCGCCACGCCGTACAGCACCATGCCCATCTCGGCGCCGGACTCGAACACGGCGGCGAATATGGCGTCCTTGCTCCAGAACCCCGTCGTAATGAAGGGCGCCCCCATCAGGCCCAGCCCGGCGGCCCACACGAAGATGTACGTCTTCTTCATGTGCCGGCGCAGCCCGCCCATGTCCGTCATGAAGCGGCTGCCCACCACGTGCAGCAGGGAGCCGGCGGCCATGAACAGCGACGCCTTGAACATCGCGTGGGATATCAGATGGAAGAACCCCGCGGTATACCCGTCGACGTACTGGTGGGAGAGCCCGGCCACGCCCAGGGCCATCATCATGTAGCCTATCTGGGAGCCCGTGGAATACGCCAGCACCTTCTTTATCTCGGGGTTGACCATCCCCTGGGTGGCCAGCAGCAGGGCCGTTATCGCCCCGGTCCAGGCCACTATGGTGAAGAACTGCTCGCCGAGTATGCCCGCCGCCCCCAGGGCGAACACTATGGGGCCTATGCGCGCCACCAAGAACACGCCGGCCTTTACCATCGTGGCTGCGTGTATCAAGGCGGATACGGCCGTCGGGCCGGTCATCGCCTCCAGCAGCCACTCGTTGAGGGGGAACTGCGCCGACTTGCCCACCGCCCCCCCGAACAGCAGTACGAACGCGGGAACAAGCATCCCGGCGGCGTCCATGTTTACGGCCCACTGGGTGCTTTCCAGCATCTCGCGGAAGCCGAACGTCCCGGCGTACATGAATATCAGCAGCATGCCGGCCAGCATCATTACGTCGCCCACCTTGGTCATGATGAAGGCCTTCATTCCGGCGTGCGTGGGGGAGTAGTAGTCCAGCAGCCCCAGGGCGGTGCGGCCCCGCTTGCCCACGTGGTCCTTGTGCTTGTCGCGGTACCAGAACGATATGAGCGCGTAGGACGCCAGCCCCACGCCCTCCCACCCGAAGAAGAGCTGCAGCAGGTTGTCGGACAGTACTATGATCTGCATGGAACCGACGAAGAAGGACATCCAGAACCAGAACCGCAGTATGTCCCGGTCGCCCTTCATGTAGCCGGTGCTGTACACCATGATGAGGAAGGATATCCACGCCACCACGTTGGCCATGATTATCGATATGGGGTCGGCCAGCACGCCCGCCTCCAGGCCTATGGCCTTGATCCACGTAATTTGGGAGTGTATCTCGCCGCCCTCAAACAGTGTGGGTATCAGCGAGGCGGCGGACAGCGCCGAGCCCAGCCCCAGGGCGACGGCCACGTATCCGGTGGCCTTGCCGGAGGCCTTGCCCACGGCGGGTATTATCAGGGCGGCCACGAAGGGCAGTATCCAGACGGCCCACACCAGTTCTGGAGTCATGCGTTAAGCACCCCCTCCATGTAGGGTATTATCCCCTCCAGGAATATGTCCGGGTATATCCCCAGCACTATGGTGAATCCGGCCAGCACCATCATGGGAGCGGTCATGTGCCATCCGGCCTCGCGGACGTTGTTCAAGTGTACGGGCGTCTTGCCGAAGAAGACCCTCTTGAGCATCCAGAGTATGTACGACATGGTGAGGACGGTGGCCACCAGCCCCAGCCCGAAGGTGACCGACCGGAGTACGGACCCCTCGGATATGGCCGTCTCCAGCGCCCCGTAAAACAGGATCCACTCCCCCATGAACCCGCTGGTGGGGGGCACGCCCATTATGGTGAGCGCCCCTATGACGGCGCAGACCGCCGTTATGGGCATCTTGCCGGCCAGCCCGCCCAGCCGCGATATGCTGCGCGTCCCCGCCTTGACTATCAGTATGCCGGCGGTCATGAAGAGCAGCCCCTTGCCCAGGGCGTGGGTTACGTACATCATCTCGGCGCCGGCCATCCCCAGTACGGACAGGGACCCTATGCCGAACAGGATGTACCCCATCTGGGATATCGACGAGTACGCAAAGAGCCGCTTGATGTCGTCCTGCATCAGCGCCATCGCGCCGCCGTACAGCATGGTGACCAGCCCCCACACGTGGAACCATATCGCCAGGTCGGTAAACGTGCCGGGCAGCAGCTCGGCGACCAGCCGGAATATCCCGTACGCGCCTATCCCTATCATGGCCGGGGACAGCAGGGCGGATATGGGCGTGGGGGCGGCCCCGTGCACCCAGGGGAGCCATATGTGGAACATGAAGACGGCCAGCTTGACCCCCAGCCCTATGGATATGGCCACCGCCGAGAGCAGCACTATGTCCGGCGGTATGGCGGCCTCCGTAACGTCGGCAAAGTCAAAGCTGCCCACGCTCAGGCCGATCATCAGGAAGCCCAGCAATAACACGACGGCCCCCACGTGCGTCCAGAACAGGAACATCAGGCCGATCTTGCGGCGGGGGCCGTCCCCCCACAGCGACACCAAAAAGAAGCCGGGTATCAGCATCACCTCGAAGAATACGTAGAACTGTATCAGGTTTGTACTCAGCACGGTGCCCAGCATGCCCATGGCGAACACCAGGTACAGCGCGAAGTACAGCCCCGACTGCCGCCGCACCGCCGACTGCGCCGAGCGCGTCGCGTTTCCCCCCGAATGCAGCATCTCCTCGAAGCGGTGCACCATGTAGGGCCGGGAATACAGCACCAGTATCGTACTCAATACGTATATCATGATGGCGAAGGGCGCCGAGAGGCCGTCGAGGGCGAACCCGAAGCCGCCGAACTGCTCGGTCCACGGGTAGTGTTCTGACTGCCCCCCCAGGGCGCCCAGCACCACCAGTATCGTGCCGTACAATAGTATGGCGAACGTGAACCAGGTGGCCGCCCCCACGCCCACCCGGCTGCCCAGCATGTACGCGACGGGGGAGAGCAGCAGCGGCACGAAGACCGCCTGCAACAGGCCGTACTCTATCATCCCCTCAGGCTCCTGAAGTTTGCAATGTCCACGTCGCGGTACATGCGGTACGCCACCACTATGAGCGCCAGCCCCACGGCCACCTCGGCGGCGGCCACCGCGATGGAGAAGAGCGCCAGGCTCTGGCCCCCGCTGTCGGCCACGTGCCGCGAGAAGGCCACCAGGTTGAGGTTGGCGGCGTTTATGATGATCTCGACGGCGAACAGCATCCTGATGGCGTTGCGCTTCACCGCCAGGCCGTACACCCCCACCCCGAGCAGGGCGACGGAGACCAGCACGAACTCAAGCAGGGCCATCTTCCCTCCGGGCCAGCATCAGGGCCCCGGTTACGGCGCCCGACAGTATGAGCGCCATGACGACCAGCGCCGGCCAGTAGTACATCAGAAAGTCCCCGCCTATGTCGCGAAAGTCCACCGGCGGCGAGTCCATGGACAGATCCGCTATCCCCGAGGATATTATCACGGCGCCCACCGCCACCAGGAATACGAGCAGCAGCCCTATTCCGGCCATGCGCCGCCGCGGGTCCTCCACCTTGCGGAATATCAGCTCCCGCCGCACCAGCATTACGGTGAACAGTATCAGTACGGCTATGGACCCCACGTACACGGCCAGCTGGAAGAGGGCCACGAACGGGGCGTCCAGCAGAAAGAAGAAGCCGGCCACGCCCCCCAGGGACCCCATCAAAGCTATGGAGCCGTATATCAGCGAGCGCATCTCCAGGGCGGCGATGGCCGAGCCTATGGTCAGGACGGCCAGGGCCAGAAAGACCCCGTCAGCCATGGGTGGCCCCCCGGTCGGTGATGCGTATCTCGGCGTCCTGGGATACGTACGGCTTGACCTGGAGCTGCGCCGGCGTGTATATCAGGCCCTCCTTGGTGAACGAGGAGAGCTCGTAGTCGTTGGTCATGTACAGCGCGTAGAAGGGGCAGGCGTCCACGCACAGCCCGCAGAAGACGCACTTGCCGTAGTCTATCTGGGGCATTATGCTCTTCTTGTTCTGCTTCTGCTTGTCTGGCACCTTCACCATGGCTATCGCCTCGGCGACGCCCTCGCAGGCTATCGAGCACAGCTGGCAGCCGGTGCAGTGGTCGTGGAAGAGCATGTGCCGGCCCTTCAGGCCTGCTATGCCCACCCCAGTGATGGGGTCGTACCTGTACCCGTCCCCGACGAATTTCAGCTTCTGTTCGGGATACCTTAGCGTGAACCTCTTGCGCGCCAGGTGCCGCACGCCCGAGTTCAGGGCCCGAATTATTCCAGTAGCGGTGCCCAACTATATCAATCCCCCAGGTCCCAGAACTCCGGCGTATATTAGCCCCAATGCGATAAATATGTTTACGAACGAGAGGCCTATCAGCTTGTACCACCCCAGGGACAACAGCATGTCTATTCTGATGCGCGGAAAGACGCCCCGCGGCAATAATATGAAGAATATCACCGCCACGGTCTTTAGGATGAACCATGCCGCGCCGTTCAGCATCGCCTGGTCGAAGAGCGGCAGGCCGACGACGTTGGCGGTCACCGGCCCCAGGTTTATGCCCTCGGTTATTATCTCCTGGGGGAAGGGGGGCACTATCATGGGGCCGTGCCAGCCGGCCAGGAATATCACGGTGAACAGGGCGGCAAAGGCGTACAGCTTCAGGTACGAGCCCAACTGCACCAGCCCGTACATCATGCCGGAGAACTCGGTCAGCCACCCCGCCACGATCTCGGATTCGGCCTCGGGCAGGTCGAAGGGTATGCGCTCCAGCTCCGCCAGGATGCAGATGAAGAATATTATGGCGCCCAGCGGCATGAACACGATCCAGGGGAACATATCCTGCGACTCCACTATGCCCGTGAGGCTGAGGGTGCCGGCCAGCATCACCACGCCCAGCAGCGACAGTATGAGGGGTATCTCAAAGGATATCATCTGGTGCAGGGCGCGTATCCCGCCGATGAAGGGGAACTTTGAGTTGGCCGACCACGCCGACAGTATGGTGATTATAGGAAAGAAGCCTATGACGGCAAAGACGGCCAGCACCCCCAGCTCCACGTCGGCGACGACCCAGCCGCCCGGGGCGACGGGTATCAGCGACACGAAGGCGGCCGCGGTGCCCACGAAGGCGACCGGCGCCAGCCAGAAGATGGGCTTGTCGGCCTTGGCGGGTATTATGATCTCCTTTGATATCAGTTTTAGTCCGTCGCCGGCCAGCTGCAGTATGCCCTCGACCTTGCCGCAGTAGAACGGGCCCACCCGCAGCTGCAGCTTGGCCAGCATCTTCCGCTCCACGAATATGGTTCCCGCCGCCAGCAGGGCCGCCAGGCCGAACCCGGGGAATACGGCTATCCGGAAAAAGTCCGTCGTCATGAGCGCTTTAATGATGGGCACCGTCCTTGACGGGTCGGCCAGCCAGGTCAGCGCCAGGAAGGGGGTGAGCAGCTCCCCGTCGATGACGGGCATCTCTATGTAGAACAATACAATCTGGACGGCGGGTATCCCCACCAGCGTGACCAGCACGATTATCCAGAACACGTTGTCCAGCATGCTGCGCAGGAAGCTGCTCAGCCGAAAGTCGGGCGCTATTACCGACATCTCAGCGGTCAGCCTCCACCGGCCAGTAGTTCAGGCTCCAGTATACCGACGGCATGTTGCCCAGCCGCTCGCCCTTCAACAGGTACGGCAGGGCTATCAGGTTCCGGAAGGAGCCGACGCTGAGCTTTACCCTGTACGGCTCGGGCTTCTTGCGGGATATTATGTGGCAGCCCAGGGCCCCCCTGCCGGACTCGACGCGGCGGTAGACCGACTCCTCGCCGCCCTTGGGGTTGGGCCGCAGCTTGACCCGGACGGAGCCGGACTTTGGCATCTTGGACAGGGCGTCGCGTATTATCCTGCACGACTGCATCATGTCCAGCCAGGGTATCTTGGAGCGGGCGTACGCGTCGCCGGCCCGCAGCACGTTCGTCTCAAAGTCCATCGAGTCGTACACGTCGTACGGCTCCTTCTTGCGCACGTCGTAGTCCACGCCGCTGGCGCGCAACACCGACCCGGTGGTGCCCAGCCGTATCGCGTCAGCTCTGGACAGCACGCCGGTCTTTTCGGTGCGGGCTATGAGTATGGGGTTGTCGTAGAACACGTCGGCGTACTCGGCGATGCGCCTCTCGAAATAGTCGACCTGCCGCAGGCAGACGTCCTCGAAGTTGGCCGGCAGGTCGTTGCGCACCCCCCCGGGGACCATGTACGCGTGGGTGACCCGCGCCCCGGTCATCTTCTCCAGCAGGTCTATGAAGAGCTCCCTGTCGCCGGTGGGCCACATGAACATGGTGGAGTGGCCCAGAAATATGCCGTATATGGCCAGCCAGTACAGGGTGTAGACGCACCGGTTCAGCTCCGCGGCTATCACCCGGACGTACTTTGCGCGCTCCGGCACCTCTATGCCCAGCAGGTCCTCGACGGCCAGCACGTACGGGTACAATATGTTGCAGGAGTCGTGGATGACCGGCCTCTCCAGGTGGGGTATGTTGGTGATGTAGTTGCGGTACTCGGCCATCTTCTCCTCGCCGCGGTGCACGTATCCGGGGTCCGGATCGCACCCCACTATGTAGTCGCCGTCTATCTGCACTATGATGCGCATGTGCCCCGAGCCGGGGTGCTGGGGCCCGACGTTGAGCGTCATTATCCGCTCGTCGGCGGTTTCCAGTTGGATGCCCGGGGGCAGCTGCGCCGACATTATGTCATCTCCCCTTTATCGCAAAGTCCTTGCGAAGCGGCGGCAGGTCGGCCCAGTCTTCGGGCAGCAGCAGTCGGCGGTTGTCCGGGTGCCCCTCAAAGTACACCCCCAGCATCTCGAATATCTCGCGCTCGTGAAACTCCACCGAGTAGAATATGTCCCGCAGGGTGGGCAGCCGGGTGGAGTCGCGGCCCGGCGCGGGGGCCTCCTCGCGGGGGGCGCGGGTGGCCAGCGCCAGTACGGTGTCCTGCAATGTGTCGTCGGTGTACGACCCCAAGTGGTACACGACCTCTATCTGGTTGTCCTCGGGATAGTCCACCCCGGAGACGGATTCGGCATGATCGTACCCCAGTTCCCGGGCGTATTTAGCGGCCCGTATTATTTGGGCGGCGGGCACCCTCACCTGGGGGCGCCGCGCGTCGTCGGATATTACGGCGCAGTCGTCGAACCGTTCGGCTATCAGGGCGGCGTGGCCCGGGGGGCGCCTCGGCCTCTACGCCGTCGCCCTGTTGCGTGTCGGTCTGCGGGGTACCGGGCGTGGGCTTCATCAGACTATCTTCCTTGCCTTCATGCGCTTTATCTTCTCCTGCAGTAGCATGCACCCCTGTATGAGCGTCTCCGGCCTGGGGGGGCACCCGGGGACGTACACGTCCACCGGCAGGACGCCGTCTATCCCCGGCAGGACGTTGTACGAGTCAAAGTACAGCCCTCCGGTGATGGCGCAGGCGCCCATCGCTATCACGTACTTGGGCTCGGGCATCTGGTCGTACACGAGCCGGAGCCGGGGGGCCATCTTGCGGGTTATGGTGCCCTGCACCACCACCAGGTCGCACTGCCGCAGCGAGCCGAACGCCTCTATTATGCCGAACCTCTCCACGTCGTAGCGGGGCCCGGACGCGGCGCCGAACTCCACCGAACAGCAGGCCGTCTCTATGTGGACCGGCCACAGCGACCAGATGCGGCCCCAGTTGATGGCGTAGCCCAGCGGCTTGTCTATGGCCCTCTCCAGGATGTCGCCCAGCTTGCCGACGAAGACGTTGGCGTTGTGGGGGGTGACCACGTCCTTCAGCATTGCGTGCACCTACCATATGTTCCGCCTCCTGGACTGGTACAGGGCAAAGGCCATCGCCGCGAACATTATGCCCAGAAACGCTATCAGCGGCAGGGTGGCGGCGCGGGGCAGCTGCAGCAGGGCTCCGCCCCAGGCGTACAGGAATATGGCCATCACGTCGAATACGACGAACATCAGTATGTACGCGTAGTACTGCATCATGAAGTGCGTGCGGCCCTCCCCCTTGGGGACCTGGCCGCACTCCATGGGCAGGAACTTTACGGGGTTGCTGCGGCGGCGGGGCGATATCATCCGCGATATGATCAGGGCCGGCCCTACGGCCACCACGGCAAAGCCGAACATCAGAAGGATGTTGCCGTAATCGCCGGCAAGCTCGCCTACCATTGCAGCTGCTAGGCTTTAATTTTGTTATAAAAAGTTAAGGGATAATAAGACGGGGTATTTTAGGGATACACGTTTAGCAAATTGTTGCATGTGTAGTCTGTTACGTGATATGTGTGGTATTATGTGTGGTGATGGGGGATCCTCCGCCGGATCCGCCGCGCGCGCAACGGCGGCATCGGATCGCCGGATCCGCACGGGGGGGGGGGGGGGGGGGGGGGCGCATTGCAGCGTCATGCGCGTAAGTTGCGGGCCTCATGGAACGGCCTGAGCCGGTGTCACTTTTTGGACCTTGACAGGAAGGCGTCCATCATGGTCTTGCGGTCCGGATGCGTAAAGCTGTTCCTCCAGGCCAGAAGCTCTATGGAGAGCCCGGTGTCAAGATCGGCGTTGCGGCCCCTGTTGATGGCCACCTTGGACATGCGCACCCCCATGGAGGAGTTGGACGCTATGGCCCGGGCCGTGTCGCGGGCCTCGTCCATCAGGGATTCTTGGGGCACGACCTTGTTGACCAGTCCGATGCGCAGCGCCTCGTCGGCCTTTACCATCCTGCCGGTGTACACCAAGTCCTTGGCGTTGGCCACGCCCACTATCCTCATCAGTCGTTGGGTGCCTCCCCACCCGGGGGGTATTCCTATGGTGACCTCGGGCTGGCCCATGCGGGCGTTCTCCGAAGCTATCCGGATGTCGCATGACAGCGCCACCTCGCATCCCCCGCCCAATGCAAAGCCGTTCACCGCGGCGATCACCGGCTGGGGGGCCTGCTCTATGGTGTTTGTGACCTGCTGCCCCAGCATGGCGTACCGGACCGACTCGTCGGCGGATATGCCAGCCATGTACGCGATGTCGGCTCCGGCCGAGAACGCCTTGGGCCCCTCGCCGGTCAGTATCACGACGCGTATCGAATCGTCGCCGGATATCTCGGTGAACGTGGAGACCAGCTCTCCGGCCACTTCGGTGTTCATGGCGTTGAGCTTGTCGGGGCGGTTTATCGTGACGGTGCAGACTTGCCCGTCGGTCTCGGTCTTTACCAGCGCCATTTCAATTGGCCGCCAAGGACGCCCGTTTTATATGTATCAAAATTTCGGCCCGAATGAATCGTGAACCGGCACGCGCGTCCGGATGTTGCGTGAAAGCTGCCGTATGTGCTACCGCCGCTTGAGGTGGCGGCCCCACTGGTATAGCGCAGAGGCGGCGGCCACCCAGTCGCGCAGGTCGGAGTATACTGGAACGCCCTTGGCCTCTATCTCGTCGGTCATCTTCTGGGTGTACGGCCCGCCGTTCCCACCCACCAGGAGGGGCTTGTTGGAGGACGAAGAGAACTCCGCCAGATACTCCACTATGATTTCATCCAGCGGGTCGTCCTGGAACACGAACCAGGGCATCACTATGTCCACGCCGCGGTCCGCCCCGAACGACTCTATCACGAACTTGTAGTCCTCTGCGGAGGCGCCGCCGGTCACGTCCACCGGGTTGCCCTTGCCTATCACATACGTGGGGGGGAAGTGCTTCTTCATGGCGCGGCGGGACTTTGCAGTGACGGACGCCAGCCTCAGGTTTAGCCGTTCGAAATGGTCTATGCCCCCTATCATGGGGCCGGCGCCGTTGCTGCACAGCCCGGCGCGGTTGCCCGCCGCCGGCGGCTGCCAGGAGAGGGCCTTTGTGACGGCCACCAGCTCCTGGTAGCTGTCCACCGATATGATGCCGGCCTGCTTGAAGGCCCCCATTATGATGCTGTTCGAACCCCCCAGCGAGCCGGTGTGCGACGCGGCCTGCTTGGCCCCCGCGGCGCTGCGTCCGCTCTTCCATATCACGATGGGCTTTCTGTACTTGGCCATGACCTGCCGGGCGGTCTTGATGAACTTGCGGCCGTCGCCGAACCCTTCCACGTACAGCGCTATGACCTTGGTCTGGGGGTCGGCGGCCAGGTACCATATCATGTCCGCCTCGTCCACGTCGGACCTGTTCCCGTAGCTGATCATCTTGGACAGCCCGAAGGTGTCCGCGGACTCCAGGAAGCTAATGCCCATGGTGCCGCTTTGGGAGAGGAGCGCCACGTCGCCGAGCCTGGCGCGGACCATCCGGGCCTGGCCCTGGAAGGCGCAGTCCAGCCGGTTGGCGGCGTTGAACATGCCTATGCAGTTGGGGCCTATTATGCGGATGTCGTGCCGCCCGGAGAGCTCCTTCACCTGGGCCTCGTATTCGGCCCTCTCGCCGCCCAGCTCCTTTCCGCCGCCTGACACTATCACCACGCTGTGTATGCCCCTCTCGGCGCACTCCTCCAGCACGGCCGGGCGTCCTGGACAGGTCTATGGAGACCACGACCATGTCCACCTTGCCGGGTATCTCGCGTATGGATTTGTAGCACTTGTGGCCGAATATCTCGTCCACCTTGGGGTTTACGGGGTATACCTTGCCCTTGTAGTCGTAGTTTACAAGACTGTCCAGTATCGAGTTTCCTATCTTGCCCGGCGTGGACGACGCCCCCACCAGGGCTATGGACTTTGGCGTGAAGAACTCCTCCATGTGGGTCTTGTCCGGCTTGGCCTTGGAGACCGAGCCGGCGCGGACCTCGTCGTTGAGTATTATCTTGGCGTCCACCACGTAGTGCGAGTCCGGATATACCACCACCGGGTTGAAGTCTATGCTGTTGATGTAGTCGGCGTTGTCCATGGCCATCTTGCCTATCTTGGTGAGCATCCTCGCCACCTCCCTCTTGTCCACGGGGTCGCTCCCCCGGAAGCCGTCGAGCAGCGCCGCGCCTTTCAGCTCCGCCAGCATGGATTTGGCGTCGCTCTGGGTTATGGGCAGCATGCGGAACGCCACGTCCTTCATTACCTCGGTCATTATTCCGCCCATGCCCACCATTATGACCGGGCCGAACTGGGGGTCGTTCTGCACGCCCACTATGAGCTCCACGCCCTTGGGCACCATCTTCTCCAGCAGTATGCCCTTGAAGCCCGAACCCTTCTTGTTCAGTCGCTTTTTCATGTCCGCGAAGGTCTTTCTGACCTCGGACATCTTGGATATGCCCACCTTCACGCCCCCGACGTCGGTCTTGTGGAGTATCTTTGGCGAGACGACCTTCATTACCACGGGGAATCCTATGCGCTTTGCGGCCTTTACGGCCTCCTTGGCTGTAGTGGCCAGGGCGTACGGGGGGACGCTGACGCCGTACTCTTCCAGTATGCCCTTGGAGAGCTCCTCGGTGATGACCTTGTGGTCGGTCTGGATGGTCTCCTTGAAGATCTTTTTGGGCGCCGCCACGAGTGCGGCGCCCGTACGCTGTCATATTAAACTTGGGGTTGGGAATCCGCCACCGGGAACGGTTATAGCACGTACGTTACGCTGCGTAGATCCGTGCGTACCACGCTGCTTCTGGGCGCCGGAGCGTCCGCGTTCGCTGGCATACCGACTACCAAAGACTTGGTTGCGGAGCTCCGAAAGCGGGTGGCCTCCCTCGGCGACCAATTTGAGCGCCCAACGATGAAATTTTTCGCGTCAAACGTACTGGAAGAGACCGCCCCCAAGGACGTTGAGGACTTGTATGAGTCTGTGGACCATATGCTGGAGGCGGAGAAGGCGCACCGAACGGTCACCAAATGCAAGACGAAGGGACAGAAAGGCGTTAAGAGGCGGCTAGTGGCCGTCGGCCCGAACTCGGATACATCCAACGGGGAACCGTCAGAGCCTCCGATAGACGAAACCGATGACATTGACAACACCATCACGGCGCTCGAATCCATAAAGTCGGCGATACGCGACTTGTTGCTGGAAAAATGTATGGTCAATCCGGATGAGAGAGACGAAGTAAAGGCCGTCTACGATGAAGTGTTGGTGCCGCTCGGCATACGTGATGTGCTCACCACCAATTATGACAACGTGATCGAGACGTACTGCGAGGAGGCCCGCATGCCGCTGGCCAACGGGTTTAAACGGTCATTCCACGGTGACCGAAGGGCGTGGACCGGGAAGTTTGAGGATACGGAAAGCGGCGCGCTACGGCTGGTCAAGATGCACGGCTCGGTCACATGGCAGAGGGACGGGGACGCGGTTCTGGAGCTCGGCAGGCCTGGCGCGCGCGGAGAAGAATACGACGTTATGATATACCCGGAGAAGGGTCCGAAGCGGTACGACAAGGACATATTTCCCGAACTGGAGCTCAAGTTTCGTGAGGTGCTAGCAGATACAGACTTCCTTGTTGTCATTGGATACTCGTTCAGAGATAAGGGAATCAACCACATGATCAAACAACGTCTCGTCACGGGTGATCAGAGGGGAAGTATGAGGCTCTTGTATATTGACCCCAACTACAACTCGGGAATTATGCGCCTGCTGGGCAAGGAGTTTGACACGAGGTCTGTGCGGTATCCTACATCCTCACTGCTGGTCCATTCCACAGACAGCATATCGTGTGTTTACACAGAAAACTACGAATTTGATTTTGTGACGAGCCGCTGGATAGAATCTTCAATAGACACAATCCTTAGTTCTAACCGATGATGCTGCACATAGCCGACGCATCGTAACGATACTGCCGCGCACAAGATGGTTAAACCTGTGTCGCATGGTATGCCCCAAAGCACGCAACAAAACTCTCCCCAAAGCGATGTGGCGCACGCCAGCGGCGGTTCGGCTCCCGTTTTTGGCAGGCCCAGACCCGGCGCGGACCGCGCCCACGCCATTCGGATGCGCTTTGGGCGTATTGCGGTGCGGCGTATCCGCCACACCATACCGTTTTGCGGAACAATTCTTGGCAAAACTATTAACGAATTGACGCCATATGTAACACATGACTTCAGATTCCTCCACGCTGGCGGCAATGGGCGCCCTCAGAGACGGCGTTGACGACGTTTGCGGCATCATGGAGCGGTTGTTTGCCGCACTGGAAAGGCACGAGCAAAGGATGTCCCAATTCCATGACCCGGAGGCGTCCGGGCGGTCCGCGGTCGAGGACATATTGACTACCCTGCCGCTGGACCAAGCGGCGGCCCTGATACATGCTCTTTCTACGATGTCGGAGATCGCCCCGCCGGTTCCCGAGGATACGGGTGACACGGACCGCAATGCCAAGGGGTACCTGGCCGGCCTGCAAAACGTACGCGGCAACCTGCACAGGGCGCTAGACGGAGACGGTCCCGCTACTCCAACCACAACGCCCAATTCCCGCGTGCTCGCCGCCGGCCCCGGCGCCCTCCTGCCGGGCCGGTTCAGGATTATGGTCTGCGCCAACCCCCCGGACGTGGTCTCTATCGACGGCGGGGAGCTCAGCATAGACATGAACAACATGGCGCCGCTGACGCCTTGCCTGCTGGAGTTTCTGGACTCCCGGTACATGATCTGGAAGAACCAGGACGGCGCACTGGTGATGGGCGAAGTGCAGTAGCGCGCCGCACATGTCACGTTTGCAGATCTCTTGACGGCGGCAACATACTATGGCCCAGCGCTGGCAGTATGCGGCCAACCGCCCGCATGGGTATACGGGGCCCGTTACACGCGGGGCGGCATGCGGGGACACCATTATTACCATGCCACATGCCCATACCCCCATGAGGCGGCTTGTCATACTGGCGGCGCTGGGCGCCGCCCTCATATCTGTCACATCCGCGGCGCACGCCCAGTCGGAGATCCCCCCGCATGTGGCCGGCGCCCCCGGCGGCGTGGCGGTCTGGACCGCCTCCCCGTACGTGGAGCGCGGCACCACGATAGCCGTCCACGGGTACGGCGAGACGGCGCCGATCACCATACTCGTGCTCAACCCCAGCGGCAACCTGGCCGACGTCGTACAACTGGACGGGGCCGGGCCATTCTCCATAGATTTGCACGCCGGCGGGGCCTACTGGAAGCCGGACGGGTGGTACCGGCTGACCGCCAAGGCCGGATCCGACTCCGAGCCGTTCCCGCTCGTATTAGGGGTGGGCGTGCGGTGCGATACTGGCGCCATACCCGTGGACGCCGGGCCCGAGGGCGTGCACTGCATGATATCCGAAGGCGCGGCCGCCGCGACCCTGGACGCCGACTCCCGGACCATGGCCGTATACGTCTCGGAGGGGGGCGCCACCATGCAGATCCCCCGGTACATGCTGGACTCCCGGACCGGCGAGGCCGACGCGGACTTTGGCGTGGTGCGGGCGGACGCGCCCATACCCTACGAGGAGCTGGCCTCCGACGCGGACTTTCGCACCATAGCCATACCGTCGGAGGGGTGGACGGAGATATCCGGAACCCACGCCGTTCCCGAGTTCGCCATAGCTGTGGTGGCCCTGGCCGCCGCTGCCGGAGCCGCCATGATATTGCCGCGGCTGCGCCCCGGCATCCTCAAAGATTCATAAGTAAAACGCCCAAACCCGCCAGAATATCATGTCTGCCCCCGGCGGAGCCTTCGGTTACCTGGACTACGTATTGGACAGGTTCTCCAACACGTGGACTTGGCGCGTGACCGGCTCCAGGGCCGTAAGCATGGTGTCCAGCCTGGTCCCCGAGGCCTGGTGCGGGGAGAGCGCCGGCGAGGCCATAGTCCCGGACAGGCCCGAGTGCGTCGAGCGGCTGAGGTGGATGCTGGACCGCTACCCCCTGGAGGTGCTCGCCAAGGCCGCCTGGCGGGAGCGCACCGCCAAGCCCGAGCCGCCGAAGCCCCCCGGCCTGGGGCTCTCCCCCGCCGTGCCGGGCGCGCAGTTCCGCGGGGAGCTGCTGGACTTTCAAAAGCTGGGCCTGGACTTTCTGGTAAAGTCCAACGGCAACGCCCTGCTGGCCGACGAGATGGGCCTGGGCAAGACGGTGCAGTCGCTGGCGTACGTGGCCACCGAAAAGGGAGCGTTTCCCGTCCTAGTGGTCGCCCCCCTGGTGACCTTGAACAACTGGCGCCGGGAGATCCGGCGGTTCCTCCGGGGGCGGGGCCGCAACGGCCACGTCCTGTACGGCCGGACCCCCTCGGTTACGATGATCCGGTCGGGCCGCCGCCGGCCGCTGGGGAGGTGCGACTTTTACCTGGTCAACTACGAGCTGCTGAGCAAGCGCCGCGACGACATAGCCGCGGCGGGCATACGCACCATAATATGCGACGAGGTGCACAACCTGCGGTCGGTGCGGACCCAAAAGTACGGGGCCCTCCGGCGCCTGGCGTCCATGCCGTCTGTAGCGCACCGGCTGGGGCTGTCGGGCACCCCCATATACAACAGGGGCTCGGAGATCTGGTCCATTGTGGACATACTAAAACCTGGCATGCTGGGCAGCTTTGAGGAGTTCTGCGAGTACTTTTGCTACACGAACAACCAGGGCAAGGCCGTAGTCTTGGAGCCCCGCCGCCGGGGGCTGCGGCGGCAGCTACAGGAGCACGTGATGCTGCGGCGCAAAAAGTCCGACGTGCTGCACGAGCTGCGCGAGAAGGTCCGGTACCGCGAGGTCATAGAGGCGGACATATCGTATTACAACAGGGAGCTGGACCGCATATGGAACAAGATGGAGGGGGAGCAGAAGACGGCCCGCTCCAAGTTCGACGTCTCCGCGTCGTACAGGCGCGCCATACAGGGCGAGAGGGTGGCCGCCGGCATGGCCAAGGTGCCCCACGCCATAGGCTTCGTGCGGAACATAATGGAGATAGAGGAGAGCGTGGTGGTCTTCTGCCACCACCGGGCCGTCCACGCCGCGCTGCGCGAGAGCCTGCAGAGGTTCAGGCCCGCCGTAATAATAGGGGGGCAGTCCGACGCGGCGCGGCAGGCGGACATCGACGCCTTCCAGGACGGCCACACAAAGCTGATGATCGCCGGCCTGCGGGCGGGGAGCCTGGGCATAAACCTGAGCCGGGCCAGGTACGTGGTCTTCGCCGAGCTGGACTGGAGCCCGGCCATACACCGGCAGGCAGAAGACAGGCTGCACCGCATCGGCCAGCGGGAGGCGGTCTTTGCGTACTATCTGATAGGGAACGGGACGCTGGACGGCCGGGTGGCCGACATACTGGTGGACAAGGGCCGGGAGATGGACGGCATACTGGACGGGACCATAGAGCCGTACGACGACGGCGAGAAGGCCCGGCTCATACTCGCCCAGATCCGCGACCGGGTGGCCCGGACTCCAGGCGGCGAGACAGTCTCCTGAGCCGCTCCAGTATCGGTTTGGTGAGGGCGGGGTCCGCCCCCAGCTGTGCTATGTCGTTCATTATGCCGGATATCTCAGAGGCATATCCTTCAGTATTGCGCTCGGACGCCTGGTATACGGGGACCGGAACCCCGTCCCGCAGGAGCGGATACGTGTACACCGCGCCCTCCTCCTGCAGGGCGCGCAGCGCGGCCTCTATATCGTCCTCCCGCAGGCAGGCCTTGATCCGGGGTATCTCCAGGGGGGATATCTCCAGCAGCCTGAGCATGCGGGTATGCAGGGGCACCGTACGATCCAGCAGGTGGCCGCGCACCGCCCCTGATACGGCAAAGCCGCCGCCCTTCCGCTCCAGCACGCCCCGCTCCAGCATGGAGCCCAGCGCGTCTAGGGTGCGGCCCGTCCCCAGGCGGCTCAGCGGCGAGGAGGCCAGATCCTTCTCGTCGAAGGGCCCGGCCGCGCCCAGCTCCAGAAACTCCAGGTCCGGCGGCTCCAGTCGCGGTTTCATGGCGTGTGTATGCGACCGCGCCCATATATTGGCGCCCCTAGCTGACCGGCACCGCTATCGACTTGCTGGCGTCCAGGGCGTTCTGGGAGTGTATGCCGTCCCACAGGAACACCTCGGCGGTGTAGGTGTCCGGGGCCGCCGCCGACCAGGAGACGGCTATGTTCAGGGTCTGGCCGGGCGTGGCCTCGCCGGCGAACCACTCCAGGAGCACGTTGGCCCCCTGGCCGTCGGACACCTTTACTATGTACACGAACGGGAGGTTTGTAGAGCCACCGTTGGTTATCTCCGAGGCGACGTAGAACTTTTGGTTGACGTTTATGTGGCCGGTTATGGGCGATCCGGTGGCGTCCACCACCGCCGGCCCGTCTATCTGGGCGGCGCCTTGGGTGTGCGCGGCGGCCGGGAGGAGAAGCGCCGCCAGCAGGGCGGCCGTAAGGTACGCCTTCATGGCGTATGCCACGTGTGGCGCTTAAATAAACAATTGGGGTGTCGCCCTACTCGGTAATGGTCAGGGCGCCCGACGGGCACATACCCACCACCCTGCGTATGTCGTCGGCGGGGGCGCCGTCCTGTATGATGACGAACTTGCCGTCCTGCACCTTGAAGACAGACGGCAGGTTCTCCACGCACTTGGCGGCGTGGACGCAGGTCTTTTCGTCCCAGCTCACTTTCATGTTGTGTTATATGGTCGTATACCATAAAAAGGGTTGCAGGTTTCCGGTCCCGTCCAAAAGCCGGGCCGGAAGTTCCCAGCGGTGTCTGGTGAATAGATCCGTGCCCGTGATGGACCGAAGGGCATGCGGATCCCCGATCCTGACTGCCGACATGAGCAAGAGAGACAGAAAGTCAAAGAAACAAGAGTGCACGCCCCAACCGGTCAGGACGCAAGAACAACCCCTCCCGGCAAGAAGAATGGCCCTGGTGGCAACTGATTCATGTATAACGAGGGTTGCAACTACATGGGATGGATGGCAAATATAGCCGACAGGGCGCGCGAACTGCCGGGCATTCCAAAAGGCGGGAAGGGCAGGCGCGTCTTGACCATACTGGCGGCCCCGGTGAAATCCAAAGAGGGACTGTCTCATTGGGAACTGGCCAAGTGCTTCGACAGATGCCCCGGGGGCCTGAGGCGGTGCGGGCTTGGCCGGCCGTACAGCAAGTGCCGCCTGCGTATGTCGCGGATGGGTTCGGCCGTGTTACGCAAGATAATGCTGCGGATGGCCGGCGACGTTACAGCGCACGGCAAAGTCGTAGATTCCAGAGGGTTCCGCATATCCTGATACATGGGGTGGCACAGCGCCAAGTGTGGGAACAACGGCGTAAGAGTTTGCAGAACGGCACGCCGCACATGCCATCGGAGGCGATGTGGGCTGCAGTGGTCACGTCTGGCCTGACCAACGATTCGCCGTACTCGGGGGCGATGATCGCCATGATGCCGAACGGGCCCGGCTGCGCGCCAGCCAAGGCCCAATACGGCGGAATGGAAAACCGCCAAGCCGTAAAGGATAGTGAACACCGCCCATAATTGAGTCCAAATCAGGTTATGAAATCAATTGCCCCATCTTCAGGACGGGGACGTTGAATATCCCCGAGGTTATTGTAGGCGGGAAATCTCCGAAACGGCGTGGCTTGCCCTTTGGGTATCTGGGTTTTGAACAGGGCCGCATGCAGGCCACGTTTTAATACGCCATTCATGTGAGCAGGGCATGCTAGAGTCGCCTGCCACAAAGTCCCGCACCGGTAGCATAGAGCTGTCTTTGAAGGACTACGGACCCATATCCAGAGGTCGTGTGGCCCTCAAACCACTAACCATACTGGTGGGTCCCAGCGGCTGTGGCAAGACCCACGTTGCCACACTGCTACATTCTGCATTAAAGGCAGAAGAAATGCAGATAGACTGGGACCGCAAGGATATGCTCCGGCTGCCGGATGCAATGAAGAGTTGGCATCTGAAAGAATCACCGCCGTCTGTATTGCATGACGAGGCCAAAAGAATATATGATCTTGCACAAAATAACAAACTAGTACACTCTGACATCTGCAAGCATGTAGCGGAATTTTGGTCAAAGTCATTTGAAAGCGTGCTATACCGCAACACTTCCAGCTTTTTTAAACATATCAGAGCGGGAAGCGAGCGTTTCGAGCTGGAGGTGGCCACGGAGGTAAACCGAGGCAAGTTTGTGCATAAGATAGAGGGCAGGGAGGAACTTCAGGCGACGGAATTGGACCATGCAGATTTGTCAATTGAGTTTAAAAAATACCGGGACAATGCAGAGATGAATTCAGATGACAGGCTGTGTAGAGACAAAAACGCCATACGTGTGAAGGTGCCAGCAGTATGCCAAGAATTCGATGTCTACGACGCGCTAAAACGGGGAGTAACATCCCTAACGCCATCCATCCCAAACAGAAGCATATATTTTCCAGCGGAGAGGTCAGGACTGGCTCTTTTAATTAACATACTTTTGTCAAGAGGAAGTCGTGGTCGCCGTGGAATACCGAAATTATCGGACATACCAGGGGCGGTAGCTGACTTGCTTTTGTGGCTTGTGGATATAAAAGACGTTGCAGGCGCGTTTGCACCGATGGCCGAAATCTTTGAGAACGATGCGTTAGGTGGCAAAATCGTCTTTCAGGTAATTTTCCAGCCACAAATTTACTACGAGGTGGCTGAAAAGTCATTTTCCATTCGTGAGGCGGCTTCATCCGTAAAGGACGTGGCGCTTTTCTTGCTGTACCTGAAGCACATAGCCAAGCGTGGGGATTTGGTTATACTTGAAGAGCCAGAAATAAACCTGCACCCGTCCAGCCAGCTGCTGCTCGCTCGCCTCATTGCCAGGTTGGTTTGCGCTGGATTGCACATGGTGGTTTCCACACACAGCCCATACTTTTTGGAACAGCTGAGCCACTGCGTGTTGGGTGGCACGATTCAAAATGAAAAGCGCGAAAAAGTACTGTCCAGCGAAGAGTGTCCCAAAGTTGAGGACGTTGCCCTATACCAATTCAAACCTCATGACGGCGGCTATGAAATTTGTAATGTGAATATAACCGAAGAGGGAATTCCTCAAGATGAGTTCACGAACGTGGATAATAATCTATATGGTGAGCTAACTAGGCTAAGGCAGGCAGAAGAATGACGGATAAGATGCGAGATCTCTGCCCAAGCGCCCAATCAGCTCGCTGCAGCGAAAGGGGATGCCGCGTGAATCTGAAAGGGTCGTTTACCGTATACTGCGGTGAAAAGTTAAGGGACCATATCATGGGGAATACCCCGGCCAAGTTGAAAATGTGCGACTGCATAATCGTTGATTCTTCCACGGACTGCATATCGGTCGTTGAGCTGAAGCGCAGGAGAGGGTTCAAGAAGATACTGGAGCGAAAGGGCAAAGCGGGCCGCATTGGTGACGTTAGAGACCAATTTGCTGGCGGACTGATTGTGTTGCGCCAGGTACTCGAAAGAATATCCAAACAATGTGCATGCATACAGATGGTTCTTATACACAAAGGGTATCATTAATGATCGCTCTGAGCTAAAAGAATTACGCAAGCCGCTGTACAACACTACGCACAAACTGCGTATAGCGCCTGCAGGCTGCGGCGACGATCTTCCCGACGGGTATGTGCGTGTATCAGTTGAAGATTTACCTGACACGTCATAACCCGCCCTGTCTTCGGAAGCCTACAGGTGATGCGGCCTAGAAAATGCCTCTTGGGAATGCTGGGCCGTTCATATGTAGTAAAGCGCATACCGCCTGGTCTGGCCCTTGGTTATGCCGGTTCTTGTCTTACCGGCAGTTTGTACAAGTCACCAAGGCTGCCGCCCTGGGTGGGCGTTAATGCTACAGTTGCGTCCACATAATATTTTCCCACAAGAGCGTTGCCATATTTCGCCCCTCGGTCAGCTATCTGTTGTATGCCACGAGACACGGCCCGCCGCGGATTGGGACTATCCCACATCTGCATGAACAACCGCGCCCCAGAACCGGCCGGACGGTCCTCCAGCACATGCCGCTTTCATCATTCACCCCCACGATTCCCCCAGCACCTTTCCCGGGTTCATCACGCCATATGGGTCAAACAAGTCCTTGAGCCGGCCGAACAGCTCGTAGTTGTCCCTCCCGTACTGCCGCAGCACCATCCCCGCACGGCCCGAGCCGTCGCCGTGCTCCCCGGTTATCGTCCCGCCCATGCCTATCACCTCCTCCAGGTACCACTCCTCGGTCATGCGGTCGGCGGGCGTCCGGACGTGTATGTTGCCGCTTCCGGCGTGCCCGTAGTATGCCGGTTCCGAGCCGGTCCTCTCCCCCAGCTTGTATATCAGATCAAACAGGTCCGGCAGTTTATGCAGCGGAACCGTGGCGTCCTCTATGATGCTGGCAAACCCGCCCCCCGCGGCGCGCAGGGACCTGGCCAGAGCCCCGCCCCTCCTGGCCCGCCATGTTCCATCTATATCCCTCATCGTACGGCAGCCGGGCGCGGCGGCCCGCACCATGTCATGCATATAATCGGGCCATCCCGCGTCATCCCCCGCGTTATCGTGGAATTCCACAATCAAGACGCACGAGTCCCCGTACCCCTCCATCATGCCAGGACCCGTGACCTCTAAAGCCACGGGCCCGCACCCGACCAAACCAGAACAGTCCGCCGCCGCCGCCCGGCCGTCCGCATACTCCAGCGATACCGCATGTGCCCGCCGCGGGGCCTCATGCGTCCTAAGTTGCACCTCCACTATGACCCCCAGCGTCCCCTCCGAGGCGGCCACTACTCTGTGTGCCGTTTCGGGGCCGGTCACTGCGTCCAGCCTGTACCCGCAGGAGTTCTTGGCCGTCCTGGGAAAGCGCTTCGCCCGGCCGCATATGCGGCGTATGGCCGCGCCAAGTTTTTTGTCCCCGGGCAGCCGCACCACGTCCCCCCGGCCGTCCACCATTACGACAGATTCCAGGTTGTCCATGGTGGACCCGTACCCCAGCGACAGGCTCCCCGAAGCGTTGGTGGCCACCATCCCGCCGATGCTGCAGTACGGCCCCACCGAGGGGTCCGGGCCCAGGATGCGCCCGTGCCGGTACAGCAGCGCATTCACCGCCCCCAGGCGCGCCCCCGGGCCCGCCCGCACGATGCCGCCCTCCTCATACGCCACATGGTCCATGCGCGAGGTGTCCAGAATTATCCCGCCGCCCACGGCCCCGCCGGCCAGCCCCGTGCCGGCCCCCCGGGGTATCACGCCCATACGATCCCGGACGGCGCGCTGCACCACGTCGGCCACCCCCCGTACGTCGCGCGGCATGGCCGCCCCGGCGGGCCGCCGCACGTGCCCGCTGGCGTCGGCCGAATAGTACTCTGTGATGTGCGGGTCGCTGCGTATCAGAGGTGCAGCCGGTAATGGTCCCACCTTTCCGGATCACCCCCTCCGGTTCTATGTATGGCGCCCAGCAGGAAGGTGCAGCCGGTAATAGTCCCACCTTTCCGGATCCACCTTCTTTACGAACTTTATCGGCTCCCTTCCAACCCTGGACTCTATGACGTCCCGTAGCGCAAAGCTTGTCAGGTACTCGTACCGTTTGGCCGACGCCTGCATGACGAAGTGGTTCCTCATGCTGCTGCCGCCGCCCAGCCCCCAGTACCCGCTCTTCAGGGCCAGCGGCTCCAAGAATATGGTGTTGTACAGCCCCAGGTTGGTGTCGTGTATCTCTTGCCCCAGGTCGTAGAACTCCAGCGGCCCGCCCTTGGCAAAGCCGATTATCTGGCCGTTGCTCATCCGCAGGGTGTTCAATATGACTTCGTCGTCTGTTATGGTGTCCTCGAACCTGTCGGACAGGAACTGCAGCGGGCGGGGGAGCTCGTCGAATATGGAGCGCAGCGCCGTGGCGAACCCCGGATCCTTGCGTATGTCCATGGTGTCCATGGACACCCTGAACCGCTGGTTGTCGTACTTGAAGTCGGCCTGCACGGATATCTCGCGGGTGCGCAGCCTCATGAACCTCAGCACCGCGTCGAAAAAGTTCTTGCGCAGCTCCGGAGGAAGCGATCTTATGACCGCGTGAAACGCGTCCGTCTCCGTGTTCAGCAGGCTCTCAAAGTAGGCGACCGACCGCCGCACTATCAGCGACGGCTTCCACGCCTGGGCGTGGGCGTTCATCTTTGCCAGCTCCATGGAGTGGGCAAAGTTTCCCAGCGCGTATCCGGCGACGCGGTCCACCACCGAGAGGTACCTTCCCAGCCGGGTGTAGTGCTCCCGCAGGGCGGGCTCGCCCCGTACCATGTCGGAGTCCGAAAGGCACTCGTCTATCTGTTCCATGGCCCGGCGCCGGTTCTCCCCCTCCCAGGGGTACGTGGTGGAGAGTATGAACGCCTTTACCAGGGGGAGGCTGATGCCCGCCTCCTTCAGCATGGCGATTATCTCGGGGTCTTCTGATATGTTGCCCAGCACCATCTCCTCGTGCGGCTTGTCGACGCTCTTGAGGGGGTCAAAGTCGTGGAGCAGCGCGGCGACGTACAGGTGCTTGATGTCGTGGTCGGTTATTCCCTCGGGCCTCTTGTCCGAGCAGGCCGAGAGCAGCATGACGTACGTGACGCCCAGCTCGTGGTAGATGTTGTGGTATCCGTAGTACTTCCTTCCCATGCCCCGTCTCTCGAACAGCTCTATGATGTGGTCCAGCATGCGGACCAGCGGCGCCTCCCGCAGGCCGTTCTTCTCCAGCGTGCTGATTATGCGGGCCCGGAACACGCCGGTCTCCCGGCCGGTGCGCATGTCTTCGCGACCCATGGTCTCGACCGGCTGGTTGATGGCCGTTTCCTGAGCTGGCTGCACGGGTATAATTACAAGCGTCCTTGTTTTAAGTCATTGCGGATGCCTTCGGATGTGGGCACCATTGCTACCATTCAGCGCCGCTCAGCGCCATACGGCGCCATTCCTGCCGGGCGACCAAATAAATTTCGGGGCGCGCGCGGATCCGCCATGGCAGATATTGTGGAGTGCAACGCGGAGTCCGTCCGGCGCGCGGCGGAGATGCTGCGGGCCGGCGGGGTGGTGGCGTTTCCCACCGATACCGTCTACGGAGTGGGGTGCGATCCGTACAACGCCGACGCGGTGCGCCGCGTATACCGGATAAAGGGCCGGGACGCCTCCAAGCCCCTGCCGGTGCTGGTGCGGTCCGCCGGGGTGGCCCGCAGGATAGGGCGCATGGGCGACGAGGCCGCTGCGCTGGCCTCCCGGCACTGGCCCGGCCCGCTCACCATAATAGTCGAGGTGACCGACCGCGCCATGGCCGGCTCCATGGGGCTGCCCGGCAGCGTGGCGGTGAGGGTCCCCGGCGGCCTCTGCATCTCGGCGCTGCTGGACATGTGCGACATGGTGACGGGAACCAGCGCCAACCGGTCCGGGATGCCGTCCCCGGTCCGGGCAGCCGACGTCACCATACGGTGCGACATGGTGCTGGACGGCGGCGCCGCGCCCCGCGGCGCCGAATCCACTATACTTGACGGCAGGCCGGGGGGCGGACTGCGCGTGGTGAGGCGCGGCGCCCTGGAGGTGTAGGCGCGGTGCGGTGGGACTGCATAATCACCTGCCCCCGGCACATGGAGCCAAACGCCATGGACGAGGCGCTGGGGCTGCTAATGGACATGGGGGCCGCCTCTCCGGGCGCCGAGCCCACGGGCATATCCGGCATAGTGGTGGCGCGCACGGGGATGGACCCGGTAAAGTTCTCCAGGGAGGTGCGGCGCCTGGTCGCCGAGGAGCCGTGGAGCGTCAGGTACATGAGCAGGATAATACCGATACACGCGGTGGGGGGCAGCGACCGGCAGTCCATACTGGAGATGGCAGAAGGCCTGTCGTCCAGGATCGCGCCGGACGCGACGTACAGGGTCTCGCTGAAGAAGCGCAACACGCGGGTATCCGGCCAGGAGCTGATCCGCGACATCGCGTCGGGCATCCCAAACGAGGTCTCGCTGGAGGACCCAGATGTAATAGTGCAGGTGGAGATACTGGGGGGCGTGGCCGGCGTGTCGATATTGCGGCCGGGCGACGTATTCAGCCTTGAGATGGCAAAGCGGGATATTACGGGCGCCTGACGGCGCCGCGGATCCGCGGCCGCCTGCAGCGTGCGGGTCCGCGGCACGCGCGCATTCCAACCGGCGGCGTTCGGGCGCCTGACGGCGCCCTGCGGTTCGGACGGTCTTGCCGCGGAGCGCGGGGGCAGCCCTTCGGCAAGCCCGGCCGCCCATAGCGCGGCATGCGGCATTGGGGGGCGGAATACGCGGGCATTATAATACGGCGGCGCGCTCGGCCAGCATCTCTTCTAGGGTGCGGCCAAGGGGGACCTGCACGTCCGCGAAGCCGTCCGGAGTCTCCCCGGTCCGCTCCGGAAACGGCAGGGCGGCATGCGCCAGGGACTCGCACAGGGCGTCCAGGTCGTGGTCGCTTCCCAGCGCCGCCACTATGGCGTCCCGGCCCGCTCCCACCCCGGCTTGCCTTATCGCCTTTGCTATCTGCGTGGTGCCGGCCACCCTCAGTATGATGTCGGTCTCCAGCCGCTCGGCCAGCATGGTGCCCCGCCTCTCGGCCTCGACGGATATCTCCAGCATGCGCCGCAGGTGAGATGCGCCCAGTATGTGGCCGGAGTCGATCGACTGTATGTGCAGTCCGGCGTGGCGCAGCCGCAGTTGCACCGGATCCGCCTCGTCGCCCGGCACGCGCAGGGCCGCCGCCCGGACGTCGCCCACGCTGAAGCGGACGTCGGCAGAGCCGCCGTGTATGACTGGGATTATGTCCACCCGGTCTCCGTCCCGTATGACCGCCGACCTGCCTCCGGCCACCGAAGAGTCGGCCCCGTTGATGGCAACCAGCACGTTTTCCGTGTCCATGTCGGGCGTTTCGGGCGGCTTGTGTCCTGCCAGCATGTCGAATAGCTCCGATACCGTGACCCCGTCGCCCTCCACGGTGACGGTTCCGGCCGGAAACGACTTTCTGGCTCCGCCCAACATGCGGACCGTTATCATGCCTGGTCGGGCTTGTTTGAGGATTGCTCGGTAGCCTGCTCGGCAGACGGTTCCGCGGCTTGTTCGGCGGCTGCCTCGGTGGATCCATCGGCCTCGGCCTTCGGCTCGGCTGCTTGTTCGGCGGCTGCCTCGGCGGGCGCTTCAACCTCGACCGCCGGCTCGTCAGATTGTTCCGTGGATTGTTCGGCGGCTGCCTCGGCCTTCGGCTCGGCTGCCTGCTCTGTAGCTGCGTCAGCTTTTGGTTCGGCAGCCACTTCGGGCGCCTCGGCCTTCGGCTCGGCTGCCTGCTCTGTAGCTGCGTCAGCTTTTGGTTCGGCCACCTGCTCTGCGGCTGCCTCAGGCTTCGCCTCGGCCACCTGCTCTGTAGCTGCGTCAGCTTTTGGTTCGGCCACCTGCTCTGTAGCTGCTTCAGCCTTCGCCTCGGCAGCCACTTCGGGCGCCTCGGCCACCTGCTCTGTAGCTGCGTCAGCTTTTGGTTCGGCCACCTGCTCTGTAGCTGCGTCAGCTTTTGGTTCGGCCACCTGCTCTGTAGCTGCGTCAGCTTTTGGTTCGGCCACCTGCTCTGTAGCTGCGTCAGCTTTTGGTTCGGCCACCTGCTCTGTAGCTGCTTCAGCCTTCGCCTCGGCAGCCACTTCGGGCGCCTCGGCAGCCTGCTCTGTAGCTGCGTCAGCTTTTGGTTCGGCAGCCACTTCGGGCGCCTCGGCCTCAGCCTTCGCCTCGGCTGCCTGCTCGGCAGCCGCTCCCGCCGGCGCCTCGGCCTCCAGTTCCTCGCCGTCCCCGGTCAGCTCCATGCCCTCCATCTGCTCGGCGGCCTCTTCCTCGCGGGCCCGCTCGGCAGCCTCCTTCTTGAGCCTCTCGCGGGTCTCGCGCTTTTTGATCTTCGTGATGAATCCCGCTATCTCGTTCTTCAGCTCCTTGGACGTGATGGTCGCTATCTTCATCAGGGCCCGCTTGTTGTCCTCAAAGTTCTCGCCAAAGTCGTCCTCGTACTTGTCCAGCACGTCCATCGAAAGCCGTCTTACGCGATTCACCGCGCCCGGCTACGGGCTGGCCTTAATTATACCTACGGTCCCCGCCGCCCAAATACGCCCGCGTATTGGAGCGGAGCGTCTCCAGCATGGCGTCATAGTCCAGCCCCAGCGCCCCGGCCAGGGCGTACGCCACGCTGGGAAGGAAGCCGGGGTGGGCCGGGACGCGCCCAAAGCATCCGGCGAACCGTACCGGCCCGTCCGTCTCCATTAGGATGCGGTCCGGCCGGGTCAGCGACGCCAGGCGCCGCTTGTCGGCGGCGTACACGGCCAGGGGGCCGTACGAGACGTACAGCCCCATGTCGCAGGCGCGGCGCAGCCTCGCCTTGTTCCCGTCGAACCAGTGCAGCGCGGCGTTGCACTCGTACGACGTGAGAGTCTCCAGCACCGCGTCCAGGCTCTTGCGGGAGTGTATGGAGACGGGCAGGCCCAGCCGCTCGGCCAGTTCCAACTGCGCCCCAAAGACGGCCTTCTGGCCGTCGTTGCCGTACGTGGGATCCAGCCCGATCTCGCCTATGCCGGCCACCGGATCCGACCCGGCCATCTCCTCGATGCCGTCCATCCCCGTGTGGGCGAACTGGGGGTGCACGCCCACGAACGGCAGCACCATCTCCCCGCCCAGCCGCACCGCGGCGGCGGAATCCTCAACGTTGGTGGATACGCAGCAGGCCGCGGTGCCGGTGCGCCGCATGTACTCCTTGATGTGCGGCATGGCGTCCGCATAGTGCGGGTCGGCCAGGTGCACGTGCGCGTCGTATATGGCCGGATCCATGGAGCGCGGCTGGGTGCCTTTCTCATTAATCTTTTATTCTGATTTTGCGCCAGGGGGGTGATGGCAGACGTGGAACTGGGCATATCGCCCATGTACAGGATACTAAAGAAGAGCGGGGCCAACCGGGTGAGCGACGAGTCGGCCACCGAACTGCGCAGGCTGACCGAAGAGGTGGCCGGCCGCATAGCCAAGGGCGCCGTCCAGCTGGCCACGCACGCGGGCCGCAAGACCGTGAAGGCCGAAGACGTAAAGCTGGCCTCCCGCATGCTGGATCGCCCGTAAATGGTTTAAATTGTGCGGCGGTACAAGGCGCCCCGGCGGTGAGGTGGCAGAACGGTTATGCGTGAGCCTGCAGAGCTTATACAAGAGGGTTCGACTCCCTTCCTCACCTTTGTATTGCATGCGCCTCATTCGACGGCGATGATTCCCGACATCCACGGGTGCAGCGTGCAGTGGTAGTCGTACACGCCCGGCTCGTCGAACGTGTACGAGAAGGTCTCCTCGGGATCCATGTGGCCGCTGTCAAACAGCCCGTCGGCCTCCCCGTACGATCCCGACGTCACGCTGTGGAACGCCGCGTCCCCGTTCTTCCACACGACGGTCTGGCCGGCGTCCACCGCCACGGCCTCGGGGATGTAGCACAGCCCCTCGTCCTCGCAGCCGGGACGCGAGGACTTTGTGGGCATTATGACGTGCGGCTCGGTCGTGGGCTCCGGCGCGACCTCCTGCGCGACTTCGGGCTCCGCCCCGACTTCCCGCTCGGGCTCCGGCCACGTGGCCGCCAGCGCCATAGCCAGCAGGGCCGCGGCGGACAGGGCCGCCATCGCGGCGACTACGACGGGCTTTCTCAAGGCGGGTTTGGTGCGGCAGCAGCAGCACTTTATATCTAAGGGCGGACGCGGCGGCCCCGATTGCCATATATGGCATGGCGGCGGCCATGCCGCATGCGGTGGTCGGACGACTTTCTGGGCGTGGCGTACAGGTACTACGACCTGCGCATGAACGTGGTCCCGCTCTTCGACGACAGGCGAAAGGCCCTGAAGCTGTGGCAGGACGTGGTCCACTGGTGGATCGACGCGTCGGTGCGCATACGCTTCGTGGAGGAGCCGGACCACTACTGGTTCGTGATGTCGGCGCAGTCCAGCCGGCCCGATTCCGACATGGCGTTCCACAAGAGGCTGGCCCGCTCGCCGCACTACGAGCGGTTCAAGGCCGGGTACGGGGACGCCGCCTACCTGCGGTTCGGCGAGTACTCGGTCAAGACGCTGTACCAGGTCAAGGACTCGGACGTGTGCAATTGCTCCCACCCCGCCGGGGACCACGACGACGGCGAGCACACCGAGTGCCTGGAGGAGGGCTGCGACTGCACCGACTTTGCGTCGACCCAGGTGTACCTGCTGAAGCGGAAGAAGACCGTGGCGGACATAGCGTTCGTGGACGTGGGCCGCATACGGGACGACCCGCTGGCATGGAACTGCATGCGCGCCAACGGCTTGGTGTAGCGCGTCAGCTCATGCGCTCGTGCTTGCCGGGGTAGTGATCGTGGATCTTTGCCGAGTAGCACGCGCCGCACATCGGTCCCGGCTCGGACCACTCCTCCATGCCCATGTACTGGGCGGCCATCTTCCGGCCGCACACGGTGCACTTGTTGCTTCCCAATCTGGCGTTGTGGGGGCGAAAATTCGTATAAAAACCATGCAGGGCGCCCCGCCCGGCGGCGTCATTTCCGCCCCGGCGGGGTAGGGTATTAAGGAGAACGTACGTCGGCGATACCATGCAGTCGTGGATCTTTCCCATGCGTTCGAGGCCGGCGGTGCTGCTGGCCGCCGCGTTCGTCATGCTGACCGTGGTCGTATTGTACGGGATGCCCGACGCGTTCGACGAGGCGGCGGTGGGCGCGGCCCGGGAGATGGGCGGCAACCCGCTTTTGGACGTGCCCGTGCAGGTGGCCACCGAAACGGGGGACATATGGTACATGCTGGGGCTGGGCATAGTGCTGCTGGTGCTGCGCCGCACCCGGCGCCTGGGGGTGACTCTGATGATAGTCATCGTGGTATCCACCATACTGGCCGCATACGTAAAGTGCGGGGTGGACCGCGAGAGGCCTTCGGAACACTACGACGCCATACACCTGCCGGTGGAGATAAGCCGGGACACCTTCGCGCTGTTCTGCGAGGGGGGCGTCACCTCCTCGTACCCGTCCGGCCACGCCCTCCGGTCCACGGCAGTGGCCATACTGCTGGGCTTTGCGCTGTCCGGGCGGTTCCCCAGGGGCGCCTACCTGCTGTTCGTGTATGCCGGGGCGGTCTCGGCCAGCCGCGTATTCACGCTGCAGCACTACCCCAGCGACGTGGTCGGGGGAATAATCCTGGGGGTGCTGCTCACCGGCATACTGGCCAGCCAGACCAAGCTGCACGAGGCGTTCCGGTCAAAGGCCTAGGCGCTCCGCCACGGCGCGGTCCACCAGCACTATGGCGTAGTGTTCCCCGTCGTGGTGGTACGTCCAGTATTTCACGTCACGGGGGTCGCCCTTTTTGCGGAGGCCGTACGAGACGCCGGTGGTGACCCGGTATCCGATGCGCTTGGCCTTGCGGGGGTCCTTGGGCATCAGCACGCGGAACCCCTCGTCGCGGCCGGCAAACCCCACGCGTACCATGCGCTTTACGGCCTTGTCGGCGTCGCCCATGTCCTTCAGGTCAAAGACCTCGGACACGGGGACGTCCCGGGGGTGGGTTTCCACGGATGAGCGGCGTGGCGCCCCCTATAAAAGGCGGATCTGTCGGGCACGCGCGCGGCCACGCTTGCGCGTCCGGCCACCCCCGCCTTGCGGCACATCTGGTCGTATAACAGGATTTGAAAATGTGGCGTACTTGGAATGGATTTAACTGATCTTAATTTTAAAGTGTACGCAGCTTCGTCCGGGAGGGCCGCGGCTCGCGGGCCAATGCGAACATATGATCGGTCGATCTTATTAGATCATGCAACGAGGGGAGCCCCAGTTCAGCCGCGAGGCGTACGGCCACCTGTGCGCCGCCGTGCTGCCGGTCATAGGCGACCTGGCGTCTCCCTCTCCCAACGCCAAATATTCGGCCCTTGACATACTGAACGTGGCCATGTCGCAGTGCCGCGCGAACGGTTTCGTCTCCACGACCGTCAGGGCCATGAGGAAGCGCGGCGTAAAGACGATGACCGGGCAGCGTTTCCTGCAGCTTTTGGGGAAGCGCGACCCCGACGAGATGGTGGAAATCTGCGGCGACATGCTGGAGGCGGCGGTCGGGCGGCTGGCCGAAGCCGGCAGGCTCAAGGGGAAGCTGGTGCTGGCCGCGGACGAGCACGGCATACCGTACCACGGCAAGGACAGGTCCGACGCCAAGGGCGGCAAGAAGAAGGACGGCACCAACTGGTTCGAGTGCTACGTGACCATGCAGGTCGTCTCCGGCAAGTCGCCCGCCACGCTGTCGGTGTACCGCATCGCGGCCGGGGAGTCGCAGACGTACTATTTGGGCGCCCTCATTGAGAACGCCCGGAGGCTGGGCGCCGACATCGACGTGCTGCTGCTGGACAGGGGGTTCAACTCGGCGGCAAACATTCGGGAGATGGAGCATCAGGGCGTGCGGTACATCACGCCGAAGTCGGGCGACCCCAGGGTGTACCGGGCGATGGAAGAGGCCGAGGCGGACCCCGGCAAGGCCGTGAGGGAATACACCATAACCGCGAAGGACGGCACGACCGTCACGCCCACGATGGTGATAGTCCCCAAGAAGCTCAAGCCGTGCTGCGCGAAGTGCGGGGAGTGCGAAAAGTGCAGGCCCGTCCTGATGAAGGACAAGTACGTGGCGTTTTTCACCAACATTGCGGTGGACTGCCCCGAGGATCTGCTCAAATCCATCCCGAAGAAGTACCGCGCCCGGTGGGGCATAGAGACGGGGTACGGCAGCGTGGAATCCATACGGGCCAAGACCAAGAGTCCCAGCACGGCGGCGCGCCTGTTCCTGTTCTACTTTACGGTGGTCGTGGTAAACTTCTGGCTGTACTGCAAGGCGATGCAGACGCCGTACTGGGGGCCGTCTCCCGTGATGCCGCTGGTCGACTACGTGGACTGCCTGTGGCTGCATATTGGCCGCGGCGGGCCCACGTGACGCGCGCCTCGTCCGCGGGAACCCGAACGTCGTGGGGGAGCCGCCGCGGCGCGCGGGACGTTCCGACCGTACGGCTGGCCTTTTCCGCCCCAGATGTGACTCGCGGGTGGAGGCGTACCTGAGAAGTTTGCGCAATACGCGGGAAAACCGTCCCGCGCCGGCCCGCACGCCGGCGCGGCATACGGCGTTGTGGCAAAATGTCAATTTGATAATGATCTATACTGGTAGCGAACATTGTTTTACCTCCAAATTTTCAAATCCTGCTCACTGGCCGCGCGCGGCCATACGGGCAGGTTGACGGGAATATCCGTCACACTAAACATTTAGCTCGTGGATGGATCACTTCAAAAACCGAAATACTTACGCCCGTACACAGCCAGTATCGCCACTGTCACGAGTACTAAGCCCCACAAAGAAAACACGGAGTCGACAAGGATGCCTATCTGCCATGTGACGACCGTATCTCCAGTGATTTCATCCGGATTAAGTTCGGCCACCAACATGGAATCTTCAATCGCATACCCTAGCGCCATAAACGCGAAATATTCATGCGCATACCCTAGCACCACCGACGTGAAATCTTCATTCGCATACCCTAGCACCATAAACGTGATTGCCATGGGCACCAACCAGGCCTGCGCATAAAAGACCACCGAGAAAACCATCTTCCAGTTCTCGTTCCCACCAAGTCGCCGGCCGAATAGATAGACCAACGTCGCACCGGCGGTGACGGCGAACAGGCCGATCGCCGTAACCGAGATGAGCCAGTCTGGACCAGCGGCCGCACCCCGCAGGACACACCCAAGTAGCAACATTCCCACCGACCGTGCAAAATACTTGTCGTCGTTGTCGCGTATATGCACAAAAGCAGAGCGGGGCGCTATCATCACGCGCAAAGCCATGCCCGGACCGGAGTACATACGTCCAATGTAGGGTTTTTTTATAAAAAAGTATGGGTTATTTCAGAAAGTGACGATGTGATTTTTGACTCTGGAATTTCAGGGGCGCAAAGTACCTCGGGCACGACCTAGGCACTCCCGATGTGCCCCCGGAGCGCCTCCACGCAGACGACGTGATCCGCCTGTGGAATGAACCGGTAGTAGCGGCCATTGCAATCCGCTCACTTGCAGCCCAGATGCTGTGCGGTCTCGCCTTAACGGCCAAGCCGCGGTGAATATTCTCCCCAATATTGGCCGGCCGGCATAGTTCCATCCCAAATTGTGGCTTAATGGACGGCAAAATCGAACCGTATTGCGGGATGGCGCGGGGGTAATCATTAGGACGCGGCGCGGCTACGTCGCGTATACCTTGATCTCTACGGCCTTCATCTCGTTTTGCACGATTTGTACGATTGCGTCCCTGAGCTCGTCCACGCTCTCAAAGTACCGGCCGGCCAGCAGGCGCTTGAGCACCCGCCACTGCACCTCGATCGGGTTCAGCTGCGGGGTGTACGGGGGCAGGTAAATCAGCTTGATGTCCCCGCCGGTCGACTCGATGAACCGGGACACCATGCGGGACTTGTGGTACCCGGCGTTGTCCAGTATCATCGCGAACTTGGGGTATACCCGCCGCAGTTCCTTCAGGAATTCTATGAACGTCTCGGAGTTCAGGGCGTCCGCGGGCCGCATGTAAAAGCCGTCCTTGCCCAGGGCGCCGAACATCTTGACGGACTGCTTTGAGAACGTGGACTTTACGGTGTAGCGTCCGCCGGTGCGCCTCCAACCGTACCCGCCCCCGTTCCAGCGCAATACGCCCGCCTCGTCCCCGCACAGCACGATGTAATCTTGGGCCATCAGCTCCTCCAGCGTCGCGTTGGCCTCGCTCACGAACGCCTCCCGCTCTTCCTTGGTAGCCGACTTGCGCGGCACCGGCCTGGCTTTCGTGTACGAGCACTTGGTCCTCTTCATCACGCGCCTCAGCGTCCGCGGCTTGCACTAGACGTTCAGCTCCCTTTCCAGCATGACCAATATCATGGCCAGCTGCCACGTTCCGGCGGCAAACCCGTATTTCCTCGGGGAGTTGTCCACCCACTCCAATATGGCCTTGCGTGCGGCGGCGTCCAGCTTTTTCTTTTTGCGGCCCCTTTGTTTATCGTGTCGCCTGTCCAGGTCGGCGTCCATCATGCGGAGCAGCCAGTCGCGCACGGTCGAATACGCCTGCTTTAGCTTCCTCATTATGGGCCGTATCCCCATTCCCTTCTTCCGCAGCTCGCAGACTCGCAGGATGATCTGGGGCTTGCCCGGCCGCTCTGACTTGTATGCCCTGCGGAGCCGCTTGAGTCCCACGCGCGGCATGAAGTCGCCGTACTTGGGTACGGCCTCTTT
Organism: Nitrosopumilaceae archaeon; assembly: GCA_963665475.2. Lineage (GTDB taxonomy): Archaea > Thermoproteota > Nitrososphaeria > Nitrososphaerales > Nitrosopumilaceae > VYCS01. Next base: position 1,038,567 of record CAXXXK010000002.1, on the reverse strand, counting down.
GCGCGGCTCCCGCCGCTTTTTGTCGGTGGCTTTTGCCATATTGCGGCGTAGCCGCAGTATGGGGGTCCGGGGGATCGTGGGGGATCTTAAATGTTTCGATTCGAACACGACCTATGCCACCACGCCGCGGAACGTCGTGGGCGGGGGGAGGGGGGTCGGGTGATCGGGTATTTCTGGCCGCCGCTACCGGTACATATAGATCCGGGGACATCCCCCGGACCCCCATGGCAGCAGCCGCGGCGACAAAACCAGAAGGTGTGCACGGAAGCGGCGGCTCACGCCGTCTGCGTCTGGCCGTGTTGGGCCTGTTTGGGGCCGCGGCGCGGCTGTTTCGGCCCTGGCTGTACGGCGCACGTCGAAATCAGCCGGAAGCGCGGCAAGACGACTGCTCCAATGAAGGTCCGGTTCCTTGTCGGTGCGGATGTTCGCATGGCAAGGCGCCCCCCATTTTGCAGGGAGGGGCGCGCCGAGCCGAACGCCGTGCGCAAACCGGCAGACCTGCGGAAGATGCGATGCAAAAATGCGAAGGCAGTGCCGGATCCGCGGGCGGCAAGGGCAGGGACGCCCCGCCGGGCGGCAAGGGCAAGCCGAAGGGCAAGCCGAAGGGCAAGCCGAAGGGCAAGCCGAAGGGCAAGCCGAAGGGCAAGCCGAAGGGCAAGCCGAAGGGCAAGCCGAAGGGCAAGCCGAAGGGCAAGCCGAAGGGCAAGGGTAGGAAGGGCAAGCCCAAGCACGGGACCAACGGCAAGATCCTCCCCCTGGAATTCGTGGCCGCGATGGTCGGCGGCGCGTGCACCCCCATGGAGTTCATGGCCGTAATGGCCGGCGACACGGGCACCAAGCTGGCCCTGTCGCTGCTGGAAGCGCTGAAGCTGCCCGTCTCCGACAAGCCGAACGCCAAGTACGATACGCACGACATGTACCGCATACTGCTGGCCGTGTTCTCCCACGAAAACAACCAGTCCAGCATGGACGGGGTGTACCGGGCGGACCGGGGGCCGGGGGGTCCCAAAAAGCTGATCAGCCGCACCCGGGCGATGGAGATCATACGCGGCGTGCGGCACGACTACATGCTGAAGCGGTGCGGGAACGCGGTCGCCCGCTCGATGGCGCGCGCCCGGCGGCACGGGATGCTGCGGCGGCCCATAGACGCCGCCATAGACATGCACGACATCCCGCTGTACGCGAAGGGCCTCATGAAGTACGCCGTATACTCAAAGTACGAGAGGGGCACCAAAAAGTTCGTCCGCCTGGCCACCATACACTGCGTGGTGGCGGAGCAACGCCTGACCCTGGGGGTGGCGGTGGTCCGCCGGGGGGACGGGGCCGCCGATATAGTGGAGCGGCTGCTGCGGGGGTGCCGCAGGCGCGGCATACGCGTGCGCTCCCTCGCGGTGGACCGCGGGTTTTATTCCGTCGCCGTCATGCGCAGGGCCAAAAAGATGGGCATACCCATAGTCATGCCCGCCGTCAAGCTTCCCCGGATCAAAGAGTGCGTCCGGGAATACGACGCGGGGGAGCGCGGGGCCATATCGGAACATACGATGACGTCCGCGTCGGGCCGGACCGCCTCGTACAAGCTCGTAATCGTGAGACGCCAGAATCGTACGAAGGGGGCCACCGCCGAGGCCAAAAAGCTGGCAAAACTGCACGGGAAGGAGTCCCGCGTCACCGACAAATACCACGTGTTCGCCACCACCATGCCGGACTCCTGGATAGACGACGACCCCGACAAGGTGGCCGAGTTCTACCGCGTACGGTGAGGGATAGAAAACTCGTACAAATCGTATGAGCAGATGCGGCCCAGAACGACCAGCCGCAGCCACTCCGTCCGGCTCCTGCTGACCATAATGCCGTTCGTATTCTACAATATATGGACGCTGGCCCGCTTCATGGAGGCCCGCCGCGCCGGCGTCCACAACGGGGAGATGGACTGCCGCCCGCCGTGCACGCTGAGCCTATTCATGACGATGATGGCGCGCGCGGCGGACGGGCAGTTGGCCGCACATGGCGGGCGTCCGCCTGACTAGGCGCGCCGCTATACATCAAGCCGATTCGCGCCACATTCACCGCACGGCGGAGCATGATCCGCCTGCCGCGTGCGCCTGCCGCCGCGGCCCCGCGCGGCGCGCGCCTGCCGCCGCGGCCCCGCGCGGCGCGCGCCTGCCGCCGCGGCCCCGCGCGGCGCGCGCCTATAAGCCCGCGCCGGATCCGGATGCCAGGTCGTGTCCGAGCAGATCTGCCCTTCGTGGAGGTCAAGGGTGGATGTTTACTCTGTCACTTTCTGACTACGCCTTCTCCTGGGCGTACTTGACCGGGTTCATTGGGGACGGGGTGGAGGGGCCGTTCAGGAGGGCCGCGCCGTCCGCGCCGCCCCTGCTTGGTCCGCCTTTGGACCCGCCTTTGGACCCATCGGATCTGCTGCGGTTCAACTCCCGGGCGCGTTGGGCACGCATCTCGGCAATTTCTGCCTCGTGATCCCGCTCCATCTCCGCCATGCGCTTTATCAGAGCGTCATTCTTTGCGTGCAGATTGCCCACCACCCCCCGCAACAAGGCACGGTCGTCTGCCGGTGACTCGCTGGACGTGGACAGCGCCCTTATCGTCCGGGCATTTTCATCCAACTGTAGATCTTTTTCTGCCAGTTGCCGCTCCTTTTCTGCCAGTTGCTGTTTGTAACGTGCCTCGCTGTCTATCTCTGACATGGAACATCTATTCTCGATCTCTATATAAGATATGAGATCGTGCACATGGCCTCCAAGATCCACGCTTGAGGACTTGAGTCTTTACACCCCTTGGGCAAGGACGGCTTTTATATGCGGCCGGCGGATGCCCTGAATTCGGAAACGTTCATAGAATTCCTGAAGGAACTGCGGCGGGTATATCCCAAGTTCGCGATGATACTGGACAACGCCGGGTACCACAAGTCCCTCTTGGTGTCCCGGTTCATAGAGTCGACCGGCGAGGACATCAGGTTGATTTATCTGCCCCCGTACACCCCGCAACTGAACCGGATCGAGGTACAGTGGCGAGTGCTCAAGCGCCTGCTGGCCGGCCGGTACTTTGAGAGCGTGGACGAGCTCAGGGACGCAATCGTACAAATCGTGCAAAACGAGATGAAGCCCGTAGAGATCAACGGATACGTGACGTAGCGGCGCCGCGCCCCGATGATTGCCCCCGCGACACCCCGCAATACGGTTCGGTTTTGCCGTCCATTAAGTCACAATTTGGAATGGTTCTATGCCGGCCGGCCAATATTGGGGAGAATATTCGCCATGGCTTGGCCGTTAAGGCGAGACCGCATAGCATCTGGGCCGCAAGTGAGCGGATTGCAATGGCCGCCACTACACAGTGCTTGCCAGCTCCGACGGGGCGGTGTACACCGTGCGCCTGGACGGGCGCGCGCCGTAACCGGCAATGTGGGCATCCGTGCGGCGGAGCATGTTCCGGGCTTCGCTTTTGCGGCTCGCGCCGTCCAGCCGCCATAATTTGGGGGCGCAGTTGCCCCCGGGCGGTGTCCGCCGATCCGACCAAGGCATCGCGGGCCGCGGCATGTGTGCCCCCGGCGTTCGGTTTGGATAGATACTCAATTAAAAATTAAGCTCGCCACCCAGCGAATTTCCACTCCCGGCCGGGCCGTCATGCCGCCGCCCGCCCCCGCGGCCGGAGCGTGTTTGCCAGCCCATGCGCAACGCAGCTGTTCGAGTCGCATTTACGCCCCGACTTCCGTGTGCGCTGCAGCATTTTGCGCAGGTTCCGGCGCCAGCAACGCGCTGCACACTCCTCTGGCCGAGCGGAGCCGACCGATCCGCCCCGTACCGCACGTTGGGGTAGGGGCGCATAGAACAAACCCGGTCCGCCCGGATCAGGACTCCCGCCGCGCCCCCGGGAGCAATGGGTGCACCATCGGGATCAGAGACGCTCGCCTGAGATCTTTGCGACTATCTCGCCCATGTCCATCGGGGCGTATCCGGTCCACTCTGCGCAGGCGTTGATCGTCTTATTCTCCATGTTTACGTGGGGAAATCTGCGGGGGTGGTTGTTGTGCTTGTCTCCGTGGATGATCCATCCGCGGTAGTCCGGCGGGCGGTACGGGTCGTGCATCAGCAAAAAGTCGTGGCCGTGATATCTGATGGGGAGGCGGTCCCGTATCACTTCTGCCCTCGTTATGATGTCTGTGTCGTGGTTTCCGCGTATGAACCGTATCTCCCCGTTCAGCTTCGAGAGCCAAAAGTCGATGGGCCTCCTTCCCCTGCCATACGTCAGGTCCCCCAAATAATACACCCTGTCCTTGTCGCTTACGGCGCGGTTCCAGTTGTCCAGCATGGCGCGGTTCATCTCGCGTGCGGATCTGAACGGCCTGTCGCAGAACCTTATGATGTTCTCATGATCAAAGTGCAGGTCGCTTGCCACAAAGACCCGTCCGGGATGATCGCCCTCGTCTGGCATGTTCGGGCGGTGCCTTGGCCTTGAATCAAGGCCCCTTCGCTTCTCTTTCAACATGTGCATGGTTTCTCTGAACACGCCCCTGTCGAGCGCCTCCCTTCGACTCAGCTTCCTTCCGAGAAACATGTCAAACTCGCATACGATCCTGCCCTCTGATCCCAGTATCGTGACCCTCAACATACATTGCCTGATGTGCGGCATCTTGTACGTATTGAGAAATCTCATCACATCGTCAAACTTCCGCCGTATGTCGGTATTGCCGGGGAAGTGGGTGTTCATGCACAGCGTGGCGTGAGGGCGGTACGGTCCGTGGTCGTGGTCTTGAAGCTGGCAGAACCCTTTCAGGGCCCCTACGATCTCGTTTCTCATTTTGCTCAGCTCATAAGACGGCTTGATTTTCACGTAAACCGCCCTGCCTTCGAACATGCCAAAGCCGTCCAGTCTGAACGAAACGTTGTCGTATCTTTTCGCCACGTTCAGCACCTCCCTGACGAGCCTTTTTCCGTCCCTCGTCGTGCACGGACCCGCCAGCGTGATGTGGGGAACCTCCCTGCGCCTTGTCCTGGCGCCGTGATTCGCAAACACCACTTCCTGCAGGTTTCTAATTTTCTTTTTTACGCGACCGTGGAACCTGAACTCAATGAGATACTTTGACACCCCCGAACGGCGGCGCCCATCCCGACTCCGTCTCCGTGCCCGGATCGGTTGGGACGCGCGCCCGGAGCCGGAACGTCCGCGCCCGTCTCCGCCGCTTCCCCGCAACCCAGCCAGCCACCTTCTGATGTTCAGCAACCGAATCTCTCCAGACTGTTGAAGTTGATATAGTATTCCAACGCGCCTCATCCCCCAGCCGGCCGCCTATATTGCCAAACGGCTGCATCCGGAGTCGGTGCGCACGGCCCCCGCGCGCATCCGGGGGCAGACTGCCCCGCTCCGGCGTTTCCGACGTCCGACCGCCGCGTGGCGTATCTCCACCGGGGTTCGCGTGCGCGGCGGCACCGACGTCCACGCCGGCCGGGCCGAGTTTCATGCGGGAACAAACCGGCCGTCCCGCCGGACGTGGCGCCCACGCCCGGGCGTGTTGCGCAACTGCACCGCGCAAATATGATGCCCCGCTGTGGCCGCATGGCGGCGCCCATGCCGCGTGGGCGGCGGCCCGGCGCCAAGGGCCCATGACGCCCTTCTGCCCGCGGCGCGCCGACATCGCGCGCCGATATCGGCCTGCTCGCCGTGCCGCCCGTATGGGCGGCCGGCATGGCGTATACGCCGCCCGCCGCGGGCGCGGCGGGGACCATCCGTTACGCAATCGGAGGACATGCGGCATGGCGTGAGTTCCGGATCTGCCCGGGATTGGATGAAGCCGTCCCACGAAGACCCCGACCCGGCATCGGCGAGGCCGCGCCGCTCGCATTCGGCGGCCCGCGCATGCGGCCCGGACGGGCTGCCTGAAACATTGCCGGCCAGACCGTCAAGGCGCGCCGCGGCTCGGAGGGAATTTCGGGGCGGCCGCCGAACCGCATCCGGACTGCGGCGCCCTGGCCCGGGCCGACGCGGCATGCGGCGCGGAGGCGGCCCGACCGCAACGGCCCGACCGCGGCGCCCGTACGGGCCCCGCCCGCCAAGAAATATAGTGCGCGGGCCATCTGGCGCGCGTGTGGCGTTGAACTACTGGCACGACATAGAGACCGGCTCGGACATGCCCGAGATCATAAACGTGGTGGTGGAGATCCCCAAGGGCTCCATGAACAAGTACGAGTACGACAAGCGGCACAACATGATAAAGCTGGACAGGGTGCTCTTCTCGCCGTTCCACTACCCCGGCGACTACGGGATAGTCCCCCAGACGCTCTCCGACGACGGCGACCCGCTGGACGCGCTGGTCCTGGTGACCAACCCCACGTACCCCGGCATACTGATCGAGGCGCGCCCCATAGGCCTGCTGCAGATGATGGACGACGGCGAACTCGACGACAAGGTGGTCTGCGTCTCCATGAACGATCCCCGCTACCTGCACACCACCGACATCACCGCCATCGAGGACCACTACCGCTCTGAAATAGCGCACTTCTTCCAGGTGTACAAGGACCTGGAGGGCAAGAAGGTGGAGATCAAAGGGTGGAAGCCCTCCCGGGACGCCAAGGCCATGGTCGTAAAGGCGCACAAGCTGTACCACGAGACGCTGCGGAGCTGAAACGCCCGCCGGCCCCACAGCTGTTAAATTCCGGCGGCTCCTGTACCGCGCCATGGAACGCACCGCCGAGACATCCAGGACCACCGCCGAGACGCGGATCACGGCGTCGGTGAACCTGGACGGCTCCGGAACGGCCGAGGTCTCCACCGGCAGCCGGTTCATAGACCACATTGTAGCGTCGCTGGCGCGCCACTCCATGGTGGACATATCGCTGCAGGCCGAGTCGCGGGACGGCATACTCCACCACCTCGTAGAGGATTCGGCCATCGTGCTGGGGATGGCCATGCGCGACGCCCTGGGAGAGAGGGCGGGGATAGTACGGTTCGGCCACGCCTCCATACCCATGGACGACTCGCTGGCGGACTGCTCCATAGACTTGGTGCGGCGCCCCTTCAGGGCGGTGGACCTCTCGCTGGACAAGGACGCCATAGAGGGCGTGCCGCGCGAGGACATCGAGCACTTCTTTGATTCGCTGCTGTCCTCCATGGAGGCCTGCGTGCACCTGCGGGTGGCGTACGGCGCCAACGACCACCACAAGGCCGAGGCGGCGGCAAAGGCGCTGGCCGTCTCCCTCCGGGGGGCCGCGGCTCCGGACCCGCGCCGCAGGGGCGCCCCAAGCACCAAGGGTAGCATGTGATGGTCCGCCTGGCGCTCTTCGACTACGGTGCGGGAAACATCTTCAGCCTCAAGAATTCCATGGAACGCCGGGGGGCTACTGTCGACGTGGTGACCCGGCTCGACGGGGAGTTCTCCGGCCTGCTCCTGCCGGGGGTGGGCAGCTTCGACACCGCCATGTCCCGGTTGTCCGCGCCGCGGCTGGCCCGGTTCGTGGGGGAGACCACGCCGGTGCTGGGCATATGCCTGGGCATGGAGATGTTTCTGGACGGCAGCGAGGAGGGCGTGCGGGAAGGCCTGGGGGTGGTGCCCGGCAGGGTAGTCGGGCTGCCGGACGCGCTGAAGGTGCCCCACATGGGGTGGAACGAGCTGAACGTGATGAGGCCCGGGGCGCTGCTGGACGGCGTAGACGACGGCGCCTGGATGTACTTCGTGCACTCGTACATGGCCCGGCCCCGCGACGACTCGGCGGTGACCGCGGTATCCGACTACGGCATAAAGATACCCGCCGTGCTGGAGCGGGGCAACTACATGGGCACGCAGTTCCACCCCGAAAAGTCCGGGGCCGCCGGCGGCATGATACTGGACAACTTCCTGAAGGAGTGCCGCCGATGAATGTCATACCCGCCATTGACCTGATGCGGGGGGAGGTGGTCCGCCTGTACCGGGGCGACCCGTCCAAGAAGACCGTGTACAGCGGCGATCCGGTCGCCACGGCCCGGCAATGGGAGAGGCAGGGGGCGCACATGCTGCACGTGGTGGACCTGGACGCCACCCTGTCCCTGGGGGAGAACCGCCGCATGGTGCGGGACATAGCCGAGGCGGTCTCCATACCGGTGCAGGCCGCCGGCGGCCTCCGCGACGTGGAGGCGGTGGCACGCATGCTGGAAGTGGCGGAGCGGGCCGTCATAGGCACGCTGGCCATGGACGTAACGTCGCTGGAGAAGCTGGCCGGCGCGTTCGGGGCCCGGCTGGTGGTGGCCGTCGACCACCGGGGCGGCCGCGTGGTGACCCACGGGTGGCAGAGGGAGTCGGATATGGGCGTGTCCGAGGCCGTGTCCGGCTTCATGGCGGCGGGGGCCACGCAGTTCCTGGTGACCGACGTCTCCCGGGACGGCACGCTGCAGGGGCCGGACCTGGACGGGCTGGCCGCCGTATGCGGTATAAGGGGCGCCGACGCCATAGCCAGCGGCGGCATATCCGGCATAGCCGACGTCCGCGCCGTGTCTCGACTGAACCCCAGCGGGGTGATACTGGGAAAGGCCCTGTACGAGAATATGATCACCATACCCGAGGCCCTGCGATGCTGACCAGGCGCATAATACCCTGCCTGGACGTCCGGGGAGGGCGGGTCGTAAAGGGGCTGCAGTTCGCCTCCATACGCGACGCGGGGGACCCGGTGGAGCTGGCCGCCCGGTACGGCGAGGGGGGCGCCGACGAGCTGGTGTTCCTGGACATAACCGCGTCCGAAGAGCGGCGGCGGGCCATCACCCGCCTGGTCCGCCGCGTCGCCTCGGTCCTGGACATCCCCTTCACGGTGGGCGGCGGCGTCTCCTCGGCGGCCGACGCACGGAACATACTGCTGAACGGCGCCGACAAGGCGGGGACCAACACCGGGGCGGTGAAGAACCCCCAACTCATCACGGACATGATGGAGACCTTCGGGCGGCAGTGCGTGGTGGTGGCCATCGACGCCAAGAAGAACCGCGCCATATCCCCGGGCAAGAGGGCATTCCGCGACGAGCGGGGGCCCTTCTGGTACGAGGTGTGCATATACGGCGGCAAGAAGGCCGTCGGCCTGGACGCCATACAGTGGGCCGAGGAGTCGGTCCGGCGCGGGGCCGGCGAGATACTGCTCACCAGCATCGACAGCGACGGCACCCGGCGGGGGTACGACCTTACGCTGACCGGGGCGGTGGCCGACGCGGTCTCCGTGCCGGTCATAGCGTCGGGGGGGTGCGGCGGGCCCGAACACATGGCGCGGGTCTTCCTAGACACCGCGGCGAGCGCCGCGCTGGCCTCCTCCATATTCCACTACGACGAGAGGGCCGTCCTGGACGTCAAGGAGTTCCTGGCGGGCCGGGGGATCCCGGTGCGGCTGTAGCGGCACGGCGCTGTACGGGCTCCAACCACATGCCGGCCGCCGCCCCATCCGTTCCTGCGGCACTATAACGCGGACGGCGCCGACAACCCGGCCGAGGGGGGCCGCGTCCCATGGCGGCGCGCCGGAAGATCGGCGGCCGGACGGGCCGCGCGAAGGGAACGCATAATCTCGGAACCTTGCCCACGCACATGCCTGCCCGGCGCGGAAAGAACCTCGACGCCCGTCGGGATCCGGGCGCGTTCCGGCGCCCAAACGGTGCCACGCGCCGGAACGCGTACCCGCTTCTGGGGGGTTTATCCCATCCGGGCCTCGGCAGTCTGCCGGGGGTCGCGGCGATCACGCGTCCGACTGCCCGGATGGCGGCACGGCGCCCGCGCCGCGGCCAGACTAGCCGTAAAGACGCGCCCCGCGGTTGGGGCGTTCGCCGCCCCGCGCCGCCGCGATAAGGCGTGGACCGGCCGCCAAGCGGGGGGTTGAACGGGATGCAACATTCTACGCCCGTCGGTCCGGGCCGGCGCCTTTCCCGTCGGGCGGGCGCCGGGCCGTCGCGGCCGGCCGCGCGGCGCGCGGGGGGCCACGGGCCGGCGATGCGTGGGCCCCTTTCCCGCCGAGTTCCGCACCATGGCGCGCATCTTGCCTGTGAAGTCCAACGTCTTTATGCTCAGCCGTCCGGCGAACTCGCTGGCGTACCGGCGCGGGCGCTTGGGCTCGATATGGCGGAGCGTCCCGTTGTACCCGCGCCCCGCCGGGGCCCAGAACGATTCCGTCCCGTCGACGTGGACCTCTCCCATGCCGTACTCGCCGTCGCCGCGGTTTGCCCCTTCACGGTTCTTCAGGGCGTGGTACGCCCCGCCCCCGTCGGCAAACGCCTCGGCCCCCTTTGCTGTGTTCGACTCGACGAACTCCGTCAGGCGGGCCGCGGCGGTCTCCGGCGCCGGTATGGCCCTGATCGTTCCGGCCTTCCCGTCCTTGATGCCCACGACCGCCGTCCCCCCTTGCCCTTCCCGGTGTCAGGCGAGGCCCCGTACCGGTACGGGAAGAAGCGGATCTACGTCTGGGCGGTACGCACCGATGCGGCCACCGTGGTGGCGCTAGCCACGGGCCGGGGCGAAATACGCGCGCCCGGCTTCCCGGCGGGGCTGAGCCGCGTACCGGTGGCGGACGGGCATTCGGCGTACATCGGCATGCTCCGCGTCAGGCAGCGGCGCTGGGCGCACATGCTGCTGAAGGCCGAAGAGGCGCACATGAGGCGCAAGGACGGGGCGCTCAAGAAGGCGTACCTGGACTTGTACTGCAGCCTGAACGACATGCGCCCCAAGGCCAAGCGAATTGCGAGGGACGCCGCGCCCGACGGGGGCGCCGACGCGGACACGCGCCTGCAGCTGGAAAGGGAGGCGGCCACCGCCGCCTACGGGGACGCGCCCTTCGGCGTATGCCTGTACAACGCCCTCCCGAACTTGTCCACGTTCCCGCAATACCCGGGAACGCCCTCCGCCAACAACGGTTCGGAGCGCGGCCTCCGGGACACGGTGGCGAAGCAGCGCAAGTTCGGGCACAAGTTCGCCAGCAGGCGGGGGACGTGGGCATTCTCCATGGTGCACAGCTTCGTTCACGCCCGCCGCAAGATGGGCGCGCCTCCCGGAGACGCGTTCAAGGATATGGCCGCGCAGCCCGGCCATGATCCCGCGCCGCACGGGCCGTGCGACCTGCCGCCCGCGGACCGCGACGATATGGTTGAGCCAAACGGCGGCGACGCGGCAGGCGGCACGGGGGGCGCGGATGTGCCCAAACCCCGCGCCGACGCCGGGCAGCCGGGCAGCGCGGCCAATACGGCGCCCGCGCCAACAATCACGGCGGGCCGCATATCGGGGTGCGTCGCGGCAAAGGCCTGCGTCTTGTGGGCATACTTTCAGGCACAGGACATGCCCGGGGCGGATTACCGCATGGTTGGTGCCGGCCCGCCATGCGTATCGGCCAACGCGACGGGGCAACGTGCCGCCGGCACGGTGTCTGAAACATCGCGCGTTATGGCCCCGTGCGGAACGCCGCCTCCCGCCAACATTCGGTAGGCAACGGCTTGGCGCGAACTAGAGCGGGCGGCAAACCGCGAGGATTTGAGTATTGTACCACTTCTCCGTTCTAATGTTTATATACTTATGGTGTGCAAATCTAAACGTTGAACAGAGGAGTAAAGATAGCCGCCACCGGATCCGCAATCGTTGTGGTGATCGCCGTCTCGGTGGCGGTCAGCACCCAGGCTATTCTCAGCCCGATACCACCACTCATAACCGTATCAGGTCTTGCGGCAACGCCTAACCATGCGGATCAGACAATCACGGCATCGTGGAATCAGGCTTCTCCCGGCCATGGCTACTGGCAGGGCGTGAGTGGTTATGTCGTGTGGTATTGGGATGCCGATAGTCTGGCGAGTAAAAGTACAGCAACCGTTTCAGGCGCCTCGACTACCTCGTGGACGCATTCCAACCCCACCGCTGGTGAACAGTACTGGTACCAGGTTGGGGCAACCGTAAACGAGGGAACCCCGCAGCTTCTTTCGTCCTCTGTCACTGCCACCCTAAAAGTGCTGCCCTCGGTATCGAGCGGGACGTTTGACGAGTCAACCAACACCGTAACGCTGACTGCAAGCCAGAGCCTGAATAGCACAAACGCCGCCAACGTGTGCATAAGCAACACGCTTGGGTTTAACGGCTCGACGGGTGTATACTACGAGACGTTTGACCGCTGCGGAAGCTCCGCCAGCGTGTCGGGCACCACCGCAACCGTCACGATTAGCGGGGAATATTCGGTAAACGCGACCATGACTTCTGAAGCCATACTAATCGGCGCTAAATCGATTCAAAACACGGATGGCCTGTGGAATAAAGTGTCGCAAGAGATAGTCCTGGTGGGCGGCAATTAGCGGCCTAAACCGCCCGGACCCCTCATCGTTCGCCCACATTCGCATAGTCGGCCCTCTCCGGCGCGCCTCCCGTCGAATATGACGGGGGCGGCGTTGGGCGGGCGCTCGCCGAAGGGCGCGTCCCCGCGGGAGTCGGCGCCCCTCCCGAACGCGGATCCTCCCGCGCTTGTGCGCGGCCCAGCATACCACCGGGACGGAGCCCGCCCTTCATACCCGTGTTGGTTATGCCCGCGGCCGGCCCGGGCGCGCGGCCAATCCGTACTGTTATAACCCGCGCGTATATCCGGAAGGGCATGGCGAAGATGGACGTCGACTCCCTGGACTTTGAGAAGAGCGGGGGGCTGATACCTGTCATAGTGCAGAACGCCGAGACCGGCGAGGTCATGACGCTGGCGTACTGCAACCGCGAGGCGCTGAACCGCACCCTGAAGAGCGGAAAGTCGTGGTTCTGGAGCAGGTCGCGCCAAAAATATTGGATGAAGGGCGAGGAGTCCGGCAACACGCAGGAGGTCCTCAAAGTGCTGGCCGACTGCGACGCCGACGCGCTGATATACTCGGTGAAGCCGGCCGGACCCGCCTGCCACACCGGCAACCGCGTCTGCTTCCACCACGAGCTGTAGCGCGGGCGTTTTCACTTAATGTTATACGAATGAAAATTAAGCGTCACTTAATCTTATATTAGAACCAAATATCAACCACCGCATGGGGTACAAGCCATGACGAAAGCGGTGTCGCTGGTGTGCCGGGAGTGTGGCCGCCGGTACGACATGACGTTCAGGTACGTGTGCGAGGAGTGCTTCGGGCCGCTGGACGTGGCGTACGGGGCGGAGCCGGTCTCCCCTGACCGGATAGCCGCCCGGGAGCACACGTACTGGCGGTACGCCGAACTGCTTCCCATACGGGACCGCTCCAAGATAGTCAGCATAGGCGCCGGCATGACGCCCCTGCTGCGGGCCGAGAGCTTGGGCCGGGAGCTGGGGCTCCGCAACCTGTACATCAAGAACGACTCGGTGAACCCCACGTTCTCGTTCAAGGACAGGCCCGCCGGCGTGGCCGTCTCCAAGGCCCGGGAGCTGGGCCTCGCGGCGGTGGGCTGCGCGTCCACCGGCAACCTGGCGTCGGCCACGGCGGCGCACGCCGCCCGGGGTGGCATGCCCTGCCACGTGTTCGCGCCGTCCAACATAGAGATGGCCAAGATAGTGCAGGCCCTGTCGTACGGGGCCAACTACATATCCGTGGACGGCACCTACGACGACGCCAACACGATAGCCGCCCAGATCGGGGACAGCCGCCGCATCGGCATAGTGAACATCAACCTCAGGTCGTACTACGTGGAAGGATCCAAGACGCTGGCCTTTGAGGTGGCAGAACAGCTCGGATGGCAGGCTCCGGACCACCTGGTGATACCGGTGGGGAGCGGCGCCATGCTCAACGCCATATGCAAGGGGTTTGAGGAGCTGGAGGCCGCCTCGCTCATACCGGACTGCGGGGCGGTGCACCCCCACGCGGCCCAGCCGCACGGGTGCTCTCCGGTCGTAGACGCGTACGCCGCCGGCGGACCCGTAATACCCGTGGAGACGCCGGACACCGTGGCGAAAAGTTTGGCCATCGGGGATCCTGGCGACGGCGCGTACGTGCTGAGGCGCTTAAAGCAGTACGGCGGCAGCGCCCGGATGTGCAACGACTCGGAGATACTCGACGCGATACAGCTGCTGGCCAGGACCGAGGGCATATTCACCGAGCCGGCCGGCGGGGTGGCCGTGGCCGTGTTAAAGAAGATGGCCGAAGACGGGACCATACCGCCCGACGAGACTGCGGTCTGCTACATAACCGGCAACGGCTTGAAGGCCACCGACTCCATAATGTCGGTGCTCACCAAGCCCGAGACGATGAGGCCGGACATGGCCGAAATAGCGGCGGTGGTAAAGTGATGGCGGGAGAAGAGCCGTGGCGTCCATAACGTTTACCGTCCCGTCGGTGCTGAACGCCGGCGCCGGGGAGCTGAAGATGCCGATGGACGCGGCGTCGCTGCCCGACGCCTTTTCCAAGGCCGTGGCGGAGCTGGGCGAGGGGTTCGGCCGGCGTGTGCTGGAGCCGGACGGCTCGCCCCGGCGGCTCATAAACGTGTACATAAACGGCAAGAACGCCAAGTTCGTGGGCGGCATGGAGGCGCCCATATCAGACGGCGACGAGGTGTACATACTGCCGGCGGTGGCCGGCGGGTCCGCGGACCTTTCCGAGAGGGAGCTTCAGCGCTACTCCCGGCAGGTGGCCCTGGAGGACATCGGGTACGACGGGCAGCTGAGGCTGCGGGCCGCCACGATATGCGTGGTGGGGACCGGGGGCCTGGGCAACCCCATAACCGAGAGGCTGGCGGCCATGGGCGTGGGGAAGCTGCGCATCGTGGACCGGGACGTGATAGAGTTCAGCAACCTGCACCGCCAGACGATGTTCACGGAAGACGACGTGGGGAAGGTAAAGGTGGAGGTGGCCGCCAGGCGGCTGCGCCGCATAAACCCCGATTGCGAGGTGGAGGCGCTGCCGGTCTCGGTCGGCGAGCACTCCGCCGCCGGCGTGGTGGAAGGGTGCGACGTGGTGGTGGACGCCCTGGACTCGGTGAACGCCCGGTACGCGCTGAACAGGGCGTGCGTCGACGCGAAGATACCCTTCGTGACCGGCGCCGCCGTCGGCGTAACCGGCCAGGTCTTTACCGTGCTGCCGGGGAAGAGCGCCTGCTACCACTGCATATTTCCGGACCTTGACGAGGAGTCGATGCCCTCGTGCGGCATAGAGGGCGTGCACCCGTCCATACTGTCCATAGTGGGCGGCCTGGAGGTCTCCGAGGCCGCCAAGGTGGCGATGGGCAAGCGGCCGGCGCTGGCCGGCGCCATGCTGCACATAGACATAGGCCAGAACCTGGCGTTTACCACAACCCGGACGTTCCAGGCCGAGGAGTGCGCCGCGTGCGGGAGCGGCCGGGAGGAGCGCGCCGTCATACAGGACATAGTCATGGAGGAGCTGTGCGGCCGGGCCGGCGGCCAGAGGACGTTCTCGATAACCCCCGCCAGGCCGTTTGACGTGAACATGGAGAAGCTGGCCCGGGTGGGCCGGGGGCGCAGCATGACGGTGGAGAGGCAGGGGGAGATGGGCACCTCGCTGCGCAACGACGAGCTGTACGTCAGCGTGCTCCAGAAGGGTTCTGCCGTGGTGGTGGGGCTGCGTGACGAGGACGCCGCCCTCTCGCTGTACAAGGACCTCACCGGGTACGCCACGTAGCGGCGGCGCGCATGGCGCAATACGTGACCCCCCAAGCCACGGCCGGCACGCATGCCACATGCCGCCGCGTCGCCGACCGTGACGCCGCAGAGGTGCGGCGCCCCGGCTGGCTGCGGGGGCGTGACGCGGCGGGGTGGCTGACCTGAGCCCGAACGCCGCCGGGCCGGGGCTTCGCATGGACGTCAAGAGGGATATGTTGAACTGGGCCATCAAACGATCGGGCAAATCCGTCGGCGACCTGGAGAGGAGCAGGGCGACGCGCATGGTGCGCAAATGGCTGGCCGGGGAATCCCGGCCCACCCTCCGCCAGCTGGAAAAGTTCGCCAACGCGACGTACACGCCGCTGGGACGCCTGCTTCTTTCACAGCCGCCCGAAGACACGATTCCCATCCCTTATTTCAGGACTCGGGGCCAGAGCGTGTCTGAGCCGAGCATAAATCTTCTCGATACCATACAAATCGTAGAACAACGCCAGGACTGGATGCGGGAACAAATGATGGCCAATGGACATGAACCGCTAGGATTCGTCGACTCTGCCGTACCGAAAGACTCCGCTACAGATGTGGCGTACATGATGAGGGATGGGTTGGGCCTGCCAGAAGAATGGCCGGGCAACCTGAAGAGTTGGGTGGACGTCCGCGACAGCCTTGCGGACCACATGGAGGAGTCCGGCGTGTTCGTGACCATCAGCGGCATAGTCGGGAGTAACACGAGGCGCCCGCTCTCCGTGGACGAGTTCCGGGGGTTCGTTCTCGTGGACGACTACGCATCGTTTGTTTTTGTCAACGGCAGGGATTCCCGGCAGGCCCAGGCATTCACCTTGGCGTATGGGCTTGCCCACGTGTGGATGGGGAAGAGCGCCGCGTTTGACCTGCGCATGCTTGATCCCGCGGATGACGCCGTCGAGCGGGCGTGCGGCAAGGCAGCGGCCGAGTTTTTGGCTCCCGAAGAGGGGGTGCGCCAACTGTGGGCCGAGTTTTCCGGCAAACCGAACCGGTACGGCCTCATGTCTGGACGCGCCAAGGCGAGCCCCCTGGTCTTGGCACGCAGGGCCGTGGACATGGACCTGATCGACAGGAACGAGTTTCTCATGTTGTACGAACAGCCGTCCGCGCCGGGCGGCGGGAAGGGCCGCGGCGGCGGTTTTTACGCCGCCGCGCAAAACCGCATCGGAAGGCGCTTTGGACGCGCCGTCGTCACCGCTGCCCTGGAGGGAAAGATGCTCTACCGCGAGGCGTACAACCTGACCGGCCTGAACCGGGGCACTTTTGACAAGTACGCCGCGCATGTCGGCGCCGGCTAGCGGGCCGTATCCTGCCAGCGGGCCGTCGCGCCGGACGCATTCCGCCGCGGCAACGCCAAACAATTATAATCGAATATGGGTGGGTTGGCGCATGACCGCCGTGCTTCCCGGTGACCGCATAGCCTCCATAGAGGAGTACGAGGCGGGCCGGAACGCTTTTGACGACGGCGACGCGGTGCGCTCGCTGGTGGTGGGCGACGCGGCGGTCGACGCGTCAAACCGCACCGCCGACATAGCGCGCAGCAAGAAGGTCGGGGTGCCGGATCCGGGCGACATCGTAGTCGGCACGGTGGCGGCGGTGATGGCCTCAAGGTTCGCGGTCGCCATCCAGTACGTGAACGGCAAGCGCACAAAGTCCACCGTGGAGTGCATATGCTCCACCCGGAACATGCGCAGGAGGCACAACGTCCTGGTGAACGACGTCGTGGAGCTCCGCATAGTGAGCCACCTGAACGGATCCATCCACGCCACCGTGGACGGACCGGCGTTGGGCGTCATACTCACCAAGTGCGTAAAGTGCGGCGGCTCCGTGGTTCCGGTGCGGGACGTCATCAAGTGCATAGAGTGCTCCTGGATAGACGAGCGCAAGCTCTCCCAAAAGTTCGGCAAGCCGGACTTTACGGTGCTGAACGCCCAGTACCGCTAGAATCCGCGGGGCTTTTTGAGGCTGAACGCCAGGCTGAACCCTATGATCACCACCCCCGAGGTTATGACCACCAAATGGTACGCGAAGCGTATGGGATCCAGCGTTATGTCGAAGGTGCCGTACACCGTAGCGTCGCCGCCCCCGGTGTTCCGGACGACTATATGAGTGCGGCCCGCCTCCTCCTGGGTCCATTCTATGGTGTGCTCTCCTGCAAACTCCGTGTTCGGCACGGCGGCGCCCCCCTCCCCGGGGGCGGTCAGCTCCATCTCGAAGCGCTCCCCGGTGACCCGTATAGTGTGGGCGGCGCCCGCGTCGCCGCTTATCTGGTACGACGTGGACTCGCCGGGCCCGTACGTCTCGGTTATCTCCAGCGGCCCCCCCGTCAGGTCTATTATCATAGACGCGGTAGCCAGCCCTATGATTGCGGCCCCCGCGACTATGCCGATTACTGTCCGGCGCGTCAGCATGACACCGTACATGCCAATCTAGGATAAAACGATAACTGTATTCACATGACCGAGACGTCGTGCGGCTGGCTCTCGGCGAAGCCGGCCCGGGACATCCGGACGAACTCGGCGTTGCCCTGCATGGCGGGTATGGTGTGGGCGCCGCAGTAGCTGAGCCCCGAACGGAGCCCCCCGGTCATCTGCTTCAGTATGTCGGTGACGCTTCCCTTGTAGGGGACCATCGCCTCGACGCCCTCGGCCACGTAGTCGTTCAGATCCTCCTCGATGTTTACAGTTCCGGTCTCTTTTGACTTGCGCCCTATGGATGCGGCCAGCGAGGCCATGCCCCTGTACACCTTGTACCGCTTGTTGTTCTTGGTCAGCACGGTGCCGGGCGACTCGTCGGTCCCGCCCAGTATGCTGCCCAGCATCACCGACGACGCCCCCGCCGCCAGGGCCTTGGTGGCGTCCCCGGAGTTGCGCGTTCCCCCGTCGGATATTATCGGGACGCCGCTGTCCCGGCCCACGCGGGCGCAGTCCATCACCGCGGTCAGCTGGGGCACGCCGGATCCGGTTATCACGCGGGTTATGCATATGGAGCCGGACCCCACGCCCACCTTCACGGCGTCCACCCCAGCCCGTATCAGGTCCCGGGCGCCCGAGGCGGTGGCTACGTTGCCCGCTATGACCTCGCACCCGGGGAAGGCCTTCTTGATGTTCCTAACGGCGGATATGGCGTTCTCGCTGTGGCCGTGCGCCACGTCCACCACTATGACGTCCGTCTCGGCGTCCAGCAGCGCCTCGGTGCGCTCCAGAAAGTCCCCCTTGACGCCCACCGCGGCGCCCACGAGGGGCCTCCCCTTGGAGTCCTTGGAGGCCATCGGGTAGTCCTCTATGTTGGTTATGTCCTTGGACGTGAAGAGCCCCCTCACGCGGCCCTCCCCGTCTGTCACGGGCAGCTTCTCGACGCGGTTGTCCCGGAGCATCCTCTTGGCGTCGTCTATGGATATGCCGGGGGACGCCGTAACCACGTCCCGGGTCATTATGTCGGCGACCGGCCTGCTCTCGTCGCTCCAGAAGCGGAAGTCCCGGTCGGTCACGATGCCGGCCAGCCTGTCCCGTTCGACGACCAGCAGGCCGGATATGCCCATCTTTTCGGCGTACTTGCGGGCGTCCCGGACGCTGGTGCTGACCGGGACCGTGTACGGTTTGTCTATCATGACGCTGCCGGACCTCTTCACCTTGAGCACCTCGGCGGCCTCCTGCCGTATCCCCAAAAAGCGGTGTATTATGCCGATGCCCCCCTCCCGGGCTATGGCCACCGCCATGGACGACTCGGTGACCGTGTCCATGTTGGCGCTCACAAAGGGCATATTGAGGCTGATGTTTCTGGAGAGCCTGGTGCTCAGGTCCGTCTGCCTCCTGGTGGTGACGTCCGAATACTTCGGCACCAGCAGCACGTCGTCAAATGTGAGGCCTTCCTTTATCTCCAAGCCGTATGCGCAGACGTAAAATTTGGATTATAAGCCTTTGGCGGGGATCTTTCCCGTCTTGCACAACACGGTTATAAACGGCAAACGGAGATACGAACCGATGAACCAGAGGGACGAGCAAGTCGGTTCACCCCCGGACGGTCCGGCACCACGATCCGACCAGCACGCGGGCATACGTTTGGAAGACGTGGAAGACGATCGCGCATGGAAGACATATCAACAGTGGCGTAACTCGCGCGGGTAGCAACGACTACCCCCCCTTTTTCTTTGGGACGACGTACCTGACAAAATGTTTGTCTTCTGCTTGGTCTATGTACTTCAAACACCAATTGCGCATCATCTTCCACTCCTCAACGTTGGCGTTGCCATCCTCCACCTTGATGCCGATGTTTCCGGCCAAATCCCCGTCAATCACGAACCCGTGTACAGGCAAGCTAAAGATCAGTTTTTTGATAATCGTTTCTCGCTTCGGTTCGTCGTACCCCGTCGCCTTGAGTATCGTGTCCAGATACACAACGCCCATGTTAGCGGTTCTATTGAACTCTTCCATAACCGTGGGATCAAACGAATCCGCCAAGTGGCGTTCAAGATGGGCAAGCTCGTCAACGCTTTTCATGGAGAGCGTTTTGTCCAACGACTGCTTTGCCGCCAGCATTGAGTTCGTGGATACGAACGTGTTTTTGTACCAAACCTGTATGTCCACCGGGCTCAGCTGGCTCATCATGCCCATCCGTATCTTGCTTCCGATTAGCGCCAGCAATGTTCCGCCGCTGGCGGCTATGTGCGGCACGAACACGGTGACGTCGTCGTAAGATTTCCGTATGGCCATGGCTATCTTGTATGCCGACGACGGCGACCCGCCGAGCGAATTTACTAGGAGGTACAACTTGCGCGGACCCCCGCGCCCGCTTGCCATTCTGGTCAAAGCTTCCTCAACGCTGAACTCGTCTGGTATTGACATCTCGGAGCTGGCAAACTGTAACGGACCGTATCTGCGTGGCACGTAAGATCCCACGAATGCAAGCAGGGCCGTGTCGCGTTCGTCAGCAAAATGCTGCAGGCGGGGGTCGTTCTCTTCTTCCACGTTGGTAATGCGCCCTGCCTTGTCCGATACGACGCCCGTACTCAAATTGACACCGAGGGACGGTAACGGCCCGCCCGTTAAAATCTGTCGGTAGATGCAGTTGTGCGAGATCAGGTCCAGATCCACGACCCTGACGACCAGCACGTTGATTCCACCTTCAATTCATGCCGTAGCTAACGGCGGCGGCTTGCCACTACATGGCGGCGTATTGGATGCGACGGATGTGGTCGCTTGTCCACGGGCCACTGCGTGTCGGGTACGCTGTTCTGTTGAGGACGGCCCGCCGACATTGATTATTCGCGTTCTTTACTCGGCGGCCCGGACCGCGCCGCCGAACCGGCTCCTTCCGCGCCGCTCAGACCCGTTCGGCGCGCGTCCCGGGACGCCGCCGGAACGGCGCGCCCTTTCCGCCGGGGCGGCCGCGCGCTGACCGTCCGGGCCTACTCGATGCCCGGCCGCTTGTCCAGCACCAGCGTGACGTCCACCAGCGCCCCGTCCCGGAGCACCTGGATGTACATCTCGTCGCCGACGGCCTTGGCCCTCTGCAGGTATATCAGAATGTCTGATATCTTGCGGACCTCCACATCGTCCACCATCATCACGATGTCCCCGCCCGCCGGGTACTCCTCGCCGTCGTACTCTATGGTGTCGTTGGAGCCTATGAGGCCGGCCCTGTATGCGGGGCTGTCCTCAATCACCTCCACTATGAGGAACCCCCGGGTGTCGGTGAGGTTCAGCGCCTCGGCCATGGCCGGCCTGATGTCCAGCCCCGACACGCCGATCCACGGCTGGTCGTACTTGCCCTCGGCTATGAGCGTGGGCACTATCTTGGCGACGGTCTGGGAGGGTATCGCAAAGCCGACGCCGTTGAACTCGCCGGTGCTGGTCTGGATGGCGGTGTTCACCCCTATGACCTCGCCCCTCATGTTCAGGAGGGGCCCGCCGGAGTTGCCCGGGTTTATGGCCGCGTCGGTCTGTATGATGTCCGGCATGGAAAAGCCCGTCTCCTCCACCGGCAGGAGCCGGTTCAGCTGGCTCACTATGCCCGACGACATGGAGCCGGAGAGTCCGAACGGGTTGCCTATGGCCGCCACGCCCTCCCCCACCTTGAGGGTGCTGGAGTCGCCCAGCCGGAGGGGGGTCAGCAGCTGGGGGTCCGCTTCCACCGATATCACGGCCAGGTCGGTGTGCCTGTCGACGCCCACTATCTCGGCCTCGTACGCCCTGCCGTCCAGGAACGTCACCTCGGTCTTCATGGAATCCTCCACCACGTGGGCGTTGGTTACGATGTGGCCCATCTTGTTGAAGACTATGCCGGAACCCACGCCGCCCGAATCAAACAGGGTCATGTTTCTTTGCACGGTGATCCTGACCACTCCGGACTCGGACATCTCGAATATCTCGACCAGACTCAGCGTGGAATACCCCTCGTACGTCCGGGTCTCGTTGGCCGTCGGTTCCAGGGCGGGCTCGTTGGCAGGCGGGGCCGCCCCCTGAAACGCCAGCACGGCCACCAGTATGGCTACGGCCAGCGCCGTCAAGCCGCCTCCGATCATAGCTCCCTGGCTGGCCATCGCATATGGCGTCCGGGCCGGGCACTAAATGTGTTACACGTCGATGAACTTTTGGGGGTCGCCCAGCGTGTACCTCCTGCCCCTCCAGGATACCGAGTTGGCGCCGCGGGCCCGCAGGACCCCGGCCAGAAACCCGAACGTCACCACGGCGCCGCCCAGCGGGCACGCCAGGCAGTAGGGGAGCCCGGTACGCAGTATGCGCGTCTCGGCCACGGCCCCGCAGAACGCCAGCAGCGAGGCGGCCCCCGACGCGGCGGCCAGCACCGCGCCCGACGTTCCGGCGTCGTGCGAGGCCGAATACGCCGCCATGGGGAACGGCAGGAACAGCAGGAACGCCACCGCCGCCAGTATCCCCGCGGCCATCGGGGGGCTTTGGATGTACAGCGGCGCCATGAGCCTCTTGAGGGCGTTCCAGAGCGTCGGGCCGTCCCGGGCCCAGATGGCGTTTATGTGCCTGTCGGCAATGAACATCTTCAGCCGGTATCCGGCGCTCTTGACCTTGCCGCCCAGCGCCCCGTCCTCGACTATCTCGCGGCGCACGCCCCGGTGGGTTCCCACGCCCTCGTACGCCTCCCGGGTCATCATGAAGAAGCTCCCAAAGAAGTAGCCGACCTTCTTGGTGGGGTCGTTCACCCGCAGCGCCGAGTACCGCGTGTGCAGGAACGTCGAGATCACCGGCAGCGTCGCCCGGGTCAGGAAGTCGCGCGCCAGTATTCGGGGGATGGCCGTGAGCGCGTCCAGCCCCTCTGCGTTCATGTGGTTCGCCGCCGCCGACATAACCCCGGGGGCGAAGGTCGCGTCCGCGTCGGTGAAGAGCAGCAGCCTCCCCCTGGCCTTGGCGTAGCCCTCCATGCAGGCCCAGTTCTTTCCCATCCAGCCGTCGGGCTTGGGCCGCGCGTCCACCGGTATGATGCGGGGGTCCGCCGCCGCCCGCCGCCGGATTATCTCGCCGGTCCCGTCCTCGGACGAGTCGTTCACCGCTATGATCTCGTACTCGGGGTAGTCCTGGGCCGAGAGGCTGTCCAGGCACCTGCCGATGTACTCCTCCTCGTTGCGGGCGGGCAGTATCACCGAGACGAGGGGCGCGTCGCCGCCCCCGCGGCCCACCTTCAGGCGCGGCGTCAGGCGGACGTGCCGGGACATGCCGACCAGCAGCGCGACCCACGTTACGGCCACCGCCACCATGGTGGCCGCCAGGACATAGTGCACTATGTCCAGTATCACGGCTCCCTTCCCTCCGCCTCTCCCTTGATGGCTTTCAGGGCCTGCCGGGTGCCCTCCTTTATGTGGCCGGTTATGGCGCCGCTGAACATTCCCATCATGCCGCCCAGCCGTATGTCCCATTCGGCGGCGAGCATGGTGCCGCCGCCGTCGGCCGCCAGCGTAACCGTCTTGCTTCCCTTTATGATGCCCCCGGTAAACTCAAAATCAATCCTGTCGGGGGGATGCAGCCGTACGGTCTGCATGCACTTCTTGTTGCGGAACGCGATGGTTATCTCGCGGCGCACCGTGTTGCCCTCGCAGGACACGTTCTTCACCGACTTTGTGCCTTTCCAGTAAGCGGGCTCGCCGTCCAGGTCCGAGACTATCTCCCAGACGGTTCCCGGAGGGGCGTCCACCGCGACCGACTCTGCCACCTTGGCCATGCGCCATACATTCCGGATGCCATTACATATATTGCGCCGCGGGGGCGTACTGGACGGCCGCGTTGGGCGTTACGCCTAAAAGCCGGAACCATAACTCCAGTTCCAATGGCGGACGCCACTCTTCCTTCGCGGTCACTTAATAAGGCGGATGCGGGCCGGCTGGCTCATGGATTACGTGTCGTACGGCGACTTTGCCCGGCTGCAGCTGCGGGTGGCCAGGGTGGTCTCCGCCGAGTCCATACCCGGCAAGACCCGCATAATGCGGGGCGTGGTGGACTTGGGAGGCGAGGAGCGCACCGTCATAATAGGGGGCGCCCAGTACTACGCTCCCGAAGAGATGGCGGGCAAGACGGTAGTGGTGGTGGCGAACCTGGAGCCCCGGACGGTCGCCGGGGTAAAGTCCGAGGCCATGCTGCTGGCGGCCGACGTGGACGACAAGCCGTTCTGGCTGGAGGTCCCCGAGGGCGTTCCAGCAGGCAGTCCCGTGCTGTAGGGGGTTGCGCCGGGCCTTCGCCCGCCGCATTCCGGATGTACTGCAGACGGCCCGCCCGCCCGTTTGGGACGGGCTGAGGCGATGTGCAGAGGGTGGGATTTGAACCCACGAACCCCTGAGGGAAAGGATTTCCTATCCGATGATCTTGAGTCCTTCTCGGTTGGCCGGGCTTCGGTACCTCTGCGGTGTGCATGGCTTGTACACGATATATAACTGAACCGTATCTTTCCGTCCACGCCTGGTATAACCTCCGCACCGCGCGCCGCGACGGCCCGCCGAGTTATGTGCCGGGTGCGCGGCTCGCACGCGCGGCCGGCCGCTCCCCGCGGTGTCATGCGGGCGAGACGGGACGGCATCCCGGCGCGGACTCGTCGCGTCTTGTCGGGGGGCGATCCGCGCCGCCCGCCGCTTAAGGAATATATTCAAGTCGCCAAGCTTGGGGGTCATGGTCACCGTAAGACAGGCTAGGAACCAGCGCAACAACATAGACATTGAGGGTACCGTCTCGAGCATCTCAGAGCCCAGGACCGTATCCACCAGATATGGCAACTCGGAGGTCTGCGACGCGTACTTGGAGGATGAGGCGGGAGACCGCATAAAGCTCTCCCTGTGGGGCAAAGACATCAAGAAAGTTCACGAGGGCTGCAAGGTCTCCATCCAGGGGGCGTACACCAACACCTTCAGGAACGAGATACAGCTGAACATTCCCAAGGACTCTGGCAAGCTGGAAGTAATAGGATAGTCCGGCGAACTTGCCGCAATCCGTTTTTTGCACTACCCCGTGCGGACCGTACGTCGCCGTCCGGCCGCACGAAACCAATATGTGAAGCCGCCCGCACCCGTCCGCCATGCCCGAAGTGTGGCTGAACTACGGAGAGGTGGATGCGGTGATGGACATACGTGCCGAGAATCTGGGCGACACGCTGGGCGGCGACGCCGAGGCGCTTCCGCAAGACCGGGTGGACGAGGTTCTTTCCGGCGTGGCGGTGGACGACTCGACGGTGCTGGCGGTGCTGCACGATACCGCGGCGGTGCGGAGCGTCGTGTCGCGGCTGTACGCGCTGTGCGAGGCCAGGTCCGGGGCGTTCCCCCGCATGCTGGCCGACGGGCGGACCCGCAAGACCGTGGCGGCCGGCCTGCCCGAAGGCACCGCCGTCGGGGCGTTGGGCACCCGCGCCGACGCCCTGGACGGCGACCTGGTCTTCGTGGCGGAGGCGGAGCCGGACGGGCTCTTCGGGTACCAGACGGTGTGCACCAGGCTGATGCGGAGGTTCGGGCGCGATCAGATGCTGGAGGCATACGAGGCCAGGTCCGGGGACGCGCCGGCCCCCGGATCCGACGCCCCGCCGTACCGGCTGGCCCGGGAGTTTGCCGAACGGTTCGAGGTCTCCTCCATAGAGGTGGCCGGCGGGCGGGGGGGCGTGTGCGGTCTGTATGCCGGCCACCCGGCGGCCTGCGACGCCCGCAGACTGGCGGAGCCGTACGTCAGCGGGGGCAGGCGCTCGGCCACCGCGGCGGTGGGCAGCTCCGGGCGGGCGTACGGGCCCGACACGCTGGCCCGCTCCCTGCCGTCGCTGTGGGCGCTGTGGGGGGCGCTGAAACCCGGGGGCCGGGCGGTCCTCCTGGCCGAGTGCGGAGGGGGACTGGGGTCCGAGGCCCTCGTCAGGCATTCCGAGGGGAGGCTGGAGTTGGAGCGGCCCGCGGAGTACGTGGAGGGCATTGAGGACGTGCTCTTTGCCGCGGAGGTGGCCCGGGACGTGGACGTGACCCTGGTCACGGCCCTGCCGGAGCTGTACGCGGGCAGGCTGGGAATGGAGCCGGCGCGCCAGACGCAGGGCGTGCTGGACGGCATGCTGAAGAAGGGCCCGCGCCGCAAGATCGCGGTCCTGCCGGACGCGGGAAGGACCATCCTAGGGCAGGATGCCCGAAGGGATGGGGGCGCAGAGGGCGGCTAGCGCTATGGTGCCCATGTACGCCTTCTTCCTGCCGCTCGTCAGGGGGGTGACGTCGTCCAGCGGCACGGCGGCGGGGTTTCTCATGCTGAGCACCAGTATCAGCAGCGCCATGACCCAGTAGTTCAGCAGCACCAGCACCGCCATGCTGCCGTAGGTGGCGTACCTGTGGACCTTCTCCCCCAGCAGCGTCCTGGCCATGTGCCCGCCGTCCAGTTGCCAGGCCGGCAGCAGGTTCAGGAAGGTGATCAGGAGCCCTATCCAGGCGGCCCACAGGAGTGGCGTGAGCACCACCATGCCGTCGGCGTTCTTGCCGAAGATCTCCAGGGCGCCGTACATCAGAAGCGGCTGGCCGAACTGAAACTCTCCCAAGATGCGCCTCTCCATGAGGTCTTCCACGGTCTGCGCGTCCAGAA
Organism: Nitrosopumilaceae archaeon; assembly: GCA_963665475.2. Taxonomy (GTDB): domain Archaea; phylum Thermoproteota; class Nitrososphaeria; order Nitrososphaerales; family Nitrosopumilaceae; genus VYCS01. The sequence continues at coordinate 1,011,965 of CAXXXK010000002.1, read as the reverse complement.
ACGGGGCGCTCCAGGCGCCCAGCATGGTCACCACTATGGCCACCACCACCCCGGCCACCGGACCGGCGATGGCCACGTCGAACAGTATGTTGCGGTTTATGGTCAGGCCGCTGGACCTGATGAACGCCCCGAAGGTGGGTATGCCGATTATGGGCAGGCCGGGTATGAAGAAGGGCCAGGTGGTCTTCAGCCGGTGGAACCGGGCCGCCACCAGGTGCCCGGCCTCGTGCACGCCCAGTATGCCCAACAGCGCCAGCGTGTACAATATCGCCATCTGCACAGGCTCGCCCACGTACGCCAGCGCGTTGACCATGTTGGTGCGGTAGTACCCGTCAAAGGCCACAAAGGCGCACACCACCCCGAAGAGCAGCCGGGGCGTCCAGGGCGAGGACATGATCCTGCCGGGCTTGTTCCGGACGAACTTCTGCACCACCACGTACACGCCGCCGTCCTGCCTCACCAGCCTGCCCACGTACGCGCCGCCGTCAAGCTCCCGGGCCAGCTCGGTGAAGCGCCGCGCGTAGTCGGCGTCTTCCACGCGAAACTCTATGGAGTACTGCCCCTTTACCGTCTCAGAGACGGTGAACCTGTCCTGCACCATGCATACGACGTCGTCTTGGGATGGCTCTTCCATGCGTGAGATTTGGTCGGCTCCATTATGTCTTTTCGCCCGCGCCGCGCACGCTGGTTTCGCCGCCGCACGGCGCCGTCCGTTGCGCTATGGCGGGAATTCCCCCCGGGTTCGGCCCCTTGCAGGCGCTGTGCGGGGTTTGCGAGCGCGGCATCGCGGACGGGGCGCATGCCCCCACACGCGCGGCCCAACACCCGCCGCCGCCCGCCACATGTAACGCGCGCCGCCGCCCCGCCTGGTCGCCGCGCGCCGACCGCCGTAGATGGTTTATAACCCGCAGCTGAATTTGACGAACCGTGAGCGAGGCAGAGCGACTCTACATGGACATGCAGATGATGGAGGAGACGGCAGCCAGGCTGCGCGCGGAGCTGCAAAGGGCCGCGGCCGCCAGCGAGGAGGCCGCCAACGCCATCGCCGCCATCAGGGCGCTGCGGGACGCCAAAGACCCCGAGATTCTCGTGCAGTTGGGAATGGGCGCCATGCTCCGGGCAAGCTCCGCGTCCGTGAACCGCGTACCGATCAGCGTGGGCGCCGGCGTGGTCATAGAGAAGGGCCCCGACGCGGCCATAAACTACCTGGAATCCCGCATCAAGGAGCTTGCCGTATCCATGGACAACATCAGGGCCAACCTCAACAAGGTGATGGCCGGCTTGGCGCAGAACCGCCGGAGGCTGGAGGAGATGTCCGCGGCGCAGTCCGCTCCCAGAAGTTGACATGTTTGACAGCCTGCGCAAGACGCTCTCGGGCCTCTCAAAGAAGCTGGCCGAGAAAGATCTTGACGAATCCGAGATAGACGACATCCTGTCTGACATGGAGATCTCATTCCTGCAGTCTGACGTGGCCTTGGAGGTGGTAGAGGCCGTGTGCTCGGATCTCAAAAAAAGGCTCGTCGGGGTCAGCGTGGGCAGGAAGGAGACCGAGGCGCTGGTGCGGGGGGCCATGGCCGAGTCGGTGTCGGCGCTGTTCGACGACGCCGGCAGCCTGGACGTGCTGGAGCTCATACGGAAGAAGAACTCGGAAGGGGCTCCCTTCACGGTGGTGTTTCTGGGCATAAACGGCACCGGCAAGACCACCACCGTGGCAAAGTTCGCGTACTTTCTAAAGCAGCACAACCTCACCGTGGTGATGGCGGCCGCCGACACGTTCCGGGCGGGGGCGATAGAGCAGATCCGCGAGCACGCCGACAGGCTCCAGGTGAAGCTGGTGGCGCAGAACTACAACTCGGATCCGGCGGCAGTGGCAAAGGACGCGGTCATGTACGCAAAATCGCACCGGGTGAACTGCGTGCTGGTGGACACGGCGGGGCGCATACAGACCAGCGTCAACCTGATGCAGCAGGTTGAAAAGATAACGAAGGTGGTGCGCCCGGATCTCAAGATATTCGTGGGCGACTCGCTGGCGGGAAACGACGCGGTCAGCCAGGCCAGGGAGTTTTACGAGTACACGAAATTCGACGGATCCATACTGACCAAGAGCGACGCGGACGCCAAGGGAGGCGCGGCCCTGTCCATAGCAAAGGTCACGTCCAAACCCGTGATCTTTTTGGGTGTCGGGCAGGAGTATCCGGATCTGGAACCGTTCCGGAAAGAGTCGTTTCTGGAGACGCTCTTCGGCGAGCGGCAGGACGTGAGCGGGGAGATGAAGGCCAAGATCAAGGACGCCCTGCAAAACGAACCGGATGCCCGGAAGGATCCGCTGGACGGGCTGGATGCAAAAGACGTCTCGGCATACTCGGACGCGTTCGACGTTCCCCCTCCGGACAACGACGGGGACGCCCGCCGGCTGGCCGGCAAGATCCGCGCCTGGATTGAGGCCGGCAGGCCGGGGCCGCCTACTGGTACAAAGCTGAACCCGCCGCCTCCAGAAGCCGGCGAACCCGACGAACCCGAAGATCCGTTTGCCGGAAACCCGATACGCCGGTACAAAGCTCCGCCGGCTGGCCGGCAAGACCGGACGCTGAACCTGGAGCCCGATACTGGTACGCGGACGCCGGAACCCGCTCCAAAACCCGACGCCGAACCTGCGCCGGAACCCGAACCGCAGTCTCCAGAAGCCGGCGAACCCGACGAACCCGAAGATCCGTTTGCCGGAATATCCGACGGCGACATCGCCGCGTATTCGGACGCGTTCGACGTTCCCCCTCCGGACAACGACGGGGACGCCCGCCGGCTGGCCGGCAAGATCCGCGCCTGGATTAAAGCCGGCAGGCCGGGGCCGCCTGACGCTGAACCCGCGCCGGAGCCCGATACTGGTACAAAGCTCAAACCTGACGCGGAACCCGCTCCAAAACCCGACGCCGAACCTACGCCGGAACCCGAACCGCAGTCTCCAGAAGCCGGCGAACCCGACGAACCCGACGATCCGTTTGCCGGAATATCCGACGGCGACATCGCCGCGTATTCGGACGCGTTCGACGTTCCCCCTCCGGACAACGACGGGGACGCCCGCCGGCTGGCCGGCAAGATCCGCGCCTGGATTAAAGCCGGCAGGCCGGGGCCGCCTGACGCTGAACCCGCGCCGGAGCCCGATACTGGTACAAAGCTCAAACCTGACGCGGAACCCGCTCCAAAACCCGACGCCGAACCTACGCCGGAACCCGAACCGCAGTCTCCAGAAGCCGGCGAACCCGACGAACCCGAAGATCCGTTTGCCGGAATATCCGACGGCGACATCGCCGCGTATTCGGACGCGTTCGACGTTCCCCCTCCGGACAACGACGGGGACGCCCGCCGGCTGGCCGGCAAGATCCGCGCCTGGATTAAAGCCGGCAGGCCGGGGCCGCCTGACGCTGAACCCGCGCCGGAGCCCGATACTGGTACAAAGCTCAAACCTGAACGCGGAACCAGCGACCGAGCCTGAACCCAAGAAGAAGAAACGCGGACTATTTGGACGGTTTAGACGATGACCCTCTCTAACCAATTTCTTACGCTGGGGGAGCTCAACTCCGCTGAGTTTGAAGATCTAATCCAGCTTTCCCTCAAATTGAAACAGGAACTAAAGAACGGTGTACCTCACAAGCGCCTTTCTGGCCGCACACTGGCGATGATTTTCCAAAAACCGTCGACCCGCACGAGGGTCAGTTTTGAGATAGGGATGTACCAACTTGGAGGCAGTGCGGTCAATTTGTCCGCTGCCGACCTGCAACTGTCCCGTGGCGAGTCCATTGAGGACACTGCGCGCACCATATCTTGTTATGCCGACTGCATGATGGCGCGCGTGTATGGGCACGAGCAGATAGAGGCGCTGGCCCGGCACGCCGACATTCCCGTGATAAACGGCCTCTCCAACGCGTTTCATCCCTGCCAGATACTGGCGGACTTTGTGACCATACTGGAAAAAAAGAATCGCCTCAAGGATATACGCATTGCATGGGTGGGCGACGGCAACAACGTCTGCAATTCCATGATGTATGGCGCCGCGCTGTCGGGGGCGACTATGAACATCGCAACCCCGCGGTCCCTTCGCCCGCTGGGGCGGGTAGTCCGCGAGGCCTCGCGACTCACGAGCATACGGCTGACGGAGAGCCCCCAAGAGGCCGTGCGCGACGCGGACGTCGTGGTTACAGACACCTTCAAGTCCATACACCACGACGACTCCCATGGAGATCTGCTCTTTCCAAAATATCAGGTGAACGATTCGCTGATGTCTCTGGCAAAGTCCGACGCAATATTCATGCACTGCCTGCCAGCCACCCGTGGACACGAGGTCGCCGATTCGGTCCTTGACGGCGAGCAGTCCGCCGTCTGGGACGAGGCAGAAAACCGCCTCCATACGCAAAAGGCGCTGCTAATCAGGCTGCTTGGCGGCGCATCATAACTCATAGGCGATTGCCGCATACTCCATGGCCGAAAGGGGGCGGCGGCAGACGCGCCTCCGGACTATTACGTGTGGTGTGGCGGCACGCCGTATGGACCAAAAACGCCGGCCGCCAACATCCCGTTAATCACTTATTACCACTTTGACGGCACCATGCCATGTCGGGCGCTCTCCTGCTGGTGGCGGTAGCGGTGGCCGCCGCGGCGGCCCCTGCGGCTTGGTCGGACTCCGCCCAGGCCGGTGAGGCTCGCCTAGACGACGCGTTTGCGGTTGCGGTGTTTTCATCGTCGGGGCAGACGTATTCGGCGGTGGGGACCGCCGGGGCCATACAAATCCTGAACGTCACAGACCCGCTCTCCCCGGTGCCCGTATCTACGGTGTCCGGCCAAACGCCGGGCTTTGCCGGGATCGCCGGGGCCGTAGACATTGAGATATTGGAAGGTTTGGATTCCACGTATGCGGTGGCCGCGGATTTTGTCAACGGGACGGTGTGGGTGATCGACGTCACAGACCCGCTCTCCCCGACCATCGCGTCAAGCATCTCGGGGAGCGCCATGGAACTGGATGCGTGGAGTCCAACCGACGTTGAGGCGGTGCAATCTCCCCGGGGCCCGTACCTTTTGGTTGCGGCGTCGGGCAGCGACACCCTGCATGCTGTAAACGTGGCAGACCCCAAGTCGCCGGAGATCACGTCCACCCTGTCGGCCAGCGGGCTGTACGCTCTGGCAGACCCCCGCGACATCAGGGTGTTCGGCGCGGGGGGAAAGGTGTACGCTATAGTGGCGGCGTTCGGCGACGACGCGATCCTGGTGCTGGACGTCACCGACCCAGACGCCCCCAAATGGGTGTCCCGAACCGACCATGGACAGGGGGGCTTCAACGGGCTGTCGGGCCCCGAGTCGGTCCGTGTGTGGGAGGTGTTCGGAAAGGTATACGCGTTTGTGGCCGGCGGGGGCTCCAACGTGGTGCAGGTGGTGGACATGGCAGACCCCCGAAACCCGACGCCCGTCGGGTGCTTGTGGCCGGATTACGGCGATCCCGATCCCCCGGAGGGCGCGGCGGGCATAGACCTGATAACGCACGGTTCTGACTCGTACATACGAGACTCCCCCAACTCCGCCATCCGGATACCCTCCATATCCGACGGCAAGACGGGTCTGATAGACTGCACGTGGTTCGGCCTGGCCGAGCGCGACCAGATGAACCACCCCGCCGAGATGGAGGTCTTTGAGACCGCGGGCGGAGCGTACCTCCTGGCCACCGGCACCGACGGCGTGCACGTGATAGACATAACCAAGCCCTGGGAGGCGAGGTTTGTGGCGTTCGTGCCCGACGGCGACGGCGCGCGTCTAGAGGACCCGTACGGCCTTGCCGCGTATGCGGCGCCCGGCGGCACATACGGCGTGGTGTCCAGCTTCGGGGACGACGCGGTGCAGATTTTGAACGTGACGGATCCGTCGGCGCCCTCCCTGGCGGGCGGCCTGGCCTCCGCAGATCCGGACCCCGGGCCGCTCTGGCCCGCGGACACCGACGTCTTCGGGACGTTTGGCTCCGCGTACGCGTTGGTGTCCAGCGCCCGGGACGACGCGGTCCAAATAGTGGACGTTACGGATCCCGCCGCCCCCGTGCCGTTGCACACGATCCGGCAGGGTCCGGACTTTGGCCATATAGAGGAGCCCGGAGCGGTCGAGACGTACTGGGACGGAGACCGGGTGTACGGCCTGATCGCCGAGAGGGACTCGGTGCTGGTCGTCGACGTCACGGATCCGTCCTCGCCGGTCCTGGTCTCGGCCATACCCGCCGCCGGGGCATCCGCGCTGCGCGTGGGCGACGTGCGGGGCGGTCCGCACTTGCTGGCCGCCGTGGGCGACGCGGTGCACATCTTCGACCTCGCCGATCCCGCCGCTCCGGCATTCCTGTCTTCTTTGGGCGTGCCGCCGGGCATATCCGACGTGGAGCTGTTTGACGCATCCGGCGCCGCGTACGCCGCCCTCTCGTTCCGCGGACACGACGCGCTATACCTGTACGGCGCCGCCCCGCCGTCCGGCCTCGCCGCGGTGGCTGCGCAGGCAGAGGGCCTGGAGCCGCTCTGGCGGTTCGGGGATACGGAGACCGTGTCGCCGATCTCTTGGGCGCCAAGGCCTGGCCCCGAAGCGTCGCCCACCGTGCTGCTGGTCAGCCTCGCCGACCCGGCGTCCCCGGAGATTCTGGCGCCGTGGGAGGCCGCCATGGTAAACCTGGACGACATCCCCGACGCGGCGGTGTTTGGCGTGGACGGCCGTTCGTACCTGGCCGTCATAGACCGCTTCGATTACGAGGTGAAGGTGCTGGACGTGACCCGCCCGGACACGCTGGGCGGCCTCACCTCGCAGGTGATAGACGGCAAGAGCGGCTTTGACGCCCTCACCAAGCCCGTGCGCATAGAGTCGACCGTCGTGGCCGGCGACACATACGGGATAGTGGCCGGGGCAGACGGGCGCCTCCAGATACTGAACCTTACGGTGCCGTGGCAGCTCGTTCCGGCGGGCAGCCTTGCCAAGGACCTTGCGGTGCCGCACGCCGAGGGGCCCCGGGACCTGGAGGTGTTCACGGTGCTTGACGCGACGTACGCGCTTGTGGCCCGGACGTCGTACGTGCCGTACGGCGACGCGGTCGCCATACTGGACATCACGATGCCGGACATACCGGAGGTGGCCGGAGGGTGGCGCGGCCGGTAAACCGCGCGGTCCTCGCGCCCGGATCAACCAACAATTATAAGACAACGGCGGAGTGCGCCACATACATGGCCCATTCGCGTATCCTGCGCCGCCTGCGGGAGGAGAAGACCAACTACAGGAAACGACGCACCATGCTGATGGGCAAGAGGGACTTTGCGACAGTCGTGGTGTCCAACCAGAACACCCAGGTGCAGGTGCTGCATCCCGGCCTCACCGGCGACCGGGTGCTCGCGTCGGCCCACTCCCGGACTCTCCTCAAGAACGGCTGGAAGGGCTCCCGCAAGAGCATTCCGGCGGCATACCTGACCGGGTACATGGCGGGCAAGAGGGCCGTCATGAGCGGAAACCAGGACGCCATACTGTACACGGGAACCCGGCGGTACACCCAGCGGACCGCCGCCGCCGTCAAGGGGCTGACCGACGCGGGGATGAGCGTCCCGGCGGATCCGGACACATTTCCTCCCGAAGAGAGGATAAACGGCGAACACCTCGCGGTAAAGAACGACGTGGCGTCGTTCAGGTCGTTCGTGGACAGGGAGGTCGCCGGGCAATGAATCGCCGGCGCCGCGACCACGAGAAGCCGTGGGTTCCCAAGACCGCTCTGGGCAAGCGGGTGAACGCCGGAACCGTCACGTCCCTGGAGTCCATAATCGAGCAGGGGCTCCGGGTGCAGGAGGCCGGAATAATCAAGAAGCTTCTCCCGGACCTGGACACCGAGGTAATCGACGTGGGAATAATACAAAAGATGACTTCCAACGGCCAGTCCACCAGGTTCAAGGCCATAGTGGCGGCGGGCAACAAGAACGGCTACTTGGGCGTGGGCCAGGGCAAGTCCAAGCAGATGCGCATAGCGATAGAGAAGGCCACCAACCAGGCGTACCTCAACGTGAGTCCGGTGAAGCTGGGGTGCGGCAGCTGGGAGTGCCGGTGCGACCAGAAGCACTCGGTCCCCTTCAAGATCCGCGGCAAGGGGGGCAGCGTGACCATCGAGATACTGCCGGCTCCCCGGGGACTGGGCCTGGTGGCGGGCGGCAAGATAAAACACCTTCTGGAGATGGCCGGAATGCGGGACGCCTGGACCAAGGCGACCGGCTCCACGGCCACCATGAACTCCACGTCCACGGCCATACTGAACTGCCTCCGGCAGACGTTCAGTCAAGGGTGAGGTGCCGTGGCCAAGGCGTACCTGATTCTGCGTGTAAAGGGCCAGGCGGACGTCCCGCACTGGGCGCGGACCACCATGAAACTGCTGAAGCTGGAAAAGAAGCACCGCGCCACCGTAGTGCCCGCCACGCCGGTCACCGCCGGCATGCTAAAAAAGATACAGACGTTCGTGGCCTGGTGCGAGCCCGACGCCCAGCTGGTCCAAGAACTCATAGAGAAGAAGGCCCGCAAGACCGGATACCGGCCCGTGACCGACGAGGACATCAAGGCAATGGGCTACGACGGGCCGGGCGCCCTGGCCGAGTCGCTATCCAGCGGGGAGGTGGCGCTGTCCAAGCTGGCGCCCCTCAAGCCGTGGTTTGCCCTGGCCCCGCCACGCCTTGGGTTCCGCCGCAGCACCAAGAAGCTGGCTGGCCAGAAGGGCATACTGGGCAGGAACGTGGACCTGCCCGAGCTGATAAGGAGGATGATATAGCATTGGCCACGCGACTACGCAAGACCAGAAAGTACCGCGGCTCCCGGAACCACGGCTGGGGCCAGGTGGCGCAGCACCGGGCCAGCGGCCACAAGGGCGGGCTGGGGGTGTCCGGGATGCTCAAGCACCACTTCTCCTCCATGCTCAAGTATGATCCGGACCACTTCGGGCACTCCTCCACGCGGCCGCCCTACCCCAACGTGACCAAGAAATGGGCCGCCGTGCGGGATTTGGACGACCTGTACGCGCGGCACGGCCGAGTGGACGGCGACCGCCGGGTGGTGGACCTGGCCGCCGCCGGGTACGAGAAGCTGCTGGGGGGCGGCAGCGTCGCCTCCGCGTACACCGTCGTAATCGGAAATTCCACAAAGTCGGCATCCGCCAAGGTGGCCGCCGCCGGTGGAGAGGTGCTTCCGAAGAATGGCTGAGGGAACCGCCACCGCGCTGGTCCGCAAGATGGTGCTCAAGGCCGAGCCGTACATACCGCAGGTCCCCAAGCCCAAGAAGAAGCTGACTCTGCAGAGGCGGCTGCTGTGGAGCGGCGTGGCCCTGCTCATATACATGGTGATGGGACAGACGCCCCTCTTCGGGGCGATCACCCCGGAGATGGACTTTCTGGCGTTCGCCCGGGTAATATTCGCCTCCCAGCAGGGGTCCCTGGTGGAGCTGGGCATAGGCCCCATAGTGACGGCGGGCCTGCTCATGCAGCTGTTGCGCGGTTCGGAGATACTCAAGTTCGACTTTAAAAAGCCCGAAGAGCGGGGCACCTTCCAGACGGCCACCAAGCTGGTCACCTACGTAGTGATAGTGGCCGAGTCGGTGGTGTACGCCATAGCCGTGTACGGCCCCACGGTTCTGGACCCCTCGCACGTCTACGTCATGATAGGCCAGCTGATGGCCGCCTCCGTACTGATCATGTTCCTTGACGAGATGATCCAAAAGGGTTGGGGACTGGGGAGCGGCATCAGCCTCTTCATCATGGCCGGCGTCACCCAGCAGATCCTTTGGAGCCTCTTCAGCCCCCTGCCGGCCGGCGACGGCGGGGCCATCGGAATATTCCTGTACACGGTACAGTCCGCGTTTGCCGGCGACATGAGCAACGTCTTCTTCCGCTCGTCCCAGCTCCCCAGCATCTTCGGGCTGCTGCTGACCGGCGGGGTGCTGATGGTCCTGGTATTCACCCAGGGCATGAAGATCGAGATACCGATCGTATCGACGCGCTACCGGGGCTTCTCGGCCGTATACCCCATCAAGCTGATGTACGTCTCCAACATACCCGTCATCCTGGCCTCGGCGCTGACCGCCAACGCCGTCTTTTTGGGCCAGCTCATATGGGCCAACGTGAACCCGCGCAACACCGACGCGTTCTGGAACATCATGGCGCAGTTCGACGTGACCAACCCGTCGCAGCCCATAGGCGGCCTCATATACTACGTGACGCCGCCCCGGGGGCTGGAGTTTGCCGCCGCCGACCCCGGCAGGGCGGTGGGGTACGTCCTGTTCATGGTGGGCATAGTGTTGGTCTTCGGGCGCCTGTGGGTGGAGCTGGGCGGGCTCTCGCCGAAGAGCGCCGCGCAGAACCTGCTGGACGCCGACGTCCAGGTGCCCGGGTTCCGCCGATCCAACAAGCCCATAGAGGTCCTGCTGAACAAGTACATACCATCCGTCACGATAGCGGGGTCGGCCATACTGGGCGTGCTGGCCGGCGTCTCCGACGTGCTGGGGGTGTTCGGGACGGGAATAGGCATACTCCTCATGGTGGACATACTGATCAACTACTACACGCAGCTCGTCCGCGAGCAGGTCGAGGTGGTGATGCCGAGGTTGGGTGCCCTGCTTGGCCGCAAGTAGGCGCATCATAATGGTCGGCATAGCCGGCGTGGGCAAGACCACCCTGCTGGACGCCGTGCTGCGGCTGCTCCAGAGCAAGGGCATGACGGCCAAGGTGATCAGCTTCGGCACCGCCATGCTGGACGAGGCGCGGCTCTCGGGCACGACCGACCGGGACGCCCTGCGGCACCTGCCCGCCGGGGAGCAGGAGCGGCTGCAGCGCATCGCCGCCGAACGGATAGCCGCCATGGACGGGGACCTGGTCATAGTGGACACGCACGCCTTCGTGAACACGCGGTTCGGGTACTACCCGGGCCTGCCCAAGCCGGTGCTGAGCCTGCTGAGGCCGACCAGCTACATATCCGTCTCGGCCAAGCCGGAGGAGATATACCGGCGGAGGGTCAACGACGCGACGCGCCACCGGGACAGGGTGTCCGTATCCGACATAAAGCAGGAGATGGGCATGCAGTCGGCCATGGTTTCGGCGTGCGCCGTATTGTCCGGCTCGCCGGTCAAGATGGTGATGAACCGCGACGGGGAGGTGGAGAAGGCGGCAAATGACGTAATAAGGGCCACGGGGTTGAACGTATCATGAACGGGGCGCTTTGGTTCCTGCAGTCGATATTCCTGCAGGACGACGGCGGCATACTGGGATTTTTGGGCGGCTACCGGGGGTCGTTCGGGAGCGACGACCCCATGGTGGTGGGCCTGGTGGCGTCCGCCTTCGCGGTGGCCGGCTTCGGCATACTGCTGAACCTGATGAACTCTGCCATCCGCAAGAAGATGGTGGACATGGTGAAATGGCGGCGCATAATGAAGGAGACCCGGGCGTTCAACAAGGAGCGCATGGCCGCGTACCGTTCCCAGGACAAGTCCCGGATAGACCACGTCAACCGCAAGTCCGCCTACATGAACAAGCTGAGCATGGAGATGATGCAGATGAACCTGCGGCCCATGATGATCACGTTCGTGCCACTCATACTGATATTCTACTTCGTGCTGCCACACCTCTTCTCGTACACGGTGGCCCTCTCGCCCGTATCCCTCAACGTGATACCCGGAGACCTGTTCCAGCTGACCTGCACCGCCGGGCAGGCCGCCGATCCGGAACACGTCTGCCAGAACGAGAACGCCGTGTTCCTGTGGGCGTGGTACTTTCTGGCGTCGATAGCGTTCAGCGGAATCATAATGAAGATAACCAAGACCACGATGGATCTTAATTGACCCGCTCCATAGTGATATCCGGGCCGCCCGCGGTGGGAAAGTCCACCGTGGCGCGAATGCTGGCGGAGCGGCGCGGCATGGAGTGGCTGGACGGCGGCAACATGCTGAAAGAGATGGCCCGGGATATGGGGTTCGACCCGTCCGGGGACAACTGGTGGGACACCCCCCAGGGTTTGCGGTTCATGGAGGTTCGGAACAAGGACTTTGGGATGGACCAGCGCGTCGACCGGCTCCTCAAGGAGAGGTGCGGCCGGGGCGGGGTCGTCGTGACCAGCTACACGCTGCCCTGGCTGGGGAGCGACGCGGTCAAGGTGTGGCTGGAGTGCTCCCAAGACGTCAGCGCCCGCCGGCTGCAGAGCCGCGACGGGCTGGACCCCGAGGAGGCCTACCGCATAGCCCGGAGCCGCTACGAGCGCAACGTGGACCTGTACCGGCAGCACTACAACTTTCGATTCGGGCTCGACGACTCGGTCTTCGACATCGTGATACAGACCGACGGCAAGGACGCGGGCGGCGTCGTGGCGGAGCTGTCCGAACGGCTGGAAGAGATGCGATGACGCTGTCCCAGCTGGTGGGCTTGGTGGAGGTGGACCAGGACATCACCGACCCCAAGTTCGGGACGCCCTACAACCGCAGGAGCGTCGAGCAGCTGCTCCGGTACGGGCTGATACTGCTGGACAAGCCCCCCGGACCCACCAGCCACGAGGTGGTCGCCTGGACCAAGCGCATACTGGGGCTGCCCAAGGCGGGCCACAGCGGCACGCTGGACCCGCAGGTCTCCGGCGTGCTGCCGCTGGGCCTGGGGGACGCCACCAAGGCTCTGGGCGTGCTGCTGTACGGGCCCAAGGAGTACCACGCGATATGCCGCTTCCATTCCCTGCCGTCCAAGGAGGAGGTGGGGCGCATAATCAAAGAGTTCACCGGACCGATATACCAGCGCCCCCCGCAGCGCTCCAGCGTGCGGCGCCGCACCCGGACCCGCACCATCCACGAGATGGAGCTGCTGGAGCGGAAGGAGCGGCTGGCGCTCATGCGGATATCCTGCGAGTCGGGCACGTACATACGCAAGCTCTTCTACGACATGGGGGAGGTGCTGGGGCCCGGAGCCACCATGGTGGAGCTGCGCCGCACCAGGGTGGGACATTTCGGCGAGGACGACGGCCTGGTGACGCTCCACCGCCTCGCCGACGCGTTTGCCGTCTGGAAGGAGACCGGGGACTCCTCGGCGCTCTCGCAGATATTGCGGCCGGTGGAGGACATGCTCTCGGAGCTCAAGTCGGTGGTGATCCGGGACTCCGCCGTGGACGCCCTCTGCCACGGGGCGCAGCTGGCCGTGCCGGGAATACTGCAGATATCGCCGGGGATGGCCCGCGGGGACGAGGTGGCCGTGTACACCCAGAAGGGGGAGGTGGTGGCGCTGGCGCGGTGCACGATGTCCGAGACGGACATACTGGACGCCACCCGGGGCCACTGTTTCGAGACGAAGCGGATCATAATGGAGCCGGGTACGTATCCGCGGCGCTGGCGTTCCCGCAGACGGCACGAATAATTGGCCCAGCGTACTCTTGCCGCGTTCATGGCGGTGGGTGCCGCGTCGGGCCTGGTTGCCGGGCTGCTGCTCATGGGCGACTCCGGCAATATAGTGCACGTGGACGGGCCGTCGGTCACGGTATACACGGACGGCGCCGACTACCGGAAGGGGGACCAGGTTACCGCCTTCGTGGTGAACAGCGGGAGCGTCCCGCTGGTGTCCGACGACTCCTGGGGGCTCCGCGTCAACGGACTCTCCGGGATGCTGATATATGATGCCCCCGCGTCGGGGGACGCCTCGCTGGAGCCGGGCGCGCGCGTCGCGGTAACGTGGAACCAGACCAAGGGCGACGGGAGCCCGGCGTTGGAGGGGTTGTACCGCCTAACCGTTGAAGGGCATGGCCCCGGCGGCGAGCTCGTGCAGGGCTCGACCACGTTTTCTATATGGAAGTAGGCGCCCTTGCGGCGCGTCGGGGGTGTGATGGCGCCGGGAGGGAGATTTGAACTCCCGCTCCCTTGCGGGAACGCGCTGTATGGTCGTACGAACTCCAGGCGCGCGCCCTACCAGGCTAGGCGACCCCGGCGGTACATCCGCTCATCCGCTGGCAAGTAATTAACCATTCGAATGGCCGGTTTTGTCGCAAACTCGGTGGGTGGCGTTTTCCTTGATTTTCCGTCGATCGTACGTATCATGGGCTGTTAGTCCGGCCTGACCACCAGTATGTCGTCGCCGCGGAAGACGAACTTCAAGCCGTCGGGGTTGCCCAGCTTGTCCAGGACCGGCTTTGGGATGTAGCTGTAGTTGGTCTGGCGCTGCCGGTTGCGTATTACGGACACCGTAAACTCCGTCGCGCCCTTACGCCACGTCCCCATGGCGTAACCATCATGATGCGCTATTTAAGGCAAGGGCGATATAGTTCATCAGGTTTATGCATAAACACAATTGGGTTTGTGCGTGGCCGGCGGTACGACCACGCGCCGGAAGCGCAACGCGACCGTCAACAAGATGGGCGGGGAGATGGCCGACGACCCCGCCCGGGTCAGGAAACGCGGCAGCAGGAAGTACGAGGCCTCGTACGACTCCAAGCGGTGGTGCTGCATAGTTCTGGGCGTATGCGGGCTGGCGTGCGATTGCCCCGACCAGCAGGGGCGTGGCGGAATTATTCCGGCACGCGGTCACGGCAGACGTGGTACCGGGCAGGGCGTGGGACGCCGCCAGGAAGGCGATGCGCAAAGGCGTCAAGCTCGCTGCCCCCAGGGCGCGGTGCCAATACCGCGGTTTCAAGGGGCGCATTGGACGCGGGGAGCGGAAGAACGCGCGGGCGCCGCCGAGGCGCTACATGCGCAAAAGGCGCGGGCGCACCTTCTCGGGCACGCCAGGCTTCAAGGGGAAGCATTACAGTTCCAAGGTGATCTCCCGTGCCCTGTAGTAGTACATCGCTGGCCTGCCGGTCCGCAATGTGGCGTACGTTCTGGACGGCGACGGCATCAAGGCGCGCCCGTCCACAGTGCAATTTCTTCCGGCCCACTCGGGGCTGGGCGGCAAGACCCCCGCCGGGGCGGCGGGGATATCCATAGGCGGGGATGACAAGTACGTTCCGATGACATGGAACGCCGCGGTAAGGACCAAGGCGGACGCCGTGGCCGGCGCCGCCTAGACGACCGCAAATGCCCGACGCACTCGTTTGAGTGGCGCGAGCACGTCGGCCGGACTCGGTGCGGCACGCCGTGCCGAGCGATGCGATGCTGCGTCGCGCGGACCCATCTATGTCCAATGCGGGGCAAATATACGCCGACTATGTCACGGACCCGTCAATTGTGGTTGTAGTATGCAGGAAAACCGGAAGAAAACCGCACCCGCCGAGTTTGCAACAAACCCTTTGGTCAAAAATTTATTAGACAGTCGCTACCATATCGTATTATGGAGCCTGAAAGATTGATTCTGACCACAGACGAGCCAGAGGTGACGGTTACGCGATCATCTGCGGAGCGTACCAACAGCAAGATCTTCATACAAATCACCTACCCGATAGTAGATGATAAAACAGTTCTGGATTTCTAGATCCAGATTTAGTTTTGCGGAGGCGCGACGTTCATCTGTCCCGTTAATTCTACAATATAGATTCTGTCTCCAACGGCATCAAAGAGACGGGTCCTTGCTATGTTGATCAAGGCGGTATGGAGCACGATCCGAGAGCGGTCATCCAATTCGTACTCGCTTGGTTCGTATTGCAGTGTGGCGTAGGGGCAATGCGCCACCTCTACACCCTCTTTCAATTGCTTCTTCGTATATTGTTCGGTGTCCGGTTCGCCCTGTACCATGGGATCGCACAACAAGACGTGGTGTGTCTCGATCTCAGTGTTATGCTTAGTCTTTACATCCGTACGGTCAACCCAGACAGATTTTAGTATTGTCCGGACTTTGAGCTTGGTACCGTCCTGAAGGCTGTATTTGTTCCATGATTCTTTGATAACCTCGAAATCAAGGTATTTTCTGCCCATTATATTTTCTACATACTTATTAGTCTATAAGTGTTATTGTAATTGACTATAAAATTGGGACCAGCCCCACCAAACAAGTCCCGATGCCGCTGGACAACCCCCTAGTACATCGCATTTGCCGTGCGCCATATCCGCATCACGGCGGGAATGCTGGGCGGTTAGGAGACTGTTGCGCTCGGTCCCAATTTTGCAAAGTAGCCCGAACGGCGGCGCCGGATTCCAGTTTCCGGAGGAGGGCGCTGACGTGCATGGTGTCGCCGACAATCGCGCCGCGCGTCACGCGCCGCGTTGCCGCCGTATGCACAGGTTCCCGGAACGTCGGGTCCACCCCCCGGGGGCGGACGGCGTATGTCGCACACCGCCCCGTCCGGTTTCAGGAACGCCGCCCCTTGCGGCCTTTCCGCCGCGCTGCAATGTCCGGCGGTTGCCGCGCGTGCGGCCCCGCCAAATTATAATGTGGTCGGGCGCCCCTACACTCCATGGTGAAATTCTCGGACGTGGTTGCGGACCTGCAGGCCGCCCTCAAGCGCGACACCGCCCAGATAAGGCTCCTGCTGGCGCGAAACCCTGCCATGGCCTACTCTCGAATGGTGGAGATAGGCCGCAAGACCGGCTCCAAGTACGGCATACAGCTAATCGTCAACTTTCCCCACGAGGGAAAGATAGGGGAGTTTGAGATGTATGGAAAGAGGGACATCAGCCTAATCATGGACCGGGAGCGCAAGAGGTTTCCGATATCCCGGGATGCCATAAAGGCCAAGGCCCGCGAGGTATTCGGCGACGTAAAGGTGGAGGACGCCTACATGTACGAGGGAAAGGAGGGCGCCCGGGTCTGGGCGCCGGGCGGAAAGATAGACGTCCTGCCGCACTCGCTGCATATATGGACCGTCTTTGACCGGCGGGTGACCGAGTACTGCGAGTGGCTGATGGAGAACGTCTACTGATCCTCCGGCACGTCCCGCAGCTGGGTCAGCAGCAGTTTGGCCTCGGCGTGTTCGGGATCCACCTTCAAGATGTGCATGCAGCACGAGATGGCCTCCTGGAGCCGCTTGAGCTTCAGGTGGGCGTTGGTCATGAGCATCAGGGCGTCTATGTCGTCGCCGCGCAGGGAGACGGCTCGGTCCAGGTACTTGATGGCGTTGCTCGGCTCCTCAAGTATGTAGTAGATGCTGCCCATTATGAACTGGTAGTCGTGATCCTCGGGGTAGTCCGCCTCGACGGACAGGCCGTACTGCAGGGCCTCGGCGTACTCGCCCCTCTGGACCATCTTGCGCAACTTTCGCTTGGGATACCGGAACATGGGGCCACCTAGGAGATCCGTATTATCCCGGCCTGCATCAGGTACTGCAGCCCCTGCACGAAGGCGTCGTCGTCGATCTGGCCCTGGGCCCACCACAACGCCGTGTTCTTGATCCAGTCGGGTATGGGGCCCGGCTCTCCGGACCCGTCGGGATCGGTCGGCGGCACCGCCAGTATTCCCTCTCGTATAAGGTACTGCAGCCCCTGCACGAAGGATTCGTCGTCGATCTGGCCCTGGGCCCACCACAGCGCCGTGTTCTTGATCCAGTCGGGTATGGACTGCTCGGACATGCGCGGGTACACGTCCAACGGCAGCAGCAGGTAGTCCGTCCCATCGACCCCCGGCACTATGTTCTCCGGGGAGAGGCCGTACACGTACACCAGGTAGTTGACGGTGCCCGCCTTGTCCGCCGTGAAGTCGATCTCCGCCTGGCCCGACGGCGAGTACAAAAAGAACCTGCCTTCCTCGTCGGCTATGGAGCGGATCGGCGGGGTCAGCGGGTTGCCCTCGGCGTCCACGTCCACCACCCACAGGTCGTACTGGACCTGGTTCAGGAACTGGGTGTCGTCGTATTTTGAGATGAACTTTACCAGCATCCTCACCGGGCAGTCCTCCACCAGCGGGTCCGGCGAGTAAAAGACGTGCAGCTGGTACCTGAACAGGCTGGTCGGCCTCTTCACCGACTGCTCCAGCATCCCCGTGTCGGGGCACCCCTGAGCGGCCTGCTGCTGGGCCGTGGACGCTATGCCAGCAAGCGGGTTCTCGGCCACGCCCGTCCTGTACTCCCGGAGCTCAAACTCGTACTCCTTGGGTGGAATTCCCTCCGAGACGTGCGTCCAGGTGAGCGCCTTTAGCGGGAACGGGAACCCGTCTGAAACCCAGACCTGGCTGTTGGCGCCGCCGGTCCTCCAGCCGATTAGAACGATGTCGTCAAAGTGGCCCGCCGGCGTGTCCAGGCCGCCCTCGATCACCTCCTTGGGCAGTATCTGCTCTCCTCCTATGTTGGCGATCTTTCCCCACGACGGCATGGCGAACTTCTTGGGCTCGTTGGCGTTGGCGAACGCCGAAAGCCAGACCACCGAGGACTTGAACGCCCCCCGGTACACGCCCAGCTCCGCCGAACCGCCGGTGGGCTCGGGGGCTATCTTGCCCAACTCCATGTCGCCCACCACGACATGGCTTCCGTCGTACACCACCACTTGGGCAAGCCATTTCTCCTCGGTGCCCACCTGGATGGTGCCTTCTATCCACATGTCCATCCTGAACTCGGCGCACTCTTTGTAGTCCACGTGGCACATGCTGTACGAGTAAAAGTCGCCGGCCTGTATGCCCTCGCCCACGTGCCACTCTCCGGGATGATCCACCCCGCCCTGCTGGAACTGGGCCTGGGCCGGAACCGCCATGCCCGCAGCCACCGCCGCAACGGCGGCCACCGCCAGCCAAAACACGCGCATACCTGCTTATCACCCCGCGCCAATATTAAAGATTAGCGAGGCTCAAACGATGCTGTAGTATCCGAAAATCATGTCGCGCTGGAGGGACTGACGCCGCTCCGCAAAGACTACTTTAAGCTGCATGGATCCCGCGAAAAGATGAACCCGAAACTGACGGACAAGGCCATCTGCCACGCCATCCAGCAGCTGGAGACGGGCAGGGGAGCCCGGGTGGTGGCCGAAGAACTCGGCGTGACGCAGCGACGCATCCGGAGGCTGCGGGCGGAGCACCTCCGGACAGGAAAGGTTCACGTGCAGCGCCCCGCCGGCCGGCCCGCCGGCCCCGACCAGTCCGAGCAGGAGATCTCGGCCGTGCCGGATGTCCACGGCAAGCCGGAGGGCGTGATCCGCACGGCGTGATCCGCACTGCCATGAGGCTGCGCAAGGAGGGGGCTCAAACGATGCCCGCCTTGCTGGGGAGCGGCGGCATCACACGATCAACAGCAATTATAGAGGGGGTGGCTGTCGGCGTACCTGTGTGTGAGTGTTCCAAGGTGCATATGTACGAGGTGGAGTTCAAGCTGGACGGCATGATCGTAGTGCCCACCCACAAGAACTGCGGCTTTGCCCTGAACGAGAAGCAGGCGGACATCTTCCAAAAGGAATTGGTAAAGTCGTGGGGCCTGTCCGAGGACGGCTAGCGCGGGCCCTCGCCTGACATTCCATATGTGGTGCTCTTACGTTGTTTTAAAAAGATGAAAAAGCCTGTTTAGTGCTCGGCGTTCTTACAGATGACGATCGCGCACGTGCACGTCGCATCGCAAAGGCAAGCGGCCTGCATTGCGCAGTCGCATTCCGAGCCTGATTCGACGGATGCGTCACATCCACAGGCTGCATCTGACATAGTATTATGTCCCCATATTCTCTTTTTAAAGATTACTTCTTTTGGCCCCTCCAGCAAGGATGCGGGTGGCTTAGTTGCAGGAGAGGGCCACCTCCAATATCTGCAAGTTATCGCGCATTCTGTCGATGTACGTGACGCCGTTGTCCAGCTGCTCCTGGGTGACGCTCTCCAGCGGGCTGAGAGTCAGCACCTCGGCGCCGGTCTCTTCTGCCAGCACCTCCATGGCCCGGGTGTCCACTATGTCTTCGGCCAGGACGTACTTTATCTCGTTCTGGATCATGTAGTCGGCCAGGGCCGCTATGTCGGCCACCGACGCCCCCTCGGGGCTGAAGCCGCCCAGGGTCTTGATGTTTATGCCGTACCGCTCCACCATGTACCCGAAGGCCAGGTGGTTGGTGACTATGGTGTCCTGCCGGCAGTCGGCCAGCGCGTGGGAGTAGTCGTGGTGCAGCTCGTCCAGCTCTTCCGCGTACGCCGCGGCGTTGATGCCGTACGTCTCGGCCCCGGCGGGGTTGGCCTTGGCCAGGCCGTCGCGTATGGTGTACACCTGCTGTATTGCCAGGACCGGGTCCAGCCAGACGTGTGGGTCCACCGTCCCGTGGTCGTGGTGTCCGTCGTCGTGTCCATCATTATGGTCGTCGCCATGCTCGTCGTGTCCGTCATTATGGTCGTCGCCATGCTCGTCGTGTCCGTCATTATGGTCGTCGCCATGCTCGTCATGTCCATCATCGTGTCCGGTCTCCTCGTACTCTTCGGCCATGTGGTGGATGCTCTCCAATCCCTCCTCGTAGCTGGTGTCGCCCGTGGACATCTCATGCAGCACGGCGCGGGCGTCCGGCAGCACCGTATACTCGTACGTGCCGCCGTACACGTCGTAGATGTGCTGTACGGCCTCCTCGGTGGTGAAATGGCCTTCCTCGTATTCGGCCAGTATGCCGCGCGTCTCCTCTCGGTTCAGGGCCTCCTCGATGGAGTCCGCGGCCTCCTCGCCGCTCATGTGGCCTTCCTCGTATTCGGCCACTATCTCCAGCAGGGTGTCGGCCACGGACGCGGTGGATATCAGTATCAGCCCCTCGCTGGCCTTTATGAACACCAGGGAGAGGTCCTCCAGGTCCTCCAGCCGCTCGATGTACCCCTCCACGCCCAGGCCGTTGTACACGAAGACGTCGGAGTTTTGCAGCGACTGCATGCGGAACAGGCTGGGCTCCCAGTCGTGCAGCAGCACGCCGGGCGGCAGGAACATGTCCACGGTGTCGTTCTCGGACGCCACCGCCTTGGTGAACTCGTAGTACGGGTAGAACGACGCCTGTATGACCAGCCCGTCGGAGTTATCCTGCGCTACGGCGTCGTGCACCATTACGCCCGGTACGATCGCCGCAGTCGCCAGCAGTATGGCCGCAGTCGCAAACTTCATGGCTTTGTTAATAATTCACTTCTATTTATTATTATCTCCCGGATTCCTCCCGGCAAGGCGGATCTTCTGCCGGGCGCGCCAAAGCGCCACACCGGGCTTTTGGGGCCGTGCGCCCTGCCCTGGCCCGCGCGCGCGCAGGAAAACCACAAGGATCCGGGCGTCGGCAAGGGGCGACGCAAGACCGGCCCGTCAAAAACAGGATCCGAACCGCGGCGGTCGAGCCCATCTTTTGTTGCCGCTCCGGCACCAACCGCGCCCCGGCATCCGGCGGCGGGGCCTCCTTTTGCGATGGCCTTTGCCAGTGCGGGGAGCGACGCGGGCAGCGCGCCTGCCCGTATGCGGATCTGCGCGGGCGACCGGGGACGCCGCATACGTCTAGCGTCCCGCCAGTCCGTCCAGCATGCGGCCGGCCGCCTCCCGCACCGCCGCGGCGTTCCTGCGCACCGGCGCCGCCTCCCGCACCGCGTCCAGGCATATCCGGGACGCGTACATGGCGGTTTGGTCGCAGGCGGGCCCGCCCAGAATGGACATGGCGTCCCTTCCGACGCGGCACAGGTAGTAGTAGCAGTCCGCCAGGCGGCCGTCCTGCTGCATGGAAGACGCCCTGAACCTTACGATCTCCGCCGCCTCCGACCCTGCCATGGCAGACAGGCCCGCCGCCGCTTCGGTCATCCGCGCCAACAGCGAGGGCGTGGACCGCTCCACGTCCAACGACGCGGCCACCAGGGCGGCGATGCCCGCGTCGTCCTGCATCCGCCGGAGCCCGTCCAGCGCGTGGGACGACGGCCGCCGCCCGCCTGCGATGAGGGTGGCATCGGCCAGGCACAGCGCGGCGCACTTTTGCCAACACGAAGCGTCGTCAACGGCATCGGCTTGCAGGGCGCGCTGGGCGTACAAGACCGCCGCCGTGGCGCCGTCCCGCACGCAGGCAGATATCAGCCCGTCCTTGCGCCTCCTGATGCTCTCCAGAAACGGCGCCAGCCGCCAGCCGTAGTCCCTCAGGATGCTGACGTCCAGGCATCCCAGCAGTAGTGCGGGGCGCGTCTCGTCCAGCCGGACGCGATGTACCATTGCTACGTCGTCCCCCCGCCGCAGCAGCTCTTGCTCCCCGCCGACGTCGTTGAAGACCACAATATCGTGCGCGCAAGACTCCGAACTGACTCCAGCCAGGCGGCATCCCGCCAGGGCCGCAGCGTCCCCGTTGGCGCACACCTTGTCCAGTATGGGGACCATGTCCATGCGCCGTGTGTGCCGCGACCTCTATTTTACCTCGGGGGCGGTCACCGCGTCCGGGGGCGCCGCGTCCGGCCTTCTGCACGGCGCCGGCCGCGCCCCGAATTGTCGGCTGCCGAAACGCCGCCGCCAGGCGACGTGGCGTCCAGATTGGATGGTGCTCCCGCCGGGATTTGAACCCGGGATCACTGCCTTGAGAGGGCAGTATGCTTAACCGGACTACACCACAGGAGCCCCGCCCCCGTACCACGCGTCTCAATTTAAACGCAAGGCATGGGGTCGCCGGGGCCGGCAACGTCCGCACAACCACTGCATCTGCATCCGTCCACTAGATGCCGCCGCCCATGATCATCTTGTCAACCCTGCGGCCTGATCCGGACAGCTCGCAGGACGGCTCCCCGGAAAGCCGCAACGGGCCCAAACGCGTGCGTGCCGCACGCGTTCCTTCCCCGCTGCTCTTCACGCCCTATGCGAGTCTGGATTGTGCGAATCCGCGCCGGGGCGCGCTTGGGGGATGCGCGGGCGTCAGTCAGTTGGTGACGACGGCCTGTTCGGCATCAGGTTCGGCATCAGGTTCGGCCTCCGGCTCAACCATGACGCTCTCCACGTTGCGGTCCATGACCACCTCGGCTATGTCCATGGTATACTCTGCGGATCTGCGTATGCTGTCCAGAACGAACTTTATGACGGTGGCGTTGGGGCTTTCGTCTTTCACGGCCATCATGATCTCCTCCTGGGTCGCTTGCGCCCCGACGGTGGCCGCGCTCACCTCTTCAGCTATGCAATAGTCGCATCTTATCATGGCATTGACCGCCCTGTCGAACATCTCCACCACCATGTTGCTCAGAGCCCTGATCCTCTTGAACGTTTCCGGATCTATGGGCCCTGTCAGGTACTTCACACGCTTGGCCATGAGCGTGGCGTGGTCCGCTATCCTCTCAATGCGGGCTATGACGGTCCTGTAGTACAGGCAGTCCACGGGATTGTCCAGCGCCATGGCCCTCAGCAGGCCGGCGTCGCCCACCGCCACGGTGAGGTTTCTCAGCATGTAAAACGTGAACCTGTCCACCTCGTCGTCCAGCTTGACCACCTCCTCGGCGTACTCTGCGTCGGCGGTCTCCAAGGCCTCCAGGGCCTCCCGGTGCATGTCCGTGGTCATGGCGACCATCCTAAGCAGCGCCACGTCGGAGGTCATCTCCGGCAGCCTGGTGAGGGTCTTTATGGTTATGTGCTCAAGGCTGGACTCGATTACCTCGGTCCCTATCATGGACGAACGCGCAAATGACCGGATGGCGTTCATCTGGCCGGGCCCCAACCGTATCCCCCGGGCCAGTATCTTGATGGTCTTGTAGCCGGTCAGGTACATGGCCACGATCTTGCGGCGTATGGACTCGTTGGAGTCAGACGGTCCCACCACCACCGACGCGGCGCGCGAGCCGTTCTCCGCCCCCGTCTTGGGAAACAGGGTAAGGGAGTTGTTCTCGTTCTTCACCATGGACATGCTGTCGCCAGCCTTGAGGTTCATCGCCTCAATCCACCCCTTGGGGATGGAGATCACGTACGTGGAGCCGCCGCTCACCTGCAGCTTGCGGTTCTGCATGATCTGGGAGCCCCTCTTCATCGGTATACGTATGTATGCATGAATTCGTTATACGGGTATTCACTATTTTCTATATAGTAATATGATAAAAATATGGTATTTGTAATCTATTTGCATATGTTGCATATTTTTTACTGTTCAGGAGGAAAACATGCGCCGGCGGTGGATACAGCGAGACGAGAAGCCCCGGCGGCTGATCTCCGAGAAGATATTCAAGTACGCCGCCGCCGCATCGGGCGCCTACGTGCTGGCCATCATACTGGTGATGGCCCTGCAGCTGGGCTTTGAGTCGGCCCCCATATGGGAGGAGGAGGGCCTTGACTTTATCATCGGCACGGATTGGAACTCGGTGCCGGGCCGCGAGTCGTACGGCGCGCTGCCCTACGTGCTGGGGACGCTGATCACCTCCGCCATGGCGCTGGCCCTGGGGTTCCCGCTGAGCATAGGGATCGCCATGCTGGTGATGATAATGCCCAAGAGGTTGGGCCGGCCCTTGGGGTATCTGGTGGATCTCATAGAGGCGGTGCCCAGCGTGGTGTTCGGGCTCTGGGGACTGTTCGTGTTTAGGCTGTACTTCCGGGACCACGTGGAGAGGCCCCTCCACGACCTGCTGGGCGACTCGATATACCTGTTCGGCGGAACGCCGTTCGGCCTGGACGTGCTGACGGCCAGCATCATACTGGCCATCATGATAATCCCCACCATATCGTCCATATCCCGGGAGGTGATGACGGCCGTGCCCCACCAGCAGAAGGAGGCCGCGTACATGCTGGGATCCACCACCTTTGAGATGTTCCGCATGGCCATATTCCCGTACTCCAAGTCGGGCCTGCTGGGCGCCGCCATACTCGGCCTGGGCAGGGCGGTTGGCGAGACGATGGCCGTCACCATGCTCATAGGGAACGCCACCGGCCTCAACGCCATGGTGACCTCCTTCTTTGACGCAGGCCAGACCATGCCCAGCATAATAGCCAACGAGTTTCTGGAGGCCTCCCCGGTGGGGCTCCACACGTCCGCCCTGATAGGGGTGGGGCTCATACTGCTCGGGGTGGGGCTCTCCATCAACGTGGCGGCGCACTTTCTGGTGGGCCGCATGGTAAAGGTCAACGAGGGGCCGGTGCATTGAGTCGGGAATCGCGCCAGCAAAGGAGGAACGAGATTCGGGCCATGTTCAAGTCCAACGTGCAGCGCCGCCTCTGGGTGGACAAGGTCATGGTGGGCGCGGTCGTGGCGTGCGCCATGGTCGCCATAGTCCCGCTGCTGTGGATACTGGCGACGGCCGTGTACAGCGGCCTGCCCGTGCTCAGCTGGGCGTTTCTGACCCAGGAGCCGGGCGCGGTGGGGGCGGGCCTCATATCGATAGGGCCGGCCATCCAGGGCACCATAATACTCATAGGACTGAGCACCCTGCTGGGCACGCCGGTGGGCATCATGGGCGGCATATACCTGGCCGAGTTTGGGCAGGGCAGCTGGCTGGCCAAGCAGATCCGGTTCTTCATGGACGTCTTCATACAGGTGCCGTCCATAGTGCTGGGCATATTCGCGTTTTTGGCCGTGGTGCTGATACTGGGGCACTTCTCGGTGTGGGCGGGAGGGTTTGCGCTCTCCCTCATAATGTTCCCCATAGTGGCCCGGGCCACCGAGGAGGCGATCCGGATGGTGCCCTGGACGTACCGGGAGGCCGGCGCCGCCCTGGGGCTCACCAAGATGATAATAACCCTCAGGATAGTGCTCTCCCAGGCCAAGAAGGGGATAATAACGGGGGTGCTCCTCTCCGTGTCCAGGGTGGGCGGGGAGACCGCCCCGCTCATAATGACCGTGGTGGGGAGCAGCGTCTTCTTTGACGACTTTGACACGCCGATGGACGCGCTGCCCCTCCGCATATGGCGCTTCTCGCTGCAGCCGTACGATGAGGCCAGGATCGCCGGCTGGGGGGCCGCCTTTACCTTGCTGCTGGTGATATTCGCGATCCACCTGGGGGTACGCTTCTTCTTCATGCGCGAGCACGGTGGCAAAGGGTTAAGAGGGGTGTTGCAATTGGGAAGACGGGTGAAGTGAGCCGATGAGCGTGTTAACCAAGCAGAAGCAACCGGATCCGGAGCTGGATCGCGAACAACGCTACAAAATGGTGACCGAGAACGTGAACATCTACTACGGCGACGTGCACGCCGTCAAGGACCTCACCATGGGGTTTCCCGAAAGGTCAGTCACCGCCCTCATAGGCCCGTCCGGGTGCGGCAAGACCACGTACCTGAGGTGCCTCAACAGGATGCACGACATGACCCAAAACGCGCGGGTTGAGGGCCGCGTGCTGCTGGACGACGCGGACCTGTACGACGGCAACGTTGACCCCATATACCATCGCAGGAAGGTGGGCATGGTATTCCAGAAGCCCAACCCGTTTCCCACCATGAGCATATACGACAACGTGGTGGCCGGCGTGAAGCTCAACGGGGTGCGGAACCGGAAGATACTGGACGAGATAGTGGAGGACTGCCTGAAGATGGCCTACCTGTGGGACGAGGTCCGCGACATACTCCGGAAGCCGGCCATGGAGCTGTCCGGCGGGCAACAGCAGCGGCTCTGCATAGCCCGCGCGCTGGCGATACAGCCCGAGGTGCTCCTGATGGACGAGCCGGCCTCGGCCTTGGATCCCATAGCCACCCAGAAGATCGAGGAGACCATCAACGAGCTGAAGCGGGACTATTGCATAATCATAGTGACGCACAACATGCAGCAGGCGGTGCGCTGTTCAGACTATACGGGCTTCATGTACCTGGGCAGCCTCATAGAGCACGGAAGGACCAAGCAGGTCTTTGAGCGTCCCCGCGACAAGCTAACTGCTAAATATGTTGAAGGGCAATTCGGATAGTGTCCCGCTTAATAGACCCGTCCCTCAAAAAACTCTCCCTGGCGATGGGAGAGATGGGGAGCCTGTCCATCAAGGGAATGGGGCTGGCCATGGAGTCTTTCCTGGCCGGCACGAATACCACGCGGGAGTGCCTGAAGGTCTCCGATGCCCTGACCCGGCAGTACCACGGGGTGGAGGATTTGACTTTTGAGATGCTGCTAAAGTACCAACCGGTGGCCCGCGACTTTAGGCTCATACGCTCTTCCATAGAGATATCGTACGCGTTCCTGCGCTTTGGGAGGTACGCCTACGACATATCGCAGGTGCGCGACTCCTTCGGGGACATATCCGAGTGCAAGAATTCGGGACTCAACGCCACGCTGGTGCTGGTAGAGCGCATGATCCGGGAGGCGGTGCACTCGTTTGCGACCATGGACATGGAGCGGGCCCGGCACATCAACGCCCAGGAGGCCATCACCGACGCCATATACCGGGAGAGGATGCCGGCCCTTCTCAAGTCTGACAACGTCAAGTGCGCCCTGGCCGAGGCGCTGGTGCTCCGGTATCTGGAGCGCATGGCCGACCACGCCCTGTTCATGAGCGACGCCATATCGTACATCGTGACCGGCAAGCACCGCCTGCGGCCGACCGCAACCCGGTCACGCCGGGCATAGGCGTCCGGCGCGCCGGGAACATTTCGGCAGTGCGGGGCTCTGCCGCCCGCCCTCCGCGCATGTGGTCGGCCCGGCGGCGGGGCGCGCGTCGCGGCGATCCCCGGCGGTCCGTGCACGCCTGCGGCCCCCGCCTTGCTTGACGTTGGCAATACACTAAAGGGATTAAATGGATGTGCCCTCTACCTATGCAAGTTGGCGCTGAGGGAGCTTGTGGAGGTGTCAAAACCCAGGATCGTGGTACTGCTGGTGATAACGGCGATGGCGTCCCTGTACGCCGCCGGCCAGCTGACTCCCGATGCCCCCGAGGTCGGATATATGACGTACGTGCACCTGGCGGTGGCCGGCGCCCTGGCCTCGGCGGGGTCCAGCGCGCTGAACCACTACTACGATCGGGACATCGACGGCCGGATGGGCCGCACCAGCTCCCGGCCCATTCCGTCTGGAAAGTTGTCCGCCGGGACGGTCCTGGTGTACGGACTCGCGCTCTCGTGCATATCCGTAGCGTACGGATACGCGCTCATAAACGCGCTCTCGGCGTTTTTCATAGCCTTGGGAATATTCTCGTACGTCATAATATACACCGCGTGGCTAAAGCGGAAGAACACCTCCAACATAGTGATAGGGGGCATTGCGGGCAGCGCCGCCTCCTGGGCCGGATGGGCCGCTGCCGCCGGCACTCTGGACATGCTGGGCTTTCTGGTGGGCTTTCTGGTCTTCGTGTGGACGCCGTCGCATTTCTGGTGTCTGGCCATGAAGATCAAGGACGAGTACGCCCGGGCAGACGTCCCGATGCTGCCGGTGGTCATCGGCATGCACCGCACCTCAAAGTACATACTGGCAAACACCTTCATTTTGGTGCCCTACTCGCTGATGCTCTACGCCTTCGGGATGGGCCTGGTGTATACGGCAATCGCCGCCGTTTCGGGGGGCCTGATGCTGTACTACCACTACCGGCTGACCCGGGAGCCCACGTCCGACTTTGCCTGGCGGGCCTACAAGGTGACGGCCCCGTACCTGACGATAATATTCCTGGCGGTGGCGCTGGACGGGGCGTTCCACATTCGGCTATAGCCCCGGCCGCGCGCCGGCATGCGGCCGCGCGTTGCGCCGTCCGGCTCTGCCGCGGCGCATACGCGGATTCCTACGCCGGGACGCTCGGCTATTCGTGCCGCCTTGACTTTGCCACGGACATGATGACCGGGCCGCGGGGCTTCAATACCGCGTATGCGAGGACGGGGGCGCGGCATGACTTCCACACGCTACAGGCGGCAACCGGGTTGCGGCCGCGGCGCGCTTGGCGCGCGCCTTTCGGCGCCCGTTCGGGCGCGGGGCAATTTAAGAAGAATCGACACACCTTCTGGATTTGAGATTCACCAGGCACGCATCGTTTTCCATGTCGCCTTCAAAATTCGGCTCGTATTTGAACCCGTACTTGATGTAAAAATCTCTCACGCCTTGGTCGTCACGAGGGTTCAGCATCACGTACCTACATCCTGCCCATTTCTCCAGTTCGGGCACGGTGGCGAATACCAAGTCCAGAAGGCTGGTTCCGATGCCGCGCCTCAGGAAATCCTTGCGCACGGCCAAGTGGCTTATCAGCAGGGCCGGGATGTTCCCGTTCACCCTCTTTTCCTTGATTTCTTCCGTCGCGTCGGGCCTTATGTGCGCCATTGCGAGCGTGACGTACCCCATGGCCGCCCGCCGAGCTTGACAACGTACATGCGCACCAGCCTCTCTCTCATGTCCTGCAAGCTGTCCGTGCGGTAGTAACCGGTGAACTCGCCGACGCTGGATTCGAATTCTTCCGGGATGTCGCTTTCTTCGACCTGGCAGTATGTGGTGTCGCCGACGCTGAAAAGGAACTTCAACGTTGCGCGGCTTTAGCTTTTTGCCAGCATCGCCGCATCCTCTGAACGCGCTTGCCCACCTCGTCCATCTTTCGGATCTGCTCCTCGCTCGGACCGTTGGCCATGTCATCCTGGACGTTCTTCCACTGCTGGGCGTCAAGGGGCTTTACTACTCTCAGCATGCGGTATATACGCGCGTTGCGTTTATAGTATTTTCGCCGATTCATTTAAAGCGAATTTCCAAGGCTCTCCCGCAGGGCCCCGGTGGTTGGATCGGCCAAGGCGTACGGGCATCCTGCGGCGCGTTGCACCGCCAAAATCACTCTGGATGTTGTATATGCCGGGCATCCGAAGGCACCATGTATGGTCTCGGGTCGTCACCCGTCTTTGCGGAAGGAGCCTTGTACAGCGGGGCGCCACCGTTATGCCAGCATCGACTCCAGCGCTCCCAGCCTGGCCCTGAATGTTTCCTTGTCCAGTCCGGATATCGACGCACCGAGCGAAAACGATATTTTTTCTTTGGACACCATGCTTAGCGCCTCATCCTCCCGCCAGTTCTCGTATTTGTCACGTTGGCTGGTCTTTTGGAGCATTTCCGGGTATTCAAAGTACATCAGCACCACAAGCTCCCTGTAGTCCAGCGAATTTAATGCGGTCTTGACGCTTCGCAGCGTTTCAAGCACGTCCGGATTGCAGCCGGTTACGCCGTCGGCTGCCGTGCGGCCTGCTCGGGTCAGGTGCATCGGGCTGCGGTTGTCTTCTTCCGTTTTTTCCGTACACACCAGTCCCTGTGTTTCTAGATTGTCCACTATGTCGGCAAGCGACCTGCTGTACATGCCGTAGCTGTGCGGTACAAACCCGTAATCCAGCTCCCGATGATCCTTGGAACCGGCATACATCATCTTTTGCAGCCACGTACGGCCACGGATCACGTCGTTGCCGTCATGATCGTCCATACGAAGCATCTTTAGTACGTATTCGCCGTTTTTTGGTATGGTCATGTGCTAATGATGTGGCCGTACAATTTTAAGACTTGTTGGGGGCGGTCGGCCTTGTCCAAAATCTAGCGATCCGTAAGGCCAACCACGCCGTTTCAGAGCGTTCCCGGGCCTTGTCCAAAATCTAGCGATCTATAAAGCTAGCCACGCCGTTCGTGGACATTCCGGCCTAAAGTGGCAGCGCTGATCCTCCGCGATCGGCCCGCCCCGGGGCCCAGAGGGGCGCGCGGGCCCCGTTTCAGGCCGTTTCCAAGTATTTGAGCGCAGACTCCCCCGCATGCGGGGGCCCTCTCCGCCCCCGCTCCGCACCCCTCACGCGAAAGTCATGTTGTGGTATGTGCACATGGACAGCAACTCGACGGTCTGGGTTTTCGACTTGACGGCCCGCACCACGCCCCCGAACCTTTCCTTCATGGACGAGAAGACGCTCTCGACGTTGTTCCGTTTCCACAACAACTTGCGGAAGGTGCCGGGGTGTTCCTCAAGAAACCTCAACATCTCCGCCCTGGCGTCTTCTCCCTCGATTTTGTAGTCGGTCCTGGGATCGATTACGGCGCGGCGCCCGCTGTCCCGTACCGCCTGGCAGTTTTTGACTCCGCCGTATTGGGAGTCTGCCAGCATGTCGCCGGATCCGCGCGGCATCCTGGCCAGCATCTCCCTGATGTACGGCGAGTCGTTTGCCTTGCCCGGCGTGACCGCCGCGGCGCATACCATGCCCCCGAGGGCGTGCACGATGTGCAGTTTTGCGAACTGCTTCACGCTGATCGTGCCGTACTTGGCGTTGTGCCAGTCCCTGTATCTGGATATGCTGAATCCGGCGGAATCGACTATTTTGGTGCCGTGTACCGCGGCGTCGCCGGCCATCCAGCCGATTATTTTGTGCAGTACGGCGGAACCTGTCTGCGATATGCGCAGGTGGTACCACGACTTGCAGTACGGCCGGTCGAGCTCGCACCGCTCCAGGTCTCCCGGATGCTTGGCGAAGTGCTTTACCAGCCCCCAATAGGACATCTTCTCCTCGGATTTCAAGATGGCCACCAGTACGGCCGAGATGCGCCTGTCCCTCTTGCCTTTGGGAAGGCCCAGTAGTTTACGTATGAAGTCGGCTATCTTTCCCATCCATTCGATGTAGTTGCGGCCCTCGGACTTGCGGCCCTCGGCATACTCGGGCCAGTCAATGTCCGGATCGTTCCTCTTGCCGGAGGGGTTGTTCTTGCTTCTGGGCAGGTTTGGCTTGCTTATCTTTGGCCTTCTGTTTTTGTTCATGCTAGTCATTAGGATCGGAGATCAATGTGCCTTTCGGTCTCGTGCGCGTGCGGTTCTGTCCATCGGCATCGCTGGGAGTTTCAGTTTTTGGACAAGGCCGGGAAGCGCCCGCGATGGCGTTTGAGCGCAAGGCGCCCCCTCCGGGGTCGGACATAACCGACGAATGACGGGCGTCCGAACCGGCGGGAGACGCACGGTCGGGGGGACTCTGCGCACCATGGTATGCGGCGTGTTCGTCACTGCGCGACGGTCGCGCTGATCCGCGGCGGTGGAACGACAACCGGAGCCCGCGCGATCCGAGACGCCACGCTTCACGCATTGAGGCTATGCGGCAGAGTCATATTGCATTCCATGGAGACGCGGCTCATGGAGCTGAGGGTGAACAACTTTCTGGATTCCACAACTGGACTACCCCTTAGACAACGTTTTTAAAACCTGAATTGCCAATATGGTCAGTGTCGCTGCTGCTGAAAGACCGGGTTTGGACCATGGAGGCCCCCACGGCCAAGAGGGGCGTTTATCCGCTGCACGGCTTCAAGCTGGGGCTCTATCGACTCCCCGTGGTCTTGACCAGCCCCGAGGACATCAAGTCGGTGCACGACGGCCTCAAGAAGACGTTTGACATGGACATGTATGCGGACCGCATCTACATGACCTACCGCTGGACCGAGAGGAGCATGCCCGACGAGGACGACGACGGCTACGAGGAAGCGGATCTCTGGGTGACCGTCGAGATCGTGACCGGCGATGTAGTAGACATCATATACCAGATATTCCCGATAGAAAAGTTCGGCGATCCCCAGTGGGTGCGCGACTACCGAAAGAAGGCCGACCACTTTGCCAAGATGATGATAGACACGGCGTTGCGCAACACCATACTGGCGGACAAGATGATCGAGTCCCTGCAAAAGCTTGAGAAGGTTGACGAGGCCCAGGCGTACGTGCGCCTGGAGGAGCTCACGCCGCTGGCCAAGATCGTCCCCAACGCAAAGCCCAAGCCCAAGCCCGTTCCGGTCCCGGGCCAGCCTCAGGTACAGATTGATGACGAGATGGAGGTGCCCGACGGCGCAAAGCCGGGGCCCATAGACGTCAACTACAAGTCGAACATGCCCGCCTCCAAGCCGTATGCGGCCGGCGACTACACAATCAAGACCTGGGGGCGCCGCGGCGAGGACAACAAGATCATGGGCGTTTGGGGCGAGTTCGTGTCCGTCGACTTTGACATCTGCGTGGCGGACGGGGCCTGCATCGACGCGTGTCCCGTGGCGGTGTACGAATGGTTTGACACTCCCGGAAGCGTAAGCTCGGAGAGGAAGCCGCTCATGTCCAAGGAGCCGGACTGCATATTCTGCCTGGCCTGCGAGGGCGTCTGTCCGCCCCAGGCCATCAAGATATTCGAGCAGAAGGCCTAGGATGCAATTCCAAACATAAATACCGCGCGCCACTTTCCCGCAGGTATGGCGGGCAACCCGTTCTTCCAGTTTCTGTTTGATCTCTTCATCATATCGGCCATCGTGATAACCGCCTACACGTGCAACTTTTACTATCTGGCGTACCTGGCCCGCCGCCGCAAGGGAATGCCGCCGGTGGCGGATCTGGGCACGCCGTCGGTGGCCATCCAGCTCCCGTTCTACAACGAAAAATACGTGGCCAAGCGCCTGGTGGACGCGGTGTGCGCCATGGACTATCCCCGGGACAAGCTGAAGATCATGATACTGGACGACTCCAACGACGAGACCGTCGACCTGCTGATGCAGACGGTGGAGCGTTACAAGAAGAAGGGGTTCCAGATCCAGTACGTGCGGCGCGGCAACCGCAGCGGCTACAAGGCCGGGGCCCTCAAGTATGCCATGGAGAGGACCGACACCGACTTTGTGGCCATATTCGACGCGGACTTTATCCCCCCCAAGTGGTTCCTGCGCAAGGCCATCCCGTACTTCTCTTCGCCGCGCATAGGCCTGGTGCAGTGCCGGTGGGGCCATGCCAACGAGGAGTACTCGGCTATGACCCAGGCCCAGGCCATAAGCCTGGACCTGCACTTTTTGGTGGAGCAGAAGGCCAAGAGCAACTCGTCGCTCTTCATGAACTTCAACGGCACCGCGGGCATATGGCGGCGGGAGTGCATAGAAGACGCCGGCGGCTGGCACACCGCCACCCTGGTGGAGGATCTGGACCTGAGCTACCGCGCCCAGATGAAGGGGTGGAAGTGCCTCTTCCTGCCCGACGTGGTGGTGGACGCCGAACTCCCCGTCCAGATGAACGCCGCCAAGCGGCAGCAGTTCCGTTGGGCCAAGGGCTCCATACAGTGCGCCCTCAAACTCCTCTCTGACATAGTCGTCAAGCGCGGCCTGAACGCGGGTGCCAAGCTGCAGGCGTTCGTGCAGCTGACGCGGCACGTGGTGTACCCGTTCATGCTGATACAGTTCCTGACGCTGCCGCTGCTGCTGACCCAGGGCGTAAACCTGTACATAATCGGCTTTCTTCCGTCGGTGACGCTGGCCTTGTACATCCTGATGGGGCCGGGGGCGTACATGCTGATACTGCAGGACGTCTACCACGAGTCCTGGGCGAAGAAGGCCAAGATGCTGCCGTTCCTGCTGGTGTACAATGCGGGCATGTCCGTCAACAACACGGTGGCCGTGTTTGACGCCGTGCTGGGAAAGAAGAACGTCTTCCACCGCACCCCCAAGTACGGAACGCTCAAGTCCCGGAACGACTGGAAGGAGAACGCCTACAACCTGCCGTTCACCAGGGTCACGCTGCTGGAGCTCTTCTTTGCGGTGTACGGGGTGCTGGGCATAACGGTCGCCCTGCTCCACGGGTTTCCCATATTCGCGCCCATAATCGCGGTGCAGACCCTGGGCTACTTTTACGTGACATACCTGAGCCTGCTGCACTCCAAGTTTAAAAGACATAAATCGGGTCCGTCCCGCATCCGTACCCGGGACGAGATAATGGCAAACCGGGTGTACAGAGCGGCCATGATTGGCGTCGTGGGCATAATAACGGTCGGCGCGTTTTTGGCTTTTCAGGGCTACCACGCCGACATCTACCCCGTGGACATGGTGCGCGGGCACCTCAACGGCATAATGGGCTCGTCGGACCCCGAGACCATACGGGTGCACATAGACTCCATACGCGCCAACATGGCCCTGGTGATGGACAACCTTCCGGAGAACAGCAACCCCGTTTGGATCTTTCCCACGCCCACCACCGACTTTTCCCGCATAATGACTGACCTGGACAGCATGGAGGCGAGCCTGCTGGTGGCCGAGTCGATACCCCGGGACAGCTCCGCATACCACGTGGCCATGATTGACATAAGCTCCCGGGCGGTCACCCTGCAGAAGAACCTGGTGGAGGCCACCCCGTACATGTACGTGAACCTCTCCAACGTGGTGTTCGCCACCATATGGATATCCTCCATTCTCGCGATATTCGCCGTTCTCAAGAAGAGGCGCGACAAGCTCACCAAGATTGAGGAGAGCGGGGTCTAGCCGCGCCGGGGCCGAAATTCCGCAAGTCCGCGTAACGACGAGCTGTCCGTGTGCGGTTGCCGCCGCGCCAAATGCCGCGCCGGCCGACCTTGGCTACACGTTGCGGGGTGCTACGCGATGCGGTTGTTGTATTCGCTGAGCTTTTGCTTGTATATCCTGTTGCGGGGCTTTTGGCGAACGCGGTAGTTGCAACAGTTGCAGAACCACCCGATGCTCCCCTTTCCGGCCTGCGAGCCGTCCTTGAGGTGGCATCCCCGGTGGTCTATCCACATGTCGCACATCTGGCAACGCCCTTGACCCGAACCGTATCTGGATGCTCCGTGGGGTTTGGTGGCGTGGTATGCCTTGCAGACGCCGCGGCAAGCCCCCCTCCTGACGGATTCGGTCATCAAGTTGTATTGGCGGCCAAGCTATAAAAATACTAGTGCAGGGGGTTCCCGCCCGAAAAGGCGTAGGATGGTCTCCCGTCGCGTTGACGCGCCAAAGTGCCAATCGGGTCTTTGCGGCCACGCGCCCCGGCCCGATCCGCGCCGCGCGGCGCGGAGGAAAACCCGCAGGATTAGGGCATGGGGCAACGCCGGGCCCGTCAAAAGCGGGAGCCAAACCGCGGCTGCCGTTCCCGCACTTCGTCTTTTCGGGCGAAATGGCGGGTGGCTTGCAACGGCGCCTGCCGGTTATGCGCGCCGGCAGCTGGCGCGGCTATGCCGCATTTCGGCACAACGGGGGTACGCAGGCCAAACCGGGCGGCAAAACAAAGCCGCGCCGCTTTGCAGGCGTAAAGATCCGTCCGCCCTGCGCGCCACGCAAAAACGTGGACTACACCCGGCAAGCGAGATCGGGATCAGCGAGGACCACGCCGCCGTCCAGGCCAAGGCACGTCTTTACGGCCCTGACCTCCACCCCGTCTCGCACGGCGCCGGCGAGTTCGGCGGCAAACTTGGGATCTCCCCGCGCGCTGGGCGAAAAGCGGACGGCTTCCGGATGCTGCACCAGAAACAGTATGACGCTGCGGTGGTCGGCGGCCAGCCGGCGCATGGTGGAGACGTGCTTTTGGCCCCGGGTGGTGGGGCAGTCCGGAAACGATCCGGTGTCGCCGCCCGTCAGCATGGCGGCGGACTTTACCTCCACGTATCCGACGTTTGATCCGTTGCGGATCTCAAGATCTATTCTGGACTCGCCGCAGTTCACCTCGCTGTTTGATATGCTCCACCCCGACAACCAGGGTATGAGTCCGGCGCGCGCCGCGCCGACAAACGACTTGGACTGCTCGCCGGGGTCCACCAGCACCGCCCACCTCTCCGATACGGGAACACCCACCAGCCTCAGGGTGGTCTTTGCGGGTTTTTTGGGAATGCACAGGCACGCGCTCCCCGGAAATATGAGATCCAGCAGCCGGCCGCTGTTGGTCAGGTGCGCCACCTGCCGGGCCTTTCCGTCGGTCACTATGACGGAAAACCTGCTGGTGCGCCGTACCACGTTGTACGGGCGCATGTTGCTGATCTGGCGCACCACCGGACGCGCATCCCCCCGGCGCCGTTCGCTTCGCACGGCGCCTCTGGGCGGCCCGCCCAATTTATGCGCCCGCGCCCGGGCGGCGCGAAAGCTCCCCCGACTCCGCGTTGGCGGAGACGGCGGCGGCAAAACGCCGGCCGCGTTGGGAGGGTCGCCCCAGCCTTGCCCCGAACGCCCGCGACGTCGCGCACATCCCGCAGGGGCAAACGCCGGTTCTGGCTTGCGGCCAAACGCCCGGCCGGACCCTTGCAAAACGGGCCCCGTCTGGGCGGGCCCGGCTCCGCCGGCAAAATTCCGGCGCCAAAAAACACTTTATAACTTTCAGAGAAAAACTATAAGTACCAGTATGGGATATTATGCTTGAGAGAGGTATGAGGCGCACTATACTGTTTGGGACAATAGCTGCGGTAGCTGCAGTTACGATACATTCGGCATATGCGCAAGAATTGCCCGAATCGTTGTATCAGCCCGGACTGGAAGCGGTTACGACATTTGCAACAAGCGTCGCCGACACGGTTCCCAAGATGATCGCGGCGGCCGTTCTGCTGGCAATCGGGCTGGTTGCGGGCAAGGTCATTGGATGGACTGTGAAAAACATAGCAACCAAGTTGCTTCAAAAAAGCACCGAGCTTGGCAAGGACGCGAACAAGAACGTTTTGGCGCTGCATCCGCCTTCTCTGATTGCCGCGACCATACGCTGGTTTGTTTACCTGTTCTTCATAATTGCCGCAATAAACGCGTTGGAGTTTGAGCAGCTGTCCGCCGCGTTGACCGACTTGTGGCTGTGGGTTCCGAACCTGATGGCGTTTATACTCGTTGTCGTCGTCGGCCTGATTGTAATCAACCTGGTCAGCAAGTGGGTCGATCAGGAGCTGATTAAAGAGAAGGTCGGCGGCTCCAAATACATCAAAGCGATCTTGAAGGTGGTCAGCTATTCGATAGTGTTTGCAATTGGAATCACGCAGTTGGGAATAGGACACCAGATAATTCCGATTTTAGTTTCCGCGTTTTCGTGGAGCGTTGCGGTCGGATTGGGGGCGGCGGTTGCGGTCGGATTGGGATTTGCGCTCAAGGACGTGATTCCGTCGATGATAAGCTCTGCCACCAAGCAGCGCTCGTTTTTGAAAGTCGGAGAAAAAATCAAAGTGGGGGAGTATGCCGGAACGGTTACCTCCGTAGATCTGTTCCACGTTGCCTTGGCGACGGACGACGACCAAACCGTCATCATTCCAATCAAGGAATTGGATTCTGTAGTTATATCAAACTAATTTTGCAATCATTTTGCCTTTTGAGTGAACGGTGTGTGATTCTTGACGTTTTTCCACCGAACAAAAATGCCCTGCCGTGACGCGGTTGGCGCCACGCGGCTTTGCGCATCCGGCTACGCCGTCCCGCGGAAGCCGCGTATTGCGAACTTGGGGCGGGCGTCCCGGCGGTTCTGCGGCCGGTTTCGGCACGCGGCCGTGTCCGGCTCCGCGCTGCCTGCGCGGCGCAACGCCTGCCCCGAACTCCCCCGCCTTTGGCCCGCCTCGCGGCGCCCGCACCGGATGGCCCTCGCAAAGCCGGGGCCGGATGCGCCCGACGCGTTATGGCGTGGCCGGACGGTCCCCGGCGCGCGGCGCTTGCCCCGCGCGGCGGCCGCATGGCGGCGGACCGGGAGCGCATCGCGCTAAAACCGGTCTGCAAAAGAACCGCCCGGCTGCGGCGCGACCACACACGGGCATGCGTCCGGGAGAGCGGCCGGAGCCGCCGCGCCGCGTTGACCGGAGGCGCAACGGCACGCACGCGACAACGTTAAAAGTAACCAGATCTTTCACACATTGTGCCCATTGACACCAGCTTTGACATTCCGGTCGTTGAGCCTATAGAAATCCGCATGATATATCCGTCCAAGTTTCCGGTTAGATACTCCGACAACGACGACGCCGTGGCAATGGCGGACCTGAAGGACAGCATAAAGCGACACGGCCTGCTCCACCCGATACTGGTTCGTCCGCTGGAGCGCGGGTTTGAGATAGTGGCGGGCCACCGCCGCTTTGCCGCGTGCAGGTCGCTACACCGCCGTTTCATACCCTGCCACATATGCGAGTTCGGGGACCGGGAGGCCTTTGAGATACAGCTGTCCGAGAACCTACAGAGAAAGACCATGGATCCGTTGGAGGAGGCAGAAGCGTACCGCAGGTACGTCACCGAGTTCGGCTGGGGCGGCGTAACCGAACTGAGCAAGCGGATAGGAAAGAGCGAAGAGTACGTCTCCCACCGCATGCAGCTGCTGAATCTTCCCGACTCGGCCAAACGCCACGTCGTGGCAAAAAGCATGAGCGTGAGCCAGGCTTTGGAGTTGGTGGGGGTGCCCGACGCGGCGGAGTCCCTGGCCGAGGACGTGGTGCAGAACCGGCTTACCGTCCGGCAGATACGAAAGATCAAGACCCAGATGGCCGACGGGACCGAGCCTCCGCGCCGGAGGGACAACAAGTCCCGGGGGACGCAGATCACCAAGAGGGGCGTGTTCGCCCTGAAGATAGCGCTGTCCCGGATGGACGACTTGGTGGAGGCCTCGCACGAGGCGGATCAGCAGGAGAGGGCCGCCCTGATAGACTTTTTCATGGACATGCGCCGCGGCATACATTCGATGATCGACGAGACCATCCGCTTCGAGAAGGCCAGGCCGAAGCGGCGCGTGTGAACGCCCGGCTAGGTCCGCAGGAAGGGGGGCATCCACTCGTTCAGAAACTCCTTGTACTCGGACTCTGTGTACGCCATGGCGTGCACGGACGCGCTGGTGTGCGGGGCAAAGTCGTACGCCTCGTAGGTGTGCAGAATGTCGCCGAAGAGGTTCCTGAAGACGTCGTTCTCCTCGTAGGCCATGTCCTTGCTGAGGAACGACTTTACGGTTATCCAGTCGTAGCCCCCCAGGGTCTTTCCCGAGTACGCCACGAAGGGGGCGGCGTTGAGGTACTTCTTCAGCCCCTCCAGCCTCTTGGGCAGGGCCTGGGAGCTGCGGAACTTTATCATCTCTATGTGCACCACGCGGCCAGGGATCTTTTTGGTGTCTATGGCTATGGTGTATCCGCGGATTATGCCCCGGGACTCCATGCTTCCGATGCGCGACTCTATCTCCTCGTGGGATATGTTGTGGCCGGCCCCCCGCAGCACGTCCCAAATCCCAAACGTCTCCTGCCGGGCGTCTCGGCTCAGGGCCGAGAGGATTATGTCGTCGATCGCGTCGGTCATCACCATACCATGTCGTGACCGCTTATTTAACGAATTGATGCATTTGTCCCGCGGCGGCACCGCGCGGCGCCGAAACGGCGGGCAGCCGGATCCGGCCCGGCGGGGCGCCCGTTAATAATCAACCGTCGGCATACCCCATACTATGGCGTTTATCCTGTCGGAGAGCGTGGGGTATCTTGTAATGGTCGGAGTCGGCCTGGCCATGGCCGCGGTCGTGACGATCATGGTGAAGGCCGAGACCAAGTGGCTGGGGACCCGCAAGACGTCCGAGTGGTTCTACACGGCGGGCCGCACCATCAAGACGGGCCTCATCGCCTCGTCCATAGTCTCGGCCTGGACCTGGGCGGCCACGCTGCTCCAATCCTCCACGGTGACGTTCGAGTTCGGGATGGCCGGCTCGTTCTGGTACGCGGCCGGCGCCAGCATCCAGGTCATACTGTTCTCCATAATCGCCATAGAGCTGAAGCGCAAGGCGCCGATGACCCACACGTTCCCCGAGATGATGTACGTCAGGTACGGCCGGCACTCCCACAAGGTCTTTCTCTTCTTTGCGCTGCTGACCAACACGATAGTCACCGCCATGCTGGTCCTGGGCGGCGCCGCGGTGGTCAACGCGCTGACCGGCGTGGACATAACGCTGGCCGCGTTCCTGCTTCCGGTGGGGGTAGTGGCGTACACGGTGTTCGGGGGGCTCAAGGCCACATTCTTTGCGGAGTACATCAACGCCAGCATCATATTCGCCGTGGTGCTGGCGTTCGCCTCGACCATATACTTCGCCAGCCCGGAGATCGGGGGCGTGCAGGGCATGTACGACAAGCTGGTCGACGCCGCCGCCCTGAGCCCGGTGGAGGGGAACGTGGCGGGCAGCTTTCTGACGCTGGCGTCGGCCGGGGCGCTCGTCTTTGGCGTGATCAACATAGTCGGAAACTTCGGCACCGTCTTTGTGGACCAGTCGTACTGGCAGAGGGCCATCGCCGCCCGCCCCCGTTCGGTGGGCGCCGGGTTCATCATAGGGGGCCTGGCCTGGTTTGCCATACCCTTCGCCTTGGCGACGACCCTCGGGCTGGCGGCGGTGGCGATTGGCGTGGACCTCACCGAAGACCAGATCGGGTTGGGGCTGGTGGCGCCGACCGCCGCGGCGCTGCTTATGGGCGACGTGGGGGCCATACTGATACTCACGGTGGTGTTTACGGCGGTCACCGCCGCCGGCTCCTCGCAGCTGGTCAGCGTGTCGTCGCTGGTCACCTACGACATCTACAGGACCTACGCCAACCCGTCGGCCACCGGGAGGCAGCTCATGCGCGTCTCCAGGTACACCATACTGGCATTCGGCATGGGCATGGGCGTGCTGGCCTCGGCGCTGTTCCAGCTGGGGCTGTCGCTCCAGTACGTGTACCTGATGATGGGCATCCTGATTGGGTCCGCGGTGGCTCCCATATCGCTGGCCATACTCTGGGATCGCATAGGCCGCCGCGCCGCAACCGCCGGCGCCATAACCGGGCTGGCCGCCGGCGTGGCCGGGTGGCTGGCAACCTCCGTGGCGATGTACGGCGAGATCACCGTCCATTCCACGGGATCCATCACCCCGATGCTGGTGGGCAACATACTATCTATAATGACGAGCCTGGCGGTGTGCCTGGGGGGGAGCGCGGCCTCGGGGGCGCGCTTTGACTTCCGGGCTCTGAAACAAAAGATCATAATCGTCGACGACCGGGTGAGATCCGCGCTGCACAGGAAGGACAACGATCGCATGCTGGAGAAGGCGTCGGCCACGTACAAGAGGCTCGGGGTGGGCGCCGCCGTCGTGCTGCCTGTGGCGTGGCCGGCGCCGCTGTACCTGAGCGGATACGTCTTTACGCCCGAAGCGTTCGCGGTATGGGTGTGGCTGGCCGTGGCCTGGGCCGCCGGAGCCGCCGGGACGGTGGTGGCGCTCCCGCTGCTGGAGGCGCGCCACAGCGTCCATGCGATACTCTCCCGGGCCAACGCCCCGCGGCGCGAGGCCGCGTCCGAGCCGAAGTCCGGAGCGGCGGCGCCCGCCGTAAAGGCGCTGGTGGCCGTGGACGGCTCCATAGAGTCCCTGCGCGCCATGAGCGGGGCGCACCACCTGCTGCGGGACGCCTCGTCGGTCCGGTTCTACCTGCTGCACGTGATGGAGTGGCCCCACGACGACGAGGACGACGTGGATGCCCTCATGAGCTCCCAGATGCAGAAGGAGGGGAGGCTGATGCTGCGGAGCGTGGCGGTTCCCCGGGAGGCCGGCGACGTGGTGAGGGTGGTCAAGCTGGGCGATCCCCCCGCCCGGATAGCCGAGACGGCCGACAATCTCGACGTGGACCTGATAGTCATGGGGCGCCGGGGGCTGGGCAACGCCGACGAGGTGCTGGGCCACGTCACCCGGAGGGTGCTGGAGTTGACCCGGCGGCCCGTGGTGCTGCTGGGCTGATCGGGCGCATGCGCCGCGTCAGCACCGCCGATCCGCCGGCAAGGGCGTCCCCCACGTCTCCCTGCGTACCACGCCGGCCACGCCGCGCGCCGCGTCCAGCACCGAGCGGGCGTCCCCGCCCAGCAGCCTTACCAGTACGCCCGCGCCGCCGCGCATCAAGCTGGCCCCGCCGGGCACCGCGGCGCGGCCGGATACCCGGGACGCTATGGCGCGTTGCAGCTTCGCTGCTCGGCTCGGCGGGGCCAGGACGTACACCGTCCCGGCTACCGCATATTCCCCCATTACGCCGTATTCGGCCACGCCGCGCCGCTTCGGCTCCAGGCGCGCCGCGTCCCTGAAGAGCGTGCGCCCGTCGGGGTCCCGCGCCACGGCGCGTGTGTCGTACGAGTCGTACTGGAACGACTCGCCCATGGCGCTCCGGCCCGACGCCAGCACGTCGGAATACACCAGGGTGGCGGTCGGATCCGCCGTTATGGCGGCCGTCTGGACGTACCTGGATCCGCCGTACGGTATGGTCTGATCCGGCATGAACTCCAGGTACGAGCCGCCCTCCAGGGTTATCTCGGTGGCTTGGGAGGCCCCCGCCGAGCGCGTCCCGTATATGCGGTTGGCCCCCTGCGTGGTGACGTGCGCCGCGGCGTTCTCCCCCGCCAGGATGCTGATCTTGTGGGCGTCGCCGCCCAGCGTGCCGCCGGACGTGCTCATCATGTACACGTACGCCATCTCCGGCAGCATGGCGTCGCAGTGGACGGCCCGCAGGACGTGGAAGGGCGCCCTGGCGAACTGCTCGGCCAATACGGTCCTGGAGCGGCTCTCAAAGGCCAGCCGGAGGTATCCGCTCCTGCCGGTATTCTCGGTCATCCGCCGCCCCGGGGCGGCTCGTCGAACAGCAGGTCTCGTATTATGCGCTTGGCGACGCCGCCCACCCCGCGGTTGTTGCGGCAGTCGGTGAACAGGCACGGCTTCTCGCCCCGGGCGCGCGCCGCGTCCCGCTCCATTACGCTCAGATCCGCGTCCACGTATTCGGCCAGATCCGTCTTGTTTACCACCAACAGGTCGCAGCTCTGTATTCCCAGCCCGCCCTTGCGCGGGTACTTGTCGCCGCCGGCCACGTCGATGACGTACATGAAGTAGTCCGCCAGAACCGGGCTGAACGTAGTGGTGATGTTGTCGCCGCCGCTCTCTATTATTATGACGTCCAGCTCCGGGTGATCCCGCTCCATCTCTTCTACCGCCGCCAGGTTCATCGAGGGGTCCTCGCGGACGGCCGTGTGGGGGCACCCGCCGGTGGCCAGCCCCACCACCAGGTCGCCGGGGACGGTGCCGTCAGCCGAGAGCGTGTCGCGTATGCGGTCGGCGTCCTCCTTTGACGTGACGTCGTTGGATATTATGCCAGCGGCATACCCCTCTGACGCCAGCAGGGGCACCAGCCTCTCGATAAGCCTGCTCTTGCCGGATCCGACCGGCCCTCCTATGCCCACCCTGGGAACTCTCCGCACCGAATTCCAGCGGCCCGCTCAGGTAATAAACATCTTGGAGTCCTGGCCCTCGTGCGACATCTGGAGGATCTCCGCCTGCGGGCAGAACTGCCACATCGCATCGGCGGCGCAGCCCGCGCGGGCGGCCCGCTCCATGTCGGGCTTGACCGAGTGGATTATCCCCTGGGCCTCGATGTGCTGTATCATGCCCAGCCGCAGGGCGGCTCCCACGCACACTGCCGCAAAACCGTACGCCACGGCCAGGGCCGTCCCGTACTCCGAGACGCCCATGGCCCTGCAGCACACGCCGAACGACACCGGGTACGCGCCCGCCGCCCCGCCGTCCAGCACCTTCTCGGCGTACGCGTTCACCATGCGGTCGTCCAGCATCTCCCTGATGCACCTGACCATCTGGGCGCCGGAACGCGCCGACGCGTCCCGCGCCTCCCGCACCGATCTTGACGCGGCATACTCGGCGTCCAGCCTCAGCAGGCCGCCGAGGTCTCCCTCCCGGGAGCGTCGGTGGGCCAGGGCGGCGGCGGCGCAGTCCGACGGTCCCACCTGGTGGGACATCTGCGAGCGCAGCAGCGCCTCCAGGCCCTCCCGCGTCGCCACGTCGCCGGCCAGGTACATCGACTCCAAGCCGTTGGACATGGCGAACGTTCCCGCCGGAAACATCGAGTCGGACATCTGCATGATGCCCAGCAGCTCGTCATCCATGGCCGGCCACGTCGGCTGCCGCGTGCGGTTCAAACACCGCCCTTTCTATCGTAACCTCAAAGAGGCCTGCGCCCAGCCTCTCCAGCATCGCCGAAAAGGTGTCCCGTTCCGCCGCGTCCTGCACGGGGAACGCTATGCGGTCGGGGCCCACCGACACGGGCCGGTGCATGTTGCCTATGGCGTGGGCCGCCAGCATCCACGCCTCGGTGGGGATGCGGCCGCCGGCCGGCCGCACTATGCCCACGCGTTCGGGCGTTTGGAGCACCATCACCGTCAGCCCGTCCCCCCGCACCAGATCGCCGTGGCGCAGCGCGGTGCCGTCGGGCAGCTCCATGCCCACGTCGGTTCCGCGGTCGGTGCGCCTGCGGATGCGCCTCTTTTGCATCTCGCCCCTTTCGAGCAGT
Source organism: Nitrosopumilaceae archaeon (assembly GCA_963665475.2). GTDB lineage: Archaea > Thermoproteota > Nitrososphaeria > Nitrososphaerales > Nitrosopumilaceae > VYCS01. Next base: position 967,268 of record CAXXXK010000002.1, on the reverse strand, counting down.
ATATGCTCCGCATCGTCGTCGGGTTCGCCCTTGCCCGCCACCTCGGTGATCTTGATCAACGCGCCGAGTACGCCTCGGATCCATATAAAATCCGCGTAGCGCCGGTTTGGGGCCGACGCAGCGGCGGGAATCCGTCGGCGGCGCCGGCTGCCGATACCGGCGTTGACGGCGGCCTGGCACAACGGGCGCGCGGGCGCCTGCGCGGCGGGTTCGGCCACTGCCCGGCGCGCGCCCGCGGGTTCGCGCCGCGCGTCCCCGCCTCCCGCAAAACTGCGGTGCGGGCGGCCGCCGCGCGGCCTCGCCGCGTCCGGAAAACCCCCCCGCGGTTCGGGCGCGCGGCGGCGCGAAGCGATCGTTTCGGGCGGCGCCCGGATTGATGTTAAATAAAACCACGTTGGGGTATACCCATGATGCTGACCCCGCGGGAATCAGACAAGCTGCAGGTGTTCGTGGCCGCCCAGCTTGCCAGGCGGAGGAGGGAGCGCGGCCTGAAGATGAACCACCCCGAGGCGGTGGCGCTGATCGCCGACCACATACTGGAGGGCGCCCGCGACGGCCGATCGGTGGCCGAGCTGGCCAGCTCGGGCCGCAACGTTCTGGGGGCCGACGACGTCCTGCCGGGGGTGGCTTCCATGATAAAGTCCGTTCAGGTTGAGGCTACGTTTGAGGACGGCACCAAGCTGGTGACCGTGCACGATCCCATAGGGTGATATGGTGAAACCTGGAGAGTACTTTCTGGCTGAGGGCAGCGTGACGGCCAACGAGGGCCTTGCGACCGTCACTGTGTCGGTGGCCAACCGCGGGGACCGGCCCATCCAGGTGGGCAGCCACACGCACTTCTTTGAGGCAAACCGCATGCTGGACTTTCCCCGGGAGGCCGCCTACGGGTTCCGCCTGAACATACCCTCGGGCACCTCGGTTCGGTTTGAGCCCGGCGACACCCGCGACGTGGATCTGGTGGAATTCGGCGGCAACCGCACGGTGTACGGGTTCGGGGGGCTGGTGAACGGAATACTGGAGGGGCGGCGGCAGGACGCCCTGTCGCTGGCAAGCCAAAGGGGGTACAAGGGGGCGTGACCCTGGAGATACCGCGGCGCCGGTACGCGGACCTGTTCGGGCCCACCGCCGGGGACCGCGTGCGGCTGGCGGACACGGACCTGATTTTGGAGATCGAGAGGGACCTGATCCGGCACGGCGACGAGGTCGTCTTTGGAGGCGGCAAGACCATACGGGACGGCGCCGGCCAGGCCAGCGGCGTATCCCACTCCGACTCGCTGGACCTGGTGGTGACCAACGCGGTGGTGATGGATCCGGTGCTGGGCATAGTAAAGGCGGACGTCGGGGTGAAGGACGGCAGGATAGTCGGGGTGGGCAACGCCGGAAACCCCGACACAATGGGCGGCGTGGACATGACCATCGGCTCGGGCACCGAGGTGGTGGCCGGGGAGAACGCCATATGCACGCCGGGGACCATAGACTCCCACGTCCACTTCATCTCTCCGCAGCAGGTGACCGAGGCCATATGCGGGGGGACGACCACCATGATCGGCGGGGGGACGGGTCCGGCCGACGGCACCAACGCCACCACGTGCACTCCGGGGGCCTGGAACATACACCGAATGATGGAGGCAGCAGAAGAGTACCCGGTGAACATCGGGTTCCTGGCAAAGGGAAACGACTCCCGGACGCTGTCGCTGCTGGAGCAGGTGGAGGCGGGCGCCTGCGGGCTGAAGCTGCACGAGGACTGGGGGACCACTCCGGCCACCATAGACGCGGCGCTGAGAGTGGCCGACCGGACCGACACGCAGGTGGCCATCCACACCGACACGCTCAACGAGTGCGGCTACGTGGACGACACCATAGCGGCGATCGCCGGCAGGACCATCCACACCTACCACACCGAAGGCGCCGGCGGGGGGCACGCCCCGGACATAATGCGGGTGGCCGGGGAGCGGAACGTGCTGCCCTCCTCCACCAACCCGACCCGGCCGTTCACGGTGAACACGCTCGCCGAACACCTGGACATGATGATGGTCTGCCACCACCTCAACTCCTCGGTGCCCGAGGACATATCGTTTGCCGAGTCCCGCATACGGCGGGAGACCATAGCCGCGGAAGACGTGCTGCACGACGTGGGCGCCATAAGCATGATGTCCTCTGACAGCCAGGCCATGGGCAGGGTGGGCGAGGTCACGCTACGCAACTGGCAGACCGCCGACTGCATGAAGAAGGCCCGGGGCCGGCTGCCCGGGGAGACCGGCGACAACGACAACCTCCGGATAAAGCGGTACCTGGCAAAGATAACGGTAAACCCGGCCATAACCCACGGCATATCCGCCCACGTCGGCACCCTGCAGCCCGGCCGGCTGGCCGACATGGTGCTGTGGAGCCCGGCGTTCTTCGGCGTGAAGCCCAAGCTGATAATCAAGGGGGGCATGATCATCTACTCCGCCATGGGGGACCCCAACGCGTCGATACCCACCACCGAGCCGGTGCGGTACAGGCCCATGTGGGGATCCCTGGGGTCCGCGCCCAACTCGCTGGCCGTCACCTTCACGTCCGCCTCGGCGCTGAAGCGGGGCCGGCTGCCCGGGAGCCGCCGGTTCGTGGCCGTGGAAAAATGCCGGAACATATCCAAGAGGGATATGATACACAACGACATAACCCCGGACATCAGGATAAACCCCGAGACCTACGAGGTCCGGGTGGACGGGGAGGTGGTGTCCGACGGGGCCCCGGCAAAGACCGTCGCCATGTCCCGGCTGTACAGCCTCTACTAGGTTGCGTACGCGCGAGATTCCGCCGACGTCGACTAATTCGCGCCATACGCTCAGGAGTGCTTCTGGGCGGCCCCTCGTGGGTTCCGCCGACGTCGACTAATTCGCGCCATACGCTCAGGAGTGCTTCTGGGCGGCCCCTCGTGGGTTCCGCCGACGTCGACTAATTCGCGCCATACGCTCAGGAGTGCTTCTGGGCGGCCCCTCGTGGGTTCCGCCGACGTCGACTAATTCGCGCCATACGCTCAGGAGTGCTTCTGGGCGGCCCCTCGTGGGTTCCGCCGACGTCGACTAATTCGCGCCATACGCTCAGGAGTGCTTCTGGGCGGCCCCTCGTGGGTTCCGCCGACGTCGACTAATTCGCCGCGGCCCGCCGCGGCGCCGCCCTTTCCGGCGCGCCGCCGTCCGCGGATCCCCGCACCCGTCTTGCACGCCGGCGCCGCCGCGCCCGCGGCCTACGGCGGCCGCGCGCGGCCCGTCGCCACGGGCGCCCGCTGGGGGGCATTGAACCGCGGGCGGCCGCGCACGCGCCGCTCGGGGCAAAACACGCCCAAAGGCGGCGCGCTTCCCCAAAGAACGTTGAACCTGCCCGCCCGCCGCGGACGCGGCGGCATCCGGCATGCCATTACTATATAACAAAAACCCTGAGCTAAAAGTAGAACTATAACAGCCGCGTTGGATATTCATGCAAAACCGGACAGTTATCGCCGCGTTGGTAGTGGCGGGAGCTCTTGCCGTCGTAGCGCCGCAGGCCGCCCACGCCGCCGGCGTGATAGAGGGGTTTGTCATAGGCGAGGTACTGGACGAGTCCTGGGGCTGGTTCATAGTCGTGGGGCTGGGAGCCGTCTTTGCAATCGTAATCAGCATTGAGACTAAAATTGAGGAGCGGTATCTTGGCGTGTCGCAGACGTCCGAATGGTTCAACACGGCCGGACGGGTCATAAAGACGGGCCTGACCGCCGCCGCCATCGTCTCGGCCTGGACTTGGGCCGCCACGCTGCTGCAGTCTTCCACCGTGGCGTACCAGTACGGCATAAGCGGGCCCTTCTGGTACGCGGCGGGAGCCTCGATCCAGGTACTGCTGTTCGGCATACTGGCCATAGAGCTAAAGCGCAAGGCGCCCAACGCCCACACATTCCTGGAGATAATACGCGCCCGGTACGGCGAGGGGGCGCACCGCGTGTTCTTGGTGTTTGCCCTGATGACCAACATGATAGTGACGGCCATGCTTCTTCTGGGCGGAGCCGCCGTGGTCAACGGCCTGACCGGCATGGACATCTCGCTGGCGGCGTTCCTGATACCCATAGGCGTCATGATATACACCCTTGTGGGCGGCCTGAAGGCCACGTTCGTGGCGGATTATATGCACACCATAATCATATTCATAGTGATCCTAACATTTGTAGGGACCGTCTACTTCGTCAGTCCGGTGACCGGCGGCGTGGAAGGCATGTTTGAGAAGCTTACAGAGGCCGCCGCCATCAACCCGGTGGAGGGCAACGCGGCGGGCGCCTACCTCACGATGGCCTCGCTGGGCGGGCTGATCTTCGGCATAATCAACATAGTGGGCAACTTCGGGACGGTCTTTGTGGACCAGGCGTATTGGCAGCGGGCCATAGCCGCCCAGCCCCAGTCCACGGTCAAGGGCTTCCTTCTTGGAGGCGCCTGCTGGTTTGCGATTCCCTTTACGCTGGCAACCACTATGGGACTCACCGCTGTCGCCCTAAACGTGGATCTCACCCCAGAGCAGGTGCAGCTGGGCCTTACGGTGCCGGCCGCCGCTTCGGTTCTGATGGGCGAGGTGGGCGCCGTGCTGGTGCTCACGATGCTGTTCATGGCCGTAACCTCGGCCGGGTCCGCGGAGCTCATAGCGGTCTCGTCGCTGATTACGTACGACGTGTACAGAACGTACAAGAATCCGGCGGCGACCGGAAAGCAGCTGCTGAAGGTATCGCGCTATACCATAGTCGGCTTTGGGATAGGCATGGGCGGCTTGGCCGTGATCCTGCTGTCCATGGGCCTTAGCCTGGGGTTCGTGTACCTGGCCATGGGCGTGCTCATAGGCTCGGCGGTGATACCCATCGCGCTGACCATAACGTGGAAGCGGACCGACAAGACCGCGGCGACGGCCGGAGCCATAGCCGGGCTGTTCATCGCCCTGATAACGTGGACGGGCGTGGCCCAGATGAACTACGGCGAAGTGTCTCTGGCGAGTCTGGGCGACAACTACTCGATGCTCTTTGGGAACATAGCTGGCATACTCACCGGCGGCGCCATAGCCGGATTCGGCAGTCTAATAAAGAAGACAAGCTTCGACTGGGCAGAAATGAAGGAACGCATCAAGCTGGTGGACATTTCAGAGAAGGAGCTTGCCCAGCTGGAGGCCGACGAGGAGACTCTCCACAAGGCCTTTAGGTTCAGCCTCAAGGGAGGCGGCCTCATGACGCTCATACTGGTGGTGGCGTGGCCCCTGCCGCTCTTCTTTGCGGACTACGTGTTTGACGTCGGGTTCTACTCGCTGTGGGTGGGAATCTCGGTGGTCTGGGTCAGCGCCGCGACCTTCTTCATAGTGGGCTTGCCCATTATCGAGGCGCGGCACGGAATAGCCCAGGTGGCGCGCGGCCGGAAGGCAGAAGTTCCTGAAGAGGACGGGTAGTTGGCCCACTGCAGCGGTTGCGGCTGCACGCTGGGCTGGAAAAAATACAAGTTCCAGCGTATGTGGCACATTCCCGGGTACTTCTGCAAGCCCTGCATGATGGAGCTGGGCAGCGAGTTTGACAAGTACGGGCGGCTCGTCAGCACCACGTCTCCGTGCACCATGTGCGGGGTGGGGTACTTCTTCCTCAAGAACATCCGGAGCCAGGAGAAGCGGCGCGGGTACTGCGCGGTGTGCCACGAGGCCATAAAGAACGGGGCCATCCCCCCGCCCCCCGCCGACGGCGCCCCGAAGCGGCGGCTGCCCCCGCCGCCCCGCCGGCTTCCGCTGACCATGATGATCTTTGCGGGGCTCGGCGGCCTGATGATGGTGATGGGGCTTATATTCACCATGATGTCCACCGGCGAGGACGCCAACGTGCTGAACATACTCTTCGGGGCGGCGACCACCGCCATGGGGTTCATGCTCATACGCCACACGCTAAAGTCCAGGAGCCTGCTGATGGGCGCCAGCCGCCGCCGTCAAGACACCGGCAAGCGGGGCGGCAGGTAAACGACCGCTACATCTTGGGCGGCATGCCTTTACTCCAGAACCTCCAGCACGGCGCGCTCAAACGTCTGGTACGGCTGGTTTCCGAGTATCGTCTCGACCCCGCCGGGACCCACTATCACAAACGAGGGCGTCCTGTCCACCCCCGCCGCCTCGGCCTGCATGCGGTTGAACTCGATGCGCGAGCCGTCGTCCTCAAAGACGCAGGTCTGGAAGGCCTCCACGTCCATGCCCAGGTCTGCGGCAAAGCCCTCCAGGTTTGCGGTGGACGCCCAGCCGCTATCTATGGGCCCCTGGCTCTGGTATAGCGTGTCGTGGTACTCCCAGTACATCCCCTGCTCCTCGGCGCAGTACGAGGCCCGGGCGGCGCCCGCCGAGTCGGGGCCGATAAACACAAAGTCCACGAAGTACAGCACCGCCGTGCCGGGTTCGACGAACTCGGAGAATATGGCCGGCCGGGTGTTTACAAACCAGCTGCGGCAGTTGGGGCACTGGTAGTCGCCGAACTCGATTATGGCCACCGGGGCGTCCTCGTCACCGTACGCGGGGGCGTACCTCAGGTCCACGCCGCCCAACACCGGGGGTTCGGGCTCCGTGGGTATGGTGATGGCCCCGGTCTCTATCAGGAACTTCAGGGCGCCCAGAAACTCATCGTCGTTCAACTCCCCGTTGGCCCACCATTCGGCGATGGCCTTCACCCAACTGGGGACGTTGCCGTCTGATTCGCCGTCCTGGACATTCCCCGCCTCCACCACTATGATCCCATCCGCTATCAGGTACTGTATGCCGGTCAGGAACGTCTCGTCGTCTATGAGGCCGCTGGCCCACCAGCCGCTGTTGATCTTTACCCATTCCGGTATGGATTCTGGCGCGCCGATTACGATTTCTATAGTCAGCGTCTCCTCCTCTATGGGCATGAAGAGTATTCCGGACACCTCCACGTTGATCTGGTTGGTGCCGATCTCCAGCACCGCGGGTATGGTTACCATCCCCGGGCTGGTGTGGGTGAGCGGGATGGGGCCAAAGACGTATTCGCCCTCTACGATCACCGACACCTTGTAGTCTATGTGTATCTGGGTCGCGCCGCTGGCCGGGTTTATGAATTCCATCTTGAAGCCCTCGTCGCCGGGAGTTATCGCAACGTCCAGCGTTCCGCCGCTGGTCGTGCCACGAAACGTCTCGGCAGATGCGGTCGGCGCTACCGCGGCTGCGGCTGCGATCAAGGCGAAAATTACCAAATACCTCATCTTATACGATAGTTGTACCGCGGTTTCCTTAATATGTCATATGGGGCGTTCGAGGTAAATGCCCGAACCGATGTCGGGAGCGCGTCGCACCTCCGGCGGCGCGTGTTGCCGTGTATTGCCGTTTGGCGCCGACCGGCACCACAAGTCGGCTCGAAACGCCTAAACTCGGTCCGGATCACGTCCGAATTTGGGGGCGGGTTGAGTATGTGCCGCTTACGCGACACATGCGCATTGCGTTTCATGCCGGTCCGGAGAGCCGCCTCCCAACGCAGGCGGCCCGACGCGAGCCGTTGGACTTTTCGGTTTTGACGCAAAACGCGGCCTTGCGCACTTGGCCCGTTTTCCTGCGTATATTTTTATTGGCTGAACAGGCATGGACGATCGTGAAGATTGCGGTGATGGGCATGGGCGTCGCTGGAAGCTACCTCATGGCCAGGCTCCGAGACACCGAGCACCAGGCGGTGGGGTACGAACGGAGCACCGGGGAGCGGCACGACTCGATATGCGCCTGGGGCACCATACGGCCGGTTCTGGAAGAGTTCTGCAAAAAGACCGGGAGGGACTTTGGCGATTTTGTGATACACGACGGCCGCCGGATGGACGTAAAGATGAGCAGCGGGGTGGAGTTCGGAATAGGACTCCACGGCCTGTGCACCTACAACAAGCTGGGACTGATCAAGGACTTCATCAAGGACACGGACGTTCGGTACGGGGAGGCCCCCAAGCTGGACAGTCTTGAGGGGGAGTACGACATGATAGTGGACTGCACCGGCTTTTACCGCGCGTACCTGCCGCGGCTGAAGAAGGACTTTTTCCTCCCCACGTACGAGTACAGGGTGGAGTACGAGGACGGCGTTCCGTACGACGACTTTTACATAGAGCCGTTCCCGGGAATGTCCGGATACTTTTGGTACTTCCCGTTGGGCGAGAACGCCGCCCACATAGGGGCCGGCGACTACGCAAAGAACCACGTCAAGGCCACCGACGCGTTTCTCAAAAAACACGGCGGAAAGGTGGTGGCCACCAAGGGGCGCCCGATCCGGCTGGCCACGCCGGGCCACTGCAAGCCGTACTACTCCGGCAAGGTGGTGGGCGTCGGCGAGTCGATAGGCACCGTGTACGCGCTTTTGGGGGAGGGGATAATACCCAGCATGCAGTGCGTCGAGATATTCCTAAAACACATGGACGACTTTGCGGCGTACGAAAAGGCGGTGGAGCGGCATTACGCGGTGTACGACAAGGTCTTTGGCTTCGTGCGCAAAAAGATACACCAAAAATTCAGCGTATTCAAGTCGTTCCCGGATCTGATCACCATATACCGCTACATGAAGAAGAACGAGGCCAGGTTTGGAATGGACATAAAGATGGCGGATCTGATGAAGGTCGCCAAGGCCTAGCGGAATGTCCGGCATGCGTTTCGGCCCCTGGCGCGCCAGGCGGCGCTTTGGTGTAAATGCCCAACCTGCAGGCGCGGCGGTGCCGGGCGTGCAATTTCGACCCGCGGCACTCGGCCGGATATTGCGGGCAGGCTGTCCGTCAAGCCGGCGTCTTTACCCCGTTCCGTTCTTAACATATAAATCACAAGCGGGTTTGGTGGAGGCATGAACAAACTGCTTGCCAAGGCCCTAAAAGACGCGGTTCATGAGAATCGCCTGATAAAGGGCGCCCGGCAGGTGATGAACGCCGAAGGCCACTCTCTGGTGGTACTTTCAAACTCGGACGGCTCGGCCCTCCTGCACGAGGCCGCCGAATCTGCCGAGAGCGCCGGGGTGCCCACGCTGCGGTATGACGGGACTTCGGTGGCGTTGGGCAAGCTGTGCGGCCTGCAGTTCCGGGTATCGGCGCTGGCGGTTACCGGCGTGAACGAATCTACGGTGCAGTCCATAATCAAGGAGAATGAGTGAGACTGCTGCATAACAGAACTATAAATGAGACGGGCGGACTCGGGACGCGCAGTGGTATGTGATGCCCCCCATTAGGATTACCAGCGAGCAGATGAGGCTCATGTCCTTGTTCCAGAGGGTGACAAAGTCCACGGCCCGGGACTGCGTGGAGGACGAGCGGAAGAACCGCATCATATTTGTGGTGGGATCCGGCAAGATGGGCCTGGCCATCGGCAAGGGCGGCATGCACGTAAAGTCGCTCCAGAACATGATAAAGAGGAACGTGGAGATGGTGGAGTTTCACGAAAAGCCGGAGGTGTTTATCAAGAACCTCCTGAACAGCAAGTTGGTCTCCGACGTGAAGATCGTGGAGGGATCCGACGGCACCAAGCAGGCCAGGGTCACGGTGGACCCCGGCAAGAAGGGAATAGTAGTGGGCCGGGAGGGCCGCAACGCCGAGAAGGCCCGCCTTTTGGCAAAGAGGTACTTTGACATCGGCTCAGTAATGATAAATAGCCCTCCCCGGAACTCGGTAGAGTGGTAATATGACCAAGTCGCCTTTGGGATTGTTTGCGGGAAGGGTGCTCAAGACCAAGAGGAAGCGCCAGAGGTGGGCCATCTCGTCGTTCAAGAGGCGCAAGCTGGGGATAGACAAGAAGGCGGATCCGCTGGCCGGAGCCCCGCAGGCACGCGGCATCGTGCTGGAGAAGATAGGCGTCGCCGCCAAGCAGCCCAACTCTGCCGTGCGAAAATGCGTCCGCGTTCAGCTCATTAAGAACGGCAAGACGGTCTCCGCGTTCCTTCCCCGCGACGGGGCCCTGAACTTCATAGACGAGCACGACGAGGTCCACATACAGGGGATGGGGGCCACCCAGGGGGGAGCCATGGGCGACCTGCCCGGCGTCCGCTTCAAGGTCTTCAAGGTGAACGGCACCTCGCTGCACGAGCTGGTCATAGGCAAGAAGGAGAAGCCCCGCAGGTGATCTGCATGGGCGAGATGCTGCTGTTCCGCAAATACGACCTGAGCGGAATTGAAATATTGGATCCGGGGCTCAAGACGGCCATCTCGCTCCGTCCGCAGATACTGCCGTATACGTTCGGGCGCTCCGCCCTCAAGCGGTACAACAAGGCCGACGTCAACGTAGTGGAGAGGCTCTGCAACAAGATCATGCACTTCGGCAAGCGCTACGCCAAGAACACCGGCCGGATGGCCGGAAAGAAGATCCGGGCCATCAACACGGTCAAGACGGCGTTTGAGATCATATCGCTTAGGACGGGCCGGAACCCCGTCGAGGTGCTGGTTAGGGCCATCGAGAACTCCGCCCCCAACGAGGACACCACCCGGATAGTGTACGGGGGCACCACCTACCACCTGTCCGTGGACGTGGCTCCAATACGGCGGGTCGACCTGGCCCTGCGCTTCATCGCCGACGGCATAAAAGAGAAGGCCTACGCCAACCCAAAGTCGGTGGAGGAGTGGATGGCGGATCACCTGCTGCTGGCGGCGCGCAACGATCCGGCGTCCCCGTCCGTAAAGAAGAAGAACGAGCTGGAGCGCATAGCTCTGGCGTCTCGCTGATTATACCATAATAGCCCGAGGCAGATTCGAACTGCCGCCCCCGCGTGTCTCCTCCGGGAACCAGAGCGCGGGATCCTTGGCCTGTTGACAATTGACCGCTAGACTATCGGGCTACGCGCCACAACGCCCCAACTTCAAATATAATCATTTGCGGACGGCCACGCCGGACGCCAGCCCGCGCCGGGAGGGGCGAGCGACGGAGGGCCGGAGCCACATTTATGCAAAAATGGAAAATCGGTTAGAATCTTGGTATCATGCTGAGCCTGGACCTTGCGGATATCGCCACTATGGACACGATGGCCACCGCCAGAACCAGAGCCGCCATGACCCCGAATTCGGGCACTGCCACGGAGGTGCCGATTATCTCTATCAGCTCGGACCCGGCCATGAAGTCAATCGACAGGGTACGGGTGTCAGAGGTGGTGCTTGTCTCCATGTATTCGATCTCCTCGCCGTCAACCAACACGAAGAACGAGTCGTCGGTGCCGTCTGCGGATACCGAATCCACCAGAGCGCGGGGCAGCGTAATGCTGATGGTGCCGTCTGAGGCAGACTCGATGTCAATCACGAGGGTGTTGTACTGCGGATTCGTATACATCCCCAGCACGTTGCCGCCTGTTATGCTAAACGACGGTTCAAAGTCGGTCCCGTCCACCATAATTCCCGGCGTGTCCGTGGGCGTGTACATGAACGTGGTCGTCCCCAGACGGGGAGACTTGGCATCCAGAGAGTAGTTGGCCTGAACGGTGTATACGCCGGCCTGCGTAAGGTAGTCGCCGGTGGCCATCTCGAAGCGGAACGTGTTGTCGGGCCCCACCTCGGGCTGCCCTATGTTGACGATGTTGCCGTTGGGCGCCATGACTATGATGCTCATGCCGCCGGTGTGCCTTGCGAGTACCTGGCCGGTTATCACTATGACGTCGCCTTCCACGTACGATTCGCGGTCAGCCATCACAGTTACCGGCGCCATCTGCTGTGCCAGTGCCGGCGCAGTGCTGGCGCCTGCCAGTATTATGGCCATCAGTGCAAGCGTGGAAATTGTTCTCATTACGATATCCATAACCGGCGTTTATTTAAGGGCATAGACAAAATAACTTGATCAGGTACGCAAAAAACGGCGCCGGCGGCCTCCCGCGGCGGCGGTTCGGCCCGTTCCACGCGCGTGCGGGGCGCGCCGGCGGATTTGGCCGCATCGTTGCCATGCGGCCCCGGGGACGCAAAGGCACGCATCACTCAAATATGCGCTTGTTACATATTTATTATAGCGTGGGCGAATGTGAGCTAGATTTGCTAATTCTGGGAGTGGTGGCGCATGGTAGCTAGGCGAAAGAAGGTACTGGTCCCAGACCACCTTTACGTGCCCCGCCACGAGATAATCTCAAGGGAAGAGGCCGAGGAGGTGCTTAGAAAGTACAACTGCACTCCGACCGAGCTTCCGCTCATATACGTAACGGATCCGGCGATCGTGGGGCTGGGGGTAAGGCCCGGCGACATGATCAAGATACACCGTCAGAGCCCCACGGCGGGCCACAGCGTCTACTACAGGTACGTGGTGGAGGTATGAACGACGCGTCCAAGTGGTGGCCCGTAATCCGGGACATACTCAAGAGGGACGGCATAGCCCGGCAGCACCTCAACTCGTTCAACGAGTTCCTGGAGAAGGAACTGCAGGGCATCATAGACGACGTGGGCCAGGTGGAGATAGAGAACAGCGAGTACCCGTACCGCATACAGCTGGGCCGCATAAGGCTGGAGCAGCCCCGCATGATGGAGCTGGACGGCTCCATAACGCACATCACGCCCGGCGAGGCCAGGCTCCGCAACGTCTCGTACACGGCCCCCGTCATGCTGGAGGCCAACGTGGTGGAGGAGGGCAAGGTGCTGGAGGGAAAGTTCGTGCACATCGGGGATCTGCCCATAATGATAAAGTCCAAAAAATGCATCCTGTACAACCTCTCCCCGGAGAAGCTGATATCTCAAGGCGAGGACACGCTGGATCCGGGCGGCTACTTCATCATCAACGGATCCGAGCGGGTCATAGTGGGATTGGAGGACTTGTCGTACAACAAGATAATGGTGGACAAGGACAAGGTCGGCGGCAACCCGGTCTTCAAGGCCAGGGTGTATTCCTCGGTGACCGGCTTCCGGGCCAAGCTGGAGCTCATAATGAAGAACGACGGGCTGATACTCTCCAAGATGCCCAGCACGCCGGTGGACATACCAATAGTCATACTGATGAGGGCGCTGGGGCTGGAGTCGGACCAGGAGATCGCCGACACCGTGTCCATGGTGGAGGACATACAGGACAAGCTGGAGACGTCGTTTGAGAAGGCCAGCGACATACAGACCAGCAAGGACGCCATCGTGTACATCAGCAAGAGGATCGCGCCGGGAATGCTGGAGGAGTTCCAGATCAAACGCGCCGAGACGCTGCTGGACTGGAACCTGCTGCCGCACCTGGGCAGGGGGTCGGAGAACCGCCGGGAGAAGGCCCAGTTTCTGGGAGAGGCCACCTGCAAGCTGCTGGAGCTTAAGAACGGCTGGATAATCCCCGACGACAAGGACCACTACGGCAACAAGGTGATAAAGTTCGCCGGCCACCTCCTCTCGGAAATATTCCGCACGTCGTTCAGGAACCTGATCCGGGACATGAAGTACCAGCTGGAGCGCTCCGGCCAGAAGCGGGGCATAAACGCCGTGGCAGCGGCAATCCGCCCCGGAATAATATCCGACAAGATGAACAACGCCATCGCCACCGGCAACTGGGGCAGGGGCCGCGTGGGGATAACCCAGCTGCTGGACCGCACCAACTACCTCTCCACCATAAGCCACCTGCGGCGCATACAGTCGCCCCTGAGCCGCACGCAGCCCAACTACGAGGCCCGGGACCTGCATTCGACGCACTTTGGGCGGATATGCCCCAGCGAGACGCCCGAGGGCTCCAACTGCGGCTTGGTCAAGAACCTGGCACTCTCGGCGGTGATATCGGTGGCGGCGCCCACCGAGGAGATGATTGAGAAGATGTACGAGATGGGCACGCAGCATTTTGACGACGCCGGGGATCTGAGGAGCGCCGGCTCCCGGGTGTTTGTGGACGGCAAGCTCATCGGGTACTGCAACGACGGCTGGGACATGGCCGTCCGGCTGCGCGCGTTGCGCCGGGAGTCCAAGATACCCCACCACGTGGGCGTGTCGTACCATCCGTCCGAGAGGGGCGGCGCGGCCAACCGCCTGTACGTCAACTGCAACGCCGGCCGGGTGCTGCGGCCCCTCATAGTGGTGAAGGACGGCCAGCCGCATATGTCCGATGCCATGCTGGAGATGATCGAGCAGGGGGCCCTGACCTGGCGGGACGCGATGAACGGGGGCATGATGGAGATGCTCGACGCCAACGAGGAGGAGAACTCGTACATCGCGATCAGCCAGGACGACCTGAAGGATCCCGGAAAGGAGCCGTACACGCACCTGGAGATATTCCCGCCGGCCATACTGGGCGCGGGCGCCTCCACCATACCGTATCCGGAGCACAACCAGTCGCCGCGCAACACGTACGGCTCGGCCATGGCAAAGCAGAGCCTGGGCTTCTCCACGCCCCTGATGAACACCAGCACGTACGTCCGCCAGCACGTGATGCTGTACCCGCAGACCCCCATAGTGAGCACGCGGGCGATGGACCTGCTGAAGCTGGAGGAGAGGCCGGCGGGCCAGAACTGCGTGGTGGCGGTGCTGCCCTTTGACGGCTACAACATAGAGGACGCCATAGTGGTCAGCAAGGCCTCCGTGGAGCGGGGCCTCGGGAGGACGTTCTTCTTCCGGATATACGACTCCGAGTCCAAGCAGTACCCCGGCGGCGAGAGGGACCGCTTTGAGGTGCCCAACGCCGAAGACCGCATCCGCGGCTACAAGGGGGACAGGGCGTACGAGCTGCTCGAGGAGGACGGCGCCGTGGCGTCCGAGGCCAAGGTGGGCGGCGGCAACATCCTGATCGGCAAGACCAGCCCGCCGCGGTACGCCCAGGAGTTCCGGGAGGCCGAGATGATGGGCCTTGAGCGCCGGGACACCTCGGTGGGCGTCCGGCCGTCGGAGACAGGCTCTGTGGACACCGTGGTGATGACCCAGTCCAGCGAGGGCGGCAAGATGTTCAAGATCAGGGTGCGGGACATGAGGGTGCCGGAGATCGGCGACAAGTTCGCGTCCCGGCACGGCCAGAAGGGCGTCCTGGGCGTGCTGGCCAAGAACGAGGACCTCCCGTACACGGCCGAGGGCATCTCCCCGGACGTCCTGATCAACCCACACGCGTTCCCCTCACGCATGACCGTGGGGATGTTCATGGAGTCGGTGTGCGGCAAGGCCGCCGCCCACCGCGGCGAGAAGTTCGACGGCTCGGCGTTTGTGGGCGAGAAGATGGAGGACGTGCGCCAGGCGCTGGAGGGCGCCGGATTCGACTACTCCGGCAAGGAGGTCATGTACGACGGGCGGACGGGCAAGCCCTTCCCCGTGGAGGTCTTCATCGGTGTGGTGTACTACCAGAAGCTGCACCACATGGTGGCCGACAAGATCCACGCAAGGGCGCGGGGGCAGGTGCAGATGCTGACCAAGCAGCCCACCGAGGGCCGGGCGCGGGGCGGCGGCCTGAGGTTCGGAGAGATGGAACGGGACTGCCTAATCGCGTACGGGGCGTCCATGATACTCAAGGACCGCCTTCTGGACGAGTCGGACAAGACCGACATATTCGTCTGCGAGAGGTGCGGGCTTGTGGCGTACTACGACGTCAAGCAGAACCGGTACGTCTGCCGCGTCTGCGGCGACAAGGCGCGGGTCTCGTCGGTCTCGGTGGCGTACGCCTTCAAGCTGCTGTTACAGGAGATGCAGAGCCTCAACGTGGCGCCCCGGCTGCAGATCCGGGAGAGGGTGTAGGGATTGTCCGTGCAGACCGTCAAGTCCATCGCGGGGATACGGTTCTCGGTATGGTCTCCCACGGAGATCCGCAAGTACTCCGTGGCGGAGATAACCGCCCCCGAAACCTACAACGAGGAGGGCACCCCCGTGCACGGGGGGCTGATGGACGGGCGCCTGGGGGTTCTGGAGCCCGGCCAGACGTGCCTGACTTGCGGCAACACGACGGCGCGGTGCCCGGGCCACTTTGGGCACATAGAACTGGCCGAGCCGGTGATGCACATAGCGTTCATAGACAACATCCACAAGCTGCTCCTTTCCACGTGCCGCTCGTGCTCCCGGCTCAAGGTGCCGCAGGAGATACTCGACGAGTTTCTGCGCA
Organism: Nitrosopumilaceae archaeon; assembly: GCA_963665475.2. Lineage (GTDB taxonomy): Archaea > Thermoproteota > Nitrososphaeria > Nitrososphaerales > Nitrosopumilaceae > VYCS01. Next base: position 951,299 of record CAXXXK010000002.1, on the reverse strand, counting down.
TACGCAACAAGGAGGCCGCCTACGCGATAGTCTCCCGAAAGCGCATCCCCGTCCAGATCATAGACAAGGCCCGCAAGGCCAAGGACTGCCCCCACTGCGGCAAGGAGCAGTACGACCTCATATTCACCAAGCCGACCACCTTCGTCGAGAAGGCCGAGGGCGAGGAGTACCGGCTGCAGCCCATAAACATCCGCAACCGCTTCTCCCAGATCATAGACGACGACCTGAAGCTGCTGGGATACGACCCGGACACCGCCCGCCCGGAGTGGTTCATAATGCAGGCCCTTCCGGTCCCGCCGGTCACGGTGCGCCCCTCCATAATACTGGAGACGGGCATCCGATCCGAGGACGACCTGACCCACAAGATGGTGGACATAATCCGGGTGAACCAGAGGCTCAAGGAGAGCCGGGAGTCGGGCACCCCGCCCCTCATACTGCAGGATCTGGTGGACCTGCTCCAGTACCACTCCACCACGTACTTTGACAACGAGGTCTCCGGCATCCCCCAGGCGCACCACAGGTCCGGCCGCCCGCTCAAGACGCTCACCCAGCGGCTCAAGGGCAAGGAGGGGCGGTTCCGGGGGTCGCTCTCCGGGAAGAGGGTGGACTTTTCCAGCCGCACCGTCATCTCGCCGGACCCCAACCTGGACCTGTCCGAGGTGGGCGTGCCCAAATCCGTCGCCGTCAAGCTCACCATACCCGAGATAATCACCGAGTGGAACATAGACGACGTCAAGCGGCTGGTAGTCAACGGCCCGGACAAGTACCCCGGCGTGAACTACATCATGAGGCCCGACGGCGTAAAGATACGCCTGGACTTTGTCGAGGACCGAACCACCATAGCCGAGACCCTGGAGGTGGGCTTTTTGGTGGAGAGGCACCTGGCCGACGGGGACATAGTGATGTTCAACCGGCAGCCGTCCCTGCACCAGATGTCCATCATGGCCCACCACGTCAAGGTGCTGCCCGGCAAGACCTTCCGCCTCCACCCGTCGGTCTGCCCGCCGTACAACGCCGACTTTGACGGCGACGAGATGAACCTGCACGTGCCGCAGAGCGAGGAGGCCCGCGCCGAGGCCATACTTTTGATGCGCGTCCAGGACCAGCTCATATCGCCCCGGTACGGCGGCCCGATAATCGGCGGGCTGCGGGACTTTATCACGGGCGCCTACCTGCTGACCAAGGACGACACGGTGCTGGACCAGCACGACTTTGCCAACCTGGCCATGCTGGGCGGGTACCGCGGCGCCATGCCCGAGCCGGACGCCGACGGGCCCGACGGGCCGACGTACACCGGCAAGCAGCTCTTCTCGCTCTTTCTGCCCGACGACTTCAACTACACCATGACCTCCAAGTGGTCCAAGGGAACCGTCGGGCTGGAGAAGGACATCGTAATCAAGAACGGCCAGCTGATGGAGGGCGTCATAGACAAGTCGGCCATCGGGGCCGAGGAGCCCGAGAGCGTGCTGCACCGCCTCGCCAAGGACTACGACAACGTGACGGCCAAGAACTTCCTCAACTCCATACTGATCATAGTGAAGCAGTTCATCACCCACTACGGCTTCAGCTACGGGTACGGCGACCTGGAGATATCCCCGGCGAAACGCCAGGGCATCCTTGACAACATATCCGAGTCGTACCAGAAGGTGTCCTCGCTCATACTGGACTACAAGGAGGGCCGGTTCAAGTCCGGCCGGGGCATGTCCCGCGCCGAGGCGCTGGAGGCGCACGTGGTAAACGAGCTGTCGCGGGCCAGGGACAGCTCGGGCACTTCCGCCGACCGGGCCATGGCCGAGACCAACCCCGCCCGCATCATGGCGACCACCGGGGCCAGGGGATCGTCGCTGAACATAGGCCAGATGGCCGGGGCCCTGGGGCAACAGTCCCGCCGGGGCAACCGCATGGACACCGGGTACAACAACCGGGCGCTGCCCCACTTTCTGGAGAAGGACGAGGACCCCGACGCCCACGGCTTCGTGAAGGCCAACTACCGCGACGGCCTGTCCACGCTGGAGTTCTTCTTCCACGCCATGGGCGGCCGGGAGGGGCTGGTGGACACCGCCGTCCGGACCCAGCAGAGCGGCTACATGCAGAGGCGCCTGATCAACGCCCTGGAGCACATCCGGCTTGAATATGACGGGACCGTCCGCGACCCCCACGGGCACATCATACAGTTCCTGTACGGCGAGGACGGCATAGACGTGGCCAAGAGCGACCACGGCGAGGCGTTCAACATAACCCGCAAGATAGAGTCCCAGACCATGGTCGACTCCGGCGGGCCCGCCGAAGAGTCCGAGATAGTGGCCCTCCTGGACGAGTACACAAAGACGTTCAACCCGCGCCTGGAGCAGTCGGTCCGCGACGCGATGCTGAAGTCGGGGCTGTCCCGGGCGGGCGTGGAGCGCGTCTGCCAGCAGGTGCTGGACCTTTACGACCGGGCCAAGGTGGAGCCCGGCCAGGCGGTGGGGGTGGTGACCGCCCAGTCCATAGGCGAGCCGGGAACGCAGATGACGCTGCGCACGTTCCACTTCGCCGGAATAAGGGAGCGCAACGTGACGCTGGGGCTGCCCAGGCTAATAGAGCTTGTCGACGCCCGCAAGAAGCCCAACACGCCTACCATGGACATATACCTGAAAGAGGACCTGGCCGGCTCCAAGGACAAGGCCATCGAGGTGGCCAAGAACGTGCTGCAGACCAAGATATCGTACCTGGTGGCGGACACCGAGACCGACTACGCCACGTGGATCCGGCTCAACTTCCGGGGGGCACGCATGAAGGACAGGAGCATTACCGTAGAGGACGTGGCCGCGGCGCTGGCGTCCAACAAGAAGTTCAAGGAAGAGCCCGGCGAGCTCCACCTGCTGCTGCGGCTTACCAACGAGCTGGACTCCTCGGCGGTCATAGCGCTTCGGAACAGGGTGCTCAACGTCACCGTCAAGGGGGTCCCCGACGTGGCCCGGGTCGCGGTGGTGGAGAAGGACGGACAGTGGAGCATACGCACCACCGGCTCCAACTTCTCCAAGATACTGGAGGTCTCCGGCATAGACAAGAAGAACGTCCGCACCAACAACGTCTTTGAGATCGGCCAGACGCTGGGCATAGAGGCGGCCCGCAACTCCATCATAAGGGAGCTGGCCGCCACCCTGGAGGACCAGGGCCTGGAGGTGGACATACGGTACATCATGCTGGTCGCCGACCTGATGTGCTCCCGGGGCCACATGCAGCAGATAGGCCGGCACGGGGTGGCCGGAACCAAGGACAGCGTGCTGGCCCGGGCGGCCTTTGAGATTACGGTCCCCACAATAGCCCACGCCGCCCTGGCCGGGGAGACCGAGCGGCTGAAGGGCGTGACCGAGAACGTCATAGTGGGCAGCAACATCCCCATAGGGAGCGGCACCGTGGACCTGTACATGCAGTCCAGCAAGCGGCGCGAGGACGGCTGACGCGCCGCACGTATGCGGAACCATTCCGGCGTGGGCGCGGAGCCCGCGGCCAAACCGTTGCTGACATGATGCCGCGGGGCCGGCGCCCGCCTGTCGTTGCGGCGCGCTACCGCTTGGCGTTGGCCGGCCTGCAGTCGCCGCAGAACCGGGCCGTAAATACGAGGTAGCGGCGCGCCTTCCAGACGCACTTCCCGCAGACGGTCTTGCGGCACCGGCGGCAGCGGAACCCGTGCCCCCCAAGCCACGAGGCGTGCGCGACCCGCCCGCACTCGTTGCACAGCAACAAATTCTTGGCAGAGCCGCACCGGTGGCACCGAGACCACGTCTGCTCCCTCACTATGCCGTCCCTGCCGTTGTGCTCGAAACGGCACGAATGACCGCTGTCCAGCGCCCTGACGTCAACGTAGTATGTCGGCAGATACACCTGCCTGAGGTCGTCCACGTGGACGTTGCGGCTTGAGGGGACGCACGTCTTGGTGTACGTCCTGTTGTTGCGCCCCTTGTACGTTACGCGGGCCGTGTGGGCGGCGGCCATCTCCGATATGATGCGGCCCCTGAGGGTCGACCCGTCCAGCCCGAACGCCGTCTTGGTATAGTCGTGTTTTGGCATGGCGTCCGCGTTCAGGCGCGGCCTGCCGTAGAACCGCACCGTGTCGGGCCCGTCCGGCCTGCCGGTTCCGCCGTCGAACATGTACGGTTCGCCGCGTACGTCTATGTCGTGTATGACCCCCACCGTCGTCCTGAAGGTCTGCCGTATGGATATGGCCGCAAAGTACATGGCCCTGAGCCCGACGCGCATGCCCGCCACGCGCATCAGGTCCGCGGCCGGCGCCGGGTGGCTGTCCAGGGCCCCGATACCGGCCCGCAGCTCCCCGGCCACCGCCCGGCGATCCAGTATGTCGTACGTGTAGATCTTTTTCATGCGGCCCGTCTCGATCTCGATGCCCGCGTCGTGGGCCAGCTCCATCACCTTGTGCATGTCGAACAGTTCGATGGAGTGACCGTGGTTTCCGGTTAGGTCTGCGGCGTACTCGACGGCGGCCTTGGAGAACCTGCCCGTCGTGACCACTATGCCGCCGTCGGCGCGCGAGTCGATGACCGCCGAATGCAGCTTCTGGACCACGGGGCGTCCCACAGTCGAGTTGCCGTACATCTTGCATTCCACCACTATCCGCTTGCCGTCGGGCGTGTGGATGATCAGGTCGCGGCCCCGGTCGGCGACGCCGCCCACGCGCGTTACCTTCCCCCAGCCGGCCTTCTGGAATATCCGTTGGCAGGCGCGCTCAAAGCCGAAGCCGTCCAAACCGTCCAGGTGTATGATCTCGTCCGGCATGCCCGGCAGGACACACGGCGCGCATAAAAGCCGCGCCCCTAGGGCTCTTCCGGGAGTGTGTCCGCCCGGCCTCCGGCTCGGCGCAGGACGACCCGGTTCGGCCGCGCGCGGCGGGGGCGGAAAACCCCATTGGGAAGACGTGGTCGCGGACGCCATCCACCGCGCCGTCTGGTTCATGCCGCCGTTAATCCCGTTCGCGTTCTGCGTGCGGCGCGCTGCGTGGCGGCCCGCCGGACGGACAACCGACCTGCCTGACCATGCTACGGGATCCGGGTTGTGTCCGACCTAGTCCGACCTTGGCGGTAGTCACACGCGAATGTTTATCTGTCAATTTCCGGTTACCAGTGTCGTGCCGAAGATACGCGTCAAGACGCCCACAAGACAGCGCCCCGCGGCTCGGAGTCTAGGCGGTGCGGCGCGTGCGGACACCACATAAGCGCCGGGGACAAATTTTGTATGGGGTGCGGCATGCCCGCAACGGGCGCCGCGTCCGCCGCGGCCCCGCAGAAACAGCGCCCCAAAACCAAGGCCAAGCCCGCCATTCCGCGGGTTAAGAAGGCCAAGCCCGCGGCTCCACGGATGAAAAAGCGGCAGCCCAAGACCGTTCCCGTTGTGGTCCCGCTGAAGTCCGAGACCGCGTCCGTGCAAAAACAATCCTCGAAGAACGTACCTGAGACAGTCTACTGCCATGGCTGCGCTCAAGCGTTTCCGCATGGCCGTTATATCAAATGCCCCAATTGCGGGCGCTTCTGGGGGGTTTGTGAGCACCACAAGGACAGTCAGGGTCGTAGCCGACCTCCACCGGGCTCCTCTTGGCGCTTTTGGGGGGATGGTGAGCACTACGAGGACGGTCCGCGTTGGCTGTCTTGGGGACTTCAAGGCTGGTGGCACGATGCACGTAAATGCGCCAACATCAGCGCATTACACCCTGATTGTACAGATCGGGACTACTATAGATTACACCGTGGCATGAAGTGGCGTGAGTGGCGTGATCATATTGTTGCCGTAACCGCAGATATAGTGAGGCGCGTAAGTGGGCTGCCACATATGCTGAACGGAGGATGGAAGATGGGCTCCCCCCGCAAAGACGCGCTTGACCCAAACCGTCCGGATCCGGACCGCGGCCTCGCCCAATCCTGGCATGCCGCGGGGCGATTTGCGCCGGCTTTGCATAATTCAGGCCCCTCGCCCGCCGCGTCCTAGATAATCTCGCCGGCGCTCCAGACGCCGCCCATCAGCCCCGTGCCCGCGCCCTTGACGTATTACGCCACCCGCCGCGCCGCCTATCCGCCAGGACGCCGTGGATGGCCGCGGCCCCCTTCCGCGTTTTTTGTCTCGTCGGCCACCGGGCTGGCGCCGCGCATCTTGAAGTACAGGCGTGCGGTTCTGGTTATCGCGCCGCTTGGATGCCGCCTCCTCTCAAAGCCGGAGTTTAACGCGAACCCGCGCCGTTCCGCCCCCTTACAGGAGAAGGTCTGCCCCTTCCCCTTCTTGCTGTCCGCGGATCCGTTCTTGACGCAGCGGGCCCCACGGCGGGGGCACGCCGGCGTATATTCGCCAGCCGGCGTCGGCTTCATGATAATCTTCGGATCCTCCGACGTCGGGCGTCATGCCTGGCAGCAGGGCCCGCGCGCGTTCCGGCACCGCTGCCCGCGTTGCCCAAAACATTAGAACTAAGATCTCTAAAACATGCTCGCCGGGGGCCGCATTTTCATTTATAGATGCAGTCTAGTCGGGTCTGGTGGAGAAGTATACGAACATAAAAATGAGCGCGGCTGGAAATGCCAATACGAGGCCCACGCCCATCCAAAACGCTGATTCCTTGCCATACATGCCCCAATTAAGCGCCCCCAAACCCATCACGATGAGGCCTATGAAGCTGATAAACGCCGTAACGACGGAAAGCACCCGCATCCACCACGGTATGGGGAGCAGACTGTTGAGTTTCAGGGGCTTGGGGACTGGCGGTCTTTCAGGAGCGCCCGGTTGGCCGGTGGGGCGCGCCGACTGTTCGGCATTTTTAACACCAAAGAACGAGTCCCAGTCTGGAGTTGTGCCGCATGCTGGACAATCAAATCCTATGGTTATTTGCGCGTTACAACTCTGGCAATTTAGACTGTTGTACGCCATACCGCACGTGATGCAGAATTTATCTCCGATGTTTACATCGCCGCGACACTTGGTACATGGCCAAGTACCGGCGCCACCTGCACTCACAATTCGATAATGGAAGTACGGGGTAAAAAAATTTAGCGTGGGCCAGAAAGCGTGCGGTCTTGAAAGTAGTTCCGCCCCCCGTTTTTGAGGGCCGTACAATACGCATATGGGGGCGCAGGTTTGGGTAACGACCTGCGCGTCCGCCGCGCGGGAAACGTTGGGGGCGGAGCAGGCGACGCCCCAAGCGTCGCCATGTGGGCAGACGGAAGGGTCGCGCAATGGCAAAGACGGACGAGTCCAAGGCGCAGCGTTCCTGAGGCGGCGCGGGAAGGGGGTGCCCGCCAGCGATGTGGCCTGGACGCCGGGCGCGTCGCCGCGCCGGATCCGACCTCTCTGCGCCAGGTGCGGGAACGATGGCTCCAAGGACATCGCGCGCCATGTCCGCACGGTGTGCCTCGAAGCGGGAGTGTGGGGCGAAATGACGGGCAAGAGCGGCCTGCGCGCCCCGCGTAGTACAGCGGAGTGGAAACCCCCAAACCATATGCGGGAAAAACGGGGCAGTCCAAACCGCAATGGGGGGCGACGCCGTGAACTTTACGGCCGTGCCGGCAGGCGGAACTGCTTTTGGGACGGCACAGATCCCTGTTGAGCAATAAATAAATAAATACTACGGGGGCGTGGGTTGAGCAGTATGAGTATGCAACGCCTGATAATGACATCGTCACTGATCGCTGTACTGGCCGTCGGCGCCGTATCCGCGCCCCTGAGCGCGTCGGCACAGGCCTACATGCCCCCCGAAGGCATGGAGCTGGTGGCCGTCGCCAGCGAGGACTCGTCGATAGTCCAGATATCGGGCAAGACCATACGCACCGACGACGTGATATTTCGAATCCTGTCGCCCTCCAACAACTTGGTAAAGGCCGACCAGGTGACCCCCGACGCGGACGGAACCTTCTCGACGTTCCTGGACATCCGCGCCCTGACCGAGGACGGCTTCTACCGCATCGACGCCCGACAGGGAGAGGCGGACCTGTACAACCTGCAGGTGCAGGTGAACGTCGTGGACGGCAAGGTGCTGGACACGCTGTCCACCGAATCCAACTTTGAGAGGTCGATGCACCTGGTGGGCACCGACCTGTTCGAAGGCGGGGAGCTGGTCCTCACCGCGGACGCGATGGAGGGGTCTGACACCGTAACCATCAGCGGCCAGACGGACATAACCAACCTTCAGGTTACCACAAAGATCACGGCCCCCAACGGCAACGTCATATCCACCGACCAGCTCCGCGTTGACGGCGACGGGCTGTTCTCTCACGACATTATAATCGGCGGCTCGCTCTGGTCGCAGGACGGCATATACACGGTGACCGCCTATCAAGGGCCGTACGAGACGTCGGTTCTGGTGGACATCCGGGACGGCGTGGTGGTTCCCGAGTTTGGCGTCATGGCGATGCTGGTGCTGGCCGTGGCCATCGTCTCGATAGTGGCCGTGTCGGCCCGCTCCAGGCTGGCCTTGGCACCGCGGTTCTAGTTTTCACCCGCATATGTAATCCGGAGATTATGGCCTTGGACGCCGCCGCGTCATACGTCCGGCCCTGCCGCAACGCCGAGCGTTTCCGTTCATGCCGCTTAAGTATACATAAATAGAGACGCTACTGCTCAGTATGCAAATGAATGCTTATGCGACATATTTACTGCTTACCGGAATCTTGGCCGCAGCCGTGTTGGGGGCCGGTTCGGCGTACGCGCAGATCAACCCCGCATGCCCCAACTGCGAGGGAAACCCGCAGGAGCTGGCCGAAGAAGCGGTCTTGGCGGCGATTCCGCTCTCGTTGTGGCTGGATCAGACCACCTACGACCCCGGCGAAGTCGTAACCGTCAGCGGCCACGTGGCCAACCTTGCCGGTGACACGCCGGTCACGCTCATGGTGAGGACGCCCAGCGGCAACGTCGCTTGGGTCGGCCAGGTTGCGGTGGACGAGAACGGCGACTTTGAGACCCAGATCGCCTCCCACGGGTGGTCGGAGACGGGCGTGTACCAGGTCTTGGGCCAGTACGGCCACGCCGCCAAGGACAACAGGGCGCAGTTCGTGCTGACAGACGTGGTGGTGGACCCCATGGTCCCCGTTGACGGGTGCATGGCATCGGAGATTGCCGTGGAGGACTATTGCGTGCCATACGAGATCATGGGCGGCTCGGTCACCGGCGTATCCGTAAACCAGGGCGACTCAAGCCTCGTGGTGCACATCGCCGCCACAGACGACGGAAAGATCTCCGTGACGTTCCCCGCCGAGGTGCTGGAGGACGTGCTTTTGGTGCTGGTTGACGGCGAAGAGTCCGACGACGTGATGATAGACGGGCAGTCGGTGTCACTCTACTTTTCGGCGGGCGCCGAGTCGGTGGAGTTCTTCGCCGGCAGGGTGATTCCCGAGTTTGGAGTGCTGGCCGCAGCGGTACTGGCCGTGGCGCTGGTGTCTGTAATCGTCGTATCGTCGAGATCCAGGCTGGGCATGGCCCCCCGATTGTAGCCGATTTTTTACGCTTTTTGCAGTGTTTTACGCGGCGTGCGCGCCCACGCCTGCCCAGGGGCGCGCCGCGCGGAAATGAAAATGTTATAATAATTACCGTTGAAAAACGGGCCGTGAGAGGAACGTTCTGGTTTGTATTTGCCGCATGCCTGGCCGCCGCGGTGCTGGCATACGCGCCGGCCGCCGCGCAGGAGAACGCCATAACGCTGCATACGGATCGCAGCTCGTACGATGCCGACTCGGTGATAGCGGTGTGGGGGAGCGTCTCCACCATTCTGCCCGGCGCGCACATCCAGATGAAGATACTGTACGGGGATCAGGTCATAATGGTGGACCAGTTCGAGGTGGCCGCCGACGGGAGCTTTGCGCGCCTGGTGACGACCGGCGGGCCCAACTGGGGCAACGACGGCCAGTACGTGGTGAGGGTGTGGTACGGTTCGGACAACACCGGCCGGGAGTTCGAGTACGTGGCCGGAAGCTCGATGGCCGCCGCCCAGAGGGCGGAGGTGGACGACGGGCGCGGCGGCACGTTCGACGTGTGGTACTCGATTCTGGGCGGGACCGTGGACGACATGGCGGTCGACTACGACAATCTGGCCATCCGCGTCGAGGTGTCCGCGGACAGCGGGGGCAGCCTGGTGCTGGACCTGCCCCGGGCGTACATCAACTCCACCGACTCGGGTGGAGACATCGCGTACATAGTGATGGCCGGGGACCGGCAGCTCTACCACGAGGAGATTGACGCCGAACCGGACGTGCGCCGCATCATGGTGGCGTTCCCGGCAGACACCGCCGAGATACTGGTCGTGGGGACGGCGGTGGTGCCCGAATTCGGCGCGGCGGCCGCCGTCATGCTGGCCGTGGGCGGCGCCGCGGCCGCGGCCCGGCTCAAAACCCGTATTTTCCCCTGAGCGGGGAGACCGCCCTCAGCTCCGCGACTATCTGCGGCATTACCTCTGCCACCTCGGCCACCTCCTCGGCGGTGTTCTGCGGCCCCAGCGTCAGCCGGAGGGAGCTGGATATTATTTCGGCGGGGAGGCCCATGGCCCGGAGCACGTGCGACTCCTCCTGTGTGTGCACCGAGCAGGCCGAGCCGGTGGAGGCGGCTATCCCGTTCTCGTCCAGCTTTATTATCAGGTCCTCGCCGCCCACCCCCATGAACGCCAGGTGGGCGTTGCCCGGCAGCCTGGACGTGGGGTGGCCGTTCAGCACCGAGTGGGATATGGCGCCCAGCAGCCTTGAGACCAGCCCGTCGCGCAGGGCCGAGACGCGCGGGGCGCCGGAGGGCAGATCCGCCCGGGCAAGCCGGCACGCCTCGCCGAATCCGACTATCCCGGCCACGTTCTCGGTGCCGGACCGCATCCCCGACTCCTGGCCGCCCCCCAACACCAGCGGGTTCAGATCCGTGCCGGCCCGCACGTACAGCGCCCCGACCCCCATGGGGCCCCCGATCTTGTGGGCCGAAACCGACGCCATGTCTATGCCCCACGCCTCGACGTCCACCGGAATCTTGCCCGCCGCCTGAACCATGTCCGTGTGGAACGCGACGCCGCGCCTTTTGCACGCCCCCGCCAGGGCCGCAATGTCCTGTACGGTGCCCACCTCGTTGTTGGCCGTCATGACGCTCGCAAGGGCGGCCCCGCCGGCAATCTCTTCTGCCAGGGCGTCGGGGGATATCGTGCCGGTCTCGTCGGGGCTTACGTACGACACGCGGCGCCCGGCGGCCTCTGCCCTGCACGGCTCCAGCACCGACTCGTGCTCCATGGTGGTGGTCACGATGCGGCCCCGGGGGGCGCCCCTCAGGGCGGTGTTGTTGGCCTCGGTGCCGCCGGACGTGAACAGTATCTCCGAGGCGTCGGCGTTGAGGAGCGCCGCCACCTCTTCGCGGGCCTCCTCCACCCTCCTGCGGGCGGACCTGCCGTCGCGGTGTATCGAGGAGGGGTTGCCCGTGCTCTTCATGCACGTCACCATGGCGTCCCGCACCTCGGGGCGCAGGGGCGTCGTGGCGGCGTTGTCCATGTATATCACGAGTTGGCGCCCCCCGCCGAGTACCCGGCCGGACTTATCTGGGCGCCCCGAAATCCCAGGGCCACCAGCTTTGCGGCGACGCCCGGCATCTCCCTGCGCAGCGCGGGTATGTGTGCGGGGGCCACCTCGATGCGCGCCACCCCGTCCATATCCCGGACCCGTACGGGGCCGTCTGGCACGGCCTGGCGGACGTACCTCTCGCCCATCTCTATACGCGCCAGCAGCTGGGCGGTAACCCGCCTTCCCCAGGGTATGCGCGACGCCAGGCACGCGTTGGACGGCCGGTCGTGCACCGAGAGTCCGGCGCGCCGCGCCATTCGGCGGACCGCGCTCTTGCCCATGCGCAGCTCCAGCAGGGGGCTCCGGACCCCGTGCTGGTGCATGGCCGCTATGCCCGGCCTGTACTCGGCGACGTCGTCGGCGTTGGTGCCGTCCACCACCGTGCGGTATCCGGCTTCGGACGCCAGGGCGAGCAGCCTGCCGCCCAGCTGCGTCCGGCAGTGGTAGCAGCGCTGGCTGTCGTTTCTGGCAAACTTCTCGTCGGCCAGCTCGTCGTACCTTATGATGTGGTGTTTCATGCCCAGCTGGGAGGCAACCGACTTGGCCGAATCCAGCTCCTCTGCGGCCAGCGTCATGTAGTCGGCGGTTACCGCCGCCGCCGCGACCCCCGAGGACTGGGCCGCGTACGCCACCAGGGCGCTGTCCACCCCGCCGGACAGGGAGACCAAGACGGGGCCGGCGCCCTCAAACCATGCCCTCAGGTCACGCACGGTCTTCAATCCGCCTCCCGACGAGCCTCTCCACCCGCCTGGCCCCCATGCCCGAGGACGCCGCCGCCGCGGCTATGTCGTCGCGTTCCACCTTGAAGTCCGTCTCCCCCATGTGCGAGTGCGTCTTGTATCGGAACTCGTACGCCGAGCCGCGTATGCGGACCTTGATGCTGCGCTCCTCCCGGGGCAGGACGAACCTGTCCGCCGTGGTGACCCGGACGCCCAGAGTGCCGGTCTGGCGCACCACAACGTGGGTGATGGAGCTTGCCCTGGCGGGCTCGCACAGCACCCGCAGCAGGTGCGAGGCCCTCCCCTTCTTGCCCACGCCCGGATACGCGGCGGCGTCCAGCGCCCCGGCATCCATGATCTCCGATATGGCCACGCCGATGGCCTCGCCGGTTATGTCGTCCAGGTTCGTCTCCAGCACGCACACCGAGTCGGAACCGGTTGCCGCGCCCTGCACCGCCACCAGCACGTTGGCCGCCCCGTCGACGTCTCTGGAGCCGCCGCCGTACCCGGTGCGTTCGGCCACCATCTCCGGGTAGGACCGGCGGGACGCGGCTCCCAGTCCCGCCAGGATGCACGCCCCGGTGGGCGTGGCCGTCTCGTACTGGGCCGCGCCGCCCACCATGGCTATGCCGGCGCCTCTCAGTATCTCCAGCACGGCGGGCGCCGGGTTGGGGGCGGTGCCGTGGGAGAACGTCACCGAGCCGCCGCCGACGTTGACCGGCATGGTGATTACGAGGTCGTCCAGCGCCCCCAAGTCGTCCAGCGCAGCGGCAGTTCCGACTATGTCCACCAGCGTGTCAACGGACGCCGCCTCGTGCAGCAGCACCGAGTCGCGTTCGACGCCGTGTATGCGCATCTCCGCGGATATCATGCACTCTATGCTGCGCCGCGCGAACGCGGCGGCGCGCTCCGACAGGCCCATGTACCCCGCCGCGTCGCTTATGGCCCTGGCCATCTGGTCCGCAGGCCTGGCCGGGGGATCCCGCGTCTCCAAAATCAGGCGGGTGCACCTGGTGCCGTTTCGGCGCTCTGTGCGAAACTCCATCCGCTCCATCGTGGATCCGTCCAGCAGCCGGACGCACTCTGAAACGCCGTCCACTATGGCCCCGCCGTCGGCGCCCATGTCCACCAACGCCCCGAGCATCATGTCCCCGGATATACCGGCGCCCCGCGGGTCTACCACCAATACCATACCTGTGGTGCCGCGGCCAAATTCATAAAAGTTGTTCAGGCGCGCGGCACGCCGAAATTACACGGGGGTATAGCGGGGCGCCAGAACTACTCGGCAGGCCGCCAGCACGGCCTCGCGTCCCGGCGAATTGCATGATCCGGACGCGGCGGGGGCCTGATTTCGCAGGCGCCGGCATCGGTGGCCGTGCGCGCCATACGGCGCGCCGCTCCGAATCGGGAGCGGCGCCCAGAGCCGCGCGTCTGTCGACGCGCTAATCGTCCGACGCCGAGCACTGTACGACGCACTCGGTTATGGTGGAGTTGCCGGTAGCCAGGCAATTGTTTATGCACTGGTTGTATGGGACATTCGGGGCGACGTCCTGCGCCTGCGACGCGACGCCGAATCCGATGCCGACTACGGCGACTATAACCAGGGCGACAATCGCAATCTTTGCCGGTTTGTTCATGCCAATGATGGGGGAATTGAGCATTAATGGATTCTCTATTACGGCTGGGCCGCTGCGCATGCCCGGCCCCTGACGATCTGCCGCCCGCTCTAGTTCGCCCCAGGCAGTCGCCTGCCGAATGCTGTCCAGCGGCAGCCGGTTAGGTTTAATTATACTATGCGGGGGCAAAAACGCGATGCTTACCATAATAGGCTCCGGCAAGGTGGGCGGGGACGCCGCCCTCTTCTCGGCGCTCAAGAGGGTGGACGAGAGCATACTGCTCTTGGACATCGTAAAGGGGCTGCCTCAGGGGGAGGCGATGGACATCAGCCACGCGCTCTCCGAGCAGGGCATAGACGTGGATGTGCGCGGCTCCAACAACTACTCCGACATGGTGGGCTCCGACGTGGTGGTGGTCGTGGCCGGATCCGGAAGGAAGCCGGGCATGACCCGAATGGACCTGCTGAAGATCAACGCTGGCATAGTGAAGAGCGTGGCGCTCAAGATCAAAAAGTACGCCCCCGACGCCATAGTGGTGCCGGTGACAAACCCACTGGACCCGATGACGTACGTGGTGTACCAGACCACCGGGTTTGCCCGCGACAAGGTGCTGGGCATGGGCAACATGCTGGACCTGTCCAGGTTCCAGCAGTTCATCTACGAGGTGGTAAACTACTCCCGCGACGCCATCCGGGCCCTGGTGATAGGGGAGCACGGCGAGCAGATGTTGCCGCTTCCGCGGTTCAGCTCCGTGTCGGGCATTCCCATTCAGGACCTGCTTACGGCCGACGAGATGGCGGACCTGGTCTCAAAGACCCGCAGCGTGGCCGCCGAGGTGATAAAGCTGAAGGGGGCGACCGTGCACGCGCCGGGCAACGCCATATCCGCCATCGTGGAGTCCATAATGACCAACAGCCGCAACGTGATACCCGTCTCGGCCTACCTGGACGGCGAGTACGGCTGCTCCAACGTGGCCATCGGCGTGCCGGCGGTCGTCGGGCGCAACGGGATAGAGCGCATCGTGGAGCTGGACCTGAACGAGGAAGAGCGCCGCGTCTTTGACGCTGGCGTGCAGAACGTGAGGTCGGGCATATCGTCCCTGCCCGTATAGCAGCGGTGCGCGCTTGGACGCCGACGATATACTGAATTCGCTGGAGTCCGGCCGAATAGACGCCGCCCGGGCCCGGAAGATGCTGTCGCTGCACTCCATCGAGGAGCTGGAGAACATGGCGCGGCTGGACGTGGGCCGCGCCCAGCGGCGGGGAATCCCCGAGGTAATATTCGCCGAGTCCAAGGAGCTGGCCGACATAAAGGCCATCATAGACCAGCATCCCAAGGCCGAGCCGCTGGTGGTCTCGCGCATACTGCCCGACCACAGGGACGAGGTAGTATCCTTCTCCCGGGGGTTGGGGCTGGACGTGGAAGCGGGCCGCAACTCCGGCACCATACTGGTGTGCAGGGAGCGTCCCGAACCGACGGCGGGCCCGGTGGGCATCATCACGGCGGGGACCTCGGACATTCCCGTCGCCGAGGAGGCCAGGCTGGTCTGCGCCGCGATGCGCTGCCGTACCGTATGCCGGTACGACGTGGGGGTGGCGGGCCTTCACCGCATATTTCCCGTGCTGAAAGAGATGATCCGGGAGGACGTCGACTGCATAGTGGTGGCCGCCGGCATGGAGGGGGCGCTGGCCACCCTGGTGTCAAGCATGGTGGCCGTCCCGGTCATAGGCGTGCCCGTCTCGGTGGGGTACGGGTACGGATCCGGGGGCGTGGCGGCCTTGGCGTCGATGCTGCAGAGCTGCGCCCTGGGGCTCACCGTCGTGAACATAGACGGCGGGGTGGCCGCAGGCGCCGCGGCGGCCGGAATGGCCCGGGCCGCCCGCAGGCGCCGCGGCAAAACTCCTTAATAGTGACGCCTGTCACTTGGTGGCGTGTCCAACAAGCCGGACGCTGATATAGATCAAGCCCCTGACGAGGAGAATCCCGCCAATCCGCCGCGCCTGACTACCGGCCTCTTCAACATAGCCGACACCGTCAAGGCGTTGAGCAACCTGGGCGTCGCAAAAACGAAGGTCAACCCCGGCCAGGGGATACTGATGGGGTGGCAGGCGACCGCCTACCTGGCGTTCGCGGCGTTTCTGGCATGGATGATAGCCTCCATGGTGTCCGCGGAGCTGTCGGTGGGGCTGGGAAAGTTCCTGTCGTACATCGTCTTTGGCCTCTCCGCCCTGGTCTTGGTCATACTGTACGGATCCAACCTCGTGACCGGCGACTACATGACCGGCGGCATAGCCATGATGACCCGGAGATCCAGGTGGCGGGAGGTGCTCTGGGAGTGGTCCATCACCCACTCGGGGCACTGGATAGCGGGCTTCGTGGTGGGCTGGATGATAATTCTGGGGGCGTCCCAGGCGGGCCCCATCGGCTCGGACATGATGGAGACGCTGTCGAGCATCGGCGAGACGAAGGTCAACGAATACGCGTGGGACGAACTCTTCTACCGGGGCGTGTTGGCCAACTGGCTTATAGCAATGGGAGTGTGGGGCGCGTACCGCGCCAAGGAGACCGTCGGCAAGGTGCTCCTCATAGGCATACCGGTGGCAGTCTTCTTCGCCATCGGGTTTGAGCACAGCATAGTAAACCACTTTGCCCTGGCAGCGGGGATATGGGCCGGGGCCGACTACACCTGGGGCGAGGCGTGGTTCAACAACTTGGTTCCGGTGACCCTGGGCAACATAGTGGGGGCCATGATCCTGCAGGGCATGGTGTACTGGTACGTTGCCGGGATGCCCGTCTGGGTGGGGCCCAACCGCTGGAAGAAGCCCCACGGCACGTACCGGGACCTGGTTCGGGCCATGCGCGACACCCTCTCCCTCATGGTATTCTTCGTGGCCATGGCTCCCCTGATGGCGGGAATCATCTTCCTGTACCTGGTGGAGCCCGCCATCGGGGTGTCCGCCGGCGTGGGAAACCAGAACTGGATCGAGCCGGTGGGCATAGCGCTGTACCTGGTGGCCACTGCCTTGGTCGTGAAGCGGTTCCTGATGCCCCGGATATGGCACCGCATACCCGACACCTGACGGCCCGACGCGGAGCCCGAACGGCGCCGCGCCGGTTCGCGTGCGGGTGCCTCCCGCCGCGTACGACGCTCGGGCGCGTCTATTAGATCGCCGGGCATACGTGACCATTTTTTATTATTCGGGGCGGCGTAACAATTCCATGCGAAAAGCGGGCGTGCCCAAGGATGCGGTGGCGAGGCTGTACCGGGAGGCGCTCGGCCTGAAGGAGGGTTCCCGCAACGACGCGGTGGAAATGCGGGTTGGCAACCGCCTGCTGGTTGCGACGGTCGGCACGCTGGTGTACGGCGCCGACGTCCACCCCAGGATGACCTCCCGGCGGGTCGGCAGGAAGGCCGCCGTAGCCTGCGTCAGCGACCTCGCGGCCAAGGGCGTGCGGCCGAGGTGGGCCCTGGTGTCGGTTACTGCCCCGGAATCTTGCGTGCCCAGGACGCACAAGGGCGTGGCGTCCGGGCTGGCAGACGCTGCCGCCACGTACGGGTTCGTGGTGCTGGGCGGCGACACCAGCCGGGGGGAGGAGATGTCGATTACCGTATGCATGATGGGCATGGCTAGGGGCATATTCCGCAGGCATGGCGGCCACGCGTACCAAAGGAGGCAGCCGAGCGTGCCCGGCCGGGGCGGGGCATCCCCCGGGGACCACGTGTTTTCCACCGGCCGCTTCGGGCTGCCCGCGGCCGGGCTGTACGCCATGCGGCGCGGCGTGCCCGGGCCCCGGGGGTGCATAAGGGCGGCGCTGGAGCCCCGGGCGCGGCTGGACTTTGGCGCCAGGGCGGCGCGTTACCTCAGCTCCACGATGAACTCCAGCAACGGCCTCTCCGCCACCCTGAACGAGATGGCCGCCCGGAGCGGCGTCCGCATAGTGGTGGACGGCGACCCCGCCGCCGACGGCGTGCCCGAGTTCGCCGCCAGGCACGGCCTGGACGCCGACGACCTGGTGTACAACGGCGGCGGGGAGTACGAAATGGTGTTCACCCTGCGGCCCGGCGGCATAGACGACATCTTCAGCGCCGTGCGCGACACCGACATTTCCCTGGCGTTTCTGGGGCGCGTGGAAGAGGGCGGGGGCGTATACCTGGAGAGGGACGGGGGCCGCGCGCCGCTGCCCGCCGGTGGACGAAAGGCCTTCGTGTAGTGTAGTCCGCCGGGGCGCGTCCCGCGCGTTGTGCCTGCTTCGGCCGCGGACGCCGGCGCGCGGGATCTTGTGGCTCCGGCGCGGTCCGCGCCGAGTGCCGCACGTCGTTAAAACCGGACGCGCCGCGTGTATGGCCGTCGCGGCCATGGGTGAGATCCGGCCCCCAACGCACCACGCGCTGGCAGCGGCACCGCAAGCGCGGCCTCCCACCATAGCCTCCGTGGCCCGCGAGCGCAGCCCTTTATGCCTCGTCCGATGTGCTGCTCCGTGCACACATGCCTGGGAGCCCGACGTCCCGCTCGCATATGCCGGGACGGCCGCCTGCGCGTGCCACATGGACGTGCATTCCAAAATTGCAACAGTCCGCCGGATCCGACCTCGGTTTTGCGGCAAAACCCGCCTGACGACAGCGTTTCATGATTCACGTGCCTCTTGGCACCAGACCGGCACCGCGGGCCGTCATGGCAGCGGGTGCAGGCCGATCTATATGTATATAGCGCGCCGCAGCAAAGAGATCGAAAGACCAACCCCGCCAGGTATAACAAGCCCAAGCGGTCGTCGGCCGAGACCGACGCCCGGAGCGTGGCGGCGGGCCGTTCGCTGGCGATCACGTTGGACCCCGAACGGGAGAAGCGGCCGGAGGAGATGAACCGCTCCAAGAGGGGAAGGCAGTACAAATACTCGGACCTGCTGATGGGCGGCATCGCCTACCTCCGGTACATGATCGGCAAGGGGGCGCGCATAACGGAAGGGGCGGTGGACGAGATGCCGGGCGGGGGCGCCAAGGGCCCAGGCCACGTGACCGTATGGAGGCGCGCCTGCGCCCAGGCTGTACGCATAGGGGGCAACCGCATCGCCGTAGAGACCGCCGACGGCAAGGCGCGCGTTCTGTTGGCCGACTCTACCGGCACAACCGCCACCGGCAAGGACAGGTGGATCGAGATCAAGTGGAAGGTGAAGCGCGACTTCATCAAGCTCCACATGCCGGCCGAAGAGGAGTCCCGGAAGATACTGGCGTTTCCGCGTCACCGACGGGAACGGGGGCGACGCCAAGAACCTGCCGGGCATGCTGGACGAGGCCCCGAACAAGCTGGGCGTGCCGCCGGGGGACCGCAACGAAGAGCCGGCGGCGTCCGTGGAGGCGGAGAGCGCCCCGGCCGAAGAGAACGCCGTGGAGGTGATAACCGATTACGTGTGCGACTGCGGCTGCCGCCGGCCCATACTCAGGGAACGGCGCACCGCCAAGGTGGAGAGGCCCCCCGTGGCAATACTGCGCGCCGACGGCGGGCACGACTCCCGCGACGTATTCTCCCACTGCAGGAAGCGCGGCGTGCGCACCACCATACGAGTGCGAATAGACTCCAACTGCAGGTCCGACGGCAAGGACGGGGCACGATCAAATGCAGTCCTAGACCAGCGCAGGCGGCGGGCGCGCCGCCATTCAGTTCGCCAAGATGGGAAAGGAGGAACGCAAGAACCATCGGGAGGCGTGGAAGGCCAGGGTCAAGTACAACAGCAGGTGGATCATAGAGATCATAATATCTTCGTTCGAGAGGCTGCCGGGCGAGGCGCTCAGATCCGTGAATCCAAAGTATAACATGATGGAATGGCCACCAAGATTGCGGTGTGCAACAAGACCCGGAACGTCATGCGGGAGGCGGTGTGGTGATACAAAGACCGCAAGGCGGGGACCGCGACGCGCGTCACCGAGGGCTACCGGACAGTCCAAGTCGCGTCAGATCACGATTTATGAAACGCTGTCCACCTGACGCAATGTTGAAATTATGGAAGCGTACACATATGGCATGAACCCACATCTGGGAGGATTCATCAAATTCTTGGAAGATCATGGCCTGGTGAAATTCAACATACTCGGCAAGGGAGAAGAGCAGTTCATCAACAGGCTGAAACTGCAAAAATACACGCTTTTGGCAATGAACCTTGGAATGCCGTTCCCGTATCAGTATACCATATACATATACGGTCCGTACTCGCGTGATCTTGCAGCCGACTACCATGCGCTGGCGTGCAACGGACAATATGGCGAATGCATGTCGTCCACACCAGACGAGTTCAGGAAGGATGATTTTCTGAAGGCGGTCCACAACGATCCAAAGTGGCTAGAGACTGCGGCCACGATAATTGACATAAATGGGGACGTGGAGGAGCGCGCAGCCCTGATGAAGGAAGTCCACCACATCAAATTCATGTTTGACAGGAAGTTCATCGCTGGCGTTCTGGACGACTTGGAGGCGCACGGCTTGATCACGGTTCGCGCCTGACCTACGGCGTGCCCTGCCCGGCGGTCAATTCTAGAATCTTTCTGATATCTTGAGTGCCACGCGGCGTTTCCCGTCATCACGTAGGGACTTCTCCAGCTCTGCAGTGGCCATGTTTCTGAGCATTATGTGGTCGGTTGTGAAAAAGAACTTGGAGTCCGGATCTGACAAGACGTGGGACAGTATCATTGCGTCGGTGGCATCCAACCATTCGTCCTTGCTTAGGATGACCATTATGTCGAGCGCGTCCTTTTTGGCGGGCTTCATGTTTTCCACGGAATCTTATTGGAGCTCACCACATCCACCAACTTCGCCATCTTGTCTTGCCTGCCTTGGCCGGATTTATAGTCGCGGAAAATGACTCCGCAGACCTCTCCCAAAACTATGTGCGGCACGAAAACTTCAAAGGCATTGGAACGAAGCTGATACAGCATATGCTCCACTTCTTCTGCCTCGTCCTCATCCTTGATTAAGGCAAGCAGATAGGAAGAGTCAAGATAAGCTCTTGAGATGCCCATGGGGCGTGCCCGCTCTGTCCATTCTTAATCCTTTGTGCAGCTTGGTTCGCTTGGTTTCTTACGCAGGAACGGGCGGTGTGCGACCCTCATTGCGAGCTTGACCGATACGCCAGATCGCGTAGGACAAGGGGCGCAAGAATGGCCGAATGGCACAACGTGCAGTCACGCGCGGCGGGATCCCGCCGCTATTCATATATACCAATTATCTTTGAGCTTTACGCATGGACGGCAGACGCATCGTTCTTACAGCCGACAGAAGCCTGATGACCAACTACCGCGGCAACTTCCTGTACGGATTCATAGCGTGCGGCCCGTACGAGGTGCTGCCCGAATGGGTCTTTGACAGGGTCTTCTGCCCCGCCGTCGAGACGGACACCAGAACCGGCGAGGCCAAGGTGGCGCAGGTGGGGCTCCGCAGGGTGGAGAGCGCCCTGCTCAAGGAGTACGCCCGAAACGACGTCTTCGTGGCAAACCCCGACTATCTGGAAAAGTGCGTCGGGCCGGACACAAAGGTGCTGGGAATCAACGTGATGGATCCGCTGGGCATGGCCCCGGTCACCACCACAATGTCCCCGGAAAAGCTGTCGTACGTGGCCATGAAGTTCAAGAAGATGTGCGCCAAGGTCATACAGCTCAAGAAAAAGTACGACTTTCACGTGGCCGTCGGCGGCAACGGGGCCTGGGAGCTGGCCAAGGAGGAGCGCATGCGCATACACGGCATCGACACCGTGGTGGTGGGGGAGGCCGACGAGATGGCCCTGGACATATTCCACGACCTGGAGCAGGACAACGACGTGCCCAGCCTTCTCCACTGCATGGTTAAGAACATCCAGGACATACCCGAGATCACCTCGCCCACCGTAAACTCCCTCATAGAGGCGATGCGGGGCTGCGGCAGGGGCTGCGACTTTTGCGACGTGAACAAGCGCTCCAAGAAGGACCTTCCGGTGGAGCGGCTGCAGAGGGAGGCCAAGATAAACTTGGACTACGGCTTCGACTCGATATGGCTGCACTCCGACGAGATGCTGCTGTACGGGTGCGACAACCGCGACTTCATACCCAACCGCGACGCCATAACCGACCTTTGGAGGGGCCTCAAGAACATGGGGGCCAACTTCGTGGGAACGACGCACATGACGTTCTCGGCGGTCGCCGCCGACCCCGATCTGATGCGCCAGATAGCCTCCATAAACCGCCAGGACGAGTCGGGCCGGTGGCTGGCCACGAACCTGGGGATAGAGACGGTCTCCCCCAAGATGGTCAAAAAACACCTGGGGGTCAAGACCAGGCCGTTCTCCACCGACGAGTGGGGAAGCGTGGTGCGGGAAGGCGCCGCCATCCTGAACAAGAACCACTGGTTCCCGGCGGCCACCATAATCATAGGCTGGCCAGACGAGACCCCCGAGGACATACAGTACACCATAGACATGGTGGACGACTTCAAGGCGATGGACTTTAGGGGGCTGGTCGCCCCGCTGCTGTACCAGGACTTTAGCGAGAAGAACTCGATGCACTTTGGAAACCTGAACGAGGCCCAGTTCACGCTGTTTTGGCGGTGCTGGGAGAACAACCTCCGGGTGATAAACGACATCATACCCATCATACTGCGCAACAAGACGTACGGCCCGCCGATGAAGGTGTTCATGTACGGCATCATAAAGGCGGGCACCTGGGCCATAATGAGGTACCTGCGGGGGCTCTGCAAGGACCTCTTCAACGGACGCACCCCCGACGAGATAATCGCAAAGTACTCCAAGAGCCGATCGGTATCGGCCCCCCGCATACAAACAAAGAAACTCTAGGCGTTCCGACTCTAGGCGTTCTGCAGCGCCTTGTCGGCAAGCGTGTTGCGCTTGGGCGTCAGCA
This sequence comes from Nitrosopumilaceae archaeon, assembly GCA_963665475.2. Taxonomy (GTDB): domain Archaea; phylum Thermoproteota; class Nitrososphaeria; order Nitrososphaerales; family Nitrosopumilaceae; genus VYCS01. The sequence continues at coordinate 928,540 of CAXXXK010000002.1, read as the reverse complement.
CCACGAAGTAGACCTTGTCAGCCCTCTCGACGGTCTTTACGGAATGGTAAGTCCTGGTCGCTATGTCAAACTCGTAGATGCCCGGCTCCAGCGAGGCGTGCGCGTACACCATCAGGTACCTGTCGTTGTTCTGGGAGAGTGGTATGAACGACATTGTGTATCCCTTGTAGGAGTTGATCGGCATGGTGTTCTTGAGCGGCGCCGCTACGGTGGCCAGAAACATAAAGACGTCTTCAAGGCTGTCAAACTCTTCGTACTCAATGTTCATGAGCCGACGGGGACTTTGTTGTTATAATAACCTAGTCGCCCCTGCGCATGGTACGAACCTTGCCGTACGCCTTGAACGCCAGCAGCGCGGGCATCCCGACGTACATTCCGACGTTCAGGGCAATGACCAGAACGCCCACTCCCAGCACGGACGCTTCGGAGCCCTCCTCTGCCAGGCTCATCAGCGAAAGGGACGCCAGCAGCGGGGTGACCGCAATCCTGACCATCTCCCGGAATGCGGGGCTTTGCCTCTCCATGTCGGCTATCTGCGGGGATACGGTGTAGTATGCCTCGTTGAACGCTGACATGAACGAGGAGCCCGCCGAGGTGCTCATCAGGGTTCCGTCGCGGATCTCCCGGAGGTACTGCACCTGGGTGGCCATCTCGGTTCCGTATGCGGCAGTGGCAATCAGGCAAGACCCGCCGCCGGTGGCCGGCTCGGGCTCGGGCTCAACCACCTGGCAGACTCCGTCCACCATCTCGGTGCCCGGGCCGCACTCCAGCGGGGCCATCTCGACGCACACTCCGTCTATGTTCTCAAAGCCGTCCTCGCACGTCAACACGGAGGCGGGGGGTGGGGGGGGACGCACTACTTGGCACACTCCGTCCACCAGCTCGGTGCCCTCTCCGCACACCACCGGCGGGACTATCTCGACGCATTCGTTGTCTATGTTCTCAAAGCCCTCGCCGCACTCCACGATTATCTCGACGCATTCGTTGTCTATGTTCTCAAAGCCCTCGCCGCACTCCACGATTATCTCGACGCATTCGTTGTCTATGTTCTCAAAGCCCTCGCCGCACACCAACGGGGCCGCGGTGAACGCTATGGTGGTGCTCATGTCGTCGGCGTTGCACTTGACGCTGATGCTGTAATCGCCGCTCTCTTTCCACTGGGGGCCCCCCGCAACGAGCGAAGCCTCGTAGGTGCCGTCGTCTGCAGGACTGACCTGCGCTATGCGGACCAGATTGCCGGTGGGATCCCATACCTGAACGGTAACGCCGCACACAAAGTTCTCGTCCAGATCCTTTATGGTTCCGGATATGACTATGGTGTCGCCGTCCGAATAGGACGCGGAATCGGTGGCCACGGATATGGGCGCTATGTTGTGCTCGTCGGCCACGGCAAGTGTTGCCGTGCCAGCCACCATGGCTATTGCAAATAGGGCAACCGGCCATTTCATATGTAAAGTTGAATCCCAATCCGTATTTATTTATTGTGAAACAATCGAAGCGCCCCGCCGCGGGGCGCCGGTTTTGACGCGAAACAACACATGGCCCCCCTTTGGCAAGATTGATTTACCCGCGGCGCCGCAGCCGTTCCATGGACATAGATTCAGACCGAAAGGTGTACCTGTTTATACACGGCCGCGCCGACCTGCGCGACAAGGCGGTGTCGGCGCTCACGTCGGCCGGCGTCAGCGAGGATGCCATAGTGGATGCGGTGTCTGAAGCGACCGGCCAGGTGGGGGACTACATGGCGATGCTGTGGATGCCCCCCAATCCGGATCACATCAAGATGCAGCGCATCACCGCCGTGGTCCCGGTGGAGCCCGAGGGCATGCTGGGCCTGTGGAAGGGCGTGTCCGCGGACGATCTTGGAAGGGTCGACCTGTAGCTCCGGGACGCCGACAATTTTTGGCGGGGAACGCCCGCCGTTTTTATGCCCTCGGCGTGGAATCGCAACGCGACATCTCAAGGGTTAAATTAACAACGACGCCATCACACCAGCATGAAGGTGTTCACCGTGGGCAGCAAGTCGTTCGTGACGAGCTTCCAGCTGGCCGGAGTGCCCGGCAGGATAGCCGAGGACCCCGACGCGGCCTTGGGCGAGATAGAGAATCTCACCGACGACTCCGACGTGGGGCTCGTTTTGGTCAGCGACGACATAGCGGGGCCCATAGGGGAAGAGCTGACGCTCCTGAGGTCCAAAAAGTCCACCATGGTCTTTGCGTTGCCCGCCGCCGGCAGCGAGAAGGTGGACGTGGACTACCGCCTGATGCTCAAAAAGATACTGGGCGTGTGAGCGCATGAAGTACGCTGTGGTGAGCGGCCCGTCCCGGATTGAGGTGGCCAAGTCAGAGTCGCCGTCCCCCGGGCCGGGGGACGTGCTGGTGAGGATGGCCTCCTGCGGGATATGCGGCTCGGATCTGGAGAAGGTGTACGGCAGCTACGGGCAGCCGTCCATGAGGCTGGGCCACGAGCCCGCCGGCACCGTGGTTATGGCCGGCGACGGCGTTGCAGGCGTAACGCCGGGGGACAGGGTCTTTACGCACCACCACGTCCCGTGTTACTCCTGCCACCTGTGCAGGCACGGCAACGAGACGCGGTGCCCGGAGTACTCGAGGTCAAACATCTCCCCATGCGGGCTGGCCGAGGAGTACGTGGTGCCGGCGTGGAACGTGGAGCGGGGGGGCATCCTGAAGCTGCCCGACTCGATGTCGTTTGAGGAGGCCGCCATGATAGAGCCGCTGGCGTGCTGCGTGCGCGCGTGGTCCAAGTGCCGGTACGAGCGGGGGGACTCGGCTGCCATATTCGGCGTGGGCCCCACCGGAATGATGCACGCGATGCTGGCCTCGCAGTACGGGCTGGGCGACGTATACTGCGTGGACGTGAACCGGTTCCGGCTGGACTACGCCCGTTCTATGGGGTTCGGCGAGGGCATATATGCCGACGAGCAGACGTCCGAGAAGCTGCTCGGCAACACCGACGGACGGGGCGTCGATCTCGCCATAGTGGCCACCAGCAGCCTCCGGGCGCTGCAGTCGGCGCTCTATTCGGTCAGGTACGGCGGGACGGTCGTCATGTTCGGCGTGCCGTCCCAGGGGGCCAAGATCTCCCTGGACGTGGACTACGCGTACTCCCGGGAGATAACCCTTACCGGCAGCTACGCGGCCTCGGACGCGGACACCCGAACGGCGCTGGAGCTGATACGGGACGGCCGGGTGGACGCGGGCCGGCTGGTGACGCATCGGTACGGCATCGCCGACGTGCAAAAAGCGTTCGACCACGCCCGGAGCGGATCCGACTCGATGAAAATAGTCATATCCGGGAAGCCGGGCGCAGACGCGTAGGCGGCAGATCCGGCGGGCCGTCGGCGACGCCGCCAAACTGCGGGCCACCGTCTCCGAACGGGATCCGCCCGGCGCGGCGGCCGGCCTCAATCTTGGCAAAGGCGGGAGCGTACGGTTCGCCGTCGGCGCGCCCCGAGACGTGCGCCGTTGCGTCACGCGGATCAACCGTGTACCCGCGGGGCGCCGGTTTTGGAACGAGCGGGCATGCCGGCGATTCGCGCTCTTTTTAAGAACGTGTTCTGTATTTGTATTGTTGTCCGACACCCAGATACTCACCAAATGGGGATACGACGGACCAAAGTCCGCCAGAGCCTTGGATGTACTGCTTGTAAACCGCCACGAGGAGTTCCGTGAGCTGGCGCACGTCATATTCGCCAGGCTCCCGCCCGGAATGGGACCGGTATTTGGCTGGGAGGTCTTCGTGCTGAACTTTACGCTTGACGTCGTAGACCAGTTCAGGGTGTGGTGCAACGAGGAGCCGGTAAACGGCCAGTCCGCCATCAAGGCCCTCACGATACTCCGGCAGCTGGGAACCCCCCACTCCACCATGAACCAAGTTACGCACATGCTGAACCTTTCGTACACCATAGCCGAGGAGTTCAAGGTGATATACCGCCGCACCGACTAGGCCCGGCGCGCATGCCGCGTTGCGCGCCTTTCGGCCTCGTTTTGTGGGGGGCGACAACGGGGTTAATCGCCAGCGGGCGTTTTGCTTCTTGCGGCGAACGCCGCCGCCCACACGCCGACGGCTGGGAAGCGCGCCTATGCGTCCCAAAGGCTTAAGACGGGGCCTGTCCGTTGGAACCGCATGGATTGGGGACTGGACAACCGGCTGGCGCGCATAGTGCGGCGTCCGCGCAACCGCGGCCTCATGCTGGCCATAGACCACGGGTATTTTCTGGGCCCCACCGAACGGCTGGAGCAGCCCGGCAGCACCGTGGCCCCGCTTCTGGACTACTGCGACTCCCTGATGCTTACCCGGGGCGTACTGCGCTCGTCCATACCGGCAGCGACCGACACGCCCATGGTGCTGAGGGTGTCCGGAGGCACCAGCATCATAGGGGAAGACCTGTCCCGAGAAGACATCACCGTAAACGTACGCGATGCGATACGCCTTAACGCCTCGGCGTTGGCGATGTCGCTGTTCATCGGAGCGAAATACGAGTACCAATCGGTGGTGAATCTGGGAAGGCTGGTGAACGAAGCCACCGAGTACGGAATGCCCGTCTTGGCGGTCACCGCGGTAGGCAAGGACATGAACCGCGATGCCAGGTATCTGGGACTGGCGTGCCGAATGGCCGCCGAGCAGGGGGCTAACATAGTAAAGACGTACTATTGCGAAGGATTTGAAAAGATGGTGCAGTCCTGCCCGGTTCCGGTCATAATAGCGGGAGGCAAGAAGATATCCGAGCGGGAGACTCTGGAACTTACATCCAAGGCCATCCGGGCTGGCGCCGTGGGCGTGGACATGGGCCGCAACATCTGGCAGTCTGACAACCCGGTCCCGATGATCCGGGCGGTGCGCAGCATCGTACACGACGACGCCGACGCGGAGTCGGCTTGGAAGACGTACAACAGGCTGGTAGCCGAGTCTGCCGATTCTTAGGCAGATGCTGCCTGGGTGCTGATGACTGCGCTCCGGTCGGCGGCGGGCCGGGCCCGCTTGAGAATTCCTGCGAATGCCTTTCCGGCCTGACCGCCCTCCGCGCCCATATCTTGACGCACCACAATCCCGCATGCGCCCCTTGATGCGGCCCGACGGTTCTCTCCAGGAAAGGTGCAGGGCGGGTCTCCCGTCGGGTTGGCGCGCCGAGGCGCGATATCGGACCTTTATGGCGGCGCGCCCTGCGGCCGGCCCCCATCGCATGGCGTGGAGGAAAACCCCATGCGCCGGGACATCGGCAGAGGCCGCGCCCATCCGCGCCTTTGCGGGGAGAACCTCCCAACGCACGCTTTAATTATCAACGCGACAACAGGCGCGGCGATGGGGGGCGTACGCATGGACGGTTTGGTTGTGGCAGATATGGTCAAGGCCGAGGCAGCCGAGGAGGCGGCCCGCCTGAGGGCGGGCGGAACCGTCCCCTGCCTGGCGACCGTGCTGGTCGGCGAGGATCCCGCGTCGGCGGTGTACGTCCGGAACAAGCATCGGGCGTGCGAGTCGGTGGGGATTGAAACCAGGGACCACACCATGAAAGCCGGCACGCCGCAGGCGGTTCTGGACTCGCTCATAGACGGGCTCAACGCCGACGACGACGTCCACGGCATACTGGTGCAGCTCCCGCTTCCCGAACACATGGACGAGTTCGGCGTGACGTCCAGGATATCGTCTGCCAAGGACGTGGACGGGCTGACACCGGAGAGCGCCGGCCTGCTGGCGGCCGGACGCGCCCGGCTGGTGGCCTGCACGCCGTCGGGGATAATGCGCATGCTGGACCACTACGGAATAGAGCTGGAGGGCAAGCACGCCGTCATCATAAACCGGAGCGCGCTGGTCGGCAAGCCGCTGTACCACCTGCTGCTGGGCAGGAACGCCACGGTGACCACGTGCCACTCGCGCACCGCCGACTTGGCGGGGATCTGCCGCGCCGCCGACATAGTGGTTACCGGCGTCGGCAACGGACGGTTCGAGCTGACCGCCGAGATGGTCCGGCCCGGGGCGGTGGTGATAGACGTCGCCATAAGCCGCGTCGACGGCAAGCTGAGGGGAGACGTTGACTACCCGTCCGTGCTGGAGAGCGCCTCGTACGTCACCCCGGTTCCGGGCGGGGTGGGGCCCATGACGGTGGCCATGCTGCTGCACAACACGCTGGCGGCGGCCGGCAATGGATCGTGACCCCGGCCGCGAGGCGCTGCGGCGCATGCTGCTGGCCAGGCGCGACAACACGTCCGACGAGATGCTGCAGCTGGCCAGCGAGGAGGTGCGCCGCCGCCTGCGCCGCTGGCCGCCGCTTGAAGGCGCCGGGTCGGTGGGCGCCTACCATTCAGTGGGAAGCGAGATACGCACCGACGGAATAATGCAGGACATGCTAAACTCCGGCCGGACCCTCCTGCTCCCGGCCGTTGAGGGGGGCCGTATGGAATTCCGCATTGTACAGAACGAGCGGGACCTGGTGCCCGGCCCGTTCGGCGTACGCCAGCCTCGGGCCCGCTGCGCCTCCGCCGTTCCGGACGTGGCGCTGGTTCCGGCGGTGGCGGTCACGCCGGGCGGAGACCGCCTGGGGTACGGGGGCGGGTACTACGACGCGTACCTCGGGGAGCACGACGTTGAGTCGGTGGCCGCCGCCATGGAAAAACAGGTGGTCAAGAGGGTGCCTCCCAACCCCGGCGACGTGCCGGTGGAATGGGTGGTGACCGAGGGCCGCCTCTTTAGGGTCTAGAGCGACTTGGCGGCTATGTCCCGCCTGCAGTACTTGCCGTCCCAGGATACCGCGTCGGCGGCGCGGTACGCCCTTCGGACGGCCTGCCGCAGCGTTCCGCCCAGAGAGGTGATGCCCAACACCCTCCCCCCGTCGGAGAGCAGCCGGCCGTTCCTGCGGGCCGTCCCCGCATGGAACGCCATGGTGTGTTGTTCCGTGTCGGGCATTGCAATGGGCTGCCCCTTGGCGTATGGCCCCGGATACCCCTTGGCGGCCAACACCACGCAGACGGCGTGCCCGCTCTTCCACCGGGGAGGCGGCATGTCGGCCAGCCCGCCGGAGGCTGCCGCCGCGGCGTACTCGTAGAGATCAAAGTCCATCCGCGCCACTATCGGCTGGCATTCGGGATCGCCCATCCGGACGTTGTACTCCAGCACGTGGGGCACGCCGTCGGATATCATTATGCCCGCGTACAGAAACCCGGACACCGGGGACCCCTCGTCCCTCATGCCCGCCACGGTCCTCTCGATTATCTCGCTCTGTATCTTCTCGGCAAACTCCCCGTCCACGTGCGGGGCGGGGGAGTATGCGCCCATGCCGCCGGTGTTGGGGCCCTCGTCGTTGTCGTACGCCCGCTTGTGGTCTTGGCTGGTGGCCATGGGCACCGCCGTTTTTCCGTCGCACATGGCTATGTATGACGCCTCGGATCCGATCAGCCGCTCCTCTATGACTACGCGCCTGCCCGCCTCGCCGAACCTGTCCTGCTCCATCATTGACGATATCGCGTCCTTGGCCTCCCGAGCGTTCCCGCACACCACGACGCCCTTTCCGGCCGCGAGGCCGTCGGCCTTGACCACCACGTCGTAATCCACCGAGTCAACGTACTCGGCGGCTTCGGCAGCATCCTCGAACGTCGCCGAGCGGGCGGTCCTGATGTCGTGCCGCCCCATGAACTCCTTGGCCCAGGCCTTGCTGGACTCCAGCCGCGCCGCCGCCCCGGTGGGGCCAAATATCCCAAGCCCCCTGTCGGCGAACGCGTCCACGATGCCGGCCGCCAGGGGGGCTTCGGGGCCCACCACGGTAAAGCAGTCGCGCTCGGTGGCAAAGTCGGCCAGGCCGCCGATGTCGTCGGCGCGTATGGGTATGTTGTTCGGGGTTCCGCCGTTGCCGGGGGCGGTGTACACCATGTCCACCTTGTCGCTCTGCGCCATCTTCCAGGCCAGCGCGTGCTCCCGGCCACCGGATCCCACCACGAGCGCGTTCACCATGCGCCGCGCGCCTCCAAAAGGGCTGACACCGTCGCGTCTCCCCCGGCCTCTGCGCGCGCCGCGCAAATCTGCTCCCGGCGTGCGATGTCCCCGTGCATTGCAGGCGCTTTGGTTTTGCTGATTATATACCATGCCGTCGGGAGGCGCGCCCGCCATACGGGCGGGCGTCCGGGGGCGTCCTGCCCCGACGTGAGAGCGTGTCGCCCCCGGCGCGCGACGGCCCGGCGGCGCCTTGACGTGGTTCGGCGGGATTCCCCGGGCGCCGCGTGCCGGCTGAGCCGCGATGCCTGCGGCTCGCCGCATACGCGCCGGAGCGCGGCAGCCCGCAGCCGACGCTCCGCGCCGTACCGTTTGCGACGGGCGTTTCACATGCCGGGCCACGCGAAAATTGCCCGCTTGCGGCGTGCCCCGCATCGGGATGGAGGCGCGCCGGCGGGTGTGGGTGCGGGCCCACCTGCGGGCCATGACATTCTGCATTTGGGGACGACGCTCCCTGCCGCGTCTGGCCGGGCGGGGGAGTCGGCGTGGCCGCCCGGATTGGGGGCGGCGTCGCCGGTTTCACATGCAATCTAACGCATGATGTCCGCAGTTAAAATCGAACGGGTCCGGCCGCCGCAATACCCCGCGCTGCGTTTTGCCGCCGCAAGTTTCCGGCGGTTCCGTGCTGGGACGCGCTGAAGTATGCGGTTATACGATTTCGGCCGCAACCGACATACACATATACGATGCTTGCCGCTTTATTTCAAGATGTTTGCAGCAATGGTGGACGTTAAAGTAAAGCCTGGCAGTGAAGATGACTTCAAGGCCTGGATTGAAGAGTCCAACAAAACGTTGTCCAAGTCTGAGGGGTTCGTCTTCAGGCGGCTGTACCGCGGTTCCGACGGCTCCTTGCGCGTTGTGGCGAAGTTTGACAGCGCCGAGCAGTTTGACGCAATGCGCGGCACCGAGGAACACAACAACTTCCGTAAGAAGGCGGCCGAATTCCTCGCTGAAGAGCCGACTGTGGTCAAATACACCTCAATTGCGGGATGAGGATTATTTTTATTTTTAATTAGCGTCGCGATGTATGCGCGATATCATGAATGCCGCCTGGCATGGCGCTTGGCCGCGGTGAACGCTTGAACTCATTAAACCGGTGGGCGATTCGCTATTTGCGGCGGCTGCGCGCTGCCTTTCCCGTCCTGTTTGCGTGACGGCGCGGATGTCCGGAAACGCGGCCCCGGCGCCCCATTTGCACAGCGCTGCTTGCCATGCGCGGGGCCGGATGGCGGGTCCAAACCCGCCGGCCTGCCCTGCCACGCTGCAGCCGACAGTCTGGGAGGGTCCGTCGTTGTTGGCGAAGCGCCCGTCTCCGCTGCGGGGCGTCGGCGAGGCAGATGGCGCATTGGAGGGGGTGGGGCAGTTGACAAACGGCGATACCTTCCACAAGCCGGATAGCTACACATATTGGCAGCGGGAGCGTGGCGCGCGTCATGTGGTGGGCGATGCGGGGCGACATCGTAAATCCATTTCCGCACAATCATGGCGTAAATCTATTCAACGGGAGCAGGCCACTGCGTGGGGAGCATTTGCCGGCGTATGCCGCTATTGCATTCCTGGCCATCGCGGCCGTCTCCGGACAGGCGGCCCTTGCGCAGCCGCATGTCGAGTCGGCGCACTATTGGCTATCGCACGGGTCGGTGGATGTGCGGCTGGCCGGCCCCGCGTCGTGGGCGGACGCGGACCGCATATACCTGACCGGCGCCGAGAGCCGGTCGGCCGTAACGGGAGCCGTCTCGCACGACAACGACACCATTTCCACAGTCCTGAATAATGTCTGGAATGGCTTTGAGGAACTGTCGCATCCGCGCTATGTGGCGGTGCCGGCGGGCGGCTCAAACGATATCCAGGGCATCAATCCGGACGATATGAGAACGGCGATATCGTACGATGATGCCGAGCAGCCCAAAGCGTCGTTGGCCGCGTATGATGCGTGCAATAACATCCTCCAGGTGTCGTTCAACGAACCCATATCGCATATCGGCGCACAAAAAGTTTCAGTACATGGCGCCGACTCTGCCAGCATGCCGGTGGATGTCGTCTTGTATGGCTCGGGGAGCACTACAGTACGCATGGACTTGGATATGTCTGACAAGACTCCTTCCGTATTGTCTGTGTCGGCAGGCGGGGCTGCAGACATCTGGGACAATGCCAATGCCGTGGGCATATCTTATGCGGTGTATGTATCGCCGGTCAACGGCACCGCGCCCCCCGTAAACGGCACCGTACCCCCGCCGGTCAACGGCACCGCGCCCCCCGTAAACGGCACCGTACCCCCGCCGGTCAACGGCACCGTACCCCCGCCGGTCAACGGGACGCAGCCGCCGGTCAACGGCACCGCGCCCCCCGTAAACGGCACCGTACCCCCGCCGGTCAACGGCACCGTACCCCCGCCGGTCAACGGCACCGTACCCCCGCCGGTCAACGGCACCGTACCCCCGCCGGTCAACGGCACCGTACCCCCGCCGGTCAACGGCACCGCGCCCCCCGTAAACGGCACCGCGCCCCCCGTAAACGGCACCGCGCCCCCCGTAAACGGCACCGCGCCCCCCGTAAACGGCACCGCGCCCCCCGTAAACGGCACCGTACCCCCGCCGGTCAACGGCACCGTACCCCCGCCGGTCAACGGCACCGCGCCCCCCGTAAACGGCACCGTACCCCCGCCGGTCAACGGCACCGCGCCCCCCGTAAACGGCACCGTACCCCCGCCGGTCAACGGCACCGCGCCCCCCGTAAACGGCACCGTACCCCCGCCGGTCAACGGCACCGCGCCCCCCGTAAACGGCACCGTACCCCCGCCGGTCAACGGCACCGCGCCCCCCGTAAACGGCACCGTACCCCCGCCGGTCAACGGCACCGCGCCCCCCGTAAACGGCACCGTACCCCCGCCGGTCAACGGCACCGCGCCCCCCGTAAACGGCACCGTACCCCCGCCGGTCAACGGCACCGCGCCCCCCGTAAACGGCACCGTACCCCCGCCGGTCAACGGCACCGCGACTATACAATTCTCTAGTGTGACATACAATGCGGTTACCGGCGAAATACGGTTTGACTCCGATTACAACGGCACATTGTTTGTGCCAGCAGGTGGCAAAAACGCAACTCTCACTGACGGCATATACTCGGTGACCGTTCCAGTAACGAATCCCGACTGTCCGAACCCGCCGAGTGCGTGTACCGGCAACGATGCGGCGGCCACAATAGGGCAGTCCGCAAGGGGGTGGTTTGTCGACTCGCCGGCCATGTACGTAGACGCGCCCCCAGGCATTCTTGTGGCCGGCGTCCCCGGCAATATCACGGGCAAGACCGTGGAGCTAGACCGCGGCAATGTGACGGTGCTAAACCCAGTATTCATGGGTGCCGCATATCATACCGGCAACGGCACCGTATCGATACAATTTAGCAAGGATATAGGCAGCATGAACGGCTCAAAGATGGGCATTGCCGCAGGTTCCAGCACTGCATATCTAACCGGCAATTCCACCATATCCGGCAGTATAATACGCCTTGTACTATCCGATGCTGACAGGAACCTGTTTGCAGGAATCGCGCCTTTAACCATGCATGTGGGAGAGGGCGCCGTTACAAGCACCGCCGGATATTCCAACGCGGCGACGGGGGGTAAGAACGTAACCGTATACGACGGAATCAAGCCGAAATTTCTAAACGCCACATATCATACCGGCAACGGCACCATATCCATGCGTTTCAGCGAAGGCGTGGGCGTGGCGGACGGCTCCAAACTAAGACTCGGCGATGGCGCCAATGCCGTACGCCTCTCGGACAACGCCACCATATCACATAATGTGGTTACAGATGCCCTCAACCAGACCGGCAGGGACATGTTTGCCCATGCCGGCATGATGTCGCTTGACATACGACGGGGCGCCATAGCCGACCTGGCCGGCAACCGCATCGACGCGTCCGCAAACAACACCATATCCGTACGCGACACCACAAAACCCACAGTGCTGCGCGCAGCGTACCATACCGGCAACGGCACCATACTTGCGCAGTTCAGCGAAGCCGTAATTGCCCTGAATGGCATTCCGATTAACATAACCTACGGCAACAACACGCTGCAGCTGCAAGGAGCCGCCGCCAACAATACCGCAACCGCAACCCTGGAATTTGAGGACCGCGCCAAGATATCCGGCATCACATCGTTAAACTTGACCATTCCGGCGGAAGCGGTACAGGATATGCACGGCAACCGGATGGATGCCGTTTCGGACATGCCGCTGGACATTGTACAGGACAATATGGAATTGGGCTTTGCAGCTGCCGCATCGGCCAATGCGGCAAGTTTCGGGGCCAACGACTTTGTCACCACGTGGCAGACCACCACCGGCAACGAAACCATAACCATTGACGTGGACGGGCATACCGGCACGTATACCGTAAACTGGGGCGACGGGACAAGCGCCACCACCCACTCCGGCAACGCCAACCATACCTATGCCACGGCGGGCTCGTACAACGTGTCGATATCCGGAGACTTCCAGCGGATACGGACGGGTGCCGACGCCACCAACGCGGCAAAATTGACTGCGCTGGTTCAATGGGGGAACATGTCCTGGAGTTCAATGGAAGAGTCGTTCAAGTACGCTTCCTATATGCAATACAAGGCAGCCGACACGCCCGACCTGGCGCGAGTGACCGACATGGACTATATGTTCAACTCGGCTTACTACTTCAGCGCGGACCTCTCCTCGTGGGACGTCTCCAAGGTGACCAGCATGCGGGGCACGTTCGAAAGCGCCTCCTCCTTCAGAGGCAACATATCCACATGGGACGTCTCCGGTGTAACCGACATGAGCTACATGTTTCACAGCGCCCGGCAATTCAACGGCAACATATCCGCGTGGGACGTCTCCAGCGTGACCAACATGAGCCGCATGTTCGTATACGTCTCCGCCTTTAACGCGGACCTCACCACGTGGGACGTCTCAAGCGTGACGGACATGCAAAGCATGTTCTTTGGCGCCTCCTTCAGAGGCAACATATCCACGTGGGACGTCTCAAGCGTGACGGACATGTACTCCATGTTCTACAGCGCCCGGCTCTTCAACGGCAACATATCAAAGTGGAACGTCTCAAGCGTGACGGACATGAGCTATATGTTCTACGACACCCGGCTCTTCAACGGCAACATATCAAAGTGGAACGTCTCAAGCGTGACGGACATGAGCCACATGTTCCACAGAGCCATCGCGTTCAACGGCAGCCTCTCCTCCTGGGACGTCTCCGGCGTGACGGACATGAGCCACATGTTCCACAGCGCCACCTCCTTCAACGGCGACGTATCCGGATGGGACATCTCAAAGGTGACCAACATGGCAGACATGTTCAACAGGGCCGCTTCCTTCAACGGCGACGTATCCGGATGGGACGTCTCAAAGGTGACCAACATGCAATACATGTTCCACCAAGCCGCCTCCTTCAACAGCAGCCTCACCTCCTGGGACGTCTCTCGGATCACCAACATGGGCTATGTGTTCCACAGCGCCGCTTCCTTCAACGGCAACGTATCAGGATGGGACGTCTCTAGGGTGACCAACATGGAAAATATGTTCTACGGAACATCCTCCTTCAACGGCGACATCTCCGGATGGGACGTCTCAAAGGTGACCAACATGAGATACATGTTCTACGGCGCATCCTCCTTCAACGGAGACATTTCCACCTGGGACGTATCCCGGGTCACCAACATGGAAAACATGTTCAATAGCGCATCCTCCTTCAACGGCAGCCTCACCTCCTGGGACGTATCCCGGGTCACCGACATGAAGAACATGTTCCAAAGAGCCACCTCCTTCAACGGCGACATCTCCGGATGGGACGTATCCCGGGTGACCAACATGGGGCACATGTTCTTCGGCGCATCCTCCTTCAACGGAAACATATCCACCTGGGACGTATCCCGGGTGACCAACATGGGTTTCATGTTCCACAGCGCCGCCTCCTTCAACGGAAACATATCCACCTGGGACGTATCCCGGGTCACCAACACTTTATTCATGTTCTTCAGAGCCGCCTCCTTCAACGGCGACATCTCCGGATGGGACGTCTCCGGGGTGACCAACATGTTCTACATGTTCAATCAGGCATCTTCCTTCAACCAAAACCTTGGGCTATGGTACGTGGTGCTGAGCGATAGTGCCGTAAAGAGCGACACTCTGGCGGTTGGCAATATAGCGGCGCAGAACTCGTATTTGGATACGCAGAACCCGACATATTCGTTGGTGAGCGGCACGGGCGATACCGACAATTCACTCTTTAGCATAACCGGCAACAAACTAACCATAAAGCAGAATCCCGCAAAGACGTCGTATTCGGTTCGAATAGGGGCCAACGCGAGTAATATATTTGGAGAGAATAACACGGTCGTACAGATAATAACCGCAGACATCGTAAAGCCGACCGCATCTTGGGTCACTTACAAAAGCGGTACCGGGGAATTAACCATAACGTTCAGCGAACCGTTAAACGCGACGATGCACAACGCCTCCAAGATTCACATAAGGAATACCGGCCAGAATACGGGCGGCGTCACCCTATACAATAGTATGATAACGACCAACGGCACCAATTTCATAACATTTGATCTCAACGCCACCGATACAAATACGGTAAACGCCATGTCGACCCCCCAGCTAGACATTGATTCGGGCGCCGTCCGCGACATGCTTGGCAATCTTATAGATGCCGCCGCCGACCAGTCCATTGCCGTAGACGATGCCACAAAACCGACCATCTCCTCTGCCGTTTACAAGACCGGCTCGGGCGAATTTAACGCAACGTTCAACGAACCACTCGACACGTCCAAACACGACGCCTCCAAGATCCACATAAGGAATACCGGCCAGAATACGGGCGGCGTCACGCTGTCCAATGCAATAATAACGACAAACGGCACCAATTTTATAACATTTGATCTGGACACCACGGATACAAATACGGTAAACGCCATGTCGGCCCCCCAGACAGACATTGATTCGGGCGCGGTCCGCGACATATCCGGCAATCTTGTAGCCGCCACCGAAAACCAATCCGTCACCGTACGCGACACGATAAAGCCGACCTTCTCTTCGGCCACGTTCGCCACGGGGTCTGGAGTTTTGAACGTCACCTTCAGCGAAAACCTGAACCAGACGACGCACAACGCCTCCAAGTTCCATGTCCGCAATACCGGCGAATCCACGGGCGGCGTCACCCTGTCAAATGCCATGATAACGGCAAACGGCACCGACTCCATCACATTTACCCTCGATTCGACGAACGCCGCCACGGTCAACGCCATGCCCGCCCCGCAAATAGACATGGAGGCGGGAGCCGTACGAGACGCGGCCGGCAACGAGATAGCCGCCGCGGCCGACCAAACCATTACAATAAACGACACAATACTGCCCACCTTTTCGTCGGCCACCTTCACGACGGGCTCCGGCATCCTCCACATAACCTTCAGCGAGGCCCTGAACCAGGCTACCCACGACGCCTCCAAGTTCCATGTCCGCAATACCGGCGAATCCACGGGCGGCGTCATCCTGTCAAATGCCATGATAACGGCAAACGGCACCGACTCCATCACATTTACCCTCGATTCGACGAACGCCGCCACGGTCAACGCCATGCCCGCCCCGCAAATAGACATGGAGGCGGGAGCCGTACGAGACGCGGCCGGCAACGAGATAGCCGCCGCGGCTGACCAAACCATTACAATAAACGACACCACGCCGCCCGAATTCACCTCGGCCACCTTCACGACGGGCGACGGCGTCCTGGCCATAAACTTCAGCGAGCCGCTAAAAGCCGCTGCGCACAACGCCTCCAAAATTCACATCATGGGCCTGGGCCTGCTCCGGGGGGACGCCGCCCTCTCAAACAGCATGATAACTGATAACGGCACCGATTCGATAACGTTTGGCCTGGGCGCCCAATACGCCGACACAATCAACGCGCTGAGCGGCCCGAAGCTTGACATCGAACGGGGCGCGGTGAGCGACACATCGGGCAACCAGATTGCCGCGGCATCGGACCTGCCCATCACCGTAAAGGACACCACCCCGCCCGAATTCGTCTCGGCTACTTACACCGCCGGCCCCGGCGTACTGAACGTCACCTTCAGCGAGCCGCTGGACCCCTCAAAGCATGTGGCGCCCAAACTCCACATACAAAATGCCGGTTCTAGTTCCGGCGGGGTGACGCTGTCCAACGGGACCATAACCGCAAACGGCACCAACTTCATCACGTTCACCCTCGGTGCCGCCAACCGAACCGCGGTAAACTCCATGTCCGAGCCGCGTATGAGCATTGACGCGGGCGCCGTCCGGGACGCCGCCGGCAACGCGATTGCGGCGGCATCGGACCTGCCGGTGTCTGTAATACGGCCTCCCCCGCCTCCCGCACCCGCGTCGCCCCCGCCGGCATTTGGCGGATTCGCGGCACTGCCGCCCGTTCGGGAGGCGCCCCTGATTTCCATGACCTATGACAAGGCGCCCGAGCCGCTGGCGGCGTCCTATGATTCGGCAACGTACGTTATGTCGGTAATATTCGACGAACCGGTGAGCGTTGTTGACCCCGACGGCTTTACGCTGACATTGGCGGGGGATTCATTAACACTGCAGAATTTCAGCAGCGGTATGTCCCGCACGCTGGCCGCATCGGCTCCTGCCAACGCCACCATGCCGCATAACGCGACGCTGATAATACGCGCCGATGCCGTCGCGGACAGCGGCGGCGCCGGCAATCCCGCCCACAACGTCACCGTATCCGTATACGACTCGGCGGCGCCGCGTATGCAGTCTGCTGTATACCACGTGCCGCTTGGCACGCTGGCGGTGTCGTTTGATCAGCCACTGAACAATACGAATCCGGCCCTATTCCACCTGGGAAACTCCTCGCTGGGCAACATGTCCCGGACCGTAGCTTCTTCGGGCGTTTCCGTATATTTCACCCTCAACGCGTCCGGCCAGGACGCGATAACGGAATACCCGTATCTGAGCCTGGTCGAGGGGGCCGCAACGGGCCTGAACGGCACAGCGTCGGTGCCCGTGGAAAACGCGACCGTACATTTGCGACATCCGCTGGACAACGGTTCGGTGCGGTCGGCCGTGTACGACGCCATATCGGGGACGCTCTGGATTGACATTTCGGGCGAATCGCTCACCTTAAACGCCTCTGCGATAACCCTCGGAAATGCATCCCTGTCCGACATGCGGGTCAGGCTGAACGGCGAACTGGTCTCGGACGGAAACGGCACGGCGCCGCTGGCCGGCAACCTGTCCCTGAGCATTCCATACGGGGCAGTTGAGACGCCATACAGCACGTTGCCACACGTGCCCCACTATACTGTGGGCGTATTTGACGGCATCACGGACGTGATAGTGTCGGAGGCGCCCGGCAACGCCACCGCGACACGCGCAGTGCGCCATACCGGTGCGGCCTATGCCGTATCCGCAGTTCCCGGCGGGATATACGTCTGGGACGCATTCAATCCCAACGGCACGGGCCACCGTGTCGCGGTCAACGATGCGGTTCTTGACATGGCGCCCGTGGAGATATCCGGTTCTACGTATGTGGCCGTGCTCACCAACACCACCCTGTCGCTTCTGGACGTTGCCGCTCCCGCCGAACTGCTCTGGACAATACGCCATGACTCGGCAATACCATACGGCACCGTGTCCCAGGTCACCATGGAGGGGATTGAGCATATGGTATTGATCACGCCCGACCAGATAAAACTGATGCTTGTACACGAGCCGGCCTCCCCCAGGCTCATATCCGCCGCCGCCCTGCGGGACACACCGGGCGCCGGACTCGACAGTGTATCGGTGGGTTCAGGCCATATAATCACGACCCTGGGGCCAGACCGCCTCTGCCTGCTGGACGTTAACGACGCCTCGAAGTTTGCGGCGGACTGCCGCGACCACTCTGGCGATCCCGGGGCCATGTCCTATGGAATTATACACGAAGTTCCGCGCGTCGCCGTCGGCGGCACCGGCATGTCCGTCCACAACGCCACACTGGAACTGCACATGTCCGTGGAAGCCGACTCGCCGATCACGGACGTGAGCCTGGTGTCCGTGTACGGCGCGCCCTACGTTGCAGTCATAGACTCGGGCGCGATGCTCGTATACGACGTGTCCGGCGACGACCCGGCCCTGGCCGCCAAGATAGAGGGGTCGTTCGTATCGTTGGACACCGTCGAGTTTGGAGGCTCCGCATATGTACTGCTGACGGGCTCGGAGGGCGCCGTATATTTGGTGGACCTGACGCATGGGGAATTATCGTGATTAATACAGGTTAAATACTAACTTCGCATGATACTTGCATGAACAAACAAACTGCGAAGGCGGAAGGCGACTTGGTCAAATACCGGGACCCGTCCCTGTCGGAACTGTTCGACATGTTCCCCGACGACAGGGCCGCCATGGAGTGGTTCGAGGAGAACGTATGGCCGGACGGCCGCAGGTGTCCCAGATGCGGCTACAAGCACACCTGCGCCTCCAAGCACCCGAGCATGCCGTACTACTGTTCGGAGTGCGACAAGCGCTTCAGCGTCAGGATCGGAACCGTCATGGAACACTCCAAAATCAGCTACCGGAACTGGGCCATAGCCACGTACCTGTTCGCCACCCGTCCCAAGGGCATATCCAGCGTGCAGCTGCATGAAGATCTTGGAATAAGCCAGAGCGCGGCGTGGTTCCTGCTGCACAGGCTCAGGGAGGCGTGGCGCACCTTGGCGGGGCCGGACCTGATGGCCGGCCCCGTTGAGGTGGACGAGGCATGTCTGGGAGGACTCGAGAAGAACAAGCACGCCGACAAGAAGGGCAAGAGGAAGAAGACCGTTGTCGTGGGCATCAGGGACAGGAAGACCTGCACCGTCAGGGCGATCCCCGTGCCGGAGACCACCGCGGCCCGCCTCCTGGAGTTTGTCGAGTCCAACGCGGATCCGGAAGCCAAGAAATTCACCGACGAGAACCGGGCGTACGGCGGCCTGAAGAACCATGAGACGGTCAACCACGGCGACGGGGAGTACGTCCGGGGCGAGGCGCGCGCCAACGGGATGGAGTCGTTCTGGGCCCTGGTGAGACGCGGGTACAACGGGACGTTCCACCACATAGAGCCCAAGCACCCGCGCCGCTACGTCAACGAGTTTGCGGGAAGGCTGAGCGACAGGTCGGCCAGCGCCATCGAAAAGATGTGCAACATTGTACGGAACCTGGTGGGCAAGAGGCTCACCTACAGGCAGTTGATAACCAGCAAGTCACTGTGCGGCGCGGCATGACGGCGGCGCGCCGATCCAGGCGGGCATGCGCGCGGCGGCCTTTCCGGAAGGCCCAACGGATGCGCGCGGCATGACAAATCCGTGAATTATTGGTCGGGCGCGGCCGTCCGGGTGCCGCGGACGTTTGGTACGGAGGGGAATATTCGCAACTCCCGATTCAACGACAAACCCACGCTTGAATCCGGCCATTTGGAGCGATTGTGAATATTCTCCGGAATCCCATGCGCGGGCGCGCGGGCATGTGAGGAATGTATCAATCACGATAATTCCCGACGCATGGCGTATCCCACGACGGTTTGCGTTAGGCAGGCGCCGTATACCGTGCCTGAACCGCGTAGTAGTGTGCGGCATCTCTCACATTACGTTTACTTTGGCGTGTTGGCGCAGCGCTTGATCCATTGGATGTGGGGGATGATGAAAAAACCATGACTGCATTAAAATGAACTAGGTAAACATATTGCTAACTACCGTGTAGCGTGCTTAATGGCGCGAAAGATGCGGGCTGGCGTCGAACGTTTGTTCCAGAGTTGCCACAGCGCGTACACGTCTACTTGGGGGAAGAACCTGTCGCTATCTACGGCGCATTTGCTGACATGCGCTATTGCGCTCTTAACCGTCGCGGCCATTTCCGGGCAGGCAGCCTTTGCACAACCGCACATCGAGTCGGCAAACTACTGGACATCGTACGGGTCAGTGGAGGTGCGACTGGACGGCCCCGTGTTGTGGACGGATTGGGACTTAATACGTCTTGGCGCCGCCGGCCAGTCGGCAGCGCCGGGAAGCGTCTCGTATGACAACGACACCACCTTCATAATTCTGGAGGATGCCCGGAGAGGATTTGACGGACTACCCCATCCGCGTTGCGCGGCTGTGCTGGCGGGCGGCGTAAACGGCACCGACGACGCCACCCACCTCGGCGATATGAGAACGGCAATATCGCATGACGATGCAGAGCCGCCTCAAGCGCAGTCGGCAATCTGTGACGCAGGCGATAACATCCTGAAGGCAGCGTTCAACGAACCCATATCAGGCGTCGATGCACGAAAAATCATAGTTCGCGATGCAGACGATATCGATATGCCCGTGGATGCCGTCCTGCATGACTTGGAGAATGCCGCGATGCAAGTGGAGTTGGGGGCGTCCGACAAAACTCCTTCCATGTTGGCCGTATCGGCTGGCGGAGTTGCAGATCTCTGGGGCAATGCCAATCCCGTTGACCTGTATGCCGCGTCAGCATCGCCCATGAACGGCGCCACCACCGCTCCCCCGGTCAACGGGACGCAGCCGCCCGCGAACCACACCGCTCCCCCGGTCAACGGGACGCAGCCGCCCGCGAACCACACCGCTCCCCCGGTCAACGGGACGCAGCCGCCCGCGAACCACACCGCTCCCCCGGTCAACGGCACCGCTCCCCCGGTCAACGGCACCGCTCCCCCGGTCAACGGCACCGCTCCCCCGGTCAACGGCACCGCTCCCCCGGTCAACGGCACCGCTCCCCCGGTCAACGGCACCGCTCCCCCGGTCAACGGCACCGCTCCCCCGGTCAACGGCACCGCTCCCCCGGTCAACGGCACCGCTCCCCCGGTCAACGGGACGCAGCCGCCCGCGAACCACACCGCCCCGCCCCCCGCAAACGGCACGACGGCCATACAATTCTCCGGTGTGACGTACAATACGGCCACCGGCGAACTACGGTTTGACACCGATTACAACGGCATATTGTTTGCGCCAGCAGGTGGCCAAAACGTAACTCTCACTGCTGGCATATACTCAGTGACCGTGCCCGCGGCGAATCCCGACTGTCCGGATCCCCTCGGCTCGTGTACCGGCAATGGCGCGGTGGCCACAATAAATGAAAGGGAGTGGTTTGCCGACTCGCCGACAATATACGTAAATGCGCCCCCTGGCCTCCTTGCAGCCGGCGTTCCCGGCAACATTACTGGCATGACCGTGGCCCTAAACCACAGTAACGTAACAGTGCCCAACCCCATCTTCAAGGACGCCGCATACCATACCGGCAACGGCACAATATCGGTGCAATTCGATAAGGATATAGGCAGCGTGAACGGCTCAAAGATGGGCATTGCCGCCGGTGGCAACGCCGAATATCTGGCTGGCGATTCCACCATATCCGGTAGTACAGTCCGCCTTGCACTGTCTGATACCGACATGAGCCAGCTTGCGGGAGTCGCATCCTTAACGATGCACATGGGGAAGGGTGCCGTTACAAGCACCGGCGGGTATCCCAACGCGGCGATAGGAGTCAAGAACGTAACCATATTCGACGGAATCAAGCCGGCATTTGAAAACGCCACATATTATACCGGCAACGGCACCATATCCATTCAGTTCAGCGAAATTGTGGGAATGGCGAACGGCTCCAAACTAATCCTTGCAGCTGGCGCCAATACCGTGCCTCTTTCGACCAATGCAGTGATATCTCATCACGTGGTTACGGGCATCTTTAATCAAACCGGCCGGGACCTGTTTGCCCACGCTGGCGTTATGTCGCTTGCCGTGCGGCAGGGTGCCGTAGCCGATACCGCTGGCAACTACATAGACGCATCAGCAAACAACACCGTATCCGTACGCGACACCACAAAACCCACAGTGCTGCGCGCCGTGTATTATGCCGGCAACGGCACCGTATTGGTGCAGTTCAGCGAGGCCATAACGGCGGCGCACGGCATCACATTGAGAATAACGTACGGCAACGACACGCTGCCGTTGCAAGGCGCCGCCTCCAACGACACCATGACCGCAACCCTGGAATTTGAGGACCGCACCAAAATATTCGGCGCCATGTCATTAAACTTGACCATTCCGGCGGGCACGGTACAGGACCTGCACGGCAACCGGATGGATGCCGTTTTGGACATGCCGATGGATATTGTACCGGACAATGCGGAATTGGGCGTTGCAGCGGGGACGTCGGCAAATGCGGCAAGTTTCGGGGCCGACGACTTTGTCACCACGTGGGAGACCAAAAACGCCAACGAGCGCGTAACCATCAACGTGGGCGGGCATACCGGCACGTATACCGTAAACTGGGGCGACGGGACAACCACCACCCAGTCCGGCAACGTAGGCCACGCGTACACAACGGCGGGTTCCTACAACGTCTCCATATCCGGAGACTTTCAGAGGATAAAGATGGGTGATTCGACCAACGCCAAGAAATTAGTCGCGCTGGTTCAGTGGGGTAACGCGTCCTGGAGTTCTATGGCCGATTCGTTCAGAGACGCCCAGAACATGGTGTACAAAGCCACCGACAGGCCCGACTTGTCGCGTGTGACCGACATGAGCGGCATGTTCTGGTACGCCTATGCCTTCAACGGCGACATTTCAACGTGGGAAGTCTCTTCGGTGACCGACATGAGCTACATGTTCCACTACGCTCGCGACTTCAACGGCAGCCTGTCCTCGTGGGACGTCTCTTCGGTGACCAACATGATATCCATGTTCGACAACGCCCCTTCCTTCAACGGCGACATTTCAACGTGGAACGTCTCTGCCGTAACCGACATGAGATCCATGTTCGTATACGCTCGCGACTTCAACGGCAGCCTGTCCTCGTGGGACGTCTCTTCGGTGACCGACATGAGATCCATGTTCTTCTTTGCCACCGCCTTCAACGGCGACATTTCAACGTGGGACGTCTCTTCGGTGACCAACATGGCGCGGATGTTCGACTATGCTCAGGCCTTCAACGGCGACATTTCCTCGTGGGACGTCTCTTCGGTGACCGACATGAGCTTGATGTTCTACGGCGCCTCCGCCTTCAACCAGAATCTGGGACCATGGTACGCCGTATTGGACAACAACGCGCTAAACATCAACGGCACGACGGTCGGTAACATAGCCGCACAAAATTCGGTTCTGCGGGGACACGGCCCGACATATTCGCTGGCCAGCGGCGCTGGCGATACGGACAATTCGCTCTTTGAGATATCTGGCAACACGCTGAGCATAAAACAGGCCCCGTCCAAATCGTCATATTCGGTCAGGATAGGGGTCGGCGGGAGCGGCCTCTTTGGCCAGAACAATGCGATAGTGCAGCAGATAGTAGCGGATATTGTACGGCCTACCCTGCTGTCTGCATCGTACCATCCGGGAACGGGCGTGCTGGCCGTGTCGTTCAGCGAATCCTTGGACGCTTCAAAACATGCGGCGCCCAAATTCCACATTCGTGAATCCGGCCAAAACACGGGCGGAATAACGCTGTCCAACGGCATGATAACCGCAAACGGGTCTGATTCCATAACGTTCGACCTAAACGCCACAAACGCTGCCGCCGTCAATGCGCTGACCGCCCCGCAAATCGACGTGGACGCGGGCGCCGTCCGCGACACCTCGGGCAATACCATAGCAGCGACGTACGGCCAACCCATTGCCGTAATCGACGTAGTCAAGCCGGGCTTTGCATCCGCCACGTACAAGACCGGCACCGGCGTCATGATCGTTACGTTCAACGAAACGCTGGACTCCTCGAAACACGTCGCGTCCAAATTTCATATCCGAAACGCCGGTTCTGGTTCCGGAGGGGTAACGCTGTCCAACGGCACCATCACCGCAAACGGCACCAACTCGCTGACGTTCACCCTCGGCGGTACGGACAAGAATTCGGTAAACGCGATGGCCGTCCCCCAGCTGGACATAGACGCCGGAGCGGTCAGCGACTCGGCCGGCAACGCGGTCGATGCGGATCCGGACAACTCCATCACGCTAGACGACGTTTCCAAACCAATCTTTACGTCAGCGACGTACAAGACCGGCGGCGGCATACTGGCCGTCACGTTCAACGAAACGCTGGACTCCTCGAAACACGTCGCGTCCAAGTTTCATATCCGAAACGCCGGTTCTGGTTCCGGAGGGGTAACGCTGTCCAACGGCACCATCACCGCAAACGGCACCGACTTCATCACGTTCACCCTCGGCGGTACGGACAAGAATTCGGTAAACGCGATGGCCGTCCCCCAGCTGGACATAGACGCCGGAGCGGTCAGCGACTCGGCCGGCAACGCAATCGCGTCCGTTGCAAACCAGACCATAACCGTTCGGGACACCATAAAGCCCACATTCGCATCCGCCGCGTACAAGACAGGCAGCGGCGTACTGAACGTCACCTTCAGCGAGCCGCTGGACTCCTCGAAACACGTCGCGTCCAAATTCCACATTCGAAATGCCGGTTCTGGTTCCGGAGGGGTAACGCTGTCCAACGGCACCATCACCGCAAACGGCACCGACTTCATCACGTTCACCCTCGGCGGTACGGACAAGAATTCGGTAAACGCGATGGCCGTCCCCCAGCTGGACATAGACGCCGGAGCGGTCAGCGACTCGGCCGGCAACGCAATCGCGTCCGTTGCAAACCAGACCATAACCGTTCGGGACACCATAAAGCCCACATTCGCATCCGCCGCGTACAGGACCGCCACCGGCGTACTGAACGTCACCTTCAGCGAGCCGCTGGACTCCTCGAAACACGTCGCGTCCAAATTCCACATTCGAAATGCCGGTTCTGGTTCTGGAGTGGTAACGCTGTCCAACGTGGCTATAACCGCAAACGGCACCGACTTCATAACGTTCACGCTGGGCGCCGCCAACAAAACCGCGGTAAATTCCATGTCCGAGCCCCGGCTGGGCATAGGCGCGGGCGCCGTTCGGGACGCCGCTGGCAACGTGATTGCGGCGGCATCGGACCTGCCGATGTCCGTCATACGGCCGCCCCCGCCTCCCGCGCCCGCGTCGTCCCCGCCGGCGTTTGGGGGATTCGGCGCCCTCCCCGTCCCAGAGGCGCCCTTGATTTCCATGACTCATGACAAGGCGCCCGAGCCGTTGGAGGCGTCGTATGATTCGGCAACGTATGGGGTATCGGTAACGTTCGACGAACCGGTGAGCGTTCTTGACCCCGACGGGTTTACGCTGGCATTGGCGGGGGATTCGTTAAAACTGCAGAATTTCAGCAACGGCATGTCCCGCACGCTGAACGCGTCGGCGCCGGGCAACGCCACCGCGTCGCACAACGCGACGCTGATAATACGCGCCGACGCCGTTGCCGACGGTAGCGGCGCGGGCAATCTCGCCCACAACGTCACCGCATCCGTATACGACTCGGCGGCGCCGCGCATGCAGTCGGCGGTATATAATGAGCCGCTCGGCGTACTGACGGTGTCGTTTGATCAGCCCGTGAACAATACTAACCCGGCCCTGTTCCGCTTGGGAAACTCCTCGCTGGGCAACATGTCCCGGACCGTAGCTTCTTCCGACGCTTCCGTATATTTAACCCTCAACGCGTCCGGCCAAGACGCGATAACGGAATACCCGTATCTGAGCCTGGCCGAGGGGGCCGCAACGGGCCCGAATGGCAAAGCGTCGGCGCCCGTGTCAAACGCGGCGGTACATCTGCGGTATCCGCTGGACAACGGTTCGGTGCGGTCTGCCGTGTACGACACCGTGTCGGGGACGCTCTGGCTTGACATTTCGGGTGAATCGATCACCCTGAACGCCTCTGCGGTAACCCTCGGTGGCACGTCCCTGTCTGACATAAGAGTGAGGCTGAACGGCGAGCTGGTCTCGGACGGAAACGGCACGGTTTCCCCGACCGACAACATGTCGTTGGACATACCGCACGGGGCCGTTGCAGACCCATACAGCACGCTGCCCCACATCCCGAGCTACCCGGTGTATGTATTCGACGGTGTTACGGATGCAATAGTATCGGAGGCGCCCGGCAACGCCACCGCGACACGCGCAGTGCGCCATGCCGGTGCGGTCTATGCCGCATCCGTAGTCCCCGGCGGGATATATGTCTGGGACGCATTCCATCCGAACGGCACGGGCCGCCACGTCGCGGTCGGCGGCACGATTCTTGATCTGGAGCCCGTGGAGATATCCGGCTCGACGTACGTGGCCGTGCTCACCAACACCACCCTGTCGCTTCTGGACGTTGCCGCTCCCGCCGAACCGCTCGGAGCCGTACGCCACGACTCGGCGATACCCTACGGCACCGTGTCCCAAGTCACCCTGGAGGGGATTGAGCATTTGGCACTGATCACGCCCGACGGGATAAGGCTGGTGCTCGTACACGAGCCGGCCTCCCCCAGGCTCGTATCCGCCGCGGCCCTGCGGGATACGCCGGGCGCCGGGCTCGACAGCGTGTCGGCGGGCTCCGGCCATATAATCACGACCCTGGGGCCCGACCGCCTCTGCCTGCTGGACGTCAACGACGTCTCGAAGTTTGCGGCGGACTGCCGCGAACACTCCGGCGATCCCGGCACCATGTCCCATGGAATCATACAGGGCGTTCCGCGCGTCGCCGTCGCCGGCACCGGCATGTCCGTATACAACGCGTCCCTGGGGTTGCTCATGTCCGTGGAAACCGGCTCGCCGATTACGGACGTAAGCCTGATAACCGTGTACGGCGCGCCCTACGTTGCAGTCATAGACTCGGGCGCGATGCGGATATACGACGTGTCCGGCGACGACCCGGCCCTGGCCGCCAAGATAGAGGGGTCGTTCGTATCGTTGGACGCTGTCGAGTTTGAAGATTCCGCGTACGTCCTGCTGACGGGCTCGGACGGCTCCGTATATTTGGTGGACCTGACGCATGGTGTATCTCGCGGCGGTCTGCGTTAGGCCCGCGCCCTGTTAATGGAGGCCGTGCCCGGCAACGGGCGGCGGCATATGGCGGCCGGCCCGACGCGCGGCCACAAACGGAGAAATCGGCCGTCGTCCGGCCCCGCAATGCCGGCGCGCCAAAAGGCGGGGGCACGCTGATCCGCCGCCCGCGCCTTTGGCGTTTGGGGAGAATCCGTCTCCCCGGGGGCGTAGCGCAGCCGCCCGCCGCGTGCGGCAAATATCCTGATTTATATCGAGTCGGGAGGCGGGTTTCGGCGTTGGCGGCCGTGCGGATGACCAAAGCGGGAATGGAGTGCAGGCACGGCGGCTCCACCATACTGTTGGATCCAAAGCGCACCATAGGCGACGTCAACTTCGTGTCCCACGCCCACAAGGACCACCTGCCCAGCTCCGCCGGAGGGGTGGTGCTGGCGTCGGAGAACACCGCCCGGCTGGCCGCCCTGCGGGGCCGCGATCTGGGGGATTGCGTCCGGCACGCCGACGGCCTCACCATGTACGACTCCGGCCACATACTGGGGTCCACCGGGCTGCTGGCGGGCGACGTATTCTACACCGGCGACATATGCACCCGGGACCGCGGCTTCCTGAAGGGGGCGCGCGTGCCCCGGTGCCGCACCCTGGTGACCGAGTGCACGTTCGGCCTGCCGGAGTTCCGGTTTCCCCCGCTCAGCGAGGTGCGCTCCAAGGTGGACGAGCTGGTCGCCATGCTGTACTCCCGGGGGGTGCCGGTGGTGCTGATGGGCTACGAGCTGGGAAAGGCGCAGACGCTCTCGCAGATGTTTGCGCACTGGGAGCCGCTGTACTACCACGACTCGGTAAAGTCCATGAACGACCTGCACCGCGCCGCCGGAGTGCCGCTGAAGCCCGCCCCGGGACACACCGAGGCCAAAGAGGCGGGCCTGCTGGACCGCAAGCCCTGGCTGATGGTAGCCCCCATGATGGCCTCCAAGTCCGCGTTCATACTTGACATGAAGCGGTACGGCGCCGTCACGATTTCATTCAGCGGCTGGGCCAACTCGGGACGCTTTCCGTATTCGCGCGGCGCCGACTACTTTATGCCGCTCAGCGACCACTGCGACTTTGACGAGCTGGTGGGGATGGTGCGGCGGTCCGGCGCCAGGCAGGTCTACACCGTCCACGGGTTCGTCTCTGAGTTCGCCGAACACCTGCGGGGCCTGGGCATCAGCGCCCAGCCTCTGGAGCATGCAGGCCGGGCTGCGTGACGAACCCGGAACACTGGCAGTTCCTGTACAGGCACGTCCCGGTGTTCCTTATGTGGTCGTGGTTCATGTGGCCGCATTCGTGGCACGTCCTTCTCTTGGCCTCCCGCCTCACCACGATCCTGGCTATCCGGTTGGCCTGCTCCTGCGTCTGGCCCTTCTTGTCTATGTAAAAATGCACTACGTCGTTGTAGAGCTTCTCGGCGTCAAACCACCGCTCCACCATCCCTACCGCCCTCCCTGGGAGAGTATGGACCGGAGGGTGTTGGTGGAGCGTATGTGGGGTATGCGGCGTATGCGGGCCAGCACCTTCTCTGTCTCCCGCCGTCCGGCCTCCACCTTGCAGAATATGTCGAAGGTGCCGTAGGTGCCCCGCACCTCGGAGACTTCGGGTATCTCGGCAATGGCCGCCACCACGTCCGGCTCGATGCCCATGTCGCACTGTATCAGTATGTAGGTGGGTTCTGGTTCCATGATATGTTTACACGCCCTGCATATTTGAACCTGAAGAGGATCCGGGGGGATCCGGCACATGCTACAGCCCGAACTGCCGCTTGTACC
Organism: Nitrosopumilaceae archaeon; assembly: GCA_963665475.2. Taxonomy (GTDB): domain Archaea; phylum Thermoproteota; class Nitrososphaeria; order Nitrososphaerales; family Nitrosopumilaceae; genus VYCS01. Next base: position 899,827 of record CAXXXK010000002.1, on the reverse strand, counting down.
CGGAATAAAACGCGTCCATGTTGCCGCGCAGCCGCCCCAGCATGCGCATCGACTCCCGCATGGGACCGGGATCCGCTCCGCCGAACGGGTGCCTCTCCAGGTGGTCCAGCCACGCCTCGGCGGTCGGCTCGTCCACCTCTATGTGGAATTGGACGCCCACCACGCTTCCGTGCGCGAACGCCTGGTTCTCGTACGCCGGAGATCGGGCCAGCCGGCGGGCGCCCGGCGGCAGCGTGAAAGTGTCCTGGTGCCAGTGGAACACGGTGTACGGTTCGGCGGCGCCCTCAAACAGCGGGTGCTCATAGTCGGGCACGACGTCCTCGTAGAACCCGACTTCGGGGCTGGATCCGCGGTATACGCTTCCCCCCAGGGCCCTGGCGGCGAGCTGGGACCCCAGGCATATGCCCAGCACCGGCACGTCGCGGGCATGGCACCACCGTATGAGATCCTCCTGGTCCCTGAGGCGCCCGGAGTCGTCGTTGGCGCCCTGCGGCCCGCCCAGTATCACCACGGGCCCTTCGGCGCGCCGGGGCACCTTGGCCCCCGCCGGTATGAGGGTGCAGTCAAGCCCGTCTTTGGCAAAGATCCCCGCCAGCGCCCCGGGGCCCTCCAGCGGACTGTTCTGTATGAACACGCCGTGTACGGGGCCGCCCCGACAAATGTGTCTTTCCGCGTCACGTCAGTATGCGGAATCGTATGTTCTTCCCGCTCAGAGCCTCCACGAGCGCCTCGGTGCTGGCCCTGCCCTCGGTCTCGAGGCTTACCGTAACCGAGACCGAGCCGGCGCTGATGCCGGCGCTGAGCCTGTCGTGCACCATCTCCACCAGGTTGGCGTTGGCGGCCGCTATCTCGTCCATGATCTCCTTGAATATGCCGGGCCTGTCCGGCAGCGTCATGGAGATCTTGAGCAGCCTTCCCATGGCCGCCAGCCCCCTGTCGACTATCTGCCCCAGCAGGTACATGTCCACGTTGCCGCCGCCCATTATGCACGCCACCTTCTTTCCAGGGGCCGGACGCCTTGATATGACGTACGCCAGGGCGGCGGCGCCCGCTGGCTCCACCACGAACTTCGTGCGCTCCATGAGCAGGAACATGGTCTTTATGATCTCGGTGTCGTCCACGACGACTATCTCGTCCACCAGACTCCGAATAATCGGGAACGTGACGCTTCCCGGCACGCTCACGGCTATGCCGTCGGCTATGGTCTCGCCGCCGCCCACCTTCTTTACGATTCCCGCCTCCCACGACTCCCGCATTGACGGGAACGCGTCGGTCTGGACGCCGACGACCCTTATGTTCGGGTTCTTTCCCTTGACGGCCAGGAGCACCCCCGCCGCCAGCCCGCCGCCGCCTATGGGCACGTAAATCTCCTGAATATCCGGCATCTGCTCGATCACCTCCAGGCCAATGACGCCCTGGCCGGCTATGACGTCTGGATCGTCAAAGGCGTGTATCATGACTGCCCCGGTCTGCGCCGCTATTTCGTGGGCCTTTCTGCTGGCCTCCTCGTAGTCCGCGCCGCTGAGCAGCACGTTTGAGCCGTAACTTCGGGTGGCGGCCACCTTTGCCGGCGAGGCGCTCTTGGGCATCACTATGGTGCAGGGTATGCCCGCCTTCCGGGAGGCGTACGCGACGCCCTGCGCGTGGTTGCCCGCCGACGCGGCCACCGTGCCCCGCTTCCTCTCCTCGTCGGTGAGGCGCTGTATCCTGTGGTGGGCGCCGCGTATCTTGAAAGAGCCAGTCTTCTGCCGGAACTCGGCCTTGAGGTAGACCTGCGAGCCGCTCATCTTGCTGAATGTGGACGAGTGTACCAGGGGCGTTGCCCGGATGTCCTCGCCGCGCATCTCCGACGCCCTGACCACGTCCTCGTAGGTGGGTTTCACGACGGTGGTGCGGCGGCCTGCTATTTGATTCATGCAGTGGCCGCGATGCTGCCCGGCCGCCCGGCTTGGCGCGTGCGCCGCCCGCTACGGGGAGCCTATAGTGCCCTCGGCCCCCGGCGCGGATTTGCCGAACGCGTCGGGCCCGTACGTCTCGACCAGGGCGTCCACCACGTCGCGGCAGTTTGTGTGGTACCTCTTTGCCGCGCCCGACCCGCGCGTCTTCACCAACCCTTTCTTGGCGAGACTTTTCACGTGGTAGGAGGCAGTTGACGGCGACCTGTCGCACTCCTTCGCCAGCTCGGTGAGGCGGCGCCCGTCCTTGGCAGGACAGGGCCAGCAGTATGCAGCGCGAGGTGGACCTCTGCAGGATGCTTGCCACCCTGAGCTGGGGGTAGCTTATGTCCGTAGCGGCGTACGACGTCTGGCGGGGCCAGCGCAGGGCCTGCACCATGCCTACCTTCTCCATGGCGTGGAGGTAGTGGCTGAGGACGCCATTACTCATGCCAGTGCGGCGCATTATCTCGCGGAACCGTATCCCCGGATTCGCCTCTATTGTGGACAGAATGCGCGCCCGCCGGTCAGTCATCGCTAAATACCGCCGCCCGCCTCAGTGGGGAGAATACGAGCATACGGCCCGACTCCGGCAGGGGTGGGGCCTCCAAGCCGACCAGAAACGGGCAGGGCGTGTCGGCGAGCGGCGTTGCCCGGGTGTATGCGAATCACGAAAACGTCGCCCCGCTGATCAGCATTTGCGATATTTTGGTGAGGTGATGAGGGGCCGACGCCGAGACCGCCGGCGTCGGGCCGGCCGTGTGTAGAGTTATGCGCGACAGGCAGTTGCCGCGCAGCAAGCGGGGGGGGGGGGGCGGCGCGAGAAATTCTAACCCGAATGCAGGTGTGGCCACCGCTCCAAACGTGGTGACCGAAAAGATGTCGTGCTTGCTTTCCAACGGATTCCCAATCACGAAGTGCGTTGGGACACGTTCATTTTAAGTCGTATGGCCGGCGCACTTCGTCATTCGGCCGTATTGCAAAACCCGTTGGCCGGGCTTTGTGATTTTTTGCCGTTCGCGTGCATATCCGCTTGCCGGTCAGGCCCGCGCGCCAGCATACCGCCCCCGGGGGACAAACTTCGGACAGCCGGGTTGGCGGCGCCGGATGCGTCGCGGTATGTGCGCCGGGCAGCTTCGGTCATGCGCCGCGGGCCGTTGCGGCGCGCCCGCCCCGGCCGCCTAGCCGGCCTACGCCTCGCGCCGTTGTGCACGAACGGCCGTTTGTGCCGGTATGATTTTATTAACTTTCACCGTACTACATGCAATGAAAACAAGAAACGTACTGACCGCGGTGGCGGCGGCGCTGATCGGCGTTGCCGCGGCATACGCGTACGCCGATCATGCGCAGGTGACGGTAACCGTCACGCCCGCCGCCGAGGACGCGTGTTCGCCGTCCTACCTGTGCATCACCCCGTCTGCAGTAACGCTGGACCTGGGCGGCGAGGTGATATGGTCCAATGCAGGGGACGAAACAATATCGATAAACGGCAGCGGAAACGCCATAGGCGACGTGTCGCTGAATGCCGGGCAGACCTACTCGTTACAGTTCGATACCGCCGGAGAATACCAGTTCACGGTGGGAACGCACCCGTGGATAACCGGTGTTATCACCGTGGTGGGGGGCGACGACCATTCAGACGACGGCGACCACGCGCACGACGCCGTTGTATCTGCGGTGCCGCTGGGCCTGAGCCTGGACACTAAAGTGGACGCCGAGGGCGGCATCAACCTGGTGGTAGAGGCAGACGGCTGGCTCTGGACTCCCGAGAACGTGAACGACGCGCCGGCAGACGGCGAGGGGCACGCCCACGTCTACGTGGACGGAGTACAGATCGGACGGATATACGGGCCCCACTACTACGTCAACCCCATGGACCCCGGAACGTACCAGATCAGGGTGGCGCTAAACGACAACGAACACAACGAGATGACCAGCGACGGCGTACTGCTTGAGGCGCTGGAGGCGGTGTTGATTCCGGAGCGCGACGACGACTCAGACTACGCCGAGCCTGACCCCGTAGACGGCGCGCCTGGAATGGCAGTGAGCGCCGCGGCCCATCCGGACCCACTGGACGGCTTCAACCTGCAGCTGAACGTGACCGACTTTGAGATGAACGGCGCTGGCGTGGGCGGCGACCACGTGTCCGGCGAAGGGTACGCGAAGGTGTTCGTGGACGGCGAGTATCTGGCGCGGGCCTACGAGCTGTGGCACAAGCTGCCCGGCATGGATCCGGGCACGTACACCATCACCGTGGCGCTGTTCGCCAACGACCACGCCCCGTACCATCTGGACGGGGAGCCCGTATCCGCGACCGTTACGGTAGACGTCCCCGAGAGCGACGACGACCACTCGCACGGGGACGACTCGCACGGCCACTAGTTCCAAGGAGGCGCAACAAGACCGCTTCTGCATTTTTTGATATACGTCCGACGCGGCGCGTCCGCCCGTCGGCCGGGCGCCGCCGGCGATCCGTGTGGCGGGATACGGCTCCGCATTGACTCTGTACACACGCCCACTGGCCGAGGGAGCGGAGCCGCAGACGCTGCAGCGCCATGCGCCGCGCAACGCGGGCGGCGCTGCGCCCCGGCGGTGTGGTTGGTGGACCGGGTGGGATTCGGACCCACGACCTTTGCGGGATTGCTCCTTACGCAGTGTGAGTGCGTCATCCAAACCAGGCTAGACGACCGGTCCGTAGGGTGCTTGCGCGGGGGACTTTTTGACTCTTTGCGTCAGCGGCTCGCCGGAGGGCTATTTCTTGGCGCCCAGATTGCGGTTCTTGAGGCGCAGGTAGTTGTTGCGGCACTTGCGGCAGCGGGTGGCCAGTATGTCGTTGCGGCAGCCGCACCTGAAGCATATCTTCATGCGCAGGAGCGCCCGCATGGCGATGCGTTTCTTCTCGGGATCCGTGACCGGCATCGGAGTCGCTGCACCTCCCCCGCAATTTAAATGGACTTTTTCATCTTGCCCGCCAGCAGCACCGGCACCTCGGCGGGCCGCGTGGCGACGGGTATGTTGGCCTTGGCGAACATCCCAACCTTGGACTCGGCGGATCCGTACGTTCCCATCACGATGGCCCCGGCGTGGCCCATCCTCTTCTCCTTGGGCGCGGCCCTGCCGGCTATGTACGCCACCGCCGGCTTGGCGAATTTCGTGTCCATGATGCGCCGGGCCAGTATCTCCTCGGCGTCGCCGCCGATCTCGCCCACTATGACCAGCCCCTCCAATCCGGGAGTGTCCTTCACCATCTCAAAGCCGTCCACCAGCCGGGTGCCGTTTATCGGATCCCCCCCTATGCCTATGGTTATGCACTGCCCGAAGCCCGCCGTGGTGAGGGCGTCGGATATCTCGTAAAGCAGCGTGCCGCTCCTGGATATCACCGCGACGTTCCCCGCCTTGAAGGGCATGGGCGGCATTATCCCCACCTTGATTACGTCCGGTATTATCACCCCGGGAGTGTTGGGGCCTATCACGGTGGCGCCCTTGTCCTTGGCCAGCTCTATCACCTCCATGGCGTCGCGGACCGGCACGTGCTCGGGGATGGCGACCAGCAGCCTTATTCCGGCGTTGAGGGCGTCCAGGGCCGCCCCCTTGAAGAATTTGGCCGGCACGAAGACCACCGAGATGGCGGCCCCGGTGGCGTCTACGGCCTCCCGCATGGTGTCGTACACCGGCACGCCCTCGAAGGTCTGGCCCCCCTTGTTGGGGGTGACCCCGGCCACCACGTTGGTGCCGTAGGAGATCATGTTGCGGGTGTGCAGCGACCCGTACGCGCCGGTTATGCCCTGGACTATGACGCCCTTCTTGGAATAGTCGGGGTCGCCCTCCTTGCCCCGGAGGGTCTGGAATATGCCGGTCAACCCCGCTCCCCCGTGACCGCCGCGCTTATGGCCTCCTCCACGGTGTTGAACAATTTGGTCCGGGAGTTGGCCAGCATGATCCGGGCCTGATCCGACTCTGCGCCCTTCAGCCTGGCAAAGACCGGCACGTCTATGATGTGGTCGTCGTACGCCTTGAGGAACGCCGCGGCGACAGTGGTGGTCTTTACTATGCCTCCGTACAGGTTCACCAGTATGCCCTTGACGCTGCGCATCTTACCTATCAGGGAGAGGGCCTCGTACACGGACTCGGTGGTGGCCCCGCCGCCGACGTCCAGAAAGCACGCCGGCTTGCCGCCGCTGTCCGACAGCATGTCCAGCGTGGACATGACCAGCCCCGCCCCGTTTCCTATCACAGCGACGTTGCCGTCCAGCTCCACCAGGGAGAACCCGCTGCGCTCGGCGCTCTCCTCTATCTCGGACTCCTCGCGGTACTTTGACATCTCCGGGTGGCGGAAGTTGGAGTTGTCGTCGGTTATGACCTTGCCGTCCAGGGCGACCAGCGTGTCGTCATGCAGGATGGCCAGCGGGTTTATCTCGGCCAGCTCCACCTCCTTGTCCACGGCCAGCCTGGAGAGCTTGGTGAGCATCTCGACGAACTGTCCGACCATGGCCCCCTGGAGGCCCATCTCTTCCGCCACTTTGGCGGCGGTCTGCCCTGGCACGTCTCCCAGGCCCACCTCGCGCACTATCTGGTTCTTGACCGACTCTATCTCGACGCCGCCTTCGGCCGACGCTATCACGGTGTAGCACCGCTTCGAGCGGTTCAGGAACAGCGACAGGTACAGCTCCTTGCGTATGTCCGCCATCCTCTCCAGCAGTATTGCCCGGGCCCGCTCGCCCTTGATGGTCATGTTGAGTATCTGCGGATACTTTACCTCCAGCTCGTCGGCGTTGACGCACTTTTGGATGCCGCCCGCCTTTCCGCGGCCACCGACCGGGGCCTGGAACTTTATCATGAAGGGGTACCCCAGGGCCTGGGCATCCCGCCGGGCGTCCTCTATGGTATCTGACGCCATGCTGGGGGGCACGGCCATGCCGTACTCCCTGAAGAGCTCCTTTGCCTGGTATTCCAGAAGCCTCATGCCGTGCGGCTTGGTTATGCTATTTATTAACTATGAGTAGCGGCTGGCCTTGTCCAAAACATGGCGATCCGTAGGACAAGCCACGCCGTCCCGGAACCTTCCCGCCCGCAACAGTCACGCTGTTCCGCCATGATCCGCCCCGCCCGGCGTCTCAAAAGGACGCCCGCCCCCCGTTTCTGGCAGTTTCCAGGCATTCGAGCGCAGGCTCCACCCCACATGCGGCGGCCGCCCCGCCGCCACTTTTATGCGAAAGTCGTGTTGTGGCATGTGCGCGTGGACAGCAACTCGACGGTCTGGGCATTCGTCTTGACGGCCCGCACCACCACTCCAAACCTTTCCTTCATGGACGAGAAGACGCTCTCAACGCCGTTCTTCTTGCGTGGCAGTTTGTGGAACGTACCGGGGCGCTTCCCAAGGAACCTCAACATTTCCGCCCCGGCGTTGAATCCATAGATCTCGTAACCCGACTTGGACTCGATTACGGGGCGGCATCTACCGCCCTTTATGGCCTGGCAGTTTTCCAGTCCGCCGTATTGGGTGTCGGCCAGCACGTAGCCGGACCCGTGCGGCATCATGGCGATCATCGCCCTCAGATACGGCGGGTCGTCGGCCCTGCCGGGTGCGGCCATGGCGGCGCATATCTTGCCATGGGCGGTTTGCACTATGCGCATCTTTGCACATACATTCGCGCTGATTTTGCCGTATATGGCGTTGTACCGGTCCGCGTACCGGGCTATGCCGAATCCGCAGGAATCGACTGTTTTGGCGCCGTGCGCGGCATCGCCGCCGGCCATCCGGGACATTATCCAGCGCAGTATGGCGGGCCCCATCTCCGATATGCGCAGGTGGTACCACGGCTTGCTGTGCGGCCGGCCAAGCCCGCACCGCTTCAGGTCTCCGGGATGCTTGTCGAAATGCCTGACCGGTCCCCAACAGGACGGGCCCCCTCGGATTTCACCATGGCTCCCAGCGCGGCCGAGACGAGCCTGCCCCCATTGCCTTCGGGAATGCCCGGCGCCTCTCGCATATGGTCGGCTAACCTCAGCATCGCATGGCATAGTTGCGGCCCTCGGACTTGCGGCCCTCGGCATACTTGGGCCAGCCAATGCCCGGGCCGTCCCTCTTGCCGGACTGGCTGTTCTTGCTTCTGGGCAGGTTGGGTTTGCTTATCTTTGACTTTCTGCCTCTTTTACTCATGTAGATAATTAAGATCGAAGATCCATATGTCTTTCGGTCTCGCGCGATCGTGGATATATTCGCCAGACGCCGCCGGGAATTTCTGGCCAGGTTTTTGGACAAGGCCACCACGCGCACAGAGAATTTATACAACCTCGCCACTATGTCTGTATGCAGCGTGCCGTCATGGCTATACTGATACTTGGCTTGGCCGTCGCGGCACCCGTCACCGTTACGGCCAGCAACGGCTCTGACGCGCCCCACATGGTGGTAACCATAGTCTGTACCATATACACAGGCCATCTGGACGAAGCCCTGAGTGACATGGACCGTATTCTGGGTACCGACATCGCCGATCAGATGGACGAATGCGCCACGAGCGTCGAGTTCGTAGAGGCGGCTGCGGCGCCTTCTGTTGTCGTGGACATGCAGGAGGGGGCGCTCTTTCCGGCCTGCGCCGATGACGATTCCTGCTTTGTCCCGCATACGGTAACAGTGGACGTTGGAGGCGAGGTGGTATGGACCAACAGCGACACGGTACTGCACACGGTCACCGAGCCCGGCGGACTGTTTGACGGCTGGCTGTTCCCTGGGGAGGAGTTCTCGCATACGTTTGAGGAGGCCGGCACCTATGCGTACGGCTGCACCGTGCACCCATGGGCCAGCGCCGTGGTGGTGGTGGAGTCCGCCGGGACAGACGCTCTTGAGCCGACGCAGCAGGAGCCGGCGGCAGGCGTAGAAGAGGCTACGGCAGAGTGGGAAGTGTGGCTGTCTGATCAGTCCGACAACCATGACATAGACGCTGAAAACCCCACCGGAACGTACGGCAGCAGAATTGTGATTTATGAAAGCAGCGATATCTTGGCCGCCTCGCCCGGAACGTACCATGAGGACCATGCAGAATTTGCGCCTACCGTTGTAGAGGCTGCCGATCTCTTTCCAAACGCCAAGGAGGAGCTTGGGGTGAGCGTACAGCGCCTTCATGGAATGCTGCCGCATCCGTCACACAAATACATGAACGCAAACTTCTTTGGCCCGGGGGCTGGGTTGGTAGGAATTATAGACGCAGAACCCCAATGCGCGTCAGCGGAATGCGATAGGATTCAAGCCAAGGCTCTCTTCCGGACTACCGGGCCCGAGGGATCCCAGCCGTCCAACCACATGTCCTTCTGGACTCCTGACGGCACCAAGATGATTGTCGCCAATCTGGGCGCCAAGCTGCTGGAGCGTATTGACTACGATCAGACAACAGACACCTTTACGTTCAACAAAGCGGCCACGCTTGATTTGGTCGGGGGACGGGATTTGACTGCCATGGAAGCAATGGCCGATACAACGCTGCCCGCGGGGCAGGTGTCGGGGGCCTATTCAAACACGCAGCCAACCACCACGCCTAGCGGCGCACCAAAGGAAGAAGCTGGACTGCGCTCAAACAACGTGGTCGTCTGCCCCATACCCAGCAGCAACAGCAAGCACGCGTATGTCACCTTTGGCGGCGGGGGGCTGTTTGTGGTAGACACAGACACTGAACCGATGTCAATTGTTGCCGAATATACCAATGACGTCATTAGTGTTGCGGGTTGCGGCGGCGTGACCGATGGTGAATTTATGTACCTTAACGCAGGGGTATCGGCGAGTGGCGCGGGCTCGGATGACTCGACGTTTATCATGTATCGCCTGCCCCTTGATTACCCCGAAGGCCCCGTCGACAGCATAACCCCCAACTATCCGCCGGTGGTAAAGTTCTTTGAGGAAAAGATACTAAACATACCCATTGAGAACGAAATGCAACTGGCAGAACGCCGTGATGCGCACGGTTTGGTTATCTCTCCCCCGGGCGCATTCCCGGACAGGTATCTCTATCAATTTGATCGAATCCAGAACAACTTGGAAATATTTGACACGAGCAAAATAATTGACGACCCCCGCGCAACACTTGCAGAGCAGAAGATAGCGCATGTGGGAACTGTAGACCTCACCAATTCGGGCCTCTGTGTTGGCGATGATTATCCGTTCGTCAATCAGGATGGGGCGGCATACAAATACAACAACGATCCGGCCCCTGATCTCGCCGACGTTTCCCCCGACGGCGAACAGATCATTGTTTCCTTCCGTGGCCCACACCCGGTTACCGTAAAGCACGCCGGGTTGGGGAGCTGCCCGGGATTTGGCGTGGTATCGCTTGATGAGTCCGGAACCGCGGGTGAGCTCACTCATGTGTTTCGAACCTTTGTGCCCGATGCTACTGGCACAGAGAATCTGAGTGACATTCACGCGGCGGCAATCCGACTGAAGGGCCCAACCTGACCGGCGGGCTTCAAAACGCCCCCGGTTCTCTGGGCTTCCCCCCGCGCCGCACGACTCGGGACCGACACGGCGTATGGTCGTAAACGTCCGGGATCGCGTTTTAGCGCGTTGGCCCGACGCAAGGCCGCCCTCCGTCTTCTCGGGAGGGGCGGTAGGGTGGATCCCGCCTGAGACGTCCAAAAAGCGGCCCGACGCGCCGTCCTGTGTCCGCTTTCCTGGCCGCACATTCCGATCCGCACGCCTGATTCAGCGCCGCCAGCATTTTCGCCATATGCGCTTTTGAACGGTTCTGATTGGGCCATGCCAGATTGGGCCGTCCACGCGCGGGGGCGTCACCGCGCCATATTGCAGCAGATCGCGGCTTGGGGGGGGGGTGGCCGGGGGAGCCGCGCGCGGCCCGCCGTTCCCGGACGCCGCCTTGGCGGCGCGGACGGCGGCTGGATGGACAAAATTCGAAAAATGACACGTCGGGGCTAGTCGCACAACATCTCTACGAACCGGTCGTCCGTCGCGGTGACCTCGGCTGATCCGGCCGCGGCCAGCTCGGCGCATACCTCGTCCACCGTTACGGCGCTCAGCGCCTCGGCGGCGGCCGCCGCGGCGATGCCCAGCAGCAGTATGGGTATGAACAGTATGATGCCCAGCAGCAGGCAGTTTTTGGCCTTGTCCATGTCGTCGTGCCGTATGGCCAGAAACGACACGACTCCACCGGGCAGGTTGAACAGCGCCGGCAGCAGATACCACAGCCTGCTTCTGTACCTGCGGGCAGCGTGGTCCTGCCTGAACAGGTCCAGCACGCCGTCTCCGACTTTGTGCAGTATGGTGGCGTTTTGGTTTGTCATGGGGACGGGTGCCCAGCTTGCGTATTAAAACCTGCTGCGGCGGACTCCCCCCGAAAAGATGGGGGGCCGGTTCAACTGCGGGGGCCGGACCATGGCCCTTGGCAAACGGGGGCCCGGCTCGGCGGAACGGCCGCTGCGCCGCGTTCCCGCCTCCCTACCGCTCCATGGACTCCAGCGCGGCGGTTATCTTCCTGAACCTCTCCCTGCTCTTCTTCAGCAGTATGCCGGAGTACTCGTCTATCCCGTACACGGTCTGGTGGGTGAAGCTGGGCGGTATGGGGCCGCCGGAGGTGACCATCTGCTCTATCACGTACCCCTGCACCAGCGTGCAGACCACCTCCTCGTAGCAGTCGCAGCCCTCCTCCAAAACCCTGCGGTATATCTCAATGGGCTTCCCCTCCCTCTCGGACGCCTCGGATCCCCGGCGCAGGAGGCCGGTGAGGTGGTCGGTCTGCCACCGATCCAGGTTGATCTGCTTGACCATGGCGTGCCTTGCCGTTTCCTTATTTAGCGTTGATCAGGCGGGAATCGGCGGGCGCCATGCGGGCGCGCCGGAAACGCGATAAAAAACCGTATCAGAGGCCATCCATGGAGCGGGAGTGCTTGGAGGTGTGCGGCCTCTCCCCGGAGTACCTGCGGCGCATGTGGCCCGAGGGCCTGCCGTCCAGCAGCTCCAGAAACCACGACTCGTGCTCTATCTCTTCCGCCAGTATGTGGGACGCCAGCTCGTACGTCATGGGGTCCTTGCCGCGGGTCATATTGCAGACCTTGTTCCAGTTGACTATCGCCCCCTGCTCGGCCTTGAGGCACTTTTCCAGTATCTGCTTCAGGGTGGTCTTCTTGTCGGACTGCAGAAACTCGGCCCCGGCCCGGCCGCAGAAGTCGGCTATGTCCTTGGGGAACTCGCCGCCCAGCTGGTATATGCGGTCTATGCAGGACTCAAAGTGGCTCAGGTCTTCCAGCCGGGCGTCCTCTATGACGCCCTTGACGCCCTCGCCGTCCATTCCGGTGCAGAACGCCCTGAGGTTGGTAAAGTAGTAGTACGCCACGAACTCCACGGACGCGTTGTATACGAGCGTCTCTACGAGCTCGTCTACATCCAGGCCGTTCTGCTTCAACACCTTGACGCCCACGACCGTATGCTTCTTGGTTGCCATTTGTGTGGGGGGCGGGGCGCTCCTATTTTGGAATTGCGGTCGCCGGGAGCAAACCCCCGACCGCCTTCTCCCGGTGCCGTATGGCGGCCCCGTTGAAGGACTCCGCCTGGCTGTTGTGGCGCATGCCGTTGAACGTGAATTGGTTGGCGGCCGTGCGGGAGAGCGCGTCGGTCCGTACCGCCATCCCGATGCACGCCGCCCGGAAGCTGGGCCTGAAGCCCGGCATACGCCTGAAGCGGGACACGGGCGAGGTTGATGGGGAGAGGACAGTTGTGGCTAGGATGGCTCAGTCTGTGCTGTGAGCATCAAGACTCATACAGCTTACTGAGTGCTTCTTTTAGGTACTCTTTTGTGACCATGTCGGCTTGCAGTGCCTCTAGATCGCCCTTGGTGACCATCTCTTTCTGGATCTTCGTTACCTTCACGTCCAGTTCGACGATCTTGCCTGTGATGCGTTGGAACGTCTCCCGAGTCTCTTCATCCATGCCGTATAATGCGTATGGTAGATATTTATCCCTTCTTGAAAACAGCTGGGTACACGTTTCGGCTCGGAGCGAAACAGCTATATATACCGCGATCCTGAAGCTTCAGATGCCGAAGACGGACATGAAACTGCTGCGGGACGAGCTGGGTGAGGCCATAGGCGTGATACGAAGGCTGAGCGAACAACTTCAGGCCGCGGACAAGAGGAACGCCGAACTGGAGATGTTGTTGGCCGAGTATACCATGAAGTACGAGTTGGCGGCGGCGGAACGCGACGCGGTCGCGAAGGAGCGCGATGTTGCCGTGAAGGAGCGCGACGAGGCCCTGGCCAAGGTGAAACGGCTGGAAGACACGCTCCAAAAGGTGTCCGAGGGCAAGATCGAGGCCGAAAAGGCCCTGGCGTACTACGACAACGCCCACGCGCCCCCGCGCAACGACACCATCACCCAGCGGGAGATCAACGCCGAAAAGAAGGCCGAGCGCAAAAAGAAGAACCCCACCGGACGCCGCGGCCGCAAGAAGGGCTGCAAGAACACGGCGATAAGCCGCAAGGCCGAAAGGACCGTGCGGTACACCCCCGAAAAGTGCAGCGAGTGCGGCGGCAAGAACCTCAGGGTAACCGGCGCGGAAAGCGACATGGTGTACGACATCCCGTACATACCGAAAGCCGTAATGACCAACCACATAGCCGAGACGTGCACGTGCGCCGACTGCGGCGCCGAGACGGCCGCGGATCCGGGCATGCCCAAGAAGACCATATTCGGGCCCAACCTGCTCAGGGTCGGGGTGTCGATGTGGGACGCCAACGGCACCGACCAGAAGATCGCCGACGTGTTTTCGGGCCTGTTCGGGGTGGACAAGTGCGCCAAGTCGACCATACAGCACGCGCTGGACGCGGTGGCAGACCGGATGGAGCCGGAGGCCGACCGGATAGCCGCCGAGATGGTAACCAAGGAGATACCGGTCAACATAGACGAGACTCCGTTTTCCGCGTGCGGGTCCACCGGGCAGGCGTGGCTGGCCACCGACGCCGACGCCACGCAGGTGAAGGTGGCGGGCAGCCGGGGGGCGGCGGTCCTGATGGAGCACTTTCCGTTCTTCCACCGGCCGGCTACCACCGACGGGCTGGCGGTGTACAACGTGTTCAAGACGAGGCAGCGCTGCTGGGCGCACATACTGCGGGATTCGGACCGGCACGTGAGGGCCGCCAGAAAGAGGTTCGGCGCGTCAAGCGAGGAGTGCCGCAAGGCGGAGGTGAGGCACGCCAAACTGCAGCTGATATACCACGAGGCGAAACAGAAGGGAACCGCCACCGAGGCGGAGTGCGAGGCGTTCGTGGAGCGAACCGTCAAGCTGGCGGAAACGTACCCCAAAAAGATGGCCGACTACCTGAAGGCCGCCGCCCCGTACCTGTTCACGTTCCTGCGGCACGAGAACATGGAGGGCACCAACAACCCGGCCGAGAGGGGGGTGCGTCCCATAGTGGTGCGCCGGAAGATCAGCGGTCAGATAGGCAGCGCGAAGGGAATGCGGAGGATGGGCATCCTGTTCACGTGCCTGCTTACCTGGCGCAAGAAGAATCTCAACGTCTATCAAGAGTTGGAGCGCGTCCTGGCGCCCAAGTGACGATCCGTACCGCCTTATCTTTTTTCACCATTTCATTAAGAACTGCTTGAATGTCTTTATGGGTGCAGTGTTTAACATTAGGGCCAAAAAATTCTCGCACATGATTTTTAGTTAGCGTTCCATCATACCGAAATATAGCAATATCTTCCATCATCCTGAGAAATGCATGAATATTTCCCTTATTTTCTTTTAGTGGCTTATTTTTGCTTAGTGCATCTGTTAGGTTGATAAGCCCTATATTTTCTCGGTCATACCATGGACCTAAAAGTTTTAAGGCTAGTTGGGCTGATGAAATTTTGTTTTGCTGCTTGTATTGTCGCCAATGTACAATGAATGCCACTGTTCCAATCAGTACTGCAGGGAACGCGGATGCCAACCATTCCATTATTGTTGTATCAAATTTAGTTTTATATAAACGAAGTGAGGTCAAGGCGGGGTTGGTGCAATAATTCTCACGGGGCCTGATCCGATCGATACATACATAGATCCCGCCCATCCCGTCCAATGCAATGAGCGAACACAACAGACGGAGTGGATACTGGCGATATTACGAGCTCGCGACGAAGGAAGAGAAGGCCCACATGATACGCATGCTGATACGCCTGGTCCAAGAGCATCCGTGCCCGCGCCCAAAGAAGGGCAAGCGGGGGCCGCCCTCCCGTTCACTCCAGGGAGAAGCTGGACTTTCTCCTGCTTCTCATGATGGCCGACGACGACACCTACCGCGGCATCGTGGCGGACCTGCAGAGCATGCGGACGCCTTGGGACGACGAGCCGGTCCCCGTCCACACTACCCTGGTCAGGCACGCCCAGACCGTCCCCGAAGAGTGGCTGGAGCATATACTGGCCGAGACGGGCCCCGCCTCTGCCTGAAGGAGGTCGGGGGACGCGACCGGCACGGCTGGCGGCCGACAGCAGCGGCATGGAGACGACCAGGTACGGGATGGTGGAGAGGCCCAACAAGAAGAAGCGCGACTTCGTCATGACCCGCCAAAAGATATACTGGAAGTACCACATCGCCGCGATCCTGGGGCTGCAGATCATACTGGCCGCCGTCGGCACGCCGGGCAGCGTCAACGACTCGATCAAGCTTCCGACCATGCTGCGTAAAATCAGGCGGCACGGATTCGACATGTCAGGACGCTTCTTTGACGCCGACAGGGGATACGACTCGGACGACAACTGCAAGGAGCTGTTCTGGATGGGCATGATTCCGAACATCAAGCAGAGGAAGGACGCGAAAAACCGCGACAAGCCCAACAGGAGGAATGCGGCGGAAATGTTCGACGGCGTCGTGTACCACCTGCGGGGCATGATCGAGGGGGTGTTCGGGGCCGAAGAGACCCGGCGCCACCAACTGCAGTGCAGGTTCGTGCGGGACGACAACCGGCGCCGGTTCGCCCAGGGGCGGGGGCCATCGCGTGGAACATACGTGTCTTAAACCGGTTTCAGTGCGCAAACCGACTGAACATACCGATACCGTCGTACGGCGTGACGCATTGGGAGTGCGCATGACGCATCCGTCAGTCCAACAGACAAAACCCCGCCGGGATAGTTCCGGCGTGCATCCGGATCCCGTCTAACTGGGATGCTATCGGGGGACGGGAGCGGGTAGAGCCCGCATGATTTACGGATTAACGCACCAACCCCGGCCAGAGGTTTTTTGTGTAGTCCTAAAAGTAGTTCCGCCCCCCGTTTTTGGGGACCGTACAGTACGAATAGGAGGGCGCCGGCTTGGGTAACGACTTGCGCATAAGCCGCACAGGAAACGTAGGGGGGCGGGTCAGGCGGCGCCCAAAACGCCGCTATATAGGCAAACGGAAGGTTCGCGTAATGGCAAAGCTGGACGAGTCCAAAGTGCGGTACATCCTAAGTCAGCGCAGGAAGGGCGTGCCGACCGGCGAAATAGCCGAGACGATGGGCGTGTCCGCGCGCTGGATCCGCCGCCTCTGCGCCAGATACAGGAACGTCGACCTGAAGGACGTCACGTACCCCATGCGCATGGGCAGGGCCCAAAAGCGGCCTGCCCGGGCGCCGGGAGCATTCGGCGGTCCTTGCCGGCCGCCAGACGGCGCATCTGGGAGCGACCGGGCTGGAGGGGGAGATAGAGGAGGCCACCGGCTTGCGCATACCCCATAATACCATCCATGAAATACTGAAGGACGAGGAGATGGCACGCAACGAACCCAAGAAGAGCGGGCGGCGCAAGTGGGTGCGCTACGAGCGCACGCACTCCAACTCGATGTGGCACACCGACTACAAGCAGCTCGACGACGGAATGTGGTTCCTGTGCTACGAGGACGACGCCTCGCGCTTCGTGACCGGGTACGGCGTCTTTGAGCACGCGACCCACCGAGAACGCCCTCGCAGTGCTGGACAAGGCGATCAAAGACCACGGCAAGCCCGCGTCCATCATGACGGATCACGGCTCGCAGTTCTACGCCAACGAGGGCGAGGTCAAAAGAAAAGGAGAGTCCGAATTTGAAAAGAGGCTGGTGGAGCTGGAGATACGCCAGATCCTGGCGCGCGTTCGCCATCCCCAGACCAACGGCAAGCTGGAGAGGCTGCACGGGGAGATACAGCGCAAGCTTCCCGAGTTTGAGGCGATACTCATGCGGAAAAGCGATCCCATGGACCTGTTCATGAAGTGGTACAACTACGATCGCCCGCACATGTCGCTCAGGTATAGCCAGCGGGAGACCCCGTGGCAGGCGTTCCAGAGAAAGATGCCTCCCGCCGGAGAGATCGTCGTGGACGAGCAGACCAAGGAGGAGTACGAGGTGAAATGACGGGCAAGAACAACCCGCACCTCATCAATCGCGTGGCGGAGTGGAAACGCACCTCCATACGGTTGCGGCGGAGTGGAAACCTCCAAGCCGTATGCGGCAAAAATGGGACAGTCCAAACGGTAATAGGAGGGGATGCCGTGAACTTTACGGTCATGCTGACAGGCGGAACTACTTTTGGGATAGCACAGGCCAGAGGTTTTTTTGTGCTATCCGATAATCATGTCGCGCCCCGTCTTGGCAGTCACTCATTGATGTCCGCCTCCATCCAGTCTGGATTGTGCCGCCTTGTCTCGTCGGTCGCCATCTTGTTGCGGAACGCCATCAACGGCGTCTCGTAGTTGTTGATATCCAGCGAGAAGTGCAGCCTGTCTGTGTTGTAGTACTCAATACAGTCGTCCAGGCCGGGATAGTTCCAGATCTCGTCCTCAAGGCTGCGGTGGAACCGTTCCGGCTTTTCCGTTGGTTTGGAGGCGGTACGGCCTTGAGTTGATTAGCCCTATTTCCAGGTCCAGCAGTTCGTTCTCAAAGAGTGTTGGAGTCCAGAAGCCGGTCTGCTCCTTGCGTCTGCCCCTGCCGACGAAGCAAGAGCCGTTGTCCGAGAGGATTGTCGCCGGCGCGCCGAGCCTGGAGACGGCGCGCCGGAGCGCGGCCACCGCGTTCTCCGAGGTTGCTTCCCTGAACAGCGCCGCGCCGGTAACGCACCGCGGGGCATCGTCCAGATAGGCGATCAAGTTCATCCCCTTCATGCGCGGATCCCTCATGGCGTGCCAGTCGGTGTGCCACATCGCGTTGGAGTATATGCGCTCATACCCGACCCACTTGCGTTGCCTGGATTTTGCGGGGAAGTCTTCGACCAGGCCCTTGGACTTCATTGTTTTGTATGCCTTATGGCGGCTTATATCATGTCCTTCCTTGAGCAGCCTCATGGCAGTGCGGATCACTCCCTCCGGCTTGCGGCCGTGGATGCCCAGTACCGCCAAGATCTCCTGATCGGACGGGTCGGGGCCGGCGGGCCGGCCGGCGGGGTGCTGCGCGCCTTCCCGGCCCGGAGATGCTCCGCCCACAGCCTCTGGATGTGCCGCTGCGTCACGCCGAGTTCCTCGGCCACCGCCCGGGTTCCCCTGCCATTCTCCCGCTGCCGGATGGCGTAGCAGATGTCCTTGTCCGTCAGTTTCGGCTTTGCCTTTTCGCGGGATCCAAGCAGCTTAAAGCAGTCTTGTTGGGTTGCGTCAGTCCCGCCAGCGCGACATGATTTTCGTATACTACACGCCTCCAGCGCATTCCAAATGATAAAATAATGGAGCCCACTCCTCATGTTGTGGCCATTACGTTAGGACGGCGGCGCGCGGGGGCCGGTTGAGCGGGTAGACGAGTTCGGCGTAATGTACAGGGTGGTGCCCGGGGCAAACGCTCCGGACACGCAAAGTGATTTCGACAGGGATATTTTGTGTCGGGATGCGAGGACGGATGTGATGTGGCCCGGCGTTGAAGTTGGGAATACGTGGCGTTACAAATGCGGGAGTTGCGGCACCGAGTATCGCCACAAAGCCAAGGATGACGATGCAATATACTGCGGCAGATGCGGCGACGGCTTGAGGAAGCCTGACTGGGGGGCGAGCAAGAAGCTCCGTGACCTATTGGAGTCTGCCCTTAACGGCAACGGGGAGCGCATGAGAGACATCGGCAACCGGCTCGCGCAAAACCTGCTTGACGCCGGCGAGGCGTATTTGATCAAATCCAGGGATTACGCCATCGACGAACCCGGAAAAGTTAGCGAGAGGCCCGCGGAGCTGAACGAGCCGGAACGCCGAACGGGTACGCAAGGCACGCTTGATTATTGGGTCCCGGGAGGCAGATTCGTCAAGACCGTCAACGAGTGGCGGCATCGCTTCGGACTGAAGCGCAACGTTGTATTCTGCGCGGGCCACAGATACAGGGCGTACGCGGACAGGGACAGGTGCCCGGAATGCAACGCGCAGATGATCGACGCCTGCGGCTATGTTCGAACTCCCGCACTGGACGGGGGGGGGCCGGCGCCTGGCAACGGCGTCCGCGTGAAATACTTCGGCGAGAGGGAGGTTCTTGGATGCGGCGGGTGGCACCGCCGGATCGAGGCAGGCTCCGGAGACGAGACGGGCAACTACGAGCATTTGGGAGATTACTGCCAAATAGGCGTTGACGCGGTCAACTCCATTCGGACGCTGCTGAACGAGGAATTCTTTGGTCCCCTGGCGGAGGGCGTGGCAGGGCGCGATACCGGCTTTACTTTGAGGATACCGCTGGCCGTTGACATGTTGCAAAGGGTGCGGGAGAAATAGAAAGTGGCGGCCATGGTCGCCCAACACGAGATGAAGGGCTATGTCCACAAACGGCTGCTGGCGGACGACGCGCTTGTGATGACGGCGCCGGGCGGGAAAACCGGCAATTCGGCATAGCGAACGGATGCGGGTGCGAGTCGAACAAGAGCCGGCCGGGACGGGAAGCGATCCGGGGCGGGGGCCGGGCCGTATTTGGTGCAGGCGCCGTTCCGTTGCAGGCTCCGCCACGGGGCCCACCATGTTGCGGCCCGGAAGCGCATCCCGTGACGGCGCTGCCACTGCTGGCCTGGCCGCGCGCGGGCCGCCCGCCGCATGGTGCGCCCGTGCGGAGTCGCCGCGGACGGCCGCCGGCCCTAGAATCTGGTTGGAGGCTCTGCCTGAAACAACGATTCCAGACTGAGCGAGATCAACGTAGGATGGATCATGCCAGAGATTGAAATTATTTACCTGCTGAACTTCGGCAGCGCCGGAGCCACGGCACCCGGGCTGACCTCGTCGACGCTTACATACGGCGTCACCACCGACAAGGCAGACGCTGATTCGGCCCTCAAGGAGTACAGGGACACGATAGACTGCAACGGCGACCCCGTCCGGATCAACTAGATAATACAGTGCACCATCGACAATTGGAAGCTGGCCGGCTTCTCCGACGTCGTGCTGACCATAGGCTCTGACGAGTACAAGCTGAAGTTCGACGCCACGTCGGACACTCCGGTGCCGGCCAACCAGGACGACGTCCTGCCGCTGTACGTGGGCAACGAGGACCTCATAATATCCGGGTCCATAGCGGTCGAGAACCTCCTGTTGAGCCTCAAGTACGACACGATGCCCAACGCGTCATGCGAACAAGTGCCCCACGCGGCATACCAGTGATTTTTTCCATATTTTTTGCCATACAGCGGCCCCGCCGCGGGCCGCCATATAAGATCCACCGCGCGCGTGCGGCATACGCCCGGGGGCCGCCACAACCCCCGTCCGGCCCACTATGTCCCGTACGCTCCCCCGCGCAGCCCCATACGGCCCACCGTTCCCGTACGGGACGCCCCCGCCGGGGACCGGATCTGATCCCCGTCCCCGCCCAAACACGCGCGGCATAAACGTGAGCGGACGCCCCCCGGGCCGCTTGCCGGGCCGAACCGCCCGCGGGAGCGTATGATTTCCCCCGACATCGGCGAATCCACGCGTACGGCCGCCGGCGGCCCGGCGCCGCGGCCGCGCGGGCGCAGGCCGCCGTAATGTCCCGGCCGGCCGCGACAGACTCCCGCCCAAGCGACGCGTTCCACTGACCCTCCTACACGGGGGCGGGACCCCCAGATTGCCAGCCGGAAGACAGACGCGTCTCCGGCCGCCGCGCCCGACGCGGGGGGCGCTACCGCGTGGGGGGCCGGAGACAAACGCCGACGCGCGCCGCCATATACGGCACGGAGGCGCCGCCGGCGGGGGCCCGGCATGGTATGGGCCGGACGCGGCATTCCCGCGCCGCAAGGGCGCCTTCCCCGACCGGACGGACATTACGCCGATGTGGAACGTGGGGGGCGCCCGGACCACATATCCGGAAACGGCGCCGCAGACCCGCCCGGCCCCGACGCCGGCGGCGACCGCGTGAAAGCCGACAACGGGGCCCGCGCAACAGCGAGCCCGGCGCCGGCGGCTGCCGCGCGGAGCCGGACGCGCCGGCCAGGTTCGGCAGCAAGCCGCTCGGGGCCGGCGGCCCCCCGTTTGCCAGCGCGCCGCGCGGCGGCCCGCTTGGAACCGCCGGCGCCGCCAGCGGCTGGTATGGCGGCAAACCCCGCCAGCGGCGACAACGGGGGGCCGTGCAAGATCAACGCGGAATGGGTGGCGTCCGAGACCGGCGTCGCGTGCCGGCCGAACTTCGGCGGCGCCGGAGCCGCGGCGCCCGGGCCGGCCCCGTTGCATATGCCCACGTGCGGCGCCGCCGGTAAGGCCGACGAGGACAACGCCCTCGAAAAGTACGGGGACACCATAGACCGCGACGGCGACCCCGTCCGGATCAGCTAGATAATACGGGGCGCCACCAACGATTGGAGGCCGGCCGGCTTTGCCGAGGTCACGCTGGCTATGGGCTCCGACGAACATACCCCCAAGCTCGACACCACATCGGACACGCCGGTCCCGGCCGACCGGGGCGACGTCCTGCCATTATACGTGGGCAACCAAAACCTCGTGATATCCGGGACCATAGCGGTCGAGAACCTGCTGCTGAGCCTGAAGTACGACACGATACCCAACGCGTCCTGCGAAGCGGTACCGGAACCGACATGCCGGTGATTTTTTCCATATTTTTTATCGTACGGCGGCCCCCCGCGGGCCGCCATATACAATCCGCCGCGCGCGTGCGGCATACGCCCGGGGACCGTCCCGCCGACGCGTATAGCCCCCCGCGGGCCGCCTCCTGCATGGCCGGATCTGATCCCGATATAGCCCGGACGCGTGCGGCCTCGGCGGGGGCGGGGGACGGGCGCTCCTTTCGATATATCCCCTATGTGCCCGGGTCGCCGAACGCTTGAAGGTGAGGGCGCCCCTTCCGGCAACGGCGGCCCGGACGCGCAGCCGCAAGCCCGAGGCGCGCCCGTTTTGCCTTGAGCGCCCACTGCTGATATGCGACATGCGCATGACCGTAAAGGCGCCCATGCTGGAGATGGGCGCGTCCCCGACGCGCCGCAGGCGGACCGCGTCCCGGCCGACCTTCGGGGGGATTTTTCGCGTAACGGTGGAGGTTGGGACCTGACCGCCCCCGCATGCCCGCCTGCCGCGCGGCGGGGTCGAGTTCGGCACGAATTGGGCGCGGCGGGGCGTGTCGCGCGCCGCGCAAGCGTCGTATGCGGCAGCCGGATTCAGTATAGATTATTATGCAGTGCCGATGGCAATCTAATGCAATGGGGATATACGAGATAGATGACGTAGTTGAGAAGCTGGACAGCATAGACTACCGACTTGGTGAGATGATTGATATACTGCGCAGTATGGATCATAACCTCGACATGATAAAACATAGCTGATGGCAACGCATGCTGAAGGACGTCCGCAACAAGTTTTTTTCACTTGACATCCGTTTGCCTGCCCATCCCGCCCAACCATGCCGCGGGGACCGTGAAAAGAACGCAAGTTTGGCGCCCGGCCATGCCCCGGCGGTGGGCCGCCTCCCGAACGCGTACCCGTCCCGTGCATGGCGCTCCTCGCATGCGTCCGGAATCTTGAGCGGGTTCCCGCGGCGGGTCCGCCCCGACGATCGAGGCGGCACGGGCCGAACGCTGTGACAAGTCGGCGAGTACGGGGGTTGCGGGAACCGGCCCGGCGCCGGACTTCGCGTTTGGGGGCCGTCCAAAAAACCCGGCCGGACGTTCCCGACGGCGCCCGGTGGTGTGGCCCGCTCCCGCACAAGGCGGGCGGGCGCGCCGGCCTTCCGGCATTGGCCGCCGGTGAAAAGCTCCGAAAGCCAAGGAGGCGGCCCGCCCCGCCGGCGCAAGGGCGGGAGCCATCTCCCCGACATGCGCGGCGGTTCGGGCGCGGCGGAGGCTCTGGTCATTCCATGTGGGGGCCAAAGGCCGCAGACGCTGCGCGCCGAACGGTGGACATTCCCCCGGGGGGCGCCGGAAGGCGGGCGCCTCTGGGACCCGGAACGGCTCAGGGCGCACCCGCCGCGCCCAAGGGTATGGCCGAAAACCGCAAGGCCGCATGGCAGACGCCCCCCGCCGCGGAGTCCGGGCAACGCCGCCGGGGTGGCGGTGACGGGGCGGGCGTGAAACGCCCCGGCGGCGGCCCGTAATGCGTCTCGCGAAAAGGACGACGCTCAGGGGGACATTCCAGTCCGCAAACGGCGGGTCGGGGGCGGGGTGCAGATTGCCGGGAGGCGCGCCCGGAAGCGGCGGGGCCGCCGTCCGCATTGTAAGGTATGGCTGGGCTTTCTCGCCGAGTCGTCGTCAAGGGGGGCGGCCACGCCCTGGTGGCGCCAGCGCGTTTCAAGGCCGCCCGGAGCGGGGCCCCGATGCCCCCGTTGTCCGGCTGGCATGCGCTGCGGGGGCCGGCGGGGCTATCGGGACCGGGAGTGCTTTGTAGCGGCGCGGCTTGCTTCGCGAATCACAATATTTTGGACTGCGCCGGCAGATGGCCCGACCGAGATTCCGAACGTTCACTGGGAACGCCTTATCACCCTGATTATGTACGCGACGACCGCTACGGGGAGCGCCAGCGCGCCCGCCAGCCCGTACGGGAAGGGAAGCACCATCTGCATCCCGACGCTGGCGGCCATTGCAGCAATGGATGCCGCTCCTATGCGCAGGCAGTCCTTGGCCATCGCTTCGTCGGACCGCCGCAGCACGAAGTAAGCCGCCAGCCCCCCGAATATTCCCAAGAATATGGGAAGCAGGAACCACGCCTTCCCGCGTCGTTGGCCGGGCGCCATGGCTCCAGCCGCGCGTCGGGCTATTTAACCCCCGGGACCGCGGCCACAGTCCGCCGCGCCCCGGATTGGCAGCGGACTCGCGCCCCGCGGCATGCGCACCGGCGGGACGCGCCAGCCCGTTGTAACCGATGCGGCGGCGCCCTCGCCGGGGAATGCCCCCGCCTTATGCCCGCCCGCCTTTGCCGCCGCGCCATCTTTTGCCGCCCGCGCATGCGGCGGCGCATGCGCCGCCACAGACGCGCCCAAGATTTCGAATACCCTTCGGGAACCCTATGCCAGTAGTCCGGCCAGGCCGGCAACCGGTCGTGCGTTCAACCAGCGTAAGTCAAGAAAATTTCACCAACCAAGTTTGCGACAGAATTGCACGGGGTTTATACTTAATTGGGCAGCGCATTTCGATGATTCGCTACGTTGTCCCCGCCTTTTGGTGCGGGTTCAGCGTGATCCGGGGGTTGACGGCATGGCGATAGGCTCCGGCATCGAGTGGACGGAGGCCACCTGGAACCCGAGCACCGGCTGTTCCAAGGTGTCGGCTGGATGCGCCAACTGCTACGCCGAGAGATTGGCAAAGCGGCTTCACGCCATGGGGCAGCCCAAATACCGCAATAAATTTGCGTATACGGAACATCCGTCCGCGGTAAACCTTCCAAAGTCCTGGAAGAAGCCGCGGCGGATATTCGTCAACAGCATGTCCGACATGTTCCACGAAAACGCCACGTATGATTTCATACTGCGGTGTTTCGAGGTCATGCTTGACGCGAACCAGCACACCTACCAGATACTCACAAAGAGACCCCATATAATGGCCGACTTTTCCAGGCGGTTCGAGGATCATTTTGACCGTGTTATGCCGAGCAACATCTGGCTTGGAACGAGCATTGAGGATGCAAACTCGCTTTTCAGGCTGGACGAGCTGCGCGGGGTGAGGTGCAAAACGCGATTCATCAGCTTTGAGCCGCTGTTGGGGCCGATGGGGCCTGTCAGCCTTGCCGGCATTCATTGGGTGATCATAGGCGGCGAGAGCGGGGCCGGATACCGGCCGGTCCAAAAAGAATGGGTCCGCGACATCATAAGGCAGTGCAAGGACCAAGGGGTGTCGGTATTCTTCAAGCAGTGGGGGGGACCGCGCCCAAAATCGGGGGGCCGCAGCATTGACGGCGAGGAATACAGCGAATACCCGGTTTTATAACGTAAAGATCAGTACGCCCCTCCATCTTCGGGATTATCTGCCCCTGCGATTGTGAGTCCCCCCCCGAAAAGGCGGGCATCGCATCCAAATGGCTTCAATCCTGGCCGTAACCCCGCCCAAACCTGTAACACGAGACGGTCCGGGGGGCGCCATGCAGCGGTCTTTGCAAAGCCCCGCTGGCAGGCGACGGACGCGCGCGGGCGGAAATCCCCCGGAAGCGTTCGCGATTCCCCCAGGCGGCCGGATTCTAGCGCGGGCTTGCCGTACAATAGGCGGCGATCCCCCGAGCTGCGGCGGGCATCGGCATCTGGTCGCCGGGCCACCGCGGCGTTCCGTACAAGCGTCCGCCACTTGTTACGTGAGCATATTTCCATGCCGGCGGCCTCGGCGGGCGTCTTGCAGTCCGGTCCCCCGTGCGGCTTGATGAGGTTGTAGTGGCGCACGGCGACGCGGAACATCGGCGAATCCTCCCTGTTTATGCCGCGGGCGCGTATAAAACGGCCCGCGAACTCTCCGCCGGGGCGCTCCCGCATGTCGGCTTTGCGCACGCGGCTCCGGACGCGCACGCCGCGCATACGCCAACGCCCCGGGACCCCGCCACGTCCTTGGCGGCGCGCGGCAGGGCGGCGGCGTCGCGCTCCCGGGCGTCTTATCTGGCCGCCATTTCGGCGTATGCGGGGTCCGCGGCGCGCGGTTGCCTGCCGCGGCCGCCCGTATTTGCGACCGTTCTTGTTTTTCATGCCAGACGCGGCCCGTCATACTGGTTAAGATCGTAGAAGGGGATTTCTCCCAACGCCCGCCTTTGCGGGAGGATCTATAAGTCGTGCTGTTTATTAAGACGCGTAAGTGAATCGGACAACATGACAAAAGATAATTTTGAATGGCTCTTGGACAAACTAGTGGAGATTTCCGAATTCGGCCGGGAGGTTAACGACGGTGGCGCCACGACGGATTACGGATACCATACCGCGCTAAAGCTTGTTACGCTGCGTTACGTATCAGGTGTTTTTTCCACAATTGCAAGTGCAGACAATCAAAAAGCGTGGGGATTCGACGGCGCGGTTTACGTTGATCTCTTTGCAGGTACCGGCCTCGTAAAAATAAAAGAGAATGGCGACCTTATTGCGGGTTCTCCAGTATGCGCGGTAAAAGGACGCACGTATGACTACAGCATATTTGTGGAGAAAGCCAAACGTCGACACAAAATTCTAAACAAGAGAATGGAACACGTCCTTGCCGGAGACGAGTTCCGCGTCATCCGGGGCGATTCTAATGACGTCGTCGGCGAAGTAATCAGAACCATAAAGGAACGATTCAAAAAACCCATCGTGCTGGTGTTCGTAGATCCGCAGGGGATGGAAATCAAGTTTGAAACTCTGAAGGCGCTAAGCGACGAATTCAAAAACTGTGATTTTCTAATCAACGTTAACGCTCTAGGCGTGAAACGCGTTGCTGGCCAGGTCGGGTCTAAACGCCCAATCAGCAAAAAAACGCTAGGGGACTATCTGGATGAAGACTGGCAGAAGATACTGTTGGACTTAAGTAATGGGAAATCTGTTGAAGAAAAGTATTCCAATCGGATGCGGAAGATCCTGGGCAAGCAGATCGACGAGGATATTGTGATTCGTGACAACCATGGCAGAAAAAAGTACGTTCTCCTATGCTGCACTAGGCGGACGCGTGGCGGTTCGCCATACCGAAAAGCGTGGCAAGATCTCGAAGGCCGCATAGAGCGTCTAGACGGCGATATGGTGCGAGGGGCTCTAGATCAGGTGAATAATAGATCGAGATCAATTAACGACTACAAAAAAACACCCAGTCAATCCAAGTTAACCGACTGGGCGAACTGAACCCAGGAGAATTTGCACAATCCCCTCACTATGCATATTGATCGTGGTACGTTCACGATTTAACCAATCCCCGCAAGCCGCGGGGGTGAACGGCCCATGTGCCTTCAAGCGCAATGGTTCTTGTTCCGTGGCGCGGCGGTCGTTAACGGCTGGTCGGCGCCGACACCATACGCGCGGTTGCCGTGGCGATCCCATATACACATAAATAACACAGTGTTGTGATCCCCCCAGATAGCAACAAATGAGGGGACCCATACACCGACCGAACCGCGCGGGAGCGGTATTTAATCCCGACGGGGGGAGTCGCGCGGCACGGCGGCGCCCCGCGCGGAGCACGCGCGCGGCCGCACGGCGCATGCCCGGGCCCGGCGTCGCCCGCCCCGTATGCCGGGAGGTGCGCTGAGTGTCGTGCGAACTCGCCCGCGTGGCCGAATACTGCGAGGTCGACGTGACGGACGTGAGGACGGAGGCTCCGTACGAGTTGATGTGCACCGTTGTACGGCAAAAGTTTGGCCGATCCTCGCCGGACCGGGATAAGGACAAAGTAAGATCGGCATACCTGGACACCATCCTAGTGGACGACAAAGTGCTGTACCAGAATACTCGGATGGAGCGGGACATGTTCGAATTCTTGGCGTATTTGGTATGGGTGTGGATTGAAGGACATGAC
Source organism: Nitrosopumilaceae archaeon (assembly GCA_963665475.2). Taxonomy (GTDB): domain Archaea; phylum Thermoproteota; class Nitrososphaeria; order Nitrososphaerales; family Nitrosopumilaceae; genus VYCS01. Next base: position 872,100 of record CAXXXK010000002.1, on the reverse strand, counting down.
GATGCCCGCTTGACGCGGGAGGACACCACCCGCAAGTCGGACGGGGGAAACCGCTGCAAGCTGGCCATACGGCAGGCGCTGGTGGTGGTGCTGGTAGCAAAGAAAACCGGCGACTCCGTGACCGACCTGGCGGGAAGGTTCCTTCTCGATCCGGTCACCGTGGACAGGTACGTAAAGGATTACGATAAGATGCTCAACGAGATTTTGCCCACCGCGGACAGCATCGAGGAGATAATCGGGGCCGTATACGACGAGAGGGCGAGGCGGACAACGTCGTGTCTGGACGCCGGGGACGAGGCGGCCGACCCGGCGGATCCGGAGAACGCTGGCCCCGACCCGCAGGACGCCGGGGACGAGGCGGCCGACCCGGCGGATCCGGAGAACGCTGGCCCCGACCCGCCGGACGCCGGGGACGAGGCGGCCGACCCGGCGGATCCGGAGAGATCTGGCCCCGACCCGTACCTCGTCGATATCCCGCCGTGGCAGATACTCAACCGGGCCGTGGCGCTGTCGTACATGCAGACGCCGCCGCCCGTCGGGATAACCGGCCTCCCCGTGTCCGAGGGCCCGACCCTGCCGACTTTTCACCCCGGCCCGGACCTGTGCGTGACCGACGGTCCGCCCAACACCGCCGCGTACGTGCTGATCGACGGCACGCACGTGCGTATCGAATCGTCCAGCGACCGCGAGTGGAACCGCCTCACGTATGCGGGCAAAGTCAAGTGTCACTCGTACAACAAAAACTACTACGTGGACCCCGGGGGGCTCTACATAGGGAAGAGCCCGGCGGTGCCGGGCAGCATGCACGACTTTAGGCTGCTCAAGGAGAATTTGCCCAAGTTCGGGTGGTTGACCAAAATAATGCTGCGCAACGACCTGCCGGAGTGGGCCAGGCCCAATATTGTGGTGGACAAGGGGTACGTCGGCATCGACAAACTGCTGCCGGGAGCCCGCATCTGGATCCCCGTAAAGCTGGGCGCGGGTTCGGACGAGGGCGGCGAGCTCTCCCAGAAGGACCTAGACCACAACAGGGAAGTGGCCCAGGTGAGGTACATGGTCGAGGTTGCCGTGGGCCGGATCAAGCAGTACGGCGTAATGAGCGGGCCGTACCGCGGCACGCCCGAACAGTACGACAAGGACACGAACATACTCACGGGCCTGGTCAACCTCAAGACGCTGTGGCCGCACGTCAAGGCGGCCCACGCCGACACGATACGAAGAGTGACCGCGTGGCGCGGGCGCGGCTGACTTGGGGGCGGCCGCGGGTCGCCCCATCCCCGGGCCAAACGCACGGCATCGGCGGATGCGGGGAGGCTGCGCATGTCATGCCGCATGTTTCGCAAATTGACCCGCCATACGGGCCAAAAATCACCGTAAACGTCCGAACGTGGGCGTTTGCCGGCCCGTCCGGATTCGTCCCAAGGCGCTTGGGTGGTCAGAACAAACCAACATTTAGCGATCAATACACCTAACAAATAGATTGTGCAAATTCTCCCCAGTTCACGGAAGACGACTTTTCGCGCGCATTCTGCTTTTGAGGCGAACCGCGTCTGAGCTAAATGTTTAACACAACGGCGGACTTCGTTCCCTTATGCGGGCCGCGCGGGCATGCCCAGGGCCCGCCGTTTTCGCGTGTAATGTGGTGGAGAACATCCGCAACCGGATCGGGGCGCGCATTGAGCGCGGAGCGTTCGCGATTTAGCCAATCCCCGGCGGGCCGCGGGGCTGAACGGCCCACGCATCCGCAAATGCAGGGGGCATATGCGTAGTGGCCGAAAATGAATATGAACCATTACCACTCTAAATTCTCGGCAACGCCCCGCCAATTCAAAAATCGGGTGGAAAAGCCCACGCGCATGGTCGGAGGGCTGCATCGGGGAGCCAAACTATTCCAAAACACGCGCAAATTCATGAAAAACGGATCATCGGCGGGCGGTGGATCATGGCCGTCCTCGCGTCGGCGGGGAGGTTCAGGCGGGTATCGCGTACTTCATAATCTTGACCGGACGCATCTGGCCGCTGCCGACCAACGACATTATGGCCGCCTCCAGCTCCTCTATAGATGCAAAGTACCTGCCGTGCAGCAGTCGCTTGAGAACGCGCCATTGAATCTCTATCGGGTTGAGCTGGGGGGTGTACGCCGGCAAGAATATCAATTCAATGTCCCCGTTGGCGCCGTCCACGAACTTCCGGACTGTCTTTGCCTGGTGGTACGAGGCGTTGTCCAAAATGATCGTCATTTTGGGGCATGTCTCGTTCACTTCCTTTAGGAATTTTATGAACTCCTCGGCGTTGCAGGCCTTGGCCGTCCGCATGTGGTACCCGTCCGCGCCCAGCGCGCCGAATACGGGGACCGACCGCCTCGAGAAGGAGGTCTTCACCTCGTCGTTTCCGCCGGCGAAGCGCCACGCGTAGCCGGGAGCCTGATCCAGTTGGACGTGCGCCTCGTCCATGAACATTATGGCGTGCCCGTCCTCGGCGTTCTTGGTCACCGTGGCGTTGGCCTTTGCCTTGAACCTCTCCCGCGCGTCCGCCGGGGCCGACTTGGCCGGCACGGACCTGGCCTTGCGGTACGAGCCACCGATATCGTTCAAGATGAGTTGCAGGTTGCGGTCCCCGCACTCTATGTTGAACGTTCTGCGCAGCATATCCAGTATTATCACGAGCTGCCACGACCCGATCTCGTACCCGTAGCGCGTGGGGGAGTCGACCAGCCACGTCAGCATGGCGCCTCGGACGCGGGGACCGAACTTGCCTATGCTTCCGCCGCGCGGCAGGTCTTTTACGCGCGCCAGTCCGCCCTCGTGCATGCGGCGCAGGCGGTGCCGGACGGTCTGGTACGGATTGCCCTGGCCCCTTGCGATTTCCCTGATGTCCTCGCCCCCTCTCCTTTGTATGGGCGCCTGCAGCTTTAACTTTTCGGCGTCGTCTTTGGTCGCAAACAGCGCCGCCTCAAGCGCGGCCGTGCTGACGCCTGGCATGAAGAGGTTCCCGCGGGGGACGACCTCGTCCTTTCGGGCCCTGGCCCGCTTCTTTTTGTCGCGTTGCTGCGGCATGGGGGTGCGGGGATCGGGGGGTTATGTAGATCTTCCGATTGTGACGCGCCGCGTGTTGGGCAGGTGCGAGCGTTACGCAGTTTGGCAACGGGCAGGTTGATCCACTTCGACTTGCGGCCATTATGCATAAGTAATATGAAGGAAGGGACTGCCTCCGTGTCATGCTGGAGTGGTTGGACCAGATCCCGTATTGGACGGATCAGATTTTGCAGGGAGCAGACTATGTTCTACAGAGGGTAGATGCTTTGGCAATCCCGCTCGGTATCCTATACGTGCTGGGCAACAGGCGGGCGCGGCATCGGCTGCGAAACGCCCGGCTAGCAAGCGCGTTGTTGGTAGAGCTCCAAACTGTTCGTAAGGCGTTCAGAAAGACCGAGGTGAAAAAGGGTCCATACGTATCTGAACTACCAGTGTATGAAATAGAGAATGGCCAACAAAGTGACGCCATGCGCAGCGTGTATGATGGATTACTGGCCTCTTCCAACATCGCATACTTTGGCCCCGTTCTCCAAAAGAAACTTCACACTGCGTATACGGGGTTTAGTCACCTCACATTGCCACCGTATTCGGTGAAAGATGACGGTAGTATCGAAACCGAAATAGCGCAATCGCGGGCGGATAGAGAATTGCGGGCAATAGACGATGCCACTGCTGAAGTAAGGTTATTCTATAACCGCCACCGGTACAGGGGCAGGGGGTTCCGCCTACTGAAGATGTTACACCTTGAGTATGGGGACTGATTTTGCATCAGCGCCAGCGTCGACCTTGTCCAAAATCTAGCAACTCATGAGACTAGCAACGTCGTTCGTGGACCTTCCAGCCTAAAATGATAGCGCTGATCCTCCATGATTGGCCCGCTCCGAGCCCCATTTCAGGCGGTTTTGAAATGTTTGGGCTCAGACTCCCCCACGTGCGGGGGCCGTCTCTGCCCCCATATCGGGTTCTATTGCAAATTTGAGACCGATCGCAATATTCTCCTAATCGTCCGGCTTGCCCATCGTGATGTAGTCGTCGTGCATGGTGAACGTGATGCGCTTGGGGTTGCCCAACCGCCTCAGGACCGGCTTGGGTATGTAGCTGTAGCTGCTCGTGTTCTGAACGTTGTGCGTGACGGACACGGTGAACTTTGTGGCGTCCCTTGCCCACTTGGTCATGCGCTGCGGTTCCCGTATCACACTTATAATCAAATTTCGTTTAAACGAATTCGATATGACCTGACACAAGAGGCGCCGGAAGGGATCCACCTAGGAGGCGCTGGATGCCCGGGGCGAGGACATCGCGCGGGACGGCGTCGTGCTGGACCTGGGCTCAAACCGGTACAAGGTATCGTCCCAGTCCGTGCCAGACGCGCACTACGAGGTGAGGGTCATGGACGGGTGCTGGAAGTGTGCGTGCCCGTACCACATGCGCAGGGGCGACCGCTGCAAGCATATACGCGCGGTGCAGGGCATAGTGGAGAAGATACGCGAGTGCCGGCTGGACGTCCTGCGTATGGGTGATCCGGGAGTGATGTGTGTGTCGTGCAAGATGGACGACTGCAAGCACCGCGAGACGCGCGAGAGGAAGAACGGGATCTCGGAACGGTACGTGTGCAGGGACTGCAACAAAAAATTTACCCACAACCCCGGATTCGTGGGCATGCACTACGACCCCGAAACCATAATCGACGCCTTGGATGACGTGGCGGTAGCCAAGTCCTCCGGAGAGGCGGCCCGGAGCCTGAAAAAGAGGGGAAAGTCCCCCGACCCGTCCACCGTGTGGCGGTGAAACGTCCGCTTTGGCGGCCTGCTCAGGAAGTTGTCAAACACGGTGGTGCACCGGGCGGGGTACGAGTGGTGCGCCGACGAGGTGCACTACAAGTCCATGGGAAATGGGATGTGACTATTCGGGGGTGATGGACACCAAATCCCGCTTCGAGGTGCACTATGAGTCCTCGCCGACCAAGTTCGGGTACGACACCGCGCCCCTTTTCGGCGGCTCCATAGAGCTCGCCGGAAAAGAGCCCGACGCGGTCACCACCGACGCGCTTTCCGGGTTTGCCAATGGTCTGGCCGCCGCCCTGACGGGCGGCAAGCGCTCCCGCACGATACACCGGAAGGACGCGGGCATACGCAAGCGGCACGCCAACAACAACGTGTACGAGCGCTTCAACGGCACCGTCAAGGACCGCATAAAGCGCGTCCGCGGGTTCCGCTCCGAGCTGCCCGCGCTCCACGTATTGTTTCTGGCGTACTACAACCTCTTCCGGCCCCACTCGGGCATAGGGGGAAATACCCCCGCCGAGGCGTTGGGCGTGGTAATCGAAGGGCCGAACAAGTGGCTCACGGCCATACGGCACGCGGCCCTGTTCTGCGCGTGACGCGCGCCGCCGTGCCGAGCGCAATTCCAGAACCCGCGGGTTGGATCTTGGCAAAAGCAGGGCGTGGTCCGCGCAAACGGCCCCCGGGGCGGTCAGACAACCTCTCCCCCAAGCGCGTCACGGTCACCATGCACGACGGCTGCATCACGGCGGGGAGGCCGGGCGATTAGGAGAATATTGCGATCGGTCCTAAATTTGCAATAGAACCATTAAAACAAATCATTTATACAATAGTACATAAAACACAGGGTATGCAGCGAAGTGTATACGCCGACACCACGCATACATTGGTAATTTACATGAGTGAGTATACAATACTCATTCGAGTATACAATACTCATTCGAGTATACAATACTCATTCGAGTATACAATACTCATTCGAGTATACAATACTCATTCGAGTATACAATACTCATTCGAGTATACAATACTCATTCGAGTATACAGCTACGGGCCTGCCTTCACGCTCGTCATTACGTTACGATCAATATTACTTTTGTTGTTGGGGTGGGTTGTAGCTGCCTCAGGAGCCTGTCCCCAACTGGGAGAGCCGTACACTGTATCAGTGTGACAACTTAGATGTGTTGCGCAACATCAACTCGCAAACAATCGACTTAATCGCTACGGATCCGCCATTTAATAAGGGACGAGACTTTCATGCCACTCCAGACTCCATGGCTGCCGGAGCAAAGTTTCAAGACAGGTGGTCGTGGGATGAGGACATACACGATGCATGGATAGACACCATACAGGATGACCACGAACAGATATGGCGAGTTATTCAAATGACCAACGAATCCTACGGGGATGACATGGGCGCATTCTTGGCGTTCTTAGCGGTTCGCTTAGTTGAATGCCATCGCATATTGAAACCGACAGGCAGCCTGTATCTCCACTGCGATACGACGGCGTCACACTATATCAAAATGCTGCTGGATGCTATCTTTGGCCATGATAACTTTCGCAATGCCATATCGTGGCAACGCAATGATAGAAGGGGCAAGGGTTCTCAGCACAAACCAAAACAGTGGGGCCGCAATACGGACACCATACTGTTCTATGCCAAGACCAAGGCTGCTACACTGCGACCATACCAAGAACTGCGTCCGGAATTGTTAAGGGATAAGTTTCCCAAAGTCGACGCAAATGGAAGGCGGTACAAGACCGGCATCCCGATATTCCGCTCCAAGTCGATGGGCGCGCGTCCTAATCTGTGCTATGAGTGGCGCGGATTCCGGAACCCTCATCCAAGCGGGTGGCGGTTGAGTAAAAAACGACTGGAAGAAGAGCATAGGAAAGGAAACGTGGTCATCCGCGATGACGGGAAGCTAGAGCGCCGCAAGTACGTAGACGACTATGAGGGTGCACCGGTGGATGATTTTTGGCACGACATCCCAAGAATCACAAGTGGGACTGAATCCACTGGCTACCCCACGCAAAAACCACTTCCGCTATACGAGAGGATTATAAAAGCCAGCAGCAATGAGGGTGACATGGTCCTCGACCCATTCGCGGGATGCGCGACCACCTGCGTTGCTGCAGAAAAATTAGGGCGCAAATGGATTGGCATTGACATTTGGGATAAAACGCATGAGGTAACCATAGAGAGGCTAAAGAAGGAGTGTTGGCTGGCCACAGATACTGACCCGCGTTCTGACATCCTAAACCCGGAAGGAGAGGTCACTTTGTGCAAAGAGCCGCCTGAACGCACCGATGATGGCGAGGTATCAATACCATATCTTAAACCAAAACATAAGATAAACCGTGAGCCACCCGGCGTGAAAATGTCTCGTAATGAGATGATTAAAAAACTCCACACGGAAAAAGGATTGCAATGTCAGGGATGTGATAGAATGTTTGACGATGAGCGGTACCTGCAATTAGATCACAATGTTCCCAGAGCTGACGGTGGCATAAATCACATATCAAACCGCATACTGCTGTGTGGGCCGTGCAATTTGTTAAAATCACACATATACACTCTATCCGGTTTGAGGCGCAAGAACAAAAAGCATGGGTATATGAGGGGATGAGGATCGTTTACAATTTCATTCTACAACAAATTTACGCTTAAACCTAATGATACAAGTTGATTGCGGGCATTTGGGGGTTGGTGTAAGGAAGGACTATCTGCAGCTCGATCACGCGCAGCCAGTTCGGCGTAGCCCGCCCTACGCATGTTTCGTTCGGCGGCGCGCCCCGCCCGCTACTTGGTTTTTTGCACGCTCGAAGAACCTTCGGCCTTTGTGACGCGGAACACGTGGTCCACGAATCCCTCCAATTCAGTCTCGTGCGACACTATAATTACCTGTTCGGAGTTTAGCGATTTCAATATCTCCCTGACCTTTTCCAACTGTTCCCTGGAAAAGCCGTCGGTGGGTTCGTCGAGTATGAGCAGGTTGGACTTTAGCGTGTCGGTTTGGCGCCTCATCGTGCTGTTTATGGCGAGGCGGTAGGCCAGGGCGACGCTGGTCTTCTCCCCGCCGCTCAGACTGTCCACGCTCTGCAGGAAGCTGTCCTGTTCCAGCACGGGGCCGAACCTGTCGTCCACGTACGATCTCTTGGTCGGATCGTCGACCAGCATGGAATACCATTTTTCGTAAAACTCGTTAAAGTCGTAGCGCAGCGACCACATTATCGATTTTTCCACCTCGCGCACTGCCGGTATGAAGTACTTGGTGAGCCAATCCTCGTGCTCCCGGTACGCGTCGTGCCGGGACCGGTGTTCTTCGGCCTCTTTTATGTCCGCGTCCAGCCGGCCGGCGTGCTCTTCGGTGTATCGGATTCGCTCGACGGCGGCCGAGATTTTGCTGTTCGCGTCGTCCAGCTTCGTCCGCGTCGCGTCCAGCTCCACTCTGCCTTTCTTAACGTCTCGCTCCAGGGCGCCGCGCCCCTGGAGGCGTGCGCGCCCCTTGTCCAGGTCCTTCCGGCGAGACTGGAGGTAGAGATCGTCCCGTTCGTACGCCTTTTCGTCTTCATCCATTCTGGATTGGAGTTTCGTCTTCCGCTCCGTCAGGTCGGCGATTCTGTCGGTTGCGACGCGGTACGCCCGCAGCGACTCCAGCAGCCGCCGTATGTAGTCGCGGGGCGTCTCGCCGTCCTCCCTGGCCAGCGGCTCGCCGGCGGGAGCATACGTCTCCGGGTCCAGCGACTCCAGGTCCTTTCGCAGGGCGGCCAGCCGGGTCTCCTGCGCCCCCCTCTGTTCATCCAAATCGCGTATCTTGTCCGCCGTGGAGCCGTATTCCTGCAAAGAGTCCAGCAGCCGCCGTATGTAGTCGCGGGGCGTCTCGCCGTCCTCCCTGGCCAGCGGCTCGCCGGCGGGAGCATACGTCTCCGGGTCCAGCGACTCCAGGTCCTTTCGCAGGGCGGCCAGCCGGGTCTCCTGCGCCCCCCTCTGTTCATCCAAATCGCGTATCTTGTCCGCCGTGGAGCCGTATTCCTGCAAAGAGTCCAGCAGCCGCCGTATGTAGTCGCGGGGCGTCTCGCCGTCCTCCCTGGCCAGCGGCTCGCCGGCGGGCGCATACGTCTCCGGGTCCAGCGACTCCAGGTCCTTTCGCAGGGCGGCCAGCCGGGTCTCCTGCGCCCCCCTCTGTTCATCCAAATCGCGTATCTTGTCCGCCGTGGAGCCGTATTCCTGCAAAGAGTCCAGCAGCCGCCGTATGTAGTCGCGGGGCGTCTCGCCGTCCTCCCTGGCCAGCGGCTCGCCGGCGGGCGCATACGTCTCCGGGTCCAGCGACTCCAGGTCCTTTCGCAGGGCGGCCAGCCGGGTCTCCTGCGCCCCCCTCTGTTCGGCGACGGATGCGTCCCGTTTGTTGGCGTCCAGCGACTCCCGGTCGCGGGCGAGCCGCTTCCGGCAGTCCTCCAGAACGCCGCTGGCCTCCGCCATTTCGGCATCAATCGCGTCGAGTTCGGACCTCGCCGCCTCCAGCCTGGATTTCCGTTCGCTTTGCAGTTTCGCGACGTATTCGGGCTCGAGCGTGCTGTCGCAGTAATCGCAGCGCCCCCCCAAACCCTCGGCCTTCCGAAGGCTCTCCTCCAGCGTTTCAATCTCATTTCGTTTCGCGCCCGCCCCGGCATCACAATCTCGTATGCGCCGCTCTGCTGATTCGCGTTCCTCCTCGGCGGACCGCACGCTGTCTTTTAGCGACGCCATGTCGTTTCGTATCGCGGCGCGGGTTTTGCCGCCCAACCTTTCGTCGAGTTCCGCCACGCTTTCGGAAAGGGTGGCCTCCTCGGACCGCTTGGCGTGTATGTCCCGCTCGACGTCCTCCACGTCGTCCAGCAGCCCGCGAAGATCTTCGGGCGTTCTGTCGGTGGGCTTGGAGGGGAGTTTCAGCAGCGCCGCCTTTTCGTCTATCTCCCCCATTGCATCAAGACAAGCGGCCTCCTCGGACCGCTTGGCGTGTATGTCCCGCTCGACGTCCTCCACGTCGTCCAGCAGCCCGCGAAGATCTTCGGGCGTTCTGTCGGTGGGCTTGGAGGGGAGTTTCAGCAGCGCCGCCTTTTCGTCTATCTCCCCCATTGCATCAAGACAAGCGGCCTCCTCGGACCGCTTGGCGTGTATGTCCCGCTCGACGTCCTCCACGTCGTCCAGCAGCCCGCGAAGATCTTCGGGCGTTCTGTCGGTGGGCTTGGGGGGGAGTTTCAGCAGCGCCGCCTTTTCGTCTATCTCCCCCATTGCATCAAGACAAGCGGCCTCCTCGGACCGCTTGGCGTGCGCCTCCCTGTCGGTGGCCACCGCCGCGTCTAGCAGCGCGCCGAGTTCCTCGGACGTTTTGTCGGTGGGCTTGGCGGGCAGGTCTAGCGTTTGCAGTTCGCTGTTTATCTCGGCGGCCTCGGCTTCGTCGCTTCGCATGCGCTTCTGGAGCTCTTTGAGCGACTCGGTTTTGTCGGCCACATCCCTTTCGGTTTGGTCCAGTTCCGCCTTAACGCGTACCATGTCTTTCATCTGCTCCTCCATGTGGGATTGGCGCGACTCCGCCTCGGCCAATTCGTTGGAGAGCCCGTCCCGTGTCTGGCGCAGCGCGGCCAGTCGCCCTTTCGCGGATTCAATCTCCACGGCCACGGCCTCCCGCTCCCCGTGGAACTCCTCCAGCCTCGCAAACAAGCCGGACATTTTGTCCCTTTCGCGCGATATCCGAATCCGGGCGACGGCGGCGTTGTCCGCTGCGGTCTTGTAATCGTCCACCCCGAACGCCTTGCGGATCACGTCCTCCCGCCCGCTGCTGTTCAAGATGGACTTTATCTCTTCCTGCGGGGTGTACACCGCGTACCGGTATATCCTGCTGTGCGCGTTGGGGCTTCCCGACTCGCGGAAGTTCAACACCTTCAGGACGCGCGCCTTCAGGTTCGTGGCGGTGAGCGGCTCCCGGACGCCGTCTGCCGCAAAATACAACCCCTTTGAGTCTTGCACGGCCTTGCCGTCCCTCTCCACGAGGGTCCTGCCCACCTCGTATTCCACGCCGCCAGACTCGAAGGCCAACGCCACCTTCCCCCTAGTCTTCCCCTTGGACAGCAGGCTGTCTGCCCTTACGGCGCCCACCCCGAACAGGGCAAACTCGATCGCCATGAGTATGGTGGTCTTGCCCGATCCCACGTCGCCCTCCAGCAGCGTATACCCGGTTGGAAACTCCAGGTGCAGCTCGCCGTAGCTGCGCATGTTCGACAGGTCGATGGACTTTAGCAGCACGTCATCCCAGCCCCATCTTGGACATGGCGTCGGCGGCCATGCGCGCCTCGTAGTTTACCCTCGTTTCGTTGTCCGGCTTGGGGTGCCGCAGCGTCCCGAGCAGGTCCGCGGACAGGGCCACGCCTTCTGGGCCGGCCAGGTGCTTGTGTTTGGTCCTGACCTCTCCTATGTTTTCACGGAAGGTGCGCCGCTCTATCTCCTCGCGCGTCCCCGTCGGCGCCCCCGCTATCTTGTACTCTCTGGACGTGAGTCCGCCGCGGTGTATCATGACGTGGTAGGCCCCCCTCTGTTTCAGCGCGTTTCGGACGGCCAAAAAATCGATGTCGGCGGTGCGCCCCGAACCCAGCTCGCCGTGCACCTTGAGGATCACCACCTTGCCGGTCGGATCTATAGAGTCCGCCATATTGTATATGCGGGTGGCCGCCTTCTTTGAGGCCATCCCGTCGGCGTCCATCTCGACTAATTCGAACCGGCAGCCGGGCATCTCTATAAACCGGACCTCCTCCACCTCGTCTTCAAAGTCCACCATGACGAAGCCGCGCCCCGTCCCCCGGGAGCTCCGCTCCATGTCGTCGGACTGTCCCGCGAACAGCGTTCCCGGATACACCACGTTCTCGTATCCGGGAAAATTGCGGTTCCGGAACGCGTGCAGGTGGCCGCCCGCGTAATAGTTTAGCCCCTTGGGCATGTACGAGAGCGGCATCGCGTCCCCGAACTCGTCTTGGATCATCTCCCCGACGGCCCCGTGGAACATGAATATCCTGAAACCGCCGGCCGATTCCAGGTGGTCCCTGTCCAGCCTCTCGTAGTATTCCCTGTCCCTGCCGGCCTTCAGTCCCGAGAATCCCGCGAGGCGGGCGCCCGTTTTTTCGTCGGTCACGTACTCCAAGCGGATGCGGTCCCCAGCGGCCTCGGGGAGCGTGGCCTTTCTGAGGTAGCCGGCGGCCTCCAGCAAGTCGATGACGGAGCTGTCCGTCGGCGAAAAGTCGTGGCTGCCGTACACGGCGTACACGGGTATGCCCGCGTCGTGCACGTCGCGGAACTTTTTCATCGCCAGTTTTTGGACCCGCATGTCCGGGATGTTGACGTGGAAGACGTCGCCGCACATCAGTATGAAGTCGACCCCGCCGTCTATGCATTGATCCAGGGCGTCTTCGAACACTTGTCGCTCCACCTCTTGCAGGGGCGCCTCCTTCTGGAACCCCAGGTGTATGTCGGCGAAGTGGGCGAACCGCATCAAGATGCCCCCGCGGGAGTCTCATATAAGGGAGGGCGCTTGTAGCGGACCGGTCCCGGGCGCGCGGCATTGATGTTTGACGCCGATCAACGCCGAACCGACGCGTAGTGGCCGCAAGTCGATGTGGCCGCAAGTCAATGTGGATCAACCCGGCCGCCGCCCGTTGCCAAACTGCGGAACGCTCGTGTACCCGCCCGATGCGCGGCGCGTCACAATCGGAAGATCTACACAACCCCCCGATCCCCGCGCCCCCATGCCGCAGCAACGCGACAAAAAGAAGCGGGCCAGGGCCCGAAGGGACGAGGTCGTCCCCCGCGGAAACCTCGTCATGCCGGGCGTCAGCACGGCCGCGCTCAAGGCGGCGCTGTTCGCGACCAAAGACGACGCCGAAAAGTTAAAGCTGCAGGCGGCCATACAAGGGAGAAGGGGCGAGGACATCAGGGAAATCGCAAGGGGCCGGGGCAAGCCGTACCCGACCGTCCGGCACCGCCCGCGCCGCATGCGCGAGGGCGGACTGGCGCGCGTAAAAGACCTGCCGCGCGGCGGAAGCATAGGCAAGATCGGTCCCCGCGTCCGAGGCGTCATGCTGACGTGGCTGGTCGACTCCCCCACGAGCTACGGGTACGAGCTCGGGTCGTGGCAGCTCGTGGTGATACTGGACATGCTGCGCAGAACGTTCAACATAGGGCGCGGGGACCGCAACCTGCAACTGATACTGAACAAGATCGGGGCCTCGTACAGCAAAGCCATGTCCGTGCCGGCCAAGTCGGCCCCGGCGGACGCGCGGGAGAGGTTCAAGGCAAAGGCCAACGCCACGGTGACCAAGAACGCCGAGGACGGGAACGCCATACCGTTCATGGACGAGGCGCGCGTCCAACTGGAACAGAATCCCGGCTACGCGTGGCGCCTCGCCGGCGGAAACGACGAGGTGTGGACCTCCTTCTCGAGGCGGTCGGTCCCCGTATTCGGCGCGCTGGGAGCGGGCGGGTACCACATGCGGACGGCCAAGGCCTGCAACGCCGAGGAGTTCATAAAATTCCTAAAGGAAGTGAACAAAATGTGCCCCAAAATGACGATCATTTTAGACAACGCCTCGTACCACAAGGCAAAGACAGTCCGAAAGTTCGTGGACGGCGCCAACTGGTATATTGAGTTGATATTCTTGCCGGCGTACACCCCCCAGATCAACCCGATAGAGATTCAATGGCGCGTTCTCAAGCGGCTGCCGCGCGGCATGTACTTTGCCTCTATAGAGGAGCTGGAAGCGGCGATAACGTCGTTGGTCGACAGCCGCCGGATGCGTCCGGTCAAGATTATGAAGTACGCGATACCCGCCTGAACCGCCCCGCCGACGCGAGGACGGCCATGATCCGCCGCCCGTCGATGGCCCGTTTTTCATGAATTTGCGCGCGTTTTGGAATAGTTTGGCTCCCCGATGCGGCCCTACGACCATGCGCGTGGGCTTTTCCGCCCGATTTTTGAATTGGCATGGGTTGCCGAGAATTTAGAGTGGTAGTGGTTCATATTCATTTTCGGCCACTACGCAGGACCCCGAGCGGGACCGCCTGCTCTGGGGCGGCTGCCCGGCCCCGGTGCGCATGCGCGTCGCGCGCCACAACTTCTTCCGGCCCCACTCGGGGCTGGGCGGCAAGACCCCCGCCGGGGCGGCGGGGATGTCCATATGCGGGGAGGACAAGTTCGTCACGATGATGTGGAACGCCGCGGTAAGGGCCAAGGCGGACGCCAAGGCCGGCGCCGCCGCGGCCGGCGCCGCCTAGACTGCCGCAAATGCCCGACGCGATGGCTTGAGCGGCGCGCACGCGCAGGCCGGACTCGGCGCGTCGTACCGTGTCCAGCCATGCGACGCCGCGTCGCGCGGCCCCGTCCATGCCCAATACGGGGCAAATGCGCGCCGACTGTGTCGTGGACCCGTCAATTGTGGTTGTAGTATGCCGGAAAAACGGAAGAAAACGCCACCCGCCGAGTTTGCGACAAAACCACAGATCATCTAAATGTATATTTGGCGCATGGTGCGGTTGATGGCATATGGCTAATGCTCGTATGGCTAATGCTCGTATGGTGAGCACCCGCAAGGGCACCTGTTGGGTGTGTGAGAGGAGCATTGCGGCATCTCGAATGGGCCCGCACCTGAAGACGCACATACCGGCCACCGGAAAAGGCACCCACTACATCATCAGCGTAAGCGGAGGTAAATTTTGGATGTTCCTCCAGCTGCCGGGAAACTACACGCTCGAGAAGATCGATACGTTTCTGAGGGATGAATGGCTGGACTGTTGCGGACACTTGAGCCAGTTTGAAATATACGGCGTGGATTATGACGTGGATCCCTCGTCGGCCGAATATTCCAACCCCAAATCAATGAACCACAAACTGAGCAGCGTACTGAAGCAGGGTACGGTCTTTACCCACGAGTACGACTTTGGCACGACAACTGAGCTTAAACTGTCCGTCAAGGCGGCACTCGTACCGCCGCCCGTCCCCTTGGAGGGAATAGTGGTGCTGGCCGTACACGACAAGGTACGGTTCAACTGCGACGTCTGCGGTGGGGAGGCGACAAAGGTGTGCGGCTACTGCTCCATATATACGCCCGGCAGTCTGCTGTGCGACAAGTGCGTCAAAGAGCACCCGTGTTGCGTGGAGGATCGGGAATGTGTCCTTCTGGACGCCGTCCAGTCGCCCCGGGTTGGAATGTGCGCCTACGATTTTGGACCCGTGAGCCTAGAACACCGTTGGAGCAAACGCTGGCGACCCGGCGCCCCGACGTCATCCAAAAAATGAAACACGGGCCCGTCATCAAACCGGAATGTTAGATCTTGCCCTTCTTCGACAGCGTTTCATGATTCACGTGCCTCCCGGCCGCGAACCGGCGCCGCGGGCCGGCACGGCCGCTGGGGCGGCCAATCGATACGTAGTGGCGGCCATTGCAATCCGGTCACTTGCGGCCCAGATGCTGTGCGGTCTCGCCTTAACGGCCAAGCCACGGCGAACATTCTCCCAAATGTTGGCCAGCCGGCATAGCTCCATCCCAAATTGCGGCCGGACGGACGGCAAAATCAGACAATATCGCGGGGCGGCGCGGGGGCAATCATCGGGGCGCGGCGCGGCTACGTCGCGTATACCTTGATCTCCATCGCATCCATCTCGTTTTGCGCAATTGGGTTCCTGAGCTCGTCCACGCTCTCAAAGTACCGGCCGGCCAGCGGGCGCTTGAGCGCCATGTACTGCACCTCGATCGGGCTCAGCTGCGGGGCGTGCGGGGGCAGGTAAATCAGCTTGACGTCCCCGCCGGTCGACTCGATGAACCGGGACGCCACGCGGGACTTGCGGTACCCGGCGTTGTCCAGCATCATCACGAGCTTGGGACATGTCTGCCGCAGCTCCTTCAGGAATTCTATGAACGTCTCGGAGTTCAGGGCGTCCGCGGGCCGCATGTAAAAGCCGTCCTTGCCCAGGGCGCCGAACATCTTGACGGACTGCCGTGAGAACGTGGTATTTACGGCGTAGCGTCCGCCGGTGCGCCTCCAGCCGTACCCGCCCCCGTTCCAGCGCAATACGCACGCCTCGTCCCCACACGGCGCGACGTGCCCTTTGGCCATCAGCTCCTCCAGCGTCGCGTTGGTCTCGCTCACGAACGCCTCCCGCTCTTCCTTGGTGGCCGACTTGCGCGGCACCGGCCTGGCTTTCGTGTACGAGCACTTGGTCCTCTTCATCACGCGCTTCGGCGTCCGCGGCTTGCACGCGACGTTGAGCTCCCTTTCCAGCATGGCCGATATCATGGCCAGCCGCCGCGTTCCGGCGGCAAACCCGTATACCGTCGGGGAGTTGTCCACCCGCTCCAATATGGCCTTGCGCGCGGCGGCGTCCAGCTTTTTCTTTTTGCGGCCCCTCTGTTTATCGTGTCGCCTGTCCAGGTCCGTACCCATCATGCGGAGCAGCCAGTCGCGCACGGTCGAATACGCCTGCTGTATCTTCCTCATTATGGGCCGTATCCCCATTCCTTTTTCCGCAGCTCGCAGACTCGCGGGATTATCTGGGGCTTGCCCGGCCGCTCTGACTTGTGCGCCCCGCGGAGCCGCTTGAGGCCCACATATGGCATGAAGTCGCCGTACTTGGGCACGGCCTCTTCGCGCGGCTCCCGCCGCTTTTTGTCGGTGGCTTTTGTCGTGTTGCGGCGCAGCCGCAGTATGGGGATCCGGGGGATCGAGTGGGATCTTAAATGTTTCGATTCGAACACGACCTATGCCACCACGCCGCGGAACGTCGTGGGCGGGAGGGGGGGGGGGGCGGGTGATCGGGTATTTCTGGCCGCCGCTACGGGCCCGTCCGTTTCCGCCCCCGACGGCGTCCCGGTCAGACGGGATCCGGATGCCCGCCGGAACGATGCCCGTTGAGCATCCCCTTGGACGCGTCAGGCGGTCCAAAAGTCACCGTAAACGTCCGAACGCAGGCATCGGCCGACTCGCCCGCATTCGTTCCAGTAGGTTTGGCGGGTCGGCGCGAGACAACGTTTCGTGATCAATGCGCCCGACAATGGATTGCGGACATTTTTCCCACGCGTCACGTTCCGGTGCGGTCTTGCATGCCGCATAGAGCGTCAACGAATGCGTGCGGAACTTTCTTTGCCTTGTTGTGCATCTCTTGTATGTCTTCCAGCGTCATATCCACGTCCCCGCCGTGGGCGACAACGTGTCGGGAGTTGGACAACCTCTTGTACGCGTCATTAACTTCCTTTCTAATTGCCAGGCCCAGGCGGGGGCGACCGTACGCCCGCATTAGGCGTTTTATGGAAAGGCCGTCAAAGGGCGCGTTGTGCCGTTGCGTGACTTCTCCCAGATACCGGACAAACTTTCCGTCGCTGGATTCCCTTGCCCTCCGGCAGACGGCGTCGCGAATGGCCTTTTCATACGCCCCATAGGCGCCTACAAGCAGCAGCCTGACGAGGAGGGGCCTTAGGGGGTCCTTGGCATCGCTCTTGGCCAGATATTCGACGCACGTTTGCATTTGCTTTTCAAAATTGTCCAGCGGATCCCCCGTCATGCGAGTCGAGCGCCTCCCGTCGCGGAATGCACGCCTACCATTGCCGCCCTGCCTCCCCGCTTGTGGAATTCAGTCCCCCGTCGGCCAAAACCGTTTCTCGGTTGTGCCTGGCGAATACGAACTGCGGATCCAGGGACAGCGCCTTGTCGTAGCTGGCAAGCGCCTCGCGGTAGCGGCCCAGGCCCGCCAGCGCATTGCCCCTGCCGTTGTGCGCCAGCTTGTCTCGGCCGTCTATGCTGAGCGCCCTGTCAAAACAGTCCAAGGCCTCGTCGAATACGCCCGACTGCTCCAGAACGGTTCCCTTGTAGTATAGCGCCTCCTCGCAGTCTGGATCTATATCCAGCGCCCTGTTTATGCTGTATAGGGCGGGTAAAAATTTATCGTAATCGACAAGCGCCGCTCCTTTGCCCAGGTGCGCGTCGGCGTTGTCCGGGTCCATTTCCAGCGCGCGCTCGTAGTCGTCTACGGCGCCGTCGTACCTGCCCAGCGCGCGCATGGCGCGGCCCCTGCCCATCAGCGCTGCCACGAGTCCTGAATCAATTTTTAGCGCCGCGCCGTAGCAGTCCGCGGCGGCCTCGTGTCTGTCCAAAGCCGCCAAGGCGTCCCCCTTGCGGCGGTGGCAGTCCGCGTCGTTCGGGTCAAATTCCAGCATTATATCATAGTTCTGGATGGCGGCGGCATGGTTTCCGGCGGCAACGAGCGCGTCGGCTTCGTTTTTGCACGCGTCGATGTAGTTTGGATCGATCTTTAGAGCAGCGTCGCGGCAGTCCAAGGCGGCCGCATCCTCGCCCAGCCTGGACAGCGCCATGCCCTTGCGGTAGTGGGCCGCCGCAAACTCCGAATCCAGGCCTATTGCCGAGTCGTAGCTGCGTACGGCGTCTTCATGCCTGCGCATGGCGTCAAGCGTCATGCCCCGGAGGTAATGCGCCTCCGTGGACCCGGGGTTGACGCCGATGGACATGTCGAGGCATGTCAGGGCTTCGGCGTGCCTGCCGATATGGCACAGGGCCGAGGCCTTCCCGTTGTACGCGCTCTCAATCTTTGAATGCAGGCCCGCGCCGTCGTGTGTTGCGGCGTCTCTGCCCGCCTCGTTTGGCTTATGGCCCCTGATGTACGCAAGGGCATTCTTCAAATATATGCCAAGCGCGGCATCGTAGCATTTGACCGCGGCGGCGTGGTCCCCCATGCCGTTCAGCACGGCGCCCCGATTGTGATGTATGACGGCGCGTTCCGGATCCAGTTCCAGCGCGGCGTCGAGGCACTCCAGTGTCTCCGCATACCTGCCCGACATGGCAAGGATCAGGCCCTTGTTGTAATACGTCTCCGCGCTTGGCCGTATCTTCAGGGCCATATCAAGGGACTTGGCCGCGGCATCGTGGTCCCCCGTATTATATAGCGCGACGCCCCGGTTGGCGTGCGCGTCGGCGTATTTTGGATCCAGTCCAAGCGCCGCGTCGAAGCACTTGACGGCGTCCGCGTGCTTCCCCATCTTGGCAAGGCTAAGGCCCTTTTTGTGATACGTCCCCGCATTCGGCCACGTATTCAATGCGGCGTCGTAAGACTCGACAGCGGCGGCGTGGTCCCCCGCGTCGTCCAGCGCAACGCCCCTGTTGTGGTGCGCGTAAGCAAACTTTGGATCCAAATCCAGCGCCGCGTCGAAGCACTTGACGGCGTCCCCGTGCTTCCCCATCTCGTTCAGGCTCATGCCCTTGTTGTTGTACGCCCCCACGCTCGGCTGCACATTCAGCGCGGCGTCGTAAGACTCGACCGCGGCGGCGTAGTCCCCCGTGTTGTACAACGCATCGCCTCTGGGGGCGTGCGCGTCGGCGTATTTTGGATCCAAGTCCAGCGCCGCGTCAAAGCACCCAAGGGCATCTTTGTGCTTATCCATCTTGTTCAAGATCAGGCCCTTGTTGTAGTACGTCCCCGCATCCGGCCGTATGTCCAGCGCCGCGTCAAGGCACTTGACCGCGGCCGCGTGATTCTCCATCATGCCCAACACGGCGCCCTTGCTGGCATACGCATTGGCGTATTTTGGATCCAGCCCAAGCGCCGCGTCGAAGCACTTGACGGCGTCCCCGTGCTTCCCCATCTTGCTCAAGCTCAGGCCCTTGTTGTTGTACGTCTCCGGATCCGGTCGTATGTTTAGCGCGGCGTCGTAAGACGCAACGGCGGCGGCATATTGCTTCATGTCGTCCAGCCGGGCTCCCCGGTTG
The DNA here is from genome assembly GCA_963665475.2 of Nitrosopumilaceae archaeon. Classification (GTDB taxonomy): domain Archaea; phylum Thermoproteota; class Nitrososphaeria; order Nitrososphaerales; family Nitrosopumilaceae; genus VYCS01. The sequence continues at coordinate 852,484 of CAXXXK010000002.1, read as the reverse complement.
TGATGCGCGTCGGCGTGTTTCGGATCCAGCTTCAACGTCGCGTCAAAACACTTGAGGGCTTCCCCATATTCGTCCATCTTGTTCAGGCACAGGCCCTTGTTGTAGTGCGTCCTCGCGTTTGGCCGTATGTTTAGCGCCGCGTCGTATGACTTGACGGCGGCCTCATAGTCGCCGAGATCATCCAGTACGACTCCCCGGTCGGCATGCGCGTCGACGTATCTCGGGTCCATCTCCAGAGCCGCGTCAAAGCACTCGAGGGCGTCCTCGTACCTTCCCGCCTTTCGCAAGATCAGGGCCTTGTTGTAATACGTCTCCGCACTTGGCCGTATGTTCAGCGCCGCGTCAAGGTACTTGAAGGCGGCTGCCTGATCCCCCATCATGTCCAGCGCGGATCCCTTGTTGGCATACGCATCGGCTTGTTCTGGATCCAGATCCAGCGCGGCGTCAAAGCACTGCAGGGCTTTTTGATGTCGGCCCATGTGGTACAGACTCGCGCCCTTGTTGTTGTACGTCCCCGCACTTGGCCGTATGTTCAGCGCCGCGTCATAGCACTTGACGGCGGCCACATGATCCCCCATACTGCCCAGAGTAATGCCTCGGTTGTTGTGCGCATAAGCATATTCCGGGTCCAGCTCCAGCGCGGCGTCAAAGCACGCCAGGGCATCCTCGTGCCTGTCCATCTTGGCCAGGATCACGCCCTTGTTGTTGTACGCCTCCGCATCCGGCCGCACGTCCAGCGCGGCGTCAAAGCACGCCAGGGCATCCTCGTGCCTGTCCATCTTGGCCAGGATCACGCCCTTGTTGCTACGCGCGTCAACGTGTTTCGGATCCAGTTTTAACACGACGTCATAGCACTCCACGGCGCCGTTGGGATTTCCGGCTTTCGACATCGCTTTGCCTTTGCCCATGTTTGCGTATTGGAATAGGGGGTCGATTTTTAGAGCCTCGTTAAAATTATCTATCGCGGCGCCGTACTGGCCGCGCTTGAAGTGCCTTATGCCTTTGTTGTACTGCTCCGCCAGTTCGGGATCCAAGTCCAGGCGGGAGATGTTTGCAAGAGTATCCATCCGCGTCTGGAGGTGGCTAAAGCGCAGCATGTTGCCCCGCATATCCGGCCGCAGCGTATCGGCGGCGGACTGGCGCATCTGCGGGCTACAATCTTCCGGCATATGCGCTTGTGACATCACGGTATTGTATGCCCAGCCCCGCCTTATATCTCTCATGCATGGAAGGTTCTATTGCAAATTTGGGACCGATCGCAATATTCTCCTAATCGTCCGGCCCGCCCGCCGTGATGTAGCCGTCGCGCATGGTGACCGTGACGCGCTTGGGGGGTTGTCCGGCCGCCCCGGGGGCCGTTTGCGCGGACCACGCCCCGCTTTTGCCAATATCCAACCCGCGGGTTCCGGAATTGCGCTCGGCACGGCGGCGCGCGTCACGCGCAGAACAGGGCCGCGTGCCGTATGGCCGTGAGCCACTTGTTCGGCCCTTCGATTACCACGCCCAACGCCCCGGCGGGGGTCTTTCCCCCTATGCCCGAGTGGGGCCGGAAGAGGTTGTAGTACGCCAGGAACAATACGTGGAGCGCGGGCAGCTCGGAGCGGAACCCGCGGACGCGCTTTATGCGGTCTTTGACGGTGCCGTTGAAGCGCTCGCACGCGTTGTTGTTGGCGTGCCGCTTGCGTATACCGCATGGCAAAAGTCCGTGATCACCGCGCCGTAATGTTGTAGATCGTATATTCCGACGCGCCGGGGGGCGCCGCGGTGGCAAACGTTCATAGATCTCCCCGAACCAAAGGCGATCCAATGAAATCAACACGATCCAGGAAGAAGTCACTCCAAAAGGCCTGCAAGGCCGAGAAGAAGGCCAACGTCCGCATACGCATACTGTTCGTCATATACGTCTGGATAGACGGGATGAAGCCGTCGGAAGCGGCAAGGCGGCTGAAGATGTCCAGAGCCTGGGGCTCCAAGTGGACCAAGCGCTACCGGGAAGGGGGCCTGGCCGGGCTCCGGTACCTGCCCAGAAGCGGCAGGCCGCCCAAGGTGCATCCGGGCATAATGAAGAAGGTTCGGAGAATGGCCCGGGACACCATGTGCTGGACGGTGGAGGGGATGCACAAGCACGTCCTCAAGAACACCGGCGTCGACTACAGCGCGTCGCACGTCCGCAAGATCATGAAAAAGTGGGGCTACACCATGAAGGTGCCCGTGGGCCGGCACGTCAACCGGGCCAGCAAGGGGGCGCATACGCCGGTTCCAGAAGAAGGCAAGGGTGCTCGAAGCGCTGATGGCCGAAGGATGGGTCATATGCGTGCAGGACGAGACCATAGTGATAGCGGACGTCCGGCTCCGCAAGGGAGTCTACACGATGAAGAAAAAGCGGGCCGTCTACAAGTACACCGGAAACCACGCCAAGATCATCGAATTCGGCCTCCTGACCGCGGACGGCAGGGGGTACTTTGAGGGCCACAAACGCTTCACCAAGGACGAGTTCGTGGCGTTCCTGAGGAACGCCCACGCAAAGTTCGGCAAGATGGTGATTATGCTGGACAGGGCTCCCCAGCACACGGCAAAGGTGGTTCAAGAGGCGATAGACGAGATGGGCGGCGAGGTCAAACTGGTGTACCTCCCGCCCGGATGTCCGGACCTGAACGCCATGGAAGAGCTGTGGCGGCAGATGAAGCGCGCAGTGCTTTCGGGCCCGTACGTCAAGTTCGGCAAGATGTGCCGCGACGTCAAGCGGCGGCTGGGGGACTATATTCCACGCTTGGTCATATTCCGGTACCTGTACCGGAGCGTTTAGGCGCCGGCCGTTCTGCAACGTGGCCGGCGTCATGGTGGGGGAGTCTGCGCACGGCGTTCCGGAATTGCCACAAACGGCCCCCGCGCCGGGCCCGGAGCCGCATGATCATGCCCGCCGGCGGCACGGGGAGGGGAGCCGCGTATAATTATCGCTCATTTTGCTCCCGATTGACTGCGAACTTATGCCACGCGGTATATACTATCTCGTCCAATAGCCAAACGACGGATAAATGACGCTGTATGCCACTCGGGTTCGGACGGAGCGTGAAGTCGCATGTATGCGCGCCAAACATTCGGTACGGGCATGGTCCACCTCAAAAACAAAACGGCTACGACCTTTGCGTGCCGGAATGCCGGGCAACCGCCTTGGCCACCGCCCTGGTGATCCCCATCGTGTCGCGGGCCCGCTTGGACTTTAGAATCTTGGTCACCATGCCACGCACGTCCTTGATTAGCGGCCGCAGCGTCTCCGGGAGGTCGGCGTCCTCGGTGGATGGGTCGCCCGGGCTTACGGGCAAAGGGGCGGGTGTAAAGTAGTCGGCGACCGCGTTTGCCACCGCATCGGAGAGCTGCCCCCTGTCGGAATGCCCAAAGCCGACGTCGCTGGCCACCAGATCCGCTACCTTCTGCATGGTCCACGACAAGGCGCCGGGTTCTTCGAGGTTGGCGATGCGCCCGCACACCATCTCATACGCGTTTGCGGCAAACCGCATTATGTTCGGGGGTATGGCCATGCGCCCCACAAGCGCGTCGGCCTCCCGGTCAATCTCGGCGGTCAACGCCAGCGCGCCGTCCGGGTTGGTCCCGGCGCGAAACGCTTCCAGCGCCTCGCGTGTCTCCGCAACCAGCTTGGCCGCGGCGCCGCCCGCCTCAAAGTCGGCGTGCTCCTTGACCCAGCGGGCCAGTCCGTACGCGTTCGGATTGCGTGCTTCAAATTTCACTATGTCGTGTATCTCGGACTTTACGTTTTCATTCAGGCAATCGTTGCGGATTACACGTTTGGCCTTTTTCATGTCTTTGCGGTATTCGCGCAACACCGACTTGAGATCCTGGCCGTATTTCTCCAGCATTCTCCTGATCCTGGCATGGTCCTCCTCGCCGCCCGGCCCGGTGTTTTCGCGGCACCACTTGGACAGCCTTTTGTGCAGGTCCGGGTACTGGTAAGATTCCCGGTATGTCCCGTCGCTCCGCCCGGGGGCGCCGCCGGACGCCGGAGCGCGGGTGGGGGCCATGACGTGATCCAGGCGCTCCCCGCACGCGTCTATGATCTCGGCGAGCCTCCTCTCCAACTCCTCGCCGGAGTGGACCTTCCCGTCCAGGCCTTTTAGCCAGGGAGGGGTGGACGGGCGGATGCCGTAATGCTCGGCGCACGACGTGTTATACGGCGAGATTTCGACCCTTTCGCGATGTAGGCAAAGCATTTCATCCATGTGGCCGGCCAAGTAGCCATAGTGCGACCGAATATTGCGAGCGTAAAACTTTGCCCCCTTGCTTGCCGATATAAACAACATTTCCAGAGCGTCGGACGGCATGATGTGGGGGGTGCGCCAGCATCGCGAGATTTCGAGCATGCGCCTTGTGGTTTGGTCCGGCCTGACGTCGCGGCGGTGCCCGGCGGTGAGTCTTGCGGCCTCCTCTTTTAGGCGTGCCAGGCCGTCGCGTCCGGCGGCGTCCGGGTTCCACGATTCCAGTATGCGGGACGGCTCTACGGCCTCCCGGTATTTGGCCACGGCTCGGATTATCCTCTTGCTGAGTACATTTGTCTCGGATCTTACTCTGTCTTTGTGTTTTTTAGCCGCCTCGTCCGCCTTCTTGCATATGGCTATCGCGTCCGAACGCCTGGCCGCCTCCGGATATTGCTCCAGCACTCTTCCTATGACGTTGTTCGCGGGAACCATTACGTCCAGAATCAGAAGCAAATCATACATGGGTTCCGCCCCCCGTATTCCAGCAGCGGCGATTCTCGTTTGGCGGTTGGTCGCCCCCTCCACAGTTGCCGCTCCGTGTGGATGCGTACACCAACCCTGCCGTGTTGTGCGAATATAAGAATGTCATAATTGTATTGCGACATACTCGGGCGGTTTATAATAAGATATGTGCCCCGCATACCGTATGGTCAGTTGGGCCAAGTGTACCGGAGTTTGCCGTGTCAGTGTCGTTCGTGGCCGGAACCGGGGACGGTTGCGGTTGCATGTGAGTTCATACCGGACGAGCTCGGCAATCCCAAGAAAGTCAAATACACCGTAAAAAACGGCCGGGTTTTGGCCAGCAACATAGATCTGCAACGGGGCGTTCCCAATTCGATTGATCCGTCGAGTTTGTCCGAGCCCGTTTGCGCGAGAATCGCACTATATGCAAATTCAAACCCGGTGTGGTGGTGCGTGCAAAATCACAAAGCTGTTTTTTTCTAGCGTATGGCGCAAATTACGATTGTCGTAACGCGCGTATCTCGTCTTTAATGCTGCTTATGGTTCGGTCCATGTTTGCAAAATTGTTTGTGTCCCGCAAAAGCTTGGCGCGCCTGGCCGCTATGTCCGCGCTCTGCTCCCTGATGGATTGATACAGATCCGCCGCCTCTTGCTTTAGCACGACCAACTCGCTTTCTAGGTAGATTAGTCGTTTCTGCCGTCTGTCACTCATGACGTCTCTGCTATTAGGTCGTACAACTCCGTCTCCAGATCACGCATCTTCTCAGCCGTGTCGCGTACAAGTTTGGCCGGCTCGGGCATATCTATCGAATCCAAGGCGCTTGCGGCTTCCATGCCCGACTGATACAGTACGTCTTTGTCTACCACAATATGCTGTACACGGCAGTCATATTTAATCATATGTACAAACTCAGAAATCTGTGAGATCCAGAAAGTTGTTCGTTCCTAACTCCGTGAGCCGCGTTCCTATGGGGTGCAATATGACTTTACCGTGCGGTCTCAACGCATGAGACGATGAAGCGCGGCGTTTCCGGCCGTGTGGGAGCTGGTTGTCGTTCCACCGCCGCGGATTAGCGCGACAGTCGCGCAAGGACGAACATGCCGCATGCCGTAATGCGGAGTTCCCCGACTGTATATCTCCCGCCGGTTCGAACGCCTGTCACTCGTCGGTTACGTCAGATCCCGGAGGGAACGTCTTGCGCTTAAACGCCATCGCGGGCGTTTCCTCGACGTCTGTATTTAGCGACATGTGTGGCCGCTCGTAACTGCGCCATCTCACGAACCGCGCCGTGGGATCCGCCTCGATGTGCGGCTGGTTGACGGGACACATATCCGGCTGCCCGGCCATGTCACGGAACAGGCGGAGCTTGCGCCGCGTCTCCCCGCGCGTCCGCTCCAGCTTGCCGTTGGTCCGGGAGTGGGCCACCCCGGCCGGTACGTGCAGTATGCCCAAGTCGTTCGGGCGCTTCTCGAACATTGAAACTCCCTTGGCCTTTTTTTCGGATTCGGTGGCGTAGAACCGGGTGCCGCGGTCGGACAGCATGGATGCCGGCTTGCCGTGTTTGGACATGGCCTCCTCCGGCACTTCAACTGCATGCTTGCCGGTGGCCTCGTCGAACGCGCCCCGCCATACAATGAGGCGGGACGCGCCGTCCATGTATGATGTGAACCGGCGGCCGTCGTCCAGCCGCTTGTAGTCCGTATGCCGCATGGAGTTGGCGTGCTTGCGCCCGTGCCGCATCCGCCTGCGGCGCGTTTGCTTTCTCTTGTGTTCCGCCCCCTCGCCGTACTCCCGCAGTATGGCATGCGCCACGCCCTTGGGAACGGCCATTCCGGATCTTTTAAGGCGATCCCATATCGGGCCCGCGCTGGACTTGAGGGTGCAGCGCATATTGAGCACGGCCGACCGCTCGCTCTTGGTGGGAGACCTCCTGGGGGGCTTGCCCATGCGCGCGGGAAACACGATACATCCCTCGGGAGCGTGCTTGAACCGGGCCTGCAGCTTCTGGACGTACCGCACGGTTGCGTTCATGGCTTCGGCGATGATCCGGTTCTTGGCGCCCTTTTTCTTCTCCGCCGCCATGTGCCCGACTTTGGACTGGTCTAGCTTTTTCACCACGCGCGCCCCGCGGGTTCCAACATGGCGCCACCGCTTGGAGCGCCGCGGCAGTCGAGTACCGGCGGCCTTCCGGGCGGCCTTCCGTGTGCCGTCGTACCGGTCGTACCCGGACGGCATATGCATCACGGCGCCCCCCCATCCGCCTTTCCCACTTTCCCCCTTGGGACTGGGGGCGAACAACTTACCGGACCATAAAATTGGCAAATTTTGATTCAACGTTTTAGTACGCGCCAATTGTAATGCAACCGGCAATGGCAACGGCACTGCAACAACCCGGCACGGGAGGCGAAGCGTATGCAAAACGCGCGGATGCGGGATCCGCTGCGCCGGACGCTCCGCGCGACGACGCGCGGCACGGAACCACGCACACGCCCGACGATATTCCAAAGCTGTTCGGTGACCCGCGCCTGACCAGAGACGGCGCGGACGGTTCGGTGTGCCGCCTCGTTGAAATATTGCGCGAGATGGAGAAGCGCTTCGGCCCCGAGAGAGTGTGGGGCACGGTGGACAGTATGCTCCGCGACGGCAAACATGCGGACGATGCCGCCGAGTTGGCGGGCCTGTTTGCGGGAAACGAAGACGCCGACTCGTTTCATACAAGATATGACACGCTGTACCGGCTGTGCGCGGACGACGGCGTGGACGCAGGTGTCAGATCCGGCGCATTGCCCTGCCTGTCCAGCCTGGCGTTCGGCAGGTTAAAAGATACGGATCCGTGCGTGTCGCTATACCGCGAGGTGAAGAATCCCGCCATGCGGGAGGAGTTGAGTTATGCGTAGTGGCGGCCATTGCAATCCGCTCACTTGCGGCCCAGATGCTGTGCGGTCTCACCTTAACGGCCAAGCCATGGCGAATATTCTCCCCAATATTGGCCGGCCGGCATAGTTCAATCCCAAATTGTGGCCGGACGGACGGTAAAATCAGACAATATCGCGGCGCGGGGGCAATCATCATGGCGCGGCGCGGCTACGTCGCGTATACCTTGATCTCTACGGCCTTCATCTCGTTTTGCACGATTTGTACGATTGCGTCCCTGAGCTCGTCCACGCTCTCAAAGTACCGGCTGGCCAGCAGGCGCTTGGGCATCATATACTGCACCTCGATCGGGTTCAGCTGCGGGGTGTACGGGGGCAGGTAAATCAGCTTGATGTCCCCGCCGGTCGACTCGATGAACCGGGACACCATGCGGGACTTGTGGTACCCGGCGTTGTCCAGTATCATCGCGAACTTGGGATATGTCTGCTGCAGTTCCTTCAGGAATTCTATGAACGTCTCCGAATTCAGGGCGTCCGCGTGCCGCATGTAAAAGCCGTCCTTGCCCAGGGCGCCGAACATCTTGACGGACTGCTTTGAGAACGTGGACTTTACGGTGTAGCGTCCGCCGGTGCGCCTCCAGCCGTACCCGCCCCCGTTCCAGCGCAATACGCCCGCCTCGTCCCCGCACAGCACGACGTAATCTTGGGCTATCAGATCCTCCAGCGTCGCGTTGGTCCCGCTCACGAACGCCTCCCGCTCTTCCTTGGTGGCCGACTTGCGCGGCACCGGCCTGGCTTTCGTGTACGAGCACTTGGTCCTCTTCATCACGCGCCTCAGCGTCCGCGGCTTGCACTCGATGTTCAGCTCCCTTTCCAGCATGACCAATATCATGGCCAGCTGCCACGTTCCGGCGGCAAACCCGTATTTCCTCGGGGAGTTGTCCACCCACTCCAATATGGCCTTGCGTGCGGCGGCGTCCACCTTTTTCTTTTTGCGGCCCCTCTGTTTATCGTGTCGCCTGTCCAGGTCTGTACACATCATGCGGAGCAGCCAGTCGCGCACGGTCGAATACGCCTGCTGCAGCTTCCTCATTATGGGCCGTATCCCCATTCCCTTCTTCCGCAGCTCGCAAGCGCGCAGGATGATCTGGGCCTTGCCCGGCCGCTCTGACTTGTATGCCCTGCGGAGCCGCTTGAGGCCCACATATGGCATGAAGTCGCCGTACTTGGGTATGGCCTCTTCGCGCGGCTCCCGCCGCTTTTTGTCGGTGGCTTTTGCCATGTTGCGGCGCAGCCGCAGTATGGGGGTCCGGGGGATCAGGTTGGATCTTAAATGCTTCGATTCAAACACGGCCTAAACCGTCACGCCCCGGAACGCCGTGTGCGGGTGGGCGATCGGGTATTTCTGGCCGCCGCTACGCATACCGTGCCGCATATTTTACAAATTGACGCGCCGTGCGGGCCAAAAACCACCGTAAAAGTTCGAACGGGGGCATCGGCTGACTCGCCCGGATTCATTTCAAGACGTTTGGCTGGTCAGAACAAACCAACATTTAGTGATCAATACAACTAACAAATGGATTGTGAATATTCTCCGATGCGTCGGGGAGGGGTGGCTTTGCACTCACTTGCTAACAGAACTAGGACTCTTCAATACGAACCGAGCGTTCTCGGCATACAGCATCTCAAATGTGTCCAAACAACCTATTTCTAATTCATCACATATATTCGGAATCTTAATTCTGTTTTTGCTATCAGATGGTTGTTCGCGGGTAACTACTATGCCTTGACGGGCGCAGGCTTCTGTTACAACATAATAGTCCGCTGCGTTAAAAAATTCATCTATCGCATGTTTGGTGTACTGCATGTTCTCCACTGCGTCACTCACCTTCAACATAGCGGCCTTTGTAAACGGATTTGTGGGTAGAAAGAATTTGCTCCCGCGTGCGGCAGCCCACTCGGATAGCTCATCTTGGCCTTTTTTCAACTCGTTATGAACCGCCGTTACACTATACAGCTTACCTGCATTATTCTGCATGGTGAGCCAATCCCAGAATCCCCGGCAGACGTCAAACTTGTAATAGGTATCCTTAGCCTCAATGAGCACATTGGTGTCCAAAATGTACGGCATTTAGCGAACAACCCCAACTCGTTTTGAGAGTTCTTTGAGGCTTGATGTTTTCCACACATCAAGCAGTCTTCGCAAAATGATAGGCGGGGTTTTTCCCTCCCGGGTGCTGGCAAGAATGGCGCGAGCAAATCTCCTGCTCGACCTGGCCAATACGGTGTTGTAGTAGTTACCGCCAGATTTTCCTGCCTTTTTTTGTTCTTTTTTCTTTTTCTCTTCACGTTCGGCAGCAAGGTGCGCCTCCTTGTCATATTCCTTCTGAAACGTCGCGCGGTCAAGCCCGCCGACATCGTACATGCGTCGAAGTATAACCTGATTGCTAACCCTGAAGAGACGGGCAAGGCGAGCCGTCTCGGCAGGCACGTCAGCGGCCACGTCATACTCTTTACGCATAATCACAGACGGCACCAATATTTCCGCCGCGACCGCATTGCACCATATTTCGACCGCATTATTAGACACATCCCTAGCGGAATTGCCCGATACGGCAGATCGCCCCAGCCAGATGTGAGCAAGCTCGTGCGCCACGGTGAACAGTTGAGCCCCCTTCCAGTCTTTGCCGTTGACAAAGATAAGCGGTGCCCACGCATCTGCCAGCGCAAATCCGCGAAATTCGTTAACATCCAACTCACGCTTATTGTTGTTTCTCACCACGCCGCTTATCATGACAAGTATGCCAAGACGTTCTGCCTCGCTTACCATGTGTCGCAGTATTTTGACGCCGCCGCCCCGCCGCAAGTGGGGCTCCTCATCAAGTTTTAGCGCAGATCTTATTTTTTTAGCAGAAGACACTTTATCGTCATCGACATTCATGCTGCCGACAAAGTCAAGTTTTTCCTCCCCGGCTGACTTTGCATATTCTCGATACCATTCCTGACGTTGTTGGCACATGTATACGGCATCTAGCATGGTGGCAGACGGGAGACTCACGCCAGTGCTACCGACGGTGCGAAAGTCAGAGATTGGTAGCGTAACGTCCGGAGGCTTGTCAAGAAACAGGTAACCAATCGGCACGTACGTAGCTTTGGCAAATTTTTCCATATCCTTCAAAGAGGGGGACTTAGTTCCCTGCTCCCAGGCCTCAATTTCTGGAAATTTTTCTTGAATGTAGTCGTCTCGACCAGATCGCTTGCGCGCCCATTTGAGCACGGATGGTTTTATATTAACATCATGCATTCTTGTACCTTCCATGTTCCGGCATGGCATATGCAGAAAAATGAGTACCATATACGTTTAACTCACACGGTCTCTTCCTGAAAAGGCGGAAGATGGGCGCCACAGCCGCGGCTTGGTTCCCGTTTTTGACGTGTCCAGCCTTGCGTTGTCCATTGCCGATGCCCTGACTCTTTGGGGCCTCCCCTGCACAGCACGACGAGGACTCGGCCGGGGCGCATGGTCGTAAAGATCTGATCCAGCACTTTAGTACGTCGGCCCGACAGGAGGCCCACACTCCGTCTTTTCTGCAAGAACCTTCACGCATACGCCGTGTAAGCGCTCTGTACGTATTACGTGTTATGGCTAATGGGTTTTGTTGTGGAATCCAGAAAGTTGTTCACCCCTAGCTCCATGAGCCGCGTCCCCATGGGATGCAATATGACTTTACCGTATGGTCTCAACACGTGAAGCATGTCATCTTGGACCACGTGGTTTTGGTTGTTGCTCCACCGCCGCGCATGAGCGTGGCCACCGTGCAAGGACGAACGCGCCGCATATCATAATGCGGAGTCCCCCTGTCTATACATCTCCAGCCGGTTCGGACGCCCATCACTCGTCGGTTATATCCGATCCCGGAGGGGGAGTCTTGCGCTCAAACGCCATTTCGGGCGTTTCCCCAACGTCCGCGTCCAGTGGCATGTGCGACCGCTCATTATTGTGCCACCTCACGAACCACGCCACGGGGCCCATCTCGATGTGCTGCGAGTTAGAAGAGCATATGCCCGGCCGCCCGGCCACGTCATGGAACAGGCGGAGCTTTCGCTGCAACTCCCCGCGCGCCCGCTCCAGCTTGCCGTTGGTCCGGGGGTGGGCCACCCCGGCCGGTACGTGCCATATGCCTAGGCCGTTCAGGCGCCTCTCGAACCTTGAAACCCCCTTGGCTTTTTTTTGGATTCGGTGGCGTATACCGCGTGGTAAAAGTCCGTGATCACCGCGCCGTAAAGTTGTTGATCGCACATTCAGACGTACTGGAGGGCGCCGCGGCGGCAACCGTACATTGATCCCCTCGAATCAAAAGCAATCCAATGAAATCAAAAAGATCCAGGAAGAAGACGTTCCAAAAGGCCCACAATGCAGAAAAGAACGCCAAAGTCTCCAGACGCATACAGCTTGTCATGTTCATCTTGATCGACGGAATGAACGCGTCGGAAGCGGCAAGGCAGCTGAAGATGTCCAGAGCCTGGGGCTCCGAGTGGACAAAGCGCTACAGGGAAGGGGGCCTGGCCGGGCTCCAAGACCTGCCCAGAAGCGGCAGGCCGCCCAAGGTGCATCCGGGCATAATGGAGTGGTTCGGAGAATGGCCCGGGACGCCACGTGCCGGGCGGTGGAGGGGGTGCGCAAGCGCGTCCTCAAGAACACCGGCGTCGACTACAGCATGCCGCACATACGCAAGATCATGAAAAAGTGGGGCGACACCATGAAGGTGCCCGTGGGATGGCACGTCAACCGGGCCAGCACCAGGCGCATACGCCTGTTCCAGAAAAAGGCAAGTGGACTCGAATCGCTTATGGCCGAAGGACGGGTCATGTGCGTGCAGGACGCGACCATAGTCATAGCGGACGTCCGGCTCCGCAAGGGGGTCTACACGCTGAAGAAAAAGCGGGCCGTCTACAAGTACACCGGAAACCACGCCAAGGTCATACAGTTCGGCCTCCTGACCGCGGACGGCAGGGGATGCTTTGAGCGCCATGAGCGCTTCACCAAGGACGAGTTTGTGGCGTTCCTGAGGAACGCGCACGCAAAGTTCAGCAAGACGGTGATGATGCTGGACAGGGCTCCCCAGCACGCGGCAAGGGCGGTTCAAGAGGCCATAGGCGAGATGGACGGCGAGGTCGAGCTGGCGTACCTCCCGCCCGGATGTCCGGACCTCAACGCAATGGAGGAGTTGTGGCGCCAGATGAAGCGCGCCGTGCCATCGGGCCCCTACGTCAAGTTCAGCAAGATGCGCCGCGACGTCAAGCGGCGGCTGGGGGACTATATTCCACGCTTGGTCATATTCCGGTACCTGTACCGGAGCGTTTAGCGGCCGGCCGTTCTGCAACGTGGCCGGCGGCATGGTGGGGGAGTCTGCGCACGGCATTCCGGAATTGCCGCACACGACCTCCGCGCCGGGCCCGGAGCCGCATGATCATGCCCGCCGGCGGCATGGGGAAAAGCGCCGCGTATACTCGTCGCTCATTTTGCCCCCGATTGACTGCGAACTTATGCCATGCGGCATATGTCCCGTCAATCCGACACGCATCGAGGTAGATCCCGTGGCGCGGTTCGTGAGGTGGCACAATACTGAGTGGCCGCACATGTCGCTAAACATGGACGTTGAGGAAACGCCCGAAATGGCGTTTAAGCGCAAGACTCCCCCTCCGGGATCGGACGTAACCAACGAATGATGGGTGTTCGAACCGGCGGGAGACGCACAGTCGGGGGGACTCTGCGCATTGATGTGCGGTGTGTTCATCCTTGCACGACGGTCGCGCTAATCCACGGCGGCAGAACAACAGCCGGAGCCCGCGCGATCCGAGATGTCGTGCTTCACGCATTGAGGCCATACGGTAAAGTCATATTGCATCCCACGGGGACGCGGCTCATGGAACTAGGGGTGAACAACTTTTTGGATTCCACAGGGCCTTGGTGGAACCAAAAGTCGGATATGCTGCGGCAGGGGGTCGGCAATGTCCAATTCTTGCCCATGCGGTTTTACAACAGTCGCATACTGTCGCTGTGCACCGATATGGGTGGATACTATGGAGGGCGAGAATGTTGAGTGACGAAAATGACGATATGCCGGCCAATACTGCGGGCAACCCTGTCCCGAGAACCCCACTTCAGATAGAGATGATGAAGAACGGCGGCCCGTACTCCCCAAGCTTGTACAGCGCAACCGCCCCGCTCCGGAAGGCCCAAAAAAAGATGGCCGACTACCTGCATACGCGGCAGGTACTTGCGCACACAAAGATAATTCAAAGCCAACTGGCCAAGGCCAAGACCCACCTAGAGCACTACGAGTCCTCGCGGAAATCCTTCAAAGCCGACTGGGAAGGCCAAAGGAGGCAGATGGATGAGGCCGTAACTGCCGCCAGGCAGAAGATTGCGCTTGCCAGAGAGGAGATCCCCCTGACAGAGAAGAACGCAAGGGCGGCAAAGGACAACGTGCTCGTACGCGAACGCCGCCAGAGTGAGGCAGAGGACGCGCTGGCAGATGCCAAGCGAAATGCGTATGATGCCCAAAACAGACTACAACGCGCCGAATCAAGAGCGGATGCGGCCAAGTGGGTGGAGCGCTCCGCTTATACGTCATTGGACTCGGCCATGGACGGGGAGAGAGATGCCCAGAACGGGTATGACTTGGCCCGCGAATGCTGGCTCCCTTACCACAACAGATTGAACGACGCCAAGAGCGGGAGGGATGACGCAGCAAAAAACAGGGCCGATGCGGAGAGCCAAATGGCTGCCGCACGACTCAAACGAGAGGGCAGCAGGCTGGAGCAAGACCTCATCATGATGCGGATAAAGGCAGCCGGGGATGCCGAACATGACGTGCAGCTGGCCAAAACCGACATGGAAAATGCCCGCAGCGCCGAGCAGAAGGCCAGTGACATGGAAGAGGCGGCCGAAAAGCAGATGCGCGCCTGTGATGCGAATATTAGAGATGCCAAGGCTGAAATGGAAAAAGTCCGAGTTCCAGAGCGCGAGACGCTGGAGGCCATGAATGCCGCCGAGGCCATTTTGCGGGAGGCCCGGAATCGGACATCAGAGGCTGAAGCGGTCCTGGGCGAAGCCAGACGGGCGCGGAAGGCGGCGCAAAAAACCAAAGAGGATGCGCAAAAAGCCCTGGATAACGCAAGGGATGCCCAGAAAGATGCCGAGGCAAAAGCGGACATGGCAAAAGACGACACGCAAAAAGCCAAGGCAATGCTGCAAGACGCGCAGCACGAGATGCCTCCCGCTGAGGTGCTGGAATCGGCCCGGCGCGATTTGTATATGGCCGTACAGGACTTGGAGTCTGCCAAAAGACGATACAACATGGCGGGACGTTGCGCGACGGCGGCCGACAAGAAGAAAGAATCCGCCGAGCTGCTGCGGGCCGCCGAGGAGGCCCACCTGAAAGACGGGAAGGAGCGTTGGGATGCGGAGGGACACACGCTGACAGCTCTGGAACAGATCAAGGCCAGGGACCCCTGGGTCCAAGAGAGGCTTACGTATGCCAAGAAGATGCGGGAGGTCGCCGAGGGGCTGCGGTCCGTCATAGACCGGCGCACCAACGCCATCCAAAACCACGCCGAATATGATGTACAGCTGGCCGGGGAGTGGATGTCACAGGCTCAGGCTGCGTTGGATAGTGCCAAGGAACGTCGCGCGGTGATGGCGCGCTGGCTGGACGATGCCCGAAAGGAGGGGTGGCCTGACAGCGGCGCCGGGTGGTCGGATATAGACGGAGATTCCCTCGCCGCCGAACGCGGTGCCGTCGAAAATGCACGCGTCCTAATGGACGAGCACACAAGGGAATACATGCAATGGGTCGAAAGGATGCAGCGCGACGCGAGGGACTGCGACGCAATGGTAAAGGGGAGAGAGGCAGAGGAGGCCGAGGCGGCCGACATGCGGATGCGATACGACAAGAGCGTGCGGGATGCCAACCGCACGTACGGCATGATCCTGGAATCACTGGAGCGTGTGCCGGAACCTGGCCGGACGGGCGCCAACATGGACGTATATTTCAACGGGGTCAAGGCCGCCAAGCGGTACAAGGCAAAACAGGGCGACAACATTTCCTCTAGTTCGGAGTACCGCAACTTTATGGGCGAACATCCGGAGGTGTGTCAAGGGATATCCTCCGGTCATATGGGCGGCATCATGCTGGATGCTCTGGACGCAACCCTGACGAGCATGGATTCTGAACGCTCCCAAATATCACGCGACGCCGAGGCTGGCGTTACGCCCAGCATGTGCCGCTGGACGTCGTTCAGGGAGGGTACGCTGGCGCTGGCCGGTCAGCACCTCATACTGTACGACAACGATGACTTGAAGGAGTTGGAGCGCATACCCCTTAACTCGATCAAAAAATGCGATGCCGGATTGCTTAGGCCGGCGCTGAACATAGAGACTGCCGATGCCAAAAAGAAATTTCAGCTGCCAATGGAGTTTGCCGCCGGTCATTCGGAATCCGACGAATATAAAATCTGGAGCCATCTGATAGGGAGCCAAAAGACCGGAGGCCGCGGGATGTTACACGTGCAAACCGTGCCGCCCGGAGCGCTGGTCTTGGTGAACGGGTTGCCGTATGGCGTCACGCCGCTTACCCTGGAAAAACCGATAACGGACAAGCCCATCATACGAAAAAAGTACGAGGTACACGTGCTTCTGGAAGGATATGAGCCCAAGAATAAGACGGTGGGCTTGAAGGACTTTAAGGTGGACGAGGAGATGAAGCGGTTGAAAAAGGCGGATCCGACAACCGACACGGCGGTTAAGGAGTATCGAAAGCAAGTGCCCGGTGGCTCAGCCACCAGCCTGTTCGTTACAGAAGATTCACTAAACGGAGAGAATGGCACGTCTCTCGTGTTGTCCCGGGATTCCGTACTTGTGTTGTCGGCGAACCGGCGCATATTGTTCAGTATGCCATATGGCGCGCTTGAGGATGCAAAGACGTATAGAAATTGGATGCGGATGTGGGGCCTGAAAGTAACGTACAGGCAGGCCGGCAAGCTATTAATTGTAAAGTTCGCGGCGGACAAGAAGGCGCGGTCAAAATGCGGTGAAATCAAAGACAAGCTGAAAGAGAAGATGCGGGAGTTCTCGGATGGGAAAATACCGGATATAACGCGGCTGCCGAGACTTGGATATACCTTCCTGAATGACTGAATTGTATGAGTAGTGGCGGCCATTGCAATCCGCTCACTTGCCCGGATGCTGTGCGGTCTGGCCTCAACGGCCAAACCATGGGGAATATTCTCCCTGATATTGGCCGGCTGGCATAGAGCCATTCCAAATTGTGGACGGATGGCCGGCAAAACCAAACCGTATTGCGGGGGGTACGGGGGCAATCACCGGGGCGCGGCGCCGCTACGCCGCGTATCCTTTGATCTCCATGGGCTTCTCGTTTTGCGTAATTGCGTCCCTGATCTGGTCGGTGGCCTCAAAGGTGGGCCGGCGCGTTAATCCGTAAACCATGTGGGCTCTGCCCGCTCCCGTCCCCCCAACGGCATCCCGGTTAGACGGGATCCGGATGCCCGCCGGAATAATACCGGCGGGGTTTTATCTGCTGGACGGACGGATGCGCCATGCGCATTCCGAATGGGCCACGCCGCACGGCGGCATCGGCATGTTCGGTCGGTTTGCGCGCTGAAACCGGTTTAAGACGCGTACGTTCCACGTTATCGCCCGCCCCTGGGCGAACCGGCGCCGGTTGTCATCCCGCACGAACCCGCACTATGGTTGGTGGCGCCGGGCCTCTTCGGCCCCGAACGCCCCATTATATCATGCCACGCATATGGTACGCGACGCCGCCGAACATTTCCGACGCCTTCCCCCTATCGGGATTGTCGCGGGTTTCCGCGTATTTCCTCTGCCTGACGTTCGGGATTATGTGCATCCGGGACAATTCCTCGCGGTTGCCGTCCGAGTCGCATTCCCCCGTCGGCGTTGTAGAGACGTCCGGACACGTCGAATCCGCGCCGCCTGATTTTACGCAGCATGGTCGGAAGCTTGATCGAGTCGCCGGCGCTGCCCGGCGTGCCGACGGCGGCCGGCATGATGCATGGCCCCCGAATCGCGGCGATGCGGCGCTTACGGCATATCTTTTGGCGGGTCGTGACGGAGCCGCGCTCCTTGTCGGCCCTCTCCACCATCCCGTACCTGGCCGTCTCCATGCCGCTGCCGTCTGCCGCCGACGGGCCGGTCGCGTCCCCGACCTAATCCAGGCAGAGGCGGGCCGTCTCGGCCGGTATATGCTCCGGCCGCTCTTCGGGGACGGTTTGGGCGTGCCCGACCGGGGCGGTGTGGGCGGGGACCGGCTCGCCGTCCCGGGGCGTCCGCATGCCGTATGGGTCCGCCACGGTGCCGCGGCAGGCGTCGTCGTCGGCCATCATGAGAGGCAGGGGAAAGTCCAGCTTCTCCGTGTAGTGCACGGGAGGGCGGCCCCGCTTGCCCTTCTTTGGGCGCGGGTGCTCTTGGACCGGGCGCATCGGCGTGCGTATCATGCGGGCCTTCTCTTCCTTCGTCGCGAGCCCGTAATACCGCCAGTATCCTTTCCGTCTGTTGTGTTTGGTCATTGCATTGGGCGGGTTGGGCCGGATCTATGTATGTATCGATCGGATCAGACCCCGGCGGAATTACGCACCAGCCCCCGGGCAACCGGGGCCTTGTGATATACGGCGCCACATCGGCCGAGAACCCGCTAGAGTCCTAGTATGGCGCGACGCCCAACGCGTCATGCGGACAAGCGCCCCACGCGGCATGCTGGTGGTTTTTTTTATCCTATTAACCGCCCGGCGGCCCGGAAACGGGTCGCCGCGCGTATATGTCGGATCCGGCCGCGCGTTGACGTGCGCTACAAAACGACGCTGGGCCGCGCGGTACCGCGGCGGCGCGGCGCGGACTCTGGCCACGCGTGCGGCATTCCGCGGCCCCCATATGGCCGCATTTTGGCGCGAACCCGCTGCAAAATCACCGATCGTAAACAATCCTATACATGCGCCGCCGCGCGCCCAATCTTTTGGTATAGGAGCAATTGCGCATTGACATTAAATAGATGTACGCGGACTTTGCCATAATGGAAAACAAGACAATGATCGCAGTCCTGCTGTCGCTCACGGCGGCCGCCGGACTTGCCGCGACAGACGCGTACGCGCAGTCAAACTCAGAGCGGATAGCGGCGATAGACGCCAGGACCTCGGACATCGAGGACACGGCAGACGACATATCAGATTCGGTGGGCTCGCTGGCAACCGTGATGACGGCGGTGCAGACGGCCCTGGCGGACCTCGCCGCGGCGATACAGAGCATAGCGTTCTCCATGTCCGACGTGCAGGCGTCCGTGGACGGCATGGCCGGCGACATATCTGCAATAAACTCCAAGATATCCGACGTGGATTCGGCCATGGCCGGGATAGCCGCCATCGACGACAGGATGGCCGGCATGGAGGGCCAGCTGGCGACGCTGCAGGTCTCCGTCAACGAGATAGACGCCGGCGGCGACGCAACGACGGCGCGGGATCTGGCCGACATAAACTCCCGGCTGGCCGGAATGGACTCCCGGCTGGCCGGAATGGACTCCC
Source organism: Nitrosopumilaceae archaeon (assembly GCA_963665475.2). GTDB lineage: Archaea > Thermoproteota > Nitrososphaeria > Nitrososphaerales > Nitrosopumilaceae > VYCS01. The sequence continues at coordinate 833,261 of CAXXXK010000002.1, read as the reverse complement.
GGCTGGCCACGACAAACCAGCACATAAGCGAGGCGCTCGCCAGGCTCTCCAACATAGAGGCCGCGCTCCAGATCACCAACCAGAAGATAGACCGGCCCGCAGTAATCGCCCCCCCGCCCCCGACGAACGCCCTGCGGGACGGGGAGACGGAGCTGAACGTCAACACGCACCACTACCTTCGGCACGGGGACGCCACCACCGACAGGGGGCCGCATTACTACGAGCTGGACATGGCCTTCTCGTGCAACAAGAACGTCTTTTTGGACACGGTGGACCTCGTACCCGTATTGAACATAGGGGACCGCCTGGACCACGTGGGGGTCTCCTCGGACAACGACCCAAACGACGACGGCAACACCCTTCCGGACGCCGGAGACGGCAAACCCGTCGCCGCCACCAACAACAACTACGTAAAGGTGGACGGCAGGGACCTGTACAACAACGCGTTCCACACCGGCGCCAACACGTTCGCGGAGCTGGACGTGCCGCTCCAGTTCAACAACAAGCTGCTGAGGGCCGGCGAGACGCTCAGGTTTACCAGCATGCTGTACGACGGGCTGTTCAGGACTATCGTGGACGACACAAAGTACACAGTACCTAGGGCAGCTCTACCCGTACGGCGAGACTTCCGGCTCGGAAAACAGGACCAAATTCATGCAACTGATCGACGGCTCCACCAGGGACGTCAACACCGCGCTGTACGAGATCAACGTGGACTGGGTGGCGTCCGAGACCGGCGTCACGTGTTCGCTGAACTTCGGCGGCGCCGGGACCGCGCCCGGGCTGACCGCATCACAGACGCTCACATATGGCGTCACCGCCGACAAGGCCGACGCGGACAACGCGCTCAAGGACTACAAGGACACGATAGACTGCAGCGGCGACCCGGTGGAGATTATACAGATCACGGCGGGCACCACCGACACGTGGCAGCTGGCCAACTTTGCCGAGGTGGTCCTGACCGTGGGTTCGGACGAGTACACGCTAAAGTTTGACAATACGGTGGACATTCCGGTACTGGCCAACCAGGGCGACGTCCTCCCGTTGTACGTGGGTTATGAGGACCTGGTGATATCCGGCACCATGGCGGTCGAGAACCTATTGTTGAGCATCAAGTACGACACGATACCCGACGCGTCCTGCAAGGCGGTGCCGGAACCGACGTACCAGTGATTTTTTCTATATTTTTTGTTGTACGGCGGCCCACGGATGGGCGGCCATGTATGATCCGCCGCGCGCGGCATATGCCAGGGGGCAGCCCCCTATATGGCCGGATCTGATCTTGTGCCCGGTCCGGATATGTGCCGCATGCGCGGGGGGCGGGCGCCCCCCGCAGGCCGCTTCCCGGACGGAACCGCCCCTGGGGACCGCGCGCCTCCCCCCATTCGGCCGCGGGCCCCGAACTAAACCGCCACGCGGCATTGCTCCTTTAGTTCTTTGTGTTTGGATTCGGCCAGTCTATTGTACAAAAATCATGTCGCTTAGGCGCAGCTAAGAGGAGGCCGCAAGAATACAACAAGCTGTATAGATCGGGAAAGGCGACAAAGCCAATGCTGACGGACAGGTCCATGCGTTACATCATCAGCCAGATGAAGAAGGGCAGGGGAACCGGAGTGGTTGCAAAAGAGATGAAGGTATCGCAACGGCACGTTCAGCGGCTGTGGGCGGAGTACCTCAAGACGGGCAAGGCGCACGTCCAAGGCCGCGCGGGGCGGCCAAAGAAGCCCCAGCCCTCGGACGAGGAGGTAGATCCGGTGCTGGACGCCCACCGCCGCTGGCCGGACGGGGTGCAGCTGACCGTCAGGAGGCTCCGCAGGGCCGGATGCGATGTATGGTACGCCCGCGTATACGTGATATTGAAGTCCCACGATCTGGTCACCGCGTCTCCGGCAAAGTCGAGGCGGCGCAAGTGGGTCAGGTACGAACGCATCTACTCAAACTCCATGTGGCATACGGACTGGCACGTCATGAAAGACCCGCGCACGAGGGGACTAAACCCCATAACGTACCTGGACGACGCCTCCCGCTGCGTCACGGGGGCCGAACTGTTTGGGGAAGCCACTTCCAAGAACGCTGTAACGGCGTTGCGGCGGGCCGTGGACAGGTTCGGCGCGCCGGCTACCATACTGTCGGACAAAGGTTCCTGCTTTGTGGGCTCCGGAAGGCGCAAAAAACCGTCCGGATCTTGGACCCCGACCCTGTTTGAGTCAGAGCTGCTGTCCCTCGACATTGGTTTGATCAACTCGCGGCCGTACCATCCCCAGACCAACGGCAAACCGGGGCGGTTCCACAAGAGCGTCGAAGACGAGGCGTGGCGCCATACCCGCCTGGACGACTACATCGAGTATTACAACACCGACAGGCTGCACTGGGCGCTGGACATTGACAACTACGAGACGCCGCTGATGGCGTTCCGCAGCAAGACCGCCACGGACAATGTAAAGATGCAAGATCCCGAGTGGATGGAGGCCGACATCAATGGCTGACGCTCGGCGCGAAGCGCGGCATGATTTTCATACGATACACAACCCCTTCCCTTGGACAACACATAAAATCCTGTGGCACAGTTTATTGCACGTGAAGAGGCGGGGTTCCTTCAGACAAGACGCATGGCTTTTGCCCATGCATGATGGAGCCGCCCTGGGTTGTGAGCGGAGGGGTGAATGGCGATCGTTGACCTCGGATGGCGCGTTGAGCCGTTTGGCACCGGAATACCGTCTATCTGGACGGAGCAGTTCCAACGCCGGTTTTAATAACTTGGACTACGCTGCGCAAAACTTGAAACTCGCCGGCTTGGGGCTGGCGCCTGTCTTGGACGCCATGCAGAACCACCGCAATCGTTCTTGCAAAAAAACCACAACAGGCGGCGTTTCGTATTATGTGAGTGAGGCGCAATGGGCTCGGGATGGGTTGTGTTGATTATGAGCAGACTGGACAACTCTTCTAAAAGAACAAAACAAAAAGAAGGACTGCGGAAAGGCAACGATTACAACAGAGCGGTACCGTCCGACGACGAAAACGGATTTCCGCTGCTTCGCATTGACAAGCAATATCACAACTTTGACGACTTGATCGTAACGGAAGAAACAAGGGAGAAGCTAACGAGCATAGTTATGGAAAACAAGTCCGCCAAGAGTCTGCTTTCATACGGGTTCCGACCCGAGACCAAGATTTTGTTGTGCGGACCGCCGGGGACCGGCAAGACGCTAAGTGCCAGGGTGATCAGCAGCGAGATCGGTTATCCGTTTGCCTACGTTCATTTTGACTCCGTCGTATCGTCGCTGCTGGGACAGACGGCCACTAATCTGCGCAAGATATTTGATTTTATCGAAGCCGGCAAGTTCGTCACCCTTTTTGACGAGTTTGACATAGTGGGAAAGAGGAGAGATGATCCGCACGAACACGGGGAGGTAAAAAGGGTCGTCAACAACTTCATACAGATGCTGGACAGGTACGCCGGCTTCAGCATAATTCTGGCCGCAACCAACCACCAGCACATCCTCGACAAGGCAGTTTGGAGACGATTTGACGACATCATCTACTTTGACCTCCCTGACCATTCCCGCAGGATATTGCTGTTTGAAAAGTATCTGCGCGTAATGCGCAGAGAAGAGAACGTGAGGCCGGACGAGCTGGCCGAAATAACCTCCGGCTATTCCGCCGCCGACATATCACAAGCGTGCGAAAAAGCTCTAAAGAGAAGCATTATGTGCGGCAGCAAAATAGTTTTGGAGACGCACGTATCTTGGGCAATTAGAGAGCAGAAGCGGCGAATGAAGGCCATTGCGGGTGGTGGAGCATAGTAGCGGCCATTGCAATCCGCTCACTTGCCCAGATGCTTCCGGTCTTGCCTTAACGGCCAAGTCACGGCGAATATTCTCCCCGATATTGGCCGGCTGGCATAGGACCATTCCAAATTGTAACAGGATAGACGGCAAAATCGGACCATATTGCGGGGTGGCGCGTGGGCAATCATCAGGGCGCTGCGCCGCCGCGCCGCGATGCGCCGCGCCCCGATGACGGCTCCCACACCATGACGCGATACGGTCCGATTTTGCAGTCCATCCGCCCACAGTTTGGAGCAGATCCATGCCAGCTAGCCAACATTGGGGAGAGTATTCGCCGTGGCTTGGCCGTTAAGGCGAGACCGCATAGCATCTGGGCCGCAAGTGAGCGCATTGCAATGGCTGCCACTACGCGTACCGTTCGAGGGGGGGGGGGGGGGGGGGGGGGGGGGGGGGGGAGGCTCGGTTACAAAAGGCCTGCATGGGCCACTTTCCGAGATCATGTGAACGAATGCCACTCCACATCGCTATGCGTTAACCTGCTCTATTCCAAGCATGTCGCCAACGTATTTTTCTATCGCTTTCTTTTTTTCACCGGGCCCAAACACGAACAGTTTGTGAACATCCTTCACCTCCTTGAACGGAGAAAAGTCATCCAAGCTTCTTGGAATGCCCTTCTGCATCAGCAGAATGTTCGCGTCATACAGCCTTGCCGGAACGGCTGCACTGTGGCATATTACTTCGTGTTCCTCGCACCCCACACCCTTTGCAATCTCGCGCGCCATCTCGACCTGGCCGTTTTCCTCCATTTTCGTGACACGCACGCGGCTTTGATGGTTGGATATTTCCACTTCGGGAAAGATCTCAATTATGCGCTTTAGCAATTGACGGCGCCTTATCTTTTTCAAGATTCGCGCGGGAGTGCTGTTCGGCTTTGCCATCACCAAATCATACAGCGAATGGTCGTCCAAGCCCGTATAGTATTTTAAAAATTCTTTGCGGTCTTTTTTCCGACTCGCGTCGACCACGAGGCGCTCTGCCGGCAGTATTTTCTCGTACACGGCCATCCTAACGGCCATCAAAAACATCTGGTCGCCTGCGATTCGAGCGTGGTGTTTGTATACTTGCGCATGCATCAGGTAGCGCCCCAGGCGATAGTTCTCAACCGCGTCTTTTCCTTTCGAGGAAACACACACCCTGCTCTCGTTCTTGTCGTTGTCCGGGGTTTTAGTCAACGCGCTGATCAGCCTCGGAAGGTCAAACTGCCCGTACATGGCGCCGATGTGGTAAGAATCGCGGCGCAGGTAGTCCATCCTATCCGCGTCTAAAGGGCCCGAAACGACGTCGTGGGCAAGCGTACTTGCGGACTCTTTCCAGCCGTCAACGTTTTCGCCTTTTAGTATGTTTGTCACCTGGTCCGTCGTGTCGTCGCCCAATATTCCGCGGATGTCGTCGTCCTCCCGTATAAGCATCATGGATATGATGTCGTGTTTGATCTCTTTTCCATTTGGGGTTCTCAGGACGGACTCGAACAGATGCGAAAATGGCCCGTGGCCCACGTCATGCAAAAGACCCGCCATTCTGACTACCCTCCTCACGTCGTCTCCAAATTCCAGCTGCCTGGCTATACGATCGGCTACGTGCAACACGCCCAGGGAGTGCTCGAACCGCGTGTGTATGGCCGAGGGATAGGCAAGGTACGCGTGCGACAGCTGCTTGATGCCCTGCAGTCGTCTAAAAACCGGTGTATCCACCAGATCAATCTCGTCCTTTGTAAGATCTACAAAACCGTAAAGGGGATCGCGTATCGACTTGTACTTCTGGATGCCGTTAGCGTCAGGCACTAATATTCAATCCCTTCAGGAGTTTGATCCCGTCGTCTATGTCTCGCTTGCCAATGTCCCATCCGAAGCCCTCTCCGTACTTTTGGAGGTCTTCGTCGGACATGCGGGTGCCGTTGTGCGGCGGCCTGGTCTGCATGAACCGTATCTTTGCCGCAAACGAGAGGGAATGAACGCTCAGGCCGCACAACTCCTTGCACGTGTCCACCAGGCGGCGTATCTTTTCATACTGTTCGGGGTGCCGTTTTTCTACGTCCTTGACGACCTTCTCTCCATCCTCTGTCAGTTCGTACCGATATCCGGAATACCTTGAGCCCACCATCCGTTTTTCGTATGCGAACGAGTACGAGACCAGCTTTGCCAAGACGGCCCCTACTTTGGGGCTGAACGGACCGTAATAGTGGGGCTTGTACTCCGGCACGGCAAATTCCGGATGGATCTCCTTGACCAAGTACGCCAGTTTCTGGATGGCGGTCCTGCCCCGTATCCCTCCCTCGGTGCGTAGCATCACCAGTATAATGTCGTATATGTCCATATCCGCCAATTGCCGTCACTTCGACCTTCCACTTTGTGTTTATAAATACGGCGGCATTGAGGGCGTGTCATGCCATGATGTGCCGCAGCGCGCGGTTTAGATCCGGCAGATTCTAGAACATTCTGGAGGATCCCGCGCGGTTTGGATACACGGACGCGACCAGGGACATATCGTCCGTATCGCGTTAAGCCCCCTTGCCTATGTCGAAAAGTATCTTGATCTCCAAGTTTCTGTAACGGATAGCGACGGCCAGTGTGGAATCCAGAAAGTCGTCCACCCCTAGTTCCATGGGCCGCGTCCCCATGGGATGCAATATGGCATTACCGTATGGCCTTGATGCGTGAGGCACGACATCTCGGATCGCGCGGGCTCCGGCTGTCGTTCTGCCGCCGCGGATTAGCGCGACCGTCGCGCAAGGACGAACACACCACGCATCATAATGCGGAGTCCCCCCTACTGTATATCTCCCGCCGGTTCGGACGCCCAATATTCGTCGACTGCGTCAGATCCCGGAGGAGGAGTCTTGCGCTCAAACGCCATTTAGGGCGTTTCCTTGACGTCCATGTTTAGCGACATGTGCGGCCGCTCAGTATTGTGCCACCTCACGAACCGCGCCACGGGATCCGTCTTGATGCGTGTCGGGTTGACGGGACATATGCCCGGCCGCCCTGCCACGTCGTGGAACAGGCGGAGCTTGCGCTGCATCTCCCCGCGCGCCCGCTCCAGCTGCCGTTGGTCTGGGGGCGGGCCGCCCCGGCCAGTCTGTGCCGTATGCCCAAGTCGTTCAGGCGCTTCTCGAACATGGAAACCCCCTTGGTTTTTTTCGGATTCGGTGGCGTAGAACCGGGTGCCGCGGTCGGACAGCATGGACGCCGGCTTGCCGTGTTTGGATGTGGCCTCGTCCGGCGCCTTGACGGCGTGCTCGCCAGCGGCCTCGTCGAACACGCCCCACTATACAATGAGGCGGGACGCGTCGTCCAGGTACGATATGAGCCAGCGGCCGTCGTCCAGCCGCTTGTAGTCCGTATGCCGCATGGAGTTGGCGTACCTGCGCCCGTGCCGTATCCGCTTGCGGCGCGTCTGCTTCCTCTTGGGTTCCACCGCCTCGCCGTACTCCCGCAGTATCGCGTGCACCACGCCCTTGGGGACGGCCGTTCCGGACCTTCTGATGCGGTCCCATATTCGGCCGGCGCCGGACTTGAGGGCGCGGCGTATATTGGGCACGGCCTACCGCTCGCTCCTGGGGGGAGGCCCCTTGGGTGGCCTGCCCGTGCGCGCGGGAAGCACGATCTTCCCCTCGGGGGCGTGCTTGAACCGGGCCCACAGTTTTTGGACGTACCGCACGGTTACGTTCATGGCTTCGGCGATGATCTGGTTCTTGGCGCCCTTTCTCTTCACCACCATGTGCTCGACTTTGGACTGGTCTAGCTTTTTCATCACGCGCGCCCTGCGGGTTCCAATATGACGCCACCGCTTGGAGCGCCATGACCGTTTAGTACCGGCGTCCTTCCGCGCGCCCGTCTGGGTACCGTCGTGCCAGTCGTACCCGGACGGCATGTCAATCACGGCGCTCCCCTCCCCTTCGCCTTCCTACTTTTCCCCCTAGGACTGGGGGTGAACAACTTACCGGACTACAGAACAATTGAGGCAGACTGCCAGCTGCCGCCCGCAATCGACACTGCAGACGTTAGCAGGCCGCCTCCCGAACAATCACGCGCTCAAGATACGACGGCATACGGGCACACGACTGCGCCCGGCGTGTCTGGCCGCATTGCGCCCGTTTTTGGCCACGGCGCAGCCATCCTGGAGGCGGTTTTGCGGCACGCCCCCGTATACGCCAGAAGCGCGGCAGGACGGCGGCCCCGGCCAAGACCCGGCGCCCGCCAAAACGAACACCCGAGCGGCAGAGCGCCTCCCGCGCCGGGGGGCATGGCGCGCCAAGCAATACGCAAGGCCCAAACTCGCCAGCGTGGGGGTGATGCAATGCAAAGGGGCAAAGGCCATGCCGAATCTACCGACGACAAATGCCCAAGAACTCCCCCGTCGGGCCGCGAAAGGTGTCATGGCAACCCCGACCGCAACCCCGACCGCAACCCCGACCGCAACCCCGACCGCAATACCGGCGGCAGTGCCAACTGGCCCGGGATTTACGCGAGCGAACGGCCGGGCGTTGGGGGATACGCGCCGCCCCCGTTGTGCGGCCCGGCGTATGCCTCTGGGCGCCCCAGCCCGTACGGTTAATACGGGCGGGGTTGCCCCCTCCCCCGTGGAGATGAAGCCAACATACTGCCGCACCAGGCGGGATCGGGCGCCGCGCAGCGGCGGCGCGGCACGCCAGATTTGCCGCAGGGCCGCCCTGGCCGCCGTCCCGGCCATGCTTTTAATCCCGGCGCTGGCCGTGCCGGGGCTTGGAATAGGGGAGGGCTCGTTGTCCACCATACCATTGCCGCTTGACGCAGTCGTTACAGACGTGGTGCGGGAGCGCGGCGTCTTTGCGGACAAGTTGACGTTCACCCTTACCGTAACGAACAACGGCAACGCCGTCGCGGACATAAACTCCGTGGACCTCTGGGGCCAGGGGGAGTCCGGCGCGGCCCCGGACCGCTGCCTGGGGCCCGTCAGCATCCACACGTATGAAACGAAGCAGCTGAAACCCTGCTTTATAGTGGAGCCGGCGGCGGTGCCGGCGGCGCTCGCCTTCAACGACGTTCCAACGCACGATTCGGGGTGGAGCATAACGGTGCGGCAGCACGTCCTGCCGTTTGCCGGCGGACAGTGCGGCGACGGGCACGCGGCCGGCAACTCGTGCCAGGCTATACAGCGCATAGCCGGCCTGGTCCGCGACGCAGAACCCGAACCGGCCGTATGCGCGCCGCCTCCCAAGGCCGCGCCCGCCGTCGGCTCTGCGGTATACCACAAGTACATGAGCGACATCATACTGACGTTCGACATGCCGGTCACGCTGGCCGACGGCTGGCACGAGAACATCGGCGTATACGCCCAGGCCGAATCGGGCGCCGTAAGGCTGGACCGCCTGGACCCGGGGGGCCGCAACATGGTGCAGGGAAGCAGCCACCTGGTGTGGCTGTCCCTGGACTTTGGCGACGCCCAGCGGCTCGCCGGAGTGACCGACATGGCCCTCCGCATCGCCCCGGGGACCATCGTATACGGCGACGGGGACGCCCTGGAGTCGGTGGTCTGCGGCACGTACCCGGGGCATGTGGGCGGCGCAACGGCCCCGCCGGCCGACACGCTGGAGCTGAGCACGGAAGAAGGGGTGTCTGAATGCGCAATGTTCACCGAATACTATGACGTCATAACCAATCCCCCCGACCCTCCCGTGCTGACCTCGTCGCAGACGCTTACGTATGGCGTCACCACCGACAAGGACGACGCCGACTACCCCGTCAAGTACTACAGGGACATGATAGACTGCGGCGGCGCCCCCGTCCAAATCAACGAGATCACCGCGGGCACCACCGACACGTGGCGGCTTGCGGGCTTTGCCGAGGCCGTGCTGACCGTGGGTTCGGACGAGTACCCCCTAAAGTTTGACGCCGCCGCCGACAGGCCCGTGCTGGCCAACCTGGACGACGTCCTGCCTATATACGTGGACGGCGGGGACCTTGCAATATCCGGGTATATAGCCGTCGAAAACCTGCTGTTTAGCCTGAAATACGACACGATACCCGACGCGGCCTGCGAGCAGGTGCCGCACGCGCCGTACCAGTGACTTTTTCCATACTGGTGCGCTGCGCCGCCCGGCGCGGCGGGCCGCCCGCGGGCCTCTCGCCCACATGCGGCGTATACAACCATGGCATCTGCCGCGTTCGGCGCCCCTCCCCGCCGGCGGCCGTCATGCGCCGCCATATGGCGGCGGGCCGCCCGTCATCGTATGGGGGAGTTTCGCGGCCGGCTCCGCGGGGCGCGCCCCCCGGCCGGCCGCATGCCGCATACGCTGAACGCCCTGTCCGCACCGGTTCTGCAAAGCGCCCGGCGACCGTGGCGGGCACGCCGGAATGGCGAGCCCCCCGCCGTACTCGGCGGCCAAAATCGACGCGGCAATGCGGATTCAGACCCGCCCTTCCAGCTCCCGGTTCATGCCGCGCAGGAATGCCTTGATCTTGGGCTTTGGTATGAGGGCCCCGCACGACCTGCGGTGCCCGCCGCCGGACCCGCCCATGGACGAGGACAGCCGGCTCGCCATGCGGCCCAGGTGCGCGTCGCACTCTGTACCGCCCCGGATGGAGACCACGTAGTTGCCGTAGCCGGCGCGCTCCTTGTACGCCACCCCCACGCTCTTTCCGGACAGCCCCAGCACGAAGTTAACCGCGCCGCTGGCCCTCACGTCTGCTATCTCCATGTACGCCAAATTGCGCATCTTCCTGTGGCCCGCCTTCACCTTTGCCATGACGCCGGCCTGCCGCTCCACCTGAAGCCGGGCGTTCTCGAACGCGCCGGGCATCTGGTGGGGGAGCTTGAGCTCGGCCAGGCGGTCCACCAGATATTTCAGATAGTCTGTATCCCCCTGGCGTCCCATTATGTTGTACGTCATTACGGCGGCGCTGATCATGACAAACTGGCGGTCGTACGTCCGGAGTATGTCGTGGGCGGCGGGATGCTCCCGGCCGTCCATGCGGTCTGTGACGGCCGAACAGGCGGCTATGAACGCCGAGTCCGCGGGCAGCTTCCTCTTGAATACACCGTACGCCTGAACGGTGGTGCACTCGTTCACGTCGTGAACGATCTTTACGCCGGCCGATTCCAGCTCTTCCAGCGCGTCCTCGGCCATGTCGTGGTGGTCTATGTACGTGACGCGGACGTGGCGCTTTCGAAGGCCCAGCAGTATCTCCGCGAACTCCCCCACGTTGGCCTTGCCGGTGCCCAAGTCGCAGATGTAAAGCGACTTTAGCGTCATGTCCGCGGCAGCGGCGCGGAGCGCGTCCATCAGCTCCACGTAGTCCGCCAGAACCGCCTCGGCGCCGGTGGCCCGCCGCACCAGGGCCGCGGATCCGACTCCGTCCATGTCCTCCTTGTGGGATATGCAGACTGTCCTGGTCTTCTTTACCCTCTTGGATGCCACGGGGGCGTATTCTATTCCATCACATTTAAGCGAAAAAAATCGGACAGATGCATACCCAACGTAGATATGTCAGGAGTGTGCATGGCGGTGTAGGTGGCGGTGTGGCCGTTGCCAGGATGGGCGCCGGCAGGTCTGTCGCCCATTCCGCCATTTTATGCCTCGACATGTGGCGCGCATTGCGGTCCGCCTTGTGTCGCAGCCGCCCGCACGAAGTGCGTAATCTGCACTGGTGCGCGGCTGTCCCGACCAGCAGGGGCGCGGCCTTGCCCAAAAACCGGGCCAAACGTTTCCGGCGACGTTCGACGGGCGAAGCCAAGCCCGCGCGGGGCGGGCGCATCGGCGTCATGCTCTACTACATAGGCAATGGCAAGGCGCTAAACAAATGGAAGGCGGCCGGCCCCCGCCGGTACAATGGCGAGTACGACGCCTCCGCCGAGATGGCCCGATTCGGGAACCGGCTGGCCCCGGCGCGGTGGGGGCCGCGGCCATCGCAAGCGAACGGCAAAGACCGGCGGTGTGCGTGGGGCGCCGGGCGTTCTTGCGGGCGCGCAGGGGACGGGCGAGCTTTGGCCACTCCGGAGGGCAATTTTTTAGCATGCGTGCCGCCACGGGGCAACGGCGGCAAACATGCGGCACATGTGCCCCCGCGCCGCCGTGCGGGCATACTTGTCGAGATTTCAACGCGGCAACGGCCGGATCGCTCCTTCGGCTATGACGCGCAGGGCCCATCCAACGAGGTTACTTGCAGCTGTTTTGAGGTCCGCGTTGGCCGGCTTGTTTGCTTTACAATCCACACAATCTTGGGGCGTCGGGCCAAAACCCGGTTCATGCTAGTCGGCGCCGGATTCTGACGCTGCCTCGTCTTTGGCAATTTCCCTCTCTACCTGCTCAATCTCCTCGTCGGTGAGGTCACGGTTGGCAGCAATTATTTCTGGAAAGCTGGCGCAGTCAACGTTTGGCGTGTCAAGTTTGCATGCAGAAACCACGAACTGAAGCCCCCAAAAGTCCTCGTCAGAGAAAAACAGCTCACTGGGGACGTTCCCTATGTTGGCCATGTGGTTGAACGACTCGTAAAGCGCCTCTGCCCTGTGCAGGTGGTCTGCGTGCCCTAGTATCTCTATTAGCGCCGAGTCTATCTCCGCGGCGGTGTCCGGTATTGCCGGCCTGTTGATGTAGTTGTTTTCGTAAACCGTGACGAATTCGTGGTATCGGCGCTCTGCCTCGGTCGGGTCGTAGGTGCCGTCGTGCTTTTGTTTGTGGACCATCAGCGCCACGACTTGGCCGGCAATCGCTTCTCCATTTGGATGAAAATCGGCTTCAAAGTCACGTTCTATAAAGAACGCATCCCTGACGGCATCGTTATACGGAGTTAGTGTGGCCGTTCTAAACTCGTCCAGGTCCCCAAATGGATGGTCATAAACAAGCGTATGCTCGTCACGGCTGGCCGAAATGGGTTGTCCGTCGTTGTGTATGGCGCTGTTCTCGACACCGGCGGTAAACGCGGCCGTCACAATCCCGAACGTCAGCGCAATTGTGGCGGCGCCCAGCACTGCTGCCTTGGCGCGTGCCGTTTTTATCACTGACACCGACGCCGCCGCAACCTACTTAAAATGTGCCCCGTGGGGCTTCCCCCGCCGCGCCCGGCCCGTGCTGGCCGTGCAAAAACCCGGCGCGAAACGCATCCGCGCCGCGCGGCATGCCCGGCTTGGGAGGGGTTGCGGACATGATTGAAACTATTCAGAACGAGCGCCCGCCTATGCGGGGGGAACATTGAAACTTTCACCTTAAATACGCCCGGCCCGGCACGGATGCCGTGCATTATACATCGCGGGTTGGGGGGTCTGCACGCCGGCGATGACGCCCCAGCGCGGGCGGGACCGGGCGCGCCCGGCTCCTTCCGGCACGGCCCCCGCAATACTGGTCTCCGGCTGCACCGGCTTTATAGGGTCCCGGCTTGCCGCCCGGCTATCCCGGATGGGGTATGCGGTGCGGGGCCTGACCCGCCAAAGGGTGGACGGGCGCGACAACATCTCGTACGTGAGGGCGGACGCCCTTGATCTTTCAAGCCTGACCGCCGCCATGGAGGGAATCGACGTGGCGTATTACTTGATACACTCCATGGAGGGGAGCAAGAGCGAATGGCAGAACTTTGCCCAAAGGGAGAAGGCGCAGGCAGAAAACTTCCTAAAGGCCGCGCGGGCGGCAAAAGTCAAGAGAATCATATACCTTGGGGGGCTGTTCGGCGAGGAGACGCGCCTCTCGCCCCACATGAAGAGCAGGAGGGACGCGGGTCGGATTCTCGCGTCTGGAGAAATTCCCGTGACGGAGCTGCGCGCGTCGCTGATCATAGGGGCGCGTGGAGGATCCTTTGCGATGCTGCGGTACCTGGTCGAGAGGCTGAGGGTGATGGTCTGCCCCTCGTGGGTGGGCTCCTGCGCCCAGCCGATTGCCGTAGACGACGTGGTGGCGTATCTTGTGGGCTGCCTCAAAAAGAAGGAGACGGAGGGGCGCATATTCGAGATTGGCGGCCCCGACAAGATGACGTACGAGCAGCTCATGAGGGCGTACTCTGCATACCTGAACCGGAGGCTGTTCATCCTGCGCGTACCACTGCTGACCACCCGGATCTCCTCTTTGTGGGTCGACCTGATAACACCCGTCAAGGCGTCGCTGGCGTGGCCGCTGATAGACAGTTTGGTGCACGACACGGTCGTCACCGATGCGTCGATCACCAAGATCATCCCGCTGAACCTAAAGACCACGATTGAGGCCATTGACGCCGCCGTACGGGAGGCCGACTCTGACGACGCCCCGAAAAGACGCCAAGAAAGGACCGGGCTTGGCCTGAACCAGAGGGTCATGATGCTCGCCCTGTTCGCCTTGGGCGCCTTTGGAACGTCATATTACTGGCTGGACGACCGGCCCGGCGTGTACGATGCGCCCTGGCTGCTCGGTTCCGCCGCGTGGTATGCGGCCGTTCTGTTCGCCGCCGTCATGGTGCACAACAAGACTAGATTGGGGTACATGGCCGCCGGCGTTCTGTCCTGGGTGACACTGTCGTTCTGGCTGTTTGACAACATCCACGTCGCGCTTGACGCGTCGTTCATATCCGCCGAACCCGGCGCGGCGATGACCATACGCAACTTTGCGGGGGTTGCGGTCGCCGCGGTGGCCGTGGTCGCGTCCCACAACCTGTTCCACAAGATACGCGACTACCAGCGCGGGGGAGCGCCAGCTTGAATTGCGCCTGGCCGTGCTGCGGATGCCCCCGGCTCCCGCGCCGCGGGCGTCCGCGGCTTCGGACGCCAAACGGCACGAGCGTGTACGGTCCGCCCACGACGCGTTACAATCGTGGAACGCCCGCGATTCAACAGATCCATGGCAAACCCGGCCGAACGGCCCGCGCTTTCCCAGAACCAAGGGATCCCGCCCCGCCCCGCGGCGTACGTGTGGCGGCGGGCCGCGGCGTTGCGCGGCAGGACTGCCAAGAAAGCGAGGGGGCGGTTTTTGACGCTGGGATTTAGCGGGCGAAAAGCGCGTCGGGCGCCCGCCGGAGGGCAACGCAAAGTCGCGCAGAGCCTGGCTGCGAGCTTTGGGCGTGCGGCACGTGCCAGGCGTCGCCCGCGCGCGTTGACCGGACGGCGGCCTGCGGACTCGTGCGCAAACTGCCGTGGCCCAAAGCGGACTGCCGTGCGCGTCGCGTGTGCATGTGCGGAACGTCGGAACGGACGACAGACCCGCCGGCGTCCGCCCTGGCAACGGGCATACCGCCCCCCGCGGTACCGGGCGCGGGGCCCGAAGACGGCGGCTAATAGTCCGTCCGACGGCCCGAACGTCGCCCGCGCGGCGGGAAACGCATGACGCGGACGGGTCGGCGCCGCGCCGCCGAACGGGCGCCGCGGCGCAAGGCGCGTTTGCGTACGGGCTTTGGCCACATGACATGCGTCGCATGCCGACATACCGTGGGCGGTCAGTTTTGGCCCGCATCGCTACACATACACTTACTTCTGAGATCATCCAAATGCATATTTAGTGTATGGTGTAGTTGATGCCGTATGGCTAAGGGTCGTGTGGTGAGCACCCGCAAGGGTACCTGTTGGGTGTGTGAGAGAAGCATTGCGATGTCTCGAATGGGTCCACACCTGAAGACACACATACCGGCCACCGGAAAAGGCACCCACTACATCATTAGCGTAAGCGGAGGTGCGTTTTGGATGTTCCTCCAGCTGCCGGGAAACTACACACTCAAGAAGATCGATACGTTTCTGAGGCAGGAATGGCTGGAGTGTTGCGGACACTTGAGCCAGTTTGAAATAGACGGCGTGGATTATGATGTGGATCCCTCGTCGGCAGAATATTCCCGCCCCAAATCAATGAACTACAAACTGAGCAGCGTGCTGAAGCAGGGCATGGTCTTTGCCCACGAGTACGACTTTGGCACGACAACTGAGCTTAAACTGTCCGTCAGGGCGGCGCTCGTACCCCCGCCCGTCCACTTGAAGGGAATAGTGGTACTGGCCGTGCACGACAAGGTACGGTTCAACTGTGATGTCTGCGGTGGGGATGCGACAAAGGTGTGCGGCTACTGCTCCATCTACACGCACGGCAGTCTGCTGTGCGACAGGTGCGTCAAAGAGCACCCGTGCTGCGTGGAGGATGGAGAAGATGCTCTTCTGGACGCCGTCCAGTCGCCCCGGATTGGCATGTGCGCCTACGATTCTGAACCGACGAGCCTAGACCGCCATTGGAGCAAACCCGGGCGACCCGGCACCCAAGCATTATACAAAAAATGAAACACAGGCCCGTCATCAAGCCGGAATGTTAGATCTCGCACTTCTTCAGAAAGCGTCGGTGCGATTTTGACTCTGGATTTTCAGGGGCGCAAAGTACCTCGGGCACGACCTGGACCATCCCGATTCCCCCGGAGCGCCTCCGCGCAGACGCCGGCGTGATCCGCCCGTGGATCGAACCGGCACGTATAGATCCCGGGACGTCCCCAGGGTCCCCGCGGCAGCAGCCGCGGCGACAAAACCGGAAGGCGTACGCGGGGGCGGCGACTCACGCCGCCCGCGTCTGGCCGCGTTGGGCCCGTTTGGGGCCGCGGCGCGGCCGTTTTGGCCCCGGCCACGCGGCGCGCGTCGAAATCAGCCGGGAGCGCGGCATGGCGACGATTCCAACGACGGTTCGGTTCCTTGTCGGCGCGAACGTTCGCGCGGCAAGGCGCCCCCCGTTTTGCAGGGAGAGGCGCGCCGAGTCGAACGCCGTGCGCAAACCGGCCTATGCCGCATGGCATAAGTTCGCAGTCAGTCGGGGGCAAAATGAGCGATAATTATACGCGGCGCCCCCCACCATGCCGCCGGCGGGCATTATCATGCGGCCCCGGCGCGGGGGCCGTTTGCGGCAATTCCGGAATGTCGTGCGCAGCATCCCACGCCATGCCGCCGGCCACGCTCCAGAGGCCTGCCGCTAACCGCTCCGGCACAGGTGCCGGAATATGTCCAGGCGTGGAATATGGTCCCCCAGCCACCGCTCGACGCCGCGGCGCATCTTGTTGGACTTGACGTACGGGCCCGACGGTACGGCGCGCTTCATCTGCCACCATATCCCCCCGTTGCGTTGAGGTCCGGACGCCCGGGGGGAAGGCACGCCAGCTTGACCCCGCCGTCCATCTCGTCTATCGCGTCCTGGACTGCCTTTGCAGCGTGCTGGGGAGCCCTGTCCAGCGTATTCGCCATCTTGCCGAATTTCGCGTGCGCGTTCCTCAGGAACCCTGCGAACTCGTCCTTGGTGAAGCGTTTGTGGCCCTCAAAGTATCCCCCGCCGTCCACGGCCGGGAGGCCGAACTGCATGACCTTGGCGTGGTTTCCGACGTGCTTGTAGACGGCCCGCTTTTTCTTCGGCGCGCAGGCCCCCTTGCGGAGCCGGACGTCCGCCATCACTGTGGCCTCGTCCTGCGCGCACATGGCCCGCCCTTCGGCCGTCAGCGATTCGAGTCCCCTTGCCTTCTGGAACCGGCGCATGCGCCTCTTGCCGGCCCGGCTGGCGTGCCGGCCCGCGGGCGCCTTTCATGGCGCAGCCCCGCTTTTTCATGATCTTGCGGACGTGCGGTATGCCGTAGTCTACGCCGGCGTTCTTGAGGACGCGCTTGCGCGTTCCCTCAGCCGTCTAGCGCGTGGCGTCCCGGGCCATTCTCCGAACCACTCCATTATGCCCGGACGCGCCTTGGGCGGCCTGCCGCTTCTGGGCGGGTCCCGGAGCCCGGCCAGGCTCCCTTCCCTGTAGCGCTTGGCCAACTTGGAGCCCCGGGCCCTGTACGTCTTCGGCCGCCTTGCCGCTTCAGACGAGTTCAGCCCGTCTGTCCGGACGCACGTGACGGGCAGTATGCGCTTGCAGACTGTGGCGTTCTTCTCGGCATCGTGGGCCTTTTGGAGTGACTTCTTCCTGGATCGTATTGATTTCATTGGATCGCCCTTGGTTCGGGAGAGGGGGGATCTATGTGCGTTTGCCGCCGCGGCGCCCCCCGGCGCGTCGGAATGTACGATCTACAACATTACGGCGCGGTGATCACGGACTTTTGCCGCGCGGCAATAGTTGCTGAAACGGGAGCGCGGCGCGGTCCCCGCCGAGGCGGACCGGCCGAGGGGGGCCGCGTCCCGCTGTTATGCGCCGGAAGATCGGCTGCCGGATGGGCGGCGTGGCCGCAACGCTCGGGCCGTGCGTGCGGTTCACGCGCCCGCTTGCCCGGCGCAAAAACGGCCCCAACGTCTGTCGGGCGCCGGAGCGCGTCCCGGCGCCCAGGCGGCGATCCGCGTTGACCGGAAACCCGCGCAAACCCGCGCAAACTCGCGCGCGATACGGATAAATCGGCGCGCCGCAGCGCCAAGGCGTATGGATTATTGGGGGGAGCGGGCCGCGGGGCTGAAGGGCGAGAAGCTGATCTGCGCCATCCACGAATACGCCTGGGAAGTTTACGGCGACGCGATAAGGGAGAACCGCGACCGCTGCCCGTACAATCTGGACTTTGGCGACCGGATATGCGAGCGCCGGCAGCTCGTCGCTTGGTTTGCGGCAAAATGGACGAACCCCGACACGGGCGCCACGGTGGTCGACGAGTTCGTCGAGGCGTACGTGCGCGACGGGGGGACGGCGTCCAGAATTCTCCGGTTGAAGGACGCCGTATACGACGAATTCGACGTATTCCGCGGCGGAAACCGCTTTCGCGCCGTGAGGGCCGCCTCGGACGGCTCCGTGTACAAGGTGATGGACACGGGTTTTGCGTCGGACATCGTTCGGAACTGCAGGCGGTTTGAGGGGGCGATATTTCCGTGGTACCCGTCCGGCACGCACAGGACGTACGGCGTGCTGACGATTAGGGCGGCACATCCGCGTTGGAGCCGCCGTCCCGTTAGGAATTTCGAATCGGCCCACCAGGAAGACCAGGATCACGTGATTTTAATCGACAGGGCCCGCGTCGCCGAATCATTTCCCCTCACGCCGCGGTTCAGGCTGCGAGCCGCCCTCAAAAAGTTCCCCGGCGAGTGGATAAGCCAGGCGTACGCCGCCCTGGAACTTCCGGACGGCGATCACACCAGGGGGACGAAGGCCGACGCCATATCAGACGCGCTCGCGAGCGCGTCGCTGCTGCGCGTGCTGGACGGCCTGTCCGCAGAGGAGAGGGAATGCCTGGCGGCGGTCGGCTCCCGCGCGTGGTACTCCGACGTGCGGGAGCGGTTCGGCCCCGAAGAGGCCGACGTGCGGTGGTCCAAGTTCCGGCCGAAATCCGTCATAGGGAGGCTCCGCAGGCGGTGCCTCCTGCTGGCTGGGTCCGCGCCGGACGGGGGAAGACGGCGCAAGGCGCTGGCAGTGGCGCCGGACGTGCTGGCGAACCTCGAAAGGCTCGGGTTTCGGGCGGACGGGTAGCGCGGCCGGCGCCGTGTCAGGCCGCGGCCCCGGGATTTCGGGCGTATGGCCGCGCGGGGCGCCGCATACGCGGCATGCATATGCGCTCCGTCGCGGCGGCCGTGGGTTCCGTTCCGTGGCCGACGCATATGTAGTCCAAAAAATGAGCGTACCAGTGGTCACGCCCGCCGTTAAACTGCGCCGGATCAAACGATGCGTCCGGGAGTACGGCACGGGCAAGCGGGGCGTATACGTACATGCGACGACGTCGGCGGTACGTACTCAACCCCCAGCTAGATTTGGGCATGATCCGGACCGAGTTTCGACGTTCCGGGTTGACTCGTGGCGCTGGTCGGCGCTAAACAGAAATACATGACGATACGCGCCCCGGAGGCGCGGCGCCTCCCAATATCGGGAAGGGGTTGAGTATGTGCCATCGACATAGGACAGGACCGCCTCGCACAAGGTGGCCATCATACGGTGCCAAAATTGTACGGGGGCCGCCGACGAGGCCAAGACGCCGGCAAAGTTGTACGAGAATGCGGCTCACGTTCCCGACAAACGCTACGTGTTAGTCGCCGCCATGCCGGACTCTTGGATGGACGGCGGCCCGCGCAAGGTGGCCGAATCCTGCCGCATCCGGCTGGAGATGGAAAGCTCCTGCGAGTCGTACGGGCAGATGCGGCTGCGGACAGCCAGCCGCAACCGCTCCGTCCGGTCCACATTGTCGATAATCCCGTTCACATTCTACAACGTGCGGATGCTGGCCTGCTGCATGGCCACACGCCGGGCAGACAACCGCGGGGAATGCGGCCGGCCGCCGTGCACGTTGTGCCTCTTCCTGGCAATGCTCGTGGACGTGATAAACGAGTAGTTTACAGTGTACGGTGGGCGGCCACCGGACTAGGCATCACATGCCGCGTGGCGTTGGTCGCGTTGCATCTTCCGCCCATATACTTGGCAGTGCATGATCCGCCGGCCGAACACGGGCGCATCGTTTCGACCCGCCATATTGTTGCGAGACGCCCAGCCTGAGCCCTTGCCGGCCGGAGATCCAGGATGCGTCTGGACAAATCTGGCCCTCGTGGGGGTCAAGGACGGATGTCCGTTTCGTCGGTTTCTGGAATCCAGCTAAGATATTTATTAATAGTTCCCATAGTAGCGTCATGGATAAGGCGGGGGAAGAACGGGCCTACAAGACACATTCGTGGAGAATGTTGGCCGACGTCGATCCCAGCTGCAGGCTGGTCTTCGCAGCGACCCGCCACCCTGACTATGGGGACACGCATGCGGACTGGGCCCCAACATGTGTCTGCATACCGCATACGGGGGGCATGTAGGAATTGCAAGTCCAAAAGTTTGATATCATCGCTCCCCCTTGGGCACTGCCTAGGGAGGACATACCCATTCACATAAAGATGGAAAAAGACATCACTTCGAAAATCAAACATGCAACAGTGTCCGTGCCTCCTGGCATGAATCTGAATGACATAATTAACATATCGAAGTATGATTATAATAATAACCAGCTTACCGTACATCGGTGCGAGCAGACGCCAAGTTCTGCTTTTGACTATTTTGGGTTCGTCGTGGCTACGACCGAGCTACAGCAGGAACTGCAAAAAACAGTCAAAATTCCGGTTGTTTTTCAATACCATGACGGAACGACTGACGAGCTTTGTGCTGTAGCAAAGGTGCTTCGGCCTGAGCTAAAAGTAGACCGGATTCCCGAAGAGTTGATATTGACGGATAAGGCGGCCAACCCGCCGGCATTGTCGGTCGGACTGCGTTTTTCGGGTTTTGGCAACGTAGTAGTAAACATGGAGTGTAGCGTAGACGGCCAGATTGTGACTATCGATGATTCGCTGTGGGGCGAAGTGCTACGCCAAATCGATGAGGCCACGTTCGATATTGAAGTAGATAAGAACATTACTTCTGGCGTAGAACGCGCCAATTCTTTGTCAAAAGAATTTCGGAAATTCATCAAGAGTGATGATGCAAAGCGGCTAATAGCTGGTAGGGCTACCCCTGAAGAAGTAGACGAAATGTTCCAAGATCTTGGCATGAATGCACGCGAAAAATTCTTGAACATGCTTTATACTACTATTGACGGGTACTTGCTGAACCACATTTTGGAAATAATAGAAAAAAATCCCAGTACTAATGTTAAGCTCGAATCGAAGACAAAAATACATGCCCAGCTTGGTAGGAAAATCGTGAGCATGGTGTTGAAAATTACGTACGCTGACTCTCTCAACAACACATATCCGCCAATTGAAAAACGTATACGCATCGTCAACCAGAAAAAGGAATCGCCCACAAGTTGGGTTGACATTCCATTGGTAGTACATGTGAACGAGGTAAACGGTCATGAAGGCCAGAATTAAAACGGGCGCCATGATTGACGCAAAGGACGCTAACACGTCGGTCAAGTTAATTTTGGAACTAGTTGACAAGGCACAAAATTATTTTTCAGATTTCAAGCCTGAATCAGGAACGCAATCCGGCCATTTCCGACTAGTCGCCCGTCACGCTGCCGGCGTACCGTATGGCGACCAAGAGTTCCAGACGCACTATCTTGGCGGCCTCGTAGAGAACGCCCGGAGGCAGGGCGTGGACAATGGTGTGCTACTGCTGGACAGGGAATTCAATTCGATGGCAGATGCGCCGGAGGCGGGAGATCAACGCGTACTGTACATCATGCCGAAGTCGGGCGACCTCCGGGTATGCCGTGCAATAGAAGAGGCCGAGGCCGACCCCGGCAAGGCTTGCCGCGTCGCCCCATGCGGGCCGGTCCCCACGCGCCGGTTCCCGAAATTACTCTCCGCACGAATTCGCCCAAAATCAGGCGGGTTTGCCCGTAGCATCCAGACGGGCCCGCCAGCGGCCGTTCGGCACGCAAAAGCGCAGCGCCTCTTGCAGGTCCCCCTCGTTCAGAACGGGGCGGCCCGCCCCCAGCATGGACAGCGGCTCCCGGTACGCGCCGTCCCCGTCTATGTCCTCCAACGCCTCCAGAATACCACGCGCGAGCCCGACAAACCGGTAGGTTCTCGCCAGGTACGTCATCAGGTTCCAGTCTATGTCCGAGCGGCGCAGCAGCACGGCCGTCCCCGACAGGAACCACCTGGCTTCCCTGTGGAACTGCGACGCGGCCACCACGTATTCGGGACGCAGTATAGGCTGCGGACCGGGCTCCTCCCGCACGCACATCGGAAACCCGAGCCGATCGAGGTTCCACACCATACGGGTGGCCGCGACGTCGGCCGGCCGGGGGGCGCGGACCGGGCCGCCCACGCTCATGTCGCCTGCCAGGGCAACGCCGCGCGCCGCCACGAGCTTGGCGTCGTTGCCCGACGGGTCGCGAAGCAGCGCGGCGGATCGCAGCGTCATGCACCCCACCGGCGTGCCGTGCCGGCGCCCTATGGCGTCCGCCAGCCCGATCGCCTCGGCCGGGTCCACGCCGCCGCGCATCACCACGTCGTGGCGGCCGTTCCGCTCCAGCATGTACGCGGCGTCGGGACGGAGGGATTCCACCATGTTCCGTATGGACTCCTCCTTCGCCGGCTGGACGGCGGGGCGGCGCGGGACCGCGGGGGAAATAGTCTTGGCAGGATGTTCAAGGGGGCGCGCGCACCGGGAGGCGCCGCGGGGGAGCAGCCCCGGCGGCGTGCGGCGCGCCAAATGCTCCATCAGCGGGTGGCCCACGCCGTCGGGCGCCGCAGTGTGGCCCTCTCCCAGGCGGTACGGCGCGGGCCGCTTGGGCGCGGGAATCGCCTTGGGTACGGTGCCGTGCTCTTGGGTGTACACAAAGTCGGCGCCGCCAAACCGCCGCTCCGGCTTTGCGCAAGCGTTGATCTCCATCGCGTACGCGGACACGGTGTCGTGGAGGGATTCGTACGCGCCAATTCCGTGCGCGCGCCAGTCGCGCAATATGTCGTCGGCATACCTGCCGCACTCGTCGTACGGGTTGGTGGACCAAACTCCGCGCTCCAGATCAAACTCCCTCACCATCTTTACTATAGAGTGGGCGCACATGTTGGACAACATGTCCCGCGCCGACAGGTGACAAACATCGCCGTCGACGGCGGATCCGTACCACGCGGCGCGTACCACATCGTCCGGCAGAACGTTGCCGTCGGTGTCGTGCAACCCGCGCCGCTCGGTGACCCTGCGCAACATGCTACGCACCGGAAATCCTGGCTATCGTACGCCGCGCGGCGCTGTCGGGTCCCAAGCCGCACTCCACGAATCGGTCCGGCGCGTAGTCCAAAGCGACGGTGCATAGCGTGATGTCGTCATCATCTTTGAAGATAAATCTGGCCGCTTTCGTTATTATGGTATCGGTCATCAACGGCGCGCGCGGTCAACGCTCCAGACGTCCCGACGTGAAGGGATTCGGCCGCGTAGTCGGGCGGAAGCCGCATGCCCGCGCGCGGCATGAAGCCACAATATGTGACACGGCTTCTTGGCGCGTCGCGCGCCGCTTTTTGTCGGCGGCTTTTGCCATGTTGCGGCGTAGCCACAGTATGGGGGTCCGGGGGATAAGGGAGGATCTAAATGTTCCGGTTATGATGCGGCCTAAACCGTTCTGCTGCGGAACGTTCTGGGCGGGGCTGATCGGGCATTTCTGGCCGCAGCTATGCGTAAAACGCCAACGCGGCGCTAGATTCCGTGACTGTCCCCCGCGCTCCGGCCCCCGCGTTTTGCCGTTCCGGCATCAGGGCGCAGACTTTGCCTGAAACACGCGCTCAAACTCCTCGTACCCGGGCAGCCCGACGTCGTAGTCTATCTGCAGGCTCCTGCGTATGGTCTTTTCAGCGTCGCACGGGTGCAGCTCCGGCGGCTGCGGCCATACGTGCGCGGCCCAGAACTCGGCCATGCCGGTCCCGTTCAGCTCGAAGGTTCCGGTGTACTCCGCCAGGTGGAAGACGTTCTGCCTGTACGCATTGCACTCCACGTAGGTGTCGCCGGGAACCATGTCTGCCACGTGGACTATGTCGAAACCCCCGCCGTCGCCATATTCAACGAAGTTGACGCGAATCCTGTCCGCACGCTCGTCGGTCAGCAGGACGGTTCCGACGTGGTAGATGCCGCTGCCGCTGCCGTCGGCCGGCACCGTGAATATTTCGCCGTACGGGCCGTTGGGCTTGGCTATCTGGAGGGTCTGGTAGCCGCCTTTGAGAAGATCGTCGGCCCCGCGCGGCGGCCTGCAGACGTAACTGTCCGGGCCGACCTCTACGCAGGCGTATCCCAGCTCATACCTGTCGTAGTGGCCGCCCATGGCCTTGTCGGCGCAGGCCGAGTCGCATATGGTCTCCTCGTCTATGCCCAGGCCGGCCATGTGCTGGTGAAAGTGGACGTAATCCGCCGCATGGTGGATGGCGAGAACCGCCGCTAGAGCAATACCGGCCAGGCATGCGGCGTTCTTTACATTGCGGTTGACCACGCCGTATGGATTGCCCGGCGGTATTTGTCGGTATGCCGCTGCACAATGACGCGCGTGCCCATACGGGCGGCTCCGCCCGGCATCGTGATCGTGCGGTTCGCCGCGTCGCCCCGCGTTGCGGCTTGGTTCGCCTTTGCCACGTGTATCTTGGATTTGCACTCCGTTGCAATGGTATGGAGGTGCGTTCTCGCTATATGCCGTGCGGGCGTGTGTAATGGCCCAAACGCGCCCTCCGGGAGCATGCGGCGGCTATCTGCATGCGGAGCGGCGAGCGCCCCGCGCTCGATCCGGCCTCTGACGCCGCTGAACCATGTGGCGTATCGCGCCGCGGCGGTGCCTCGTTTGCGGACGCCCTTATGTCACGGTATGCTCCGGCCGGCCGGATACATATCATTGCCGGGCAACGGGTACGGGCCGTGGGTGACGGATATGGCTTTCTGGCGGCCCTTCCCGAACGTGCAGGCGACGCGGGCGCGGTACTGCCGTCCGCTCAATGGTCTGCCACGGGAACGGCCCCGACTATACCGGCCGGGATTCCATGAGCGGGCCTTGCCGGGCACCGATTTTTTGCGCTTTTTGCGGCCACCGGACGAACGCCGGACCGGCCAGGATCTGAACCTTCCGGTTGCCGTTTGGCGGGTTGGATGGTCGACCCAATCATGATTCAATGCGCTTTAGTGGGGCGCTATACGGTGCCGGTTGTGGGTGTGGTGGGCAGCAATCCGTATGGGGCGCCCTGCCGGCTTTCGATTATACTGCATAATGTCCATTCAATGCAGCCACTTGCAGCTGCTTTGCGGTCCGTATTAGCTGACTCGTTTGCTTTGCAAGCCATATAATCTTGGAGCATCGGGCCAAAACCCGGTTCGCGCTAGTCGCCGCCTGATTTTGCCGCCGTCTCGTCTTTGGCAATTTCCCTCTCCACTCGCCCAATCTCCTCGTCGGTGAGGTCGCGGTTGGCCGCAATTATTTCGGGAAAGCTGGCGCAGTCAACGTCTGGCGTGTCAAGTTCGCACGCGGATGCCACGAACTGAAGCCCCCAAAAGTCCTCATCGGAGAAAAACAGCTCGCTGTGGACGTGGCCTATGTTGGCCATGCGGTTGAACGACCCATAAAGGGCCTCCGCCCTGTGCATGTGGCCTGCGTGCCCCAATATCTCCATGAGCGCCGAGTCTACCTCCGCAGCGGTGTCCGGTATTGCCGGCCTGTTGATGTTGCCATCTTCGAAAATCATGATGAATTCGTGGTATCGGCGTTCTGCCTCGGTCGGGTTGTAGGCGCCGTCGTGCTTCTGCTTGTGGACCATCAATGCCACGACTTGGCCGGTAATCGCCTCACCATCCGGATGAAAGTCGGCCTCAAAGTCATGTTCCATAAAGAACGCGTCCCTGATGGCGTCATTATACGGAGTTAGCGCGGCCGTTCTAAACTCGTCCAAGTCTCCATACGGATGATCATAAATAACTATATCACCATGGCTAGCCGAAATGAGTTGCCCGTCGTTGTGTACGGTATTGCTCTCGACACTGGTGGCAAACATGGCCGTCACGACCCCGAACGTCAGTGCAATCGCAACGGCGCCTAATATTGCTGCCTTGGCGTGTGCCGTTTTTATCATTGGTATTAACCGTGCCGTGACCCACTTAAAACGTACGCCATGTGATTCTTCCCGCAAAGACGGCGGGCGGGTCTCCTGCCGGGTTGACGCGCTGAAATATTAATCGGGCCCTTGCGGCCACGCGCCCCGGACCGGTCTGCAGCGTGTGGGAAACCCGAAAAGTGGAGGCATCGGCAAGGGACAACTCAAGGCCGGGCCCGGGCTCGTCAAAAGCAGGAGCCAAACCGCTGCCGCTGCTCCCTTCCTGCGTCTTTTCGGGAGGGCCATTTGTGCATGAAAGATATAAGGTGGGGGCGGGCATGCGATGCCATGACGCCACAAGAGCAAGCGTCTCAGGGCCATAAACCGCAGGTGCGCCAGTCCGTCACCGAAACGCCGCGGCCGGATGTGCCAGACAATACGTTGCGCTTTAGCCACCTCCAGACGCTGGCATCGGCCATTGCGAACATCTTCAGCTTGGAATTGGATCCAACACTTGCAGCGCAATACGGCAAGGGCGTAAGACAGTTCAGGCGCGGCAAGTATGATGCCGCGATAGATAGTTTTGACAAAGCCCTAAAAATCGACCCCAAATTTCAATACGCGCACATGGGCAAAGGCAACGCGATGTCGAAAGCCGGAGATCTCAAGGGCGCCGTGGAGTGTTATGACGCCGCGTTGAAGCTGGATCCGAAGCGCATTGACGCGCATAACAATATGGGCGTGAGCCTGGACAAGATGGGCCGGCATGTGGAGGCCTTGGAGTGCTTCGATGCGGCGTTGGAGATGCGGCAAGATGCGGGGACGTACAACAACAAGGGCGTGAGCCTGGACAAGATGGGCCGGCATGTGGAGGCCTTGGAGTGCTTCGATGCGGCGTTGGGACTGAATCCGAAATATGCAGAGGCGCATAACAATCGAGGCATTACCGTGGACAACATGGGGGACCATGCCGCCGCCGTCAAGTGCTTCGACGCGGCGCTGAACATACGGCCGAATGCGAGGGCGTACAACAACAAGGGCGTGAGCCTGAGCGAGATGGGGAAGCACGCGGACGCCGTCAAGTGCTTCGACGCGGCGCTGGCGATAGAACCGAAATTTGCCCGTGCGCACCACAATAGGGGGGTTGTACTGGATAATACAGGGGACCATGCCGCCGCCATCAAGTCATATGATGCCGCACTGAATGCGTGGCAGAATGCAGTGACGTATCACAAAAAGGGCGTGAGCCTTGCCATGGTGGGGAGGCACGCCGACGCCCTTGAGTGCTTCGACGCGGCGCTGGAGCTGGATCCGGAACATGCTTACGCGCATTACAGCCGCGGTATAGTGTTGGCCAATATGGGGGACCATGCCGCCGCCATCAAGTGCTATGACGCGGCGTTGAGGATACAGCCAAAGAATGCTGACGCGTACGCCGACAAGGGGCGGAGTTTGGCCAATATGCGCAAGTACAAAGAAGCCGCGGCCTGCTTTGATGCCGCGCTGAAGCCTGAGCATAAACACGATGTCGGTATTAATTTACAGAACAGGCCACATGATGACCCGAAATATGATACCGCGGCGCTTGAACAGAGGATTGCCAGACTGATGCATGAGTTAAACACGCGCCTATGTCCCAAAATAGAATCTGCCGCCAAAAAACATCTTTCAGAAATACCGATTGTCAGAAGCGTCTATGTCGAATCTACTCAGACCGGCTTTTTGCTTACATTGGTCTATGATGCAGAACCCATCTCCAGAGCAATAGAGCAAGCCAGGCCGGGACTCATCAAGATAGAGGATGAGTTTCCAGACGTGAATTTTGATACGTGGTTTCTTCACAAAGACGATGTCCGGAATGTGCGCCTGAGACAGTCGGCATTGGCTATTGAGCATAAAAACGACTAGATCAATTGGTATTATGAACAATACACAAAGACGCCCCAACGGCACTCTTCCGGCCTGACCATGTGCTGAACGGACGGCGCGCCGGGGCATATGGCATTCTCAAAACATCTGGAATCTTGCTCGGACGCGGCCTGCCGCCCAAATTTGCCAAGCCGTAACTAGATGGTTTTGATCTGATCCGTTATGGCCTCCGCCCAATAGACCTTATGCGTAATCGAATTACTGTTTTGATCGATCAAAAATTTATCCCAAACACATTGCCCGATATGCTGCCGGACCGGCCACGCGGCTTGCGCCGCGGACCGGCTTTGCAGTCCAAACGCGTCGCATCGTGGCAAAAGCCGCCAAAATGCATACGGCCGTGCGCGGCCTTCCTTATCGTATGATTTTGTCCCCCGGTACGGGCGGCGGCGTGCCGCCCGTCCGTCAGGTGAACGTGTCGGCGTGCGGCACTTTGTCCCTTCTGGCGCGCAGGAGCTTGGCCAGCAGCGGTCCGGGCTCGTCGTTTTCGTGGTCCCAGAGCGTATTCATGTTGGCCAGCCCGGCTATCACGTTCATGTCCCGCTCCAGACCCCAAGCCGTTCCGATGTAGACGTGCCTCAACAACTTGAACCGCTTCATGAACCACATGGCCCGCTCCACGTGAATCCGCTTCTTTGAGACGGCCCTGTTGCGCTCCTTCTCCTCCCTGGTCAGCCCGCCGGTTTTCGGGTCGTATTGCTTGCTGTTCTTGGACTTGCGCCTGGCGGGCTGCTCGTGGTCGAACTGCGGATAGTCCTTCTTTGCCCCCACATACCCGAGGTCAGACGTCAACTTTAGCTTCTCGCCCATGGCCTCGCACCGTTCGGCCAGCTTCAGCAGCAACTCGCCGCCCTCCCCGGCCAGGTGCTCTTTGAACAGCGCATAGTCGTGCATGCTCCCCTTCGCCGCCCCGCTGAGGTTCAGTATGAGGCCGACGCAGTTGGTTATGACCTGCACGTTGTGCGTGAACCGCTTCTTCTTGCCGCTGTACGCCGCCTTCCTTTGGGCGCCGTCGCCGGGCCTCTCCCGCTGTATGTGCGTGCCGTCCACCAGCAGCCTCAGGTGCGGGATTAATTGCTTCAGGTCGTCCACGTCCTTTATGGTTTTGATGAGCTCGGTCAAGAATTTCGGCGACACCACTATATCCGTCAGTATGTAGGCGGCCAGGTCCAGGTACCGGGATATGGTGGACTGGTCCACGCCGAACCACGCCCCCAGGGCGTCTTCGGTGAGCCCCGTGTAGTACCGGCACAGCGCCAGCAGCAGCACGTGCCGGGGGTACAGCTTGCAGCGGTTTCCCTGATCGCCGGCGCTCCGGCTGTCCCCCCGGAACAGCGGCCCGCGGGCCAGCACGTCCCGCTCGAAATCCTTTAGAATCTCGGCAAACTGCCCGCGAGTGCAGCCGGTGGTCTTCTTCAGCAGCTTGGGGATGCCGATTATGTGATCCAGCCGTTTCTCCACCGTCCATATATGGTTGGGATCGGGCCCCCGCGGGGCGTGTATGCCGCTGAGCGCGCGCAGTACCTGTTCCCGCCTCTTGAGGTACATTATCTCCTTGTCCTTCTCGCCCAGCTCCTCCTTGAAGTCCCGCACGGTCTTTCGGGCGCGCCGGAGCGCCTTTGCCAGCCGGTCTAGCGCATGCCCGTCCGCCCCGCCCTTGCTGACGTGTCGCTCCGCGTCCCGTATCGTCGACAGCGCGGCGTCAAGCTGCCGCTTCAGTGCCCGAGATTTCTTTGATCGCTTCATGGCCGGATCCCCCCGCTATTCGTGGTCCCAATGTTATGGTTTGCATTTGCGTGCACCCCTGCCGGGAAAGGGGCGCGTCCCGTCGCGGCATGCCGCAAAACCGGCGGGCGGGCGACGTGCGGGCAACGCGGAGGCTCGTCGTCGCGTTCACGCGCCGCGCTTGCCCGGCGCAGGAAGGGCGCCGGCGTCCGTCGCCGGGCCGGATCGCGCCATATGGCCCAAATTATAATCCGCGCCGACCGAAGCGCGTGCGGCGCGTCGCGCGGAATGCGCGGGACGCCCGTGGCCGGCTTGCCGGGAAAGCGAAGAAGCGCATGGTATTTGGGCGGCGGCCTGGCGCCCGTTTGTTAGTGCGCATAAATATTATATTGCGCATATGTATTATAGTGCGCATAAATATTTAGCCGATTACGCATAAGGTCTAATGACCGCAAAGCGCAAAGAACCGGCAGCGCCGAACAGAGACCGGTTCATGGAGGGCGCCTCTGACGGCGCCATAAAGAAGGCCCTCAAGGCCGGGCGAGGGGTCGGCGGCAGCGGCAGGGCCGCGCCGACGTTGCCCACCTGACCCGTTTTTGAGGCAGTATTCTCAAGCCGCCTCGTGGACGCGTGTTGCGTGAAGGGGCGGCCACGCGGAGGCGGTCTAGTCCTTTAACGCCCCGCCTTTGCCCCCTGTTGCTTCTCAACATGGATGACGGATGTCGGGGGGTCATGCGGCTCTTTGTGTTTTGATGCGCGGCGCGCCGTTCTTGCATGGATCATGAAAGATGCGTTGATGCCGCTCGCTTTGCGCTTTCATTTGCAGCGCGTCAAAGCCATCGTGGCGTATCCCGTACGGCCGGGCGCATGCCACGCCAGACATCCGGTGCGGGTTGTAAGCGATTACCGACTCCCCCGCTCCATCTCTTCTGGACGGGCACGCAAGCAATATCGCCATGGCCTTGCAACCGCTTCTGCGTTCGGCCTTGGGGGACGTTTTTACGACGCTTTCGGGGCGCCCCGCATGAGCCGATGCGTGTTCTGCACCGCCGTGTTTTTTTTTGCATTTTGCGGCCATCGGGCGGGCGGCGCAGCGGCCTGGATCAAAACTTGCCGGTTAGGAAATTTGGCAGAATCGTGCGGCAGACGGCTCAGCCGGCATCCCAGACGCTTTTGGGCGGCGCTACATCTCCCATTCTTCATTTTGGCACATCTCCATCAGGCCGCAACTTTCCACGCCGTGCTTTTTGGCGACATGGGGTATGTGTGATTGTTGTGGTTTTCTTCAGTCACTATGACCGGATTATATCCAAGGGGTTTGCACGACATTGCAAGCGCAATTAAGTACGGATCGGCAGTATCGGGCTTTGCGTTGGGGTTGACCAATTTGGGATGTTTGCCAATGATTTCATGGACTTGGTTGATGTGTCTGTCCATATTGAGGAAAACGTCCTTCCTGTTTTCGCACCACGCCACCAACTCGTCATCGCCGCGCCTGACCTCTTCCAGAACTTGCCAGCAGGATGTCAACCGGCCCTTCTTGATGTGCCCCTCCACATTCTTCCACACGCTTGGAAACAGCCCAATTGGATAATGCTCCTTAAGTTCAATCAACGAGCTTGTGTCGATTATATATATTGTGATCATGTTTCATAACTGTACGCGCTCAGCTTTTCAAAATGCTTGGTCTTCAAAGATAGATATTTGGTCATTTCACTGGTGGTTATCAAGCCCCTGCTTTTAGAATCAAAAACCAGCCTGACGTACCGCCGCCCGTTGCGGTTTAAGCACTCCCTGGCCATGTCCCTGCCGCCGGCGCCGCCTCCCCCGCGTTTGGCAGCGGGCTTTGACGCTATTGCATTGTAATATTCCATGTATCCGTCCCTGTGGGGGCCGGCGTCAAGCAGATTCCACATGCGGACGGCAATGGCCGTCTTGCTTGCGCAGAATTTTCTTGCCAGAGATCTAACAACCTTTTGCGGTTCCTCGTTCTTGTCGCTGGCAAACTCCAAAATTTCGTCTTTGGGCATCATGTATGCTCCTGCAAAATTATTACACCACCTTTCCAGCAGTTGATCGCGCCCTTTTGGCGTTTGGAATACGGGCGAGTTGGGTATGCATACGCCATTGGACTTTAGCAGCAGGTGGGCATATTCGTGAAGCAGGGTGAAGAGTCGGGGGCGTTCTTCGTCTTTTGAGTTGATCAGTATGACTTTTGGATATCCGCCGCTCAACGTAAACCCCCGCACTTCATCAACGTCCATACCGTCTTGCATGACGTGTATGTTGCGCAGTTCAATCTTTTCTTTCAGTTCTTTGTATTTGTCGCGGGCGAATTTGTCCATTCCTCCCTTTTTGTCTTTTTCGAGACTCACGTCCAGCCTCTCTCTTTCCGCCTTTGCCACTGCCTCGTGGTCGTCGTCCATGCTTCTGAACTTGACGTCCGGCCGAACTTCGTCGGCGCGCAGCTTCAGCATGTCCAGCGCGACGGATTGGACGTATCTGGCATTTCTGATGACATCAAACGTCCTTTTGGACATGCTGGCTTCACCACCCCCAAACTTTCGGTAATCCGGCATGTCTTGTTCGTCGGGCGGCTCCGGCAGCATGAGGACGGTCAGAGGCCGCTTGATGTTCCTGGATATGGCCCGCAGCTCGCTTAGTTTAATGCTGGCGCTTTGCCTTTGCCACGTTTCTATCACGTCTGATTTGATGCCGGTCTTCTCGGACAGCTCTTTGGAGTCCCAGCCTGATCTGGTTATGGCCCATTTCAAGACGGCGGGGTTGATTCGCAACGTTGGTCGTGCCATGGTACAACGCTTTAGCCTTTGCACGCAGTTAATTAATTTGGTGTTTGGCGTAATCCTTTCCACCTCGTGAAGATCATGCCGCTCAGACGCAGCCAAGAAGACGCCGCGGGAATGCGGCAAGCCGTATGGGTCCGGAGAGGCGACAAAGCCGACGTCGGCGGGCAAGCTCGTACGGAATGCCGCCGGGTGGATGGAAAAGTGCGGGGCAGGAGCGGTTGCCGAAGGGTCGGACGCGTCGCAACTGGACGTTCGATGACCGCGGGCAGGGAATCTCGGGACGAGCGAGGCGCGTGTCCGAGGTCGTGCGGGACGGCCAAAGACACACCCACATCCGAATGCGGGCGCGGCGCCGGACGCCCGTCGCCGTACGGGGCGCGGCTTGCCGTCGCGAGGCTCCACGGGGCCGGACGCCGCGTAATGCGTGGCCGCGCATATGCGGCATTGAGGCACCGCGGCCCGGCCGCCGCGGTTCCGGCTAGACAGGGGCGGCGCAGGCGGGTCGCATGCGAGCGCCCCTGCTTCAACGACGCGCGGCCCGGCGCGCCGCTAAAAACGTCCGCGCGAGGGGGCCGAACACGACGGCCCGTCCGGACGACTCCTCCCGCCGCGCCGCCTCCCGGCACTACGGCGGGTTGCCGTACTCGTCTATCATGCCGTTCCGTATGTACGTGGTGGATATCCGCGAGCCGTCTGGCCCGTGTATCATGGGCACCACCACGACCTCCACCTCGTCCAGGCCCCGCGCGGCGCGCATCTCGTTGAGCACGTCCCCCGCCCCGCGCGTCTCCTCGCTCACCACCAGCACGTGCACCCCCTCCCGCAGCACGGCGGGCCCAAAGTCGTCGTCCAGGGGGCATACCTCGTAGCTGGCCGACGGAAGCCACTCTCCTATGCTGCGTACGAGCCGCGCCCGCCGTATGCCGTACCCGTGCAGGGGCGCCTTGCCGCGGCGCGCGGCGAACCCGTCGGTGCTCAGCCCTATTACGGTGTGGTCGTAGGAGAGCGCCGCCTCCAATACCGCGCGGTGCCCGGCGTGTATTATGTCGAAGGTGCCCCCCACGGCGGCCACCCTGCCCATGCGGTCACCTCACCGAGAAGGGCAACGCCGGGCCCGGCTTGGACACGGCCACGCCGGCCTCCGCCCAGAGGAAGATCTCCGCTATGTAGTCGCCCTGGCCGGGCGCCGTCCACGCCAGGGACACCTCCCCGTCGGCGGCTTCGGTCCTGTCCAGGTAGACCACCTCCCCGGTGTTCCGGTCTGTGACCTGGGCGTACAGCCAGTGCCCCGCGTCGGATCCGGGTATCTCCACGGCGGCGTTCAGCGTCGCGTTCTGGTGCGGCCGCACCGCCGAGGACCTCTCCCCAGCATGGTCGGCCAGCCAGACGTCGAGTATCTGCGCCCGCGCGGGCGGGGGCCCGTCGGGGCCCGCCTCCAGAACCCACGATACGGAGTCGCCGCTGAAGACGTCCGACTCCATGTACGCCGCGGCGCCCCGCGCCCCCAGGGGCGCATAGTCGGGCAGCTCGAGCGTCGCCGACCCTCCCATGGGGACGTCGCCCAGCGTGTACGTGCGCGTCTCCAGTATGCGGGGGGGATTAAACGAGTCGTGGTACGCCAGGTGTACCGTAACGTTGGTGTGCGGGGCGCCCGCTGTGTCGTATACCGATAAGGCGCCGCCGGTGTATTCGGCGGCCAGCCCCTCGACCTTGGGGTTGGCCCCGTCGAATATGAGCAGCGCCGAGGCCGCCCAGTCGATTCGGGGGTCGGGCACGCTGGCGCGTATGGCATACGGAGAGGATGCGCCAGGCGGTATCACCGACAGCATGGCGTGGCCGGACGCGGCATCCAGGGGGGCCTGCGACGTGTCGTCATAGAATCTGGCCAGTATCATCACGTTGCCCACGTAGGACATCTCCGACTCGTTGTGCACCATCCCCGTGGTCACGGCGTACCCTTCAGCGTCTACGTATGTATAGAACGGGGGCTCCAGCGTCACCACCAGGGTCTGGGGGGTGTCGTAGGTTTGGGCCGCGGCGGCGGGGACGGCCAGCGCGGCCAGGATTGCCAGGATGGCCAGGGCTGCAGTGTGGTGTGGGCGCAACACGTTGCACGTATGCACGCAGCGCCGTAATATAGTATGGCATGGCGGCGGGTATGGCTGGCAGGCGGCGCATGTTGTGGGAGGCCGCCCGGGCCGCCCCCCGGCCCGTACGGCGCGGCGTTGGCCGGCGGGCGGGCCGCCGCATGCCGTTCTTGGCCGATGCCGGGGATGGCGGCCGAGCCGGAGCCTGCCCGACGGGCGCCTTTCCTGCGCGGTTCTCTGTGATCTTCGCCGCGCCGCACCGAAGCCCGATTGCGGCGGCGTGAAGCGCCTACAGGACTGGGTCTTGCGGTTCTTGGCGGTCCTGCAGCGAAGTCGCCCCCGGGCCCATCTTTGCCGGCTCGTCCGTGTTGATGTGGCCGGCATGGCTCATAAGCGGTGAATAACCGGACAGGCGATCGGCAGAGGCCGGCTTTTTCGTCGGCATGTTCGTCATGCATGAGCGCGTATGGTTCCAGCCGTGTTGGCGCCAACTCGGGAAATGCGGCAAGACGGGCTTGGCCGTACCCTGCGTCCCGCGTAGTTCCTCCCGAAAAGACGCGTGATGGGTACAACAGCGGTGATTTGGCTCCGCCCTTGACGGGTCGGCCCCTGCGGAGTTCCCCGTCTGCGCCTTGGCATCCCGGGTTTTTCACCGCATCGTGTGGTGCGGCGCCAGCCAGCGCGCATGGCAGCAAAGACTTGCCCAGATTTGACGCGCCGGCCAACAGGAGCCATTCCGCCGCCTTTTCTAGACGGGCCCCGAAACGCCACCCTTAATACTCCCGCATATAATAGCGCAGCATGGACATATGGTCGTTGAAGAGATCATGGAGCGCTATAAGGCAGAACGCAAAAGCCGCCAAGTTGATGGACTCGGGCCGCCACGCCGAGGCTCTGGAACTGTTAGACGAGTCCATTGAGGCTAATCCGAAGGACGCCATGCCGCATCGCAACAAGGGCCTGGCGCTGATTGAACTGGGCCGCCACGCCGAGGCCGTGGAGTCGTACGAGACGGCCATTGACCTTGATCCGAAGAACGCCACGGCGTACCGCAACAAGGGCCTGGCGCTGATTGAACTGGGCCGCCACGCCGAGGCGGTGGAGTCGTACGAGACGGCCATTGACCTTGATCCGAAGAACGCCACGGCGTACCGCAACAAGGGCGCTGCCCTGAACGAGTTGGGCCGCCACGCCGAGGCCGTGGAGTCGTACGAGACGGCCATCCGCCTTGATCCGAAGGACATTGCGGCGCGCAGCGGCAAGGGCGCCGCGTTAAAGAGATTAAACGACGGTTCCGACGACTGAGCGGTCCGCCATGCCTCCGGGAAAAGCTAAAGACGAGTCCGCCGGCGGGCATCCGTTTCGGTTTTTGAAGCCATATCGGAGGCCCGCGCGGGTCGGCACGGGTAGCGGGACCGGCGCCGGGCGGTCCAACCGGGATTCCGGGTGTGTTCGAGGGGCGCCATGTCGGGACGCATGCCGCCCGGCAAGGCGGCGGCCAATGCCGCCCCTTTGGACTTTCCGCCGTGTTGCGCGACACGGACTTTGACCATACGCGCTCAAAGATTTAACGTCGTATTTGACGCGCCGAACCAGCGGCGGACTATCTTTCGTCTTTGCGGGAACCGCGCCGTGCAAAATTTAAATAATTAACACATGTCGGCAAATGTGGGATAATTTAGAGATGGGGCTGGAGCCAAAACGCGGTTTGCAAATAAAACGGATCAAGGCGCGTAATTTCAAAAGTTTCAAAGATCTTGACGTTACCTTAGGCGATTTCAACGTTGTCATAGGCGCAAACTCTTCTGGGAAATCCAACTTTGTCCAGATTTTTAATTTTTTAAAACACATAGCGACGCACAGCCTAGATGATGCCGTCTCAATGCAAGGCGGCGCCGAGTATCTTGTTAATTTTGCTCGGCCAAACGACTCCGTAAAGATTGAAGTTACGTTTGGCGCTGTGGGAGGGCCGCTGAGAATTCACAGGTTGAGGCCCGACATTGGCTTTGCTAGTTGCAAGTATGCCTTTGAGATCCGGCTTGGGGGACGGGGCAGTGGTGTGATTTGCGACAAACTTTCCCTTGATCTGGTACCAATGGAAGGCGGCGATCAGGCGACCGCGGAAACCATTGGCCATTTGATCATCAAAAAAGGAGAAAATGGTGGGCGGCGTATAGAAATGGAAATCAATGGAGAAAAAAGCAAGGAGTATTCCGTTGATAATAACATTCGGGGAAGAAGATGTCCGCTAATCCTAGAAGATCCTGCATTTGCCGATTATTTCATTAATAATATTGCCCGCTTTTTTTACCGCTCATGCGTTTACGACTTTGATCTCAAAGCTGCCAAGAACGCAAGCACGATAAAGGGGATGGCCGGATTGGAAAGCAACGGCTCAAATCTTGCCGTCGTATTGAGGAACGTACTACAAAGCAATGAAAATCGGAAATTACTTCTTAATCTTCTGGCAGACTTTTTGCCGTTTGTAGAAGCAGTAGATGCGGAGAAATCTTTAGGCAGATCCGTTATTTTTGCGGTAAAAGAGCGCTATTTTAAGCACATTCAACTACCGCCAGCTTTGATTTCAGACGGAACGGCATCCATAGTCGCAATTGTTTTAGCGTTATATTTCGAGGGAAACGCGCTGAATGTTTTCGAGGCGCCGGAACGAAGCATTCATCCGGGAATGGGTCTAAAGCTTGTTGAGACGTTCAAAGACGCCTCGGAGACGTCCCAGATCATAGTTACGACCCACAGCCCGGAGCTGCTCCGGCACGTTGAAATTGAAAATATTTTTACGGTCGCGAGAAACGATAAAGGCGAATCCAAAATAATTAAACCGGAAAAACTGGAAGAGGTGAAACAATTTCTGGACGGGGGCGTGGGAATTGATGACTTGTTTGTCCAAAAATTACTCGGCGATTAGGCCGAATCGTGCAACCTGTCTTTTGAGGGGGCAGACGATCAAGGAGTTTTGATGCCAAAATTAGGCCCGTATCGGAAGGTTCCTTCCGAGGGTTCCTCCCGAAAATACGAAGGGCGGGGGCGATAGGGCGACGTGGCTTATTGCTCAAGCCGGGGGTTCGGCATGGGCGGTACTGGCGCCGTTCGGGCCAGTTTTGCATGCGCCGGCCGCATGGCGTGGGGTAGTGGCGCATAGTCGGCCACCTTGGCGCATCGGCGCGGTAACCCCCCATAGATTCGGCGCCCCCTCGCCGATGCCCCGACTCTCCGGACCTTCCCCAATATGATGCGGCGTAGTATGCGCCGCCATGCGCGGCCAATGGTCCCGGCGTCGCACTTTGGCGCGCCGAAACCGGCGGCATGCGCTCCGCCTTTTCCGCAGGGCCCTGCGGGTCCATGCCGTTCCCCACCGTGAAGCCAAGACCCCTCCCTGCGTGTATTGGCACAGACGCGCCTCCGCGCCGCCCCGCTCGGGGGAGTTTTGATACGCGCAAAAACGGATCGCTCCGCGCGGTTTTGCCTTTTGACGTGTGCCAAACAGCCGCGCCGTACATAGACGTGGAATGAGGCGGCGCCATTCCAAGAACAGTCACAATGTCAAACATCTGCAAACCCACCGGCTCCGCTCCGGGACCTCCCTTGACAACTCAGCTACATCGCAAACTGGCTTTTATCGTTACGCGGTGCTTGTAATGCATGGCAAACTTTGCCGCGGTAGCGTGCGCCGCCGCGCTGCTCGCGGCCGGCGTGGCCGCTGCCCCCCTTGTATTTGCAGAGCATTCCGGGGCCGCCGTGAGCAACCCGCTGGGAACCTCGGTGCCCGGGTGCGAGGAGACTGCCGACGGCTGCTTCATACCCACCGCGGTAACAATAGACGTGGGCGGCGAGGTCACCTGGCTGAACGAAGACACCGCGGCGCACACGGTCACCAGCGGCAGCACGTCATACGGCCCCGACGGCCTGTTCGACAGCGGCCTGTTCATGCCGGAGACGTCGTTCTCGCTCACGTTTGAGGAGGCCGGCGTGTACCCGTACTACTGCATGGTGCACCCGTGGATGATCGGCTGGGTGGTCGTCGCGCCCCATGCGCCCCCCGCCGGCGACGTCCCTTATACAATACCGGAAAACCGCACAGAAGCGCCCGGCGGATACAAGACCGTACACTTCCCTTCACACTCCATGGACGTTCCCATGTCCTGGACGGTGCGCCCGTCGGCCCCCGCCGAGGACGTGATCGCCGCGCTCGCCTCGGAAACGTTCGACGGCGGCGCGCGGGAGCGCCTACTGAACACACTGCTCAACGGCCACTCGCATTTGGCGGCCAACGCGTCGGCGGCCCCCGATGTACATGGCCGGCCGGCCCTGAGGGTGACGGCGGGGCCCAGCGGCCAGGCCACCGACGCGTTCTCCATAGACTACAACGGGGCCGTAAGGGAGGCGTTCCTGCAGTCGCAGGCCAAGCCGTATCTGGAGTACGAGGACAAGACCGAATCCGGAGGGGTGCTGAGCCGGTGGCTCATACATGCGGAAGGGCCCCGGGCCGGGTGGACTATACAAGCGTCCTATGTTGTGGTGGCCGACGGCACCGCGTACGTACTGGAGTATGTATCTGACCGGGACGCCCACCCGTACCATTACGCGCACTTTGAGCGGGCGGTGTCCTCGCTTGACCCATACCATATAGAGTGGGACGCGCCGCCCGCGGATCCCAGGTGCATGGGGGAGGCGCAGTGCGTGGCCGGCGGCGTGACGCGCGTCATAGACGGCGACACGCTGGTGGTCGGCGATATGTCCGTGCGGCTGGCGCTGGTGGGGACAGAGGAGCGCGGAACCGCTTGGGGCGACCTCGCATATCTGGTGGTAAGCGCCGTCTGCCAGCCCGGCTCGCCCGCCCTGCTGGACCAGGACGACGGGCAGACGGGCGGAAGCTACGGCCGAATGCTGGCCGTGGTGTGGTGCGGGGACGTGAACCTAAACGAGTTTCTGGTGGACGCCGGATACGGCAGCATAGACGTCAGGTACTGCCAGGACAGCGAGTTCTCCGGGGAGTCCTGGGCGGCGGCCTGCCGCCGGTGACCTGCCGCCGGTGACCTGCCGCCGGTGACCTGCCGCCGGTGACCTGCCGCCGGTGGCCTGCCGCCGGTGACCGTCCGCACCCCCGGGCGGGCGCGCCACCGCCCTGCTGCGTCATAACGCCCTTCTGCCGGGCGCGGGGCCCGGGGGCGTGCATTGCGCCTCTCCGCACTACGCGACGTGGCGGCTTATTTAAGATCGTAGTGGCCTCCCCCGGAAAGGCGCTAAAGAAATGCCCACATTAGGGGTACAGCACTATCTCGGCTTGCGCGTTATACAGGTCGTCCTTGTTGTAAACCGCCTTTGAGCCGACGCCTATGGCTTCGGAGGTCATTGTCACGTTCCCGTACTCCCCGCTGACAACGACGGTTACCGTAGAGCCCGATATTGTGGCGGAGCTTCCGCAGCGGTCAAACGGCTGGTAGGACCCGTCGGAGAGCTGGACCGTGTTGTATATGCACACGTTGGAGGCCGTCGCGGACTTTACGTTCTCGCTTACCGTCAGCGTTATGGTGTTGGTCGACTCGACAAACGTCCCGCTTGAGATGGCCGGTATGGGCTTTAGCTTTGCGGTCACGCCGCTGGACCAGGGTCCGTCGGTGTAGTCTTCCGGGTCGGCTTGCACCTGGTACGTGTACTGCTTGCCGGCCACGGCGTTGGAGTGCGTCCACGAATTGGTCGCAGCCGACACGGTTGTCGAGGAGCCGCCGGCTGGCGTATACTTTACGTTGTAGGTGGCTTCGCCCGTTATGGCATCCCAGCTCAGGCTGATGGTCTGCGCCTGGTGGTTGGCCGTCGCGGCCAAGTTCTTTATCGACACGTCGGGCGTCTGTATACCTATGATGGGTACCGCCGCCTGCCCGGCGACCGACGACGCGATGGAGACAACCGCAACGATCGCCACGCACGCGACTATTACCTTTATCGCCCTCTTCATTGCTGAATTGATACGTTCGTCTAGTGTATAAAACGTTGCAGGCCGCGGGTCGTCATAGCGGCGGGCGCAGGCCGATCTATAGATATATAGCGCGCTAATATAGTACAAAGATCGAACAAAAGCAAAGAGATCGAAAGACCAACCCCACCAGGTATAACAAGCCCAAGCGGTCGTCGGCCGAGACCGACGCCCGGAGGGTGGCGGTGGGCCGCTCGCTGGTGATTACGTTAGACCCCGAATGGGAGAAGCGGCCGGAGGAGATGAACCGCTCCAAGAGGGGGAGGCCATTCGCATATTCCGATCTGCTGATGGGCGGCATCGCCTACCTCCGGCACATGATCGGCATGGGGGCGCGCATAACGGAAGGGGTGGTGGGCAAGATTCCGGGCGAGGGCGTCAAGGGCCCCGACCACGCGACCGTATGGAGGCGCACCTGCGCCCGGGCCGTACGCATGGAGGGCGACCGCATCACAGTGGAGACCACCGACGGCAAGACGCACGTCCTGCTGGCCGACTCGACCGGCATAACCACAACCGGCAAGGGCGGGTGTATAGAGATCAAGTGGAAGGCGAAGCGCAACTTCATCAAGCTCCACATGCTGGCCGAAGAGGAGTCCCGGAAGATGCTGGCGTTTCCGCGTCACCGACGGGAGCGGGGGTGACGCCAAGAGCCTCCCCGGCATGCTGGACGAGGTCCTGAACAAGCTGGGCGTGCCGCCGGGGGACCGCAACGAAGAGCCGGCGGCGTCCGTGGGGGCGGATAGTACCCCGGCCGAAGAGAACGCCGTAGAGGTGACGGCCGATTACGTGTGCGACTGCGGCTGCCGCCGGCCGATACTCGGGGAACGGCGCGCCGCCAAGGTGGAGGGGCCCCCCGTGGCAATACCGCGCGCCGACGGCGGGTACGACTCCCGCGATGCGTTCTCCCACTGCAGGAAGCGCGGCGTGCGCACCACCATACGCGTGCGAATAGACTCCAACTGCAAGTCCGACGGCAAGGACGGGGCCCGGTCGGAGGCCGTCCCGGACCAGCGCAGGCGGAGGGCGCACCGCCGTTCGGTTCGCCAAGATGGGAAAGGAGAAACGCAAGAAGAACCAAAAGGAGTGGGAGGCCGGGGTCAAGTACAACAGCAGGTGGATTATAGAGATCATAACGTCCTCGTTCAAGAGGCTGCTGGGCGAGGCGCTCCGGGCCGTGAATCTAAAATACATCATGATGGAACGGCCACCAAGATAGCGGCATACAACAAGACCCTGAACGTCATGCGGGAGGCGGTGGCTTGATGCAAAGACCGTGAGGCGGGGACCGCGACGCGCGGGACCGATGTCGATCAGAGCGTCCAAGTCGCGTCGGGTCACTAGTTATGAGACGCTGTCGGGGGGAGCCGGCCCCGGCAAAGGCTGCGCCATGCGGCCTCCCAACAGCGGCGGGCACCTCGGCGATCATCATGAAGCGCGCCCGGCGCGGCGTGTTCGCGCAGGCTGTCCCGCGGGGAGCTGCGGGCGGCTGTGCCCCGCGGGGACGTGGCTCCCCCGGAAGCGTCCGGGATGCTGATTGGACCGCCCCAAATCCGCCGAGCCGTAACCGGATGGTTTAGATCCTGGCAGTCCAGAGTTCATCTGATTGCCGCAAGGGGGCGCAAAAAACCCAATGCCGAACTATGGCACATTCGCGGAGGAACGTCCCCTCCGGCGCCGGAAGGACAACCCCGAGGTAGAACCGGGGGAGCGGCTGCGAGGCCGCGCCGGTGTCGTTGCCTGCCCGTTCGGGAGGCGTCGGCGTGGCGGACGTGGCCGTACCCAATCCCTCGTGGATTTCCCGCGCATGGCGCAACGCGGGACACTCCGCCGCGCATGACCAAAAGGATACAATCGCATTTTGGCGCGCCGAAACCGGCGGGGACTCGCCATCGGTCCTTTTGGCCGGGGCCGCTTTCCGGGGCGGCGCCGGCTTTCCGCAATCAGGGCCCCGACTTCATGCGAAATACGTGCTCAAACTCTTCATAGCCGGGCAACCCGACGTCGTAGTCTATCTGCAGGCTCCTGCGTATGGTCTTTTCAGCATCGCACGGGTGCAGCTCCGGCGGCTGCGGCCATACGTGCGCGGCCCAAAACTCGGCCATGCTGGTCCCGTTCAGCTCGAAGGTTCCGGTATACGCCACCAGGTGGAAGACGTTCTGCCTGCTCCGGCTGCACTCCACGTAGGTGTCGCCGGGAACCATGTCTGCCGCGTGCACAACGTCAAACTCCCCGCCGTCGGCATATTCGCGAAAGTTGACCCGAATCTTGTCCGCATACGCGTCGGTCAGTAGGACGGTTCCCACGTGGTAGATGCCGCTGCCGCTGCCGTCGGCCGGCACCGTGAATATCTCGCCGTACGGGCCGTTGGGCTTGGCTATCTGGAGGGTCTGGTAGCCGTCTTTGAGAAGATCGTCGGCCCCGCGCGGCGGCCTGCAGACGTAACTGTCCGGGCCGACAGCCACGCAGGCGTATCCCAGCTCATACCTGTCGTAGTGGCCGTCCATGGCCTTGTCGGCGCAGGCCGAGTCGCACACGGTCTCTTTATCGATGCCCAGGCTTGTCATGTGCTGGTGAAAGCGGATGTAGTCCGCCGGGTAGTGTATGGCTAGAACCGCCGCTAGAGCGGCCGCTGCCAGATATGTGGCGTTCTTGACGTTGCTGTTGACCATGTGGCGTGATTTGTCCGGCGGTATTTGTTGATATGCCGCCGGCTACGCGCATGCGCAATCCGGCAGGCGGCCTCGCCTGCCGACGCGGCCGTTTGGCCCGACATGCCGCCTCGCGCCGCATCTCGGCCCGTCCAACATTTGCCGCGCGCGGCTTGGGATTTCCCCATACTGCAACGGCATGGGGCTGCGTTTTCATCATGCAGTATGGGGGGATGCGGACGGCTTTGGCCGTTTCGCCTCACGCTTCCAGTCGTCCTGCTCGTCTATGACGCTCCCCCGGGAGCCATCTTTCTCCGGAACGCCTGCCACGGGGTCTCCCGCTCGCCATATCT
Source organism: Nitrosopumilaceae archaeon (assembly GCA_963665475.2). Lineage (GTDB taxonomy): Archaea > Thermoproteota > Nitrososphaeria > Nitrososphaerales > Nitrosopumilaceae > VYCS01. The sequence continues at coordinate 789,549 of CAXXXK010000002.1, read as the reverse complement.
GAGCGACATGTGCGGGCGCTCATAATTGTACCACTTCATGAACAAATCTATGGGATCGCTGGTCCGCATGAGTATCGACTCAAACTCGGGCAGCTTGCGCTGCATCTCCCCGTGCAATCGCTTCAGCTTGCCGCCTGGGTATGAATGGCGGGCGCGCGCCAGCACCTGCCGTACGCCCAGCTCCACCAGCCGCTTTTCAAACTCCGACACTTCCCCCTTTACGGACTCGGCTTCGTCGGCGTAGAACTGCGGGCCGCGGTACGTCATGATGGACGCCGGCTTGCCGTGGTTCTTTATCGCCTCGTTTAGAACGGCCAGGGCGTTCTGCGATATCGCGCGCGCAAAGACGCCGTACCCGACCACGAAGCGCGAGGCGTCGTCCTCGTAGCACAGGAACCACCTGCCGTCGTCAAGTCGCTTGTAGCCCGTATGCCACAGCGAGTTGGAGTGCGTCCGCTCGGAGCGCACCCACCCGCGCCCCCCGCTTTTCTCGGACTTTTGCGCGCCACGGCCTTTGGCATATTACTGGTGGTATATGTGCTCAACCACGCATCCGGTCCGGCGGCAGGCAGGGGCGGCCGAATGTCCCCGGCGCCAAGCCTGGCGGTCTCTCGGCCCGTCCGCGCGTACCACGCGCCCCCGGCCGACACTTCGGCGTGTGACGCGGAGTCTCCGTATGCTATGGTGCGTATTCCATCTGTGCACGCCGGCCGCCTCAACCACGCATCCGGTCCGGCCAGGCAGGGGCGGCCGAATGTCCCCGGCGCCAAGCCTGGCGGTCTCTCGGCCCGTCCGCGCGTACCACGCCCTCCGGCATATTTGCCGTCGTGCTAACCTTCCGGGCCGCCCGCCAGTATGTGTATGCACTTCCGGCCGCCGGGCTCAAACCACGCATCCGCCGTCCCAAAAGACGGGGGCGGCTGCCTTCCGGGCGGCCGCGGGAGTAGCGCACGGGGCGGGTTCCCACCAGAATGAAAACCCCGCCGGCGCCGCCGCGTACTATCCGCGGTTTTCTCTCAAACGGGCCGCCGGACGCGTCCGCGCGTGTCCGGGTTGAATATGGGCGGCGGTATCCCCGCCGAGAACGGGTCCGCCCTCCTGCCCGACAACACCTCCCCGGGCACCCACCCGTTTATCCCGCACCGGCCGACACTTCGGCGTGTGACGCGGAGTCTCCGTATGCGGTATGGTAATGCGTATTCCATCTGGACAATGTGGCCGGTGGGCTTGCCCGCCTGCCCCGCCGACGACGCGCCGCCCTCCGGGCATCGTCCGGATTTGCCGTCGTGCTAACCTTCCGCCCGCCAGTACGGCTGTGCCGCCTGATCCGCTTCCAATCCTTCCGGCGGGGTGAACGCGCGGGCTTATGTCCAAACGGGCGCCACGTCGCGCCGTCCCAAAAGACGGGGGCGGAACTGCCTTCCGGGCCGCGGGATCTCTCTGATCGTCAAGGCATGTTTATACGGCGCCCCAAAGGACGTGGGGCGTGGGAAGCTACGTTCGCAAGTCACTGATGCCTCGGGAAACCGCGCCGGGGGCGGCGCGGCCGAAGCGTTATAGAATCTGCCTTGCGACCACCCATTTAGTCGCTGCGCGACCATTTAGTCGCTGCGCGACCATTTAGTCGCTGCGCTACATCTATCAAATGCCGGGGACCATCGGCCCCGCCACGTCGGGTCAAAATTTCAAGGTTTCGCACCGGGCCGGCGCAGGCGGGCCCCGTACGGGGGTATCCCTGACGTGCCGGACCGCCCCTCGACCGCCGGGGAGTGGCTAGACGCCATACGCCGGGACAACCCAAACCCTCTGAGAAAGGGGGAGGCGTTTGAGAAACTGTTCAAGGCGCTGATAGAGCAGAAGCCGACGTTCGAGGTGGCCGAAGCGCACCGCTGGGGTGGCTGGCCGGACCGGGAAAATCTGACAAAGCTCCCGCCATACGACAGCGGCATCGACATGGTGGCCAGGCTCAACGACGGCAGCCTGGTGGCCATACAGTGCAAGTGCTACGACGAAAGCGACAAGGTTCACAGGCGCGACATAGACAAGTTCCTGGCGGTGTCCGGCCCGCCGTTTGACCTGCGCTGGTTCGTCGCCACGTGCGGGTGGGGCAAAAAGGCCGAAGACGCCATGCACGCCGCGAGCCCCCCGGCCAGGCGCATCGACTTTCACGTGTACGATGACGTGCCAATCTCCGAAGGAGCGGTCAAGCCCAGGGTTATGAAGCGCATCCCGCAACAGGAGGAGGCCGTCGAAAGCGTGGTGACCCGCATGGCCACAGAGGACCGCGGGCAGCTCATCATGGCGTGCGGCACCGGCAAGACCTACGTCTCGCTGAGGATAGCCGAGCGCCTGGTTCCCGCCGGCGGCCGCATACTGTTTTTGGCGCCCAGCATAGCGCTCGTGTCGCAGGCGCGCCGCGAATGGCTGGACTGCAAGGCCGGGCCGCTGCGCGGCCTGGTGGTGTGCTCGGACCGGACCTCCGGCGGGCGCGGCGAAAACGAGGACATGCGCACCACGGAGCTGGAGTGCAGGGTGACCACAGACCCCAAAGAGATAACCTCAGTGTTGAAACGCGCCGGTTCCGCCTGCGTCGTATTTTGCACGTACCAGTCGCTTGACAAGGTTTCAGAGGCGCAGCGGCACCACGGGGCCCCGGACTTTGACCTGATAATCGCCGACGAGGCCCACCGCACCACCGGGGTGGAAAGGCCGACCGGTTTCCACGTGGTGCACGACACCGATTCGCTGCGCGGCAAAAAACGCCTGTACATGACCGCCACGCCGCGCGTCTACACGCCCAGATCAAAGAGCGCCCTGAGGTCAAGGGGATATAAGGTGCACGACATGGAGGATACCGACAGGTTCGGGCAGGTGATGTACCGGCTGGCGTTCAGGGACGCGGTCAAGGCGGACCTGCTGTCCGACTACCGGGTCATAGTGATGGCCGTGCGCCGAGACGATGCGGCGCGCAGCATCTGCGACAAGTTCCTCACGCTGGTGACCGGCGACAACAGGGAGCGGACGATCACGTACCAAGATGCCGAGCGGCTGCTGGGAACGGCGCTGGCGATAAACGGCGTTACGGAGCGCGGAAACGCCGAACGGCTGCCCAGGGTGCTGGGCTTTGCCAACAGCAGGAAGCGCTCCCGGGCCTTCAGGGACATGCTGAACATGGCCGACCTGCACGACATGCTGGCCGGCCGCGTGGGCGGAGATTCGATGCCGATGCATGCCGCAGAACACCTGGACGGCGAGTCCAGCGCCCTTGAGCGCAACAGGGCTCTGCGGGACCTGAGGGACGCCGACGCCGACTCTCCGCGCATGATATGCAACGTCAGGCTGTTCACCGAGGGCGTGGACGTGCCGTCGCTGGACGCCGTGGCCTTCATGGACCCGCGCGACAGCATGGTGGACATAGTGCAGGCCGTCGGGCGGGTGATGCGCAAGGCCGCAGGCAAGCGCTTTGGGTACATAGTAATACCGGTTCCCGTGCGCGGCGACGACTTCGCCGGAGACCTGGAGGCCCGGGACGGGTGGGCGGCCACCGCCCGCGTGCTCAGCGCCCTGCAGTCGCACGACGGCCGGCTGCCGGAAAACCCGGCGCAATTCCTGCGAGTGTACGACTCGCTGGGAAGCGACCAGCCTACGGACAGCATCAACGGCATCCAGGACAAGCTCGAGTTTCAGGAGATCAGCGAGAGGCTGTACACCAAGGTGGTCGCCTCCTCGGGCCTGGCAAAGCCGGGGCGGATGGTATCAGACGACATAGAGTCGGCGGTGGGCGGCGCCGGCCGCCTGTTTATGAAGTCAGACAAGCTGGCCGACAGACTGGCGGGCGTGTTGGGGCTCAAAATAGATGCCAAGGAGTATACAGATGTCCACATATGCAAGATAGCGGCGCTGTTGGTAATCAACGCCTGCCTGCTGCACCGTCGCCTTCAGGAGCATGTGCCTGGGCTGACGCGCTTGGGCGAGGTAAGCGGGTCCGCTGATCCCCGCGCCGCCCTGACGGCCGTGTGGAATATAATACTCGACAAGGATTACGCCCCGGTCTTTGAGCCGGCCCTCAAGGTGGTGGAGGCGCTGCCCGAAGACGTGAACGGCGCGGTATACCGCTTGGCCGACCGTGCCAACAGCATGGCCGACTCGCTGAGCGAGCTGGGCTACGACCACTCCGGCCCGTTGTACCACAAGATACTCGGCACGGCAAAGAGCGACAGCGCCAACTATACAGACAACGTGTCCGCCTTGATGCTGGCGCGCCTGGCGCTTTCCGACGGCTTTACGGACTGGGGGGACGCCGACGGCGTGGCGCGGCTGCGCATAATGGACCCGGCCTGCGGCACCGGCACCCTGCTGATGGCCGCGATGAAAACAATCAAGGACCGCATGGAATGCCGTGCGGGTGAAGATGAGCCGCACGACATCCAGCGCCAGCTGGTTGAGGACGTGCTGTGCGGCCTTGACATAAACCGGCACGCCGTGCAGCTTGCCGCCTGCAACCTCACGCTGGGGGCGCCGACCATAGACTACAAGAACATGAACCTCTACACCATGAGACACGGGCCGCAACCCGGTGGCGATATAGTAAAGGCGGGATCGCTGGAGATACTGCGGGCCACCAGCGGCCGGGACGCCATGGCGTCGTTCATACAGCCCATGCGAAGTATGGGTGACATGCCCGCCGAGCATGTAAACGACGCGGCAGCGGCGGATTACCCCTTACGCGGGTTGGACGTAGTGATAATGAACCCGCCGTTTGGCAGCAATGTGGCGCGGAACCGCAAGTTTCCACATGAAGTGGTAAAGCGGATGCAGGGGAACGAGATGGCAATACGGTCCGAACTGAAGAACAGGGACGGGGCGGCCGGAGGTGTCATAGACTCGAACAGCATCAGCACCTTCTTTACGCCCCTGGCCGACAGGCTGCTGGATGTGCGGCGCGGGACGCTGGCCAAGGTGCTCCCCGTCACGGCATGCACAAACGTGTCGGGACTCGTAGAGCGGAAATTCTTAGCGCAGAGGTTCCGCGTGGAGCGCGTCATAACGTCCCACGACCCCAAGCGGCCGAACTTCTCGTACAAGACGGGCATACACGAATCCCTGATGATCTGCAGGAGGCGCGACGGCGCCGCCGACCGGCCTACCGAGTTTATATCGCTGTACAGAATGCCGAAAAACGCCAAGGAGGCCATAGAGGCGGCCGACGCGATTGGCAACGACGACGCGGAAGACTGGGGTAGCAGCGCGCTGTGGCCGGCCGAACGCGTCATGGCTGGAGACTGGTCGCCGGTCCAGTGGTGCGACGCTGGCCTGGCCGACACCGTATTTGATTTGGAGCGCTCGGATCTTTTGGAGCCGATTGGGCCACGATATGATATAGGGCCTGCAGGTCAAAGGATATACGACGCGTATGAGAAATGCAGCCAAGGTGACGATGGGGCCGTGATGATATTCGAGTCCATTAGCTCAAAACTCAGAAAAACCATACGGGGGGCGCCGGAGTCTTGGCACAAGCCAAAGCCTAGCAAGGCCAAAAGACGGTTGGCTGCCAGGTATTGGAAACAGCGGAGTAGGTTGCTTGTGGCCAAAAAGTTTGATACCGTTGGCGGTCGCCTGACTGCCCTGCACTCTACCGTGCCGTCAGTCGGCAAGGGGTGGACGCCAGTTAATGTTAGCGATAAATATACGGCAAAGGCGTTGGCGGTGTGGTGGAATAGTACGCCGGTTAGGATGATGCTGCTAAACCGCCGCGGCAAGAAGCTGACATACCCGCAGTGGTCGTTGAAACACCTGGAAGAGATCCGCATACCAAAACAGGACAACGCCGGTTGGTCCGCGCTATACGACGCATACGATGAAATCCACAACCAAGATCTTTTGCCAATGAAGCATGCCGAAAAAGATGAGGCGCGCGCCGTGATAGACGAGGCGGCTGCTAGGGCTCTTGACGTTGAACCGGGCGTTCTGGCGGGATGGCGCAGGCGGCTGAGCGAGGAGCCCACCATAAGCAACCTGCCCATAGATGCGACGGGCGGGTAATGTTGATGTGGGACGCCTCACGCCACGCCTTCGGTTTCGTCTTCGCGATTGTACTTGTGACGTCACGGAAGATACTTTCGGCTCTAAACCGCCTTACGCTGGGTATGTGGAATCTTGGATGCCACGGGCCGCAATGCGTGTTGATTCGGCCCGATACGTAAAGCACCGCATCCGTCATGGGTTTGACCGCTGGGGCTCACCTGCAAAAGTTAGACCGATTGTAATATTCTGCTAATCGTTTGGCTGCCCATCATATGCACCGTCTGGAATACGATGCAAATTTCACTTGGCAATGCCCGAGCTGTACGTGCTGTTCCTGACACGCTGCAATCTCTTCGGACTCCATTCCTGCATTGAGTGGGGTCCGCGCTGGGGAGTTGGGCGCGACAATTGGAGGCAAAACACGGTCGCAACCACGTTGTGTGCGGCTCTGTTCTGATGGTGATGCATGTCGTCGTGTCATGCACGCTTCCGGAAGTCTCCGTACGGCTTTGCCATTGCGATATTGGGCCGCTGCAGTGGCCGCAAAGGCGGTCTGCCGTACCGCGCCGGGCAACTGCCTGGGAGATGAACAAAAGACTGGGCCGCTATAAACCGGCAACGGCCCATGAGCTGTCTCGTTTCACAAGAGACCACGGCAGGGCCCCGGCTGGATCCGTGTTTGCCGCATGTCCATGCACCCAGGCAAATCTGGAGTTCGTGGGAGTCTGCAGCGCATACACATGTTGCCGCTTTCTGAACGCCCGCGGATCTCTATTGGAACGGCCGTTTGTGGGACAATATATAAAATCTAGAGTGCTGCGTAACGACTCAATGGGGAAAAGACAGCGTTCTGACGATGTAGTCCACATACGGCTGTTTGATGTGTTGAACAGATCCACTCTCTCTGAACTGCCCCGCCGTGAGTTCAGCAAAGAGGTGGAGATGCAAGAGTTAATCGAAAACAATATTGAAGAGCTATTTCCAAACCTGACGTTCCTAAAAAGGGAATTTCGTGGAATGGGCGATGGTGAACTCCGACCCGACACCATTGCATTCGATACGGCTCGGAACTCATTCGTCGCTCTGGAGTATAAGAAAAAGCCGGACAAGGCGGTGGTGGACCAGGCCAGATCGTATGTGCACTTCATGGGGAAAAACAAGGCGGAACTTGCCATATTGTACAACGAACAAAAGAACACTTCGCACAAGCCCAACTCGTTCAACTGGAAAGAGGTATACGCGATCATCATGACACCGGATTTCAGCGATTATCAGATATCTGGAGCTGAAGAAGATAAGAAAATAGAATTGTACAAAATCAGAATGCATGATCACATAATTATGATGCAGCGCGTGGGTGGAGACCACCAGCAGGCTTCGGTCACCGGGCCCGCACAAAAGACTCACAACCGCCAGTCACAAAAAAATACAAACCCAACCACCCCCGACGCCGGAAGGCGAATTGAACCGGCACGGGGCGGCGGGGTTGGGAACATCAGGCTGCCCGACGTCCAGTACGAAAAAGGCCAGAAGGTCCCGGCGAATCTGACATTTCCCGACGGCGATATGGTAAAATTGAAAGCGTGGAGGGGCGTATTGGCCAACGTGGCCAACTGGCTGGTCAACGAGGGTCGCCTTGACGAGTCACACTGCCCGGTGCCGATAGGCACAAAGAACGCCGTACTGAATACGCGGCCGGTCCACCAGAACGGCAAACGGTTTAGGTCATATGAAAAAGCGGGCCGCCTGTACGTCTTTCTCAACGTTTCGCCGGAGAACGCCATATCGCATGCAATCAACCTGATAGGCATGGCGGGGCTCGATCCAAACAACTTTGCGGTGTCATCTGGCGCGCCGACAACTGCGCCAAACCGCGGCAACACTGCCGCAGATGGAGGCAGACGAATTGACCCTGTACGGAAGGGTATGGGCGGGTACGCCGTACTGTCTGATATCCAATACGAAAAAGGCCAGAATCCCCCGAAGAATCTGACATATTCTGACGGCAGCCAGACTGGCCTGAAAGCGTGGGCTGACATATTGTACAACATAGCCAACTGGCTGGTCGGCAAAGACTATCTTGACGAATTACATTGCCCCGTACCCAAAGGTCCAAAGAACGCCATATTGAATACGCAACCGGTCCATCAGAATGGTAAACCGTTTAGGCGCCCCCAGAAGGCGGGTTACCTGTATGTCGACATGAATGTGGATCCAAAGAGCGCCATATTTTGCGCAATCAAGTTGATAAAAGTGGCCGAGCTTGACCCATCCGACTTTAAGGTGCATTTTTGACATCCCGGCCAGCCAAACAATGTCCGGCCTGAATTATTACAAGCCCCGTGACTGCGCCGTTCACTGGGGCCGCCGGAACCCCGATTGGGCCGTTTGCCGCCCACATACTGTCGAATCACGGCTCTGAGGTTCAGATCCCAGTCGCTGTGTCGACGGTACGGTGGCCCAAAAAAGCACGAAACCGCCAGTGCCGAACAAAGGTCGGCTCGCGCAGGGAATGCCCGCTGGAGAAATTAAAGCGGACCCAATGGCCGAACGGCTGAGTGGCGGCAGGGTCGTGCTGCGGCTTCTTGCCTAATGTTCGGGGGAGGCGGCGAGGCGGGGGTGGCCCATCGCATGCGACATTCCACAGTCGCCGCCGCATACGGCCGGTTGTCCAGGACGTATCAGGCGGCCCTCCCGCCCTGCGCAGTGGAGTCGAGCCAGGCCGTCCCCCAAAAACGGATCCCGACATGTACCGTACACCCAAGAGCCACAGACAAACAGCCGGCGGGGTGCAGCATGTCCTATGCCGTGCATGACGTACTCTGAGCCGGCGCGGTGATGCCGTCGCCTTCTCGGAAAGGCTTGCCGTGAGCCATGTGAAATGCCGAAGCCGCCTGACGTGGCCGGGCGTGTAATCCACGACGAGCGGCACGCCGCACGTCCAAGCGGGCCGGCGCGCAGAAACAAGATGGCCGGGCGTAGCAGACCGTGACATGTGGCCCAATGCGTCGCGCATGGCGGCCTGCCGGGACAAAGCTCGTATCGTGGGGCATGCGAACTGCTGCGGGCCAGTCTTTGCCGATTCGGCATATGGCATTCGAGCCGCGCCGGTCAAGTTGCCGTGCCCTGCCGCCGCAGAGGCCCTGCCGGGGATCCAGAGGCTTCTGGGGAGCGGCACATCTAATCGGCGGCAAGTAAAACGACATCCTGTCGTAAGCGGCCAACAAAAAAGCCCAGACATTTCAAACCATCCGCGCGGTGTCCTTGCGGCCCCCTGCCGGGAACCGTCCGACTGTGATTGGCGCCAAATGGTATTTTATACCGTCAGATGCCCGGCGCGTTCCGCTCAAATATATGCGCGGCATCCGACGGCCGCCACCGGAGCCACGCGCGCCGCTTTCAACGAACCGCCGCATAATGATATTTAAACAACCGTTGCGGTTTACTCGTCATGGCGACGCGGGTATTTGCCAAAGTTTCCGACGTCCTGGCGGAGTGCACGGACATACCGGTGAACAAAGAGCAGCATCGGCAGATACTTAGAAGCAACCTGGCCGCCGTCTTTTCTGACCTGGCCGTCATTGAGCATGAATACCAGGCCGGTTCTGCCAAGTTTAACACGCTCGCGTACGACACCAAGCGGCAGCGCTTTGCGGTGGTGGAGTACATGCGTGGGGAAAACGGGCTCGCCAGCCGGGTGATCCAGTACGGCGACGAGTTGAAGAACGAGTGGCACCAAAACAACATACTGGCACTGTGCAGGTCAAAACTCAAAAATAAATCCCCAGATAGCTGGCCCGGGGCATATGTCATAGCGATGGCCGACCATTTTTCTGACCGCGACAAGGAGCTGGTGCCCCAAGACAAGCTCAACCTGCCGACTGAGCTGCACATAATCCAGAGGCCGCATCCGACCATCATGGTGATTGAGGCGGTCAACACCGTACAAATAGCCACAAACGAGCCCGAACTATCTATACCCGAACCGCCCAGAAAACCAGGCCGGCCGGCCAAAGGTACCGTGGGATTCTTTCTCAGCGGACGCAGCAACGAAATCAGGGGCCTCGGGTTTAAGTTGGAGGCGGCGCTTGCAGAATTAAACCTGAAGCCTCACATACCCGAGTCCAACCAATACGTGCGCTTCAGGCACGGCAAGGACACCGTCTGCGCCGTCAACGTTGCTAGGGGCAGGTTGCGAATATACTACACGATCAAGAGGGATGGTGGCGTAGAACGTCCGGGCTTCATATACGCCGTCAAACATCACCTGGGAAAGTATGCGTCTGACATTAGAACAGATGAAGACATACTTTTGACTCTTCGAGTCGTACAGGCCGTATATGAATCCAAAATAGGACGTGGGCCTCGGACCGGCCGCAAAGCGCCGGGCATCTCGAAACCCAGAAAAACACCGCCCGCCAAAAAGTCATCCAAGCCCACCGCATACACGTTTGTCATTAACGGGCGACAATTCAAAGCCGCATCCGCCATTAGCGCGCTGAAGCAAATTTTTGAATACCTCCCACAGATAGATGAACAATTCCTTGAAAAATTTGATGCCCTGAAACACGGTAGAACCCGAAGGTACGTGGCGCGCGACAAAAGCAGGTTATATCCGCCGGGATACGCCGAGGCGGCTACATACTCGTATGAAATTGCCTCGGCGCCGGGCTGGTGGCTGGGAACGAATTACAGCGTAAAGGACATCAAAAAAATTGCCACAATGGCCAAGGAAACCGTCCGCCCCGAGATTGGCCGCGCGATGTCCGGAAACATATTTGGCACTGTTCCACGTGCGTCGAACAAGCGGAGAACAACTAAAAGATCTCGCCCCAAAAAGCAAGGCGCAACTAAAACGAAGAGCAAAACGGCAAAGCCCGCCCGCATCAAAAGATCCCCCAAAACCAAGATACAATACACGTTCCATATGAACGGCCGGAAATTTGAGGCCAGATCCGCCATCGACGCGCTGAAGCAAATTTTTGAATATTTGCCGCGGGTAGATCCACAGTTCCTTGAAAAATTTGACGCTCTGGAACACGGCAAAAAGCGCAGGTACATATCACGGGACCGCACCAAACTATACCCAAACTCGTCCCTCGCCGTTTCTCGGCGCGTTATGGAAATACCATCGGCGCCCGGCTGGTGGATGGGAACAAATTACAGCGTGGAGAACATCAGGCATATTGCTGCACTGGCCAAAGAAACGGTCAATCCAAAAATAAGCCGTACCATGTCGGGCGACATATTTGGTTCAGACACAAACGTTTCAAAATACCCCAAACGAACCGAGGTTGTCACCGACGATGGCCACAAAATCCCGCCGAACGAAAATGTTGAAAACGAGTTCAAGTCGAGCTTTCGGCATGATTTCCGGGCTGCTGAACATGAAAAAAACGGGGACCATAATTTGGCCAAGGAACAGCGCGACCTAGTCATGAAGAAAAACTTTAGTCACGGCTTGGAGTGGGACATCGCCAAAGCCGTTGCCGGGTTTTCAAATTCAACCGTCAAAAGAGGACGCATCTGGGTTGGCATCCGCGAGAGCAAAGGCCGGACGCCGGTAGTTCTCGGACTGCGCGAAGATATGGAGAAATCAAAGTCAAAAAACATGGACGATGATTTTGGAAATTGGATTACCGATCTGCTCAAAAGCTGCATTCGGGACTATGCATCATTTGACAATGTTAAAATCTCGTATCCACGCATACGTGACAAACAGATATGCATGCTGGAGATCACGATGGCGTCGGAGCCCATGTATTTGTTTGCCAAAGGCAACCCCAGCAACACAATGTTTTACAAGCGCAGCAACTTGGCGCCCAGAACCGAACTTTTGAGCGGCGCCAATTTAGCGAAGTACATGGCGTCTAGGTTTAAGCTGTAGCGCCCAAGCCGTCTGGTCGTTGAAATTGCCAAGCGACCATCCTTGACATCTGAACTATGCCGGGACGGCGTACCGTATGTCAAAATACCAAGATCCGCATCGCCCCTGACTCCTTCCCATTTCACGCGGCGGCAGCGCCACGGGAAACGCAAGGCAAATGCGAATACCTGCAGTGCATGCGGGATGTAGCAGTCCCGCGTGGCCGCGCCTTTGCGCCCGCGCGTCCCCGGGGCGCCTTTGCTGGGTACTCTGGAAAACGGGGGCCCGCGAGGAGTACAGGCCATGCGGGTCATGAACTGTAAGGCATGGGCATCCGGGAGGCCGTAGTTTGCATGCGACATGCCGGACCGCATGCGACTGGCCGCCTCGATTTTACGGGGACCATATCGGGCGGCCGTCCGGCTAGGTACTCAATGCCGGGCTGGGCCGGGGAAACCCCTCTTGGCGCCGCGGGCGTTGCTCCGGACCGCGGCGGCCTGGCGTGATGCTGGGCCGGATCGCCCTTTCGGCACCGCGCGCGGCGCAAGAGACATAGGACCCGCCGCCCCCTGGATAGCATGCTGGCGGACGAGTCAACGGCGGAACAAATCGGCGGATCCGCCGGCCCGCCGCGCCCACACAACTCCGCCCCGGATCCCCAAGCGCTGCGCGATATGCTGCTCGGCCTGTTTCGCGACGCAGACAACGAGACGTTCCATGACGGGATGGACAGCCGCTTCAGCATGCGCCTGCACCACATCCTTCTGGATTACGGTGTTGACGCCGTTGAAGCGCTTGAGAAGGTGCTGGACGGCGCAAATGTTGAAGTCGCCGGGGAGGCGCTCAGGCAGGTGGGGTACGTTGAGGATGCGGACACCCGCAAGGCGCGGCTGTCGCTGCTGGAGGGCGCCTTGGCGTCCCCCGACGTAAACATCCGGGACGGGGCGTCCATCGGAATGGAGGCCATGGACGACCCGGCGGCCATCGACAGCCTGCGTGCGGCAGTCAAAAACGAGCCGTGCGACTGGCTGCGGCAATACCTTCGGGAAGTGCTGGCGCATCTGCAAGACGCAAGGTAAGCGTGTTTCCACAGGCGGTCGGGCGGCACACGCGCCCCCTGCGGCGTGACAGCGCCAAACTCCGCCTTGCGGATTCCCGCCCACCCTAATACAGTTTCACAATTCAATGCAGCCGCGGTGGGAAAATCTGCTCCAATGCGGCGATTTTACTACGTTATCCCCTAATATAAAGTATAATATTGAATATTATTTATGTGCACAATCGAAACATATATAGCGCGATCCGTTTTCATGCCTCACATGGTGGTGCAACGCGACGCAAAACACGAGCTGACGTGGTACGAGAACAACGCCAAGTACGATGCCATGGGCGCCGCCGAGATTCCCGAGTACAACCACGAATGGGACGGCGAGCTGGAGCGGATGAACCGGGGCAAGGTGGGCCGCCCGTACAAGTACTCCGACTCCATGATGGCGTGCATCGCCTTAACCAAGGCCATGTGGGGAAAGTCGTACCGCAGGTGCATGGGGAAGCTGAAGAAGTGCTGGCCGGGCAAGTCCGTGCCGGACTTTTCCACCGTCTGGAAGAGGATCGGGCCAGCAATGCCGAAGTTCGAGTTGGACGGGGCGTTCCGCCCCGAGCCGGGAAAGACGGTGCGGCTGGTGGTGGACAGCACCGGGATAAAGAACGGCAACAGGGGGGAATGGATCCGCGTGCAGTGGAACGTAAGGCGGGGGTTCTTCAAGATGCACATACTGGTGGACCTGGACACCCGGCGCATACTGGAGTTCTGCCTGACCGACATGAACGGCGGGGACGCGGCGCAGCTGCCCAGGCTGATGAAGGGGCTGCTGAAAGAGTACGCGGACGAGGGGGCGCCGCTGCCCGAGCCGGTCGCCGACATAGTGGTCGGCTCCGCGTCGGAACGGAAGGCGGCGCCGCCGGACCGCAGCCAGACCCTGCTGGACCGCTGGCTGCCCGGCGGGGACCCCGAAGCCCCCGTCGAGGCGGAGGACGACGTGGAGGACTGCAGATACGACGTTGCCCTGGCGCGCATACGCAGGGCGCTGGAGGAGAGGGGCATCGGCCTGGAATTGCGGGGAGACGGCGGCTACGACGCCCGGGAGGTGTTCATGTTCCTAAAGACCCTGGGCGTCACCCCGCTCGTTACTGTGCGCGTGAACTCCAACACCCGCGCCAAGGGCAAGGACCGGTCCCGCTCCCGGGCCGTGCTGGACCAGCTGGGCGGGGCGGGCAACTGCACCTGCAAGGATCTGGCCCGCATGACGAAATCGGAGCGCCGGGCCAACCGGAAAAAGTGGAGGGAGTTGGTAAGGTTCGGGCTGCGGTGGCTGGTGGAGATCGTGATATCGGCGTTCAAGCGCGTCTTGGGAGAGTCGGTGAGGGCGCTCTCGCCGCGTACGGCGTACGTCGAGGTGGCCACCAAGATAACCGCCTACAACCACATGCTGGACGTCGGGGACGAGGCGGTCAGGGCCGTCCGGGCGGCGTGCGCCGCGGCATGACGCCGTCGCGCCGCCCCGCCGCGCCGGACGGAGCCGCGCGAGCCGCGGCAAATGACGAGATCGCCAGGCCAAACGGCGTGCCGGACGCGCCGACTACATATGTTGGAACCGAAACACGCGCAAACCATACCACGACGCGCCGCGCCGGCGAAGTCCGTCCCGCCGCGGCAGCGTGCCCGTGGGGGGCGCCGTCGAATTATGCAACTGACTACCCACCCTTGCATCCTTATATGGCGGGCGCCTGAATGGTTTTCCAATGGCGTGGTTCCATTTCGGACGCGACAGGGCCGTTGATGTGGCAGACCACATACTGTTGCTTGCCCAGCGCGGGGGTATGCGTCTTGATCCACTCCAACTCAACAAGCTCTGCTACATCACGCAGGGGTTCTGCCTTGCAGAATCCGGAAATCCCGCGTTCAAAGATGTCATAGAGGCATGGATGTACGGACCGGTGGTAAAGTCCGTGTACCGCAGGTTCCGCCAATACGGCCGGATGCAGATCACGCACCTCTCCGACGGCAAGACTGCGCTGAACCGCGTCAAATACCTGCCCGGCCCGGAAGAACACGCCGGATCCGCCCGACTCCCTAACCATACGGCCAGGGCCGCCGGGCGCGTCGTATCAACATACGGCAAGTACAGCGGCATCGAACTGCTCAAGATGGCCCACTACGAGGACACCCCGTGGCACAAGGTGTATTCGCCGTGCAGCAACAACACCATACCGACTAAACTCATACTGGAGCACTACAGGGACTTGGCGGACACCGCGCCCCGCGCCGGATTATGATTCCGGGGGCGGACGGGGGCGGCACGCCGCTCAAAGAACGGGGGGGGGGGGGCACCGCCGGAAACTCGATCATGCGTGTTGTGGGTTTTATCGCATTCTTTCTGGCCAGTACTACGCATGCCGCTTCGCGCAGGTTCGGGACAAACCGGCCGCGCGACGAACGATGCCCGCGCGTGACGGGGCGTCACGGCCGTGACCGCGGCCCCGCCGCGGGCAAGGGCTAAATCCGCGACACCCCCACCCGCGGCGTGAGCGCACACGACGCCTCCGCCGCGCGCGGCGTGCTGGAGGCCATGAACGCGGCCGGCGCCCGCGCCCAGATAGTGCCCGGATCCGGCATGTACTCGGGCTGGACCATATACCAGGCGAGCGCCCCCGAAACCATACTGATCGTGGAGGACGGGCCCCGGACGCCGCAGCAGCTGGACGAGCTGGCGGTCGACGCCGGCGGGGAGGCCGCCGTGCTGTACGCCCGCCGCGGAACGGCGGTCCTCAGGCTGGCCAGCGGGGGCCACGTGGTGACCGTCCCGATGCGGACCGGCGCCGAGGCCCGGGCCGTGTGCGGGGCGCTCTCGCGGTGCGGGTTCGGGGAGCGCCCGGACTCCATCCGCAGGGCCATGGACGCGGTGCCGACGCCCCGGCCCGGGTTTGCGAACGACGGGGTGCTTCCCGCCGGACACATGCTAAACCACGTCCTCACGCAGGTCGGCCGCGCCGCCCCGGGGGACACCCCGTGGGAGACCCTTCACGCGCTGCGCTGGGGGGTCGACGCGGGGCGCTCCGGGGACGGCGCCGTAAGCCGGAGCACCGCCTCGGGGGACGTGTGCATAATGGTGCGCGGGAAAGGCGGGCCCCTGCCGGAGCTGGAGGCGTGGGCGGCCCTGGGCCGGCACCGTTGGGCGATACTGGTGCAGGGCTCCGTGTGGAGCCTGTACAGGGCCGGATCCCCGGCGCTGGGCAGTTTCACCATAGACGTGTCAGACCCTGCGGGCGCCCTGTACCTCAAGGCGGCCTTCGGGGCCGCCTCCTTCGCGAGCGGCCTCATCGAAGGCATAGCGGACGCGGACGACCGCGAAGCGTCCGAGGGGCGCCTGGTGCGGCGCGTGGTGCGCGACGGCGCCTTTGCCCGGCTGGTCGGCGGGCTGGCGCCCGGCGGCCCCCTCAGCGCCGCGGAGATCAGGCGCGCCAAGGACGCGGCCACCACCCTGCTGTACCAGATATGGTTCGTGTCGCAGGCCGAGGCGCGGGGCATCCTCCCCCTGGACGACCCCGAATACTATGGGATATCGCTGAGGGCCATGCAGGGCAAGATATGCGGATACGAGTCCGACCCCGACTCGACGTCCTGCTGGAACGACCTCCAGCGCCTGTTCGGGGCGATACGAGGGGGGGACGCCCGGTACGGCATCCGGGGCGGCCTCACCACGCTGTTCGATGGAAAGGCGGGGGGCGGGATGGCCAACGCCCACCTGGTCGACGCGCTGCGCGCGTTCTCGGTCAGGTACGGCACGCACGAGGACGCCGACCACGCCGCCATGGGCGGCGTCTACGAGGCGCTGGCCGGGGCGCGCCTGGCGCAGCGGCCGGACGGCTCCGTCGGGGTACTGGCCGGCGTCAAGCACCGCCGCAAAAAGAGCATGTCCGCGTACTACACGCCGCGCGTGCTGGTCAACTACCTGACGCTGACCGGCCTGGGGCCCGCGCTGAGGAGCAGGCAGGACGCGGCGGGCTCCATAGACCAAATGCTGGACCTGCGCGTGCTGGATCCCACCGCGGGCAGCGGCCGGTTCTTGGTAGCGGCGCTGAACGTCATAGCCGACTGGGCCGCGGCGGCCCTGGCGGGGCGCCCCGACGACGCGGCTCTGCGGGACCTGCTGGGGGAGGCGCCGCCGGGAGGGTACGGCGCCCGGCTGCGGCGCGTCATAGCGCAGAGGTGCATCTTCGGGGTGGACCTTGATCCGCGGGCCGCCGAGCTGACCCGCATATCCCTGTGGCTGGCGTCGGGCGGCTCCGAGCCCATCGGGGACGAACACGTCAGGACGGGAGACGCCACCCTGGGGCTGTGGCTGGAGGACCTGCGCCGCGCCCGGGCCGGATCGCTGGACGCGTTCGCCCAAGCCGCGCCGCCCCGGGCCGCGCCGGAACGGAAGGCGGCCCTGGACGCGCTGGCCGCCGCCATCATAGACGGGAAGGGCAACGCCCGGTCCCGGCGGCGAAACCTCGCGCCCGCTTCCCCCCGGCGCGCAGCGGCCGTAGCCGAGGAGTACCGCCTCTTCCACTGGGAGGCGGAGATGCCCGACGCGTTCAGGGGCAGGAGGGGGTTTGACGCCATACTGGGCAACCCGCCCTGGGGGCAGAACAAGCTGGAGCTGGTCGACCTGTACAACAGGGAGGGCGGCGGGTTTGAGACGCTCGGCAGGAGAAAGAACCAGGACGCCCTGCGGGCCATGGCGGAGGGCGACTACAAAAAGAGGCTCGCCGAGCACCGCGCCCGGGCCGCCCGGAAGACCCGCATCCATTCCATCCAGTACGGTACTGCCCGGGGCACCCCCAACGCCTACTGGCTGGTGCTGAACAGGATGCTGTCGCTGGCGGCCGAGGGCGGCACCGTGTCGGCGGTGGTCCCTGCGCAGCTGGCAAACTCCGTCCAGAACGCGTCCATCCGCAAGAGGCTGTTCGAGATGAACGTGCGGTACATGTACTTCTTTGAAAACTCGCGGTACCTCTTTCCAATAGACGGCAGGTTCAGGTTCGTGCTGTTCTCGGCGCAGGCGTCGCCGGGCCCGGACACCTTCCCCGCGGGCTTTTACCTTCACCGGCCCGAATCCCTGTATGACCTCGCCCTGGAGCCGGACAAGTTCACCGTCCTGTCCAAGCGGTTCGTCCGGCGGACGTCGCCCACGCACCTCAACATACCCGAGATGATGGACGTCGGCCTGTCCGACGTGTACTCCAAGATGTGCCGAAACGGCATGCTCATGGAAAACGGGCGAAACGGCTGGAAGGTGCGCCGCTACCAGCACACGTACAAGCGCGGGTCCGTGTCGTACGGCCCGCCGCCGTACCCGCCCGGGCACGTGCCCACCGTGTCCGGCAAGAACATACAGCACTACGACTACAAGTACGTCCCGATCGACAAGGCCACGGACGCGAGCGCATTCCGCGCCGCGCCGGCCACCGACAAGTACGTGCTGGTGGCCAGGTCCGTGACCGGGGCCACCAACACGAGGACGGCCATAACCGCGGTGCTGCCGCCCGGACACCTCGCGGACACCACGCTGTTCGCGCTGGACCCCGTCGACCCGTCGGGCCGCCGTACCGAGGCGGAGCGGGCGGCAGAGATGCTGTGCCTGGAGGGCGTGTACAACAGCCTGCCGTTCGACTTTCTGGCCAGGACCCTGGTGAACAACCACCTGGAGGGCGTGATGCTCTCGCTTCCGGTCCCCCCGCCGTCGGAGCTGGACGCCAGGATAGCCCGCAGGGCCGCCGCCCTGACCGTCGACGGGAGCGCCGATTTCGACCGCCTGGCCGCGTGTATGGGGGTGGCGAACGAGCCGGCGGAGGGGGGCGCCCGGATACGCGTGGCCGCGGAGATCGAGGCGCTGGTGGCGCGGGGGTACGGGCTGGACGCCGGCGAGTACGCCAGGCTGTCCGGATCCTTCTTTCGGGATCCCAAGAACGCGAGGCGCAGCCCGAACATGGAGCGGACCCTCATGATGAGGAGGTTCGGCATGGCGGTCCGGGACCTGGCCGCGTCGTACATGCGGGAGGGGCGGCGGTTCTAGCGGCCGCGCCCGGTGCTGTCCGCCCCGGGTTTCCGGCGTCGCCGGGACCTTGCCGCATCGTGCGGGGGTTATGTCTTGCCGAATCCGGAACGCTGGCGTTCAAGGGCGTTATGTATGAGTGGATGCGCGGGCCGGCAAAGTCCGCGTGCCGCAGGTTCGGCCAATGCGGGCACGGCGAGCGGGCATGATGCGGCGCCCGGCAGTCGGCCCGCCAGCGCGCGGGTTTGCGATCCGGCCGGGCTTGGCCGGGGGCTCCCGCCTGGAGGTGCGGTCAAGCGACGCCGGCCCAGAAGGGCGGGGCGTGGCTCGAAAGCGGCTCTCGGACTGCGTGGACGGGACCCGCGGCGGATGCCTTGTGGGGTACGCCGCACCAAAGCGGTTTCCACCCGCGCCCGCCGAACCGCCCGCGCGACTTCCCGACTCCGCGGCCACCCCCGCGCCGCCTTCATTACCTTTATTTTACCATTGTACGGCACGCTGTAACGTGTCGTCCATGGTGGTTGGGGGGCCTCCCCAGTACGAGACAGCACCCCACGGCGTGCGCCGCATGCCCGGGGACGGCTCCCGGGTGGGCACCTCGTACGACTTGGTTATCATAGGGGCGGGTCCCGCCGGGTATACCGCCGGGATATACGGGGCCCGGGCCGGCCACAAGACCCTGCTGCTGTCCGGGACGCTGCCCGGCGGGCAGCTGGTCAACACCACCGAGGTGGAGAACTATCCTGGCTTTGAGATGGGGATAATGGGCCCGGACCTGATGATGGACATGCGAAAGCAGGCCGTCCGCATGGGTGTCACCATACTTGACGAGACGGCCACCACCGTAGACTTTTCCCGGAGGCCCTTCCGGGTGGGCACCGGCGAGGCCACCTACACCGGCCGGGCAGTAATAGCGGCCACGGGCGCCGACCCCCGCAAGCTGGGCATCGAGTCCGAGCAGACCCTGGGGGGGAGGGGGGTGTCGTACTGCGCCACCTGCGACGGGCCGTTCTTCCGGGACCAGACCATAGTGGTGGTGGGCGGAGGGGACACGGCCATGGAGGAGGCCACCTTCCTGACCAAGTTTGCCGCGTCCGTACTGGTGGTGCACCGGCGGGACATGCTGCGCGCCAGCCAGGCCATGCAGCAGAGGGCCTTTGACAACGAAAAGATATCGTTCCGGTGGAACAGCGAGGTGGTGGAGATCCGGGGCGAGGGCCGCGTCGGGTCCGTCGTATTGCGGGACGTCGCGTCGGGGCAGACCAGCGTGCAGGACGCCGGGGCGGTCTTCATAGCCATAGGCCACATCCCCAACACGTCGCTGTTCCGGGGGCACCTGGATCTGGACGAGGAGGGCTACATAGTGGTGGACGGCACCAAGACCAGCGTGCCGGGGGTCTTTGCCGCCGGCGACGTGCACGACAGAAAGTACCGGCAGGCGGTGACCGCGGCGGGCTTTGGCTGCCAGGCCGCCATCGACGCGGACAAGTACCTGTCCAACTAGTATTCCGGTTCTGCCAGGCGCCTGTCCCTGCGTACGGCCTCGGCGAACTGCGCATCGTCGAATACGCCACGCTCGCGGTATATACTACCGAACTTGCGGCCGTCGTCGGCGAATATGCCCACCACGTGGCCGCGCGGTATGTGGTGCTTCTTCATGCAGGCGTAGACGGCCGCCGCCGACGGGCTTATCAGCAGCGAGTCGCGCTCCATGACCTCCCGCACCACGCCGAAGGCTTCTTGGTCGGTCACGTGCGCCCACTCGTCCACTATGCGCTCGCGGCGCAGGAAGAGGTCCGGCTTTGCGGATTCCTCAAAGTTGCGCCAGCCCTGGATGGAGTGGTTCAGCTGCGGCTGGCACCCTATGATTTGCACGTCGGGGTTCATCTCCTTGAGGTATGTTCCAGCGCCGGTTACCGTGCCGCCGGTCCCCACGCCCGCAAAGAAGTGCGTCAGGCGGCCGCCGGTCTGCTCCCATATTTCGGGGCCTGTGGTGATGTAGTGGCCCCGAAAGTTGGCATCGTTGCCATATTGGTTGGGGGAGTAGTATGTGTCCGGCCGCGAGGCGGCTATGGACGTGGCGAGCGCTATGCTCTGCTCGGTGCCGGCGCCCACCTTGGGGCACAGGTCGTCGGCGGTCTCGTAGGTCTTGGCGCCCATCTTGTTCAGTATGGCTTTGGTTTCTTGGCTGGCCTTCTCGGGTATGACTACCTCGACCTCGTACCCCATGGTGCGGGCTATGCCGACTAGTGCGATGCCGGTGTTACCAGATGTGGGCTCTATAATGATGCTCTCGCCCCGCTTCAGGGCGCCCTTCTCCTCGGCGTCGCGGATCATCCAGTACGCGGCGCGGTCCTTGACGGAGCCGAACGGGTTGTGCCCCTCCAGCTTGGCCCAGTACGTGGTGGAGTTGTTGGATAGCGACTTAAGTTTAACCAGGGGGGTGTCGCCTATGCGGGAGACCACGTCGGTTGTGGCGGCCATGCTCACTTTACCTTCTTTATGATGAACGTGATGGTGCCGTCCTCGTCGGACTTTTCCAGGATTTGGTGCCCGCTGCGGCTGGCCCACCGGGATATGTCGTCGTCGGCCGCCGGGTCGTCGGCGGTGACCTTGATGGTCTGGCCCGCCTGCATCCTCTCCACGGCTATCTTGACGCGGAACACCGGCTCGGGGCAGAAGAGCCCCACGGCGTCCAGGGTTACGTCGGCCATGCTTTGTACACGAGTATGTGTCTATTAAAATCTACGGGAAGGCTGCGCGATCAACGAACACGCACGTGGCATCAGGGACGGTCGGGCTGGTATGCTGGTGAGATCTGGGCTCGTCCGCCTCGGTTATGTAGTAGGGGAATATAGCGTGGCCGCTCGCCCGCAGGTGGCGGGCCGTCTTGAGGCTGGATTCTGCGCCCTGAGCGTCCAGGCGTTTTGTCATCCTGCGGATGCTCCACCGTATTCTGTTGACCATCTAGTCGCGCGGGCGTACGGCGACCCCATCCCTTATGATCTGGAGAATGGTTCCTGCTTGCGCCTCGTGGTCTTCGCTGTATAGGGGGTCAAAACAATCCTGAATATGTCGTGTGTTTAAGTGGGGCTGGTGTGAATAAAAACTCGGCTTGTGCGAGACGTACCATTCTTGCATTGGTCAACGAGGCTGCGTCTTATCGATATGCCGCGCTCAGGATATGGTCAAAAGCCGTGTCGGACGACAGTGTTCGGCGATTCCCTTTTATATCAACCGCACGGTTTGCATTGTGTGGGGATATTCGTAATCGACAATGATGCTGTTGTAAAGTATGTCAAGAAGACGGTGGAGGACGAGAGCTACATTGAGGACTTTTTGGAAAAGCACATTGAGGTGCTGGATCCCAATGTACTTGTGATTGGAAGACAAGTGCAGACTGATGGCCGAAATTTGATAGATCTCATGGGTGTTGACAGGGAAGGAAATGCCGTAATCATAGAACTGAAGCGCGGCAAGTCGCCACGGGTTGTAATCTCGCAGGCTCTGGAATATGCCGTGTGGACAAAAAACGTAAGATATGATGAGCTCCATGGCATAGCAAAAAAGAAACACTTGGGCGAAAGTCCTAACCTACATAGCCTATTTAGTTCGAAATTCAAATCGGAACCTGAGCCGTGGAATGCCAATCAGACGATATACATAGTCGCGGAACAGATAGACGAAAAAACCAGAGAAATAGCTAGTTCCCTGAACGAATATGACATAAGATGTGTTGAGATCAATTTCTACGAAGGTGTCGGGAAAGAGATAGTAAGCGTTAATTTTGTTGTGGGAGATCGACCTACTCCTATGGAATATGCGACCAAGAAAGTAGCAGCACAAACATGGGCTGATATGTTGGGCAAGGCCAACGAGGAAACCCATGCCGTTGTGTCGAACTTTATAACCGTCGCCAAAAAGAAGCTAAAGCCGAATGCGCATCCACAGAGCAAACACTTCTACATGAGAGTTCCAGAGAGGAACAAAAAGAGTTTGTTTGGGGTCGTAGTATGCCAGAAAAAGTCGGCGTACGTGTCATTCATGGTGAATCCTGACACATTCCAGTACAACGATCACCCGGAGATCAGATCCGTCTCTGGATGGTTCTTCAGGAAGGTTCCAGAGAGGCGGATAACTCTGACCGAGTCCAACTTTGATCTGGTATTGGGGTGCTTGGAACATTCACGTGATGTGGCGTTGTCTCTGTGACATTCATGTTACATGCAGCAGTATCTATGATGTGACATATCCTTATGTGGATTAGGTTCGGCATTGCGTTGTGTGGTGCATGTGAAGTATGATGTCCGGTATGGGTGTTGGCGATGTACTGAACGCCCACATTGGGCTGGCAACAGCGTCAATGCCATCTCGCTAAAGATACCATTTTAGAGATCGCCAAACCTTGACCCATTGCGAACCACACTGGACGGGCGGAGAGCGTCTCATGACGATAGAAGACTAAGCATTGTCTGCGGCACTCCGTGTACGCTGGACTATATACTCTCAGCCCAGCGAACCACGGCCGTCTTGATGTGGTTGGGAGGTGTGGGCCGCGCATGCGGCACCACAGCTAAAACAGCAGGTTGGCACACTATCGTGTACCGAAAAGCCGCCCATATCACAACCACCTGTTACAGCGCCATCCGCAGCATGGTGGCCAGGTTGCGGTCCCTCATAAAGTCCGGGTCCATCCCGTTCCGGTTCACCTTGGTGGATATCCTGGTCATCAGGTACACGCCCAGCCTATAGAACGCCGCCCACAGTATACTGTCTGGCCTGGCGCTGTACGCCCGCAGCAGCAGATTCAGCAGCCAGGACGCGTTGGGGTAGTGCTCTGTGATGTACCCCTCAAGGTATTCCCGGGAGTTGCTTATCTTGTACCGGAGGTGCTCCAGGGTCTCGGATCCCATCGCGTACTCGGACCGCTCTATGGCGGCGTGGCCGTGCCGCAGGGCTTGCAGTATGTCGTCTAAAGTATTCTGGGAGTGTATGGCGTTGACGCAGCGGCCCATCGTGGATAGTATGTGCGAGTCGCTGCCGGCCACCGCGGTCATGGAGCGGGCGGCGGCGAACTCGACGGCGCGGGCGTTTGAGACCACGTCCACGTTGTTGCTGTTAAACACCTCTATGATGTCGCAGCGGGCCGCGTCCTCGCGGAGCGCGTCCAAGAGGCTGAACGGGTGCGGCGCCGAGGATATGCCGCCCTGCCCGGATATGATGTCCAGCACCTCGCCCAGCGGAAGCCCGGCGGGTATCTCGTCGTATATGCCGTACGCCAGCACGTGCGCCCCCGACTGCACGGTCACCTCTTCGGCCGGATACACCCGTATGCCTCGGAACCTCTCGTGGTCCCGGGCGTACTCGGCCATCGTATGGTATCCGGAGAGGGTGTTGTGGTTGGTGACGAATACTGCGTTCAGGCCCAGCGCCCGGGCCCGCTCCAGCTGGCCCTGTATCGTGACGTCCGAATCGAACGGGGGCTCGTCGTCCCCGACGTGAAAGTTCGAGAAGGAGTTGTGGCAGTGCAGCTCGGCGCGGACGCTCATCTACAGGACGGGCGGGCGGTTGCATTAAAACCGTGTGGGCCGCCATCGCGTGCGGCGCGATATGTGCCGCCCGGCATCTCCGCGCCATACCATTCCATATGCGTCTTCAAGCCGGCCTCACACGAAGAGATCCCGGTCAGTGCGCACCAGATCCGCGCCGGATCCCTCCCCCATGGATACGCCCGTGTCCCGGAGCACCACAGCGGGGGTTCCCGTCGCCTTTCCCATCACAACCTCGGCCGCCCCGGCCAGCTGGTCGGCGGTGGCCGCCACGCTCACCCGCAGTATGCGGCCTTGGGTGTCCGCATTTCCTATATTGTCCAGCATTGGGATGATGCCGGCGCAGCCCAGGGCGATGTCGGTCTGCCCGTTCCGGAAGGGCCTGCCCACAGTGTCCGACACTATCACGCCTATCCTCTCCCCGGTAATGCCGTACAGTGTGTCCGCCATGCCCGCCGCCGAAGCGTCGCTGTCCCGCGGCAGGAGCAGGGCGTGTCCCGCCGGCACGTTGCTCCTGTCCACCCCCGAGTTGGCGCATATGTGCCCCGACGCCATGCGCGTAATGACTATCCCGTCCCGCATTCTGACTATGTGCGACGCCTCGCGCAGCACCAGCTCCACCACCCTTGGGTCCTTGCCGTATTCCCCCGCTATGCCCCGGGCCAGCAGCCCGGGACGCACGTCGTCCAGCCGGACCATGCGCCCCTCGGCCTTGGAGACTATCTTTTGGGCCACCACCAGTATATCGCCGGACCGCATCCGCACGCGCTCTGCTATGATGCGCGCCACGTCGTCGCCTGCCGCGACCTCTCGGGGTATGTGAACGGGGATTGCCTCCACGGCACCGGTTTACACGCCCCCAAAATACCCCTTTCGGCCTGTCCATGGCATCAGGAGGCGTACACTACAGTCCCAAAGCGCATGCCAGTGCGGAATCAACCCATACGCGGCGCGCCACACCACCGCATGGGCGGTCCGGCATCGGCCGGCCGCATGCGCGGCAGCCCAATCCCGCCGTTTCCGGGCCTAAGCCCGGGGCGGGATTTTCAGGCGGGCGGTTGGTGTATCTGCAGAACCCCTCCCGTTGATGTCGGAGCGTCGCGCGTGCGACGCCGGCTGGGATTTGCTGGTTCTGTATTGCACTGCTCCTTAAGGTCCTGATGCCGCGATGGCTGGCAGCACGGCCATTAACACGCCAATGGTGACGACCCCGCTTACAGCCAGATATACTATGTCTGCAATTCTTTTCATGTGTGTAATTACGCAGAAACTATATTTAACCGTATACAGAACGAATTCGCAAAACCGAATTTACGCAAAAACGGGCCTTTTTGTACGGTTTACTCGCATCTGAAAACGTTTAATGTACAATTTACATATCCAAACGGAGAAATCTACGAATCATGCGGGCCATACGTCAACGAATTTGGCGATGTTTGTTTCGATCTTAACATATAACACGCAGATCGCGGTTGAAACGTTCCGCGCGTCCCGCTGCGGCGCGGATCCGCCGAAACGCACGCTCGTACATATCGGGCCGGACGGATCCGCACACATTTCCATATGCAATTGCGTGAAATATTGCATGAATGTGGGATTTTTGTATAGATCACTCATATTTGAAAACGTTTATTGCGTAATTCATGTTTATATTGCGGCAAAACCTGCGAATAATGCAATATGTGTGGTAGCAATTTTACTGCATTTGGTCTAATTTAACGAATATGGGGCATATAGTTTACGGCCAATAGTATAGATGTCCGTGGGGCATATGGCGGAGCGCCCTACGAGGCGCGCCCGTTGAGGCGCTCGTCTATTATGGGTATTATCTTGGAGAGGTCCTTCTCCTCCAGCACCACGGACGCCAAGTCCTTCACCAGATCCTGGGCCCTGAACGCTATGCTAATGCCGGATACGTCGAACAGCTTTATGTCGTTGGCCCCGTCCACCACGCACACGGTGTCCTCGCGGCTCTCGCCCCACCGCTCTATCATGGCTCTGGCGCTCTTGGACTTGTCCGAGTCGACCAGTATCCGGACGCCCGCCAGCTTGTCGTCCTCGAATATGAGCTCGTTGGACGCCACGTGGTCCAGGTTGAGCTCTCCCTTGAGGCGGTCGGTCATTATGGTAAAGCCGCCGGACACGGCCATCAGCCGCCACCCCCTCCGGCGCAGTATGCGGCACGCCCGCCGCGCCCCGGTCATTATGGGGAGGGAGTCGGCCACCTCCTGGCAGGTCTGCCGGTCCAGCCCGCGCAGGGCCTCCACCCTGGTGCGCAGCCCATCCTCCCAGTTTATGGCCCCCTGGATGCCCTTTCTTGGTGATGTCCCATATGAGATCCTCCTTGTTCACCCTCTCGGCGAGTATGGGGAGGTATTCGGCGTCGTACAGCACGCCTTCCACGTCAAAGATTGCCAGCAACTATTTCGCCTGATAATCGCTAAATATATTAAAGTTTGAAATCCGCCACTCGTCGCTAAATGCAGGTTGAGATATGACGGCGGAACTGGAGTACAAATACGAGGTGAAGGTGGAGAAGCGCGACAAGTCCATGCGGCTGGACGCGGCCACCCGGGAGGTGCTGCGCGACGCCGGCATGATAAACAACAACAAGCTGAAGATATCCGGTGTCAGCCCCAAGATGCTGAAGGCCATGAAGATGGAGTTCGTCCAGTGCCCGGTCATAGACGACGAGGTGCATTTTGTGCCCTGTTTCGTGTGCCCCAACTTCCAGAGCCGGGTGAGCAAGATGGTGCTGTGCCGCGGCGACCCGCTCCCAGAGAGCTTGACCTCGAAGCTTGGCGGGAAGGCCAAGGCCGCAAAGGCCAAGAAGAAAAAGGCCAAGCCGGGCGGGGCAGCCGGCAAGCCGCCCGCGCCGGGGCCCGAACGCCCATGAGGCGCGGGGCGGGACCCGGCGGGAAGCGGGGCGGCGGGCCCGGGGCGGCGGGCCGGGAAGACATAGGCATAACCGAGCCCAAGGGCGGGGACCTCAGCGAGTGGTACACGCAGGTGGTGCTCAAGGCCGAGCTGGCCGACTACGCCCCGGTGAAGGGCACCATAGCGCTGCGGCCGGACGGCTACTCCATATGGGAGTCCGTAAGGGCCGCGCTGGACGCGCAGTTCGCCCGGGAGGGGGTGCGCAACGCCTTTCTGCCCGTACTGATACCCGAATCGTTCCTGAACCGCGAAAAGACGCACTTTGAGGGGTTCAACCCCGAGGTGTTCTGGGTCACCCAGTCGGGGGACACTCCGGTGGGGGAGCGGCTGGCGCTGCGGCCCACCTCCGAGACCCTGGCGTACTCGTTGTACTCCAAATGGATAAAGTCGTGGCGCGACCTGCCGCTGAAGCTCAACTTTTGGAACACGGCCCTGCGCGCCGAGATAAAGTCCACGAGGCCCTTCCTGAGGTCTACGGAGTTTTTGTGGCAGGAAGGGCACACAGCCCACGCCACCCGGGAGGAGGCCGCCGACCAGGTGGATGTAATGCTGGACATATACCGCCGCGTGATAGAGGGGCACCTGGCCGTGCCGGTCCAGATGGGCCGCAAGAGCGAGCAGGAGCAGTTCGTCGGGGCCGAGTACACCCTCACGACCGAATCGATGATGCCCGACGGCAAGGCCCTGCAGATGGCCACCAGCCACCTGTTGGGGCAGAACTTTGCCAAGCCGTTCTCCGTAAAGTACGCGGACAAGGACAACGTGGAGCGGCACGTCTGGCAGACGTCCTGGGGCGTGTCCTGGCGGGCCATAGGCGCCATGATAATGGTGCACGGCGACGACCGGGGCCTGGTGCTCCCCCCCAGGGTGGCCCCGATACAGGCGGTCATAGTGCCGGTGCGCAGCAAGCCCGGCGACGCGGTGCGCCGGGCCGCCGGGGACATGGCCGAGAAGCTAAACGGCGCGGGGTGCCGCGTCCACGTAGACGACCGGGACAACGTGACCACGGGCTACAAGTACGGCGACTGGGAGATGCGCGGCGTTCCGCTGCGCATCGAGATAGGCCCCCGGGACATGAAGCGGGGTTCGGCGGTCCTGGCGCGCCGCGACACCGGCTCCAAGCGGCAGGCCAGCCTGGACGGCATAGCCGACACGGTGCTACATATGTTGGAACGCATGCAGGACGAGATGCTGGAGTCGGCGCGGAACGACGCCGAGCGGATGCACCGGACCGCCGAGGTGTACGACGCGCTGGCCGGGATGCTGGCCGGCGCCGGCGGCTTCGTGCGGGCGCTCTGGTGCGGAGACGCCAAGTGCGAGGACGCCGTAAAGGAGGACACCGGGGCGGACATACGGCTGATGCATGACGCCGAAGGCGGGGGCCCCTGCATAGTGTGCGGGTCCGCGTCCAAATCCTGGGCGCTGTTCGCGCGCGCGTACTGACCGTACGCGTCCGGGATGCGGATGTGCGGCGCTGCCCCCTTAAGGCTCATATAAACAGGCCCGCCCCCCAGTATGCGATGGGGGGCATCATGTGGCACGGAGGGTTCCACCGCATAGCCTGGGCCCACGACGCCGGGAGGCTGGTGGTGTCCCCGGTGTTCGAGGACCGGGACATGGCCGCCTTTCTAGCCGGCTGCGTCAACTCCTGGAACGACCGCTTCGCCAAGCTCACCATAATAGAGGACGAGACGCTGTACTCGGTGTGCTGCTACCAGGATCCGCTGGTCTCGGGGGGCTCGGGCGTCGGGATATTCCGGGCGGGGCTGCCACGCATCGGCGGGTACGACCAGGCGCGGCCGCTGTTTTTGGAGAGGCCCCCGCTGTTCCAGGTGGCGTACGCCTTTGACTATGCCAGGTTCGACACCTACGAGCAGATGTCCCGGCTTCTCTCCCCGGCGCGCTGCCGCATCATAGAGCGGCGCGCGCTAAAGCGCCAAGAGTACTATTACGAGCGGCTGGCCGCGGGGTGACTGTACGGCGCCGCCCCGGATGCCGCCCCGTCGGGCTTTTGGGAATGTGTGGCGCGGGCGGTGGCATTTCGTGCCAAAGCTCCGGCCTCCCGTGACCGTGCATGGCGCGGGCCGGAAGGCCATGATCCGTCACGGCGTGGACGGCGTTTTCAGCCGATCCCGATGTCTAAGTGGGGGCGTACGCCAAGCCCGCCGACCTGGGATGTGACGGGACTGGCATACCTAACCGACCAGAGGGGGAATTTAATGGCCGCGCGCCCCAGCCATTCCGCGGGGGTTGGGGCATGAGTATGCGGTGTCCCTGCTGCAACCGCGCGGGAACCATGCCGTACGGCTCGGGCCGGTCAGATGACGCCCTGCCGCGCGGCGAGCTGGTGAGGGCGTACGGCATGTTGGACAGGCTGACCGAATTCACGGCCAGCGGCATGGGGGTCGCCGCCGAGGCCATCGCAGACCTGGTGGCCAGGCCGGCGGCGGCGCTCCAAATGATGGAACAACAGAACGGGAGATTGTATAGCCGGAGATGTGGCTGGCCATATACAAGAGCTGGAACGGCCGCGCGTCGGACAGTCCCGAGCGCCAAAGGGCCATAGAAGAATACCGGGACGCGGCGCGGCGGGATGCGGTGGCCGACGCAAGGAAGGACGGCTCCGAACCGAAAACGACCCGCCGCCGGTTCCGAGAAGAGATGCAAGGTACGAGACAGGCGCGAAGCCCATGAGTGTGGGGGGACAGCCGCGCCACAAAGGCCGCTCGCGAAAGGACAAGCCGGAGGGCACTATGTTGAGCATGTGCTATGTACCAATAATTGAATATATTAAGAACAAAAGCGCGCTACGCTTATTGATACGGCGCAACGTCCGAAACTCATTCCCCCGGCGTAGCGGCACGCTGGCTCTTGACGGAATGTGGTGGGGAGGGCGCATAAATCCACTGCTGTATGCGGCGCGTTTGGCGGCGTGCGTCGCCGTAGCGCTCTTGGCCGTCGCGGCAGTCTCCGGGCATGATGCCTTTGCGCAGCAACACGTTGAGTCCGCATACCCTTGGATGGAGAGCGGGCCCGCTGACGTCGCGGCAATATCTTATCTAATAATGTCCACGAACGGCACAGGCACCATACCGCCGGTCAACGGCACCGTCCCGCCCCCGGTCAACGGCACCCAGCCGCCCGTGAACGGCACCACGCCCCCGCCGGTCAACGGCACCGTCCCGCCCCCGGTCAACGGCACCCAGCCGCCCGTGAACGGCACCACGCCCCCGCCGGTCAACGGCACCGTCCCGCCCCCGGTCAACGGCACCCAGCCGCCCGTGAACGGCACCACGCCCCCGCCGGTCAACGGCACCGTCCCGCCCCCGGTCAACGGCACCCAGCCGCCCGTGAACGGCACCACGCCCCCGCCGGTCAACGGCACCGTCCCGCCCCCGGTCAACGGCACCCAGCCGCCCGTGAACGGCACCACGCCCCCGCCGGTCAACGGCACCGTCCCGCCCCCGGTCAACGGGACCCAGCCGCCCGTGAACGGCACCACGCCCCCGCCGGTCAACGGCACCGTCCCGCCCCCGGTCAACGGGACCCAGCCGCCGACAAACGGGAACGGCACCACGCCCCCGCCGGTCAACGGGACCCAGCCGCCCGTGAACGGCACCACGCCCCCGCCGGTCAACGGGACCCAGCCGCCGACAAACGGGACGGTGACTCCGCCGGTCAACGGCACCGTCCCGCCCCCGGTCAACGGGACCCAGCCGCCGACAAACGGGACGGTGACTCCGCCGGTCAACGGCACCGTCCCGCCCCCGGTCAACGGCACCACGCTGATACAATTCTCCAGCGTGACGTACAACACGGTCACCGGCGAAGTGCGGTTTAACACCAATTACAACGGTACATTGTTCGCACCCACAGGCGGCAAAAACGCGACCCTCGCCGACGGTAAACGCTCGGCAACAGTATCCGTGACGAATCCGGACTGTCAGGATCCACTCGGCACATGTACTGGCAACGACGCGGTGGGCACGGTAAGCCGGTCGGCAAGGGCGTGGCTTGCCGACTCGCCGTCAATATCCGTGGATACACCCACCGGCATTCTCGTGGCTGGTATGCCGGGCAACGTTACAGCCATGACCGCGGCGCTGAACCACAGTACAGTGACGGTTCCCAACCCCGCCTTCCAGAATGCCGCGTACCACACCGGCAACGGCACCGTATGGCTGCAGTTCGACAGGGACATAGCCAGCGTGAACGGCTCAAAGGTGGGCATTGCCGCCGGTAACGATATAGCGTATATGACTGGCAATTCCAACGTATCCGGCGGCACGGCGCACGTTGTGCTGCCAGGCATGGACAGGACCCGGCTCGCGGGAGCCGTGTCTATAACGATACACGTGGGGGAGGGCGCCGTTACAAGCACCGGCGGATACCCCAACGCAGCGACGGGGAACAAGAGCGTGACCATATACGATGGTGTCCCGCCGTCGTTTCTGAACGCCACGTACAGCACGGGCGACGGCGCCTTATCGATACGGTTCAGCGAGAACGTAGCCGCGGTGGACGGCTCCAAGATGGCTCTTACGGACGGCGCCAGCACCGTTCGCCTCTCGGACGGCGCCGCGATATCGTCCGGCGTGGTTACGTACGTCGCGAACCAGACCGCCCGGGACCTGTTAGCCCATTCCCGCATAATTTCGCTCGACATAGGACAGGGCGCAGTGACCGACGCCGCCGGCAACCGCATAGGCGCGTCCGAGAACAACGCCGTGTCGGTACGAGACACCACGAAGCCTACAGTGCTGAGCGCCGCATACCGTGCGGGCAACGGCGCCGTATCGGTGCAGTTCACCGAAAGTATAACGGCGGCGAAGGGCGTTCCGATGAACGTGACGTACGGCAACGACACGCTGGCATTGCAGGGCGCCACCGCATCCGAAGATACAGTGACTGCGACCCTGGGGCTTGAGGACCGCGCCAAGGTATCCGGGGCCGTATCGTTGAGCCTAGCCGTTCCGGCCGGCGCAGTACAGGACGCGTACGGCAACCCGCTGGACGCCGTTTCGGGCGTGCCGCTGAACGTTATA
Organism: Nitrosopumilaceae archaeon; assembly: GCA_963665475.2. Lineage (GTDB taxonomy): Archaea > Thermoproteota > Nitrososphaeria > Nitrososphaerales > Nitrosopumilaceae > VYCS01. The sequence goes on along the minus strand of CAXXXK010000002.1, from coordinate 757,028 downwards.
CTGGACGGCGCGGAGCCGGACTTTGCCGCCGCGTCGGCCAGCGCGGCGAGCTTCGGGGCCAACGACTTTGTCACCACGTGGACTACCACCGGCGCAAACCAATCCATAACCATAGACGTGGGCGGGCACACCGGCAACTATACCGTAGACTGGGGAGACAACACGGCCGACACCACCCATACGAGCAACGCCGTCCACACGTATGCTGCGGCGGGCTCGTACAACGTCTCCATATCCGGGGACTTTCAGAGGTTCAAGGCGGGCAACTCGACCAACGCCGCAAAACTGGCCGCGCTGGTCCAGTGGGGGAATGCGTCCTGGAATTCTATGGCCCAGTCGTTCAAGGGAGCCGCCAGCATGGTGTACCGAGCCACCGACACGCCCGACCTGTCGTCGGTGACCAACATGTCCGAGATGTTCTATCTTGCCCGCAACTTCAACGGCAGCCTGTCCGGATGGACCGTCTCTTCGGTGGCCGACATGTCGCACATGTTCTACTTTGCCCGCGCCTTCAACGGCGACATTTCATCGTGGGACGTCTCTTCGGTGGCCGACATGTCGCACATGTTCTACTTTGCCAGCAACTTCAACGGCAGCCTGTCCGGATGGACCGTCTCTTCGGTGGCCGACATGTCGCATATGTTCAATTACGCCAGCAACTTCAACGGCGACATTTCATCGTGGGACGTCTCTTCGGTGGCCGACATGTCGCACATGTTCAATTACGCCCGCGCCTTCAACGGCGACATTTCATCGTGGGACGTCTCTTCGGTGGCCGACATGTCGCACATGTTCTATTCCGCCCGCGCCTTCAACGGCGACATTTCATCGTGGGACGTCTCTTCGGTGGCCGACATGTCGCACATGTTCTATTCCGCCCGCGCCTTCAACGGCGACATTTCATCGTGGGACGTCTCTTCGGTGGCCGACATGGAATCGATGTTCCGGGACGCCACCAAGTTCAACCGGGACATCTCCGGATGGAACGTCTCCAAGGTGACTGACATGGATGCGATGTTCCGGGACGCCACCAAGTTCAACCGGGACATCTCCGGATGGGACACGTCCGGGGTGACCAGCATGAGTGCGATGTTCTATGACGCCACATTCTTCAACGGCGACATCTCCGGATGGGACACGTCCGGGGTGACCGACATGGATTGGATGTTCTATGACGCCACATTCTTCAACGGCGACATCTCCGGATGGGACACGTCCGGGGTGACCAGCATGAGTGCGATGTTCAGCGGCGCCACCTCCTTCAACGGCGACATCTCCGGATGGGACACGTCCGGGGTGACCAGCATGAGTTGGATGTTCTATAACGCCCCCAGTTTCAACCGGGACATCTCCGGATGGGACACGTCCGGGGTGACCAGCATGGAATCCCTGTTCCGGGGCGCCGCCAGTTTCAACCAGGACATCTCCGGATGGGACGTCTCCAAGGTGACGCACATGGGTTCGATGTTCCGGGGCGCCGCCAGTTTCAACCAGGACATCTCCGGATGGGACGTCTCCAAGGTGACGCACATGGGTTGGATGTTCCAGAGCGCCGTCAGCTTCAACCAGGACGTCTCCGGATGGGACACGTCCGGGGTAACCATCATGCGCGTGATGTTCTATAACGCCACCAGTTTCAACCAAAACATCTCCGGATGGGACGTCTCCAAGGTGACGCACATGGGTTGGGTGTTCTACGGCGCCACCTCCTTCAACGGCGACATCTCCGGATGGGACACGTCCAAGGTGACCTACATGCGCTCGATGTTTCAGGGCGCCGTCAGCTTCAACCAGGACATCTCCGGATGGGACGTCTCCAAGGTGACCGACATGAGCCTGATGTTCCAGAACGCCACCGCTTTCAACCAGAACCTGGGGCCGTGGTATGTGGTGCTGAGCGGCACCGGCGTAAAGAGCGGCGGCATCAACACCATAGGAAACATAACGGCCCAGAACGCCGCTCTGGACGGCCAGAACCCCACGTATGCCCTGGTGGCTGGCGCCGGCGACGCCGACAACGACTCCTTTGAGATATCCGGCGATACGTTGAGCATAAAGCCCGGCCACAAGAACAAGACCGAATACTCCATTAGGATAGGGGCCACCGGTAGCCTGTTTGGCGCGAACAATGCCGCGATGGTAACCGTGACGGGCGTATTCGACGACGATGCCTTTGCCACCACCTGGAAAACCACCGCCGCAGGCGAGACCGTCACCATGCCCGGATACGGCACGTATGTGGTAAACTGGGGCGACGGAACCGCCCCCACAACAGAGACCGGCAGCGCCACGCACACGTATGCGGCCGCGGGGTCCTACAACGTGTCCATATCCGGTGATCTCACCCGGATGCGACTGGCTGACGGCTCGACCAGCAACGCCCAGAAACTAACCCACATCGTACAGTGGGGCAACATATCGTGGACGTCCATGGAATCGGCATTTTATGGGGCGACCAACGCGACGTATGCGGCCACCGACACGCCCGACCTGTCCGGGGTGACCAGCATGGCATCGATGTTCCAGGGCGCCGCCTCCTTCAACGGCGACATCTCCGGATGGAACGTCTCCAAGGTGACCGACATGGCATCGATGTTCCAGGGCGCCACCGCTTTCAACCAGAACCTGGGGCCGTGGTACATAGTGCTGAGCGACACCGCCGTAAAGCTCGGCACCAACACCATAGGAAACATAACGGCCCAGAACGCCGCGCTGGACGGCCAGAACCCCACGTATGCCCTGGTGGCTGGCGCCGGCGACGCCGACAACGACTCCTTTGAGATATCCGGCGATACGTTGAGCATAAAGCCCGGCCACAAGAACAAGACCGAATACTCCATTAGGATAGGGGCCACCGGTAGCCTGTTTGGCGCGAACAATGCCGCGATGGTAACCGTGACGGGCAGCGGATTCGACACCGCCTTTATCGCCACCTGGAAAACCACCGCCGCAGGCGAGACCGTCACCATGCCAGGATACGGCACGTATGTGGTAAACTGGGGCGACGGAACCGCCCCCACAACAGAGACCGGCAACGCCACGCACACGTATGCGGCCGCGGGGTCCTACAACGTGTCCATGGCCGGAGGTTTCACCAGAATAAATCTGGGTTCTGATTCCGCCAACGCCCAGAAACTAACCCGCATCGTACAGTGGGGCAACATATCGTGGACGTCCATGGAATCGGCATTTTATGGGGCGACCAACGCGACGTATGCGGCCACCGACACGCCCGACCTGTCCGGGGTGACCGACATGGCATCGATGTTCCGGGGCGCCGCCTCCTTCAACGGCGATGTCTCCGGATGGGACGTCTCCAAGGTGACCGACATGGCATCGATGTTCCGGGGCGCCGCCAGTTTCAACCAGGACATCTCCGGATGGGACGTCTCCAAGGTGACCGACATGGCATCAATGTTCCGGGGCGCCGCCAGTTTCAACCAGGACATCTCCGGATGGAACACGTCCGAGGTGACCCACATGAATTCGATGTTCTCGGATGCCGCCTCCTTCAACGGCGACATCTCCGGATGGAACACGTCCGAGGTGACCAGCATGAGTGCGATGTTCAGCGGCGCCGCCAGTTTCAACCAGGACATCTCCGGATGGGACGTCTCCAAGGTGACCGACATGGCATCAATGTTCCGGGGCGCCGCCAGTTTCAACCAGGACATCTCCGGATGGAACACGTCCGAGGTGACCAGCATGGCATCGATGTTCCGGGGCGCCGCCTCCTTCAACGGCGACATCTCCGGATGGAACGTCTCCAAGGTGACCGACATGGCATCGATGTTCCAGGGCGCCACCGCTTTCAACCAGAACCTGGGGCCGTGGTACATAGTGCTGAGCGACACCGCCGTAAAGCTCGGCACCAACACCATAGGAAACATAACGGCCCAGAACGCCGCGCTGGACGGCCAGAATCCTACGTATGTCCTGGTGGCTGGCGCCGGCGACGCCGACAACGACTCCTTTGAGATATCCGGCGATACGTTGAGCATAAAGCCCGGCCACAAGAACAAGACCGAATACTCCATTAGGATAGGGGCCACCGGTAGCCTGTTTGGCGCGAACAATGCCGCGATGGTAACCGTGACGGGCAGCGGATTCGACACCGCCTTTATCGCCACCTGGAAAACCACCGCCGCAGGCGAGACCGTCACCATGCCAGGATACGGCACGTATGTGGTAAACTGGGGCGACGGAACCGCCCCCACAACAGAGACCGGCAACGCCACGCACACGTATGCGGCCGCGGGGTCCTACAACGTGTCCATGGCCGGAGGTTTCACCAGAATAAATCTGGGTTCTGATTCCGCCAACGCCCAGAAACTAACCCGCATCGTACAGTGGGGCAACATATCGTGGACGTCCATGGAATCGGCATTTTATGGGGCGACCAACGCGACGTATGCGGCCACCGACACGCCCGACCTGTCCGGGGTGACCGACATGGCATCGATGTTCCGGGGCGCCGCCTCCTTCAACGGCGATGTCTCCGGATGGGACGTCTCCAAGGTGACCGACATGGCATCGATGTTCCGAGGCGCCGCCAGTTTCAACCAGGACATCTCCGGATGGGACGTCTCCAAGGTGACCGACATGGCATCGATGTTCCGGGGCGCCGCCAGTTTCAACCAGGACATCTCCGGATGGGACGTCTCCAAGGTGACCGACATGGCATCGATGTTCCAGGGCGCCACCGCTTTCAACCAGAATCTGGGGCCGTGGTACATAGTGCTGAGCGACACCGCCGTAAAGAACGGCACCAACACCATAGGGAACATAACGGCCCAGAACGCCGCGCTGGACGGCCACAACCCCGCGTATGTCCTGGTGAACGGCGCCGGCGGCACGGACAACAACTCCTTTGAGATATCCGGCAACACGTTGAGCATAAAGTCCGGCCACACCAAGACCGAATACTCCATTAGGATAGGAGCCACCGGTAGCCTGTTTGGCGCCAACAACGCCGTGGTTGTAGACACCGCGCCCCCGACGTTCTCCTCCGCCGCATATTCCACGAACAACGGCGTCTTGGCGGTGTCGTTCAGCGAGGCCCTGAATACGGCATCCCACGATTCCGCAAAGATGCACGTCCGGGATGCGGGCGGGTCCGCCAGCGTCACCTTATCCAACGGAATAATAACCATAAACGGCACCGACTCCATCACGTTTGACTTGGACGCCGCCGACACTGGTAGGGTAAACGGCATGGCCACCCCCCGGCTGGACATAGAAGCGGGGGCAGTCCGGGACGCATTCGGCAACCCTATCATGGAGTCGACGGGAAACCCCGTCACGGTAACCAGACCGGCGCCGCAGCCGGCGCCGCAGCCCGCCCCGTCCTTTGGGTTCGCCCCGCTACCACTCCCGCCCCCGCCCCCGGCGCCGCTTGTCGTGAACGACGATACAACGCCTCCCGAAATCGTATACGTCACGATGGACGCGTCCGTCCTGCGCGTGGCCTTTGACGAGCCAGTTACCATGTCTGACTGGTCGGGCTTCACGCTGAGGGGAGGCCCGAATGCGCTGAACCTGACCGGACCGCCCGGCGACGGCACCCGACACCTGACCGCCGAGATAGGCGGGGAGCCGTCCGGCCACGTGACGCTGAGCGTCGCCGAGGGAGCCGTCTCGGATGCGTCGGGGAACCCCAACCCGGCGTACGATGACATACCGCTGGGCCCGGCGGCGCCGCTGGCGCCTGTTGTGGACTCGGCGTCGTACGCAAACTCCACTGGAATACTGAGCGTAAGGTTCGACCAAATAGTCGCGCCGGGGAACGTGTCCCACATTGCTGTAGGTGACCGCCCACTGACAACGTCCGAGCTGCTGTCTACCGCGGGGGGCATGACGCTCCACTTTAGAATCGGCCAGGCGTCCCAGGACGTGCTGGGAGATGCGGTGCACGTGCGGACGGGCGCCATACTGGACGGCAACGGCACCGCATACGTGATGAACCAGACGGTACCGCTATACCTGCCAGAGGCGCCCCTGGCGCCGCCCAGGGCGGCGTACAACGCCGCGACCGGCGCCGTCTGGCTGTACATGGATGCCGAGAACGTATCGCTGAACGGCTCGGCCGTCACGATACGCAACTCCACCGCGCAGGTTGCGCTGTCAGACGTACGTGTCCTGCTGAACGGCGTCGCGGAGTATTCGGGCAACGCCACCATATCGCCGGGCAATTCCACCGTGCTGTTCATGGACATACCCGCCGGGGCCCTGCGAGCGGATTCCGGGGCGGTGCCCGCCACTGCAAACCTCACGGTAAACGTATTCCACCGCCTGAACACCACCGCCGTGTATAGCTTCCCGACGGGCGGCGACACAACATCCGTACACATGATGCCGCCGGGGCTGGTCGTCGCGGTCGCCCCCCGCGAAATATCCGTGTTTGCCATGGCCGACGCGCCAAACCGCACCGCGTCGGTGCCGCTAAACCACACCATACTGGACGCCAGCCCCATGCCCGATATGGGCCACCTGGCGGTGCTCGCCGAAGACGCCCTCCTGCTGTTGGACCTGGCGGACCCCGCGTCCCCGCGGTGGTCCGGCGCGCTGGACCTTACAAATAACGCCTCCCGCGGCACGATAACCCCGATTGCACTGGATGGCATCCCCTACGTTGCATACGTGACCGAAAGCGACCTGACGTTGGCATTGGTTGCGGATCCCGCAAACCCGAAGGTCGTGGCGGGCATCACCATGCCTTCCGGGCCATCCGAGTCGTTCGGCTCGGCGTCCGTACCAGGGGTGCTGTACACGTCGCTCATGTCGGAAAGGATATGCGCCATCGACATGGCGTCAAACTACGAGGCCACCTGCGAGGCGCACGCGGGCACGCCCGGCAGCGTGGACGCCATGGATGCCGGGGGCGTCATATACTTGGCGTCTGCGACTGACGCGCCGGGGGTGTCGGTGCGCGACGGGTTCCTGAACGAGACGCGCTTCACGGGCACGAACAAGACTGTATCGGACGTGATGCTGGTGGATGTGTACGGCACGGCGTACGTGGTGGCCGCCGCCGGCGACCTGTACTCGTTTGATGTGTCCGGAGGGCCGGTCTACATAGACGACGGCCTGTATGTGTCCTTGGACGCGGCCCGGCTCGGCGGCTCCGCGTACATGGTGCTGCTGGACAGCTACGGCGTGGCGCGCGTGGTGGACTTGACAGCCCCGTAACGTGCGGCGCGCGGGCCGCGACGCAACTCCGGAACCGGCCTGCCGGATCCCTCTGCAAAGGTGGCGTTTCTTCTGGCTAATGCAGATCATGGCCGCGACCGTGTCCAAACCGGGGATGCGGGACCGTCCGGGGGCGCCGCGCGCGGGTTTTTGCAAAGCCCCGCCTATATGGGACGGGCGCGCGCGGGGCAAGAACTCAGGTCCTTGAGCGTGGATCTTGATGGTAGCATTTCAGGTCAAAACTCTGGCGCCCCGTGACCCGTGCGGGCGGCGCCGCGTCTCCGCACCACATTGATATATCTGCGGTAAACGCGTCCGCGTATGTGGAGCATGGCGGTGGCGGCGCTGGCAGTTACGCTGGTTGCGGCTTCGGCATATGCGCAGGCAGACGACTACCCCGCATGCGTGGGGGAGTCGGCGGGGCCCGGCGCCTATGACCGGGCGCGCCAGGCCGTGGCGCAGCAGATGCTGGACAGGGCCGTGGAGGCGTTTGCCCTTGACCCCGCGACGACCATGAGCCAGATACAGGACCCGGCAAACCCCCTGTACCGGGACGATGACATGTACGTGTTCATACTGGACAAGTCGGGCGTCATGGTGGCGCATGGGGCCACTCCGTCGCTGGTGGGCACCGACATACACACGCTCATAGACGCGCAGGGCACCAACCTGGGCGAGCTCTTCACGGACAACCACTCGGCATACGGCAAGTGGCTGGAGTACTGGTGGCCCAACCCGGCCACCGCAACCGAGGAGCCGGAACTGAAAATCACGTGGGCCAGAACTTACGGCGAGTACCAGTTCGCCGTGGGAATGTATCCGGGCACGCCCGGCGGGGTATACCTGGACGACGTGGACGGACAGACGATGCGGATAATATACAACATGGTGGACTCGGCCATAGCGGCCTTTGCCGCCGACAGGGACTCGGGGGTAGCCGCCATACATGATCCGGCAAACCCGCTGTACCGGGACGGGGAGCTGTACGTCTTCGCGCACAGCCACGCCGGAAGGTCGGTGGCGTACCCCATCAGCCCCGAACAGGTGGGCTCCGACAGTTATGGCTTCGTGGACAAGCGGGGCGTCAACCTGGGCGAGCTCATACTGGACGACCGCTCCGTATACGGCAAGTGGCACGAGTACTGGTGGCCCAACCCCGCCACCGAGACCGACGAGGAGGAGCGCAAGGTCGCCTGGGTGAAGAGTTACGGGGGCCACGTATTCGGCGTGGGCGCGTATCCGGACGCGGCGGTGACGCAGCGCATGGCGCTGTCTATGCACGACAAGGAGCGCCAGGAGGCCGCGTGGCAGATGGCCATGAACGCCGCGGAAGCCTTCCAGGCGGACCCCTCATCGGCCATATCCGCGATACAGGACCCCGACAACATATTGTACCACGACGGGGAGCTGTACGTCACGGTGCTGGACGGCGACGCGATCATCGTGGCGCACGGAGCCAATCCGGCCCTGGTGGGGGCCGACTCCTTCGCGTTAAACGACACCCGGGGAACCAACCTGGGCGAGATATTCGTGGAGAACCGCTCGCCGTACGGCAAGTGGCTGGAGTACTGGTGGCCCAACCCGGCGACCGCCACGACCGAGGGGGAGCTGAAGCTGGCCATCATGGTGGACCGCGGCGGGTACACCTTCAAGGTGGGGATGTACCCCGAACAGGACGGCGCCTGCGCGGATGACGAATACTCCGAGGAGCGGCGCATCGCAAAGGCCATGGTGGACGCGGCCATCGCCGCGTACGCCGACGACCATGCGGCCGCCGCCAAGGCCATAGCCGACGGGTCAAACCCCCTGTACCGCGACGGGGAGATGTACGTCGTCGTGCTGGACATGAACGCCGCCATGGTGGCCCACGGCGCCTCCCCGGATTTGGTGGGCGCCAGCAACTACGACATAGTGGACGCGCAGGGCGCCAACCTTGGCGAGCTCTTCGCGGATGACCCGTCCGCGTACGGCAAGTGGGTGGAGTACTGGTGGCCCAACCCGGCCACAGAGACTTCCGAGCCGGAAAGAAAGCTCAGCTGGGCCAAGAGCAGCTCGGGCTACATATTCGTCGCGGGGTACTACCCGTAGCCATACGCCGCCGGATGCGGGGGGCGCCGCACGTACGGCGACGCGCAACATTCCGGCACGCCCGGCGTTATACAATCAGGTGGTGACGTCCCGCAGCCGGCCGGCCTCGTGGGCGTTCTTTATCTCCCGGGCCATGCGCCTTCCCATGCTGAGAGGCTCGCCGAACAGCAGCGTGTAGTACGGCGAGCCCTCCATGTAGATGTTGGTGCCGGCGACTATCCTGGCGGAGAACTCAAAGGAGCTGAATCCGGCCTCGCCGTCGTACACCCCCTCTATGCAGAAGGGCCCGTTCATTCCCGGCTTTACCAGCCTCCTGGCGGCCTCCACAAAGTCCTCGGCCATCTTGTACGCCCCGGCCAGCAGCGACTCGCGCATCACCAGGGGGCTGTTGCCTATAACGTTGAACGAGGGGACCGCCTCGGGGTCCTGGCCGTACGCGGGTATCCGCGCCAGCCCCTCTATGTCGGACTCGTGGCGCTGGTCGCACCCGAAGAACTCGACGTCTTGCCGCAGGGGGGAGTAAAAGAACTGCAGGTACGCCAGCACGCCGGGCACGTATTCCTGGATGTAGAGCGGCTCGTCGGCGGATATCGTGCCGTCGCGTATCAGCGAGTCGCGGCGCTCCCGATATTCTTCGGGGGTGGACGCGGTAAAGTAGCCCCGGCCTCCCGCGGCGCCCTGCCGCTTTACTATGACCCTGGTGGATATGTCGTCCGGCGACGCGACGGCGCGGGGCACCGGCAGGCCGGCCTCGGACATCATCTTCTCCTTGAGGTTGCGGTCCGACTCCCACCGTAGTATGTACTTGTTGCCGAACACCGGGGACTCTATCCCTTCTATGTCCTCGGAACTCATCTGCGCTATCAGCGTGCCGTGGGGTATCAGCACGGTGTCGGCCAGCTTGGAGGCGTACTCCTCCTTGCGTATGTCAGCAAAGGCGTCCACCGGCACTATCTTGTCGATGAACGGGAACCGTCCGTACAGGCTCATGCGCCGCTTCTCGCAGATCAGCAGGGTGTCCAGCCCCTCGTCCTTGGCGCCCTTCAGCACCTGCAGGGCGCAGTGGGATCCCAGCGTGGAGACTGTCACCATAGTATGGCGGGCATGGCCGCCGGTTTATGAACCGTTGGGCTCGCTTTGCAGCCCGGAGAGGGCCGCGAACACCTCGTCTATCATCTCGGCGGTCACGGCCGGCTTCACACTGTCCGGCACGGCGTCCAGCACGAAGCCGTGGGGCGTGGTGGACGGGGGGAGTGCCGACTCGCTGCGCCTTATGGAGTATATCGTGAGGGCGTTGGCCACCGCCACGACGAGCCGCTCGCGATCCGTCAGGGGCATTACGATATAACGTGGCGCGGTGTCAATAAAGACGTATGCGAGACTACCGGATCGCAACGTCTGATATAGCGTGGTGTGATATGGCGTGGTATGTGGCCTGCTGCATCGCGTGGGGCGGCGGGCCCGCATCATGCGCGTCGGCCTTGCCGTAGGGGTCTTCGGTCAGGGACTTTTCCCAAGCGTTGTACCCAACCCAGACGCCGGCCAGTATCAGGGTGACTATCACCAGCGCCTCCAAAACCGCCATTGCTGCGGCGTACTAGCGGGGCAATAATAACCGTTTGGCGGGGATGTTCTACCATATTGGCGCCGACACCTGCGCACTGCAATGCGCCTGCGCACTGCAATGCCCATGCCCCGGCACGGCCATCCGTTTATGCGGTCTTGCAGCGCGGCGGGTCCCCGCGGAGGCCGGATCGGCGCCGCTCGGTTTGGGGCAGCATCTCCCCTGCCCCCCAAAAGCGGGAGGCAAGCCGCGGCCATCGCGAGAGCATTCGGCCTTTTCTGAAAGGGCCGCCCGCCGCTATAAAATTAATAGCCGACGTTGCCATACCCACAACATGGACCCTCCCGACGAGCTGCGCGACATGCGCCGCACGCACCTGGCCTCTGTAATGGGCCCGGATCTGGACGGTGTAGACGTCACGGTGATGGGCTGGGTCGCCGCCGTCCGCTCCCACGGAAACATCACCTTCGTCACCATACGCGACCGCTCCGGCCCCATCCAAATTATAGCCAAGAAGGGAAAGTGCGATGATGCAATACGCGCCAGGATGTCCGCCCTGAAGCCGCACACCTCGGTGGCCGTGCGGGGCGCGGCGGCGGCGGCGCCCAAGGCCCCCGGGGGCGTGGAGGTGGCGCCCGCGGAGCTCCGCGTGCTCTCCGAAGCTACCCGAACCCCGCCGTTTGAGCCGGCAGCCGTAACCGTCCGGAACATAGACACGCGCCTGGAGGTGCGGTGCATAGACCTGCGCCGGGAGCCGCTCCGCCACGTGTTCGGGGCGCGCACCGAGGTGCTAAGAGCGATGCGGGACTACTTTTACGAGAGCGGTTTTACCGAGATCAGCACCCCCAAGGTGATAGCCTCGGCGACCGAGGGCGGCTCGGCGCTCTTCCCCATATTCTACTACGACAAGGAGGCGTTCCTGGCGCAGAGCCCCCAGCTGTACAAGGAGCAGCTGGTCATGTCCTTTGAGAGCGTCTTTGAGATAGCGCCCATATTCCGCGCCGAGTCGTCACGGACGAACCGCCACCTGGCCGAGGCCAACTCGGTGGACATGGAAGAGGCGTTCGTGGACTATTCGGACATAATGGACCGCGCCACCGAACTGGTCCGCCGGGCGGCCGGGGCCGTGCGGGAGTACTCCGATCGGCATCCCGAAGCCGGGTACGACACGCCGGACCTGGAACATATCCCGCGGTACACGTACGACACGCTGGCCGACCGCATCCGGGACGAGACAGACGCGAAGATGGAGTGGGGCGACGACCTGCATCCCTCCTGGCTGCGCAAGCTGAAACTGGAGGGGCCCTACTTCATAACCGACTGGCCCCTGGGCCCCAAGCCGTTCTACGTAAAGCCGGTGGCGGGCAACCCCCAGATATCGGAGTCCTTCGACATGATGTGGGGGGACCTGGAGCTCTCCTCGGGCAGCACCCGCCTGACCAGCCGAGAGGAGCTGGAGCGCAACATAAGCAACAAGGGCATGGGAGTGGACGCCTTCAAGTCGCACCTGGACGCCTTCGAGTTCGGCATGCCGCCCCACGCCGGCTGCGGCATAGGCCTGGAGAGGCTCATGATGGTGCTGACCGGCACCGAGAACATACGCGACGCCATATTCTACCCCCGGGACGCCGACAGGCTGACGCCGTAGGTGGTATATGGTGGTCACCGCCGAGGAGATAACCCGGATGGCCGCCATGATGCGCGTTACCATAGACGACGGGGCCGAATACATAGACAAGGTGCAGCGCATGCTGGACTACTTCGGCACGCTGGACTCGGCCGGCGTGGACGACGAGACGCTGTTAGTACAGGAGTCCGCCTATATGCAGCTCAGAAAGGACGAGCACCATCCGCACGACATGGACGTGGGGGGGCCGGTCCGCGCCCCCAGGCTGGGCTAGTTGGACCCGCGCGCCTCCGCCGCGGACATAGCCGGGGCGGTTATGTCCGGAAAAGAGTCCGCCGAGGATATAATCCGCGACGTGATGCGGCGCATACGGGACGCCTCGCACCTGAACATATTCATCACAGTCAACCCCGACGCGATATCCGACGCCCGCCGCATAGACCATACGGTGCGCTCCGGCGGCGACCCCGGCCGGCTGGCCGGCGTTCCGGTATCGATAAAGGACAACATCTGCACCGCAAAGATGCCCACCACGTGCGCATCCAAGATGCTGGAGGGGTACGTGTCCCCGTACGAGGCGACGGTGGTGGAACGGCTGCGAAGCCAGGGCGCCGTAATAGTGGGCAAGACCAACATGGACGAGTTCGCCATGGGGATGACCACCGAGTTCAGCGCGTACGGGCCCACCCTGAACCCGCACGACGCCGAGTTCGTGCCGGGCGGCTCCTCGGGGGGAAGCGCCGCCTCGGTGGCCGCGGGGGTGTCGACCATGTCGCTGGGCTCGGACACGGGCGGCTCGGTGCGCAACCCCGCCAGCTTCTGCGGGGTGGCGGGGCTCAAGCCCACCTACGGGACGGTGAGCAGGTACGGCTTGGTGTCGTACGCCAACAGCATAGAGCAGGTGGGGCCGCTGGCGCGCACCGTGCGGGATGTAATGCTGGCGTACGAGGTGATATCCGGCCCCGACCCCCGCGACGCCACCACCGCGGACGCCAGCCGACCGGAGGGCGCCGCATCGGACGGTTCGGGCGCCGCGCTGGAGGGCAGCCGCGTGGGGCTGGTGCGGCAGATGGCTCCCGACTCGCTGCATTCGGGCGTGCGGGAGGTGTTCGAGAGCGCCGTGTCCGGCATGGAGGCGGCGGGAGCCGCGTGCGAGGAGGTCTCCCTGGACATGGTGGACCATTCGGTCGCCGCGTACTACACGATAACCTCGACGGAGGCGGGCAGCAACCTGGCCAGGTATGACAACATCCGGTACGGGTACGAGCTGGACGGCTCCGGATACGAGTACCACAGGTACGTGACCCGCGCCCGGGACGGGTTCGGGCCCGAGGTCAAGCGCCGCATAATAGCGGGGGGCTTCGTCCCCTCGGCCGGATACGCGGGCAGGTATTTCCTGAAGGCCCTGAAGGTGAAGAGCCGCCTGACCCGGGAGGCGGACAAGCTGTTTGAACAGTACGACTACCTGGCGTCCCCCACCGTGCCCGTGCCCCCGTTCAGGCTGGGCGAGATGATCGACGACCCCGTGGCGCTCTTCCAGCTGGACGTAAACACCGTTACGGCCAACCTCACCGGAAAGCCGGCCGTGTCCGTACCGTACGGCTCATACCGCGGCCTGCCGGTGGGCGTGCAGCTGATGGCCGACTCGCACAAGGACGTTCCGCTGCTGGCCGCCGCCCGCTCCCTGGAGGGGACCGCCCCGTGATAGGCCTGGAGATACACTGCCAGCTGACGCGCCTGAAATCCAAGCTATTCTGCCCGTGCCGGGCCGACTACCGGGGCATGGCCCCCAACACCAACGTCTGCCCCGTGTGCATGGGGCTTCCCGGGACGCTGCCGCTGCTGAACCGCGGGGCGGTCAGGGCTGCCCTCCTGATAGCCATGTCGCTGAACTGCGAGCCGGCCGGCCGGCTGGCGTTCTTCCGGAAGAACTACTTTTACCCCGACCTGCCGAAGAACTTCCAGATAACCCAGTACGACGTCTTCGGGGACACCAGCGTGGGCGGGAGGGGCTCGGTGCGGGTGGGCGACGCCGAGATTCGCATAACCCGGGTGCAGTTGGAGGAGGACCCCGGCAGGCTGTCGTACGAGGGGGGCCACGACGGCCACGCCGTCACGCTGGCCGACTACAACCGGGCCGGCGTTCCGCTGGTGGAGGTGGTGACCGAGCCGGACTTTGAGAGCCCCCGGCAGGCGCGCGATTTCATGGGGATGCTGGCCGACACGGTCCGCTCGCTGGGGGTGGCGGATCCGGGCCTGGACGGGGCCATGCGCGCCGACGGCAACGTCTCGGTAATGGGGGGCAACAAGGTGGAGGTCAAGAACGTCAACTCGTTCCACGACTTGGAAAAGGCCCTGCGCTTCGAGCTCACCAGGCAGACCGGGCTGCACAAGGCCGGCCGCGCCATACCCCAGGAGACCCGGCACTGGGACGAGCGCCGCCGCATCACCGTGCCCTCCCGCGCCAAGGAGGCCGAGCTGGACTACCGGTACTTTCTGGAGGGCGACATACCCTGGGTCGCGCTGGATACGGACACCGTACGCGGCATACGCGAGTCGATGCCCGAGAGCGTGATGTCCCGGCAGGGCAGGTACATCGGGTACGGCATGTCCCCCCAGGTGGCCGCCGCGCTGGCCGCCGACCCGCTGTGCCATGCGCTGTTCGAGGAGGCGCATACGGCCGAGACGGCCAAGCTGGTGGCCAACCTCATAACTACGGACTTTATGGGCGTGATGGACACCCGCGAGAAGCGGGAGTCCGCCAGGCTGGAGGCGGCGCACCTGGCCGTCCTGGCGGGCGCCGTCGCCGACGGCAGGCTGACCCGCTCCCGCGCCAGGGCGTTGCTGGCCAAGCTGGCCCGGGAGGGCGGCGACGCGGACCGCATGATAAGGGGGGAGTCCGGCCCGGCCGCCGATCTGGCGGATATTGTGGAGCGGGTCATGCGCGAGGAGCCCGACGCGGTGGCCCGCGCCCGCACCAACCCGCCGGCCATAAACTACCTGGTCGGGATGGTGATGAAGAAGACCCGGGGATCGGCGGACCCCCAGGAGACGCTGCGGCTCATAGGCGAGCGGCTGGGCGGGCCGCAATGAAGGTTTAAAGCGGATTCTCGGCGGAGTGGAGACGTGCTGGACATGGCCATCGCTATATCGGGCCGCGGCTCCAACATGGAGTCGCTGGCAAGAGCGGTACAATCCGGCCGCATACCCGCCAGGATACGCGCCGTCATATCAAACAACCCCGAGGCGGCCGGGCTGAAGACCGCCGCGGAGTTCGGCATCAGGCGGCGCCTGATATCCGAGCCGGCCGAGCTGGACGATGCCCTGAGGGAGGCCGGCGTGGGTCCGGACGGGCTGCTCTGCCTGGCCGGCTTCATGCGGATAGTCCCCGAAAGCGTGGTCGACAAGTACACGGTAATGAACATACACCCCGCGCTGCTGCCGGCGTTTCCGGGGCTGGGCGCCGTGAAGCAGGCCATACGCCGGGGGGTCGGGTATTCCGGGTGCACCGTCCACTTTGCCGACGCCGGCGTGGATACGGGCCCCATAATACTGCAGGCTGCCGTGCCGGTGTTGGGCGCGGACACCGAGGCCGAGCTGGCGGCGCGCATACTGGAATGGGAGCACGTGATATACCCGCTGGCCGTCCGGCTGTACGCCGAGGGGCGGCTCCGGGTGGAGGACGGGCGGGTCGCCATAGACGCGGATCCGCGGGACGCCGAGCTCGCCGGCCTGCCCATGGGGGCGTACGGCGGCTCGGACGCCTGACGCCGCGGGAGTGCCACGCATGCGCGCGGCAACCGCTGTGGGCGTGTTCTCCGGCGGGAATCTTGTCCATATGCTGATCTGGGGCCTGTCCCGGTATGGGGCGCCCGACCATGCGCGCGGATACGGCCCCATGCGTTTTGGGATGGAAATGTGCCTCTAACACGGGTTGCCATTGCTGAACGGGCAATGCGCCGTACCTGGCGCGCCATCGGCCCGCACGTTCCGACTGGAACGTCTTTGGCATGGAGCTGAATGGGACAAAAGGCGGACCGAGATGCAAACGCGGGCTGGATCCAATGCATGAAGCAGACGCGGCGGCAATGGGGGAACGATGCCGAAGCGCGCTGTACGCAAACCGTCAGAGAACAACGGAATGGATCTGGCGTCAAAACGGAGTAGGGGACAGGACGGACACGTATTGTCATTCAGGCTCCGACGGTTTATTGACAGAACCGCTAGTCGCGGCCATATACGACTTTACGATCGCTGACGTCCAGCAGCTGGACTTTGGAGATGTTATTCGCCGAATGCAGTAGCCGCACCTGCCTTGATAGCCTCATTCCACATATTCCACGTAACTGCCCAACTTTGACGTCCCCCAGACGCCTAGTACCATCTGCGTCTTGAAGATCTCTTGTGCGCTCATAAAGCGCCCTGATCACTCTTTGATCCCGCAAGGACTTCCGCTCGTGCTTACGATACCTGATGCTTTTGACAAACTTCCACTTGGCCTCTTGATCCATCGGTCATCTGTTTCCTAGTGCGGCATCTAGCTCCAATGGCGTAAACTCGTGCCTTTCCGGGTGCAGCGCCATATCCACTATCTCCGGCGGCATCTCCGCCCCGTCTATCCCGACATCGCCAAACTCCTCCATGAGGTTCAGTATTTCGCCGTCTAGCCGGTCCACCTCCCGCTTGTACATGGAAGTCCACTCGCCCACACGGTCATTATATTGCGGGTCATGGCGGTACACCCGTACCCCGTACGCGAAAGCGTCCCACATGGAGCCACACAGGCCCCGAAGCGTCGCCACCATGTCCTTATCCGTATGGTACGAATCCCGCCGCATGAATGCGTTCAACACCTTTGCAAAATCCATGAAGATCATCCGGTGCCCCATGAACTCCTGTATTGTCGGATAGTCCAGCACGGCGTCGTCCAGCCACCCCAACACCTCTTGGACACTATGCCTGCTTTCTCGGCCGGCCAGCACATCCTTGCAATGGCTCTCAAACTTGGGCCTGAACTTTAGGTTGTACGTATCGTACCATTTGAACGGGGCAGCTTCGTACGCGCGCTTGACGGCATCGTGCACGTTGGGAAATTCCTTCGCCGTCCGACCAATCTCTCGCCTAGACTCTTTTAGATCATCACTAGATGATATCGGTTTCATGGCTCGCTCGGGAGCCAGCCGGTATGCCCTCGCAGCATGGGTTTTGAGGACCAGGCCGCTTGATATCATGCGGTCAAAGTTGGCATACACTACTTCAGAGTACGGCCCCTCCCTGTACCAATAGTATGCCAAGTCGCGCTTGACACGGTTGTCATCGGACAGGCGCGCTTTCGCAAGGAACAGCACCTTCAGGATGTGCTTCTTGGTGACATTGACTTTGCCGTGCTTGGACAGTTGCTGCATGGCCACGCGGATGGCCTCTTGGACGACCGGATTGCTTTCCCGTATATGGCCCAATATCATGACCACTTATCACACACTGTGCTCATATCAGTATTCGTTCTGCTGGAAAGCGACAGGTGATGTTTGATGCTGGCACTTCGTATATGGTATGGCGTATAAGGCGGGGCCTAGACGGCCCCCAAAGGGTGTTGCAGAACCGCCGGTGGGCCGTCCGGTGAAAAGAGCCAGCGCGTTTAGATCCGGAGGGCGCCCCTCGCCGACTCGTACTGCGGTGTAGCTGCCATGCGGCCACAGGCGGTGCAATGGGCACAGCCTGCGCCGCATGCGTAGTTATATTGCACCGGGCTGTATTGTATACCATGACTTCCGGGTGGACGTTGGGCGTGGCGCTGGCCGCCTTTGCGGCCGGAATGTTGTACGCAGACGGGTTCGCCGTGCTCCCCCCGGGGGGCGCGCCGGCCAACGCCACCATTGCGGAGATCACCTCCAATGCCCAGCTGCTGGAGTTGCTCGCCGAGTGGGCTCCCGATTCGAACATTGAATGGGACTCCCCGTACCGTGGCAGCGTCACTGCCGACGGCGGCGGCTCTGGTCTGGGAGAAACCATACTGCTGGCGGAGAGGACCTTGGCGCCCGCGTCGCCAAAGGACTTTTCCGCCACCAACATACAGGTAGAGGGAGTCGACGAGCCGGACTACGTCAAGAACGACGGGGAATACATGTACATCGTGTCCGAAAACAACGTGCTGACCATAATAGACGTGTGGCCCCCCGAGGATGCCCACACCGTGCTGAGGACTGCCCTGGACGTCGACGGACACGTCGACAACATGTTTTTGAGCGGCGACACGCTGGTGATGTTCTACACCGGCTGGGAGGAGACATGGTTCATACCCGAGTTCGGGTTCGCCCCGCAGATGTCGTACGGCCAGGCCGCCCATGCCCTCATAGTGGACATAACGGACAGGGCGGCGCCCCGCATCATAAACGACTACACCATGGAGGGTGGCTTTGCGGACGCGCGCATGATTGGGAACCACGCGTACTTCGTGGTGGAGCGCCACATAGACTACGGCAACCCGCGCCTGCCGGAGATGTGGGACCGGGACGGTGTCCGGCAGGTGCCCAGGGCGTTCTACTTTGACGACGACGATTCGGCGCGGACCACGTACACCACATTGGTGGCCATAGACGTGAAGGCCGACAAGGCGTCCTCGCAGACGTTCCTCATGGGGGATGCGTCCACGTTCTACGTGTCGCACGACAACTTTTACCTCACGTACGAGGCGAGCAACCCCGCGTGGTTTGTCCCCGAGCCGTGGATCGGTTGGGAATCTGGCCCCGCCGATTTCGGCTTGCACGGATCCGCGCAGGATCGGTTCGTCCGCACGGTGCTCCCGCTGCTGCCGCCGGACGTTCGCGGCGTAATCGAGGACCTGCTGAACGACGCGCCCGGGACGCAGGGCGCGTGGGCCGACATATCCGTCGTGCTGCAGCTGTACTACGACACCCTCGCCGCCGACGAGCTGGACTCCTTGTTTGAGTCCATCAGGGAGCGCCAGGCCGAGTACGACAGCCACCCCGTACCCGCAACCGCCACAATAATACACAAGATATCCGTCGACGGCTTGGACGTCGAATACGAGGCCAAGGGGGAGGTGCCCGGCGTCCTGCACAACCAGTTCTCGATGGACGAGCACGACTCCATGCTGCGGGTGGCCACCACCGTCGACTATACGTCGCTCAGCTCGCTGCCCAGGTCCAACGCCGTCTTCGTGCTGGACGACTCCCTGAATACGGTTGGCGCGCTGGATGGGGTGGCCCCAGGCGAGAGCATCTTTTCGGCCCGGTTCATGGGGGAGCGGCTGTACCTGGTGACGTTCCGGCAAGTTGATCCATTCTTCGTGATAGATCTGACCGGCGACGACCCCCGCATACTCGGGGAGCTGAAGCTGCCCGGGTTCTCCGACTACCTGCACCCGTACGGGAAGAACTACGTCATAGGGGTGGGCCGCGACACCGAACTGCAGGGCGACTGGGCCAGGCAACTCGGCGTGAAGATAGCCGTGTTCGACGTGCGGGACGTGAAAAATCCGGTGGTGCTTGACGACCACGTCATAGGGACTTCGACCGGCACCGGCTCCGAGGCGCTGCACGACCACAAGGCCTTCTTCTTTGACGCGCCCCGGGGGATGCTGTCGGTTCCAATATCCAGCCATGACGACCTGCAGGACGTCCCCGCGCCGGCTCAGGACTCCGCGCGCCCGTGGGCGGGATTCTACGTCTTCAGGGTGGACGCCGGCGGCCTCACACTGCTCACCACCGTAGACCACTCCGACGGCAGCGGCTCGCAGTCGGGGTTCAGGACCTTCTATATCGACGACGCGCTTTATACGGTGTCAGACCGGTACGTCAAGATCAACAACATCTACACGCTCGCGGTGATAAACTCCCTGGAAATAGGGCGGAGCGGCGGCTTCATACCGCTGCTGGATTGAGGCGCGCGCCGGCCACGCCGTTTCGCCCGGGACAACGCCGTCCGGCCGCGCGTTGGCTCGTATCGGCGCGGCACCGCCGCAAACTCCGTCGGATTCTGATGCGCACAGACGCGTGTTTTCAAAGATTATACGCCCCCGACCATCGTCACGGCGCTTCTTGCGTGCGCCCGTTCCAGCGTTGTTTAGACGCCGTGCGTAGTGGACAGGTTGATCCGCTTTGACTTGCCGCTACGCCCAAGAGATGATCTCGGAGATCTGGCATCGGACTTACATTCCCACACCGCTCGCATTTCCGCCCGGCAGCCCCGCGGTCCGAAATTCATGCCCCGAGCCCCTCCTCCCGCGGCCCGACCGCCCATCTTTGCGGCCTTGCGGCGCGGCGGGTCCGCGCCGCCGACGTGATACAATCGGCCCAAACATCGTGTACCGGTGCGGACGTCCAGGCTACATCTGCGCCAAATCCGTCCGCCGCGGCGGTTGAGGCCGAAAGTACATTTTGGCGCGGCATACACCGTTATATAATATCAAGTGGGGATGTGCGTCATGGTCGCCGGATGGGTGCTGGGCGTGGCGCTGGCCGCCTTCGCGGCCGGAATGTTGTACGCCGCCGACGGGTTTGCTACACATCCCCTGGAGGGCGCGCCGGCCAACGGCACCATAATAGAGATCACTTCCCAGGCCCAACTGCGGGAGGTAATTGCCCGGTCGGCCGCCCTGCACGGCGGTGGCATTTGGGGCGGGCACATGGATATCGCACAAGCTGGCTTTGCGGCGCCAGAGCCGATGCTCATGGCGAGTCCGGTGCCAGATGTGGTGCTAAATGTGGCGCCCGAGCAGTCGTCATCTCAAGAGTCGTACTCGGCGCCGACGCCCGCGTCGCCGACGGACTTTTCCGCCACCAACGTGCAGGTGGAGGGAGTCGACGAGCCGGACTACCTCAAGAACGACGGGGAATACATGTACGTCATGTCCGGCGGCAACGTGCTGACCATAATCGACGTGTGGCCCCCCGAGGACGCCCACACCGTGCTGAGGACGGCCCTGGACGTGGACGGTCACGTGAACAACATGTTTTTGAACGGCGACATACTGGTTATGTTCTACACCGACTGGGAGGAGGCGTGGGCCATACCCGAGTTCGGGTTCGCCCCGCACAGGACGCACGAGCAGGTCACCCACGCCCTAATAGTGGACATAGCAGACAGGGCGGCGCCCCGCATCATAAACGACTACACCATGGAGGGCGGCTTTGCGGACGCGCGCATGATTGGAGACCACGCGTACTTCGTGGTGGAGCGCCACATAGACTACGGCAGCCCGCGCCTGCCGGAGATGTGGGACCGGGACGGCGTCCGGCAGGTGCCCCGGGCGTTCTACTTTGGCGACGACGACTCGGCGCTGACCACGTACACCACCCTGGTGGCCATAGACGTGAAGGCCGACGAGGCGACCTCGCAGACGTTCCTCATGGGGAACACGGCCACGTTCTACGTGTCGTACGACAACTTTTACCTCACGTACCAGGCGCGCAACTCCGCGTGGTTTGCCCCCGCTCCGGGGATCGACGGCTGGAGGTCCGGCCCCACCGACTTTGTCTCGTACGAGCATATGAAAGATCGGTTTGCCCGCACGGTGCTCCCGCTGCTGCCGCCGGACGTCCGGGACGTAATCGCGGACATGCTGGACAATACCGCCCAAGACACGTGGGGCGACATATCCGTCGTGCTGCAGCTATACTACGACACGCTGACCGACGACGAGCTGGACTCCCTGTTTGATTCAATACGCGAGAGCCAGATCGAGTACGACAGCCGCCCCATACCGGTGACCAACACCGTGATACACCGGATATCCATCGACGATCTGACCATAAAGTACGAGGCCAAGGGGGAGGTGCCCGGCGTCCTGCACAACCAGTTCTCGATGGACGAACACGACTCCATGCTGCGGGTGGCCACCACCGTGGACTACGCGTCGATCAGCTCGCTGCCCAGGTCCAACGCGGTCTTCGTGCTGGACGACTCCCTGAATACGGTTGGCGCGCTGGAGGGGGTGGCCCCCGACGAGAGCATCTTTTCTGCCCGGTTCATGGGGGACCGGCTGTACCTGGTGACGTTCCGGCAAGTTGATCCATTCTTCGTGATAGATCTGACCGGCGACGACCCCCGCATACTCGGGGAGCTGAAGCTGCCCGGGTTCTCCGACTACCTGCACCCGTACGGGAAGAACTACGTCATAGGGGTGGGCCGCGACACCGAACTGCAGGGCAACTGGGCCAGGCAGCTCGGCGTAAAGATAGCCGTGTTTGACGTGAGGGACGTGAAAAACCCCCTGGTGCTGGACGACCACGTCATAGGGACTTCGACTGCCACTAGATCCGAGGCGCTGTACGACCACAAGGCCTTCTTCTTTGACGGGGTCCGGGGGATACTGTCCGTTCCCATATCAAGCCACGACGACCTGCAGGACGTCCCCACTTCGCCCCAGGATACGGCGCGCCAGTGGACGGGATTTTACGTCTTCAGGGTGGACGCCGGCGGCCTCACACTGCTCACCACCGTAGACCACTCCGACGGCAGCGGCTCGCAGTCGGGGTTCAGGACCTTCTATATCGACGACGCGCTTTATACGGTGTCAGACCGGTACCTCAAGATCAACAACATCTACACGCTGGCGGTGATAAACTCCCTGGAAATAGGGCGGAGCGGCGGCTTTATGCCGCTGCTGGATTGAGGCGCGCGCCATATCTGCCGCCGTGCGCGTGGCAGAGCGGATCTTTGGGCGGCACGGCCGCCCCGCCGAGCCGGTTCTCCGTATGCGACGCGGTGCCGCCCGGCGTTTCCCCCGCTGCGCGCGGGCACCGCGGCACGGCGCCATCTTGGGGGAGATCGCGCGATATGCGCCCCGCGGCGGCGCCGTCCGGACGCGCGTGGCTCGTATCGGTACGGCATTGCCGCACACTCGGTTGAATTCTGGTGCGCCCAAATACTTGTTTTCAAAGATTACGCGCCTCCTGTCACCGCGGCGCTTTCTGCGCGCCCGTTCCCGCGCTGTTTGACTCCTCGCACCTTTTGCAATCAGGCGGACTTGGCAGGCGGAATATTCCCGTTCGCCGCAAAGGCGTCATTCCGCCGTCCTCGGACGGAGTGGCGTGGTAGCCGACACGTCGACGCAAGGCGCCAGACCGTTTGCCGGAAATTGGTTAACCAGCGCGCGTTTCACGATCAATAATTATCGTGAATGAATTGAGCGCTTCAGCGCGCCGGCG
Organism: Nitrosopumilaceae archaeon; assembly: GCA_963665475.2. Classification (GTDB taxonomy): domain Archaea; phylum Thermoproteota; class Nitrososphaeria; order Nitrososphaerales; family Nitrosopumilaceae; genus VYCS01. Next base: position 733,390 of record CAXXXK010000002.1, on the reverse strand, counting down.
CGCCCCACGTGGAAAGCCACGGGGCCCGCCGTCGCGGCGAATGCTCGGAGCATGCACCATTCGCTTCAAAAAGCGAAATGCTTGCCAAACATTCTTCCATGCGTTGGTCCCCCAATTGCGCCAATCCGGTGGGACCGGCGCAATTCGGAGCCTAGCGCGTTGGGGCGTTTTCAATACATTACGAGTACAATTTCTTGAACATGACGCCGTTGTCAGGATGGCCTGTCCGCGTACATCTTCATTCCGACTACGAGACAGAAGATAACGAGGCCAATAACTCCGTATGCAATAAACGCATATCCCGTATCCACTATAAACCTGGCATTCGTCAGCCATCCTATGCCCATAATGCCGAGCGATATTAAGATTATAAATATCGATATCCACAACAATTTGCCGAGCCAGTTGAGCGACGTCCACCAAACCTTCCGAGAACTAACGGGGCTAGGGGGCCGCATCTGGCTGGGACTGCCCGCTTGGCCGCCGGGATTTGACGGTTCGGCATTTTGTTTAACGCCGAAGAACAGGTCCCAGTCGAGAGTTTCGCCGCACTGCGTACAGCTGAATCCCACGGTCAACAGCGCGTTACATTTTGAGCATTGCAGTTCGTTGTACGACGCGCCGCACGTAATGCAAAATTTATCGCCGGTGTTTACGTCGCTACGACAAGCCGTACAAGGCCAAGGGCCGGCGCCATCCGCACTCACACTTCAATATGGGACGGCGAGTTTATAAAAAATTTCCGTTAATCGGCTTCGCTTCAAACTCGAACGGCGCGGTTTTGTCATGCGTGCGTGCCACAACCACAATTTACATGGCGGCGCCCTGGCGGCGCCGTCCCGCATCGCTGCGACGCGCTTGCCCCCTCCGGCCATCGTTTTACAATTCGCCCGGCCACCGGGCTCCCCGGATCAGCGGGTCTTCCGGCGCGGCCGATCGGTGCGCATACGGCGCGCCAATACGAGTCCGAATACGATGCCGAGAGGCGCGGCGCCTACGGCATCGGAAACGGCCCGCTCCGCGCGGGAGGCCGGCGGGCCCCGAACTGCGCCGCGGCGGCACGGCGCAGGGGAGCCCGCGCCGTCTTTAACGCGCAAGCCGCGACGCTGCGCCACCTGCAGGCTCGTCCCAAGGCCGGTCTCGGGCAAGTAGGGCGGTCCCAACGGCCCCGAATTCGCATTACGGGAAGACGCGCCGGAGGTCATGCCGGACCGGCGGCCCATCCCGCGCGCAGCCGGCGGAAGACAGCGTCGGCTGGGCTCGCGGCAAAACCCGCCGTACATATCGTTATATTGCGCCCGGCGGAAACGCATGCCGTGGAGTACAAGATAGTTGCCAACCCCGTGGGGATGGTGGAGTTTGAGCTGGACCGCGGCGAGAAGGTCACCGCGGAGTCCGGCGCCATGGTGTACATGCGCGGCGACATAGAGACCAAGACCGGGTTCCGGAAGGGGGGGCTGTTCAAGACATTCAAGTCGTCCGTCCTGGGGGGCGAGTCGTTCTTCGTCAACGACTTCGTGGCGCGGGAGGACGGGTGCGGCTTGGGCCTGACCGGCAACGTTCTGGGCCACATCCGGGCGCTGTCCGTAAGCGACGGGTACATAATACAGTCCGGCTCGTACATAGCGTCAACGGGGGACCTGACGCTGGACACCAAGTGGCAGGGCTTTGCAAAGGGACTGTTTGGCACCAACCTGTTCATGCTAAAGACCATCGGACGCGGCAAGGTCTTCGTCGAGGGATGGGGCGGAATACTGGAAAAGGAGCTGGAGAGCGGCGAGCGCATGGTCCTGGACAACTACCACTTGGTTGCCATGACGTCTGGAGCCACGTACAAAATAACAAAGCACGGGGGCATCAAGACCACCCTGTTCGGCGGCGAGGCGCTGGTCATGGAGATAACCGGGCCCGCCAAGGTCTACTACCAGACGAAGAACCTGCGGGAGTTTGCCCGCGCCATCACGCCGTACCTGCCCCGGTCCAACCAGCAGCGCGGCTTCGGCATATGAGCCGTCCGAACGCGTAGTCTGCCCGAATGGCACGCGCGCGGTCAGGCGCCGTCCCTTTCAATCCGGGCTATCTCCTGCTCCACCAGCGGCAGGAACGCGCCCACGTCGGTCACTATCCCCAGCGCCTGCCAGGTGCCCCGGTCCAGCAGTTTGGTGACCGTGGACTGGTTTATGTCGACCGCGACGGTCCGCACCGTGGACGGCAGCATGTTGCCCACCGCTATGGAGTGCAGCATGGTGGCTATCATTATCACCATGTCGGCGCCCCTCAACAGCTTCTTGTACGCCCTCTGCGACTCCACCACGTCGGTTATGACGTCGGGCAGCGGGCCGTCGTCGCGTATCGACCCGGCCAGGACGAATGGCACGCCGCGCCTGACGCACTCGTAGAATATGCCGCTCTTCAGAACGCCCGACTCCACCATCTCCGGGATGGATCCGCTGGTGAACACGGCGTTGACCGTGTCCATGTGGTTGCGGTGGCCCTTGCTGACCAGCGTGGCGTCCTTTACGCGCATGCCCAGCGCGGTGCCGTACAGGGCGTTCTCTATGTCGTGCACGGCGAGGGCGTTGCCGGCAAGCACGCCGTCTATGTAGCCCCCTCGAACCAGGGCCGCGACGGAGGGCGCCGCTCCCGTGTGGACTATCGCGGGTCCGCCGACTATTATGATGCGGCCCCCCTTCCGCTTGACCGACGTTATATCCGAGGCCACGGTTCTCGCTATGTGCTGCGTGGGCCTCTCGCTGGAGCTGCCGCTGCTCATGAACTCAAAGAGGCCCGTCAGGGCCCGGGGCCGGGGAGGGGGCACCACCTGGACGCCCTCCTCGCCGCAGAGTATCATCTCGCCCTTTTTCACGTCCCGGATGGGCGTGCACCGCGCCGCACCGTCGCGCATCACTATGCACTTGTCCATCATCTGGCGCCGGGCCACGATCCACCGGCCGCCGTGGAATATGCGGGTCTCATTGTTGGTGGTGCTGTAAAAGTCGACCGGCAGCGTCATGTCGGCGGGCGCCTCGCGGAGCGCGGCCTCGTCAGGTGCGACCTTCGTGACCCCGTGCGAGCGGATGTCGTTTATGATCTCGGCCAGGTGGGCGCCGTCCCGGCCGGTTATCCGCAGCTGGGCGTAGCTGGTGTCCGAGGGAAGCTTGCCCACCTCAAACTCCAGGAACTCGTACCTGCCGCCCCGGTCCACCACCTTGTTCATGACCCTGGCCAGTATCATAGAGTCTATCAGGTGCCCCCGTATCTCCACTATCTCGGACTCCTCTGACATGGATGGGAAGCGCCGCTGGCCCATTCAAAAACGTTTTCCAAGAGATCGAAACGCTTGGACCGCCGCGCATCCAAGCACTCGTCCCGCGCTGCGGGGAGGGCCGCCGGAGGAACCGGCTCCAGATGTCTTTTTATGCGGGCGCCTCCAGCCCCGGAGCGTGGAAAAGAGGCGCTTCATCATAGTGGGAATACTGCTGGCTGCAGTAGTCACGTTGGCGTTCTTTGTGGGCTCGCCCATGTTCGGCAACTTTGACCAGCTACGGTAGGGATCCCCGCCGGGCCTCCTCAAAGGCGTGCAGTATAGTGTCGATGTCCGCGTCGTCCAGCGACGCGGTAACCGACACCCTGACGCGCGCCTCGCCCCGGGGGACGGTGGGGTACCTGATGGCCGGCGCGTAGACGCCGTTTCCGTATAATGTTTCGGAGAATTTCACCGCCTCGCCCTCGCCGCCCACTATGACGGGCATTATGTGTGTCCGGCTTTCGGTCCCCAGCCCCATCCCCTCCAGGCCCCGGCGGATGCGGCGCGTGTTGTGCCGCAGGCGCCTCCGGCTCCCGTCCAGGTCGGCGCCGGCCCGCCGGGCCGCGTCGAGCGCCAGGGCGGGGGGCAGCGCCGACGTGTACACGAAGGACCTGGCGCGGTTCACCTGCAGGTCGGCCACCGGGCGATCAGAGGCCACGTACCCGCCGAAGGCTCCCAGCGCCTTGCTGAGGCTGCTCACGGTGGCGTATATCTGGTCGGACACTCCCATCATGTGGGCGGTACCCTTCCCGCCGGGCCCCTCCACGAAGTCGCCGTGCGCGTCGTCCAGCACTATGGCGGCCCCCCGCCGGGACGCCACCTCGGATATCCCCTTCAGGTCCGCGTAGTCGCCGTCCATGCTGAATACGCCCTCCGTCACCACGACCGCGTCCCCGCGCGTGCCCGCCAGCAGGGAGTCCAGGTGCGATGTATCGTTGTGCCGAAATATCGCGGTGCGGCCGCCGGCCAGCTTGCACGCGTCTATTATGCTGGCGTGGTTCCTCTCGTCGCTGAGTATGGTGCATCCCCGCACGGCCAGCACGGGTATCGCACCCAGCACGGCCATGTATCCGGACGGGTACGTCAGGGCCGCCTCGGTCGAGCAGTGCTCCGCCAATATATCCTCCAGCGCGCGGTGCGCCCCGTCGCTGCCGGATATGAGGCGGGAGCTGGAGGTCCGGGGCCCGTCGGGCAGCGGGCCGCCTATGCCCAGGTAGTCGTTGGAGCCCAGATTCACCATGCTGCGGCCGTCCATTATAATCCGCGACCCGTCCACGCGCCCCTCCCTCATGACGCGATACAGCGACCGGCGCCTCAGCATGTCCAGGGTGCCCGCCACGTGGCCCAGCCTATGCAAGGCGGGCGCGGCGTATCATGTCTGCGTCGGTCCGGGGCGAGTTGCCCGGGGATGTCAGGTACCCGTTCGTGATGATGCCGTCGGCCCCGCCCCTCAGCAGGGATTCGCCGGAGTCGGCGGTGGCCGTCTCCCGGCCTCCGGATATCTTGACTATGGAGCGCGGCAGCAGGAACCTCATCAGCGCGAACATCCGCGCTATCTCGCCGGGGGGCAGGGGCGTCTGCAGCTCCAGCGGCGTGCCGGGGACGGGCACCAGTATGTTTACCGTGACCTCCTGGGGGTTTATGCGGCGGATCTCCAGAGCCAGCTCCAGCCTCTGGGCCCTGCTCTCCCCCAGGCCTATTATCCCGCCGGTGCACAGCTCAAGGCCGGCCCTGCGGGCCCGGACCAGCGTGTCGACCCGGTCCTGGAACGTGTGGGTGGTGCATATCCTGGAGAACATGGACGGCGAGGTCTCCAGGTTGTGGTTGTAGCGCCTGACTCCGGCCTTCCGCAGGGCGCGCGCCTGCTCGTACGTGAGGAAGCCCAGGCTGCACTCCACCTCTATTCCGACCTCGGCGCGTATCCGCCGTACTATGCCGCACACCTCCGCAAAGTCCGCCGCCGCCGGCTCCCTCCAGGCGGCCACGAGGCAGTACGAGCCGGCTCCGCTGTCCCGGGCGGCCCGGGCCCCGTCCACTATTTCGTCGGCGGGGGGAAGCCTGTACGTCTCTATCCCCGTGTCAAAGAAGGCGGACTGGGCGCAGAACGAGCAGTCCTCGCTGCAGGCGTTCTTCTTTATGTTGTGGAGCTGCTCCACGTCGACGCCCCGCCCCCGGACGCTTCTGGTGAGCCGTCCGGCCGCCTCCAGCAATGCGTCCAGGCGGCCGTCGGGCGTGCCCATTATTTTGGCGGCCTGCCGGTCGGTTATGGTCCCTCCGGACGCCACGACATCGTGGCACTCCCGTATGGCGGCGGCCCATCGCATGCCGTATGGGAGATAATCCACGTTAATTAAGCATCGTGCCGCCATGCAGCTGATCCGAGAGTGATCCTCGCACGGCGGAGGCATGCCAAACTCCCAGAACACGGTTTGCCCGTGCGCCTCTATGCGGCGCAGCCGAAGTTCGTCGTCAAGGGCCCCCGCAAGGCCGCGATGCCGGAGATCAAGGGCCCGAACCGCGGGACATGCCTGATTGCGCCGGTACGATTGGCGCTCGGACCGCACGCGCTGAGGCACGCGCGCCGTACGCGTCCCTCCGACGCCCATGCGCGACGCTTGCACGCTGCGCAATACGCTCCGCCATGCCAGATTCGCGCCGAATCCGAACCGCCGTGCCGCGGGCGGACCTGCTGGCGGCGGTCCGGTTCCAGTATACTCAACCACTATGCAAGGAATATCCCCGAAGGCCGGCGGAGTCGCGGCCCGTCGGCGGCGCGTCGGGGACGCCTCCAGCATGAGCGCCTTTGCAACCGCCCACATATCGCATGCCGGCAGCGAGCACGCAAGGCAGGGCGGGCGCCCCCGGACCAGCTCCGCCCTCGGGCCCGGCCATACCCGGACACTTGGTACAGGGTTTTTTTGATCCGGTCGTAGCTCGTACCCGTATAGTAGTGTCTGGGAACCCGGCCGGGTTGAGCGCTTGGTTTGGCAGTGTTGCTGGATTGTACTTATAAGGTGATTATGTATTGAGCTGCTGTGAACTATGCGCGGCTGCCCTCAAGGCCGCCTTGGGGGTAATGATATGGAACAGGCGCCGATAGTAATAGACGAGGAGGTTCTGGATGATCTCAGGTCGGCGGTGCATGGCAAGGTCATGGCGCAAGAGTCGATAAGGCTGCTGTACTCGCTGGACGGAAGCGCGTACCAGGTGGTTCCGGACGTAGTCGTGGTTCCCGAAGACGAGGTAGACGTGGTTCGAGCCGTGATAATCGCAGGCGAGGAGGGAATTCCAATCACGCCGCGCGGATCCGGTACCGGGCTGGTGGGCGGCGCGCTGAACGCCGGGATCTGCCTGGACATGAGGAACCTCAACGCCATCAGCATAAACGGGGATACTGCCACCGTGGGGTCCGGCGTAACTAAAGGATCCCTTGACCGGGTACTGGCCAAGCATGGAAAGATGCTGGGCCCTAACCCGTCGGTGGGGGGCTTTTGTTCGATCGGCGGCATGCTCGGGCACAATTCTGGCGGGAGCAGAAGCGTCAAGTACGGCAGCATGGTAGACAACGTAACGAGGATTACGTGCGTCGACGGAACCGGAAGGATGATCACGCTCCCCGACGATGAGGACGTGGGGCAGGGCGTCATGGACATCGTAGGCCTCATAGACCGGGACAGGTTTCCAAAGACCACAAAAAACGCCTCCGGGTACATGTTGGACAGGGTGGCATCCATTGGAGAGACTCACAAGCTGCTGATCGGATCCGAAGGCACGCTCGGGGTGATCCTCTCGGCGGATCTGAGCGTCGTAGACGAACCCAAAAACAAGATGCTCTTTGTGCTTGGGTACGACTCCGTCTATGACGCAATGGCAAACTGCCCCAAGGTGGTCGAGACGGGCCCCTCGGCATGCGAGTTTATAGACCATCACATTCTGGATGAGGCCGACCTGGATCTGGATCCGGAGATAAACTGCATATTCCTGGTGGAGTATGACGACGACATGCAGAAACGCGCCCGGTTGCTGAGATCTATAGCCACCGGCACCATAGTCGCCGAGTCAGACGACGGGGGGGAGATGGAGTGGTGGTGGGACCACAGGAACGCCGCGCTCCACCACAGCCTGTTCGCCGTAGACGTACATAAGCGGACGCCGCACATGATCGACGACGCGGCCGTACCGCTGGACCGCATGGTGGACATGCTTCACGTGCTGGACGACATAAGCAAAAAACACGACACAAACATAATCACGTTCGGGCACGCAGGCAACGGAAACATTCATGCTCGCCTTGTGATGGACAACAAAAAGACCGACGCCATCAAAAAGATCGCAGGCGAATACTCCAGGGAGATCAGCAAGCTTGGAGGCACCATAACCGCGGAACACGGGGACGGATTCGCGTCCTCTGAGTTTATCGAGATGCAGTACGGGAGCCAGAACTACGACGCATTCAAGGAGGCAAAGAACTACTTTGATCCATACGGCATACTCAATCCGAACAAAAAGATCACTGAAGAGAGCACAATTGTCAAGCACCTCTCGACGGTACGCACCTTTCACGGGGGCAAGATGGCCCTCTCCAAGGAAGCCTTCTGATCTGGATTCGCCCCGCCGCAGGCTTGTCCGGGTACACCAGGCATAATTTCATGGCGCGGTGGCTGCCGGGTGGAACACAAGCGGTTTGAGGAGGTCGGGGTCCCCTTTTTGACGCCCGGCTCATGCCACAACTTTTGGCGGCCCATGCCGCTACAACACGTCTTCCTTGTCGCCGTCGTACTCGTACACGCCGTACAGGCTCCCGTCCTCGGCCTGGTACATCCAGATGCGGTTGTCCCATATCACCGGCCCGAACTCGTCCTGCGTGTCGGGGTGCAGGCGCTGGTAGACCTCCTCGCCCACCAGTATCTGGTTCGGCGCCGCCATGGACTGTATCTTCGACGCCATGTTCATGGACAGGCCCATCAAGTCTACCTGGGACTTGTCCGGGTCCTGGCCGTACCTGACCACCACGTTGGTGCCATAGTCCATGCCGATCTTGATTCGCAGATCCGGGTAGCCGTCGTTGTGCAGTATGGGATTTATGCCCTGCGTTATGATGCGCACCATGGACTTTGCGCAGCTGACCGCGTGGTCGGCGGCCAAGAGGGAGTTTTCGGTGGCCAGAAAGTAGCCTATCACCGCGTCCCCCATGAACTTGAGCACCAGCCCGCGGTGCGCCGATATGGCGATGGCCATCTCCTGCGCGAAGGAGCTCATTATGACGGCCAGCTTGTCGTCCGGCAGGCCCAAGGCCATCTTCGTGGACCCCACCATGTCCACGTACAGCACCACCGAGTCGAACTTCTTGAAGACGTTTCTGCGCAGGTACCTGTCCGAATAGTCTGGGATGCCGTCGTACTGGTACCCCTTCCGAAGGGACGCGCGGATGCGCTTTTGGGTCCTCCTGAGGAGGGTCTCCGAGTCCACTATGGTCCCCCTGTCGGTGCGAATCATGCTGGCCGCATCCAGGCCGCTGGCGTCTACCATGTCTCACTCCAGCGGGAAGTTGGCATCGCAATCGTGGCACTTTCCCCTCTCGCCCCCGTACCGGGCATCGTAGTATGGTATGATGCGGCCATTGCAGTGCTTGCACCTCGTGGTCATGCCCTCCTATGTGGCGCCTTCGTATATAAAATAGCGGCGGCGCCACGATACCCATGCGTGCTGGAACGGTGGACGGACCGCTGGGATCGCTGGAACCGGCGGTGCGCTCGGTGGAGCGCGCCTTCCTGGAGGCGATCAAGCGGCACACCGCGACTACGACCCGCAAGGTGATGCTGGGGGACGCGACCGTGACCGAGCAGGAGACCTTCGACGCGGACGCGGTGGGCCGCATGTTCGGCAGCGTGACGGCGCGGCTGGCCGGGTGGCGGGCCCGCGACGTGACCGTCACCAACAACGAGGACATACGGCGGGTCTTTGTCAAGTTTGAAGCTCGTGAGGGCGGGTATGTAATGACCGGGCACTTTTCGCTGCAGTTTCACGTGCTGCTGTACTACATGCCCGACCAGCGGGTGGTGGACTGCCAGAAGAGGCTCTCCGAAGTCATAGACCTGGCAAAGTCCGGCGAGGAGCGGCTGGCCGAAGACTCCGACGCTCTGGTGTTTGATGGGGTGCGCGCCCCCGGGGAGACCGAGATATCCGAGATGGAACTGTTCGAGAGGCTGTACCGGGACGACTCGCTGGTGGAGAGGCTGGAGGCCCGGCTGGAGGGCGCCGCCAGCGAGGAGATCCGGCGGCTGTCCGCCGAGAAGAGGCGGCTCTTTGACGAGCTGGACGGCCTGCTGACCGAGACGTACCAGACCGTCCCCATAATGATAGATGACGCCCGGCTGGTCACCGGCGAGGAGGGGTGCCTGTGCACGTTCGACGTGGAGCGGAAGCAGGGCGACTCGCGGGAACAGCTGCCCGGGGAGGTGGATGCCGAGGTGCTCGCCGCGATGGAGGGGAGGCTGCGGGAGGTGCGGCGGGCGCTGGAGCCGTACGGGGGGCGGGACGCGCCCCCGGCGCCATAATATGGCGCGCCTCATTCCATGATCTTGAGAGTGTCCGAGGCGGTGATTATGCCAAATATGCGGGACTTTTTGGAGACCAGTATGCACTTGGAGTAGCGTATGAGCGGGACCAGGAGCGTCGCGGGAGTGTCGTGGTCAACGATGGGCGGTATGGGGTCCATGGCGTCCCGCAGCGATATGCCCTTGAGGCTCGCCTCGCCGCCGTCGGTCAGGTGTTTTACGATGCCGTCTTCTGTGATGACGCCCACGGGATCCTTGCCGGAGAATACGGGTATCTGGCTTATGGAGTGCTGCCGCATCTTTTTGACGGCGTCGTGCAGCGTGTCGCCCTCCCCCAGCCCCACTATGTCCTCGCTGCACAGGCTGCCGGCGGTCTGCGAGGCCGCGCTGCCCTCCTTTTTTACCAGCGCGTTGAATATGCGCCTGGCTGTGTCGTAGCTGGGCTTGCTCCTGCCGGACTCCACCTGGTTTATCATCGAGGTGCTCACGCCGCACATGCGCGCCAGCTCCCTCTGCGTCATGCCCATCTTGAGGCGCATGACTCGGATCGACTCCAGCCGGGGAAGCATGCTGGGCGTGTGCGGGCATCGCCTTATATGGTATCCCTTCACGCCAGGCGGTCGGCGCCTCTGGGGACCGCACGTGCGGTTCATGGGCGGATTCGCCCCCGCGCCGCCCGGGCGTGGCATTGCCGCGTAGCGGGACGCATGCGGTCGGCGCAGGGCGGGGGGCAACCGGACGTACGGCTGCCGCCGGACGCATCGGTCCGTTCCGGCCTGCAGGAGCATACGTGATAAGGCAAAAGCTCGTGGCCGTATGCCTCCCGTATTGTTATGGCGCCGGTGATCACCGGCTTGTGCCGCGCAGCATATCGGACCGTACCGGAATTTGATTTGCCGCTTTCCGGAGATCAGGCACGGGCCGCGCCCCGAATGGGGCTGCGCCGCCCGGGCCGCCGCGTTTATTACGGCATGCCGGGAGGTTGAGCCGTGCGGCAGTCTGCGGATGCATCCATGGACATATACGACATCATTAACGGCGGTGCTGCACTACGGGGACGGGACGAGGGGCAGGGCCGCCATACAGAAGCTGGCGTACTTGGTAAAAGGACTCTATCCGGAATTTGACGTGCCGGGGTACAAGCCACACTAATACGGACCGTTCAGCGCCGAAGTGGGGAAGGCCCTGGCGGATCTGGCCTCGGACTCGTTAGTTGACGAGAAACGCAGGGTGGGCCCCGAGTATTGCGGATACCGATACGAGCTGACGGGTGACGGAGAAAAGGTCGTAAGGGAAATAAAAGAACGGCACCCCGCGCAATGCGATGCCCTGCGGCGCCTGGCGGAAAAATGCAAAAAAGCGTGCGGGCTGAACGCCCATTCGCTCTCGTTTGCAGCAAAGATACACTTCGCGCAGACCGAGCAGCCGCACAAGCGTGTTCGCATGTCTAATAAAGATCTCAAGAGTACGGAGGGGAATTATCGGGGGGAATTATCGGGGGGAATTATCGGGGGGAATTATCGGGGGGAATTATCGGGGGGAATTATCGGGATTAATACAGTTTAAATACTAACTTCGCATGATACTTGCATGAACAAACAAACTGCGAAGGCGGAAGGCGACTCGGCCAAATACCGGGACTTGTCCCTGCCGGAATTGTTCGACATGTTCCCCGACGACAAGGCCGCCATGGAGTGGCTTGAGGAGAACGTGTGGCCGGACGGCCGCAGGTGCGGCCTTGTCCAAAATCCATCGATCCATAAGGCCAACCACGCCGTTTCAGAGCGTTCCCACTTGAAATGACGGCGCTGATCCTCCACGATCGGCCCGCCCCGGGCACCAGAGGGGCGCGCGGGCCCCGTTTCAGGCCGTTTCCAAGCATTTGAGCGCAGGCTCCCCCACGCGCGGGGACCCTCTCCGCCCCCGCCCCGCGCCCCTCACGCGAAAGTCATGTTGTAGCAGACGCACATGGACAGCAACTCGACGGTCTGGGTTTTCGCCTTGACGGCCCGCACCACGCCCCCGAACCTTTCCCTCATGGACGAGAAGACGCTCTCGACGTTGTTCCGTTTCCGCAACAGCTTGCGGAAGGTGCCGGGGTGTTCCTTGAGAAACCTCAGCATCTCCGCCCTGGCGTCTTCTCCCTCGATGACATAGTCGGTTCTGGGATCTATTACGGCGCGGCGTCCGCTGTCCTGTACTGCCCGGCAGTTTTTGACTCCGCCGTATTGGGAGTCTCCCAGCACGTCGCCGGATCCGCGCGGCATCCTGGTCAGCATCTCCCTCAAATACGGCGAGTCGTTTGCCTTGCCCGGCGTGACCGCCGCGGCGCATATCTTGCCTCCGAAGACGTGCACGATGTGCAGTTTTGCGAACTGCTTCACGCTTATAGTGCCGTACTTGGCGTTGTGCCAGTCCAGGTACCTGGATATGCTTAGTAGCGGCCATTGCAATCCGCTCACTTGCAGCCCAGATGCTGTGCGGTCTCGCCTTAACGGCCAAGCCGCGGTGAATATTCTCCCCAATATTGGCCGGCCAGCATAGTTCCATCCCAAATTGTGGCTTAATGGACGGCAAAATCGAACCGTATTGCGGGATGGCGCGGGGGTAATCATTAGGACGCGGCGCGGCTACGTCGCGTATACCTTGATCTCTACGGCCTTCATCTCGTTTTGCACGATTTGTACGATTGCGTCCCTGAGCTCGTCCACGCTCTCAAAGTACCGGCCGGCCAGCAGGCGCTTGAGCACCCGCCACTGCACCTCGATCGGGTTCAGCTGCGGGGTGTATGGGGGCAGGTAAATCAGCTTGATGTCCCCGCCGGTCGACTCGATGAACCGGGACACCATGCGGGACTTGTGGTACCCGGCGTTGTCCAGTATCATCGCGAACTTGGGATATACCCGCCGCAGTTCCTTCAGGAATTCTATGAACGTCTCGGAGTTCATGGCGTCCGCGGGCCGCATGTAAAAGCCGTCCTTGCCCAGGGCGCCGAACATCTTGACGGACTGCTTTGAGAACGTGGACTTTACGGTGTAGCGTCCGCCGGTGCGCCTCCAACCGTACCCGCCCCCGTTCCAGCGCAATACGCCCGCCTCGTCCCCGCACAGCACGATGTAATCTTGGGCCATCAGCTCCTCCAGCGTCGCGTTGGCCTCGCTCACGAACGCCTCCCGCTCTTCCTTGGTAGCCGACTTGCGCGGCACCGGCCTGGCTTTCGTGTACGAGCACTTAATCTTCTTCATCACGCGCCTCAGCGTCCGCGGCTTGCACTTGATGTTCAGCTCCCTTTCCAGCATGACCAATATCATGGCCAGCTGCCACGTTCCGGCGGCAAACCCGTATTTCCTCGGGGAGTTGTCCACCCACTCCAATATGGCCTTGCGTGCGGCGGCGTCCAGCTTTTTCTTTTTGCGGCCCCTTTGTTTATCGTGTCGCCTGTCCAGGTCGGCGTCCATCATGCGGAGCAGCCAGTCGCGCACGGTCGAATACGCCTGCTTTAGCTTCCTCATTATGGGCCGTATCCCCATTCCCTTCTTCCGCAGCTCGCAGACTCGCAGGATGATCTGGGGCTTGCCCGGCCGCTCTGACTTGTATGCCCTGCGGAGCCGCTTGAGTCCCACGCGCGGCATGAAGTCGCCGTACTTGGGTATGGCCTCTTCGCGCGGCTCCCGCCGCTTTTTGTCGGTGGCTTTTGCCATGGGGGTCCGGGGGATCGGGGGGGATCTTAAATGTTTCGATTCAAACACGACCTAAGCCACCACACCGCGGAACGTCGTGGGCGGGGGGAGGGGGGCGGGTGATCGGGTATTTCTGGCCGCCGCTATGCTGAACCCTGTGGAATCGACGATCTTGGTGCCGTGTACCGCGGCGTCGCCGGCCATCCAGCCGATTATCTCGTGCAGTATGAAGTCACCTATCTACGATATGCGCAGGTGGTACCACGACTTGCTGTACGGCCGGTCGAGCTCGCACCGCTTCAGGTCTCCCGGATGCTTGGCGAAGTGCTTTACCAGTCCCCAATAGGACAGCTTCTCCTCGGATTTCAAGATGGCCACCAGTACGGCCGAGACGCGCCTGTCCCTCTCGCCTTTGGGAATGCCCAGCAGCTTGCGTACGAAGTCGGCTATCTTTTCCATCCATTCGACGTAGTTGCGGCCCTCGGACTTGCGGCCCTCGGCATGCTCGGACCAGTCAACGTCCGGATCGTTCCTCTTGCCGAGGGGTTGTTCTTGCTTCTGGGCAGGTTTGGCTTGCTTATCTTTGGCCTTCTGTTTTTTTGTTCATGCCAGCCATTAGGATCGGAGATCAATATGTCTTTCGGTCTCGTGCGCGTGCGGTTCTGTCCGTCGGCATCGCTGGAAGTTTCAGTTTTTGGACAAGGCCGGCCCGCGCGCCCCTCTGGACCCCGGGGCGGGCCGATCGCGGAGGATCAGCGCTGCCATTTTAGGTGGGAACGCTCTAAAACGGCGTGGTTGGCCTTACGGATCGCTAGATTTTGGGCAAGGCCGGCTCTGGGTCCTGGCTCGTATGGATTCCATGCTGCGGTACCCCGTCTCTATGCCCCACCGAGCGCGGTACTTCTTCGGGACGTACGTGAGCAGCTCCGCGGGGCTGTCCACCCGTATGTTGGTGAGAAACGCCACGTACTTGTCCTTCGTCAGGACGGGCTTGCACCTTTCGCACTCCCCGCACTCCGCGTGGCACGGCTTGATCTTCTTGGGGACTATCACCATCGTGGCCGTGGCGGTCGTGCCGTCCTTCGCAGTTATGGCGTATTCGCGCACGGCCTTGCCGGGGTCCGCCTCGGCCTCCTCCATTGCCCGGTACACCCTGGGGTCGCCCGACTTCGGCATGATGTACCGCACGCCCTGGCGTTCCATCTCCTGCATATTTGCCACAGAGTTGAAGCCCCGGTCCAGCAGCAGCACGTCGATGTTGGCGCCCAGCCTCCGGGCGTTCTCTATTAGGGTGCCCAGATAGTACGTCTGCGACTCCCCCGCCGCGATGCGGTACGCCGACCACGTGACGGGCGACTTGCCGGAGACGGCCTGCATGGTCATGTAGCACTCGAACCAGTTGGTACCGGCCTTCTTCTTGCCGCCCTTGGCGTCGGACCTGTTCTTGCCGTAGTAGGGTATGCCGTGCTCGTCCACGGCAAACGCCCGCTCCTCCTTGAGCATGCCGGCTTCTGCCAGCATCTTGACCGTCGCCTCCAGCATGTCGCCGCAGATTTCCAGCATGTCGTCGGGGTCGCGCCTCCCCAAAAGCTGCAGGAAACGCTGCCCGGTCATCGTCTTGATGCCGCGCTTCCTCATGGCTTCAATGGTCGTGGCGACGAAACCGTTCGCGCGGCACTGCGACAGGGCGACGTTCAGTATGTCAATGGCGGTATATTTGGCGTTGGGAGAAGGGGACGCCAGGGCGCCGATCACCGGCAGCACGGCGGCGCACGGGCGGCCGTACGCCTCGCGGCTGAACCGGGGCGCCCCTCGTTGCATGACCTAATAAGATCGGCCGATCATATATACCTTGCCCACGCGCCGCGGCCCTCTCGGGTGAGTGGCGTACACTTTAAAATTAAGATCAGTTAAATCAATTCCAAGTATGCCACATTTTCATTTCCTGAGCGCGGTTCGGTCGGTGTGTGGGTCTCTTCATTTCGAGATAACTGAAGGGATCGCCACGCCTTCACTATTTAAGCACAAATAATATCGATCCACCCAACGACGGGTCGCGCCACGTGCCCTCCACCAAACGGCGTGGCCACACGGCAGGACGGGCACCCCCGCCCTTGAACAGATGTCGGCCATCTCATCCACAGTTTGTCAGGGTTGGTTAAATCGTGAACGTTCTACGATCAATATGCGTCATGAGTGGATTGTGAATATTTTCCTTAGTATCCCCGTCTTCGCTCTTCGCGGTCTTCCTCTATTGCCTCTCTTATAATTTCCTTCATTCGTTTCTCTTGTTCCTCTTTCTCGGCCTCTGCTTTCTCCGCTCTAGCTTTTTCCGCTTCTAATAACTCTCTCATCTTTTCCATCTCGGCTTCACTACCGGCCTTTACTTCTGCCCTTAGGGTCTTCAATTTTTTCCCGCTCTTGTTGCCTATATCTTTCCCGTTCTGCTTGGGGCTGGTGCGTTAATCCGTAAATCATGCGGGCTCTACCCGCTCCCGTCTCCCGATGGCATCCCGGTTAGACGAGATCCGGACGCCCGCCGGAATAATACCGGCGGGGTTTTATCTGCTGGGCGGACGGATGCGCCATGCGCACTCCGAATGGGCCACGCCGTACGGCGGCATCGGCATGTTCGGTCGGTTTGCGCGCTGAAACTGGTTTAAGACGCGTACGTTCCACGTTATCGCCCGCCCCTGGGCGAACCGGCGCCGGTTGTCGTCCCGCACGAACCCGCACTATGATTGGCGGCGCCGGGCCTCTTCGGCCCCGAACGCCCCATTATATCGTGCCACGCCTAGTAGCCGAAAATGAATATGAACCACTACCACTCTAAATTCTCGGCAACCCCATGCCAATTCAAAAATCGGGCGGAAAAGCCCACGCGTATAGTCGGAGGGCCGCATCGGGGAGCCAAACTATTCCAAAACACGCGCAAATTCATGAAAAACGGGCCATCAACGGGCGGTGGATCATGGCCATCCTCGCGTTGGCGGGGCGGTTCAGGCGGGTATCGCGTACTTCATAATCTTGACCGGACGCATCTGGCACTTGTCGACCAACGACATTATGGCCGCTTCCAGCTCCTCTATAGTGGCAAAGTACCTGCCGTGCAGCAGCCGCTTGAGAACGCGCCATTGAATCTCTATCGGGTTGAGCTGGGGGGTGTACGCCGGCAAGAATATCAATTCAATGTCCCCGTTGGCGTCGTCCACGAACTTCCGGACCGCCTTTACCTTGTGGTACGAGGCGTTGTCTAAAATGATCGTCATTTTGGGGCACATTTTGTTCACTTCCTTTAGGAATTTTATGAACTCCTCGGCGTTGCAGGCCTTGGCCGTCCGCATGTGGTACCCGTCCGCGCCCAGCGCGCCGAATACGGGGACCGACCGCCTCGAGAAAGAGGTCTTCGCCTCGTCGTTTCCGCTGGCGAGGCGCCACGCGTAGCCGGGATCCTGTTCCAGTTGGACGTGCGCCTCGTCCATGAACATTATGGCGTGCCTGGCCTCGGCGTTCTTGGTCACGGTGGCGTTGGCCTTTGCCTTGAACTTCTCCCGCACGTCCGCCGGAGCCGACTTGGCCGGCACGGGCCTGGCCTTGCTGTACGAGGCCCCGATCTTGTTGAGGATCAGTTGCAGGTTGCGGTCCCCGCACTCTATGTTGAACGTTTTGCGCAGCATGTCCAGTATTATCACGAGCTGCCACGACCCGATCTCGTACCCGTAGCGCGTGGGGGAGTCGGTCAACCACGTCAACAGGATGCCTAGGACGCGGGGATCGAACTTGCCTATGCTTCCGCCGCGCGGCAGGTCTTTTACGCGTGCCAGTCCGCCCTCGTGCATGCGGCGCAGGCGGTGCCGGACGGTCGGGTACGGCTTGCCTTGGCCCCTTGCGATTTCCCTGATGTCCTCGCCCCCTCTCCTTTGTATGGCCGCCTGCAGCTTCAACGTTTCGGTGTCGTCGTCGGTCGCGAACAACGCCGCCGTGAGCGCGGCCATGCTGACGCCCGGCATGAAGAGGTTCCCGCGGGGGACGACCTCGTCCCTTCGGGCCCTGGCCCGCTTCTTTTTGTCGCGTTGCTGCGGCATGGGGGTGCGAGGATCGGGGGGTAATGTAGATCTTCCGATTGTGACGCGCCGCTCATAGGGCAGGTGCGAGCGTTACGCAGTTTGGCAACGGGCGGCGGCCGGGTTGATCCACTTTGACTTTCGGCCACTACGCATATGGTACGCGACGCCGCCGAACATTTCCGCCGCCTTCCCCCTGTCGGGCTTGTCGTGGGTTTCCGCGTATTTCCTCTGCCTGACGTTCGGGATTATATGCATCCGGGACAATTCCTCGCGGTTGCCGTCCGAGTCGCATTCCCCGTCGGCGTTGTAGAGACGTCCGGACACGTCGAATCCACGCCGCCTGGTTTTACGCAGCATGGTAGGAAGCTTGATCGAGTCGCCGGCGCTGCCCGGCGTGCCGACGGCGGCCGGTATGATGCATGGCCCCAGGATCGCGGCGATGTGGTACTTCCAGTATATCTTTTGGCGGGTCGTGACGAAGTCGCGCTTCTTCTTGTTGGGCCTCTCCGCCATCCCGTACCTGGCCGTCTCCATGCTGCTGCCGTCTACCGCCGACGGGCCGGTCGCGTCCCCGACCTAATCCAGGCAGAGGCGTGCCGTCTCGGCCGGTATATGCTCCAGCCGCTCTTCGGGGACGGTTTGGGCGTGCCCGACCGGGGTGGTGTGGACGGGGACCGGCTCGCCGTCCCGGGGCGTCCGCATGCCGTATGGGTCCGCCACGGTGCCGCGGCAGGTGTCGTCGTCGGCCATCATGAGAGGCAGGGGAAAGTCCAGCTTCTCCGTGTAGTGAACGGGAGGGCGGCCCCGCTTGCCCTTCTTTGGGCGCGGGTGCTCTTGGACCGGGCGCATCGGCGTGCGTATCGTGCGGGCCTTCTCTTCCTTCGTCGCGAGCCCGTAATATCGCCAGTATCCACTCCGTCTGTTGTGTTTGGTCATTGCATTGGGCAGGATGGGCGGGATCTATGTATGTATCGATCGGATCAGGTCCCGTGAGAATTATGCACCAACCCCGTTCTGCTTCAGACATATTATTCCATTTCCGATCCTATTCTTCCCGCTCTTTCCGTTCTTGTTCTTGTTTATGTTCTTGCCATGCCCGCTCTTGTTGTTCTTTTTTATTCTTTAACCGACGTCGGTTATAAAATGATATTTTAGCATTGTTCAGTTTTACACCGCGTAATAACGCGTCCTCTAATCTGGCGCCCTGTAGTTTGGCATTATTTAGGTCGGCGCTCCTTAGGTCGGCGCCCATTAGGTTGGCGTCCCTTAGGTCGGCGTAACATAGTTTGGCGCCCTGTAGTTTGACGAGCATTAGGACGGCGCCCCCTAGGTCGGCGCCCTGTAGGTTGGCTTTCTGTAGGTCGGCGCCCTGTAGGTTGGCGTATATTAGGTCGGCGCCCTGTAGTTTGGCGCCCTGTAGGTTGGCGTCCATTAGGTCGGCGCCCATTAGGACGGCGCCCTGTAGTTTGGCGCCCTGTAGTTTGGCGTCCATTAGGTTGACGCCCATTAGGTCGACGTCCATTAGGTCGGCGCCCTGTAGTTTGGCGCCCTGTAGTTTGGCGCTCCTTAGGTCGGCGTCCTTTAGGTCGGCGGCGCCCTTTAGGTTGGCTTTCTGTAGGTCGGCGCCATGTAGTCCGGCGCCATGTAGTTTGGCGCCCTGTAGTTTGGCGCTCCTTAGGTCGGCGTCCTTTAGGTCGGCGCTCTCTAGGTTGGCTTTCTGTAGGTCGGCGCTCTCTAGGTTGGCTTTCTGTAGGTTGGCTTTCTGTAGGTCGGCGCCTTGTAGTCTGGCGAACATTAGGTCGGCGCCCTGTAGGTCGGCGCGGTATGTCATACCATCTAAAACAATGTATCCTAGGCCGGCGCTCCTTAGGTCGGCGCTCCTTAGGTCGGCGCCCTGTAGTTTGGCGTATATTAGGTCGGCGCCCTGTAGGTCGGCGCCCTGTAGGTCGGCGCCCTGTAGTTTGGCGCTCCTTAGGTCGGCGTCCTTTAGGTCGGCGCTCCTTAGGTCGGCGTCCTTTAGGTCGGCGTCCTTTAGGTCGGCGTCCTTTAGGTCGGCGCTCTCTAGGTTGGCTTTCTGTAGGTTGGCTTTCTGTAGGTCGGCGCCTTGTAGTCTGGCGAACATTAGGTCGGCGCCCTGTAGGTCGGCGCGGTATGTCATACCATCTAAAACAATGTATCCTAGGCCGGCGCTCCTTAGGTCGGCGTTCTCTAGGTTGGCGCCCTGTAGGTTGGCTTTCTGTAGGTCGGCGCTCCTTAGGTCGGCGCCCTGTAGGTTGGCTTTCTGTAGGTCGGCGCTCCTTAGGTCGGCGCCCTGTAGGTTGGCTTTCTGTAGGTCGGCGCCCTCTAGGTCGGCGCCCTGTAGGTTGGCTTTCTGTAGGTCGGCGCCCTGTAGTCTGGCGCCCTGTAGTCTGGCGCCCTGTAGTCTGGCGCCCTGTAGTCTGGCGCCCTGTAGTCTGGCGCCCTGTAGTCTGGCGCCCTGTAGTCTGGCGCCCTGTAGTCTGGCGAGCATTAGGTCGGCGCCCTCTAGGTCGGCGCGGTATGTCATACCATCTAAAACAATGTATCCTAGGCCGGCGCTCCTTAGGTCGGCGTTCTCTAGGTCGGCGCCCTGTAGTCCGGCGCTCCTTAGGTCGGCGCTCCTTAGGTCGGCGCTCCTTAGGTCGGCGTTCTCTAGGTTGGCGCCCTGTAGTCCGGCGCTCCTTAGGTCGGCGCTCCTTAGGTCGGCGTTCTCTAGGTTGGCGCCCTGTAGTCCGGCGCTCCTTAGGCCGGCGCTCCTTAGGTCGGCGTTCTCTAGGTTGGCGCCCTGTAGTCTGGCGAGCATTAGGTCGGCGTCCTTTAGGTCGGCGCTCTCTAGGCTGGCTTTCTCTAGGTTGGCTTTCTCTAGGTTGGCTTTCTGTAGGTCGGCTCCCTGTAGTCTGGCGAACATTAGGTCGGCGCCCTCTAGGTCGGCGCGGTATGTCATACCATCTAAAACAATGTATCCTAGGCCGGCGCTCCTTAGGTCGGCGTTCTCTAGGTTGGCGCCCTGTAGTCCGGCGCTCCTTAGGTCGGCGCTCCTTAGGTCGGCGCCCTGTAGGTTGGCTTTCTGTAGGTCGGCGCTCCTTAGGTCGGCGCCCTGTAGGTTGGCTTTCTGTAGGTCGGCGTTCTCTAGGTCGGCGCCCTGTAGGTTGGCTTTCTGTAGGTCGGCGCCCTGTAGTCTGGCGCCCTGTAGTCTGGCGCCCTGTAGTCTGGCGCCCTGTAGTCTGGCGCCCTGTAGTCTGGCGCCCTGTAGTCTGGCGCCCTGTAGTCTGGCGCCCTGTAGTCTGGCGAGCATTAGGTCGGCGCCCTCTAGGTCGGCGCGGTATGTCATACCATCTAAAACAATGTATCCTAGGCCGGCGCTCCTTAGGTCGGCGTTCTCTAGGTTGGCGCCCTGTAGTCCGGCGCTCCTTAGGTCGGCGCTCCTTAGGTCGGCGCCCTGTAGGTTGGCTTTCTGTAGTCCGGCGCTCCTTAGGTCGGCGCCCTGTAGGTTGGCTTTCTGTAGTCCGGCGCTCCTTAGGTCGGCGCCCTGTAGGTTGGCTTTCTGTAGGTCGGCGCTCCTTAGGTCGGCGCTCCTTAGGTCGGCGCCTGATTCGATTTTGTAGTCGTTTACTTCCATGATTTTTACCTTCTGTTATGGTTTCATTTTTTTATTTTTATTGTTTTGTATAGTGGGGCTCTATTGCAAATTTGGGACCGATCGCAATATTCTCCCAATCGTCCGGCTTGCCCACCGTGACGTAGCCGTCGTGCATGGTGAACGTGATGCGCTTGGGGTTGCCCAACCGCCTCAGGACCGGCTTGGGTATGTAGCTGTAGCTGCTCGTGTTCTGGACGTTGTGCGTGACGGACACGGTGAACTTTGTGGCGTCCCTTGCCCACTTGGTCATGCGCTGCGGTTCCCGTATCACGTTTATCAGCAAATTTTGTTTAAACGAATTCGATATGACCCGACACAAGAGGCGCCGGAAGGGATCCACGCAGGAGGCTCTGGACGCCCGGGGCGGGGACATCGCGCGGGACGGCGTCGTGCTGGACCTGGGCTTGAACCGGTACAAGGTGTCGTCCCAGTCCGTGCCGGACGCGTACTACGAGGTGACGGTCATGCATGTATGCTGGAAGTGTACGTGCCCGTACCACGTGCGCAGGGGCGACCGCTGCAAGCATGTGCGCGCGGTGCAGGGCATAGTGAAGAAGATACGCGAGTGCCGGCTGGACGTCCTGCGTATAGGCTATCCGGGAGTGGTGTGCGTGTCGTGCAAGCTGGACGACTGCAAGCACCGCGAGACGCGTAGTACTCGGCAATGGCACTCGATATTTTTCCAGCGTCCAATGACGGCATATCTGGAACAAAAAGATCGGTTAGGCCGCCCCACCCGCGGTCGTCCGTTCCCCCGCGGCGCGGGCGGAGTTTGTCTAACGAGTTGCACGAAGTGGTTAATTTAGATCGACCACGCCTCGTTTAAGGAGAAACGCGCCACCCAAGGCATGACTGACACCAAAGGGGTGGCACGAGGAGTGGGGACGGACGGGGTATTTAACCGCGACACGCCGGCCAAGGGCCCCAGGCCCACGGCAAGGGGCAAGGAGCGCATCCAAAGGGGCTAGGGGTTCATGCCGGAGTGGACTATAGCCCAGATGGACGAGCGCATGGACAGCCTCAAAGACGACAAGGAGAAGATCGTGCTGTCGGCGTGCATCAAGAGAAAAGAGGGTATGACCATCGCCGAGATGGCAAAGGATCAGCGCAGGAAGCCGGACGCGGTGCGCGGCTGGCTGGCCAGGGGGAGGGACAGGGGCCTGCACGACTTGGCGGACCACGCGCCGCCGGGCAGGGTCCCGATGCTGGACCAGGCCAAGGTGGAGGCCATACGCGGGTGGCTGTCCGGTTCCCCAGCGGACTTCGGGTACAAGAGGAATCGGTGGCAATGCGGCACGGTGCGGGAGCGGATACGCGGCAAGCTGAACGTGTCGTGCAGCCCCGACACGGTGCGCCGCGCGATGAGCAGCGCGGGGTTCTCGTACCGCAAGTCCAGGCCGGCCCCCCGCAAGTCCGCCTCCGAGGAGGAGCAAAAGGGCTTCAAGGAAAAGACCGGGGCGCTGCTGGCGAGACTGGCCGTCCTGGGGTCCGTCATATTGGCCCTGGACGAGGCGTCCTGTTTGGTGGGCGGGTGGAACGGCTACGGGTGGCTGCCCGCCGGCGGCCGCGAAACCTCGCCCATGAGCTGGTCGAAAAAGGCGGTGCGCATGATCGGGGTGCTGGGGGACGGGTGGTTTCACATCGCCCTGGTGGACTCGACCAACTCCGACACGCTCATAAAGTTCCTGGACAAGGTCAGGGGGGAGCGTGGGCGACGCGCGCGACTTGGCCGTCGTCATGGACAACGCGTCGTACCACAAGTCCCGGAAGATGAAAGACTACGAGAGCGGCCTGAAAGGGAAGTTGACGCGCATATTCCTCCCCAAGTACACGCCCCAGCTGAACCCCATAGAGATGCTGTGGCGGGACCTCAAGCACGCCCTGGCCGGCGGCTACTTTGACTCCATAGACGAGCTGAAGGCGGCCATAACGGACATAGTGAACGCCGGCGAGTTGAGCCCCCCGAAACTCATGGACTACATGCTGCCGGACGGCGCCGAGGCGGACGGCGCCGAGGCGGACGGCGCCGAGGCGGACGGCGCCGAGGCGGACGGCGCCGAGGCGGCCCGCATTCCCTGCAAGATATGGGACATGACGTCCAAAGCGAAACCCGCCGAGACCGCCGCGGCCTGACGTGTGGCCCGCAGCGGCGCACCGCCGCGCGGCGGACCCGGAATCCGCGCTTGATCGGCCGCCGGACGGGCGGCGCACGTTCCCGGCGGGTCTCGGACACGGAGCCGCGCTCCAGACGCTTGGCCGCCTGCAAATTTTGGCCGCGCGGCGCGCTTGGCCTATCTCCAACCGACGCGGCCCTGCCGCCGCCGTGCCCGGACGCCGAATTTTGGCATCATGACGATAGTATATAAGATCGAACAAATATTGGATATTACTTCATAGGACTACGCGCACGAAGAAGAACGGGGTCTCGGAACGGTACGTGTGCAGAGACTGCAACAAAAAATTTACCCACAACCCCGGATTCGTGGGCATGCACTACGACCCCGAAACCATAATCGACGCCTTGGAGGACGTGGCGGTAGCCAAGTCCTCCGGAGAAGCGGCCCAGAGCCTGAAAAAGAAGGGGAAGTCCCCCGACCCGTCCACCGTGTGGCGGTGGAACGTCCGCTTTGGGGGCCTGCTCAGGAAGCTGTCAAACACGGTTGCGCACCGGGCGGGGTACGAGTGGTGCGCCGACGAGGTGCATTACAAGTCCATGGGCAAGGGGATGTGGCTGTTCGGGGTGATGGACGCCAAATCCCGCTTCGTGGTGCACTATACGTCCTCGCCGATCAAGTTCGGGTACGACGCCGAGCCCCTTTTCGGCGGCGCCACAGAGCTTGCAGGAAAAGAGCCCGACGCGGTCACCACCGACGCGCTTTCCGGGTTTGCCAAGGGGCCGGCCGCCGCCCTGACGGGCGGCAAGCGCTCCCGCACGATACACCGGAAGGACGCGGGCATACGCAAGCGGCACGCCAACAACAACGTGTACGAGCGCTTCAACGGCGCCGTCAAGGACCGCATAAAGCGCGTCCGCGGGTTCCGCTCCGAGCTGCCCGCGCTGCACGTGCTATTCCTGGCGTACTACAACCTCTTCCGGCCCCACTCGGGCATGGGGGGAAAGACCCCCGCCGAGGCGTTGGGCGTGGTAATCGAAGGGCCGAACAAGTGGCTCACGGCCATACGGCACGCGGCCCTGTTCTGCGCGTGACGCGCGCCGCCGTGCCGAGCGCAATTCCGGAACCCGCGGGTTGGATCTTGGCAAAACTATAACGTGGTCCGCGCAAACGGCCCCCGGGGCGGCCGGACAACCCCCCCCCCCCAAGCGCGCCACGGTCACCATGCACGACGGCTACGTCACGGTGGGCAGGCCGGACGATTAGGAGAATATTGCGATCGGTTCCAAATTTGCAATAGAACCCGCCCGCCGACATTCTCAAATAGCCCGCCGTCCGAACCGCAAGGCATGTCGTTGAGGGTCACCGAAGCCAACTACCCCGAACAGGTGCTGATATACGCGACGGAGCACTATCCCGTCGTGGTGCTCCGCGCCCCCGATATGTGCCCGTACGACTTGGCCCGGCACGGCGAAAGTTACGCCGGTGTGCAGGCCATGGTCTGGGCGACGCACGCATGGATCAACCCCGACACGGGCCGCACCATAATGGAGGAGTTCGCCGACGAGCGCGTGAAAAACGAAAATCTTGCCGCAAGACTCTCCCGTGTGCGGGAGATTGTCTTTGACGAGTTTTCGCTGATCGACGGGGGCGGCGCCGACATCGTCAGGGTTAGGGCCGAAAGCGGGGGCGCCGAATACGAGTTCAGGACGAAGAGCGTCTACAAAGTCTTGTTTATGAGAGTGGGTCGGATCGCGGCGGCCATACACCCGTGGTACAAAGACGGGACCTACAAGCCGGCCGGGCTGATACAGCCGCTTGGGAAGGGCTGACGCGGCATACGCATGGTGAGGATGGCGGCGTCTGCGGGGCGATCAAACAGACCGTGCAAGACGCAGCCGGCCAAGATCTATCGGCGTACCGGCGCCAAACCACACATGACGGCGGTATCCGCTGAAGCCTCACGGCGCAGCCAATCCGGCCGCAACGCCGAAACCGCTCTGGGCCGCGCGACCGGCGCGGGGACCAAAAACCCGCGGCGCCATCCAGCCTGCAAAGCGCGGGACCATACAAGGGCAGCGCGCTAAACGCGCCGCGCCGCCTGCCGCCACGAACCAGGGCGGCGGACCGCCGCGTATTGCAAGAAATTTATGCGCCGCGCGGCGGCCGCCCCACCATGCTACAGGAGGCGCCACATACCGGCCACATGCGGTGCGTGGTGTCCGACCGGTTCAGCTACTACAGGGCCGGCGGCGGGCGGCGTACGGCGGACCTGGCCGACGCCGTCAGGGCCGGGCTGGGGAGCCGCCCATACTCCATACCGCCCAGGTTCTTCTATGACGACGTGGGCTCGAAGCTCTTTGAACAGATATGCTCGCTGCCCGAATACTACCAGACCCGGACCGAGGCGGGCATACTAAAGTCCATACGCGGAGAGCTTGCCGGAATTTTGGGCGGACGGTTCCGGCTCGTGGAGTTGGGCAGCGGCTATTCCGTCAAGACCCGGCTGGTGCTGGACGCGCTGGCAAAGGCCGGGCCCGGCGCCGAGTACGTGCCCATCGACATATCCGACGTGCTGGAGGACGGGGCCGGATCCCTGGCCGACGACTACCCCGACGTGAAGGTGACCGGCATAGTGGACACGTACGAGGCGGGGCTGGCCCTGGCGGGACAAATGGTCGGCCCTCCGAGCCTGGTGGCGTTTCTGGGCTCAAGCCTGGGCAACATGTGCCCGGCCGAGTCGGCATCCTTCCTCAGGACGGTGCGCCGCGCGATGCGGCCCGGTGACATGCTTCTGATGGGGCTGGACCTGGTCAAGGACACCTCAATACTGGAGGCCGCCTACAACGACGCCGCCGGCGTGACGGCCCGCTTCAACCTGAACGTCCTGTCCAGGATAAACCGCGATCTTGGCGCGGACTTTGACGTGTCCCGATTCTCCCACAAGGCCTTCTACAACGCCGGGGAGGGGCGCATAGAGATGCACCTGGTGTCGGACGCGAGCCAGGCCGTGAGGATACCACGCGCCCGCACCATGTTGGGGCTGCGGCAGGGGGACGCCATACACACCGAGGACTCCTACAAGTACACCACATCCGGAATATACAACATGGCGGACAGCGCCGGCCTGGCGGTGCGGCGGCTGTGGACCGACGACGCCCGCCTCTTCTCGGTCACCCTGATGGGGTTGGCCTAGGCGGCCAGCCGGAACCCGGCGAACACCCACCGCTCGTCCAGCCGGAAGAAGTTGCGGTAGCTGCCGCGGATGGACATGGCCGGGGTGCCAAAGGATCCGCCCCGGAGCACCTTCTGGCCCGTAAACCACTTGTCGTTGTACTCCTGGAACTTTGACACGAACCCCGGGTATCCGACGAACTCCGACGACGTCCACTCCCACACGTCCCCGATCATCTGCTCGCAACCGCACGGGCTGGCGCCGCCCGGATAGCCGCCGACGGGCGCGCAGCCCCATATGTGGGACTCCAGCAGGTTGCAGCGCCGGGGCCGGGGCTCCCCGCTCCCCCAGGGGTACGGGCGCATGGCCCCCTCGCGGGGGTCCCAGCAGGCGGCCCTCTCCCATTCGGCCTCGGTGGGAAGGCGCATGCCGGCCCACCGGGCGTACGCGTCGGCTTCGTAGTAGCTGACGTGGACCACCGGCTCGGCGGGGTTCACCGGCCGCAGGCCGCCAAAGTCCCGGGTGTGCCACACATCGTCAACGACCTCCCAGTACATGGGGGAGTTCCACCCGTTCTCCCGGACCTTCTTCCAGCCGTCGGACAGCCAGTTTCTAAAGTCCCCGTATCCACCGTCCTCCATGAACTTCATGTACTCGCCGTTGGTCACCGGAAAACGCCCCATGGTATAGTCGTCCATGTACACCCGGTGCACGGGCTGCTCTATGTCGTAGCAGAATCCGTCCCCCGCATGCCCGATCTCGTAGGTGCCCCCCTTCACCGGGAGCATCTCGGGCGCGGCGGGGCGCGCTGGCGGGGGAGCGTCGCGCGCCGCCGGCCTGTACACGTCGGCCAGGAGGTGCTGCAAGTCGTACACCATCAGCTCCTGGTGCTGGCACTCGTGGTGTATGGCCATCTCGACCAGTTCGTGGCGGCCCACGTGCTCTTTCAGGAACGACACGACGCGGCGGTTTACCTCGGTGTAGTATGCCAGAATCTGGTTTAGTGTGGGCCGCGACACCGCGCCCCGGCGGTCCTTGCGGTGGGGTTCGCCGAACTGGTTGTAGTACGAGTTGAGGTACGCGGAGAACTCCTCGGAGTAGGATTGGTACGAGGGGTCGATGCGGCCCATGACCACCTCGAACAGCCAGGAGACGTGGCCCAGGTGCCATTTCGGCGGGCTCATGAACTCGGCGGTCTGCACGACGAAGTCGTCGTACTCCAGAGTCTCCACCAGCCTCAAGGTCCGGGATCTGGTCTCGGCGAACGCCGAGAGGAGTCCGGGCATGGGCGAGGCGGCCAGCTGCTGCATCATGCGCCGTATCTCGTCCATAGAATTGGACGATATGCCTTGGTTTTTTATGTATATGGGACGCTGTAACGGCACGCCTTGCGGCCCGGATTGCACGACCCGCGCGTCCGCCGCTTGTTTTGCGCGCGTCATGATGCCACGCGTCGCGCGTCTGCGGCTACGCCCCGCGCCAGCGGTCACGCCCGTCGATATTGACCACCTCCTCCCTTTTCGCCATGCCTGAGCCCCGGGGCCGCCCCCGAGGCGCGTGCCTTTCATCTCGGCGCCGCCATACGCCAACGTCGGCCATTGCAAAACGCGTCCACAAGGACGTCGTTCCCGCATGCCGGCATGGCATGTCGGGCAGAGGACGCCGCCGGGCTTGCCGTGTCGGCGTCCTTTGTGGCCGGAGCAGGGGGTGGTTGCGGCCACATGCCCGGGCCCATGCCCGTCGAGCTCGGCAACCGTGTGAAAGCCGGATGCGCCATGAAAGACGGCCGGGTTTTGGTCGGCAACGCCGATCCGCAATGCCGATCCCGCTTGTCCGTCGAGTTCGTCCGAGAACCGGGCCCGCCGTGGCCGCGCACGGCCCCCCGGAGGATCTTCAAGACACGCCCCGGTTACCTATTATAGCATTTTTCCATGATTGTTGTATTGAACAGGGTAGCCATAATGCTGTGCATGGTGGTCATGATGCTGGGCGTGTCCTACGGCATGCACGCCCATTCTCTTGCGATGTTTGCCAAGGCGGACGTGGGCGCCACGTACGAGGATCTCGCCTCGCTGGGCGTCGCCAAGTTCTTGCCGTACGTGCTGATTCCCTTCCTCATAGGGATGCTTCTGAGCCGGGTTAACAACGGATACGTCATAATGATGGGCGTGGCGTTGCACGCGGCCTCGCTGCTTCTGGTGTCCACGGCCGAGACCATCGCAGAGGTACTGTTGTGGCAGACCGCAATCGGGGCCGCGCACGCATTCATATGGCCGTCCGTAAACACGATACTCTCCCACGACTCCAGAACGCGCGTAAGGTACATCGCGCGGGCGCTCCTGTCCTTTCTGGTCGGCATAATGCTGGGGCCGCTCATAGGCTCGGGCATCATGGACGCGACGGGCGAGAACTATCGCCTGCTCTTCCAGTTGGCCGCCGTGGCGATGTCGAGCAGCTCTGTAGCCGTCATGCTCATGCGGGGCCGGCTTCCGTCGCCAAAGAAGCTCAGCCTGGACGTCACGGCATACGGAAAAATCCTGAGGTTTCCGGCCGTCATGGGATTGACTTTCTTTATGATGGCCATGTGCGGATTCATGTTCGTCATACATCCGGCGTTTCTAACGGATCACGGGCTGAGCGTCTCGTCCGTGCTGTTTCTTTACTTCCTGTACGGCGCGGTTCACGTGGCGTCCATGGTGCTCGTCAACTACTTGCACAAGTGGACGACCGCGATTCTTACGGCGGCCGTCGCCATGGTGACCGTGGGCCTCGCCATCTCCCTGGTGGGAACGTCTTTTGCCCACTTCGCCGTTGCGATAGCGCTGATGGCGTTCAACGTCGTCGCCTACCCCATGTGCCTGGAGGTGGTGCTCGCCAGAACCAAGCGGAACATAGCAAACAAGATGGTCGCCGCATACGCGTCCCTGACCGGATTCGGGTGGTTTCTGGGACCCACCATAGCGGGGCACGTTGCCCACTGGTTCGGCCCCGCCGCGCCCTACTGGGCGTTTTGCATCGCCGGGGCGTGCATGACCGTGGTTGCGGCCACCCTGCACAAGACGCTGGCCGGGGTGGAGGCCAGGCACAAGAAGGTGAGATCCGTAAGCCATTCGCTGAAGGACCAATTCGGCGTCATGCTGTTGAGCCTCGGCCTGTTGAACCAGTCCCTCGCCAGGGCCGACGCGTACGAAGACGTCTCGTCCAAGATCAAAACACAGTGCGGCTACCTGAGCCGCACCATGAAGCAGATCGACGAGAATCTGGACATAGCCACGGATCTGTTAGATCCGGCATCGGTCAGGGGCATGGGCGATCTTCTCGACAGGATCAAGGCCGCAGATCTGGAGTCGGGGGTGGGCAAGGGATACCCGGACTATGCAGAAATTAAAGACGACCTGAAGGACTACGTTGACTACCTTGACGAAGAGATGAACGTGGACGCCGTGGTGGACGTGCGCAAATGGCTGCACGCCAAACCCAAAAAGCGACAAAGCTGATCCCGCCCCGCCGGGACGGCGCGCCGGCCGGCCAATGTCGGGTTCGGCCAAAGCGTGCGCGCCGGCCGAACCGCGGCGCGCGTCTTGCCGTATGGGAGGGACGCGCAGGGCCGCCGGGACGAAACTGAACGTGCACGCGCTGGCAATGCGGCGGGACGGGGCGCCTTTGGCACGCTTTCCCGGAAGAGTGCATGGCGGCGGCCAGAAATGCCCGATCACCCTGCCCAGAACGTTCAACGGCAGAGGGAGGCGGTCCGCTACAGGGCGCCGACATCAACCCGGCGCGGCCATGCCGCCGGATCAGCGGAGTGACATTTCCGGCCCCCCACGTCGGAGCAGCCGAATTGCTCCAATACGGGTTTGGGCGCGCGGCCATTAAACCCGCCGCTGCACGACTGATTTGGCACGCGGCCCCATCGCGTTGCCAATCCGCGGGGCCGGCATGCCCTTCTGCTTAAACATTGGAATCGGCCAATACGCCGCCTGTCGTGCGGCTCCCCCTCCTTGGCCGAAGCGCCATCCGGCACCGGCATGTCCATGCGCGACTCGTACCGGACCGAAGCGCGCAGGTCCGACGTGGCGCAGGTGCGGGCGCGTCACTCCTCCACCGTGAGATCTATGCCCTCCCCCTTGCTGTTCCACGCGAAAATGTCCTCGTCCCGGTAGGGCCACTTTATTATCAGCGACACCAGCCCGAAAAAATTGTTCAGGTCCGTCACCGACGGCTCCGCCGTGCCCCCCGGGTGCGAGTGGACAGTCCCCACGTAGCTCATGTCGAACGGCAGAAACGAGTGGGGGAACCCCGCAAACGTGGGGCCCGAATGGCTGAACGGCGGGATCACCAGCCCGTCCACCACGATGCTGCCCTTCCGGGACTTGCCCTTCACTATCAGGATGGCCTCGTTGGGGTGCTTTATCTTGCAGTACGATATTATGCCGTCCATGGCGTCCCGCTTTATGGTGATGTGCCTGCGCAGCTTCTTTTTCTTGAAGAACAACCCGCCGTACCCACCGCTACTCGGGGCCGGGTCCCTGGTAGACTATCTCGTACTTGGTCCCGGTGATCTGGAGGAGCGCCTCCCGCACCTCGACTATCTCCCTTGGTATGGACTGTATGGACAGCGTCATGGCCGCCGCGGTCTGGGCGGCCTTGCGGGCGGCCATCTCCTTTGACTCCCGCACCCCCTCCAGCTCCTTTTCCATCTCCCGCAGCCGGACGGGTTCTGCGTCGCGTATCATCTTTTTGGTTTTGGCCAGCTCCGCCTCGGTCCCCTCGACCCTTTCGACGTAGCCGCCGACGGCCCCAATCATCCTCTCCACGGCATCGGAGGCCTTGCCGACGTCCTTTACGGATATGGATCCGGACTTGACCGCCTTGAGTATGTTCTGCAGCAGGGCGGCCACGCCCTCCTCCTCGCCGCGGTTCATCACCTCGTACGGGCTCTTCTGCGCCCGCCGCAGCAGGGCGGTCTGCTCCTTGTCCGAGGAAACCCACTCGTACCTGCCCAGGGGCCGCGATATGCTGGTGAACTGCAGGGCGATCTCCGAGGAGAGCCTTGCCTTTGCATCCTCTGTCTCCTGCAGCCGGCGGCGCAGCCCCAGCAGGCGGGCGTGCTCGGCGGACGCCCGGTAGTCCGCGATGTCCGACTTCAGCCGGGCCGCCCGGACGTCCAGGCGTTGTGTCTCGGCCTCGGCCTCGCTCCGCTTTTCGGCGTTGTCCCGGACGACCGCCTCCAGGCCCCGCACGTTCTCCACTCCGTTGGTGACCGCGTTGGCCAGGTTCTCGTAGTTCTGGTGCCTGTAAAATACCCCCATTATGGAATGGCGGTTGCCGTCCACCTCTTCGAGTACCTGCTTTAGGCGCGTCGCGTACTTTTCGGCGAAGAGGTGTATCACCCGGCTCTGCTTGCCCAGTATGTTGCCCAGCCGCTTGAGGCGGTGCTCCAGCTCGCCGGCCGACCCCGACATGTCCTGCGGGGCGCGTATGGGGTTTATCTCCACGGCGTTGCTCTTCAGGGCGTTCACCAGCATCTTCTTCCCCCGGACGGCCAGCGGCCGGACCCTCTTGTCGACGGCGTCCAGGTTGAGGTCGTCGCGCTCCAGGTCCCTCCTCATTCTGGCCAGCTCCCTGATCAGCTTGTTGGTGGCGTGAAGGGTGTTGGCCGCTTCTGTAACCATGTTTTGGGTCCTCTTGTCCATGACCTCGCCCGCTATGCCCGGCGCCTCGTCCAGCCGTATGCGCACCGCCACCTCCTCCCGGGGAGGCGCCTTTTTCTTTCCCCATCCGAACACCATTGCGGGATATTCGTCTTGATATACTAAAAAAGATGTCTCACGGGCGGTTCATGAGCCGCTTCAGTTGGCGCGGCCCGGGGCGCCCCGGCCGCTGGCCGTCCCCGGAGGCTGCAATGCCGGGGACTGTGTAGCGCATCCGGCGGGCCGCCCGCCGGGGCGCCCGGTTGCCGCGTTGTAAGGCATACGGCAGGGCGCCATGGTTTCCTGAGGCTGCGGCATTTGGGTACCGGCATTCAACCGGCGTTGATGTGTGCATTATTGCAAAAATAATCATATTATATATAAAGAGCATAGAATATTTGGCAATCATGAAGAAGACGGATCTGAAGCTGCTGCTCTCGGTTCTGACAACCCCCCGTGTCCAGCTGGCCGGATGGGCCGCAGCCAACATGGGGCGCCGGAGGACGGGTGCCCGGACGGAGGCGGGGGCGCCGACGCGCCGGGATCAATCCATACTGAGCTCAAGGCGCCAGGCGGCGAGGGCCGCGGCCAAGAAGCTTGAGGAGATGGGGCTGGTGAAGTACGATCGCGGCGTCCTGACTATGCGGAATGACGTGGTGGCGCTGCTTCTTAGGGAAGCCTCTGAAACGTACAACCTGGAGCCCATCCTGAGAGGGTCCAACGAGCGGGTATTCTGCAGTTTGGCGGAGCCTGGAACGGTTACCGACGTGGTGGAGCGGACGGGCCTCTCTGATCGAGCATCGTACTACGCCTTGAGAGATCTGTACTCGGTGGGGGCCGCCCGAAGCCAGAACGGCGTCATAACCCTGAACGACGCACTTGTGGACCTGGCAAAGGCAATGAGGGCCGTGTCTAGGAGAGCGGGCGTATATGCCCACATCATATATGAGGATTCCAAACGTATGTTGGTGCACGTTCCAGCAGGCATGGCCTGGAACGGCGAACTCACCGCATTCTCCAGGTTTGGCGAATTTGGCGTGGAGTATGGAGGAGTGCGCGACTACTACATAGAACAGGAGGGCGCGGTAGACCTGCATGAAATTCTTGTCCACGCGCTACTGGCCGCCGCCGAGCATAGTGACATTGGCGAGATGTCCATGGTGTTGGTCTTTTACATAAAACATCGTGACAAACTGGATCCTGCCCGGATAAGGCGCACCGCCTCGCGGTTTGGCGCCGCTGGAGTGTGGCTTGACGCTGAGTCTTACGTTCGCAAAGCACCCGTACAAAATGGCAAGATGTTTCCCCCGTGGGGGGAGTTTGTTGAGAAGGCAGACCTGTACGACGTGGATCCTGGCGAGTACGGCATGCCGCCGCCCGCCGGAAAATTGTTGGATGATTTGGGGGCTCATCTGGAACGCCCGGTTGACGTGTACCTGCTGGGCGGCGAGAATATGAGGCTGAAGCGACTGAAGAAATCCACCAAGGATTGTGATATTCTGGTGAAAGACGCGGTCGATTTTAAGTTGGTCACCGGCGCTCTCTTTAGGATGGGGTACTCGGATACATCACGTGCCGAGCATGCCGAAGACCGGCGCCTTTCCCCTACCGGGATACTAAAACACCAAACATTGCCTCGAATCGACATATTCACCGATACTGTGCTGGGGGGAATCACGCTCACAGACTCAATGGCCGACTCGGCAGATCGCGTCCGGTTCGGCAACCTGACGGTGGGCGTACTCCGAAACGAGCACGTGTTCCTGCTGAAGGCTGTGGCTGCGCGGGAGGGCGACATACGGGACATGGTGGCCTTGGTGCACGGCATATCCAAGCAACCGGCGCGATACGACCACGGCAAGTTCGACTGGAGGATGGTGCTGGACGAAACGATACAGCAGGATAAAAATTCGATAGTCGAGGCATCCATATCTCTTTTGAACGGACTGTCATACGTGGAGGAGCAGGCGGGCGTTCAGAGCCCGATCTTCAACGAGGCAAAGCGACTCGCCGTTGACGCGCACATAATGCGCCTGGCCAGGGGCGGGTGGAGGCGCATTGCATTCATAGCCGACATGTTGACCGGTGGCGACATCTCACGCGGCTACGTGGCGAACCGTACAAGATCCTTAGTAAAGCGCGGAAACCTCAAGAAGCAAACGGTTGGCCAGCTGGTGTCCGTCTGCGGAAACGCGAGGTTCCCGCGCCCGGAATGGGGTGTTGATATGCACCGCATGAGGCGGTACATGGAGTGGAGGTTCCACCTCTCGGAGCAGCTCGGACCCCGTGCCATGTCTGAGATTACCGAATACGTTCTGAACCGGGGTTATCACACGCTGGGGGATCTGGACGGGGCGGTCGCCCCCGGCGTGTTTCACACGCCGCTTGATCCAACACCATCTCCGGTCGACATAGTAAAGATGTGTCTCAAGCGCCCCTAGGCATCGGGGACAATTCCGGTACGCCGGCGGCATGAATGTCTTAATAGACTGAAAGTGTCCACATGCGGACGCGGCAATGCCGCCGATTGAGATCTTATTTATTATATTATATTTTCATGTCGTGTAATATGATCCACCAAAATCTAATGTGCATTTTGTCCTGAATATTTGCGATTCCAATATCCGGCATATCATATTGCCGCGCCACGCGTACAAGCTCCCCGGGCGCAATAACACGCGTAAAGTTTCCACGCATGCGGGTTTATCGTCATGGATGTACATTTCGCAAAGTTCATACGTAGTTGCGGCGGGCCATGCGGAGCGCGCGTTGTGTATTTCCGGCGAATTGAGCGGCATCTGTCGCGCGGACACGCAAATGGGCCATACGGCGCTTGCCGCACGCATCCGGGCATTTGCGGATATTTTAGTGCATCAGAACGGCCGTTTGATATGGGATCATGCGTCGGCAAGCCGCCCAAGCACCATAATATACTTATTCAACCAAATAATTAGCAGAGGCGTGAGCGCAGTTCCCTCCCATTACGGCATAGTTTTGGAGCCGGACTTTGGCAATTTTACGTTCCGGGGGGAAGCGGTCATCGAGGCCTGGTGCTACGAGCCGCTCACCGAGATTGAGATGGACGCCGCCGAGCTAAACATAGAGTCCTGCGAGGTGTGGCGCGACGGCGACGCGGTGGCCGCCTCCGCGCGCACCGACGAATCCCAGGAGACGCTGACGGTGACGACCGGCGAGCCGGTCAACGAGTCGTGCATCATACGCATACGGTACACGGGGACCCTC
Source organism: Nitrosopumilaceae archaeon (assembly GCA_963665475.2). Lineage (GTDB taxonomy): Archaea > Thermoproteota > Nitrososphaeria > Nitrososphaerales > Nitrosopumilaceae > VYCS01. Next base: position 697,896 of record CAXXXK010000002.1, on the reverse strand, counting down.
AACGACCGCCTGCTGGGCTTTTACCGGAGCCGGTATACCGACGGATCCAAGACCAAATATTTGGCGACCACGCAGTTTGAGGCCGCCGACGCCCGGCGGGCCTTTCCGTGCTGGGACGAGCCCAACCACAAGGCCACGTTCGACATAACGGTGCGCGCCCCCCTCGGCATGACGGCAATATCCAACATGCCCGCCAAGAACGTCACCGAAACAGAAGAGTACGTGGAGTACGAGTTTGACACCACCCCCAAGATGTCCACGTATCTGGTGTACGTGGGGGTGGGCGAGTTTGAGCACATCCAGAACGAGGAGGGGAACGTAAGGGTGGTCACGGTCCGGGGCAAGTCCGAACAGGGCAGGTACGCCCTGGAGATAACCGAGAAGCTGCTGGACATGTTCGGGCAATACTTTAAGAAAAAATACCCCCTCCCCAAGATGGACATGATAGCCCTGCCCGACTTTGCGGCGGGCGCCATGGAGAACTGGGGAGCCGTCACGTTCAGGGAGAACCTGCTGCTGTACGATCCGGAGAACTCCTCCACCCGAACCAAGCAGCGGATCGCCGAGGTGGTCTCCCACGAGCTGGCCCACCAGTGGTTCGGGAATTTGGTCACCATGGAGTGGTGGAACGACCTGTGGCTGAACGAGAGCTTTGCCACGTTCATGGGAAACAAGATGGTGGACCGCATGTACCCGGAGTGGAAGATGTGGGAGCAGTTCGTGGACGGCGCCATGAACAACGCAATGAACATGGACGCGCTGGACTCCACCCATCCCATAGACGTGGAGGTCGAATCCCCGACGCAGATCCGGGAGATATTCGACGCCATATCCTACGACAAGGGGGGGTGCATGCTGCGGATGCTTGAGGACTTTGTCGGGCACGTGGGCTTCCGCAGCGGTCTGCGCAAGTACCTGCGGGCATTCAAGTACAAGAACGCCACCGGCGACGACCTGTGGGACTCGATAGAGTGGGCGTACCATCAGCCGATCCGGCAGCTGCTGGAGCCGTGGCTGAAGACCCCGGGCTTTCCGGTGGTGGACGCCGACTCCCACGCCTTCATCCTGCTGCTGAGCCAGGAGAGGTTCCGCGCCGACGGCAGCGAGGGCGGAGACCAGACCTGGCCCATACCCTTCCGGTTCCGGGACGGCCTCAAGGAGCGCACCAACATACTGGGCGTGCGTTCCGCGTCACTGGGCCTGCCGCGCAAGTTCGTGGCGAATACCGGGCGGGCGGGCTTTTACCGTGTCCGGTACCACGGGCTCCTGCTGGACGAGATCCGCAACATGGTAGCGCGCCAGAACATATCGGTAATGGACAGGTGGGCCGTCCAGAACGACATGTTCGCCTTCTGCATATCGGGCAGGGCCACCATACCCGAATACCTGGACTTTGTGGGCGCCTATGAGAAAGAGGCCGAGTACATGCCGCTGGTCGACCTGGGCAGGAACCTCTCGTTCCTGATGGACATGTCCTACAAGGCCGAATGGGACGGGCGCGTGGCCGAGGTGGCCCGGCCGCTGTTCCAAGGCGTGCTGGACCGGCTGGGCTGGGAGCCGCGGCCGGACGACGAACACACCGACGCGTTTTTGAGGTCCTCGGCGATCAGGGCGCTGTCGCGCCTGGACGCGTCGGTCGCCCGCTCCGCCGAGGAGATGTTCGCCGGGTTCCTCGACGACGCCGACTCCCTGCATCCGGACGTCCGCGCCGCGGTCTTTGCGGCGGCGGCGCGGGTGGGAAAGGCGCGGATGCACAACCGCATGAAGTCGCTGTTCAAAAAGACCGACTCCATGGAGGAGCAGGTGCTCATACTGGCCGGCATGTGCGAGTTTGACGACGCCAAGATGCTGGAGCGGACGCTGGACTATTCGCTGGACGAGGCGGTCCGCTCCCAGAATGCCTATATGCCCGCCGTGTTGGTGGCGGCCAACCCCGCCGCCCGCCGGATACTGTGGCCATGGCTGTCGTCCAACTGGGACGACCTGTCGTCCAAGATAGGACGCGGAAACCCCCTGTTCGGCCGGATAATACGGGGGCTGTCCAGGCTTGCCGACGCGTCGCAGGCGAAAAGCATAGAGACGTTTCTGGACGCGCATCCAATCCCCGGCACCGAGCGGGCCCGGCTGGAGGCCCTTGAGAAGCTGTCCATATACGCGGACCTGCGCCGCCGGGCGCCCGCCGAGGTGGCCGAGAACGCGCCATGAAGAAGGCGTACGTCGGCGCGGCCGCGGTGGCCGCCCTGGCCATCGCCGCAGCCAATATGCCCGGCGAGCCGGTGCCGGACCATTTTGAGATAAGCGCCACGTATGCGGACGGCCAGATACGCATAGAGTTCCGGGACGCGTCCGGCGGCACGTCCGAGGTCTCGATGGAGATACAGGGCATGGCAGAGACGTTCCGCCGCACGTATGCGGGCCCGGAGTTTGCCGAGCGCGTACAATTCGGCCCGCCGCGGTACGGGTGGGGCGCCCACCCCGTAATATTCGACATACGGCACGACGCGCTGGGGAGCATATCCGTAAAGACGGAGATCCGCGACGCCGGACAGCCCCCCGCGCCGGTGCTGCTGGTGCGGTGACGCGGGCATGCGGTTTTATTACCAGGCGCCGCAACGCCGCGCGATGGACCTGGAGCGGCTCAGGGACGGAGAGCGGCGGAGCGTGGCGCGGGCGATCACCGCCGCCGAGAACGCCGCGCCGGGCTTTGAGGAGGTGCTGCGCGCCATATACCCCGAGACGGGCGGCGCGGACATCATAGGGATTACCGGGCCGGCGGGCGCCGGCAAGAGCTCGCTGATAGACGGCCTGTCCATGGAGATGTCCAAGGCCGGCGGCAAGCCGGCGGTGCTGGCCGTGGATCCGACCAGCCACGTCACCGGCGGCGCCATACTCGGGGACCGGGTCCGCATGAGCGCCTCCACCGACTCTGGCGTATACATAAGGAGTATAGCGTCGCGGGGGGCCACCGGGGCGCTCTCCGACTCCCTGCGGAACAGCATCCGCATCCTGGAGTACGCGGGGTTTGACCCCGTAATAATAGAGAGCGTGGGCGCCGGCCAGACGGAAGTGGACATATCGGACATAGCAGACGTCACCGTGGTGGTCTTCAACCCCCACACCGGGGACAGCATCCAGACCATAAAGGCGGGCATAACCGAGATCGGCGACATCTGCGTGGTGAACAAGGCGGACCTGCCGGGCAGCTCCTCGCTGTACGACGCGGTGCGCGACTACATAGGGGAGTCGTCCCGCAGCCCCGACGTGCTGATGACTTCGGTCAAGGAGAACAGGGGCATATCCGAGCTGGCCGAGACCATACACAAAAGGCTCCGGGCGGCGGCCGCCTCGGCGCCCGAGAGGCGCGCCCGGCGGCTGGAGGCCGAGACCAAGGATATCGTTTTAAGGCGCATGCGCCTCAAACTTGACGCGATGCTTTCATCTGCCGGTCCCGCCCGCGATGCCATGGATTCGGCGAGGCGGGGGGAGACGGACCCGTACGAGGCGGCCGGCCGCATAGCCGGCTCGCTGGGGGTGTAGAATGGAGCCCAAGACGCTGTTCACCGACTCCAACTACGAGGTGGACCGCATATACGGCGGGCCCGAGGACTCCGGGCAGTACCCGTACACGCGGGGCATCCATCCGGGCATGTACAGGGACCGCTTCTGGACCATGCGGCAGTACTCGGGCTTCGGCGACGCCCGGCTGACCAACGAGCGCTTCAAGTTTATGCTGGAGAAGGGGCAGACGGGCCTTTCCATGGCGTTCGACCTGCCCACCCAGATAGGCCACGATCCGGACTCGGGGCCGGCCGAGGGCGAGGTGGGCAAGGTGGGCGTCTCGATAGCGTCGGTGAACGACATGGCCACGGCCTTTGACGGCATACCGCTTGGAAAGGTCAGCACGTCCATGACGATAAACTCGACGGCCTCCACGCTGCTGGCCTACTATATAGTGGTGGGCGAGGCGCAGGGGTACCAGCCCGCCCAGCTGCGCGGAACCACCCAGAACGACATACTAAAGGAGTACATCGCGCGCAACACCTACATCTACCCGCCCAAGCCGTCCATGAGGCTCATAGGCGACATGATACAGTACTGCGCCAAAAACGTCCCGCTCTGGTATCCCATATCCATATCCGGGTACCACATGCGGGAGGCCGGATGCACCGCCACCCAGGAGGTGGCGTTCACGCTGGCCAACGCCATCGCATACATACGCACGTGCACCGAGCGGGGGCTGGACATAGACGACTTTGCCCCGCGGCTGTCGTTCTTCTTCTGCTGCACCATCGAGTTCTTCGAGGAGGTGGCCAAGTTCCGGGCGGCGCGCCGCATATACGCCAAGATTCTCAAGGAGACGTTCGGGGCCAAGAAGCCAAAGTCGCTCCAGCTCAAGTTCCACACGCAGACCAGCGGGGAGTCGCTTACGGCCCAGCAGCCGGACAACAACATAGTCCGGGTGGCCATCCAGACCATGGCGGCCGTCGCCGGTGGAACGCAGTCGCTCCACACCAACTCCCGGGACGAGGCGCTGGCCCTGCCCACAGAAGAGTCCGCCAAGATAGCGTTGAGGACGCAGCAGATCGTGGCACACGAGAGCGGCATGACAAAGACCGTCGACCCGCTGGCCGGCTCGCACTACATGGAGGAGCTCTGCTCCAAGATAGAGGAGGACGTCTGGAAGTACCTGGACCGCATAGACAAGATGGGCGGATCCGTGGCCGCCATAGAGCGGGGCTTCTTCCAGTCCGAGATCAGGCAGAACGCCTACCGGCTCAAAAAGGAGGCCGACGCCGGCGAGCGCATATTGGTGGGGGTGAACAAGTACGTGGACCCCGACGAGACGCAGCCGGGCCTGCTCCGAATAGACGACAGCGTGGGGGAGCGGCAGCAGAGGGCCATGGCGGAGTGGCGCGCCTCCCGGGACGCCGCCGGAGTCGAGTCTGCGCTGTCCGCCCTGGCCTCTGCCGCCGATACCTCCGAGAACCTGATGCCCGCCATAGTCCGCGCCGCCCGGGCGAAGGCCACCACCGGAGAGATCAGCAACGCGCTGCGGGGCGTGTTCGGGGAGTACAGGCCCCGGGAGGTCTTCTGATGAGGATAGACCACGTGGCAATAGCCGTCAACGACCTCAAGGCGGCCGCCGCCGCCTACTCTCAGGCGCTCAACGTGCCCGACGTGGAGTACGAGACCGTGGAGTCCGAGGGCGTGGAGATAGCCATGATACGCCTGGAGAACTGCCGCATAGAGCTGATGCAGCCGGTGGGCGACGCCAGCCCGATCAAGAAATTCCTGGACAGGAAGGGCCCGGGGCTGCACCACATAGCGCTGGAGACCGACGACATCGACGGCGACGTGGACCGCATGACCACGTGCGGGGTGCGCTTTCTGGGCAAGGTGAGGGCCGGCTCGGAGGGAACGCGAATAATATTCATGCACCCAAAGTCCCTCCACGGCGTCCTAGCCGAGCTCTGCTCGCACCCCAAGTGACATCCGCGTCCGGCATACGCGGCGGGCCTTCCGGCGCCGAGAGATCCCCCCGGTTGGAACGAGGCGGGACGAGCCGTCACCTTTATATCGGTTAGACGCAGATAAACACTGCATGTTTAGCATGAAGTGGTATCTCATATTCTTGTTCGCTTCGCTGGCCGTGAGCATAGGAATACAGATGGTGCTCCCCTTCCCGTACGGGTTGGCGGTCGCGCTGGCACTCTTCATCGTCGTGCCGCTGCTCATACGCAGGCGGTACATGAACCGCATGAGGGGAGGCAGCTCGCAGGGTATGGGCGGCGGCTTCTTCGGCTTGGGATCCCGGTCCGGATCCGGCGGCGTCAAGTACGTCTGTCTGGTGTGCAACAACAGGTTCAAGGGCGGATCCTGCCCCCGGTGCGGCTCCAAGATGAAGCGGGCAGACTTTTGAGATGGCCCTGGAAGACCTGCGCCAGAAGGTGCTGTTCCACAATTCGATAGACGTCTGGATCGAGGCGTGCGCCGAGAGGGGGGCCTCCTGGCAGGACGCCTCCGAGTACGGCCGGTTCATACGGCACCTGCGCGACGGTGGGATGCCGCTCAACTCCTTCAACCTGTGCGCCCACGAGGCCGGCGAGACGCAGGCAGACAAGAAGGAGTTCGCCGAGAGCCTGGCCGGGCTGAAGGACGCGAACCCGGACTACGCCACGTACACGATACGGCTTAGCGGCGGCGCCATAGAATCCATCCGGGCATTCCGGTGACGTGCGGTCAGCGCCGCAGCCGCGGGTTGACTATGTTGTCAAGGGCGTTGCCTATGAAGACGAACGCCAGCCCCGTCAGGGCGATCATCATGCCCGGCGGCACGATCCACCACCACAGCCCCCGCGCCGCCGCCCCGTAGGTGTTGGCGTCGTACAGTATGCTGCCCCACGTGGGGAAGAGCGGGTCGCCCAGCCCCAGAAAGCTGAGTCCCGCCTCGGTGGTTATCGCTGCGGGGACGGATATGGCTATGCTGGCAAACGCGTACGGGAGCAGCTGCGGTATTATGTGCCGGAATATTATCACAGAGTTGCTCTGGCCCATCACCTGGGCCGCCTCCACGTAACCCCGGGTCTTTATCTGGAGCGCCATGCTCCTGGACACCTTGGCTATGCCTACCCACCCGAATATCATCAGGAAGCCGACCATCAGGAATATGCTGTTGCTTATGGTGACCGCCAGTATCACCAGGAACGGGAGGGCGGGCAGCGCGTATATGATGTCGTTGAAGCGCATCATGGACTCGTCCACCATCTTGCCCCGGTACCCGGCGTAGACGCCGTATATCAGGCCGGTCACCACCGAGCCTATGGAGACGGCCAGCCCGATGAAGAGGGCCAGCGGCGTTCCCCACAACAGGCCCACCACCAGGTCCCGCCGCAGCTCGTCGGTGCCCATCATGCCGAACACCTTGCCGTCTATCGTGAGCGCCGAGTCCAGCACCGCCACCTCCGGGGCGTTCCCGTACAGGCGCACCGTGAACGTGTAGGCGCCCTGCAGCGGCTCGCCGCTGTTGACGTCGGCGAATATTATGTCCTCGGCGGACAGGAAGCCCGTCTCGAACCCGAACCTGCCCGAGTCCAGAGCTAGGCTCTTTTGTATCATCGAGTCCGTGGAGAAGACCCTCTCGGAGTGCTCGGCGACCTCCCGGGAGGGCGGCAGGGGCTTGGAGAGTATGTCAAGCGTGACGCCGTCGGGCCTCTCCACTACCATCTCCAGCAGCGGGGCGCCGCGGTACTCGGCGGTGTAGTCGTATATGAAGCCGCCGGGAAAGTCGCCGTAGGTATAGTCCACCGCGAAGGTCTCTGTGTATATGTACACGCCACCCGCCGGTTCGGGGCCCGAGCCGCTGCCCCGCAGTATCATGTGTTCCGGCATGTCCTCTGCCAGGAAGACGTTGACCCACGCCGGCAGGGCGGTCTTGGGGTTTGCCAGCCAGTTGCCCGGGTTGGTCCACTCCCTGAACGTCTCCAGGGGTATGGCGCTCATCGTGATCAGCGAGGTGGCCACCAGCGCGGCCAGTATCATGATGCCGGCCATGCCCATGCGGCTGGTCCGAAACTCCCTCCACACGTCCCGCGCGGTTACGCTGCTCACTGCGCCGTCCTCACCCGCGGGTCGAAGTACCCGTACAGTATGTCCGCCACGAATATGCTTGCCAGGAAGAAGGCGGTCAGGACGTACGTGGCGCCTATTATGACCGGCAGGTCCATCACGGTGATGGCCTCAAAGTAGAGCCTGCCCATGCCGGGCCAGTCGAACACGGCCTCGGTGATTATGGCGCCGCCCAGCGATCCCGAGAGACTCAGGGCCAGTATGGTGACTATCGGCGGCGCCGCGTTCTTGAGGGCGTGCTTGTATATGATGCGCCTGCGTGGTATGCCCATGGTCTTCTTGGCGAAGATAAAGTCGTCCTGCAGTATTCCCACCATGAAGTTCCTGACCAGGTACGCCCACGCCCCGAACCCGATGAGCACTATGGTGATCAGCGGCAGCGTCATGTGGTAGAGCAGGGCCGCTATGTATCCTGGGTCGTCGGCGGGAACCGACGGGGTGGCCCTGGCGGGAAATATCTCCCACGCGAACGCGAAGACCACTATGAGCAGCATCCCCACCCACCACACCGGGAAGCTGGAGCTCACGACCGCGAAGCTGGAAGTGATGCGGTCCACCGCCGAGCCCACCCTGCTGCTGGACAGCGCCCCCAGGAATATCCCGATTATCGATATGATTACCGTCGCGGTGGTGAAGAGCAGCACTGTCTTTGGCAGCTTCTCCAGTATGATGTCGCCGACGGCCGACGAGCCCGCGTCGCTGGTCAGGAATGTGGCGTACCCAAAGTCCAGCACCAGTATCTTGTACATGGACAGGCCCAGCCTCTGGGGGGAGTACCACGGCTCGTCGAGGCCCAGCTCCAGCGTGCGCCGCTCTATGGTGTCGGCCACGTACCGCTCAAAGTCTTCTACGGATTCAAAGCCGGCGGCCAGCCCCGGCGTGGCGGCTATCTCCTCGCGCACCTGCACGGCCACCCCCTGCTTCAGTATGATGTCCATGTTGGAGCCGACCAGGGCTATCGTAAGCAGGAGCGTCACCATGAGCACGCCGAAGAGCGTGGCCAGCCTCGACGCCACGTATCTCTTCAGGCCCATGGGGGTGGTCGCCATCCGGTATTATAAAACTCAAAACGCCGCCACGCGGGTTCGGCCGGCGTCTCTCCGCGCGTGGCGCCCTCCCCCGTCCCGTGCCGCGTCAGGGATCGGCGCTTCCCAGGATGGCGGGCACCACTATGGCGGGGGGCATCGCTTGGGGCATAATGTGGGGTTCGGCCGCCCCTATGGCGGCGTGGTCTATCACGATCGCCATGCCCGACGCCAGCGGATCCCGAAGCGGACCGGGAACCTCGAGCATGATCATGCGCGAGAACGCGGTGTCGGCTGCTTCGGCCAGATTGTATGCGCCGGACCACGTGTACGCGGTGATGCCGGACTTGTCGAGCAGGACCGCGTCGCGCGGGAACGTCAGGAATACGGTGCCCGAATCAGGATCGTACGCGGCGTCTGTCAGCCAGACCAGCTGCACGTCGGACTGCAGCGTCCATACGGGGGACGTGATATAGCACAGTATCGCCAGCGCCGACGCCGCCGCCAGCACGACTACAAGGCGCGCCGGCGATGCCGCCCTCCTGCGGTATGTCGCGTATGTGACGGGTATGAGGGCGGCGGCGAATGCGGGCAGGTATGCATTTCCGACTGCGGATCCCTCCAAGGCCGTGGCAGCATACCATGCGGTTCCTGCGCCGGTGGTGAAGAGCAGCAAGATGCCAGCGGCCCTTGCGACGAGGGGATGCAGGCCCATTGATCCGGAACGCCGCCGCCCCGTCGTATGTATCGTGCGGACGCCGCCGCCCCCCGCATCTCCATGCATGTGGTTCTGCCTGCGCGGGCCGCGGCCGCCGCCGACCGCTGCGAATCGGGCCGCCGCGCGCACATGGATCCGGCGTCACGCGGGGGGACGCGCCGAGTAACCGATCCGCCGGACACCGTTTCATAATTCACGTGCCTCTTGGCACCAGAACGGCGCCGCGGGTCGTCATTGCAGCGGGCGCAGGTCGATTTATGGACATGTGGCGCGCCAATAAGCCCTGAGATCGTGCCAGAGCAAAGAGAACGAAAGACCAACCCCGCCAGGCATAAAAGGCCAAACGGCCGTCGGCCGCCAAGATGGGAAAGGAGGAACGCAAGAAGCACTAGGAGGCGTGGAAGGCCAGGGTCAAGTACAACGGCGGGTGGATTATAGAGATCATGATATCCTCGTTCAAGAGGCTGCCGGGCGAAGCCCTCAGATCCGTGAACCTAAAGTACACCATGATGGAACGGCCACCAAGATAACGGTATACAACAAAGCCCAGAACGTCATGCGGGAGGCGGTGTGGTAATGCAGGTACCGTAAGGCGGGGGCCACGACACGCGTCACCGAGGGCTGCCGGACCGTCCAAGTCGCGTCAGGTCATGATTTATGAAACGCTGTCGCAACGGCCAAAATCCCTACCGCGCGTCCGGCGCTGGCGTACGCGCCGAAAGCTTCCGCACGCTCTGGAGCCGGAGGGTACGATCGCGGCCCACATGTCGTGCTGGTGCAAGATGCCTAGTCCGGCGCCCCGCCCCGTCCCCCGCCCGGGCGATACTGCGCCCCAGCCGGAGTCGTTCTTGCCTCCGGGCGGGCCGGGTTTGGCTATCTTTCGCTTTGGCTTTCCGCCTCCCTTGCCCCCGCCGGTAACCAGGATCGGAGATCCGTGCGCCTTTCGCCCCCGCCGAAGGTTTCCGCTTTTGGGCAAGGCCGCGGCTCATGCGCGTGCCGCGACGTCTTGAATACGGCCGGGCCGGAGGGGCGTCTTTGACTTAGTCGAAAACGCGATAAAACTTGCGCCGCGCCCGCCGGCCGGGTGTGCCCGACACGCCAAACTGGCGCGTATGCGGACCTTCACCGCGGCAAGAAGCGGCGCCGGCGGGGAGTCGGGTCGGGCGAGGGTTACGTGACCGCCGCTACGCGTACCCTTTCTTTTTGTACAGGGCGCGGACGGCGTCAACGCTTTCGCGTATCTGCGATAGGGCTATGCGGCCCAACACCAGAACTGCCGCCGCGCAGACTATTATGGCTGCCACATCTCTCTGGTACATGGCCAACACCAAACCCAGACAAGCGCCGAACTTCATTATCAAGATCATGGCTGCCAAAAACGGCGTGGCCACGCGGCTTATCCAATCGGGTATGATGCTATGCGGGGGGCTAGTCCGCCGTCCGGACGATCGGCGTTCCTCCATTAGCATGATTGCCCAAATGCACAAGCCGATCATGATGCCAGCGATGCCCGCCTTCATGTACAGCGTCTCGGACCCCGATGCAAACCCCATGGCAGCTATGCCTGCGGCCACCAGCATGGGTATGTAGTCAGTTTTGGTCGGCATCATCCGCCTCCGATGATTTTCAGATTCTGTTTCAGCATTTCCAGAATGCCGTCTAGGTTGGTTATGACTGCTCCTGCCATTATGGGGTATTTCATATGCCTCCCCAGTTCTTTGATGGTATCGATCAGCCGCACAAGCACTATCCGCGTGTTGTCACCCATCGTCGACCAACTCCTTTGTCAAATCGGCCAGCGGTACGATCTCCTCATCATACAGGCGTCGCAGCTCTTCTTGCTGTCCCTGAGACGTCTCTCCCTCGCCGGGCGTTATGCTTCGAATCTTTACCACCGCATCCCTCATTTGGGTGAATATCTCTTCGGCGTCATGACGGGCCATATCTGTTAACACCACATCAAGTTACTAACTGTTATTTTTAAAGGACGGCGCTTCGCAATGCGCGTGCCTCTTGGCACCAGAACGGCGCCGCGGGTCGTCATGGCAGCGGGCGCAGGTCGATTTATGGGCATATAGCGCGCCAATATGAGCTCCGAGGTCGTGTCTAAGCAAAGAGATCGAAAGGCCAACCCCGCCAGGCATAAAAGGCCAAACGGCCGTCGGCCGAGACCGACGCCCGGAACGTGGCGGCGGGCCGCTCGCTGGTGATTACATTAGGCCCGAATGGGAGACGCAGCTGGAGGATATGGATCCTTCCGAGAGGGGGCGGCCATTCGCATGTTCTGATCTGCTGATGGGCGGCATCGCCTACCTCCGGTACATGATCGGCAAGGGAGTGCGCATAACGCAAGGAATGGGGGGCAAGGTGCAGGGCAGGGGGGTCAACGGCCCAGACCGCGTGACCCTCCTTGTGCAGCCCCATGGCCGTACGGCTCACGCCCTCCGGCTTGCGGCCATGAACTTCCATAACAACCGAGATCTCCTGCTCGGACGGGTCGTGGCCGGCGGACCGGCCGGCGGGGCGCTGCACGCGCGCCTTTCCGGTCCGGAGTCGCTCAGCCCGCCGCCGCTGGATGTGTCGCCGCGTCACGCCGAGTTCCTCGGCCACCGCCCGGGTTCCCCTGCCCTTCTCCGGCTGCCGGATGGCGTAGCAGGTGGCCTTGTCCGTCAGTTTTGGCTTCATCTTTTCGCGGGATCCATGCAGCCTAAAGCAGTCTTGTGGAATAGTGTCAGTCCCTCCAGCGCGACATGATTTTCGGATACTACAACGCCGTCATCCGCCGAAAAAACCAAAATACCCCGCCGGCTGCACACGCTCCATGGCGACGTTTGCGACCTCGTTGGCGTGCATGGACGGCAGGGTGCAGGAGCCCCTCCGGGCATGGATCGCCGAACGATTCGGCGTGGAGTTCGTGGATACGGTGACCCAGCCGGGCATGGACGCGGTGCTGGCCGGGCGGGGGCCGGGCGGCGCCGACGGGCCCGATATCGAGATAGTGCGCCGCATGCTAGGCATATCCGTCGAGAAGCACCATTCGAATGCGGTGGTGGTCTCGGGGCACTACGACTGCGCCGGAAACCCCGTGGACGACGAAACCCACAAGGAGCACATCCGGGAAGCCGTCGCGGCGGTGCGGCGCTGGGTGCCCGGCGCCGAGGCGGTCGGGGTCTGGGTGGGAAGCGACTGGAAGGTGACGCCCTTATGACTGGTTGCATCAACGGAGGTCGTATTGCATAGTGGCCGACGATCCCGACAGGCTGGTCCTGGAGAAGGCCGAGATACTGGCGTTCTGCGACCGCGTGCTGAAGAGGTGGTCCAAGAACCCCGACATGAACACCCAGAACATAATGGCCATGAACGCGGTGCGCGCCAGCGTGGTGTGGACCGACGATGCGACGCTGAAGGCGGTGTGGGGCGAGATCACCGAGTGGATGTACGAGCTGATGTACGAAAACGCCATGGCCCAGGCCGCCCAAGAAGGCGCCAAGTGGCCCGGCACCCTCAAGGGCGCGCGGTCTGGGGACTAGCCCCGGCGAGAGTCTCGTACGAGGAGACGTACCTCTCGGTCAGCATGCGGGATATCTCATGCGGTATGGACGGCGCCTCGGGGGTGCGCCCCGCCTGCCGGTCGGCCTCAAAGCGCTCGGCCCACCCCTTCTCGACCAGCCAGTCCCGGAGGACCTGCTTGTCGTGCGCCTCCTGGATGCGTCCGGGCCGGTACGATTCGGCGGGCCACAGCCGGTACTCGTCGGGCCCTATGGAGTCGGCCAGCACTATCCGGCCGTCCAGCATGCCGAACTCAAGCTTGAGGTCCGCCAGCATGAAGCCGGCCTCCCCGCACGCCTTTGACATGGCGCGGTATACGGCGACGGAGCGCTCGCGCAGCTCGTCAAACACCTCGCCGGTCACCCGGCCGTCGGCTATGGCAGACTCCCGGGTTACCGGCGCGTCGTGCTCCGACTTTGTGGTGGGATCAAAGAACGGCTCCGGCAGGGGGGACGCCAACTCCGTCCCCGAACCCGGCGGCAGGACCGCCTTGCCAGCCCTGAACCTGTCCATCAGGCTTCCGTACAGGTAGCCCCGCACCACGCACTCCATGGGTATCATGTCCAGCTTGCGCACCAGCATGGTGTCGGCCGAGACGCGCCGCACGAAGTGGTTGGGGCCGGGTACGCGCCCGAACCAGTACTGGGCGAAGGAGCAGAGCATCTCGCCCTTTCGGGGAACGGTATCCTTGAACTTCACGTCGAACGCCGACACCCGGTCGGAGAACGCAAAGAGGAGCATCCCGTCGCCGGCGTCGTAAACGTCCTTCACCTTTCCGGATCGGAGGAACTTCACGAGCCCATCATCCCCACCATCTTTGGAAGCTCGCGGTACGCCTTATTTACGAATATGCCGTTGTCCCCGCTCACCTGCACGAACAGCATGGAGTTGTCCGGGGGCGGGGACAGTATTATCTTCTGCCCCGGATCCAGCGTCCCCAGGTCCAAATGGTCCCCGTCCCCGAAGTTCACCCGGAGCCCGGTGAGTGGCAGGTGGCCGGTGTTCTGAATGGTTATGCGGCCCGTGACAAAGAGGTTCTGCTTGTCTATTATGGGATCCACGAATATGTCATAGTCCTGAACCGCCACGGACATGCGCACGACGTCCATGCCGAATATAACGGCCATGATGGCGATGGCCCCCACCGCCACGCACACCACTATGGCGTACTGGTTCACGGACGTGTTATGGCCTGCCTTGCTTTTATGTGATCCGTTCAGTCAAAGACTTCCTGAGACCGGGCCTCCTCCAAGTAGGCCCGGCGCATCTCGTTTATCTTTTCGCGGTCTACGGCAAAGTCTTCCTCAACCACTACTATTCCGTCGTCTTCGTCTGACATGTCGTCATGTTCTATGTCGCTCAATTACGTGCGGACGCGGATCAGGGGCCAAATAAGAGTTACGGAAAGTCCCAATCCGGCGGGATTGCGGGACCGCCCCGGCGCGCTTGACCGCGCCGAATGGTGGCCTAGGGGGCCTGGGCGCGTGGCATATGTGCCCGGATGGGATCAGGATTAGACGCGGCAAAAAAGCGATGTCCGGATCGTCTGCCGCGGCAGCAGCGATCCCGGGGGCGGCCGCCCTTGCGGCGGCGCGCGTCGGGCGGAAACGCCCCCGGCGGCCCCGATCGGCAACACGGCTCCAAATCGGTCCGCCCGGGCCAGACTTGGCCGCCGGGCCAACGAAACCCATTTAATACGCACGCCGTCCGTTTCAAGCATGTCCTTCATGTATATGCCCGGGGCCACCGCGGTGGGGATAGCCTGCCGGGACGGCGTGGTCTGCGCCAGCGAAAAGCGCGTGGCGTTCGGCCACCTGCTGGTGAGCAAGTCCACGCGCAAGACTTTCCAGATTACGCCATACGTGGGGGCGGCGTGCGCCGGCCTGGTGGCGGACATGCAGCTGCTTACCCTTCAGATATCGGCGCTGGCCAAGATACGCCTCATGGAGACCCGCCGCGACGTGCCTCCCAACACCGTGGCAAAGATGATGTCCAACATGATGTACGAGAGGAGGTTCTTTCCGCTGCTGACCCAGGTCGTGGTGGGCGGCATGGTGGGCCAGCCGGTAATCTACACGCTGGATCCGCTGGGCTCCGTACTCCCCGACCGGTATGCCGCGGTGGGGACCGGCGCCGAGCTGGCCCTGGGCGTGCTGGACCCCAAGTATGACGACAACATGGACGCCGAAGCGGGCGTGTCCCTGGCCAAGAAGGCCATACGGGCTGCCGCCCAGAGGGACGCGGCCAGCGGCGACGGGATGGACATTCTGGTCATCACGGCAGACGGCGCCAAGCAGTTCACCGAGGCCGCATAGGCCGCCGCGCTACAGGACCAACGGCTTGCCGGCCTCCCAGTACTTGTCTGAGATGTAGTGGAGGTTCTTGACCACGTTTCCCCGCTCCATGGCTTCCAGATCCGCGCCGTCCACCCGGGCCAGCCCGACTGCCAGGAAGCGGCCCCCCGGCTCGGCGACGCACACCACGTCGTCCGGCCCGAACGCGTCGTGCGACGTTATGCCGGGCCGCATCACGTCGGCGCCGTTGCACACGAACCGGATCGCGCCCATGTCCACCCGCACCGCCGGGAACTTGTCCAGCAGGGTCCCGCAGGACAGGAACGGCAGGCAGGTGCCGCCCAGATCAAGTATGGCGGTGTCCTTGCCGGTCATGAGCCGGGCGTCCTCGGCAAGCTCGTGCACCACCAGGTTCCTCAGGCGGGGCACCTGGAATCCCCAGGCGTCGGCGACGCGCGCCAGCTCCTGGGCCGTCTGGCTCTTGGAGATGTGGTGGGACTTCACCCCGCCACCGCCCCGCGTATGTCCAGCAGGTCCCGCAGTATGGAGCTGGCCGTCTCGATGCCCCCGGCGCCCCTCCCTATGATGGTCTGGGTGCCGGAGTGCTCGGACGTAAACGAGATGGCGTTCAGCGTGTCGTTGACGCACAGCGGATCCGAGAACGATACCTGGGCGGGCGCCACCTCCAGGTCGCCGTTGCAGGACGCCACCAGCTTTATGGACGAGCGGTTCTCGGCGGCCCGCCGCATGTCCTGGAGCGTCACGTCCCGGATGCCGGTCCGCTTCACGTCCGGCATCGTGACCTTCATGCCCATCACCCAGTTGGCCAGTATGGTAAGCTTGGCGGCCGCGTCCAGCCCGTCCAGGTCCAGCGACTCGTCGGCCTCCACGTATCCACGGGATCTGGCGTCGGCCAGCGCGGCGTCGAACGTCAAGCCCCTGCCCATGTTGGAGAGGATGTAGTTGGTGGTGCCGTTCAGTATGCCCCGGAACGAGGTTATCCGCTCGCCCCGGAGGCTGTTCTTGGCGTAGTTCAGTATGGGGGTGCCGCCGCCCACCGTGCCGCTGAACCGCAGGAACACGTTGTTGTACGAGGCCAGCTCCACCAGGCTCGGCATGGCCAGGGCCAGGGGGCCCTTGTTCACCGACACCACGTGCATCCCTTTCCGGAGGGCGGCCATGATGTGGGTCATTCCCGGCTCGCCGTTCGAATAGTTGCTGGGGGTGGCCTCCACCAGAACGTCCGCCTCCAGGTTGCGGATCATCTCCAGCGGCTCGGCCGGCTGGCCGCACCCGGATACGGTGCCGCTCTCCCGTTTGGCGTTGATCAGCCCCGCCAGGTCCAGCCCGGCCTCTTCGCACGCTCCGCCGCCGCCGTCGCTCACGCCCACCAGCCGTATCTTCGTCCCGTACGTGGAGTATATGTCGTCCCTGGACGCCAGCAGCCCGGCCAAGGCCCGGCCCACCGCCCCAAACCCGTTGAGTATCACCTTCGTGGCATATCACCCGGAAAACAATCTGCCATGCGGAGTTTATTAACCCTGATGTGGGGCCGTCCGGCGCGACGCATGGTAGCGCGACGCATGGCGGGCCACGCCCGCCCCTAGCCCGGCCGCGGAAGCGGAGTTGGCCCGCGCGCAGTTTCCGCCTACGTCGGGGCGGCGCGGCCGAACGCGGGGCTTTCGGTCGCCGGCCCGGAAGCGTCCGTTCCGGGCGTCGATCCCAGACAGTGGCACGCGCCGAGATCTCACTTTAAATACTACCGAACCGTCCACCAGATCGTGAACCTCGCGGCGAGTGGCATACGGCGGACGCGTTTGGGCGGCCCGTTGGGGTATGCCGTGCTGTGCGCCGCAGTGGTCATGACCGTGGCGGTGGCCGTGCAGCAAGCCGACTTGGAGCAGGTGGCGTACGCGTACCCGTCGGACGGGTACGGCGAGAAGTCATCGGACGAGTACGACAAGGAAGCCAAGTATGACCGCTCATCAGACGAGTACGACAAGGAAGCCAAGTACGACGAATATGACAAGGACCACAAGCACGACGAGCACTCGTCGGACAAGTACGGCAAGCACGCCATGCACCTCCCGCCGCTGCAACAGGACGTGGCGCCGTCGGAGGTGCAGTGCAACGAACCCAGAAACCTATACCTGGCTGGATCCCGGCCCATGTGCCTATATCCCGCCACGTATGATGTACTGCTGGCCCGGGGAATGGACCTCGTGGAGGTGGCCACCGGCTATCCCGACGTGGGGTTCACGGCCGAGGAGCAGGCTTGGCTGGACGAGAACCCCGTCGTACGGGTGTCGTACGACCCGCACTGGTACCCCATTGAATACGAGGACGAGTCCGGGGAGCTGGCCGGCGTGACGGCCAAGTACCTGTACAAGTTCTCAAAGATCACGGGCGCCGAGTTCGTGCCCGTCGATACAGCCGACTGGACCGCCGCGCTGGACAGCATCCGCGACAGGACCTCGGACGTCATCATGATGGTGACGCCCACCGACGAGAGGTCCGAGTACATGGCGTTCACCACCGGGCACTATCCGGTGGGGTCGAGCCTGGTCACCCTTGAAGACGTGCAGCTGGACATGGACGAGGACGTGTACCGCGTGCTGACGGTACGCAACTATTCCATAGAGGAGTGGCTGGACGAGAACCATCCGGACATAGAGTACGTGTCGGCGGACAACACCCTGCACGGACTGCAGTTACTCCAGACCGGCGAGGCGGACGTCTTTGCGACCTATTGGCCGGTCGCCAAGGGCATAGCGGACCGCGAGGGAATAACCGTATACAACGCCGGGCCCACCGGGCATGACCAGCCCCTGGCCATAGGGTACAGGGACGACCTGCCCGTTCTGGGCGGCATACTGCAAAAGACGCTGGACCACATACCGCCGGAGATGCTGGAAAAGATCCAGTCCATAGAAACGCCCGCCATGAAACTAACTCCCTCCAGCTATCCCACCGTGGATCTTACCGCCGAGGAGCAGGCCTGGCTGGACGAGAACCCCGTCGTACGGGTGTCGTACGACCCGCACTGGTACCCCATTGAATACGAGGACGAGTCCGGGGAGCTGGCCGGCGTGACGGCCAAGTACATGTACAAGTTCTCAAAGATCACGGGCGCCGAGTTCATGGCAGCCGATACCGCCGACTGGACCGCCGCGCTGGACAGCATCCGCGACAGGACCTCGGACGTCATCATGCTGGTGGCCCCCACCGACGAGAGGTCGGAATACATGGCGTTCACCACCGAGCACTATCCGGTGGAGACCAGCTTGGTGACGCTGGAGGACGTGCAGCTGGACATGGACGAGGACGTGTTCCGCGTGCTGACCATATACAACTACGAGGTGGAGGATTGGCTGGACGAGAACCATCCGGGCATAGAGTACGTGTCCGTGGACAACACCCTGCACGGGCTGCAGATGCTCCAGACCGGCGAGGCGGACGTCTTTGCGGCAACCTGGGAGGTTGCCAAGAGCATAGCGGAGCGCGAGGGGATAACCGTGTACAACGCCGGGCCCACCGGACACGCCTACCACCTGGCCATAGGGTACAGGGACGACCTGCCCGTCTTGGGCGACATACTGCAAAAGGTGCTGGACGCCATCCCGCCGGAGCTGCTGGAAAAGATGCAGCGCATAGACCGGGACTGAGAGACGCCATCCAGAGACCGCTTCGACCATGCCAAATTAAGGCAAAGTCCGGACCCAAACCGCCCCCGAAACGTGCGCAGATTCAAGAGAAGCGGGACGTCTACAGGAGCGGCGCGTGGCCGCCCCTGCGCGGAGGGATTCAGGCCGGTATCCCATACTGCATGATCTTGACCGGGCGCATCCGGCGCTTGGCGACCAACGACGCGATGGCCCGCCCCAGCTACTCCGCGGTGGCAAAGTGCCCGCCGTGCAGCAGTCGCTTGAAGGCGCGCCGCCGGACCCCCATCGGGTTGAACCGGGCCCATCCGTGCCCAGCACGGTTGGCGCGTAATTCAATTCATCCGTCACGGATCCAAGTGCCCGCGGCGAGACCAAGTCCGATATTCTAAGCGCAATGCCGTATGCGGCCACGCATAGTCGGCAACCCGTGCTCCACCCTTCGCCTCCGCACCGGGGCATCGGGCTTTGATCCTGCGACGCGAGCCCCTCCCTTCCGAACCATGCGGCAACCTCCGCCCGCAACCCGGGCAGGCGGGTTCTGCCGTGGTGCGGGCGGCTACAGTAGTCGCGGAAGCCGCCGCGGAAGGCGGACTTGGGGCGGATGCCCGGCCGCCGCCCGCAACCGGCTGTAGACATCGGAAGATCGCCTCCCGTGCAACCACGCGCTCAAGATGCGGCAGCATGCGTGCACGCGGTTGCGCCCGATGCGCACGATGGTCTGCCACACCACGGGAGGCCTCCGCCGGCGGGAATGGTTTAAGCAGACGGGGACTTGGTGGATTGGTCGGTCAGATCCTGAATCGGGACCTGCGCCCGCACCTAGATCTAACATATATACTCGCATTTATTATCCAACCCTATGGGTTGTTGGGGTGCTTACGACTTTGTGTCTGAAAAGTACGCAGAGGCCTATGAGGACAACTATTCCGGGCCTGGGAGCATTGAGGTCGCAACAGAAGCCGCAATAGCCGCCGCCAGATCATGTATAGCAAGCCTGAAAGGCATACACAGGGATCATGAATCCATTTCGTACGTTTCCGAAACCCACCTGCGCAAAAACCACCCCGAGCTATTTCAGAATGGGAAATTTATACTTGAACCCAAGGACTAGGCCCGTTTTTTCTTTTACCCTACGCGTAGTTGCGGAAAATGAATGTGGAGCAACCTTGCCGGCCCTGTTTCAACCACGGAACGCCCGCATCGGTACTGCGTAGCGCGCCATGATGCAAAGGACGAGGCCATGCCGCGCGGGCGCTTCATGCCGGCCGCGGGTTTGGTATTGCCCATGGCTGTGCCGACGGGGCGGGAGACGACGCGGAAACGCTGGAGCTGCAGGCGGCCGTGCAAAGAAAGGCGGCCAGAGGCACCGGGAGAATCGCAAGCGGCCAGGGCAAGCCATACTCGACCGCCGGTAACCACCCGTACCGAATGCACGCCAGCGGACTGAAACGCGTAAACGACAAGCCGCGCGGCTGGAGCAAAAGCAAGACCGGCTCCGGCGCCCTAAAGGTCGTCGGAAAATGGCTGGGCAGCTCCCCGACGCGCTGCAGGCACGAGGCCGGGGCGTGGCAGCTGGGGATGGCCCGGGACACGCTGCTAAAGGAATTCAGAGCAAAGTGCGGGAGCCGCAACCTGCGCCACGCATTACACAAGCTCGGACACCCTTGCCACAAGGCCAGGCCCGTACCGGCCAAGTCGGCACCGGCAGACGTACGGGGGAAGTTCAAGGCAAAGCCCAACGCAGCCATGGCAGAGAAGTTGAAGGCCGGATTCGCGATACTGTTCCTGGACGAAACGCACGTCCGCCTTGAGCAGGATCACGGCTACGCGTGGCGCCGCGCCAACGGCAAAGACACGTTGAAAACCGCCTTCCCGAAGCGGCAGGTCGCCACATTCGGCGTGCTGGGCACGGACTGGTACATCACGTGGGCGGCCAACGCCCGCAACGCCGGGTAGTTTACAGAATTCCTTGAGGATGTGGTGGCCGAACACTACAAGATAGTGACGGCGCTGGACAATACACTCTGCCACATGTCAAAGGCCGTCCGGAAGTTCGTCGAGAGCGCCAGCGGGAGCCTAGAATTGATCTTTCCGCCCCCGTACACGCTGCAGCTTAACCCAACAGGGGGCATTGGGGGTCCAAGTGGCTTCTGTTGAGGCGGCGCTTTGGATCCACAGACGAGATGAAGGGGGGCATTCGCGACGCTGGTGAACGAGCAGCAGATGCGCCCGGCCAAGCACATGGGCCACATGGTTCGGGCATGGCAAGTTCGCCGCGCGTGAGGGAGGCCGGGCGCCATGCCGCGCCGTAGACCCGTTTTTTTCGCACGTATGCCACCGACATGGCGCAACGGCGGCAAACATTCGGCACACATGGTCCCGCGCCGTCGTGCGGGCTCAATTATCAAGATTTTAGCTCAGTAATGGCCGGATTGCCCTTTCGTTTACCACACGTATAAAAAAATGACCGGACCTATTCGGGCCCTATGATGAACGTTATAGTGGCCGAGGCCGTGAGGGTCTGATCGCCCGCGAATATGGGCGTGGACGTGTCCGCAGACATTGAGGCAATCTCGGTAGCAAAGCGGGTTAGCGGTTCCAGCACGCCGTATTCCGCGTCCATCACCACCGCGTCAACGCCGATGATCTCGTAGCCCAGTGGCTCCAGAGCCAGTTCGGCTTTGAATATGGCGTTGTTGACCGCCTCGCCTATGAGGTCTTCCCGTACGGCCGCCTCGTTCTCCGGGGCGAGTCCGAAGGTCACAGAATCTACCCGGTTGGCCCCCGCCTGGACAGCAGTGTCTATTATGTCCGAAGTCATGTTCAGCATGTCCGTGGTTACAATTATGGTGTTGCTTACCTCGTATCCCTGAAAGACGCTGATGTAGTTGCCAAGCGAGTCGTACTGGCTGTCGTACAGCGGGTAGATGTTGAAGTTGGCCGTGCTCATGTCGTCGTCGGGTATGCCCAGTGCCAATACGGCGTCAACGGCGGCGGCCATCAGGCGCGAGTTGTCGGCAAGGGCTGCGCCAGCGGTGTCCCTCGTGGTTTCAACGCCCAAACGTATCGTAAGGGTATCAGGCTCCACCATTGCCTGGGAGCTTCCCGTGACGGTTAGGCTGCCGTCATAGAGCGGAAACGCAAAGTCCTCGATCATGTCCATGTGTCCAAATTTGCCGAACTCAAACGGCATTCCCATCAATCCCATGCCTGTGCCGCACCATCCGCCGTGCATGCCGTAGGGCATCTTGTCGTGCATGCCGTAGGGCATCTTGTCGTGCATGCCGTAGGGCATCTTGTCGTGCATGCCGTAGGGCATCTTGTCGGTGTCGTTCATTTTCTCGGAGTAGTACTCTTTGTAGCCATCGCCGTACTCTCGGTCGCCGTCGGAGGCCGCGTGGGCGGCAAACGGCACCAGCACGAGCGAAATGGCCAGGAGCGAGATTCCAGCCAAGGCGGCAGGAGTTGCATTTATCATTGGGTGGGTGACCGGCCCAACCTAATTAAGTCTACATGCAGGGGGTTTTTCGCAAAATTATGGCCGGCCGCAGCACTATACCGTCGGCCCGGGTGCGCGGATGCTTCGGCGGGAGCCCGCATGCCGTGCGGCGGCCGTGCGGCATCTGGCACGCCCGGCTTCAGTCCGGATTGCGGCGTCTGGTGCCGGGGCGGCGCAATCGCTTGGGGCTCAAGACTCGCAAGCCGTATATTCGGCAGAGTGCCACCCGGTGGCGTGAGGCGCCGTTCTGTCTGGATGGGCATACTGCTTACGGCGGGCGTACTGTGGCCATGGACGGCATGGGCCCAGCGGGCGGATGATACAATCACCGCCGAGGAGACGATGACCGTATTTGCGATATTTATAGCGGCGGTCATAGCACTGTTTCTGTACCTGGCAAGGCATTCCATACTGCGTCGGCGCACAGAGTATGACGACAGCGACTACGACTCCAAGAAGAACCGCGACTATGAAAAGTACCACTCCAGTTGGCAGGACGACTACGAAGAGTATGGCGGGCGCGGCGCGGCGTCCGGCGTTCCGGATTATTATAGCGTGCTGGGGGTGCCTCCCGACGCAACGGCGCAGGAGATCAAGTCGAGGTACCGCGAGCTTGCAAAGGAGGTGCACCCGGACGTGAGCGGGGACGATTCCGGCACGGACATGGCGCGCGTCAACGAGGCGTACGAGGTGCTCTCCGACGAGGACCGGCGCGCCGAGTATGACGAGAGCCGCGCATGATGGAATGGTGCCAGGGGCGGGATTTGAACGCGCGACAGCTCGGTCTTCAGCCGAGTGCTCTCCCGGGCTGAGCTACCCTGGCACGCCCCGGCTCACCGCCGGGGGCAAATAAACTGTTGCCGCAACGGCGCCCGAACCAAAAACGCCCTGACGACGTATGGCCGCGTGGGGCCGGGCGCGCCACTATAGATCTGATGCCGCATGCCGCGGGCATGTTGACGGGTCCGCATACGAGCGATCCCGGCCGGCCGCCCGGGAATGCGTTCCGCCGACGACGGTTTAGAACAGGGCATCCGGGACGTCGTGAAGCGGCGCAAGTTCGGGCATGCGTTCTCCAGCATCTGGAGGCGAGGGCTTTTCCACGGCGCACAGGCCCGTCCGCCCACGACATGCGGGCGCCTCACGGGGTCCAGATGGTCTCGGGCGCCCCGGCATCGTGGTTTTCCAGCCGAGCCATGACGAACAACAGATCCGACAGCCGGTTGACGTACTTGAGGCATTCTGGGTTTACGGGCCCCGCTATCTGCGTTACGTGCGACTCGGCCCGCCGCACCGCCGCCCTGGCCACGTGAAGGAGGGCCCCCGGCATGTGTCCGCCGGGCAGTATGAAATTGGTCAGCGGCGGCAGGTCCGACTCGGCCAAGTCTATGGTGGATTCCAGGTTTCGAATCATCGACTGCGTAATCCTGGAGGTTTTGTCGCTCATGTCCGGATTGGAGATGTCGGCGCCCAACGTGAACAGGTCGTTCTGGATTGGGGCCACGACCGAACGGATCCGCTCGCTCAGGCCTGCGGCCAGGACGACTCCCAGGACGGCGTTGGCTTCGTCAATGGCGCCGTTTGCGCGGATTCGCGGATCCGCCTTGGACACCCTGACCCCCGTCCGCAGCGCCGTGGTGCCTTCGTCGCCGGTTCGGGTGTATATCTTCACGCAGCGTCACGGCGTGCCTGCCCATATAATGCCGCCGATTGCGCCAGGGCGCGGTCCTTTGGAGCGTCCGGGGCGGCGCGGGCGTACGCCGCGGCCCCGCCCGACGCTGATATTGCGCGGTGCGGCGCCCCGTTGCCGGTGCGGCGCCCCCGCAACCCGCTTTTGACCCTGCGCGCCCCGGCGGCGGGCGTCGCCGCGCCCGCCGGCTTCGGCCATTCCGTGGCGTGTGCGTCACGGGACGGTCTGCCGCATGCCGTTAGTCTAGCCCACGCGATGTGGTGTGTGAGCACGATCTTTAGAATTATGCGCCGATATTGATATAAGCTGGAACATTACTCTAATAGCTTAATGAATCAAGTTATAATCGCATTGGCAACGCTAGTTGCCATCACTACGATGCTGACAGTTCCGGCATACGCGGACATACCCGACGAGGTTCGCGTGGGATCCGTGCTGCCACTGACCGGCGGATACAGCTCGGTCGGCGTGCAGGTTGACGATGCAACGGAACTTGCCATTGAAGACTTCAACGCATACCTTGACGAGATGGACGCCGGTTGGCAGTTCGTACTATACGCTGAGAATTCCGAAAGCAATCCCGTAGCGGCGCTTGATCGCGTCACGACGCTCAAGGCTCAGGGCGCGGACATAATATTTGGCCCGGCCGGATCCGGACGGGTAAACAGCGTGCTTGGCTACGCCAACGCCAACGACATGATAATAGTGTCCTGCTGCAGCACCGCGCCGGCTTTGGCGATACCTGACGACGCTGTGTACCGCATAGTGGCCGACGACAGGAACCAGGGCAAGGCCATAGGCAAGCTGCTCGAATCTGCGGGCATAGAGGTCGTCGTTCCGGTGTGGATCGGCGACACATACGGCGACGGACTGAAGGCCGAGATTGTAAACAGTTTCGAATCCCGCGGCGGCATGGCCGACGAGGGCATAAGATACAATCCAGACGCGGTGGAATTCTCCATAACCGTTGGAGAACTGGCCGACACGGTGCAGGATTACGTTGACGAGTACGGCTCCGACAAGGTGGCCATAGCTATAGTGGCGTTCGACGAGATCGTATCCATACTGCAGGCTGCCCGCAACTATCCCGTACTGGAAGACATACAGTGGTTTGGCTCTGAGACAATAGCCGATTCCGTTCCTCTGCAAGAGGACAATCTAGCCAAGAGGTTTGCTAGCACCGTGGGATTCACCGCAGTGCAAGTGGACGTGGATCAGGGCGACAAGGCCGCACACATAAGGGATGCACTCTCAGACGTACACGGCGACTCGCCCAACGTCTTTGTGTACACCGGATACGATGCCGTATGGCTGATAGGCCTGAGCATAATAGAGGCCAACAGCTCGGACGTGGCAGACATCAAGGCCGTACTGCACGACGTGGCCGCAGGCTACACTACGGGGGCGCTGAGATCCACACTGCTTAACGAGGCAGGCGATCTGGCGACCGGAAACTACGGAATACGGATAATGGTTGACGGTGTCTGGACGAAAGGCGACATATACTACTCCGATACCGACACCATACCGGCCCCGGTACCCGAGGGCACCACCGTATACGCGGGCTCGCTGCTGCCGCTGACCGGCGGATACAGTTCCGTCGGCGTGCAGGTCAACGCGGCCACGGTACTGGCGGTGGAGCACTTCAACGAATATCTGGATGCAAAGGACGCCGGATGGGAACTGGTGCTGTTCCAAGAGAACACCGCCAGCAACCCGGTCATAGCGCTGGAGAAGGCCCAGGCACTACATTCGCGGAGCGCCGACATCATATTCGGACCCGCCGGCAGTTCGCGCGTCAAAAACGTCATGAGCTACGTAAACGACAACAACATGGTGCTGCTATCGTGCTGCTCCACATCCACCGAGCTGGCCGTGGCAGACGACCGCGTCTTCAGGGTAGTGGCCGACGACGCCAACCAAGGCAAGGCATTCGGCATACTGCTCGCCAACGAAGGCATTGAGGTGATCGTTCCGATGTGGATCGGCGACTCATACGGCGACAGCCTGAGGAATGCAGTTGTAAGCGAGTTTGAGGAGCGAGACGGCATGAGCGACGAAGGCATAAGGTACAATCCGGACGTGAGAGAATTCTCCGTATCCGTCGGCGCACTGTCCGACACGGTACAGGACTATGTTGACGATTACGGCGCCGACAAGGTGGCCGTGGTGGTGGTCGCGTTTGACGAAATCGTGTCCATAATGCAGGCGGCCAACAACTACCCCGTACTAAAAGAGGTCAAGTGGTACGGCTCTGAGACTCTGGCGCAGAATTCCTTCATTGCGAAGGACAGGATAGCCAGTGACTTTGCCATTGAGGCAGAGTTCAGCGCCGTTCAGGTGCCCTTGGGCGACGGTCCGAGAGCCCAGAGTGTGACAGACGCCCTGTCGGTGCCGTTTGGCGGCACGCCCAACGCCTTTACGTACAACGCGTATGACGCGGTGTGGCTGGCCGGACTGGCCATTGAGAGGACGGGCAGCACCGATCCGGCAGACATTGCGGCGATACTGCCCACCCTGGCAGCCTCCTACACCGGCGGCGCCCTGAGCTCCACGGAGCTGAACGAGGCTGGCGATCTTGCGCTGGCCATATACGGCACGTGGCGTCTTACAGCGGACGACTGGTACGTAGAGAAGGTAATCCACATAGCCGACGAAAGCGTAGTTCCATTTGAGTAGATCTCAAACGTATTTTTTGTTTTATTTTTTGACGCCGAACGCCATCTTCTGCGCACGTTTTGTTTATTAAACATCTCTTGACTGGACCGTTGGCGAGTCGAGCGCATCCCGTCAAACAGCGCCGGTTTTTGGAATACGTGGGGGAAGCGCGCTCAATCCGTCGCCGGATGCGGGCTATGCCAAATAAACAAGGATGTGTCAGTCCCACTCCATCATGCAGCCGCACCACTCCATGCGTTGTGCATAATATTCGTCAATGGCGCATCTGCCATGCCGGGCTGGCCACCCCTGTGGTGTGCGGGCAACAGCATGCGGGACATGCCATGTGGTCGATACTAGTTTGGCAATGCGCATCTCCGGTCTGGCTAGCAGCGACTTGACCATTTCGGTATCCATAGCGGCGGCCAGAAATACCCGATCACCCGCCCCCCTCCCCCCGCCCACGACGTTCCGCGGTGTGGTGGCTTAGGTCGTGTTTGAATCGAAACATTTAAGATCCCCCCCGATCCCCCGGACCCCCATGGCAAAAGCCACCGACAAAAAGCGGCGGGAGCCGCGCGAAGAGGCCATACCCAAGTACGGCGACTTCATGCCGCGCGTGGGACTCAAGCGGCTCCGCAGGGCATACAAGTCAGAGCGGCCGGGCAAGCCCCAGATCATCCTGCGAGTCTGCGAGCTGCGGAAGAAGGGAATGGGGATACGGCCCATAATGAGGAAGCTAAAGCAGGCGTATTCGACCGTGCGCGACTGGCTGCTCCGCATGATGGACGCCGACCTGGACAGGCGACACGATAAACAAAGGGGCCGCAAAAAGAAAAAGCTGGACGCCGCCGCACGCAAGGCCATATTGGAGTGGGTGGACAACTCCCCGAGGAAATACGGGTTTGCCGCCGGAACGTGGCAGCTGGCCATGATATTGGTCATGCTGGAAAGGGAGCTGAACATCAAGTGCAAGCCGCGGACGCTGAGGCGCGTGATGAAGAAGATTAAGTGCTCGTACACGAAAGCCAGGCCGGTGCCGCGCAAGTCGGCTACCAAGGAAGAGCGGGAGGCGTTCGTGAGCGAGGCCAACGCGACGCTGGAGGAGCTGATGGCCCAAGATTACGTCGTGCTGTGCGGGGACGAGGCGGGCGTATTGCGCTGGAACGGGGGCGGGTACGGTTGGAGGCGCACCGGCGGACGCTACATCGTAAAGTCCACGTTCTCAAAGCAGTCCGTCAAGATGTTCGGCGCCCTGGGCAAGGACGGCTTTTACATGCGGCCCGCGGACGCCCTGAACTCCGAGACGTTCATAGAATTCCTGAAGGAACTGCGGCGGGTATATCCCAAGTTCGCGATGATACTGGACAACGCCGGGTACCACAAGTCCCGCATGGTGTCCCGGTTCATCGAGTCGACCGGCGGGGACATCAAGCTGATTTACCTGCCCCCATACACCCCGCAGCTGAACCCGATCGAGGTGCAGTGGCGGGTGCTCAAGCGCCTGCTGGCCGGCCGGTACTTTGAGAGCGTGGACGAGCTCAGGGACGCAATCGTACAAATCGTGCAAAACGAGATGAAGGCCGTAGAGATCAAGGTATACGCGACGTAGCCGCGCCGCGTCCTAATGATTACCCCCGCGCCATCCCGCAATACGGTTCGATTTTGCCGTCCATTAAGCCACAATTTGGGATGGAACTATGCTGGCCGGCCAATATTGGGGAGAATATTCACCGCGGCTTGGCCGTTAAGGCGAGACCGCACAGCATCTGGGCTGCAAGTGAGCGGATTGCAATGGCCGCTACTATCCATATGGCAGACCATCTTCCGCATGAATTTCGGGCCGGCGGGGTTGCCTGTACAGTCAGATAATCTGATCTTGCCGTTGTGCCGCCCCTCTTCAAGGAGTGGCTGTGATTTTCTGACTTCGTTTCGTGGTGGAGGAATGGGCCCGGGCTGTGCCCGGCACACTCTGCCAATCGTCATATGCCGGCGCCAAAATCTACTCTGCCGCTTCATGAGGATCCAATACTCTTTAAATACATCAGCAAACTATCAAAACTCGATAATGAGTGACGTGGTCGGTATCCGTGTGTCGACACTTCCGTTACTGCTGAACGCGTATGCCAAGACTGCTTGCACATGCGCCGATGCGGCTTTACCGTTGGGCGTCCTGCATGGGGGCGGGTGAGGCATTGGCTGATAAAAGGCGGCGGATGATCAGGGCGTATCGCTGGGAGGAGTCTTCGGAGGACATGATTGAAGAGTGTCGGGCGTTTAAACCAAAACCGGAGCGATCATTGCACGAGTTTGTAAATAAACACTTAGAGGAGCTGTTTGGGTTGAGTCTCATTAAATCTGAATTTGTTCATGGCCCTGATGCACGACCAGACACATTAGCATTTGACAAAAAGAGGAAATGCTTTGTTATATTTGAATATAAACTTGATGACCTTAATAGATTGGCAGGGCAGTTATTAAAATATGATGCAAGCGCCAGTGAGGCTATGAAGGATGCATACTCAAGAGTGCGTGAAAAAAATCCTGATAAATTCACAACACCAACCCATAGTATTCGAAAAGAAGGGTATTTTATTGTTGTTTCAACACACTTTCCAAATGATATGAAAGAACGACTGTCTAAAATAGCCGAAGAAATTCATCTGTATGAAATTCATCTATTTGATGGCATTCTGGTCTTGTACAAAATTGATGATGAAAATTGGCCCCATGGTGATCATGCGCCCATACCCTGGCCAGTTAAAATCAAGGCGCCATCCATTGAAAACACTGGACTCATATCGCAACACTCTTCAATAATTTTGCAATTAGACTACAATAAAATTGAAAATAAGCCCGTTACACTCCACTTCCCAGACCGAAAATCAGTCGACTTTAAGAGCTGGGCGGCAGTGATGCGAAATGTGTCCCAGTGGCTGTATGAAAACGGTCACATACGTGGTGCAAAACAAAGCACCCTGTTGACGGAAATTCGCCCTGCCCGTCGGTATGTAGAACTCGCCAATAATTTATTCATTAATCTAAACTATACTGCAGCTCAAATGTTGGATCGCATAAAGAAATTGATACGGCATATTGGATACAAGCCAGACGGCTTTACAATCACCTACGGGAATATCGCTAAGGCAGATATACGATCTGATGCAAAGATGGGCGACACTCTGCACAACATAAGCAGCACTTCATCGTCTGCAACATCCATACAAGATCTCGACTATCCTAAAATTAAACACTCCAAACCCACCAAACTTTACTTCCCAGACGGCACATCGGCCAGCCCTACCAAGTGGGCACAGGTGATGCGAGAAATTGCCAAGTGGATGCACCGCCATCGCTACATCAAATACTCGAAGCAAAGCAAAGTGTTGGATTCGAATGTTCCCACAACCAATAAAGGAAAACGATACAACAACGTTCGGCTTGCCAGCAACCTGTTCATAAAACTACAGTATAACAAAAAGGACATGCTGCAACGTGTTCAAAAACTGCTACAAGACATCGGACATGAGCCGGCTAACTTCAAACTCGACATTGAAGACGAACAGGCTGGATAGATGCACCGCCTGCCCGCCGTTTTGGACGCCATGACTCTGCTGCGCATTCCCGTACGAAACGCGTTTGCGGCAGGACTGAGCATGCGCGCCCTCCGCGCCGCCGCGATTTTGCCCATGACATTACGTATTTATAAGATGCAAGTGGGTTGACAACGTAATGAGCCGCCCCGAGACCACGCAGCTTCCGCCGGAATCCCCCGTCCCGGTTTTGAACCTGGCCCGCATGGAAGAGGCCGAAGCGTTTGCCCAGACCGTCAGGGAGTTCCGCCAGGGCAAGTACCCCGAGGACATGTTCCGCCGGTACAGGCTGCAGCACGGGGCGTACGGCACCCGCATGACGTCAGACTATGCCATGATCCGCATCAAGATACCCGCAGGACAGGTGCACCCAGCCCAGCTGGAGCGGGTGGCCGATCTCAGCGAGCAGTTCTCCATAAACAGCGCCCACATATCCACCCGGGAGAGCATACAGCTCCACTGGGTGGTGCTTGAAGACGTGTCCGAAGTGCTCCGGGGCCTGGCCGAGGTGGGGCTGACCAGCAGGGAGGCGTGCGGCAACGCCGTGCGCAACGTGATGTGCAGCCCGATGGCCGGGGTGTGCCCCGACGAGGTGTTTGACGCCACCCCGTACGCGCAGGCCACCGCCCAGTTCTTCATTAGAAATCCGCTCAACCAAAACCTGCCCCGCAAGTTCAAGTTCACCTACTCGTGCTGCGAGAAGCACGGAATGGCCCGCATAGCTGACATAGGCCTCATACCCATGACCAAGACCGTGGACGGCCGCACCCTGAAGGGCTTCCGCGTCTTCGTGGGCGGCGGGCTGGGAAACAAGTCGTACGTGGCCCACCAGCTGGAGGACTTCACCCCCGAGGAGAACGTCCTGTACACCTCAATCGCGGTGGTCAGGCTGTTTGACCGCATGGGGAACCGCACCAATCTGGCCCGGAACCGCCTCCGCTATCTCGTCAACCAGATGGGATGGGAGAAGTTCCAGAACCTCCTTCTCAAGGAGCGCGACATCGTGCGGGCCACGCAGTCGGTGGTGGTGAAGATGCCCGAGATGCCCACTCCCGGCCAGATAACCGGCCGCCTCCGCATATCCCACCGCTCCGGCGAGGTGCCGCCCGGGTACGCCCGCTGGCTAAAGTCCAACACGTCCCCGCAGAAGCAGGAGGACTACACCACGGTGTTCGTGGCCCTGGAGGCCGGCGACATAACCTCGACGCAGCTGCGCGCACTATCCGACATAATCCGGGAATACTCCGCCGAGGGGACGGGCAGGATCGGGTTCAATCAGAACATCGCCCTCAGGTACGTCCACCACGACGATCTGCCGCCGCTGTACTCCAGGCTGGTGGAGTCGGGCCTGGCCAAGACCGGGGCGCTCACCATGGCGGCCCCCATCGGCTGCTCTGGAACAACCTCGTGCAACCTGGCGCTGACCAACTCCCACCGCCTGGCCAAAGAGGTCCAGAGAAAGTTCCTGGAGATGGAGCTGGACGCCGACGAGGCCCTCCAGACCTCGTCGATAAAGATAAGCGGATGCCCCAACTCGTGCGGGCAGCACGGCATAGCCACCATCGGGTTCTTCGGCGGCGGGGGGCGGCTGGGGCGCGACATGTACCCCTCGTACATGCTCTCCCTGGGTGGCCGCGCCGACGGGGAGGCGGTCCTGGGCCAGAACATGCTGCGCGTTCCCGCCAAGCGGGTCATTCCCATGATACTCCGCATAATTGAGATATTCCGGGACAGGGCGCAGCCGCAGGACGACCTCAAGTCTTGGGTGCACCGCGTAATACAGAACGGCGACTCCACCACCCTGGCGGAGTTCCGCAGCCTTTTGGCCCCGCTGACCGTTCCGCCCACCAAGGAGGAGGACCCCGACTTTTACTCCGACTTTGGCAGCGACTCCAGCTACCACACCAAGACCGGCAAAGGCGAGTGCGCGGCGTGAGGCGCATCACGTCGGACGTGGACGCAGTCAGGTCCGGCATAAGGGACAGGAGCATCAAGGTCATAGACGTCAGGAGGCCGGCCGAGTACAAGGCAAGCCACATACCCTCCGCCGTAAACCTGCCGCTGCACACCCTGCTCCGGGACGACTCCGCGGGCACCGTGGCCGGGCTGGCGGGCGCGCTGGGGATAGACCGCGAGACCGAAGTGGTCGTATACGACGACACCTTCGGGGCCCTGGCGTCCAGGGTCGCATGGACCCTGGAGCACATGGGCCACGGGGCCGTCTCGCTGCTGGAGACCACGTATGCCAAGTGGTCGTCGCTGGGGCTTGAGACGGACAAGGCCGCCCCCGACGTGCGGGCCGCCTCGTACGAGCCGGTGATGAACGACGGCATACTGGCAACCCACCACGATCTGGCGTCCCCGAACCCCGACACCATACTGCTGGACAACCGCGAACGGCTCAACTACCTGGAGAGCCACATACCCGGTGCCATGAACATCCCGTACCGCATGCTGGCCTCCAAAGACGGCATACTCCGGGACAGGCAGGACATGCTCCGCATATTCCGCAACCGGGGCATCAAGCCCGGCTCCGACATCATCACGTACTGCGGCAGCGTGGGGACGCTCTCGGGGCTGGCGTACTACGCGCTAAAGACCGCTGGCGTGGACGGCGCCCGGCTGTACGTCAGGTCGTTTCGGGAGTGGAAGCAGCTCAACAGGCCGGTGGAGAAGCAGCCGGACGCCAACTACTGGGACTTGTCGGCCGAATAGTTCGAGGTGTCCCGGAGCTTGCGGGTTACCGTAACCCCGATGTTGTCCAGGGTGGACAGCATCCGGTCCTTGTGCTCCAGCAGGTAGTCGCGGCCCCGGTGTTCCAGCCTCACCTTCCACAGCCGGATGTCGCGGTGCTCCTCAAAGAACTGCTCTATCATTACGGGGCCGCATTTTCTGGGGTCAATGAAGGCCTCCAGGCTCGATATGGTGCTCTTGACGTCCTCCTCCTCGACCGACGCCTTGGCCGTCTGGACCGCGTCCCCCAGAATTCGGAATATCTGCACCGAGCCGGTCACGCGCCGGCGCGTGAGCCCCAGAAAGCCCCTCTTCTCCACCGTAACCTGGTCAGCCAGCGTCTTGGCCAGATCGTACGTCGGTATGCGGTGGAACCCCTCGCGCTTCTCGTGCTGGACTATGAGCCCCTTCTCCAGCAGCTTTCTCAAGGCCTCCTCGGCGTCGGCCTTGTTCAGGAAGGTCGTCCAGACTATGGCCCCTATGGTGTGGTACCCCTGCCGTATCGACTCCAGCACCACCACCTCTATTATCCGCCGGAACCCCTCCTCAATGCGCACGTTGGTGAAGTCGCGGTCCTTGACGGCCTTGCGGGCGTTCTTGACGTCTATCTCTATGGATCGCTTGAGCGCCTCCAGCGCCTCGGGCACCTGGCTGAGCAGCGACAGGTAGCATGCCTTGTTGTACCACGCCATGCCGTAGTTGGGATCCGACTCGACGGCGTTCTCCACCGCGTCCAGCGCCTTGGAGTAGTTCTTCTGCTCGTAGTCCACCAGGGACTTTAGGTTCCACGCCTCCGGGTGGGTCACGTCTATCTCCAGTACGCGGTCGTATGCCTTCAGCGCGTCGGCGTACTGGTCCAGGTGAAAGCGGGCGTATCCAAGCTTCAGCAGGGTGTCGACGCTGTCGTGGTCTATACGCAGGGCCTGCTCAAAGACCTCGCAGGCGTCCTCCAGCCTTTCGTCGGCCATGAGGTTGACGCCCTTCTTGTACAGCTTTAGGCGGTTGTAGTCGGGGTTGACAAGCGATCCGGCGGCGTCCTTCTTTACCACGGGCCGCGTCTCTGCCCGCTCGGGCTTCCCCTCGGGCTCCCCCTTGGATTCTCCCCCGTATGCTGCCTCGGCATCCATCTTGTCCTTGCCCATAATGTAATTTTTAGGTTGACGTCTGATAAAAATCGTGCGTGTGCGCCCGCCGCTTGTGCCCGGCGAACGGCGCCTTTGGACGCCTCCGCGCGGCGCGGGCAGTACGCCGCATGTCAAAAAAACGCAAAATGCAATCAGGCCACGATGGGCGCCGGTTCGCCGCACATCCGCACCAGCATTCCGGACATCTTCTTGCGGCAGCGCACGCAAACCGCCGACTTTTCGCCGATCTCGTGCTCAAACACGTGGCGTATGCGCTTGCCGCACCTGCCGTACCGGAACCGGGGCTTTTGCTCTATGGGCGCGTACTTGGGCGGCATTGTCTGGTGCCGCAGGAACTCTTCCACCCGCTCCTTGACGTCGGGTATGAGCGACTCGGGCTCTATGCCGGCCGCTTTCATGTACCGGCGCACGTACGGCACTGATCGCGCCTCCCTGGAGTCGTTGCCGGCCATCATGCACAGCACGTATGCCGTGGACTCGGCCGTTATCTCCTCTACGGCGTAGTTCTTCTTGTCCATGAGGCACTCCCTGCCGAATATCGCGAACTGGATGTAGTGGGCGATCTCGTGCTCTATGTTTCCCGGCTGGTTCTCGTATATGGTGATGCGGTACTCGACCTGGCCGGCGCGGCTGATTATGGCCAGCGTGCCTCCCCGAACCTTGGATCTGCCGGCGCGCAGCACTATCGGCACGCCGAACGACTCGGAGATCCTCTTGGCGTAGTCTTTGTCCCAGCGGGCGTACGGCTGCTGCTTGTATCCGGCGTCGCCCCTGGCTTTGCGGTACAGTTCTGTGAGCGTATCTTCTATGTCCATGACAGATATACGGCGGCATTGGATATCAATAGCAGTATGATAGTATCAATAGTATCAATAGTAATATTTCACAATGCGTGGCGCATACAAAGGGCGGCGCGGCGGTCCTGGCGCCCCAAACGGATCCGGCGCGACGCTGGCGGTCGAACAAAGGTAAAATAGAACGGGTTAGGTACGGCGGCTATGCCAGAACCCAACTCCATTACGGTGTCCGGACAAGCACCGTTCACCAAGAGCGGTGTATACGAGGTGAGGCTGTCCATATGCAAGGACCGGCCGGACGAGGACGCCGTCAGGAGCCGCAAATTCCCCCGGATCTGGAAAGGCACGTTTCACTTGAAGGTCACCGACGGCACTTTCCGCCAAACGCTGGGCACCGCGGACAACCCCGTGCCGGACGAGGTTCACTCGCTGACGTCCCTGTGGGTGGTGGCCGCCGACCGGTTTACCCAGGAGTATTCGCTATTCGAGATCAATCCCAGACCAAAGCCGTCTGTCGGATCCTCTCCGACCGATGGGCATGATGCCGAGGAGCCGCCCGCCACCACGAAGGCTCCCGCAGAGCCCGCCGGCGAGGAGCCGCCCGTTCGGGCGCAGGCGCCGCGACAAGAACCCGCCGGCCCGACCGGCGAGCGGGGCTCCGCCGGACCTCCGGGCGACAAGGGACCCATAGGACCGACCGGCCCGGTGGGCAAACAGGGCCCCACAGGACAGCCCGGCGAGCGGGGCTCCGCCGGACCTCCGGGCGACAAGGGACCCATAGGACCGACCGGCCCCGCTGGCCCGGTGGGCAAACAGGGCCCCACAGGACAGCCCGGCGCCAAGGGAAAGCCGGGAGAACGCGGAGAACAGGGGCCGGAGGGCCCGCAGGGACCCAGCGGACCGCCCGGGCTTCCCGGAGAGCGGGGCGCCGTGGGGGACAGGGGGCCGATGGGACCGTCCGGAGAGCGGGGCGAGCAGGGATCCGTGGGCGACAAGGGCCCTGCAGGGGAGAAGGGCGAACGCGGATACCGGGGCCCGCCCGGGGAGCAGGGGCCACAAGGACTTGCCGGAGAGCAGGGAGAACAAGGAGATAAGGGCCGCATGGGCGACAAGGGCGAGAAGGGGCCCGCCGGAGCCGCCGGCGACAAGGGCGAGAAGGGGCCCGCAGGGGAGCGGGGCGATAAGGGAGATAGGGGAGAGAAGGGCGCCACCGGAGCCGCCGGAGTCGTGGGCGACAAGGGAGAGAAGGGGCCCGCAGGGGAGCGGGGGCCCGCCGGTGACAAGGGCATGACGGGACCCACGGGAGCCGTCGGAGATAAAGGAGAGAAGGGGCCCGCAGGGGAACGGGGGCCCGCAGGCGACAAGGGCGAGAAGGGGCCCGCAGGGCCGGTCGGGGCCAAGGGCGAGAAGGGGCCCGCAGGGGAACGGGGGCCCGCAGGCGACAAGGGCATGACGGGACCCACGGGAGCCGTCGGAGATAAAGGAGAGAAGGGGCCCGCAGGGGAGCGCGGCCCCCAGGGCTCAAAGGGCGCCACTGGCCCCACGGGAACCATAGGCGAGAAGGGCGCCAAGGGGCCCGCAGGGGAGCGCGGCCCCCAGGGCTCAAAGGGCGCCACTGGCCCCACGGGAACCATAGGCGAGAAGGGCGCCAAGGGGCCCGCAGGGGAGCGCGGCCCCCAGGGCTCAAAGGGCGCCACGGGGCCCGCCGGACCCACGGGGGGCAAAGGGCCCGCCGGCGAGAAGGGCGCCACGGGGCCCGCCGGACCCCGCGGAGAGAAGGGGCCCGTCGGGCTGCCGGGACCGCCCGGCGAGAAGGGCGAGAAGGGGCCCGCCGGCGAGAAGGGAGCCTCTGGAGTTCAGGGGCCGCGTGGCCCGCCCGGCGAGCAGGGGCCCGCCGGAGAGCAGGGAATACGTGGCCCGCAGGGACCGCAGGGCCTGCAGGGCGAGCGCGGCGAGGCCGGCCCGCCCGGACCCCAGGGCCCGCAGGGACCCGCCGGAGAGCAGGGACCGCAGGGACCCGCCGGAGAACCGGGGATCCGGGGCCCGCCCGGACTGTCCGGGGAGGCCGGCGAGGCGGGGGACGTGGCGCGGCACAAGGATCTGCTGAAGGAGTTGATAGACATGCTCGCCGACAAGGGCGCCATAACCACCGAGGAGCAGATCCGGCTCTCCAGCCGGCTGTACTAGGGAGTCAGCGCCGCTTTATGATGGTCAGGACGTCCTCGTCTTGGAGCGCGTGCGATATTCCCACCCTCTGGCCGCCGAACTTGACGCTGCCGCCCCAGACCAGCGCGTACCTAAACTCCCGCCGCATGTCGCGGTGAAGCTTGTTGCACACGTCCTTGACGGTGTCGCCGTTCCGCGCTATCAGCGGCTCGTCGTAGTCGGTGGGCCCGCCCTTGGGCCGCATGTATATCCGGATGAAGTTGAGGTCACCGTATATTATGTCGCGGAGCCGCTCCACGTTGGAGCCGGAATCGGCAGATATCCCCACGAATCCGGTGCCCATCCTCTCGGCGACGCCGTCCACGAACGACTCGTCGGCCAAGTCCGTCTTGTTCAGCACGGTGATGGCCTTGGTGTACACGGCATTGCCGGCCAGGTGGTCTGCCAGCTGCTCTGAGGTCACGTCCTCGCGGAGTATGACCCGGGCGTTGATTATGCCGTACAGGTGCAGCATGTCCCGAACGTGCGCGTCGGTGATTCCCGTGGGGCCCGCCAGCCGGGCGACGGATATGCCGCCCGAACCCGCCCTCTCTATGGTGACGTTGGGCGGAAGCGTGTTGAGGCGTATGCCCATGTTCCCCAGCTCTTGCACCAGCACGTTGCGGTGGTACGGCTGGAAGACGTCCAGCACCAGCAGGATGAGGTCCGCGCTCCGGGCAACCGAGAGTATCCGCCTCCCCAGGCCCCGGCCCGACGACGCCCCCTTTATGATGCCCGGCAGGTCCAGTATCTGGATCCGGGCCCCCCGATACTCCATCATGCCGGGCACCACCGTGAGCGTCGTAAACTGAAACGCCCCCACCGCCGAGTTGGCGTCGGTGAGGCGGTTGAGCAGCGTGGACTTGCCCACGCTGGGAAGCCCTATCAGGACCACCGTGGCGTCGCCGGCGCGCCGCACGTCGAAGCCGTCCCTCTTGACGCCCGCCCTCTTGGCGGCCTGGTCCATCTGCTCCCGCTTCAGCTTGGCTATCTTGGCCTTGAGCAGGCCGATGTGGTGCTCGGTGGCCTTGTTTATCTGGGTGCGGGCCATCTCGTCCTGGATGGCCTTGATCCGTTCCGGTATCCCCATGGGATCCATGCGTGGCGATTTTACTATAATGGTATTGGGGCGGGGCCATCAAATAATTACGGGTGGGCGCCGCGCCTGGAATGATGGGCTGGACGCTGGCCGTGGACATAGACGGCACCATAACCGAGAACGGGAACGGCATCATACACCTGGGGGCGCTGGGCGCCCTGCGCAACGCCGTGGCCATGGGGCACAAGGTGGTGTACGTGACCGGCCGCTCCTCGGTGGAGGCATACGTTCTGTCGGTGTTCGGGGGCACCGGAGACCTGGCCGTGGGGGAGAACGGGGGCTGCATCACGACGGGCCCGCGGTCCCGCGTGGCGCCGGGAGACGTTGACAATACAGGTGGGGCCGGCGCATCGCCGGACTGGAATACCGGGGCGCCGTCGCACGTGAAGCTGGGAGACATAACCGAGTGCAGGAGGGCGTACGAGGCGCTGCGGGATATAATGCCCGACATGCGCGAAAAGCCCGTATTCCCCAGGATGACCGAGGTGGTGCTGGAGCGCACCTTTGACGCCGCCGAGGCGGCCAGGATACTGCGCCGGGAGCACCCCGGGGTGGCCATATCCGACAGCGGGTACGCGGTGCACATCAACTCCCGGGGCATAGACAAGGGGAGGGGGCTGCGGGAGCTGTACTCCAAGTACGGCGTAGACAAGGACTATACGATAGCCATAGGCGACAGCGACACCGACGTGCCCATGTTTGAAGAGGCGGGCCTGAGCGTGGCCGTGGCCAATGCCCCGCCCAAGGCGGCCGGAGCGGCGGACATGGTGACCGCATCCCCCCGGGGCGACGGGGTGCTGGAGGCGCTCCAGGCGCTGGCGCCCCGGATGGCGGAGGGGCCCCCGTAATGGCCTACGACGCGCTGCTTGCCGACGTCCGCAGTATGATACGCGAGGCGCTGGCCGACTATCCCGCCGTACGGTTCGGCGTGGAGCCGGCCCGGCCCGGGTTCGGCGACGCCAGCTGCAACGCGGCGTTTCTGCTGGCCGGCGTGACGCGCGAGGCTCCGCGCGAGGTGGCCGCCCGGATAGCCGCCGAGTGCCGGCCCCTCGGCTACGTCTCCAAGCTGGAGGCGCACCCGTCCGGATACCTGAACGCGTGGGCCGACTGGGACAAGATGGCAGACCACATAA
This sequence comes from Nitrosopumilaceae archaeon, assembly GCA_963665475.2. Lineage (GTDB taxonomy): Archaea > Thermoproteota > Nitrososphaeria > Nitrososphaerales > Nitrosopumilaceae > VYCS01. The sequence goes on along the minus strand of CAXXXK010000002.1, from coordinate 658,467 downwards.
TACAATCCTGCATATCAGAGGGGTACGGGGGCGGCTTTGCCGACGCGTCCAGTGTCATAGAGCACACCAGCGTCAACCCCAACAAGGCGCTCCACATAGGGCACGTCCGGAACGTGGTGATAGGCGACACCGTGTCGCGCATACTCCGAAAGGCCGGGGACCGCGTCAGGGTGCTAAACTACGTGGACGACTCGGGCCTGCAGGTGGCCCACGTGGTGCTGGGGTTAACCAAGATGGGGCATTCCGCGGACCCGCCGCCCGGCAAGAAGTTCGACGCGTACTGCGGCGACGTGGTGTACGTGGACGTGACCGAGCGAATCGAGGCCGACGGCGCGCTGCGGGAGATGAGCCGCGACATACTGCGGGAGATAGAGCGGGGGGGCACCGAGTCGGCCCGGCTGGCGGCCCGGATAACCGAGCGGGTGCTGGCAGACCAGCTGGAGACGTGCTGGAACCTGGGCGTCTCGTACGACATGCTCAACTACGAGTCACACATGGTGCATTCGGGCCTGTGGGGCGAGGCGTTTGCCAGGCTGAAGGCAGCCGGTGTCGCCACGCTGGCCGAGTCCGGGGACAACGCGGGCTGCTGGGTCATAGGGGAGAAGGTGCTGGTTCGCAGCAACGGGACCGCCACCTACATGGCCAAGGACATACCGTACGCCGCCTGGAAGCTGGGGCTGGTGGAGGACCCCTTCGGGTACGAGGTATACCGCGTGCAGCCGGACGGCACCGTATTGTACAGGAGCGTGCTGGACGGCGGCGAAAGCGTTCCCCCGTGGGCCGGCGGGGGCGCCGAGCCGAAGCCAGACCGCGTCATTACCGTGATCGACTCCCGGCAGTCGGATCTGCAGGGGACCATCTCGGGCATAATGGAGAGCTTCGGCGGGGGCCAGTACGTGCACCTGGGGTACGAGGCGGTGACGCTGAGCGCCGCGACGGCCCGGGCGCTGGGGGTGCGGACGGACGCGTCATCGCAGATGTCCGGGCGCCGGGGCGTGTACGTGGGCGCCGACGACATATACCGCATGCTTTGCGAGAGGGCCGCCGCCGAGACCGCCAAGAGGAACCCCGCCATGGATTCAGACGGGGTGGATTGTATAGCCCGGGCGGTGGCCGCGGGGACCATCCGGTACGAGATGATCCGGCAGGACCTGTGCCGCGCCATCGCCTTTGACATGGAGCGGTCCACCAGCCTTGAGGGGGACACCGCGCCGTACCTGCTGTACTCGCACGCGCGGGCCCGCCGCATACTGGAGAGGGCGTCCGCGGAGCCCGACTACTCCGGCAGCATGGCCGAACTGAGACAGGACAAGGAGCGCGCCCTGCTGAGGCTGCTGGGCATGTACGGCATCGTAATGAGTGACGCGTACCGGAACCTCTCCCCCAAGGTCGTGGCCCGCTACTGCCACGACCTGGCGGTGGCGTTCAACGCGTTCTACGAGTCCTGCCGGGTCATCGGCGCCGGTGCCCCGGAGAACGCCAGGCTGTGCCTCACGGGGGCGTTCTGCACCGTGATAAGCGACGCGCTAACCACGCTGGGCATAGACGCCCCCGAGCGGATGTAGCAGAACCGCCCCGCGTCCGCACGGCCGGCGTTTGGCCGGCTTGGCGAAGAGTACGGCGGGATGGCCGCGCGCAGGCGCCCGCCGGCGCCGTCCCGCCGGCGGATCAGCCGGCGTGCGCGATACGCACGTCCCGGGCATGAAATTTTACACCGGCGGGATGGCCGCGCCCGCTTCGGATCCCTTCCGAAATGACGGAGGGCGTGTACGACGGCAAAGATTTGGTTCCCGCCGCAGGCGCGCCCGGGGCCCGGCACGCGTGGCGGCAGGGAAATTCGTATCCGGCTTGGTCGCGCCGTGGCGATATTGTGCGCCGCCCACCGCCCATGTCCAGTCTATTGAATTTGGATACATTTCGGAACGGCTTGGTCCCGACTTGGCCCGCCGATTGCATGTTGGGGTTTTGCTGCCGGATTTTTGAATTGCGCGGCGTTGTCCAATAGTTTAGGCGTAACGGACCATATTCATTGCTCGCTTGGCGGAAAATAACGTTGCGCCACATATATCATCACGAGCGGCAACCAAAGGAGGGCAATTCCCCACAGAAACAAATCCTGTATGTCAAAATGAGTGCCCAAAATTATGAACGGCATTGCCAACGACCACACTACAAGGAGGAGCTTGATATGCAAGGGCATCATCATCCACAAAGCGTTGGTCACTGGCTTGGGAACGGTCGGTTGTCCGGGGGCAAGTGACTGTTCGGCCTCCTTTTTTACACCGAAGAACAAGTCCCAGTCGATGGGCGTGTTGCATTCAGAGCAATCAAACCCCACCGTTATCGTCGCGTTACAATTTTGACATTTTAGATCGTCGTACGCAGCGCCGCACGTAATGCAAAATTTGTCGCCGATGTTTACATCGCTACGGCATGCCGTACATGGCCATGTGCCAGCGCCTCCCATACTCATGCCACAATAAGGAGGATGTGTTTATAAAAAAATTGCGCGGCGCGGTTCGATTCCTTCCGCAAGAGCGGACGGGGCTAGAAAGCGCTCCTTACGATCTTAAATTATACATGCAACCGCCGTAGACGCGTACCGCAAGAATTGCCGGAAATGCGGGCTCCGGATCGGCCGGAAGGGTGACCGGATCGCGACCGGGGCCGGCGGCATGGGGCCTCTTTTGCGTGCGACGGCCCCGCATGCGGGCATGCATTGCCGTGCCGGGGGCGCAGGCACGGCGCATGGCGGCGGTCAGGCAACCGCGGGCCGTATGTCCCAATCCCACCCGCGACAAGAACGAGGCGATCAAGGGGCAAGGACAAAGGTGCTCGTACTGCAAGGAAAAGAGGCATCCCTACGACGGACGGCGCCGCGGCGAACGCTAGGACGGGCGGCGGTACGGGCGTTCTGCATGCGGGGGGCCATTCCAGGACGAGTTGGGCGGCGAGTACCGGCATGCGCCGTTCATGCATATCCCGGTGGCCCCGGCGACGTCGGGGGCGTCGGCGGCCGGCATTCGGACTATACCTGCGCGCTTCAGCGTCAAGGCGCGTGCATATACACTCGCTCGAACGTTGGAGCGCCGCTTGGGATTGGGGGATGGTACGCCGAGAGGATCAGGTGCCGCGCTTCGACAGCGTTTCATAAATCGCGACCTGACGCGACTTGGACGGTCCGGCAGCCCTCGGCAGCGCGCGTCGCGGTCCCCGCCTTGCAGTCTTTGCATCAGGACACCGCCTCCCGCATGACGTTCCGTGTCTTGTTGTATGCCGCTATCTTGGCGGCCGTTCCATCATGACGCATTTTAGATTCACGGACCCGAGAGCCTCGCCCAGCGGCCTCTTGAGCGAGGATTGTACGTATGATCCACCGGCCGTTGTACTTGACCCCGGCCTTTTACTCCCCCTGGTTCTTCTTGCGTTCCTCCTTTCCCATCTTGGCCAACTGAATGGCGGCGCGCCCGCCACCCAGCCGGTCCGGGACGGCCTCCGACATGGCCCCGTCCTTGCCGTCGGCCTTGCAGTCGGAGTCTATTCGCACGCGTATGGCGGCGCGCACGCCGCGCTTCCTGCAGTGGGAGAACGCCTCGCGGGTATATTACCCGCCGTCGGCGAGCAGTATCGCCACGGGAGGCCCCTACACCTTGGCGGTGCGCCGTTCCCGGAGTATGGGCCGGCGGCAGCCGCAGTCGCGCGCGTAACCGGTTATCATTTCTGCGGCGTTCTCTTCTGCGGTGGCGCTCTCCGCCTCCACGGTCGCCGCCGGCTCTTCGTTGAGGTCCCCCGGCGGCACGCCCAGCGTGTTCAGGGCCTCGTCCAGCATGCCGGGCAGGTTCTTGGCATCGCCCCCGCTCCGGTCGGCGACGCGGAAACGCCGGCGTCTTCCGGGACTCCTCTTCGGCCAGTATGTGGAGCTTGATGAAGTCGCGCTTCACCTTCCACTTGACCTCTATACGCCCGCCCTTGCCGGTGGCGGTTATGCCGGTCGAGTCGGACAACAGAACCTGCGTCTTGCCGTCGGCGGTCTCTGCGGTGATGCGGTTGCCCTCCATGCGTATGGCCCGGGCGCAGGCGCGCCTCCATACGGTCACGTGGCCCGGGCCCTTGACCCCCTTGCCCGGCATCTCGTCCACCGCCCTTTCCGTTATACGCGTACCCTTGCCGATCATGTACCGGAGGCAGGCGATGCCGCCCATCAGCAGACCAGGATGTACGGACGGCCGTCCACTCTTGGAGCGGTTCATCTCCTCCGGCTGCTTCTCCCGTTCGGGGCCCGACGTGATCGCCAGCGGGCGGCCCGCCGCCACGCTCCGGGCGTCGGTCTCGCCGACGACCGCTTGGGCCTGTTATATCGGGCGGGGTCGGTCTTTCGATCTCTTTGCTTCGACACGATCTCGGGGCTTATATTGGCGCGCTATATGCCCATCGATCGGCCTACGCCCTATGCCATGACGGCCCGCGGCGCCGGTCCGGTGCCAAGAGGCACGTGAATTATGAAACGCTGTCCGCGCTTCGCAACCCAAATAAGGATGTGTCCAATCTACAACGGTGACGTGCAGGAAGCCAGACCGTACGAGTGGGGGTACCGCGGCCGTTCCCGTATGGGAATGACGCGCCGCGACGGCCGTTCCGCGTGGGACGACCGGCTGGATCTGCTTATAGCCCGCATCGACAGGATTCTGGAGAGATGAGCCTCTTCAACGCCAACGACGAGGAGGCCAAGGAGGCCATATCGTTCTTCAACGGCCTGACCGACGAGGAACGCGCCCTCATAGTGTCTGATCTGAACCCGGTTACCTTCAAGCTGCCCCAGTACTACGAGTACCTGACCTACCTTCTCTCGCTCATACAGCGGGACATCACCGTACACGACGGCATCAGAATAGGAAACCGCCTCATGGAGATGGGGCTTGAAGAGACGTGGGCAAGGCTCTTGGTGGCCAACATCAAAAAGCACGCGCCCACCATCAGCTACCAGGTAAGCCAGCTGAACCGGATGGACGAGGAGAAGTTCGTGGCCACCATAGGGAGCATAATGGACGCGCTGTGGGTGAAGAAGATGTCCGACGAGGCGGTGATCGAGATGTTCGGCGTAGACAAGGAGCAGATAAACTGCATCACCGACATCACCAGCAGATACATGCAGGACATCATGCGCGGGGACGCCACCCCGTCCATCATCCGGTCCACCATGACGGAGAACGGCCTCTCCCAAAAACGCGCCGACACGCTTCTCCGCGCCCTGGCAGACCGCGAGAACGACTGGTACAAGTGGCTCCTCTTCCGCAACACGCAGGACAACTACTACACCATCCAGGAGGTCAAGGAGCAGAACGCCGCCATACTCGAGACGCTCCGCGACGTGCTGGTGCTGCTCAAGGAGCAAAAGTCCGGCCGCAGCATGCAGTAGCGCGGGCGCGCATGGCGCGGCCACCGTGCCGCCGGAGGGAATTTTAATGACCGGCGCGTACCGCATGGCGTTGCAGTACTTCAAGGCCCTCAGCGTGGGGCGCAAGCGGGTCGAAAAGGCCCGCGCGTATCTCAACGGCATATCCGGCGATCGGGCCATGCCGGCCCTTGCGGTGTCCAACCCCCGGGGCAACTCGTGGAATCCCGTCGGCGAGGAGAACCTGTACGCGTTCGTGGACGACTCGCCGGGGTTCGTGCTGACCGACGACAGCGGATCCATACTGGCCATAGTGGACGCAAGCGGTTTCTCCAAGGCGGTGGTCCAGGGCGTGACCAAGCCCCAGAGGGAGGCGATGGAGGCGCGGCTGGTGGACGACGGCATACCCGCGTACCGTGGAAAGGTGACGCTGCCGGTCTAGCGCATGCGCCGCAGCATGTCCCGGTGGCGCCCGCACAGCCTCGGCGAGTCCGTCTGCGTGCGTATCAGATCCGATTGCCAATGCGAGTTGAACAGGCGGCAGCGGGCGTCAGCGCAGAACGCCTCGCCGGTCTCAAAATGGAATATCGCCTGCATCGCGTACCCCCGGGCCGCGTCGCCGATGCGCGGGTCGTCCGGCGTGAGGAACGAGCCGGCGTGCCGCGACTCCACCTCGTCGGGGTCGCCGCCGGCGGCGCACGCCATCATGTCCGTATAGTATCGCCGGGGCCGGGCGGGGGCCTCGCAGATGCCGCGTACCGATATGACGGCGGGGTTTGCGGACACGACGGCCCGGCCGTGGTATTTCATGTCGGAGCCGTCGTAGGTGCCCACCATGCGGTCCACGAAGAACAGGTGGTATGTGCCGTCTGAATGCTCAAGGCGCCTTCCCAGCACGTCCGCCAGCAGGTGCCCGTCGTACAGGTCCGCATCCGCGCGGTCACCGTCCCCCCAAAGTTCTGGGGGGCGAAAGAGGCTGCGCACCCTGCACGCGTCCACCTCGCCGGCGCGCGGGCGCGGCGGCGGACGCGCCCGGGCGGGCGTGCCGAACGCGTCGGATATGAAGGAGGCGATCGCGTCCATCGTAATGTGGGGGTTTGAGGCGCAGTCGTACAGCGATACGCGGGATATCCTCACGGTATCTCTTTTAGCTTGGCGGCGGTTACCTCCGCCGCCCGCTTTCCAGAGAAGAGCATTGAGCCGAATGTCGGCCCCATCCTAGCCAGGCCGTGCGTCTCGGTGACCGACATGCCCGCTATGACCAGGCCGGGGTACACCTCGCCGGTCTTGTGGACGACGTGCTCCTCGCCCTCATCCACGTACATGGGGTTCATTCCCTTCCACTCCACCAAGCCGCGGTCGACGAGCCGCTTTACCGCCACAGAGTCGTGGCCGGACGCGTCTATCACCACCTTGGCCTCCAGGGCGACGGGATCCACGCAGGTTATGTTGCGGGGCAGCGCCGAGACCGGCATCCAGTTCACCACCACGCCGGCCACCCGGCCGTTCTTGAGTATCAGGTCGTCAAACTTTGTCAGGTTCAGGAACTTGACCCCCGCGTCGCACGCGCCCGCTATCAGCTTGGAGACCGCGTGGGGCCCGGGCGTCAGGTACAGGCCCTCGCTGACCTTCTTGTAGGGCACGCCCAACTCGTCCCAGACCTTCTGGGCAGGCTCCCGCACCGTCACGGGGTTCATCATGTAGCCTCCCAGCCAGAACCCGCCGCCGAGGTAGTTGTTCTGCTCTATGTTGAGCACGCGCAGGCCCATGCCAGCCAGCTCCCGGCCGGCGGTCAGCCCCGCGGGGCCGGCGCCGATTATTATCACGTCCGAGGAGCTGCGATCCATCAGAACCTCGTGAAACTCCGACGCTATGGCGCGGGTTATCTCCGCCTCGCTTACCTCGGCGAATATCTTTGCGGGTTCCGCCTTCTGCATTGTCGCTCGCGGGTTGAGTGCCCATTAATAGGTTGGCCTGGCGCTCTCCGCGCGGATGTCTTGCGGCCGATGCAGCCAGGTGATCGCCGCCCGGCTGCCCGGCAGTCTTGACACGGAGGGTCATGCGCGCCCAAAGATCGTCCCGTCGGCGGGGAGGCCCGCATCGGTGACGTATTGTTTCAACGGGGGGAAGATGGCGCTGGTCCTGAGGCGGCTGCAGACGGGGTCCCTAAAACCCCTCATGGTGCGGTTTATGCTGAACGCGCGCGACTCCGCGTCAAAATCCATCCTGACGCTCAGATAACCCAACCTGTCATGGCCCAGCAAGCGTCGCTGGGGGCGCGGCCACACGTTCCTTGTCGCATACCGCCGGGCGCCCAGCCACCTTATCTTGGAGGCCAACTCCGCAATTTCCGCCCCGCCCCGGCGGTTTGTTCCAATCGTCGACGCAAATCCGTACAACGTGAGGACGCGAAAGTCCAAACACCCGTCGTGGAAATCGATGATCAGCCGTCCGGCTCTGCCTACATGCGTCACCGGCGGCAAGCCGCCGCCCACGGCTCTTCGGAGAATTCGCTGGCATGGCAGTACCTGGTGTCTATCTGTCCATATTTGATGTCCACTAGGAGCTCGTTCAGGTTTACGTTCCCGCACCACACCACGCCCAGCATTCGGCCGTAGCTCCCTTGGGTCTGCCCGTCATCCTCGTCTATCACGGCAGCCGAGCCGGCTTGGCAGACGGCGCCCACTATCCTGTGGGCGATGTCTCCCTTGAAAGTTCCAAGCTCCCCTGCATTCACCAGCGCCAGCCGCACGCGCACGTCTCCCACGTCCAGCGTGTCGCCGTCTATGACGCGCGTCACGTTGCCCGCTATGCACTGCGCCCCTCCAGTGCACCTGGGATCCGTCGGCTGCTCGGGGCCCACCGGCGGCGCGGTCCATCCATCATACGGCACGAACGAAGACGCTGCGCGCTCAAAGTGCTTGTAGTTGTCGTCGTACGCGTCCAGATCCGCGGTGTACTCCACAATGTATGCGGTATTGTTGTCCACCAGTATGTAGGACGCCTGCTTCATCCACTGTGCTTGAGACGCGGGGCCCCCTGTGGATATCCACCACCAGTTGAGCACGCCTCCGGACTCCGTTCTGTTCTCGTACACCAGGTATGGGTTTGCCGGCAACAGCGCGTACACCTCCCTCACCATCACGTTGTAGTCCTGGACGAATACATCGGCGGGTTGGCTGCTGGGGCCCACCGTCACGCTTATGGTGGGCAGCGAACCAGAATCTTCTGGAACCGCCGACGCGTTGACTACGGAGTATGTATGCCCGTTCAGCAGGGTCTCCAGGAGGTGCTCCTGCGGGCCGTCGGTAAATGCCCCCAGAACAAGCGTGGCGATGATGTTCATGGCGGGAACGGACGGCTGCTTGACCCACGATGCGGGCACGTCCACGGAGTATTCGGGGTAGTGTACCGTCACATACTCGTTGGGCATGGCCGGGGGGCTTTCCGATTCGGCCGACACGCCATGCGCCACCAGCGCCAAGGCTGCGGTGAGCAAACCCGCAATCGCGACGGATTTCATGTGGACCGTATGTGGAATCCGTATTTAACCTAACAAATGCGGTCTGCCGTCCAGGCCGGGGGCGGGGGCGCCGCGGGCCTTCAGGGCAGGATCCGGCAGGCTTATGGTTATTGGCACCGTCTTTGAATTCGCCCCGCGGCACAATGCCGCATACGCTCGACTTGCCGTCTTGGGACCCGTTCGCCGGCATGCTCGCCAAGGAACATCTTTTCTGGAAGGCGCAATATGCTCGGGGCCATCGGCGCCGCGCCCCCCCCCCCCCCCCCCCGGCCAAACGGCAAAGCCGGGTGGCGGCGCGGCAAAAATACGGACCAAGGACCCATGCGGCGAAGAGCGACTGCGAACGGGACGCGGGGGCGTTTGGTAAACGGCCACCCGAGCACGCGGCAGACGAGGATCGGCCCATCGCTCCCGGGACCTAGAACTTTGCGCCGCCAGCGTCCGCCGCGTTGAGGCCCTGCCCGTCGCCCGCAATCCGCGCCATCCGGGTTTCGAGCCCGCCCTTGCTGGCGGCGCGTACGCTTCTTCACGACGCGCGGGCTCGCGGGCCCGTTTGATGCCCATCGTTAAAATAACGACGCGTGCGCCGCCCTGCTGTTGGACAACTCCTCCGTTCGCATGGTGTACGTATTGCTTGACGGAGTGGGGGACCTCCCCCATCCGGACCTGGACGGCGCCACCCCACTGGAGGCGGCCATCACGCCCAACCTGGACTCTTTGTGCCGGAACGGCGTTCTGGGCGAGTCGATATCGGTCGGGAAGGGGATAGCCCCGGAATCGGACATTGCGGTGTTCAACATGCTCGGGTACAAGTTCTCCCACGCGGACTACGCGGGGCGGGGCGTGATCGAGTCCATAGGCATGGGGATAGACTTTGAGGACGGCGACGTGGCGCTGCGGGGAAACTTTGCCACGCTGGACGAAGACGGCGTCATAACCGACCGGAGGGCCGGCCGCCGCATCGACAGGGGCGAGGCGCGCGCGATATCCAAGCAGGTGGAGGACGGCGTCAGGTTCTCGGATCCGGACGCCTCGGTAATGATAGTCCCCACCATAGGCCACCGCATTGCCGTGCGGATCAGGGCCGGAGGGCCCCTGTCCGGACGCATCACCAACACGGATCCGGCGTACGCGAACGTGGATGGAATGGGGGTGGCAAAGGCCGTCGGGGACGTGCTCCGCATAGACAGGTGCCTGCCCCTGGATCCCGAGGCTGGCCCCACGGCGCAGTTGGTAAATGAGTTCATGGAGCAGTCCGCAGACATAATGTCAAAGAGCGCCGTAAATGAAGCCAGGGCAAGCCGGGGCGACAAGCGGCTAAGCTGCATACTGCTACGGGACGCGGGCAACGCCTACCCCGACGTCGCGCCCATAGGGGAAAAATATTCCATGAAATTCTCCTGCATAGTGGACATGCCCGTGGAGCAGGGCATAGCCAAGGTGCTGGGCATGAAGGCGTACGAGGCCGGGGACATAGAGGACTATCCCAGAAAGGCTGCGGTGGCCGCCGACGCCCTAAGGGAGCAGAACGCGATATATGTGCACATCAAGGGCCCCGACGAGTTTGGGCACGACGGTGACGCCGCTGGCAAGACCCGGTGCATCGAGGACATAGACCGGCGGTTCTTCGGGAAGCTGCTGGACCGCATAGACACCGGCGACACCGCCGTAGTCGTGTCGGCGGACCACTCCACCCCCTGCATAAAGAAGGCCCACAGCGACGACCCCGTGCCGGTGCTGGTATCCGGCATGCGGACCCGCAGCGACGGCACCGCCCGCATGACCGAGGCGGAGGCCCGGAAAGGGCGCGCCGGCATGCTGGCCGGCTCGGAGGTGCTGGGGACGGCGCTGTCCGTCATGCAAGATCAAACGTAGTTATCCGGCCGCTCCGGACCATCCCCTCCAGCCGCCGCCGCAGCGCGTCGACGTCTATCGCGTGGTACGTGCCGGTGCAGTTGGCCAGCTTTTTGAGCGCCCGCCCGAATATGGACGCGCATATGGCGTCCTCGTTCTTCTGGTAGTGGACCAGGCCGGCGGCGGCCAGGATTATCCCCTGAACCAGATCCTTTTCGCCCTCGTAACACCCCTTCCAGACGCCCTCAAAGGACTCGTGGCACTCCCAGAACCGTTCCCCGTTAAAGTACGCGATGCCCTCGGCTATGGCTTCCTCCTTGGGCACCGCCTCTTCGGTGACGAGTCGGGCGTCCACCAACCCGCCCACCGGCACCAGGTCCGCCAGCAGGCCCTCCAGCGCGCCGTCGGGTATGGTGGTGTCCAGCTCTATATGGCGCGTGGCCACCCGGACGTCGCGCACCACTATGTTGTCGCCGGCCAGTGCCCTGGCGCGCCTCAGTATGCGGCCCGCGTCTGTCCGGTCGTACCCGTTGTTCTCAAGGTGCATCATGTAGCGCTCCATGCCGAGGAATGGTTTCGTGCCTCCATAAAAGCGCCGCCCGGCGATACGCGGCCATGCCTGGGCGGGCTTTTCGCATGTGCGGCGTAGGCTGCCGCGCGCCGCGGAATGAAACCGCAACATGATGTTGGGGCGGGCCGCGCCGTGCTCCAGGACGGCTTGCGGCGCGGCCGTCCGGTCTTGATTCTGGCACCCGCAGCGTCACGGCATGGTGGTTATGCCGAACCCGTATTCGGCGCACCTCTTGTACTGCTCCACTATCTCGGCGTCCCATCCCCTCCCGGTGTCCAGCAGGTCCAGGGACCTTTGCAGTCCCGGCAGTATGGCGTAGTACTTTTCGTTCCTATCTATGAGCGCGTCGCGAAACTCCCCCTGCGGCAGCGAGCTGCTCTTCTTGCAGTTGCAGTCGCGGCACGCCAGGACCAGATTCCAAGCGTTGTCGTCAAACAGGTACGACCACGGTATCAGGTGGTCCACGTGTACATAGCTCCTCTCCAGCCTGTCCATGCAGTAGAAGCAGTGGCACCAGTGCTCCAAGTACATTCTCCTGTAGCGCGTCAGCGGTCCGCGCTTGGCCTCGTCGCGCTCTATCTTTGCCACCAGCATGGGCAGCGACGGGTTAGCCCTCTCCAGGTATTTGGCCCATTCCGCCAGTACAGCCTTGGAGAGTACGGCGCGGTTTGCTTTAAGAAAGCCAAACGCCGCGGGCTTTAGGGTCAGCACCTGAGCATCGTCGTCGTAATCGTAAAAGACCGGCGCCAGGGTCGTGTGCGAGCCCGCCATGACCCTTTGAAACCGGGGTATCACCTGCGACGTCTTGCGGCGCGCGTGCCCGAAGATGCGCTTTAAAAACAAGTTTCTTGCCCTGTCCACCTCCCCCTTGTCCAGCAAGTCCAGGTCCCCGGGGGCGGCCTCTCCGAACACTTCGCGGAGAGCCTTTATTGCGCTGGGGGGTTTGTCCACGTGAAAGTTCTGCCTTATGCGGAATTTGTACTCCTGGTGGAAATAATATCTCATGAATTTGTCTGCAAAATACGAATACGGTATCTCAAGACGGTCGGCGGACGCGTCGGCGTGGTCGCCGCAGTAGTCCAGCAGCGCCCTGGCCAGGGCGAACTTGTACGTGTTGTCCTTGCGTCCGCGTTCCAGGATGGTCAGGAAGGTTGAATTGAGATTCGGGGCGGCGGATCCGGCCGTACTAGTTGAGGCGCTTCTTTCCGCCGCCTTGGCCCATCGGACCCCGCACTCGGACAGTTTTGCCGCGTTGCCCGCCATAAATATTCCAAGTCGCTCGCCAAGATTCCAGTCGTTTATCAGTCCATTTCGGCGCAGATCAAATATCACCATACCCGTATATATTGAAAAGTCCGAGGACCTTCGCCGCGGCCCCAGCAGGGCGTCAACGTCCAGGCCGAGCCGCTCGGCGACTGCCGTGTCCATGTCGCGCTTCCTGTGCCAGACCGGTCGGTCGCGGTGCTGGGCGTATCGGCCGTCTCCGGGAAATCTCTTGCCGTGGGCTTTTTCTATGGCCGGTATGGGCCTGCCGCCCTCCAGAAGTATCTCGGCGATGGCGGCCCGAATCGCGCTGCGGGGAATGTCGGTGTAGGGGTGGCCGCTTTTGCCCATGTCGTTTGACGTTATGCGGCACTTGTACAAAAGTGTCTGCGGGGACGTCCGGGGTGCGGCGGTGAAACTTGGCGTCGGCATTTCGCGGCAGGCGCGGTGCGCGCCGGCCATGACGAATACCGAAGCGCCGTACCGCCGAACGTGCGGCCGTCCGCATGACCGGAATACAACCGCATCAAATGAATATTTTTGCGGCAAAGGAACAAATGGCATGGCGCGGCCCGGCGCCAACGCGGGTTCGGGATAAAATGCGCGCCATACGGCCGGGGGCCATCCCCATGACCCGGCCTTTTGGCCCCCACTAATTCATAAAACGTGTCCGTAAAAACGTCCCGTCGTTAAATAAAAAAAGCCCACATCCAATTATGCATGCTGCAACACCGCCCTCCCGTCGGAAACTCGCGTGTGTTGAAGTTGTTCGCAACAGCATCAAGTTAAGCGCGAATTTGCCGCACGGTCAAATTACGAATAAACTTCCGCGCTCTTGATGGCCGGACGCTGGCATGTTTACGATGTGTTTTGCCGCACGCTAATAGACTCGAATACTGCGTACGTGCCACGCAGCCGCACCAAAGGTACTTATGCATAACCCGCGCGTACACTATTATGGAATGCGGAGCCGAGTGGCGCATACAGTCAAACGGGCACAACCGAGCATATGCGCTAACCACCAGGACGCATCGCGTCTTGATAATGGCGTGCTGCATTACGATACCCGGCGCCATATTGAGCGCCTACGCGATGGATGACGCGTACGCCCAGTTTAACACCCAATCCATCATGCAGATATTGGACGACACGGGCGCCATACGGAATATGCTGGATGTGGGCAGGCCCGACACGGGCGGAACCGACTCCCAAATGCTTGAGCAGATACTGGACGACACGGGCGCCATACGGCTGGCCCTCGGCATAGGCGACGATACCGGGGCCGACTCGGGCTCCATATTTGACTTGTTTGGATCCATATTTGCAGCGGAAGAGTCTGACTCTGAAAAAATTACACGTGTACTGGCCGACACGGGCGCCATACGGGATGCGCTGGACGTGGGCAAACCTGCCAGCGGATCCGAACCCCAAATACTCGCGCAGGTACTGGCCGACACGGGCGCCATACGGCAGGAGTTGGACGGGCGCTCCCCGGTCGGCACTTCGGGCGGAATCCCGACCCTCAAGCCCGTCTCGGCCGCCTTTGACGGCCAGGGGGGCTATTACGCTCTGGAAGTGACATCCGGCATTGCCACCTACGCCGTTGATGACCGCACGTATACCATAGTGGCGGCGTTTTATGACGGCGGCGTCCAGATAATTGACGTGAGCGACCCCGCGGCGCCAGCCCCCGTCTCGGCCGTATTTGACGACACCGACGGGTTTGAGGCCCTGTACCGCCCGGTCCACGTGGACGTCTTTGATCACGGGGGAAGCGCGCATGCCATAGTGTCCGGTGACAGCGGCATCCAGATAATTGACGTGAGAGACCCAGCGGTACCCGTTCCCGTCTCGGCCATATTCGACGACACCGACGGGTTTGAGGCGCTGGCCGGAGCCTGGCGCTTGGACGTCTTTGAGAAGGGGGACCGCACCTATGCCGCGGTGGCCGCCCGCGGAGACAACGCCGTCCAGATAATGGACGTGAGCAACCCCGCCGCCCCCGTCCCCGCCTCGGCCATATTCGACGACACCGACGGGTTTGAGGCGCTGGCAGACCCGATATCCGTGGCCGCGTTTAACGTGGGGATCCGCATCTATCTAGCGGTGACGGCGTATGACGACAGCGGCGTCCAGATAATAGACGTGACCGACCCCGCCGCCCCCGTCCCCGCCTCGGCCATATTCGACGACACCGGCGGCTTTGAGGCGCTGGCCGGGGCATCTGCCGTGGAGATCGTAAACGCCGCCGGCCGCACCTACGCCGCGGTAACCGGAAGGGAGGACAACGGCATCCAGATAATAGACGTGACCAACCCCGCGTTCCCGGCTCCCGCCTCGGCCATATTCGACGAAAAAGACGGCTTTGAGGCGCTGGCGTCATCCGGAGACATGGCGGTATTTGGCGCGGGGGACGGCACGTATATAATCGCGTCCTCTTGGGACAACGACGCCGTACAGATAATCGACGTAACAGATCCGACGTCTCCCGGCCGCGCCTCTTCAGCATTCCATGGGTGGTGGGGCTACGAGGCCCTGTTCGAGCCGTTCAACGTGGAGACCTTTGAGACTGCGGGTCGTACCTACGCCATGGTGGGCAGCGCCACCAGGTTGAACGAAGAGACTTACACCGGTGTCCAGATAATTGACGTGACCAACCCCGCATTCCCGTCCCCCGTATCGGCAGTATTCGACGGTTCCGCGGGTCCAGGGGGGTTTGGCGCCCTGGACGGGGCCCACCACGTCCACACCTACGAGATGGACGGCAGCACCTACGCCGTGGTGACGGCGTACGCGGACAACGGCGTCCAGATAATAGACATAACCGACCCCGCGTCCCCCGTACCGGTCTCGGCCGTATACGACGAAAAAGACGGCTTCGGAGTCCTGTCCGGGCCGGAGGGCCTGGACGTCTTTGCAGTCGGAGACCGCGTATACGCCATAGTGGCCGCCAATATCGACGACGGCGTCCAGATAATAGACATAACCGACCCCGCGTCCCCCGTACCGGTCTCCACGGCCATTGACCACATCGCGAACCTGCCATGGGGCTTTAACGGGTTGGAGGGCGCGACCGACGTGGAGGTCTTTTGGAACGGGGGGCGCGCATACGCGGCCGTGACCGCGGACTGGGACGATTCCGTTCAGATAATCGACGTGACCGACCCCGCGTCCCCGCAGCCCGTCTCGATAGCCCGCAACGAGGAGGGCGGCTTTGAGGGTCTGAACGGGGCCGATGGGGTGACCGTCTTTATGTCCGGAGGGCGCACCTACGCAATGGTTACCGGATATTCGTGGTCGCTCCAAATAATAGATCTTACCGATCCGGCGTCCCCGGAACCCGTCTCGGTGGCCAGTGGCGGCAAAGGCGGCTTTGAGGCCCTACGTAACGCGCAGGGCATGGACATCTTTGAGTCGGGCGCCAGAACCTATGCTATAGTGACGGGCCCAGACGATTCAGGCATTCAGATAGCGGACATCACCGACCCCGCAAGGCCCATCCCCGTCTCGGCCGTGTTCGACGGCGAAGGCGGTTACGAGGCCCTATTATACCCGTACGACGTAAAGGTCTACAGGGAAGGTGACGGAATCTACGCCGTAGTGTCCGCCAACTATGAAGATGGTATCCAGCTGATAGACGTAACGGATCCGGCGTCCCCGGTCCCCATTGATGCCGCATTCGACGATGCGGGAGGTTTTACAGCATTGGCCAGGCCGATGTATTTGGACTTCTTTGAGATGGGAGGCCGCACCTACGCCGTCGTGGCTTCCCAGGGCGAACGCTACCCCGACGTGGCCACTGACGGCGACGGCGGCATCCAGATAATCGACGTTTCCGCGGGCGACATGCCGCGGTAAGCGGCACGGCGGGGTTTGCCGCCGGCGTTTCGCGGACGGCGGGGCATATCAGGTATGGCCCGGGCTCTCTCACGGAGAGTGACGGCGTGGCCGCTGGCGGAGTTTATAGGTAAAAAAGCAAGGTTTAGATCCGGTGGCGCGCGTGGCGCCCCGCGGCGTAGCCGCAGTGCGGACACGGTAATTGGTACAAAACCGACGAGTGCGGTTCTGGGGCGGCAGTCTGCGCCGCTCGCGGTTGGCCGCGGCGCGTAGGTTTTGGAGGGGGTATTGTAATATGTATTAAGATTAGAAAGGGGCGCAGCGGTACGGCCGTTCCGATTGGATTATGCGCCCCCGGCGCGTGGCCCTTTGCATTTTGCCGAACAAAGGGCGCGCGGTCGTATGCGAGGCCACATTGGCAGGTATGCGGAAGACGTGGTGCAAAATGCCCACGGCGCCAAAAACCGCTCATTATACCGCGCGCTCGTCCTGGATGGCGTATGTAGTAGGCGGCAGGACCGCATCAATACGGGCGCGGTTTCAGATCAATTGCAACGTGCGCCGAACGGCCGGATGTCAGCGCGTTCGGGGCGTGTTTTGCCGTGGTATCGTGCATAATCTTGATCATGCGCGGGCGGACGGAACGCGTATTTTCACAAACATGCAAGAATATTCACAATCCCCAATTCAGCGGCAAATTCACGCTTGAATCTGGCCATTTGGGGCGATTGTAAATATTCGCCATAAGGTACTTATGCATACCAGTGGTGCGCAATGTCGTGGAACGCAGGGTAGAGTGCCATATCTCGTCAAACCGGTCCAAACGCGCATGTCCGCCGACGGCGAACGCTTTTCGCATCTTGGCGCTGGCCGGCTGCATCGCCCTTTCCGGCGCAATGGCGGGCGCCGTCATGGCGGATGACGCCCACGCCCAGTCCGATCCTCAAACATTCAGGCATATACTGGACGACACCGGGGCCATACGCTTGGCGCTGGACATAGGCAGGCCCCCTTCGGGCGGATCCGGCTCAGAACTGCTCACGCAAATACGGGACGACACCGGGGCCATACGCTTGGCCCTCGGCATAGGCGACGATTCCGATTCGGGATCTATATTTGATTTGTTTGGATCCATATTCGGCAGCGTGTCTGACTCTCAGAAAATTGCGGATATACTGGATGACACCGGAGCCATACGCCTGGCGCTAGACATAGGCAGGCCCGAGCCGGGCGGATCCGACTCGCACAAAATTGCGCACATACTGGCCGATACGGGGGCCATACGCCATGCCTTGGACACGCGCTCCGCGGGATCCGACCCGTCGGACGGGCCGCTGACTCTCGTGGCCGTCTCGGCCGCCCTTAGCGGCACGGCCTTTGACGCTCTGGATGGGCCGTCAGGCTTGGGCATCTTTGACGTCAACGGCCGCACGTATGCGGCTGTGGCTGCGTTTCACGGACGCGGCGTCCAGATCATGGATATCACCGACCCCGCGTCCCCGATCCCGGTATCTGACATATTCCGCGGCCAGGGCGGGTTTGATGCCCTGTCCGCCCCGGCCGGCGTGGCCGTATTTGACAGCGGGGGGAACACCCTTGTAATGGTGTCCGACCACGCTGGCGGCATTCAGATAATCGACGTCGCTTATCCGGCAAATCCCGCCCCCGTCTCGGCCCTGTTTGATGACACGTATGGCTTTGAGGCCTTGGGCGGAGCCTGGGGCGGGACCGCCTTTGGGATCGGGGACCGCAC
This sequence comes from Nitrosopumilaceae archaeon, assembly GCA_963665475.2. Taxonomy (GTDB): domain Archaea; phylum Thermoproteota; class Nitrososphaeria; order Nitrososphaerales; family Nitrosopumilaceae; genus VYCS01. Next base: position 640,274 of record CAXXXK010000002.1, on the reverse strand, counting down.
CTATGCGATGGTGGTCGGCAGGGACGACAACGGCGTCCAGATTATGGACGTCACCTACGCCGCCTCTCCGTCCCCAACCTCGGTGGTGTTCGACGGTTCGGGGGGCTTTGAGGCGCTGGCAGAACCGACCTCGGTGGCCGCGTTTGGGGCGGGAGACCGCACCTATGCAATAGTGACCGGAGCGGCGGACAACGGGGTCCAGATAATAGATGTAACCGACCCCGCCTCTCCGTCCCCAACCTCGGCGGTGTTCGACGGTTCGGGGGGCTTTGAGGCGCTGGCCGGAGCGTCTGCGGTAGATATACTCAATGTCTATGGCCGCACCTATGCCGTGGTGGCCGGGGCGGCGGATGACGGCGTCCAGATTATGGACGTCACGGACCCCGCCACTCCGTCCCCAACCTCGGCGGTGTTCGACGGTTCGGGGGGCTTTGAGGCGCTGGCAGAACCGACCTCGGTGGCCGCGTTTGGGGCGGGGGACCGCACCTATGCCGTGGTGGCCGGGGCGGCGGATGACGGCGTCCAGATTATGGACGTCACGGACCCCGCGGCCCCCGTACCGGCCTCGGCGGTATTCGACGGTTCGGGGGGCTTTGAGGCGCTGGCCGAACCGTTTTACGTGGGCGTGTTTGAGGCGGAGGGCGGCGCCCACGCCATGGTGGCCGGCAGGGCTGACAACGGGGTCCAGATTATAGACATGACCGACCCAACATCCCCGGCTCCTGCCTCGGCCGCATTCGACGGTTCTGTTGGCCACGGGGGGTTTGACGCCATGGCCGACATGTTCCACGTACACACCTACGAGGTGAACGGCGGCGTCTATGCCATAGTGGCGGGATATGCCAGCAACGGCATCCAGATCATAGATATCACCAACCCCCAAGTCCCCACCCCGGCCTCGTCCGTATTCGACGGTTCGGGGGGCTTTGAGGCGCTGGTCGGCCCAACCGGCCTGGACGTCTTTATAATCGGAGACCGCCGCTACGCCATAGTGGCCTGCTCCGAAATTGACAGCGAGGGGCACTCCAGCGTCCAGATAATGGACGTCACAGATCCCGCGTCGCCGGCTCCAATCTCGGTCATACTTGACGACACGGGGGGCTTTAACGGGTTGAATGGCGCGCATGACGCGCACGTCTTTTGGAACGAGGGGCGCGCCTATGCGATAGTGTCAGCATATTACGACGGCTTCCAGATAATGGACGTCACAGATCCCGTGTCGCCGGTACCCGTCTCGGCCGCACATGGCGGCGAGGGCGGCTTTGGTGCTCTGGACAAGGCGTCCGAAATGGACGTCTTTGCGATAGATGGACGCTTATACGCCATGGTGATCAGTTGGGCCGGAGGCGCCCATATAATCGACATAACCGATCCTGCGGCACCGGTACCCGTCTCCGCCGTATTTGACGATGCGGGAGGCTTTGAGGCCTTAGATAAACCGGAAGGAGTGGACGTCTTTGAGACTGAAGGCGGGGTATATGCGATAGTGACATCAGGCTTTGAGGACGGCGTCCAGATAATCGACATAACCGATCCCGCGGCCCCGGCTCCGGTCTCGGCCGCATATGACGGCGATGGTGGCTTTGAGGCCTTGGGATGGGCTGCTGGCGTAGCCGTCTTTGAGGCCGGGGGAAGCGTTTACGCCATGGTGGCCGGCTGGATCGATAACGGCGTCCAGATTATAGACGTAACCGATCCCGCGTCCCCGGCTCCCGTTGACGCCATATTCGACAACACGGAGGGCTTTACGGCGTTGGCAGAACCGCAAAGCGTGGATCTATTTGAGACCGGGGGACGCACCTACGCCATCGTGGGTTCTTGGGGCGACGTCGGCATCCAGATAATCGAGGTTTCCGTAAACGACGCGCCCCGGTAAGCGGCAAGGTTTGGCGCTGGCACTTCACAAGCTACAGGGCGCAAAATGCACGATCCGGCCCCCGGCGGGTCGTGGCGCAGCGGCCAGCATACCGCGCGGGCTGACAAACCATGTGATTTAGATCCGACGGCGCCCCCCGCGCCCCGTGCCGCGCGGCGGCAACACGACCACAGGGCGGGGGCAAAGCCCGGGAAGTGGGGTGTGGGGTGGCTTGTACCGCTTGGGTTTGGCCGTGTTGCGCCTGCTTTTTTGTCACGGTGTGCAGGTTTTGGGCATAGTCTTGCAACATGTGGCAAGGGTGGCCGAGAGGCACGGCGGCCGAGAATGGGGCCTGACGCCTCCCCGGAGTGGGCATCCCCTCGGCGCGGCGACATTTACTTTTCCAGTATAAGGCGCGTCGGGCGCAGGGGCCAAACTTGCCGGCATGTGGGGCATGCGGTTAATGGGACTGCACTTAGCCCCTCGCCGGACTGCGCACCGCGCCACGGACGTTTCTGCGGCCTGCGGCAGGGCTGCGGCTGGGCGGGTGCGATTTCAGCCATGATGGCCGCATGAGTGTCCAATGACCCGCTGGCGCATGCGTTTCATCACGCCCTGTTGATTTGCCAGGCCACGTGCGGGGCGCCGGGCCCAAACGCGCACTTTTGCCAACATAAGGTACATATGCATACCGCGAATATCCGACGTCATGGAGTGTAGAGATGGGCGCCGCACGTGGCCGCGCGGGCCCAAACGCGCGCACCCGCAGGCAGCTGCGCATTGCATCTTGGCAATGGCATGCTGCATTGCGATATGGGGCGCGTATGTTGTGGACGACGCCCACGCACAGTCCGACACCCAAACTATTACGCAGATACTGGACGACACGGGCGCCATACGGGAGATGTTGGACGTGGGCAGGCCCGACACGGGCGGAACCGACTCCCAAATGCTCGAGCAGATACTGGACGACACGGGCGCCATACGGCAGGCCCTTGGCATAGAAGATGACGCCGAGGCCGAAGACGGGTCTGACTCCATATTCGACTTTTTTGGATCCATATTTGGCGGCGAGCCCGACGCCCCGACGATTCCGCAGATACTGGACGACACGGGCGCCATACGGCAGGCGCTGGATATGGGCCGGCCCGACACTGGCGGATCCGAACCCCAAATGCTCGCGCAGATTCGGGCAGACACGGGCGCCATACGGCAGGCGCTGGACGCGCAATCCCAAAGACACGACCCGTCTGCCGGGCCTCCCACCCTCAAGCCCGTTTCGGCCGCCTTTGGCGGCCAGGGGGGGTTCGGCGCCCTGGCCGGCTCAACCGGCCTGGCCGTCTTTGACGCCGACGGCCGCACGTATGCGATTGTGACGGGGTATCATGAAAGCGGCATCCAGATAATGGACATAACCGACCCGGCGTCTCCGGCCCCGGTCGCCACCATATACAACAGCCAGGAGGGGTTTGAGGCCTTGACCGGCCCGCTCCGCGCGGATATCTTTGACAGCGGGGGGCGCGTTTACGCGGCGGTGGCCGGTGCCGGCGGCCTTCAGATAATTGACGTCACCCACCCGGCGACGCCCGCCCCAGCCTCGGCCACACTCTCCGGTTCGGATGACCTTCTATTTACGAACGGGTTGTGGGGCCTGGACATCTTTTACATGGCAGACCGCACCTATGCGATAGCTACGTCCAGTAATGACCACACAGTACTGATAATGGACGTGACCGACCCCGCAGAACCCGTCTTCGCATCGGCTTCGTTCGATGGTGTGGGCGGCTTTGAGGCTCTGGAATATCCAATCGACGTGGCCGTGTTTGATGCGGGGGCCCACGCCTATGCGGTGGTGGCCGCCAGGGAGGGCTCCAGCATCCAGATAATGGACGTAACCAACCCGACAGACCCCGTCCCCGTATCGGCCGCGTTCGACGACACGTGGGGCTTTACGGCCCTGGCCGGGGCAGCTGCAGTCGAGATACTCCACAGCGAGGGCCGCATCTACGCGATAGTGGCCGGGACTGACGACAGCGGCGTCCAGATAATCGACGTGACCGATCCCGCGGTGCCGGCTGCCATCTCGGCCGCGTTCGACGGCTCCGGCGGCGCGCTCTTTGGAAACTTTGACGCGCTGCTGGGGGCCGGCGGGATAGACATCTTTGACGCGGGAGGCAGAGTCTATGCCATAGTTACCGCGCTTCGGGACAACGGCGTCCAGATTATAGACGTAACCGACCCGGGATCCCCCTCTCCCGTCTCGGCCGTGTTCGACGGCGAAGGGGGCTTTGAGGCCTTGGCCGTGCCGTACGAGGTGAAAGCGTTCGACGTTGGGGCCCGCACATACGCCATAGTGTCATCCGGCGAAGACAACGGCGTCCAGATAATGGACATAACCGACCCGGGATCCCCCACTCCGGTCTCGGCCGCATTGGACGGTTACCCGGGCCCCGGGGGGTTTAGCGGCATGGGCGGCGCCAGTCACGTGGCCGCCTACGAGATGGACGGCCACGCATACGCCATAGTGACGCTGTCTGGCAACCACGGCGTCCAGATAATAGACGTCACAGACCCGGCGGCACCGACCCCGGCCTCGGCCGTGTTCGACGGCAGGGACGGCTTTGAGGCGCTGCACACCGCAACCGGCCTGGACGTTTTTGGAATAGAGGGACGCGCCTATGCAATAGTGGGCAGCATGGAGGACAGCGGCGTCCAGATAATAGACGTCACAGACCCGGCGGCACCGACCCCGGTCTCGGCGGTCTTTGACAACTTCGTGGACGTGCCATTGGGCTTTAACGGGCTGGCCGGCGTGCGCGACGTGCAGGTCTTTTGGAGCGGAGGACGCGCCTACGCCATAGCGTCCGCGTTTGTTGATGACGCCATCCAGATTATGGACATAACCAACCCGGCAGCACCGGCCCCGGTCTTTATGGCCCGGGACAACGAAGGCGGCTTTGATGGCATGAACGGGGCGGGAGAATTGGTCCTCTTTACGGCCGGGGGCAGTCCCTACGCGGTGGTGACCTCCATGTATGGCGGATTTCAAACGATAGGCCTGGCCGACCCGACGTCCCCGACCCCCGTCTCGCTAATGCGCGACGACCAAGGCGGCATTGAGGCCCTGGACGGGGCGGGGGGCGTGGACGTCTTTGAGACGGAAGGAAGGGTGTACGCGATAGTGGCGGCCAGCGACGACGACGGCGTTCAGATAGTGGACATGACCAATCCCGCCAGGCCGGTCCCCGTCTCGGCGGTCTTTGACGGCCAAGGCGGCTTTGACTTTCTGAACGGGGCGGTTGACGTGCAAGCCTTTGAGGCAGGGGGCGGCGTCTACGCCATAGTGTCGGCCATGCACGACGACGGCGTGCAGTTGATAAACGTAACCGACCCGGCGTCTCCGGCTCCGGTCTCTGCGGCGCTGGATGGTATGGATGGCTTTGCGGCGCTGAACAGGCCGCTGGGCATGGACGTCTTTGAGACAGGTGGCAGCACCTACGTCGTAGTGGCGTCCAGTGACGATGCCGCCATACAGATAATCAAGGTCTCCTCAAGCGCCAAGCCCTGAGGGCGGCCGCATGGAAATGTCCGGTTCGCGGCGTGATTATCAAGCGAGCGTGCCGGCGCCGCTTGCTGACGATCGCCGGGTCCGCGCGCCCCCGGCCAATGCGCCAGCCAGCGACACCCAATGGCATTCACGCCGCGCGGCGGGGGCCTATCCGGGCGCGTGGTGGCCGGATCCGGTCGTCGCGCGCAGGACTAGCCGCCGAACTGCTTTTGGAAGTACTTTTGGTGGTACTCCTCTGCCTCGTAGAACGGCCCGGCCCTCCTTATCTGGGTCACTATGGGGAGGTCGTACGACTTGGCCGCCTCGTCGCGGGACCGGCGGGCCGCCTCGGCCTGGGAGTCGTCGTGGCAGAATACTGCCGAACGGTACTGCGTGCCGACGTCTGGCCCCTGCCGGTTGGGCGTCGTGGGGTTGTGGTTCTTCCAGAATATACGGAGCAGCTGCTCGTACGTGACCGTGTCGGGGTCAAACTCCACCTGCACCGCCTCGGCGTGTCCGGTGGCGTCGCTGCAGACGTCCTGGTACGTCGGGTTGGCCGTGGAGCCCCCGGTGTAGCCCACCCGGGTTGAGGTGACGCCGGGGGTCTTGCCGAAGAGGTGCTCAACGTGCCAGAAGCATCCCGCCGCAAACGTCGCTTTCACGGCATTTGGCCGCGCAGCAAGTGATTAAATTCTTTCGGGCGATGACCTCTTCTTATACCATCCCGGCATTATGGCCCGGACGGGCGCAGCGTTCGGCGCGCGATGGCCCTGCGCGCCACGCATGCGGCCGCGACGGGAGCCGCGCCGTACATCATGACGTTGAGCGCCATGACCGCCGTTCCGGCAAGCACCACCTGCATCTCGGAGCCGTCGGCCGCATCCATCAGCCAGAGCGAGTATACCATGGGCGTGATGACGCCCCTCACGACGGCGCGCAGCACGGGGCTCTCCCTCTCCATGTCGGCCACCGCTGGCGAGAACGTGTAGTATATCGTATGAAACGCCGACATGAAGGCGGCGCCGGACTGCGTAGGGAGCAGCTTGGCATCCCTGATCTCGCGCAGCGCCTGCACCTGCGGCGCAAGTTCGGTGCCGTACGCCGCCGTGGCTATGAGGCACCCGCCGGACCCCTCGGGTTGTGAGTCAGCCGGCGCCTGCGGCTCGGCGGGCGCCTGCGATGGCTGCGTGTCAGGCCCCGGGGGGTCGCCTGCCGACGCGGGAAGGATCCTGTATATGCTGTCGTGGGAGAAGCTTGCGATGTACAGGTAGCCGTCGGGGCCGGTACGGATGTTGGTCGTGCATCCGAGCCCCTCGGCCAGTATTATCTCGTTGAGGGGATCTCCCTCGTCGGCCACGCCGTCTTGCAGCTCCGGCGTCGCAAACGCGAACCCGTCCCTGTCCTGGTTGAGGTTCAGCGCGTAGATGCGTCCGTAGTTGCAGTCGCCGGCGAACATCGTGCCGTCATATGCGTCCGTCTCGGGGAACTCTGCAAAGCCAATCCCGGTGGGCGCCACTGTGCGGTACCACGTGAATTTGGGGTCCTGGTACTCGTATCCCGGATAGCCCACCATGCGCGCCAGCCCCTCCTGGGTAGCCGGTCCCATGACCGCCTGCCACCCGCTGTTGAATCCGTCCCGCACCATGTTGATCTCGTCGGAGTCGTCGTCGCCGTTCTCGGTGATCCACATCGTGCCGGTGGCCGGGTCAAACGCCATTCCGAAGCTGTTCCGTATTCCCACCGCATAGTAGGGGCCTGGCGGATCCACCCGGAGTATCACGCTGGTGTCCATGTAGTCGGTGGTGCCCGGGGGGTAGACGTTCGCCAGGTCCTTGTTCTGCAGCGGCCCGTACTTGCCGGTGTCGCCTATGACCGCATACACCTGGCCGTCGGGGCCGGTGGTCATGGCCCCGCCGTTGTGGTACGTGTTGGCCGGAAGATCCATTATAACCACCGGATCTATGAGGGACCGCCCGTCCCACGCGTACCTCTCTATCCTGTTGGATACGGGATTGCCGTCCGAATCGGGGACCGTATAGTAGAGGTATACGGCGTCCCCGGATCTGGCTATTCCAAGGAGCCCCATCTCCCGCTCCGTCGTGGTCGTGACCGTTACGACAGGCTCGGCCACGAGTTGCCCGTCGCGGACCAGCCGCACGTGGCCGTTCCTCTGCAAAACCAGCAGATCCCCGTCACCCACGAACTCCATGCCCGTGGGACGGCAGCAGAGCCCAGAGACGTAGACCTCCAGCGAGAGCGCGTCGTCGTGCAGTATCGGTTCGGCGGCGGCCATCTGGGGGTACGCCAGCGCCGCCAGCACGGCGGCCACCGCAAGTATGGCCGGAAGCATGCTCCGTGCAACCGCCCATCGGTATTATCTCTTTTTTAGATCCCGCGCCGCCTCTCGCCCCGTGCGGGGGGTACGCCCGCCGCATTCGATGTGTGCGCGTCCGCGCCGAACTGGTACGCCAAACTACCGCGCCGCTGCGCCGTCGGGCGTGCTGCGGGGACCCAAATGTGCACGCCGGGGCGCGGCGCCGAAGATTCAATATATGCCACGCGCCCCCCGCATTCGTGGACGACCACGCCGGGGCGCTCCGGAAACTACAGGACGGGCGGGCATCATACACCATGGAGCTGGACGGGGAGTCGTACCCGCTGCATGACGTCCGCGTATACAAGACCGCCACTCCCGTCAGGGGATCCGCCTCCCGGGGCAACGTCTACACGGAACGGGGCGACTCGTACCGCATGGACGCGGGCGTGGATCCCGCCGTATCCGCCAAGATATCCGGCACGATGCTGGGGCCCAGCAGCCGGTTCGGCGGCCTGTTCATATCGGCCCGGACCGAGGCCGGCCACGTACGCTTGGAGTGCGGCCTGCTCAGCACCAGCCGCACCGGCGGCACGCTTCGCATGCAGTTGGGAATAGTCGGCTCGGGGTAGAATTCCATACCGATATGCCGGCCGGGCGCGGTTTTTTTACCGGCTTGCCGGCCATATGTCATGGGATCCATGGCCGCCTACATACGGGACATACGGCGGCAGGCCGAAGCCGCCGACGGCTTTGAGGCCCCCGCCGTGCTGTCCTACGCCGAACAGCGCAAGGCCGTATTCACCGGAAGCGGGGACTCGCTGGCGGCGGCGATGCTGGCAGAAGCCTTCTCTGATTATAAAGCCAGGGCCCTGGACCCGCAGGAAATAGGCCGCAACCCGGCCACCATACGAGGCAAGACGGTGTACGTGATATCCGTATCCGGCCGGACCGTCGCCAACGTGGAGCTGGCCCGGAAACACGACGTGGTGGCCATCACCGCCGCGGCAGACGGCGCCCTGGCCGGGGCGGCCCGCCGCGTCATCCCGCTGTCGTTTCCCAACTCCGACACGCTGACGGCCGGCAGCATCAGCTTCTTGAACAGCGCCCTCGTCTGCCTCTCGCTGGTCCGCCCCGCGGCTCCCCGCCGCACCGGGCGGATACTGGAGTGGGCCCACCGCGACGCCGCCGCCGGCCCCACAGCGGAGACCACGTACTTTGTGGGAAACCAGCACACGTTCCCGGTGGCCATGTACGCCGCCGCCAAGACGTACGAGGTGCTGGGTGGCCGCGCCCACTATACGCGTACCGAGCAGTTCGCCCACATGGAGCTCTTCTCAATACGGCCGGGTGACGCGGTGGTCTTCTTTGATCAGGCGGCCCGCGTCAAGAACATGGCCGAAGCCTTGGATGCCATGGGCGTCGCGTGCGCCATAGTGGACCCGCGCCTGCCGGACCCCGTATCCGACATACTGTACATGACGTTCTACGCGCAGGCCCTGCCACTGAACGGGACAGGAGGGGGCGACGCGGGCGTTTCGGTGGGCCGGCGGGGAATCTCCTGGAGGTGGCCGAAGAGCGGCGGCGAGGTGTACTTCATGGAGGCCGACGCCCTCCGGGGCATAAGTGACGCGGCCATATACTGAACGTTTAATACGTCAAAATCGTTGCCGTCCGTCATGCCGAAGTACAAGTCCACCGAGCAGGTGCTCAAGATAATAAAGCAGAAGGATCAGATCCGCAACTTCGGTGTGATAGCCCACGTGGACCACGGCAAGACCACCATGAGCGACAGCCTCCTGGCGTATTCCGGGATAATAGCCCCGTCGACGGCCGGCAAGGCCCTGGCGATGGACTACGACAAGGAGGAGCAGGAGAGGGGCATCACCATATACCAGGCCAACGTCACGCTGCACTTCACCCAGCGCGACAAGGAGTACGTGATAAACATGATAGACACGCCGGGCCACGTGGACTTTAGTGGCAGGGTCATACGGAGCCTGCGGGCCATAGACGGGGCCGTGGTGGTGTGCGACGCCGTCGAGGGCATAATGACCCAGACCGAGACCGTGACCAGGATGGCCCTGGAGGAGCGGGTCAGGCCCGTATTGTTCATAAACAAGGTGGACCGCCTCATCAAGGAGCTGCGGCTCACCCCCGAGAAGATGCAGGAGTCGCTGGCAAACGTGGTGTCCAACTTCAACCAGCTGGTGGACACGTACGCGGAGGACGAGTACAAGGAGAAGTGGAAGGTGTCGATACAGGACGCCAGCGTCACGTTCGGCTCCGCCAAGGACCGGTGGGCCATCAACATAGACCTGATGAAGGAGAAGGGCATAACCTTCAAGGACGTCATGGAGGCGTACAGCTCCGAGAACGTCCCCGACCTGGTGGCCCGCGCCCCCCTGGCCAACGCCGTGCTGGGAATGGTGGTGAAGCACCACCCGCCGCCGGACGTGGCGCAAAAGTACCGCATACCGAAGATATGGCACGGGGATCTGGACTCGGACATTGGAAAGTCCCTGCTGGCGTGCAAGGACGACGGCCCCACCATAATGATGGTCGTGAACATGGTGCTGGACAAGGCCGCCGGCCCCGTCGCCATAGGGAGGCTGTTCTCGGGAACCATGCGGGACGGCCAGACCGTCAACATAATAGACGCCAAGAGGCCGGGGCGCGTCCAGTCGGTAAACTTCTTCATGGGAAACCAGCGCGAGCAGGTGGGCGAGTTGGGAGCCGGAAACATCCCCGCCCTGCTGGGAATGACCGAGGCGCGGGCCGGCAACACGCTCTCCTCGGTAAAGGACATACAGGTCTTTGAGGGGATACGGTACGTCTCCGAGCCGGTGGTCCAGGTTGCCGTGGAGCCCCGCCACCCCAAGGACCTGCCCAAGTTGGTCGACGTCCTAAAGCAGCTTACCATAGAGGACCCCAACCTGGTGGTCAAGATAGACAGCGAGAGCGGCGAGACCATAGTGTCTGGCATGGGCGTGTTGCACCTGGACGTGGCCACCCACCGCATCCAAGACGCCAAGGTGGACATAGTGACGTCCGAGCCACTCATAAATTACAGGGAGGCAGTAAAGGGGGAGTGCGAGGCGGTCATGTCAAAGTCGCCCAACCGCCACAACAAGATATTCATGAGGGTCGAGCCGCTGGAGCCGGCCATAGCCGAGATGCTCCGCACCGGCGAGATCAGCGAAATGAAGGACAAGGCCGTGGTGTCCGACCTGCTCAAGGGGCAGGGGTGGGACACCGACACCATAAAGAGGATAATGCGGCTGGACTCCCGGGGCAACGTCCTGATAAACGGCACCAAGGGCGTGCAGTTCGTCCACGAGTCCACCGACTCGATTAACTCCGGCTTTGACGACGTCATGAAGGAGGGCCCCATGTGCCGGGAGCAGATGCGGGACTGCAAGTTCATATTCACGCACTTCGTCCCCCACGAGGACACCGCCCACCGAGGCCTCTCGCAGCTGGGCCCGGCGTCGCGGCGCGCCTGCATGGGGTCCTTGATTACGGCCGGCACCGCCCTTCTGGAGCCGATGCTTGCCATTGAGGTGCGCGTCCCCACCGACATGGTGGGCAACGTGGCCACCGTGCTGTCGGGCAAGCGGGGCAAGGTGCTGGACATGCAGCAGAAGGGGCCGGCCAGCATTGTGATAGGGGAGATACCCGCCTCCGAGACCTTTACCCTCTCCGAGGACATGCGGGGGCAGACCGCCGGTAAGGCGATGTGGAACACGCACTTCAAGGCGTGGTCGGAGGTGCCCCGCTCCCTGCTGGCCGAGACCGTCGCGACCATACGCAATCGAAAGGGGCTGGCGCCGGATCCGCCGGTGGCCTCCGACTTTATCGACAAGGAGTAAGCGGGACGCGCGCGTCTGGGGGGCGCCTTTCATGGCGTGCCCGGCGCGGAGCCGATGTCGCTGCATCGCGACCACGCGTCGAGTCGGGGCCTTGCCGACGCGTATGGCGCCGCCCGAATCGTCACGCCGCGCGCGTCCGCTACGGAATTTGCCGCATGCGCAATTGCGCGTTGCCGAGTCGGGTTGCGCTTCGCCTCCGCCGTCGGGACTCGCCCAAGCGCCCGACGCGAATTATGCCATTAACTTTTCAGCACATCGCCCCTCTTTGACGTGCTTGCGCCTCAGCGGGCCGGGCGGCTGCGGCCACATTGCGTTAGGTCGGGCCGTTCGGCTTGGCCGCAATGCCCGCACGTTATATTCGGCATTTGGCGCATGTACTGCGCGTTTCAAGAGTCCAAACGGCTGCCAAACTGCACGGCTGGCGGGAAGAGCCGGATTCTTTTGCAAAATTGGCAGTAGTGGAGAACGGGTTTGCGCCGCCTCCGGCTGATCCGCACGACGGGGCGCGTTGCGCGCCACGCAAGCATCGCGCCTGGTCGCCGGGCGGCCACATACGCATACACGCCGTAACGCAAATGGGCCCGCATGCCAATCTATGACGCGCATGCTTTACAACGAGGAGATGCCAACAGCCAAGTTGTTTGGCCGGCGGATTACATGGGTGGCAATACGCCCAAAATTCCTGTGGCGCGTTCCAAGTTTTCCGCGCAATCCCCCGCACGCATTGCAAGGCGCGCCCCCTGCGAGACTTGCCGGCATCACGGGCCGCGGCGGATCCGGCGTACTGCAGACGTCCGGCGCGCCCCCGTGCGGGGCAAGAGACATTGCCGGAAGCACGATCATGGACATCATGGATTTTGCTGCAATTTTTATGGTCATAACCACGTATGCTCAAAACCATATTCGAGGGGCCGGGCATGCCCCACCCACTCCCCCATGATATACGCGGATCATTTGTTGATCATGTGCCCAAAGTAGATGTAAGACGACGCAAGCATGATCGCCAAGGTGGAAAGCGGAATCCTGAGGCCGTTGAAACCAATTTGTACCATGGCATTGAGGATAAACCGAATGAGATAGAGAGATGCGAGGACAACTCCTGCGGCTATGATGAAGAGCGAGAGGTCTTCAAGTAGGTCAGATAAAGGAACCGCCTCCTGCCGGTGCAGGCAACAGTGCGCGCGGTAGGCGGGATGTTAACCGCCTCATGGAGGCCCCACGAGCTGCGTCCGGGCACGTATACAAGGCATGGCCGACTGATTTTATCGTCATGCCGAGTATAAGGCGGGTTTTGTTATAAGATTAACCCTTTGTTCACGTAATGCAGACATCCGCCCTTGGCCCCCGCGAAGGCCGGATTTGCTCGGGCGCGACACGGCACGGGCTCGGACGGGCGCCCCGGTGCGCTCCGGGGCAGCTGGTTGGCGAATCACGGCGGGAAAGGCCACGCGCCGCCCGAGCAGACATCCTCCAAGATGAAATATGAATGCCGGGCGGGCCCGTCCAACCTATTCGGGCGCCAGGCCTATTTCGAAGTGCCAGACCGAGCCCGGTCCGGGCTCATACGCCACCAGTATGGACTGGACGGCCGTCCCCTCCCCGCCGGTCTTTGCAAGCGTCACGGCGGACGGGGCGTACCCGTCGGGAATGTTCAGGGATATGAGCCAAGAGTCGGGCGCCAGCGTCATGCTCGCGTTGCCGTTTTCATCGGTGGTGGCAGAGGCCACGGCGCCCGTGGCAGAGACGCGTACGTCCACCACGTAGCCCTCAAAGCCGCTTTCGTCGTCGTTTATGCCGTTGTTGTTTGCGTCGAGGTACGCGTTGACGTTGAGCGTGACCGGAGATTCTGCCCCGCACGCGTACGTTCTGTCCCAGTGCGGGGTCGCCGTGGATTCCGTCGGCATTTCGCTCTTGATGTATTCGATCGTCTCGCTTACCGTCTGTTCGGCCCACATGATCATCTCTTCTTCGCCCAGAACGTCCCCGTTTGGCGCGACGGTGTAGCCGATGTCGGCCTCGTCAAGCACGTCGGTCAACAGACCCAGTCCCCCCGTAGTTCCCGACGCGTGAATCAGCGTCACGTGGCCCGCGCCGCTGTCTGACAGCATCTGGAGAATCTCTTCCATGCCGGCCGCCACAGCGGGTCCGGACAGGTGTTCCCAGTCCTCCCTTACAATCAGGGCGGTGGAGTCGGCAAATCCCAATCTGTTTTCAGTATACTCCGCCGCGCACGTCAGCTCCGCGTCCTGGGCGTCGTTGTGGGAATCGTTTCTTGCCCCGTGGCCCACCAGCACCAATATCTCGTCTTCGGGGGAGTCACTCGCCGCCGCTGCCTGTTTTACGAATATCTCCCTGAGTACAGGGTGATCCGGCCTGGCGGGTTCTGCGAGGATGATTTTCGACTCGCTGAACGTCTCGGCCTGGACGTGGACGTGTCCCATGAACCAGCACACGTGGCCGTACCGTTCCAGCATGCGGTCAATGTCCACCTGCATCTGTTCGAACATGGGCCGGAATATGGCGTCCCCCGCAAACGGCGATGCCATCACCCGGGCGTCGATTACGGCCGGCGTGGTGTTCCACGGCTCCCCGAAGCTGTACGGGAACGGCGGGCACGCGTATCCGTCCATGCCAGCAAAGTAGCCGCGGGTCAAATCATGGATTACCGTGGAGTCGGGCCCGAACATGTCCGTGTACAAAAATATCGCGTATTCCTTCCCGCTTTTGTCCAAACTGAGCAGGCCGTTGTTCCACAAGTAGGGCATGTGCGTGATTTTTTCGCTCGCAATGCCCATCTCCGCCTCCAGATGCGCCTCTATCGCGGTGATTCGGTCGCTGGCCGGCTGGTGGGCCAACGGGTCGACCGGAATTCCATGGGTGTAGACCAACACGCCTATGTTGTCTTGTACGTCGTCGCCCGCATATGCTGCCGGCGCCAATCCCGCCGTGACCGCCGCCGTTGCCAGCAAGAATAGCCAATGCGCCGGAGCCATATGCTGCCGGTGTTGGCGGCGCATAAATAGATAAAGAGTCATTTCACAGGCTTGTATCGACGCGGTGGTTCACGCATATGGAGCACTCCGTTCCAAAGGACGGCGTTGCATGATCGCTCACGCTCCAAACGGGGGACCTTCAGGTATCGGCCGCGCTGCAATGCCGGCCGAATCAGAGTCGGCCCGCGCGATTCCGCAAACGCGGTATTTTGGTGATGGCGCTACTGCCCGTCGGGCGGACGCGCTGACGGCGCTCGCCGCGTCGCAAAACCTCCGGACACGCCGTTTCACGGCGGCGTAAACGCGAGACGCACGCATGACATGCGCCGGAACTTTCGCCCCCAGCATGGGCCGCGAATTTTCAACGCTGGCGGCACGACGGCCCGCACGCCCGCCGTATGGAACGCACGCCCCGGCGCAAACGCTGCCCCTTTTTTGCAATGTGGTCCCGCCTGCAGTGCGTCCGGAGGCGTTTGCGCGTCATGTGGAGGCCTCCCCCCCCCCCCCTCCCCCGCCGCCGCACTAGTGCCAAGCCCGGCGTTTTATGGAATTACTAATATGCGAATCGATTGGCAATCAAGCCGTGGTGGACATAATTTGGGGGAATGGTTCTGAGGTGTTGTCCGCGGACTCGTTCATTCTCAGCGTGACCCACAAAAAGAACGGAAACCGGGATGATTATTCGGAGAGCGAGACCATAGTAATGACTTCCGCGGACTTGCCTGGCATGCCGCACGACAAAGACGAATGGACAACGGAGTCGTTGAAGACGTGCGTAATCGGCGCCTTTCTAAAATGCGAGGTCGGCGAAAGGGACGGGGCCGGAGCGGTTTTGGCCAAGGTATCGCATTCGGGCGCCGGCGGATACTGATGTGGGTTCCGAAAATAGCGGATTGGCCGCGCATCGCCGAACTGAATTTGGAGGGCATCATGTGCGGAAAAACCCCCATGGCGGTAATCCGCGGTTTTTACGGCAAAAAAGAATGCCGGGTCGCGGCAAGCAAAATAAACGCACACACACGGACTTCTTTTCAGGACGGAAAACTGAGTCACATAGGCCCGTTTCTCATGGCGTATGCGACGAACAAGAAAGAATATTTCAAAAAAGCGGCGGCCGCCCAAATGGTGTTGGGGGAGATTTTTCCGGATACGCACGATCCGATACCACGCATATACGATGCCGTGGGCCGCACGCTCTTGGGTTGTCGAGTATCGCTTGCGCGTGAATCCCGGGACAATTATTCTCCCGCCGTAATCCGAATGCACGGCAAGGGGAAGACCGTCCCGGTCCACAAGGACAACGTGGGGTACGAGGGGCGCGAGTACGCGATATCGGACGTAGACTGCCAATTGTCGTGCGTACTCCACCTTCAAGAATCCGAAAGCGGGGGGCGATTAATCACGTACGACAGGCGATGGAAAAAGGAGGACGAGCGGTTTCGAAACGTCGACTTTGGATATTCGCCGGACCTCGTGAAACATAGCCGCTCGTGCCGGGCGCCCGCCGTTGGAGCGGGGGACCTGGTCATCATAAACCCCGGCTATTACCACGAGGTGACAGAGATAACGGGCGACACCCCCAGAATCACGCTGGGAATATTCATGGGCATGTACAGGCGGGACGGACGGGTCGTGGCATGGGCCTGATGTCCGGACGCGCGGCCAAAGAGGACGAATGCGTCCCGTCGCCGCCACGAGTTTTTAACAAATGTGGCACCGGTTCCAAGCCAGGGCGGCGCATGCCAGTCGCCGCGCGTGCAGGCGGACGTGCGGCTACGCCCGGACTGCGGCGCCGGCCCACGGCACCGGACGCGCGGGGAAAGCGCCGAACCAAACGTTCAGGCCGCTGGCGCCTCCCCGTTGCGTGTGCGGCCCGTTGCGTGTGCGGCCCGTTGCGTGTGCGGCCCGTTGCGTGTGCGGCAGACTGCGGCAGCCCCAAGATTGCGTCAGTGCGGCGCTATGGTTCGCGTTTCGGCATGCGGCGCCGTGGCGCAGTTTGGGGTATGCGCGCCCAGGCAAGACTCTGCCGCGCGCGGCCGGGCCACGTACAACCCTCAAAAGACCGTAACGTCGCCGGGCGCCGGCTCCCGAGGAGGGATCTTGGCCGAGGCATGCTCGGACTTTTGGTGATCCCGCAGCGCCTCCAAGCTGGGGAAGGTCTTGTGGCACGTGTAGCATTTCGGCAGGTCCTCGTCCACCAGGGGCATCACCATGCCGCATGTACCCGAGCGTTCCCAATTATACCTTGGCTCTGCCAAGGAATATAACGGCAGGTTGCCGCAATACGCAATATGCAGTCGAGCGGACACCGCGAGCCGTTGGAGAAGGCCCTGGCCGGCGAGACCCTCTCGTTTCAGGACGGCATGGACCTGATGTCCGTGGATCTGCACTCCTTGGGCGCGGTGGCAGACCACGTAAGGCGGCAGCGGGTGGGGGACGACGTCTCGTTCGCCGCCTCCTACTACATGAACTACACCAACGTCTGCGCCGCCAGCTGCCAGATGTGTGCCTTTTACCGCAAGGGGGACGACAGCGACGCGTACACCCTGACGCCCGAGCAGATCGAGAAGCGGGTGGCCACCGCCGCAAAGATGGGCGCCACCGAGGTGCACATAGTCGGCGGGTTCCACCCCACGCTGCCGTTGGAGTACTACGAGGACATGATGCGCGCCATAAAGTCCAGGCACCCGGATCTCAACATCAAGGCGTTCACCGCCGCCGAGATATTCTTTCTGGCGAAGCTCACCAAGACGCCGGTCCGCAGCATACTGCGGCGGCTCCAAGACGCCGGCCTGGACACCATGCCGGGAGGCGGGGCGGAGCTCTTCCATCCGGACGTACGCGGCAGCATAGTGCGGGGCAAGTGCAGCGGCCAAGAGTGGCTGGACACCATCGGGGAGGCCCATCGGCTGGGCATCCGCAGCAACGTGACCATGCTGTACGGCCACGTTGAGCGCCCCGAGCACGTGATAGACCACTTGGTAAAGGTGCGGGACCAGCAGCTGGAGACAGGCGGATTCATCACGTTCATACCACTCAAGTTCAGCCTGGACAACACCGAGCTGGAGAAGCGGGGGGACGTCACCGAGGAGTGCTCGGCGATATACGACCTGAGGGTGCTGGCCATCTCCCGGCTCATGCTGGCCGGAGCGCTGGACAACGTGTCTGTGTACTGGGTGGCGTACGGCAAGAAGATGGCCCAGGTGGCGCTCTCCTACGGGTGCAACGACATGGTGGGCACGGCATTCTCCGAGGAGATATACCGCGCGGCCGGCAAGCCGACCGGCTCGTCGGTGGAAGAGTTGGCAGGGATAGTCCAAGAGATCGGGCGCAGGCCCGTACAACGCGACACGCAATTCCGCACCATACGGGAGATAGTCCCGCAGCACAGCATGGCGCCGTCCCGGTGATCGGCGCCTCATGCGGCGCCCATGGCCGGCTGCGCTCTTGGCACCGCGCCTCCATTCCGTGGTCGGCGGGACGGACCGCATTTTTGTACCCGACGTGGCTCGCGAACGCCTTGGTTGTCGAGTGGTCCGGATTTGCCAAAAATGCAAACGCGTTTGGTGCGGCAAAAGTTCTCAGGCCAGGCATCCATTATGACGCAGCGGCGCATGTTATGCCGCGATCGCTCCGCTCGGCGCGGGCACGGCACGCTCGGTTGCGCCGACCCGGAGCATGTGGTTGTCAAACGGGGCGGGGTGTTGGATTGATGCGGCTGCGATACTTCGACACGCCGCAGAATGCAGACCGCTGCGCGTTTTATCTCCGGTTCCGCGCGCTGCATTTAAGCGCGTTTTGCATGCGCCCGGCAGTTAGTTCGGGTAGCCCTGACTCCACTCTTTGATTTTTTTCTGCATATACCTGTCCAAAGCATCGTAGCGATGTTTAATCTCTGATTGGTTGTCGTATGCGTCGGGGTTCAAAACAAATATCTCCTTCATGTTGGGAAAGTCTTCGGTGTCGTATTCCAGGAGCAGTCCCAGAGTTACCTTGTGAAACACGCCGTGGGTTTTTAGTGACGCGTGTTTTATTTGCCCGTACGACAGGCTCATGAAGTCGTGCCCCGATTCAGGGTTCGCCATCACGACGCTGTCCGACATCAGAACCATCTTGTACGAAATTCCAATGGCCTCAAGCTCCGCCCACTCGGGGTCGTAGCCCAAGGACTCCTCTTGAAATTTTCCGCGTTCTGACTGCACCCTCTCGTCAATTGGTCCATTGCGCTCATCGGCGCGTTCCAGCATCAGGTCCAGGACTCCGGGGCCGGCATTTAGTTTGGCATCGACCGTGCCCTTTTTGCTCTTGTGTCCTTCCAAAAGCGCCTCCACCGTGTACTCGCCCTGTACCGCTGACCGGTCGGTAAGGGGTTTGTCTATTATGCATGGCGATATACCGCATGGCGTGCCGTCCACAAGGACGAGGGCGTTGGGCGGAGTAGTGGTAATCCTTAATTTTTTAACTCCTACGACTAGCCTGTTTATCGCGTGCGCCCATATTTTATATTCCTTCTCCGAATAAGTTAGATTTTCTGGTAGAGTAAACTCGTCTTTGTATTTGTCGGCTTGTTTGCGTTTGATTTTGTGCCTGAATTCGGGGTCCGTTTTCAGCTTGTCGCGCTCTTTGATCATGTTATTCATCTTCCTCTCCTGCAGGCGCGCCCTCATGCCACTTTTATGGCCGCTATATGCCCACTTCGTATTAATCTTGTTTATGCCCTTGTCCAGCTTGCGCATGTATGCAGCATAGTTGTCCTCAACGTTAAGCAACCCGGTTACGATCAATCTGTCGTTTTTATTCTGGCACGAGTGTATCTTGTATATGGGCATAGACTTTATCGTCTCCGTCCCGGCATGGTTGTACAACGTCAAGTCCTCGTTGGTCAGCACTAGCATCCCTCCCCTAAATTGCGTCCTGCGGTACACCGTTGTCCCGGTTGCCCCGGTTGCCTCATCGTCCGGCTCTGCGGCGCCCCTTTCCTCAACGCTCGGCGCCACGTCGGGATCAAGCACCAGTCTGACCATCGGGGCGTGCTGCTGCGCGTCCTGCGCATGCTGCGCCGACGCGTCTGGAGAAGGCTGGCTTTCGGTGTCGGGCAGCTCTCGTCCGGGTATGTTGGCGCCGCACGCCTGGCACGGAAACTCGGTTATTTGTGTACCACACTGCGGGCAAAATGCCATTGCAAAAAAAGCCGACGGGGCATTATATAAAAAGTTCGGCAGTAGGGTTCTTGTGTGCTATCCCAAAAGTAGTTCCGCCTGTCAGCATGACCGTAAAGTTCACGGCATCCCCTCCTATTACCGTTTGGACTGTCCCATTTTTGCCGCATGCAGCTTGGAGGTTTCCACTCCGCCGCAACTGTATGGAGGTGCGTTTCCACTCCGCCACGCGATTGATGAGGTGCGGGTTGTTCTTGCCCGTCATTTCACCTCGTACTCCTCCTTGGTCTGCTCGTCCACGACGATCTCTCCGGCGGGAGGCATCTTTCTCTGGAACGCCTGCCACGGGGTCTCCCGCTGGCTATACCTGAGCGACATGTGTGGACGATCGTAGTTGTACCACTTCATGAACAGGTCCATGGGATCGCTTTTCCGCATGAGTATCGCCTCAAACTCGGGAAGCTTGCGCTGTATCTCCCCGTGCAGCCTCTCCAGCTTGCCGTTGGTCTGGGGATGGCGGACGCGCGCCAGGATCTGGCGTATCTCCAGCTCCACCAGCCTCTTTTCAAATTCGGACTCTCCTTTTCTTTTGACCTCGCCCTCGTTGGCGTAGAACTGCGAGCCGTGATCCGTCATGATGGACGCGGGCTTGCCGTGGTCTTTGATCGCCTTGTCCAGCACTGCGAGGGCGTTCTCGGTGGTCGCGTGCTCAAAGACGCCGTACCCGGTCACGAAGCGCGAGGCGTCGTCCTCGTAGCACAGGAACCACATTCCGTCGTCGAGCTGCTTGTAGTCGGTGTGCCACATCGAGTTGGAGTGCGTGCGCTCGTAGCGCACCCACTTGCGCCGCCCGCTCTTCTTGGGTTCGTTGCGTGCCATCTCCTCGTCCTTCAGTATTTCATGGATGGTATTATGGGGTATGCGCAAGCCGGTGGCCTCCTCTATCTCCCCCTCCAGCCCGGTCGCTCCTAGGTGCGCCGTCTGGCGGCCGGCAAGGACCGCCGAATGCTCCCGGCGCCCGGGCAGGCCGCTTTTGGGCCTGCCCATGCGCATGGGGTACGTGACGTCCTTCAGGTCGACGTTCCTGTACCTGGCGTATAAGCGCCGTACCCAGCGCGCGGACACGCCCATCGTCTCGGCTATTTCGCCGGTCGGCACGCCCTTCCTGCGCTGACTTAGGATGTACCGCACTTTGGACTCGTCCAGCTTTGCCATTACGCGAACCTTCCGTTTGCCTATATAGCGGCGTTTTGGGCGCCGCCTGACCCGCCCCCCTACGTTTCCTGTGCGGCTTATGCGCAAGTCGTTACCCAAGCCGGCGCCCTCCTATTCGTACTGTACGGTCCCCAAAAACGGGGGGCGGAACTACTTTTAGGACTACACAGCAGTAGGGTTCTTGTGCATTAACGCGTGATGGCCCGTCCGGGGCGACACGGGTAAGCCGGACGATGTCACCATCCATAGAACGATCGGCTAATGAGCCAGCACGATCCCGATCTTATGCTTAAATATTGATGGCGTAATGCCCCCCAGACTGCTAGAAATGAGGAGGCAAACGCACCGCGGTAGGATAACAGAGGAGCTATTTAAGGCCGAATACGATCTTTTCGTTATCGCCACCTGGAACGGGACGCCTCGTTCCGTGCGGGTTCCCCAAATTGCGGCGCATTCGCTGACGGTAATGCCGCGGCGGGGGCCGTCATATGAGCGCGCGTCGGTTCTGGAGCGGCGCCATGTGCATGACGGGCTCCCTGGTGCGCGCCGTGTGGATCCGGGCCGTCGGGGACGCGCGGCAGGGTGGAGCGCGGCCAGAAGATTGCGGACAAAAAGGGGCACGTTAAGAAGCGGGCGCACAACCGGTATACGACCTCCGGTCCCAGTCTGACGAGTCGACCACGTACGAGGCCCGGTTTACCGCCGCGGGCCCGTCGTGCGAGTGTCCGGATCACCAGTACCTGAAGACCGTATGCAAGCACATAGTGGCCGCCATGCAGCGAAACTCCGACTTGGCGCGCGACAAGGCGGGCGCGGACGTTCCTGATATGGGCCCCATGCCGGATCCAGGAGTCAAGCAGACCGAACACGCCCAAACCGGTGGGCCCCATACGCCCAAACCGGTGACGGGAATCGGCAAAGGCAAGCCACCCAAGGGGGGCAAGCCACCGGAGTCTGGGGATTCAACCGAGGAGACTGCAAAAGAAGAGGCCGCGGCGCGCCTCACCGCGAACTTTCCCCAGATGGACATTCCGGGGATGCTGGAAATGCCGCCCGGCGATGTAATCGTGGCCATGCGCGACACGTTCGACCGGCTGGACTCGCGGGAGGTGACCGCAGAGGTGCGGAAGCAAGTGCGGTCCCTGCTGCTGGCCATGGCGGGCGACTTGGCGTCGGAGGATCCGGAGATGATCATAAATCTAATACCTGCCGACGGGGATCCGCTGGCGTGCCTACGCTGCGGGGCCAACTACAGCAAGAACGAGCACAGGTACAACAAGAAGGGTAGGGAGCAGCTCTACTTCTGCAAGGGGGAGGATCGGCATTGGTTCACGTTCAACCCCGGCTTCGAGAGGAGGCGGTACCCCAATGCCGTGATAGCCGAGGCCGTACGCCAGTACTTCAAGATGGGCAGCGCCAGCGATGCGGCCGACGAGGTCCGGAACGGCGGCAAGGGGCCGTGCACCTCCACCGTGTCCGGGCGGGTCAAAGCCACCGTCGAGCGGGTGGTGAAATTCCTGAAGTGTGTGGGCATGAAGTCGATAGGCCTAGTCTGGAGCACCAGCGAGATGATCGAGAAGGCGCGGGCGGGGGGCGATGCGTCGCCACGGTGCTGGACCACCCCACTCGGTTCTGCCTCACGAAACGCGTGCCGAAAACCAAGGACGGCCAAAACACGGCCGCCCTGTTTGAGGACGCCAAGGAGATGACCGGCCGCGACCCCCTGGCCGTCCGCAGCGACTCGCTGAACGCCATACGTCGCGGGTACGACGAGTGGTTCGGACGCAACATGTTCACCATACACATCCGAGACGCCCACATACGCAACCGGCGGCGCACCAACAACCGGCACGAGCGGTTCCACTCCACCGTGCGCTGGCTGAGCTGCGGCAGGAGGGGACACCTGACCTGCACCGTGCTGGATGGCGTGTTGCTGTACCACAACTACCCCTGGCCGCACTCGGCCCTGGGCGGCATACCCCCGGCCGAGAAGGCGGGGATGCTGATATCGGGCCTGGACAAGATTATGACGTTGATGCAGAACGCGGCAATGTCCGAAATGGCGCTGCCGCAGCCCCGATGGGTCGACAACAAAAAGGCAAACCGCGTGGCGATATAACGCCGTACGCGAATGACGAACGGGGGCGGTCGCGTCCAACTTACTCCGCAAAGGAGGCGCCGGCCAGCCTACGGTGTTGGTCCCCCGCGAGAGCCAGCCGCAAGACCGGGCGATCGGGCGGTCGGGCCGCGGGTGGGGTCGTGGTGGCGTATGGGCATCACGCGTTAATGCGCAAGAACCCTCCACAGAAAGTGACAGAGTAAACATCCACCCTTGACCTCCACGAAGGGCAGATCTGCTCGGACACGACCTGGCATCCGGATCCGGCGCGGGCTTATACGGGGACGCCCCGCGCCGCGACGGCCGGCGCGCGCCGCGCGGGGCCGTGGTGGCATACGCGCGCGGCAGACGGATCATGCTCCGCCGTGTGGCGAATGTGGCGCGAATCGGCTTGATGTATAGCGGCGCGCCTAGTCAGGCGGACGCCCGCCATGTGCGGCCAACTGCCCGTCCGCCGCGCGCGCCATCATCGTCATGAAGAGGCTCAGCGTGCACGGCGGCCTGCGGTCTGCCGCCTCGTTGTGGACGCCGGCGCGGCGGGCCTCCATGAAGCGGGCCAGCGTCCATATATTGTAGAATACGAACGGCATTATGGTCAGCAGGAGCCGGACGGAGTGGCTGCGGCTGGTCGTTCTGGGCCGCATCTGCTCGTACGACTTGTACGAGTTTTCTATCCCCCACCGTATGCGGTAGAACTCGGCCACCTTGTCGGGGTCGTCGTCTATCCAGGAGTCCGGCATGGTGGTGGCGAACACGTGGTATTTGTCGATGACGCGGACCTCCTTCTCGTGCAGTTTTGCCAGCTTTTTGGCCTCGGCGGTGGCCCCCTTCGTACGATTTTGGCGCCTCACGATTACGAGCTTGTACGAGGCGGTCCGGCCCGACGCGGACGTCATCGTGTGTTCCGATATGGCCCCGCGCTCCCCCGCGTCGTACTCGTGGATGCACTCTTTGATCCGGGGAAGCTTGACGGCGGGCATGACTATGGGTATGCCCATCTTTTTGACCCTGCGCATGACGGCGACGGAATGGAACCCGCGGTCCATCGCTAGGGAGCGCACGCGTATGCCGCGCCTGCGGCACCCCCGCAGCAGCCGCTCCACCACGTCGGCGGTCTCGTCCCCCCGGCGGACCACCGCCACCCCCAGGGTCAGGCGTTGCCCGGCCACCACGCAGTGTATGGTGGCCAGGCGGACGAATTTTTTGGTGCCCCTCTTGTACTTTGAGTATACGGCGTACTTCATGAGGCCCTTCGCGTACAGGGGGATGTCGTGCATGTCTATTGCCACGTCTATGGGCCGCCGCAGCATTCCGTGCCGCCGGGCGCGCGCCATCGAGCGGGCCACCACGTTCCCGCACCGCTTCAGCATGTAGTCGTGCCGCACGCCGCGTATGATCTCCATCGCCCGGGTGCGGCTGATCAGCTTTTTGGGACCCCCCGGCCCCCGGTCCGCCCGGTACACCCCGTCCATGCTGGATTGGTTGTTTTCGTGGGAGAACACGGCCAGCAGTATGCGGTACATGTCGTGTGTATCGTACTTGGCGTTCGGCTTGTCGGAGACGGGCAGCTTCAGTGCTTCCAGCAACGACATGGCCAGCTTGGTGCCCGTGTCGCCGGCCATTACGGCCATGAACTCCAGGGGGGTGCACGCGCCGCCGACCATCGCTGCCACGAATTCCAAGGGGAGGATCTTGCCGTTGGTCCCGTGCTTGGGCTTGCCCTTCCTACCCTTGCCCTTCGGCTTGCCCTTCGGCTTGCCCTTCGGCTTGCCCTTGCCGCCCGGCGGGGCGTCCCTGCCCTTGCCGCCCGCGGATCCGGCACTGCCTTCGCATTTTTGCATCGCATCTTCCGCACGTCTGCCGGTTTGCGCACAGCGTTCGGCTTGGCGCGCCTCTCCCTGCAAAATGGGGGGCGCCTTGCCATGCGAACATCCGCACTGACAAGGAACCGGACCTTCATTGGAACCGTCACCTTGCCGCGCTTCCGGCTGATTTCGACGTGCGTCGTACAGCCAGGGCCGAAACAGCCGCGCCGCGGCCCCAAACAGGCCCAACACGGCCAGACGCAGACGGCGTGAGCCGCCGCTTCCGTGCACATCTTCTGGTTTTGTCGCCGCGGCTGCTGCCATGGGGGTCCGGGGGATGTCCCCGGATCTATATGTACCGGTTCATTCCACAGGCGGATCACGTCGACGTCTGCGTGGAGGCGCTCCGGGGGTACATCGGGAGTGCCTAGGTCGTGCCCGAGGTACTTTGCGCCCCTGAAATTCCAGAGTCAAAAATCACATCGTCACTTTCTGCTCCACATTGTACCTTTTTATAGCGCCAAATCATTATAGTCGAATATGGTCAAATCGTCATTTAAGAGATCAGGCGATGCTGCATGGCATGTTAAAAAAGGCAATGAGTTAAAGAAAGCGGGCCGTTATGCCGATGCCATAAAGTCGTACGACATGGCCATTTCACTCAAGCCAAACCACGCTGCGGCACACAACAACAAGGGCTACATACTAACACTGCTGGGCCAGCATGCCGAAGCCGTGCAGGCGTACGACAAGGTCATTGAACTTTATCCACGCGATGCCATGGCTCACGCCAACATGGGCGATGCGTTAATGAGATCAGGCCGCCATGCCGAAGCCGTGCAGGCGTACGACAGGGCCATTTCACTCAAGCCAAACTACACTGCGGCGCATACCAAGAGAGGCCACGCGCTAAGTAGATTGGGCCGGCACGCCGAAGCCGCACGGCCATACGACAGCACCGTTGAACACAAGTCGGGTGATGCCGAAGAGCACGCCGAGAACGGTGATGAGCTAATGAGGTCGGGCCGGCATGCCGAAGCGCTGCAGTCGTACAGCAGGGCCGTTGAGATTGATCCGGCCAACGCTACGGCGCACATTAAGATGGGCTTTGCGCTAGAGAAATTGGGCCGGCATGCCGAGGCCAGGGCGTCGCACAACAGGGGCATTAGGCTTAGAGACGGTACCGGAACAAACAGCGGCAAAGACGATTCGATAGAGCGGCCGGATGGAAATTCCAACGGCCGGAATGTGGTCCGCCTGGTTCTTTCGGAAAAAACAAACGGAGCGCCCGGCGTTATGGCGCACGTCAAGGGCGGCGATGAGCTAATGAGGTCGGGCCGGCATGCCGAAGCGCTGCAGTCGTACAGCAGGGCCGTTGAGATTGATCCGGCCAACGCTACGGCGCACATTAAGATGGGCTTTGCGCTAGAGAAATTGGGCCGGCATACCGAGGCCAGGGCGTCGCACAACAGGGGCATTAGGCTTAGAGACGGTACCGGAACAAACAGCGGCAAAGACGATTCGATAGAGCGGCCGGATGGAAATTCCAACGGCCGGAAGGTGGTCCGCCTGGTTCTTTCGGAAAAAACAAACGGAGCGCCCGGCGTTATGGCGCACGTCAAGGGCGGCGATGAGCTAATGAGGTCGGGCCGGCATGCCGAAGCGCTGCAGTCGTACAGCAGGGCCGTTGAGATTGATCCGGCCAACGCTACGGCGCACATTAAGATGGGCTTTGCGCTAGAGAAATTGGGCCGGCATGCCGAGGCCAGGGCGTCGCACAACAGGGGCATTAGGCTTAGAGACGGTACCGGAACAAACAGCGGCAAAGACGATTCGATGTAGCCGGATGGAAATTCCAACGGCCGGAAGGTGGTCCGCCTGGTTCTTTCGGAAAAAACAAACGGAGCGCCCGGCGTTATGGCGCACGTCAAGGGCGGCGATGAGCTAATGAGGTCGGGCCGGCATGCCGAGGCCAGGGCGTCGCACGACAGGAGCGTTAAACTCGGTACGTGCTAGCGTCATCCTTATCCAAATTGATGGCCGGGAATCCATAAAGCCGATCTGTAGAAACGTTTGAGATCCCACATCCATGATGTCCCGTCATGGACCCCCCCCCCCCCCACATCCTTCAGATCTCCAAGTTACGCGGAGCACTTGGTGATGCGGTTCATGAAGCAAGCGGGGCCAAGCAGGTGTGTTCGGTGCGCGTCTGCGCGTTCCGTCTGTTACCGGCGTAGAGTGCCCCGCGATTGCGGCGTTCAATGTCGAAAAAGCCGATCTCGAACTCGATGTAAAACAGTCTAAGGCAAAGATCGTGTCCGCGAGATCTACAACCACTCCATCCGGGAAGCCAAATCGTTCTCCAAGGAGCGCAGAGAGTTCTGAAGAGGTGGCCAAGCATCAGGCCGAAGAGCAAGAAGCCGGGCAAAAGCCGAGGGGCCGCCGGCCCGGAACGCCGGGCGTGTCGCACAGCGACAAACCCACGTTCACGAAGGAGTTCAAGCCCGAGACATGCGGGAACTACAGCGGGACGGACGCGCTGCCGTTAGAGACCAAATGCCAGACCGTAACGGACAACGCGGAATGCGACGAGGAGCGCCATATGCAGGTGGCAGCTTCGGCGGGGCGTGTGGGCTGCGGCGCCGTCACGAAGTCGGAGGCCGAATCCCTTCGGGGCGGCGCCTGCGGCACCCGGAGGCGGTTCCTCATATCAAACATACACGACGCGATGCCAGCACTCCATCACACACGGAAGCTGCTACGGAACACATTGGAGAATATGCACAGCCTATTTGTCAGATGCATTGATCGCTAAATGCCGGTTTGTGCTAACCCGCCAAACCCCCCGGGACGAATCCGGGCGGTGCGGACGATGTCCATGTTAGGATGGTCGCAATAATTTTTGGGCCGCATGGCGCGCCAATTTGCAAAACATGCGCCCCCGGTGCGGGATCAGCTGCTTTAGGTCGTTCACACCCCCCATAACGGTGATGCGTCGGGTCAAAAATTCTGAAGACATCGCCATGTCCTCCAGCATGTCGGCGCCCACGCCCAGATACCGGGATATCGTGCACCGGTTCGCGCCGAGCCACGGTTCAAGGGAGTCCCCGGTAGTCCCCGCATAGTCCCGGCACAGCGCCAGCAGCAGCGCGAGTCGGGGGTACAGTTTGCAGCTGTTTCCCGCGCCGTCGGCGCGCAGGCCGCCCTCCCCCCGGAACAGGGGCCCAGACTCTGCCGCCTTGATCTCGAAACCCTTCAAAAGCTCGGCAAACCGCCCTGAGGCGCAGTCGGCAGTTCTCTTCAGCAGCTCGGGGGTATCTATTATACGGTCCAGCCGCTCCGCATTGGTTCGATCCGGTCACGGCCGGCGCCCCGCAGAACATACGCGTGATTGAATGCAATTTGGCCCCGCCCCTCCTCTTGCGACACGTGATCTGCTTGGCATTCTCGTTCAGCTCCGCCTTGAAGCCGCGTACGGTCTTGCGGGCGCGCCGGAGCGCCTTTGCAATAACGATTGGGGATGTCGGGCCCGGACCGCCGCCCGCAGATCCGCCCGTGGCATGGCGGGTTTAGTTCGGCGCCAATCTGGCACTGCGGGGCATGCCGCGCACCGTGCAGGCGCCTCACGCGGCTGCCGGACAGCCGGACGGACACGTACCGTAGCGCGTGTGGCCCGCATGTCAATCATGCTGGCACAACCGGGCATGCCACGTGGCGCAAGTCCATGCTCCGGCGCCGCGGCCTTGCGGGGGCCTTTGACGACGAACTTTGTCCACTCCACAAAGAGGCGCGTACGCAAACCGTCTTCGGGGGGCTTGGCATGCTCCTGCCCCGCCGCACGCGGATCATTTTTGGGTTAGCAGCACCGCGCAGACACCTTTTAACGGCGGCGGTGGGATTGTACCGCATGGCGGACGTGACGGTGGCGGTGGCCGCTTTGGCGGGGCTGGGCTCGTTCCTGGCGCCCTGCATACTTCCCATGATACCCGCCTTTCTGGCGTACATATCCGGCACCACGCTGGGGGAGATCAACCGCTCCGCGGGGGGCACCGTCACCATAAACCGCACCAACATAGTGCTGAACGCGGCCTTTTTCGTTTTGGGGTTCTCGGTGGTCTTTTCGATGATCGGCGCGGCGATAAACAGCGTGCTGTCGGGGGTGGGCGGCGAGATCATAGGGCTCCTCAACCAGGTCGGCGGCATCATCATAGTGTGTTTTGGGGCGTTTCTGGTGCTGTCCTCCAGAATAGACGCCCTGAACAGGGAGAGAAGGATGCTGGTGCGGCGCCAAAAGGCTTCCTACCCGCTCTCTTTCGTCTTTGGATTGGCGTTCGCCGCCGGGTGGACCCCGTGCGTCGGCCCCATACTGGGCAGCATCCTCACGCTGGCCGCCGCCACCCCGGCCGCGTCGTTCAACCTGCTCTTGGTGTACTCGCTGAGCCTGGGCATCCCCTTCATACTGATGGCCGTCTTCATATCCCGGGCGCAGGGCGCAATACGGGCGATGGCCCGGCACATGAAGCACTATTCCGTGATACTGGGCGCCCTGATAATACTGCTGGGGGTGCTGGTGTACACCAACCAGCTCGCGTACCTGGCCAACTTTCCGCTCCTCAACCAGCTGGTGGGCATGGGGTGATGCTGTGAGGCCCGAGCTGAAGACTGCCCTGGCGCTGGGCATCGGGATAGCCGTGGCCGTGGCGGCCATGAACGCGTACCTTTCGTGGGTGGAGTCGGCGCCCGCGGGCCCGGATGCGGCGATGGACAAGTCCGGATTCCGCGCCGCCCCGGACATAGTGGGCATAGCCGAGTACATCAACGTGGAGCCCGAGGAGCTGGATCAAAAGATACGGGGAAGCGTAGTCCTGTACGACATCTGGACGTATTCCTGCATAAACTGCATCAGGACGCTGCCGTTCATCACCGCGTGGGACGAAAAGTACGCCGACCAGGGGCTGCTCATAATAGGGATCCACACCCCCGAGTTCGAGTTCGAAAAGTACCCGTCCAACGTCCGCGCCGCGGTCAAAAAGTACGGCATATCATACCCCGTGGTGATGGACAACGACTGGGAGACATGGAACGCATTTGAGAACCGCTACTGGCCGCGCAAGTACATAGCGGACCACGAAGGGTACATACGGTACGACCACATCGGCGAGGGGGCCTACCAGGAGACCGAGGAGGCGATACGGCGGCTTCTCGCCGAGCGGGCCGACGCCCTAAACGAGAGCATGCCCAACGGCGAGGGCCTGGTGGACATAGAGCCGTTCGAGCACACCGGCCCGCGCACGCCCGAACTGTACCTGGGATACCACCTGGCCTTTGGGAGGCAGCAGATAGGAAACCCCGAGGGCTTCCGGCCCAACAACGTGGTGGAGTACGCGCCGCCCGACTCGCTGCGGACGCACTTGTTCTACATGGAGGGCGCCTGGCGGAACGGCCCGGAAAGCATGCGCCTGGAGTACGGGGAGGGGGTCATACGCCTAGAGTACGTGGCAAAGGAGGTCAACATAGTGGCGTCCGGCCCCGGGACCATAGGGGTGTACCTGGACGGCGAGCCGATCGCGCCCCGGCACGCCGGATCCGGCGTGGCGGGCCACACCATAGACGTATCAGAGCCGGACCTGTACAACGTGGTCGCGTCCGACGAGGCAGGCCGGCACCTGCTGGAGCTGTACGTGTCGGGCCCGGGCCTTGAGGTATTCACGTACACCTTCGGATAGCGCGGCCGGCGCTAGTAACCGCGCGCCGCGTAACCGCGGTTACGCGTGGCGCGGTTACACCGCCGGTTTTTAACGCCTGCAGTTCACCCGCATCATATATGATAGGGGATTCGTGGGCCGGCAAAAAGAAGGGCGACGGCATATCAAAAATGTTGGGTCGGGTAAAGCCGGACATGCCGCTCTCCAGAAAGGTGGCCGAGGCGCAGAAGCGGCTGAACATCCCCATATCGCAGCTGCGGGCTATAGACGAGAAGCTCAAGGCCAAGGAGGATCAGCTGTTCCGCAGGATCGTGGCCGCCCAGCGCATCCACAACAACGCATACGCCCAGATGTACGCCAACGAGCTGGTGCAGGTGCGCAAGATGAAGGGGATGGTCAGCGGCGCCCGGCTATCCATGGAGCAGATACAGCTGAGGCTCAACACGGTGTCGGAGCTGGGAGACATAGTGGTGACGCTGAGCCCGTGCATGTCGGTGATACGGGATCTGGGCCCGTCCATATCCGGGATCATGCCCGAGGCGGCCAACTCCATGCAGGACCTCTCCGGCATAATGGGGGATTTGATGTCCAACTCCCGCATGAGCTCCGACGACGCCATCGCGCCCCAGAACGCCAGCGGCGACGAGGCAGAGTCCATAATGGACGAGGTAAACTCGATGATCGAGACAGAGGCGCGGACGGTCATACCCGACGTGCCGCAATCCCTGAAGGAGCGCAAGCAGAGCGCCCCGGAACAGTACGCCAGGTCGCCGCTGGGCGCCGCGCTGGGATGAGTCAGTCTCCGGCCAGCTCGCGCAGGCGTCCCTTGATGCGGGATATGGTGGGGTAGCTGTAGCCGCGCCGCCGGTAGTCGGCGATCATGAGATCCCAGTGGTCCAGGCGCCAGCGCGCCTGCTCCTGGGTGACCGCCTGCACCTCGCCCTTCACTATGCTCTTGCGGCCCACCCGCAGGGCGCCCGAGTCTTGCAGGCGCCACCGGGCCTGCGCAAAGGCCAGTCCCGAGAGCGCCACGTCCAGTGGCATCCTCTCCACGTACTCCCGCAGCTTCTCCACGTCCTCGGGGCTTGCGCCGTCGGGGACGTTCAGCGTGATTCGCTTGGCCACCGTTCGTGTGCGCATGCGTCGTATATGAAACCGGCGGATCAGCAGTTGAGTATAGCCACGCTGGCGTTCTTGCAGAGCGTGTTGTATATGGCAAAGCCGAATATTATGGCAGCAAAGACGGCAAGCGGCATGACCACCAGCATGTTGGTCCTGTGAACCATCGTTGAAATGACCCGCTTGGTGGTATAAAATCCAAGCTCCCGCCGGACCGCGCCGTCCCGGGCGGGCCCCGTTTTAGATCCGATCCGTACCCACGTACGACGCGCGTCGGTTATTATACCAAACCCACGTTTGCTGCAATAGCGGGGGCCGTTATTGTAGCGCAGTACAACAAGCGGGCCGCCAATTGTAGTAAACCGCCACATACTGCAATAGCGGGGGCCGTTATTGTAGTGTAGTACAACAAGCGGGCCGCCAATTGTAGTAAACCGCCACATACTGCAATAGCGGGGGCCGTTATTGTAGTGTAGTACAACAAGCGGGCCGCCAATTGTAGTAAACCGCCACATACTGCAATAGCGGGGGCCGTTATTGTAGTGTAGTACAACAAGCGGGCCGCCAATTGTAGTAAACCGCCACATACTGCAATAGCGGGGGCCGTTATTGTAGTGTAGTACAACAAGCGGGCCGCCAATTGTAGTAAACCGCCACATACTGCAATAGCGGGGGCCGTTATTGTAGTGTAGTACAACAAGCGGGCCGCCAATTGTAGTAAACCGCCACATACTGCAATAGCGGGGGCCGTTATTGTAGTGTAGTACAACAAGCGGGCCGCCAATTGTAGTAAACCGCCACATACTGCAATAGCGGGGGCCGTTATTGTAGTGTAGTACAACAAGCGGCCGCCAATTGTAGTAAACCGCCCCATGTTATAACAACGAAAGCCCGCAATATGCTGGCACGGGCCCGTTTGTATCCGGGCGGGCTGGAGGGCAGGAGGCAGCAATCTGATGAACCGGCAAGTATTGATTATTATAGCTAAGCCCCATTTACTACAATAACAATGACCGTTATTGCAGCGTGGTACAACAAGCGGGCCTCCAATTGTAGTAAACCGCCCCATGTTATAACAACGAAAGCCCGCAATATGCTGGCACGGGCCCGTTTGTATCCGGGCGGGCTGGAGGGCAGGAGGCAGCAATCATACATACGGAGAGGGAGATGATTGCAAGAGTCGGACTTTCCTGATCCGGCTGGCCGGTTCGAAAAGAACCGCAACGGAGACTTGACGTTTGTCCCCAACCTGCTGCCGCCGGACATACCATATCACACAATAGTGGATCTGATGGACGAGGCGCGGGGCCAGCTCGGCGTCCTGGAAGGGATGGGCAGAATTATACCCAACCCCAACCTGTTGATTCGCCCGTATCTGGCAAAAGAAGCCGTATACAGTTCCCGGATCGAGGGCACCATGGCATCGGTAATGGACGTATTCAGGTTTGATTTGGAGCACACGTCAAATGAGCATGCGAGAAAGAGCAGGGTCAGGGAAGTTCACAACTATTCCAGAGCGCTGCAAGATTGCCTTGCGCGGATAGGCGGTGGGGAGGCCATCAGCATGGACATGATAGGACGCGCCCACAAGATACTGCTTGATCGCGCGCCGGGATACAACAAGAAACCGGGAACGGTCAGGACGGAACAGAATATGATAATTTCTGATTGGGTTCGTCAGTCCATTCAGAATGCGGTGTATGTTCCTCCTGCAGAACACCTCTTGGATGATATGCTTGCGAACCTGATCCAATTTGTGTCAAACCCGCCGCCAAACATGCCCGTGCTGGTGCTCTGCGCCGTGGCCCACTACCAATTCGAGTCAATCCATCCCTTCAGAGATGGAAACGGCAGGATAGGCAGGCTGCTGGTGCCGCTCATACTGGCGGAGCGACGCACGCTCAGCAAACCGCTCCTCTTTTTGAGTTCGTACATTGAGGAGAATAAGTCAGAGTACTATGACCATCTCCAAGCCGTACGCCAATATAGCAAATGGGCAGAATGGTTGGAGTTCTTCATGAAAGGGGTCATAAAGTGCAGCAAGGACGCGATCAATGCCACCGACAGGATGCTGAAACTCAAGTCCGAATACGAGAAGAACCTTATAGAATCTCGGTCACCCAGAAGCGCGGTTATTCTGGTTGACAAACTGTTCTCCAGTCCGGTCATCACCATAACTGCAGCCGCCGACCACCTCAACGTTACCTACGCCACCGCAAAGAGCGCCGTGGGGCATTTGGAGAGCGCCGGAATTCTGGAGAGGATCGACGCCAGAAAGCGCGGCAAACAGTACGCCGCCACCGACATCCTGGACGTGTTCTCTTAAGGCGCCTTTTTGCTGCCCGGAACGGGGCGGTCATGCCTGCATCCGGCCCAAAACGCTGCTTATGGCGCGTCAACGTCTATGGTGAGCTTACCGCTCACGCCGCGCCGCAGGTCGGCCACCATCTCCCGGGGGATGTCGACGGATGCCGCGTCGCAGCCCACCGCCAGCGTCCGGGGGCACAAAAATCCGCTCTTGCGGATCACCACGTCGGTGCGGTGCTCCAGCGACAGGCCCGGATCCCCCCTGCCGCGCACGACGAACCGGTTCGGTCCCACCCGTATGGTGATGCGGACCGCGCTGTCCTCCCGTTGCAGCATGGCCTTGACGGGATCCGGCAGGGAGGCGCATCCGCCCTCGGCGCCCACGCCGACTATGCAGTCGCCGCGGGGGGTGAGCGACGTCTCGGCAGTTATCTCTATGGTGGTCGGGTGCGTGGACCTGACGTTGGGGTGTCCCGCAAACGGGATACTAAACGATGATCGCACGGCACCGCTTCCCATGGGCATGACTTAAATTAATCTCGACTGCCCGAGCAGCATATGCTACCAGCGCAACAGGGGTACGACAGGGCGATAACGGTCTTTTCGCCGGACGGGCGTCTGTACCAGGTCGAGTACGCCATAGAGACCGTCAAGCGGGGCGCCATAACCGTGGGGATAAAGGCCGCCGACGGAGTGGTCTTGGCCGTTGAGGAGAGGACGCGAAAGTTGCAGGTGGTGGACGCGGCTCAAAAGATCTTCAAGATAGACGACCACGTGGGGCTGGCCGCGGCGGGGTACATACCCGACGCCCGGAGCCAGGCGGAGAACGCCAGGTTCTTTGCGCAGAGCAACCGGCTCATATACGACGAGGCCGTAAGCGTGGAGGCGGTGGCAAAACACCTGGCCGACCAGTCCCAACAGTTTACCCAATATGCGGGCGTGAGGCCGTTCGGGGTTGCCCTGATACTGGGCGGCGTGAACGACGACGGCCCGCACATTTTCGTCACAGACCCCAGCGGCACGTACCTGGAGTACAACGCGATAGCGATAGGGCGGCACTCGGATCGCGCCACGCCGTTTCTGGAGAAGGAGTACACCCCCGACGCGTCCATGGAGGCAGCCTCCAGGCTGGCCGTCGCCGCCATCCGAGAAGTCAGCGAGGATAAGACCGACACGGCGCACGTCCGGATGGCACACATAACCGGATCCGGGTACCGAGAAGTGAGCAGCGCCGACGTGGCCTCGTATGCGGCGCCCCAAGAGTCGTTGCCCGATTCGGGGCCAGACCAAACCCGGTCGGAATAATGGTTCGCCTGTCGGTGGCGATACCCGACTCGGCGCTCTCCGACCGCTCCACCAAGCTGGACAAGTCACGCAAGGCGTCCCAGATCGCCCGGTGCGCCGCCATATTCGGCGTTGAGCAGGTGGTGGTGTACCGCGACGGCAACAACGCCGCCGATCGCTCCCTGTTGACGACCACGCTGCGGTACATGGAGACGCCGCAGTTCCTGCGAAAGGCCCTCTTTCCCAAATCGGCCAACCTGAAGTTTGCCGGCGCCCTGCAGCCCCTGGGCATACCCAGCCACGACGTCTCTCCGGATCCAAAAACCATCCGGGAGGGAGACGTGCGGGAGGGGATGGCCGTCACCATGCGGGGAATCCGGTACGTGGACGTCGGGATAGGAAAGCTCCTGAAGGTGCCCGGCAAGGGCCGCGACGGCCGGATCACCGTGAGGTTCGAGGCGGGCCACCCAAACCTCCGGGCGGCCCAGGTTCCCCCGGACAGCACCTCCCGCTACTGGGGGTACGCGGTGCGGGAGAGGGGCGGAATACGGCACACGATCCGGGGGTGGAGGGGAGGCGTCATAATCGCGACCAGAACCGGCAGGCCGGCCACCCCGCGGCGCATATCCAGATACGTGGCCAAGGATTCCGACACCCTGATTGTCTTTGGATCCCCCGACAGGGACGTCCACGAGATAGCCGGGGGGCGGTTGAGCGCCGGCGACATGATCCGGCTCAACTTCTTTCCAAACCAGCGCACCCGCACCGTCCGCCTGGAGGAGGCCATGCTGGGCGCCCTTGCCGTGCTGAACATGAGGTCGGCGTCGTCGTGAGGTCCCGAGCGTTTCTCCTGTTGTGCGTGGCGGTGGGGGCGGCCGGAGTCGTAATAGGCGGCATCTCGATATGGAACACGCTGCAGAACCTGCCCCCGTAGGGGGCGTGCCGCGCACGACGCGGGCATCGCGCGCGAGATGGATTGCCGGATCCCAATTATCGCCGCCGACTTTGAGACGACTGGCCGCGCGCGCATCGGCCGCCTCCCGCCCCGTTGCGGATCAAATGGGCGCGCATGGACGTCCCGCCGGGTCGGCAAGCGGCCCGCGGGCGGCGATACGCCACGAAAATCTGCGCCGTTTTCATACGGTATATATGGAGTCAGTCGTACCTCCGATGTACAATGGGCCATCGCAAGCACAGCCAGCCCAGGCGCGGAAGCCTGGCGTACCTGCCGCGGGGCAGGGCCAAGAGAATGACAGCGCGCCTACGCGGCCATCCCACCGATACAACCGGCGTGCCCCGCATGATAGTGCACTGCGGGTTCAAGGCCGGCTGCCTGCAGGTAGTAAGCATAGACGACCGCAGCAAGACGCCCAACGCTGGCAAGCAGCTGGTCAGCCTGGGCACGCTGCTGGTCACCCCACCGGTCACCGTAGTCGGATGGCGGGGATACTCCAAGGACCACAACGGCCACCACGCCGAGTTCGACGTATTCGCCGAGGATCTGCCCAAGAAGATAACCAAATGGGTCGACCTGCGCGCCGACGAGGCCGCCGTGGAGAGATCCCGCGACGTGTCCGACATCAGGCGCGTGTGCGCCATAGTGGCGGTGACGCCCCGGGACGCGGGCTTGGAGCAGAAAAAGCCCTACGTCTTTGAGGCCCGCATTGAGGGCGGCAGCATAGATGACCGCGCAGAGTACGCCAGGGGCATGATGGGCAAGAGCGTCAGAATATCCGACACATTCAAGACCGGCGGAGCCGTAGATGTGGCCGCCATCACCAAGGGCAAGGGGTGGCAGGGAGTAATCAAGAGGTACGGCGCCAAACGGAAACAGCACAAGTCCCGCAAGTCCGTCCGGGAGCTGGGCAGCTTGGGACCCATATCTCCGCAGTACGTGATGTACACGGTGCCGCGCGCGGGCCAAATGGGTTTCCACCAGCGGGTCGAGTACAACAAGCGCATCATGATCATGGACAGCGCCGAGTCGGGCCAGAAAGTGGGCCCCCCAGGCGGCTTCAAGCACTTTGGCGACGTTCGGGGCGACTACATAATCCTCAAGGGGTCGGTGCCCGGCACGTACAAGAGGTTCGTGAAGTTGCGGGCGCAGATCCGCAACGAACCGGCTCGAATTACAGAGCCCAACATACTGGAAGTGGTCGTATGAAGGTCCCGGTGTATGATCTCGGCGGCTCGGCGGCGGGCGAAGCCGAACTGCCCCTCGTCTTTTCCACGCCGTTCCGCCGCGACGTAATACACAAGGCGTTTGTCAACCTCGACTCACACAGGTACCAGCCGCAGGGAAGGCACCCCACCGCCGGCATGGACGTGGTGGCCCGTTCTGACGATCCTCCCACCGGCCGCGGCATATCGCGTATAGCCAAAATGCGCGGCGGGGGGGGCGGCCGGCAGGGCCAGGCCGGTGGAGTCGCTTCGGTGAGGGGCGGCCGGCAGGCGCATCCGCCCAACGTCGCCAAGGTCACCTGGAAACGACTCAACAAGAAGGAGAACCGCTTGGCCTTGTGCTCTGCCATAGCTGGCACAGCCATGGGGGATGTTGTGCGGTCCCGGGGCCACCGCACCGGAGCCATGGAGTCTTTTCCCGTGGTGATTCAGGACGGCATAGAGTCCGTATCGGGCGCCAAGAGGCTCGTGGCCCTGCTGAAGTCACTGGATCTGTACGGTGACGTGCTGCGCCTGTACGCCCGCAGGGGCCGCACCGGCAAGTCCGCCCTGCGCGGCAGAACCAAAAAGACCGGCAGGAGCGTGCTGTTCGTGGTGGCAGACGACTCCAAGCTGGCCCGGGCTTGCGGGACCATACCGGGCGTGGAGTGCCGGAGGGTCTCGGAGATCAGCGTATTGGACCTGGCGCCCGGTTCTGTGCCGGCCCGGCTCACGGTGTATTCGGAGTCCGCCCTGGCGGTTCTGGCCGGCATGAAGTCGACGCACCTGAGCATAATGGAGGCCAGAGCATGAAACGCCGGTTCTACAAGCAGCCCCGCGTCCGGGATCCCTCCCCAATGAGCGTGGAGCAGGCTGACCGCATCATACTGCACCCGCACGTCTCGGAGCGCACGTTCGAGCTGGTGATGAACGACTCGGTCATATGCATGGTGGCCGCGCGGGACGCCACCAAGCCCCAGATCCGCGAGGCCGTCTCGGTGCTGTACGATATGGACGCGATAAGCGTAAACACTGCCCGCACCGTATACGGAAAAAAGGCGTTCGTAAAGTTTGCTGACAATGAAAAGGCCAAGGATTTGGCAACAAAGATGGGAATGCTATAATATGGACGGAGTGTGCTGACAGCGTGGTTAAGAAATTCGACTACCGGGGAATACCGCTGGAGGATCTGGTCAGGCTGCCGATGGACAAGCAGCTGAAGCTCTTCAACGCCCGGCAGCGGCGCACCCTGAGCAGGTACATAGCCAACGGCATATCCGACAACCGGCGCAAGATCATAGAGGACATAAAGGCCACAAAGGCTGGACGTCGCAGCGGCTCCATACGAACGCACATGCGGGACCTCATAGTGATGCCGTACCACGTGGGCATAACTGTCGAGGTATACTCGGGAAAGGAGTTTGTCCCCGTCACCATAATACCCGAGATGATCGGCCGATACATAGGCGAATACGTTATTACGAACAAGAGGGTGATGCACGGTTCACCCGGCGTGGGAGCGTCCAGGTCAAGCCTGTACGTGCCGCTGAAGTGATGGCCATGGCGCGGTTCCGGTACGCATACCAGTATTACGACCCAATAACCGACGTCCGCGCGTCGATCCGGGAGATGTCGATATCGCACAAGCACGCCCGCGAGATTGGCCGGGCCATAAACGGCATGGTGCTGGAGCGCGCCCAGGACTACCTCAACGATGTGATAAACAAGAAGCGGGCGGTCCCCTTCCGCAGGTACAAAAATCAGGTGGGGCACCGTTCCGACCCCGGCGTGATGGCGGGCCGCTACCCGGTGAAGGCCGCCGACGCGATCTTGCGGTTGCTGGACAGTCTGGAGTCCAACGCCGAGTTCAAGGGGATGGACATAGACCGAATAGTGCTGCAGAACGTCACCGTCCACAAGGGCACCATACAGAAGCGGTTCATGCCCCGGGCCATGGGCAGGGCCACCCCGAACAACGACGCGCGCATCCACGTGGAAGTGGTGGGGAGGGAGACCTGAGATGTCCGCAGTCAAGAAGATAATCCGCGACAACTACAACATGATGCTCCTGCGCGACTACCTGCGGCGCGAGATAAAAGATGCCGGATTCAGCCATTTTGACGTGCAAAAGCAGCCCACCGGCACCCTGGTCTCCGTATACGTGGTGCGTCCCGGCGTGGTCATAGGCCGCAAGGGCGTGGTGATACGCGCCCTCACAGAGCAGCTGGAGAAGAACTTTGACTACAAGAGCCCCCAGATCCGGGTTGAGGAGATAGCGCGGCCTGAGGTATCTCCCAGCGTCATGTGCAACAGGATGGCGTCCCACATAGAAAGGGGGACGGCGTTCCGGCGGGCCACCATGTGGGTGTTGCGCCAGGTCATGGAGGGCGGCGCCATGGGCGTGCAGATAACAGTCTCGGGCAAACTGCGGGGGGACCGCTCCTCGTTCGAGAAGCACACGGTCGGCATACTTCCCAGGGCTGGCCACCACGCGCGGGTGATAGTGGACGAGGACATAGCCCACGTCAAGACGCCCATGGGGCTAATCGGCATACGCATACGCATCGCGCACAAGGAGAAGCTGATGCCGGAGTTTGTCATGAAAGACGGTTCGGGGCAGCAGCCCGTTGTAGAGGAGGTCCCCGAAAAGCCGGCCCGACGGC
This sequence comes from Nitrosopumilaceae archaeon, assembly GCA_963665475.2. Taxonomy (GTDB): domain Archaea; phylum Thermoproteota; class Nitrososphaeria; order Nitrososphaerales; family Nitrosopumilaceae; genus VYCS01. Next base: position 600,157 of record CAXXXK010000002.1, on the reverse strand, counting down.
AGCGCAGGCCATACGGCAAGCCCTACGGCAAACCGTACGGCAAACCGTACGGAAAACCATACGGCAAGTCACAGGGCAAGCCCTACGGCAAGTCACAGGGCAAGCCCTACGGCAAGCCGGGCGGCAAGCCAAACGCCGAGTCCAATAGCAAGCAGAACAAAAAGCCAGATGCCAAAGCAGGCGGCAAGCCAGGCGACAAATCCGGAGGCGCGCGCAGTTGAGCCGCATCAGCATGAAAGCCATCCGCGAGATGGACGAGGAGGAGCTGCGGACGCGCATTCAGGAGAACCGCAGTGAGCTGACCAAGCTGTATACCGGCCTCTCCAGGGGAACTTTGGGCAAGGAACACGGCAAGATAAAGCCGATACGGCGCGACATAGCCCGCATGATGACCAGGCTGACGGAGATGAAGAAATGATGCTGCAACGCCGCGCGACGGTTACGGGCGCGCCCAACATAGATTTGGTAGGATTAAATGGAACCGTGCTGCAGGAGACGAGAAACATGTTGGTGCTGGAGACTGCAAAAGGCAACAAAATGATACCCAAGCGCGGCTCCACGCTGCTGGTTGACGGCGCGTACGTGGCAGGAGACGAGCTGCGCGGCCGTCCCTACGAGAGGGTGACCGGGCCATGATTGGCATACCAGTTGCCGAGCCGGAAGGCGCCTGCGACGACGCCAACTGTCCCTTCCACGCCGGGCTGTCGGTCCGCGGTAAGCTCTTTGAGGGCACCGTAACCGGCACCCGCGCGGAGAAGACCATAACCATACAGCGCGAGTCGCCGGTATACATAAGCAAATTCAAGAGGTACGCCCGCAGCAAGAGCACGATACACGCCCACGCTCCAGAGTGTATGTCGATCAAGGAGGGAGACACGGTCCGGGCGGCGGAGTGCCGCCCCCTGGCAAAGTCTGTCTCCTTCGTGGTGGTGGAGGTGCGCTCCTAGATGGCCAAGCAGCCGGGAAGAGGCGTCACCGAATTCCGTCCATACGTCACAAAAGCCATACCCGTGGGCGCAAAAATAGTGTGCGCCGACAACTCCGGCGCCAAGATACTTCAGGTCGTGATGGTCCACAAGACCAAGACCCGGGTCTCGCGGCTTCCCGCCGCCGCGGTGGGCGACTACTGCAACGTGGTGGTGAAGAAGGGGCCCGCCGAGCTGCGCAAGCAGGTGCACGGCGCCGTCATCATACGCCAAAAGTATCCGGTTAGGCGCCTCAACGGCATCCGAGTCTGCTTTGAGGACAATGCCGCCGTAATAGTGTCCCCGGAGGGGGAGATGAAGGGTACAGGTATAAAGGGACCAGTTGCCGCCGAAGCGTCAGAGAAATGGCCACGTATAGCGAATGCGGCATCCACGGTGATTTGACATGAAGCCGTCCAAGATCAGAAACCGCACCATTCACCACCCGCCCTTGGCGCTGCGCAGCAAGATGATGTCCTGCCACCTGTCGAAGAACCTGCGAAATGCCCACAACATCCGCAGCGTCCGGATCGTTCCGGGTGATTCGGTCGACGTGGTTCGGGGGGAATATGCGGCGACCAGCGGCAAGGTGGACAAGGTGGATCCGACCCGGGGAGTAGTAATCGGGGGCATGAAGGAAGAAAAGCCCGCCGGGGAAAAGTTCGACGTGTACATACATCCCTCCAACCTACTGGTTACCTCCCTGAATCTGGACGACAAGTGGCGCGCCGACAAAATAAAGAGGCGAAAAGAGGCCAACAAGCACAAGCCCGCCGCTGAAAAGCCCAAGGACGAGCAGGTCGGGGAAGTGGCAGCCGAGAAGCCCGCCGCTGAAAAGCCCAAGGACGAGCAGGTCGGGGAAGTGGCAGCCGAGAAGCCCGCCGCTGAAAAGCCCAAGGACGAGCAGGTCGGGGAAGTGGCAGCCGAGAAGCCCGCCGCTGAAAAGCCCAAGGACGAGCAGGTCGGGGAAGTGGCAGCCGAGAAGCCCGCCGCTGAAAAGCCCAAGGACGAGCAGGTCGGGGAAGTGGCAGCCGAGAAGCCCGCCGCTGAAAAGCCCAAGGACGAGCAGGTCGGGGAAGTGGCAGCCGAGAAGCCCGCCGCTGAAAAGCCCAAGGACGAGCAGGTCGGGGAAGTGGCAGCCGAGAAGCCCGCCGCTGAAAAGCCCAAGGACGAGCAGGTCGGGGAAGTGGCAGCCGAGAAGCCCGCCGCTGAAAAGCCCAAGGACGAGCAGGTCGGGGAAGTGGCAGCCGAGAAGCCCGCCGCTGAAAAGCCCAAGGACGAGCAGGTCGGGGAAGTGGCAGCCGAGAAGCCCGCCGCTGAAAAGCCCAAGGACGAGCAGGTCGGGGAAGTGGCAGCCGAGAAGCCCGCCGCAGATGCGGCCGGCAAGGATGCCAAAGGCAAGGAGGGGAGCGCGTAATGGTCAGCATAGCGGGCAGCAAAAAGCTAAAGCGCCAGATGGCCCCCACGTTCTGGGGAATAAGCCGCAAGGACAAGAGGTTCGTGGTAGCATCCAGGCCGGGCCCGCACCCGCGGAACCGCTCGGTGCCCGTCGCCGTCTTTCTTCGGGACATGCTGGGAATAGTTTACACGCTGCGGGAGGCCAAGTCGGCGATATACGGCGGAAGCGTAAAGGTTGACGGCGTGATTCGAAAGTCCATACACTACGGCATAGGGCTGATGGACGTGGTGGAGTTGAAGAACGTCAAGGGCGCCTACCGCCTGGTGCCACTGCGCGGCAAGCTGCTCCAGCCGCTGGCCATACCCGAAGAGGACATAGGCAAGAAGATAGCCAAGGTGACCAGCAAGTCCACCGTAAAGGGCGGACGCACGGCCTTGGGATTCCACGACGGCCGCACCTTGATATCGGACGCCGATGTCAGGGTGGGCGACAGCTGCCTTTTGAGCGTCCCCAAACAGGAGATACTGGAGATTATACCCATGCGGTCCGGATCCCGCGTTCTGGTCATCAAGGGGGGCAACGCCGGCAAGTCGGGCAAGATAGAGGGTATGGAGGACGGCACGTTCATCCTCCCCAAGAGGGCCACCGTCTCGCTGGACGATCGCACCATAGAGATACCCACCGAGGCGCTGATCGTGGTGGGGACCGATGCCCCCGTGATAAAGGTGGACGAGTCATGACCGAGGCCAACCCCATGAGGACCATACGGCTCGAAAAGGTGGTGCTGAACATGGGCGTGGGTCGTTCCGGCGACGCCATAACCGTGGCCAAGGCCGCCCTGGAGCAGATATCCGGCCAGAAACCGACCGCGCGCGCCGCCCGCGCCGCCCAGAGGAGTTGGGACGTGAGGAAGGGCGAGCCCATCGGCGTCTCGGTCACCCTGCGGCACGCGCAGGCCACCGAGATCCTCAAGCGGCTGCTGGACGCTCGGGGCAACGAGGTCAAGGGCCGCTCGTTTGACGACTTTGGAAACTACTCTTTTGGGATACGCGAGCACATAGACATCCCCGGCGTGAAGTACGACCCCAAGATCGGCATATTGGGCTTGGACGTCTCGGTGTCGCTGACCCGGCCCGGCTTCGGCATCCGTTTCCGCAGCAGGCACAAGGCCCGCATCGGCAAGCGCCACGTAATATCCCGGGACGATGCAAAGGATTATCTTGTAAAGAACTTTGGAGTGGAGATAGTATGAAGGACCGCTCCTACGAGTTCACTGGCCGAAAGAAGCACAAGTTCGGGCGCGGGTCGCGTTGGTGCAAGAGGTGCGGTGACTACACCGCCGTGATACAAAAGTACGATTTGATGATATGCCGGAGATGCTTCCGGGAAGTGGCCGAGTCGCTGGGGTTCTACAAGCACAGGTGATGCATGATGCCGGCGACCAACATCATAGCGAACCTGTTCATAACCATATACAACAACGAGGTGCGCCGGAAGAGGGAGTGCACGGTACTGCCCGCGTCCAAACACGCCCGCGAGGTGCTCAAGACGCTGCAGAGGTACAAGTACGTGGGAGAGTGGGAGTACGTTAATGACAACCGGGGGGGCAAGTTCCTCATAAAGCTCCTGTCCCGCATCACAAAGTGCGGCGCCATATCCCCGCGGTTCAAGGTGAAGAAGGGCGAGTACGCCAAGTGGGAGCAGCAGTACCTGCCGTCGTACGACCGGGGCATCCTGATAGTCACCACGAACCAGGGCGTTATGTCGCACCACGAGGCCGTCAATCTGGGCCTGGGGGGGCTGCTGGTGGGGTATGCCTATTAGCGCCGAAAAGCTGGCCACCTCGGTAGATATACCCGAGGGCGTCAGCGTGCAGATAAACCGGCACATGCTGGTGGTGGACGGCCCCAAGGGCAGGGCCATCCAGAGCTTCCGCAAGATACCGGTGAAGATGGGCGTGGACGCCGGCACCATATCCCTCAAGGCGGCCGGATCCCGCAAGCGCGACTACGCCACGCTCAACGCGTCCAGGTCCCTGATACGCAACCTTTGCGAGGGGGTGGTGGAAGGATATACCGTAAAGATGAAGATCGTGTACGCACACTTTCCGGTCACCGTAAAGGTGGACGGAAAGCGGGTCCTGATAGAGAATTTTCAGGGCGAGCGGGCCCCCCGCGTGGCCCGCATTCAGGGCGCCACCAAGGTGGAGGCCAAGGGCGACGACGTCATACTGACCGGGCACGTGCTGACCGACGTGACGCAGACGGCGGCAAACATACAGCTGATGACGCGCATCAAGAACAAAGACCGCCGCGTCTTTCTCGACGGTATATACGTGTACGACAAGCAGACCGGAATGGAGTAGTGGCATATGCCTCCTCGGCGCGGCGCCCGCATTGTCAGGGCATCCTCGGTTCGCTGCGGCGCTGCCCGAATGCGGCATGGCACATATGGTTTAGATTGTATATCTTACATATAGAACCGCTGGCGTCAAGATCGGCGCTCGAATTTGCTCAATGAACCATGATCGTTAATAAGATGAGCGGGGTCATTGCACCATGATGTCCGGCGTGCTGGTTCTGATTGCCGTCGCTGCGGCGTTCATTACGACCCTCGGCCCCGCCGCCGCCCAAACGGATACCTCGTCTAACGCGACCCTATCCATAACGGATCCGGCGCCCCCGACATCTGCGGGCGACAGGCCAGTGGACATACTGGTATACGGGTACGGCGACGGGACCGGAATTATAGGAAAAGATCATGTCGCGCTGCTGGAGTCCAGGGGGTACGCGGTGGAGGTAAGCGACGGGCCGGCGATAGCAAGCCAGATGGAGAGGGCCAACGTGGTATTGGGCGCAGACGTGTACGATGCGGGGGCCAAGGACGTCGTCACGGAGTACGTGTACAACGGCGGCCGGCTGCTGCTGCTGGTAAACACGGAATACGCAAAATGCGGCGTGACGGAGCCGTGCGGTTACGACTTCACCGCAGAGGCGTTCGGGTTCGGGTTTGACGGAAGCGTGCAGTACAGCACCATATACCCGCCAGCTGGGGGCGAGGCGCACCCGGTGTGGAACCACCCCAACGCGCTGTGGGAGTTTACCGACTGGTGCTGCGACGCCTACGTGGAGACGATAACGGATCCGTACAACGTCAAGGTGTTGGCCACAGTGTCCGGGGAGTCGTTCAAGCACGGGATATACAGCACGGTGAGCGACGTGCCGGCCATAGTGGTCAACGACAACCCCGAATGGAAAGGCGGCATGGCGGTCGGGGCCGGAAGCCACATGGTGGCCGGATGGCGCGGCCCGGACACGCGAATGTTTGATAATTTGATGGCGTTCATGCTGGCGGGACCCGCCCCGGGCGCGGCATCCGACCAGACGCCCCCGCCCGCGTCTTCCTCGCACGTACGCCCGGTTGTCGAGGATGTGGTCCCCGCGGCGGCCATAATGGGCGGTGCGGACGGTTTCAGCGCCCTGGAACGGGCGGCGGACGTGGAGGTGTTCGATATAGGTGGTAGGACGTACGCCGCGGTGGCCGCCTGGGAAGACGCTGGCGGGGTGCAGATTGTCGACATGACGTACCCCACGCGCCCTACCCCCGTGTCCGTCATGTTCGACGGTTCTGATGAGATCAATACAATTGGCGGAGCGTATGACGTGGAGGTGTTCTATATCGGGGACCGGACGTATGCGGCCGTAGCCGTCTCCTGGTTTTACTACGGGGTGCGGATAATGGACATAACCGACCCGGCGCGCCCCGTCCAGGTGTCTGCGATGTTCGACGGTTTCGAGGGGTTTGACGCCCTGGACAGTGTACGCGACGTGGAGGTGTACGATGTGGATGGGCGGACGTACGTCGTAGCAGCCAGCAGGGCCGACAGCGGGGTGCAGGTTATCGACGTGACAGACCCGGCGAGTCCGGCCCCCGTGGTGGCCGCATTCGACGATGCGGGGGGTTTCGACGCCCTGTCCTTGGCGCTTGACGTGGAGTTGTATGAGGCAGGTGGCCGCACGTACGCGGCGGTGTCGGGTAGCGAGGGGGTGCAGATTATCGACATGACCGATCCCGCAGACCCGGCTCCTGTACATGCGGTATTTGGTTCTGGGGAGTTTAGCGCCCTGCGCGGGCCAACCGACGCGGAGGTATTCAGCGTGCGAGACAGGACGTATGCGGCGGTGGCGGGCGTCAGAATGCAGATTATAGACATAACCGACCCGGTACAGCCCACTCACGTGTCCACCACACCTGGTTCTGAAAAGTTCGGCACCATATACCCCATCGACGTGGAGGTGTTCAGCGTGTACGGCCGGACTTACGTAGTCGTGGCCGCTGCTGAAGGCGTGGACGTAATGGACATAACCGATCCGGCACATCCAACATTCGTGGCGGCGGCATCATACTATGAAGAAGGGTTTGACGCCCTGAAAGAGGCGTTCGACGTGGAGGTGTTCGGCATGTACGGCCGGACTTACGCCGCGGTGGCCGCCTGGGAGGACGACGGGGTGCAGATAATCGACGTAACGCCGCCCGTCCCGCACCGCCTGGACGCGTCCGTCAAGGTAACCGGGCACGAGCGGGCACCCCACGGCGGCAACGACTTTGTGCAGGTAACCGCAGAGATAACCAACTACGGGCCCGCCACGCTGATCAACGACAACCGCGACCACACCATACTGCCCGGCGAGCTGCACGTGTCGTTGAACGCCCTGGCGGACTGGCGCGCCGCGCCGTCGTGCGATACGACGCAGGACCACTGCACGCGGCCAAACGGCGAGTACGTCGCGTACGACGACGTGACCCGCGGGCAGGCCGAAACGTACGGCGTTGCAGTGTCAGATGACGACTGCACCGCCTGGGACCGCTGGATCGTGCGAAGCGGCCACACCGCGGAGGTAAAATTTTGCTACTGGGTGGACGCGGAATTTGAGCCCGAGTCCATGCAGTTCTACCACATAAGCGCGAACCGCATAGTGTCCGTGCCGTTTCTGGAGCACGGATCGTGCCACCTGCCGTACATGCGGTGCGACGAGTCTGCCCTGACGCCTCTAAACTAGATGCGTGGTGGCGACAAATGAAAATGAGTCGTTAACGCTCTAAATTCCCAAGCAATACGATCTTTATTCAGAAACCGGAGGCCAGGCCCCAACGCGCCGACGGAACCAAATTTGGGGCCGAACCGTCCCCGAAATATATGCAAATTCAAGAGAAGTGTGATGCCGGCGGGGGGCGACGCATGGCCTCCCACACTCGGGCGAAAAGATTCAGGCGTGCGTCTCGTACTGTCTGATCTTGACGGGCCATCTGGCCCTTGGCGGCCAATGACGTGATGGCCGCTGGCTTGTTTTTTGCGCGTTCCAGTCCTCCCTTGCGCACGCGGTACGGGCGGTTCCAGACCGCATAGCATCCTTGCCCCGACCCCTTGCGATTTTCCGGATGTCTTTGCCGTTCCCCTTTGTATGGTCGCCTGCAGCTTCAGGGTTTCCGTGTCGTCGTCCGTCGCAACCGGCGCCGCCATAAGCTTGATCATTCTCGCGCCAGGCATGAAGAGACGCCCGCGCGGGACGGCCTCGTCCTTTTGCGCCCTGGCCGGCTTCTTTTCGTTGCGTTGCCGCCGCATGGGAGCGCGGGGATCGGACGGCAATGTTGATCTTCACATTGCGGCGTGCAAAACTTGACGCTGGCGCGGGACGTTCCGTGACCCGGCGCGGGCGCGGCCAGGACGTCCCGCTTTGACTTGCCGTCGCTAGGCACATACCCCTAGGCGCGGCGCCCGCATCGTCCGGGAATTCTCGGTTCGTCGCGGGGCGCCCCGCTGCCCGCATGCGGCATGGAGCGTCTGGTTTGGATCATCTATGCAGCGCGTGGAACCGCAGATGCGGCTGCCAAGATCGGCGCTCAAATTTTTGCCCATTGAACCATGATCGTTAATAAGATGAGCGGGGCCATTACACCGTTGACGCCCGGCGCGCTGGTTCTGGTTGCCGTCGTAGCGGCATTCGTCGCGGCCTCCGGTTCCGCTGCCGCACAAACAGACGCCGCGTCGAACGCTGTCCTTCCCACAGCGGATCCGTCACCCCCACCGCCTGCAGGCGACAGGCCTGTGGACATACTGGTGTCCGGGTACTACAACGGGACAAGCGGCATAAAGGCAGGCCACATCGCGCTGCTGGAATCCAGGGGGTACGTGGTAGAGGTCAGCGACGGCTCGGCTACGGCAGACCAGATGGAGGGGGCCAGCGTGGTATTGGGACAGTTCATAAGCGTGCATGATGCAGAGGCCAGAGATGCCGTCACAGAGTACGTGTACAACGGCGGCCGACTGCTGCTGCTGGTAGACGCGGAATACGCAAAATGCGGCGTGACGGAGCCGTGCCATTACGACTTCACTGTAGAGGCGTTCGGGTTCGGGTTTGACGGAAGTGTGCAGTACAGCACCATATACCCGACAGATGGGGGCGAGACGCACCCGGTGTGGAACCACCCCAACACTCTATGGGAGTTTTCCGACTGGTGTTGTGACGCCTACGTGGGAAAGATAACGGATCCGTACAACGTCAGGGTGTTGGCCACAGTGTCCGGGGAGTCGTACAAGCACGGCGTATACAGCACGGTGGGCGACGTGCCGGCCATAGTGGTCAACGACAACCCCGAATGGAACGGCGGAATGGTGGTCGGGGCCGGGAGCAACATGGTGGCAGGATGGCACGGTCCTGATATGCGCATGCTGGACAATTTGATGGCGTTCATGGTGACGGGACCGCTTACACGTGAAGCACCATCCGACCAGACGCCTCCGCCCGTGTCCCCCTCGCATGTAAGCCCAATTATCGAGGATGTGGTCCCCGCGGCGGCCATATTTGACGATGTTGGGGGATTCAGTACCCTGAAAAGGGCCGCTGACGTGGAAGTTTTCGATATAGACGGCAGGACGTACGCCGCGGTGGCCGCCTGGGAAGACGCCGGCGGGGTGCAGATTGTCGACATGACATACCCCACGCGCCCGGCGCCCGTATCGGTTATGTTCGACGGTTCTGATTGGATCAACACCCTGGCAGGAGCGCATGATGTGGAGGTTTTCAGTCTGGACGGCAGGACGTACGCCATAGTGGCCGCCTCCTGGTTTGGGGACGGGGTGCGGATAATGGACATAACCGACCCGGCACGTCCCGCCCCCGTGTCTGCAGCATCCGATTATTCCGAAGGGTTCAGTTTTCTGGACTGGACGTATGACGTGGAGGTTTTCAGTATGGACGGCAGGACGTACGCCATAGTGACCGCCGGGTTCGGGAGCTGGGTGCAGATTATCGACATAACCGACCCGGCACGTCCCGCCCCCGTGTCTGCCGTGTTCGACGATGAGGGGGGTTTCAGCGCCCTGGATCGGGCGCGTGACGTGGAGGTGTTCGGCATGCATGGCCGGACGTACGCCATAGTGGCGGCTTTGGGCGACGACGGCGTGCAGATTATGGACATAACCGACCCGGCACGTCCCGCCCCCGTGTCTGCCGTGTTCGACGATGAGGGGGGTTTCAGCGCCTTGGGTTGGGCGACTGACGCGGAGGTGTTCGGCATGCATGGCCGGACGTACGCCATAGTGGCATCTCCAGTAGACGACGGCGTGCAGATTATGGACATAACCGACCCGGCACGTCCCGCCCCAGTGTCTGCGGCATTTACCCCCGGGATATTCAACATGTACGGGGCGAAGGACGTGGATGTGTTCGTTGTGTACGGCTGGACGTACGCCGCGGTGGCCTCCCGGTATGATGGGGTGCAGATCATCGACATAACCGACCCCAAATATCCGGCCCCCGTGGCGAAGGCATCAGACTATGACGAAGGGTTCGGCGCCCTGAAAGGGGCGTACGACGTGGGGGTGTTCGGCGCGTACGGCAGGACTTACGCCGCGGTGGCGGCCATGGATGACAACGGGGTGCAGATAATAGACGTAACGCCGCCCGTCCCGCACCGCCTGGACGCCTCCGTTGAGGTAACCGGGCACGAGCGGGCATCCCACGGCGGCAACGACTTTGTGCAGGTAACCGCGGAGATAACCAACTACGGGCCCGCCACGCTGATCAACGACAACCGCGACCACGCCATACTGCCCGGCGAGCTGCACGTGTCGCTGAACGCCCTGGCAGATTCGTATGCCGCATCGTCGTGTGATACGACACAGGACCACTGCACGCGGCCAAACGGCGAGTACGTCGCGTACGACGACGTGACCCGCGGGCAGGCCGAGGCGTACGGCGTTATGGTATCCGAAGACGACTGCACCGCCTGGGACCGCTGGATCGTGCCGAGCGGCCACACCGCGGAAGTAAAATTTTGCTACTGGGTGGACGCGGAATTTGAGCCCGAGTCCATGCAGTTCTACCACATAAGCGCGAACCGCATCGTGTCCGTGCCGTTTCTGGAGCACGGATCGTGCCACCTGCCGTACATGCGGTGCGACGAGTCTGCCCTGACACCTCTAAACTAGATGCGCGTCCGGGCCGGCGCGGAGCCGCAACGCGCGCAGGCCGGCGCCGCAAAACTTGGACATACAAGACACATAAGCGTACCAAGATACAATCCCGACATGGATAAATGGATGCTGGCGCTGCTTGCGCTGACTGCGGCGGCCGCCGGCTACCTGCCAGCGGCGGCAGGGCAGGTAAGCCCGGTTGTCGGGGAGCCGGTCCCCGTATCCGCGGTATTCAACCATTCTGCGGGGTTCGGCGCCTTGGCCGGGGCGCACGACGTGGAGGTATTCGGCATAGACGGCCGGACGTACGCCCTGGTGGCCGGCGCGGACGGCGGCGGGTTGCAGATCATCAACGTAACCGACCCCGCGCATCCCGCCCCCGTGGCTGCCGTGTTTAGTGGCTCTGGGGAGTTGGGCGTAACGGACGGGGCGCACGCCGTGGAAATATTCGGCATAGACGGCCGGACGTACGCCCTGGTGGCCGCAGCGGATGACAATATGGTGCAGATCATAAACGTAACCGATCCCGCGCATCCCGCGCAGGTCTTTGCGGCGTTGGACGGTTCCGGGGGTTTCAGCGCCCTGGGCGGGGCGATCGACGCGGAGGTGTTCGGCGCTAGCAACCGGACGTATGTAACGGTGGCCGCCGTGAACGACGGCGGGGTGCAGATAATGGACGTAACAGACCCCGCGCATGCAATGCCGGCCTTTGCGGCGTTGGACGGTTCCGGGGATCTCAGCGCCCTGGGCGGGGCGATCGACGCGGAGGTGTTCGGAGTGGGCAGCCGGACGTACGTAGTGGTGGCCGCAATGAACGACGGCGGGTTGCAGATAATGGATGTGACCGACCCCGTGCGCACCGCCCCCGTGGCTGCCGTGTTCGAGGGTTACGGGGGGACCCCCCTGAAGTTGGTAAACGGCGTGGACGCGTATCAGACGGGGAGCGGGACGTACGTAGTGGCCGTTTCGGATGACGGCTGGGCGCAGATCATCGACGTAACAGACCCCGCGCATCCCGCCCCCGTGGCCGCGGTGCTCGGCGATTCGGGCGGGTTTGGCGCCCCGCACGGGACGGACGTGGAGGCGTATCAGGTGTGGGGCAGGACGTACGCCGTGGCGGCGTCCCGGGACGCCGACGGGATATATGTCGTGGACGTAACAGACCCCGCGCGTCCAGCCCCCGTGGCCGCCGTGTTTGACGATTCGGGCGGGTTTGACGCCCTGCGGGGGGCGCACGACGCAGAGGTGTTCGGAGTGGATGGCCGGACGTACGCCGTGGTGGCCGCCAAGGACGACAACGGGGTGCAGATAATGGACGTAACGCCGCCCCTCCCGCATTACCTGAACGCGTCCGTCAAGGTGACGGGGTACGAGCGGCTCCCCCACGGCGACAACGACTTCGTGCAGGTAACCGCAGAGATAACCAACCGCGGGCACGCCGCCCTGTCCGGCGAGCTGCGCGTGTCGCTGAACGCCCTCGCGAACTGGCGCGCCGTACAGTCCTGCGACATGGCCCAAAACCATTGCATACGGCCAAACGGCGACTATATCGCGTATCACGACGTGGACCGGGGGCAGGCCGAGGCGTACGGCGTTACAGTATCCGAGGACGACTGCACCGCCCGGGACGAATGGGGCGCGGGATACGGCGAGGCCGCGGAGGTGAGTTTCTGCTACTGGGTGGGCGCGGAGTTCGAGCCCGAATCCGTGCAGTTCTACCATGTTGCGGAGGACCGCGTAGTGTCCGTACCGTTCCGGGAGCACGGATCGTGCTACCTGCCGTACATGTTGTGCGACGAGTCGGCCCTGACGCCCGTTCGCGACGCGCGCGTCCAGCCCACACCGCCCGTAGATCCCTTTGTCATGTATGAAGTCGTACACGCCAGGCTGGTGCTCGTGTTCCAAGAGTCGGTCGTGGCATCGGAGCCGGACGACATCTCGCTGGTATTTGATACGGCCGCATACGGCAAGAACGGCACCCTCACGACTCTCGCCGGCGCCGAGGTGGACGCGGTGGGCGGCCAGTTCGGCAACCACGTGCTGGCGTTTGTCGTGGACGACCTGACCCATGCTGACGTGCTGGACGCCGTAACCGCCGGGGGCGTCCTGCGCGTGGCCATAGGCGCCGGAGCCGTGTACGCGGAAGACGGGTTCGTTGACGTTGCCGCGTACGGGGGCAGGGAGGCTCCGCTGGTGGCAGACGTCCTGATGCTGCCGTAACGGGGGCGGGCGTCGCCGTTCCGGGCCGCCGTTTGTCCCGGAGGCGTCGTGCGCGCCGATCCTAATGGGCCGGCGGCTCCGCGCCTAGCGTTGCCGGTTGTCGAACGCCCTATATGCCGCCTCTCGGCGGCTCCGCGCCCCCGCCCGCCATCTCCAGCATGTTCAGGAGTCGCTTGTTGGCGGGCCGTATCACAAGGCCCCGCCGGCAGGCTAGGGCGGCCGAGTCGGGCCGCCCCATCCTCATGAGTGCCTCGGCCTTTTTTACGTGAAATTCTATCACGTGGTAGTCCAGACTCAACGCCTTGTTGTAGTGCAGGACGGCCCCGCGCAGGTCTCCGGCGTCGGCAAGTATGTCGCCCAGCAGTTCGATGGCGTACCAGTTGATCGGCTCCAGCGCCAGCATGGCAAGGGCGTGCCTCCGCGCCGAGTCCGGGTCCCCCCGGGCGCGCAGGATCCGGGCCCTGCACAGGTAAAATTCCCCACGGTCTTGGCGGGACCACTCCCACGTCTTGCACAGCTCCTCCATCTCCCTAATGCGGCCCAGTCGGTACAGCGCGCTAGCCCTGTCCGAGTGCGAGATTTTGCCCTCCATCTCGTCCATCTGCATGACGGTCTCCAGCTCGCCCTCCCGGTCGTCGGCGCTTTCATATACGGATCCCTTGATGCTCAAGGCCTGTTCGGCGGTCAGAACGCCGTCGGCGCGCCCCTCGTCCACGACGTTCATGGCCCCCTCCACGTCTCCGGAATTGGCCATCTTGACGGCGCCACGCATGCACTTCACCACGCCGTTTTGTCCCACATCTATCACGCCTTCGATAAAGTCGGCCGCTTCGTTCCCGCCGCCGTGGCGCATGTTCCGGACCAGATCTTCTCCGCGCCCCGCGTCGGCTTCTCGACAAATCGCGGCCAGGAAATCACTAAAGTCCTGGTTCGGGTCGGCCATGTCGAATTCGTCCGCCTCGTATCCGGGGGCGTCCGGGTCGCGGTCCAACGGTTGGGCGCGGAGGCGGACACATATGAATCAGCCACCGTGTGGACGCCGATTCCGCACAGGGCCGGTGTGCTGGGGGATTATCGGGCGGGCGCCGTTTGCGGGGCGCGCCGTCAGGGCGCGGTCAAAAATCAGGCGCGCCGAAAATTCCACAGGAATGCCGCCGCGCGCCGCCCCCTGCGCCGGCAGTTGCCGTTCATCCTAGGCGCCGCCGCGCCGCGGCTCGGAGGCCCCGCCGGCCGTCTCCAATATGTCCAGAAGCTTCTTGTTCGAACGTACCTTGATGCCCCGCCGGCAGGCCAGGGCGGCCGAGTCTGGCCTGCCCATCCCCACCAGGGCCTCGGCCTTTTTTACGTGAAGTTCCATCACGTGGTAGTCCAGACTCAACGCCTTGTTGTACTGCAGCACGGCCCCGCGCAGGTCTCCGGCGTCGGCCAGAATGTCGCCCAGCAGTTCGATGGCGTACCAGTTGATCGGCTCCAGCGTCAGCATGGCGACGGCGTGCCTCCGCGCCGGTTCCGGCCTTCCATCGGCGTGCAGAATTCTGGCCCTGCACAGGTAAAATTCCCCCCTATCTTGGCGGGACCCCTCCCACGTCTCGCACAACTCCTCCATCTCTTTGATGCGGCCCAGCCGATACAGCACGCTGGCCCTGCGGGAGTGCGAGATTTTGCCGTCCATCTCGTCCAGCCGCATTATGGCCTCCAGCTCGCCCTCCCGGTCGTCGGCGCTTTCGCATACGGATCCCCTCACATACAAGGCCTGTCTGGCGGTCAGAACGCCGTCGGCGCGCCACTCGTCCACGGCGTTCATGGCTCCCGCCACGTCTCCGGAATTGACCATCTCGTCGGTGTCACGTATGCATTTCACCAGGACGTTTTGCCTCGCGTCTATCATGCCTTCGATCAGGCCCGCCACTTCGTTCCCGCCGGCGCGGCGCACGTTCCGGGCCACATCTTCTCCGCGTCCGGCATCTATTTCGCGATCAATCGCGGCCACTAATTCTTTGAATTTTTGCTTCGGGTCGGCCAAGTCGAATTCGTCCACCTCGTATCCGGGGACGTCTGGGTCGCGGGCCAACGGCCATACGCGGCGGTGGCCGCATATGAATCAGCGTGCCGCGTAATGCCAGCCCCCTTCCAGGTTTGGGCATGATCCGGACCAGGTTTCGGCGCGTTGTGTCGGGTTGCGGCGTTGGTTGGCTCCAAGCAGCGATGCATGGTAACGCGCGCCGTCGGAAGCGTGGCGAGATCCCAATGTCGGAGGGGCGTCGGGCGCGTGCCGCGGTATGCAGCCCGCAACACGACAACGCCGCGGGCCGAAGCCGCAGCCCCGCGCGCAGACGGAACGCGCGTGCCGGACGGCGCGGATGTGCCACGTGGCCGACTGCCCGTGGCCGCATCCTGGCCCGTCCCCGCTGCAAAATGGACTCAATCCCCAAGCCGGCGTCGTTTTTGTTCAATCCCGCATTTTGCGGCTCCAGCGGGCGGCCGCCGGGACCAGAAACGGCAGATCTCCTTTCCCTCCGCGCGGGGGGCCGGACGGCGGGGCGAATGCCCCGTCGGGTTGCGCTTTGGGCGGAAAACCGCCGGCTCCGAAGCCATTGACCGCGGACGCGGGCGCCGATGCCGCACCATGCCTATGCGCATGGGATGATCGGGGGGGCGCCGTTTGCGGGGCGCTCCGTCGGGGCTCGGTCAAAAACTAAGCGCGTCAAAAATCCTGCCGCGATGCGGCCACGCGCCGCCCCTTGCGCCAGCAGTTGCCGCGCATCCTAGGCGCCGCCGCGCCGCGGCTCGGCGCTCCCGCCGGCCTCCTTTAGTATACCCAAGAGCCTCTTGTTGGCGGGCCGTACCTTCAGGCCCCGCCGGCAGGCCAGGGCGGCCGAGTCGGGCCGCCCCATCCTCACTAGGGCCTCGGCCTTTTTCACGTGAAATTGCACCTCGTTGTAGTCTTTGTTCAACGCCTTGTTGTACTGCAGCACGGCCCCACGCAGGTCTCCGGCGTCGGCCAGAATGTCGCCCAACAACTCCATGGCATACCAGTTGAGCGGATCCAGCGTCAACATGGCAAGGGCGCGCCTCCACGCCAAGTCCGGCTTTCCCCGGGCGCGCAGTATCCGGGCCCTGCACAGGTAGAGATCGTCCCGGTCTTGGCGGGATCCCTCCCACGTCCGGCACAGCTCCTCCAGCTCGTTAATGCGGCCCAGCCGGTACAACGCACCGGCCCTACGAGCGTGTGAAATCTTGCCATCCATCTCGTCCAGCCGCACGGTGTATTCCAGATCTCCCTCCGGGTCGTCAACATCATCGTGTATCAGGCTCTTGAGGCACAGGACCTGCCTGGCGGTCAGAACTCCGTTGGCCCGGCCCTCGTCCATGATCTTCAGGGCCCCCGCCGTGTCTCCGGAATTGGCCATTTTGGCGACGTCAAGCGTACTCTTCAGAAGGCTGTTTTTTTCCGTATCCATGATGCCCTCCACCACGTCGGCCGCGCCGTCCCTGCCGTCGCGACGCATGGCCCGGGCCAATTTTTCGCCACGCCCCGCATCGATTACGCGGTTGATCATGTCCATTGTGTCTTTGAGCTTCTGGTCCGGGTTGGGCATGTCGAATTCGTCCACCCGGTATTCGTCGGCATCTTGGCTGCGGGCCACCGGCCGCGTAAAGCAGCGGGCACATATGAATCAGCTATCCCGCGACCCGACGCGCGTGCCGGACGGCGGGCGGGACGCGTACGGATCCCGGTCCGGTTGCAAAAACGGGCCGGGCGCCTCCAAGCCGTCGCGGCTTTGGCCCGATTCCGGCATTGGCCGCCTCCGCGGGCGGCTGCCGGGTTCCGGAACGGCAGATCTCTTTTCCCGTCGGCGCAACGGCCCGACGCGGCGCGGGCGGCGGGCCGATCGTATGCCGCGTTCGGTTGCGCTTTCACGGAAAACCGCTGGCGCCGGAGCCGCGCGCGGGAAATGCGGAGGCCGCGCGACGCGCCGCAGTGGGCATCAGATGCCGGTCCGGCGCGGGCGGCGACGCTTCCGCGTTTGTCCGTCCACGCGCGTGGCCGCCCGACCCCGACGCCGCGTCCGGCGGGATGCGCCGCCGCCTTTTGGCCCAACAATCTCCAAACGTCCTAAGCGCCGCCGCGCCGCGGCTCGGAGCCCCCGCCGACCGTCTCCAATATGGCCAGGAGCCTCTTGTTGTCTGGACGTACCGCGAGGCCCCGCCGGCAGGCCAGGGCGGCCGAGTCCGGCTCCCCCAGTCTCGCCAGAGCTTCGGCCTTCATTACGTGAAAGTCCATCTCGTTGTAGTCGGCTTCCAACGCCGCGTCGTATTGCAGCACGGCCCCGCGCAGGTCTCCGCCGTCGGCCAGTGTGTCGCCCAGCAATCCGCGGGCGCGCATGTCGTGCTTTTCCAGAATCAGCATGGCGACTGCGTGCGTCCGCGCCAGGTCCGCCTCTCCCCCCGCGCGCATGATCCTGGTCCTGCACAGGTAAAATTCATCCCGGTCTTGGCGGGATCCCTCCCACGTCTTGCACAACTCCTCCATCTCGTTGATGCGGTCCAGCCGGTACAGCGCGTCGGCCCTGCGCGCGTGCGAAACCTCGCCTTCCGCCTCGTCCATACACACGATGGCCCTCAGCTGGCCCTCCGGGTCGCCGACTGCCGAGTATACGGATTCCTCAAGGAGCAACGCCTTGCGATCGGTCAGAACGCCGCCGGCGCGCCTCTCGTCTATGAGGCTTAGGGCCCCCGCCGCGTCTCCGGAATCGGCCATTTTTGTGACGTCGGTTAGGATCTTGAGGAAGTCGTCCGACCTCGCGTCGATCATGGCCCGGATCAGACCGGCGACCTCGCCCATTCCTTTGCTGCGCGCGTCCTGAACCATCAAGTCTCCGCGCCCGGCATCAATCTCGCGGTTGATCACGGCCATGTTGTCACGGAGTTTCTTGCCGGGTTGGCCGCGTCGAATTTGCCGTCCTGGGATCCGTCGTCGTCCCGGTTGCGGGAAAACGGCCAAAATCCGCCCAGACCCGGCGTCATTTTTGCTCGGCCTCGCGTCGGGCCAACGCCAGCGTCTTCCGCAACTTCCTGCTGCGCGGCCGCACCTTCAGGCCCGCCTTGCAGGCCCGGACGGCCAAGCCGGGCCTCCCGGACTTTAGGAGTGCGTCCGCCCTCTTTGCGTGGGCGTATACGTTGGCGCCGTCAACGCCCAGCTCCTTGCTGTAGTACCGCACGGCTGCCCGCAGCTTTCCGTCCTCGGCCAGAATGTCCCCCCGCAGCTCGAAAGCGCCTGGGAGCTCCTTTTCCAGCACCAACAGGGCGTTGGCGCGCTTGCGCGCGCGTTCGTAGTCGCCGTTGGCGAACGCCAGCCGCGCCTTGGCCAGGAACACGTATTGCCTGTCGTACGTAAAGTCCCTCCAGACGTAGAACAGGTCCTTCAGGTCCTCAAAATACTCCATACGATACAACAGCTCGGCGCGAAGCCTGTAGTCCACAAAGTGGTGTTCCGTGCCGCGGTCCGGCGGAAAGTGCTCGTCAAGCAGGTCCATGGCGCCGCGGAGATCTCCGCGCGCGGCCGTCGCCTCTGCCTCGGCCAGGCGCGCTTCAAGGCTGGCGTCGATCCCGTCGGATCCGCCCTCTTCGGTTCGCTCTTCGGCCACGCCTCCCCTGACGGCGCACCAAATATCAGGTTTGCGAAACGCCGCGCGTGTTGTATGAAAATCATGTCGCGCGTCGGCCATTGGCGTCGGCCTTTATCCGTCCGGGATCCCGCATCCCTGCATGATCCGCCGCGGTCTCGTAGCGTAGCGCCATCGGTGGCGTCTCGCGGTTACCTATGTACGGCGCAGCCCGTCGGCGCCGCAATATTTGATGCGGCAGTCCAGGCGGGTATGGCGCCACGCCTCCTCCTCAACGCATCTACGGAACCGTTCCGGTTTGCCGCACGCCGTCGGGGCGCGGCCAAACGTTGAACGCGCCGAAAAGCCCGCCGCAATGCAGCGCCGCCCCTCGCGCCGCCGGTCGCATGACGTCCTAGATGCCACCTCCCGGCTGCTCCGCGGCCCCGCCTGCCCTCTCCAGCACGTCCCGGAGTTGCCTGCTGTCCGGCCGTACCGCGAGGCCCCGCCGGCAGGCCAGGGCAGCCGAGTCGGGCCGCCCCATCCTCACGAGGGTCTCGGCCTTCTTTATGTGAAATTGTACGTCTTTGTAGTCGCCCTTCAGCGCCCTGTTGTACTGCAGCACCGCCCCGCGCAAGTCTCCGGAATCGGCCAGAATGTCGCCCAGCAGTTCGACCGCGTGCGTACTGTATTTTTCCAGCGTCAGCATCGCCACCGCGTGCCTCCTCGCCTGGTCCAGCTTTCCCCGGGCGCGCAGGATCCGGGCCCTGCAGAGGTAAAACCTGCCCCGGCCTTGGCGGGATCCCTCCCACGTCTTGCACAACTCCTCCATCTCCCCGATGCGGCCCAGCCGGTACAACACGTCCGCCCTGTGCGCGTGTGAAATCTTGCCGTCCATCTCGTCCCGCCGCACGACGGCCTCCAGCTCGCCCTCGTGGTCGTCGATGCTGTTGCATATCATGCCCCGGAGGTCCAGTATATGCTGGGCGGTCAGAACGCCGCTGGCGCTTAATTCGTCCACGAGCTTCACCGCCCCATTTACGTCTCCGAAATTGGCCATTCGCGCCACCCCGGTGGAGGCCAGCATGTGGCCGACTGTTTTTGATTCGGCGGCGGCCTCGGCCACGTCGGCCACGCCTATGCCGTCGTCGCGGCCCGCGCCCCCGGCCGCGCCGTCTCCCCGTATGGCATCAAACAGGCGGGAAAGCGCGTCCAAGGAGTCATTGATTTTTTGGTCCGGATCGGGCATGTCGAATTCGTCCACCCGGTATTGGTCAACGTCGCGGTTTCCAGCCAACGGCTTGGCGTGGCGGCGGCCGCATATGAATCTGCAACAACGCGGGCGCCGATGCGGCGTGGCGTTCCGCATCAAGCGGTTTACGCGCCCTGGCTGGCGCGTGTTGCAGGATCGGGCGCGCTGCAGAAGCGTGTCCGAAACTGCGCGGCCGTCTCGCGCGGGCGGACGCGGCCTCGCTGCGGCCCGCCGGGCGGGTGACCGCTGCGGCGACGTCGCCGGGCCGGGGGCGCCGGAGCGGGCGGGAGCGCCCAGACGGGCGCAGAACCCGCGCGTCTGGAACGGCCGTCCCGAAACGGTGGATCCCCCGGGCCGCCCGCCCGGACGTCTTGAGAGCGACGGCCACGGCGCGGGCGCGCCCTTGCGTTCCAATGCAAAAGTACGTATCGGGGGATGCCGTTCAATCCCGCATGGCAGGCAGGCCGCCGCGCGTACCGGAATCCCGCCCCGCGCCGGAGGCGTTCCCAAGGCGCGACTCGGGAGGTCCGGGCGCGGTTGCCGGGCGCGCCCCCGGGGGGACGGCATGATGGCGGAGGTGGAAAAAATCGTGGGAATAGTCGTGGGCGAAGACGTCTGCGATGCCTGCGTCATGGACGCGGATGGCGACGTGGAAGAGGCCTTCAGATACCCCAACACCAGAGACGCCGCGGGCGTGTTCGTCGACACGCTGCTGTCCAGGTACGGCCGCTGCTCGGCGGTGTGCGGGCCCACGTCCAAAACGTGGATCAAGACGTACGAGGCGTTTGAGGGGCGCGGCGTGCCCATCATACTGGCAAACCCGCTCCTGCCGCGGCGCGGAGCCGACGGGGCCTACCCCGAAAGGCTGGCCGACCGGCTCAGAACAGGCGCCGTTCGGGCGCTTTACGTTCCCGCGCCGGAGACGCGCCGCGTAATGGACGTACTAAAGCAGAGAACCGGGCTGGTGCGGGAGCGCTACCGCCACTTGAACCGGCAGCGCCGAATCCTGGAAAAGTACGACTTTGGTGAACCGCCGGGGGACGGCGCCGCGTACGGCGGGGAGCGCCAGGCGTACCTGGAGGGGGTGAAGCTGGACGCCGGGGATGCTATACTCATGGCGCAGTGCGTACGCATGGTCGGGCGCCTGAACGAGGAGATAGGCATGCTGGAGGGCATGGTCGCCGGGGACGCGTGGCGCAGCAAGTACGCCAGGATCATAATGAGCATGCCCGGATTCGACCCGTACGGGGCGCTGCTGGTGGCATTGTCCATAGGGGATATACGCCGGTTCCAGGGCCCCAAGCAGCTGTCCGCTTTCATGGGGCTCGCCCCCAGGGCGCCCCGCGGGGGAGACGGGGCCAAAAAGAATACGGGCGGCGCGCTCAGGTGGGTCATGATTCAGGCGGCCAGGGAAGCCGGCCGGAGCGGCGGCCGTCTGGGGGACATGTACCGGAGCCGCGCGGAGCGCCAGCCAGGCCCGGTGGCCTGGGCCCACGTGGCGAACAAGATGGGAAAGGGCATCTACCATATGCTGCTCAGGGACGAGGTATACCGGCACGTCGACATGCCGGCATACGAAAGGAAGCTGGCGGAGCTGGAGGCCATCGCCAAGCGGGCGTAGCGGCCCGTGCGGCGCGGTCCTGCCCCGGCAAGTTTGGGAACGGATCTTGCAAACCGTTAAATCAGCATGACATGGCCGTCAATTCACGCCGCCCTAGCTCAGCCTGGCAGAGCACCGGACTGTTAATCCGTTGGTCGACAGTTCAAATCTGTCGGGCGGCGCCATACATCACATTGAATGGTTTTGAACCACGTGGTGCAAAGTTGTTGACACCGGCGTTAATAAGGCAACTATACAGCATTCTGGTATGGCGCGGCTCAGGCGGACCAACCGGTACTGCGTCGACTGCGGGTCCCGGCTGGTGTACTACGCGCGATTGTCCAACCCCAAGGCGCCCAACGAGTACCGCGTCCTGGTGTACGCGTGCCCGGACTGCAGCAAGGACTTTGAAAAGCCAAAGATGTTCTCCATCCGCCGCAACCAGGTGGAGGATCCGCTGGAGACCGTGGAGATCGAGATAACCCAAGCCAGAAAAAAAGCTCGCCGCCCGGGCCGCGTGGCGGGCCGCATTGCCGCATAGGGCAGCTTCAGGACGGTTTGCCCCCGCGCGGAGCGGCGCTGCGGATGTGGCGCAACCCATGCGGCCGTATCAGAACCCGGCGGCTTCACTCGATGGAGTCCAGCAGCCGCCTGAGGGTCGCGTGCCGGGGCGGGTCAGACGGCGCATCCGGCTCCGGGAACGCCGGGCTGCCCGGCGACCAGAACTCCATGGAGTGGCTGTGCCTCTCGAACTGTTCTATATCGGTGGTTATCCGAACCTTCCTGCCGGATGGCAGCGTGATATTGTACTGCCCCGGTCCGGCATACTCCGGCTTGTACCTACCCATTATGCGGTCGTTGGATATTATGCGGTCCAGGTCTTCCATAGTTACGGGAGATTCCGGCGGCCCCGCGTCCGCCACGTTCGGCGCAAGCATCGAATCCAAGTCGATGCTGGAATCAGACAAGGTCTCGGACATCTTGGACGCTATGCGTTCGCCGTCTTGCGCGTATCCCATGACGTCCTCGTCCAGTATGGGCTGGAGGGGCCCCACCACGTCCTTGAACAGGCGGATGCGCTTCCGCAGGGCGCCGTACACGTCCGCCTCGACCGTGTCTTTATAGTACATGTTGGTTACGCGTATCGAGTCGTATCTTTGGCCTATGCGGTCTATGCGCCCTATGCGCTGCTCCACCCTCATGGGGTTCCAGGGCATATCGTAGTTGATCATGGCCCCGCAAAACTGAAAGTTCAGCCCCTCGGCGGCGGCGTCGGTGCACACCAGTACGTCGACAGCCCCGTCGCGAAACTTGGCCTTGGCCTCGTCGCGGCCCAGTGTTATCCACGCGCCTTTTGGGTCTTGCACCTCGCCGCCGCGGCCCGAATAGCACATCACCTTCCACCTGCGCCCCAGGTTGTCCCGGAGATAGTCCATCGTGTCGGTGAATTGCGTAAAGACCATCGCCTGGCCGTAGCCGTCGCCCCGGAGGCTGGCGATCGCATCGACCAGGTGCTTGAGCTTGGTGTCGGGCGGGAGGGCGCGTACCATGTTCAGTATGTTCAGGACGGCCTTCCGGTCTAGATCTTTTAGCGCCCTTTCTTCCCGTTTGTGTATTTCGTCGGAGTCCATGTCGTCGTACTCGTCCTCGTATGCCGTGTGGACGGAACCGCCGCCTTGCAGGCGCTCCAGGTGGTTCTCCAGCGTGTTTCGCAGTGCGGCGAAGCTGCTGGCCAGCCTCTTTCGGTATACGGTGAGCGCGAACCCGACCGCCTGGCGGTTTTTACCCATGTACGAGTTCCATATTTGCGATATGTACCGGTTTACGTCGTCGTATACAGCCCGCTCGCGCGTACTCAACGGGACGAAGTCGTCTTTTACGCTTCGCGTTCCAAGGCGCCACCCCAAGTCGTGTTCCAGGATGTGGTGGCGCAGCCGCTTGCGCGTGTTTCTGGATATGAGGCGAGTTACCGGCGAGCAAAGCAGCAGTATATCCCTCATTATCTGGTAGTCGGCGGACAGCGGCTTGGCGGTGTGATCGCCGCCCAGTATACGGAGTATCTTGTCGCTTCGGAGTTTGTTCAAGTTCAGGCCGGAGACGTCTACGGGACCGTATTTTTTTACGGATGCCCGGTACATCATACTGGCAAACGGGATGTCATTGTGGGAGATGCTGCGGATCATGCGGTAAAAGCGCTCAAAGTTGTCCCAGCTCCACTCATCCGGCAGGCCGAGCAGGCCCAAAAGGTCGTACAGCTCCACCAGGTGAATCTGCATGGGGGTGGCGGTCAACAACAGGAGGTCGTCCGTCTTGCTCCGGAGGCGCCTCATCATGTGTAGCATCTTGTTGGGTGTGTGCTTGTCCGGGTTGGTCGGGTTTGTTTGGCGCGCGTAATGGGCCTCATCGAGAACTGCAACGTCCCATTCGGCATTCAGTATGTCGCGCGCCCGCCCCTCTCTCCTGGCAAGGTGGCTGGACACTATGACCGGGCCATGTGTGGTCCAGTTGTTTGGCGACTCTTTCCTTTCTATATTGAAGTGGGTACTCTGCCAGACCAGGTTTTTTCCGTCGTATACGGGCCAGTCAAGGTTCAGCTTCTCACGTAATTCCACCTGCCACTGGCGGGCCAGCCCGGCGGGAGCCATTACGAGGATGCGCCGCCTGCCCTCCAGCCACGCATGCCGGAGGAAGAGGCCCGCCTGGATGGTCTTTCCCAGCCCCACCTCGTCGGCTATGAGCAGCCTGGCGGGGCGGGTGTCGCGCAGGCGCCCGTAGACTTGCATCTGGTGCGGCCAAGGCGCGACCGGGGCGGTGGCCGGTCCCACCATCCGGCCGTTCCGTGCGTTGTGGGCATGCCAGACGTAGGACCATATGGCGTTCGGATCGCGTAGTGCGTTATACTCAACCAACCTTTTGGGAAGTTCGTCGGCGGATGGCACGTATTTCAATAGATTCCGGCGCACCGCCTCGGGCACCGCCATCACGCTCAGCCGGGGGTTTTTGCCGGACCAGTCCCTCTCAAACTCTTCCTCCACGTCGCTGCAGCGCTCGGGATCCCGCCAGCTGGTAAACACGCTCATCGACTCGCTGTTTCCGGACAGTCCCTGTATGGTGAAGTTGCCGCTCCCCCTCCACGCAATCCCGTCACCCGTCGCGTCGCGCGCAGCGCCTAGTTTCTTGTGGTATATGGCAGTGCCGCTAGTCGGCACGCCATTGGCATCATTCATGACCGCCACCTTGATGTCAAGGTGGCCGGCTGCAATCATCCACGCCAGCAGTTCCAGAGAGTCGGCGATGTAGACACTCGACGTATCCAAGGAGATGTTGCAAAGGTTCTTTTCCACCTGCTCTCGCAGCTCCTCTCCCTTCCGTATGGCATTTACTTCGGCCTCATTCAGCGTGCAGCCCACAAGCAGCCTCATCTTGCCGCTGTTTTTCACGAGTCCTTCAATGCCGCGCGTGGCCAGCGACAAGGAATCTGCCGTGAAGTATGCGGTGCCGTAATCGTACCTAACCGCATCTGCCAGGGCGGGCACGTACAGCGCAGTTATCATATCGGTGTCGTCGGTCGTGTATCGAATTCCCCACCCCCTATTCTTCAACATGATGTTTCGTGGATTTTGAGCTGATCTGGATCGTCTATTTTCTTCTTAAATTTTAGGTGATATATGTCAAACAGCGCGTCAAAATCACCGCTGGCCGATGCCAGGTCTCCTCCAAGGTCTACTCCGGTATACCTGTGAGATGGCGGCAGTACCTCCAAGACTGCCTCTAGCGCTGCCACAAACATATCGTCAGTATCCAACTGTTCAGATTCAATGTATTTCATGGCCGTGGCCGCTCCGCTCTTTCGGCACAGATATGCAATATGGTGCAATTCGTCTACCATTGCACGCGTCCCTCCACGGAAGCCTCTAGGACGGTTGGACTTGCGCTTCATGCTGTCCCACAACACCAGGTATCCTCCAACCTTTTTGGCAAACCGACCGGCCACGGCCCGCTCGAGATCCACGCCGACGGCTCTGGCAAGGTGCAGAGCCTCGTCGTATGGAAACTTTGGCGATCTAAAAGTGTCCCAGGCCAGTACGAAGAATGCCGTTGTGGGATCTAAATTCTTATTTGGCACAGAGTTAATTAATTTGTCCAACCTCCACTGTTTTACTTCCCTGCGCGCCGCTTCTAGCGCATCCTCGGGGACTACCGCATACGGATCTTCACTACCGTCTCTGCGCGGAGTCCTTCGTCTTAATGGCCAGTTACGCGAATACACCTCCAAGGCAGGGCCAAACGCGGATAGGTATATGTCGACACCTTCTAGTCCCGCTTTTTCAAATTCAGTTATTTTATCGTGTACGGATTTTCTTACTTCAGGTTCTATGTCCTCCCAATATGTTGGAGTGTTTTTGGTGTGACGAGGCCGGCATGCTAACAGGATGGTACTCTTGGCAGCTGCCTTGCCTCTTATGTGCAGACTACCTCTTGCTTCTGAAGTTATGGGCCATGATGTCGTTATGTAAAATCCGGCCTTTATGATGCTCTTGGTGAGCGCGTCCCACGCACCGGTAGACTTGTGCATGAACATTACCGTCATGATCCCCGATGGTTTCAATATGCGGTGACACTCTTTGAATATCAGGGCTATTCTCTCCACGTAGTCTTGTTTTGCCATTGTTCGAGCGCCCGTATGCCCAAAAAACTTTGTAGGATTGGCCACAGCTTCATTCTCCTTATCAGTTAGATTTCTTTGGAACCACTCTGGAAACACGAGACCTGCGGTCCGCTTTAGCCAAACATAAAAAAAGTCGGACAATTCGGCATACATAACGTTGTCATAGTATGGGGGATCAATCACGACCGTATCCACGATGTGATCTTCAATATGATCAAGATCATCTCCGGACTTGCTTGTAATTATAGGCTTATGCTTTTTCACAGGGGATTTCTGATCTAAATTGGAATTATACGTATGTCCAACTAAACCAACTAATTCTTTTAGGGAAGTTGTCGTCTTGGTAAGTGCCCACTCATATCCCAACCCGATAACCAACGGAGCCACCTCTACATACGACCATGAGAAGCCATAGTCGTGACGGGCAAAAGTTGGACCTACAGTTGCTCGGTTTGCATGCCAGGTAGTTAAACGGGAATTGTAGTTTAACAACGTGTCAAGAGTAATTGCAAGATACCCATACGCAGCTTTTCGAATGTCAGTTAGATTGTTGTTTTTTTCATCATAATTCAGGAGATCTCGGAATGTCTCGACACTTGTTCCATGACACAGCAGTTGACGGGGTGAAAACAAATCGCGCCAGTAATTTATACCATAATTTTTTGAACGATCTGCATACATACGCTTGTATGTTTCAGTAGGAATCATATCGTATATGTCCCAGGCGTGCAGTTTCTCTTCGAGTTTTTCCATAACTAGTTTGGCATCATAATCTTCAAGTTTGGGCTCCCGATAGTTTTTTATAAATTTTTGGCGTAGTTTGCCTGTTTTTGTTCTAGACGTAACCGGCTTCTTATATTCAACTGCATACAATTGTTCGCCCATATTGCCAGATTTGGCAGCCATTTTAATCTCGTCGCCACTTATGACGCGCCCACAGTCCGGATATGGACAAAGTCCAGATCCTCTGGATACGGTACCATTGGACTGATCATGCAATAAGCCCACCATCTGGAATGAACAAATTCGGCCTTCTGATCCGGGCCCGCCTGATTCGTACGGTTTTAGTTTAACGCCGGTGCCATCAGGTGCAATTCGCCAATTCGGCGACAGAGGAACTAAACCTGAACAATACGGACACGGTATTGTCCGTGCCAGTAGAGCAGTGTTTGTGCATATAGCCGGAATAATATTTGTAAATTTTGTTTTTATTTTGGTGATAAACTTGGCGGAAAGATCTCTAAATTCATCAAGTAGTTTATCTCCAAACATGGCTGGCCACTTTATAGTAGCGTGTAATATAAATGCCGCAACTGGGTTAATGTCGTTTGCGATGGTAGCACATCCCAATCTGACCGATTCCAATGGAATGCTACCACCGCCAGCAGTAGGGTCTACTACCAACACAGTCTCCAGATCTTGTCCTAATTCTTTAGTAATCCAAGCTAGATCATCGTCATTGGGTGTGTACATAAACGCTCTCTTATATCCATACGGATTTCCAAGCCTTTTTTTCTCCCTATTGGCTTGGTCAATCTTCTGGCGCGTTTTAATTGGATCTCCGTGTATGCCAAGCGCATGAACAAACCTTTTGCGGTCCGCATCGGCAGGTAAAATGGATGCCAACACGGCCGTCCGACTCATTACTAACGGCCGTCTCGCCCACCAGGTGTGTAGCCGATTTGGTGCCGGGTATGGAGTAAGCGGAGTTCTTTCACGGCTACTTTCAATTCCAATCTCCAATATTGGAAGGTATTCTTCTATGAGCCTACGATCTGCCAAGTGTCTACCCCACAATTATGTTAGAGACGGTGATTGAATTGTCCACTAGTCGCAGACGGTCCGCAAACGATTCCAGCCAGCCTATTTCTGAGTGGCTGTCAAAGCCAATGTTCAGAATTACCATTATGTTGGCAATCCTTACCTCTTGTAGCCGAGGTTTGAGAAACTCCCGCACCGGTTCTGACTCCTTTAGAGTTCCATTAAACGCAAATGAAAAGGAGCCACCGGTATCAGTTTCGTAGTCCCCTTCAAGTTGTAGGATGACCTCGGCATCCTTTATCCATCCAACTACGTTTAGTAGTGGAAAGACATCATTCCGGGACTTGATTCTTATACGCGATATATTGTGGATACCCCGCATACGCAACTCTCTCAGAATTTCCCGAACGGCCCACTCTGGCCTGCCAGCGGCCTGAATCTGACGGATGCTAGGTTCAGGATGCAGTTCGCGCGCAATATTGCGGTCTACAATGGGCTCTGTTTTTTTATTCGGTTCGTGCACACGTAGTTTGACAGGCCAGATGCCGCGCTTGGTGGCTTCTTTCGTAGTATATACCATCGAGCTTGAATTTATTGATATGGTAAAAGACGGGCTTCCTTTGCCACAAACGAGCCCGTCGCTCTCGTAGACGAAGATTCCCATGTCAACGCCCTTTGCTACGCCGTCTTTGAAGACACCATCTTCCATTAATATGGGCAGGGCGGTGTTGCGGTGGAACTCGTCGCGAAATTCTAGGGTGTTTATCCGACCTTTTTGCAGCTTAGCAATTTCGGATAGGAGCGACTCTGGATTGTCGGATTGGTCCGAGCTGGCTCGCACCTTGCCCGCGTCGCGCAACTTGTCAATCAGTCTCCGCTGTCCGCCCGCGCCCTTCCAGTCAACCAGAACGTATTTCAGGCGGTCACCGCGAACGGGGTAGTAGGCGTACTTGTAACACCCGAGTATCGCCTCCCTAAGACGGGTGTCAGACGCGACCTTTCTTTTTTGAATGTCTTGCTGCTGGTAGTCGGCAAAGTCAGATATTCGGTCTGGCGCCGCAAGTTTTGCAATTGCCAGATGGTGGCGAGCCGCCGCATACAAGCCGTCAACATCCCCACGATATGCAACCAAAAACAGCAAATTATTTCGATACAGCCGGTTGCCTTTTACGGCGCCCTTGTGCAGGAAGATGTCTTGTATAACTATGGGAGGGGACTCGGGGTTTGGCGTTGATGCCGCATCATACCTTGGTATTATGAGCTTGGGACGATCCGTGTCGTCTGGGACTTCCTCGTACCCGTCAGGAAATATGTACGAATCGAGATCTCCATTTTGGAAAGTCGCCCTTATTCGACGGTCAATCTCACGTTCGAGATCAGATGTATCTAAACCCTGCTCGGCGCGCTGCACAGCCTGGTTCAGATTGGGGGCGGCCTGAAACTGTATGGGTTTTTCTAGGTTGTCGTCAAGATATAGCGACACGCGCTGGAATCTTTCCAGTGCTTCGTCCACGTAACTTAGTTCGGTGCCGGGCGACAGTATGGAGTACCTCAGGCTCTTGCCGTCTATGCCCTTTAGCTGCTGGTTGAAGGCGAGTGTGTGAAAAAATATGGTGTGCGCTACATACATTGTAAATGGTGGTTGGTTCTTATAGTGAATATCATCCAGCCTCTGCGCCTGTGACGTCTTGTTAACATCGTCGCATGCGATGTCGCTGTCTATCGCCGAAGCAAACGCCTCCTGCTTCATTTTGGAGGTGATCTCCAGCCGGATTGCCTCATTACCTATGTCAAAATGATATAGGTGTATCGCCGCGGGGTTGATCTGCCCCCTGCGCTTCCAGAGGCCGTGAACGACGTGGCCCAGCAAGCGCAGCATTCCCCGGACCCTCTGGAAGTTCTCCAGCGTGGACGTTTTGTAAATCAGGGTGTTGAGAATATCCGGATGCAGTGGGTAGCCCGCCTTGAAATCGTCCACCGTCTTTTGGCGGTCCACCACATCTGGCAGCATATGGCGGTTGGATGCCCAGGCCTTCCGGTAGGCGTCCACCACCACGTCCACCTTGGACTCGTCGCGCCGCTCAAACAGGCGCCTCCGCAGTATCTGTACGGTCTCGCCCTCCTCGGTGGGGTTGAGCAGCGTGGCCTTGCGGGAAGAGACACTCTCCAGCTCGGCCAGTATCGTTTTGTTTTCGGCGGCATAGGCGTCGGCGCCACCGCCCTCCGCTAGGGCGTACACTAGGGCTGCGTTGGGGGACTCTTCAACGGCCTTGATCAGCACCGTCAAAAAAGCCACAAATTGTCCTCTGGCGCCTTTGTGCATACGGGCCTTTCTGAGATAGACCGCAACCTCGTCAAGTAGTATGAGTGCTGGCCCGTCGCCCAGCAGACCCCTTATGGTGCCCGCTCCCGGCGCGCTGCTGGACACGTTGTCGTCAACCCTGCGGTAGCCCGCCTTGCCGGCCAGCCTGTAGGCGATCTCCCCCCAAGGCGTGCGGGCGTTGATGCCCTCGCCCAGATTGTGTCCGCTGGAGATGTCCGCGTTCTGCCCGTCAAAGACCGCGACCCTCACGCGCCCGTCGGGCAGCAGCGCCGGATCCACAAACTCCGACACCATATCGCGCGGTGGCGAATTCGCGGCATGGAGCAGCGCTATGAGCGCGTGCGTCTTTCCGCCTCCGAACGACGTGTTGAGCCAGAATATGGCCGCCGAGCTGCCGCCGCTTAATCTGGTCAGGACGCTGCGCAGCAGGCTCCGGATCCCCTTGGTGGGATACGTGCCAGCGAAAAACTTGGCCGGATCGGCATACTCGGACGCAGCCTCCCCTTCGGCCACCTTTGCCAAGTCGGCTGCCAGCTCCGACTCGACTATTCCTTCGAGTATGTCCTTTCGCGGCGTACATATGTCAAATATGGACGGAAGTCGGCCAGTCCCGCCGTAGCGTGCTGGCCGGGCCACTAAAAACGCCCCCGCCAGTATGTTAAGTTGTCAGCGGAATTTTCACGCCCCCCCCCCCCCGATGCCCGCTGCTACGCCATGAGGCAAGGAACCGGCGCAGTCGCCGTAAGCAGTACGGCTGGCACCCGGCTCAGAACGCGGGCGCCCGTGCAAAGCCCGTTGTGGGCGGAGGGTTGTGAAGTTCACGACACAATGACGGGGCGTGGTTATTTGTAGGTACTGCCGGGATGAAGGTGCCGCCCTTTTGACGTATGCCGATGCCGCTATCGGAGACGAAGATGTCCGGGCAGGCCGGAATATGGGCCGAAAACAGCATTTGAACACGCCGCATGGCCCATGCCAGACTCTTTCCCGCCGCCAACATGTTGTTGTATATCTCCCCGTCGGATCGGGCAGGACTGGCTGCGTGTTTGCAAGAAAACGACGATGATGCGCTCCACCCCCGGGCGGGCGCTTCGCCCATTACGACGCGTCCAAAACAGGTACGAACGGCATTGGTGCTGCCCATGTCGATCCTAGGCTCGCCTGGGCCGGAGTCAAGTCGTCGCTATCGGACACGCCCTCTTTTTTGGGAAGAATCCAATCCCCGGATTCGTTTTATTTGCAACAATCCGGCGACTAGTCTGCGTCCTAGGAAGAGTTCGAACCCTCGCCACACTATGTGAGCAGGTCAGGAACCTGCCGCCCTACTGATGTGACTACGTATGCTCTACTGATTTGCGGCATAAGAGATTGCCGCCTTCGACCATAGCGCCGAATCGAAGGCGACTGCCCAAGCACGATTACCATGCCAAGACAACCAAACATATGGCGACTCCCGTATGCATGTGGAACCATAATAATGATACGGCAAACGGTTCTTCCCACAAAGATGTGGGGTTGAACTAAACAATTTAGATCTTGGCCACAATCCCGCCCAAATCGGAGATGCGGGACCGTTCGAGGAGGTCGTACGTCGGTTTTTGCAAAGCCCCGCTGGCGCGGGGTCTCCATCCGGCAGTCCTTTCGGCACATACGGAGCCCGCTGCGCGTGATTGCATATCGCGACGGCCCGCCTTTCCGGCCATTCTTGGACTATATGTCAGACGTGATCCGCTGCACTAAAGATCGCATGGGGGTTTCCCATCCCACGTTCTTGTGGGTGGAATCGGCGAATGTGCTATCCCAAAAGTAGTTCCGCCTGTCAGCATGACCGTAAAGTTCACGGCATCCCCTCCTATTATGGTTTGGACTGTCCCGTTCTATTGCAAATTTGGGACCGATCGCAATATTCTCCTAATCGTCCGGCCTGCCCACCGTGATGTAGTCGTCGTGCATGGTGAACGTGATGCGCTTGGGGTTGCCCAACCGCCTCAGGACCGGCTTGGGTATGTAGCTGTAGCTGCTCGTGTTCTGGACGTTGTGCGTGACGGACACGGTGAACTTTGTGGCGTCCCTTGCCCACTTGGTCATGCGCTGCGGTTCCCGTATCGCGCTTATAAGCAAATTTTGTTTAAACGAATTCGATATGACCCGACACAAGAGGCGCCGGAAGGGATCCACGCAGGAGGCGCTGGACGCCCGGGGCGGGGACATCGCGCGGGACGGCGTAGTGCTGGACCTGGGCTCAAACCGGTACAAGGTGTCGTCCCAGTCCGTGCCGGATGCGTACTACGAGGTGACGGTCATGGACGGGTGTTGGAAGTGTGCGTGCCCGTACCACGTGCGCAGGGGCGACCGCTGCAAGCATGTGCGCGCGGTGCAGGGCATAGTGGAGAAAATACGCGAGTGCCGGCTGGACATCCTGCGTATAGGCGATCCGGGAGTGGTGTGCGTGTCGTGCAAGCTGGACGACTGCAAGCACCGCGAGACGCGCGAGAAGAAGAACGGGGTCTCGGAACGGTACGTGTGCAGGGACTGCAGCAAAAAATTTACCCACAACCCCGGATTCGTGGGCATGCACTACGACCCCGAAACCATAATCGACACTCTGGAGGACGTGGCGGTGGCCAAGTCCCACGGAGAGGCGGCCCGGAGCCTAGAAAAGAAGGGGAAGTCCCCCGACCCGTCCACCGTGTGGCGGTGGAACGTCCGCTTTGGCGGCCTGCTCAGGAAGCTGTCAAACACTGTGGCGCACCGGGCGGGGTACGAGTGGTGCGCCGACGAGGTGCACTACAAGTCCCTGGGCAAGGGGATGTGGCTGTTCGGGGTGATGGACGCCAAATCCCGCTTCGTGGTGCACTATGAGTCCTCGACGACCAAGTTCGGGTACGACGCCGAGCCCCTTTTCGGCGGCGCCATAGAGCTTGCCGGAAAAGAGCCCGACGCGGTCACCACCGACGCGCTTTCCGGGTTTGCCAAGGGTCTGGCCGCCGCCCTGACGGGCGGCAAGCGCTCCCGCACGATACACCGGAAGGACGCGGGCATACGCAAGCGGCACGCCAACAACAACGCGTACGAGCGCTTCAACGGCACCGTCAAGGACCGCATAAAGCGCGTCCGCGGGTTCCGCTCCGAGCTGCCCGCGCTGCACGTGCTATTCCTGGCGTACTACAACCTCTTCCGGCTCCACTCGGGCATAGGGGGAAAGACCCCCGCCGAGGCGTTGGGCGTGATAATAGAGGGGCCGAACAAGTGGCTCACGGCCATACGGCACGCGGCCCTGTTCTGCGCGTGACGCGCGCCGCCGTGCCGAGCGCAATTCCGGAACCCGTGGGTTGGATCTTGGCAAAAGCAGGGCGTGGTCCGCGCAAACGGCCCCCAGAGCGGCCGGACAACCCCCCCCCCCCCCCAAGCGCGTCACGGTCACCATGCGCGACGGCTGCATCACGGCGGGCAGGCCGGACGATTGGGAGAATATTGCGATCGGTCCCAAATTTGCAATAGAACCCGGCGAGCAATACAGTTTCACAATTCAATGCAGCCGCGGTGGGAAAATCTGCTCCAATGCGGCGATTTTACTACGTTATCCACTAATATAAAGTATAATATTGAATATTATTTACGGACACAATCGAAACATATATAGCGCGATCCGTTTTCATACGTCCCATGGTGGGGCAACGCGACGCAAAACACGAGCTGACGTGGTACGAGAACAACGCCAAGTACGATGCCATGGGCGCCGCCGAGATTCCCGAGTACAATCACGAATGGGACGGCGAGCTGGAGCGGATGAACCGGGGCAAGGTGGGCCGCCCGTACAAGTATTCCCACTCCATGATGGCGTGCATCGCCTTAACCAAGGCCATGTGGGGAAAGTCGTACCGCAGGTGCATGGGGAAGCTGAAGAAGTGCTGGCCGGGCAAGTCCGTGCCGGACTTTTCCACCGTCTGGAAGAGGATCGGGCCAGCAATGCCGAAGTTCGAGTTGGACGGGGCGTTCCGCCCCGAGCCGGGAAAGACGGTGCGGCTGGTGGTGGACAGCACCGGGATAAAGAACGGCAACAGGGGGGAATGGATCCGCGTGAAATGGAACGTAAAGCGGGGGTTCTTCAAGATGCACATACTGGTGGACCTGGACACCCGGCGCATACTGGAGTTCTGCCTGACCGACATGAACGGCGGGGACGCGGCGCAGCTGCCCAGGCTGATGAAGGGGCTGCTGAAAGAGTACGCGGACGAGGGGGCCCCGCTGCCCGAGCCGGTCGCCGATATAGTGGTCGGCGCCGCGTCGGAACGGAAGGCGGCCCCGCCGCCGGACCGCAGCCAGACCCTGCTGGACCGCTGGCTGCCCGGCGGGGACCCCGAAGCCCCCGTCGAGGCGGAGGACGACGTGGAGGACTGCAGGTACGACGTTGCCCTGGCGCGCATACGCAGGGCGCTGGAGGAGAGGGGCATCGGCCTGGAATTGCGGGGAGACGGCGGCTACGACGCCCGGGACGTGTTCATGTTCCTAAAGACCCTGGGCGTCACCCCGCTCGTTACGGTGCGCGTGAACTCCAACACCCGCGCCAAGGGCAAGGACCGGTCCCGCTCCCGGGCCGTGCTGGACCAGCTGGGCGGGGTGGGCAACTGCACCTGCAAGGATCTGGCCCGCATGACGAAATCGGAGCGCCAGGCCAACCGGAAAAAGTGGAGGGAGCTGGTAAGGTTCGGGCTGCGGTGGCTGGTGGAGATCGTGATATCGGCGTTCAAGCGCGTCTTGGGAGAGTCGGTGAGGGCGCTCTCGCCGCGTACGGCGTACGTCGAGGTGGCCACCAAGATAACCGCCTACAACCACATGCTGGACGTCGGGGACGAGGCGGTCAGGGCCGTCCGGGCGGCGTGCGCCGCGGCATGACGCCGTCGCGCCGCCGCGCCGCGCCGGACGGAACCGCGCGAGCCGCGGCAAGGGACGAGATCTCCCAGCCAAACGGCGTGCCGGACGCGCCGACTACGCATATTGGAACCGAAACACGCGCAAAACGCCGCACGGCGCGCCGCGCCGGCAGAATCCGTCCGGCCGCGGCAGCGTGCCCGTGGGGGGCGCCGTCGAATTATGAAACTGACTACGGCGAGCGTCACACTTATACCGGTTAGACGAAGATAAACACCGTATGTCTGACAGGAGGTTGTATCTCACAGTATACGCTTTGGCGGCCGTGGCGAGTATAGTGGCACTGGTTGCACTATACCCATTAATCGGACGGTGGGCGATTCTGGTGGGCTCGGCCCTCTCCATAATTGCCACGCTGATCCTACGCTATCGGTACGGTTTTGCAGTAGTCCGGAAACGCCACCGTTAATAGCACGTGCAGACCACACATGGCTGAAATGGGACGAGGCGCGTTCGGCAACGGTTTTGCATTGTGCATGACGCTGGGAGCGTTGTGCCTGGGTTTCGCCGCGGGCCTCGGGGCCGCCCACGCGTCGGAGGGCCCCGAGGCGCCGTCGATATTGAACGTGGCAACCGCCGGAGCCATATCGAACTCGACGTACGTGGGCAGCGACGCCACGCCCACAGTGTCGGTGGAGGCCGCAGAGGGAGGCGGTTCCGTCACGCTGTACTCGGATTCCGCGTGCGCCACAGCCGTCAGCGCCCCGGCAAGCGTGCCAGATTCGGACGGACCGCACGTAATTGATATGGCGGTGAGCTCCGACTTGGCGGCCGGCCTGCACCACATACACGTCCGGCATGAAAAGCCCGCGCAAGCGTCGGAATGCTCCAACGGCGTGGCGTACCGCGTTATACAGCCCATGGAGGCCGTTTACAGGGTCGAGTTCGCCGGAGCGTTCACCACCGACGCGCTGGCGGCGGGCGTGGGCGTGCCGGGCGGCGCGCATTTCACGACCCTGATAGGCGCCGTGCACAATCAGGGCGTGGTTTTCTGGGAGCGCGGCGGCCTGGCCAGCGCCGGCACCGAGGTCATGGCCGAGACGGGCGGCACCGGACAACTCAGATCGGAGGTAATGGCGGCGGGCCAGGACGTCTTGGGCACAATATCCCAGGGACCGGGGGGCGGCGCCACGCCCGCGGCGAGCTTCGTGGTTAAGGCGTCCGGCGAACACGCGTCGGTTACGCTGGCGTCGATGGTGGCCCCCAGTCCGGACTGGTTCGTGGGGGTGTCCGGCCTGCCGCTGCTTGATGCCGACGGGCATTGGGAGCACCAGATCAAGGTAGACCTGTTCCCGTACGACGCGGGAACCGAGGACGGCGAGCGGTTCTCCCTGAGCAACGACGCCACCGTCCCACACGTGGAGATAACGAGCCTGCGCGACGCCGGCCTGTTCTACGGAGCACCCCTCGCCACGCTGCAGCTTGAGCGCGTGGCGCTGGCCAGCAACCTGGCGCAGGAGGGCGGCCAAGGCGCGCTCTTCTTCGGCCACGAACCGGACGGATTGGCGCAGGGATTCCGCACCGGTTCCAGCCCCGGAGGATATACGCTGGACGGCGTGATTGCGTCGTTCGGCTCCAAGGCCGGCTCGCCCGGCGACGTACGGGTGAGCATAGCGGCCGACGACGCCGGCTCTCCGGGCGAGACGGTAAGCGTGCTCAACGGCAGCAATCCCGACGTTGCCGGACTTTACGTCTTCGCCGCCGACGGGGACGTGCTCTTGGGTCCCGATGCCGACTACTACGTGGTGTTCGAGGTCGTAGACTACCTGCCGGGAAACGCGTACCGGCTGGCGTACACGGGCAGCGACGCCGAAGACTCCGGCGCCGCGCCCGGATGGTCAATTTCAAATGCGTTGTTGGGCAACGCGCACGCCGCGCTCGGGGGCAACTCTGCAAAGATCAGCATCCAGGGAGAGGCGGCGCCCCCGTAATCGCTCCATGAGATTCAAAGGCGCACATGGCGGCCAATCCGAATCGGCGGATCGTCGTGCCGGCACCACCCCGCACGGCGGGAACGCGCGCCCGCCGGACGCCCAAACGGCCCTTAGGCGGGCCAGCGGGGGCCCTCATGGCGCCGCTGACGGTCGATTTTGGCAATTATATGAGCCTCCCGAATACCGCGGACGACCCCTTTGCCGCCACTATGCATATATCCCTGTACCGCGCATACATTGCCATGGGCGTAGTTACAGACATTGCCGCTAGCCTGGGCCGCACCGGCGCCAACGCATACAACGGCCTGCGGTCGCTTACGATCCAAGAGCACAGGGCCAACAGGTACAGAAGCAGGCTCTGGTTCATACTGCCTCTGGCGCTGAATCTGCTGGGCGGAATAGTCGCATATATGGCCATACGGTATGACGATCCCGACAAGGCAAAGAACTGCCTTTTGCTGGGGATTGGCATCTTCGCCCTTCTGCTGCTGCCGCTGGCGCTGTTCGGGCTGGCAGTGCTTTTGTCAATCCCATTTGGCGGCATGCCCTTCGACTAGACAGAATGGTTCGCCTCACCCCTGGTTGACGTTTCGCTGACTTCGCGGCGGAATGCCGCGCCTTGGCGAGCACGCAAGCCCGTTTCGCACGGGCTCGGTTGTGCATCCAACTGCCCCCGCCGCCCCGTGCGACGGCGCGGACGCCCCGGAGCAGCGTCCGGACACCTCCGATGCTCCACAACTATGGCATCAGACGCCGCGTGATAGCCGCCCCCGCGCAGAGTAGGCCGGCTCGGAAGGGCCGGCGGAGGCTACCGAACACGCGGGGGCCGAGCATATCACATACAGGATGCCTGCACCTCGCTAGCCGGAGCGCTTCCCGAATTGCCGCAGGATTCGCTGCGCCGTACAAGACGCGCGGGACAAACGGTGCGGCTCCGGGCGCAGGCGGGGCGCGATTAGGCCACGGCCCGCAACGACGAAGTTGCGCAACCCAAAAAGGCAAGCGCCCGTCTCGGCGTTGCGCCAAACAGAGTTTGCGACAACGCTCCGAAGGTCCGGCCAGGAGCGGGCGCACAGCGGGTTGGCGGGACCGCTGCTTCTTGGCGTGTGCGGGTTCTGTCGCGTGTGCGGGCACAATGTCCACGCGCGTTGCGGTCCCGTATCGCCGTCAGCGCGGTGCACATGCGCCCACGTCCGGGAGGACGCCAACTCGTGCCGCGCGCATGCAATGCGGCGTGCGGGTGCCGCGCCGTCTTGTGCCGCCCCGGATTGCCGCGGCGCGGTGGCCGGGTTGTTCGGGCATGGATTTCGGCACTATGCGCCGTACACGCGTGCATTCGCGCCTGCCGCACCGGCAAACCGTCCAAAATCCGCTGCGCCCCTCCCGCCACGTATGGTGGCGCCCGTCTCAACTCAAATTTTTGCCCGCTGGAAGCGCCGTTATGCGTTATGGCTGCCGGTTTGGCCGGAATGGGGCTCCAGAATGGCAGTTTGTTATTACATTCATCATAGTATATTCATTATACTCATAATATTATTGTATAATCCAAATATTCTTAAAAGTATAATATAATCATTAGAAAATAAAAAATATTATTAGCGGTATAAGAAATTAGTCAATGTTGCAGGACGGTATTTGCGTCAATTACGCCTTGCCCACACGTCGCCCGCAGCGCCCAACCGGCGCGCGTGCGCGTCCGTCCGGCGTCTTTGCGGGTACGGAGCAAAGTCCCCCAGATTGTCCGCGCCGCGCCGTCCCGCCTGAACGTCAGCCAAGACCGGCCGGGGTCGCCCTTACCG
Source organism: Nitrosopumilaceae archaeon (assembly GCA_963665475.2). Taxonomy (GTDB): domain Archaea; phylum Thermoproteota; class Nitrososphaeria; order Nitrososphaerales; family Nitrosopumilaceae; genus VYCS01. The sequence continues at coordinate 561,221 of CAXXXK010000002.1, read as the reverse complement.
TTTGGTGACGCGCGTTTGCGGCCGCCGGCGTGCTGGACGCGCCCTTTGCGCAGGCGGCGGGATACGATCCGTGGAGGATCTGCCGCCGGCCGCCTCTCCAATCCTCTCCCGTACGGCCCGGTGCGGTACGTAGTGCCGAATATGGTGTTTCAAAATTCGAATTTAGAAACACCGCATATGCCACCCGGCCAGACATGGAAGGACGCCCCCCTCATGCGGCTGCCGCGGCTGGAACGCGCCGCAGCGCGGGGGCCTGATCGCCGCGCCCGTCGTAGCACGGAGGGCCGCCCACGGATTGCCACACTCGAACGCCGGAGCGCCGCTTGAGGGCCGCGCGTGAAAACCGCCTCGGGCGGCGGACGAGCCCGTGCGCGCGTCTTCGCGGCGTATCAGCGGAACCGGGCAAGCGCTGCGCGGGATGCGTTGGGGCGGCGGGCAACCCCGGGCGGATCCCGCCGCCCACATGTCTCGTTGAAGGAGCGCGTGCGGGCCGCGCTGCACGTATACGGCCGCCCGCTGGCTGCCTGCAACCGCCCCACCCACACACGCGGCGCGGATCCGGCCGAGCGGTGAAATGCGCAAAAGCAGCCTCCGCGCTGCAAAGGCACGGCGGCCGCCGACCAAAGACCGCCCGCGGACGCTGTGCGGCGCAAGCCCGCCATCTGCGTCGCAGCCTGTACCATTCGGCGTTCCTGAAAGGTCAGACCTCCGCGTATGCGAACCAGCCGCTTGCGCGTGCGAGATTGCGGTGCGTGCTGGTTGCCAGACTGCGGGCGCGTCCGGCCAACATTCGGCGAGTAGGACGGAAAACGCCGCGTCGCTCGCTTGCCATCTGCGGTTTGGCACGGGCAGGCGCGCACGCGGCGACCATGTTTCTAAATTCGAATTTAGAAATATACCATGCCCAACCGCGCCAGCAGGCGTGCGGTCATCGTAGGACGCGTTTCCGGCAGCGTGGCGGCAAGGTCCGACGTCCAAGCGCGCCGAACCTGACGCGCGAAGGTTTCGGAGGACTGCGCCGCCGCCCATGCGTTCCGCCCGGGATGCCCGCGTGCAGAATGCCGTCCGGCCCGCTGGTTTCCCGGGACGGCGCCGCGTACGGGAGTCCGCGAGATTCCATTCGTTCGGGCAGATTGTGGCCACGCTGTGCACGGGAACCGGCGCGCTACCTCAAGTTGCCGCCGGCCGCAATGGTTCCGAAAATTATTATCAAGTATATGGGTACCCAAAACACCACCGGCAGCCATATCGACATGATTAGGTGCCGTCTGGCCATGTCCGGAATGGTTTCCTTGTGCAGCACGTAGAACACCAGCCCCACGGTTATACCCATGAGCGCGTATCCAATATACCACCAAAGCGAGATGGGCTCCATGCCTGCCCTGTACCCCATGCGCTGCAATATACGGCGTCTACTTTTAACCTTGCCGTGGGCAGGATCCGCCGAAAGCCGCCGCCGTTCGGTGGCCATCCATCGTCGGATGTGCCGCGCTCCGGTATGACGAATGCCGCATGCGCATTTCATCTACCTCGTTCAGTGCGGTCATGAAACGCGCAAGCGCCAGGACCTGTATCCATCCAGAGACGCGCTGCGCCCATCCGCGAATACGGCGGGCGCCGGCCGGGCGGCGCACTGTCGCAAACGGCGGGGCTTTAAGACGTGCGCCGGTGCGGGCCGCCCGCAGGCGGGTTTTCGTGTTAAACGGCGCCGGCCGAATTTTGAAAACCCGTCCGTCGCGCAAGAAATCCGTGCGCGGTGGCTAAGACATGCGCCAAAAGGCGTACCGCGCCATATGGGCGCATGGCCGCATCAATACGGCTGTGGCCGCATGATTGTGCGGCGCGCGCAAATTCGGACAGATTGCAGCGCGCCAGCGCCGGTCGCGCTCCCCGGGCGCGTTGCCCCGCCGTTCCGCGTCAAGGCTGCAGGCTAGATCATCCTGCACCACGCCATCCAAACTCAGATGTCCACGCCGGCCTGCGCCCGCATGGTGCATCACGCACCCGCAGTGCCATCTTGGCAAGGGATTGGATGGCGTCCAATCGCCCGCGGGCACGCCGTTTTGGGCCCACGCGGATTCAAAGATGCCAGCCAGCATCGCGGCGTGTTCGGCCAGCCGACGCGACATGCCGCGTACGGCACGATTCGCCACGTCACGTGCGTGTGGCCGCCACCCGAATACTGCACGCGCGCCGGCCCACGCCCACGGGCACGTCCGCCCCCCCCCCCCCCAACGGCGGCGCCGAACCGTCGCTATACGTCGAATACGGCATCACAGGCATGCCAACGGCGGGCCGCCGAGCCCCCTCACGCGGTCACAACCGACTCCCCCCGCCCGCGACGAACCCGGGCCGTCAGATTATTCAGACGTGGCGTGTGAAATTTTGCCGTTCATGCCATGATCGAGGCCGCGCCCCCTACCTTTTCGGAGGTAGATCAGCCCGTCAAATTCCGGTTCTCACGCTTGGTTTTTGCACACATATTCGGCGTATGGGGGCGTTTTCCCAAACGACGCTCAGGAGCTAAACCCCCCCTGGCGTCTTCCAAATTCGCCCTCAATCGAGATTCGGCCAAAATATCGGATTTTAGGGGGGGTTTAGCTCCCACTCAGGATCTGGGCAGACAATCCTCAAAACATCCCGGTGGCTCACCAAAAGAGGTGCCGCGTCATCAAACGACTCTCAAAAGCTAAACCCCCCCCCCCCCAAGACCCCAAACGTGCCCAAAAATGGCCCCACGGTACAAGCGCGGGCCTGCAGGCTGTACGTGCCACGCCCTTACACCGGCCAACAATCCTCAACTATGTGCCCAAAATTTCACGCATAATGGCCGGCTGTACGTCTGCAAGATTGCGTCCGAGAGTGAGCCAGCAATGCAAAGTCACGCCATCTTGTGCCGTCAGATGTCCCTGCCGTCTGTGCTCGGAAACCTCCGCGGCGCGCGGTGTATTGTCCGGGCGCTGCAAAGTCCGCAGCCTGCAGCCCGAACTGTTCCAGTCGGCTAGGATTAGGCACCACATACGGCGGCATCAAGGTTGTGCCGTCCGGCTCAGTCAAAGAAGCCGTTGGTGTAGTAGGCAAGGAGGGAGGTGAACGCCTGTTCAATCTTTTCATATTCATCTTGGCACAAGTAGGCGCGGTCTTCGGGTAGCCAGCCCTCGTCTATCAAATCTTGGTTGTAGTCAGGATCTGCGCCGTACGCCCAGCATGAGATGTTGTAGAACCGCTGCATATCTGTCGCGTGCGTACCCCAATACGGTGTTGGGTCCCCATATCGATCTGTCGAATACAAGTAGTAGTTGCCAACGTCGTACAGCATGTCTTGCCCGATGGTGTGCCCTGTCTCGTCATCATATGTACGAATCAATATCAGGGTCGAGAACTGGTCCGCTACGTTCTCTTCCAATCCCGTATACGGCAGGTCGTACACATCTACTATCGCGTGCCCCATCTCATGGTAGAACGTCTCGTAGACTAAATTATACACAAACGTATCAGCATAGTCGGGATCATCTCCAAACTCAAACCACAGATCATACAAGTCATCAACAAACTCGTAGCAGATGATGACCTTGTCATCGTCTGGATAATAAAACGCGTTTGCCTCGTCGCACTCCTCCGCCACCACGTCCACGTCATGGGGCAACCTGAAATTATCGTTGAGCCATTCCACCTCATCATCAAGCAGTCCCCATCCCTGCATTATTTCGGCCGCAGACACTTCATACTCAGAATTGAGGTTGGGCCCATACGACAGGATAAAGTCCCCGTCGTCTGGCGCCCGCTCCAAGGGCGCGGCATCCAGAGATATGGTGCTGTTGGCGGCCAGCCACTGCAGCACGTAATCCAGATCGAGTCCGGGCACCTCATACACCATTATGGCAGGTATGAAAGGCGTGGCCGGTCCCAGCGCATCTATCACGTCAGAGTCGGGCACCTGGCCGTCGGCGTAAAACACGTAGATTGTGCCGGGATACGTCTGCGCATGCGCCACTCCAGCGGACGCTATTAACAACGTCGCCAGCGCAAGCAGGTGCGGTGTTCCCACATCCGTGCGTGGCATATTTTGCATGCCCCCCCCCCCCCGCCGTATACATAAAAATCCTTCCGTCCACCGATTCGTCCATGCACCGCCCCGGAGCAACGCCCCGGAGCAACGCCCCGGAGCAACGCCCCGGAGCAACGCCCCGGAGCAACGCCCCGGAGCAACGCCCCGGCGATTCCATTTTATACCCGCGCCGTACCGGTACAACGTATGGTGCGCATCGGAGTGGTTCTGGTCATGGGAGCCATAATAGGCTCCATGGTCGTAGCCATGTTCGCATGGATGCAGTACCAGCCCACCGCGCTGGAAGTGCCCCACGGCGAGCCGGTCGTCGTGGGCCCCGTAGAGTACGCGGTGACCTTTGAGGGCACAAACGCCGGCGTCGAGGGCTTCAGGCCCCAGGAAGTCTTTGTCAAGATCAGGGTGAACATGCAGAACGTCGCCGAGCAGGACGCCGCCGTCAGCGGCGGGCAGTTCCACTTGGGCAGCTCCGACATGGTCCGCGTCCAGCCGGTGTACGGAAACGGCACCCTGGGCGAGGAGGACATGCTCCTTGTGGACCTGCAGCCGGGTGGCCACGTCACCCGCACCACGCAGTTCGACGTGCCGTTCGACGACGACGCCACGTACTACGTGTACATCCGGCCCGCCAAGGAACACGGCACCACCGACTACGCCGTAGTCTGCATGACCAACTGCTAAGCCGCACTAGTTGGGCATATGATGTTTCTAAATTCGAATTTAGAAATACGGCATATGGAACGCCCGCAGCGCTCGTCCAAAAACGGAAAAAAGCGTCAGTCCCCGCGCGGTTCCAGCGAAGAGGTCACGGCCCTGTTCACGATCTCCACGGCCAAGTAGTGGTAGTACGATTCGGGCAGCTTGCTGTTCTTCGGCACCTGCAGGTTCGAGCGTATGGTACGCAGCATCTTTTCCATACGCCTCGTGGTGAGGCCGATGATCTTTGCATACTTGGCGTCAAAGTCCTCGGGCGCCTCGTGGTTCAGCAGCCTGGTCTGGGTCCCGTACCTCTTTGAGACGGTGCCGCGGATCTCGTCTATGCGGGTCACCTGGATCAGGCCGGCGTCCTTGAGCACCCGGACGTGGTGCCGGATGGTCGTGAGGGCCCTGTCGTGCCCGGCCTTCTTGAGGGCTTCGGTCATCTGGTCCGCGGTCATGTTTTCGCGGTACAGCAGCTCCAGTATCTTGGCCCTTATGGGGTCCTCGACGGCGCGGGCCTGCTCCCGGGTGGCCACCAGCATGCGCTTGATCGCCACCGGTTGCTCCAGCAATGTTGGCATGCCGCATGGTTGTCGGCATTTCATATGACCACGAGGGTAGAAAAAAATCCACCGCGTGTCAAATAATGGCGCCGTTCCGAAACGGCCGCCCGTACGGCGGTAACGCAACCGTGCATGACGTATTGCGTCATGGTTTGCCGTACCATGTACCACATGGTCGGTTTGCTACAGATACGGTGCATTGCCAAAAAATTTCATAGTTCCAATGCCATGAATGTCGCAGCAAACCGGCCCCGCCGGCCGGCCGCCGGGGGCGCGGCGGGAATTGCCCGGGATGGAGCCGGCCAGAAGGCGGGACGCCCCGCCGTAGTACCTGATCTGCCGTCCAAATTAGAGTCGGACGGAAAGAGACCCAACGTGGCGGCTCCCGGGGGGCTATTTCGAGCCCAGCCGGACCGGCTCCAGGCCGTTTGCCCGGAGCAACGCGTCCAGGCGTTTCTTTGCATACTTGGCGTCAAAGTCCTCGGGCGCCTCGTGGTTCAGCGGCCCGGTCGGGGTCCCGTAACCTCTTTGAGACGGTGCCGCGGATCTCGTCTATGCGGGTCTCCCGGATCAGGCCAGCGTCCTTGAGCACCCGGACGTGGCGCCGGATGGTCGTGAGGGCCCTGTCGTGCCCGGCCTTCTTGAGGACACCTATCATCTGGTCCGCGGTCATGTTTTCGCGGTACAGCAGCTCCAGTATCTTGGCCCTTATGGGGTCCTCGACGGCGCGGGCCTGCTCCCGGGCGGCCACCGGCACGCGCTTGATCGCCACCGGTTGCTCCAGCAATGTTGGCATGCCGCATGGTTGTCGGCATTTCATGTGACCACGCGGGTAGAAAAAAATCCACCGTGCGTCGAATAATGGCGCCGTTCCGAAACGGGCGCCCGTACGGCGGTAACGCAACCATGCATGACGTATTGCGTCATGGTTCGCCGTACCATATACCACATGGTCGGTTTGCTACAGATACGGTGCATTGCCAAAAAATTTCATAGCGCCAATGCCATGAATGTCGCAGCAAACCGGCCCCGCCGGCCGGCCGCCGGAGGGCGCTTCGGAAATCGCCCGTGGGCATGTCTGCCGGAGGGCGCGGCGCCCCGCCGGGGTACCTGATCTGCCGTCCACATTAGAGTCGGGCGGAAAGAGACCCAACGTGGCGGCCCCCGGGGGGCTATTTCGAGCCCAGCCGGACCGGCTCCAGGCCGTTTGCCCGGAGCAATGCGTCCAGGCGTTTCTGCGCGGTTTCGAGTCCCGGCAGGTCGGGGTCTATGCCGTCGCGTATGGCCACCAGGTACCTTCGGAGCTTGGCCGCCTTCCGGCGAAACTCGGACCTGGTGGCTTCGGTGGACGATATGGAGTCCAAGTTCGTCATGATGTCGGCCAGTTTGACGGCCTTGGCATCCGGACCGGCGAGCCGCAGCCTTTCGGCGTACTCGGCGGCGCGCGCCTTGCTGGGGAGCCTCGTGTCCTTGGACAGGTCCGAGACCATGTCCGCCACGGCGGCGCCGAACCTCTTGCGGATCCCGTCGTAGCCGGCATCGGTGTCCTCTATGGTATCGTGCAGCCAGGCGGCGCATATTGCGTACTGGTCCCGCATCCCCAGACTTTGCAGGTTGGCCACCACGTCGCGCACGTGGTCTATGACCAGCCCGTCACGCCGTCTGGTACGGCCGTGCTTGCGTTCCGCGTACAGGCGAGCATCCTCAATCATTGCCTGATATGCGGCGTCTGCTGGCGGTATATGTAAGTGTATGTGGGCACCCGAGGCCGCCCCCGTGGGCATAGCGACAGTGGGAACATACCGTCAGGCATGTACGTCGGGATGGACATACACAAGAAAAGCATCCAGATCAGCATGGTCGACTCAAACGGCAGGGAACTCTCCAACACCAAAATCCCCAACACCATACAAGACATAGACGAATTCTTTGCGGACGTGCCGCACGATGCCGGCGTCGTGATGGAGTCCTCCAGCGTCTCCCAGAACGTCTTTCTGCATCTGCGCCGGTCCGGATACGATCCGGTTCTGTCCAACCCGTACAAGACTAAACCCATCGCGTACGCCAAAATCAAGACCGACAAGATAGACGCCCACACGCTGGCCGAGATGCTGCGGGGCGACTTCATACCGAAATGCTACGTGCCGCCCAAAAGAATACGTGAGGCCAGATACCTGATCAGGCACCGCAAGAACCTCTCGGACATGCGCAAGAGGCTGAGGCACCAGATACACGCCATACTGTTGGGCGGCGGCATACACATGGAGGGCACCCCGTTCTCCAAGCCGTATGTCAAAAAACTCCGCGACCTGAACGACTACCGCATAGGCGACTACCTGGACGTGCTGGACCTGATCGCCGACAAGATCCGGGAGGCCGACCGCTCCATACTGGACCGCATAGGTGAATGGCCCGACGACTCCGCCAAGGCGCTGCTCACCGTGCCGGGCATAGGGCCGTACACCACATTGCTCATTCTGGCAGAAATCGGGGACATATCCCGCTTTCCCAACTCCGGCCACCTGTGCTCGTACGTGGGGCTGGTGCCCTCCACGTACAGCTCCGGCGAGACGACATACCACGGCCACATAACCAAACGGGGCAGCCGCCTGCTCAGGTCCGCCATGGTGGCGTCGGTGCAGTCGCACCGTCAGGGGCACCCCGACGGCCAGATTGCGGCATTCTACGACAGGATCGCCGCCAAGCACGGCAACGCCAAGGCCATGGTGGCCGCCGGCGCCAAGCTTCTCCGGGTCGTGTATTGCATACTGACCGAGATGCGCGAGTACACCCGGGAGGCCCCCTGAGATGCGCCGCTCCATGGGACGCCGCGCGGACCGAGGGGTTATCTGCATGATGCCGCAATATGTGGCAATGTATGTAGGAATAGATCTACACAAGAACTACATGCAGGTTGCAGTCCTTGACGGGGACGGAAACCTGACAGAAGAACCCGAGATACCCAACGAACAGGACAACCGTTCCCTGAAACGGTTCTTGGACACGATGGAGCCGGGCACCAGCATGGTGCTGGAGTCGTCCAGCGTCTGGTACGACGTGTATACGTGCATACGGGACGCCGGATACGAGGTATACCTCTCCAACCCCATAAGGACGAAGGCCATCGCGCACGCTAAAATCAAGACGGACAGGATAGACGCCAGGACGTTGGCCGAGCTGTTGAGGGCGAACCTCGTGCCGGCCTGCTACGTCCCTTCGGATACGATGATGGAGTTCCGCGGACTGACGCGCCATCGCAGGTATCTGGTGGGGCTCCGAACCAGCCTAAAGAACAAGATACACGCCATACTGCTGATGCGCGGTGTCAAGACCAAATATGCCGGATTCACCGCAAAGCACGTCCGGGAGCTGCGGCTCCTGGGGGAATACAGGATAAACTCGTACCTGGACATGATGCAGGTAGTAAACGGGGAGATCCTGCAAGCCGACAAGAACGTCGCCAAGACCGTAAGGGACGAGACCGAAGTGAACGCCAAGCTTCTCGCTACCATACCGGGGGTCGGATACTATTCGGCCCTGGTCATAGCCGCCGAGATAGGCGACGTGCACCGGTTCCCGGATTCGAGCCACCTGTGCTCGTACGCCGGGCTGGTGCCCTCCACGCACAGCTCCGGCGGCAGGACCCGGTACGGGAGCATAACGAAGCAGGGCAACAGGTTCCTCCGGTCGGTCCTGTGTGAATGCGTGCTGTGCCACAAAAGAATACGCAGGAACAGCAACGTATCCCGGTTCCACGCCAAGATTGCCCGCAAGAAGGGCAACCCCAAGGCGACCGTCGCGGCCGCCTCTAAACTTCTCCGGGTATGTTACTGGCTGCTGAAGGAGCGGCGCGAATACGTGGACGACATTACAGAGCACAAACCCCTGTCTCGCATCACGGTTGAGAGTGGCCACGGTTAACGCTTTGATTCCAAGAATCGATTCCGTATGTGTGGTATTCTTGACCAAAAGGGCGACGACACAATTGGGGACGGCCCCGAATAGGTAAGTGCCCGACCTGTAGATTTTTTGAGCACGGGACACCGAAATTGTGGGGGAGACTGTGCACCGCATGCCACATTACGGCACGGATCCCCGCCCGGGGAGACATCGTTATATAACGCCCACATAGGTATGCGTTTGAGTTATTGATTTGATCTCACCTCCTGACAGGCAGTGAGGCCGCACCCACCCATAAGGACGTGAGGCCCATTAAAGATGCAGCTCAGCTTGCCCCATTCACATCCAAGAACGTAGAGAACATGCTTGCTGAGGGGACTGCCCATCACAGATCCATGGTTGGATGTAGAATTTGCCTTCTTTTCACATCGCTGCGGTGGAGCAGCTGCTGTCCATATCGTCCGAACCCGCCCCCGCAGAGCATATGGTGATCGAGGAGCAGTAGATAAGGTGCCCGAAATGCAAGCGCATGGATTACACCCGCGACGGGATATACCGCGGCAGATACGAGGACAAGCAGATGTACCGGTGCTCGTGCGGGCGGCAGTTCCGGGGCAACCTGGGTGTCGAGTACCGCCAAATGCCAAAGAAATTCATCACGGCCGTCCTGCTGCTGTACGGGGCGGGAGTGCCGGTGGCCAACATACGGGCGCTGCTGAGCCACTTTGGAATATCGGTGCACGCGGACACCCTAACCCGAAACATAGAGCGCTATTCGAAGCTGGTCGAATGGTATGCCAAGACGATCAAGCCCCCCTGCCGGGGGACACGCGGGGCTGCGACGAGAAGCGCCAGAAGGTTCGCGGCAGGGATTCGTGGATCGTCGCTGTGATGCGCGCGGCGACACGGTTCGTGCTGGTGTGGGACATATCGCCCACCAAGGAAAAGTACGATGCCGCCCCTCTGCTGCGGGCGGCCAAGGACATGGCGGGCGGGGCTTTGCAAAAATCGACGCATGACACACCCGAGCGACTCCCCATCTCCGATTTGGGCGGGGTTGCGGCCCAGATCTAAATTATTTAGTTCAGCCCCGCGTCTTTGCGGAGAGAACCGAATCCAGCAATCCATAAGGCTAGCCACGCCGCTCGTGGACCTTCCAGCCTAAAATGGCAACCTGATCCGCCACGATCGGCCCACCTCCAGCCTCAGAGGGGCGCACGAGCCCCGTTTAAGGCAGTTTTGAAATATTTGAGCGTGGACTCCTTCGTATGCGGGGACCGTCTCCGCCCTCGCGCTCTGTAGCCCGGCGAGTCGTTTATCCCCGGGCCAGTCCCGCGCGACGGGCGCGTCTTTGCATCCGGCTGCCGCTACACAGACGTAACATTGTAACGCCCCCACGCGGGCCCCCGTGGAGCGGCCCCGGGCCACACGTTCTAGTATTCCGGCACAAGGGAGCGGCGCCCCTACCCCAGGTCCGAGTCGTAGTAGCCGGCGCCGAAGATATACCCGTCCAGCATCGTAAGCCAAGAGCGCTTGTTCTCCCGCTCGCCGGTCTCCGGATTTATGGTGGCATACTCCGACCACGCCCCCCAACTGGCCTCCAAGTCGTCCAGTATCTCGGCTGCATCCCTGTCCGCGCCGGTCAGGCTCAGCGAGTCGTCGGCGGCCAGCTCTGGGCCCCCGCCGTGCGCCACTACCCCCATAGTCTCCACGTCCATGACAAAGTGGTAGAGGTGGCTCTCAAGGTCCGGAGCCTCAAGCCGGGATACGTCCCCGCTCTCGGCGTATGCTATGGCGTACTGGTCCGCAATGGACCGCGCCAGCGAGTCGTACATATAGTATCCGGACCCGAAGACGAGCCCGTCGCGCCACGCCAGCCAGGCGCGCTTCTCCGAGACGGCTCCGCTGTCCGGGTCGGTGACGTTGTACGAGAACCAGGCCGGCCCGCCCGAGCGGATCTCTTCCATTATGTCGTCCAGCGGTAGGTCGCCGGTCTCACGGCTGGCGTCCGAGCAGCACTCCTCCACTAATTCGGGGTTTGCGCCGTGGGCCACAATATGGAGGGTGGTGCCGTTTATCACGAACGGGTAGGCGGCGTCGGTGTAGTTGCCCCCGCCGCTCAGGGTTATCCGGTCAAGCGCGGCCTGGGGGTCGTTCTCGTATGCAAGCAGGGCGAGGTCCACGGCCGACTTGGCCTGGGAGTCGGCGACGAAGTAAGCCGTGACGTAGATTATCCCATCGTTCTGCTGCACCCAGCTGCGCCGTATCTGCTCGGTCTCGGTGGCCGGGTTCACCTCCATGTTGTTCACCCAAGCGCCGCCGCGAAAGAGCACGGCTGCTATTTGGGCGGTCGACTGTTGGGAGTTGTAGTGGTCCGACCAATGGTCCCCCACCCGGTCCGGGTGGTGGCTTATGGCCACGATTCTCTGAAGCAGGTTTATCGCGGTCATGTAGACGTCCCCGTGCTCCTCGTGCAGGGAGTTGACCTTGGCGAGCGCGGCGTCCTTGTCGTCGTTGTACACCGCGACTATTTCACCGACCAGGGCCTGGATCCTAAAGTCGGATACGTGGTAGCCGGCGGCGAACGCGTACCCGTCGCTGAGCGTCACGTATATCCGCGCCGCCTGCTGGGCGCGCGCGTCATGATTCGCGAGCATGGCGGTCATCCAGGCGCCTCCGCCGCCGCGTATCTCCTCAATTACGTCGCCATACGGGCGGTCCGCCGCAAACACGCCGTGCAACACGCCGCCCACCATATGCGGATGTCCGGCGTACGCCACGATCTCGCCGGTGGTGGAGTTGAGCGCGAATGTGGGATACCGTACGTCGTCGGGATCCGCTCCGGTAATCTCCCCAAACGCCTCCTCGCCGTCCGAATCGTACAGCCGGGCGGCGTCCTCGGCGGCCACCCGGACGATCGCCTCTGTCGCCGTCGCGTTAAACCCGTCCTGTGCGTCCGCCTCGGCATGGGCCGATGCCATGCACGTAGCAAGGACCGCGAGCGCCGCCGCCCAGATAGCAGGCCGTATCACCCACATATTGATGCAGATTATGATTTATACTATTCGGGGATCTGCCGGAGACGAGGTGGCCTCCTTCGGCCGGCCCTGCGGGCGGGCCGGGGTGCGGCCGCAAAGGCCCGCGGATGCACGGCGCGCCGACCCGGCGGCGGTATGTCCCGCGGGGCGACACGCCATACGCAATCAGATGCACGCATGCCCGGCATCCACGCGATCGGGACGCGCCGGGCCGCGCCTTACGGGCGCTGGCCGGCCACGAAGCTGCCGGCCACCTCTATGGCGCCCGCCCCCGCGGGGAAATCGGCCGTAATGGCGCGCGTGTACGGCGACGCGGACTCGGCAAAATCTACTGCTATACCGTCGACCCAGACCGTATAGGCGGCGTCTCCCAGGGTGTCGCGGGCGAACTGCATCCTGCCCTCGGGCACGCGGTAGTCCGGCTCCCCGGGTATCTTGGAGTCGGCCGCCGCGCGGGGTATGTCCAGCACCAGCGTGCAGTTCCCAGTGGCGTTGATTGTAACCGCAGGGGATGTAGAGGTGGCGTTGACAAGAGTCCAGCACCTGCTCTCCGGTGATGTTGTAGCCCAGCGAGTATGGCGTGCCGGCCACCGCCACCGCCCCCTCCCAGGCGGCGGACGCGAATACATCCGCGCCGGGATCCGCGGGCTCGGACAGCGGCACCATCCCCAGTACGCGGTCGTCGCTCAGGGCGGGGGCCAGCCTGCCGTCCTGGTTGTTGGTCAGAAGGTACAGGTACCCGTCCGGCCGGTCTGCACGTCGCGCAGCCGCCCGAACGAGTCCAGGAAGAGGCGCGAGTGGGAGACCAGAACATTGTTCTCCAGGTCTATATCCAACATGTGGAGGCGGGTCCCCCGAAGGGCAGTGACGAAGAGCTTTCCGGTCCACTCTGGAATCTTGTCGCCGTCGTAGAACTCCGCCCCCGACGGCGCCCAAGTGTCGTTTCCCGTGTGTATCAGGGGGGTCCGTATGCCTTCGGCCGTCATATCTCCCAGTATTATGGGCCAACCGTAGTTTGCGCCCGGCTCTATCAGGTTGATCTCGTCGTGCGCCTCGCCCCTCCATCCGGAAGGCCCGTGCTCGGCGCTGAGCAGGTTTCCCGCATCGTCCCAGTCCAGCCCCTGGGAGTGCCTGTGCCCCATTGACCACACCGGGGAGCCCTCGATCGGGTTGTCCCCGGGGATCGTGCCGTCCGAGCTGATGCGGAGGACCTTTCCCGTCAGCGAGTCGGGGTCCTGAGCCAGGAACGGGTCCGACGCGACCCCGGTGGTGATGTAGATGTTCCCGTCGGGCCCGAACTGAATCCTCCCGCCGTTCTCGAACACGTGCCCGGGGAGCCCGTCCATGACCACGTACTCGTCGGTGGCCTTCGCGCCGGCCAGCGCATATCGGACCAGCTTGTTCAGGAGGGCGTCGCCGTCGTTGTACGTGTGGTACACGTAGATGTGGTTGTTCTCCTCAAAGTCGGGATCCACGGCGACTCCCAGCATTCCCCCTCCCAAACTGGTGGACGAGCTGAACAGCAGCGGCAGGGGATGGGACGTGCCGTTGGGGATCATCTTGAGCCAGCCGATCCGCTCCGTGACTAGGGCCGTCCCGTCGGGCAGCCAGTCGATACTCCACGGCACGAAGAGGTTCTGCGCCACGGTCTCCACCCGCACGCCGAACCCCGGATACGCGGGCGGCAGCTCGACTGGCAGGGGGATGGGGGCCCGGGGCTGCGCGCCGGCACGCGTGGAGTTGAAGAGGCCCACTATGTCCGGCGTGCGCTCCGGCTCGGGCAGGTTGAGTACGCCGGACACCTCCGAGCGCGGCACAGGCGCGGCCGATATGATTCTGGCCTGGTCCGGATCAAAGGGCCTGGCGCTCCACTCCACCACGGTTATTTCTACAGATAGTGTCCTTTCCAGGGTCTCGAAGCTTCCTTCTGTCGCCAGCCTTCCGAATGCCGTGTACTGGCCGTTGAGGAACGGCGCGTCGGTGTCGAGTATGAAGAACTGCGTGCTGGCGCTGTCCGGATCCGCCGTCCTGGACATGGACACTATGCCGCGCTGGTGCTTGATGGTGTTGAACTCCACCTCCAGCGTGTAGTCGGCGCCGCCCAGCCCCCAGGAGTCCCAGTTGCCGCTTACGGTGTTGGGGTCCCCGCCCTGTACCAGGTAGTTGTTTATTATGCGGTGGAATGCGGTCCCGTCGTAAAAGCCCGACTCGGCCAGCGAGATGAAGTTGTCCACGTGGTTGGGCGCGTCCCCAGGGAAGAACTCGATGAAGATGCTGCCCTGCGCGGTCTTCAGCACCGTGCACCGCTGGATCGAGGAATACTCGGGCCTGCTGTGGGGGTTTTCCCTCGCCATCCGGGGGCGCCGCACATAATTATCGCTCATTTTGCCCCCGATTGACTGCGAATTTGTGCCACGCGGCATACGATCACGCCCGCCCGCGGCAAGAATGGCGATGTCCCACACGATCATCATTTTTGCAGGCGATTGACTGCGAACTTGTGCAAAGCGGCATATAACGCAAAAGAACCGCTCCCGTGGAACACGTTTCTGCATGGGCTAGTCCCGCGCGTCCCACCCGTCCTGCCAGCCCCGTGCCGGAGACCGCCTTGATCTTGTTCATCTTTGCGTTGAGCCGCTTGTCGGGCCGCACCGGCCGCCGGTTCGCCTCGCCGGGGCGGCCCCGGTCGCCCGTATCTTCCACGCGGCGTATTTACCGGAGGCCTTCAGGCTGGTCAACGCCGCCGCTGTGCCGGTCTGCCGCCTGGCCGCTCCCAATCTGAATCAGATCCGGGCCCTTCTGCCTACCCTTCCGTTGCCATCGGAGCAACACTTCTTTGAAGGCGTCGGCGTCTTCCTGGCTTTCGGTGTACATCAACATCGTTACCCATCGGCCGCGGCCTGCCTTGCCCCCCACCGAGTTCATCCAGAACGTGTCCGGAAGCGATTCGGTGACGCGGCTCTCCGGATCGCTGGCAATCTCGGCCCACCGCTTGGAGACAAAGTGTAGCAGCTGATCAAGTTCCCTCTTTTGTAGCATGACTGTGTTCCCAACCCAAACAAAATTTAAATTTTTGAGAACCGCATCCGGCATTCCGCGTTCCAAACTGTGCAGCGCCGGGGGCGCGGTAATCTGCGCGGCACAAGGCAGCCGTTCCGATGCGGGATCCCGCGCACGCGCGGCGCATGCATCCGGCACGGACGGTTCGTCGGATGTATCTCCGGCCGGGACTGTCGCGCCAAACGCGCCGTTGCCCACTACCGTGGCATGTTCCGGGATTCACCGGCGCAGCATGCGCGCACCAGATCCGGGCGGCGACCCGATATCGGCCAACGCGGAAGGCGCGTCCGGTCAGGTATTGCCGGGGACTCGGCGGGATTCTCCCGACGGTGACTGCCACCGGCGCAGCCGATCCCCACGCGCAGCCCCCCCCCCCATGGCCACAATATCTCAAGCGCCGGTACGCCGGAGGCTCGCTTGCGACAGTTTTTCTCCAACCGGACAGCCCACGCAGCCCACATATTGGCACCCAAAAGACCGGGGTGGTTTCACGCCGGGTCCTGTACCGCAAACCACAACGCCGCCGCGCGACCAACTTGATGGCGTTTGCAACGCCGCGCGTCATTTCAGGAAAGCGTGCCAAAAGCGCCCCATCTAGCCGCGTTGCCAGCGCATGCGTGCTCTGCGTTTCGCCCCGGTACCCTGGCGCGTCCCTCCCATACTGCCGCAAGGCGCGCGCCGCGGTTCGGACTTTGCGCACGCTTTGGCCGAACCGGCCATGGCCGGTCGGCCGGCGCGCCGTCGCGGCGTGATCAGATTCATCACCCATTGTGTTTGGCGTGCAGCCAGTTGCGCACGTCCGACACCAAGTCCACGTTCATCTCTTCGTTGAGGTAGCCAACGTAGTCCTTCATCTCGTCTTTGATTTTCGCATAGCCCGGGTATCCCTTGCCCACCCCCGACTCCAGATCTGCGGCCTTGATCCTGCCAAGAAGATCGCTCATGCCCCTGATCGACGCCGGATCTAACAGATCTATGGCCGCATCCAGATTCTCGTTGATCTGCTTCGCGGTGCGGAGCAGGTAGTCGCGCTGTATTTTGATCTTGGACGAGACGTCTTCATACGTATCGGCCCTGGCTAGGGACATGTTCACCAGGCCGACGCTCAGCAGCATGACGCCGAAGTGGTCCTTGAGCGCATGGCTTACGGATCTCACTTTCTTGTGCCTGGCCTCCACCCTGACCAACGACTTGTGCAGGGTGGCCGCTGCCACGGTTGCGCCCACCCCGACAATGCAGAATGCCAAATAGGGCGCGGTGGGGCCGTACCAGTGGGCAATGTTCCCCGCTACGGTGGGCCCCAGAAACCACCCGGTCCCGATCAAGGACGCGTATGCGGCGACCATCTTGTTTGCTATGCTCCGTTTGGTTCGGGCGAGCACCACCTCCAGGCATAGGGGATAGGCGACAATGTTCAACGCCATCAGCGATATTGCAACGACGAAGTGGGCAAAAGACGTTCCCACCATAGAGATGACGAGGCCCGCGGTCACCATGGCGATGGCCGACGTAAGAATCGCCGTCGTCCACTTGTGGAAGTAGTTGACGAGCACCATGGACGCCACTTGAACCACGCCATACACGAAGTAAAGAAACAGCACGGACGAGGGGCTAATCCCGTGCTCGGTGAGAATCGCCGGTTGTATGATAAACATGAATCCGGATATGGCCGTCGTAAAGAGGATCAGCCCCATGACGGCTGGAAATTTCAGGATTTTTCCATACGCCGTGATGTCTATGCGGGACTTCTTCGGCGACGGAAGCCGGCGGCGTACGAGCATGATCGCCAGAGAGCCGCTCGACATCACCACGGCGGCCATCTGGAAGAGGAAGCGGTAGTTCTCGCCTGTCGCATCCATGATGCCCACGCCTATGAGCGAGCCCATCATGAGGCCGGTCAGAAAGGACAAGACGGCCCGCGCGACGTACTTTACGCGGGTTCTGGAGTCGTGGGAGAGTATCGTGTTTACGGCCGGCCATATGAAGGCGTGCGCAGCGCCGATTGCAGCCTGCCACAATATTATCTCCACCATGGTCTCGGCCAATGACACCATAAGCAGCGGGATCGCGTGCAACGCCGCGCCCGCAATTATGACGTATCCGTTGTTAATTCGGCTCAGAAGCAGCCCTATGAAGAAGGGAATCAGCACGTACGGCAAAAACTTGGCGACGCCGAGCGTGGCAAGATCCTCGTACGTAGCGCCCACATCATCCTTGGCAAACATCGCAAGCGAATGGGCGTGCATGCCGTAGGATATGCCCAACGTCATGACCGCGAAGCACAGCATGAGAGCGATCCTGTCCATTACAACAATCCTAGAAAATTTTGTAATAAGTGTCATGGTACGCAGAGCGGCGGAAAACGAACATGTCCATTATCGCCGCGGGCCCCTTGAGCACGCCATACCGATTCAAAGGCTGGCGACAAAGCCCAAACGCGCAGTCCGAGTGCCAGATCTGAGGCCAAACGGCTCCCGAAACACACGCAAATTCAAGAGAAACGGGATGTCCGAGGGGTGGCGCGCAGCATCCCTCACGCGGGCGGGAGTTTCAGGCGTGCATTCCCCTGCCGCATGATCTTGGCCGGAAGCGTCCGGCCCTTGGCTGCCAACGACGTGATGGCCGCCTCTGGTTCCCCGCGGACGCAAAGTACCCGCCGCGCGGCAGCAGTCTGATGGCGCGCCTCTGGGCCTCCGCGGTATTGAGTCGTGGGGCGTACGCAGGCAAGAAGAGCGGTTCGATTGCCCCGCCGGCGCGCCCTTGACAAACTTCCGAACGGCCCTGGACTTGTGGTACGAGGCGTCGTCCAGCAGGATTGTGGCATTGGGACGTATTTCGTTCTCCCCCTTTAGGAATTTTATCAAGTCCCCGGTGTTGCGAGATTTGGCTGTCCGCACATAGCATCTGTCCACGCCGAGCGCTCCAAATACGTTGATCGTCCTCCTCAAGAAGGACGCATTTGCCGCGTCCATGCAGTGCGGCGCCAAGCGCAGTTGGGATCCTGCTCAAGGCAGTCGCGCGCCTCGTCCAAAAACAGTGCCGCGCATCCTCCCTCGACCTTCTTTGGTACGGCGCCGTTTGTCTTCACGATAAACTTCCCCCGCACGTCCACCGGGGCCGACTTGGCCAGCACGGATCTGCCCTGCGGCACGAACGCCCGTCCAGACGCTTGTGGGGCGCGCTATGCCCTGTCGGATCCACTCCCGCCAAGGAGGTAGGCGGCCATCCAGCCGCCGTCAACGAGCAGGGTGTGTCCCGTGATGTAGCTTGCCATGTCCGAAAGCAGGAATAGCGCGGCCTTGCCAACCTCGTCGGCGGTTCCCAGGCGCCTGGCGGGGATAAGCCCCTCCCGGGTGCGCTTCAGCCTCTCCGGCGTGGCCGGCATTCGCGGAGTGGCGATGCTCCCCGGAGCTATGGAGTTGACCCGGATGTTGTGCGGCGCCCACTCTACGGCCATGGAGCGCACCAGGTTAATCATGCCGGCTTTCGCCACGCCGTATGCGGCGTGATAAGGGGACGACTGCATGCCGTTTACGGAGGAGATGCAGACCATGCTGCCGGGCTTGCCGCGGGCGATGAGCGATCGGGCCACCGCCCGGGCGGTAAAGAAGAAGTGCCGAATGTTCTTGCGGTGATCGTGGTCCCACTGCTCAGGCGTCGTGTCCAGAACGGAGCTGAACGATGCCTGGCCGACGGTCGTAACCAGCGCGTCAAGGCCGCCAAGTTCGCGCTCGGCTCGCTCCACGATCCCGTCCACTTTGGCGTCGTCAAGCACGTCGCCGACTATGGATGCCGAAGGCCGGCCCAGTTTGGCTACGGCGGCAGCGACGTTATCCGCCCGCTCCTTTACTACGTCGACTATAGCAACGCTGCAGCCAACCTGGGCGAGCAGTTTTGCGGTGCTCTCGCCCATGCCCTGACCGCCGCCCACGACCAGCACCGATTTGGCCGTGAGTCCTAACAATGATGCGTCCACGTCGTTGTGTTCACACCGACTAGAGATATAACAATTATTCAGGATTCGGCCGATCCAACCGCGTTTTTGGGCGGATCGCTAGCCACGCCGCCGCGAAATTCCCCGCATGTTCCAGATTTGCCGGTGCGCCGGACGGCATGCGCCGCGTCCCCGCGGCACGTATGCCCGAAGCGGGGCCACCCCTCCCCAGCACGGGCGGGCGCGCGGCGTCCAACGCGACAGGCCTGCGCGCGGCGCCGCAGCGCGCGTGCGGATCAGGACGTGGGAAGAACGCGTCCGTGCGGGAGGAAACGCCGGACGGCGTCAAAACGCGCCGCAGGGGCCCGCGCTCCCGGCGAGCCCACTCCGGGGATCGCGGCCGTCGCCCGGTTTGAACCATCGCCGGACGTGCGCCTCCGTCAAAACGCAACCCATGTGGGTGTCGTATAACGATGCTTTCCCGGGCGGGGATCCGTGCCGTAATGTAGCATGTGGCGTACAGTCCCACGATTTCGGGGTCCAGTGCTCAAAAAATCTACAGGTCGGGCATTTGCCTATTCGGGGCGGTCCCCAATTGTGTCGCCGCCCTTTTGGTCAAGAACGCCGCACGTACGGAATCGATTCTTGGAATCAAAGCGTTAACCGTGGCCACTCTCAACCGTGACGCGGGGCGGTGGTCCGTTCTCTGTAATGTCGTCCACGTATTCGCGCCGCTCCTTCAGCAGCCAGTAACATGCCCGGAGAAGTTTCGAGGCGGCCGCGACGGTCGCCTTGGGGTTGCCCTTCTTGCGGGCAATCTTGGCGTGGAACCGGGACACGTTGCTGTTTCTGCGCATTCTTTTGTGGCACAGCACGCATTCGCACAGGACAGACCGGAGGAACCTGTTGCCCCGCTTTGCTCCCGTACCGGATCCTGCCGCCGGAGCTGTGCGCGGAGGGCACCAGCCCGGCGTACGGGTACGGGTGGCTCGAATCCGGGAATCTGGACACGCCTCCTGTCCCGGCGGCTATGACCAGGGCCGAATAGTATCCGACCCCCGGCATGGTGGCGAGAATCTTGGCGTTCGCTTCGGTCTCGTCCCTTACGGTCTTGGCGACGTTCTTGTCGGCCCGCAGGATCTCCCCGTCTACGACCCGCATCATGTCCAGGTACGAGTTTATCCCGTACTTCCCCAGAAGCCGCAGCTCCCGCATGTGTTTCGCGGTGAATCCGGCATATCTGGTTTTGACGCCGCGCATCAACAGTATGGCGTGTATCTTGTTCTTGAGGCCGGTTCGAAGCCCCGCCAGATACTTGCGGTGGCGCGTCAGTCCGCGGAACTCCACCATCGTATCCGACGGGACGTAGCAGGCCGGCACTAGGTTCGCCCCCAACAGCTCGGCCAACGTCCTGGCGTCTATCTTGTCGGTCTTGATTTTGGCGGACGCGATGGGTTTCGTCTTGTACGGGGTGGACAGGACCGGATCGTATCCGGACCGGCGCAGGTGCGGAAAGACGTTCTGGGAGACGTTTAGTCGTATGCAGTAAGATCCGATATTTTTTCGATCTTATATACTACCGTCATGATGCGAAAATTCGGCGTCCAGGCACGGCGGCGGCAGGGCCGCGTCGGTTGGGGGGCGGCCAAGCGCGCCGCGCGGCCAAAATTTGCAGGCGGCCAAGCGTCTGGAGCGCGGCGCCGTGTCCGAGACCCGCCGGGGAACGTGCGCCGCCCGTCCGGCGGCCGATCAAGCGCGGATTCCGGGTCCGCCGCGCGGCGTCGCGCCGCCGCGGGCCACACGTCAGGCCGCGGCGGTCTCGGCGGGTTTCGCTTTGGACGTCATGTCCCATATCTTGCAGGGGATGCGGGCCGTCTCGGCGCCGTCCGGCAGCATGTAGTCCATGAGTTTCGGGGGGCTCAACTCGCCGGCGTTCACTATATCGGTTATGGCCGCCTTCAGCTCGTCAATCGAGTCAAAGTAGCCGCCGGCCAGGGCGTGCTTGAGGTCCCGCCACAGCATCTCTATGGGGTTCAGCTGGGGCGTGTACTTGGGGAGGAATACGCGCGTCAACTTCCCTTTCAGGCCGCTCTCGTAGTCTTTCATCTTCCGGGACTTGTGGTACGACACGTTGTCCATGACGACGGCCAAGTCGCGCGCGTCGCCCACGCTCTCCCTGACCTTGTCCAGGAACTTTATGAGCGTGTCGGAGTTGGCCGAGTCCACCAGGGCGATGTGAAACCACCCGTCCCCCAGCACCCCGATCATGCGCACCGCCTTTTTCGACCAGCTCATGGGCGAGGTTTCGCGGCCGCCGACGGGCAGCCACCCGTAGCCGTTCCACCCGCCCACCAAACAGGACGCCTCGTCCAGGGCCAATATGACGGACCCCAGGACGGCCAGTCTCGCCAGCAGCGCCCCGGTCTTTTCCTTGAAGCCCTTTTGCTCCTCCTCGGAGGCGGACTTGCGGGGGGCCGGCCTGGACTTGCGGTACGAGAACCCCACGCGGCGTATCGCGCGGCGCGCCGTGTCGGGGCTGCACGACACGTTCAGCTTGCCGCGTATCCGCTCCCGCACCGTGCCGCATTGCCACCGCTTCCTCTTGTACCCGAAGTCCGCTGGGGAACCGGACAGCCACCCGCGTATGGTCTCCAGCTTGGCCTGGTCCAGTATCGGGACCCTGCCCGGCGGCGTGTGGTCCGCCAAGTCGTACAGGCCCCTGTCCCTCCCCCTGGCCAGCCAGCCGCGCACCGTACCCGGCTTCCTGCGCATCTCCTTCGCTGTCTTGGCGATGGTCTTGGACTCTTTTCTCTTGATGCACGCCAACAGCACGGTCTTCTCCTTGCCGTCTTTGAGGCCCTTCCTGCGCTCGTCCATCTGGGCTATAGTCCACTCCGGCATGAACTCCTTGCCCCTTTGGATACGCTCCTTGCCCCTTGCCGTGGGCCTGGGGCCCTTGGCTGGCGTGTCGCGGTTAAATACCCCGTCCGTCCCCACTTCCCGTGCCACCCTTCTGGTATTCGACATGCCTTGGGTGGCGCGTTTCTCCTTAAACGGGGCGGGATCGATCTAAATTAACCACTTCGTGCAACTCGTTAGACAAGCTCCGCCCGCGCCGCGGGATATAGGGCGACCGTGGATATGACATCACGGATGGGGCGGCCCAAATCGATCTTTTCGTTCTCGATATGCCGTCATTGGACGCTGGAAAAATATCGAGTGTCATTGCCGAGTACTACGTTGGACGACCCCGTCACGATGCCGGCGTCGCGCGGCACGTCCGCAGGGAATTAATCCGTGTCTTGTATGGTGTTGGGGATTTTGGTGTTGGAGAGTTCCCTGCCGTTCCGGCAGACCGTACAAATCTGGATGTCTTTCTTGTGCATGCCCATCCCGACGTACGTGCCTGATGGCATGTTTCCACTGTCGCTGTGCCCACGGGGGCGGCCTCGGGTGCCCACATGCACTCACGTCCGTGGCTTCGTGGCATGATCGGCTGCGCCGCCGCATTGCAGGGGACGCCTGGCCGAGACAATGCCCGCACGGCACGCAGTTTTAACAAATTAAATAGAATGGCATTGAGGCTTGCAGCATGGTGTTTCCAATTCGACGCTTGCGCAGACTCCGCAAGTCCGAGGGCATGCGAAGGCTGGTACGCGAGACCAGAGTAACGCCCGACGATCTGGTGTATCCGATATTCGTCGAGGAGGGGCTGGACTCCAGAGAGCCCATGAAATCTATGTCCGGGATAGACAAGATACCCCTGGAGATGGTTGGCAGCGAGGTCCGCGAGGTGTATGACATGGGTATACCGGCGGTAATGCTGTTCGGCATACCCGAAAAGAAGGATTCCGAGGGCGCCGTTGCGCATGACGAAGCCGGGATAATACAGAATGCAATCAGGGAGGCAAAAAAAGGGCAACGCGAGATGGTGGTGATGGCCGATGTCTGCATATGCCAGTACACCGGGATGGGCCACTGCGGCATATACAAGGGCGGCGCGGTGGACAACGATGCCACCATAGACGTGTTGGGCAAGATAGCGGTAAGCTACGCCCGCGCCGGCGTAGATCTGGTCTCTCCGTCTGCCATGATGGACGGTCAGGTGGCCACCATACGGACCGCTTTGGACGGGGAGGGGTTCAAGGATGTTGCCATAATGTCGCACACCGCCAAGCATTTCTCGTCGCTGTACTCTCCGTTCTGGGCCGCGGCCCATTCCGCCCCGCAGTTTGGAGATCGCAGCGGGTATCAAGTACCGTACTCGAACCCACGAGAGGCCATGATGGAGGTCGAGTCGGACATAGAGGAGGGCGCAGACATTGTCATGATAAAACCCGCCATCATGTATCTTGATCTGGTTGTCGAGGCCAAGAGGCGCTTTGACGTGCCGGTTGCCGCATACAGCGTTTCGGGCGAATACTCGCTGGTACGCGCCGCCCACATACAGGGGTGGGTGGACCAGGTCAAAGTAGCCCAGGAGATGCTGGGCTCGATAAAACGGGCGGGCGCGGACATCATAATCACATACTTTGCCAAAGATATAGCCAAAGTCCTGCGATGAATGGCGCACGCATCCGCCACGCGTCCGTGCAAGGCGGGGTTCCTCGCCAACCAGCGTAAGGCGGCGTATGTTGCCGCGAAGAGCGCAAGCACGAATTTCATGCGCCCGGACATCGGAGGCCAGGACGCGGCGCGAGGCCGCGATCACCGGCGCTGCTGTTTTGCGGGGACGTTTGGGTGCGAACTTTAGGCACACGCGCCATGAAACGCGGAGGCGACCATGCGGGACGATAAAGCCCGGAATGCTGAACGAAGGGGCGGGCCACGCAGGCACGCCGTACTGCAACGCAGGCCACGCCGTATGCGATGGGCTGCGCCGCGTGCCGTGGCGGTTTGGGCCGCACCGCCGGGAACGGGCCCGATCGCTTCTGGATCTGCGGGGTCTCGTCAGAGGGGCTCCGTTTGAAACATGCGTACAGGCAATCAGGTGCCGGCCACGTCTTGGCTGGTCGTGTCCTCCGGAGCAATGCAGGATAGCCCGGCCGCTGCGGTGCCTCTATGGTATGCGCGTGGCGTACGCGGGCCGCTAGCCGCCTGACGATCTCTTTAGCACATGCTCCAGTATACCGGTATAGTCCGCGCCTCCCAACCCGGCCGCCATCGCCCCCTCGTAAGAGCCCAGCACGCCTCCGGCCGCATCCAGCCTCAAGCCGGCGCGCTCCGCTGCGTCGCGGATGGTGC
Source organism: Nitrosopumilaceae archaeon (assembly GCA_963665475.2). Classification (GTDB taxonomy): domain Archaea; phylum Thermoproteota; class Nitrososphaeria; order Nitrososphaerales; family Nitrosopumilaceae; genus VYCS01. Next base: position 536,717 of record CAXXXK010000002.1, on the reverse strand, counting down.
GCAGGTCCTTGGTCATGTTGTCCAGAGTAAACGTGGCCGGATATTCGCCGCGTATCATCCTGTACGCCTTGCGGCGGCTCATTCCGGTGCCAAAGTATGTTGAGTTGAGAACGTCCAGAAACGTGCGGGGGCTCACGTCCAGTCCCCGGGCCAGGCATATACCCTCGGATATGGATACGGCCAGCGCTGCAATCTGCAGGTTCATGCACAGCTTTGTGGCGTGGGCCGCCCCGGCCGCCCCCAAATGGTGCCGCTTTTCGGCCAGGGCCGCAAAGACGTCCTCGTGGCGTTTAAACGCCTCCGCGTCGCCGCCGGCCATGACCGTAAGGCGTCCCTCGGCGGCGGCGTCAGGACCGCCCATCACCGGCGTATCCAGCCATGTGGTGCCGGCCTCGGCGAACCGCCGGTGTATCGACGTCGAGTCGGCGGGGGCTATGGTGCTCATGTCCGCCACGACCGTATGGCCGTCGCATCCGGACAGTATGCCGTCTGCCCCGAAAGACACGCGCCTGACCGCATCCGCGTCCCTTACTACGGTTATTACAATCTCAGAATCGGCTGCTGCCCCGGAGGGGGTGTCGGCCCGGCGTCCCCCCGCGGCGGCCACGGGAGCCGCCTTGGAAGGCGTCCTGTTGTACGCGGTCACATCGAATCCGCAGTCTATGAGCCGCAGCGCCACGGCCAGGCCCAGCATGCCCGTTCCCACGATTCCGACGCGTTTGGTCATGCCCGCTCCTCGGCCACCAACTTCCAGAACCCGCCGATCAGGGGCGCCTTGAACTGCAACCGCCCTATGACGCGGTCTCCCTTCCTCACCATGGCATAGTCGGACTTGCTCACCCCGTAGACGCGCTCCCGTGGCTTGTAGCCGCCCTCGATCACCTTTATCTTGCTGAACCGCTTGCTGGCCCGCTTTATCATCTTGCGTGCGGCCTGCACCCTGCCCATCCACGAGATCATCTCGAACTCGCCAAAGTTCACCGTGGAGATCAACTCCCCGTTGAGCCGCGCCTCCAACGTTCCCGGAGAATGGTCGTTGAGCCAGGCCACGACTTGCCTGCCGTACCCCCGCTCGGCGCCGAACGTCTCAGAATACTTCACGCACACGTGTCCCCGTACGTTACAAATAACGATTCCTCACGGCATGCCGCTCAAACAATGCGGCATGGAGCCCCGAACTTAGGGCAGTTCGTCAGCATCCTCGGCGCAGTACTTGTGTACCCACGCGTCCTCGGAATTCTTCACTATCTCCCTTCCCGCGCGGATTGTATCGCCGCAGGCAGGGCATTTGGACGTAAATCTGGCTCTCATGCAACGCAATCCGCCGTTCGCTTAATAATACTGTCGCTTTTTTGGGTGGAACACCGCTCGGGGCGGGTCCGCGCATTCTCGCCTGCCGATGTAAAGCCTTCCGGGCAATCCGCACGTCGCGAATACGGTGGGGCGGGCTCCCCCGCATGGAGCGTCCCGCACCCGCGGGGGCGGCGTCGCGCTATATGGCAACCCGCCGGCGGGCGCGTCGCCCCGCGGGGGCCTGCGCGCGCCAAAGTATAGTGCGCAGCCTCCCCCGCATATAATCAAAAAATGATCATCGCGCATGGTCTCTATGTATGTGGCTGAGCGGTGTGTTGGTCTATTAGTAAAGGCTGGCTCATTACTCGCCGTAGCTTGTAATCTACACCACCTTCCTATCAACGCAGTCTTCTTCTGCCGACCTTCATCTATAGATAGAATAACATGTCTCGGGATAAGATTCGTGCTTAGATGCATTCAGCACTTAGCTTAAACGGCTTAGCTGCCCGGCCTGCCCTGTCGGACAACCGGTAGACCAGTGGCCACGCTGCTCTGTTCCTCTCGTACTGGGAGCAACTTCCCCTCAGTTATTCGCGCTTCCATCAGGCAGAGACCGACCTGTCTCACGACGGTCTAAACCCAGCTCATGTTCCCTTTTAATAGGCGAGCAGCCTCACCCTTGGCCCCTGCTGCAGGACCAGGATAGGAAAAGCCGACATCGAGGTACCAAACCGCGGGGTCGATAGGAGCTCTCGCCCGCGACGAGCCTGTTATCCCTGGGGTAATTTTTCTGTCACCTCCGGGCCCCAATAGCGGGCACACGAAGGATCGCTAAGCCCGACTTTCGTCTCTGGATTCCGTGCGTTTGGAAACCCAGTCAGGCCAGTTTTTGGCTTTGCCCTCTTCAACGGATTTCTGACCCGTTTGAACTGACCTTTGGGCCCCTTTGATATCTTTTCAAAGGGGTGCCGCCCCAGCCGAACTGCCCACCTGCACTTGTCTCCGCTCTTCAACGGATGAGTAGCACTGCAAGAAGAGTCTGGTGTTACATCGTTGCTTCACCGACGTCCCGGAGAACGCCGGGCATAGCTCCCAGATACCCTGTGCAATCCTTACCATACTACAGGCACAAGCTGCAGTAAAACTCCACGGGGTCTTCTCTCCCCGATGGAAGATGATGGACTGTTCGTCCACCTTATGTGGCTTCACCGGGTTGTAGGCGGGGACAGTGGGGCTCTCGTTGTTCCATTCATGCGCGTCGGAACTTACCCGACAAGGCATTTGGCTACCTTAAGAGAGTCAGAGTTACTCCCGGCGTTAACCGGCCCTTAGCTCGGTTGAACCCAAGTTTTAGGTACCGGCACCGGCCAGGATTCAGCGACTATACACATCCTTTCGGACTAGCAGTCGCCTGTGTTTTTATTAAACAGTCGAAACCCCCTTGTCACTGCGACCTGCGATCCCCATTCTTCATGAAGACCGCAGGCATCCCTTCTACCGAAGCTCCAGGACTAATTTGCCGAATTCCCTCGCCATACGGTATACCCGTAGCACCTTAGCTTTCTAAGCCAGCGCACCTGTGTCGGTTCTCGGTACGATCTGCAGCAAACTAGCCGCACGGCCTTTCACGGTCTCCTGGATTCAAGAAAACCCCGCTGACGCGGGGCCGTTCCTGCCTCGGGTCGGTTCTCGTCATTACGACACTCCCCGACCCTCGTACAGTTAGATATGACGACGATCATACTTCCCCTATCCGGAAGCGAGCCATACGGTTTGAGCATTCGCTACAGGTACTGGAATATTAACCAGTTTCCCATTCGAGGCACTCTGTTGAGGCGCCTCTTAGGATCGACTAACTCCAGGCTGATAACGCATTGCCTGGAAACCCTTACGCTTGCGGTGGTGTTGGTTCTCACAACACTATGCTGTTACTGCCACCAGGATCTGCAATAGAAACCGGTCCACAGGACGTCACCGCCCTGCTTCTGCCCAATCTCTACGCCAACCTACCACGAGACATCTTTCGATGCCTGTCCAAAGTATCGGTACTCTGCTTTAGCCCCGTCCATTTTCGAGGCATCCGCCCTCGGCAGGTAAGTTGTTACACACTTTTTGAAGGATAGCTACTTCTAAGCTTACCTCCCTGCTGTCTTGGCGCGAACACGCTCTTTAGCTTGACACTTAGCAGAAATTTGGGGACCTTAACTCCGGTCTGGGTTAAACCCCTCTCGGTCATGAGCCTTACGCCACATGAACCCGTGTCCCTGCTTCTACGATGTGCATCCGTTCGGAGTTTGAAAAGATGGTGAGGATTTTACTCCCCGCGCCACCCGATCAGTGCTCTACCGGAAACACCATCTCCACAGAGCACGCCCTGCGAGACGCTTCGGTTGGAACTAGCGATCGCCAGTCTAGATTGGTTTTTGACCCCTATTCCCAAGTCATAAGAACGATTTGCACGTCAGAACCTCTGCAGACCTCCAGCGGGCTTTCGCCCGCCTTCATCTTGCTCAGGAATAGATCGACTGGCTTCTAGCCTGACCGCCATGACTCCACGCACTTTCACACGCTTCTCCTCGCTTGCGCTGCGAGAACTCGGTTTCCCTTCGACTCCGCCTTTTTAGGCTTAATCTCGCCATGACGATCAGCTCCCTGGCCCGTGTTTCGAGACGGAACGGACGACACTGGCGTCTAAGGTCCAGGCACTCGGATCCCATTGCTGGAACCACTCGGCCTAGAAAACGCCTTTCATGCCGTCCACGTCTGTAACCAGTAGGTTTCATGCACTTTTCACCCCCCTTCTAGGGTACTTTTCAGCTTTCCCTCACGGTACTAGTCCACTATCGGTCTTGAGAGATATTTAGCCTTGGATGCTACTTTCACCCATATTCACTGCCCACTACCAAGGACAGCTACTCGGCCGCAACTGGACCTCTTCACACTTCGCCTACGGGGGTATCACCCTCTTCGCCAGGCCTTTCCAGGCCACTTTGGCTATGCTCTAAGTGTCCGTTGTTGCTGCGGCAAAACCCCACATCTCCCGAAGGATTCGGTTTGGGCTATTTCCTTTTCGTTCGCCACTACTTGGGAAATCTCTGTTGATTTCTCTTCCTCGTGGTACTAAGATGCTTCAATTCCCACGGTTCGACCTCCGATGTCGGAGTGCACAAAAGTGCGAGATACTCATTCGGAAATCTCGGGATCAACGGACACGTGCTCCTACCCCGAGCTTATCGCAGCTTGTCACGTCCTTCATCTCTCCTCAAGCCTAGCAATCCTCCTACTGGCGTCTTTACACCGGCAATTCAGCCACGTATTACACGACCATGCACGACGATCACAGCAACGGTCCCGGGCTAGGGGCGCCGCTACGTCCTTCATACGCCACTTTCGTGACGCATTGCATCTTTGCGACGTGAAGACCTTGTGCATCCGGCGATCCCGTGTCTAAGGAGGTGATCCGACCGCAGGTTCCCCTACGGTCACCTTGTTACGACTTTTCCCTCGTCACGGACCTCAAGTTCGATAACGCCAATGTGGCATCACCTCGCTAAAAGCCCACTTCGATGAAACGACGGGCGGTGTGTGCAAGGAGCAGGGACGTATTCACCGCGCGGTAATGACACGCAGTTACTAGGGATTCCAGATTCGTGAGGGCGAGTTGCAGCCCTCAGTCATAACTGTGGTAGCGTTTGGGGATTGCCTCCTCCTTTCGGATTCGGAACTCATTGTCACTACCATTGCAGCCCGCGTGTGGCCCCAGGGTTTCGGGGCATACTGACCTGCCGTGGCCCCTTCCTTCCTCCGCATTAACTACGGCAGTCCCGCTAATTCGCCCCACTACTCCGGAGAGTAATGGTGGCAACTAGAGGCAGGGATCTCGCTCGTTACCTGACTTAACAGGACATCTCACGGCACGAGCTGGCGACGGCCATGCACCACCTCTCAGCTTGTCTGGTAAAGTCTCCAGCTTGACCTTCATTCTGCTGTCTCCCCGGGTAAGATTTCTGGCGTTGACTCCAATTGAACCGCAGGCTTCACCCCTTGTGGTGCTCCCCCGCCAATTCCTTTAAGTTTCATACTTGCGTACGTACTTCCCAGGCGGCAAACTTAACGGCTTCCCTGCAACACTGCACCGAGTTCAACCCGATGCATCATTGAGTTTGCATAGTTTACGGCTGGGACTACCCGGGTATCTAATCCGGTTTGCTCCCCCAGCTTTCATCCCTCACCGTCGGACGTGTTCTGGTAGACCGCCTTCGCCACAGGTGGTCATCGATAGATTAGTGAATTTTACCTCTTCCTACCGAGTACCGTCTACCTCTCCCACTCCCTAGATCCACAGTATTCCCGGCAGCCTATACGTTGAGCGCATAGATTTAACCGAGAACTTATGGATCCGGCTACGGATGCTTTAGGCCCAATAATCATCCTGACCACTTGAGGTGCTGGTTTTACCGCGGCGGCTGACACCAGAACTTGCCCACCCCTTATTCAACAGTGTTTCTAGGACTGTCAAAAGGTCTCTTCAGCAGAGACCACTCGGATTAACCTTGTCGTGCTTTCGCACATTGCAAAGTTTTCTCGCCTGCTGCGCCCCATAGGGCCTGGGTCCGTGTCTCAGTACCCATCTCCGGGCTTCTCCTCTCAGAGCCCGTACCTGTTATCGCCTTGGTGGGCCGTTAACTCACCAACAAGCTGATAGGCCGCAGTCCCATCCTGTGGCGATAAATCATTTGGACCATAAACCGTTCCAGGCATTATGATCTATCGGGTATTATGCTCAGTTTCCCGAGATTATCCCCGTCCACAGGGTAGATTGACTACGTGTTACTGAGCCGTCCGCCTTGCATTGCTGCAATGACTCGCATGGCTTAGTATCAATCCGATAGCAGTCAGGTCCCGCAGGATCAACGGGATTCATGATTTAGTATGTACATTAGCATGCACTACTGTTTGTCGGAATCGACGGATGCACTTAGTCTTCACATCTCAGACCTGATCTGCGATCAGGTCCTCATCTTGTCCGCGAAACTGGAGGTTCGCGAATCACCGCGTGGTGCCTCACCACACCTCATCACGAACGCCGCTGCTATGTTTCGTAAGAGTGAGTTTACCAAATAATGAATATAAACTAAACGAACTTTCAGTAGGCCGGACGGCGCGACGGTCGGTTATTCTTGGCTTAGCTTATAGTAAATTTTGTCTTATCAGTTTTAATACGGTATATATCCAGTATTACGTTTGCATTTCAACCGTGCGGGAAGCGCTCGGTTTTGAGCGGCGCCGTCGGATCTCCGGGACAGGCGGGCACGCCCCAGCGGGCGGCGTCGACAAGGGCGCAGGTCGCGAGACGCGGGATCCCGCCGGACCCGATGGCCCGCAATCCGGGAGCGCGGAGTGTATGGAACGTCCGGAAAGGCCCGGGTTGCGATAACGAGGGCACGGGGCGCGGCAGGGCGGCGACGTGGGAGCGGACGGGTCCCCTTTGACCGCCGCGCAAGACTGCTGGGCGCTGCCGAAAGGCGCCGCGGCGCCGCGAGTAGCCGATCAGGCTGGCCGCGACTGCGGGGCCGTCTGCTCCGAGCGGCATGGGCAAAACGACCCGCCGCACCCGCCGGTCCCGCCCCGGCCCGCCGCACTCCCCGGTTGCATCTGTACCCAGCGGACGCGGCGGCGTATGATGGGGTCAAGCCTGCCGGCCCATACCGCCATGACGCAGCCGAACCATCCGGCGAGCCCCGCTGTACACCATGAAGAATGCGTCCCCGCCGCGGGGTGCCGACGCGGCCGCCCGGCCCACCGGAAAGGGGAACGGCTAACAGATGTCAATTGCTTCAGAAGGCAGATCTGTTGCGCGGCTTGTCCGTCTGCGGCCACGCGCCGTACCCGACAGGGGACGCCGCCGTCCGTAGCCCTGCACGGGGCATTTTGCGTGACGCGGCACTAGCGCAAGCCGCCACGGGTTGCGCCGTAGGGCGCGCCATGCGTCAGGTCCACCAGAGACACGGTGCCTTTCGAGTCTGTCAGCACGGCGTATACGGAACCGCCAAACTCGGCAACGTCCAGTGACGTAAACGAGCCGTTTACCGTAACGGCTACAGCCGGATCGTCGCCGGATATGTCGTGTATCCGCAGCGCGCCAGAGTCTATAACCGCCACGTATGGCATACCGTACACGGACACCAGGCTTACGCCTTCGGGCGGCGAGTCGGTCCCCGCCTGCGCGTGTCGGTATAAGGACGCGTCGTAGATGGATATGCCGGTACCGGCGACGGCGACGCGTGAAATGCCGTACGCCAGGCCGTAGGACATGTCGCCGGGTTCTCCGGTGTGCTCGTGGCAGTCCGCGGTAAAGTTTGAGGCATTCCCTACGTTCAGCAGGCAGAGACGCTCGGGCCCCAAGGTCGTGACTATATGGCCAGACCCCACCGATACACTGTCAAGTCCGGCGCCCGGGGCGTCTCGCACGGTGGCTGCGGATATGAGTCTGGGGGAGGCCGGCTCATAAACCAGTATCATCTTTATCTCGTCGGGCGTGATCAGTATGATATGCTCAAGCCCCTCCAGAGTGACCTGAGATATGGTGCCGTATGGTATTGCCGAGTCGTGGGGCATAGCTCCCAGCAGCCCCGCCGGAGCGGCCACGTCCAGAAGCGACAGGGCCGCATCGGTCAGTACTGCCATATACGTTGAGCCTGATATCGCCATGGGCTCCATGTCAAGAACCGTGCCGTTTACCGCAACGTGGTGGCCCGTGCTGTTCGGACGAGAGACGTCCCATACGCGTATTCCACCGGGGACGACGGATGCGGCATAAACCGCGTCGGCATGGTGCGCTGTGCGGGTAGCGGTGGCGTTGCCCGGCACCTCTGCCACTACGACGGCCGTAACGCCGCCGAATACATCTACGGGATAGTGCGGTATGTGCGGCAATGTGCTGTACGGTGTCGAAACGGCCCCATACGGCATGCTCAGGGACATGTTGGCTGTCAACGGCACCGTGCCGTTTCCCTGCGAGACCGGGGCGCCGTTCAGCCTGACGTTGATGTCAGACAGGGGCGTGCCTTCGAGGATTACAGCCGAGGAGTTTAAGGCGACCATTTCGCCGGAGATGTCAAGCCAGAGCACGTTGGATACGGCGTCGTATACTGCAGACCGCACGGAGTCGGCGTCCAGCGGGAACCTCACGTGTACGGTCGCGTTCGATATGGGCGCTGATGCCTTGCCGTTCAGGCCTGTTACGGCGCCTTCTGCCAGGCTCAGGCGGGGATGCTCTATTATTGCGTCTTGGTTAGACGCGTTAATGGTGAAATATATGGAAACGTCGGGGATGGTCCTGATCAATTGCGTGTCGCTCATTGAGGAGTTTCCCAAGTGGAACAGCGTCGAATTCGCGTTGGTCACGGGACGATCAAACGACACCGCCAGCACGCCAAGCGGCACGTGGTATACCGCCGACTGCATGACCGGCGCCGCCGAGTCGTGTACGGACACGGCCATATCGTAGGCGGGGTTGCCAGCGCCGCCGCCGTCGGCTACTGCATCGGCGCGTATCGACAGCGTCACATTATGCGACACCGTGACGTTACCCGGCACCGTGGCGCTCAGCATGCGGGAGTTTCCCGCGCTGAAATTCTGCAGTTTCAGCGAATTCCCCGCCGACACCAGCGTAAAGCCGGCCGAGTCCAGAACTCCCACGGGTTCGTCGAATGTCACCGACACTGTGTGCGTAGCGGCATCATATGACGCGCCCAACGGTTCGGGGGCCTTGTCGTAGATGGTGGAAATCAAGGGAGCCGTTTGTGCCGGCAGGAAGGCCCCAAATGCGCCGAATGTTTGCGGCGGGGAGGGCGGTGTAGTGGGGGACGGGCGCGTTACAGATATCGTCAGGTTCGATGACGCCTCAATCGCATTGCCGGCCATATCCTGAACGGCGCCCTCATCAATGTCCAGCCGTGGCGCCGACATGGAGTTTACCGCAGTCTTGTTGGCGGCGCCCAGCGTGAAGGTTACCGACATGGTGCCGTTGGCCGTTATGGTGCCGTTGGGCAGCGTGACGCCGCCCGAATTGGAGCCGGACTCCCGCACGTGGAACTTGGAGGCCATATGCTTTGAGGAGTCCAGCGGCTCGCTGAACGATATGTTCAGGGTGCCGTTGCCGGTGTAGTATGAGGCGGACGTGAAAGTCGGCTTTATCGTGTCCCGGACGGTTATGGCCTGGTTCGCGGCTGCGGCGATTGCGTTGCCCGACGTGTCGCTGACGGCGCCCGCGTCTATGTCAAGCTGCGGCGTGCCCATTTTGTTTACCGAAGTCCTGTTTGCGTCGTTTAGGGTGAACGTCAGGGAGTCGGTGCCGTTGGACGTGATGGTGCCGTTGGACAGCGTGACGCCGCCCGAATCGGAGCCGGACTCCCGCACGTGGAACTTGGAGGCCATATGCTTTGAGGAGTCCAGCGGCTCGCTGAACGTGACTTTCAGTACGCCGCTGCCGGTCTTGTATACGGCGGACGTAAAGTTGGGCCGTATGGTGTCGTTTATTGTGATGGTTTGGTTTGCAGCGGCGGCGATTGCGTTGCCTGCAGTGTCGCTGACGGTGCCGGCGTCTATGTACAGGCGTGGGATGTGCATCGAATTGACCGAAGCCTTGGCGGTAGAGTTCAGGGTGATGGTCAGGAACGTGGTGCCGTTGGACGTGATGGTGCCGTTGGACAGCGTTATTCCCCCTGAGCTTTGTGTAATGTTTCTTATGTGGAACTTGGATGCTATATGCTTTGAGGAGTCCAGCGGCTCGCTGAACGATACGGTGAGGGTGCCGTTGCCGGTCTTGTACGCGGCAGATGTGAACGTGGGCCGCAGGGTGTCCCGTACGGATATGGTGTTGCCGGCGTGATCCTGCAGTATGCCGTTGCCCGCCGAGTCGAATATCGCGTCTGCATCGACGTCCAGCTCGATGGAGGCGCCCAGGTTCGTTATGTTGTCCCGGGACGTGCCGCCGAAGGATATCGTAACCGTAGAGCCGGACGCGGATACGGTGTCGCCGGACCCGGGGGTAACGCCGCCGGTGTTGGAGTTTTGGGCGCGGACGTGCAGCTTGGCCTTGTGGACGGTGCCGTTCAGCGGCTCGCTGAACGATATGTTCAGGGTGCCGTTGCCGGTGTAGTATGCGGCGGCGGAGAATTCCGGCGGGATGGTGTCCCGTACGGATATGGTGTTGCCGGCGTGATCTTGCAGTATGCCGTTGCCCGCCGAGTCGAATATCGCGTCTGCATCGACGTCCAGCTCGATGGAGGCGCCCAGGTTCGTTATGGCGCTCTGGGACGTGCCGCCGAAGGATATCGTAACCGTAGAGCCGGACGCGGATACGGTGTCGCCGGACCCGGGGGTAACGCCGCCGGAGTTGGAGTTTTGGGCGCGGACGTGCAGCTTGGCCTTGTGGACGGTGCCGTTCAGCGGCTCGCTGAACGTGATGGCCAGGGTGCCGTTGCCGGTGTAGTATGCGGCGGCGGAGAATTCCGGCGGGACGGTGTCGTTTATTGCGATGGTTTGGTTTGCAACGGCGGCGATTGCGTTGCCTGCAGTGTCGCTGACGGCGCCGGCGTCTATGTACAGGCGGGGGATATGCATCGAATTGACCGAAGCCTTGGCGGTAGAGTTCAGGGTGATGGTCAGGGAGGTGGTGCCGTTGGACGTGATGGTGCCGTTGGACAGCGTTATTCCCCCGGAGCTATGAGTGAGGTTTCTTATGTGGAACTTGGAGGCGACGTGCTTTGAGGAGTCCAGCGGCTCGCTGAACGATATGTTCAGGGTGCCGTTGCCGGTGTAGTATGAGGCAGACGTGAAAGTCGGCTTTATCGTGTCCCGGACGGTTATGGCCTGGTTCGCGGCTGCGGCGATTGCGTTGCCCGACGTGTCGCTGACGGCGCCCGCGTCTATGTCAAGCTGCGGCGTGCCCATTTTGTTTACCGAAGTCCTGTTTGCGTCGTTTAGGGTGAACGTCAGGGAGTCGGTGCCGTTGGACGTGATGGTGCCGCTGGACAGCGTGACGCCGCCCGAATCGGAGCCGGACTCCCGCACGTGGAACTTGGAGGCCATATGCTTTGAGGAGTCCAGCGGCTCGCTGAACGTGACTTTCAGTACGCCGCTGCCGGTCTTGTATACGGCGGACGTAAAGTTGGGCCGTATGGTGTCGTTTATTGTGATGGTTTGGTTTGCAGCGGCGGCGATTGCGTTGCCCGCCGTGTCGCTGACGGCGCCGGCGTCTATGTACAGGCGGGGCGTAGGCGTTGAATTGACCGAAGCCTTGGCGGTAGAGTTCAGGGTGAGGGTCAGGGAGGTGGTGCCGTTGGACGTGATGGTGCCGTTGGACAGCGTTATTCCCCCGGAGCTTTGTGTAAGGTTTCTTATGTGGAACTTGGAGGCGACGTGCTTTGAGGAGTCCAGCGGCTCGCTGAACGATACGGTGAGGGCGCCGTTGCCGGTCTTGTACGCGGCCGACGAAAAGGTGGGGCGCAGGGTGTCCCGTACGGATATGTCGTTGCCGGCGTGATCCTGCAGTATGCCGTTGCCCGCCGAGTCGAATATCGCGTCTGCATCAACGTCCAGCTCGATGGAGGCGCCCAGGTTCGTTATGGCGCTCTGGGACGTGCCGCCGAAGGATATCGTAACCGTAGAGCCGGACGCGGATACGGTGTCGCCGGACCCGGGGGTAACGCCGCCGGTGTTGGAGTTTTGGGCGCGGACGTGCAGCTTGGCCTTGTGGACGGTGCCGTTCAGCGGCTCGCTGAACGTGATGGCCAGGGTGCCGTTGCCGGTGTAGTATATGGCCGACGAAAAGGCGGGCCGCAGGGTGTCCCGTACGGATATGTCGTTGCCGGCGTGATCCTGCAGTATGCCGTTGCCCGCCGAGTCGAATATCGCGTCTGCATCAACGTCCAGCTCGATGGAGGCGCCCAGGTTCGTTATGGCGCTCTGGGACGTGCCGCCGAAGGATATCGTAACCGTAGAGCCGGACGCGGATACGGTGTCGCCGGACCCGGGGGTAACGCCGCCGGTGTTGGAGTTTTGGGCGCGGACGTGCAGCTTGGCCTTGAAGGGCTCGCTGAATATCGATGGCCTGTAGAGCCGGACGCGGATACGGTGTCGCCGGACCCGGACGCCGGTGTCGCCGGACCCGGGTAACGCCGCCGGTGTTGGAGTTTTGGGCGCGGACGTGCAGCTTGGCCTTGTGGACGGTGCCGTTCAGCGGCTCGCTGAATGTGATGGCCAGGGTGCCGTTGCCGGTGTAGTATATGGCCGACGAAAAGGCGGGCCGCAGGGTGTCCCGTACGGATATGTCGTTGCCGGCGTGATCCTGCAGTATGCCGTTGCCCGCCGAGTCGAATATCGCGTCTGCATCAACGTCCAGCTCGATGGAGGCGCCCAGGTTTGATATGCTGGTCCGGGCAGCACTACCGAAGGATATCGCAACTGTAGAGCCGGACGCGGATACGGTGTCGCCGGACCCGGGGGTAACGCCGCCGGTGTTGGAGTTTTGGGCGCGGACGTGCAGCTTGGCCTTGTGGACGGTGCCGTTCAGCGGCTCGCTGAATGTGATGGCCAGGGTGCCGTTGCCGGTGTAGTATATGGCCGACGAAAAGGCGGGCCGCAGGGTGTCCCGTACGGATATGTCGTTGCCGGCGTGATCCTGCAGTATGCCGTTGCCCGCCGAGTCGAATATCGCGTCTGCATCAACGTCCAGCTCGATGGAGGCGCCCAGGTTCGTTATGGCGCTCTGGGACGTGCCGCCGAAGGATATCGCAACTGTAGAGCCGGACGCGGATACGGTGTCGCCGGACCCGGGGGTAACGCCGCCGGTGTTGGAGTTTTGGGCGCGGACGTGCAGCTTGGCCTTGTGGACGGTGCCGTTCAGCGGCTCGCTGAATGTGATGGTCAGGGTGCCGTTGCCGGTGTAGTATGCGGCGGCGGAGAATTCCGGCGGGACGGTGTCGCGTATTGCGATGGTTTGGTTTGTAGCGGCGGCGATTGCGTTGCCCGCCGTGTCGCTGACGGCGCCGGCGTCTATGTACAGGCGGGGCGTAGGCGTTGAATTGACCGAAGCCTTGGCGGTAGAGTTCAGGGTGAGGGTCAGGGAGGTGGTGCCGTTGGACGTGATGGTGCCGTTGGACAGCGTTATTCCCCCGGAGCTTTGTGTAAGGTTTCTTATGTGGAACTTGGAGGCGACGTGCTTTGAGGAGTCCAGCGGCTCGCTGAACGATACGGTGAGGGCGCCGTTGCCGGTCTTGTACGCGGCCGACGAAAAGGTGGGGCGCAGGGTGTCCCGTACGGATATGTCGTTGCCGGCGTGATCCTGCAGTATGCCGTTGCCCGCCGAGTCGAATATCGCGTCTGCATCAACGTCCAGCTCGATGGAGGCGCCCAGGTTCGTTATGGCGCTCTGGGACGTGCCGCCGAAGGATATCGCAACTGTAGAGCCGGACGCGGATACGGTGTCGCCGGACCCGGGGGTAACGCCGCCGGTGTTGGAGTTTTGGGCGCGGACGTGCAGCTTGGCCTTGTGGACGGTGCCGTTCAGCGGCTCGCTGAATGTGATGGCCAGGGTGCCGTTGCCGGTGTAGTATATGGCCGACGAAAAGGCGGGCCGCAGGGTGTCCCGTACGGATATGTCGTTGCCGGCGTGATCCTGCAGTATGCCGTTGCCCGCCGAGTCGAATATCGCGTCTGCATCAACGTCCAGCTCGATGGAGGCGCCCAGGTTCGTTATGGCGCTCTGGGACGTGCCGCCGAAGGATATCGCAACTGTAGAGCCGGACGCGGATATGGTGTCGCCGGACCCGGGGGTAACGCCGCCGGTGTTGGAGTTTTGGGCGCGGACGTGCAGCTTGGCCTTGTGGACGGTGCCGTTCAGCGGCTCGCTGAATGTGATGGTCAGGGTGCCGTTGCCGGTGTAGTATGCGGCGGCGGAGAATTCCGGCGGGACGGTGTCGCGTATTGCGATGGTTTGGTTTGTAGCGGCGGCGATTGCGTTGCCCGCCGTGTCGCTGACGGCGCCGGCGTCTATGTACAGGCGGGGCGTAGGCGTTGAATTGACCGAAGCCTTGGCGGTGGAGTTCAGGGTGAGGGTCAGGGAGGTGGTGCCGTTGGACGTGATGGTGCCGTTGGACAGCGTTATTCCCCCGGAGCTTTGTGTAAGGTTTCTTATGTGGAACTTGGAGGCGACGTGCTTTGAGGAGTCCAGCGGCTCGCTGAACGATACGGTGAGGGCGCCGTTGCCGGTCTTGTACGCGGCCGACGAAAAGGTGGGGCGCAGGGTGTCCCGTACGGATATGTCGTTGCCGGCGTGATCCTGCAGTATGCCGTTGCCCGCCGAGTCGAATATCGCGTCTGCATCAACGTCCAGCTCGATGGAGGCGCCCAGGTTCGTTATGGCGCTCTGGGACGTGCCGCCGAAGGATATCGCAACTGTAGAGCCGGACGCGGATACGGTGTCGCCGGACCCGGGGGTAACGCCGCCGGTGTTGGAGTTTTGGGCGCGGACGTGCAGCTTGGCCTTGTGGACGGTGCCGTTCAGCGGCTCGCTGAATGTGATGGCCAGGGTGCCGTTGCCGGTGTAGTATATGGCCGACGAAAAGGCGGGCCGCAGGGTGTCCCGTACGGATATGTCGTTGCCGGCGTGATCCTGCAGTATGCCGTTGCCCGCCGAGTCGAATATCGCGTCTGCATCAACGTCCAGCTCGATGGAGGCGCCCAGGTTCGTTATGGCGCTCTGGGACGTGCCGCCGAAGGATATCGCAACTGTAGAGCCGGACGCGGATACGGTGTCGCCGGACCCGGGGGTAACGCCGCCGGTGTTGGAGTTTTGGGCGCGGACGTGCAGCTTGGCCTTGTGGACGGTGCCGTTCAGCGGCTCGCTGAATGTGATGGTCAGGGTGCCGTTGCCGGTGTAGTATGCGGCGGCGGAGAATTCCGGCGGGACGGTGTCGCGTATTGCGATGGTTTGGTTTGTAGCGGCGGCGATTGCGTTGCCCGCCGTGTCGCTGACGGCGCCGGCGTCTATGTACAGGCGGGGCGTAGGCGTTGAATTGACCGAAGCCTTGGCGGTGGAGTTCAGGGTTATGGTCAGGAACGTGGTGCCGTTGGACGTGATGGTGCCGTTGGACAGCGTTATTCCCCCGGAGCTTTGGGTTAGGTTTCTGACGTGGAACTTGGAGGCCACGTGCTTTGAGGAGTCCAACGGTTCGCTGAACGTTATGTTCAGTACGCCGGTGTCGGTTGTGAATGTGGCAGATGTAAAGGTCGGCTTTGTCACATCATTAACGGCTATCTGTAGTACAACGGCATTGTTCTGGCCAAAAAGGCCTCCATCTACCCCAATTCGAACTGAATACCCCGATTTGTCCGGGGTCTGTTTTATGCTCAGTGTCTTGCCGGTCAGTTTAAAGAGTGAATTATCTGCATCACCGGTACCGCTAACCAGCGAATATGTTAGCGTACTGCGTCCCTGCAAATACGAGTTTTGCGCCGCTATGTTTCCAACAACCAGATTGTTGACACTTAGCGCGTTATTGTCCAGCACCGCGTACCATGGCCCCAAGTTTTGGCGGAATGACGAGGCGGCATAAAACATACCACCCATGTCGGTCGCCGAAGAGACGTCCCAGGCGGAGATGTCGCTGTTGAAGGAGGAGGCGCCGTAAAACATTTGGTTCGTGTGGGTCACCGAAGAGACGTCCCAGGCGGAGAGGTTGCCGCTGAAGGAGGAGGCGCCGCGGAACATGTAATTCATGTCGGTCACCGAAGAGACGTCCCAGGCGGAGATGTCTCCGTTGAAGGAGGAGACGGAGAAAAACATTGAACGCATGCTGGTCACCGAAGAGACGTCCCAGGCGGAGACGTTGCCGTTGAAGGAGGAGACGGAGAACATGTAACTCATGTCGGTCACCGAAGAGACGTCCCACGCGGAGAGGCTGCCGCTGAAGGAGGAGATGGAGAACATGGAGCTCATGTCGGTCACCGAAGAGACGTCCCAGGCGGAGATGTTGCCGTTGAAGGAGGAGGCTCTGCTGAACATGGAGCTCATGTCGGTCACCGAAGAGACGTCCCAGGCGGAGATGTTGCCGTTGAAGGAGGAGGCTCTGCTGAACATGGAGCTCATGTCGGTCACCGAAGAGACGTCCCAGGCGGAGATGTTGCCGTTGAAGGAGGAGTCGTAGAACATGGAGCTCATGTCGGTCACCGAAGAGACGTCCCAGGCGGAGATGTTGCCGTTGAAGGAGGAGTCGTAGAACATGGAGCTCATGTCGGTCACCGAAGAGACGTCCCAGGCGGAGAGGCTGCCGTTGAAGGAGGAGTCGTAGAACATGGAGCTCATGTCGGTCACCGAAGAGACGTCCCAAGCGGAGAGGCTGCCGTTGAAGGAGGAGACGCGGTAGAACATGGAGCTCATGTCGGTCACCGAAGAGACGTCCCATGTGGAGATGTCTCCGTTGAAGGAGGAGCTAGTGAGGAACATGCCAAGCATATAGCTCATGTCGGTCACCGAAGAGACGTCCCATGTGGAGATGTCTCCGTTGAAGGAGGATGCGGCGTAGAACATGGAGCTCATGTCGGTCACCGAAGAGACGTCCCACGCGGAGAGGCTGCCGTTGAAGGAGGAGGCGTAGGAGAACATGGAGCTCATGTCGGTCACCGAAGAGACGTCCCAGGCGGAGACGTTGCCGTTGAAGGAGGAGGCTCTGCTGAACATGGAGCTCATGTCGGTCACCGAAGAGACGTTCCACGCGGAAAGGTCTCCGTTGAAGGAGGATGCGGCGTAGAACATGGAGCTCATGTCGGTCACCCTACTCAAATCAGGAGCATCGGTGGCCGTGTATACCATGTCGCTTGCATACCGAAACGAGTCTTGCATGGAGCTCCATGACGCGTTCCCCCATTGTACCAGCGCGACCAATTGTCTCGCGTTGGCAAAGCCAGGGCCGGTCATGAACCTCTCAAAGTCTCCAGATATGGAGACGGTGTAACTGCCAGCTGATGCATACGTGTGGTTGGCATTACCTGACTTGGTGTCGGATTTTCCGTCGCCCCAGTTCACCGTGTACGTTCCCGTGTGTCCCCCCACATGGATGACGATGGTCTTGTCGGTATCGGTGACAGACCATGTGGTGACAAAGTCGTCCACCCCAAAGCTTGCCGCATTGGCCCCTGATGCGGCGGCCACAAGGTCCGCCTCCGCGGCGCTCCATACCATGTCCACCGGTATGTTTCTGACAGCATCCAGATGATTGTCGTGCATATCATATGCCGCGCCGGGCGGAGCAGTCAGGCTCAGGTATGTAGCATCAGACACCACTGTCCTGTCTGCAAAACCCAATGTTGCGGCAGCTATGCTGCCATTCACGGTTGCAGTATCCAACGATACGGTACTGGCGCCGCCGACTATTTCCATCAGGGAGCCGTTCACGGTCCGGATGGATTCGCTGAACTGGACGTATACGGTGCCGTTGCCGGCATGGTATGCGGCGGCCAGTATGACGGGCTTTGTGGTGTCGTGGACCGTCACAGGATTGCCAAGGGAGGCGTTGATTTGGTTGCCAACATCGTCGGCGGCGGCGCCCCGCAGTATGGCGAATGACATAGTCCGAGAGTCGGCAAATTTGGCGCGGTTGATGTCGTTGAGGGTCTCGGTGATGGTATCGTCGTGCGCGGAGGCGCGGCCGGAAATCTGCACTGTATGGGCGCCGTCGGTAAGGCGCATCTTGGATCCGTTCATTATTTTGATGGCCTCGCTGAACTGTACGGATACTGTGCCGTTGCCGGTATAGTATGCGGCGGCCAGAAACACCGGCGCGGTGACATCAGATATGGAGATGTCTCTGGCCACGTATTCTGCGTTGGAGTATCCGGCCATGTTTATGACGGCGCCTTCGCCCACACGTAGTGTCAAATGTGGCATATCGGCCAGTTTGTCCCGATCAGTGGCGGGTAACACAAAAGACGCGGTATTGTTGGACACGGTGGGGTTGTCCAGAATCTTCGCCGTATGGGCGCCGCCAGTGAGGCTCACCAGTGAGCCGTTCGCCGTTTTTATGGCCTCGCTGAACTGTAGGGCGAGTGTGCCGTTGTCGGCGTGGTATGTTACGGCCAGAAACGCCGGATTGAGCACTGTTACGGCGCTGTGGTTTAGCGCAGCGGTCAGTCCGGTGACGTTGCCGGCCGCCTCAAGTATGCCCGCGGGCGCATTGACGTGCAAGCCAAGGGAGTGAGCAAACCATGCACGGGCAGGCTCGCCCACTACCGCCACTGCATCATTGCCAACGCACGCATCAGGGGGATTGGGGCAGTTAGGATTGCCGACAGGTAACGTAACGGAGTGTGTGTTGTTTGTCAGCGTTACGTTTTTGCGCTCTGTAGGCGGGAACAAGATGTCGGCATAGTCAGTATGCAATCGCAGCTCGCCGGTGACGGTGTTGTACGTTACATTGGAAAATTGTATGCTTGCCACCGGCGGCGGCGCGGTGCCGTTTATCGGGGGCTGGGTTCCGTTGACCGGCGGCGCGGTGCCGTTTATCGGGGGCTGGGTTCCGTTGACCGGCGGCGCGGTGCCGTTTATCGGGGGCTGGGTTCCGTTGACCGGCGGCGCGGTGCCGTTTATCGGGGGCTGGGTTCCGTTGACCGGCGGCGCGGTGCCGTTTATCGGGGGCTGGGTTCCGTTGACCGGCGGCGCGGTGCCGTTTATCGGGGGCTGGGTTCCGTTGACCGGCGGCGCGGTGCCGTTTATCGGGGGCTGGGTTCCGTTGACCGGCGGCGCGGTGCCGTTTATCGGGGGCTGGGTTCCGTTGACCGGCGGCGCGGTGCCGTTTATCGGGGGCTGGGTTCCGTTGACCGGCGGCGCGGTGCCGTTTATCGGGGGCTGGGTTCCGTTGACCGGCGGCGCGGTGCCGTTTATCGGGGGCTGGGTTCCGTTGACCGGCGGCGCGGTGCCGTTTATCGGGGGCTGGGTTCCGTTGACCGGCGGCGCGGTGCCGTTTATCGGGGGCTGGGTTCCGTTGACCGGCGGCGCGGTGCCGTTTATCGGGGGCTGGGTTCCGTTGACCGGCGGCGCGGTGCCGTTTATCGGGGGCTGGGTTCCGTTGACCGGCGGCGCGGTGCCGTTTATCGGGGGCTGGGTTCCGTTGACCGGCGGCGCGGTGCCGTTTATCGGGGGCTGGGTTCCGTTGACCGGCGGCGCGGTGCCGTTTATCGGGGGCTGGGTTCCGTTGACCGGCGGCGCGGTGCCGTTTATCGGGGGCTGGGTTCCGTTGACCGGCGGCGAGACCGCACCGGTGAACGGGACGGGTACGTATGCCGTTTGGGAAACGTTCCCAAAGCCCGCGTTACCCCGGACGTAGTCCGCTCCACCGGCCAACGGAGACCGTACGGAAGGCAGTCCATGTCCGTCGGCATGTCTGCTTGCCTCAACATCCCATGCGCCTAGTATAGTGGTGCCGTATGCTGGCACGCTGGAAACGTCGGCGTCGCCTGTGCCGTCAGCTGGTACCACTTGGTGTAGGTACGGCAGTCCGTCAAAGACGTCCGGTGCGCCGGGCGACATGGCAGCCACGCCGTATTTCTGGGAGGATGGTCCGGGAGCGGTCATTGGACCGTCTGCGCCAATGCCCCATGCGCTGCCCGGATCCGCCTGCAATGCCCGGACATCCGGCCGTACATCTGGCGCCTCGTAGGATGTCCAATGGTAGCCAGCGCCAGCGTGCAGCTGCGCAAAGGCGGGCTGTTCGGACACAGCCATGGCGAGCACGGCCAACACGGCGCATGCCAGCAGCGGGGCAGAATGGCGCCGGATGCAGCGCCCCAAATGGCGCGAACGGGTCACGCCGCCCATGTGCGAAGGCGTAGTGTCGCCCCCGCCACGCATGCCGGAAGCCAAAGAATGGTCTGCATATCCAGAGCGCCGATATTCGAGAGTCGCTACGTCGCAATGAGTGGTAACCGGGTGCGCCCCCCTCACCTGCATCTGCGTATCGCCCTTGCCATGAGGTATATGTCCCAATAAATATTTAGAATGTCTTGCGGTATAAGTGAGGCGCGTAGCGTTTCAGGTCAAAACTCCAGCCCCCCGCGACCACGCGTGGCGCGGGCCGGGCGCCTATGATCCGTCGCGGCGCGGGCGGCGTTTTCAGCCGATCTCGATCTTGACGTTTAAGTAGGGGCGTACGCCAGCCCCATCGACTAGTGATATGATGGGGCCGGCATACCTAACCAACCAGAATGAGGGGGGATTTAAGGGCCGCGCCCCCCGCCATTACACGGGGGTTGGGGCATGAGCGTGCTGTGCCCCTGCTGCAACGGTACGGGAACCATACCGCACGGCTCGGGCCGGTCCGAGGCGGCCCTGCTGCGCGACGAGCTGGTGAGGGTGTACGGCATGCTGGACAGGCTGACGGAATTCGCTACAAGCCACATGGGGGTGGGCGCCGAGGCCATCACCGACCTGGTGGCCAGGCTGGAGGCGGCGCTGCAAAGAATAGACTCGCAGAACGAGCAGATCAAGCAGTTGGAGATACGGCTGACCATATACAAGAGCTGGAACGGCCGCATATCCGACAATCCCCAGCGCCAAAAGGCCGTAGAAGACTACCGGGACGCGGCGCGGCGGGAGAAGGCGGACCGTTCGGGGAAGGGCGGCCCCAAGCCGAAAAAGACCCGCCGCCGGTTCCGGGAAGACATGGCGAGGTACGAGACCGGCGCGAAGCCCAAGCGTATAGGGGGGCAGCCGCGCCACAAGGGCCGCTCGCGGACGGACAAGCCGGAGAGCACCGTGCGGCTGGCCGCCCCGCTGTGCAGAAACTGCGGGACGGCCCCCGGCGTCATAGTCGAGATAATACGCGTCCGGGGGTACGACCTGAACCGGGCGGAGCGGCGCGTCGTGTGCACGATGTACGTGATTAGAGTGTGGGAGTGTACGGTGTGCGGAACGGAGAACTGGCCGGACACCGAGCTGATAATACGGGGAAGCTCGTTCGGCCCGGTGCTCCGGGCGGTGCTGCAGGCGTACTACGAGGCGGGCGTGTCCGAAGAGGGCATGCAGATGCTGCTGGAGGCCCTGGAGAACGCCTCGTTTTCGGTGGCGGCCATATCAAACTGCATATCCGCCATGGCCAGACGCATGGACGCCCCGCCCCCCGCGCTTCCCCAAGAGGAGCCGCTGGTGATACGGGCATCCGACGCGCTCCGGCCGTGCCCCACGCCGCTGCCGCCCCGCGCGCAATGCGACTTTGAGTACGACAGGTTGGAGGCGGCGCTCACCACGCGGTCCACCGTGTGGACGTCGTTCGTGCCCCTGCCCATGATGGCGCAGATCATAGAGCGGGCCAGCATGGACCCATGGGCGGCCACCGACGAGACCACCAACAAAATCGGTTCCGAGGCCGTGTTCTCGCTGGTGTCGGTCACGCGCCATACGGTGCGCGTGCGGACCGTCCCCTCCAAGGACGCCGACACGCTGCGTGACATGCATGGATGGATGATACACAGGCCGGCCATGCGCGACGGCACTACCGGGTTCGAGTGGCACAAGGGGAGGCTGTCCAGGTGCATGGTGCACCTGACGCGCAAATCCGAAGACTTTGCCATGCAAAAAGGGCTGGGCTCCCGGGAGCACTTGCGGCATACGGAGTTTCGGGAGACGTACGGGGAATACAAGGACGCGATGAGGCACGTGGTGGAGCGTGCCGGGGGCCCTTTGACCTGCGCCAGCCAGCTGGGCAAGATACGCAAGATCCCGGGGCTGTACGAATACGCCGAGTCGGCCATATCCAAGCTCAAGGACCGTGGAAACATGATCATAGAGTCGTTCCCGCGGGACGGCTTTACGACCACCCTGAAGAACGCCCTTCCCCACGCGTTCAACTCCGTGCTGGTGCCCGGCTTGCCGGGCCAAAACAACGGCAGCGAGGGAATAGTGCGGGTCTACATCGTCCCCGACAGGAACAGGTACACGTTCGTCAACGAGAAGGCGGCGTACAACCATTCCATACTCAAGACGTTTGCGGCCACGTGCCGCAAGAACGGCGTATCCACGTACAAGGCCGCCATTAACATGGCCAGGGACCCGCGGTGGAGCGTCTTCAATTCCGGCATACCGCCCCCAATGGCGCCGGGCGCGGGGCCCGAAGACGGCAGTGAATAGTCCGTCCGACGGCCCGAACGTCGCCCGCGCGGCGGGAAACGCATAACGCGGACGGGTCGGCGCCGCGCCGCCGAACGGGCGCGCGGCGTTGCGGGCGCCGCTACGTCGCAGGGCGCGTTTGCGTGCGGGCTTTGGCCACACGGCGTGCGTCGTATGCCGACATACCGTGGGCGGTCAGTTTTGACCTGAATTGCTACGTGAGGCGCCTTCAACCCCAACGCGCGGCATCCCGGTATCCGGTAGGGCGCGGCCCACGCTCCGAGTCCATGCTGCGTGAAAGCCCCCCGGCGCAAGGCATTCGGGGACGCGAGACCCGGCGCAAGGCGCGGTCAGCAAACGTCCAGAGCCGCCGGGCCGATCCTACAAAAGAGGCCAAAGGCAGGCGCTTGTGTCAACATCCAAGGTCGGGTGGATGCCAAAGTCAATAGCAGGTGCAGCGGAGACGCGCAATCCAGCATGTTACCTCCCCGCGCTTCTCGGCAAAGTGCCGTCGAGCCGCAAGGCCGCCGCGGTCCCAACGTATTCCGTGCGCTCCTGCCCGGTACGGCCGTACAACCACAAGGGGCGGCTCACTTGAGTACGGCGTCTTCGCCCATGACGTCCAGTCGTTCGGTGCAGCGCAGCGCGTGGTTTTTGATGTCGTCATAGTTCGGATAGCCGCTGCCCACGCCCGACTTGATGTCGACCGACTCTATCTTGGATAGGAGGCGGCGTATATCCTTGACCAGCTCGGCGTCCAGCAGGTCCCCCATGGAGTCCAGCATCTTGCCAGCGCGGCCCGCGGTAAGAAGCATGTTTCTGTACATACGGCGGTATTTGTCAGGAACGTCCTCGTAGGTCTTGGCACTCTTGAGCGTCCAGTTCATCAGGCCGGCGCTCATGAACACGACGCTAAAGTGGTTTTTGAGAGCCTGCCTGACGAACAGGGTCCGGGCCTTGCGGGATTTTGGGTCGTACCTGATCACCTTTACGTAGATGTATACGCTGTCGCGCAGGTGCAGCGCCAGCAATATCAGGCTCCACCGCCATTTTGGATGAGTGTGCAGCTCATAGGCCGCAACGAGGCCCAGTATAACGCCTATCAGAACGTAGCTTACCGGAGGGCGTATGACATCGGTCAGGGATCCCACTTCGGGAATAACGTATACCACCACGCCGAGATACTCTTCCCGGACTATGGGAAAGTCGACTCCGGGTATGGATGCGGGGTTGGCGTCGCCCTGAGCCCTCAAAGTCCTGGGGTCGTCGTCCAGTACCTCCACCACCCGGTGGACAATCACCCGGCCATGGTCAGCCGGGTTGTCAATCATGATCAGGCCCTGCTCTCCGGTATCGGCATCCATGTCGTGTAGCGCGACATAGTCGGACGGCCGGTTGAAGAGTATGATGTCGCCCGTTTTGACGTCCCCAAAGTCCACCCTTGAGGACACTACAAGCAGGTCGTCGATCTCCAAGGTCGGCACCATGCTTCCGCTGATTACCACGAAGAATGGGTAGACGGATCCGAACGTAAGCACCAACGCCGCCAGAACGGCTCCGACGACGGCGCATATCAGAACCACTTCCCTGAGTACGTCGCGGGCGATCTCCAACAGGTATACGTGGGCGCTAGACTTTAAACAACTTTTCTCAGAGAATGGTGCGGCTCTGCCGCACTCCGGAAAATGCAGTGCGGCCACGGTGATCAAGCAACCCGCATTGGCCGATCCCCACGGCCAACACGGATAAGCCCGAGGCGCCGGGCCGGTTAACCCAAAAGTGAATGCGAGAAGGTTCCCCGACGGCGTGACTTGCACTACTGATCGCTAGATTTTGGACAAGGCCCGCATTAGTGAAGCGTTTTCGACACTGGCTTGACCTACACGCGCACGCCTGAGCGTCCGACGGGTCTGAGGAGCTCTTTTGGTTTAGGCACAGGTAGCATTGCCCCAACAATTTTCTTCTGCTGCGGCGCCTACGGATATCCCAATGGCCGTTATGGCTACGGCCACGGCTATAACCACAATACGTACTACAGACTTTCGCATACCCCGTGTACGTTCGCCGCCCATTTAAACTTTCCAAGCGAAGGTTATCCGATAATCATGTCGTACCCAGTCTTGACCGCCACCATTGATGCGCGCCACCATCCGGTTGGGATCTTCCCGCCCCGTTTCGTCGGTCTCCCCCTTGTCGCGTAACTCCATGAGCGGCATCTGGCAGTTGTTTGTGTCCAGCGAGAAGTGCAGCCGGTCAGTGTTGTAGTACCCGGCGTAGTCGTCCAGGCCAGGATGGCTGCAGATCTCGTCCTCAAGGCCGCGGCGGAGCCGCTCCGGCTTTTCCGTTGGTCTGGGACGGTGCGGCCTTGAGTTGATCAGCCCCACGTCCGGGTCCTGCGGCTCGTTCTCAAAGAGGGCAAGAGTCCTAAAGCCGGTCTGCTTCTTGCGTCCGCTCCTACCGACGAAGCAGGAGCCGTTGTCCGGGAGGGTGGCCGCCGGAGCGCCGATCCTGGAGACGGCGCGCCGGAGCGTGGCCGCTACATTCTCCGAGTTTGTCCCCTGAACAGCGCCGCGCCGACAACGCTCCGCGAGGCGTCGTCTAGGCGGTTGATCAGGCCCATCCCCTTCATGCGCGGGGCCTTCGTGGCATGCCAGTCGGCGTGCCGCATTGCGTTGTGGCATGCGCGCTCATGCCCGACTCGCTTGCTGCCTGAATTTTGCGGGGGCGTCTTCGACCAAGCCCGTGGACTCCATCATCCCATACTCCCGGTAGTGGCCCATATCACGTCCTTCCTTGCGCAGCTTCATGGCCGTACGGACCGCGCCCCAAGGCCGTGGCCACGGACATCCGATATCGCCGTGACCTCCTGCTCGGACGGGTCGGGGCCGGCGGAACTCCGCTCGTGCGCTTTTCCGGTCCAGAGATGCTCCGCCCGCAGCTTCTGTACGTGCCTCTACGTCACGCCGAGTTCTTCGGCCACCGCCGGGCCACCCCGCCCTTCTCCGGTTGCCGGGTGGCGCAGCAGGCGGCATCGTCCGTCAGTTTTGGCTTCATCTTTTCTCGGGATTCACGCAGCTTAAGGCAGTCTTGTGGAGGGGCTTCGGCTCCGCCAGCGCGGGATGATTTTTCAGATAATGCAGGCGAAGCCAGAAGGTGGCAAAGCAGCATTTCGCGTCACGTCCATGCCGCGGCACTTCTCGCCCGGCCACGGTACGGTCCCAAACTGCCAGGGCTGGATTTACGTGGAGGACCCGAATGCGCGGGCAGGTCCGACCGGCATTCCACTGCAAAACTGATTTAAACCCGGAATGTATGAGTCTGCGCCATGAGACTGGACGGAAAGGTATGCGTTGTGTCGGGCGCCTCCAGCGACATGGGCGAGGGGATAGTGAGTCGATTCGTCGAAGAGGGGGCCGTCGTGGCGCTCCTGTCCCGCAAGCTAAAGTCCATGGAGGAGGCCCGCTCGCGGGTAGGCCACAAGGACAAAACCGCCTCAATAGTGTGCGACGTCACCAGCGAGTCGCAGGTACTCCACGCGGTAGACCGCATAGTTTCAGAGTACGGCAGAATAGACGTGCTGGTGAACAACGCCGGAATAATCACCGAGCCGGTGCACTTTCACGCCATGCCGCAGTCCAGGATAGACGACCTGATAGACGTGAACCTTCAGGGGATGTTCAGGACGACCCGGGCCGTTCTGCGCAACATGACCGAGATGAAGAGCGGCAGCATAATAAACATCGGGTCCATATCCGCGGAGAGGGCCATACCCAAGGTACACTTGGCGGTATACAGCTCCACCAAGGCGGCCACCGCCATGTTCACAAAGTCCATAGCGGTAGAGTATGCCAGACGCAACATACGCTGCAACTGCGTCAACCCCGGAATCATCAACTCCGGAATGATAAAGCCGTACCTGGACGACCCCGAAGCGCGCAGCGTTCTGGAGAGGCGCCTGCCCATGGGCAGGATAGGCCAGCCCCGAGACGTGGCCAACGCCGTGCTGTTCTACGCATCCGACGAATCCGCTTGGGTTACCGGGACCGTGCTAAACGTTGACGGGGGCAGGTCCGCCTCCGAAGGATAGCCGGACGGCGCCGGCTAGCATGCGGGCCACCCTGACCGGCTCAGGAGTCTTGCCCTGCACCGTTGTGGCGTTCAACAGGGACTCTGCCTCGCGCGCGGTGCACCCGGACATACGGGCGTACACCGTGCTTCCCGTCCGCAGCTGTATGGGGCGCCGCACCGCCATAGATCGGTACTGCCCGGCCCTGTCCGGAAACCTCGCAGATATGGCGGCGCCCACGTCGCCGCGGGCCCGGCCCGACAGGGCCAGGACCGGCACGCCCCTCGACTCGGCAAGGGCGTCTGTGTCCACCATGTTGTATCCGGATATTATGGACCCCCACACCGCCACGTACGATATGTCGTCCCGGTTCAGGGATGCGGCCAGATTCTCCACCGCCGCGGTGGCGTCCTGGCCGTGCACGGTCGTGCGCCCGAAGGCGAACCCGTCAAGCACCCCGTCGTTGCGCATCACAACCCCCGCCAATACGGACGTGGGCGAACCGGGGGAGTAGCTCTCCGCCACCCCCAGCCCCCGGATGCCGGGCTTGTCAAGGTGCAGCCGGCGCACCGCGCCTCCTATACGTGACGTATGAGAACGCCGCCAACGCCATCACTCCCGCCGCGATAACCCCCCAGACCGCCAGCTGCGTCGCGTCAATCTCGGCCACCCGTACGGTGAGGTGCCGGGGCGGTTAAGGTTTTGCGATACGCCGTCAGCCGTAGTCGAGATACCGGTCATAGCGCTTCTCAACCTCGCGGTTTCTCCCGTCCAAGATGTCGCCCACCTCCCGGCGCAGCCGACCCCGGATGTATGCCCTGATCGGCCCGTACCGCTCGTCGTCGGGGAAAGTATCCAGAGCCCGGCAGGCGGCGTCAAAGTATTTGGCCGCCTTCTCCCGGTATTCTTGCCTTGATGGGCTGCGGAGCCCGCCCAGCCGGAACCACGTGGTGGCGAAGCTGGCGCCAGCCACGTAGGGAAGCCTGTCCAGGGCCCGCACCACCTCGTACCTTTCGTCGTCCCTCAAGACAGCAGCTCCGCCGCCTCCTTGGCGGAGTACGTTAGTATTATGTCGGCGCCCGCCCGCTTTATGGATCCGAGTATCTCCAAGACGGCCTGGGAACCGTCCAGCCACCCCTTCATGTGGGCGGCGCGGATCATGGCATACTCTCCCGAGACGTGGTAGGCCGCCACCGGCACGTCAAAGCGCCTTTTGGCCTCCGCCACCAGGTCCAGATACGTCATGGCCGGCTTTATCATCACCATGTCGGCCCCCTCGGACACGTCCAAGGCAACTTCCGCCATGGCCTCCCGCGGGTTGGTGTACGGCATTTGGTATCCGGCCCTGTTGCCGAACTTCGGGGAGCAGTCCACCGCGTCACGGAACGGCGAATACATCACCGAATGGTGCTTGGCGGCGTGGGACAGTATGGCCACGTCGACGTACCCGGCCCCGTCCAGCGCCGCGCGTATGGCCGCAACCTGCCCGTCCATCATGGCCGACGGCGAGACCACGTCCACGCCCACCCGCGCGTAGCTTGCGGCAACCATTCCCAAGGATTGTAGTGTGGAGTCGTTGTCCACCTCCCCGCCGCGCAGTATGCCGCAGTGCCCCGAGCTGGTGTACTGGCACATGCAGACGTCCGCCATTATCACCATATCCGGCGCGGCCTTGCGCGCTTCCCGTATGGCATTCTGCACCACCCCGTCCGCGGCATACGAGGATGTGCCCTCGGAGTCCTTGGATTCGGGTACGCCAAAGAACATGACCGCCGGTATCCCCATGTCGCGTATCCCGCGCACCTCCCCGGACACCATGTCAGGCGGTATGCGCTGCACCTCCGGCATGGAGCCCACTGGCCGGGGCTCCTCCAGATCCTCTCCCACGAAGATCGGGCAGACCAGGTCGTCTGCGGCCAGCCTCGTCTCGCGCATCAGCCTCCGCATGCCCTCTGACTTGCGCAGGCGGCGCAGGCGGCGTTTGGGAAACATACCACACTATACCGCCACGCGTAAGATATAACCCCTGTGTGCCGGGTGGACGCAACGCGGCGATGTCTCGGGCATACCGCCGGCCAGAGTGCCAAGTCACGCGGCCACTCCAATAAGACATTTAACCGGGAGTCCCCTACATAGGGGCGTGAACGTAAAGAGAGTCGGCAACGTCATACTGGCCGTAAAGGATCTGGACGAGTCCATAAAGTTCTACCACGAGTTCATAGGACTTCCCATCAAGATGCAGAGGCGCACCTGGGTGGATCTGGGCACCACCGGGGCACTGCTGAGCCTGCACCCCGCATCTTTAGCGTCCGAGCACATAGGCGGATCCATAGACAACGGGATAACCATCGGGTTCCTGGTGGGAGACGTAAAGTCCGCCCTGGAGGAGCTCCGCGGGTACGGCGTGCACGTGTACCGCGAGATAGTAGACAGGGCCGCCGGAAAGAATGCGATCGTGTACGACCCCGACGAGTATCTGGTGTCGCTGTTCGAGCCAAAGTACACCGACAAGAGCCAGCAGACCGGCGGCTACCACGGATTCACCCCAGCGTAGATTCGCAGCCAACGGCAGGCGTACGGAGCCGGCGCATCTGCCGCGTTTTGTTGATCCCCC
The DNA here is from genome assembly GCA_963665475.2 of Nitrosopumilaceae archaeon. GTDB lineage: Archaea > Thermoproteota > Nitrososphaeria > Nitrososphaerales > Nitrosopumilaceae > VYCS01. The sequence continues at coordinate 507,581 of CAXXXK010000002.1, read as the reverse complement.
GAGTCAACCAGAATGCCCCGCGGCAGGCGCAAGGCAGAGCGCCCGTCCGTGCGGTGGTCAAAACCCCCCGACGTTGCGGCTGCCGATCCGCCGCGGCCCGTACCAAGGCGCCGCCGCGGCACATGGCCTCATGGCGGACGGCCGTCCGCGGTTGTCCTGCGTGTCCGCGCGCATGGCGCTTTACGCCCGACGCAGGGGGCCGATGCGGCACGCGCCTCCAAACGCGTGAGACTATATGGCGCATCAAACGCGGCAGCTCCGCAGACGTGGCCACCGCATGCGGCCAACGGCAACGCGCTGGCAGTTCCGCCGGCGGCCGTACGGTCTTGCCGCGCCTAAATGCTCAGGTGTTGTTTTATGTCTTCAACTATTTGCATGTATTTCGGTTCAGCCCCGTCTATCGTAACTATGTACGCCACCTCGCCGCGCGGTATGAGGACAAGCTTGACCGCCTCGTGGCGGATGAGTATGTGTTCGAGTTTTCCGATGTGGGCCGCCGTCTCAGTGGACATGCGCAGTATCGCAGACAGCACAAAGAACTCGTTCTTTGCCTGTTCCCGCCCGAGCATGGGCTTGGTGCCGGGCCTTATGAAGCCGGCTAAGGTGCGCCCGTACCTGTTCAGGGCGCCCACGTACCGGACACTGTCCGACAAATTTAGGATTCCCTTGCAGATCTTGGCATGATTTTCGGCTATATTCTTCCAACGTTCTGATGGACCCGCCGACATGACGATACCACTAGGCCGCACCATAAATATCATTTGGTTGTCGGGACGCGTGTGTGGAATCCAGAAAGTTGTTCACCCCTAGATCCATGAGCCGCGTCCCTGCATGATGCAATATGGCTTTACCGGGCGGTCTCAACGCATGAGGCAATGAAGCACGGCATCTCCGGTCGTGTGGGATCTGGTTGTCATTCCACCGCCGCGTATGAGCGCGACCATCGTGCAAGGACGAACGCGTCGCATATCGTAGTGCGCAGAGTCCCCCCGACTGTACATCTCCCGCCGGTCCGGATGCCCGTCATTCGTCGGTTACGTCCGATCCCGGAGGGGGAGTCTTGCACTTAAACGCCATTTCGGGCGTTTCCCCGACGTCCGCGTCCAGCGACATGTGTGGCCGCTCGCAGTTGTACCATTTGACGAACCGCGCCACGGGATCCGTCTCTATGTGCGGCGGGTTGACGGGGCATATGCCCGGCCGCCCGGCCACGTCGTGAAACAGGCAGGGATTGCGCTGCATCTCCCCGTGCACCCGCTCCAGCTTGCCGTTGGTCTGGGGGTGGGCCACCCTGGCCAGTATGTGCCGTATGCCCAAGTCGTTCAGGCGCTTCTCGAACATTGAAACCCCCTTGGCCCTTTTTTTCGGATTCGGTGGCGTAGAACTGGGAGCCGCGGTCGGACAGTATGGATGCCAGATTGCCGTATTTGGATATGGCCTCCTCCAGCACTTCAATGGCGTGCTTGCCGGTTGCCTCGTCGAACGCGCCCCACCATACAATGAGGCGGGACGCGTCGTCCTGGTACGACACGAACCGGTGGCCGTCGTCCAGCCGCTTGTAGTCCGTATGCCACATGGAGTTGGAGTGCTTGCGCTCGTACCGTATCCACTTGCGGCGCGCTTGCTTCCTCTTGTGTTCCACCGCCTCGCCGTACTCCCGCAGTATGGCATGCACCACGCCCTTGGGAACGGCCGTTCCGGATCTTTTAAGGAGCCCCCACATCAGGCCCGCGCCGGACTTGAGGGCGCAGCGCATATTGGGCACGGCCGACCGCTCGCTCCTGGTGGGAGGCCCTCTGGGGGGCCTGCCCGTGCGCGCGGGAAACACGATCTGCCCCTCTGGGACGTGCTTGAACCGGGCCCACAGCTTCTGGACGTACCGCACGGTTACGTTCATGGCTTCGGCGATGATCTGGTTCTTGGTGCCCTTCCTCTTCTCCGCCGCCATGTACTCGACTTTGGACTGGTCTAGTTTTTTCATCACGCGCACCCTGCGGGTTCCAATATGACGCCACCGCCGGGAGCGCCTCGGCAGTCGAGTACCGGCGGCCTTCCGGGCGCCCGTCTGGGTATCGTCGTACCAGTCGTACCCGGACGGCATGTCAATCACGGCGTTCCACTCCACTCTGCCTTTCCTACTTTTCCCCCTAGGACTGGGGGTGAACAACTTACCGGACTACAGAGTTGTCGGGACGCATCCGCCGGCCAAACCCCGTGCCATGTAGCCGACGCGACGGGTGTTGTTTATAACCGAAGTCGGGGTACTTCATGCGTGAAGATAAACCAACCCATGGATCCCGACTACGAGGCGGTGGGCATCAGATACATCGGGTTTGCGGATCCATACGCGGTTGAGGGCATCAGCGTGCTCCGGGCCGGCGACGGCCGCGAGTTTCACATGAGGGCGTTCTCCGGCGAGGTGGCCCGGTTCGTGTCCGCGTACGCGGCCGGCGAGGAGGTTCCGGTCCCGTCCATATACAGGATGGTGCAGGAGATCTGCGAGACGAACGGGCTGGTCCTGGTGAAGGTGAAGATATACGAGTCCGGCGAGGCGCTGCGCGCGAACTTGTACATGAAGGGCCGGAAAGACATGGTGCTGCGCAACTACAGGGCCTCTGATGCCATGGCCCTGGCAGCCTGCAGCGGCGTGCCCATACTGGTCCGCAACAACCTCCTCCGCAGGATGGACGCCAGCGAGCCGGCCGCCTGACTGCATAACGCTAGGTCACCACGTCGGCCAGCCGGTCCTCGGCTACGGCCTTCCGGAGCTCCATGGCTATGCGCCTCCCCACACCGAAGGTCTCGCCGTACTGATACTTGGTGTACGGCGTGGTGGTGGCCAGTATGGGGTTGCCCGGCACCCTCAGCGAGACGTCGTACACGACCATCTCCAAATCTTTGGTAATGACGCTCTGCAGAGAGAACGGTCCGATGACCCCGGGCGCAAAGTCGCGGCGGGCGGCCCGGGCGAACCGGTCACCCATGGTTATGACCTTTTCCAGCAGCGACTCCCGGACGGAGGCGGGGGTGTGGCCCACCTCTATGTTCTGAAGCTCCACGTCTATCTGGGCCTGCTGGGCGGCTGGCAGGGCGTTGTAGTCCATTATGTTGGTCTGCAGCCGCCGCTCCACCCCCATAAAGTCCACCATGCCGGTTAGCGGCGACGCGAAGTAGTTGAAGTTCATGTAGGTGCCTATGGCCAGCTCCTCAATGCTGGCCCGGGCCAGCCCCTCGGCGTCTATCGTCCCCCTGGATATGGCGCGGCTGGACTTTTCCTTGTAGTCGTCGTACGACGACACGACAAAGAACGCCCGCTCCAGGCGCCGCTCCCTCTCCTGGGCCTTGACTATGCACGGCCGGTCTATATCCTTTGGATCTTCCAGCACGGCCGGCAGCCTCAGGCCCGCCCGCCGGAGCATGTAATACTGCCCCTTCTCTTCGGAGCGCTCCTCGGCGCGGAAGAGGCGTCGGTTGCCGAATATCGGCACGGCAAAGTCGTTCTCCAGCGTGTCATACCCCAGGTATACGGCCAGCGAGCGGTGGGGCACCACGATGTCCGGCCGCCCGATTATGCGGCGCTGCTCTTCGGGGGAGGCCATGTCGGGGAACTTGTCTAAGACCACCACCTTGTCGGCCACGCGCGTGAACCTCTGGTACGGCGTCTGCCGCCCCTCCTGGCAGTATACCGTGGTGCGGAATCCCTCGTCCTTGGCGCCGTCCATGATCTCCAAGGCCGAGTGGCTGCCCAGCACCGCCACGCCGGGGTCTTCGTACCCGGCCGCTATCTGCGACATCTGCTCCCTGTCTATCACGATACCATATGCCACGACGCGGTATAATATGAGGGTAATTGGTGGCCCGTTCCCAAAAGACCCCGCCGCACGTCCGGCATACGGCGCCCGAGTGCGCGGAACGGCCGGGGCGGCCCGAACCCTCACGGTATGAGCGTTTCCGCCATCGCGGCGCCGGTTGGGTAGAGTATATACGACTGGTACGCGCATACACCTCCGTGCTGATTGACAAGAGAATCCTGGCCGGGGGCGTGGCGCTGCTGGTGGCTGGCATGGTGCTCTCTGGCATACTGGGATCCATGATGCCCGCCGGACAGTCAGGCATGACAGAAGATGAGGCGCTGGAGCTGATGATAGAGCAGCGGCAAAACGAGGACATGGGCATATTGGCCGGAATACTGGTGGGGGTGGGGTTCCTGCTCATACTGGTCAGCTTCGGGGCCCGGCGCCGACGTCGCGGGGGCACCAAGACCAAGGTCGAAAAGCCAGCCGACTAGACACAGTGCGGAGGCGGCGCGCTGCGAAGTGCGGCGCGCGTCCACGGCTTTGCGCGCACTTAAAGGGGGTCGGGTTCCACCACGCGGCATGGCAATGGCCGAGATCAGCGTTATACCGGTGGGCACTGGCCAGACCAGCGTCTCGTTCTACGTGGCCCGGGCCCTGGAGGCCGTATCGGACACGGACGGGCTCCAATGCCACCTGAACGCCATGGGCACCATACTGGAGGCCGACGACATGGCCACCGTACTGGAGGCGTCGGGCACCATGATAGAGGCGCTGCACAATCTGGGAGTGTCCCGCGTCAGCGCCATAATAAAGATCGATTCCCGACGGGACAAGCAAGACACCGCCGACGCCAAGGTGGACGCCGTCCACAGGCACATGGGGTAAGCGACGGCCTTCAAAACCGTTTTACGGTGGGGCGGCTCGGTAAGTGCATGTCCGCTGCCCCGGGAAAGGCCCCCAAGTACATGATGGAGCATTCGGTGACGACATGCATGGTCCGGGACGTGCTGGTGATGGACGCGGACACGCCCACCAGCGAGGCGGCCGACCGGCTCCAGAACCACGCCCGCGACGAGATCATAGTCATCAAGGAGGGCAAGGTCGTGGGCATAGCCACCCACAACGACATACTCGACAAGGTGGGCGACACCACCGTGTACGCCGAGACCACCAAACTGAAGAGCATAATGACCGCCAAGCCGGTCATCGCGGGCTCCAAGATGAAGCTCCGAGAGGCGCTGACGCTGATGCACAAGACCAGGCACCCCAACCTGCCGGTGGTGAGCCGCAGCGGCAAGGCCATGGGCATCATATACGAGGACGACATACTCAAGAGGGCCCAGTCGGCCATGGGGATGATCCCGCGGTACATAAGCCCCCCCGGCAGGGCCATACTGGGCAACCTGGGGTTCGTGCTGCAGTTCGCCGGCATGCTGCTTCTGCTGCCCGCCCTGGTGGCCACCTTCATGGGCGACACCCAGCAAGCCACCGGAATCTACCTCACAATGGTGATGCTGCTGATCACCGGCTTCTTCATGAACTCATACGGGGAGAAGGCCCGCATGAACCTCCGGCAGGCCTCGGTGGTTGTACTGCTCAGCCTGCTGCTGCTGTCGCTGTTCGGGACCACGCCGTACCTGTACATACACTCCCAGATACCAGAGGGGGGCAGCTTCGTGGACACGTTTGCCAGCGCCTTCTTCTCCAGCGCCGCGGGCTTTACCACCGGGGGCATTTCATTGTACGACACCCCAGAGGAGTTGCCCCAGAGCTTTACGTTCTACCGCAGCTACACCCAGATGGTGGGCGGGATGAGCTTCATCTATTTGGTTCTCACCGCCTTTTACCCCAGCAAGGATCTGGTGACGATGCGCGGCTTCATCACCGGCAGGGAGCTGCACCTGCGGGAGCTCTTCGGCACGATAACGGTGATATTCGCGTTGTACGTGGTGGTAGTCGCCCTGTTCCTGTACGGGCTGGGGGGCGGCGACCCACTGGACTACTTCTCCCTGTCCATGAGCACCTTGGCCACCGGGGGGTTCGTGCCGGATTCGGGCATGGTGGACAAGATGAGCCCGGCCATGCGGGCCGTCCTGATGGCCGGCATGCTGTTGGGGGCGATGCCATTCATGTTCCACCACGCGCTGGTGAGCAAAAAGTTCCGCCGGCCCAAGCTGGGCCGGGAGGTGCTGGCGTACTTTGCGATACTGGCCGGAGGGATCATGATATTCTGGAGCGTTGCGGACGGCGGCATCATTGATGCCATATTTGGCGCGCCGGGGGCGGCGGGCGGCGGCGTCATGGACGCCGTATTCTACCCCATATCGGCCAGCACCACGGCGGGCCTGCAGTCCGAATCCATAGAGCGGGTAAACGCCCCCGGCCAGTACGTGCTCATGGTGCTGATGTTTCTGGGAGGGTGCGGGTTCTCCACGGCCGGCGGCATCAAGGTGTTCAGACTGTTCCAGCTGGCCGAGGCGACGCTGGCGCTGCGCAACATCCGCAACATACGGCACTCCAAGAGGGTGCGGCGCGCCCTGCCGGCCATGGTCATAGTGGCGGCGTTTCCGGGCATATCCGCATTGTGCGGCGCGTACCTGGTCGCCGTCGAGGGGGCGTCGCCCGAGACCGCCTACTTTGACGCGGTGGGGGTGGTGACCACCGGGGGGCTCTCCACGGGGGCCATAACGTTTGACACATCCCCGCACACCAAGATAGTGCTGTCACTGCTGATGATACTGGGCCGGCTGGAGATAGTCGCCCTGGTGTACGCGCTGGCCCCCCACATACTAGATAGGCATTAATCCCGGCGTGTCCCGCACATACGCCATGGGCCGGGGCATTGGCCGGGGCGGGACTATGGCGGCCGGGGGCTTGGCGCTGGTCGCCGCGTTGTTCGTGTGGTACAACAGGTACCAGAACCCCGAGGCCCTCACGCCGCAGGCCGCCGACTCGATACTGTGGCTGGCGCACATGTTCTACGTGCTGCTGCTGGCGTGCCTGGGGATGACCGCCTGGGGGCTGTACGTGTGGCACCGGGACGCCGTGGGCGGCTCCGGGCCGCTGGCCGTGGTGGCGTCGGCCACCTGGAACGGGCGCTCCCGGGCCATATTCGCGGCGGTCTTCATATCATACGGGGTGGTCTTCTCCATGGCGTCCGGCACGTTGGTGTACCAGCCGGGCATCGACTTTGCCCAGCACTACGGCGCCGCCATACCCTCGGCGTTCATATCCCCGTGCTGCGGGGACATGGGGTACATGCCCACCATCCTGGTGTACATAACGAATAACGTGGGGCTGCAGGTGGTGCCCGTGAATCTGGTGCTGCAGATCATAGTGTCGTATTTGGTGGGGCTCAACGTCGCCCTGGCGGTGGCCGCCTACAGCGCTTCCCGGGGGGCGCGGGGAGCCGGGGCGGTGGGGGCCATAACGGGCCTCTTTGTGGCGTGCCCCACGTGCGCCGGAGCCGCCTCATCCATATTCCTGGGGACCGCCGGCGGCATAGCCATAGGCGCGGCGCTGGCCCAGCTGCAGACGCTGTTCATAGCGGTATCCATACCCGTCCTGTTGGCAACGCCCTTTTTGCTGGCCCGCCGCATGATATCATGCAGGACGGACTGACTGCCTGGCGTGGCTGCCTATGTCGTATCCGTTCTGGCGCAGGTACTTTAGCGCCAGCTTGTAAACCACCGCGTCGTACTCGGACTCCTCCATGATTGCATCCCAAGTCATGCCGCCGCTCTCGTCTATCCTGGACGCGAGCGTCGGGATGAGGGCGGCGGCGGCGTCCCTGCACTCCCGGAACGAGCGTCCGCCCTTGTAGGCGGTAAGTCGAACGTCGCAGCTGTCCATCACCGGACATGGCATGACGTGGTATAAACGGCTTTGCACTGTTTCTTACGGGTGCGGCCTTGAGGTCTCCAGCATGCCCTCTTCCATTGCTTTTTCGCGCTCCGCCATCAGCCTTTCGAGGTCCATCTGATCGTACCCGGCGGCCAGCTGCTGGTTGACGCGAAGTACCGCGGCATTGACCAACTCGTAGTTGCTTCCTATCCGCTCCGGCAGAGCGTCGGCAGCCTCCTGCGTGGCGATCACCGCACCCGGCGGCACGAACCGCCCGTCGGCGATCACCACTCCGCCCGTAACGGTGGCCGAGACGCCCACCGCGACGTAGTTTCCTATCTTTGCGTCAAATACCACCGTCTCCATTCCAATGAAAGAGTTGTTTCCGATCCACGCCGGTCCGTGAACCATGGCACCGTGCGCGAGGCTGGTGTTGTTTCCGACGAATATGGCATAGCCGTCGGCGAACGCGGTGTCGTTGCCCAGCAGCCGCTCGCCGTCCACCGAGAACCGGCGGTTGTCAATGTTGTGCCCGTCGTCTACGGTCTCCAGAGCGTGCATCACGACTCCGTCTTGTATGTTCGCCCCGTCCCCCACGTATATTGGGGTGCCTTCGTCGCCCCGGCACACGGCCGTCGGCGCCATAAAGACCAGCTCGCCTATGTAGCAGTGCCCTATGACCACCGCGAACGGGTGGATGAACGCGCTGTGCTCCATCAATGGGTTTGTCACGTTTTCGTTGAAGCTGGTCACCACGTTGCTGTGAACGTTGGGCCACGGCTGCGCCTCCGTTGTTGTATCCGTGGCATTCGTCTCGTCGGGCGCCCCGTTGGACTGCTCCGCGGGTCCGGCGCCGTAAGGGTCAACCGGGTCCCCGCCCATCAACAGGGCGGTTACGGCCAGCGCGGCGACGGCCGCTACCGCCAAGAGTACGGACGCGGTCTTTTTGGTAAGCAACACGAACAGTACAAGTCCAAGTGGTAAATAAGTATAGACCGCCGCGCGCCGGGAACGCCGGTGCGCCGTTATCAATTGGTTAATATTGTATGGCGTGGCGCCTGCACGCATGGGCGCGGCGCAGACGTGGAAGGACGGAGACGTAAGCCTTGACCCCGTAAAGGGCCAGACGGTGGCGGTGCTAGGGTACGGCATACAGGGTGACGCCCAGGCCAACAACATGAAGGATTCCGGACTGGACGTGGTGGTGGGCCTCCGCAAAGACGGGGCCAGTTGGGCCAAGGCAGAGGCGGACGGCCACACGGTGCTGGAGACCCCCGAGGCATGCCGCAGGGCCGACATCATACACGTGTTGATACCCGACATGGTGCAGGCGGATGTGTACCGCTCAGACATAGGGCCCCACCTCGCAGAGAACAAGGCGCTCTCCTTCTCGCACGCGGCGGCGATACACTGGAAGTGGATAGACGCTCCGGAGAACGTGGACATCATAATGGTGGCTCCCAAGGGCCCCGGCTCCAAGGTGCGCGAGACGTACCAGCAGGGCTTCGGCACGCCGTCGATTGTGGCCGTGCACCAGGACCATACCGGGACCGCCTGGGACCGAACGCTGGCAATCGGCAAGGCCATAGGCAGCGCCCGGGCTGGACTGATAAAGACCACCTTCCAGGAAGAGGTGGAGACGGACTGGTTCGGCGAGCAGGCCGACCTGTGCGGGGGGGCCGCCTCGATGGTTACCAACGCTTTTGAGACCTTGGTGGAGGCCGGCTACCAACCGGAGATAGCCTACTTCGAGGTGCTCCACGAGCTGAAGCTCATAGTGGACATGATACAGCGGTACGGGATAAACGGCATGTGGAACCGCGTCAGCGAGACCGCCAGGTACGGCGGGCTGACCCGCGGGCCGATGGTCATGGACGCTCAGACCAAGGCCAACATGAAGAGGGTGCTGGACATGATACAGGACGGCACGTTCAACGAGGAGTGGGTTAGCGACTATCGCAAGAACGGCCGCAACTCATTTGAGCGGCACATGCGCCAAATCGACGACCACCCAATAGAGGAGGTGGGCCGCCGGATGCGCAAGATGATGTGGCCGGACTCTACCGAGTAGCCGTCAAATATTCCGGAGTTTGGAGACGCCCGTCTCTATGTGTTCTATTATGCTGGACAGCGACGTGCCGGGTCCGAACACGCCGTCTACGCCGGACTCCACCAGGCCCTCGTGATCCGCTTGGGGTATGACGCCGCCGCCGACCACCAGAACGTCGTCCAGGCGCTTCTCCCGCATCTCGGACACCACCCTGGGGAAGAGCGTGTTGTGGGCGCCGTTCAGCAGGCTCATGGCCACCGCGTCGACGTCCTCGTCCTCGGCCATCTGCGCCACCCTTTCGGGGGTGGCGAACAGCCCCGAATATATGACCTCCATGCCCGCGTCCCGGAACGCCCTGCAGAGCACCAAGGCGCCCCGATCGTGGCCGTCCAGGCCCAGCTTTGCCACCAGCACCTTTATGCTTCGGGACATGGCATACATGGGCGCGGCGCACTTAAAATTCTTTTTCGACTGTAGCCGGATCGGCGCCGAGCCGCACATGGCATATAGACGCCGGAGCGCCCCCCGTACAATCCCGGTACGCCGCGCGGCTCATAGTAGGGCGTCAGCCTATCTGCAGCATGCGGTCTATGGCCCTTCTTGCCTTGGCGGCCACCTCGGGGCCCACCCAGACGTGGTGTATGTCCTCCGTCAGGGAGCGGTACACCTTCTCCAGGGTGATCATCTTCATGTACTGGCACTCGGCCTTGTCCGAGGCGGCCACGAACCTCTTTTGGGGGTTCTGCTGCCTCATGCGGTACAGTATGCCGGTTTCGGTGGCGATCACGAAGTTCTTGGACTCGGACCGGGTCACGTGCTCCATCATCCCTTCCGTGGACAACACCGCCACGGGCCTGTCGCCGTACGCGCCCGACGCCATGTCGTACAGCATCGGGGTGGTGCAGCTGCATTCTGGGTGTATCACGAACTCGGCTGCGCGCATCGAGCGCATCTTCTCCTTGACGTCCTGGGCGCTTATCCCGGCGTGGACGTGGCACTCGCCGGCCCAGACCCGTATGTTCTTTCTGCCGGTCATCTTGGAGACGTACGAGCCCAGAAACATGTCCGGCAAAAACAGTATCTCCCTCTCCGGCGGTATGGCCTGGATCACGTTTACCGCGTTGGACGACGTACAGCAGTAGTCCAGCTCCGCCTTGATGTCGGCTGTGGTGTTGACGTATCCGACCGTCACGGCCCCGGGGTGTTGCGCCTTCCACTCCCTCAGCTCGTCCACCGTTATGGAGTCAGAGAGCGAGCAGCCCGCCTCGGTGTCCGGTATCAGCACCCGCTTTTGGGGACTTATGATGGCGGCCGTCTCGGCCATGAAGTGCACCCCGCAGAAGACTATGGTGTTCTGGCTGACCCGGGCGGCTTGCCTGGACAGGCGCAGCGAATCCCCCACGAAGTCGGCCACCTCCTGCACCTCCGGAACCTGATAGTTGTGCGCCAGGATGACCGCGTCCTTCTCCTTCTTGAGCCGCCGGATGCGGCTAGCCAGTTTCTGCACTTGCACTATACAGCGGTACGACAAATAACAGATTTAAGTAAACTGATAAAGCGCGCGTTGCAGGCAATATCCGGCGACGGGCGGCAATTATTGCCGCGGGCAACCTAGGTGCCCGTCTTGATGTTGGACGCGCAATAGCCGCGCAGCGTGCGAATGGCCGACAGCGCCGCCAGCCGGCTGGTCTTGGGGTTGGTCGGTTCGGGCTCGTTTCTGACCTCGAACTCCATGGTGCCGAAGCCGCCCCGCGCCGTTATGCGGTGCACGTTGGAATGAACCGCCGGATCCGCCACCACCGCCACCTCGGCCTCGCGGCCCGCCGCCAGGGACAGCGAGGCGGCCACGTTGGCGTTGGCCGGAAACCTCCTGACCGCTTCTGCGGCCCCGCCCCTGTACAGTATGGTGCGTTTTGTGATCGCGTCTGCGTCGGTCCCCTCCATCTCAAAGTGCGGGGCGCCCCGCAGGGACGCCGGACTCTTCGTGGTGGTTATGCTGACCGCATCTATCTGGCCGCGGGCTGCAGATATCGCGTCCAGCCCCCCCACCGCCCCCGACGGCAGGTACATCCTGGCGTTGTAATCCGTACAAGCCTCCCGCAATACGTCCAGAACCGACTCGTCCATCAGGGCCCCCACGCTCATCACCATCATGTCCCGGCGGTTCTGCAGCACGCTGAGCGCCACGTCCCGCACCGCGGCTTGGGAGGCCGCCTCCACCACTATGTCCACCGGCGGGTACGACAACAGGTGCGGGTTCTCCACAATCTCGGGCGCGCGGTCCAGCCCCGCCACCAAGTCCCGGGACGCCTCCCGGGACATGTCGTAGACGCGCTCCAGCCTGGCGGGTACGCGGCCCGAGTCGATCGCCCGGGCCAGCTGCGTGCCTATGTACCCGCAACCCAGCAGCGCCACCCTCTTCAACGTCACGCCGTTATACCTGGGCGCTAATTATCCTGTTCGGTCGCCTCTGCGATCTTGGTCCACACCACGCATGCCGCTCCAGCGCCGGTTCGGCGCCGATCGCGTCGCCGTCGCAGACTGAAGGCGGCTCGCTCTCGGGGTGAACGCGCCGGTGCGGTTACGCCGCCATGGACAGATTTCGGGCGGATTTGGCAATGCTGCAGTCAACCGCGGCCGGGCGGCATTATGTCTCGAAGCCGTTCGCACACCCACGTCCAGCCCTCCGGACCGTCCAGATTCACCACCTTCTCTTCCTCGCCGCTTTTGGCGTCGCTGTTGAACACGTACCATTCGCCGGTGTGGCTTTCAATGTTTATTTCCATGTCGGGATTTCGTATGCCAAAATTCCACTCCAGGCTGACTCCGCCGTCGGCCATAGGATATGTGTATGGTAGCGGAAGATCGTCGGGATAGTACCGGTCAAAGACATCCGACAACCAATCCAATCCGGCATGGCTCTGCCCCACCCCGCCACCCTCAAGCCAGCCGTCTTGCAGGTTACGGAACTCGTCCAATCGGGCGTGAACGTCTAAGGGATCCAGAGCGTTTATGCTCCTGACGGTCTCAACGGATTGCAGACGGCCCTGTTGGCCATATGCGCCAGTCGTTTGCAATTGTACACGCACCTTGTCGGAGTATTCGTTGTTCTTGTAACTGGCAAGCGCCTCAAGAACCACTCCCATGTGCTGCTCAGAGAATTGGCAGTCGAACGCTGCGCCGTGAATCGGCTCTAGTCGAAACCTCGTGTTTTTTAGGTCAACTTCAGAGACTGCCCCCCTGACCGTTATGGTTCGCGTTATCTCTTCAAGTGGGTGGTGCGTCAACACCTCGCGAGATTGCGGCGTAAGGCGCGCCGTACGCCGATTGGCGCTTGTCATTTCCATCACCTCGTTTTCCGCCAGGCTGCCCCCCACGCGTTTGAAGTACATCAGACATTGAGGGGGCATGAGGCCGGTCAGATGCACCACGTCTTGTTCGGCCAACCCGATGACCTTTACTATATTGTTGGAGGCCGTCGCAAAGCGTTCGCGATGCACCGCTGGCAGACCGTCCGGAATAGTCCGTGTGGTGTCAACGCCAATCACGGCTGCATTACCGCCACGCAATCCAGTAATCTTCAGGCATGTCTGATCAAAGTCAGGAGGGGGGCGCTTTCGTCCATGCTCCTCTCTGTATAGCCATTTGGCAACGTCAACAACCATGTCTTGCAAGGGGGCCAGATCCTCAAGTACGAAGAACGGCAACCCGTCCCCTTTGAACCGCCCTCCCGACAGTTTTATGCTCATGAATGCCCCGTCGGTCATACGCCACGCCCGCCAGATGCCATGATATGCGTGACGTGCACGTTGGTAATAAAGACGCAAGGCCACATTTTCACACCATGGTCAACACACTGATCCCAGTTGATTTGCCAGTCGAACCGGTTGCCGGACACGCGATACACGCCAACCCCGCCGATTACACACACCACATATGACAGCCAAGACGTCCTCCTGCATGCAGTTGCCGCGTCGGGCGGCGGGAATGTCCGCTCTTTGTAGGGCCCGGCGCCGCAACGTATATCGATATGACGCGTGGCTGGGATGCGTGTCCCACGACCAAAACGCCGAGAATGTAGCGCAAGAGATGGTACGCGCCGCCATACGTCGGCTGGCGGACAAGCGCGGCCAGCCATACGTTACCAAAAAGGAGATTCTCGGTGTGTTGTTCAAAACGAAGATGAACTTGCCCGACGGCAATCCAGTCAAGAAAGACTTGGCGTACTATTGGCACCTGGAGGGGCCGCACTCCGAGGTAGTGTATGACGCACTATACGGTCTGGCCGCCTCGGGCGTGGCGTCGTACGGCAAAACCGAGCGATGTGAGGGGTATCGGCCGGGACCAAAGCATACAGGAAGACCGCTGGCGCCGCCCGGCGACTATTTGGATACAGCCAGACGCGAGCTTGATGGCGTGGTGGCCGGTTTTGTGGATGTCAAAACGATGGTCGCCGATATCTATCGGGATCATGCCCCGTACGAGTGGTACGCCGCATACAAGGAGGAGTTCATGCCCAAGTTCCAGAGCTACTGCGACGCCGTCCTGCGCTCCCGCCCCGCACGCCACGCTCCCGAGGACGTCATTAGATGGCTGGACCGCATAGTATTGGAATACCCGCCGCTCCCCACATTCATCGAACACCGACGGGTAGTAATGGATTTCTCCAAGATGTTGCACGCGGTCATGGGATCGGACCCGCGCCACGAACACAAAGACTTGTTGCGGGAGCTGCACAGTTTGTGCGGCAGGATATGGGAGGTGTTCGCGTACGGCGTCAGGCTGAAATATCACGACGAGCACTATGAAGACCGCGTGGAGGAGTGGAAACGAAAGTACTGGGAGGCGGTGTCTAAACTAGACGAGGACATACGGGAGCAAGTGACCGTGTTTGGCCGAATAGTCCAGGACAATGTACGGCTTGCTCCAGACATAGTGGCTGTGCTTGAGAATCCCGACACGGAAGATCTAGAACGGGTGACTCCGGAATCGATTCTGAATGAGTGCTGACGAATGCACCATACCGGCGCTTGGGACATTCGCAAAGAGAAGTTCGAACAAGGATTGAAAAAATACAGGCGCGACCCCAATGTTCGCAAGGCTCTGGCGGCATGCGTGGAGGCGCTGGCTACTGAAGAGAATCCAGAACGCTTGGGAAAACGAAAGGTGAATCAATATGCCGGATTGTACGGGTACCGGTTATCAAAATCTATGCGTGTGATCTATCAGATCAACTACGACACCCACCAAATCACACTTGTGACTCTAGGCAGCCACAAAGAAGTCTACGGATCAGATTAGATAACTGGGCCAAGCCCAACAAGGAACGTCGTTGTTCTGAGGATGCAACACAGACGGCAAACCTGAAGTACGTCCAGATGGGCGTAGCCATCGACATAGTGGTACAAAACAACATGTGGAACACCGTATTCGGGTGGTGGATACATGTGGCGGCGCGCGGTACGACCACTTTTCAGACCGCCCCGCCGGACGGCCCGTCCCCCCATACCATTGCCGCAGACCGTGAAGCCTCATGACACTGGTGTATTTGTGATGAAACGCCCCGGAGTCGCTCAATCGCGATTTTGCAATGCCCCCAATGCGCCAGAATGCCCGCATGCGCCCTACTTGGCCGCCGCCTCTACGAGTATGGAGTTCACCGCGCCGTCCTGGCCCGGCCTCGAGACCACCCGGCAGGTGCCCTCGGCGGTCTCCAGCACGGCGCCCTTGGTGATCACGCCCCGGCGCCTGTAGTCGTTGTTGGCGGTATTGTCCAGCACCTTGAGTATCTTGGTGCGGACCACGCCCTCGCCGGCCCCGGCCAAGTTGGTGAACTCGGCCGTCTTGAGGGCCGTCTTGGAGTGGTTGCCGCGGACGCGCCTGGTAACGGTAACCTGCTCCTCCCTGGTCAGGGCCTCGTTGGGGTACCTGTCCATCTCGTACTTGCGGCGGATCCTCAGCGGGTGCCTCCTGCCCCCGGTGATCTTGCTCACCGCCAAGTTCTCCACGGTCTTGCGCATTACTCACGCCCGTCCAACCTCTAATTTAAAGCGTCGTTCTATTTGGTGTCCCGCCTCATCCTGGCGAAGAGGTGCCGCTTTATGTCGTTGGCGTCGCCGGAGGTCCCAAAGTACCTGCCGAACTTTTCGGTGGTGCTGTATATCTTGCTGCGGCCGGCCTCCTGGTACGTTATGAACTCCATCCGGGCCAGCTCCTTTATGTGCGCGTACACGCCGCTCCCCCTAGTCTCGGCCAGCTGCTTGGAGGAGACCGGCTGCATGTACGCTATGTACGAGAGCGTCTTGAGGGTGGCCTTGGGCAGCAGCGGCCTGGCGGCAAACCGCCGCACCGTCATTGCATACTCCGGCTTCAGCTGCAGCACGTACGTCCCGTCGGGAAGGCGGGCCACCTCCAGCGCAGTAAACGCCCGGCGCGTGCGGCGAATTATCCCATCGAGTATGTCCGCCGTCCTAATCTTGGAGGACGTGCCCGACGCGCGCATCAGCTCGTCCAGGTTCAGCGGGCGGCCGGCCGCGTACAGGGCCGCCTCCACCTTGGCGGTGGCCTCGGCAATATTCTTGGACCTTGCCATACAGCCACCGTGTACGCCGTCCGGATATATTACCGCGACGGGCGTATCGGCGCGCCCCCCATGACGCGGCGCGCCCTCTACGGGTTGATTACGGCCCGGCCCACTATCTTGTGCGCCCGCAGGTCTTCAAGGGCATCGTTGGACGCCTCCAAGCCGTACCTCTTTGTTATCACAGAACGAATGACGCCGTCCCTGGCCAGCCCCATCAGCTCCACCATGTCCGCGTAATTTCCGGTGTACGCCCCCTGTATGGTCACCGACTTCAACGGTATGGTGACCAGCGACAGGTTCAGCGACCCGCCAAAGAGGCCCACCAGCACCAGTTTGCCACGCTTGCGCAGGACGTCCAGCCCCGTTTTTGCCGTGGCGCTGGCGTTGACAAAGTCCACCACGCTGTCCACCCCCAGCCCGCTGGTCAGCTCCATTATCCGTTCGGCGGCGCCCTTGCCGGATATTATGGTGCGGTGCGCCCCCAGCTTCCTAGCCATCGCCAGCTTTGCCTCGTCCAGGTCTATGCATATCACCTTGGCGTCCGTTGTGGCCCGGGCTATCTGCACGCCCATCAGCCCCAGCCCGCCGGCGCCTATGATCAGCAGCGTCTCCGGCGAGTTGGCGTTGGCCTTCTTTATCGCCGTGTACGCGGTGAGCGCCGAGCACGCCAGCGACGTGGCCTCCTCAGGGTCCAGGCCGTCCAGTCTGGCCAGGTACTTGTGGTGGGGCACCAATATATGATCGGCGTAACCGCCGTTCTGGAACACGCCCAGCGAGCGGGGCGTGTCGCACAAATTCTCGTTGCCGGCGTCGCACGCCGGGCACTTGCCGCACCCGACCCAAGGGTACACCAGCACCTTCTCGCCTATGCCGTACCCGCCGGAGTCCTCGCCGGTGGCGGCCACCTCGCCGGTCACCTCGTGTCCGGGCGTCACAGGATACTTCACCCCGCGGTCGGTAACCTTCATGAACGTGCCGTCGCCCAGGTTGTACCCGCCCTCCCACAGGTGCAAGTCGCTGTGGCACACGCCGGTCGCCGAAACCTTCACCAGAACCTGTTCGCCGCGCGGGACGGGATTCTCGGCGTCCTCCACCACCAGCGGCTTGCTGGCGCCCACTATCCTGGCCGACCTCACGAAGGGCGCCCGCCGCATTTTCAATATAAGAGTTGGGAAATCCGATCCATTCTGAGCTATATTATTCGTCCTTGTTGAGGTAGATGTACTTCATCAGCACGACGGCTATTATCCCGCCCACTACGGGGGCCGCCCAGTACATCCAGTGGAACTCCCAGAACCCCGACACCAGTGCGGGTCCGAACGTCCTGGCCGGGTTCACCGACGCGCCCGTGAGGGGTATGCCCACCAGGTGTATCAGAAAGACCATCCCTCCGATGGCAAAGCCGGCCCACCCCGCGGCGGCCTTCTTGTGGGCGGCGGTCATGCATATTGTAACCAGCAGGAAGAATGTGAGCACCGCCTCAACGGCAAAGCCGGACGCGGCGCTGCCGTTGAGAATATCGCCGGGGCCCGGCTGCGTTCCCAGGTTCACGGCCATCCCCGCCTCAGGGAATATCGCCAGAAGCGTCAGGGCGGCCACTATGGCGCCAGCCACCTGGGCGCCTATGTACCCCAGGCCGTCCTTGACGGATATCTCCCGCACTATCATCATGGGGATGGTGACCGCCGGGTTGATGTGCGCCCCGGAGATGTGGCCGAAGGCGTATATCATCAAAGCTATGGTGCCCCCGTGCGCCAGCGATATGAACAGCACGCTGATGGTGCTCAGCCCCTCCCCGAAGTGCGCTATGGCCACTATGATGGAGAGCGGCCCGAAGAAGACCAAGGCGTACGTGGCGAGGCCCTCTGCCAGCCACGCGCGGGGATTTACCATGCGTAGCGGCTTTTGCGGACCAATTTTAAGGTAGGCGCCCGGTTCTCCGCGAGTCCAGGCCCGGGCGAATCCGCTCCAATGCGGACGGTCCGAAGACTTACAGGCGGGCGGCGTGCCAGTCTTGGCGGGCGCAGGCCGTTGGGGCGTAACCTGCATAATCAAGGGCCAGCGAACCCGGGCCTTCCGCCCCGACTTGATGGCGTAATCTTTTCTCCTATTTTTTGTGGATCCCTTCGGCGTTGCGTCTAAAGGAGGCTATATCCTTCTGCGTGGAGGCCATATTCCTACGCGTGGAGGCTATATCCTTCAGTATTTTGCGCTGCTTGGAGGCGATCTCCTTCTGCGTGGAGGCGATCTCCTTCAGTATTTCGTTCCGCTTGTCAAACCCCTCGTGCAGGCCGTTTGCCATGCTGCGCGTAACGACCATCTGATTGCCCCCTATGCAGCTGGTGACTACAAGCGCAGCCCCCAGCACTACCAGCGTCTCCCGGTATTCGGGCACGATTCCGAGCAGCAACAGGGTGACGCCCGCCCCAAGCAGCGCGGACAAGCAGACGTCCCCCAACATAATGCCGCGCGCATTCCGCGCGGTTTCGCCATAATCTGCCATGCAACCACGTATGGCGCAGTCGACTAAAAAGGAATTCGCGGGCGGGTCCGCCGTGAACACACATATTCGCCACGCCCGCCGAATGCCGCGTGACACCGGGCCACGGCTGGACGCTGATCGCGTTGGGAGTTCTTGTGGCAGTCGCGTGCGCGCTGCCGCACCAAATACAGCAGGCCGACGCCCAAGTCATCACGTACAAAATGCACCCCGACATACTCGTGGAGCTGCAGGACCGGTACCCCGAACACGCCCAAAAGTATTGGGGCCAGGCAAAGGCCGCAATCCGGGACGCCGTAGACGAATGGGCGACCCTCAACCCCGACCTGATATTCACGCCCAGCCACGAGGGCGAGCGGCACGACGTCGTGATAGAGTGGATCGACTCCGAGCGTGTTTGGGGGGTGGAGTACCACGATGCGTTCGTGGGCCACCGCATAGGAATAGACTTTGACGCGCCCGAACCTGACGAATACGGCGCCAGCCTCATGAACCCGGACATCATACGGTACGTCACAGCCCACGAGATAGGCCACCTGCTCGGAATGGGGCACAGCGCCGACTATACGCACCTGATGTACGGCGAGTCAAACCCGGATCCCGACAGGGTTTTCGACGACAGGGGATACGAGGTTCCGACCGTAACAATCGAGAACTTTGGGAACGTCGGGGGCGGCGAGCTGAACGTATTATTCCACCTGCAGGGGTACCACGTGTACGACGTCGGGGTGGTGGACGTCAACGGCACCCAATACGTGGTCGCGGCGACCGGGTCCGACGGCATTCACATGTTGGACGTGTCGGATCCGCAGAACGTGCGGCCCGCCGGAGTATACGACGCCGAGTCGTACAGTATAAAGACCCTGGGCGAATGGCCGTACGTGGCCCTGCCGTACAGCGACGGCATCGCCCTGCTGGACGTATCGGACCCGGGCGACATCGTGCTGGCGGACTTTATAGAGCACCGAAGCGGCAACCCCATACTCGATACCATGGTGGCCGAGGCGGACGGAAAGCCGGTTGCCGTCACGCTCGCGGACACCATAATTCAGCAGTACGACCTGTCGGATCCTTACGACATACGGAGGACGGGATCGTACTTTGACGACTACATGCTGCTGATCGTGCGGGCCATGTACGGAATCATACACGAGGACGCCACGTATGCCCTGGTGGCCGGTCCAAAGGGGGACGTAATGAAGTTCAGGATATCCGGCGACCGGAACCCCGCGCACATAGGGACGTCTGATCCGGCCTTTGACTGCGACGATCACGTCCGGACCGTTGTTGAGGTAGGGGACAGCGCGTACCTGTTGTCGTACATGGACGGCCAGATACGGATGCATGAGATACTGGCGGCGGGCGAGTCGGATCCCCGCATGTTGTACCAGGCGTGCCGCGAAGTCGGGAATAGCGAGAAGCCTGCGGCGGGCGAGCTGGATCCGGTCGGGAAGCTTCTTGGATACCGGGCGTCGGAGATTGCCGCCGTAAGGGCTGGCGGGGCCGTATACGCAGTCGTGGCGGCCGGACCCGACGGCATACTAGGCATACACGTGGGAGACGAGGGCGCCAGCAAGTGGACTCTGGGCTGACCGCACGCGCAGCGCGCGGCAACCCCCGACCGCCGGACTCGGGATTGGCTCCGCGAAGTCGGCCGCGTGTGTAATGCGATGCAAAGTAGGCCACTTGGCGCGCGTTTGCGGAGCGGCCAGCCCATGCGCGCCTTTCCGGCCCGGGGTATTCGGCGCATGGCAGCCGGATGCTCGGCGCGCGGCGGCGCGATTCGCCGGGCTCCCGCGGCGCTGTCCGCGCACGTGATCGGCCAGATCAAAAGAAGCTGGCGGCGGATATGAGTTTGTGGCACGTGGATCCGTCGCAGCACGGCGCCGCGCGTTGCGCGCCTTTTTCGCGTGGCGGCGAGCGCGCGACCGCTTGCCATCTTTTTATAGCCGGAGTGTGGCCATTGGGCATGGACGACTTTGAGAGGGAATATCCGGGATTCGACTGGCGGAACACCCCCGCGTACAAGCACCCCGGCGGCAAGGACTGTCCGTGCCCCAAACACGAGTACATCCGCGAGCAGGTAAACTATACCCGGCAGATGAACAAACAGAGCGGCAAGGCCCAGCTCAAGCTCCGGTTCTGCCCCGACCACCACCGCGTATACATGGAAGAGGTGATACCGGCGATGCCCCTGAAGTACCGCCTCCTGACCAAGTTGGCGCTGAAGATGGGCGCCATCAAAGTGGTGAAGCTAACGTACATGCAGTCGAACCTGTGCTTCTACTGCAAGTTCGGCAGTGGTGGGTTCGACAAGAAGACCGAGCTGCCCCCCATGTAGGCCTACTGGGGACTGAGCCGTATCTTTGGCTTGTTGGGCGTGTCGTGGTGGCACTTTTTGCCGCACAGCGGGCAACGCTTTCGGTCCAACAGCACGCACTGGCATATGTGGGACTTGTAGTACGACTCCGCCGACTTTGTGTGCTCTCCGGTGCCGTTGCAGAAAGAGCAGGTGCAGTCCAAAAGGGATATGGCGCCGCTGCCCTTGCATACGGGACAACTCTTTCCCATGGGGAGTTGTGCGCTCGGGCGTGCTTATAGTCTTTGCCGGAATGTCGGCCTTGTCCAAAATATGGCGATCCGTAGGACAAGCCACGCCACCGCGTACCCCTCCCACCTGCAACAACCGCGCCGTTCCGGCGGCGCGCCCCAAAGCGGCGCGCCCCGCGCGCGGCAAGCCCGGCCGCCGCACCCGCCGGCGGGCGTCCCCCGCCGCCACCGCGCGCCATATGGCCCGCGGATCGCCATTCGCGCCGCACCCGCCCGGACAAGGCGGTCCGGCCGGGCGCCAGCGTACGGGGCCCCCGACAGGCTTATACTGCTAGCGGCCGCCGCGCCGGTTGTGGCGGTAAACAACATATCCGAATTTATCGACACTCTGGACGAGCACGGCGAGCTGCGCCGCATAAACGCCGAGGCCGACCCGCATCTGGAGATAGCCGAGGTGCTCCGCCGCACCATGTACGCGCGCGGCCCGGCCGTCCTGTTCACCAACGTAAAGGGCTCGGACATGCCGGTTCTGGGAAACGCCTTCGGCTCCATGAAGCGCATGGAGCTGGGCCTGGGCATGACCGACTTTACCAACATCGGCGAGCGAATCGCGGACATGGCCAAGATGGACATGCCCTCCGGCATGCTGGGAAAGGTGCGGAGCCTGCCGAAGCTCTCCAAGATGGCCGGCTCCTTTCCCAAGCCCCAAAAGTCCGGCCCCGTAACCCAGATGACCGAGGACGCCCCTTCGTTTGGCGACATCCCCATACTCAAGACGTGGCCCAAAGACGCCGGCCGGTTCATCACGTTCGGGCTGGTGGCCACCAAGCACCCCGAGACGGGCGCCCGCAACCTCGGGGTGTACAGGATGCAGATCATAGACGACACGCACGCCATAATGCACTGGCAGAGGCACAAGAGGGGGGCCCAGCACGGGGAGATGGCCGCCGAGCGCGGGGAGCGGATCCCCGCCGCGATAGTAATCGGGGGGGACCCGGCCACCATATTTGCCGGCGTGGCGCCCGTCCCCGAGGGCCTCGACAAGTACCTCTTTGCGGGGATAACCCGCGGGCGGGGCATACGCACCGTCCCGTGCCGCGGCATAGACCTGGACGTGCCCGCCGAGGCGGAGATCATACTGGAAGGGTACGTGGACCCGACGGACATGCGCACCGAGGGCCCCTTCGGGGACCACACCGGATACTACACCCCGCCGGAACCATACCCCGTCTTCACCATGACCGGAATGATGCGGAGGCGCAGGCCCGTATACCTGACCACCATAGTGGGCAAGCCGGTGCTGGAGGACGCCTACATCGGCAAGGTCATCGAGCGCTCGTTCCTGCCGCTCATGAGGATGTTCCATCCGGAGATAGTGGACTTTGCGATGCCCGCGGCGGGGTGGTTTCAGGGAATGGCCGTCGTATCGATACGCAAACGGTACCCCGGCCAGGCGCGAAAGGTGATGATGGGCCTGTGGGGAACCGGCCAGCTCTCCCTCACCAAGATATTCGTGGTGGTGGACCACGACGTAAACGTGCACGATGTAAACGACGTGATATGGGCCGTGACGACGCGCGCCGACGCCGCCCGGGACACCATGATTGTGCAGAACACCCCCACCGACAGCCTGGACCCCGCGTCTCCCCTGGTGGACTTGGGTTCCAAGATGGGGATAGACGCCACCCAAAAGACGCCGCAGGAGGGGTTCGCCAGGCCGGTGCAGGAGCAGGTGGCCCCGGACGAAGACACCGCCAAGAGGGTGGACTCCCGGCTGGCCGAGTTTGGGCTATAATATGTTGTAAAAATTGTCCCGCTCGGCGGGAACGTACCCCGCCTGCAGCACGGCGCCCCGGATGCGCCTGTCCGTGAGTTCGGTGGAGCGCGCCCCCGTGCAGGATACGACCTCCTCGCCTATCAGCGTCCCGCCAAAGTCGTTGGCCCCGTACGCCAGGGCCATCTGGGCCATCCCGATGCCGTTCGTGAGCCAGGACGACTGCACGTGCGGTATGAGGCCGTCGTACACCAGCCTGGCTATGGCGATCATCTTGAGCAGCCGCATTCCGCCCGTGCCCCGTGGAACGGTCCCCTCGCGCTGCAGCTGCGTATTGTTGGGCTCAAAGTTCCATGGTATGAACGCCATGAAGCCGCCGGTCTTTTCCTGCAGCCGGACTATGTCGTACATGTGGCTGGCTATGTCCCGATACGACTCCACGTGCCCGTACATCATGGTGGCCGACGCGGGCAGCCCCAGTCCGTGGGCCTCCTCCATTATGCGCAGCCAATCGGCGCTGGATATCTTTTTGGGGCTTATGACGTCCTTGACGCCGTCCACCAGTATCTCGGCGCCAGCGCCCGGCACCGACTGCAGTCCGGCGTCCTTCAGCCGGGAGAGCACCTCCCGGGTGGACGTCTTTTCCACCCGGGATATCATGTCTATCTCCGAGGCGGACAGCCCGTGCACGCCCACCTGGGGAAACTCGGAGCGTATGGCCGAAAAGGCCTCCTCGTAGTACTCTATACCCAGCCGCGGGTTGTGGCCCCCCTGTATGAGGGCCTGCCGTATGCCGAACATCTCCCAGGCCGTCTTCACCCGGGCGCGTATCTGCTGCACGGTGAGGGTGTACGCCTCGTCGTGTCCGGGGGGCCTGTAAAAGGCGCAGAACTTGCAGTCGGTGACGCAGACGTTGGTATAGTTCAGTATGATGTTGTTTACGTACGTGGCGGTCTTGCCGAACCTCCTCCGCGCCAGCATCCCGGCTGCCCTTCCGATCATGTGCGTGTCGTTCGACTCCAGCAGTTTGACGCAGTCGCTCTCCGAGGGCCTCTGCCCCTGCAGGGCCCCCTCCAGTATCTGTTCCACGTCGCTGGTAAGAATCTGCTGGACTGGTCTCAAGGGCGGTCGGTACGATTCCCGCCGGTTGGTATTTAATCCTTAACGGGGCCCCTCCCGAAAATACGGAGGGCGCGCGCAGCACATGGACGCCCAAACGTTTGGACAACTACACGTTTGCCCAAACATTGGTACTCGGAGTCATGCGCGAGATTGGGTCTGACGGCCAGCCAACCATCGTTTGCGACAAGGGCAGGCTGTCGCAAAGCAGCGAACGCTAGTTTGAATCGTATCTGCGGTACAAGCAGATCGGCTTTGCTGACAAACGCGGCATACCGCATCTGCTCAAACCATGCCCCGCGTGCTCGGCGTCTTCCATTCACCGTCCAGGAATCTGGGCGGCCGACTACGTGGCGGGCGCGTTCTACCACAGGCGCCAGACCGGCGATGCCCGCTATGCGGACATACTGAGGCCAGTCTGGCTAGGGTGAGTGGACATATTGGTGAACCCGTGGTAATCCCAATCGGACATGATCTCCTCTCAGCCTTCTGTGGCCACGGTTTCCCATGGACTTACTCGCCAGTTATCTATACAGACAGATGGTGTAAAAACTGTACAAGGTTGGGTTCGAACATACTCAAACACGGCTTCAGGGCCTCGGGGTGTTTGACGAAGTGCTTGGCCAGCCCTCAACAGGACGGGCTCTCCTCTGGTTTCACCAGGGCCACCGGCATGACCGAGACGTGCCTGTCCTTCTCGCCTTCGG
The DNA here is from genome assembly GCA_963665475.2 of Nitrosopumilaceae archaeon. Taxonomy (GTDB): domain Archaea; phylum Thermoproteota; class Nitrososphaeria; order Nitrososphaerales; family Nitrosopumilaceae; genus VYCS01. The sequence goes on along the minus strand of CAXXXK010000002.1, from coordinate 482,658 downwards.
AAAGCCCCAGCCCCTCGCGCGTGTGGTCGGCTAACCTTGGCATCCACTTGGCATAGTTGCAACGCTCGGATTTGCGGCCCTCGGCATATCTGAGCCAGTTGACGTTGGGGTCGTTCCTCGTGCTGGAGGGGTTGCTCTCGCTTCGGTATCGGTTGGGGTTGGCCGTCTTTCGCTTTGACTTTTTGTCTCTTTTGGATCTATTCACTAGACGGCGCTGTGGATCATGGGCTGGTTTTTGGACAAGGCCCGGGCAGGCCAACGCATTGTACGGAGATCATGCCGCACGCGTCCGGCCGGGAATACAGTATGGATCCTATCAAAAAATTAAATAGATGGCGTGAGGGAAAAATCCTAATGTCTACTAGACGACGTAAGACCAAAACGAGCAAGGACGATCTTCGTGCGATGCTGGACGAGATTGCCGAGAGGCTGGACAAGGTAGCCGCGCGGGCGGCAACCGAAGCGCAGCCCCCGGCGCCCGAGCCGCCGAAGGAGGAGCCACCCAAGGAAGAACCACCGAAGATGACCAGAACCATGCCGAAGGGGATGAAGCCCAAACCGAAGCCAAAGCCGCCCGAGCCGAAACCGGCCGAAGCAAAGCCCGAGCCGCCGAAGGAGGAGCCACCCAAGGAAGAACCACCGAAGATGACCAGAACCATGCCGAAGGGGATGAAGCCCAAACCGAAGCCAAAGCCGCCCGAGCCGAAACCGGCCGAAGCAAAGCCAAAGCCGCCCGAGCCGAAACCGGCCGAAGCAAAGCCAAAGCCGCCCGAGCCGAAACCGGCGGAGCCGGCCAACATCAACGACGCTCTGGAGAACGCGTACAGAAACGTGGCGATGACCAGCTTTCACGATTACCGCGCCAAGGTGACCGGGTATGCCCCGGCCCCCAACAGGTACTTTGTGCGAAGGACCGCGCCCGCCGGACACGTTCCGCCGGAGCCCAGCTGGAACGCGCAAAAGGCCAAGGTGACCGGGTACACGCAGCCGTCAAACCAGTACTTTGCCACCCGCGCCAGGCTGGCGTACCATCCGCCAGACAAGACCTTTGGCGGATACGGCCTGCAGGCGCAGGGCTCAGCGCAACAAACGCAGAAATCCCAACAGGCGCAACAGAAACAGCAGGCCCAAAAAGCGCAGCAAGCCCAGCAAGCGCAGCAAGCCCAGCAAGCTCAGCAAGCCCAGCAAGCCAAGTCAAGAAAGGAGGAGTTGGAAAAGTACGAAGCCGACTACGTGAAGAGGGTCGAGAGCAAGGAAAAGAAGCCGGCGCCGCCCCCTGCCAGCGCTGCCAGCGCGGCGCAGAAGGAGGCCGAGATGTTGGCCCAGCAGGCCGCAGCCGCTCAGGAAGCCGCTAGACTGGCGCAGGTGGCCGCAGAAGCCGCCAAGGCAGCCCTGGCCGCCCAGGAGGCAGCCAAGCTGGCTCAAGAGAAGGCCGAAGCCGCCAAGACTGCAGAAACCCCCAAGAAAAGAAAACCTCGTGGTACGCTTCCCAAGGGATTCTGACACGTTTTTCCATTTATTTTGTAAACGACTCTAGGACTTTCCGCGCATGGCCTTTTGGCCTCACCCTGACGAATGCCTTGAACACCACGCCTGCCTCGTCCACCAGAAAGGTGCTTCGGGTCACGCCCATGTATTCGCGGCCCATGAACTTTTTCGGGCCCCACACCCCAAAGGCGCCCGCCAATGCCTTGTCGCCGTCGGACAGCAACGGGTAGGGTATGTCCATCTTGTTGCAGAACTTTTGGTGCGACTCCACCGAGTCGGGGCTGACGCCCAACACTCCAATTCCGGCACCCTCAAACGACTCGTACAGTTCTGTGAACTCGCCGGCTTCAGTAGTGCACCCCGACGTAAAGTCGCGAGGGTAAAAGTAAATGACGTAGGGTTTGCCGGCCATGTCCGAGGATCGCACCGTGTCGCCCGAGCTGCTGGGCAGCTCAAACTCCGGTACCCTGTCGCCTTCGCCTATCACGGAATCCGATTGTACGTGCGGGGCTACTAAACGTTTTCCCGGAAAACCCCGTCGACACGGCAAGCAAGGCCCGGGCCGGCGCCGCCGCGCGGGGGGATCCGTGCTGGCGGCAACCTCCACACAGGGGATCTGGGCCGTTACTATTCCCATTGTTTTTAAATGGGAAGCGGCGGCCACGTACCATGGTGTCGGGTCTTCAGATGCGCCTGTCCAGGATAATGCGGGGCGGCAAGATGCTCTGCATCCCCATGGATCACGGCATATCTAGCGGCCTCCTGCCGGGCCTTGAGGACATCTCCATACCGATACGGGAGTGCGCCCGGGCCGGCCTGACCAGCGTCATAATAAACAAGGGCATACTAAAGTCGCTGACCGACGTTCCCGCGCCCGGCGTGCTGGTGCATTTTTCGGCCAGCACGTCCCGGTCACTCTCGCCCAACCGCAAGGTTCTCACCGGCAGCGTGGAAGAGGCCGTCCGGATGGGCGCCGACGGAGTCTCCATGCACATAAACGTGGGCGGCCGCGAGGAGCCCGATATGCTGCACGACCTTGGAATGATGGCCGACAGCTGCCAGGAGTGGGGCATGCCCCTGCTGGCCATGATGTACCCCCGCGGCGAGAACGTTCCGGACCCGCACGAGCCGGGAATAGTGGCCCACGCCGCCCGGATTGGCGCCGAGTGCGGCGCCGACATAGTCAAGACCGTATATACAGGCGATGTGGAATCGTTTGCCAGGATAGTGAGGAGCACGCCGGTGCCTATAGTGGTGGCAGGCGGCCCCAGCGTTGACTCCGACGCGGACCTGCTGCGCACCACCCAAGAGGTGATGGAGGCCGGAGCGGCCGGCGTCACGTACGGCCGCAACATATTCGGCCACCGCAACCCGCCGGCAATGACCGCTGCGCTGGCTCGCATAATATTCGACGGCGAGACTGCCGAGTCGGTGGGGCAGGTTGGGTGACATCAGGGATCTCATAGTGGCCCCAGCCACCGCCGATGCCGGGTTCTTGAACGCGGTCTGCGAGATGGGCATCAAGACGTTGTTCGCCGACCCGGACGTGGCCGCGGGTCTGGGCGTCTCTGCAATGTACCGCAAGGAGGGATCTGCATACATCCTAGCCGCCGATTCGGGCGAGAAGACCGGGGGGCGCTACCGCATACTCTCCAATGCCGACATAGAGTCGATGCTGGCCGACGCCGCCGCGGGCCTGGACTTTGTCATAGTGGACGTGGAGGACTGGAAGATAATACCGCTTGAGAACGCCATCGCCAAGCTCCACGACGTTGACACCCGCCTAATGGCCACTGCCCGCACCGCCGACGAGGCGCGCAAGCTCTTCTCCGTCTTGGATGTCGGGGTAGACGCCGTCATACTGGAGACATCCTCTGCCGACGAGGTCGCCGCCACGCTGGCATACATGAAGCGCTCCACCTTCGAGGTGGTCCCCGCCCGGGTCACCGCCATCCGCGAGACCGGTGACGGCGAGCGGGTCTGCGTGGACACCACCTCCATGCTGAAGATGGGCGAGGGCCTGCTGGTGGGCAACCGTTCCAACTTTTCCTTCCTGATACACAACGAGTCGGTGGGCTCGTCGTTCACGTCCCCCCGCCCCTTCCGGGTGAACGCGGGCGCCGTCCATTGCTACACCATAACCCCCAACGGCAACACCGCGTACCTCTCCGAACTGGAGGGGGGTTCGGAGGTGCTGGCGGTGACCCGGGACGGGAGGTCGCGTCGCGTCACGGTGGGCCGCTCCAAGATAGAGAGCCGCCCCATGCTGTTCGTGGGCGCCGCCACCGACACGGAGTCGGGCGGCGTAATCGTGCAGAACGCCGAGACCATACGGTTCGTGCGGCCCGACGGCGAGCTGGTCTCGGTCACGCACCTCAAGGAGGGAGACCAAATAATGGTGCACGCCACGCCCGCCGCCGGGAGGCACTTTGGCATGCGGGTGGAAGGCGAATACATACTGGAGAAATGAAGTACACCACGTGCGTCTCGGTGGCAGCCGACTCGCCCGAAGAGATGCGCAGGGCGATGGATATGGCGCTAAAGTCCTCAAAGTACGCGGAGCTGCGCCTGGACTTTCTGGACACGCCGGACATAGAGCCGTTCCTGGAGTCGGTCTCCGGCAGGCTGGGCAATACAATACTCACGCTGCGCTCCCCCAGAGAAGGAGGGCGGTTCGGCGGCACCGAGGGCGAGCGCGTGCGGCTGCTGGAGGCCGCCGCCGGGTACGGGCCCTTCCTGCTGGACGTCGAGTTCAACACGCTGCTGGGAAACCCCGGGATGAGGGGGCGCCTGAATACAAGGACGCTGGTCTCCTGGCACGACTTTCGAGGCAGCCCCTCGGTGGCCCGGCTGCGGCGGCGCCTGGGGGAGATGGGCCGGTACTCCAACTGGATAAAGATAGTCGTGACCGCCGACGTGGGGTACGAGGCCGCCGCCGTCCTGAGCCTGTACGCGCACCGCGGCAAAACGAACTTGGTGGCCTTCGCCATGGGCGAGGGGGGCCGCTTCACGCGCCTCTGCGCCATGCACATGGGCTGCCCGTTCATGTACGTCTCCCTGGGGGATCCGGTGGCCCCCGGCCAGTACTCCGCAGACGAGGTGCGCCGCCTGGCCGGGGTCATGTGACTTGACGCGTACGTACGCGATAATCGGGGACCCCGTATCCCACTCCCTCTCGCCGGCCATGTACAACGCCGCGTTCCGCGATGCGGGAATGGACTGCACGTACATCGCGTACCGCGTGCCCGCCGGCGAGCTTGCCGAAGGTGTGGAATCCCTGCGGGCCGCCGGCATACACGGGTACAACGTGACCATCCCGCACAAGATAGGCGTGATGGAGTACCTGGATTCGGTGTCAAAGGAGTGCAGCCTGGTGGGGGCGGCCAACCTGGTGAGGGACCGGGACGGGCGGCGGCGCGGCTTCAACACCGACATGGACGGGTTCTTGGGGCCTCTTGCGTCCCGGGACGTTTCAATCTCAGGGCTGCGCGTCATGATGCTGGGCTCCGGCGGCGCGGCGCGGGCCGCCGCCTCGGGGCTGGCCAGCCGGGGCGTTTCGCGCATACACATATGTGGCCGCACCCCGGGCAACGCCCGGAGCCTGGCGGACCACTGCTCCCGGCTGGGCGTATCGGCCAGCTCCGGGCCCATGCCGCCCCGCGTGGAGGGGGGCTTTGATCTGGTAGTGAACGCCACCCCCGTGGGAATGAACGGCGGCGCGTCCCCCTCCGACATGAGCCGCACATCCCCAGATACTATAACGTACGACATGGTGTACACCCCAGTCCGCACCGCCTTTCTCGAACAGGCGGAAAAGGCCGGAGCGGCCATCATACCCGGCTGGGAGATGCTGCTGGAGCAGGCGGTCATATCGTTTGGCATACTGCACGGCACCGAGGCGCCCGCCGACGCCATGAGGCGGGCGCTCGTGGGGGCGTTCGCATGAGGGGGGCGACCGCCACCGTCCACGGGGCCGTGTCGCTGGTGAACGCGGTCGCCACCGGATACGGGGCGACCCTGGGCACCTCGCTGACCACGACGGCCAAGGTGACCGCCACCCCCGGCAAGGGGATAGTCGTCAACTCCCGATCCCAGAGCTCCCGGCTGATGAACCTCACCGTGGGCAACGTGGTGCCCCGCGCCCAGCTGCGCCGCTACCGCATAAGCATCTGCGTCACGTCCCAGGCGCCCACCGGCTGCGGCCTCAAGACGTCCAGCTCGGTGTCCACTGCAGTCGCCATGGCGTGCTCCTGTATATTCAGCCCCGAGATGAGCGAAAGGGAGGTGCTGGCCGCCGGCGTCAAGGCGTCCATCCGTTCGGGCGTCAGCCTGACGGGCGCATACGACGACGTCTGCGGCTGCTACTACGGGGGGTTCAACGTCACCCACAACACCCGCACCAAGCTGGTGGATCGGCGCCGCGCGCCGCCCGGCCTCGCCGCGGTGATATTCGTGCCGTCCAGGCGCCGCCGCCGCGGCATCGGGAAGATGCGGAGCATGGGGGGAGCGCTGAAACTGTGCTGGAACGCGGCGCGTGACGGCCGCTACTGGGACGCCATGACCATGAACGGGCTGGCCATATCGTCCATGATGGGGCCGGACCCGCGCCTGCTCAGCTCCCTGCTGGACGCCGGGGCGCTGGGCGCCTCGCTGTCCGGCAACGGGCCGGCCGTCGCCGCGGTCGCCAAGTCCGGCGACGCGCGGGACGTCGAGAAGGTCTTCAAGTCGCTGGAGGGCCGCACCGTAATCACCCCCGTAAACAACAAGAGGTCGTTCTCCGATGAACTGTAGGGTGCGCCGCTCAACGTTGTCCGGCACCGTATGCTGCCCGCCCAACAAGAGCTATACGCACCGGGCAGTATTCTTGGCGTCGCTGGCCGGCGACAGCACGGTGGACGGGGCGCTCACCTCCGGGGACACGCTGTCCACTGTGGGCGCCTGCCGGAAGATGGGCGCCGACGTATCCGTGCGCGGCCAACAGGTGAAGGTGGGGCGCGCCATAGAACCGGACGGGGACGCGACGATAGACGCGGCCAACTCGGGCACCACCATCCGCCTGGCCTCGGCGCTGGCGGCGCTGTACCGCCACGCCACCACCATTACCGGCGACGCCAGCCTGCAGACGCGGCCCATGGGCCCGCTGCTGGACGCTCTGGAGCGCCTGGGCGCCCGCTGCGCTTCCAGCGACGGCCGTCCCCCCGTCACGATATCCGGGCCGGTCTCCGGCGGTCCCGCATCCATCCGGGGAAACCTCTCCAGCCAGTTCGTCTCCGCCCTGGTTATGGCCGCGCCCCTGATGCCTCGGGGCATGAGCCTCACCATAGACGGCCAGATGGTCTCAAGGCCGTACCTGGACATGACACTGGCGGCGATGCGTCGCTTCGGCGTCTCGGTCAGGACCGCCATCCCGTACCGCAGCTACGAGATACGCCCCGGCAGGTACGCTCCCGCGCGGTTCGCGGTCCCCATGGACTTTTCCAGTCTGGCGCTGCTGCTCTCCGCGGGGGCGCTGTGCGGGGACGGCACCTTCCGGGTCATGGGGAGGATGGACGGCCTCCCGCAGGGCGACGAGGCGTTCCTGGACATTTTGGAGAAGCTGGGGGTTACGGTGTCGGTGGGCGATGACCACATGGCCGTGGAGTCCCCGGACGTGCTGGAGGGCGGCACCTTCAACCTGGGAAACTCGCCGGACCTGCTGCCGCCCCTGGCCATACTGGCGCTGAAGTCGGGGCATCCCATCGACATAACCGGCGTCGGACACGCCCGCATCAAGGAGACCGACCGCATAGCCATTACGGCGTCGGAGATGTCCAAGATGGGCGTCCCCGTGGACGAGCGGCCCGACGGCATGACGCTGCACCCGCCGAGCCGGGTGCGGGGGGCTTTTCTGGACTCCAGAAACGACCACCGGCTGTTCATGGCGTTCTGCATAGCCGGCATGCACGTAGGGGACACCACCGTGTCCGGCGTGGAGTCGGCGGGCATCTCGTACCCGGACTTCGTGCGGGACATGGAAAATGCCGGGGCGGCCATAGACGTGGGCGAGAGATAACGCTTCGTGGGATGGTTTCGACGTCGTTGTATACGCGGCCCACGGCGGGAACGGCCCGCGGCGCATGCGTCTTGCAAAATTTTTGCCGTCGCGCATGCGAACGGCGGCATCGGTTTACAGCCCCGGCACGGTACGGCGACCCGCCACGCGGGCATACGTACCTATATGGCGCGGACGCGCCCGCATGGCATGGCAGACGAGGAGTACCGGCAGTGGCTGGGCGAGTACGTGGCCGTAACCGACAAGGGCGGCGTGCCGTACACCCGCGAGCAGTACTACGCCAGGTTCTTTGACGAGAACACCGACCCATACGCGATATACGAGCAGGACATGGAGGCGCGGCGCGAGTTGGCCGGGCGGGGCGCGATTGCGTCCGGCGCGCCGGAGGACGGGGAGCAGAGCCCGTAATTCTGCGGCAACGTTAGGGCGAACCGCGCCTCCGAGCCGAATGTTTAGCGCCGGGGGCGCATAGTGGCATAAAATGGACATGGATCAGCCTTGCCGGCCCTGTTTCAACCACGGAACGCCCGCATCCGTGCAATGTATAGCGCACCATGATGCAAAGATCAGCATAACCCCCGATCCCCCGCCATTCCATGCAGCAGCAACACGACAAAAAGTCCGTCAGGGCCCGGAAGGACGGGCCGTACCACGCGGACGCCTCTTCATGCCTGCCGTGAGCCTGGCCACGCTCAAGGCGGCGATGACGGGGGCGTAAGACGACGCCGAAACGTTGACGCCGCATGCGGCGGTTCAAAGAAAGCAAGGCAAGGACATCAGGAAAATAGCAAGGGACCTGGACAAGCCGTACCAGGCCGTCTGGAACCGCCCGCACCGCATGCGCGAGGGCTGTAACGCGCGCAAGACAGGCCGCGCGGCGGGAGCAAAAGCAAGATCGGTCCCGGCGTCCCAAAGGCTACCACAAAGTGGCTGAGCAGTTCCCCGATGCGCCACAGGTACGGGCCGGGGCATGGCAGCTCGTGATGGCACGGGACATACCGCGAAAGGAATTCAGTGTAAAGTGCGGAAGCCGCAACCTGCGCAACATATTCCACAAACTCGACTACTCGTACCGCAAGGCCAGATCCGTACCGGCCACGCCGGCACCGGCGCATGTGCGGGAGGGTTCAAGGCCAAGACCAACGCCGCCATGGCAGAGAAGTTGAAGGCCGGATTCGCGGTACTGTTCCTGACGAAATGCGCGTCCGCTTTGAGCAGTATCCCGGCTACGCGTGGCGCCGCATCAACGGCAAAGACACGTTGAAGACCGCCTTCGCAAGGAAGACGGTCACCGTATTCGGCGCGCTGGACACGGACGGGTACCACATGCGGACGGCCAAGGCCCGCAATACCGTGGAATTCATAAAAATCTTGGAGGGGATGAACAAGATACGCCCCAAGACGCTAATCGTTCTGGACAACGCGCCATACCACAAGTCGAAGGCCGTCTGGAAGTTCATCAAGGGCGCCGGCGTAGCCGTCGAATTGATCCTCCCGCCGGCGTACACCCCCCAGCTCAGCCCGACAGAAGCCCAGCGGCGCGCCCTCAAGCTGCTGCTGCGCGGCATGTACTTTGCATCCATAGAGGAGATGGCAGGGGCCATCGCGTCGTTGGTCGCCAAGCGCCGGATGCGTCCGGTCAAGATCATGCGGTACTAGATACCGTCCTGAATTGCCCCCTTCGCGGGAGTGGCCATGCGCCGCCCCCATAGACGTACCGCTTCTCTTGAATTTGCGCGCGTTTCGGGGCGGTTTGGGCCCGGAATTGACCCCAATTTGGCTACCCGATTACACGTTTGGACTTTACAGCCCGATTTTTGAATCGGTATGGCATTGCTTAAGAGCCCATAGCGGTAATCGCCCATAGTCATCTTCCGCCACTACGCAGCCCCGCATGCTGCAGCCCGGCCGCAATGCCATGCGCAGCACGCAAGGGGCAATCCGCAGGCGAACCGAGATCATGTGGCGCGTTTCACGCCAAAGCCAGCACCCCGCAACTCTCAGAGTATACGCCCGCCGTATTGCAGGAGACATGCCCCGCACGGCCAGGGGAGCCATGTCCCGGATCAGCTTCAACCCCGGCACGCCCCGCAACGCCGCCGGATACGCCGCCGCGTACTGGCAACCTGCCATACACAGGAATGTCCGCCACACGGATCGCCCCAACGGTACAACATACGTCTTAGAGGAGGCGGCGCCGGGCTTGGCGCCAAGCGTCGCGTCGCGCCACCCGTAAAAGATTGATAAGTGCGACGCAGTACATGGCGCGCGTTGGCAAAGCCCGAGCACATAGAGGGAATGCGAAAGAAGCTCACGCCAGGACAGTTCGAGGTGTGCGCCCACGGCGCTACCGAGCCCCCGTTCACCGGGGCGTACTACAACCACAAGGGAGACGGCGTGTACAGGTGCGCGTACTGCGAAGAGCCGCTGTTTGACTCCCGCGCCAAGTTCGATTCGGGCACTGGCTGGCCCAGCTTTGCGGACATCGCAAGCGGCGGGGCGGTGACCCGGAAGGCCGACTATTCCGCCGGCATGGTACGCACAGAGGTGAACTGCGCCAAGTGCGACTCGCACCTGGGCCACGTCTTTGGCGACGGGCCGGGCCCCACCGGCCTGCGGTACTGCATAAACTCCGCCTCGCTCTCGTTTGCGGAGCGGGAGGGCTAAAACCACCTCTCCAAGGTCTGGTTCTTCTTTGCCAGGGCCTTCTTCAGCCGGTCCAGCGCCTGGCCCATCCGGTCAGGGGAGAAGTCGTGCCGCACCATGTACTCCATCACCCCTTCGCGGTCCACGTCGCCAAATTGTATGTCGGGCACGTCGGCGACGTCCGGCTCCAGGAATATGCGCCGGATCTCCTCGTAGGGGGTGGCTTCAAGCTCTTTCTGTATCTTGGGGATGTCCTCCAGCCTGGAGTGCTTCTTTATGAGCTTCAGGGCGGTCTTTGGGCCTATGCGGTAGAACCCGGCCGGGTTAAAGTCGGTCCCTATCATTATGCCCATGTCTACGATCTGCTCCCGGCTCAGGCCGGTGCTCTCCAGCACGTTGTCAAGGAGTATCATCTCGGGGGAGACGTTGACGTAAAAGTTCCTGTTGGGCACCTTCCTCCTCCCGCTGGTGGCAAAGTTGCGGACCAGCCGCCTGGCGCCGAATAGTATCGAGTCGTAGTCCTGGCTGACCGACGCCCACGCCTGTCCGGTGGAGGTCAGGTGGGCGGCGGTAGCCTCGCCCTCGGACGGCGCCTGGATGTGCGGTATTCCAAAGAGGTCCAGCAGCCTCGTGGCCTGGTTGACCATCGCGTCCTTCAAGGAGGTGGTCTGCTGGGCGTACTTTCTTGCCCCCTCCACGTCCCCTTCCGCCATGGCCTTCTCGTACTTCACCGCTGCGTCCATCTTGGTCTGCCGGCGCCTCTCTATCTCGGCCGCCTTGAGGGACGGGGGCTTGCCGTCAAACACCCACACCGGCTTTACGCCGGCGACCAAAAAGTTGACGTTCCGGTACAGCAGTCCGCTCAGGTGGCTGGTCACGTTGCCCTTAAGGTCGGTGAGTGGCATGCCGTCGGCCCCCCGCACCGTTCCCAGAAACTGGTACAGCGTGTTGTACGCGTCTATGGCCACCACCTTGTTACTGAACGCCTTCATGGTGGTCTTCTCCCGCACCACAATGTCCTTGAGGTTAAGCCCCATGGCTGTATGGCCGGGGAGGGTGGTATTTTGGGGTTTGCCGCCGCGCTGGCTGCGGCGTCGCCGGGACACGCTATATTAGGGGCGCCGCCGTACGTGCCTTGCCAGGATAGCCAAGCGGTTACGGCGGCGGTCTCGAAAACCGCTACGCGCAAGCGTGCAAGGGTTCGAATCCCTTTCCTGGCGCCACGTATGGCGTGGGCCGGGCGTCCCGGCACACGCGGTTCTAAAGGATATACGGAATCAAGTGCCATACCAGTAATTGGCGCTGCGTGGCCTTAAATACCAGAAACGCCAATCTAATGCGGAAAAAATGCCGTACGAAGAAGTTTGTTATCAAAGGATGGCCAGGGAGAACCCGGACGAATACCGGACCCTTCGCTCTAAAAAGTAGACCTTTCTTTTCCCCATCATTGCAGATGCCGGCATGTCCTTTGCCGCATACCGGCCCCCGCATTATGCCGGCCGACGTTCGGGCACCGTTGCATGGCGTGGCAGCCTGCCGCATGCGCCCTCCGGTCCGCGGCGGCTCAACCCGGCGGCTTCTCGTCTCCCTGGTATCCGGGGCCCAGCATGTCCTCAGGCTTTGCCTCGTTGTCCCACCGCCCCCGGTAGCCCTTGATCAGGGCAAAGACGCCAGCCCCCAGCAGTCCCAGAACCAGAGCAAAGAACGCCGCAGAACCCTGCAGGGCCTCGCCACAGTTGGTCCGGATTGGGGGCCCTCCCTCGTCATACTCGACGCAGTCGCCGAACTCGGTGTTCTGCACGTTGGCCGACCTGTACGCGTCCCCAAAGACGCCCAGCACCAAAAACCCCGCAAAGACGAGGGCCACACCGGCCATTATGAAGCGGATGTCGCTCATGCATCACGTAGCAGTACGGCATATTTGAGCATTGCAGGGTTGCCCGGCCCGTTGGGCATCACGTCATGATTTGAGTATCGGGTTGCCCTCGGCATCGTTGGCCCTTTCGGCATCAAAGGTCTCCATGTGCGCCGGATCCCTGTGCATGTAGCTGTGTGTCGCCCCCTGCTCCTTCCTGCAGAACTTTCGGTGTATGGCAATCTCCACCTTCAGCGTCGTCTCGTTCTCGTGGAAAAGCCTGATTCCGCAGGCCTGGCATATCTCCTCTGGCACGGCGCACACAGCATGGCGCGACAATTTATCCGTTTAGACGCCGGAGGCAAGTGTTCACGTCCTGCGGCACAAGAACGTGGAGGGCACCAACGACCCGGCCGAGAGGGGGGGGGTGCGCCCCATAGTGGTGCGCCGGAAGATCAGCGGCCAGATAGGAATCGTATGTGGTCAGGGAACTTAAGAAAGAAATGCGAGAGAATGGTGAACGTGTGAGAGAGTTGTCAGTGACTGACAGATTTTCCCACGGGTGACTTTAGCAAGTCCCCGAGCACCTCCTTGATGTATTCCGTAGTGTATATGCCCTTCTTGATCCATGCGGCATGATCCAGCATGGTTTCGGTGTTGTCGTGCTGGGGACTTATGTGAATCAGCGCCGTGGCAACCTCAAGCCGCTTACTGTTGCGGCCTTTCACCGTACGCAGGAACTCGTCCTGATGGAACTCGGTGGGCAGGGATCGGTCGGATTCAGTCCCATACACGGCGGAGTTTTCCGCTAGGCGGTAGTAGTCGGCGGCGAGACCGGGCGAGTACGGGCCGCACTTGTACCGGTTGTGCCGATATGAGGTGTCCAGTCCCAGAGATTGGGCAACGAAGACGTATTTTTGTATCCAGAGCCGAGTGTCGAATCCCATGTCAGTGTCGTCGGCGACCCGTCAAAAGTCCACCATGTCAGTATCGTCAAGCCAGCGTATGAACGGCGCTATCATGAACGGTTTGTGGATAAAGCGTTATGGGAAAATATTTCCGCAAATTCGTCCAGAAAGCGTCCCGCCTGGCCCGTCTGCCTGAACGCATCGGCGTAATCCGGCGCGGTGGTCTGCGCGTTCTGGTTTTTGGCGCGCGGACCCCTTCTGGCCGACCGTAGTGGTTCCCGCGCGGTCCCCCTCCCCCTCCCGCGGAGCCGCGTTCCGGGTGTCCGCCTCTGCCGAACACCGCTTCGGCTCGTTTCGCACTGCGGGGGTGGCCGCCCGGTCCCGCCGTCTCGGAGCGGCTTCAGATATTGCGTCGATGCGTTTTATGTACACAGACCGGCGCGCTTCGCGGCTGGGCCCCGAAACTGCGAAACGCCGTCCCCGCGGTCCGAAATCGTTGCCCGGAGGCCGGAGTGGAGACATGTGGCGGAGTCGTCCGGCGCGGGGCCGGTGCGCGGCAAACACAAAAAGCCACCCCCATTCCGCCACATGCCATGTCCCAAGCGGCCGAGATACTGTCTGTGGTGGAGTCGTTCTACGAGGTGGGTCGCACGAAAGACACCGCCGTCCTGCAGCAGATACAGCTGAACGACCCGCGGTTTACCAGCTTCAGCGACGTGCCGCCGTACGGCCTGAAGGACTATGAGACGACCCTCACGCTGGAGACCTTGCGCTTTGTCAGCCTCTCCGACTACAGCTACGAGATCTCCCGCCCCAGGGTAAGCGTGTTCGGCGAGACCGCGGTGGTGGCCGTGGGGGTGAACCAGAAGGGGATGCTGGTGGACAACAAGAACTACACCGGAGAGCACGTGTCTATAGACGGCAGGGCCACCTTCGTGCTGAACCGGCTGGACGGCGACTGGAAGATAGTCCACATCCACATGTCCCGGATCTGACGGCGTCACAGCGAGAGCGTCCGGCCGCATGCCAGGCACCGCACCCTCACCGCGGCGCCGGCCAGCCGCTTGAACTTCTTGGAGCCGCACGGACACGCCGGGCACGCCCTGGAGGGGGCGGTCAATGGGTAGTGGGATCCGTGTCCGTATCCAGCAGCATGCGAACGCGCTCCTCGCCATTCACCGACTCTATTACGCGGGCCACCGCCGGCGGAACCATCCCCCTCCACTCCCCGCCGTCGGCCATTATGCGGCGCAGGGCCGTGGCGTTGAGCCTCTCCCGCTCCACCATGACTGGCCTCACCGACTCCACCCCGCAGTCGCGCAGCAGCGCCTCCACGTATGGGTTGCCGCTGTACACCCTCTGGAATGACGGCAGGGCCGCCCTGATGTATGCCGGCCACGTCGCCACGTTGCGCTGGTTCTCCAGCCCCAGCACGACGAACGCGCCCAAGTCGGCCCCGGACTCGCGCAGCGCCTCGCGGATCATCTCTATCCTCTCGCCGGCCGTAAAGGGGTCCTTGGCCAGATAGTTGAACTGGGAGCCGGTCACCGCTATTATGACCTCGTCGCACTCGGAGGCGGCCTGCCGCGCCAGCGCCAGGTGTCCTACATGGAACGGTTGAAACCGCCCAATTACGAGGCCCCTCATTGCGCGGGCGTACGGCGGGCGCCTATATTACGATTCAAGGCGGGGCGACGCCCGGCGGCACGCCGCAGCGGCCCGGCGACCGCGCGCAGGTACGGAGGCAGAGACGCTGGCGGGCCCCGGTTTCCGGTATAGCGGCGTGCGCCACGGCACGACGCGGGCACCATACGCATTGGGCGCGGGCCGGGACGCGGCGTCCCCGGCCAAGCATGCGGATGCCGTATATCGGCTGGGCGCATTATGCGGTTTAGCCCGAGGCGCCGCCGTTTAGAGCAATTTACCGCATCCCGACAGACTCATTAAACCTGCGGCGGTCCTCCACCGCATGAGAACCAAGGCCCTGATTACGAGCGCCCTGCCCTACGCCAACGGCGAACTGCACCTGGGCCACGCATCGTCCACTTACCTGCCGGCCGACGCCACCGCGAGGTTTCTCCGCATGAAGGGGGTGGAGGCATACTACGTGTGCGCGTCCGACGACTTTGGCACCCCCATACTGGTGCAGTCCGAGCGGGAGGGCAAGACGCCCGAGGAGTACTCGACGCACTGGCACCGCAGGGATTTGGCCGACTTTGAAGCCCTGGGGATATCGTTCGACCTGTACCACCGCACCAGCTCGCCGGAGAACGTAAAATTCGTCCAGTACGTGTTCGGGCGGCTACACGACGCCGGCCACATATACCGCCGCCAGATAATCCAGTATTATTGCGAAGCCGACGAAAAGTTCCTGCCCGACAGGTACGTCCTTGGAACCTGCCCGAACTGCGGCGCCGAGGACCAATACTCTGACCTGTGCGAGAAATGCAGCAGCATTCCCGAGAAGATACTGGACCCGCACTGCGCCCTGTGCGGAAGGCCGCCCGTATTGCGCCCCACGACGCACTACTTCTTCAGGCTGAGCAGCTTTGCAGACCAGCTGGACGCCTGGCTGGACTCCGACGACAACATGCAGAACGACGTGAAGAACTACGTGCGCAGTTGGATAAAAGAGGGCCTGAAGGACTGGGACATAAGCCGGGACATCCGGTGGGGCGTTCCCATCCCGCTGGAGGAGGCAGAGGGGAAGGTCCTGTACGGCTGGTTCGACAACCACCTGGCGTACATATCCACCGCGCTCAAACTGCTGGAGGAGCGCGATTTGGACGGCAAGCGGTTCTGGAACTCGGCGGACATCTATCACTTCATCGGCAAGGACATCATATACCACCACTATCTGCTGCTCCCGGCCATACGGCTGGGCATCGGGTCCGAGTACAAGCTGCCCGACTACCTGCCCACCAGGGGGCACTTGCACCTGCAGTCCAGGAAGATATCCAAGAGCAGCAACTGGTACATAGGAATCCGGGACTTTCTTGGAATATATCCTGCCGACTACTTGAGGTACTACCTGCTCTCCATAGCGACCTACTCGCAGGACGACCTCAACTTCGACTGGGACGACTTTGCGGGGCGCATAAACTCGGAGCTCATAGGGAACATGGGAAATCTGGTGAACCGCGTCCTGGGGTTTACCACAAAGAGGTACGGCGGAGTGGTTCCCGAGCCGGACAATATAGACGAGGCGGACGAGGCCGCCCGCGCCAGGATATCGGGGCTGGCCGGCTCGGTGGGCTCGCAGATGGAGGCAAACCGCCTGGACCGCGCGCTCAAAAAGCTGATGGAGTTTTCCTCGTTCTTCAACCAGTACTTTCAGCACAAGGAGCCCTGGCGGGGCGGGGCGGGCACGGCCTCGTGCATATACCACGCGGCGAACGCGGTGTGCGGCATATCGGTGGCCACATACCCGTTCATGCCCGACTCCGCCTCCCGGATGTGGGCCCAGTTGGGCATGGAGGGATCGGTGGCCGACGCGGCGTGGGACGCCGAACCGCCGCTGCGCGTGTCCCCCGGACACCGGCTGGGCGGGGTGCATCCGCTGTTTTCCAAGGTGGAGGCAGAGGAGATAGAGCGGCAGAAGAGCCGCCTGGGGAGGAGTTGAACGCCGCAGACATGGTGGGCCGGGTCACCACCCGCGGGTATTACGACCGGCGCACCGGCAAGGCGCTGCGCCCCGCCGGGTACTCGGTGTACCCGCCCAACCTGGTCAAGACCCTGACCAACGCCGCAGAGGTGGCCATCGTGGCGCACGGCATGCGCAACGACAGCGCCGGCGCCGCGTCCAAGGCCCGCACCGCCGCGGAACGGCTCGGCGCGTTGGGGTATGAGCATGCGGTGATAGCGTTCAGCTACGACTCGGACGTGATCGGGGCGCACCTCAAGGACAACCGCAAGGCGGTGGGCGTCGCGCGCCATATAGCCGAAAGGAACGGCGCCCGCCTGGCCGCGTTCCTGGAGGACTTTGCGCGGAAGAGCCCCAATACGGCAATCCGCCTGCTGGGCCACTCGCTGGGCTCCGAAGTGCTGCTGGCCGCCGCCCGCAGCATCAGCGGTCCGGCCCCGCCCGTGAGATCCGTGCACCTCTTTGCCGCCTCGGCCACCACCGACGACGTGGAATCGTCCCTGGCTGCCCTGAAGCGCGTCGTGTCCGGCGCGGTAAAGAACTACCACTACGAGGACGACGAGGAGCTGTCCCGGGGCCACGATCCGGCCGCGGGCCCAAGCCCCGTGGGCCTGGCGGGCATGGGAATAGAAGACGGGAAGTTCCGGGACGTGCGGGTGGCGCCGGAGAACCACCGGTTCGTCAGTTACATGGCGGTCCTGGAGTCGTTCCCGTGACCGCAGGAGCCGCCCACACCGCTAAATATGGCCGCCCGTACAGGCAGGGCATGAAGCGCGTGTTCGTCAACGGCTACGGCTCCATAGGGAGCAGGATAGCCTCCTTCCTGCAGGACGATCCGCGTATAGAGGTGACCGGCGTGGGCAAGTACTCCGCGGACGAGGACGTGCAAAAGGCGCTGGACCGGGGGCTGCGGGTGTACGCGCCGGCCGGCCGCATGGAAAGGTTCGGGGATGCCGCGTCGGGCAGCATAGAGGCCGCCATGGACCGCTCGGACATGGTGATAGACGCCTCGCCGGGTGGCACCGGCGCGTCCAACAAGGCCAAATTGTACGACCGGTACGACTTGCCGGTCATATATCAGGGGGGCGAGACCAGCTCGGGCCAAGACGCTGTCTCGGACTTTATCTTCAACTCGCGCATCAACTATGCCGAGGCGCTGGGCCGCCGCGACGCCATACAGGGCAGCTGCAACGTGACCGGCATGGGCAGGGTGATAGGCCCCCTGCGGGAGGCGTACGGCGGGAGGATGCGCCGCATCGACGTGACGCTGGTGCGCCGGTGGGCCGACATAGAACAGACCGACAAGACGTTTCCGGACTCCATCGAGATGACCGCAGACCCGCACCACGGCGCCGACGCCCAGAGTTACCTGGGCGACTCGGTGCCCCTGTACGTCCGGGCGGTCAAGGTCCCCACACGCCAGATGCACCTGCACATAATGGACGTGCGCTTTGACGGCGCGGCTCCGGATCCGGCGGACGCGCACGCCATATTCCGAGACGAGCGGGGCGTGGCCGTGCTGCAGACCGCCCCGGGCACCCGCGAAGTCCGCGAGTTTGCCGGCTCCATGGGGTTCCACTTCACAGACACCAACATGATTCACATCCACGCTGGCATGACGGCATCCCGCGGCGACACGCTACAAATCATGTATTCTGACGACCAAACAGGCATAGTGATACCCGAGAACCACATGCTGATGCAGGCGATGCTGTTCGGCGTGCCGCGCAGCGAGGCGGTAACCCGGACCGACGGGGTGTTCCGCATGGCCGAGCGCAAGGAGCGACTGGAGAAGCACTTTTCCTGACTACATAGTCAGGCGCGCTGCACCCGGACCGTCTTGGTGCGGTTGTTGGCCGTCGACTCAACCTTCAGTATGACGCCGCCCACGGTGACGCTGTCGCCGGTTGCCGGTATCTTCCGGAGGTGGGCGGACAGCAGGCCGTTCAACGTCACGTAGTCGGCCCCCTCGGGTATGGACGCGCTGAGTATCTTGTTGATCTTCGAGACCCTCATCTCGCCGCTGGCCAGTATGGTGTCCTCGTCCACCTCTTTGTACCGGGCCGGCGTCACCGCGTCGGTCTCATCCTCTATGTCGCCCACTATGGTCTCCAGCAGGTCCTCCATGGTCACGAGGCCGTCAACGCCGCCGTGCTCGTCTATCACGATGGCCATGTGCGTCTTGCGGTCCCTCATCTCCTTGAGCAGCAGGCTGACGGTCCTCTCCTGCGGGACGAACAGCGGCTCGCGCGCCAAGACCGACAACGGCTTGGTCTCGTAGTCGTCCTCTACTGCCGCCAACAGGTCCTTTACGTGCACGTAGCCGGCCACGTCGTCGGGGTCCTTGCCGTACGTGGGTATGCGGGAGTGCGATGACCTGTTGATTATGGAGAGAGCGTCCATCAGCAACATGCTCTCCGGCAGGGAGACCATCCGGGCCCGGGGAGTCATGACGCGCCGTATCGTGATGTCGTCAAAACGCAGGGCGCCGTGCACCAGCTCGGTCTCCTCCTTCTCCAGCGCCTTGTCCTTGAGCCCCTGCTCCACTATGCCCCGGATGTCGTCCTCGGTGATCGGGGGGGCGCGGTAGCTGCTTCCGGTCAGGCGCACCATAATCTTTGTTATGCTCTCAAACATCTTTACCACCGGCCAGAACGCGTAGCTGAATATCAGCAACACCTTGGCAAACCTCAACGACACCTTGGTGGCGTTGGCGTTGCAGTACGTCTTCGGAGTGATCTCGCCGAATATCAGAATGAGGAACGTCATTATGCCCACCGCTATGGCCAGCCCGTCGTCGCCGAAGATGCGCAGCGCCACGCTGGTGGCCAGCGCCGAGGAGCCCACGTTGACCAGGTTGTTCCCCAGGTTGACGCTGGACATCATCCAACCGGGGTTGGACTTTAGCTTGTAGAGCGCTTCGGCCCCCTTGACGCCCTGCTGCCTCATCTGGCTCACCTTGGAGTCTCGGGTACCCACCAGCGCCACCTCAAGGCCGCTGAAGAACGCCGATAGCCCAATCAGCGCCGCCAAGGCAACCAGCTCCACCCAGAGCTCTACCATGCCAGCCCCGCACCCGCCAAGGGTTCAGATTCTATCATTTAGTACGTACACACCATCATTTGGTGGTATACGTATCACGTAGGTTTGATTTAAACTTTATTTGACATTATATAGGCATGTACGCAATCCCGCGTACATACGCCAGGATGTCCCCAGCCGGCGTGGGCGCCACGCTGCCGAAGCGCCCGTCGGGGAGCGGCGGGCCGGAAGCGGCAAGTTCCAGGAGGCGCGGCGGGCCGCGGGGAATGCTGGTGCGCGGCGGACACGGTTGCCGAGACGGGCGCACTACTGGGATCCCGCCTCCAGTCTGGGGCGCGGGCACATTATGCGAAGCCCGAAGTAATGAAAGATGTACGCGCCAATATACTTATGTATGGCACACTACAAGCCAATGTGAAATGGACGACATGGCCACATCCGGCGGGATCAGATCGCTCTCCGTGGAAAACTTTACGGCGTTTTCCGAAGCCACACTGAACTTTTCGAACCTGAACGTAATTGTGGGCGATAACGAGACGGGCAAAACGCACCTGCTGAAGATGGCATATTCTATATTGGCGTCTTGCCGGATGCCCGACGGCGGGACGGCCGATAACAAGAACGGCTCGGACGTGAGCGAAACCGGCGGCAGGCCGACAGTTGCGGATCTGGAACCGGCACTTGCGGCAAAGCTCGCTGCCGTCTTTAGGCCGAAGAATCAAAGGGTGGGCAGGCTGGTGCGCCGGCGACGAGGGTACAACAAGTGCAGCGTAAAGCTTGAGATGGCCGACGAGATAGCGTCCATAAAGTTTGGTTTCTCGACGAGGGCGCCCAAAATTGACATAGACGAGTGCCCCAGCGTGTGGCACGATGCCCTGCCGGTATTCCTGCCGACGCAAGAGATGCTGGCCTTGCCGCCGGAATTCCTTTGGTTGTACAAAGAATACGTCACCGAGTTTGACGAGACGTGGCGCGACACGCGCAAACTGCTCGGGGCGCCGAGCCTCCGGGGGCGGCCAAGCGCAATCGCCACGGAGCTGTCCGGCCTGCTGAAGAAAGCGATTGACGGATCCGTAATGTTTGACAAAAGCAACGGACGCTTTTACCTGCGCCGGCGCAACAGCCTGCTGGAGATTCTGTCCGTTGCCGAAGGCACGCGCAGGGTCGGCACGCTGTCGCACCTGGCCGCCACCGGGCAGCTGAACAATGCCAACTGCCTGTTTTGGGACATGCCGGAGTCCAATCTAAATCCGAAAACCATGCGCGTCGTGGCCGACGCAATATCCCGCATCAGCAGATCCGGAACGCAGGTATTTTTGGCAACGCACAGCCTGTTTATGCTAAGGGAGCTGGAACTCCTTCAACGGAAATACGGCGAGGAGCGCTACCTGAGGTACTTTGCTCTGGAAAAGAAAAAGGGCGGTGTGGTCGTTAATCAGGCGGACGACTTAAACGACATTGACCCGTTGACGGCGCAGGACGAAGTAAGCGACCAATCAGAGCGACTGGCGACGTAATGTGGCAGCATCATACGCGATATAATATACCCATTGCAATTCTTGTTTGGTGGGCTAAATGCACCCAAACGCGGCGAATAAGATTTTGCCGCAAGCGACTTGAAAGGTTATGGCATACCAAGAATGCGGACAATGTTTGCCCGATGGATGTGGAAATGTTTGCAATCGCATTAAATCACGAGATTCGGGCACGAATTTACCAGATTGTCGGGAATTGCAAATTACATCCATCGCAGCGCGTTTCAGGCAAGTAGAATTGTCTGCCGCCGTTTAATTGCAGAGTTCGATGTAAATTATTTTTCCGCTCCGCCCCCCGTTGTTGCGGCAGAAGAGAAGGCGCCAGGCCGTCTTGCAGTCCAGCCGGCTGCAGGGTGCGTACGAAAGCGTTGCCAAGCGGGGCAGGCCAATGCAGCGCCGCCCGGCTTTTATCCTGTTTACGCAGCGGCCACAATATTGGACGCCGACTTTGAAAAGTGCGAACGCGGGTACCTAAAAAAGCGCGCCAAAGATGTCAGGCCAGATGCCGAGGAGCGGCGTCAAATGGAACGAATTAAAGCCGCCAAGAAGGCCGCGGCCGAGGATGCCCTGGATTCGTGGGATTACGCCGTGCCGGAGATAGTCACGCGCTAGGATCCGCGCACCCCCATGAAGATGGGGACCGCGCGCAGCGCCGAGGCGTTGCTGAAGATGTTCTGCCACGGGCGGATAGCCAGGCTGGACAGCCCCGCCACTTTCGACGAGCTTGAACGCATTCATGCGTTCTTGGCCGAATACAAGCGGCACGAAGACGGGCTGCGCAAGATCATGGCACGAGAGGCAGAGGAGCGCCTCAAGATGGTCACAGAGGCAACCGGCGTCCGCTGCCTAGTGGCTGGAAGACCTTCGCGGAGGCCGGGCGAAGCGGTTGGCGGGATCGTTGTGGTACTTCACCGCCAATGTGGGATCCTTCTGCCGGCCGGTGAGCACGCCCACCACCATGTCGTCCTTTT
Source organism: Nitrosopumilaceae archaeon (assembly GCA_963665475.2). Taxonomy (GTDB): domain Archaea; phylum Thermoproteota; class Nitrososphaeria; order Nitrososphaerales; family Nitrosopumilaceae; genus VYCS01. The sequence goes on along the minus strand of CAXXXK010000002.1, from coordinate 460,518 downwards.
GTATCACGCCCTCCCGCACCAGCTTTGCTATGCCCGCCAGCGTGGCTCCGGACGCCATCTCGCAGTCGAACCCGTTCAGGCCTATCACCGACATGGCGTCCAGCATCTCGGCGTCCGACACCGTAATGGCCACCCCGTCGGTTATGTCCATCGCCCGGAGCCCCTTGAGTAGGTTGGCCGGGCGGCCTATTTGTATGGCCGTAGCCTTGGTGTCCGGCCGCTCGTTTCTGGCATAGTACTCTCCTATTATGCCCATGTCGACCCGTCCGCCATTCCACCGCAGCGGGGACCCGTACTTGCCGTTGTACAGGTCCGAGAACGTGGAGGCGCCCTCGGCGTTGATCACCGCTATCCGAGGCATCTTTTTGATCCAGCCCCACCGATGCAGCTCCGCCATGGCCTTTCCGCAGCTGGACGTGTTTCCCATGGCCCCGCCCGGATAGACTATCCAGTCGGGAGCCTCCCATTCCAGATATTCCAGCGCCCTGTACGGGATGGTCTTTTGGCCCTCTATGCGGAACGGGTTTACGGAGTTTACCGTGTACCCGCCGCCTGCCTGTGCGTTGCGGAGCGACATTGTAAAGGCGTCGTCAAAGTTGCCATCCACCTCTATGATCTGCGCCCCGAACTGGTACGCCTGGCTCAGCTTGCCGGGGGCTATCTGGCCGGCGGGTATGTACACGTCGCACTCCAGATCCTCGTTGGCCGCAAACATGCCCGCCGACGCAGACGTGTTTCCGGTGGAGGCGCAGACTATCTTGCTGGCCCCGGTCATCTTGGCGTGCGTCACCGCCGCGGACATGCCGTTATCTTTGAAGGAGCCGCTGGGGTTGTACCCTTCGGTCTGGAGCAGCATGCGTCCGGCCTCCATGCCAGCAATCTCCGAGGCCCGCTTCATGTGGTACGGTCCCGACTGCCTGCCCTCGGCGCCGTCCAGCGACACGAGGCACTCGGAGCAGGCCTCAACGTCCTCGGTGTCCACCTGGCAAAAGTTGAAGAGATCCCTGAAGCGCCACACCCCGCTGACGTCGTATATGTTGACGTTTCCGCGGTGGCCCCGGCGCGCCGATATCACGCCCTTGAGCTTGGGGCTGGGCGCCTCGTCGTACATTACGTCGGTAGGATGCCCCTTCTCGCACCGGAACGCCACGCTGTCCACCGGATACTCCAGGCCGCAGTCAGGGTGGATGCACTTTAGCAAAGCTCCTGCCACGCGTATACGTGGCAATGCTGCCAATTTAAGTGAGTCTAATGCGAACTGCGGGGGAAGGGACGCTCGTGTCCGCGATGCTAGCGGACACTTTTGCCGCGTTTGCCGCGCAAATCTGGACGCGCCCGAAAGGCCGCGCGAGCCCCCCCCCCCCCTACGGGTGTTTTACGGGGCACGGGCGGGGCGTATGCCGCTTGGATTCGTGCGCGTCAGGCGGGCCTGGGCGACATAGATATCCGCGGGCCGCGCCGTTCCCCAGACCGGGCGGCGCGGGCGGTTGCGGCAGGGTGACCGCTGAAGGGTATTACGTCGCGTGGACGCACGGCGCAGCGTTGCGTCGGGGCATGATCTGCTGGAGGCGCACGGACCCGTGCAGTCCCGGCAAGATGCATGGATGCGGCGCGCCCTCCGCCTTAACACATGGCAGCGTCGGGGCGGCGTCCAAACCCGACCCCCGCGCGGGTTCGGGGCGGATGCGCGCTTTGCCGCTTTCCGAGCAACGGACTACATGGAAATGCATTACTTGCGTAGGCCGCGCACGGCGGCGCCGTTCATTCGATGGTTTGATGATATGGTATATGGGCCACGGACTGGTTGCCTAGAAGATGAAGTGAGGTTGGGCGCCCGAATTCGGATGCAAAAGTACGCCTGCGACGCCCAGAATCTGGAACCGGGCACCGCGTACCGGTACAAATAGCACATGCCCGGTCTCGTTAGACACGCCCGGCAACTGCGAACGCCTGACGGACAACCTCGCCACATACGAGGCCGAGTCCGCCCGGTCACCCGTCCCCGACGGGTTCCGCCGGGACGAATTTTTCTGCACGGTGAAAGGCCGCAACGACGATTGGCTCGGGGTAGCCACCGCGTTGATGGACACAAGCCCCCAGCATGGCAATGCGATAGATATGCTGAAGCATATAGAATGGATGAATGAAACACATACACGATGGGATGCATCAAAAAAGTGCTTGAAGACCTGCTTGGATCGCCCGTGAAAAAATCTGCCAGTCATTAAACAACTCTCGTGTCTCCGCTGCTCCTTAGTTCCTTTTCGAATTTTCCGGGCGGACGGAAGTCATTGTGTTGGAGATTTTGGAGCGGGGGCGTTCCTTACCGTGCCGGTCAGTCGTGCATACCCGGATACACATTTTGCGCGCATCCATTCCGGCGCGAATCGCTGACCGTGCATTCCCACCATAATTTTGCCGCAGAGGCGGTCTTGGTGTCCGGCTTACACTTGCTGTACAAAATATTTTTTACACGTTTGAGGCAAAGGTTGTGTATGGTAGCACCGTTCATTAGATGGCTTGAAGATATGGGCATGGTGAACCTTGGACTGGTCGCCGAGGAAACCGAGGTGGGATTAGACTCCCAGATCCGGATACAAAAGTACGTCTACGTCGCCCAGAATCTGGGACAGGGCACCGTATATCAATACAACCGGTACATGTCCGGCCCGTTCTCAATAGATCTCTCCAACGACTGCGAGCGCCTGGCGGACAACCCTGCGGAATACGAGGTTGAGTCCGCCCGGTCACCCGTCCCCGAAGGGTTCCAACGGGAAGAATTTTTGCGTACGGTGAAGGGCCGCAGTGACGACTGGTTTGAGGTCGCCACCGTGCTGATGGACATAAGCCCCCAGCACGACAATACGACAGATATGCTAAAGCATGCAGAATGGATGAAGGGGGGCATATACACTACGGAATACATCAAGGGAGTGTTTGAGGACCTACTCAAGTCACCCGTGAGAAAATCTGTCAGTCACTAACAACTTTCTCTCGCGCTCCCCGTTGTTTCGCATCGTTTTCTCGAATTGTTTTACTCTATCTGACTGAAGGCGCGCATCATCGGTGATCAGGTGGGTGGAACGCGGATCAGCCAGCGCGTGCGCCAGCATCAGGGAATCGGCGAAGTTCAAATCCAGATCCTCACATAATTTTACCGTAGTCTTGGCCGTCTTCGGCACGCCGAGCACCCCATGCGCGCCGGCCCCCTCAACATCGCCGGACGGCATCTCCGGTACACGGTCAAGATTCTTCAGCAGACCGTTAAGTATCGTACCAATCGCGCCCGCCTTGTCCCGGACGTGGCCCTTTCGCATCACGACGGCCATCGTCTCGCCCAGTACAGCCTACGGCACCACTACATCAATGGAGCTTCCGGTCAGTTTCTTCAATATTTTCCACTCCGAATGGCTGCGGCGACCTTTGTTTTTAGACACCAAGGCGACCAGCACCCACGTATCCAGACAGACCCTGCTTCTTGACATATTCGCGCGAGACCGCATATTGCGCATTTCTTAGTTGTATATATATTTCATAATATAAAACATGACAAACAGCGCATTGTATTTGTATTTTATAGGATGAATGTGTCGGGCACGCGCAAACCGCGGAACGAATGTCGTGGATCACCTGCGCATCACGCAGTGCGAATAACATTTGATCCTGCCGCGCGGCGCCGATCTACGGCCCGCCCGTGACGAAAAAGTTGCCCAGATACGAGTCGGGCCGCAGCACCGTCTCGGATACGGCATAGACATTGACGCTGGCCGCCCCCGGCGCGAAGCCGGCTATATCCAGCGGTATTGTGACAAGTCCCTCCGCGGCGGCGGTTTCGCCGCTGACGGTCATGCCCGCGGAGTCCCTGGCAAAGTACTTGATGGAGCTGGCGTCTTCGGTGGCGACCAGAACCGTGACGTCCTGGCCCGGTTCGACCAAGAACGGTACGAATATTTGGGTTATGAGCGGCGTCTTGGCGGTCTCAAACTCCGACCAGGCGCCGGCTTCGAACGGGTATGATTCGTCGGCGAACTGGCGGACGGTTATGGTGGCCGACTCCGGCGAGTACCCGCCCATGGTGTACGGGCCGTTGCTGATCAGGGCGTGGCCGGTCTCTTCTATCCACGAGAGGGCGGCGGCGTACCGCTCCTGGCGCATGGCGTTCTCCCCGGCCAGCGAATCGGGCACGTGCCCGGCGGCGGCGAGCCCCTCAAGATACTCCTGGATTATGGCCACGTCGGAGGGTATGATCAGGGAGAGCCAGCTCACGTCCTTTACGGTGGCCGTGGTCCTGGAGAACGCGGTCTTGCCGTCCAGGACGGCCCGCTCCATGGCCGCATACATCTCCCACGGCATGTACGCCTTGATGGCAGCCCACTCGGCAATCTCCCCGTGGTCGAAATGCCAGTAGTCCACGTACACCTCTATGGTGTCCGGGCCGATCACCCGCACCCCCTGAAGCGTCTTCATGAACTGGTCGGTTCGCGACGTGTACTCCGGGTCGGACGTAAGGTCCCCCTCCCCGGCATCGGTGCCCCACTCCTCCATGAAGCTGATCATGTACAGTACATCGTTCATGCCCATGGGGACGCCGTGGTGCCAGTTGCCGAACCGGTAATCGTACGTGACGACGCTGGTGGCCTCTACCCCCTCGCCCACCTGCGCCCAGGCGGCGGCTTCCGGATCCCACAGTATGGCGTCGGGGGGCACTTCAAGCGCCCCGTCCGGGCCGCTCGTTTCGATGTCGAAATCAGCGTATAACGGTATGACCGTCCCCGAGTAGGGGTGGCGGAAGACGGTGGGGTCGTGCAGCGTGGCCCAGATGTGCTGGCTGTACACGTCGCTGAACCCCGCCACGGGATTCCAGGACCCCTGATAGATGTGCTTGACGCCCACCCTGAAGGTGTCGTCGGCGGAGCGGGCGTTTATCGCGGTGAAGCGGCTTGGGATGCCCACCCCGAAGTCGTTTACGACGCCGTCAATGTCGTCGCCGGTCGCCTGCAGCTCCTTGGAAGCGGCCATAAATACGCGGACCGAGTCCTCCACCCCCAGAGTCACCGCCTCCCGCACCAGGGCGGCGCGCTCCTCCTCTGACTTGAAGTCCCCCGAAAAGATGGCCCGGGTTATCTCGTCCAGGCGCGGGTGCTCGTAGTTCCAGAATCCGGGATCGTTCAGGCCGGGCATCCGGGCAAACCACGGGGCGTACATTTCAGCCTGCGTCTGCGAGTCGTACCTCTTAAAGTCGGACCGGCCCCACCCCTCGGTGTACAGGTGCCACTCCATATCCGCCGGATCCGCGCCGTACACTACCGCCAGCGCCTTGTTCAGGTCCCCGTAGTCGCGGCTCACCGCAAATCCCGCCCTCTCCAGCTCCCTGGCTAGAAGCTCGCCGGCGCTGTCCCGGAGCTGGTCGTCGTTCCGTATGAAGAACCGCAGCTCGACGGGCTGGCCGTCCATAGTCCAGATGCCGTCGCCGTTCCGCGCGGCTCCTGCGCCGGCCATGGCGTCGTCTATCAAACCCCGCGCCCGGGCGGGGTCGTACTGGAAGTCGAACGACTCCAGCAACTCTATCTGGTCCGTGTATTCTGGGTCGTAGGGGCTGATGCTGGACACCATGGGGGCTCCCAGCCCGTTCATCAGCTCGTTCACCACCAGGTCGCGGTCCAGCAGGTAGTTCAGCGCGAAGCGGACGTCCCGCAGGGCAAACGGGTTGAACTCCTCTGTCTCGGCGGGATTGGCCAGCATGCTGTACGTGGACGGCGTGGTCTCGTACACGTTCAGCCCATCCCTGTCCTGCTCGGTGGCCAGCCATTCGGATGGTATGCGCCAATAATACGCGTCTATGTTGCCGTTGCGGATGTCGCCCAGGGCGACGTTCTCGTCCAGGTACCTCACAAACTGCACCGTATCAAAGTTGGTCTCGGCGTACGCGATTCCGGCCGCCGACATGGCCAACGCGATTGCCAACGCTGCATACGCCCTCATGACCGGGTCGGGCATTACCTAAACTAAAAACGCTTTGCTGCGGCATGATTGTTCGCGGTTGCGCGGCGGTTGCGCGCTTGGATCCGGCGACCCGGGGGAGATATTGCCGACGTTTCCCGGAGGCGTCAGGCGGCCACCGCGCGGGTGGCCTTTTCGCTTTCGGCCCGCCGCGGCCACGGCGGGGCCACATCCAACTTGGCGCGTTCTGCATCAACGTCATCACCATGTCCGGGCCGCGCATGATCATCCCCGCCTTCTGGGCGGGCGTGATCTCGCCCAGAACCATGTGCGGGTGGAGCGTTCTTCGACTGTTTGGTGGGGAAGCACGCCGCCGACGGGTATGCCGTGCACAAAAAACTGCTCAAGGCGCAACGGCGAAGCCGCGGGTCCAACGTCGCGGTGTACCCGGCCATCAGGGACGGGGCGGGAGCCTGCAAGACGGTCCTACGGCGAGCTGCGCCGCGCACGCCATGCCGTCCCCGTGCCAGCGATGGGTGGCGGCGCCGCCAAGAAGCAGATCCGCCTGCCGAAGGACGACGCGAGGGCGGCAATGACGCAATGCGGGCGCCACCCGTTCGCCGGCAGGCCCTCCCGGGCGCTGGACCGCTTGTCCACGGCGCCGTCCGTCAAGGAATGCCCTTCGCCAACGGCGCCGCCGAATCAGACCGCATGTCGTCATCCCGCTCATGCGCTCCAACCTCCCCAGCCATTGCGGCGAGTGGTGTCGCCGTACCCAATGCGGCCAGTCCAAAGACTGATACCGCCATCCCGGGGCCATATAGGCGTCCGTCAGCCAACGCTATTGACCTCCAAGTATCCATATCTCTCGTTGCTTGCCGTTCCACAATTCATACGCATCACCCTGTACGCGATGGCACCACGGCAACGACTGTAGACGCGGTGACGGCTATCTTTACTCCCCTTTTCAGCAGTGTACCACCCCCTCCCCCATAAACACGCGGTGATCCGTAGTTTGTATCATAATTCAATCCGCCCGCCAGGGACCTAAATGCCCGCGGGAGTCAAGTCCGACGTGCGAAGCATAATGACTCACGCGGTCCCGCATAGTCGGCAAGCCGCGCTCCGTCCTTCGCCCCGTACCGTGGCATCGGGCTTCGGCCCCGCGACGCGCGCCCCGCCGGATCATGCGGCAACCCCAAGCCGCGGCCCGGACGGCGGGTTCCGCCATGGTGCGGGCGGCCGTGGCCGCTGCGCATCTTTCGAATGATCTCGTCGCTGATGTCCGGGTTGCAGTTGTAGGCGGCCGCCTTGGCGGCGACATCTATAAGCGGCACGCGGCGCGCGAGTCCCCACCGACTCGCCAAAGACCCGCATGAAGGCGGACGTCACGGTATCCACGCGCCGCCCGACCCATACGCCGCTTCCACCTTCCGAGCCTTCCGATTGGTCTGGCGCTCGGGATTCGTCACGCGGGCCAGTTCCCGGTTGGCGCAGCCCCCATTCCAGCCCAACTGCCGCAAGGCCGCGATGGCTCGGGACCGGCCAACGGCGGTGAGAGGGTTCAGGCCGTGCGCGGCGTGCTTCGCTCCTGAAATTCCAGAGTCAAAACCACATCGTCACTTTCTGTTCGCGACAATATCTTTTTAAAGCCGCCCCCTCGTACGGGGTGCATGAGCGAAGACACCATATACGACCGAGTGGCGAAGCTGGAGGACGACGTGGCTACCCTCCGGAGGGAGCTGGACGTCTTAAACTCGTTCCACAAGAACAAACTGGCCAAGCTGGAGATCAAGCGGGTCAAAGATGGCCACTACTAGCTCACCGGTGACGCAGTAGGCGCATCCTTGGACCAGGTCATGTTTTCACTATAGTGCATATAATGTAGCGGCGCCATGCGCACATGCGGGGAGCGCCTGCATGTGGAAAGGATGTCCATGGCCGGGAGCCGCATACCGGCGCGAACCGTCTGGCCGCGCTGCCCGGGTCCGCACGTGGTCAGGCAATCCGCTGCACGTACCGTCCGGGGTGCTTCAACTCCATGGTGGTCGGTGGAGAGTCAACCATGGTCCGGAAAGCCCCTTGGCCCATGGCGCCGGTCACGTACTCGACAAACCCCTGGCCCATTTCCTTGCGTGTCTGGTACGAGTCGGATCCGGGAGCCGAGAACGTCGCCGCGTATTTGGCATAGTCGGGATCCTCGTCTAGTATGCGGTGTACCGCGTACTCGGCCATGCCCTCCATCACCGAGAAGGCGGCGTGGTGCTGCTGTATGGGCGAGAGCCACTCTTTGTATATGGACGTGATCTCCGGCATGAGCCGCTCTATCTGCGGATCCACCTTGATGTGGGAGTAAGTCATGACATCGGGCCCGATCTGCCCGGTCAGAAAGTGGTCCGGATTCAGGAAGAAGAAGAGGTTTGCCCTCTTGGCCAGCGGAAAGTCGTCGGGGACCGCCTGCAGCTGCAGGTACTCGGACAGTTCGGCTGCTTTTGCGGCATCCATCTCCAGCACGATGCCAGCCAGCCGCTCGTTTATGCTGTTGACCCGTACCGCCGCCTGACGGTTCAGTCGCTGGAGCGGCTCCTGCATCGAGTGCACGCTCTCCTCCAGCATCGTCATCTTGGCGGCGCCCTCGTACCCGGATCTTACCCGCTCCGCGTACTCCGCGCCCATCTTGTTCAGGATTATGTTCGGATACCTGGACAGGATGAACTTGTTGACGAATATGGTCCCGTCCAGATAGTCGCCGTACGTGGTGGTTATCTTTGATATGTACTGGATGGCGTACGTCGAATAAACCATGTACTTGGCCGGATCCGCCCGCAGCGCCTCAACCACGCCGCCGCTGTCTTCGGCGGCCACCGCTTTAAAGAGTCCCTCCACGTATCCCGCGGATTGCTCGGGGCAGAAGACCTTCCTGCCCTTCACCATCTTGAACTCTTCCAGCTCCGGATACTCGACACCGACGTCTGGGTTCTCCTCCAGCCCCAGCAAGTCAGAGGCCCGCCTGGCCATCTCGGGGCGCACTCGGCCGCACACTGCGCTGATGTCGTCAAATACGTTGCTGCTCGGCGCCGCATCGGCCAGCTTGGCTATCTCCTTCTCCTCGTTGATCTCCACCTCCAGCTGACCAAATAGCGCCTCGGCAAACTCCTCATGCTCTGACATCGCATATGCGCTCCTCCGTGCCAATTTATTACTATGTTACCGCCCCGCCGTACTGGATGGGGTGCCCCGCAGGCGTAATAGCGTGTACCACCTGCTCCTCGGACATGGCGGAGCGGGAGGGCACGGCAAGGTGCGTGGCGTGCGGCGCCGCGTATCCCATGGTGGCGGGAATTCCCGTAATGTTTGCCGACCTGCGCCGCTACATGAGGCAGAGGCGCCCTGTGGGCGAGCAGATGATGCGGCTCAGCTCGGGCGCATCCCGCGACATGGTCGCCGCGGCCATGCCAGTACATGGCGGATGCGACATGAAGGGATCGGCAGAGCGGCGTTGGGCCGCCATATACCGGTCCAGCGACAACACGTCCACGTACCGCCGCATCCTGGACATGATGCCCGCGGCATCGGGCCTCACCGTCATGGGGCACGGGTGCTCGGTGGGAGTCATGTCGCGGCTGCGGAAGGACACCGGGGTGTCGGTGATCGGAGTGGATGCGTCATTTCCGGCTCTGCGCATGGCGGCGCGGCAGGCGCGGGGCATACGCTACGTGGCCGCCGACTCGGCCTTGCTCTCGTGCGGCGCGTTCGACGCGGTGCTGGCGCTCAACGTGCTGGAGATGGTCGAACCGCGCGCTCCTGAGGGCGATGGCCGACCGGGCCGCCCGGTACGTAGTGGTGGCCGACCCGTACGACTACTCGCGCGGCACCCGCTCGGTGTCGCGACCCGTCGGAGCCGCGGCCGTCCGCAGGCTGTTGAACGAGGCGGGTTTTGGGGTCACCGCCGAGACCCAAAAGTCCTCGTTCATACCATGGACGCTCCAGATATCCTCCCGGGTCACCCTGCGGTACCTGCTGGACGTCGTAGTGGCGGAAAGGGTGTAATGCCGGGGGCGGGTTTCGAACCCGCGACCTCCAGATTATGAGTCTTGCCTTTGGAGGGTCGGGCCCCGTTCGGCCAAACTGGCACTCTAACCAGGCTGAGCTACCCCGGCACGACTTGCGTCCGCGCCTGTGGGAAATTAAACCCTTCTTTTCGGTAGCCGCGCGCTCCGGCGGGCCACGGGAGACGCCGCGCGCGTCACGTCACCGACTTTTTTATCTCGTTCCAGGAGGGCTTCTCCCTCTTTACCCAGAGGAACTTTTTCTGCAGTGTCGGGGTGTACAGCTTTTCCCACGGCGCGTTCATCTCGTCGGTCCACGCCTTGAACACCCGGGGGTCGATGTAGTTGCGCATAGACGTGCCCAGGTTGTAGTCGCGGGTCTTTTGGACCAGCTTCAGCTGCAGCGACAGCCGCTCGACGCGCTCCGCATGCCGAGCCTTTTTCTTTTTTATCGACTCGCGGGTGCGCCTCATGCGCTTCAGGCGCGACTGCTTCTGCTTTGGTGTGCGCGGCTTTATCGCCTTTATCTTTTTCAGCATCTCCTCGGACCTGGCCCAAGGGGCGAGCTTCCTTACGTTCTTGAGGGTCTCGCGCCTCTTTTTGAGGGATTTGTAGAACGTTTTCGGTATGGCCCTTTTGTGGTTGCACAGGATGGCCGCCTGCAGGTTGGCCATCTTTGCGTGGTGGATTTTCTTGTTGGGCGACGCGCTCCTCAGGTCGTCGTGTTCCGCCAGATATTCGGTGACCGCCTTGGTCGCCAGGTACGTCCTGAAGACCTTGGCGGTCAGGCCGTCCACTATGCCAGAGAGGTACTTGTTTACCGTCCTGGACTTTATCCCGCTGAACACCTCGTCTGTCTCGTCCTTGTCGCGGATGAGCCGCGCCAGGTTGTCGCCGAATAGATTTTCGTCCTCGCCTATCCGTACGGTCTCCTTCCACCTCACGCTGTCCTTGCCCAAAAAGTCCAGATCTATGTGGTCGGATGCCACCTTCACGTGCTCCTTGCGCAGCGTGGTGGCCCCCACCGTGTCGGCCTCAGCGGCGTCCTTTTCGTCGCCGACCCTCATGGCGGTGCGGTACATCAGGTAGCAGGCGGTGGCTATCTCGAAGGACTCCTTCCGGGCCATGTCCCGGCGCAGCGCCTCTTCCACGTCGCATATCCTGCCTGCCAGTACCGCGGCCTTTTCGTACTTGGCCTTGTCCATCTCCTGCTTCAGCCGGGAGGTGTCGGCAAGCCACACGTACTTTGTCTTGCGGGTGAGTTTGTCGGTCCACTTCGCCACCCACACGGAGTCGTTCTCGTGGACCACGCCGTGCCACTTGCCGGGGGGCGGCCTTGCCTTCTTGTCCATGTTCAGTATGACGTCGCGCATGTACACGCGCGGCTTCCACCGCCCCCGGAACGGGTGCTTGCCCCTGCCGATGAATATTCCCGGCGGCTCCACCATGTAGTTCCCCAGGTCAACGCGCTTGCCGTCCACCGTGGCGCTGCCGTATTTGGCGCGCAGCTCCTCCCGGACGGCCTTGCGCTTGGCGGCCAGCTCTTTCTTCTCCTCCTTTGTCATGAGCAGCTTGGCCTCTTTTTCCCGGTCTATGATGTCGTATGCGTGGGTAAAGTCAAGATGCCCGTACGTGAACTTGATCCTGGGCTTGAAGGTGGCCGCAAAGTCGGCGGCGAAGTTCTTGCGGAACGTCCTGTCTTTCGCGTACGGGGTGTCCTTCTTCTTCGCCCACTGGTATACCATCTCCTCCTGCAGCGGGGTAAGCTCCACGTCCTCGCCTTTTATCTTGAATTTGATTCCCTGCGGGACATATTCTGGGGGGAAGAGTACGCCGTTGTGCCTCAGTGTCCTCCATTTCATCGCGTATGCGCACCGCTATCGGAAAAAGACCTCGCTCTTCATGTACCGTTCAAACTCCATGTCCGTCCTGCTGTTCTTCGCCTCTATGAACATGGCCGCGTCGGCCCCGGCGGTGTACCGGGGCAGCATCTCGGTGTCGTTTAAGGCCTTTATCACCACCCCGGCCACCACGTCCGGCTCGGTTCCCATGTTTACCATCATTTGCAGCCCAGACATTATCTGGTCCATCATCTTTTGGTATTCGGGGTGTTCGGGCTCCGTTACCTTCATGGACTTGAAGAAGGGCGTCTTTACGACCCCCGGCTCTATGACGGTGGCCTGTATGCCAAATGGCGACAGCTCGTACCGCAGGCACTCGGTGAGCCCCTCCAGAGCGAACTTTGAGGAGATGTACGCTGGCGAGCCGGGCAGCCCCATCCGGCCGGCCACCGACCCCATGTTTACGATGCGGCCGGATCCCCTCTCCCTCATGGGGGGCAGCACCTTTTGCGTCAGGGATACGGCCCCAAAGAGGTTCACCTCGAACTGGGCCCGAAAGTCGGCCACGGGCGTCTCCTCGGCGGTGCCGAAGTGGCCGTATCCTGCGTTGTTGACCAGCACGTCCACCCCGCCGCTCATGCCCGTTACCTTCTCGGCGGCGGCCGCTATGGATCCCTCGACGCTCAGGTCCATGGGCACCACTTCAACCTCCACCCCCGCCTTGGCGGACGCCTCCCGCAGCGGGCCGTCCCGGCCCGGATCCCTCATGGTGCCGTACACCGCGTAGCCCTTCTTGGCCAGGGCCATGGAGGTGGCCAGCCCTATTCCCGACGAGCATCCGGTGACCAGCGCCGACTTCATGGGTATGGTGGCGGCAGCAACCATATTTATTCCAAGTCGGGGCGGCGGCGTGTACGGCTACACCAAGGCCACCGTGTCTTTGGTGGGTATGTTCAGATCGCACCTCTCCCCGTCCATTATGCCGTCAAGGACGCGCAAGGCGGCGTCCTTGTTCAGGCGCGTGTTGTTGTTGCCGCAGCTGTACGAGTGGGTGCAGCGGGGACACCCCGCCTCGTTCGCGCACGGGCACAGCCTCAGTATCTGGGCGCTCCGGGACACCACGTCTTTTATCCGGTCGTACAGCGCCCTGCTGGCCCCGTTGCCCCCGATGGCCGCGTCGTAAACGAATATGGCGCCCGTGTCGTTCAAGGATATGCCCCCCATGTCCTTGGCCGCCCCGCCGATTATCATATTGCTCCCCTCTATTATGACGTGCTCGGCGGCGTGGTAGGCGCTGGCCGGGTCCGTCGAGTCGGCCGCGTCCACGACCGGAGCGCAGAAGACGACCCCCTTGGTGTAGAAGTCAAACGACACCGGACTGTCCAGCATCACGGGGGAGCTGATCCGGTTGTTTTGCATCGTGACGTAGCCGGTGACCGTCTGGCGTATGTTCAGGCCGCAGTGGGCCACCTGCATATTCCACACCGTCTTGGTGGCGAAGGTGGACCGCAGGGAGGGCTTGACGGTCACGATGGGGCGGGTGCGCGGGGCGCGGTAGCCAGCCCTGCTCAGCACGGCCCGACGCACCCCGGACATATCCAGAGACTCTACCCGGTACGCGGAGCCGGCCATGTAGTACGTGGCCCCCGCGTGCAGCTCGCTCAGAGCCATGGGAAGCGAGCGCTCCCCGACGGTGCGGCCGTTCAGGACTATCCGCACGACGCTCCCCATGCCTCGTATGTTGTGCCCGTCCAGCAGCCCGCCCATGCGGGCGCGGTTGGGCACCAGAACGCCGCCGCGGTTGTCCATGAGCCCCTCGTCTATGCAGTCTTGTATAGCGTCGGCGTACTTGGCCGGAACGTTCTTGAAAGGCAGGGGCGCGTCGCATACGGCGGCGGCCAGGTGGTACCGCAATACCGTGGGGTTCTCGGGGTCTATGTACGACATCTCGACGTCCTCAAAGTAGTCCTCGGGACTGTTCCCGTAGTATTGCGAGATGGGGTCGTTGCCCAGAGCCAGCACGGCGTATCCCCTCTGGCCTTGCCGCGCCGCCCTTCCCACCCTCTGGAGCAGCCTGTTGACGGGCGTCACCGCCGAGACCACCCCGTCCACGGCGCCTATGTCCACGCCCAGTTCCAACGTGGGGGTGCATGATATGGCCATCAGGTTCCCGTTCCTGAACCGGTCCTCGACGCGCAGGCGGTGCCGGGCCGAGAGTCCGGCGCGGTGCACCTCCACGCGCATCCCCGCCCTCTTGGCGCCTATTGCAAAGAGCTCGGCGGCGCGGTGCGAGTTGCTGAACACCAGGGTCTTGTGCCCGCGCGCGGTCAGTATGCCAGCCACGTCCAGCATCATCTGGCGCTGCATGCGCATAGACGGGTAGAGTATCATGGTGTCGATGCGGCCCTTCCTGCCGTCGGTGCGCACCACCCGGACGTCCCTGTCTAGAAGCTGGGAGCAGAACCTCTCCGGTTCGCGGATGGTGGCCGAGGCGGCGACCATCTGCAGCCCGCCGCACGCGCGGTCCAGCCGCCGCACTACGTGGTGCACGTTGCTGCCGAATATGCCCGTGTACGTGTGGATCTCGTCCATGACGGCGATCTTGGCTGTGCGCAGCAGCGTGGCGAATTCGGTGTGGCGGGGCAGGTGGTAGTTTATCACATCGAAGTTAGTAACCAGAATGTGCGGCGGGGCGTCCAGTATGGTCCGCCTCTGGGAATGCGACGTGTCGCCGTCAAACACGGCGGATCTGGCGCCGACGCTGGCGGCCATCCCGGACACCTTCGCGTTCTGGTCCCGGGCCAGGGCCTTGGTGGGGTATATCAGCAGGGCGAAGACGGGCCGCCGGCCCTCGGCTAGCATCTGCATTATGGGCACCAGAAAGGCTTCGGTCTTGCCCGAAGCGGTGGGCGCCACTATCACGGTGTCCTCGCCGCCTACTATCGCCCTGAAGGACTCCTGCTGGAACCGGTGCAATTTCGATATGCCCCGGCCCTCCAGGTATGCTGCCAGTGCCTCGTCCAGTCCAGCCCGGCGCACGTCGTCGCCGGGTGGAGGCCCCGGCGAGTCGGACACCTGGTACCAGCAGACGTAGTCTTGCTTTGTCCGCAGTATCTTTTGGGCCGTCGAGTCCGGGTCCTTGGAGCCGATCATCTCGTCTATCTCCGATGCGCTCCGGACCTTGGGGGCCGTAGCGTACGGGCGTTCGGTATCGTCGCTGCCGGCGGGCATCGCGGAATACCCGGAGTCGCCTCGCTTCCGGCCGGGTCTGGGCTTTGGGCGGGCGGGGCGCCCGCCGCGTGGCGTGCTGGCGGACGCATTCGGGGGCGCTTTGGCGGCGCGCCGGGGCTTTGGGCGGGCGGGGCGCCCGCCGCGTGGCGTGCTGGCGGACGCATTCGGGGGCGCTTTGGCGGCGCGCCGGGGCTTTGGGCGGGCGGGGCGCCCGCCGCGTGGCGTGCTGGCGGACGCATTCGGGGGCGCTTTGGCGGCGCGCCGGGGCTTTGGGCGGGCGGGGGGCGCGTCCGCGGGCCGCCCTTCCAATACGCCGAGCCTCCCGCCCACATTGGGGCGCCCGCCCATGTCGTAATGACGCAGGAACCTCAAAAACGCCGAGTTGATCTCTCCGTCCCACTCCATGACGCACCCTAGGCCGCACCGGCAGGCTATGGCGACCTCGCCGTTTATCCATCCCACCGACATGCGATTGCCGCACTCCGGGCACCCGTACCTGGCCAACGGAATGCGGGGGCCTTTGGCGTATTTACATGGCGCAGGGACCTAGGACGGTCCGCCCAGCTTGTCCCGGACGGCCCGACGCAGTTGGTCGGTGGGCATCTCGGCGGGATCTATTCCCACGGATTTGGCCATCGCCTCGAGCTTTTGTCGCTCGCTCTTGACCGGACCGTCCGGACGCACGTTCATCTCCGGGGAGATCTGGTGGCGTATGTCGTCCTTGGCCTTTTCGAACTCGGCGGCGGCCCTGCCCAGCTTCTTGGCTACGGCGGGCAGCTTGCCCGTCCCCAGTATGAGCACCAGCGCCACGAAGATCACGATTATCCACTCGGTGCCCATTATGTTCAGGGGCAGCCACTGCATGGAATATGTCGCCCCGGCAGAAAATTAAATTTTTGGGAACCGCCACGGGTTCGCGTCACTTGTAGGCGGCGACCATCACGGCCCCGCCCATCATGCCCTTTTGAAACTCCACACTGTCGTACTTTTCCAGCAATATTCGTTCCAGCGCCCCGTTGGCGGGCCACTTCTTGTACGTGTCGTACAGCGCGGCAAACTTGAGCCCCAGCCGGCCCCCCGCCGCCAGGGCCAGCACCGGCAGGATTGCCCTCAGGTAGAACGAGACGCCGGCGCGTACGACCGGGTTGTCCGGCTTTCCCAAGTCCACCACCACCAGCCTGCCGCCGCTCTTTGTGACCCGGTGTATCTCCGAGACGGCCACCCTGAGGTTTATGGCGTCCCGGAGCGAGTACCCGCACAATACTGCGTCGAAAGTCCCGTCCGCGAAGGGCATGTGTTCGAATATGCCATTGGCCATGTGCGGCTCGGCATCCAGTCTTCCGGCCGCGTTGTGCAGCATGGGGGCGAGGGGGTCGTACAGCACCACGGTTATCTCCCCGCATATGCGGGATGCCGTAATCGACATGTTCCCGAATCCGGATCCGGCGTCCAGCACCACGTCCCCGGCGCGCACCCTGCCGGTTATCCCCCTCTCCCGGTACTCAACGTCCTTGCCCAAGGATATGTACGAGTTCACCTTGTCGTATACCGGTATTATGTCCCGCAGTACGTCAATTACTCGGCCCCACCCCTCTTCAAGGCCCAAGGCTCAGGATCCGGAATTTTTGAGATAGTCCGTCAGGTCCTCGTCGCTCACCCTCTCGAAGGTCTTTGTCTTTTTGGTTATCTTGGCCATCTTTACGCTGGTTATGTCCTCCAGCATCTTGACCTTCTCGTTTATGGCGCGTATGGTAAGCCTCGCGGCGTCGGTTATGTTACACTGTGGGGAATAGTTCTGCTCAAGAAACAGGTTGACCTCGTCGGATCCGGCGCCTATGGCCATGGCGCGGTACGCCCCAAACGCGCCGCTGGGATCCGTCACGAACAGGGCCGGCTTCTGGTCAACGCCCCCTATTATGAGAGCCACGCCGTTGGGCCTGACCCCGCCGTACTGGGTAAACTGGTGGGAGTTGTTGGCCAGGTACTTTGCGACCATGCCCACGTCGGCGGTGTCGTCGTAGGCGATGCGGTTGTTCTGGGCGAAGAGGCGGGCGTTGTCCACCATTATGCGGGCGTCGGGAATGTATCCGGCCGCCGCCACGCCTATGTGCGCGTCCACTTGGAATATCTTCTGCGTCTTGCCGGCCGTCTGCAGGGGGCGGGCCTGCTCTTCCACGGCCATCACCACGCCCTCGGAGCTGGCCACGCCAATGGCCAGCTTGCCCTTCTTTACGGTCTCCATGGCGTATTCCACCTGGTATATCCGCCCGTCCGGCGAATACATGGTGGGGGTCATGTCGTAACCGCGGGACGTCATCATGGTGTAGCGCCTGACTGGGCCAGTCAATTTAAGGGTTAACGAACGCCACGTGACCCAGCGAGGGTTGAACATGGACAATCTGTGGGCCCAACGGCTTGATTCTTCTCTAAACTCGGGCATGATCCAGGCCGGGTTCGTCGTTTCTGGCCCGCTTACGGCGCTGGTCGGCGCCAAGCAACCCCGTTGACGCGGCGGTGCGCGCGGCCGCGCCCCGGCAGCCCGCTGCATGAAACGGCCGAACATGCGGCGACGCGACACCCCTCATTCCCCGTCACGCGCGCCCCTCCCACGCATCGCCCTGAACGGACGCGCCGCCGAGCCGTTCCAAATATTAGCAGACGCCGGCTCCAAGGCCCGTGAACGCCAAGGTATACCTCGTACTGATCGCCGCCGCCTTCGGCGGCATACTGCTCAACGCCCTGTACGGGCACCTCCTGTACGGATCCCCGTACGGGCAGGCCCTGACGAAGTATACGGCATACGTACACCTGCAGCCGGGCTGGGACAGCGCTCCCGCAAACATCCTGTACGACGTCACCATATCCTGGGACGGTGCCGTAGAGGAGGGCGACGCGTACAACTCCAACCATGTCCTGACCCAGCGGGGCCGGGAAGCGGTGGTACTCCAGCACGGCTTTTCGGACTGTGGCCGCGGCTGGAGCCCGCCCCTGTACAGGTACGGCGCCGACCTGCTGCGGAGCCACATACTGTACGCCCAGGGGCTGCAGATGGACACAGAGCCCTACGTGCCGGAGATGCCCGACGTGCCCAACGGGGCGTATGAGGATACGGTCCAGGCCGAACTCGTGCGGGACGGCTACGTCCACTTCGTGCCCGTATGCGACGGGGGCGGGGCGTCCTCGTTCCGGTACGCCGTATGGATAAACGACCCGGACCTGGCGTTCGACGTCCACTTCGTGCCGTCCCCGCTGGCGCTGGACGAGTACCTGCGGGGCGGCCAGTTCCCCGCGTACGAGGGCTGCGGCGCGACCAACCGCCTGAGTTATACCGGATTCTGCGGCAACGTGGGCTCCGGATCCGGACTGTTGATAATACTGCCCGACCGCCTGGACCAGAGCCTGACCCGGGTCTCCGTCGCCGTGCTGCAGGTCACATCCAGCCCAGGCGTCTGAAGTACGCCGCCATCACCCCGGCGGGCACCGCCGAGGCCAGCAGTATTGCGACGAATGCGGTGTAGTCGCCGCCCGCGCCTGCCCCGGGCAGGGCCACGTTCATGCCGAAGAAGGTCCCTATCACCGTAGACGGTATGGCCAGGGTGAATATTATGGTGAGCATGGCCAGCACCTTGTTGGTCTTTTCGGTGCTCAGGGTAAAGTCGGTGTCCTTGTAGATCTCCATCGTCTCCCGGGATTCTTCCAGCGTCTCCAGCACCTTGTCGACGTGGTCCAGAACGTCGTCAAAGTACAGCTCCAGGGCCGTCTCGGGATCGAACTTCTTGACGTTGGTGGCCATGCCGTCCACCAGCCTCCTCAGCGGACTAACCATCCTGCGCAGCTTGTTGATGTCGCGGCGCAGCAGGGATATGTCCCGGGCCACGGAGCGGGCGTCGTCGAATACCTGGTCTTCCAGGTCTTCGAGGTTGGCGATTATCTTTCGCGACATGTGCATGAGGTCGTCCACCAGCACGTCCACTATCTCGTGGACCAGAAATCCCAGCGACTCCATGAGGTGCTTGCCCTTCTCGTCTTGGCAGGTGGCTACCAGCTCGTTGAGGGGCTGCAGGTCCCCCTGGTGCACGGTCACCACATAGTCCCTGCCCACGAACATGGACAGCTGGCTGTACCGCAGGGCGCCCTTTTCGGCCAGCGGAGGGAGGCTCAAGATGACGAAGAAGTGGTCGTCGTACACGTCCAGCTTGGGAAGCTCGAACTTTGCCATGCAGTCCTCCACGTTGAGGCTGTGGAACCCGAACTTTTCGGCCAGGTCCTCCACGTCGCCGCGCTGGGGGCTCTGGACGTCTATCCACCGAAACCCGTTGCCGCGTATCGTCTGTATGTCCGTCTCCACGATGGTCCTCTCGCGGTGGCGCTTTCCGGACAACAGCCGTTTCGCAAAACCCCTACTCATGCGTATTGCCAAATATCCCTTCATATAATTTTGGTGCGGAATTTGATCTGCGCGACATGGGGCGGGGCGGTGCCCCTCAAAAAACTACTGGTCTTCCACTTCGTGCAGTATGTGGTGGAACGTCATGGCGAGGCGGCCATCGGGGCCGGTCGCGAACCCGCGGTTGCAATACGAACATCGCAGCATGGGTTGCGGTAGAAGTACGTTGAATATAAAGTATATGACGATATGGTACGGTATCAATACGGTAACCATTCAAACATGCGGCCGGCGGCGGAACCGTAATCGTTGCGTGCCCGGTCAGATACCCCAGGGTTTATCTCATCACAGTCAGACGACCCAATCATCACTCCGGGAATGTTGGGGGGAGGGCGTTTCATATATGCGCGTTGGCCGGACATATGCCAGCGCGTCTTCTCAATTTGTGCTGGGAATGTAGTTTTCGGGAGTCGAGAGTGCAATAGAACATTTGCTTCTTCCGTTACGTATCACCGGCATTCTGTTGCAGTGTTTGATCAAGGCGCTCCCTGCATCTTTTGTTTGGCGGTCGTGTACTGTTGGAAAAGATATACCGTATATCGCCGACGGTTACAATGCCGTCTTCATATAATTTTATGACAAAGTCCGATGTATCTATCCGGGCTTCAGATATCTTCCTGATGCGTACCGACGAATTTGTGTGAAGCCGCATCTTTGGAGACGTATATGCGCCGCCACCCACGACCCTGATCGCACGCCATGGTCTTGATGACGGCGCTCTCCCCAGAGTCTAGAAAGTTCACGTCGGATACGGATACGGTACGTTCTTGCGTACCGCTGTCCACCCTCATAGACAGCAGCTGACGCTTAAGGTCACAATCTAGGATCTCCTCCATTACTTCCGGCACTACGACTACATACACTCTGCATAGATGCCTGATCAAGCCGTACGCATCTAGGTCAAATATACTGGAGGTGTCAAAATAGTAATGCGCCAACGCCATGTCCCGTGAGATGGCTAGAAGGTCGGCGTATCGGTTATAATCACGACGTTGGTCCGTACCCCTGATGCATAGGGCTCTACCCCACCGCTCTGCAGATAGTCACCGAAACCATCCCGGCCACGACCCGATATGCGCGCGGCCAACGCAAACGACACCGCCCCCTTCAGATACATAGACCTGGCCGCGTCCAATTGCCATGACTCAAAATCGTCCACAATTTCACTACGTTTTGTCATTTCGGGGAACGGCGCGTACGAGTATACGATCAGCTCCCGATAATCCAGACTATCCAGCAGGGACTTTGCCGACTGCATATGGCACAGCATGGTGTTGTCACATTGGTCTGGATCCATATTCCGGCGGCCTTTCGCCGTAATGTGGATTGCGCCGTACCCCGTCCGGCATGTGTGAGCATATCAGGCCGTCAGTTGTGCATTTACTCAGGGAGTCCTCCAGTACTTGCGAGTACATGCCATACTTGTGCGGCACGAAACCAAACTGTCCATCACCGCAAGACTTGGATGCGATGTACATAATCTTCTGTAGCCATGTCTTTCCCTTTACCGAGTCGTCCGGCATTCCTTCCGCATCCGCATGCTTCATACCCAGTAGCGCTAGCACGTACTGGTCTACAAGGCCATATGCCATGGAGAATTATCTACCCATGCCGATAAAAAATCATTTCTCCGCAAGGCAAAACTGGACAACGTTCCGCGTTATAGACGAGGCGAACTTGGTTCCATGAACTACGCGTCGTGACACATGTTGGGGATCATCGGAGTCGTGGCACTACTAGGGGCGTGTGACTGTGAACTTTGGTCGCACAGTATAGCCACACGGGTGGCCGGTCCGCCATTTACGACAGATCTGGGCAAATGTGTACCAGACCCGTGAGATTGAAATGAACAACAATTCCCAGCACCACGCATCTCAAACTCATCATGGACCCCTGGTGAAGCCTGGGGCGTTGGTATGCGATTGGGCAAGGGATCTGCACACCCGTTTGGTGGCACACCCGCCCAGTCCAGCTGGATCCTGGCTTTGGTATTACATACGCTAGGGCTGCAAGGACAATGCACGCCGGCTCGGCCCGCAAGGGCGAAATGCCATCATATGAGATCCGCAATTAAAAATCAGGCTCGTCCACCGGCTAATCTATGCTCCATGCCGGGCCGTCACGTTGCTGCCCACGCCCACCGCCCCCCATGGCATGCGCACCGACCCGCCATACATTCCTGTGCGCCGTTTACAACTTGCGGGATCGGCTCAATGGTGTCACAAATTCCTCCGTCCGATATTGCCGATATGGACCACCTCTATACATGCGGGGATGCGCGGCAACCCACCACGAGGCCAAGGCGCTTTTAAAAGCCGGACGTGCGTGGAGGCGCCCGTGGCAGAGTCGTTTGCGTATATGGCGCCCGGAAAGGCGATACTCTTCGGGGAGCACTTCGTGGTGCACGGCGCCCGCGCCATTCTATGCGCCATAGACCGGGGCGTGGTGGCCGAGTCCGAACGGGCCGAAGGCGACACGCTGGCGGTGCGCTCGGCCCTGGAGTCCGCCGACCTGCGCCTCGGCGTGCCGTCCCGCGACATATCCCCGGTATTGCGGCCGTTCCACCACATTGCAAGATCCTTGGGCTGCGGGGGGGCGGTCCTGCGGCTGCGCTCGGAGATACCGGCGGGATCCGGCCTGGGATCCTCGTCGGCGTGCTGCGTGGCCGCGGCCGGATCCCTCGCCGCCATATGCGGGGCGTCCGCAAACGTAATGGATATGGCGTTGGATGCCGAAAGAAGCGTCTATCCGGACTCGTCCGGGGCAGACTGCGCCGCCTGCGCGGCCGGCGGCATAATATCATACGCCAAGGGGTCAGCTCCAGAGTGCATAAGCGCCGCGCCGCTGGACCTGAGGCTGGTGGTAGCCGACTCGGGCACAATGCACAGCACCGGCGAGATGGTGGCCCGGGTCGGGAGAATCGCAGAGGATGATCCGGCGGCGTTCTCCAGGGTCATGGCCGAGGCAGAGGGGTTGGCGGCCCGGGCGCTGGAACTGTTGCACGACGGCGACATGCCCGGGCTGGGCCGCCTGGCCTCCAAAAACCAGAGGCTGCTCAATGGCCTGGGCGTCTCCAACGGTACATTGCGAAAGATGATCCGGATAGCTGACCGGTACTCCTACGGCTCAAAGATAACGGGCGCCGGGGGCGGGGGCTGCATCGTAGCGATAGCAGACCCTTCCAACGCCGGCGCCGCAAAAGAGGCGCTGGCCGCCGAGGGGCACGCGGTATTTGAGGCGCGCGTGGGGCGGGGGGCAGGCCCCGTCAATACTTTATAATTGACGGGGGATGTGCCACATATATGATTCTGATAAAGATGGGTGGCTCGGTCATAACCGACAAGTCCACCCCCCTGTCGTTCCGGGGCGACGCGGTGGTGGCCCTGGCCAAGGCGGTCAAGGAGGTGGCCCACTCCGAGCCGGTGATACTGGTGCACGGCGGCGGCTCCTTCGGACACCACTACTCGGTGGTGCACGACATGCACACACGGCCGGCGAGTTACGACCTGGCCGGGTTTGCGGTGGTGCGAAACTCGATGGTGCACCTGCACCACCTGGTGCTGGATGCCCTGATACAAGGGGGCGTTGTGCCGTACAGCTGCCCGCCCACCATACTGGTGCGCAGCGCCGACGCGCCCCATACGGACGCCCTTTCCGGGGACGGCATGATAGACACGGAGCGGGTGCTGGAGGCCAGCACGATAGCCGGCTCGGGGCTGACCCCGGTGGCGTACGGGGACGCGGTGTGGTGCGGGGAGGGGACGTCCCGCATAATCTCCGGCGACGAGATAATGGTGATGCTGGCCCGGCTGCTGGACGTTCGGCTGGCTGTCTTTGCCACCGACGTGGACGGGCTGTACGCCAGCCTCGAATCCGGCCGCATGATACCCCGGGTTGCGGCCGGCGAGGCCGGACGCATACTGGCCGGGGGCGGAGCGGAGGCCGGACGCGCGGACGGTGGAGCGGACGTCACCGGCGGGATGGCGCGGAAGGTGAAGTCGGCCGGCGACATATCCGGCATGGGAACGGACGTCCTCTTCGTCAACGGGAACAAGCCGCGCCGCATAGCCGACATAGCAAACGGCAGGTACGAGGGAACGCTCTTTGCGGGGGGACCCCGCAGGACGGGGACATGACCGAGAACCTAATCCTAGTGGACGGCGACGACAGGCCGGTGGGGTCCGCCGAGAAGGTAACATGCCACGCCGACGGCGGCATGCTGCACCGGGCGTTCACCGCCGTCCTCTTTGACGAGTCCGGCCGCCTCCTGCTCACCCGCAGATCCCCCGCCAAGATGCTGTGGCCGGGAAAATGGGACGGCACGGTGGCCAGCCACCCGCGGGAGGGCGAGTCGTTCGTCTCCGCGGCCGAGCGGCGCCTCCCAGAGGAGCTGGGCGTCAGCTGTACGCTGGAGTACCTCTTCAAGTTCGAGTACCACGTCCGGGACGGCCGCCGGGGGTCCGAAAACGAGGTCTGCGGCGCCCTCATAGGGACTATAGGCGCCACGCCGGATCCGGATCCCGCCGAGATAGCGCAGACCAGGTTTGCGGGGCCCGACGACATCAGGGCGCCCGATGCCATGGAGTACTGCCCCTGGATGCTCCTGGCCCTGGCCCTCCTTCCCGGCGCCCGCGTGCACGAATCGTACGGCATATCCGGGTGGGTCACCCCGGACACCACCGCCAGGCTGCTGGAGATGGCCGGCCGCCACATCACGCAGGACAACTGGAGGCTGGTAGCGTGAAGCCGCCCGAGTCCACCAAGGACATAACCGCGTACGTGTTGAGGTCGGTCTCCGGCCACCCCGCCCGGCTGTACGAGGCGGCCACCCACTTGGTGGATTCCGGCGGCAAGAGGCTCAGACCCTATATGCTGATACAGACCTGCCGCATGCTGGGGGGCGGCATCCGGGACGCCATGGCCGCGGCGGGCGCCGTCGAGATGGTACACAACTTCTCGCTCGTCCACGACGACATAATGGACAACGACGACACCCGGCACGGCGTACCGGCCACGCACGTCAGGTACGGCACGCCCCTGGCCATACTGGCAGGCGACACGCTCTTCTCCAAGGCGTACCGCACCCTCTTCGAGTCGCCGCTGCCGCCGCAGGTCCGCGCGGATCTGGCGTACCGGCTGGCGGGGGCCTGCGTGGACATCTGCGAGGGCCAGTGGATGGACATCTCCATGAGCGAGAGCGAGAAGATGCCGCCGCCGTCGGGGTACGTCGCCATGATCCGCAAGAAGACCTCGGCGCTCTTTGAGGTGTCCTGCTCTATGGGGGCGGTCTGCGCCAGCGCCGACGACCAGGACGTCTCCAACGCGGCGTCGTTCGGCCTCAACATGGGCACCGCCTTCCAGATAACCGACGACCTGCTAGGGGTGATAGGCGACCCCGCCGTCACCAAAAAGCCGGTGGGCAACGACATCCGCGAGGGCAAAAAGTCGCTCCCCATACTGATGGCCCTGGAGGAGGCCAACCCGCAGGACCGGGAGGTGATACTGGGCGCCTTCGGACGGCGGGACGCCCCGTCCGAGTCCGTCGACGCGGCGGTAAACGTGATACGGAACATGGGCATAGAGGACATAGTCCGCAACCGGGCCGCCTCTTACGCCGATGCCGCGCGCCGCTCGCTTGCCAAGTACGACGGGGAGCACCGCCGCAACCTGGAGTCGCTGCTGGAGTTCGTGGTAAAGAGGAGTTTGTGATTGGACGACGACTCCGGCGGCATAACGCAAGACATACGCCGCATAGCCTTGGCCAGCGCCGCCACCCACGGATCCACCACAGCGCGCATAGTCGCCGCCAAGCTCTTGGGGGCCAGGCGGGACCTGCGCAGCAGGGCCTCAGAGGTGATGCCGATGATACGGGAGGTCGTGGCGGAAGTAAACGCCATGCCCGCAGAAGATCTGGAGGAGTTCCGGCCGGCCAAGAAGAAGGCCGAGCGCCGAACGCCCCTGCCCCCCCTGCCGGGCGCCGTACGCGGCGGGGTGGTGACGCGCTTCCCGCCGGAGCCCAACGGGTACCCCCACATAGGGCACGCCAAGGCGGCGGTCATAAACCACGAGTACGCCCGCATGTACGGCGGCAGGATAATACTACGCCTGGACGACACCAACCCGGCCGGCGAGAGGCTGGAATTCTATGCCGCGATGAAGGTGGACCTGGAGTGGCTGGGCATACGGTTTGACGCCGTAAAGAACACTTCCGACGACATGGAGCTGCTCCACCAGAAGGCCGCCGAGCTCATTCACAAGGGGGCCGCGTACGTCTGCACGTGCGACAGGCGCACGTCCTCGGAGAACAGGCGCAGCATGACATGGTGCGGGTGCAGCCGGCGGGACCCCGAGCAGAACCACTCCCAATGGGCCAAGATGCGCACCAAATACAAGCCCGGCCAGGCGGTGCTGCGCTACCGCGGCGACATGAAGTCGCCCAATACGGCGATGCGGGATCCGGCGCTGTTCCGCATAATCGACGACCGGCACCCGCTGCTGGGCAACAAGTACCGCACATGGCCCAGCTACGATCTGGCCATCGCCGTGGAGGACAGCGTGGACGGCGTGACGCACGCCTTCCGCTCCAAGGAGTTCGAACTGCGCAACGAACTGTACCACTCCATCCAGGGCTCGCTGGGGCTGCGCAAGCCCTACGTCGACGAGTTCTCCCGCCTGTCCCTGCACGACATGCCCACATCCAAGAGGCTCATACGCCCCCTGCTGGAGCGCGGCCACATAGCCGGCTTTGACGACCCCCGCCTGTCCACGCTGTCGGGACTGCGGCGGAGGGGCATAACCGCCGAAGCCATACGCCGGTTCGTGCTGTCGCTGGGATTTACAAAGTCGGATACGGTGGCGCCCTTCGAGGTGCTGGAGTCGCTCAACCGTTCGGTCATAGACCCGCACAGCGTGAGGCTGCACGTGGTGGGCGGCGGGGTGCGGCTGCCGCTGCGCGGCGTGGACGAGACGGAGGTGCGGCTGCCCGCCATCCCGGGCTCCCAAAAGACGCCCCGGGTGCTGGACTGCTCCGGCGACGTGCTGGTGGAGCCCGACGACATACCCACGCTGCGGGAAAATGGGGCGCGGCTCATAGGCATAGGGGCGGTGCGCCTTTCCGGCGGGGCGCTGGAGCGCGTGGAGGATTCGGGGCAGATGGCGGGCATCCACTGGGTTCCGGCCGACTCTGCCTTGGACATATCGCTGGCGGTTCCCGGCCCGCCGTTCCGCGACGGGGAGTTTGACCCCGACAGCCTGAAGGCCGTGGACTGCAAGGTGGAGCGGTACTATTCGGAGATACCCGACTATACCATGATTCAGATGGTGCGGCGCGGATACGCCCGAAAAGAGTCCGCCCGCCAGTCCATATTCACCCACCAGTAGCGCCGCGCGTGCGGCGCACCGGGATACATACGCCACGCGCGGTCGGCCGCATATTGCACGCCACACGGAGGGGCCGTTCTCATTGGACCGCGCGGCGCCTACACAAGACGGCGGGACGCCGAATCCGGTCGCCAAGGGCGGAAGGGCGGCGGACGCAGCCAGTGCCGACGGCACCGCGAAACGCCCTGCGCGCAAACCCCCGCCTGACGCGCCGGTTCCACGCCGATGCGCGGCGCACCAGAAGCGTACACGTCGTCCCGCCGGTCCGCACCGAGAGGCGCCGCCGGGCCCGTTCCCGCGGGCGCCCGGGCATAATGTGCCGGGACGCCGTCGCACGTATGGCAGAATGCGAGTTGCGCGCCAACCCCCACACCGCGCCCGCCACACAACTACGGCACGCCGCGGCGTTCGAACTCGGCGCCTATCGCGTCGCATATCTCGCCGGCCACGGACACGGCATGTGTCGCATCCTTGTCGGTCAATTCCGGCCGGATGCCGGGATACTTGGAGTCTATAACGTATTCCGTCAGCCTGGTTAGATCCGGGTGGGTTTTCTTCACCGGCCAGCCGGCCGGCAGCAGGTTGCGGAGTTCGTTCAAATCGTGAGTGTATGGGAAATCTATGCCCTCCAGCACGAAGGCGGCCTTCAGCGACTTTTCCGCCGCCTGCTGGGCAAGCCAGCACACGTGGCGCGGCGCGTCGTCGCTGGTCATCAAGCGGGAACCCAAGTCAAAATCCTCCCTGGCGTATCGCAGCCAGCGACGCGCCTCGGCTTCGTTCGAGTCACTCCCCCTCATACAACGTCACTCCTTCGTGAAGGGCTGGACGGAGCACGGTTCCGACCAAATTGCCCCTGCGGGCAATCTCGTCGGGGGTGGTCACTATGATGTCCTTGGAGATTGGCAAATCCATTACCGCCCTTCTCATCTCTATTGCCGTATTGCGCAGGTCGGTCCCGTCGTCCATCACTACAAGCAGGTCAATGTCGCTGTGGTAGTTGGCCGTGCCGCGCGCCTGGGAACCGAAGAGTATAATGCGGTGCGGCCGAAATTTTTCCGCTATGCGGTTGGCCATGGATTCAATGACGGCGCCGGCCATTTCGTCGTCCCCGCCAACCACCCGAACTTTGGCCATCATCATGGTATGGAGGCGCCCGCTTAAAAAATTTGAAGTCGCATATAGTCACGGACGCGGGCCGAGACGCGCTTCCCCGCATACGGCTCGGCCGGAGCCGCGGCGTATCCGGCATGTCGCGGCACGCCCGGCGCGCCGTCGTGTTTGACAGTCTACCGAGCGGGCCGCCAAAGCGGCGCGTCCCCCTCCACGCGGGAGACCGGTCTGAAGGACACCCCGGCTTTGCCGGGCTCCGGGACGCCTCGGCGGAGAATCCGGCCGTGGTCACGCCTTTCAAGTCACCGGTTACCGCTTTGGGGGGAATGGTGCGCCAAGCGGTTGCCGCGCGGACCGGCATCGCGGGCGCCCGCGCCGCCGCGCCGCCATCCAGCCAACCTAAATGATTATTAGGACTGCATCTTATTCTGATGCATGGGACGAATAATCGCCGGATCCGTCTCGGAGTTTCCCGAGGGATCCATCTCCAAGGTTACCGTGGACGGCCGCGACATAGCGGTGGCCAACATCGGCGGAAAATACCACGCCGTGGACGACACCTGCACTCACGCGGGGGCCAGCCTCTCCGAAGGCACCATATCCGACTGCAACGTGGTTTGCGGCTGGCACGGGGCCGAGTTTGACTGCGCCACCGGAAAGCTGGCAAAGTTCCCCGCCACCATCCGCGACTTGGCGTCGTACCCGGTCAGCGTGGAGGACGGCAACGTCTACTTGGAGGCCTCCTGACATGTCCGACAGGAACCAAAGATCCATGGAAGAGGCGATAGAGACGATGGACCAGATAACCAAGAGCTCCTCCACCCCCAAGACGGTCAAAAAGTCGCTCACCGATCTGCTCGAAGAGATCAACACGTCCGAGTATTCCCTGTCGGTGCGCGCGGCCAACGCCATAAGCCTGCTGGACGACATCACCCAAGACCCCAACGTGCCCTCCTTCGTGCGCACCCAGCTCTGGCAGGCGGTCTCCAAGTTGGAGGCCATCCGAGAGTGAGAATAGACGAGTACGTCAGCACGCTGCCCAAGGACATAATGAGCGGTGACGCCGTGGCCCTCCCCGATTCTACAGTGCGCCGGCTGCTGGAGTTTGCCGGATTGGAGCGCGGCGAGAGGTTCTGCCATCTGGGGTGCGGCTCGGGCCGGGCCCTGCAGATAGCCGCGGAATGCGGCGCGGCGGTGAGCGGGGTGGACTCGGATCCGCTGCGCGTGGCCGAGGCGCGGCGCGTCCTGGGGGAGGGCGCCGACGTATACCTGGGCGACGTCCGGGAGTGCCCGCTTCCCGCCGCAGACGTCATACTGTTCTGGTTCGCCGACCCGACGGTAACCGGAGTGATGCCGGCGCGGTTCTCGGCCATGCCGGCTGGCACGCGCATCGTAACGATATGGGGGCCGCTGGCCGGCTGCCTGCCCGAATCGGTGCAGTTTCCGTTCGTGCTGAACAAGGTGCCGCTTCCCGCCGCCCCCGACATACAGTCGCAGCTCCGGGCCGTATTTGGTGTCAGGTGCGTGAGCTACGCCACCGCATGGGAGTTCGCCGAGCGGTACGCCCGGGCGCTGCAGCCGGAAAACTCGCAGAATGACCGGTTCCTCACCATACTGCAGGCCCTGACCATATGGTTTGAGGCCCGCTCGCTGGGCGTGACATGCGAGGATGGGGTACCGGATCCGGTCCGCAACTACGTCCACATAATGCGCGACTTCTTCCGCATAGACTTTGGCCCTTACATGGACTGAACGTGCACCACCTAGTGCCAGGGCGGCGCGCCACGTTTATTTTTCGGCACCGCGTACCATATGCATGGAGGGACGCCTGAACATCAACGTCTCGGCGGTGGACTACGAGGCGACCAGCACCGCCCTGATACACCACCTCACCCTGCTGGAGGAGATGGTGCACGGCGAGGACGACTTTGTGGTGACCGACTCGGAGTTTGCCCTGGGCTGGCACTTTTTTGTCGCCA
Organism: Nitrosopumilaceae archaeon; assembly: GCA_963665475.2. Taxonomy (GTDB): domain Archaea; phylum Thermoproteota; class Nitrososphaeria; order Nitrososphaerales; family Nitrosopumilaceae; genus VYCS01. The sequence goes on along the minus strand of CAXXXK010000002.1, from coordinate 430,541 downwards.
GCATAGACCGGAGCCTGGTTACGCGGCTCAAGGACCAGATGGGGGCGGCCTTTGACGCCCTCAAGGGCAAGGGGGACGACAAAAAGTTCCTCACGTGGCTGGAATCGCGTATGCGGGGGGACGTGCCGCGTTTCAAGCTGGCCATCAAGGAAGAGATGGAGTCCTCAAAGTACGGCCTCTTTTGAGCAGACGTCATGTTGTAACGGCGGGGCGCATGAACGCGCCGCCCGCGCGTTGCAGTGAGAAGTGTAGGGCCCTCGAGGGGAATCGAACCCCTGTCCGGGGATCCACAGTCCCCTATACTGACCACTATACGACGAGGGCCACGCGGGGTGGGGAGATCCGGGCCGCTATATAATGGAGACTAATCCCGGCGCCGTCGGCTTTGTACTAATATATCGCGTCCGGCTAATGTCACCGATGCCGTGGTATTATATCCTGATCGGCGCGGCCGTGGCAATCGCGGTCCGGCTGCTCGTCCCGTACATCAGGAAACGGTACATTGACGGCGAGACGTCCACCTGCGCCATTTGCGGCAACCGGTATCCCGGCGGGGGGCCGTGTCCGCGGTGCAGCGGCAGGTGACCGCCAGCGGCCAATAATTCGGACATGACGCAAGTTTGGTGGATGCCGTCTTCTGTCCCGTACATGATTCACAGCCGCGACGGTCAAGCCTATGCAATAACGGAGTGGTTTGTTTCCGGATGTGCGGATGGACGTGGTGTGGCACAGCGCCGTATGCGTATCGCGTCATGTCCTGTGGCCGGTGCGCTTACGCGCCACCACATAGCTCAGATAGTGCCGTCTTGGTCTGGCCGCCACGCCCTTGCGTTACTCATACTGCACGAACACATTCAGGCGGGCAGTGGCTGGAATGGCAGCCTTGCCCCGAACCGGATCCGCTGCGACCATGTGCCGGAATGATTCTGTCGCACTCCCGCCGGACGGGGCACTTGCGTGCTGTCCCATATGCCCCCGACGGCAGCACAACCCGGAACGGGTCGTGGGCGACCAGCCACTTCTCGTCAATACGCCCCCCGGCCAGACTCGGGTCGTCCGTGATTGCCCCCCCCCCCCTCCATGCTGTTCGGGTTTAGAATGATGGGCCGCACATCCAGATCCGAGGACTCGTCGTTCTCGGAAAATCCCACATAACACAGATCGACAATTCGGTGAGCGCGTCCCGGAGACCCTAACGAGCGGGATCCTCCTCCACATCGTAATGGGCTCGTGGACAGGCCTCTGTATCCGCCACAGTTCACAATCCCCCCTGCCACCAGAGTATGCCTAAATCGTGCGGGCAGGTGCGCTTAGTCGCAGCGGAATTTACTAGCCGTCGTCATCGCCATAATTGCCATTGTCACCACGGTAACCGCCACTGTAGTAATCGTCGTCGTAGTAGCCGCCGTATGGGGAAGCCAGACTGGCCCAGCACCTCGGTGGCGTTGAGCGACCCGGCTCCGTACATGTCCAAGATTGCGCGGACCCGGGGGCAGTCGTCATAGTATTCCAGTTCAGAAGTGTCTCCCATTCTGGCAGTCACCGCCTGCAATTGGATGTTTATGCTGTCCAGCTATGCATTGATGCTGGTGAGAAGCGACTCAATACGCTCAATACTACAGGAAAAACCCGCGGGCCGTAGGTTTATTATCCACGCCCGCCCCGGCTACGCCATGAGATGGTGGTGGGTTGCCATGGTTGTCACGACTGCAATCTCATACTACGGGGCGCACACGCTACTGCCCTGGAAATAGTACCACGTACCTCGCTTGGCAACGCGCAATTCAAACGCCCTACCCGCGCGCGCCGCGCCAGCGCCGCGTTATGCAAAGCGCCGGTCGCCGCAGCGCACCCCCGTCAGCCGGTCGCGCATACGCGGCACGACGCATCTCGGTGCCGCAACCAGGCGCGACGGGCCACGCGCGCCATACCGGCGTGCGCCGCACGGAGACGGCCTGGCCACGCCCGTGAAAGGCCGACGGCGGGCGCCCGTGCCGCATGTCCTAACGCGCTGCAAGGACCGCAAGCCGTGCGCCGGTCCCGAAACGGCGGAGATTCGGCGCCGTGTAGTCTACACGCGGCACGCGTACGCCGCATGCCGGGTATTCAAGGCGGCAAGCAGTCATCGGGACGGACCACGGCATGGCGGCGCGTTCCACGCCCGGGGAGCCGAAGCGATAGGTATTTTATTAGCAGTCGGGGGCGTATGTGCGTGGAAGCGGATTTGGATCTGTTGGAGAAGTTTGAGCAGGAGATGTGGAGCCGCATGCCCCACCCCGAAGACGCGCAGGGCCAAACCAAGATCGCCAACGCCACGCCGCTGGTTGACCTGACCGACGACATTAGGGAGTGCGCGAGGCAGGCGTACAACGCCGAACTTCCGGACAACCTGACCGTATGGGGCAAGTTCGACACCGAGCTTCCCACCGGATCTATAAAGGCCAGGCCCGCGGCGTACATAATTCGCGAGGCCATCCGCTCGGGGAACCTCCGGGCGGGCCAGACCGTCATAGAGGCCACCTCGGGAAACTTCGGCATAGCCTTGGGCAGCGTCTCCAAGATGGGGCTGACGGTCATATCGCTGGTGTCCCGGAAGCTGCAGGAGGGCGTCTTTGACGAGCTCAGCCACGAGAACGTCCGCACCATAGACCTAGACATGGACATCTGCCCCGCCCCGGGGATGGAGGGGAGCGCCGACGCGCTGGCGGCAAAGGCCGTCGCGTCAAACCTCCGCCTCCAAATATCCAAGCTTGGCCTTGATCCGGCCGTCTTTGACGAGTCGTACGACCAGATAGAGAGCCTCTTGGTGGATCAGGACGTCATAAACCTGGCGAAGCTGCTGGGGCGCATATACGGCATGTTCTGCCCCGAACAGTACGACAACGAGATGAACATAGAGGCGCACCGCACCATAACCGCCCCGGAGATGGACCAGCAGCTGGGCGAGTTGGACCAGTCGCTGGCCGACTACGACGTGCTGTGCACGTTTGGCACTGGCGGGACGTCGGGGGGCATAGCCAGGTACATGAGCCAAAAGTACCAGAAAAAGTCGGTCCACGTGATATTTCCCCCCGCCGGCCAGGACGTGGCCGGCATCCGTACCAGGGACAAGGCCGACGGGCTGGGGCTGTACAGGCCAGACGAGTACGCCGGCGAATACGAGTCAGACTACGGCAAGGCCAGACGCCTGCTGAAGTTCTTGGTTGAGAAGGGGCACGACATGGGCGAGAGCAGCGCCTTGGCCCTGTACGCGGCGATGCAGATGGCCGTCCGGAACGGGGGAGGCAAGTTCGTGGTCATGGTGGCCGACGGCATTGAAAAGTACCGCAAGAACATGGAGGCGGCCGACGCGGCGGACCCGCAGATATCCCTGGAGAACGCCGCCTCGGTTGCCGACGGATACGACCGCATAGTGTGGGTGCACCCCCAATACGCGCCGCAGGAGACCGGCCTGGAGATGCTGGCCGAGTCGCTGGGCGTCGACAAGTCCAAGATATCCGTTACGAAGGCCAGCACCGTGAACAGGATGCTGATGACCCGGCAGGTGCCCGACGAGATGCGCGACAAGATGCAGGGCAAGTCGCTGCTGGTGTGCATGTCCGGCAACACGTCGCTCATGGCGTCCAAGGTCATGGCGGAGAGCGGCATAAGCACGCAAAGCCTCAACGGCGGCATAACCGGCCTGCCCGCAGGCAGGGGGCGCAACCCCGGCGAGTACATCCAAATCGCCACAGAGTAGCAGATAATTTGCGCGCGTATTCAGGATCCCGGCGCGGATGGGCCGTCCCGACACGCTATATGGGACCGCGCGGCACCACACGTGATGCACGTGGCAGACCTGCCCAATTCCGACCTGGCCGGGCGGGATCCCGACGGCACGGAGGTGATACTGGACCGCCCCTATGCGGTATCCGGCCGGATCGTGTCGCGCCTAGAGCTGCGCCTGTACTCGGAGCGGCGGCGGGCGGGGTCCTACTGCACCATAACCGCGTACGCCGAGATAGACGGGCACACGATCGAGACCGTGTACGACGAGGGGTACCGGGGCCGGACGCCGCTGGAGGACGCCGCAGAGTTCATCAGGTCCGGCCCGGGCCCCGCCAGCCTGGTGCTCCGGGCGGGCATATCCCTGGACGCGGCGCTGGATCGAGCGGGTAAGGTTTAATTGAATTGGCGGGCCGTTCCGCCATATGCGCATACTACACCTGCACTGCGACCACGTCGAGTACACCCCAACCAAGAAGGAGATACCCGCCGCCGAGGACATAGACCCAAAACCGGTGCGGCTGGAGGACGTGTTGGTGGCGTTCGTGGCCGTCGAGAAGGGCGACGATGCCGCCGTGGCGTCCCAGGCCGTGATACAGGTAAAGGCGGTCATGGAGCGGCTGGGCTGCCCGCGGCTGCTGTTGTACCCCTACGCCCACCTCAGCTCGGACCTTGCCCCGGCGCGCACAGCCCTGGAGGTGATGGAGAAGATGTCCGAGTATGCCGCGGACGTGGAGTCGCACCGCTCCGCCTTTGGCTGGACAAAATCATATTCGGTAAAGGTAAAGGGCCACCCGCTGGCCGAGGGCCTCAAGATAATCAAGGGCGGCAGCCAGGACGAGTCCGGGGCGGTGCGGGCCGAGTCCGAGGCGGTGCGGGCGGAGTCCACCATGAAATCCGAATGGCACATAATGATGCCCGACGGCTCCATGACGCCGGTGTCCGAGTTTGACTTTGCCGGGCGAAATGGCCTGAAGGTGCTGGCCCGGTACGAGGCGGCCAAGAAGCGCAAAGTGGACAAGCCGCCCCCGCACGTGGGGCTGATGAAGCGTCTGGCCATAGCCGACTACGAGCCGGCTTCGGACCGGGGCAACATGAGGTTCTACCCCAACGGCCGGCTCATCAAATCCCTCATAGAGCGGTACGTCACAGAGCGCGTCCGCGAGTACGGCGGGTTCGAGGTGGAGACGCCGGTCATGTACGACTCAGACCACCCCAGCATGATAAAGTACTTCAACAGGTTCCCGGCCCGCCAGTACACCGTAGACGCGGAAGGAAAGCAGCTCTTCCTGAGGTTTGCTGCGTGTTTTGGGCAGTTTTTGATAGCCAGCGACTTTCAGATGTCGTACAAGAACCTGCCCTACCGCCTGTACGAGATGGCCAGGTACAGCTTCCGCAGGGAGCAGTCCGGGGAGGTGGTGGGACTGCGCCGCCTGCGCGCCTTTACGATGCCCGACTGCCACGCGTTCTGCGCCGACATGGGGCAGGCCGTGGCAGAGGCGCGGAAGCGTTTTGACCTCTCCAAAAGCGTGCTGCAGGACCTTGGCATACCCGACCAGGACTACGAGATGGCCATCAGGTTCACCCGAGACTTTTACGAGGAGAACCGCGAGGCCGTTACTGGCCTGGTGGCCAAGCACGGCAAGCCGGCGCTGGTGGAGGTGTGGGCAGAGCGCTTCTTCTATTTCACGCTGAAGTGGGAGTTCAACCACATAGACGACAGCGGCAGGGCCACGGCGCTGTCCACCGACCAGATAGACGTGGAGAACGGCGACCGGTACGGCATCGAGTTCGTGGACAGCTCCAACCGCCCCCAAAACCCCATCATACTGCACAACTCGCCCAGCGGGGCCGTGGAGAGGGTGATATACGCCCTGCTTGAGGGAGCCGCCCGGGATTCCAGACAAGGACGCAAGCCGTTCCTCCCGCTGTGGCTTGCCCCCACCCAGGTTCGGATAATACCGGTCAGCGACGACCACATCGGGTACGCCTCCGATATGGCCGACACGCTGTCAGATAGCAGGGTGCGGGCGGACATAGACGAGCGCGGCGAGAGCACCGGCAAGAGGGTGCGGGAGGCCGAAAAAGAGTGGATACCCTACACCATAGTGGTCGGGGAGAGGGAGGCCTCGGCGGGGCCGGATGCCCAGATAACCATTCGTGACCGGCGGCGCGGCGGCCTGCTCACCACCACGCTGGACGCGCTCATATCCAGCATACGGCAGGAGACCGGGGAAATGCCCTACGCCATGCCGAACCAGCCGCGCCTGCTCTCCACCAGGCCGCAGATCATGGTATGAGCCACACCCGGTTGTACGCCAGCCCGCCCCTGGACGTCTCCGGCGAGGGCGAGCCCCGCGCAAGCATGCTGGGCGTGCCGTTTGACTCCACCCACTCGTACCGGCCCGGGTGCCGGTTTGCCCCCGACTACATCCGCGGCATGTACGGAAACATTGAGCTGTTCCACCCCCGGTTCGGCGTGGATCTGGAGGACGCCTCCATACACGACGCCGGCAACCTGGCGCAGACCGTCGACGCCGCCCAGATGATACGCATGGTACGCCTAGTGGTCGGCGAGCTGGTGCGGCCCGGCCGCGTGTGCGTAGTGCTGGGCGGCGAGCATCTCGTAACGCTGGGCTCGTACATGGCGCTCCCCCCCGGTACGGGCCTGGTGGTGCTGGACGCGCACTACGACCTGCGGGACTCGTACGCCGGGGCGCGGCTGAGCCACGCCTCTTTCCTGAGGAGGATAGTCGAGGAGCGGGGCGGCGGGGACGTACTCCACATGGGGGCGCGGGCGTGCGCCGCCGAAGAGATGGCGTACCTAAAGGAGAGTGGCATACGTACTATATCCGAGGAGGCGATGCGGGACGGGGACGGTCCCGCCATGTTGTCCGAGTTCGCCGCCGGGTACGAATCGCTGTACGTCAGCATAGACATGGACGTGCTGGACCCCGCATTCTGCCCGGGCGTGGGCAACCCGGAGGCGGGCGGCATCACTTCAAGGGAGCTGCTGGATACCGTGCGGGCGCTCTCCGGACACGCGGTGGCGTGCGCAGACATAGTGGAGCTGAACCCGCCTTTTGACAACGGGGCCGGCGGGGCGATGGCCGCCAAGCTGCTCTCGGAGATGGTGGCCATGTCCGCGGCGGGATGACGCCATGGTGCTGAACCGCCTACGAGGCAGGCTGGCCCCGGGGCTGGAGCGCATGGGGCGGGCCTTTGCGGCTACCGGCCTCTCGGCCACGGCCTGGACCGGCGTGGGCCTGGCGGTGGCCTTTGCCGCTGCGGCCGGATACGGCATAGGCGCGGAGTATTCGTTCGTGCTGGGCGGGGTTCTCCTGCTGGCGTCCGGCTTCTTCGACATGGTGGACGGCCAGGTGGCCCGAGTCACCGGCAAGTCGTCCAAGAGAGGGGCCTTTCTGGACTCGATGTTCGACAAGATAGCCGAAGTAGCCGTCTTTGCCGGCCTGGCCGTAGGGGAGCTGGTTCCCGGCGAGCTGGCCCTGCTGGGTATAGGAATATCGCTCTTGGTGAGCTATGCCCGCGCCAAGGCCGACGCTCTGAACGTGCAGGTCCAGGGGCTGGGCATAGGCGAGAGGGCCGAGCGGCTGCTCATAATAGCTGTAATCGGAATGATACCCGGCATGATGTACTGGGCGGTGCTGGCCGTCATAGTGATATCGGCCGTAACGGTGGCGCAGCGCATGTGGCGCGTATACGCGCGGCTGGGCGAGACGTAACGGGGCGGATTATAAAGCGGGGTTGTACCTACCGGAGACGGCCGCGCTTGCGGCGGTTGTTTGCCGGACGTATCTTGAGGATCTTGAAGTGGATGGCGCACGATATGCAATACCATTTGAGTACGGTGGGCGCCGCTATGTACGCCCCCCGGGCCCGGAGCTCCTTGGCCAAGGAGTGCTCCACCAGGTTCAGCCTGGAGGTGACTTTCTTGGCCTTGTCCTTTGGCACGGTCTGGCCGCAGTTGGTGCATTGCACCACTCCGGAGGATCCCTTTCCGCCTTTGGTTCGTCCCCTGCTTGCGCGTTTCAGTGGCATAATTGTAGTGTATATCGGTTCCTTATATTTTAAGAGATCCCAAGCGGCTGCGGCAAATGCGCAGCCCCGGCATGGATCTCTGCGGCGGGGGGCGGATCCGGCTCGGCGGGCTTTCATGTGGCGAATGCCGACGGCAAACGGCGCCGCGCGTGCATCAGCGGGGGATCCACGCAAGCGGCCAGGGTAAACTTAAATACAAACTGCCCTCCAATCAGCCCATGGCAGACGTAATAGACGGATGGCCCGTTTGGATACCCCTGATAGTCGGTCTGGCGCCCGGCTTGGTATACTGGCTGGCGATCACCGCCCGAAAATCCAACTAGTTTGGGTTTGGGAATTTTTCTTGTTTGAGGTGCGCGGGTACGCCTGCGGTTGCCGTTTTATGATCGCGTAGCGCATGGCATCATGCCGTGACGTGCCCCCGCTGCGACATAGTGCGGGAGGCCCGTTGCGGCCACAGCCCTCAAAAGGCGGCCGTCCCGGCACCCGCCGGTGCGTCTACTTCCGGAGACGTAGCTCTTTCGGTTAATATAGGAGCGCGTGGGTTCGTCGGCGTGGCAGACCAACCATACTACTTCGGGCACGCGTTCTACAAGGTAGACCCCAAGTGGAGGTGGATGATGGACATGGGAAAGTCCGAGTCTGCCGGCGAGGTAAAGCAGGTGCTGGAACGGACCGGGGTGCGCTTCAGGATATACTCGACGCTGGGGCTCCGCGCCGAGTCCGACTTTATGATATGGGCCGGATCCACCGAGATACGCGACATCCAGAAGTTGACGGCGCGCCTGCACACCACGGTCTTTGGCAAGTACGTGTCGGTGGCGCGCAACTACATATCCCGCACCCGGCCGTCGGTCTACTCCGACGGGGGCAAGCTGCCCTCGTTTCTGACCGACGCCGAACCAAAGGAGTACGCGATCGTGTACCCGTTCACAAAGACCCGGGAGTGGTACCTGCTGCCCGAGGCGGACAGGCAGGCCATGATGGACGAGCACATAGCCGTCAGCCGCCGGCACCCGGGCATAACGCTCAACACGACGTACTCGTTCGGGCTGGACGACCACGACTTTATGCTGGCGTTTGAGACCGACGACCTGGGCGACTTTCAGGACTTGATAATGGAGCTGCGGGCCACCCAGGTGTCCCGGTACGTAAAGTCGGACACCCCTATGATGGTCTGCGTGAAAAGGGATATTATTCCCCTGATCGCCAACCTGGGATGATGGCGCACATGCTGAAAGAGTGGTCCTCGGTGGTGGGGGCGCTGGAGTCCGGCGAGCAGTGCGTCCTGCTGCGGAAGGGCGGCATACTGGAGATAGCCTCGGGGTTCCGCATAGAGTCCAGGCGGTTCTGGCTGTACCCCACCTGGGAGCACCAGGCGCCCGAGAACGTCCGGGAGCCGTTCAGGCGCCACCTGGACAGGGAACGGCCGGTGGAGGGCGCCAACGTCATTACCTCGTACGCGGAGGTGATCGACGAGGCGGACCTGGACTCCGAAGAAGCGGTGCTGAAGCTGGAGCCGTTCCACATATGGAGCCGCGAGTACGTGGAGTCCAGGCGCGGGTGGGAGCCGGAGAGGCCCATCAAGGCGGTACTGCTGAGGGTGTTTCGGGCGCCGCCTGCAGAGATACCCATACTAGACGAGTACTCCGGGTGTCGGTCCTGGCTGGAGATGGACCGGGAGATGAGCGGCGGCAGGGCCGTCGTGGACGACGCCCGGGCCAATGAAATGGCGGAAAGTTTCGGGAGGGCGGTGCGATGAGGTACCGCCGGCTGGGCAAGAGCGGCATAAAGGTCTCCGAGATAGGCTTCGGCGCCTGGACCATAGCGCTGGACTGGTGGGGCAAGAAGATATCCGAGGAGGAGGCCGTGGCGATGCTCCGAAGGGCCCACGACCTGGGGATAAACCTGTTTGAGACGGCCGACATGTACGGAAAGGGCAAGAGCGAGAGGCTCATCGGAAAGGCGCTGGGCGACGTGCGGGACGACATCGTGATATCCACCAAATACGGGTACGACTACATGAGCGCCAAGCAGGTGGGCCACGCCGAGCTTCCGCAATATTTTGACCCCCGGTTCACCCGCAGGGCGCTGGAGATGTCCCTGGAGAGGCTGGGCACCGACCGGGTGGACGTGTACGGCCTGCACAACCCCAAGATGCCGCACATACGCGACGACGAGTCCTTCGGGTTTCTGGGCGGGCTCATGGACGAGGGGAAGGTGGGGGCCCTGCAGGTGGCCCTGGGCCCGGCCATAGGCTGGCTGGACGAGGGGCTGGAGGCCATGGACAGGAAGGGGGTCACCGCCGTGCAGACCGTGTACAACATACTGGAGCAGACCCCCGGCAACGAGCTCATGGAGGCCGCCGCCGAGAAGGACGTGGCCGTGCTGGTGCGGGTGCCGGACGCCTCGGGCATACTGACCGGCAAGATAACCGCGGACACCGTAATAGCCAAGAACGACCACCGCCGGGACCGCAAGGCCAAGTGGCGCGCCGAGGCCCTGGACAAGGTCGAGCAGCTGCGCCACATAGCCGAGAGGAACGGCCTGGGCATACCGGAGCTGGCCATCAAGTTCATCCTCTCCAAGGGGGCGGTGGGCTCCGTGCTGCCCACGGTGGTGGACACAGGAGAGATAGAGTCGTTCGCAAACATGTCCGACGGCAAGGCGCTCCCCAAATCCGACATGGACGAAATACTGGAGATATATACGACGTGGCCGCCGTACAAGCTAAAGTCGTCGGCGGTCTGACCGGGCCGGAATGCCGCATTGTATGGAACATGGACCAAACGGCAACGAATCCGCTATTGTCGGCACCGTCTATTGGAGAATATTGCCGCGCCTGGGTTTTTGGCGCATGCAGATATTGTTGCCGCGGCCACCCGGCACAGAACGTACAGATGTGCATCACGAACACACGTTGCCAAGCCACGGAGTCAAATCTTAACGAAGTCCGGGGCGCCTCCGGATTCACTGCATGTCACTGCAAAGCGTATTCTTATCAAGGAATTTTTTAGATTTTTATAAAAATTTAAATTATTTCCTGGGCAAACATGCGCATGCCGAGCGTCGCGAGAAGGAAAAGGTCGGGCAAGGTCTACTACTACTTGTACCACGATGCAAAAGGGGGCATCAGGCGGCAGTACGAGGAGTACCTGGGAAAGAGCATACCCCCGGACGTGGAGGAGAGAAAAGACAAGTTCATGATGAAAGTGCTGCGCAAAGAATGGGAGCCTAGGTTGAGGAGCATACGCGACGGCTTTGAGAGCGAATGCGGCGTGATGCCGCAGCCAATCCTGGAGAAGCATCTGAACATATTCGCTGTGAAGTTCACGTACAATACCCAAAGAATAGAGGGCTCCACACTGACCCTGAAGGACACCGCACTCCTTCTGGATGACGGTATTACGCCGGTGAGAAGGCCTGTTGCCGACGTGTTGGAGGCGATCGCGCACAAGAAAGTCTTTCTTGATGCGATAAGGGAAGGAGGCATGTCAATGGATCTGGTTGTAGAATGGCACAGAATGCTGTTTGAGAGCACCAAAAAGGAGATCGCCGGAAAGATCCGGGATTATGACGTCAGGGTCGGCCAGAGCAAGTTCCTGCCGCCGCCACATAATGCGGTGGACACGTTGGTCCGCGCGTTCTTTGGGTGGTACGAAGCCAACCGGAACGTCACAAACCCCGTGGAACTTGCGGCGCTGGTGCACCTGAAGTTTGTCACGATACACCCGTTCGGCGACGGGAACGGCAGGGTGTCCAGGCTCATGATGAACCACGTGCTGTACGGGTCGGGCTATCCGATGATGGACGTAGAGTATGGAGACAGAATGTCGTATTACAAAGCTCTGGAGAGATCCCAGACAAAGGATGTCGAGTGGCCGTTCGTGCAGTGGTTCATGAGAAGGTACCTCCGCATGTATGACAAGTATCTGGTACAATCTTGAAATCTACAAGCGGTTAAATACGCCTCAGCCAAATGATGCAAATGGACGGGCGCAAGGCCGCCGGAATTATGATATTCGTCCTGTGCATCGGCGGCTTCTTCGCATACGCGTACCTTTTGATGCTCTCGGAGTGGAGTCCCATAGTCATGCAGCTCTCCATGCTGATGATCGTCGGCGCCGTGCTGGGCGTGATAGCGTGGATAGGGTACACGATGGCCACCACCCGGCGCTCTTCGGCGTCGATAACCGACGCGTGAATGCACTCATTTGGATATGCGCACGTCAGACACGGTCTGGTAGTACCGCGGCCCCACGGCCCGGACCATCCTGGAATACAACACCTCGATATCGCACGGAATGGCCCCGGCAGCCCCCCGCGCGGCCAGGGCGGGCGCGTCCCGCTTGTGGTCGGCGTGGATGTGGGAGTAGTAGTGTATCATGCCGCCGTCCCGGGTTGCGCGGACCGCCGCTGCGGCAAACTCCGAGGACCTCTCCGGCAGGGGCATTATGGTACGGTCGCATTCTGCGGGCATCATGTCGCAGGCGTCCATGGCGTCGCCGGTTATGGCCACCACCGAGCCGGCCAGCTTGTTGAGCGCGGCGTTGCGGGCGCACAACCTGGTGGCCTCCGGATTCGTATCCAAGCTGTATACGGTGCACGCCACGCGCCGGGCGGCCTGTATCGAATACGGCCCGGCGCCCCCGAACATGTTCAGCACCGTCTCGCCCGGCCGCACCAGCGCCGCCACCCGGGCCCTCTCGGTGGAGAGGCGCGGAGTAAAGAACACCCGCTCCGCGTCTACCTCGAACTGGCAGCCGTTCTCCCTGTACGTGGTGAGCGTGCCCCCCTCCCCGGCTATGCGCTCCAGCCGGCGGGTGCGGTACTCCCCGGAGACGTCGGAGGCCTGGCAGAAGACGGCCCGCACCACCTTCACGTTGGAGAGCAGCGCCTCGCCGATGGCGCCGCGGCGGCCGTACAGCTCCGGGGGTATCCGTATGACTGCGATGTCGCCCATCTGGTCGAACGCCGAGACCACGTCGGGCATCTCGTCGTCGTCCAGCACGCCCTTCAGGGCGCGCCGCAAAAAGCGGGTCATTTGGAATAGTAGAACCGCCCCCGGTCCTTCTGCGCCTTGTCCAGCCGGCTTCCGGCCTTGTTGACGCGGGGCCGCCTGCTCTTCTCGTCCCTGCGAAAGGAGATGTCCAGCGACCTCAGGAAGCGGTTCATCGCCTCGGGCTTTGACAGCGGGGCGGTGGCCCGGCCGGCCCTGCCCGGCTCGCCCTCGAATATGGCCATGCGGTCGGACACCAGATCCATCAGCTGCAGGTCGTGGTCTATTATTACGGCGGACTTGCCGAACGAGCGGACGAACTTTTGCACGAACTTGGCCACGGCTATGCGGTCCTCGACGTCCAGGAACGCTGACGGCTCGTCCAGGCAGTACAGGTCCGCGTCCCTGAGCAGCGCCGCTGCCACGGCCACCTTCTGCAGCTCCCCCCCGGAGAGGTGCCGCACCGGCTTGGTGTACATCTTGGGCAGCCGGAGTGGGATGGCTATCCGGGATTCGCCCTCGCTGCCGGTTATCTGGCCGCCGGCCGCCCGGCTCAACACGTCGGCTACCTCCGCGTCTGAATCGCCCTGCAGGTACTGCGGCTTGTATGATATCCGCACGTCCGCGGCCACCGCCCCGGAGTCGGGCTCTTCCACCCCCGCCAGCATCTTGAGGAACGTGGTCTTGCCCACCGCGTTGGCCCCCATTATGCCCAGCACCTCGCCCTGGCTCACCGAGCCGGCCTCCACATCCAGCGAGAACGAGCCGTACGACTTTGAGAGGGCCGGGTACTCGGCCAACGTATTGCCGTGGGTAAAGTCGTCGTCGGAGGCCGAGGCCGTGAACGTGAACCCCCTGTCTCGGAACCGGACGTTCTCCTGCGGAAGGTACCCGTCCAGAAAGACGTTGATGCCCACCTTCGTGGAGAGTATGCCCGAGACGATTCCGTAGGCGGCCGGCTCCCCGTACAGCACCTCGATGTAGTCGCTCAGCATGTCCAACAACGTAAGGTCGTGCTCGACGACCATCACGCTCCGGCCCGCCTCGGCCAGGCCCTGTATCACCCGGGCCACCCCGGCCCTCTGGAACACGTCGTTGTACGAGGACGGCTCGTCGAAGAAGTAAAAGTCCGCGTCTCGGCCGGCCGCCGCGGCTATGGACAGCCGCTGCAGCTCCCCGCCGCTGAGCTTGTCCAGCCGCCGCTCGGAGGCGGCGGCCAGGTCCAGCTCCCTGACCAGGTGCGGCATCACGCCCCGCTCGTCGAAGCGGTCCAGCAGGTCCCCGCCGGTTCCCTCAAAGGCGGCGGCCACCCTGTGCACCTGCTGCGGCTTGATGGACGAGCGGATGCGGCCGTCGCGTATATCCTCAAAGTGCCGCTTCATCTCGGTCCCCGCAAAGTGCTTCAGGACCATGTCCCAGTCGGGGCCGGCCTCGTAGTCGCCCAGGTTGGGCACCATCCCCCCCGAGAGTATGTTCACCACCGTGCTCTTGCCCATGCCGTTGCGCCCCAGAAGCCCGACCACCTCCCCCTTACGGGGGGCCGGCAGCCTGTACAGGCGGAACGAGTTGGGCCCGTACTGGTGGATGCGGTCGGTCTTCAGCTCCGACGCCAGGTTTACTATTGTGATGGCCTCAAAGGGGCATACCTTCACGCATATGCCGCACCCGTTGCATATGTCCTCGTCTATGCGGGCCTTGCCGGCATCCTCGTCCAGAGTTATGCAGTCCGCGCCCGACTTGTTGACCGGGCAGTACTTTATGCACTCAAGGCCGCACTTCCGCGGCTGGCAGAGGTCCTGGTCCAGCACCGCCACCCTATGCGCCATGGGTTGTGCGTGGGGGGGCGTCCATATACTGTTTTGCGATTTTCCGCGTGTGAAAACCGGCTCCGCCCGGCATGGTTTATAGAAAACGCCCGCGCCACGCGTGCCGTGGACCCCCACGGCTTTGACGGCAATGCGATACCCCACATGAGGCTGGATGCTGACATGACCGTATCAGACCTGGTGGACGCGTACGCCGCGTCCGGATACAACGCCAGGAGCCTGGGCGAGGCGGCCAAGGTATACCTGGAGATGATCCGCAGCGGCGCCACCATCTGCCTCACTATATCCGGCGCCCTCTCGCCGGTGGGGCTGGGTGGAGCGGTCCGCGCCCTTATGGAGAGGGGGTTCGTGGACTGGGTGATAACGACGGGCGCCAACGTCTACCACGAGGACCACTTCGCGTGGGGCCTGCCGGTCCGGCAGGGGTCGGCCGACGCGGACGACAACATACTGTTCAACAAGGAGATAGTCCGCATCCGCGACGTCTACGTGAGGTTCTACGACACCCTGGAGGCGCAGGACCAGGTGGTGCAAAAGTACTTCGAGGACGCCCTGGAATCGCCCTTTACAACCGCCGAGTTCTGCCACCGCATGGGCCGCATGAGCCAGGAGAACGCCCCGCACCCGGAGCTGAGCTTCGTGAGCAGCGCGTACCGGCACGGCATCCCGGTGTACGTATCCACACTGAAGGACTCGTCGCTGGCCCTGAACCTGGCCATAGGGCGCATGAAAGGCCGGGTCTACTCTCTGGACCTGGTCCGGGAGATACTGGAGCAGGCCGCCATCGTGTACAACTCCGACAAGTCCGGCATACTGGAGCTGGGCGGCGGGGTGCCCAAGAACTCCGCCCAGCAGACCGGCCCGCTGCTGGACCAGATACTGCGCCGAAACGACGGGGGCCAGGACTACATAGTTCAGGTGACCGACGCCCGCCCGGACACGGGGGGGTTGTCGGGCGCCACCCTGCAGGAGGGGAAGAGCTGGGGCAAGGTGCAGGACGCCCGCCGGGGCATGGTCACCGTATATACGGACGCGACCATCGCGTTTCCGCTGCTGGCGCTGTACGCCATAAGCAACCACGCGCCGCGGCCACAAAAGCGCCTGTACGACCGGCTTGGCGAATATTACGATACGCTGAGGGCGGACTGCATGAAGAATCCCTAGGACCACCGGGCGCGCTCCAGGTCCCGGTCCGCCTTCGTCTCCTTCTTGTACTCCTTGTAGTGCTGCCGGCACAGGACGGACTTTTTGCCCCCGCCCGAGACCTGCAGCCCGGCGCCCAGCACCTTTGCGGTGTTTATGGAGCGGGCGCCCTTGCCGTCGCATCCGGTAACGGTGCATCCGACTCCCTTGGCCACCAGTCCCATGGCTTGCTACGTCAAACCCCCATTAATAAACTGCATCCGGGCGGCGCGCCGCAGCTACAGTCTCAAAACCGGAGCACCACTCAACGTGGCATGTCGGTCGCCGGACGGATTCTCCCGTGCAATCCGGCCGCGGCATATCACGAAGATTGTGCAGGGACACGCCGGTCCCCCTGAACGGCCATACTATATAATCCATATAATACCGATAAAACAGTATATTTATAAAAAGCATAATCGTACGCACCCCACTTGAGCGAACCGGAAGACGGCATGTCGCGGCTGCTGAACGTGCAACGGGAATATGACGGCAGGCTACAGCGCCTGGCCGACAAGAGCGGAGCTGTCCTGCTGGCGTTCATTGGCTCGCACCTCGCAACAGATCCCAGTACAAGAGTGTCGCTGGTTGACGAGTTCAGCGTCAACAAGGCGCTAGCTCGAATTACGAATGAGTACAATGCGCCGAAAGGAAAACGCAGGTTGTATCTTCTGGTCAATACGATGGGCGGCCTGCAATCATCGGCGTTCAAGATCGCAGTCGCAATCCGCAAGGAGTTTGACGACATCACCGTGTTTGTGCCCCACATCGCAGCTAGCGGGGGCACGCTTATCGCCCTGACAGGAAACAGAGTCCGCATGGGAAGGATGAGCCAGCTGGGCCCCTTGGACCCCCAGATCTATTACAAGGGAATGCTTGTCTCTGCAAAATCAATACTGGCCGCCAAAACCAGCCTAGAGCGACGTCTTGAAAGAAAAGATCATGAGATGTCACGTGTGGACATGCACATGTTGGAGTCAATATATCCGGTAGTTGTAGATGAGCATGCCAGAGAACTATACACAGGGCGGGAATATCTTGATCTAGTACTAACCATGGCCGGCTATAGCAAGGAAATGGTAGAGAGGTTGTATGAGAAGTTAGTCTTTTCCTTCCCATCGCATCGACACGTCATACAGGCAGACGTGGCGGAAAAAATCGGGGTGGCGGTGGAGTACTCCTGGGTTAATGATGAAGAGTGGGACATGATGCAAGAGTGGCTGTCTACTTACATAGACAGAGTAGATGTACAACATTTTACTAGATATGTTGTGCCAAATATAAAAGAATAAAATGTTTAGGTGTTATCTTTCACCCACTTCATGTATTCTATGTATGCACCGTCTTTGGTATGGTCACCCGGCTTCATGCCAGCGCCGTACTTGATTTTATCCACCTCGCGCGTTTTACTAACCATATCTGTTTATACCACCTAGGCCTATATAAGTAGCCGTTTTAGAGCACTCGCACGTCTCAGATTACCGTTGCGGCACAGAGCAATTGTCGGCAAGTTTTGGCGATGCCTATTGTATGATACGTCCGGAGGCGCCGCAGGGCTGATCAGTCACTGAAAGCATTAGGCATCACACACCAAGTATAGCGCTACAGCATGCGGGCATGGTGCAAGCACAACAGTGTGTGTTGCCGCAACATCCCACATACACCCCCACATCACCATACGCAAATATCTCCACCACGTCGCAGTCCCCCGCACGAAAACCATGCCGTGGGCCTCAACAGCCAAACTGCATCGTGGGGCAAACGTGTCCATTTACACATGCCAAGACATCAGCGGTTGTGGTACGCCATACGAAACGGCCGCGGGGTCGCCGCAGCCAGGATGTCGCCATGCGATCCGCGGCGCCCACTGCAGCGGCAACCTTCAATGCACGCACGGAGCATCAAAAAAGGCGGCGCCCTGCCCACAGCCACATGATTTTCGCATGGCAGATAGGGCCAATCCGGCACTCCTTACGGCCAACGGCCGGAACGAGCGCCTCTTTTCGCCCATGCCTTAAACCTATTAAACGGCCCGGCGCCACCCCGTGCGGTTGACGGAACGAATACGCGTTGGATTGGTGGGCATAGGAAACTGCTTCTCCGGGCTCATCCAAGGCATAGAGTACTACCGCCGGAACCCCGAGCAGTCCGTGACGGGGATAATACACGACCGGCTGGCCGGATACGGCATACACGACATTGACTTCGTGTGCGGGTTCGACGTGGGCGAGAACAAGGTGGGCCGCACCGTCAACGAGGCGATATACGCCTACCCCAACATGGTGGACTGGATACCCGCCGAGCAGATGCCCAAAACAGACGCCATGGTGTACGAGAGCCCCGCCCTGGACGGGGTGGGCATATGGGTGCAGAACCGCATCAACCCGATAAAATCTACAAAGACCGTCGAGCAGCTCCGCGAGGAGATAGCGCGCGTGATACGGGAGACCGGCGCGCAGATACTGGTCTCGTACCTGCCGGTGGGCTCCGAGGAGGCCACCAAGTTCTGGGCCCAGGTGTGCCTGGACACCGGCACGGCCTTCGTCAACTGCATACCCTCGTTTATAGCGTCAGACCCCGAATGGGCCGAGAAGTTCCGGGAGAAGGGCCTGCCGGTCATAGGCGACGACATCAAGGGCCAGGTGGGCGCCACCATAGTGCACCGCACCCTGGCGCGGCTCTGCAACGACCGGGGCACCCGCATCACCAAGACGTACCAGATCAACGTGGGAGGCAACACCGACTTTCTGAACATGAAGGAGCAGGAGAGGCTCATGTCCAAGAAGATATCCAAGACCGAGAGCGTGCAGAGCCAGCTGGACGTGCGGCTGGACGACGACGACATCTACGTGGGGCCCTCGGACTTTATCCCGTTTTTGGGGAACACCAAGCTGATGTTCATGAGGATAGAGGGGCGGCAGTGGGCCAACATACCCTACAACATGGAGGTGCGGCTGGACGTTGACGACAAGGCAAACTCCGCCGGGATAGTGATAGATGCCATACGGCTGGCCAAGATAGCCCTGGACCGGGGCGAGGGCGGGCCGGTGGTGGCTGCCAGCGCCTACTTGATGAAGCACCCGCTGGAGCAGATGTCCGACCCGCAGGCCCGGGAGGCCTGCGAGCGGTTCGTGGAAGAGTCCTGACGCGCCCGCTTGTAGCGCGGTTTGCCCCGAAACGGCAAAACTAGCTGACCGGGCGCCACATATATCCGGCCGTACATCACAGGACGGGTATAATGCACATAGAGAAGGTCGAGATATACGGGTTCAAGTCGTTCGGGTTCCGCAACACCACCGTAAAGCTGGTCCCGGGACTGGTCTCCATATCCGGACCCAACGGATCCGGCAAGTCCACCATACTGGACGCCATAGCCTTCGCGCTGGGCGAGAAGAGCCCCACCGTGCTCCGCGTGGACTCGCTAAAGTCGGTGATAAACGACGTGGCCGGCTCCCGGCGGGGCACTAGGGTCGCCAGGGTCAGCGTGCATCTGGACAACCGGGAGCGGGCCATACCGGTGGACACCAACAAGGTGGAGGTGACCCGAATAATAGGCGAGAGCGGGGAGAGCTCGTACTACATCAACAAGAAGAAGAGCACCAGGGGGCGCATCCTGAACGTGCTGGAGGTGGCCAACGCGGGGCTGGGGAGGCTCAACCACGTCCAGCAGGGGACCGTCACCCGCATATCCGAGTTCAGCGCCGACGAGAAGCGCCGGGCCATTGAGGACCTGGTGGGGCTGTCCTACTTTGACGAGAAGAAGGCCCAGGCGACACGGCAGCTGGAGAAGGCCGACGGGCGGCTGGAGGTCGCTCTGGCCAAGATGGGCGACGTGCGGGAGCGCATCAGCGAGATGGAGGAGGAGCGCAACCACATGATACGCCGGGACGTGCTGCAGCGGGACCTGAACCGGTACGAGACTATACGGCGCCTGCGGGAGCTGGAGAGACTGCGGGGGCGGGACGCCGACATGGAGTCCCGGCTGTCCGAGGCGGACCGCGCCCTGGAGGCGTACGCGTCGGAGTTGGCCGGGGTGCGCTCGGAGATAGGGTCGGCGGAAGCGGCAAAGCGGGACGCCATGGCCGAAGCGGACGCCCGCGAGAGCGAACGCGTCCGCATAGACCGAAAGATAGCCGAGGCGTTTACGGCGTCGCAGAACGCCGAGTCGGGCCTCAAGGCCGCAGAGGGGCGCGCGCTGGCCGCCGACGGGAGGCTGGCCGAGGTGCGCTCGGAGCTGGCGGGCATAATATCGGCGCGCGCCGACAACCGCCGCGGCGCCGCGGCTCTGCGCGCCCGCGCCGACGAGGCCCGGGTGCAGGCGGGAAGGGTCGCCGGGGCGCTGGCCGGCATAAACGAGAGGCGCCGGAAGGTCCTGGAGTGGCAGTCGGAAGCGGCCACGCAGACCGCCGTGTCCGAGCGCCGGCTGACGTTGCTGGGCGACACCCTGGCGGCGCACGAGCGCAGCCTGATGGAGCTGCAGACCGTAATGAGTAGCGACGCGGAGCGCGCCGGTTCGGACCGGCGCCGGCTGGCCGAGCTGGACGGCGGGCTGTCCGAGTCGGCGGCGCACCGCGCCCGCATGAGGTCGTGGATCAAGAGCCGCTCCGGCCGGGCGCGCCGCATCGGCAGGCGGATGTCAAAGCTTGCCGGCGAGCGGGACCTGCTCATGTCGGAGCTGGGCGAGTTGGATCAGCTCATATCGCGGGCCGGGCGGGCGGCCGCCCGGTACGACTCCAAGCTGCGCCTCGTGCGAAAAGTGATGCACGAGGACTACTCCATAGGCCGGCTGCGCAACGACGCCCCCGGCCTGGGCGTCCGGGGGCTGGCGTACGAGCTGCTCTCCTGGCCGGAGCCGATGGAGCGGGCAGTCATGGCCGCCGGATCCGACTGGCTGAAGGCGCTGGTGGTGGACGACATGGAGGCGGTGGCCGCCATATCCGAGGCGGCCATATCGCTGGGCCTGCCCCGGCTGCGCATCATACCGCTCGACTCCATACGGCCGAACGCCGCACAGCCGGACGGCAGCGGCGCGGCCGACCGCCTTTCCGAGCATATATCGTGCAAGGAGGGCGCCGAACCGCTCCGCGAGTTCATATTCGGCGACACCGTACTGGCCGGAACGGAGCGGGAGGCGCGCCGCCGCGCCGCCGCGGGGGCCCGCGCGGTGACCCGGGGAGGCCTGTGCGTGGAACCGGACGGTCCGGCCACCATGGACCGCGGCTCCCGTATATCGGACCTGACCCGCATCATATCCATGTCCGCCGAGATAGGCGGGCTGCAGAGATCCGTCCGGCTGTTGGAGAGGATGCGCTCCCGCCGCTCCGCCCGGCTGGAGGCCGCAAGGTCGGAGCTGAACGGCGCTTCGCAAGAGTCGGCCTCGCTGCGCGAGAAGCTGGCCGCCGCCGAGCAAACCCTGGCGGACACGGACTCGCGCAGCGGGACGCTGGAGCGCACCAGAAAGGCGTTGCGCTCCCGGCTGGGCGGGTACGAGGCGGAGCTTCCCGCCGCCAGAAGGCGGCGCCGTATACTAAAGGGCCTGACGGGGCGGGTCCGCTCGCTGATTGACGCCGAGCGGGAGCGCATACCGCAGGATACGGCAGCCCGCATAGCCGGCAGCCTGGAGGGGCTGAACCGCGAGAAGGGCGAGCTCGAGGGCCTGCAGACCCGGGTCGGCAACGAGCTTGCCCGCGCCAAGTCGGAGTGGTCCGGGGCCGTCGCCAACGGCGAGCGGCTGCTCAGGAGGGCCACGAAGCTGGCATCCGACCAAGTGGCCCTGATGGGCGAGCGCCGCGAGACCGAGTCGTCCATACCGCGGCTTCGGGAGGCCGCCGACGAGGCGCGGCGCGCCCTGAAGGAGCTGCGCCGGACCCAGCAGACGATGATAGAGACGTCCAGTGGATCCGTGGCCAGGCTGCGCGAGCGCGACAAGATACTGTCCGGGCTGCGGGCCCAAGAGACCAAGCTGGTCGGCAAAAAGTCGCGGGAGCAGCGCGGCCGCGACTCGCTGGCCAGGGACCTGGCCGACTGCCGCGCCGCGGCGTCCCGCATCACCGACTCGCTGCCGACGCGGCCGGACCCCGGCCTCCCGCTGGACGCGGATCCGGCGCCGTTCATAGCTGCCCTGAACCGCGAGATGGAGTCGCTGCCCCCCCTAAACGCCAACGCGCCGGCCACCTACGCCCGGGTCACCTCCGAGTACAGGTCCATGTCCGAGAGGAAGAACTCGCTGGAGCAGGAGCGCAACCGCATCGTGGCGTTCATAGAGGACGTGGAGCGGGACAAGCGGCAGACGTACCTGGACGCCTTTGACGTGGTGGACACCGAGATCCGGGCCCTCTTCGGCAGGATGTCAGGCGGCAGCGCCTGGCTGGAGCTGGAGAACGAGGACGACGTGTTCGCGTCCGGCATCAGGTACATGATACAGTTCCCCGGCAAGGCCAAGAGGACCTCGGCGTCGGTGAGCGGCGGCGAAAAGACGCTGGCCGCGGTCGTGTTCGTGCTGGCGCTGCAAAAGCTCAAGCCGTCCCCGTTCTACCTGTTCGACGAGGTCGACGCCCACCTGGACGCCCCCAACTCCGAGCGGCTGGCCAACATACTCGACGAGCGCGCCCGCGACAACCAGTTCATTATGGTGTCGCTGAAGGAGTCGGTGGTGCAGAGGGCCGGCCTCATATACGGCGTGTACCCCAAGAACGGCCTCACCCGGGTGGTGTCGTACAGGGACCGCCGCGCCCGGCCCGCCGCGCGCTGACGCCGCGGCGTTACGCCCCGGCTGCACCCTCCCAGTCTGACACGTCTCTCTGCCGGAACCTGTTGGCGGGATCCGGCTCGGATATGGCCCCCAGCAGCGCCCGCGTGTAGGGGTGCTTGGGGCCGTCCAACACGGTGTCTATGTCGCCGCGCTCCACCACCGCGCCCCTGTACAGTATGGCTATCTCGGTGCCGAAGTGCCGGGCCGTGGCCAAGTCGTGCGTTATGTAGACGAAGGATATTCCCCGCTTTTGCTGCAGGTCCCTCATCAGCTCCAGCATCTCGGCGCGTATAGAGACGTCCAGCATGGAGACCGGCTCGTCGGCTATTATGATGCGCGGCTCCACCGCTAGGGCCCTGGCCAGCACCACCCTCTGCCTCTGGCCGCCGGAAAGCATGTGCGGGTACTTGCCGGCCGCGTCCCGGGGGTCCAGCTTCACGTCGCGCAGTGCCCGGTCCACCCGCTCCGTCCTGGAGCGGGAGTCTCCGAGGTGGTGTATCTCCAGCGCTTCGGACACGATGTTGCGGACCTTCATGCGGGGGTTCACCGAGTCGTAGGGGTCCTGCTGCACCATCTGGCAGCTCCTCTGCAGCCGGCGGCGGGACTTTTTGTCGCCGGTTATGCGGGAGCCGTCCAGGTATATGCTTCCGGAGTCCGGCTTCAGGGCCCCCAGTATCAGCTTCGCTATGGTGGACTTGCCGGATCCGGACTCGCCGGCTATGACCAGCACCTTTCCCTCCTCCAGTTCCAGGGTGACGTCGTCGACCGCCCTGGTGGTGGTGGACTTGCCGAAGATTCTCCTGTTGGTGAAGGTCTTTGTCAGGTTTTCGACGCGCAGTACGGGGGCCAATATTCCTGCGGGGGCGCGGCTCTCAATTAACGTTTGGCGGGAGCGCGGCACGCCGTACACTCCAAACGTGCGGCCCGCGGAGCCTGAGTGCGGCGCCGGATCCGGTGCAATCCGCAACGCGGCAAAATACCACATAAATTGCAGTGGGGCGTGTGGCGCGCGTTGAATGCGACGACTGGACGTGGGCGGCGCGGTTCTGATTGCCGCCGCGCTGCTGGTCGCCGTAGCCGCAATCCCCGCGCACCACGCGGCGTACGCGGACGCCAGCCATGCGGAGCAGTGGTCGGCCAATAAAGATGCGGCAGGGCCCAACGAGCTGAGCGTGCCGGCCCAAGAGTTCCTGTCGTACGTGGACGCCAACGGAATATACACCATAATTGGGAACGTAAAGAACGGATACGGCCATGCCGTCTCCCCGGTGGTCGTCTTGTCGGTGCGGGACGATTCCGGCATCACGTACCACACCATACACCACAACGCGATAGCGCCCGGCGGGGAGCTCCCCTTCAAGGCCAAGATGCCCGACATATCCGGCGACGTGACCATTAGTACTACGGGATAACATCCAATATTTTTCTCACACTAGTCCAGCGTCGTACCGCCCAAAAAATATTGGACCTATCTGCATACCACTACCCTGCTGGAGCCGGTCGTGTATCCGGCCGTATACGGGGGGAGCGTGCCGGACATTGAGGTCGTATACGACGAGACGCTGGTGGTGCATCCGGACGGCCACCTCACCGGATACGTGACCAACACCGGATACCATACAATAACGAACCCCACGGTGTGGGCGGTGGCGCACGGCGCCGAGGGGGCGCTGGACGTGGCCAGGAACGCCGCGCCCTTGGGGGAGGTGGCCCCCGGCCAGGCCGTGGCGTTCTCGATGCATCCGGATCCGGCCGTATCAAGCATGGTGGTGTACTACAGCTGCTTTGCGCCGTCCGACGAGACGGTCTATACAATCAAGGCGGACAGGGGAGGGCAGGCGTACGACCTGCGGTACGAGTCCGGGGCGTGGCTGTACCGGCCGGTGTTCAGCGGGGACGGCGCCGAGGTGACCATACAGGTGACCGACAGCTATCCGTTTGAGACCTTCGCCAATCTGGAGATCCCGCCGGTGACCCGGGAGGAGGCCTTTGAGGTGTATCTGGACGGCGAGACCGTCGAGTTTTTGCAGAGCATAGACGAGATGGGCATGTGGCACTTAGCGTTTGACATACCAAAACAGTCCCAGCCGGTCATAACGGTGCGGGGATTCGTGGACGGGCCGCTCCTTCCGGCCATGGTGCCGCCGTACCTGAAGGAGAACGCGGCGCAGTGGGCCGCCGGCCTTGCACCCGACGATATAATGCTGGAGAACCTGAGGCTGCTGGCCGACCGCTCCCTGATTTCAGATGGCGTGGCGGGGGACCCCTTCCTGCCGCCCTGGCTCGTCCCCCTGATTGGGTGGTACGGCTCGGGAGCGATAACCGACGGGGAGTTTCTGGCTGCCATATCGTACATGACGGAGCGCGGAGTGATACTGCTGGGGTGACGCCGCATGTTGCCAGCTGCTGCGCGCGTATTGGTTTCGCACAATAATGCGCGCAGTCGGGCACCTAGCGTCTGCCACGACAGTACCTGGCGTTGGTTGTACCAGATGTGTGTACGCAGTGGTGCGTACGGGCGGCACGCCCGGAGTGAAAGTGGGCTGTGCAGGCGATACCCCCAACTGCCGTGTGATTATGGCCAGTCATGATAGCGGAAGTGCTGCCAGCCACTGGCCCTACATCACATTAGCGCGGCATAATACCAGTACCGGATATTAGTCACAGAATGCAATGGTGCACATGATGCCGAATGACGCATTACCCTAACCAGATCCACATATACGCACAACAACCTGCATAATCAGAAAGCTACTTCACAGTAAGATGCACGTTCCAGTTAGCTAGATGTGACGAGCGTCTAATTAGAACTGGACTGGAGTACCTTAACCAATGTCTGAGGGGCGCGTTTTGCTTTTTTGTGCATTTGTAATAATTTGTCTAAAGTGATGCGCGTTTCACCACCATGAGCAACGTTGTTTCGGGCTCGGCGCAATTCTGCGTACGCCTTCTTGACCTCACCCGGGATTGACATATTCGGTTTTGTATTGTCGGTCTTTAACGCCCCTAGAAAACTGGACGTACGGATGGTACTAAACGGTCTGACAAATTTTTGCTCGTGTTGGTCGAACACACGCGTGGATCTGCCCAGATATTGGACAAATTCACCATCGCTGGAATCTTCTGCCCGTCGGTTGATGGCATCGCGGATAGTCTTTTCATACGCGCCGTAGACATCCATCAGAAGAAACCGGACAAAGATCTGCTCCAACGATTTTTGGTCATA
The DNA here is from genome assembly GCA_963665475.2 of Nitrosopumilaceae archaeon. Classification (GTDB taxonomy): domain Archaea; phylum Thermoproteota; class Nitrososphaeria; order Nitrososphaerales; family Nitrosopumilaceae; genus VYCS01. The sequence goes on along the minus strand of CAXXXK010000002.1, from coordinate 404,733 downwards.
TTTTTTGATCATCTCTTGGCATATTTGCAGACGCTCCTCAAAGTTGTCTAGTGGATCTACTTCCATGCGGGTTAAGCGGGTGTTGACATGCCTAAATGTTTTTACGTCTACCGAATTTCGTCAGGCATCTGACCCTTCAAAATTCAGAGCAGTGTCTCGGTTGCACTGGGCTAGCACAAACTCCGGGTCCAACGACAACGCCTTGTCATAGCAAGCTACAGCCTCACGGTAGCGGCCCAGACCAACCAGCGCATTGCCCCGGCCATTATGTACAAACTTGTCATTGTCGTCTATATCGAGTGCAGCGTCAAAGCATTCTAATGCCTCATCATAGATGCCCGACTGCTCCAAAATCGTCCCCTTGTTGTATAGAGCGTCCTTGTGGCCGGGCGCTATATCTAGGGCCTTGCCAATGCTACGCAGCGCAAGCAGAAAATCATCCTGATCTGCAAGTGCAAGGCCCTTGCCAAGGTACGCGTCGGCGTTGGCCGGATCCATATCCAGTATTCGGTCAAAGTCACTTATGGCATCATCATACATGCCCCGCGCGCGCATGGCCCTAGCCCTGCCCAGCAGCGCCCCCACAAGCCCCGAATCAATCTTTAGCGCGGTATCGTAGCAGTCCGTGGCGGCCATGTTCTTGCCCAAGGCCGCCAGAACCTCGCCCTTGCGGCAATAGCATTCAGCATCATTCGGATCAAATTCCAGCATAGAGTTGTAGCACAGTATGGCGGCCTGGTGGTTTCCAGCGGCGGCCATCTTGTCTGCCTGATCCCTGTACATGGACTTGTAGTCCGGTTTAATATTCAGTGCTATACCGAGGCAGTCCTTAGCGGCCTCGTTTCTGCCTAGTCTTGCTAGCGCCGCGCCCTTGTTGTAATGCGCTGCCGCAAATTCTGAATCCAGTCTTATGGCCACGTCATAGTCACGTATGGCAGCATTATGCCTACCCAACGCGCTAAGCGCCATGCCTCTGTTGCTATACGCTGATTTGGATTTTGAGTCTATACCGAGCGCCATATTGAAGCAGGTTAGGGATTCCCTGTGACGGCCCATATACAGAAGAGTCAAGCCCTTGCTGTTGTACGCGCTCGCGATTTTTGAAGACAGCGCCAGTGCGGAGTTGTGACAAGCCAGTGCTTCCTTGTGCCTACCCATACTGCCCATACGTATGCCATTGCCGAAATGGTCAAAGGTGGTTTTCGAATGCAACAATAGCGCCGTATCAAAGCAATCAATGGCCTCGCCGTATTGGCCCATGGCAATCAATGCCACGCCTCGGTTATGATGAACGTCTGCGTATCTCGGATCCAGGTTTAGTGCGACATCGTAGCTTGCTATTGCATCCTTGTATTCTCCCAAGTCAGCAAGTGCGGCGCCACGACCAAAATACGCATTCTTATTGCTTCCGTCTATCTTTAACATCTCGTCATAGCACACCACAGCACTATGGGGGTCTCCTGCTTTTAGCATGGCAAAGCCCTTGCACATGTATGCGTCCTGAAGTTGACTGTCTATATCTAGAACTGCATCGCAAGTGTCTATCGCATCTTGGTACCTGCCCTTGTTTACAAGAACTAGACACTTCTTTAGATATGCCTGTACATTTCTTCGGTCTATATCTAGCACGGTGTCGCAACTCGCCAAGGCGCCCTCATACATATTCAGTTCTATCAACGCCGTGGCCTTGTTGATGTGTGCACCGACATCTTCAGGATCTATTTCCAGCACATGGTCAAGACACTCCACGACACCCTCGTAGTCTGCGAGGCGCCACAACGCGCTGGACTTAACCTTATACGCGCGGCGGCTCTTTGAATCAATTCCTAGCGCCGCGTCACAACTGTGTATTGCTTCCTCGTGCTTGCCTAGTTTTATCAAAGTTGTCCCCTTGCTGATGTGAGCACACACATCCTCAGGATCTATTTCCAGCACACTGTCAAGACACTCCACGACTCCCTCGTAGTCTGCGAGGCGCCATAGAGCGCTAGACTTGACTTCATACGCGTGCCAGTGTTTTGGATCAATTTCCAGCGCCATGTCACAACTGTGTACAGCCCTCTCATACATACCCAACATAGCGAGCGCGAGTCCCATGTTGGAATGGGTGTTGGCATCATCTGCATCTATGTCCAGCGCATATTCATAGCATTCTATGGCATCCTCAAACCTGCCTAGAGTGTATAGGACGTTGCCTTTTGTCTTGTACGCGTCGCTGTATTCCTCATCTATGTCCAATGCATTATCACAGCTGCGAATAGCCTCCTCGTATCTGTCCATCTTAACAAGAGCCACACCCTTGGCCCTGTGCGCGTACTTGTATCTGGGATGTACCTTTAGAGCAGCATTGTAACTAGCTATCGCGTCTTCATACTCTCCGCGTCTGGCGTGTTCCATGCCGTGGCTGTACTGGGCTATTGCATCTTCAGGATACGAATGGACGGTATGCTGCGTCATGGCGTAAGGCGTATTATAGGATGTAGCGCTACGTACTGTACTATTCGATGGATCGTGTCGGGCATATTGGGGCAGGTACTTACCTTCCTGCAGCCCAGCGTTTTCCATTTGTAGTCCTAGCAATTCCATACATCGCACACCCGATTCCTCCTTATACGCTTTGCACACGAACGGTTCACACCACACATGTGGAGAATCGGGTGCAGCACGGGCCAACACCCGAGAGGGCGGTTGCCCGACACCCACAGGAAGTGCGGTTCCCCCCAATAGATCTATCCCACACACTGCCTCACGGCAGTGGGGGGAGCATGCCCACTCCCGGCCGGGCCGCGAATACGCCGGAGGCAATGCGGCCGGCTTTACCGATGCTTTAATAGTGCGGCGGAATTGCGTTCTGCGTATGAAATTCGTATACTCTTTTGAAGAGGGAAGCGGCCAGGATCGTAAACTGCTTGGCGGAAAGGGCGCCGGCCTCTGCGACATGACGTCCCTGGGCCTGCCCGTGCCCCCCGGTTTCGTCATAACCACGGCGGCCGGCAAGGAGTACTATGCCCACGAGCACACCCTTCCGGACACCGTCATGGAGGCGGTGCGCCGCAACATAGCCAAGACGGCCCGGGCGGCCGGCAAGGAGTGGAAGTCAGAGACAAACCCGCTCCTGATCTCGGTCCGGTCCGGGGCGGCCATATCGATGCCCGGCATGATGGACACCATACTGAACCTGGGCCTGAACGACGAGACCGTTCATGGCCTGGCCGAACAGAGCGGGGACGCCCGGTTCGCCTGGGACTCGTACCGCCGGTTCGTGCAGCTCTTCGGCAAGGTAGTATTCGGGATGGACGACTCCGAATTCGACCACATCCTGGACGAGGCCAAGGAGAGGCAGGGCGTCTCCGGAGACGCCGAGCTCAGCGAGGACTCCCTGCGGCATGTAGTCGCCGAATACAAAGACGCGTGCAGGCGGCATACGGGCGGCGACTTTCCCGAGGACCCCGACGAGCAGCTGGAGATGGCCATACGGGCCGTATTCGACAGCTGGATGGGCGAGCGGGCCGTGGTATACAGGGAGAAGAACCGCATCACCCCCGACATAGCCGACGGGACAGCCGTCAACGTGGTGGCCATGGTCTTTGGGAACATGGGGGCAGATTCTGCCACCGGGGTGGTCTTCACCCGGGACCCGGGCAACGGAGCCCGGCGGCTCTTCGGGGACTATCTGGTAAACGCGCAGGGCGAGGACGTGGTGGCCGGCACCCGGACGCCCAAGCCCATATCGCGCATGCGGCGGCAGCTGCCCGAGGCGTACAAGACGCTGGCGGAGACGTGCGAAACCCTGGAGAAATACTACAAGGAGCCGCAGGACATCGAGTTCACCCTGGAGCGGGGAAGGTTCTACATGCTGCAGACCAGGAACGCCAAGATGAACGCCTCGGCAATGATCCGCACGTCCGTGGAGATGGTGAACGAGGGCCTCATAGACCGGCAGCGGGCCGTCTCCCGCATACCCGCCGAGATGCTGGAGCAGCTGCTCCACCACAGCCTGGACTCGCGCGCCTCCAAGGAGTACGAGCTGCTGGGCAAGGGGATAGCCGCGTCGCCGGGGGCCGCCTCGGGCAAGGCCATATTCGACGTCAAGGAAGCCACCAGACTGGGCGAGGCCGGCGAACAGGTAATACTGGTCCGGGAGGAGACAAAGCCCGAGGACGTGCCGGCGTTCTTCGCGGCCGAGGGGATACTGACCAGCAGGGGCGGAAAGACGTCCCACGCGGCGGTGGTGGCCCGCGGCATGGGAAAGCCGTGCATCGTCGGATGTTCGGCCCTGCACATGGATACGGCCGCCGGCGTGTGCTCCGTGGGGGACACGCAGGTGCGCTCCGGGGAGCACATCACCATAGACGGGGCGACCGGCAGCGTGTACGTCGGGACCGTCCCCACCGTGCGCCCCAGAATCACCTCCAACTTCAAGACCGTTCTGGAGTGGGCCCGGGAGGGCAAGCGCCTGGGCATACGGGCCAACGCCGACACCCCCCAGGCCGCCCGGCTGGCCCGCAAGTACGGCGCCGAGGGGATAGGGCTGTGCCGCACAGAGCGGATGTTCAACGCCGCCGACCGCATAGGCCTGTTCGTACAGCTCATAATGGCGCGCGACGGCGGGGAGCGCCGCAGCCGGCTGGCGGAGCTGCAGAAGCTGCAGCGCAGCGACTTTACCAAGATACTCCGGGCCATGGAGGGGTACCCCGTAACGATACGCCTGCTGGATCCGCCGCTGCACGAGTTCCTGCCCAACCCCGAAGACATGGCCGCGCGGATCTCGGAGCTGTCCGGCGCCGAGGCCGAAGAGGCTGCCGCCGTCCTGGCAAGGGCCCGGGAGATGGCCGAGACCAACCCGATGATGGGCCACCGGGGCGTCCGCATAGGGGTGACGTACCCGGAGATATACAGGATGCAGATCCGGGCCGTTTTCGAGGCCGCCGCGGCCCTGCAGCGCCGGGGCGTGCGGGCGCGGCCGCAGATAATGATACCGCAGGTGGGCAGCGTAGAGGAGCTGGACCACGTAAAGGCCATGTTCGACGAGATACGCCAGACCGCGGAGGAGCGGCAGGGCGGCCCCGTGCCGGTCGCCTTCGGCACCATGATAGAGGTGGTCCGCGCCGCGGTGACCGCCGACCGCCTGGCCTCGACGGCGGAGTTCTTCAGTTTCGGGACCAACGACCTGACCCAGGCGGTGTACTCGTTCAGCCGCGAGGACGCCGAGGGCAAGTTCCTCCCCGAGTACATGGAAAAGGACCTGCTGGAGCGCAACCCCTTCCAGACGCTGGACACCGACGGAGTGGGCGAGCTGATGGCCATGGCCATACGCAAGGGCAGGGGGGAGCGCCCCGACATGGAGATAGGCATATGCGGCGAACACGGCGGGGATCCCGATTCGGTGGCATTCTGCCATTCCGCCGGCGTGAACTACGTCAGCGCCTCGCCGCACCGCATCCCCATAGCGACGGTGGCCGCCGCCCAAGCCGCCTCCGGGGAATAGCGCAGATGTCCCGGGAGCGCATACTGGGCAGCGGCACGCTCTCCTACCAGAACGTGGTGCTGTCCGTGTCCGGCACGGTGATACGGCTGCGTCTCAAGCGGCACCTGGCGCCCCGCACCGTCCGCCTGCTGCTGGCCGCCCTGCCCATGCGGGGGAACGCCCACGTCTCCGGCAACATGACGTACGTCAACACCCAGGTGAAGTCGGGGCTGGAGAGGGGGCGCACCGAGTTCAAGTCCGGGGAGATCGCGTTCATGCCGGGGCAGCGCTGCATCTGTTTTGTGACCGGACCTTACTCCACCAGAAAGCCCATGACGCCGCTGGGGGCGATGGAGGGGGAGATAGGGGTTTTGGCCTCGGTGGGTCCCGGCGACGCGGTGGACATCTACGAGGAGACCGGCTGATACAGCCAGTGGCCGCTGTAGCCCCCGGCCCGCTTCATGGTGCCCTTGCTCACCGCGTCCCGCAGGTAGCGGTTGGCCGCGGAGACCTTCACGCCGGTCTGCCTGGCCAGCTCCTGCGCCGTGACGACCTTGGCGCCTTTGAGCGCCCTGGCCGTCTGCTGATCGGTGAGTATGACGGTGATCTCGGCCTTGGCCGGCCCCTGGCCCTTGTCCTTGGTGCGAGTCCTCGGCTTGTACTTGGATGCCATCGTATGGGATGCCCCCGCACTCCCATTATAAACGGTGGTCGGGGCGCGCTCGGCAAACGACCCAGCCCCCCGGTTCGGGCCGGCTCCACCGCGCGGACGGCCGCACGGCGGGCGGACGGGCGACTCCGGCCGCCGTTCAGCCGCGGTGGACCGGCCGGCGGGGCATGGAACGCCTGGCGGCGGGGCAAGACACGGCGGAACGGGCAGCCGCGCCCCATGGGACCGCAGGACCGGCGGCGCTTCACGGCGCGGTCCCAAACCGTTGCGCGGGCTTGCCGCGCGGCGGGACCGCCGACACGGTCTGCGGCGGGCGGCTTGTGTCCGCGGGCGAATCGGCGTTATGCTGCATTAAAACCATAAAATAATGGAGTAATACCGTATATCAATAGTTTTTTATGTATAAGACGGTATAACTATATCATGATGTCGCCGTCTTGATCGCGTTGCCCGCCGCCATGTCCGGATGCGAGCCGTACGAAACGTACAACGGCTCGGCTCACGACGAGGTCAAGTGCTGGCGGGAGTTGCAAGATGTACTTTCCAGAATCGCCGCGCTGGAGCGCTCCGCATCAGACCCGAACCGCTCCGAAACCACCGACCTGTCGGGCACGCCTCCGGCATGGGAACCAATCAGCGCATTGGGCAGTTTGGTTTTTGAGGAGGTCAGAAGTCCGGGTCAGGTACTCACCGCGTCGGCGACCATACTGAGCCTTACCGTTTTTGGGTCACTGCTGGGCCTTCGAATGGTCAGCAGAAATGGGAACGGGTCCGGAAGTCGGGCCATCCGCGCAATGCTCATCTGCGCAATGGCGATAGTGGCCATACACAGTTACGTGCTTGCCAAGGCGTGCTGCTTCGAATTGAACAGGCTGGAGCTTTTTCTTTGCGTTGTGATGACTGCATTTTTTCTGCTGCGCGTACTTGCATACTATGGCAAAATGGTCACTGCGCAGTCAGGGACCGGCGGGCAGAGGTGACGTTTCGGCGGTCAAGTTGCCACCAGCACTCGTGCGGACTTTTACTGACGTCAAAAGAACTCCGGTCAAGATCCGCCATTTCGGCCAGCGCCACACACAACATCTAGTCCAGTCCACTGCCAGCCTAAAACGGCGGTCAGATCAGAATGACTACCACCAGCGCGGCGGTGATCACCAGAGCGGTCAGAGTCGACTTTGCGTCGACTACCACAAAATCCGCTATCTGACGCATCATACCTACTATACGACTGCCTTGTATATAAGCCGATAAGGTGCAGAAGAGTGCGGCGCGTTCTAGGCTTCCGGTGGGGGGACGCGGCTCCCGGCATCCCAGGGATCCCCCGTTGCCATCTTGGCGTAGCGCCGTCCGCCCAGCCCGCGCACGTACACGCACTGGGACGGGTCCACCGCCGTCCGGGCGATGCCCCGCCGTCCGGCGGCCATCGCCCCGGACCCCCGGATCAGAGCAAAGGGCGTCGACTGGGATCCCTCGCCCATGGTGTGGTTTGCCGCCGAGGCCAGGCCGTCGGCGGTTGCCTGAAGAGTCACCCGGAGGGGTCTTCCGTCCAGGTCCGGCTCCCCGCGCATGTCCCGCACCGGCGCTATCCCCGCGTGCGCCACCGCAACCCCCACGGTGCCCACCCTTCCGGGCATCAGGCGGCTGTCGGTCAGTATTACCCCCACGTTGGCCCCCGTCTCCAGCAGTATGCGGCGGCGCAGCGACTCGGCGGCCCCGTACGGCATGGTCGGATAAAGCACCGCCATGCCCCGGCCCGCGTTGGAGGCGTCTATCCCCGCGTTGGGCGCCACCATGCCAGCGGCGTGGGCTAGCGCGAACCCGGTCATGCCCCCCAATATACGATCTGATTCCCGCACCACCAGCTCCGCCATGCCGGGGGCCATGCGGAACCGGCGGGCCAGAGCCATCCCCTCCTCGGAGACCCGCACTCCCGCCACGGGTATGGCCCTCCCCTGCGACACGGCCACGAACTTCGTAGATACGGCAACCACGTCGCCGCGCTCCAGCCGCATTTCGGCCCGGTCTAGGGATTCCCGCAGCGCGTCGTACAGCGCAAACGAATCCCGCATCCTGCCGCACGCCAACGGAAAGACGCTCAACACCATCTTACTGTCACCTGTCCGCGCCCGGGGGAATTTTTGGGTTGGCATCCGGTCCGCCCCTCCCGGAATCCCGAATCCGACATCGGCCCGCCAAAACGGAGCCCGTTTGGTTGATCCGCCCCGGCGCATTCCTCCCAAGCGCCGCCGAAAGCCGGGCGGGGAGGTTGATCGCCCCCGTTCCGACGTGGCCCTGCAAAAACCTGCGCGCCGCACCCCAAAGCGGCGCCGTGCCCCGGTTTGTGCCGGGTTAACGTCCGGATCCGGATCGCTCAGATCGTCCGGCCGTTCTTGCGGACGGAACCGGATCCGGGACCCGCGAGGTTTGAGCCCCAGCGACCACGCGCGGGCGTGGCCCGGTCAAAAACGCCCGGGATTTTCGCCCATGGCTTTTCGGCAAGGCCGCCGTTTCCCAAGACTCTTTATGCGGATTGCGCGCGTTCGGGGCATGGGCAGGGCAACGCGGAAAAACAGCAGCCCCGCCGCCTCCCGCGGCAGAGGGCGGCCAGCGGCCCGGAACGGACATCAAGAGGCGCTTCGGCGTTACGACACCGCCACGCGCGCGGATCCCGAGTTTGCGGACGCGCTCTTCGGCAAGGCGCTCCGCATGTTCCGCGCCGGCAAGCACGACGGAGCAATGCTGTGTCTGGACGAGGCGATGCGCTTGGATTCGCAATTCGCGCCCGCGCACCACCTGAAGGCAATGTGTTTGATCGAGAAGCGGTGGTACAAAGAGGCAATCATGTGCTGCAACGCGGCGCTGCGCATAGACCCCGCGTTGAGCGACGCGTACCGTTCCAAAGGCGCGTGCCTGCTCCGGATCGGCAAGCCCCGAATGGCCGTAAGGTGCTGCAACGCGGCGCTGCGCATAGACCCCGAATCCGCCGAGTCTCACCTGTGCAAGGGAGAAGGCCTGCACGCGATCGGCAAGAACGTCGCCGCCGTAAGGTGCTGCAACGCGGCGCTCCGCCTGAATCCCCGTTGCGCGTGGGCGTACGTCGTAAAGGGCGACGCGTTGTATCGCCTCGCAAAACACCGGCCCGCGATAAAGTGCTACGACAAGTTCCTGCGTCTCAACCCCGGCGACGTAAGCGTCCTCGCCGGCAAGGCGCGGTGCCTGGAGCAGATCTCCATGTACGAAAAGGCCGTCGAATGCCTGAATCAAGCGCTGCGCATGGATCCCGGCAACGCCGAGGTGCTCATGTTCAAGGGGGACTGCCTGACTAGTATGGACCGCGCCGACGAGGCGGTGCGGTGCTACGACGAGGTGTTGCGCCGGGATCCCGGCAACGCCGAGGCGTACACGTTCAAGGGGGACTGCCTGAATGCCATGGGCCGGGCCGACGAGGCGCTGCGGTGCTACGACGAGGCGCTGCGCGCTGACCCCGGGGACGCCGCCACGTACTATTGCAAGGGCGGCTGCCTGCGCATGTTGGGCGAGCACGAGGCGGCGATCGCGTGCTACGACGAGGCGCTGCGTATAGACCCCGAATTCTGGCTGATCCATAAGGGAAAGGGAGACTGCCTGAGGGACGCGGGGAGGTCGGCCGAGGCGCTGCGGTGCTACGACGAGGCGCTCCGGCGGCATGAGGACATGGGCGCGTACCTTGGAAAGATATCTTGCCTGTTCGACATGGGAGATTACAAGGCGGCGGCGGACTGCTACGAGGAGGCGCACCGGCTGCAGCCCGATGACACAGAGATAATCACGCTCATGGCAGGCTGCCTGGCCGTAGCGGGCGAATACGAGGAGGCGCTGCGGTGCTACGACGAGGCGCTGCGCGTGGACCCCGGGAACGCCGAGGCGCGCGTGTCCAAGGGCCGCTGCCTGTCCGCTCTGGGCGAGCACGAGGCGGCGATCGCGTGCCACGACGAGGCGCTGCGCATAGACCCCGGATTCAGGCGGGCCCACGTGGAAAAGGGGGAGTGCCTGAGGGACGCGGGGAGGCCGGCCGAGGCGCTGCGGTGCTACGACGAGGCGCTCCGGCTGGAACAGGGCGTGGGCGCGTACCTTGAAAAGATATCTTGCCTGTTCGACATGGGAGATTACAAGGCGGCGGCGGACTGCTACGAGGAGGCGCACCGGCTGCAGCCCGATAACGCAAATATAATCGCGCTCAGGGCAGGCTGCCTGGCCGTAGCGGGCGAATACGAGGAGGCGCTGCGGTGCTACGACGAGGCGCTGCGCGCGGACCCCGGATTCAGGCGGGCCCACGTGGAAAAGGGGGACTGCCTGAGGGACGCCGGAAGGCCGGCCGAGGCGCTGCGGTGCTACGACGAGGCGCTGCGGCTGGAGCAGGACCCGGACGTGTACCACAAAAAAGGAGGCTGTCTGTTTGACATGAAGGAGTACGCGGCGGCGGCAGACTGCTATGCCGAGGCGCACCGGCTGCGGCCCGAAGACGCAAAGACGCTCACCGCCTGGGGAAACTGCCTGGCCGTCATGGACGAACACAAGGCGGCAATACGGCGCTGCGACGAGGCTCTGCGCCTTATCCCCGGGAATGTCATCGCGTACTGTTCCAAGGGTTACTGCCTGCACGCGCTGGACGAGCACGAGGCGGCGATCGAGTGCTTTGACGGGGCGCTGCGCCTGATGCCCGAATTAGGGATGGCGCACCTGGGAAAAGGATGCTGCCTGGGCGCCATGGGCCGGGCCGACGAGGCGCTGCAGGTCTACGACGAGGCGTTGCGCATGGACCCCGAGTATTCCACCGCGCACCATTTCAAGGGCAATTGCCTGCGCACGTTGGGCAAACACGAGGCGGCGATCGCGTGCTACGACGAGGCGCTGCGCACAGACCCCGGACTCGGGGAGGCCCACGCGGCAAAGGGAGACTGCCTGAGCGACATGGGACGGCCGGCCGAGGCGGCGCGGTGCTACGACGAGGCACTGCGCCTTGATCCCGAAAATTCTGATGTCCGGGACTCGCTGAGGGAGGCCCTCTCAAAGACCGGCGGGAAACCGCGCGGCCACCCCAACCGTTCGCCGTAGCGCGCGACGCGACTGCGCCCGCCGCGCCTCCCCCGGCCCGGGGATTCGGCCGTCCGCCGCGTGGAGGCCGCGCGGGCACCCGCCGCGCATGCGGCCGGCTTGGAGATCCGGGGGCCGAGTAGAACGCGATTGCCCGGGGGCCCCGCCCACGCCGCGGCCCGAGCGCCCGCGACCCCGCATGCGGCATCCGGCCGGCGGCCATGCGTCGCCGTCACGCCCGGGCGGCCGACGCCGCGCCGGGCCGGCGCCCCACCTCCGAATGATGCACAAATTTTAAAATCCCGCTGTAGGCCATACCATGCCGTGAACATAACCGAAAAGATACTGGCCCGCGCGTCGGGGCGAAAGAGCGTCGCCCCCGGCGACGTGATATTCGCCGAGGTGGACAAGGCAATGATCCACGACGTCTCGGGCCTGGGGGTCATCAAGGTGTTCGAGAGGCTCCGGGAGAGGGGCATCGACACGGGCAAACTGTGGGACCCGTCCCGGGTGTGGGTGGCCGAAGACCACTTCGTGCCGTCTGCAGAAAAGATATCCGCCCAGAACCTGGTAAAGCTCTCCGCGTTCGTCAAGTCGTACAATATACCCCGGCACTACCGATACGGGATGGGGCAGTACGGCATATGCCACTCGCTGTCCCACGAGGAGGCCCTGGTGCTTCCCGGCGAGGTGTACACCGGCGGGGACTCGCACACCAACACGACCGGGGCGCTGGGCGCGTTTGCCTGCGGCCTGGGCCACACCGACATGGCGTACGTGCTACTGAAGGGCAAGATATGGTTCCGCGTGCCAGAGACCATACGGGTGCAGATATCCGGCCGGCTGCCCGAGGACGTGGCCGCCAAGGACGTCATACTGCGGATAATAGGGGACATGGGCACCGACGGGGGGGCCTACCGCACCATGCAGTTTACCGGAGACACCGTGTCCGACATGTCAGTGGAGGACCGCCTCACCATGTGCAACATGACCACCGAGGCGGGCGCCAAGAACGGCATAGTGGAGCCGGACGACAAGACCATATCATACCTGGAGGAGCGGGGCGCCACCGGCATGGCGCCCGTGACGTCGGATCCGGACGCCGCATACCACCAGACCGTGCGGTACGAAGCCGAGTCGATGGTTCCGGTGGTGGCAGAGCCGTACTCCCCCGAGAACGTGACCCCCGTGGCCGAGGCGCCCTCCGAGGAGCTGGACAAGGCCTACATAGGCTCGTGCACGGGCGCCAAGTACGAGGACCTGGTCGCCGCCGCCCGCGTCCTGAAGGGGCGGCAGGTGGGAATACGCACCGAGGTGCTCCCGGCCACCATGTCGATATACCGCCGCGCCATGCGCGACGGCCTGGTCTCCATATTCACCGATTCGGGCGCGATGGTGGGCCCGCCCACCTGCGGGGCCTGCTGCGGTGCCCACATGGGGGTGCTGGCCGACGGGGAGGTCTGCATCAGCACCACCAACCGCAACTTCCCCGGACGCATGGGCCACGTCAACTCCCGCACGTATTTGGCGTCCCCGACGGTGGCCGCCGCCTCGGCGGTGACCGGGCGCATCACCCATCCGGGGGATCTTGATTGACCGGGGACTGCCCGGCCGGCAAGGCCATAAAGTACGACCGCGACAACATAGACACCGACGTGATAATCCCCGGCCAGTACCTCAAGATACACGACTACGCGGAGCTGGCCACGCACGCCATGGAGGGGCTCGACCCCTCGTTCCACTCCCGGGACGGCTCGTACATAGTGGCGGGCCGCAACTTCGGGTGCGGATCCTCCCGGGAACACGCGCCCATAGCCCTGTCCGAGTCTGGAATCCGGGCCGTGCTGGCCCTGTCGTTCGCCCGCATATTCTACCGCAACTCGGTGGACGGCGCGTTCCTGCTGCCGGTGGAGATAGGCCGGGACGCCTATGACGGGATATCCGACGGCGACCAGATATCCGTGGACCTGGAGGCGGGGAAGGTCACCAACCACACCGCGTCCGAGTCGTACGCCATCCGCCCGTTCCCCGGCATCATACGCGACATCATAGACGCCGGGGGCCTGTTCGGGTACGAGCCGCAATGACGGCCCGCACGCTGTTTGACAAGCTGTGGGACGCGCACACCGTGGTGGACGGCGGCGACGGCCCCTCGCTGATATACGTGGACCGCCACCTGGTGCACGAGGTGACCTCGCCGCAGGCGTTCGAGGGCCTACGGGAGGCCGGCCGGCGGGTCCGCCGCCCCGACCTTACGATAGCCACCGTGGACCACAACATCCCCACCACCAAGAGGGGCCTGCCCGTCGTGGACCAGGTCTCCCGGGTCCAGATAGAGACCCTGGAGTCCAACTGCCGGCAGTTCGGCATCACGCTGTACGGGATGGACAGCCCCCGGCAGGGGATAGTGCACGTGATAGGCCCGCAGCTGGGCGTGACGCTGCCCGGCTCCACGATAGTCTGCGGCGACTCGCACACGTCCACGCACGGGGCCTTTGGGGCCTTCGCCCTGGGGATAGGGACCAGCGAGGTGGAGCACGTGCTCGCCACGCAGACCATATGGCTGGACAAGCCCCGGCCCTACCTGGTTAAGATGGACGGCGCCCCCGGCCGCATGGTGACCGCCAAGGACCTGATACTGTACGTCATACGGAACCTGGGGACCGGCGGCGGCGCCGGCCACGTCTTTGAGTACGCCGGGCGGGCCGTGGAGTCCATGAGCATGGAGCAGCGGATGACCATATGCAACATGTCCATCGAGGGGGGAGCCCGCGCCGGCATGGTGGCCGCCGACGAGACCACCTACGAGTACCTGCGGGGGAGGCCGCTGGCTCCAGACAACCTGGAGGACATGGTAGATACGTGGCGGGAGACGCTGCACTCGGATCCCGGATGCCGGTTCGATAAGACGTACGAGATGCGGGCCGACGACGTGGCCCCGCAGGTCTCCTGGGGCACCAACCCGGGCATGACCTGCGACATCACCGAACCGGTGCCGCATCCGGACGAGTACGCCCGGGGCAGCGCGGACCTGGAGGCGGGCGCCCGCCGGGCCATGGAGTACATGGGCCTGGAGCCGGGAACGCAGATGACCGACGTCCGCATAGACAGGGTCTTCATAGGCTCGTGCACCAACGCCCGGCTGGGCGATCTGGCAGAAGCCGCCGAGGTGGCCAAGCTGGGCAGGGTGGCCGACGGGGTCTCGGCCATGGTGGTGCCCGGCTCCCAGGCCGTCAAGGCCGCCGCCGAGAGGCGCGGGCTGGACAAGGTATTCCGCGACGCCGGCTTTGAGTGGCGCAACTCCGGGTGCAGCATGTGCCTGGGAATGAATCCGGACATACTAAAGCCGGGGGAGCGGTGCGCCAGCACGTCCAACCGCAACTTCGAGGGCCGGCAGGGCTCCGGCGGCCGCACGCACCTGCTCAGCCCGGCCATGGCCGCGGCGGCGGCGATCACCGGCAGCCTGGCAGACGTCCGGGAGATTATATGATGGAGCCGTTCCGCGCCGTGTCCTCCAGGGTGGCCCACTTTCCGGAGCCCAACGTGGACACCGACCAGATAATCCCCAAGCAGTTCCTCAAGAAGGTCTCGCGCGCCGGCTTCGGGAAGCACTTGTTCCACGACCGCAGGGGCCCGGGCTTTTTCCTGGACGACCCGCGGTACGAAGGCTGCCGCATACTGGCCGCCGGCGACAACTTCGGCTGCGGATCCTCCCGGGAGCACGCCGTCTGGGCGCTGAAGGATCACGGCTTCATGGTCGTTATATCCACCTCGTTTGCGGACATATTCCACAGCAACTGCATCAAGAACGGCGTGCTGCCGGTGCGGCTGCCGCCGGGCCCCATGGGCCGCGTGATGCGCGAGGACGGCGAGGTGACCGTGGACCTGGAGGCGCGGCGCATACGGCTGCCCGGCGAGTCCATGCGGTTTGAGGTCGACGCCTACCAGAGGCGCGTCCTGCTGGAGGGCCTCGACGAGATAACCGTGACGCTGCGGCACCGGGACGCTATATCCGCGTACGAGCGGGACCGGGGGCCCCCATCCGCGATAGTATAGACTCCACCAGGGCCGCATTCCGGTCCAGGACGGCGGGGGACTCGGCGTCCACCCAGGGGGAGTCGCCTATGTCGTACGCGGCCACGCTCCCCGCCGGCATGCCCTGCAGTATGTCGTACGAGAGGTTGACCGGGCCGCCCATGCCCCTTATCCTGTCCAGGACGGCGTCGCCCAGCACGTACATCCCCAGGCACTCGCAGGCGGGCAGCTCCAGGACGGGCTTTTCGCGGAACCGCGTCACCATGCCGTCTACAACGTCGGCAAAGCCGGTCTCCTCGGGGCGCCGGGAGCGCACCGCCACGCAGGCTTCCGCCCCCGACGAGGCGTGCCGTTCGACCATGCCCGATATGTCCAAGGGGCAGAGGTTGTCGCAGAACCACAGAACGAAGTCGCCGCTCACGTCGGCGTGCCGCAGGTCCCCGCCGGTGCCGCTTCCCGAATCCTGCACGAACGACACGGGCTTGTCCCCGTAGTCGGCGTAGCGGTGGCGTATCTGCGCCCCGCGCCCGGCCAGGTCCGCCACCACCACGATGTCCGATATTACGTCGCTGGCCCCCATGTGCCGCAGCACGTGCTCTATGATGGGCCGGCCGCCGGCCGGCATCATCGCCTTGGGGAAATGGTCGGTGAACGGGCGCGCCCGGGTGCCCAGGCCCCCGGCCATGATTACGCCCCTCATCGGTACGACTTTTGCTTGCGGCGCCGCGCGCCCGGTCCGCCGAACTTTTTGGGCTCCTTGCGCCGGGCGTCGCCGCTGACCAGATACTTGTCGTACTCGCTGAGGCGCTTGCGCAGCTCGTCGCGGACTGGCTTCTGCAGGGGATGGTCCCTGGGCTCCTTGCGGGACTTTGTCCAGCCCACCAGGGCCCGGGATATGGCTATGGCGGCCGCCCCGGCCTGGCCCATGTAGCCGCCGCCGCGCACCCTGACCGATATGCTGACCCGGTCGCGTATGTCCCCGGCCACCTCCAGAGGAGCCAGTATCGTCTCCCGGGCCGTCTCTTGGGATATCATCTCGACGGGCACGTTGTTTATCCGGACGCTTCCGCTCCCCTTCTTTATGTACACAAAGGCGCTGGCCGCCTTGCGGGTGGCAAAGTAGATCTCGGCCTTGGCGGTCATTCCGTCCACCCCACCGTCCTGCCCAACTCGGCCATCGTGGTGTAGTTGGCCTGCCTCCGGGTTATGCGCGCCTTTGGTATGCGGATCTTCTTGACCGAGCGCACCCCCCGGGGAACGCCTATGTGCGTCCGCAGCCTCTTGTGCGCCATGCGCCCCGAGGTCTTTTTGCGGGGCAGCATGCCCCGGACCATCCTGGCCATTATGGTGTCGGGGCGCCGGGGGTGGAACGGGCCGTGCTTTGGGTGCAGTATGCTGGATATCTTTAGAAAGTCCCTGTACTCGGATATTATGTTGGCGCGCGTGCCGCTTATCATTATCTTCTCGCAGTTGACCAGTGTCACCCGGTTGCCCTCAAGCAGCATCTTTGCCGTATACGACGCAAGCCTGCCGGCCACGTGGTCCGTGGAGTCCACCACTACGTGCGGAGGCCCGGCGCCCTCACCCAAGCAGGACCACCTCCCGTCCCGTGGGCCTCTCGGCCACTATGCCGGCATGGTCCAGTATGCGGCCCCCGGCGGCCAGTATCTTGGACGCGGCGGACTCGGATATCGCAAAGCAGAACAGCGATATGCGGTGGGATATGGCCCCGGTACCCAGCACCTTTCCGGGAAATACCACCACGTCGCCGTCCTTGGTGAGCGAGCCTATGGACTTTACGTTGACCGTGCGCCGGGCCGCCGACGGCTTGAGGGCGTACTCGGACACCCTCCTCCAGATGGGCGCCCCGTGCTCTGCGCCGGCCTTTCTCATGTATCGGGCCATCCGTATGCGGTGCTCGTTTGCCATGGCGTATGCGGTGCCGCGCCGCTCCCATATTAACCTAGGATTGCGCGTCCGGCCATTCCTTGGCGCTTTCAACCGAATCACGCCGCGGGCGGTTCGGCCGCCCGAGCCCTGCCCATGTCAGCGACGGTGTCTCGCACCTCCTTGAGGCGCTCTAAAAGCTCGTCTATCCCGGCCAGCAGTATCTCGGCGGGATCCATGGCGCCGGTGGACTCCACGGTGAGCGTCATCCCCTCGTCCTCGGCGCCGGTCAGCACCGATATGCTGGAGGCGTTCCACTTTGCGTGGTCGCTGCCCCTGCCCAGCCGGGCGTGGCACTCCACCATCACCCTCTGCGAGGGGGCCAACACCACTATGGGTATGTCGTCGGAGACGGGCCTGACGGCGGGATTGTCCGAGGATATGCGCGCGGTGGTCAGCGTCGTGGTCTCGCCGACGCTTCCGGAGTCCAGCGTGAGCAGCACGCGGCAGTTGGCGCACCCGCCCTCCCGGTCGCAGTCGCACGACTCGGGGGTGTTGAGGCGGTCCCGGACCGTGATGAGCGGCACCAGTCCCAGCCTGTGAGCCAGGCCCTCGTCGGCCAACACCGAGGCGTTCTCCACTATGTCGACCGTGTCCACGGCCATTATGGGTATCCCGTTGAGGCATATGCGGCGGAGCGCGTTGGCGTACTGCCGGGGAAAGCCGTGGAGGCGCACCGATATGCGGTTGTCGTCGCGTGAGAGCACCTCTACAGAGTACAATGTGTGCCAGCGACGTGCCTACGAATAAAAATCTACCCGGACGCATCGGCGGCGGGCGCTCCGGCGGGCCGTAAGTGTATGTGGGCACCCGAGGCCGCCCCCGTGGGCATAGCGACAGTGGGAACATACCGTCAGGCATGTACGTCGGGATGGACATACACAAGAAAAGCATCCAGATCAGCATGGTCGACTCAAACGGCAGGGAACTCTCCAACACCAAAATCCCCAACACCATACAAGACATAGACGAATTCTTTGCGGACGTGCCGCACGATGCCGGCGTCGTGATGGAGTCCTCCAGCGTCTCCCAGAACGTCTTTCTGCATCTGCGCCGG
This sequence comes from Nitrosopumilaceae archaeon, assembly GCA_963665475.2. Classification (GTDB taxonomy): domain Archaea; phylum Thermoproteota; class Nitrososphaeria; order Nitrososphaerales; family Nitrosopumilaceae; genus VYCS01. Next base: position 386,484 of record CAXXXK010000002.1, on the reverse strand, counting down.
TCCGGATACGATCCGGTTCTGTCCAACCCGTACAAGACTAAACCCATCGCGTACGCCAAAATCAAGACCGACAAGATAGACGCCCACACGCTGGCCGAGATGCTGCGGGGCGACTTCATACCGAAATGCTACGTGCCGCCCAAAAGAATACGTGAGGCCAGATACCTGATCAGGCACCGCAAGAACCTCTCGGACATGCGCAAGAGGCTGAGGCACCAGATACACGCCATACTGTTGGGCGGCGGCATACACATGGAGGGCACCCCGTTCTCCAAGCCGTATGTCAAAAAACTCCGCGACCTGAACGACTACCGCATAGGCGACTACCTGGACGTGCTGGGCCTGATCGCCGACAAGATCCGGGAGGCCGACCGCTCCATACTGGACCGCATAGGTGAATGGCCCGACGACTCCGCCAAGGCGCTGCTCACCGTGCCGGGCATAGGGCCGTACACCACATTGCTCATTCTGGCAGAAATCGGGGACATATCCCGCTTTCCCAACTCCGGCCACCTGTGCTCGTACGTGGGGCTGGTGCCCTCCACGTACAGCTCCGGCGAGACGACATACCACGGCCACATAACCAAACGGGGCAGCCGCCTGCTCAGGTCCGCCATGGTGGCGTCGGTGCAGTCGCACCGTCAGGGGCACCCCGACGGCCAGATTGCGGCATTCTACGACAGGATCGCCGCCAAGCACGGCAACGCCAAGGCCATGGTGGCCGCCGGCGCCAAGCTTCTCCGGGTCGTGTATTGCGTGCTGACCGAGATGCGCGAGTACACCCGGGAGGCCCCCTGAGATGCGCCGCTCCATGGGACGCCGCGCGGACCGAGGGGTTATCTGCATGATGCCGCAATATGTGGCAATGTATGTAGGAATAGATCTACACAAGAACTACATGCAGGTTGCAGTCCTTGACGGGGACGGAAACCTGACAGAAGAACCCGAGATACCCAACGAACAGGACAACCGTTCCCTGAAACGGTTCTTGGACACGATGGAGCCGGGCACCAGCATGGTGCTGGAGTCGTCCAGCGTCTGGTACGACGTGTATACGTGCATACGGGACGCCGGATACGAGGTATACCTCTCCAACCCCATAAGGACGAAGGCCATCGCGCACGCCAAAATCAAGACGGACAGGATAGACGCCAGGACGTTGGCCGAGCTGTTGAGGGCGAACCTCGTGCCGGCCTGCTACGTCCCGTCGGATACGATGATGGAGTTCCGCGGACTGACGCGCCATCGCAGGTATCTGGTGGGGCTCCGAACCAGCCTAAAGAACAAGATACACGCCATACTGCTGATGCGCGGCGTCAAGACCAAATATGCCGGATTCACCGCAAAGCACGTCCGGGAGCTGCGGCTCCTGGGGGAATACAGGATAAACTCGTACCTGGACATGATGCAGGTAGTAAACGGGGAGATCCTGCAGGCCGACAAGAACGTCGCCAAGACCGTAAGGGACGAGACCGAAGTGAACGCCAAGCTTCTCGCTACCATACCGGGGGTCGGATACTATTCGGCCCTGGTCATAGCCGCCGAGATAGGCGACGTGCACCGGTTCCCGGATTCGAGCCACCTGTGCTCGTACGCCGGGCTGGTGCCCTCCACGCACAGCTCCGGCGGCAGGACCCGGTACGGGAGCATAACGAAGCAGGGCAACAGGTTCCTCCGGTCGGTCCTGTGTGAATGCGTGCTGTGCCACAAAAGAATACGCAGGAACAGCAACGTATCCCGGTTCCACGCCAAGATTGCCCGCAAGAAGGGCAACCCCAAGGCGACCGTCGCGGCCGCCTCTAAACTTCTCCGGGTATGTTACTGGCTGCTGAAGGAGCGGCGCGAATACGTGGACGACATTACAGAGCACAAACCCCTGTCTCGCATCACGGTTGAGAGTGGCCACGGTTAACGCTTTGATTCCAAGAATCGATTCCGTATGTGTGGTATTCTTGACCAAAAGGGCGACGACACAATTGGGGACGGCCCCGAATAGGTAAGTGCCCGACCTGTAGATTTTTTGAGCACGGGACACCGAAATTGTGGGGGAGACTGTGCACCGCATGCCACATTACGGCACGGATCCCCGCCCGGGGAGACATCGTTATATAACGCCCACATAGGAAGGCGTTTCGGAGGGCCGGCAAGTTTCAAGTGGTCCGCGTCAAGTACATGCTCCTGGAGGGCAGCCTCGGGAACAACTCCCCCGGCGGCTAAACTGCGAGATCGCAACCCGCACCGGTGCTGCCCGGAGCTCCGGCCTGGAGCCGGAATATGCGCGGGGCGGCGGCCACGCCCATACGCCACCGGGGGCAAGGGTATGCCAGCGGCGGCGGTTTGTCGACTGGGCGTGCGGCTTGCGCGAAGAATGGAATGCCGCATCGGCTTGGCTTGCGACAAAATCAGACGGCAGTTTGTTTTAATACTGCCTGCTGTAATGTAGCAGCATGGCAGACGACAAAGATATCGGCAGGGAGATACTGGCCATCGCCGAACGGATGCACGCCAAAATGGCCAGCGGGGACAGCCTTGACGACGACGTTATAGGCGAATTGCGCGAGCAAGGCAAAGAGATGGATAGACTTGCGGATCAGTTGAAGTGATGCGCCTTGTCAGACCGTTGGAAGGAGCGCGTCAAGGACCGTATCAAGTACATACTGGTGTTTTTGGGCGGCGCGGTATCTGATGCCGTTCGGCAGACGCTTACCGAAGAATTGGCCGCACTGATCAGCATATTGCGCGGAGCGCTGGGCGCATGACCGCTCGCGGAACGTTTTTCTTCTCCATTGCGTGCGCCGCGGTAGCCGTCGGCGCCGTGTTTTGTAGTGTTGATGTTTGGCTACACCTCACGGTGGTCATTATGGCGGCGCTGTGCTGGGCTACCCGGCGCCACACGTACGACGGAGTGATACGCCTGATATGCGCCGCGGGGCTGTCGGCGGGGACGTTTGCGCTGGCGGTAAGCGCCGCGCTGTCGGCGGCGGCCGGCATGGCGGAGGCGGCGGCCACGTCGTTGGGATGCGCCGCGCTGTCGGGCACGGCGGCATCAACGCAGATGCGCCCCGCCGGGCGGTTCGTATCAGGTGCCGCAGGATTCATCAGGAACCAGATTACGTGAGGGCGTGTTGCGCGGCCGCCCCTACGGCGGCGGCCGGCGCGCCAGCGGGCCGCTTTGTTCCACCCCAGATCGCCGGTTCTTGGCAACCACGAAGATAAGACGGGCCCGCAAGCCGGCCGCCCCAAGCCGAACCGCGACACCGGCGCCGCGACGAAATGGCGCCTGCACGGCCCCGGACTGGTCGGGCAATCCCCACTGCCCGGAGCCCGTCTTTTGCTGTAACCGCACGCCAGACCCAGGCCACGCCAGCACCCCATAACGCGCGCGACCGACGGAAAGCCGGGGAAAACGCCGCCGATGCAGATTGCGGCAAAACTGCTGAATCCCTTATAGATAAATAGCCATGAACCGGGGGTAATCCCACTTGGCAGACTATACCCTGGTAAGGTACTCCCACGAGTCCTCCCGCTTTGAGATACTGGTGAAGCCGGATCCCGCCCTGGACTACCGCACCGGCAAGAAGGTGCCCGTGTCAAGGGTTCTGGTCTCCGAGGAGGTGTACACCGACTCGGGCCAGGGCACCCGGGCGTCCGCGGAGAGCCTGCAAAAGGCGTTCGGCACGTCGGATCCGGCAGAAGCGGCCGCCATCATACTGGACAAGGGGGTGCTGAACCTCACCACCAAGCAGCGCCGCGATATGACCGAGGCCAAGAGGCGGCAGATAATAGAACGCATAGCAAAGACGTACGTGGATCCCCGCACGCACCTGCCGCACCCGCCCCTGAGGATACAGCAGGCCATCCGGGACGCCCGCGTGTCCATAGATCCGCAGCGATCCGCCGACGACCAGATCTCCGACATAGTCGAGGCGGTCCGCTCCATAATCCCCCTCCGGACCGAGAGCGTCGCCTTGGAGGTAACCGTGCCGGCCCAGTTTTCGTCCCACTCGTACTCGGTGCTCAAGTCCATGGGGAACGTGGCGTCCTCGGACTGGAGGGCCGACGGGTCGCTGAAAGCAATACTAGAAATATCCGCAGCGGAGAGGCAGGCCGTGATTGACAGACTCAACCAGATAACCCGGGGGACCGCCAGCGTGGAGGTCTCCCGATGAACGGAAAACGCAAGCGCGTCATACCCGGAGACGTGATCACCACCGGCTCGTACAGGGCCGAACAGAACACCGTGATGGACGGCCGGCTAATCATATCCACGGTGGTGGGCGTCTCGGAGATAGTGGACAACTCCGTGCGGGTGATGCCGCTCACCGGCAAGTACATGCCCCGCATAGACGACATGGTGGTCGGCAAGGTCACGTCCCACACGTCCCTGGCGTGGGAGCTGGACATCAACTCGTGCTATTTGGGGTTCCTTCCGGCCAGCGACGTGTTCGGAAGGGACTTTTCGGCGCGCTCCGACGAGCTCACCAGCCGCCTCAAGCGGGGCGACATGGTGGCGGCGCGCATAGCCAACTCCGACAGGAGCCGGGATCCGCTGCTCACCATAACCGACAGGGATCTGGGCAAGATAGACTCCGGCGAGCTGGTGGAAATATCGGCCAGCAAGGTCCCCCGGCTCATAGGCAAGAGGGGCAACATGATACAGATGATAGAGGCCAAGACCGACTCGATGATAACGGTGGGCCAGAACGGCTGGGTCGTGGTGGCCTGCGACAATCCCGATGGGTTATTAAAGGCCAAGAAGGCCGTGAACATGGTAGACAAAATGGCGCACATACCCCACCTCACCGACCGCGTACGCTCCATGCTGGGAGGCAGGTCGTAATGGGCGGCCGCTCCACCGACATGGTGCTGCTGGACGAGAACGGCATACGCTGCGACGGCAGGCGCATCGACGAGGTCCGCCCCGTGTCCATAAAGGCCGGAGTCCTGAAGAACGCCGACGGGTCGGCGTACATCGAGTTCGGCGACAACAAGATACTGGCCGGCGTGTACGGGCCACGGGACATACACCCCAAGCACATGTCCGACGCGGACACAGGCGTGCTGCGGTGCCGCTACCACATGGAGCCCTTCTCGGTAACCGAGAGGAAGAGGCCGGCCCCCAGCCGCCGGGAGATAGAGATATCCAAGGTCATCAAGGAGGCGCTGCTGCCCGCCGTAATCCTGACGGCCTTCCCCCGGACCGTGGTTGACGTGTACATCGAGATACTGCAGGCCGACGGCGGCAGCCGGTGCGCCTCGCTGGACGCGGCCGCCGTGGCGCTGGCCGACGCGGGAATCCCCATGAGGGACATGGTGGCGGCGTGCGCCGCCGGCAAGGTGGCCGACACCGTCGTGCTGGACGTGAACAACGAGGAGGACCAGGCCGGCCAGGCCGACCTGCCCGTGGCGTACATGCCGAACCTCAACAAGATAACCCTGCTCCAGCTGGACGGGGTGATGTCGCTCGACGAGTACAAGCGGTGCGTCCAGATGGGGATAGACGGCTGCAAGATGGTATACGAGGTTCAAAAGAAGGCGCTCATGGACAAGTACTTTGCCGACGGGGAGGCCAAGCGATGACGGTCTTTGCCACCATGGACGAGCTCAAGAAGAGCCAGATACGCGACCTGCTGGAGGACGGCCGGCGCGTGGACGGCCGCAAGTTCGACGAGCACAGAACAATATCGATAGAGACGAACGCCATTCCCAAGGCCAACGGCTCGGCCCGCGTCCGGCTCGGGGACACCGACGTCATATGCGGCGTCAAGATACAGCCCGACCGCCCCTTCTCGGACGTCGGGGACAGGGGCATACTCATCTGCACCGCCGAGATGCTGCCGTTCTCGCACCCCACCGTCGAGACGGGCCCGCCCAACGAGGCGGTCATCGAGTTGGCGCGTGTGGTCGACAGGGGCATACGGGAAACCCACATGATAGACCTGGAGCCGCTGGTCATAAAGCGGGACGTCTCGGTGGTGGGAGTCTTTGCCGACAACGTGGTCGTGGACTACGACGGAAACCTCTTTGACGCCTGCTCGTACGCCACCGTCGCGGCTCTGCTCTCCGCCCGCATGCCGCTGTGGGAGTACGGCGACGACGGGCCCGCGCTGCTGGAGGGCGACGCGGAGTTGCCCACCACCACCGTACCGGTCTCGGTCACGATGGCCAAGATAGGCGACCACATAGTAATGGACCCCAACTCCGACGAGTGGGACTGCATGGACGCGCGCATCACCTTCACCACGGACTCCAACCAGGACATATGCGCCATCCAGAAGGGGGGCAACGGCGGCTTTACGCTGGACGAGCTCATATCCTGCGGGGAGAAGGCGGTGAGCGCCGCCGACGCCATCCGCGGTACGTTGGAGGCGGCCGGCAAGCAATGAAGAAGAAGAAAAAGTCGCTCAAGGGCCTGGGGGCCAGGTACGGCATCAAGATACGAAAGCAGTACACCAAGGTGCACTTTACCCTGAAAAAGAAGAGGGCCTGCCCCCGGTGCGGCTCCAAGACCTTCGGGCGCGAGGCGGTGGGCATCTGGGCATGCAAGAAGTGCAAGTACAAGGTGGCCGGCGCCGCGTATGACGTCAAGATTTAGCGCCGACATCGCGGTGGACGCCGGCCCCAGAAACAAGGCCGTATACGACGCGGTCACCGCCGACGGGCGGTACTACGACGGCCCCGACGACGTCGACGTACAACTGGACGATATGGTCCGCATACGCGTGTCTTCGGACCGGGTGGCGCACCTGCGCGCGGCGGTCAACTCGGCGCTGCGGCTGGCGCGGACCGCCGACGACTCCATACGGTCGGTAGGTTATAATGGCGCGGGGGCCGGCGCGGGGTAATGGCTCAGCAGGCCCCGCCTTGGCTGCAGGAACAGATCAAGCAGTACCAGATGACGCAATCCCAGATGCAGGCCATGGCCAGCCAGCAGCAGAGCCTGGAGATGGAAAAGATAACCGTCGAGAGGGCCCTGGAAGAGGTGCGAAAGGCCGCCGAGGGAGAAGTGATGTACAGGCAGGCGGGCCCCGTATTGATACGCACCGAAAAGCCCGACGTGGTATCCGACCTGGAGGAACGGCTGGAGCTCTCCAAGACCCAGGCCACCGTGCTGGAGAAGCAGATGCGGCGGCTCAACAAGAAATTCCAGGAGCAGGAGGCCAAGATACAGGCCGCCCTGCAGGGCGGCGCCGCGTCCCCGCCGGGAAGCTGATTGCCGCTGAGCGGGCTGCGCGTGGTGGCCGACGACAGGGAGCGCAAGAGCGGGATACCCGACCTCCTGAAGGGGGCCGGGCTGGACGTCGAGGTGCGGACGCTGCAGGTGGGCGACTACATAGTGGCCAGCGAGACCGTGGTGGAGCGGAAGAGCCTGCCGGACTTTGTCTCTTCGGTATTCGACGGCAGGCTGTTCGACCAGTGCACCCGCATGAAGGAGCACTTTGCGCACCCCGCATTGGTGGTGGAGGGAGACGTCGACGACCTGCCGGATCTGCTGGAGAACCCGCTGGTCTTTTACGGCGCCCTGAGCAGCGTGGCGCTGGAGTACCATATGCCGGTGCTGCCCACGGCCAACGCGGAGAACACCGCCCGGCTGCTGGCGGCCATGGCCGCCCGCCGGCCCAAGGCCGCCGGCCCGCTGGTCAAGAAGATACGCAAGTATACAGACGTCCGGCGGCAGCAGTTGGGCATAGTGTGCAGCCTGCCGGGCATAGGCGAGAAGCTGGGGGGGCGCATGCTGGAGAGGTTCGGCACCCCCGGCGAGGCGCTGGCCGCCTCCGCCGCCGAACTGGCCAAGGTGCCCGGCATGGGCCGCGCCCGCGCCGGGCGCATCCGCGGGGTTTTGGACAGCCGGGGGGACAGGGACGACTCCCGAAAGCAGGGGACGCTGCCCGGCGTTTGATCATATGTGGGGTACGTCGCCGAATGTCCAAGGGCCGCAGGCGGCGTCCTCCAGCTGCATGCGGCACGCGCCCGAGGACGCCACGCGCCGCAGTATATGGACGGCGAAGGGCAGGGCGCCGGTGGCGCCCGGCGAGTTGTAGTTCAGCACATGCATGGAGCTGGGCCCCTCCAGCACCATCACGTCGGAAACGAACGAGCCGTTCCGGTCCACCGCCTGGGCCCTTATTCCGGCCGTCCCCCGCCGGCTAAACGCGGCGTGGTCCAGGCGCGGGATGAACCTGGCCACCCTGCCCACCATGTGCCTCTTGGACAGCGAGGAGTAAAGCTCCGAGGCGGCCAGGCGCCGGAACTCGGGGTTCGCGAGTATGCGGCGGGCCCCGGATCCCAGCAGCTCCAGGGCCTTTGGCAGTACATGCCGGAGGTTGCCCGCCGCGTCATACCCGAACGGGCTGAACACCGGCGTCGCGTTGGGCCCCACCTCGCACGATCCGTCCACCCTCACTATCCAGTGCGGGTCCAGGAACGGGTATCCGGGGTGCGTGGGGACCGAGTACACGCTCCTGGACGTCAGGGTATGGTACGAGGCCGGGGCCAGCCAATACTCGCCGCGAAAGTACAGGTTCGAGTACCCCGCGGCCACCCCCAAAAGGCGGGCCAGGCGTATGGAGCGGCCCCCCGCCGCATTGACCATAAAGTCCGCCGATACGGACGCGGAGCGGTTCAGCGTGAGGAGCATGTGGTCGCCGGCCTGCGACACGGCGGTGACCTCGCGCCGCGGCAGGAACTCCACGCCGGCGGCCACGGCGTCTTGCACCAGCCGCTCGGTGAGGGAACGGTAGTCCGCCGACGCGTCGCGCTCGCACACCAGGGCGGCGTGGCAGCGCACCTCCGGCTCGGCGCGCCGCAGCTCCCGGCCGTCCAGTACGGTCAGATCATTCTCGTCCAAACCGTTGCGGATGCCCCACTCCCGGTGCCTGTCCAGCATGTTGGCCTGGCCTGCATCCATTGCCACCTCTATCACGCCGTCCTCGCGGAACGGCAGGCGGCGCGTGCGGGCATACTTTTTCCACATGGAGTAGCCGACCAGGGCGGACCGCGCAAAAAGGCCCCTCTGGCGGGGGTCGTACAGGTAGGGGGCGTGCACCTTGCCGGTGTTCCGGCCGCTGGTGTGCCGCGCCGGCGCGTCCTCGCGCTCTATGAGGGCTACGTTCTTGTCCGGGTTGAGGAACGCCGCAAAGTACGCGATGGCCGCGCCCAGCACGCCCCCGCCAACTACAGCAATATGGTAACGCTTCAAGCAGTGGGGCTGCGGCACGCTACATTATGGACATTGCGGGAAGGAGTAGCCGGGCGGGCCGCCGGGCGCGCGCCACACCTCGCGGCGACGCCCGGCCAGCGGCGGCCAGGCGCCTGGGGAATATAGCCGCGCGTGCGGGGACAGGCGCGTCTGATGATGCGGGGGGCTTGTTTTGCGCCGCGCTTGGGCGCCGCCCATCGCCGGAGGGGCGGGCCGGGCCGCGGCCGGAGCGGCGTCCCCGCCATGCATGTTTTATATCCGGCAGGGCGTCATGCACGATATGTTCCCGAACCGCTGCGCCCTGATGAAGGGCGGACGGCAGTGCCCCAACCCGCCGCAGTACGTGGTGTCCGTCGCCAGCGGTTCGGACGAGTACATGGTTGGGGTGGCCTGCGCAGTACACCGGGACGCCGTATCCAACCGGATACTGCGGCTGCAGGAGGACGGCAGCATTCCGGAAGGCTCGATAAGGCTTGAGCCGCTGCGGCCGGTGGGTACCGACTGCGTCAGGGCGGATCCTGACGACCTGGTGATACCAGCCGCGTATGTGGGGCGCGTCAGACCCGAAGCGAATCAAAACAAGAAAGAATAGCCGGCGCGCGTATCGCCAGCCCGCGAACCGTCACTGGTTCTTTTTGGCCTTTTCCGCCAGGCGACGGGCTTCCTCCAACTCCTCGTTGGTATGCTTAAACTTCTTCATCGCCCCCCGTATATCCACTCCCTATAAAAATCAAAAGTTCGCGGCTGTTTCAAAGGGCCCCCACGGCAGTGGCCTGCCGTACAGTTTTATACATTACCATGGCACCGCACCGCGTGATAGAAGATACAAGGTTAATCGCACGGACAGTCCTGGATTCATGGGGTTCAGAGGCGGCTGACACGGCTGGAGCGCCAACCTGCCCGGCGCCGCACCAAGAATACATTGACGAGAGACGAAGTTCATACAACAGCCTCTTCATACAACAGCCTCTTCATACAACAGCCTCTTCATACGGTGATCTAAACAAGCGGGTTCAATGGGATCATCAAACTGGACTAGTATTTGAAGCATTATGTGCGCCTGACCGCACACAGACTTGAAGCCAAAAATTCCCCCCACGGTGGCTTCCGTGCTATCCCTGATGGGACTATCTTCTGAGTGCAAGGCCATACCCGGCAGCGAGAGCCAGGCGGGATGGAAGCAGTACAGGTTTCCAAAGTCCGACGGCGGCAAGACCCCCGTGCCAGTGCTCTTCTTTGAACACAAGGCAAAGACGATATCAGATGCCAAAAGGCAAGTGTCCAACGCAGCCTCCTGTATCGCACTTTTCCACCTGAAGTCCGACTTCACCCTCTTCTTCAAGTCCGGGCAATACAGCAAGACGTTCAAGCTTGAGAGCGGCGACGCGGTCCAGCAGATTCGCTCTGCCCTGTCGTCCTCGGGCTTGGCACAGGCTGATACCATGCTTGACGCCAGATTGGCTATCAGGAAAGTGATAGAGAACATCCCAACCACTACAAAAAATTTCAACAATCGCGGGGTTTTCTCTACCCACTACCTGAAGACGAGGCTTTTGGATGCTGCAGAAGAGTCTATACAACGCTTGGATGCCGCGTGGAAGGCTGACGCGCAAAGAACGCTCAGTCTTTTGGGGTGGGTTGATCTGGTGGAGTGCGACGGTGTGCACCGTTCCGTCGTCATACCGAATGCAGCAGTCATAACAGTAGCACGGGGAACGGACTTTGGCATACAGCGCGCCGCTGGCGACGTGGCCCCCAGTTACAGGGCGGTTGCGGAGCTGGAAAATGCAACGTGGGTAATACTGACCGACGGTATGATATGGCGGCTCTACACTTCCCGCGTATCGGCTTCGACTACCAACTATTTTGAAATAAGCCTAAACGAAAGATGCGACATAGTGCTGCAGTATTTGGCCGCCATGTTCGGCGCTGCCGTGTATGAAAAGAGCGACGGCAAGGCTCGGATCGACACAATATTTGACGAGGGAAAGAACTACGTTCGGGAATTAGAAGAGAATTTATCAGAGAGGATACTAAAGCCGGACGGCATATTCGTGGACATGGCAAAGGGCGTGCTGAAACATGATTGGAAGAGGCGGTACACGAACGACGAGCTGAAAACCGCCAAGAAAAACGCCCTCAAGATCATGTACCGCGTGTGGTTCCTGATGTATGCCGAGTCGCGCGATTTGTTGCCGGTTAAAGACGACCGGTACGCCCCACTATCCCTGACGTCCCTACGCGTCAGTCTGGACAAGATGGAAGAATCGCCGGAGAATGAGGACTGCTGGAAGCATGTCTTGAGTTTATTCAAAGGCGTGCGAAACGGCAGCCCGCAGCACAACCTGCCCCAGTACAGCGGCGGGCTCTTCAAGCAAGACCCCGAGATTGACGGCATCACAATCAAAAACAGGCATTTTGTTCGAGCCGTGCGCGGGCTTTTGGAGAACAACGGCGAACCCATAGACTACGCCAGTCTGGGGGTGCGCCATCTGGGAAACATATACGAAACGCTGATGGAGTTCGTGATCCGGCAGGCGGACCGGGACATCATGCTGCTGGAGCACAAGGGGGGCATGCGCGAGGTCGAATCCAAGGCGGAGTCCACTTACACCTACAGAAAAAACGACCTGTATATAGTGTCCAAGGCGGGATTCGTGTCCAGAAAATCCTCGGGAAGCTACTACACCCCCGAAAAAGTGGTGGAGTTTTTGGTGTCGCGCGGACTGGAGCCGATATTACGGGAACGCGAAGAAGCGATACCCAGCGACATAGAAAGATACGAGGAGAGTGGGACCCGCAAAGACTACCAAACATGTATGGACCGGCTTCTGGACATTCAGGTGTGCGATCCGGCAATGGGCAGCGGACACTTTCTAGTGGAGGCACTAAACCAGCTTACCCGGTGGGCCACCAAGATGCTAAAGAAACACCCGGACCATCCGCTGCTGCACGAGATAGAGCATGATCGGCAGACTATCATATCTACACAGAAAGAAAGAGGCATTTCCATAAACAAAAACCTTCTGGCGCACGACGTGCTGCTCAAGCGCCGCATGATGAAGCGCTGTATATACGGCGTCGACTCAAATCCATTGGCCGTCGAGCTTGCACGCGTCTCGCTATGGCTCGACTCGTTTGCCATAGGCGTGCCGCTAACCTACCTGAACCACCACATCAAGCGGGGCGATTCTACCATTGGGGCGTGGCGTAAAGACATTGAAGACGCCGAATGGAAATCGCTAGACAATTGGATGAAGACAACCGACCAGATAGGTGGCATCATAGAGCGCATAAGCCAGAGCGCGGACATAACCATAGAGCAGGTCCGCACTAGTGAGGATGCGCACGACAAGTATGAGCGGGACATGGAACCGCACAAGAGAATGCTTGACGTCTACTGCGCCGCGCAAATGAACGACAAAATAATTCCACACATGGCGCGCAAGAATGTAATCGGATACATACAACGGTTCATGAATCCAGACAAAAATGATGCAGGCATGGCGCGCGTAATTGAAGAGACCAATAAACTTCACGACAGGTACGGATTCTTCCATTGGGAGCTTGAGATGATGGACGCGTTCACCGACGCGCGATACGGCTTTGATCTTGTAGTGGGAAATCCACCTTGGGATACTGTAAAACCCAAGGATGATGAATTTTTTACCAATTATTATCCGACATTCAAATCCATCAGCACCAAGACCAAAAAGAAGGCCATGCAAAAAGAGATACTCAAAAATTCTGCCGTAAAATCTGACTATGAATATTATAGGGCATCGTTTCGAGAGAAGTCCGCCTTTTATGGGACATACAATATGCAAGGCCGCGGCGACAGAGACATGTGGAAGTTAATGCTGGAGCAGATGCTTGATCTCGTAGACGAGGGTGGTTTCGTATCAATAGTGGTACCCTCATCAGTTCTCTCCAGCACAGGGCCGGTCGGCATCCGTAAACGTATTCTTGACTCTGACATACAGCAGGTATACGTCTTTGAGAATCGTAAAAAGATTTTCCCCATACACAGCAGTTATAGGTTCCTGTTCCTTACGGTACGCAACGCAGTGGGTCCGGACGTATTCGAAGTTGGATTTTACTTGCATGATCTGCGGTCACTGAAAGACCGCCAAATTGAGGCGGACAAATTCCATACCATGTCAAAGGATATGATTCGCAAGATATCTCCGGACATGCTACATATACCAGAGGTTGGCGGACGGCACCTAAGCATACTGGCCAAGCTATACCACAACGACACTTTAGATGCAGAATTCAATGGGGGCTGGAGTGTGGCGCTCACCAATGGTTTTCATCGTGGAAACGACGCTGGTCTGCTGAAAGAAAATATTCAAGGTTGGTCCGTGCTGGAAGGCAAGCACATACACCAGTTCAACCACGACTTTGCAAGACCTCAATTTACATCGGATATGTCCGCTGGCCTAACCAGAGAATCCAAAAAACGCATATACAAAAGCAAGCACTATGAATTTTATCATTCCTACAGACTAGCATTCCGCAGCATATCTAGTTCAACAAATATGAGAACCGTCATATCTGCCATAATACCCCCACAGCGGTTTCATACGGATTCTATGCGTAGTGTAGTACTCATACGCAACGGACATTTCGAGTGGGGCAACGACTACAACAGAATGACCGCCTACTTGTGCGGTGTTTTAAATTCTATGGCTTTTGACTTTGCGGCGCGCTCCAAAGTACAAATGAATGTGGCTCCTGTAATCAAGACACTGCCCACCCCCCCCCCCCCCCAGTAAACAGCACTATCACGACATCGCCGAGCTCGCCGCCAAACTCTCGGTGGGCACCGACGAGTTTGAGGGATTCGCCGAATCCATCAGAATAGAAAACGTGGCATTGCCGCCGCCGGAACGCATACGCACCGCGGCCAGGCTGGACGCGCTAGTGGCGGATGCCTACGACCTTACCCGCGACGAGTACCAGACCATCCTAGACTCGTTCAAGTTCGACGAAAACCCCATACTGTTAGAGTCCGAAACCGCGGACTTTAACGACAACAAGACGCTGCGGCAGTTCTACGGGGAAGTGCGCCGGCTGGCGCCCACGTACTATGATGACATAGTAGGAGATGACGTGTGATGGGGATAGACTTTGACAAGGAAAGGGCGGAACCAGACGTAATAGACAACAGGGAGGCCGTAATGGCCGACGTGTTAAACGAGAACCTGCGTAGAATCAACTCTCTGGACATATCGTCCGGATACTTTGAGGTAAGCGGATACTCCTTGGTGCGGCGCGCCTTGGAGGTGGTCACTGCACATTCCCAATTCTCGTTTCGGCTCATGATAGGCAAAAACGCCCTCAAGCCGCCGGAATTTGACACCTTCGAGGAGTACGCCCGCCACGCCGAACTGTTCGGCGAGACGCTAAAGGCGGACCTGGACCGGCAGGACCTGGACAATTCCCACATGGACGACATTGCGGGCCTCCTCAACCTGTTAAAGCAGGACAACGTGCAAGTCAGGCACAACAACGAGCAGTTCAACCACTCCAAGTGCTACATCCTGGGGCAGGAGGGGGTTTTGGTAGGTTCCAGCAACTTTACGCTATCCGGACTGTCTAGAAACGACGAGCTCAACGTCGGCGTATACACGACGGGTACATGGAAAAAGATCAAAAACTGGTACGACCGAATGTGGGCGGGAGCCATAGACGCCAAGGGCGAAATGGTGCAGGTACTGGAGCAGTCAAAGTTCGGCGTGCCGGCCACGCCCTACGAGGTCTACCTCAAGATACTCTTTGAGAGGTACAAGCGCATGCTGACGGCCATGACGCAGAGGGATACTACAACCGGCAAGACGCTGGCCGAATTCCAGCAGCACGCCGTATACTCCATACTACAAACTATAGAGGAGCGCGGCGGGGCCATGTTGGCCGACTCCACCGGACTCGGCAAGACGCACATCGGGCTGGAGGTGATGCGCAAAAAGATGGCCGAGGGAAAGATGGTGCTGCTCATAGCCCCCGCCCAGGTAAGAGATACGGTCTGGAGGGCCAAGCTGGAAGAGTACCAGATCAACGCCAGGACAATCGGAACGGAGATGATGGGGCAGAAGGACTTTGACGTGCTAAAATATAGAAAATATGATTTTGTAATAATAGACGAGAGCCAAAACTTCCGCTCCAGCACGGCGCGCCGCAGAACCAGGCTCATGCAGCTGATGAGTCTAAGAAAGAAACAGGTACTTTTGATGTCGGCGACCCCCATAAACAACTCCCTGATGGACCTCTACTACCAGATATCCATTATAACCAGCGGCCGGGACGACCTGTTCGCCGACATCGGCATACCCGACCTGTACGGCTACATGAGAAAGGTGGCAAACCACCGGCTCAACGACGGGCTGGAAAAAATCCAGACCTTACTGGACACGATAATGGTGAGGCGCACCAGAACGTACATCCGGGAGGTGTACCCTGACGAGAAGATAAACGACATACCCATAACATTCCCCGCAAGGAACTACAAGCCCATCAAATACGGGATGACCGACCTGTTCGGCAACGTATACCGGGACCTGCTCGACACCATACACAAGTTGAAGATGGCGCCCTACGGCATAGAGGGGTACAACCTCACCCTCACCGACGAGGAGAAGCGCAAGCACAAGGTTCTGGCCCACCTCCAGGTCATACTACTATTGAAGCGGTTTGAGAGCAGTGTCAAAGCGGTAACGGTCAGCATAAACAACAAGATTACCCTCTTTGAATACTTTGGCAGCGTCCTGAAGCAGGGCAGGATGGTATACCCCAGGCAACTGAACAAGATCATGCTGAAGTGGAACGCGCAAAACATGGAGGGCGACGAGGCAAAAGACGAGTTCTTCATGAAGGAGATAAAGGACCTCCCCGTGCAGGACGCCTCCGGCTATGATATCAGGTCGATGCGGGAAGACGTAGAGTCGGACCTGCGCCACCTGAAGCGGTACCGCGACAGCCTAAAAGACATGCCCAAGTTCGACAAGAAGGCCGAGGCCGTCGCGGAAATGATACTCCGCGACAAAGCCCTGGAGACCGGCGGCGGAAAGGTGCTCATATTTACCGAGTACACTGCCACCGCCGAATACATCAGGGAGTACCTAGCGCATACATTCGCCGACAAGGAGGTGGGGCTGATAACCGGCGGGGTGAGCAAGGCCAGGCGCCCGGACATAATACGGAGGTTCTCCCCCATAGCCAACACCGAAGAAGACGACGAATACCCGGACAGGCAGATCGACATTTTAGTATCTACCGAGGTGCTCTCCGAGGGGCAAAACCTGCAGGACTGCAACTACGTGGTAAACTACGACCTGCCCTGGAACCCCATGCGGATAGTACAGAGGATAGGCCGCATAGACAGGCTGACCAGCGCGCATGATACGATACACTCCAGGGAGTGCTTCCCCGACGAAAAACTAGACGAGTTGTTAACATTGGTGGGCAAACTGATGGACAAGATAGGCGACATAAACGACGCCATAGGGCTGGACGCGGACCTGCTGGGCCAGGAGGCCTCACCGAAGAACTTCAGCGGGTCGGCCATCGGCCACATCCGGGCCATGGCTGGCGGACGCGCCGACCGCATCGCAGAAGAGCTGGAGCGGGAATCAGACCTCATGCCCAAAATGTCGCCGATAAACGAGATCAGCCAGCACATACGCAAGACCGGCATCATGAGCATGGAGGCGTTCGCCATGGGCCGGCGGAGCGGCAAAGCGGGGGAAGAACATGGCATAGTGCTGACGTACCTGCGCGAGTCCCGCAAGAGGCGGTTCTATTCCGTAGTGTACGACTATAATACGAAGAGGGGGAGGGTGGCGGACGACATGGAGGCGATAAGGCTGATCCGCTGCCCGGAAGACGAGGCGACATACCTGCCCATGGACGGCCCGGGCCATTCCGAGTCGTTCAGGCTACTATACGAGGCAGACCATACAGCCAGGGAGATAATATCCCGACACGACAGCGAGGGGTACAGAATCGCCCGGGAGCTGCGGACCAGGCGCAAAAAGAACGCCAGGGTCGTAGAGGACGTCCGCAATATAATAGACGAGGAGGTGATAAACGGCAACCTCTCAAGGGAGGAGGGCAACCATACATACGGCGTGCTGGACTCGCCGGATCTGATGCACTGGAACGAAGATCTGGAGCTGCTGCTGGACGAGTACAACTCGCGCAGGAACATAAGGCCCATGATATCCGGGTTGAAGAGGATCAGCGACAACATCGGGGCACATGAGGACGCCGACGAGACAGAAGAGAATGCCGGGACGCTGCGGTTGGTCGGGGCCGTATTCATCACAAGTGACGGGCGCGCCTAGGGCGGGTTTTTTCAACCACGCGGTATTAGTTTATACGTATGTACGTCCCATATACGCGCATGGACCCCGCAGACGACGAGAACTTTGCGGTATGCGTAGAGTGCGGGCTGGCCATAGAAAGGTGCGAGTGC
The DNA here is from genome assembly GCA_963665475.2 of Nitrosopumilaceae archaeon. GTDB lineage: Archaea > Thermoproteota > Nitrososphaeria > Nitrososphaerales > Nitrosopumilaceae > VYCS01. The sequence goes on along the minus strand of CAXXXK010000002.1, from coordinate 368,809 downwards.
GTCTGTCCGTACTGCGGCGAGCGCGACAAGTGCGAATGCGCCCTGTTTGACTCGGCGACCGGAGGCGGATGACGTGACCAACTTCACTTGGCTCATAGGAGGCCCCCAGGGGAGCGGCGTGGAGACCGCATCCACCATATTCTCGGCGATGTGCGCCAAGGCCGGATACCAGGTGTTCGGAAAGCGCGAGTTTCATTCCAACATAAAGGGCGAGCACAGCTACTTTGAGGTTCGAGTGTCCGAAAAGACGGTCCGCTCCAACTCGGCCGCAGTGGACCTGCTGGTATCCTACGACGCCGAGACGATATTCCGGCACTACGACTCGGTGGCCTCCAGCGGGGTAATCATGTACGACACGGACCTGGTCAACGTAAAGACCGGCGACGTCGCCACCATAGACATGACCTTCAGGGCCCGCCTGAACGAGGAGGTGGACCGGCTGGGAGTCCCCCACACCGTTCAGGGCGTGCTGGACTCGGCGTCCCGCCGCGGGGTGCGCCTGTATCCGGTCTCCTTCAAGAAACTGCTGGCGGATCTGGCCGAGCAGCAGGACAACCCCCGGCTGAGGGTCATGAAGCGCATATACAACGTGCTGGGAGTCTCCCTTTCAGCGGGCCTTATAGGGCTGCCCATGGACACGCTGCTGCGGGAGATCCGGGGCGTCTTCGCCGCCAAGCCCTCCATAGGGGAGCTGAACGCCAACGCGGGCAAGCTGGCCTATGACGCCGCCGCGGCCATGGACCACCCCCACCACGACCTGCCCGGAATAGAGAAGCGCCCCAACACGGCCCTGATGCAGGGGTACCAGGGGACGGCGATAGGCAAGATGGTGGCCGGCTGCCGCTTCCAGTCGTACTATCCCATCACGCCGGCCTCCGACGAAAGCGTGTACATGGAGTCCCACGAGATACAGGAAGTCAAGCAGACGCGGCCCGGATCCATATCGGTGGTCCAGACCGAGGACGAGATATCGGCCATCGGCATGATGATCGGCTCGGCCCTCACCGGGGTGCGCTCGTCCACGTCCACCTCCGGCCCGGGCTTCTCGCTCATGTCCGAGGCCCTGGGATGGGCCGGGATAAACGAGGTCTCCGTGGTTCTGACATTATACCAGAGGAGCGGGCCGTCCACCGGCCTGCCCACCCGCCACGGCCAGGACGACCTGCTCTTCACCATATTCGCCGGCCACGGCGAGTTCCCCAGAATAGTGTACGCGTCGGGCGACATCGAGGAGTCGTTCTACGACACGTGCAACTGCTTCAACTACGCCGACGTATACCAGATGCCGGTGATCCACATAATGGACAAGCTGCTGGCCAGCACCACCACCACGTGCACGGCCTTTGACCCTTCCCGGGTCACCATAGACCGCGGCAAGCTCATGGACCGTAGCAACGGCGAGTACAGGCGGTTCCAGCTGGGCGGCGACGGCATATCCCCGCGCTCGTACCTGGGCCTCAAGGACGGCATATTCTGGACCACCGGCGACGAGTCCGACGAGACCGGCCACATCACCGAAGATCCGGTGATGCGCCTGGAGATGATGGACAAGCGGCTCGACCGGCTGGATTTGGTGCTGGAGCAGGTCCCCCTGGACCAGCAGGTCATACACCACGGAACCGGCGAGTACACGATAATCGCGTGGGGCTCGTGCAAGGGGCCCATACTGGACGCGCTGGAGATGCTCGAGGCTGAGGGGATGTCGGTCGGGTTCATACAGATAAAGATGCTGCACCCGTTCCCCGCCGCGTACGTCGAAGAGCTCCTTAAGGATACACGCGTCATAATAGACATAGAGGCCAACCATACGGCCCAGTTGGGAAAGCTCTTCTCCCAGAACAGCCGCCGTACCATAGATCACTACATCGTAAAGTATACCGGAAGGGCCATGACCTGCGACGAACTGCACGACGCCCTGGCAGATATAATAAGGGGAGACGCCCCAAAGAGGACGGTGTTGACTTATGGCTCTTAAGGTGGCGGAGTACAAGACCGACGTCCACAACGACTGGTGCCCCGGCTGCGGCGACTTTGGGATAGTAAACTCCATCCAGATGTCGCTGGCCGAGATGGGGATAGAGCGGGATCAGGCCGCCATATTCTCCGGCGTGGGCTGCTCGGGCAAGACGGTCCACTACATCAACACGTACGGGGTGCACACGCTGCACGGCCGGGTCCTCCCGTTCGCGCAGGGCGCCAAGGTCGCCAACCCGGACCTGACCGTAATAGCGGTGGGCGGCGACGGCGACGGCCTGGGAATAGGCGCCGGGCACTTCGTGGCGGCCGGCCGGCGGGACATAGACATGACGTACATCATATTCAACAACGGCGTGTACGGCCTCACCAAGGGGCAGGCGTCGCCCACCCTGAAACTCTGGGAGAAGACAAAGTCGCTGCCCAAGCCCAACATGAACTACAGCGTCAACCCCATAGGCCTGGCCATCACGTCGGGGTACACGTTCGTCGCCCGGGGGTACTCGTACGACGTCCGGCACCTCAAGGATTTGATATCCCAGGCGGTGCGCCACAAGGGCATCTCGTTCCTGGACGTGCTCCAGCCGTGCCCCACGTACAACGACATCAACACGCGGGACTGGTACGCCGGCATGGACATGGAGGCGGTCAACCGGCACTCCCGAATATACAAGCTGGAGGAGACCGGATACGACCCCGAGGTGCACCACGCCGACGAAAAGTCGCTGGACGCCAAGCTCTCCCAGGCTCTGGTCCGCTCCCTGGAGTGGGGGGAGAAGATACCCATAGGCGTCTTCTACAAGAACGAGTACATATCCCCGTTTACGGTACGCATGCAGGACCACATACCAAACTACGTGGAGAACCCGCCCATACGGCAAAAGATCCACGACGGCGGAAAGCCCCTGACCGACGTCTCGGCCCTGCTGGACGGCTTCCGGGTGTAGCGGCGGGAAAATCAATTTATGGAGCGGGACGGACCGCGCATACGGATGGAGACCGCAGACTACATCAAGGCCGGCCGGGTGGCCGGCGAGGTCCGCGAGATGGTGCGCGGCCGGGACTGGACCGGCTCCACCGTGTACGACCTGTGCGAGTGGGTAGAGGCCGAGATCAAGTCCCGGGGGGCGAGGTGCGCCTTCCCGGTGAACGCCAGCATAAACGAGGTGGCCGCCCACTACACCGCCGAGCCCGGCGACGAGCTCACCATACAACCCGACGACGTGGTGAAGGTGGATTTGGGGGCGCACGTCAACGGGTACATAGCAGACACCGCCGTCACCATATCGCACAGCGGCCGCCACGACGCCCTGATCACCGCCGCCGAGAACGCCCTGGCGGGCGCCATGAGGCTGTGCCGGGCGGGCGCCAAGTCCACCCAGATAGGCAAGGCCATAGAGCAGGTTATACGGGGCGCCGGGTTCAAGCCCATAGCTAACCTCAGCGGCCACTCCCTGGACAGGTACACCATACACGCCGGCAAGACCATTCCGAACCTGCGCTCGTTCATGGGATTCAAGCTCTCCGAGGAGTCCGCGTACGCCTGCGAGCCGTTCTGCACGTACGGCGACGGCGGGGGATTCGTCCGGAACGGCGCCGTAAAGAACATCTTTGCCTTGAACAACCGCAAGCCCACCCGGGACAAGCGGGCCGACGCGATGGCCACGTACATCTGGGAGGAGTTCAACCTGCTCCCCTTCGCGCTGCGCTGGCTTACCGCCGAGTTCGGCGACGAGGCCGCCGTATTGTTGGACAAGCTGGTCCGCAAGAAGACGGTCAAGGCGTATCCGGTGCTGGTCGAGAGCCACGGCAAGATCGTGGCCCAGGCGGAGCACACCTTCATACCCGGCCCCGGCGGGCCCACCATAACTACGGAATGGCGCCGCGGCTAGGCCCGCGCGTCCTCATTGCTCCGGCTCCTCGCCGTATATGCCGCGCACGTACGCGGCGTGGTCGCACCGGGGGCACTGCACCCCCATGCAGACGTAGTCGCCGCCGGCGTGGGGCCTCTTGGTGTCGGCGCCGCAGCCGTCGCACCGTATGACCGTGCGGGGCACGGGCGGCGGCGTCTTCTTTTTGAATATCACTGCCCCACCCCGCCGGTGTTTCCCACGCCTATCACGATCACGTCCCCGTCCCCGGGTATGTCGTTTTGTATGATGTCAAGCACGGCGCGCGAGGCTTCCCCTACTGCCCCGTACACCGCCTCGGACATGAGGGTCACCGCCTCCCGCACGGACTGCTTCACGACCACGCTGTACACCGGCACGTTCCGGCCGGCCGCCGCCTCCTCTATCCGGAAGCGCTCGGCGCCGGTGCCGCCCATGGCGGCCCCGAACCCGCGGGACACCACGCCGGACTCCTCCCCCTCCATCTTCAGCGCCGCGTCGACCATTATGACGGCCGCCGGCTCTGTATCTTCCAGTATGCCCAGCAGCGCCTCGTCGAGTCGGCCCACCACCGGAGCGGGGCCCTCGGCCTTTACCAGCATCACCCGCCGGCCGCGCACGCGGGTCTCGGCGCAGACCGTCTGGTACGCCGCCATACGCTTGGGCAGGTCACGCATCATCAGCCCCACCGCCATGGGGCCGGCGGCGTCGCCCACCGGCTGGTTGCCGGCGAAGGTCCCCATGGCGTCCCGCATGGCTTCGGCCTCCTCCATGACGAAGGGCAGCATCATCTGGAGCGGCAGTATCAGGGGGTAGTTGTTCTGCCTCTTGGCGGTAAGGTACATGTGGTTCATCATGCGGTGCACCAGCCGGAGCGAGGCGGTCAGCTCCAGTAGGGTCTGGACCGTGGCGGTGCGCACGGCGTCGCCCTCCCCGATCATGGCGTTAACCTGGCCCCGGGTGAGCTCCTCCCTGCTCCGCACGACGTGCCGCACCTTGGCCACCAGCCCGGCCGGATCCATGTCCACCGGCGGTATGGTGAAGTAGTCGGCCATGATGCGGATGCGGCCCTCCGCGTCGGGGCCCGCCCCCTCAAGGCCCCTCACGTAGGAGATGGTGCGCTCCAGCGACGCGTTGCCGTACTCGTCCAGCTTCTTGATGCTCTTCTTTATCTCGCCGGACGTCACCAGCAGCTGTATGCGCTGCCCGTAGAATATGAAGAGCACCACCGGCAGCACCCACACCAGCATCATCAGGGCGTCGCCGTCGTCGCCCAGCGAAAAGAGCTCCCCTATATCCGACCAGTCCATGGCTAGCTGTACAACATCAGGTCCTTGTCTTCCAGCATGGCGTGCAGGTTGTTCACCGACCGAAAGACGTCCTCCTCCCTCTTGGCCCCGGTGCAGACCAGCTTGCCCGACGAGAACAGCAGTATCACCGTCTTGGGGTCGAGCATGCGGTGTATCAGGCCGGGGAACTGCTCGGGCTCGTACATGCTGCGCGGCAGGGTCCGGGCCGCCTGCTCCAGGTGTATGCGTCCCCCCAGGTTTATGGAGGCCACTATGTTCTGTATCTCCACTATGGCGTCGTGCTCCACCTTTATCCCCCCCGCCCGGAGCCGGTCCACCACGGTCTTTACCGCATGCCGGGCCATCTTCTCGGACTTTGAGCCGGTGCAGACCATCTTGCCCGACGTGAATATCAGCGTGGCCGTCTTGGGGTTGGTGAGCCGAAAGACCAGGCCGGGAAACTGATCCGGGTGGTACTCCACGTTGGGAAACGTCCGGGTTATCTCGTTGAGGTCCATCTTCTGCTCCACCGAGGCGGAGGCCACCACGTTCTCAACGCTGACTACAGGCTTGGTCTTTGCCATTGGGTTTGCCTTTATAAATCACTATATAAATGCTGATTGAAACGGAGGCCGATCGGCCCTTCGCATATACCGCGTCTCGCACGGATTGCGGCAAAGCCCCCGCCGCGCCCGTACACCGCGGGGGCGCTTGTTTATCGATTAGGCGGGCCGGGGCCCCCCGCCGGCGCGGCGTCCCGGGCGGGAAGATTCCCAGCCGGACACCCATGCCGTCCTAAAATACGATTAGATATCGGGTTAACAGGTTTAATAACCCATGACGAAGGCATTTGGCTTAATGATAAAAACAGCAATTACGATTGCAGCATTGATTGCGGTAGCGAGCATCCCGGTCGGGATGCAGTCTGCCCACGCCGCCATTCCGGACGTGGTTAAACTCACCATTCAAGGGTGGGCCAACGGAGACGCCACCGACGACGAGTTCATTTCGGCTCTGGAGTCGCTGGTCGCCACCGACGTACTGCGCCTGAAGCACGTGGCCGGCGTAGACAGCCTTACCTTTGCGTTCACGCCGGTCAAACCCGTCGATCTGGACGACTTTACGCCCAACGCAGAGACGCTCGCGGACTTTCTCGAGTCCCAGCTGGGCGCCGACGTCGAAATATCAACGCCCACCAGCTACGAGCCCATCATAGAGGGCCTGCGGTTCGGCACGATTGACGCGGCGATAATGGACACCGGTCCTGGCTGGCTTGCCCACTCAAAGTCCGGCGCCGAGGTCGTAATGGCCGAGGTGGTCGGCGGTAAGATATACTACCAGGCCACAGCCTGGGTAAGCGCCGACACGGAAGGCATAGATTCGATAGACGACGCCTTGGGCAAAAAGGTCTCCTTTACGAGCCAGACCGGATCTTCCGGGTTCGTCAGGCCGTTCGGCTCTCTGGTAAGCGAAGGCTACGTCACCATAGACGGCGACGACGCCATAGCCCTGCAGGCTGCGATAGACGACGCGTTTGAGAGCCACGCATTTCCGGGCTCGTACGGCGGAGCCGCAGACCTTTTGGCCAGGGGCCAGGTCGACATAGCCTTCGGCAACGATCGGCTGCACACCTACCTGGACGTGGAAGACCGGGGCTTGATAAAGCCCGCATTCACCATAGGTCCGGTGCCGTCTCACGTGCTGGTCGTAAGCTCCACCATGTCGGAGAACACCAAAAAGGCTCTGGTTGACGCCATGCTACTGCTGAACGGCGACCAATACGGCGACATACTGTACGACCTGTACGAAGCCGAAGCAATGCTGCCCACAACTACCAAAAACCACTTGGCCAGCTTTGGCGCAAACATTGACGCCATAGTCGGCTTTGATCAAGTGCTGCTCGACAAATACCGAAATTAGAGGTATACTTTTTTCACGGAACTGTTCGACTACAGAATCAAGAGTAATTCTCCAATTGTGTAATATGAACGTGTAACGTCGAACGTTTTAATCAACGCGCGGACCGCCACGTACGCAATGAATGCCACGTTGCCGTATACGGAAGCGCCGCCCGATATGCTCCACAAAGACTGCAACCCCGACGGGCGCGAAACGGGACCGCATGACGCCCCGGTATCGTCGGGCGCCCGCAGCGCCGCACACGTGGAGGCCGGCGGGCGGTCAAGGGCGGCGGTCGACCGCACGTCGGGAAGTGGCGGGCGCCCCAAGGCGGACGGCGGCGCGGGGATTTCGGCCGGGCGGCAACACCGCCCAAGAGGTGCCGGTGGGCGATGACTCCCAAGAGTAATCTTGTGATAGGCGTGATCGCCGCATTGGTGGTTGCCGGCGCGTGGCACCTGGAGGCCAGTCCGGTGGAATTTGTGGAAGGACTGCCCAACATGTGGACGCTGGCAGAAGAGGTGGCTTATGAGATCGCGCAGGCAGACGCCACCATGCTGGGCAGGGCGTTCTGGGCCATGCTGGAGACCATACAGATGGCGTTCATAGGCACCATGGTGGGATACGCCCTGGCCTTTCCGATGAGCCTTCTGGCGTCCCGCAACCTGACCAGCAGGTGGGTGTACGTCCCGATGAGGGGCATACTGGCGATGGTGCGGACGCTCCCCTCCATACTGTGGGCCCTGCTGTTCGTCATAATGGTGGGGCCCGGACCATTCGCGGGGATACTGGCGCTCACCATGTACACGCTGGGGTTCGTGGCCAAGATGCAGTACGAGTCCATGGAAGTGGTCGACGCAGACCCCATGGACGCGGCCAGCGCCATAGGGCTCTCCAAGCTGCAGATGATACGGTACGTGGTCATACCAGAGTCGGCATCGCAGCTGCTGGGGCAGCTGCTGTACATGTTCGACTACAACGTCCGGCAGACCAGCATACTGGGGCTGGTGGGGGCGGGCGGGATCGGCTTCTACATCATGACGCACATCAAGTTCGTCCAGTACGGCAAGGCCGCCTTTTTCATGCTGGTGGTGCTGATCACGGTGCTCATAATCGACTGGGCAAGCCTGAAGCTGCGGGACCGCTACGTGATAAAGTCGCAGAGAGGAGTGATGATGGAAGAGTAGGGGGAACGTGCGCAGGCAGCCGAAGACCCCCGGACGCCGGGGCGCGGCGCCGCACCGCCCCGGGGCTATGCAGCGCATGCGCCCTGCCGGGACGCCGCGGCATGGGTTTTCGCTCCCCGGACGCCTGCGTCATTCCGGCAGGGCGTGCGAAAAACCGCCACGAGACGCCACTAAGTGGCTCCAACACGCGCGGTTTGGCCGCGGCGGCATTTCGGATCTAAACAATTTGTGCAACCGCCCGCATAAGAACCGCCGGCGCATACACATTAAATTAGGCTAGCCTATCTCGTAGAACGTGACATCAGTGCAGGAGCCCGTCGTGCACTTGGACGGCGTGTGGGCTTCGTACGACAAGTCCAACGCGGTGCTTCAGGACATAAGCATGGACGTGGCGGAAGGATCCAGCTACTCGGTGGTGGGAATGTCAGGATCCGGCAAGTCCACCCTCCTCAAACTGATGAACGGCATGATGATACCAAGCCGCGGAACCGTCACCGTTGAAGGCCGGCGGCCCGACCACGGCGACGCGAAATTCCGCAAGATCATGGTCAAGATTGGATACATACCCCAGAATCTGGGCCTGGTCCGGAACTCTTCGGTGCTGGACAACGTGATGATGGGCGCCCTGCACAGGATGGGCCGCACCGAGTCCCTGCTCAAAAAGTATCCGGCCGCGGAGGTAGAAGAGGCATACCGCATATTGAAGCAGGTGGGGCTGGACGGCAAGGACGGCCGCCAAGCGTACATGCTGAGCGGCGGCGAGAAGAGGCGCGTGGCCATAGCGCGGGCGCTGATGCAAAAGCCCCGGATCCTCCTGGCCGACGAACTGGTCTCCGAACTGGACGGGTCCACCGCCCGGGAGATAATGGGCCTGGTGGCCGAGGCGCGGAAGCGGACGGGCCTTACGGTCATAGTGATACACCACAACATAAAGTGGGCCGTGGAGTTCTCCGATCAGGTGGCCGTCATACAGAAGGGCCTGAAAGTGGCGGAGCTGGCCGTGGACAACGATATTATTCTGGACTTTCGGTCGGGCACGGCCACCCGCGAAGAGATAATGGAGATATACGGCTGACGCGCCCGGCGGCCCCTGCCCACCGGCGCAGTGGCGGCGCGGCGCATATACGGCGGAACGCGGGCGCCGACCCTGCGGAACTTGCGGGCGGAATTACAAGACGGGGCAAGTGGCACGGGATGGCCGCGACGAGCCGCCGGAGGCGGACGGCGGGATGGCGACCGGGCCCACGTATGGCGCTCCACGCGCCGCGGCGGACGCGCGCCGGACAGCCTCGGGCTGCCCCGTACGGGTCGCGAATGCGTCAGGATTTTTGTGGCGCCGATTGGAAGGTTTATTACTCTATGGCGTTTTAATATGCACGTGAAGGGCATTATGTTCTCGGTATTGCTGGCGGGCGTGCTGGCTGCCGGGTCGGTGGCCCCCGCGCTGGGGGCCCAGATGGAGGCCCAGCTTAATCCGTCCGCCGACGCGTCGGACTTCCAGATGATATACCAAAGGACCGTCTTCATAGAGTACCCGGTGGGCAGCGCCCTGTCCCAGACGTACGAGGGCGCCGCGTGGCGGCTGGCCGGAGACGCCGCACTAGAAGATCCGGCGGTGCAGGCGCTGCAGCAGAGTCTGAACGACAAGATACACTCCGACGGCAGCACCGCCTCGCTGTCCGACCTGGCCGTGGAGTACTCCGTGCAGATGACCGGTCGCGAACTAAACACGTCCTTTGACCTGCGCGTCGTCATCACCGGGCAGATAGTGAACTACGTCATTACGCAGGATCAGGTACGCACCCTGGTGGACCTTGGCTGGAGGGGCATGAGCAGCGACATACCCGTGGTGATAGACGGCGTGGACGTAAACATCCCGTTGAACATGCTGCAGACTCAGGAACCGACCATACACGGCATAGTGGTGGGCACCGAGGCCGGCGATATACTCTCCCTGCCGCTGATAAACGCCGACTTCATACTGGAGCAGCCCATGACCAACTGGCACTTCCTGTTCGACCCGACGGGAATAAACGTGCATGCGTCAGAGTACGGCATGTCCAAGGAGCTGGCCGGCCAGGTCCTTTCGTCTTGGACCATGGGGGAGAGCAGCATACGCGAGGGCATACAAGTGGAGCGCGAGTGGGAGGCGTCCGTAACCGGAGCCGGCCACCCGGACTTGCCCGGCGACGTATCATTCGACATCCGGGCGGTGCAGTCATCGGATCAGGGCAATCTGTACATAATCGGGTTTGGCGCCTTGGACACGCTGGAGGGAGTCGAGATAGCCGGCGTGACGGCGCAGGCCCCCGAGGGCTTCGGCACCACGTCCACCGGCGACTTTCCGGTATTCATAATATACGGCATGGCCGGCTTGGCGGCCGCGGGTGGAGGGCTGTTCTTCGTGTTCAGCAACAGGGCCCTCAAGAAAGAGAAGCAGGGCCAGCAGGGCATAGACCCCAAAGACTTGGTGGGACACCAGACCAGCTCCGCGTCGGGCGGGTACCAGACCAACCGCGGCGAGGCGCAGCTCCGCGATGCCTCGGACTACCAGCAGACCCGCAGCTATTACGAGCAGACCGACACGGCCACCGAATCCGCCATGGCAGACCCGGCGACTGCAGAGATGGACGCGCAGCAGGAAGCCGAGACGGAGACGTCCGCCGCGGACGAGGCCACCTGTTCGTGCATCATGTCAGCGGAGATGCACTCGGAGTGCGACTGTCAGATGCAAGGCTCCTGCCTGTGCGACGCCAGCTGCCAGTGCGCCACCGGCACATGCCAGGCGCACGTGAGCTCGCTGTAGAACCGTCATCCAGCAGCGCGTGGCGCAACGGGCGGCCGTTTTGCGACATCATATGCCTTTACGCCAGACCGCGTTGCGCGCACGCCGGCACCGCCCGAAGTGGGGGGGGATACCGCCACAAGATCCGCGCCAAGACGGCGTGGCGGCCAGTACTGTTTAACGCTCATGGCGTTTTGCGTTATGACGCGCCGCCCGCGGGCGGCGCGGCGCATTCCCGCAAGGGGCCGCGCCTTCTTGGCGCGCAGCCGCCGCTAAACGCTATATACCGCACGCCGCGACTAAACCTAATGAGTACTGCCAAGTTGGGACGAGGAATATTCTCGGACATAACCATGATGGGCGTCCGCGTTGCGGTGGGCACCGTATTCATAGTGCACGGCATGGGCAAGTTCAATCCGGGATTTGCGTTTGCCCTGGACAATTGGGGCATACCCGCCGCCATGCAAGTGCCCATAGCGCTGGCCGAGGTGGTCCCGGGCATACTGCTGATCATAGGTATTCTCACCCGCATATCATCGGGCCTCCTCGCCATAGTGATGCTGGGCGCCATATTCCTGGTCAAAGGCGCGCAGGCCTTTGCCGGCGACGGGCCCACCACCGAATTTGACATAGTGTTGATGGCCGCAGCGCTGCTCGTGGCCATGATGGGACCCGGCCGCATATCGCTGGTGCGCGTCATAAGCAAAATACCCCGGTTCTTGCACTGAAACTTTTTTCCATATTTTGACCAAACGCGCCGTGCCCGCTGCCGTTCACACGCCGGGGCGGAGAAGCAGTTCGGCCATCATTTCGGCTGTCTTTTCCATGTATCGGATTGCGGCGTATTCGTCGGGGGCGTGGATCGGGGACTCCGCGGGCGTCCCGCCGGCCAACACGCACGGTGCGTTGAGCCTGGTGGAGAACTGCCAGACCGGGCCGGTCTCCGGATACGTCACTGCCAGCGCATGGCCGCCGTACGCGGCGTCGGCGGCCCTCCGGACGGCCCCGACGAACGGGCCGTCCGGCGACGCGCGGATTCCGGGCTCTGCATGGAGCAGGGTCGTTTGGACGTCGCCGTAGCCACGATCTTTCAGGTATTTCACAAGGCGGCGCCACTGCACTTCGGGATCCATTCCCGCGACCAGCCTCAGGTCCAGCTTTGCCGATGCGCGGGCCGGCAGCACCGTCTTGGCGCCCCGGCCCAGATACCCGGAGCGCAGTCCGGCTATGTTGCACGTGGCCACCGTGGCCAAGTCCATCTTTGCGCCCTCGGCGTCCTGCCCCAGCACGAAATCGCTTACGCCCATGTCCTCCTTGGCGGCGCCTTCGTCGTACCGCATGCCCCGAACGGCGTCGCGTTCCGCGTCGGTGAGCGGCTGCGCCCCGGCGTACCAATCGGGCACCAGTATGCGTCCGTCGTCGCCGGCCAGTGCGGAGAGCGCCCCCACCAGACGCCACGCCGGGTTCTGCACCAGGGGAGCCATCCCGGAGTGCAGATCCCGGCGGGGCCCCCGCGCCGTCAGCTCCACGAACAGCATGCCCTTCATGCCCAGGCCTATCACGGGCAGCCCGGCGGGGCCCACGTACCCGAACTCCCACACTATCCCGTCGCACGCCATCATATCGCCGTACCTGTCCAGATATTCCGGTATGCCTCCGCTCCCGACCTCCTCCTCGCCCTCTATAACGAACTTTACGTCGCACGCCGGCCCCCCGTCTCGGAGCAGCATGCGCACCGCCTCGATTCGGGAGACCAGCTCGCCCTTGTCGTCGGTGGCGCCGCGCCCGTACACCCTGCCGTCCTCAAGCTCGCCGCCGAAGGGCAGGTGCTTCCATTCGTCCAGCGGCTCGGCGGGCTGCACGTCGTAGTGGTTGTAGAACAGTACGGTGCGTTCCGCCCCCGATTCCAAGTGTCCGTACACCAGGGGGGCGCGCCCCGGCAGCTTCAATACGGTAGAGGGTATGCCGCTTTCTTCCAGCATGTCGGCGACCAGCCGGGAGCATTCTGCTATGCCCTCGCCGGTGGCCGAGACGCTGGGCTGCCTGACCAAACGCTGCAGGTCGGCAACCATCCGGGAGGCGTCCGCGGCAGTCATATGCAGCGGTCCAAGGGCTTCATTATACGCGGTATGAGGGGCACCAAGTCGGATGCCACCGCGTGAAACCCCACCTCATTCTGGAGCAGTGCGCCCGCCCGCTTGTTCACGTACGCGGCGGCGGCGGCCGCTTCCAGGCCGCTGCGGTTCCGGGCCAGCACGCCCGCCGTTATTCCCGACAGCACGTCCCCGGTGCCGCCGGCGGTCATGGCCGGGACAGTTCCGGAGTTGACGTACGCGCGCCGGCCGTCGGATATCACGTCGGCGGGGCCCTTGAGCAGTATGGTGGCGCCGCACTCGGCGGCCCTCTCCCTTACCGCGTCGGCCCTGGAGCCGATGTCGGCGGGCGGCTCCTCCCCGAACAGCCTGCGGAACTCGCCGGCGTGGGGCGTGAGGACGCAGTTTCTGTCTGGTATGACGTCCAGTATCGCGGGCAGCAGGGCTCCCGCGTCCAAGACCACCCGGACGTCCGCGTCGGTCAGCCTCCGCACCAGCACCTCCAGCCCGTCGGTCACGTTGAGCCCCATTCCTACGGCCGCCGAGTCAAGCCCTTTGGGTACGGCGCCCGCCAGCTGCGCGGCGGCTCCGCGGGTGAGCTTCTGGTCCGCCACGGGTATCACTATCACGTCGCAGGACGCGGCGCGCACGGCCCCGGCCATGACGTTGGGCACGGCCACGTATACAAGGTCCGCCCCGGAGCGCAGCGCCGCCATGGCGGCCAGGGCGGGCGCCCCGTGGTACGTGCGGCCGCCGCCCACCACCAGCACCTTGCCGTTCTCGCCCTTGCGGGAGTCCGACCGCCGCGGGGGTATGAACGAGGCGGCCGTCTCGGCTGTCATCTCAGCCGGCGTCAAGCTTCGGACCCTTCCCGCCCGAAGTGGGCCTTGCGGGAGTAGCACAGGTACGCCGTGTGCCCTATGCCCTGAAACGAGTGGCGTGTCTTGCCCTCCCGGGCCTCTATGGTCCGCAGTATGCGCTCGGAGCACTCGATGTCGGTGAACTCGTTCTCTGTCAGGGCGGCGGCCAGCTTCTCCAGCTGGTTCATGGTGGGGCATACGGCAAACAGGGATCCGCTGTCGCGCAGCATGCGGCGCACGTGCGGCACCATGCTCCACGGATCCCCCAAGTCTATGATGGCCAGGTCGGCGTCGGTGACGGGCGGCTCGTCGGCTTCCCGCACGTCCATGGTGTACTGTATGACGTACTTTGAGAGCCCCGCCCTCCGGACGTTCTTCTCGGCTATCTTGATGAACCTCTCGTCCACGTCAAACGTGTGCACCCTGCCCCGGGGCCGGACCACGCCGGCCAGTGCCGTGGTGAGGGCGCCGCTTCCGGTCCCTATTTCCACGACTGTCTGGCCCCCCTCCAGGCCGGAGCGGGCCAGTATGTACCCTATGTCCTTTGGGTATACAATCTGGGTGCCGTGCCGTATCTTCATGATGTAGTCGTACGTGGTGGGCCGGAGCAGGTACAGGTACTTTTCCTTGTTGGTCACTATGCGGGAGCCGTACCGCTTTCCTATGGCGTCGGCGTGCCGTATGACGCCTATGTGCGTGTGCAGCGTCTGGTCCCCGGATATCTTGACCAGCCACTTCTTGGTCTGGTTGTACTGGAACAGCACCGGGGAGCCCTGGCGTATGACGTCCATGTGGTATGGCGGCTCCGCCACCCCATAAAGTCGTTGAGCATAAAAACCCCCATGCGGACGCCCGCAGCTGATGTAACATTACCATCCGGTACGCTTCTAATACGTAATTTAATCTGTCGTGTACTGTAATAGTACGGTACATTTAATAACCCGTACCACATACATATACCATGCGAAAGCGAAGCGGTCCGAAGGCATCCCTGATATACCTGCACAAGCCGGTCGTCGTCAGCACGGCGGAACCGGCGGTCTGCGTGGTGTGCGACAGGGGGCTGTCGGAAGGTTACACGGTAACGGCCCGGACTCTGCCGGAGGGCGTCCGACTCTTCTGTGACTTGCACTGTCCCTGAGTTCGGTGTACAGTCCCTGCGCCGCTACCGCGCAAACAGAACGTCGTGGTAAGCGTTGGGCACCATGGTGCGGTACCGCACCAATAAGTCCCTCACCGCCGAGTCCATGACGTACGTAACGGCCCTGTCGTCTACATCCCGGACGCTCCTTCCCAGCCCCTGCAGTATCTTTACTATGGTCTGGTACGCGTACCACGCCCTGTCGGCGCGGTTCTTGGCGGCGACGCGGGCGTCTCCGAGGTAAGGGAAGGGGCACTTTTCTATTATCTGGAACCGCGACAGGTCCCCCTTCAAGTCTATGCCCTGCCACAGCGAGGAAGACAGCAGCACGCCGTTGCGCGTCTGGCCGTGGACCTCCAGCACCTCGTCTATGGTAGAGTTGTCCTCGTTCTTGCTGTGGGCCAGCTCTATGCGGCGGGCCTGCCGGCGGCTGAGCTTCCTGAGCAGGTTGTGGCACCGGGCCCTAGAGGACGTCAGTATGAGGCCCCTCGAATTGTTGTGTTTTGCCAATATGCGGTCTATTTCAGCGGCCACCCTCGTCTCGTCGGATTCGGGGGAGCGGCTGCTCAGGCGCGCCACGTTCCGGAAGACGACCCGGCGGTTTGCGGCGGAGAACGGGGACTTTGGCACGTCTATGAAGGCGCAGTTCTCCAGCCCCATCGTCTTTGAGAAGTTGGTCTTGTCTATGGTGGCCGACATGAACACCTGGACATCCGAGTCGAAGAGATCCCGCGTGTATCCCGTTATGTCCAGCGGCACCGCCGAGACGCGCTTGAACCTGCCCGCCCCGTCAAACTGGGGCTCCTGCATGATGAAGTTGTCCATGTTCTGGTTTATGTCTCTGCGCGCGTTGACTATCCCCTCCAAGCGCCGATCCAGGCGCCTCAGCCTCATTACTTCGCTGGCGGTGACCGGGTTGGAGCTCCTCTGTATCAGGTCCGCGTAGGCACCCTTCAACGAGTCGAGCATGTCCACCATGCCACGTGGCGACTCCATGTCAAACCGCCTCTGGTCCAGCCTCGCCTCTTCAAGGTAGGAGCCCAGAACGTCGTACCCTATGAACCGCACCACCTCGTTCTCTATGGTGTGCGCCTCGTCGAATATCACGACGCGGCGGTTGACGCCGGGGGTGGTGTTTTGGAATTTTTTCAGGTAAAAGTACATGGCGTAGTTGAGCACGGTCCGGGGGTTCTGAAGCCCCTCGTCCTTCTGCTTGTAATAGGTGCATTGCCTGTCCTGGCCGCTGGCCTTGAACTTGCATACGTCTACCACCTTGCCGCCGCGCTTTATCATGCACTGGCCCTTCTCGCAGGTCAGCCTCTTGAAGAACGCCCGGCGCCTGCCCACCACGCCCGCCCTCTCCATGAGCTGGTAGCACTCGAAGTTGGACTTGCCCTTGATCACGGGCATGTGCGGAAAGTCCCCGGCGTACTGGTCCTGCAGCTGCTTTGTGGAAGTGACTATGAAGGCGTCGTGCATCGCAGAGGCCAGGGTGGCGGCCACGTGGCTCTTGCCGCTGCCGGTGGGCGCGGATATTATGAACTTCCTGTAGCCGGACTTGAGCAGCTCGTCCATGTCGTTCAGTATGACGCGTTGGTTCTCGCGGGGCATCATACCCCGGGGGAAGTGGGAGAGGAGCATGCGCTGGCAGGGGCGGCGGCGGGATAATAATCTGTGCGTATGTACGGGCGGGATCCGCGCCCGGACGGGGCGGCGCCCCGGCGTCTTGTACGTTCGCCGCGCCGGGGATCCGGCATAACCCCTCAAGGAGGCGACGTGGTCGCGGGCGCCCGCCCCGCCGCGCATACGGCGGCCCGGCGTTAGGCGTCAGGAGTGGTCAGGGCCACAACCTGCAGCGTGCTGCCGCCGACGTCAACCAGGACGGCGTATGTAACACCCCCGATTGCGAATATTTCTGCTCCTGTCGGGTCCACTCCCGCGTCCAGTATGCCCCCTCTGCGAACAGTGGAAACTACGGCTTCAGGTTCCTCGGGATCGGTGATGTCCAGTACGGCCATAGATACTCCGGTAGAGGCGCTATGCCCCACGGTCAGCGCGTAAGTGCGGCCCGATATCGTGAAAACCTCAACGTCTGTGATGGTCTCCGGCACGGTCAATCCAACATGGCCGTTTACCATCGTTGATTCGTACGAGGCGCTCCGGGGTCGCGTGATGTCCAGAATCTGTATGTTGCCATTCGGTCCAATGTCATTATACCCCGCAATTATGGCATACACGCGGCCGTGCATATAGAACGTCTCTATGTCCAGAAACTCTGCAAAGACCGGAACGAACTTGTCCGCCTTTATGTCGACGGGACCCAGAAACTCGGGTGTTTGGGCATCGGTTATGTCCGCCACGTATGCCGTGTGCGCAAAGTCCTGAGGCAAAACGACAAAGGTGCCTTCCGCGGCGGAAGCAACCCCGACGCCCGGCGACTTGCCGTAATGCAAGTAGCCCTCCCACAAACTTACCCCGAACACGGTTGAGGCGGCGGCCGGTTCGGTCACGTTGATTAGGTGTATGGATCTGTCTAGCAGCAGGATGGCGTATGTGTGACCGGACGACTCAAACGTCTCCAAACTCCCGGCGCCGTCCCAGATCTCCGCCACTGCAATGGGCTCTTCAATGTCGGTGAAGTCCAACACCTGAACCGCGCCGTAGTCCCCGCTGGCCACCAGCGCGTACCCCGCGCCGGACATGGTGAACGTTGTTATATCATGTGGCCGGCTCATGGCGTGAAAGCCGTTGACGCCGCCCGACACGTCGGTTACGTGTCGGGGGGCGGCCGGTTCTGTAATGTCAACCACTCGAACGGCGTTGTCGGCGGCATCGGCAACCAGCGCGTACGTGCGGCCGCCCGACACGAGTAACTCCATGTCCGCATAGGCGGCGTCCCATGACGGCGGCGGGCTGAGTCGGCTCTTCAACTCGGCCACAAGCTCAGGGGCGGCCGGCTCGCCTATGTCGATCACCCGCACCGTGTCGTATTTGCCGTCTGCCACCAAGGCGTACGCGCCGCCGCCGCTTGCAAACACCGCCGTATCATACACGTGGGCGCGCCCATCCCGCTCATCTCGGATGTCGGCAACCGGCATCGGCGCCTCGGGATCTGTCACATTAATTACCCGAAGGCCATAGTCGTAGTGCGCCAGAGCGTACATCGCCCCTGATACGTCAAACACCCCGACGTCTGCCAGGTTGCCGAAGGCGTACCAATCGTGTACGATGCTGGCCACCGGCGTTGGCGCCCCCGGATCCGTCACGTCGACGATCCGGGCGCCTTCATATCCATGCGTCAGGGCATACACCTTGTCCCGCGCCGCGAACACCTCCGCTCGGTCGTAGACGTTGCGGAGATGCAGCCCGTCCTGGCCGTCGCGCATGCTGGCCACCGGCGCCGGCGCCCCCGGACTGGTCAAATTTACGACCTGTATCGCTCCGTTAAAACTGGACACCAAGGCATACGCTCGGCCCGACAGGGCAAATGCGTCCACGTCAACGGGGTTGTCCAAGGCGTAAAAGCCCCCCTGGCCGTCCTGTATTTTGGCGACAAGCACGGGCGCCTGAGGCACTGTGACGTCCACCACCAGCACCCTGTTGTCCCCCAAGCTGGCCAAAATCGCGTATACGTTGCCGGATACGTCGGCGAACGTGTCTACGGCCTCCAGATCGTTCCAGGAATATGACATCGTCCGAGCCGCCTGGTACGGCCCCAGCCTCTCGCCGACCAGATCCAGGGGCAGGTGGCGCAGCACATGGGCGTTGTCGTGGCCGTTCTGGATCTCGGCCACCACTGCGGGCGAGTCGGGGATCGTGACGTTTATGATTTTTAGCGCGTCAGACGTCGCGGTCATTACGTATGTGCCGCCGGATGCGGCAAACGCCGCGGCGGCGGAATCCCCGCTATACGGCGCCTCCCCGCCGCGCATGTCGGCCACTGGTACGGGAGACCGGGGATCCGTAACATCGAGAATCTCTACGCCCAGCCGGCCCACCGCCAGAAGGTACGTCCTGTCGGATACGGCGAACGTTTCCATGGCGTGGGGAAACCTGGCAAGATCGTGGGCGTCTTGTCCAAGCTGCAGGCTGGCCACCGCGGCGAGAGATATCATCCCGGACGGCTCGCCGGAGGTCTGTCCCAAGGCGGGCGATGCGGCGATCGCCACGGCTGCGACTGCTAGCGCGCACAACATGGCCGCCAACGGGCTGGCGGACGGTATGGTCACAGATGGCACATACGCAGTATGCGTTATTAGTCTGCGGTACGGCGGCCCGGCGTTAGGCGTCCGGAGATGTCAGGGCCACGATCTGCAGCGTGCTGCCGCCGGCGTCAACCAGGACGGCGTACGTGGCGCCCTCGATTTCGAACACCTCGGCGCTTGTAGGGTTCACCCCCACATTCAGTACGCCATCCCCCCGAGCAGTGGAGGCCACAGCCGCGGGCCTTTCTGGATCCGTGACGTCCAGTATGGCCATCGCCCCGCCAGCGGCGACGTCGTATCCCACGACCAGCGCGTAAGTGCGGTCTAATATCGCGAATACCTCGACGCCCATAGGAGTGTCCGGTATGGCCGACCCGATATGTCCGCTTGTTATAATTGACGCGTACGAGGCGCTCCGAGGCTGCGTGACGTCTATGATCTGGAGGGAGCCGGTCAAGTCAAAGTCACTATGCCCCGTCATTATGACATACGCTCGGCCATATGCGTGGAACGCATCCATATCTGTTGGCTCTGCAAACGACGGAAAGAATCTGTCCAGCTCTATCTCGGCAGGATCCAGAAATTCGGGAGCTTGAACGTCTGTGAGGTCCACCACATGCATTACGTGTCCAAAGTGGCTGGGCGAGATGGCATAGGTGCCTTCCGCCGCGGAGACGATCCCGATGCCCACCGAATTGCCGAGGCGGAAGCGGTCCTCCGAGGAGATCGTCCCGGACACGGTTGAGGCGGCGGCCGGCTCGGTCACGTTGATTATGTGTGCGGATCTCTCCAGCATCAGGATGGCGTACGTTTGGCCCGACGCCTCAAACACCCCCAAGCTGCCGGTTCCGTCCCAGATCTCCGCCGCCGCAATCGGCTCTTCAACGTCGGTGAAGTCCAGCACCTGAACCGCGCCGTAGTCCCCGCTGGCCACCAGCGCGTACCCCGCGCCGGACATGGTGAACGTGGCTATATCCTGCGGCCCGCTCATGGCGCGAAAGCCGTCAACACCGCCCGACACGTCGGTTACGTGCCGAGGAGCGGCAGGTTCTGTGATATCAACCACCCGAAGAACGTTGTCGGCGGCGTCTGCAACCAGCGCGTACGTGCCGCCGCCTGACGCGAGTACTTCCACGTCAACACGGACGGCGCTCCATGACGGCGATGAGTCGAATCGGCTCTGCAGCTCAGCCGCGTATTGGGGGAGGGTCGGCTCACCGATGTCGATTACCCGTACCGTGTCGTATTTGTAGTCGGCAACCAAAGCGTACGAGCCGCCGCCGCTTGCAAACACCGCCGTATCATACACGTATGCGCGCCCGTCCTGCTCGTCCCGGATGCCAGCAACCGGCGTCGGCGCCTCGGGATCGGTCACGTTAATCACCTGAATGCCGTAGTCGTGGTGCGCCAGGGCGTATGTGGCCCCTGACGCATCAAATACCCTGACATCAACTAGACTGCCAAATCCATACCAATCGTTCACAACGCTGGCAACCGGCGTCGGCGCTGCGGGATCTGTCACGTCAACGATCCGGGCGCCTTCATATCCATACGTCAGGGCGTACGTCTTGTCCCGTACCGCGAACACCTCCGCCCCGCCGTAGACGTGGTGGGGGAGCCATCCACTTTGGCCGCCCCGCATACTAGCAACCGGCGCCGGCGCCTCCGGACTGGTCAAATTCACGACCTGCACGGATCCCCCAAAACTGGACACGAGGGCATACGTATGGGTCGACAGGGCAAACGCATCCACGTCCGTAGGTTCGTCCAAGGCGTAAAAGCCACCCCGACTGTCCCGCATGTCGGCCACGAGCACGGGCGCCTCGGGCGCGGTGACGTCCACCACCATGACCCTACCGTCATCTCGGCTGGCCAAAAGCGCGTATACGTTGCCTGATGTGTCGGCGAATACCCCAATACTCGTCAGTTCATCCCAAGAGTACGACATCATGCGCGCCGCCTGGTACGGTCCCAGCCTCTCGTCGACCAGCTCCAGGGACAGGTGGCGCAGCGCGTAGGCGTTGTCGTGGCCGTTCCGTATCTCGGCCACCACTACAGGAGAAGTGGGGATCGTGACGTTTATGATTTGCAGCGTGTCAGATATCACGGTCATCGCGTACGTGCCGCCGGGCGCGGCGAATACCGCAGCGGCGGTAGAATCGTCGTTGCCCGGCGCCTCCCCGCCGCGCATGTCGGCCACTTGTATTGGAGACCGGGGATCCGTAACATCGAGAATCTCGGCGCCCAGCCGGCCCACCGCCAGAAGGTACGTCCTGTCGGATACGGCGAACGTTTCCATGGCGTGTGGAAACCTGGCAAGTTCGCGGGAATCTTGTTCAAGCTGCAGGCTGGCCACCGCAACCGGTGATATCACACCGGACTGCCCGCCGGAATCCTGCCCCAAGGCCGACGGCGCGGCGATCGCCACGGCCGCCACAACCAGCGCGTACGGCGCAGCCGCCAAGGGGTTGCCGGACGGTATAGCCACAGATTGCGTATGCGCTGCATCCGTTATTAGTCTGCCGTGCGGCCACAGGCTTCGCGCATGTATGCGGGCCGGCGCGCCGCACCCCAGGATTTTGCAGTTATTTCTTTATAGGCGGCGGCCAGTCTACCTGCGCGTTGTTGACGGTGCGGTGCGAGGACGTTATGGCCATACGCAACGAGCTGGCCGTGTACGTCTCAGACCAAGTGGGCGCCGTCCCCACGCTGAAGAGCTCCGAGTTCGTGCTATCCCCCATAGAGGACGACGAGCCGCTGGACAAGAAGCTGGCGGTGACCGCCATACGGGAGTACCTGGACTCCATTGAGGAGGGCCGCCACTTCGAGGTCATACCCGCCGAAGACCGCATATTCATCCGGTCGGTGGGGGATCACACCATAGACCCCAGAACCCGCCCCAGCCAGGGGATGTACGCCTGCCCCCACTGCGGCTTCATGACGCAGTACGAGGCCGAGCACAACGTGCACATGAAGATCCACTACATGTAGAAATCACTTGACGGGCGCCCCGCCGTATTCGGCCAGGGCCGCCTCCACGTCGCCGCACTCTTTGATCTTCTCCACCAGGTCGGCCTCCTCTATTTCGTAGCAGTTCAAAAACCCCTGATCGTCCACGAAGAACAGCAGGGCCTTGCCGTCGTATATGCAGTGGTAGATGCGCTCCGGCTCCATCAGCTCGGGCCGTATTTTGGGCCCCTTCTCGTCTACTACTACGGCGTCCTCCACGACACAATACGGGGCGTGAGCGGTTTATTTTTGTGCCGCAGGAGCGTGGCCGCGCGTATCGTTTTGGCGCGCCTCAAATATGGAGGCGCCATACCGTTACGGCGATGGAGGAGAGGGCGGTGATACACGTGGACTTTGACTATTTCTACGCGCAGTGCGAGGAGATCCGCAGGCCGGAGCTGCGGGGCGTGCCGGTGTGCGTGTGCATATACTCGGACCGCGGGGGGGACAGCGGGGCGGTCGCCACCGCCAATTACGTGGCCCGCGAGTACGGGGCAAAGTCGGGCATGGCCATATACAGGGCGCAGCGGCTCCTGAGGGGGACGGACGCCCGCTTCATACCGGTGGACTTCGGGTACTACTCGGAGATGTCCGAGAAGGCCATGACCGTGATGGAGGGGTACGCGGACACCTTCGAGTACGTGGGCCGCGACGAGGCGTACCTGGACGTTACGGCCCGGACGGAGGGGGGCCTGGATACGGCGGCGCACCTGGCCCAGCAGATAAAGAACGCGATACGCGAATCGCTGCGCCTGACCTGCTCGGCGGGCGTCTCGCGCAACAAGATGGTGTCCAAGATAGCGTCAGGCTACAAAAAGCCCGACGGCCTCACGGTAGTAAGCGCGGGCACCGAGGAGTCGTTCATGGAGGGGCTGAAACTCCGGGACATACCGGGCATAGGCGGCAAGACGGCCAAGAAGCTGTCCGCCATGGGAATGAAGACCGTGTCCGCCGTGCGGGACGCGAGCGTATTCGACCTGCAGAGGGCCATGGGCAGGAAGGCGGGAACGTACGTCTACAACTCGGTGCGCGGAATAAACGAAGATCCGGTCCACAAGAGGGCCCCCAACCTGCAGTTCGGCAAGATAATGACGCTGAAGCAGAACACCGCGGATCCGGACGAGCTGGCCGCGGCCCTGCGGGACGTGTGCAAGCGGCTGCATAAAGTGTTGGAGGGCCGGGGAGTGCTGTACCGGCTGGTGGGCATACAGTTCGTGCACGCGGACCTGTCCACCAAGACGCGCTCCAGGACGCTGCGCAACCGCTCCGCCGGTTTGGAGAAGCTGCAGGAGGCCGCCGGCGCGCTGCTGTCCGAGGCGCTACAGGATACCATCTCCCCGGTGAGGAGGCTGGGGGTCAGGGTTTCAGACCTTTCCGAGGCGGCGGGACAGCAGGAGATAACCAGCTACTTTTGAGACTCGGCGCGGCGGGCGCTCCTCGTCTCTATAGCCATCACGACCAGCAGGAACACGAAGAGCCACGGAAGGAACATGATCTCGCCGGCCACCGAGTGGAACTCCTCCCACCTCTGGGGGTCGGCGGTTACCTTGAGGGCGTACCAGGAGAGGGCGAATATGCGCATGACGTTCACCAGTATGGTCCCCACGATCCCCAGGGCAAAGTACACCATCTTGCGGCGGGGGCGTATGTTCATCTTCAGTAGGAAGGCGCCCATCACCAGCGAGTATATGATGATGCTGTGCACCCCCGCCGAAGGCCAGAAGACCTGCAGCACCATGGGCCCGTGGTCCCCCCGCAGGAACATCACGTTGTCCCGCGCCGTGGCCGTCCCCAGCTGGAACAGGTCCACCAGCCCGACGTTGACCTGCACCATGTACGGGACGACGTACTGGAGGGGGCCGAGGGTGTCGTACGGGAAGAACGCGTCCAGCGACAGTATGACCGCCGTCCCCCCCAAGAACAGGGGCGCCGCGGGAGCTATGCGGATCCACCGCCCCCCAAAGTGTATGGCAAAGACCGCCGCCAGGACCGACGACATCACCACGTAGTCCCACAGCCACACCCACGAGTAGACCAGCTGCACCCCCAGCCCGTCGGCGGCGGCAGCCAGGGCGTCGTGGAACCCGGCCTCCGCTATGGCGAGGTACATGATGGCAAAGGCCGCCGGGGCCGCCGATACGGCCACCCGGCGCATCGACGGCGCCAGCCGCAGGCCCACCAGCTCGGCCACCAAAAACACCAACGCGAACAGGAACCCCCCGCGGCCCTGGTTCCAGCTCAGGCTGAAGCTGTCCGGGTACGCCGCCAGGGCAAATATTATGGGGCCGGAGGCCACCGCCATTCCCAGGATAAGGGTGCGCTGCACGGCGGCGAGGCCGCGCGGTTCCAATAAAAATCAGGTGAGTCCATGGCTTCGGCACCATCCGCGCGGCGGGTCTGCGGCATGCCCGCAAGCCGCGCATGTACAAAAAACGGCGGGGCCGCGCCGCAATGTCCGCCCTTGCGCGGCGGCCCGCGCCGCGGAGGTTCGCGCCGCCCCCGTCAAAAATCGGTGATGCGGCTCTGCCGCAACGTTCTGGATATGCCCCGCTGGGCCAGCCACTCTCTTTCGGATATGGTGAGGTGGACGCACGCGGCGCCCAAGGTTGCGGCCGGCGAGTCGGGAAACTCCGGCGGCCGCGCCATGGCGGCGCGAACGCCTTCGCGCACCTGCCAGACCCCCACCGGTATGGAGTAGTCCGGACTTATCTCCCGGAGGACCACGGCGGACGCCTGCCGCTGCAGCCCGTCCAGGTACTCCGCCACGGCCAGCCTGGCAGCAAAGTACGCTCCGGCCGTCTCGGGGTATCCGCGAAGGCCGCCGGCACGCTCGTAGTCTGATCCGAAGGCGGGCGCGCCCCCCACGTACCACGCCTCGGCGAACCCGAACGACCACCGCCGGGGCCACAGGGCCACCGCGTACGCGTTGCCCAAATGCGAGAACCAAAATACGCGGCACGAGTCCAGCAAGGGGTACTCCAGCACGTCCCGTATGATCCGCTTTGATATGGTGTCGTCAGTCGCGGTTATGCTCCACTTGGTGGGGACGAAGCGCCTCTCCCTGCCGAACATGCCCACGCTGAAGCACCTCTGTATGCGGGACACCTCCGTCCCGGAGCGGTACAGTTCCAGCACGGCGTCGGCGGCGCCCAGGTCGGTGTCGTAGTGGCACCGCTCTATCAGGCGGTGGGGGGTGACGTTGGATATGCTCGACTCCTTTATGGACCCCACCGGCCCGAATGGGGCGCTGTGCCCGTCGGCCAGCTCCGCGGCGGATATGCTGCCGCTAAACGTAATCTCCGCGTCGGTCGGCCTGCTGCCCATCGCCACCTCCTGCAGCTGCTCCATGTACGCGGTGGGGGAGTCGTCGACCCTCAGCGCCCTCACGCCGCGCACGAGCCCCAGCCTGTACGAGACTATGTCCTGCAGGCTTCGGCCGGTCCACGCCTCGGGCGAGTCCATTATCGCCGTATCGCCGAACCGCGGCGGCACCATGGGACCGGCCAGGACGCGGGGGTACCCGTACGAACCCACAAAGACCGTCGGGGGGCTGGCTCCCAGAACGTGGTCTTTTCCGTACAGCCCCGAGGCGGCGGCCATCGCCTCGTTCCACCTGCGCAGCGCCTCGGCCCTGGCCTGGCGGGCGGTCGTGGCCATGGCTCCTATTCCAGCGAGCAGCGGGCATTCAGCAGACGGCCGGTCGTGTACATGGCCAGGACCAGCACCGCCAGGGCCGCCGCCCTGACGGGTATCTCGTAGTTTGTGAGGAACGAGGTGGCGGCGCCCCCGGCGCCGCCGAACGTCGATATTATCGCGATGCCCGCCGGCCCGCAGCTGCACGCCCCCGCGGCAGTTCCCAGCAGGGATCCCAGTACGCCGCCCCCCGCCCTGGCGCGGCCGTCCCGCACCCTCGCCATCCAGTACACGTTCATGGGTATGACTAGGCCGGACAGTATCGCTATCGCCACTATCAGGGTGAACCCCGCCTCGGTGCCGGGAGGCACGTGTCCTATGACGTACGGCTCCAGAAACAAAAACTCGGACAGCACCAGCATGCCAAAGAGCATCACGCCGGTGATTGCGGCGGCCATGGCGATGTATCGGGGACCAAACACGCTGCGCACGACCACCAGCACGGCGTACAATTCCCCACGCTCAAATAAGAGTCGAGCGGTAACCTCCGCGACGGCCGCCTGCCGAAGGATATCCCGACATAATGCAATTTATAAAGACAAGTCGGCCTTACAGATGCATGAAGACCAAGGTCTATTGCGAAAAGTGCGACAGCGTGTTCTCCTCGCGAGAAAAATTCGACAGGCACCTGGACTCGGTACACGGCCAGACCGGCTGCGACGTCTGCGTCATAGACATGGCGCTGTCCAAAATTTCCAGATTCTTCAAGAGGTAGGGCGAATCCCCGGCAATGTTTTGACCGCTACATGTCTTGGGGGTCTTCCAAGTCTATGGACTCCTTGAGCCCCTTGTAGCGATTGCGGATGGTGACCTCGGTCACGTGGGCGGCGTTTGCGATGTTTCGCTGGGTCTGGTTGTCGCCGCACATCACGCAGGCCAGATAGAGGGCCGCCGCGGCCAGCCCCATTGGGTCCTTGCCCGCCGACACCTCCTTCTCCTGTGCCAACTTCAACGCCCTCATGGCATACCTCTTGGTCTTCTCCTCTATGCTCAGGTGGCTTGCTATTCTGGACACGCACAGTACGGGATCCGGCACCGGCATACGCAGGTCCAGCTCCTTGACCAGCAGTCTGTAACACCTGGCTATGTCCTTCTTCTTTATGTTGGAGGCCTCTTCGACGTCTTTTATGTTGCGGGCCGTCCCGGTGTCCCGGCACGCCACGAACAACGCCGAAGCCATCAGGGCCGATATGGACCTGCCCCGCACCAGTCCCTTGTCAAGAGCCTTTCGGTATATGTACGCGGCGTTCTCCACCACCGCGTCGGACAGGGACATCTTGTCCTTGAGCCGATTCAGCTCGCTGAACGCCTGCCGAAAGTTCCTGTCTACTGGCTCGTGAACCTGGCTGCGGTTGTCCCACGTCCTCAGGCGCTCTATGGTGCTCTTCATTGACGTGGTCAGGGGGCGGCCGGTGGAGTCCCTGTTTGCGGGGTTTATGACCGTGGAAAGACCCATGTCGTGCATGCTCAGGGACGTGGGGGCACCAGTCCTGGCGCGGTTGCCTCGCTCGTCTTGGGAGAACGCCCGCCATTCCGGGCCGGACTCCAAGAGCCGTTCGGTTATAACGTATCCGCAGCTGGCGCAGTATATCTCCCCGGACTCGTTGTCCATTATTATCTCGCTTCGCCCGCACCTGCTGCAGGTGGATCCCTGTCCTACCGCTGTCAACGGGTGTGGTAGCATAAAGTCATATATAAATCAAAAATCTTTTATCCCATACAGGCAGCGTTTCATAATTCACGTGTCTCTTGGCACCGGGCCGGCGCCGAGGGTCGCCATGGCACCGGGCGCAGGCCGACTGATAGGCATATAGCGCGCCGATATAAGCCCTGAGATCGTGCCGAAGCAAAGAGATCGAAAGACCAACCCCCCCCCCCCTATGTATGACAAGCCCAAGCGGTCGTCGTCCGAGACCGATGCCGGGAGCGTGGCGGTGGGCCCTCGCGGGGGATCAGATTGGACCCCGAATGAGAAGCGGCCGGATGAGATGAACCGCTCCAAGAGGGGGCGGCCATTCGCATGTTCTGATCTGCGGACGGGCGGCATCGCCTACCTCCGGTACATGATAAGCGAGGGGGCGCATAGCGGAAGGGATGGTGGGCAAGATGCTGGGCAAGGTGGGCAAGGGCCCGGACCACGCGGCCATAGGGCGTCCGTCGGCCACAGATGCGACACGGTCCCCAGAAGGGTTCGAAATATATTATTCCGGCTTTCGGGGTGGATAATGAACGGCACTGATCTGTTAAAGTTAGTCGAGGAGATAATATCTCTCGACGCCAACATGCGCTTCGCGGCGGTGATCGACACCAAAGGCAACATCCGCGAGGCCATCATGAAGGCAGGCAAGAAAAGCCTCAAGTCGCAGAAGGAAGAAGAGCACTTCTGCAAGCAGGTGGCCAAGCGCCGCAGTATGCGGAAGGAGTTTGACGCCAGCCTGGGCAAGGTCCGGTACGTCCACGTGGAGCGCGAGAAGGTGACCCAGATGGTGATATACCCGCCAAACCACATAGTCTATTTCACGATGGAGCCGGAGATGCCCATAGAAGAGAAGCTCGCGATCGTCACCAAGATCAAGAGCATGACATCGGCCCTCTGACGGGCCTTCCATTCATTTCATCGCCGCGCTAGTATGACGTACTGCGCCGTGCGGGACGGCGGCACGCAGCTGTACACGCCGGGCCGAAGAAACGCCTCGAAAGCCTCCGCTCTTGCAAGAGGCCGGCGCGGTCCGCACCGGTTGCCGAGGCGTATACGGTACGCAAGCCACTATATAGCCGCCGCGGCAGGGTACAAAATTGGTCTCCAGGATGGTGATGTATGGGGGAGCGGGAGCTGCCGCCGTGGGAATCATAGCGGCCCTGGCGCTGATGAACGTCGGGCAGGAATCGGAGGTTCCGGTGCAGCGGGATCCGGATCCGTCCATAGTGCAGCTCATGGAGGCGCCCGCCGCCCCGCCGCAGGTCACGTCTATGCTGCTGGACGGCGCGTACCCGCCGCTGGGGCACGAGAACGCCCCCATCACGCTGGTCGAGTTCGGAGACTACCAGTGCCACTTCTGCCACCGGTTCTTTGAGGATACGGAAGAGCGCCTCGTGTCAAACTACGTGGAGACCGGGATAGTCAAGATGGTATTCCGCGACTTTACCATAATAGGGCCGGACTCGATAACGGCCGCCCACGGGGCCCGGTGCGCCGAGGAGCAGGGACTCTTCTGGGAGTACCACGACGCCGTATACTCCAACTGGGACGGCGAGAACACCGGGTGGGCGTCTCTGGACGGCCTGCGCCAGTACGCCGGCGAGGCCGGGGTGGACGTCGGGGCGTGGAACGGGTGCATGCTCACGGGCGCGCACCACAACAAGGCTACGGCCAGCAGCCAGGCCGCCCGCGATCTGGGCATCGGCGGCACCCCCGCGTTCTTCGTGATAGCGCCCAACGGGGCGGCGCTCCGCATATCCGGCGCCCAGCCGTACGACGTCTT
Organism: Nitrosopumilaceae archaeon; assembly: GCA_963665475.2. GTDB lineage: Archaea > Thermoproteota > Nitrososphaeria > Nitrososphaerales > Nitrosopumilaceae > VYCS01. The sequence goes on along the minus strand of CAXXXK010000002.1, from coordinate 339,303 downwards.
CCAGAGCGTCTTTGACGACATAATGGCGGTCTCCGGAGCGCAGCCGGCCGTCGCTCCGTGACGGCCGTCCCGCATTGGAGAATATGAAGCCCCCGCACCATAAAAACCATATAAGGACAGGCGTGGCGGGATTGGTATGGCGGCGGGAATAGACGACATATCGATATACATTCCGAAGCTGTACGTGGACGCAGCCGACTTTGCCGAGGCCCGGGACCTGAACTTGGACAAGCTGCAGAGCGGCCTTGGTATATACCAGATGGCCATGGTGGACAACAACCAGGATCCCGCATGCCTGGCGGCCAACGCCACCCTCAAGGTGATGGAGCGCAACGACATAACCCCCGCCGACGTGAGCAGGCTCTACATATCCACGGAGTCCTCGTTCGACGAGTCAAAGGCCATGAACGCCTACGTCATAGGCATGCTGGAGCAGGTATACGGCGACGGCAGTTTTGCGCACTGCGGCGGGGTGGAAACCAAGTTCGCCTGCGTGAGCGGCTCGTACGCCCTGTACGACAACATCAACTGGATCAGGGCCGGAGAGGCCGACGGCAGCCACGCGCTCGTGGTGGTCTCGGACATAGCAAAGTACGACCTGGGCTCCAGCGGCGAGATGACCCAGGGGGCCGGGGCGGTGGCCATGCTGCTCAACGAGACCCCCAGAATCCTGTCGTTCGACCCCCGGGTGACGGCCACGTCCATCCGGGACGAGTACGACTTTTACCGGCCATTCGGCAAGGACACGCCCATAGTGCACGGGCAGTACTCCAACATGCTGTACCTCATACAGGTGCGGAAGGCCCTGGAGATGTACAAGGCCAAGGCCAAGGCCACCGGGCTCATCACGCCGGGCCCCGACGAGTCGATACTGGAATACATAGACTACTTGAACATGCACCTGCCGTACAGCGCCATGGGCCGCAAGGCGCTGGCGTATCTTGTCAGGCACGAGTGGCGCCAGCTCCCCAAGTGGAAGGGGATGATAGAGAAGATGGGCATGACCGAGCCCATATCCAACGACGAGCCGGGAACCATCGAAGCGATGCTGAGGGATCCCGACTTTCTCAAGAGGGACAGCGCCTTCAACCGCCGGCTCATGGAGACGCCGGAATTCCAGGAGATATACGAAAACAAGCTGGCCGGCTCTTTGGTGGCGTCCAAGATGATCGGGAACCTGTACACCGCGTCGCTGTATCTGGGGTTCAGGAGCAGCCTGGAGTACGAGCACCGCAAGGGCGTAGACCTGGCCGGCAAGCGGGTGGGCTTTGGCTCGTACGGCAGCGGGAGCAGCGCCATGGTCTTCAGCGGCGTGATAATGGACGACTACAAAGAGGTGATTAAAAAAATGCACCTCCAGACGGACATGGAGCACCGCAGGAAGCTCACCCTAGAGGAGTACGAGTTGCTGCACCGGGGCAAGATGCCCATGGGCGAGGCGGTGGTGCCCGGCAGCAAAGGTTTCGTCCTCTCGGACGTGGACGAGGTCAACGGCGAGAGGAGATACGTATACAACTCATGAGCGACAACCCCGCAAAGGACGCGCTCTTCGCCCTGCTGGAGTCGGCCAGGTTCTCCGCCATGGCCGACGAGGGCAGGTACGCCGCCATAGCCCGGGAGGCCGTCCCCGCGGCAATGGACGCGATGGGAGGTGCAATGCCCCGCGGCACGCTGCTGGAGACGCTGGCCACCGGCGTACTGCATTACGTCCTGACCAGATCCCGCACGCCCAGCCAGAGAAATATAGAGTACGACGGCGTGGAGATGGACGTCGTGGTGCCCGGGACGCGGGAGCTGCGGCGGGACCCCGGCTCGGCGCTGGTCATACAGATAGGATGCGACTGCGACGCGCTAAAGGCGCGGCTGCGGCGCACCCTGGAGGTGCAGCCGGTGCGCCCCAACGTCTGGTGCCTGACGCAGGACTGCGGCGGCGCCCGCGCGTACACGATATCCGGGGACGGGGCCACGTTCCCCCGCATGGTAGACGACGTGATACGGTTCGCCGCAGACCGCCGGCATGACCGCCTAGGGATGGTGCCTTGACCGGAGTCTGGCACCCCAACACCCAGATGGCCGAGTGGGACCGGTTCCACTCCATAGAGCGCGGCGAGGGGATGTGGCTGGTCGACGCCAACGGGCACCGCATGCTGGACGCGGTGGCGTCGATGTGGTGCAACGTGTGGGGCCATTCGGAGCCGGAGCTGGTGTCGGCGCTCGCAAGCCAGGCGGCCCGGCTGCAGCACGCGCCGCTCTTCAACCTGACGCACCCGCCCGCCGAGGCGCTGGCGGGCCACGTCCTGGAGGTGTGTCCGGGCATGGACGGCGTCTTTTACTCGGACAACGGTTCGACGGCCACGGAAGCCGCCTTCAAGATGGCCGTCCAGTACTGGAACAACCAGGGCGCCAGCGAGAGGCTCCGCATCGCGGGGCTGGAGGGGGGATACCACGGCGACACGCTGGGAGCCATGGCGGCGGGCTACTCGGACGCGTTCTTTGGGAGGTACGAGGCCATGACGCCCCGGGGCGTGACGCTGCGCATGCCCCGCCCCGGCGGCGGGCCCGAGGAGTGGGACGCCTGCGTGCAGGACGCCGCCGCCACGCTGGAGGAGGATCAAACCCTGGCGGCCCTGGTGATGGAGAGCGGGGCGCAGGTGGCCGGCGGCGCCCGGATATATCCGGACGGGTTTCAGCGCGAGATCACGCGGCTATGCAGAAAGAACGACGTTCTGGTCATATGCGACGAGGTGGCCACGGGCCTGGGGAGGCTGGGGGCCATGGCCGAGTACTCGCGGCAGGGCGCCGCGCCCGACATTGCCGCATACGGAAAGATGCTCACCGGCGGGTACCTGCCGTTGGCGGCCACCCTGGCCACCGGCAGGGTGCGGGAGGCGTTCCTCGGCGGGTACGACGACAACATGCACCTCTTCCACGGCCACACGTATACGGGCAACCCGCTGGCCGCCGCCGTGGCGTGCCGGAACCTGGAGCTGTACGCGGAGCGGCGGCTCATCAGGCGGGTGCGCCGCACCTCCAAATTGCTGGAGGAGCTGCTGGCGGGGGCCGGCGAGATGGACGCCGTGGCCGGGGTGAGCCGCGGCGGGCTGCTGGCGGGCATACGACTGGACTGGGAGCCGCCGGCCGGCCGCTCGGCCAACCACGTCATATACCACGCCGGCAGGAAGAACGGCGTCTACCTCCGGACGTTGGGCAGCACCGTACTGCTGGTGCCTCCGCTGGCCGTCGGCGGGGACGAGCTGGCCATGATGGTCTCACGGGTCCTCAATACCGTCAGGGACGTCACTCTCGGATAGCGCGTCGCGGCGGCGGCGGTACCACATGGCTATGCCCCCGGCCAGCATGGCGCTAAGCAGTATGACACCGGCCATCTGCAGCTCAAAGTGGTACAGCACTACGCACCCATGCACGCGGTCAGATAAAAGATGGACCCTCCCGGACGCGGCCCGTGCGCGGCATGGCCCCGCGCTTGCGCCGCCATAAACACCCGGGGCCGACCAACCGTTTTATACAAAAACGCCGCCGCCGCATTCATGGACGGGACTAATGCGGCGTCCGGCGGTCCGCGGAGCGTCGGCGCGCTTACCCACAGGGGCCGCATGCGGGAGAAGAACGAGGATGCCGTCATGGCGGCGGACGTGTCCGCCGCCGCCTCCAACGCCAGGCGGTTCCGGCTCATGATGGTGGCCGACGGCATGGGAGGGTGTCCCCGCGGCGAGGTGGCCAGCAGCACCGCCCTGGCCTCTGCCGCCGCCGAAATTATGCGGCGGCTCTGCGGCGGGTCCGACGGTCCGGACGCCCTGGCCGGGGGGTTTCTGGAGGCGAACCGGCGCATACGGGACTATGTCCGGCAGCACCCCGACACCGAGGGGATGGGGACCACGCTGGTCTGCGCCCTGGTGGAGGGCGACGCGGTCTGCCTTGCCAACGTGGGAGACTCCCGCGCCTACGTGGCCGGCGGCGGCATACGCCAGGTCACCCGGGACCACACCTACGTCCAGGACCTGGTGGACCGGGGAAGCATAACCACCGAGGAGTCCCGGATGCACCCGGCCAGGTCCATCCTCACCCGGGCGCTGGGCACGCGCGACTTTTCGGGGCCGGACATGGGGCGGCTGGAGCTGGGCGCCGCCGAGGCGCTGGTGCTTTGCAGCGACGGCGTCACGGCGCACCTCTCCGACCGCGACATACTCGACAATATTACGTCCCGGAGCGGCCCGGACGCCTGCCGCGCGGTGATCGACGCGGCGAACGGCCGCGGGGGCAGCGACAACATATCGCTGGCGGTGCTCTCGGCCAGGCCGGCGCCGCGCGACAACTCAGGCCCGCGGGCGTAAACCGTTGGCGCCGAATCGGCGGTTCGGCCACGGGGGATCCCCTACAAAGACGGAACCCGGGCGGCCCCCAAGCCCGCCGCGCCTGCCCTGCGCCGTAGCCGCGCCGCCGGCGGGCCGGGCCGTTGGGAGAACAATGCGATATGCCCCAGCCCCGCAAGGGGGCCCGCGGCATAAAGTAATATTGTAGATAAGCGGGTAACAGACCATGATTACCGTTCTTGCCGGCGGCACCGGCTCCGTAAAGCTGGTCAGGGGGCTGACCGCCCGGGAGTCCGACGTTCGCGTCATATCCAACGTGGGAGACAACTACTGGCTGTACGGGCTGTACATATGTCCGGACATAGACACCATCATGTACGGCCTGGCCAACCTGCTGGACACGGACAGGGGATGGGGCGTCAAGAAGGACACGTTCAACTTTCTGCGGCAGATGGAGATGTTCGGCGAGGAGACGTGGTTCCGCATAGGCGACCACGACGCGGCCACGCACCTGATGCGCACCAACATGCTGAAGAACGGCTCCAACCTGAGCTACATCACAAAGTGGATGTGCGAAAAGCTGGCCGTGGACGCCACCGTGATACCGGTCTCGGACAACACCGTGGAGACCCGCATAACCACCAAGAAGGGCGAGCTGCACCTGCAGGAGTACTGGGTGAAGTACAGGGGACGGGATCCGGTCGAGGGCATACAGTACATAGGCGCCGACAAGGCGCGCCCCAACCCCGAGGCCATCAACGCCATACAGGACGCCGACACCGTGATCATAGCCCCGGGCAACCCCCTCACGTCCATAGGCCCCATGCTGCAGATGAAGGGCGTCAAAAAGGAGCTCTCGCGCCGCAAGAAGGACGTCATAGCGGTGAGTCCGTTCATAGGAAACGACGCGATAGCCGGCCCCGCCGCCAAGTACATGCGGGCGGCCGGAATAGAGCCCAACGCGTACGGACTGGCCAAGATGTACTCGGACGTCTGCTCCACCATAGTCATAGACAACAAGGACAAGGCGTTGGGGGAGAAAATACGGGTGCTGGAGTACAGGGTGCTGGAGACAAACATAACCATGGCGGACCACCACGCCGAGGAGACGTTGGGCGTATACATAATGAACAACGCAAAGACGATTTGAAAGCGTCCGCCATACTTCCGGTAAAGACGTACTCTCGGGCCAAGACGCGCCTGGACATACGCCCCGGCATCCGGGAGGACCTGTGCCACGTAATGCTGGAGGAGATGCTGCGCACGCTGGACGGCTCGCCGCACATAAGCGAAATAGTGATGGTGACCCGGGAACGGCGGGCCCGGAGGCTGGGGGAGGAGGTGGGCGCCACCATACTCCGCGACAAAGAGTCCGGCGTCAACGAGGCGGTCGCCATGGCAGACGAGCACCTGGCCGGGAGCGGGGCGGCCATCTCGCTGACCATACCACAAGACATACCCCTGATGAACAGCGACGACATAGGATTCCTGCTGAAGTTCTTCACGCCGCCCACCTGCGTGCTGGTCGTGCCCTCCAGGCGGCTGGACGGGACCAACGCCCTCCTCAGGTGCCCGCCGGACGTAATGGGGACCAGCTACGACAACGACAGCTACCGCAACCACATGAGCATGGCCCGCCGGGCCACCCCCAACCCGGGACTGGTGCACGTGACCAGGATGATGATGGACGTGGATACAAAAGACGACCTGGACCGGCTGGTGCGGGGCGGCGAGAAGCCGGATCTGATCCGCCGGATCAGCCGACTTCTGGGGTCCGGCGCTCCGCCAGCCTCCCCATGACCATGGCCGAGACCGCCAGGACGCCGGCAGCCATCAGTATTATTTGGACCGTGTCAAAGAACGGCTGGGCGAAGGCCTCGGCCACGCTCCACTCCCCCAGATACGCCACAAAGTTCCCGTACGCGTGCAGAAAGTAGTTGGTCGCCCAGTGCACCAACAGGGCGCAGACCAGCCCGTGGCGGCAGTACACGTACCCCAATATCACGCCGGCGGCGACGGCCTGGACTACCTTTCCGTCGCCCCACCCGCCGCCGGACAATACGTGGGCGACCCCGAATGCCACGCCGGCGGCGACGATCACCGCGTACATCTTCCGGGCGTCGTATACGTGCAGGTGCCTCGCCGGGTGCCACAGGCACTTGGCCAGGAACGCCGGCTTCATCTTGTGCGCGTACAACGCAAAGACCGGCAGGCCCACCAGAACGACCCGGTACAGCAGCTCCTCGGTGATGGGGGCCAGCGTGATCAGGTGGAACTGCACCAGGTCGTTGCCCACGTCGGGGGGCGACATGGCCAGCCCGGCTCTGCCCTGCACCGCCTCTATTATGCCCGAGACCAGCACCACCACGCAGAACCACACCACGCCGTCCACCACGTAGTTGGAACGCCCTCCCCCGCCGTTCACCACGTCCCTCATGGAGGCGGTGACGTCCCTGTCGGGGCCCAGAATGGCCACGGCGAACAGTATCAGGTATACGGTCCAGGCGGCCACGAACACGTCCCCCAGCTCCACGTACGGCGGAAGGTGCTCGTACTGGTCAACGCCAAACGCGGACATCTCGGCGGCGGGAAGCTGGTGGGTTATCTGCGCCCCCATGTCGGTCTCAAACACCACGTACGCCCCCAACGGGAACGAGACCAGCATCATGCCGAATATGATGGACGTGAGTGCCGATAGGGGTATGCCCAGCGTGGTGTGATACCTGACCATGACACTAGTGCAGCTCTATGCTCCCCTCAGGAAAGCCCAAGCCCACCAGCGTCTCCTTTATGGTCTCGCGATGGTCGCCCTGCAGGAATATGTACCCGTCCTTGGCGGTGCCGCCGCAGGCGTACTTGCTCTTGAGTCCCTTGGCCACGTTGTCAACGTCGTTGGTCTTGGGGTCTATTCCCTCAATCATCGTTCCCTTCTTCTTGAAACGCCTGGTCTCCAGCCGTATGATTATCTTGACGCCGTCCCGGGCTAGCTCTCCGCAGGCGCAGAGGTCCTCGGGTAGGCCACACATGTTACAGATAACCGCCATTGGTTACCCGTTGATGGTAGGCTCACGTTATTAAGCCTTGTTAAAATTTGGGACATGGTGTATTGTAACGTTTCACGCCAAAATCCGCAGGTCCGGACGCGGCGCGCCCGCCTCCCCGCCGCACCAGGTCCCGGAGAAGCACCAAATTGCCCCGGCGCCGGTTGCAATATACTCGAACATGCGCGCGTTTGGCGCCCGGCTGCGGGAGCGCGGCGTCGCGCGCAAATATCCGCGGATGCCGCCAGGCCGCGGCGGCGTTCCAATTTATAACCAGACCGCCCGACTCACCCACAATGAAGATGGCGCCTCGCTTTGACGCTGCCGAGGTGGAGAGGCTCGCCAGGAAGGGCGTCGATTGGAGCGTCGTTCGGGAGGCCATACGAGAGTCCGGGCGCCCCACAGTTCCGTTCGTGGAGGGGCCGCCCACGCTCAACGGCAGCCCCCACGCCGGCCACCTGCGCGGCAGGGTGATCAAGGATTTGTGGTACAGGTACACGACGCTGACCGGGAAGGACGTGAGGTTCTACGGGGGCTGGGACACCCAGGGGCTGCCCGTGGAGCTGCAGGCCGAAAAAGACATGGGCATAACCGGAAAGGAGCAGATCGCCGACGACGCGGACGTGGAGGCGCTGGTAAAGTCATGCAAGGAGATAGTGCACAGGTTCAACAAGGAGTGGGAGGATGCAGACGACCTGTTCGGCGTGTCCATGGACCACTCCAACTCCTACTGGACCTACCGCGACGAGTACATAGAGAGGGAGTGGCAGGTGCTCAAGAGGGCCCGGGAGGAGGACATACTGCACGACGACTACACCGTGATAGGGTACTGCCCCGGCTGCCAGACCTCCCTGAGCCATGCGGAGGTCAACCAGGGGTACGAGATGGTGCGGGATCCCTCCCTATACTACAAGGTGAAGCTGCGCGACGAGGACGCGTACCTGGTGGTGTGGACCACCATGCCGTTCACCCTAGTGACCGACGCCATGGTGGGGCTGCATCCCGACGAGGAGTACGCCTTCGTGGCGGTGGGCGGCGAGACGTGGGTGGTGGGGTCCACCAGGCTGGAGGCGTTCATGGCAGAGGCGGGCATATCCGAGTATGAGGTGCTCCGCACCGCCCGGGGGTCCGAGTTCGAGGGGAAGCGGTACGACCACCCGCTGGCCGAGCACATACCCGGCTTTGCGCCGCTGGCCGACGAGTACCACACCGCCGTGGCGGAACGCTTCGTGGATGTAGAGGCCGGCAGCGGGCTGGTGCACCTGGCCCCGGCCAACGGGGAGGAGGACATGGCCATAGCCAAGCGCCGGAATGTAAAGGTCTTCTGCCCCATAGACGACAGGGTCCGCTTCACCGGGCCGGCCGGCAAGTACGCGGGCATGTACGTAAGGGACGCGGACTCTATAATAGTGGACGACCTGCGGGACGCCGGCGCCCTGGTCAAGGTTGGCAGGATAACCCACAAGTACCCGCTCTGCTGGAGGTCCAAGCACCCCATCATATGGCTGGCCCGCAGGGGGTGGTTCTACGCCCTGGACAGGATGGGATCCCGGACGGTGCGGGCCGCCGAGAGCGTCAAATACTTCTTTGACGCCCCCAAGAACAGGTTTCTGGGGATAGTGGGCGAGAGGCACCCGTGGTGCATATCCCGGGAGAGGTACTGGGGGTGCCCCCTGCCGGTGTGGGAGTGCGCGGACTGCGGCGCCAAGACGTGGTGCCACTCCCGCGACGAGATAGTGAGCGCGGCGGTGTCCCTCCCCGACGGCCCGGACTTTGAGCTGCACCGGCCGTGGATAGACCGCGTAAGTGTGAGGTGCGCGGAATGCGGCGGGAGCGAGACGCGCCGGGAGCAGTACGTTCTGGACACCTGGCACAACAGCGGCGCCGCGCCCTTCGCGTCCCAGGCCGACGAGTCGTACCGCGCCAACATACCCGCCCCCTTCTTTACGGAGGGGATAGACCAGACCAGGGGGTGGGCGTACACCCTGCTGGTGGTCAACGTCATACTGAGCGGGGAGGCCGTCCCGCCGTACAGGGCGTTCCTCTTCCAGGGGCACGTGCTTGACGAGAAGGGCGGCAAGATGAGCAAGAGCCTGGGCAACGTCATGGACGCCCGGGAGATGCTGGAAAGGCACCCCGCAGACCTGGTCCGGCTGTACTTCATGTGGAAGGCCAGCCCCGTGGAGCCGTTCAGCTTCGACCCCAAGGAGATGGCCTCAAGGCCGCACCAGATACTCAGTACCCTGTACAACCTGCACCTGTACTACACGCAGAACAGCGAGTACGACGCATATGACCGGTCCCGCGACGTGCGGTGGGCCGCCGGCAGGTCGCTCTTGGAGCCGCCGGACGTCTGGATACTCTCCAAGCTGCAGGGGGTCATAGGTACTGTAACGCAAAAGATAGAGGAGTGCCGCTTCCACGAGGCGGCCAGGGCCATAGACGACTTCCTGATAAGATCCCTGAGCCAGGCATACGTGCAGAGCGTGCGCCCCGAACTGTGGGAGGACGACGAATCCAAGAGGGACCGGCGGCACGCCATATACGCGGTGCTCGCCGAGGCGCTCAAGTCGCTGGACGTAATGATGCACCCGTTCTGCCCGTTCACCAGCGAGTACCTGTACGGCGCCGCGTTCGGCGACGTACGGTCCGTGCTGCTGGAGGAGTGGCCCCGGCCGGACGAGAAGCTGGTGCGCCCCGACACGGAGGAGGCCTTCGAGTCCGTCCAGGCCATCCTCTCGGTGGCGTCGGCGGCCCGGGCCAAGGCCAGGCTGAAGCGCCGGTGGCCCCTCAAGGAGGCGCGCGTCGCCATACCCCCCGGCAAGGAGGGCGTCGCGGAGTTGTGGGGGTCGCTGCAACGGCGGATGAACGTCGATGCCCTGCACCCTCCCGTAGTGAGCTCCCAGACGTCGGGGCTGGAGCAGTACGAGGAGCTGCGCTCCCTGGGGATGCCCGTGGTTCCCGTCATGAGTTTGGATAGGGGGCGGCTGGGCCCCCGCGTCAAAGAGAAGATGGGCGGCCTGGCGAGGGCGTTTGCCGCCGCCGACCCGCACGCCGTCGTAGAGTCCATCCGGGACGGCTCCTGCAAGTTTGTGGTGGACGGCGCCGAGATACCCATATCCAAAGACGACGTTGTTATAGAGTATGGGCCCGCCGAAGGGTACCAGGTCGCATCCCGGAACGGCTACACCGTCTTTGTCCCCACTACAAGCGACGAGGAGACCCGGGCGGTGTGGCTGCTCCGGGACGTGGCGCGGCGCCTGCAAAACCTGCGCCGCGAGAGGGGGCACGACCCCACCGACGTGCTGGACACGGCCACCATACTGGGGCTGGACGGCAAGGCGCGGGAGCTGGTGGAGGGTGGCCGCTTCGACCTGGCCGGCTTGGTCAGGGTGCGGCGCATCGCGTTTGCAGAGGCGGGCGAGACTGCCGACTCGTTCAAGGAAGAGGACATAGACGGCCGCATGGTGCAAATCGCCATACGGTGATGCGTAGGTTGTCGGACGCGGAGGGGCGCCAGCGGGGCGGATTGCGTCTATTGGTAAGACGGACCGAGCAGGGCCGGCCAACCGGGCTGTTTTTTGGGGCGTGTTGCACGCGCACGTTGTGGGCGTAGCATGGTAGACCATGCGGATTATGCTAGAGATACTCCCAAAATTTACTTCATTTGTTCTGAATGTATAAATCACACCCGCTTTACAACTGGGCATGGCCGATGTGGTTATGGAACGCAAGGTGCCACACGATATAAGATCGTCCAAGCCGTCATCGACAGAACAGAGCCAAAAGCTTGAGCTGCCGTTGCTTGATGAAGCACATTTTGCATCGGTATTTCAGAGCCTCCTGACCAAATATATGCACGTGGGCCCTGCCGGTCTAGATCAGGATTTTCTAGGCAAATGTCTTGATCTGATAAAGTATCAAGACGGACAGGCCATACTAGACCTAATCAACTCAACGGACATGGCTCCCACCATGAAGCACGTCATCAGTGGCGTCGTAATGTCAGCCATAGACAAGGATGCCGAGGCCATCAAACACTATGACTCCGCCATAGATGAGGATCCGACGTTCACGCTAACCTACGTTTTCAAAAGCGCGGCACTGGCAAAAATGAATCGGCACGCCGAGGCTGTAGAGTGTATTAACAAGGCTCTGGATATAGAGCCGTCCGATTCCGTCCACCATTATCTAAAGGGCACATATCTTATGCAGGACGGCAAATACAAACAGGCTCTAAAGCACCTAGACAAGGCGTTGAATATAGATCCCAAAAACGTCAACGCGCGTCTAGACAAAGGTATGGTTTTGGCGTCACTAAGCCGCCATGACGATGCCATAACAAGCTATAAACGAGTGTTGGAGACCCACCCAGACGATGCCATGGCCCACTTTGGCACTGGGTATTCATTGTTCTATTTAGACGAATACGATTCTGCTATAACGCACTTTGACACCGCCATAAAGGCAGGTTTCACAGACGAGAGGGCGCATTACTGCAAGGGGATGGCCTTGTTTAATCGCGGTGATTATAAGGACGCCATAGAATGCTTTACCATACCAAAAACAGATCCGCCGTTTGCATCTATTTACCTAGCGTTGGGCTCGGCGCATACTAATTTGTCCGACTACGACTCTGCCATAGAATGCTTTGATAATGCAATACAGATGGACCCAGATAATGAGGCAGTATACACGACCAAAGGCAAGGTTCTGGTCCTGAACAAAGACTACCATTCCGCCATGAAATGCTTTGATAATGCCAAAACTGCGGTTGCCAAAGATGCCTGGGCCACGTACTACAAAGGATTTGCCTTGGCCATGACTGAAGACTACGATTCGGCCATAAAATGTTACAAAAAGTCTCTAAAAATGAATCCGGAAAACAAGCGCGCCCACAACAACATGGGGGTGGCCCTAGCCAAGAAGGGCGATTATAGATCTGCTGTTGCCTGCTTTAACCGAGCGTTAGGCATAGACCCCCAATACATGGATGCCATGTACAACATGGGATGCGCCAAGGATGACTTGATGGAATATGAAGACGCCATTGAGTGCTATGATGTCGTTCTAAAGTCAAACCCGAACGGCGTGGACGCCCAGGTCAGCAAGGGATTTGCGCTAATTATGGTGGGCAGGTATGAGGCGGCCATAGAGTGCCTTGATCATGCGCTGAACGTGGATCCTGAAAATATGCAGGCCTACCGCAACAAGGGGCATGCTCTGGATATGCTGGGCCGTCACAAGGAAGCCATATCGTGCTATGATGCAGTATTGGATAAAAACCCAAATGACGTGAACGCGCTCAACAGCAAGGGTAATTCGCTGGCGGATCTGGGCGAGTATGAAGCGGCCATACCCCACTACGACATGGCGCTAAAGGCAGATCCTGACTACAATATCCCCCGTTACAACAGAAACATTGCCGTACTGAGCCTTAACGACGGCAAGCCGGACACCCGCCATAAAGATTGATTATGCCAAAGCCAAATTTGGAACGTCTTGAAAAGGATCTAAAGATGTATGTTCAGCATCTAAAAGAGACAGGCAACATCGAAACGCGCCTGGGAGAACTTTCTGTGGGATTTGTGCTTGGCTTAATTTACGGCGAATACCAAAGGTGCATTCGCGATAGCATTATGCAAAGAGTGGAAAAATTAGGCGATGATCACATAACGCAGTATGTAGAATTATCGATGAAGCGGCTCGGCATGGGGAAGCATGCGCTGCAGGAGAATGTCTATAAAGCATTTGGCGGAGGTTCTGAAAAAATGCAGACGCATATATCAACAGGTGCATGGAAGAAATACAACAAGCTGATAGCACTCAGAAACAAGGCAATGCATGGTGAAGAAGTGTTTGTAAAACTAGATAACGTGTTAGAAATACACCACAAGGCCGCAGAAGTGGTGCGCGGCATACGGGACACACTGGCCGGTGATGAAAAACATGATCCCGTTTTAGACCAGGGCTACAGGCATATTTCATGAGATGGTTCTGTCGGCGCCATCCAAAGCCATTTGGCGCCAGCGTCGCAGGAGTGTTTCTGCAGACATGACGGCCGGCCGCGCCCGGGCGCCGCCATACCAACCCCGCAACAGACGAACTATAAACCCCCTGAACCACCTTGAGCCCTCCGTGTTGACTTTGCCACCATCCAAACTTTGCGCCGCGCCCGGCATGGAACGGCATGCCCCCGCCGCCGGACTGCACACGCGCCGCGCCCAGCAGGCTCCAGACATGCCGCCGCGGGCGTCCCACACGCCGGGCGGGCCGCAGTACGCCGCGAATCCAACGGTTTAATACGATGCATCGCCGTTGTCGGGGCGTTGACATGGAAGAAGATAGCCGAAAGTGGGGCCGTATCCCCCGGCAAGGGCAAGGCCTTTGAGGTGGACGGCAAGAAGATAGCCGTCTTCAACCAGGACGGATACCACGCCATAGACGATGTATGCGTCCACCAGGACGGCTCGCTGGCCCCCGGCAAGCTGGACGGCGACATCATAGAGTGCCCCCTGCACTTTTGGCACTACAACATCAAGACCGGCGAGCTCACCGACTACCTCAAGGACGTCAAGCTAGACGTCTACCCCGTGGAGGCGCGCGACGACGGCATCTACGTTGACGTTTAGACACTAGATCCGCATGCTTTTAGCACTAGCATGCATCCCCGGGTCCCATATTATATACTAAAACGCCCTACCATACCCATGAGATATGCAACAGCGATATGCGCAGCAATGATGGTAACCGCCGCCGTGGCGTCCCCGGCGTGGGCCGAGCCCGTGCCCGAGTGGGTGAAGAGCGCCGCGGGATGGTGGGCCGAGGGCCTCACCAGCGACGCGGAGTTCGTGGCGGCGATACAGCACCTCATAGGAATAGGAGTCATAACCGTGGAGCATGCGGAGCAGACCGACCAGGAGGCGTCCGAAGCCGTGCCCGAGTGGGTGAAGAGCGCCGCGGGATGGTGGGCCGAGGGCCTCACCAGCGACGCGGAGTTCGTGGCGGCGATACAGCACCTCATAGGCTTGGGGATAATAGTGGTGGACGTGCCCAGCGACACCCAAGAAGACCCGCGCATGGCCCAGCTGCTGGAGGAGCTGGAGGCGTGCGCGGAGTACACAAAGGCGTACGAAAGGCTGGACTGCGAGAGGGAGGTGGAGCAGGAGATCATCCGGCTCGAATACGAGACGAACGCCACCCCCTACCGTGTGGGCCCGGTCATATACTACTACCCCGGAGCGGAGTTGGAGATCACCGAGGGCGGCCAGCCCCTGCTTACCATACGCATGCTGGCGGCGAACGACGACGCCGACAACGTCACGCTCTCGTGCTCCGGGCCGGCCATATGCAGCTACGACGTCACAGACGGCACCAACGTGTACAAGTATGCGGCCACCGACTTTACCAGCGGCAGCATAACCGTGAAGCCGGGCGAAGCCAGGGAGTTTGAGATAATATTCGGCCCCAACATAGGGTACGGCGGCACCACGTTCGTCTACGACCCGGCCAAGGAGTACCACTTCCGCATAAACGAGCCGTTCGGATCCGCGTCCATACCACTGGACCTCGAATAGTATAGTATTTTTCAACGATCCGGAGCGGATGCCCCGCCGGGCGCCGCTCCGGCGCGGCACGACGGTTGGCCGGGCAAAAAGATAAAACCCGCCGCGTCGCCCCGCCATATGATGTGCGTGCACTTCTATACTGACATTCTGCCCCCCACGCTGGACTGGGATCAGGTGACCGACCGCATATGCGACTTTCTGGATTCCACATTGCGCGACACGAACACGGATGGCTTCGTGCTCGGGCTCAGCGGCGGCGTGGACTCGGCGGTGGTGGCGCACCTGGCCGCCAAGAGGCACGCCGACAAGACGCAGGCCGTACTCATGCCGGACTCCGGCGCGACCCCCGACAGCGAGACCGACGACGGCAAGCTGGTGGCCGAGTCGCTGAACATCAAATGCGACACCGTCCCCCTGGACGGAATAATGAAGGGATACGTAGAGGCGTTGGGCGGCGGGAGGCGCGAGGTGGGAAACCTGAGGGCGCGCGTCAGGGCCGCGATACTATACCACTACGCCAACTCCAACAACCTGCTGGTGCTGGGGTCCACAGACCACAGCGAATACCTGCTGGGATACTACACAAAGTTCGGCGACGGCGCCGCCGACGCGGTGCCCATCACGTTGCTGTACAAGACTCAGGTGCGCAACCTCGCCGAGCACCTGGGGGTGCCCCAGCACATAGTGGAGAAGAAGAGCAGTCCGCACCTGTGGCCGGGCCAGGACGCCGAGACCGAGCTGGGGGCGACCTACGAGACCATAGACCGCACGCTGTACGGCATAAGGCGGCGAGGGCTGTCTATAAAGGACTGCGCCCGCCGCGCCAGCGTCTCCGTCGACACGGTAAACCGCATCCTGGACATGGTAAAAAAGAACCACCACAAGACGGAAGAACCTCTCCGGCCTCCGGACAAATGAAGATACGCGACACCCTGACCGGCCGGACTCGCGCCCTGAGGCCGGGACCCGTCAAGATATACCTCTGCGGCGTCACCGTATACGACGACACCCACATTGGACACGCCCGGACCGTCATAGCATTTGACGTGCTCAGGAGGTTTCTGGGGCTGCAGGGCAGGGACGTGACGCTGGTGCAGAACTTTACCGACATAGACGACAAGATAATCAAGCGGGCCGACGCGGAGAACGAGGACCCGCTGCGGCTGGCCGAGCGGTACGTCGCAAGATACCACGAAGACTTTGACAGGCTGAACGTGAGGCGGGCCGACGCGTACCCCCGCGCCACCGCCCACATGGACGACATCATATCCATGACCTCCAAGCTGGTGCAGTCCGGCCACGCCTACGCGGTCGACTCGGGGGTGTACTACTCGGTGGAAGCGTTTCCCCGGTACGGCCGGCTCTCCGGCAAGAAGACCGGCGAGATGATGACCGGCGTCCGCATAGAGCCGCAGGAGGACAAGCGCAGCGCGCTGGACTTTGCGCTCTGGAAGAGGGCCGACGGCGGGCCGGTCTGGGACAGCCCGTGGGGCCCGGGCAGGCCGGGATGGCACATAGAGTGCTCTGCCATGAGCCTGGAATGCCTGGGAGAGGACTTTGAGATACACGGGGGCGGCCGGGACCTGATATTCCCCCACCACGAGAACGAGATAGCCCAATCCGAGGGGCGGACCCGCCGGCGGCTGGCCCGCATCTGGATGCACACTGGCATGGTCACCATATGCGGCCAGAAGATGTCAAAGTCCCTGGGGAACGTAAAGTCCACGAGGGGCCTGCTGGACGCGTGGGGGCCCAACGTCCTGAGGCTCTTCTGCCTGTCGTCCCACTACTCAAAGCCCGTGGACTACTCCCCCCAGATGCTCGCCGAGTCCCTGGCGCTGTGGAGGCGCCTGGAGGCCTGCTGGCACACGCTGGAGCAGGCGCGCGGAGACGCCGTGGCCGGCCCGGACCCGAAGTGGACCGGGCGGTTCGACGGGGCCATGGCCGCCGACCTCAACACCCACGAGGCCATAGCGGTGGCGACCGAGATGGCCAAGGACGTCGGCGAGAGGGCGGCGGGCGGATCCCTGAGTCCTGCACGGGCGGCCGGCACGCTGGCGGCGCTGAACCGCATGACCGAGTCGCTGGGCCTGCATATTGCACGGCCCGCAAACCCGGCGCCCATACGCGGCCGCGTCGCCGAGAGGGAGTCGCTGCGGCGGGCGGGCCGGTACGGGGAAGCCGACGCCATGCGCGACGCGCTGCGCGCCGACTCGGTGGAGCTGCTGGACTACAAGGGCGGCACCGTCTGGGTGTACCGCGAAAGCATACCCGGCGCGGACGGGCCGGACCCGGCGTGATTGGCACTAGAATGTAAAACAAGTACCAAGTTTATAATTTCCAGATACCGTACTCACGGCATGGCGTACATACGCGTAAAGAAGATGGGCTCCGCCGAATACCTGTACCTGGTCAGGAGCAAGTGGGACCGAGAAAAGAAGACGTCCAGGCAGGAGATCATAAAGTACCTGGGGGCGGCGCCGGACCTGGCCATAAGCGACATACCCGAAGAGTACAGGGGGGCCCCCAAGGTGCTGGAGTTTCTGGCGTCCCGCGACACGGAAGCCACCGAGTGCCTGCAGGAGAGGCTCTACTCTACAATGGTGGACAACGACCTGGACGGCGCGCTGGCCGTGTACGAGAGAGCCACCTCGACGGCCGGGAGCGTGGAGACGTTCTTTGACAGCGTGTTCAGGCCCGTGATGTACAGGATAGGCAAGAAGTGGGCCGACGGCCAGATAGACATCACCACCGAGCACGTGGCCAGCAACGTCGCAAACTCGGTCATAAGCATAGTACGCGACAGGCTCGGCTCCAGGCGCGGAAAGATCAGCGTGGTGGTGTGCGTGCCGTCCAGCGAGAAGCACCACATGGGGTGCGACGTGCTGGAGGCCTACCTGACCTGCAGGGGGTTTGTGGTGTACAACCTGGGCAACGACACCCCGACCACCGAGGTGCTGAAGTTCGTAGGGGCCAAGAGCCCCGACGTCGTGGCCATATCGGCCACCGGCGGGTACAGCGTGCCGCCGGCCCTCAAGATGGCCGACAGGATAGCGGACGCGTACGGCACGCCGGTAATACTGGGCGGCTACGCGTTCCGGCACGGCAACGGCCACGCCGGGAGGCACACCGTGTGCGTCAACGCGTCACTGCGGAAGATACCCCGCATCATAAGGCGGGCGGCGGCGCGCAGGTGATAGGGGCCCTACTGGCCCGTGGAATCCTGCAGCTTCTTCCAGTCGTCCAGAAAGCTCTTCAGCCCGAGATCCGTCAGCGGGTGCAGCAGCATGCGGTCCAGCACCTTGGGCGGCAGGGTCACCACGTGGGCCCCCAGCCGGGCGGCCTGCACCACGTGCAGCGGATGCCGGACGCTGGCCACCAGCACCTGAGTCTCAAAGCCGTACTTGGAGAATATTCCCATGACCGTCTCTATGAGGCGCATGCCGTCCTGGCCTATGTCGTCCAGCCTACCTATGAACGGGCTGACGTACCGGGCGCCGGCCTTGGCGGCCAGGACCGCCTGGTTCGGTGAGAAGACCAGCGTCACGTTTACCGGTATGCCCTCGCCGGTGAGGGTGCGGCACGCCTGCAGTCCGGCGGCGGTCATCGGTACCTTGACCACCACGTTCTCGCCGTACGCCCGCAGCCGCCGGCCCTCCTCCAGCATGCCGTCATAATCGGTGCTGACCACCTCCAGGCTCACGTCCCCCTTTATGGTGTCGGCTATAACCTTCATGATCTTTTCGGGATCCCGAGTCGACTGGAACAGCAGGGACGGGTTGGTGGTTATGCCGTCCAGCAGGCCCATGTCGTTGAACCGGAGGATGTCGTCCAGGTTCGCCGTGTCCAGGAATATCTTCATTGCATCGCCTTCCGTAGCTCCCCCACTCGGTGGGCAATATTAATTGATGATATGCCGTGGTTCTCCAAAAGTTGGGACACCTCCGCGTCCCGGGCCGACTCGCCGAAGGCGTCGTCCACGCCCAGCCTGTGCACCGGGACCGGATACGTCTGGCACACCGACTCGGCGACGGCAGACCCCATCCCGCCGTATACGTTGTGCTCCTCGCAGGTCAGTATTCCGCCGGTCTCCCGGGCGGCCTTCTCCAGGGTATCGCCGTCAACGGGCTTTACGGAAAACGCGTCCAGCACGCGGCAGGAAGTGCCCTGACGCTGCAGCTCCTCGGCCGCCCGCAGCGCCATGGACAGCGTGATTCCGCATGCCGCTATGGTGCAGTCGGATCCGTCCCGAACCACGACCGCCCTGCCCGGAGCCAGATCCGGGAGCTCGTCGTACACCATGGCGGTCTTGGAACGGGCGATCCGCATGTAGAAGGGGCCATACTCGGACGCCATCATCTTGGTCAGCACGCGCACCGAGGCGGAGTCGGCGGGGACCAGCACGGTAAAGTTTGGAATGGCCCGCATTATGGCCACGTCCTCCAGCTGCTGGTGCGACCCCCCGTCGGCGCCCACCGAGAGCCCCCCGTGGGACGCGACCAGCTTTACGTTGAGGCCCCGCCGGTCGCCCCTAGTCGGGTACGCCACGTTGTTCCGGATCTGGTCCACGGCCCGACCCGGCAGGAATATCGAGTAGGTGCTGGCAAACGATGTCTTGCCCGAATAGGCCAGGCCGGCGGCCATCGACACCATGTTCGCCTCGGCTATGCCCACGTTGAAGAACCTGTCGGGAAACTTCTTGCCGAACCCGGCAGTCTTCAGCGAGTCGGTGGTGTCGGCCCCCAGCACCACCATTTCGGGGTGCTCGGCCCCCAGCTCCACCAGAGCCCTGCCGTATTCCGTCCTCATGTCGGGCGTCAGTTTGGTCATGTCAAGCCCTCTCCGGCGGCAATCTCCCGCAGGCGGTCGGCGGCGCCGTCGGCCACGTGCAGGTCGGCCCAATCACCAACCATCTCGGCGCCGCCCAGGCGGTGCGCCTCCCGAAGCAGGTCCAGGCGTCTGGCGTCGTCCAGTATGGAGCGCATCCTGGCGACGGCCCGGCTCATGTCGGCCTGCCCCACCATGGAGCCGCCGCCCACAAAGAGCCGCGCACCGTCGGCAAAGCACTGGGCCAGGTTTGACTCGCTGACGCCCCCGTCGGCCTCCAGCACGCCGCCGAAGCCCCGGTCCCGCAGGTATGCCGCTACCTCTCGGGTCTTTTGGTGCGACGACTCTATGTACGACTGGCCGGATCTGCCCGGCACCACGGACATCACTATAAACTGGTCCAGGTCCGGGACGAACCTGTCCAGCCACTGCGGTATCGGCGTCTCGGGGTTTATCGCTATGCCGGCGCCCACCCCGTTGGAGTGCAGGTAGTCCAGTATCTCGCCGAATTCGGAGGCGTCGCACGCCTCGGCATGCACCGACACGGTGTCGCTGCCCGCCTCGGCGTAGTGGCGCACCTTCCTCACCGGCTCGGATATCATCAGGTGCGTGTCAAACGGGATCTTTGTCATGTGGCGCAGCTCCCGTATTTTGGTGTGATCGAACGTGGTCTCGGGGACGAACACCCCGTCCATCACGTCCATGTGGATGTAGTCCACCTGCGCGTCCCGGCACCGGACTACCTCGCGGTCGAGCCGGGTCATGTCGCCGGCTATGACCGACGGGGCCAGGGCCGTGTGCGATCCGAGCTCCCGCATTATGACCGGGACCATGCGCGGCGACGGGGCCTGGCCGTGCCACTTGGGGTTGTCCTCCATGTGCTCCACCCCCCGGCCCTTCACGGACCTGGATATTATGATGGCCGGCCCTCCCCGGTGCGCTATGGCGCGGGCCAGGGCTGCGTCCAGCTGCTCTATGCGGTGGCCGTCCACCTCTATCACGTACCACCCAAAGGCGCGCCACTTGTCGGCGGTCCGCCAGAAACGCCTGTTGGTCCTGGCCGCCACCGGGTCTTTGCCCGGCGCGGCGGCGTCCAGCGGCATCACCCTCTCGGTGAACGAGTCCT
This sequence comes from Nitrosopumilaceae archaeon, assembly GCA_963665475.2. Lineage (GTDB taxonomy): Archaea > Thermoproteota > Nitrososphaeria > Nitrososphaerales > Nitrosopumilaceae > VYCS01. The sequence goes on along the minus strand of CAXXXK010000002.1, from coordinate 318,410 downwards.
GTTGTATGTAGTTGCGATCCAGTACCGCCACCAAATTGTTCAGCTTGAACTTGGCCGCCGACATGGTGGCCTCCCATATCTGGCCCTCGTTGGACTCCCCGTCGCCCACCACCGCAAAGACGCGCGCGCGGCTCCGGTCCAGCCTCAGCGCCAAGGCTATCCCTATGGAATACGACAGGCCGGTGCCCAGCGATCCCCCGCAGAACTCCACTCCGGGGCACTTTAAGTCTGGGTGGCCCTGCAGCCTGCTCCCCAGGGAGCGGAGCGTGTCCATCTCCGACTCCTCCATGAATCCGGATATGGCCAGGTGCGAGAAGAGTCCCGGCGCGGCGTGCCCCTTGGACAGCACGAGCCGGTCCCGCCCCTCCCAGAGGGGGTTCGCGGGATCATACCTCATGTGCTTGTAGAAGAGGCACCCCAGCGCCTCCGCCATGGAGAAGGATCCGCCGGGGTGTCCGGATCCCGCCGCCGCGGTGGCCCGCACCACCAGCGCCCGGGCCCTGGCGACGTTACGGCGTATCTTGCAATATTCCGAGCCCATTGCATGAGCTATTTAGGAAATTAATAAAAATCTATATTCCAACGGGGCAGAATAATGCCGGGTAGAGTCGCGGATCAAACGCTCCCGGCGGATATCCGGGCCCGCGATCGCGCGGCGGCGCCGATATGCAAACGCCTCGGAGCGACGCGCCGCCCGGCGGATCCCTCTGGCCGGCTTTGCGAAACGCCGGGCGCGGCCACCCCCGCTACAGGGCCCTGAACTCTTCGGTCCACCGGTGGTAGGCCATGATCATCTCCTGGGAGACGCTGGGCTTTCTGCGGGACATTATCTGCTGGAAGTCGTCCAGCGTGAGGCTCCGGGGCTTTTGCAGGTCCTCGCCCTCGACGGGATCCTTGTAGTCCGGCGACTCGAACAGTTCGTGCACCGTCTTGAGGTGCGCCCCCTGGCAGACGTCCCGTATGTCGCTGGCGCTGTACCCGTCGAATATGCGGGCCAGCTCCCGCGGGCGCACCGAGGTGTCGGTGCGAAGATCGTGCGTATACTGCTGGAACAGCAGGTCCCGGGCTTCCAGGGTGGGCAGGGAGACGTATATCCTCTTCTGGAACCTGCGCAGGAACGGCCAGTCCAGCGCCCAGGGCTTGTTGGTGGCCCCTATCACGTACAGCATCAGGTTCTTGCCCTTGCCGTTCACCCCGTCCATCTCGGTGAGGAACTGGTTTCTGGTGCGCACCTCTCCGCCCACCTCGCTGTTTCTGGACCCCAGCAAGGAGTCCACCTCGTCCACGAAGAGTATCACCGACTTGCCCTCCCGCTCAGCGTGCTTGCGGGCTATCTTGAAAACCTTGGAGACGTTCTTCTCGGCCTCCCCCAGCCACTTGCTCATCATTGAGGAGGCGTCCACGTTGATAAAGTACCCGTCCATCTCGCTGGCTGTGGCGGCGGCCAGCATCGTCTTGCCGGTGCCCGGCGGCCCGTACAGCAACATCCCCTTGGGCCAGCCCAGCGGGAAGAGGTCCGGCCTCTTGGCGGGGTATATTATCGACTCGCGAAGGGCGCTCTTGGCGTCCTCCAGGCCTATCACCTCGCTCCAGCTGATGTTGGGCTTTTCGCGCATTATCAAGTCCTCAAAGTCGTTCTCGTCCTCCTGCCGCTGTATGGACTTTCGCTGCTCTTTGTCGGTGGCGCCCGGATCCACGGCCGGCTCCAGCTTCCGGTCCTTGCGCAGCAGGTTTATGCGGTTGTGGTACGACTTGCACCGGTCTTGGTATATCGGGTTGAGCTTGCTGTGCGGGTACAGCTCCAGCAGTTTTGTCAGGGCGTCTATGGCCTTTTGGTAGTGGGCGATCGCCATACCCCGGGCCCCCTGCGAATCAAACCGTATCGCCTCTGACGCGTACTTGCTGGCGTTGTTCTCAAGTTCCTGCGGAGCGATGCTCATCGCGCCCTGTTGCGCCCGCCCACTTCTAAACCACGTGGTGAACGCCATTTGATGCAATGGTGAAATTTTACTGACTCGTCTCGTCCAGTATGCGCCTGACAGAGGCGCGGTCGGCGGGGTCGGGGTTTGAGTGCATGCTCAGCCGCGTCTCCCGGATGCGGCGGTAGGACGCCTCGGAGTTGACCGACATCTCGGATATGTCGTCGTCGATGGCCACTATCCCCTCGGCGGCGTTGAGCATTATGTCCCGAATGCCCTCCAGCATGCGGCACAGATCCCGCTTCTCCTGATACTTTGACAAAAGGTACTCCAGCCGGGCCATCATGTCCGACATATCCCTGAGGTCGCCGCCCTCCACCCCCGACAAGTCGGGCGCGGCGCGCAGCCGCTTCCTGACTATGTCGTGGATGGCCCGGACGCGCTCAGCGTCCGGCCGCAGCCCCTCATCAAAGGATCTCATCTGCACCGCGCACCCGCCGCCGCCATATCAGGGTATAGCCGCCGGGCGCCGGCCTCGGCTGCCGTGCGGGCCGACTCCAGCATACGGCCGGACTCTGGCCCGGCGTGCCGGATGTCCACCCCCGCCAGCAGGGATGCATCGACCGCTATACTGCCCAGATGCACGGCCAGCTCCGACAGCCTGGCGCTGCACCCCGGCAGGTGTCCGGACAGCCGGGCGCTGGCGGCGCGCAACACGCAGATGACCGGCGGCACCGCGCGGGGAATCTCGTCCATGCTCCGTACCCGGAGCCGGGCGTCGGCGCGCCGCACCGCCTCCAGGCAGAAGAGAATGGTGCGTTCGGACTTGCGGCCCGGGGACCTGCCCCGCCACCGTTTCAGGTACAAGGCCAGGTCCGCTGCCGTCTCGTCCAGCAGGCGGCGCGAGTACACCAATCGGGGAGCCAGGGCCACCTGGCGCATAGCTTCGTCCCTCACGGATACGCATGCATCTCGTAGTATATCAGGTGGGGTGTCACCCCCGTTTCGTTTACCGCGGTTACGCGTGCGCCGGGTACATCCTAGTTGAGCGATTCGCAAACGATTTTTACCACCTCCTTTTTAGCCGCCGCCGCGCAAACGACCGCATGAACGCGGGCAACACCCTAACCATCAGCCTGGAGGAGTTCGGTTTGAGCCGCTACGAGGCCAGGGCGTACTTTGCCATGATATCCCGGGGGCCCGTGTCGGCGGGGGAGCTGGCGTACTATTCCGAAATACCCCGCACCAAGGTGTACCCCACCCTGCAGAAGCTCCGCAAGAAGAAGCTGGCCACCATCTCCGGCTCAAAGCCGATGACGTGCACCGCCATAGCCCCCGAGGACGCCTTTGACCCCATAATACAGGAGCAGATAAACAAGGTCAACGCCATGAACTCGCTCATATCCAGCCTCAAGAAGGTCAACGACGAGAGCCGCAAGAACCGGGGTATCAAGGAGAGGAGGTACCAGCACCTGGCCCCGGGCAACGCCCTGCTGGAGATGGCCGCGATGATCGAGAGGAGCCACGCGTCGGTGGACATGATGGCCGGCGGCTCGGACACCATACACTACTGCAGAAAGCAGCTGGTCGCCGCCATACGGCGCGGGGTGACGGTCAGGATCATAGCCGCGGTGTCCAGCATAGGGTCCGACCGGGGAGACGTGGTGCCCGGGGGGGCGCAGGCGCGCATGCTGGAGCACCGCCAGAACTACGCGGTGGTGGACGGCGCCGGCATACTGGTAATGGACGGCGCCGGGGGCGGGGACGTGGTGCCCGCCTCGGAGGGGCTGGGACACGGCCTGGCGACGTCCTTCAATTCCGAGTGGGAGAGGGCCATGCCCGCCGAGCCGCTGCTGGACCTGACCGGCCAGGAGGCCACCGAGATATACAGGGCGGTCCGCACGCTGGAGTCCGGCGGGATGGCCGCCGTCCTGGAGGGCGCCAACTCGCTGGAGGGGCCGGACATGGCGGCCCTGCTGGAGAGGAACGGCGTGGAGGTGCACTCCAAGACGATAAGCGATCTGGTGGAGATGGCCGGGTACGGCCTCAAGGTGTCCGAAGGCGGGAGCGGGCGGCTGGATACCGCCGGCGGCCTCATATCGCTGGAGTCGGACGGGCGGCGGGGGCACGCGCTGGCCTGGGCCGCCGTGCTGGACTCGTACCTGCGGCGGCGCGGGTATGTCACAAGGAGGAGCGCGCGGGACGGCCGGGTCCACATACGCCTGGAAAAACTATAACAGCGGGACGTCTCCCACGACACGTCAAGACATGATACTCGAAAGACTCGCCAGCATGGGGGTGGAGCTGCCCGATCCCCCGCAGCCTGCGGGCGCATACGCCCCAGTCGTGTTGGCCGGGGACTTGGCGTTCGTCTCGGGCCAGATACCCGTCCGGGACGGCGAGGTGGCGCATACGGGGGTGGTGGACGACTCCAACATCCAGACGGCGCGCGACTCCGCCCGGCTGTGCGCCGTGAACGTGCTGGCCCAGCTTCAAAGGAAGATCGGGCTGGACAGGGTGCAGAGGTTCGTTCGGATAAACGGGTTTGTGAGGGCAGGGCCGGATTTCACGTCCCACCCCAAAGTGATAGACGCCGCGTCGGACCTGCTGTACGAGGCGTTCGGCGACCGCGGCAGGCACACCCGCACTGCCGTGGGCGTCGTGAGCCTGCCGCTGGGCTCCATGACCGAAATCGACGCGATAGTGCGAATTTAGACCAGCCCTTCCAGCTCCCGGTTCAGGTCGCGCAGGAATGCCTTGATCTTGGACTTTGGTATGAGCGCCCCGCACGCCCTGCTGTGCCCGCCCCCGGACCCGCCCATGGACGAGGACAGTCGGTTCACTATGCGGCCCAGATGCGCGTCGCACTCGGAGCTGCCCCGTATGGACACGGCGTAGTTGCCGTAGTCGGTGCGCTCCTTGTACGCCACGCCCACGTCCTTTCCGGAGAGGCCCAGCACGAAGTTGACCGCGCCGCTGGCCCCCGCGTCGGTTATCTCCATGTGCGCCAGGTTGCGCATCTTCCTGTAGCCAGCCTTCACCTTTGCCATCACCCCCGCCAGCCGCTCCACCTGGAGCCGGGCGTGCTCGAACGAGTCGGGTATTTCGTGGGGGAACTTGAGGCTGGTCAGGCAGTCCACCAGGTATTGCAGGTAGTCGGGGTCCTTCTGGTGGCCCACTATATTGTACGTCATTACCGTGGCGCTGATCATTACAAACTGGCGGTCGTACATCTGGAGAAGCCTGTGGGCGGCCGGATGCTCCGGGCCGTCCATATAGTCTGTGATCGCCGAACAGGCGGCTATGAACGACGAGTCGACGGGCAGCCTCCTCTTGAAGGTCTGGTGCGCCTGGACGGCGGTGCACTCGTCCACGTTGTGGACGATCTTCACGCCCGCCGACGCCAGCGCGTCGAGCGTGTCCTCGGCCAGGTCGTGGTGGTCAATGTACATGACGCGGACGTGGCGCTTTCGAAGGCCCAGCAGTATCTCCACGAACTCCTCCTCGTTGGCCTTGCTGGTGCCCAAATCGCATATGTGGAGCGACTTTAGCGTCAGGTCAGCGGCCACAGAGCGGAGGGCGTCCATCTGCCCCACGTAGTCTACCAGAATCACCTCTGCGCCGGTGGCCTGCCGCACCAGGGACGCCGATCCTATTCCGTCCATGTCCTCCTTGTGGGAGATGCACACGACCCTGGTCTTCTTTACCGCCTTGGATGCCACGGGGATGCCCCCTATTCCCTCACATTTAAACCAAAAAACCGGCCTCCCCTCCGGCATTCACCGGGGAGACGCAGAACCGCCGGTTCCGAAAAATACTAATTACACCGCAGACATTATACTAGCAGCGTGGAAACTAAAAATATCGGCCTGAGGGGAATAGAAGTAGCCGATACGCGCGTATCAAATATTGACGGCCAGGAGGGGAAGCTGATATACCGCGGGTACGGCATAATGGACTTGGCAAGGCAGTCCACCTACGAGGAGACCGCCTACCTGCTGCTCCACGACAGGCTCCCGGTCAAGTCGGAACTGGCCGAGTTCAAGTCCCAGCTGGCCGACGTCCGCTGCCTGCCCAAGCAGATGCAGGTAAACATGGGCAACTGGAGGAAGGACGCCGACCCGATGGACATGCTCCAGGCGTTCGTGGCGGCGCTGGCCGGCTACTACGACGAAGAGTTCTCCGACAAGGAGACCAGCTACATCAGGGCGTCGGTCCTGCTGGCCAAGGTGCCCACCATCGTGGCCAACTGGCACCGCATACGAAACCGCCTGGATCCGGTGGAGCCGGACCCCAGCCTCGGGCACGCCGCCAACTTCCTGTACATGATGTCCGGCGAGAAGCCCGATGCCGAGCTTGAGTCGATATTCGACATCTGTCTCATACTACACGCCGAGCACACGTTCAACGCGTCCACCTTCACGGCGCGGCAGGTCGCGTCCACCAGGGCGCACATGTACTCGGCGGCCAGCGCCGCCATAGGCTCTCTGAGCGGGGAGTTGCACGGCGGCGCCAACTATGAGGTGATGAAGATGCTGCTGGAGATAGGTGACGTGGACAACGTGGAGCCGTGGATAAAGGAGCGCATGGATCTGGGCGAGCGCATAATGGGCATGGGCCACGCCGTATACCGCACGTATGATCCCCGCGCCCAGATGCTCAAGGAGCTCTCCAGAAAACTGGCCGCCAAGACCGGACAGCCCTGGTTTGACATAACCGAACGCGTGGAGCAGGTCACCATATCCGAGATGAAGAGCCGCAAGGGGATGGACATCTACCCCAACGTGGACCTGTACAGCGCGTCCATATACTACATGCTGAACATACCCATGGACCTCAACACGCCCATATTCGCCATTGCCAGGGTTGCCGGCTGGGCCGCCCACATAATTGAGGAGAGGTTCGCCGAGGCGGCCCCCAAGCCGGCCCTGTACCGGCCAAAGGCGGTGTACGTGGGAAAGGACTGCGGGCCGCAGGGGTGCGAGTATATGCCCATTGACAAGCGCACATGACCAGCCTGTACAGCGACGGGAACCCCAACGCCATAGCGTGGGGCATACGCACCGCAGACGACACCATGCTGGAGAGGCGCAGGCAGGCGGGCATATACCGCGGAGCCATATCCACCATCCAGGCCAAGTTCATGGCCCTGCACGTGGGGCTGTTCTGGGGCATAGGCGTGTTCGCCATACGCAACGGCGACGCGGTGCAGTTCATGATCGACGACCCCGCCATGCTGGAGTGCCTGGAGAGGCGCGCGTCCGACGACGGGTTCGTGGACGGGCGCATACGCCACATAGGGACGCTGATCGCCCAAAGGGACCTGCGCGTGTCAGTACATCGCATAGACCCGTCCGAGAACGTGGCCTCGCCCCTGCTGGGCGGGGAGCCGGGCGCGGCATAACGCCGCGCGGCCGCAACCGGCCGAAACGGCCCGGCATACGGCGCCGGGCCCTGACGGCATGCGGCGTGTTCTACCGACAAATTGCGCGCAGTTAGGTATATTTTTCGGAGCGGGTAAGGCGAACCCGTGGAACGGTTCGAGCTGCACTCCAAATTCAAGCCCGCCGGCGACCAGCCCGAGGCCATAAAGAGGCTAGTCGACGGCGTATCCAGGAGGAGGTCGCAGACGCTGCTGGGCGTCACCGGCAGCGGCAAGACATTCACCGTCGCCAACGTGGTGGAGCGGTCCGGCAAGAACGCCCTGATAGTGTCCCACAACAAGACCCTGGCCGCCCAGCTGTACGCGGAGCTGAAGCAGTTCTTTCCGAAGAACAACGTGGGGTACTTTGTCTCGTTCTACGACTATTACCAGCCGGAGAGCTACATACCGCAGACGGACACCTACATCGAGAAGGACACCCGGCGCAACGAGATAATAGAAAAGATGCGGCTGGAGGCCACCGCCATGCTGCTCTCCGGGGAGCCCACCGTGGTGGTGGCCACCGTGTCCTGCATATACTCGCTGGGCAACCCCAAGGACTGGAAGGAGCTGGCCATACCGTTGAAGGTGGGAGGCCGGATGAGCCGGGACGAGATAATACGGCGACTGCTGGACGCCCGCTACGAGAGGAACGACACCGAGGTGGCCCCGGGCAACTTCCGCGTCAGGGGAGACACCATAGACGTGGTACCCGCGTACTCCGACGACGCGATCCGGATATCTGTGTTCGGCGACGACGTGGAACGCATCTCCGTCAGGGATCCGGTGGCCATGGTGGAGAAGAGCCGACTTCCGGGCATCACCATATACCCCGCCAAGCACTATTTGACCGCCCGCGACGTGCGGGAGACGGCCGTCGCGTCCATCCGCGAGGAGCTGGAGGGGCGGCTCTGCGAGCTGCCCGAGCTGCCCCAGCAAAGGCTGGAGAGCCGCACCAACTACGACATAGAGATGATCCAGGAGGTCGGGTACTGCTCCGGCATAGAGAACTACTCCAGGCACTTTGACGGCCGCCGGCCCGGCGAGAAGGCGTTCTGCCTGATGGACTTTTTCGGGGACGACTTTCTGCTGGTGATAGACGAGTGCCACGTCACCCTGCCGCAGCTGCACGCCATGTACAAGGGGGACATGTCCCGCAAGAAGAAGCTGGTGGACCACGGATTCCGGCTTCCCAGCGCGTTCGACAACAGGCCCCTCAAGTTCGCCGAGTTTGAGGGCTACATGGGAAACACCCTGTTCGTCTCGGCCACCCCCGGCGACTACGAGAAGGGCAGATCCCGGCGCATAGTGGAGCAGCTGGTGAGGCCCACCGGTCTCGTGGACCCGCCGGTGGAGACCAGGCCCACCGAGGGGCAGATGGACGACCTCATAGGGGAGATACGCAAACGGGCCGCCCGCTCCGAGCGTGTCCTGGTGACCACCCTCACCAAGCGCATGGCCGAAGACCTCGCCGAATACCTCTCAAAGAAGGACGTGCGGGTCAGGTACATGCACGCCGAGATAGAGGGGCTCCAGAGGACCGAGCTCATACGGCAGTTGCGCCTGGGCGAGTACGACGTCCTGGTGGGCATAAACCTGCTCCGAGAAGGCCTCGACATACCCGAGGTCTCCCTGGTGGCCATCCTGGACGCGGACAAGGAGGGGTTCCTGCGCAACTACACCAGCCTGATACAGACCTTCGGCCGGGCGTCGCGGAACGCCAACGGCCACGTCATAATGTACGCGGACAACATGACCCAGTCGATGCGCCGGGCCGTCAGGGAGACCGGCCGGCGCCGCAAAAGGCAGTTGGAGTACAACGAGCTGCACGGCATAACCCCGCACACCATATCAAAGCCCATACCCGACACCGACGGCGGGGTAGACACCACCGCCAACAAGACCGTTGCGGATATACGGGCAGAGATCATAGAGACCGAGGCGCAGATGAGGGTGCACGCAGACCGCATGGAGTTCGAAAAAGCCATCAAGTGCCGCGACCGCATAAGCGGCATGGAGAGGGAGTTGAAGAAGCGCCGTGCCTAGTTTGATGATACGGGGCGCCCGCCACCACAACCTCAAGAACGTGGACATTGACCTGCCCAAGAACACCCTGCAGGTGATAAGCGGCCTCTCCGGCTCGGGCAAGTCCACCTTGGCGTTTGACACGATATACGCCGAGGGCCAGCGGCGGTACGTCGAGTCTCTCTCCGCGTACGCCCGGCAGTTTCTGGAGATGATGGACAAGCCCGACGTCGACTCCATAGAGGGCCTCTCGCCGGCCATATCCATACAGCAAAAGACTGTCAGCAAGAACCCCCGCTCGACGGTGGGCACCACGACGGAGATATACGACTACCTGAGGCTGCTCTACGCGCGGGTGGGCACGCCCTACTGCCACAAGTGCGGCAGGCCCATCTCCAACCAGTCGGTGGAGACCATGTGCGATTCCGTGATCCGGGAGTTCGGGGGGCGGGACGTGCTGGTGCTGGCGCCCATGGTGAAGCGCAAGAAGGGCACCCACACCGGCATAATCTCAAAGGTTACCTCGGAAGGCTACTCCAGGATACGCGTCGACGGGGCCATCCACAACACCGACGACGAGATCCCGCCCATGGACCGGCAGCGGTGGCACGACATAGAGATAGTGGTGGACCGCCTCGTGGCCGAAAAGCCCCAGCGCTCCAGGCTCTTTGAGGACATACAGGCCGCCGTGGACGCGTCCGGGGGCGAGGTGATGGTGGCGTCCGGCAAGGAGACGCAGGTGTACTCGCAGAGCAACGCGTGCCCGCACTGCGGCGTCAACGTAGGCGAGATGGAGCCGCGGTCGTTCTCGTTCAACTCGCCGTTTGGGCAGTGCAGGGAGTGCTCGGGCCTGGGCGAGGGGGAGGGGTACGACTACGAGCTGGTGGTGCCCGACGAGTCCAAGAGCATAAACGGCGGGGCCGTGCTACCGTGGGGCTCCGAGATACCGCCCCCCGTAATGGATATCTTTGGGGTCCTGGCGAGAAGGTACGGCTTTGATCTGGACACGCCCGTCGAAAAGTTCAGCGACGAGCAGTACTTTGGGATGATGTACGGGAACGACGGGCCCGGCGGATTGGTCGGACTGGGCACGTTCGGCGGCGCGAGCATGTTCGCCTTGAGCCGCGCCGACGGCGGCGTGATGGGGATGATACAGTCCATGACGTTTACCATGTCGCACAAGGACGCCTCGGCGCTACGCAGCAGGTTCGTGCGCAGCATGCCATGTCCCGCATGCCGCGGCCAAAAGCTGCGCCCCGAGGCGCTGGGCGTGCGCATGGCAGACAAGAACATAATGGAAGTCTGCGACATGTCCATAGCCGAGTGCCGGGAGTTCTTTGCGGACGTGGATCTGGACGAGACAAAGGCGCACATAGCCAAGGACGTGCTCCGGGAGATAAGGAGCAGGCTGGACTTTCTGGTAAATGTGGGGCTGACGTACCTGACGCTGAACCGCAAGAGCGCCACGCTCTCCGGCGGCGAGGCGCAGCGCATCAGGCTGGCCACACAGATAGGCTCCAGCCTCACCGGCGTGCTGTACGTGCTCGACGAGCCCACCATAGGCCTGCACCAGCGGGACAACGGCATGCTGATAGAGACACTCAAGAAGCTGCGGGATCTGGGCAACACGGTCATCGTCGTGGAGCACGACGAGGAGGTGATCCGGAGCTCGGACTGGATAGTAGACCTGGGGCCGGGGGCCGGCGTCCACGGCGGCAGCGTGGTCTTTGAGGGCACGCTGCAGGACATGCTGGACGGGGCGGACTCGGTAACCGGCGAGTACCTCCGCGGGGACAAGCGCATAATGCTGGAGGAGAAAATACGGCGGGACGGCGGGACCGTCACGGTGGTGGGCGCCTCGGAGAACAACCTAAAGGAGATAGACGTCACGTTCCCCCTGGGAAAGATGGTATGCGTCACCGGCGTCTCCGGTTCGGGCAAGTCCACGCTGGTGAACACCACGCTGCTCCCGGCGCTGCAGCACCGCCTGACCCGGCCGGAGACGTGGGCGGGCGCCCACTCGGACATACTGGGGGCCGAGAACATAGACAAGGTCATAGCCATAAACCAGGCCCCCATAGGCAGGACCCCCCGCTCCAACCCGGCAACGTACACCGGGGCGTTCACCCCAATCCGGGAGGTCTTTGCCAAGACGGACCTGGCAAAGTCCAGGGGCTATACGCCGGGGCAGTTCTCGTTCAACGTCCAGAAGGGCCGCTGCTACGAGTGCGACGGCAGCGGGGTGCGCCGCATAGAGATGCAGTTCCTATCGGACGTGTACGTGCGGTGCGACAAGTGCCGCGGAAAGCGCTTTGACTCTCAGACCCTGCAGATCAGGTACCGGGGCAAGACCATACACGACATCCTGGAGATGACCGTGGACGAGGCCCTGGAGTTCTTCAAAAACCACCGCAAGATACGTGCCAAGCTGCAGACCGTGAAGGACGTGGGGCTCGGATACATACGGATGGGCCAGCCGTCCACCACGCTCTCCGGCGGCGAGGCGCAGCGCATAAAGCTGGCCTCGGAGCTCTCCAAGAGGGACACCGGCAGGACCCTGTACGTGCTGGACGAGCCCACCACCGGGCTGCACTTTGCCGACGTGGACAACCTGCTGGACGTGCTCAACAGGCTGGTCAACCAGGGCAACACGGCGGTGGTAATAGAGCACAACATGGACGTCATAGCCAACGCCGACTGGGTGATAGATTTGGGGCCGGAGGGCGGCGACGCCGGGGGCGAGTTGGTGGCCTGCGGCACTCCGGCCCAGATCGCCGAGACCGACACACATACAGGCAGGTACCTACGAAAGATGCTCAAGGTTGTTTGACGTATCGCAGGTCGCCCTGCCCCGGCGGCCCGGAATCTACATCATGAAGGACTCCGACGATATGGTGCTGTACGTGGGCAAGGCGAAGAACCTCAAGCGGCGCGTGAGGTCCTACTTTACCCGCACCCAGGATCCCAAGACCGCCCGGCTGGTGGAGCGCATACGCGACATACAGTTCGTCCTGACCGACACGGAAGCGGAGGCGTACGTGTTGGAGGCCAGCATGATAAAGCGACACAGGCCGAAGTTCAACATAGAGCTGAAGGACCAGGAGAGGTACACGTACCTGCGCGTAACCGACGAAAAGTACCCCCGGCTGGTGGTGGCCCGCCGCACCCGGAAGGGCAAGTTCCTGGGCAAGGGGGACGTGTACGGGCCCTTCGTGTACGGAAGCTCCAAGCTGCTCACTGTGGGCACGCTGCGCAAGACGTTCAAGGTGCGCATATGCAAGAAGCTGCCCAAGAAGGTGTGCCTGGAGTACCACATAGGAAACTGCGAGGGCCCCTGCGAGTTTGCCGGGGCGCAGGAGCGGTACGCCGGCCACATATCAGACCTGGTGGACGTGCTGCGCAACCGTGACCAGACCGGGGCCTTTGCCGAGAAGCTGGAGGCGGAGATGGCCGGCGCCGCGGAGATGCGGCAGTTTGAGAGGGCCCGGGAGATCCGCGACACGCTGTACCGGCTGAGCAACCTGAGGAGCGAGCAGAAGATGGCCCGGCCGCAGGGAGCCGACGAGGAGTTCTTCGGCATACGGGTGCGCGAGCGCGAGGCGGCGGTGATGAACTTTCGGATGGCAGGAGGGGTGATCCGGGACAGCGACAGGTTCGCCTTTGACGTGGTGGGGGACAACAACTTTGGAAACTTCCTGTACCAGTATTATACGACGCATCCGATACCCGACAGGGTGGTGGTCAGCCGGGAGCCCGAAGACCGCGCCCTCCTGGAGGAGATGCTCTCTGAGCAGGCCGGTCGACCCGTGAGCATAGTGGTGCCGAAGGGCGGAATGCGCCGCAAGATGATCCGGCTCCTGCTGCGCAACATCGACGCGGCCGGCGCCTCTGACCCCGGCGTCATGGAGCTGCAGGAGACCCTGGGGCTGCCCCGGCCGCCCCGAATAATAGAGTGCTTTGACATATCCAACCACGGCGCCGACTACGCGGTGGGGGCCATGTCGCGGTTCGTGGACGGCAAGCCGGACAAGTCCGGGTACCGCAAGTTTCGTATTAGAGAAGTAGTAGGGAGGGACGACTACTCCATGATTCGTGAGGTGGTCAGGAGGCGATATACGCGGCTCAGCCGTGAGGGCGGAACGATGCCGGACATGGTGCTCATAGACGGAGGTAAAGGGCAGCTTGGTTCCGCCCTGGCGGCCATGGAGGATGCCGGCGTGTCGCTCCCGTGCGCCGCGCTGGCCAAGGAGAACGAGGAGGTGTACCTGCCGGGCGGCGAGGAGCCCGTAACGATACACCGCAGGAGGTCGTCCATACAGCTGCTCCAACGCGCCCGCGACGAGTCGCACAGGTTCGGGGTGGCGTACAACCGCGCCATACGCCGCGCCCAGTTAAAATAAGAAAAAGGGTGTCAGTTGACTTGTACGGTGCCCAGCATCCACGGATGCACCAGGCAGAAGAAGTCGTAGGTACCGGACTCCTCAAACGTGAACTCGTAGACGGTGTCAGCCATCATCAGGCCGCTGTCAAACGCGCCCATGGGGCCGGTCTGCGGAGAGCCTGAAGATACGGTGTGCGCCACAACGTCGTTGTTGTACCACGCCACAGTGTCGCCCACGCTTATCTCCAGCTGGCTGGGCATGAAGCACGTGTCTTCCTGCTCGCATCCGGGTACGGACGTTCCCTCGGGGGTGACGACATCCCAAGTCATCGGTCCGGCTGGTACGTCAGCGGTCTCCTCTTCGGTGGATTCGCCGGCAGTGTCGTCGGCGTCATCCGTCGTCGCCTCTGGTGCTTCGGCATCAGCGGCGTCATCCGTCGTCTCCTCTGGTGCGGCTGGCGCTTCGGGCGCCTCTGGCGCTTCGGGCGCCTCTGGCGCTTCGGGCTGGCGCTTCGGGCGCCTCTGGCGCTTCGGGTGCGGCTGGCGCTTCTGCATCCATGGGGTCTTCTGCACTGAGCATATCCCTAACGCGTTGCTCTTCTTCAGCAAACGGGTCTACCGTGGCCGGTTGGGAAGGCTCTTCTGGTATGTCCGGGGGCACGTCTGCGGGCGCCATCGGGGGCGCCACTGGTATGTCCTGAAAGGTAGTTGTCGCTCCTGATGCCCCATAGGATGCTATGGCTACTGCCACCGCAGCGATGCCTATGGAGTATCCGATTGCTGCCTTGTCGTGTGTTGTCATTATCTGTACCAATATCTACCCGCTTAAATAATTGTTTAAGGTACATATGCGCCGCGTTGGCTTTGTGCCGGAACCGCACACATTCCGGCACGCGCAGGCCAGATGCGGCGCGCTCTCCCGGCAGTTCAACGCCCGGCTTTGCACCGTTTTGGGGGTTTGCGGCACTATACTGCATGACGCCGGCCGGCGCAAGCCAAAACAGTTCGGCGCACCTCCCGGGCATATGGAAACGGGTTATGCCGCCACACACCCGTGCGGAAAGCGCCGATCGGCGCGCATTCAAAAATAATAAAAAACTAGGATCAAGGAACAGTAGTTAGTATCGAATCGTCAGCAGCGGTGTACTTGCCTATCTGCACCCATTCGTTGTCTATAACGCTCCATACAGCATAGTCTGCGGCAGCCAAGTCTCCGGCGTCGTTCAGCGTGGCATCGCCGATTGCGCCCATATACCTGGACGCTACGTCGGGGAACGTGTCCATTATCGTGGGAGCATCGGTAGCCCCGGACTGCAGCATTGACAGTCCGACCAGCCAGGCCGCATCATAGGAGTGGTACACGAACGTGATTGGCGTCTCGCCGTTCTTCTCCACAAAGTACGTCTCCACCATGTCGTGGATATCGTTGCCAGATTCAGCAACCTGCACGCCCGTGAGCTGAGCAGATGCGATAAAGTCGCTGGCTATCGGATCGTCCAGTATGTTGGTCTTCTTGGTCAGCGTCTCGGCAGTGAACCACCGGACTTCCTGTAATGCATCGCGTCCGGGTGTTGCAGCCCCCTGTATTATCGAAATGGCCTCGTCAAACGCGATCAAGAAGACGGCCACCCTGTCGGCGCCGTGCTCGTCTATGGCGTCTGCAACCGCTTCGTTCAGGGCGTCTACGGAAACCCCGAACTCCACTAGATCCGGATTGTACCTCACCCCTTCAGCGAACGTGTAGCCCTTGGCTTCAAAGTCAGCCTTGGTTGCGTCGCGCAGGCCGTCGCCGTACGTGTCGCCCAACCAAATGGGCACCACTACCTCGATTCCCTCGTTTTCAAGAAGTTTGGCAAGGGCGACGCTCTGCTTGGTGTCGTCCGGAGCCATCCTGAACACGTTGTCGTCGGCTATGGCCAGACGCGGGGCGGTGGAGCAGCAGCTGATGATCATCATCTTGTTTATGTCCGCATACGGCTTTACGTGCTCTACCGTCGAGCTGATTCTCGGCCCGATGATTATGTCTATGCCCTTGGCGTTGAACGTCGTGACTTTTTCAAGCGCGATTTGCGCGTTCGTTGCAGAGTCCTCGGACACTATCTTCATGGTCCATCCGGCGTTTATCGTATTCAGAAACTCGTTGAAGTGGTCAGCGCCCAGCTGGGTGGCGTCTCGGGTGTCGTAACCCGTGGAGTCCTGCCGGCCGGTCAGTGGGTACAAAGACCCCACCTGCACCTCGCCGGTGGGCTGCTCGGGCGCTGCCAAGATGCCCTTCTCGGCGGCGAATATTCCGTTCTTTGTCCAGTCGCTGTCCACGATGTTCCAGAGTTGGTAGTTTGCAAGGTTGAGGTCGCCGGCCGCATTGAGTTTCGTAGTCGGCAGGGCGCCGCTATACGCGGCGGCCACGTCGGAGAACACCTCCTTGACGTCGGCGGCATCGGCGCTGTTGGCCTCCATTATGGAGTTGCCTATCACCCATATCGAATCGTACGACGGGTGGACGAATGAGATTGGGACCTCGCCCACGATCTCGGTGACTCGATCCCTCACATCATTGGTCTTTTCTCCGGGGCTGTCCAGTATCTGCACCGCCTCGAAATCCACCGCTTGCGCGAACTGCGAAGGCACGCCTCCGTCCGTCAGGTACGACTGCTGGGCCAGTGCCTCGCCGCCGTACCACTTGATGCTCTGGAGCGTAGAGTAGTCGTTGGCGTGTTGCATTATCAATTGTCCCTCGTCGAAGGAGACTATGAAGACCGCCACCTTGTCGGCGCCGTGTTTTTCCACCATCGCCTTTACGTACTTGTTCAGAAGATCTATTTCCAGACCAAAGGTCTTGGTTTCGTCAGGAGAGTACCTCACGCCGGAGTGCACCTCGCCGCCGAATTTCTCAAACGTCTCCTGAGCGGCGTCGCGCAGTCCATCACCATATGTATCGCCCCTCCACATGGGAACGAGGCCGGTGATGCCGTCCATGTACGCCATGGTCGCTATCGCGGCGCCCTGATTGCTGTCGTCTGGCACGAACCGGTACACGCTGTCCCCTGAAATGGCCAAGGCCGGAGACGTGGAGCAGCAGCTCACCAGCAGCATGTCGTTCAAGTCGGCATACCCCTTTACGTGCGAGGTAGCGCCGCTTGTGGCCGGACCCACCGAGATGGTTATCCCCCGGGCATACAATGACTGCAGTCTATCCAGGGCTTGAACGGGATTGGCGCCGGTGTCTTCAGACACCAGCTCAATCTGCCATCCGGCCCCCTGCGCCGCCAGGTACTCGTTGTAGTCGTCCACGGCCAGCTCTGCGGCAACCTTGAGTTGCGTGCCGACAGATGCCAAGTCTCCGGTAAGCGGGAAGAGCCCGCCTATCTGAACGGTTCCGCTAATCGTTGTATCGTCTGCCGGGTCCTCCTGCGCCCACGCGCCCAGAACGGGGGCGGCCACAAGAAGGCCCGCTATGCCTAAAATTCCTGCTAGAATTGTCTTGTTCATATTACCGATACCCACAAGCGCGACAGGTATAAACAATTCTAAACATGCAGACGCGCGACGGGACGGCGGCATGGTGGGCGGCGCCTCCATAACGTGGCCGCGCACTCTGGAGACATATGCAAAAGGCCGGGCGGGCGCGGAGCACGCCAGATCCGGACCGGCCGTATTCGGGCGCAGAACGCTACGCCCACACAACCAGCGCCACCGCCGCGGCGGCCCGGCTACGCGTTTCGGGTGGCCGGAAGCGCCGCCGGAACAATACTCTTTAACCCGACGCCCGTACGTGCGGCATGAAAGCCGCCTTGTTCCTGTGCGCGGCGGCGGCCGTCGCGGCGCATACAGCATGGGCCGAAGTATACGTCCAGAACGACCGCATGTACCTGGGAGAGGACGGCTCCCTACACATAGTGGGCGAGGTGTACAACGGCCTGGACGCGCCCGTGGGCCAGGTGAATATAGGCGTGCTTGTGAGCGACGAGCGCGGAACGGCGGTGGCCACGGGCTCCGGATGGTCGCTGGTCAACGTCATAATGCCCGGCATGATGGGGCCGTTTGACATAGTCATAACCGACGGCGACCTCCAAAGCTCTCACGCGTATGCCACGACTATAGATTATACGGTGCGCCCACCCAAGAGCCAGGCCATAGACGTGACGTCGGCCAGCCTGGAGAGGAGCAGCCAGGGGGACCTGTTCATAACCGGGACGGTGGCCAACCTGGGCCATTCCACGGCGAACATGGTATCGGTGGTGGCCACCATATACGACAGGGACGGCAACGTGGCGACGGCGGCGCGCACGCAGCCGGAACCCGACTACCTGCGCTCCGACCACGAATGGGTCTTTGTGGTGCCCATACCCGAAAGGGACCAGGTCCGGGAGGTGGTCGGGTATGCCTTGGTGGCCGAGTCCGAAGAGTACGCCGCCGTGCCCGAGTTCCCGCTGGGGTCGACCGTAGTGCTGGCGGTGTCGGCGGCGGGATACGTGCTGCTCACCAGAAAATCGCCCATCGCATGCAGGCCCGCGTAGCTACAGCATGCCCTGCCGCTGCAGCGACTCCATCGTGGGGGAGATCTCCACCGCCAGATCCGTCTTGTCCACCCTCACCCGCCGGGGGAACTTCAGCGGAAACGTCATGGTCAGCATGTCTTGATCCGTGTGCGATATGCGCACAGAGTGGAACGGATAGTTCTTGGCGCGCATGTACCCCGACCACCTGTCCAGGGCCTGGACGACCCTCTTCATCCTAGCCTCCAGCTCGTATATGTCGATGTCAAGATCCGAGTCGAACAGGGAGAACTTCAGCATCGGCACCACCAGATATCCGCCGCGTATAGGCGCCTTCTGCTTCAGCATGGACTCAATATGTTCCTCGGTGGCGCCCTCGCCGTAGTCGGGATCAAAGTATCCGGCTATGTATTTTTTGGAGTCCAAGACGCGAAAGTAGGTGTCCTCCAAGTCCAGCGTCCAAGAGGGCTTTGGGCCCGTATGGCGCCTTATCCCCAGCATGGCATGATTCCGTCCGCATGCCAATTTTACCTTTTAGCCTCCGCGCCGCGCGGGGGCATGTTTAAAGACGCGCGCCGCATACGTGCGGCATGGACAAGCAGTACGCCATAGCTGTTATATTCATAATATTCGGATTTGGCCTGACGCAGATCCGGGGGGACGAGGGGTCCGTCCTGATGGGAGCCGGCATCGGCACCATAGCCATCTCGCTGGCTTGGATCGTCTTCATAATAATACGGGACCTGAAGCGGCGCTGACAGAATTAGGAGACGCATACGCGGATCAGGCGCGGCGGATCAGGCATCCCGCGGCGCCGGGGGGCAACGTTTCGTAACTTGAGACCTAAAGCGACTTGGACGATCCGGCCGCCCTCGGAAGCGCGCGTCGCGGCCTCTGCCTTACGGCGTCAAAGACGCCGCCTCCCGCATATTCGGCATCTCGTCTGCAGCCCCTTCCGTTATGCGCGCTCCCTTGCCCATCATGTGCCGGAGGCAGGCGGTGTCGCTCATCACGGACCCGAGTATTTGTATGGCCGCCCCTCCCGGACCGGTTCATCTCATCCGGCCGCTTCTCCCAGTCGGGGTCCAACGCAATCACGCGCGGGAGGCCCGCCGCCGCGCTCCCGGCGTCCGTCTCGGCCGACGACCATTCAGGCTTGTTGTGTCGGGCGGCGTTGGTCTTTCGGCCTTTGCTTTTGCGCGATATTGGGGCTTGTATTGGAGCGCCATATGTCCATCAATCGGCCCGCGCCCGCCGCTGTGACGGCCCGCGGAGTCGGTCTGATGCCGAGAGGCGCGCGAATCATGAAACTGCCCAGATCCCAAACAATTATACAGAATGCCTGCGAAGGATGAGTGATGGCCCTGTTAGAAGAAGCAGGGGAGCAGATCATGGAGATACTTACGAAACATGGCAAAACGCTGGATGGCCATACGGAACGGCTCCAGAATATCGAATCAAAAGTACAACAGATAGGCGAACAGATGGAGACCGTAGCGGAGTTCGCCAAGGCTGTTAATGAGGTGGTAACCGCTCAGAAGCAGATTAACGAGATCATGGCCAATGGGTTTGTAGAAATCAACAAGAAGTTTACAGAACACACCCGCATACTTGACGCCCTAAGGAATGATGTCAAGGACATTAAGCAGAACCGTTAGCCTCGTGTAGGCGCTTTGTGGCCCAGGCGTGCTTGCATAGGCCGAACGTGGCCCCCGAAACGTTGCAGTTCCGACACGGTCCGTCCCCTCTTTTTTGCCCCGGCACGGTCACCGCGCCTCACAGGTTTGGCAGCCGACGCACAGATTTGACACTCTTCAGATCCCGCCCCATCACGCAATAACTTTACAGCCCCGCTTTCCCGATTTTCCCGCAAAGTTGGGACCAAGCCGCACTAGGCATATTGTCCGGCCCGGACATACCCGCCTTTGCAGACGCCGCGGCGGCCCGGTACGGCACGATGCAATGCCGCACAGGATGCCAACCGCGGAACGCGCTGCCGCTGCCACCGGCACCGCGCTCAGAACGGGCCGCGTCCGCATGGCCGCCCGTCTCGCCCCTTCCGCGCCAAGCGTCCGGCCCCGGCGAGCCCTTCCGCCTACCCGACAACGCTTAGTGCTCCGGGGTAAGATCCAATATTTTTCTCACACCAGTCCCGCGTTGTGCCGCTTCAAAAATATTGGATATATCTGCGCACCACTACGCTTCACGATTCCCGTGCCCCCGGCCACGAACCGGTACCGCGGATCGTCATAGCCGCAGGGACAGTCCAATCGATATGCACAAAACGCGCCAATACAAGCCATGACGTCGTGCCAAAGCAAAGAGAACGAGAGGCCAACCACGCCCGACACAACAAGCACGAGGGGTCGTCCGCTGGGACCGACTCTCGGAGCTGGCGGGAGGCCGCTCGCTACCGATTACATTGGACCCCGGCTGGAAGAAGCGGCTGGATGAGATGAAGCGCTCCGGGTGGAGGTGGCCGTTCGTATACCCGAACCTATTGAGGGGCAGCATTGCCTACTCCCGGTACATGATCGGCAATGGGGTGCGCAAAGCAGAATTGGTGGTAGACGAGATCCCCGGCGAGAGCGTCAAGGGCACCGACCACGCAACCGCATGGAGGCGCACCTGCACCCAAACCACATCCCTAAAGGGCACAGCATCACCGCATATACCATCAAAAGCGGCCAGACCGTCCAAGTCGCGTTAACCCACGATTTATGAAACGCCGTCCGCCGGAGTCAATTGTTTTATGTCGCCCATACCACATCGGCGCATGTATTGGATGATCGAGGATCTGGGATCCCTGTCGCCCATGTTAGCCATGGGTTTCGGCCTGGTCGTGGGGCTGGCGCACGCCTTTGAAGCGGACCACGTGGCGGCGGTGGGGGCGCAGGCATCAGGCGGGAAGTCCGCAAAGCCGTGGCGGCGCAGGATAGCTGAGGGAGTTACCAGATCCTCGGTAATGGGAATGGCGTGGGGCGCCGGGCACGCCACCACCCTGGTGCTGTTCGGGATGGCGGTGTACCTGGCCGCGTCGGTCATACAGGACTGGATATTTTCGGGGCTGGAGGCGGGCGTGGGCGTGATGCTCCTGGCCCTGGGCGCCTCGGCCATCCTGGGACGGGGCATCCTGTGGCCGGCCCACAAGCACCACCACAGCCATGCGGACGGGACGGGCCACGCCCACCGGCACGGCCACGACGACGGCCGGCACGGCCACACGCACCGGTCATACATAATAGGGCTGGTGCACGGCCTGGCCGGCAGCGGCGGCCTGGTCGCCCTGACCGCCTCGACCATGGACGGTCCGGCCATGATGCTGGCGTTCATGCTGGCGTTCGGGACGGGCGCGGCCCTGGGGATGTGCGCGGCAGGAGGACTTTTGGGCATCCCCATAGCGGCGGCGAGCGGCAACAAGAAGACGCGCAGGATAAGCAGGTACGCGGCGGGCGCGTTCAGCGTCGCGGTGGGAGCGGCCATGCTGTACCAGATCGGGGCGGCGGCCCTGCCGGGGTTGCCGGCGGCCTAAAGCGGCGTCATCGTGTCAATCAGTCGGGCGTTCGTGACCTGGCCGTCCTTCTCCTGGATCTCCAAGTCCACGGTATACTTGAGGCCGTCCAGCATGAAGTTCACCTGAACGTCCCACGCAACCCGGGGACCCTTCTCGGGCATCGGATACAGCGCGTTGACGCGAAAGTCGGCCACCTCCCCGTACAGGGCGCCTATGACGCGCCTTGACTCCCGGTCCACGTCTTCGGGGGTGCTGACCTTTGCCATGGCTGATGTATGGCAAGCCCTGCTATAAAAAATTTGAAACAACGACCCTGCCGAAAAGACGAGGGGTGGGCGCAGCAGCCGCAGTTTGGCTCCTGCCTTTGGTGGACCTGAGCCCCCGCCTTGTGGTCCTTTGCCAGCACCCTGACCATTTGCTCACCCCGCGCCGTACGACGCGGACTATGCCGGGGCGCATGGTCGCAAAGACCCGATCCAGTACCCTAGCACATCAGCCCAACAAGGGACCCACCATACGGCTTTTCGGGAGGAACCTTCCCCCTGCAAAGGCCGGAGGCAGAGCAATGTATGATTTGGCTACCGCCCTGAGCGGATCCGCGCACAAAGTGGTCGGTGCAGATGCCATTCGGACGGGTTGTGGGCACTTCTGCCGTTTGTCATGGGGCAGCGGCGTATTGGCAGCCGGCCTGCGTCGTGATATGATCGCCACATCCCAGTACCCATAGTGTTGTTCGGGACGTCATTCGCCGACGCCCACCCCTGGGGCATTACTCCGCCGTACGGAATGATATCTGCCACCATGCGTGGCCGAAAAGACGCGGCAGGTCCCTTGCAAAATCGAGGCCGACCGCAATGTTTTCTTAACCGCAGGGTCCGCCCACCGTGGGCAACGCGACATGGCGCGGGAATATCCAACTCGTTTGGGGCCGGGGCGAACATACCGGATTGGTTCGGATGTGCGCCGGATGCTGTTGCCGCTTTCCGGAAGATGGCAGGGGCGGTCAGCACTAGGCGCGGCCCTGCGCAAACCAGTATGAATATTACGTCTGAATGTTCAGGACCGAATTGCCTCTATAGCCTTGCGGGCTATGGCCGCCTCCTCGTGGCGGCCTCTGGCTTTCAGTCGTTTTTCAATCTCTTGGAGCTCCTCAATATTACCCATGGCATACCATACCCCTACCATTTTTATAAATTTGTGGTTTACGTGCAGCATGAGGCCATACGACAGACGTGAGTTGAACAGGATATACGGAATAGTAATGGATGAACTAAAGGTAGCGCGGGAGGATTACAGCGAAGCAGCTGTCCGAGTGACAAGACTTACGGAAGTCGCAAACACTCTCCGCAATATGCTGGATGCGTAGATGCAGCACGGCAAGCGGCACTCCCGAAAAAAATGGGCATGCGGCGGACGGCAGTTGTTTGGCTCCCGTCTTTGGCCGGTCCGGATCCGACACGGGAGGCGCCAACGGCATTCAGGCCCGTTTCGAGTACGCCAGCAGCATATCGAGAGGCAACGCCGTATTGACATCTGCCCAGCGTCATGATCCGGCCGCCGCTCATGCGCATCCGCAGTCCGCGCCTCGCAATGGCTTTTGCCGACCCCCGCATCTTCGGGCTTTCCTCCGCACTGCGCCACGAAAAATCGACATCTCGTGCACGGTGAAAAAGCCACGGGGCCGTTTAAGATCTCCAAGGCGCGGGTCCCGTCCTCCGTCTTGTCGGAGGGAACCAAACGGCGGGCGTATTGCCCGAAGGTGATCCGCGCACGTTAAAGGCGAAAATGTGCTTGTCGCGGCACGAAGTGTCAGAATGTATGCCGGACCTGCCGTCGCCCACACCCCACACGCCAACGGAGGGCAGACAAAACACCGCAGGCGCGCAGCCGGTTTGCTACAACGCGTCTTGGCCCCCACCGCACATCCGGAGAGCGCTTCGCATCACCCCCCCCCCCCCTAACCCGCGCGGCACATATACGGCAAACCGCCTCTGGTTCGGGGGCGCGCCGCGCCCGGACGGCAACGCCAAGACGGGCTGGCGGGCCCCCCCCCCCCCCCCCCTTGTTTGGCAGCCAAACCGCGGGGCACTGCACACACGGCGGCCCGGAGTCGGCGCCCACACGACCGCCGGGAGGCCCTCACCGGAACGGGCCGAAGCGCCGCTTCTTCTTTTTGGCGGCGATCTTCTCCTCCACGCGCTGCCGGTGGTAGGCGGCCCTCACGTTGCCCGGATCCAGCTCCAGCGCCCTGTCGTAATGCCGGAGGGACTCCTCGTACCTGCCCAGCGACATCAGTATCTTTGCCCGATAACTTATGGCGTAGACGTACTCGGGGTCCACCCTCAGCGCCGTGTCGCAATACTTCAGGGCCTCCTCGTACTCGCCCTCGTGGTCCAGCAGCCACACCATCGTGCACAGCGCCATCACGTTGTCCGGCGCCCTCAGGACGGCGCTGTGGCAGAAGAACCTGGCGGCGCCCTTGTCCTTCATGGCGTACAGCGAGACGCCCTTGCTGTACAATGCCCTGACGTTGCCGGGGGACGCCTCCAGCGCCCTGTCGAAGCACTCTATGGCGTCCCGGAGCAGCCCCCGGCGGTCGCACACGAGCCCCCGGGTCATCAGCGCCTCCACGTTGGCGGGATCCAGCTTCAGCGCCTCGTCCAGGTACGGGAGGGTGTCCTTTGTGGGAAAGCCGACCATGTCCAGCGTCCAAGCCTTGGCCACCAGGGCCTTGACGTTCTTTGGATCCGTCTCCAGCGCCCTGTTGTACCACTCCATGGCGTCCTCGTGCTTCCCCCGCCGCGCCAGCCGGCGCCCCCTCTCGTACATGCGGACGGAGCGGGCCGAGTCGGCCGCCACGGCGGCGTTCAGGCAGGACACCGACTCTGAGGAGCGTCCCATCCTTCCCAGCACGCGGCACTTGACGTACAGCGCCTCGGCGTCTTGGGGCCTGTCTGCCAGTATTCGGTCCAGCGCGCGGAGCGCCTCGCCGTGCAGTCCCAGGCCGCTCTGGCAGGACGCGGCCGCCGTCCGGGCCTTGGCCGCGACGTCCCCGCCGGGTCCTATCCGCCCCAGGCACTCCAGCGCCTCGGGGTACCTGCCCAGCTTCTCCAGCGCCCGGCCGCGGCCCAGCAGCACCTCGGCGTCATCGGGGTCCGGCAGCAACGCCGCGTCCAAGTGGGCCAGCGCCTCTCCGAACCTTCCCAGCCGGTACAGGGCCATGCCCAGCCGGCGGTGCGCCGCGGCGTGGCCGGGATCCGTGCGCAAGGCCCGCCTGTAGCAGCCCACCGCCTTGTCGTACTCGCCGTACTTCTCCCAGTACACGCCCTTGTTGATGTGCCGCCACTCCCCCCCGGGCTTCTCAAACATGATACGAGCAGGACGCCGCGGCTTTTTAGCGTGACGGCGGCCCTATCGGGGACTCCAGCCGCACCCTTATACTCCCGCGCCGGGACCGGGCATCTATATCGACGCGCCGCGTCATCTCGGGCACTCCGATCATCACCCGGTCCGCGGTGAGCAGGGCGGAGGCCTCCCGGCGGGCGCCCTCCTCCCCCGCGTATGGCGGATCCGTGGCGCGGGCGGCCAGCAGCAGGAGGGCCTGCGTTATGTTGATGCGCCCGCCCCGCTTCAGCGACTCGGCCACGCCTTTGACCGACGCGGCAAAGACCTCCTCGGCGTCCCCGCCGCGCTCAAACGAGCACACCGCGGGGGCCGCGTCGGGATCCCCCCGGGCGGTGACCCGTATCTGCATCAGTCCCGGCGGGGTATCCGGGAGGCGGGGTTGCCGAAGTTGTACGTGTTGCCCGTTCCGCGGTAGTCGCGCGGCCGCACCGGATCGCCGCCCTCCAGGCCCCTCTTGGTCAGCGAGAGGCCCGCCAGCAGCTCCACTATAAGCCTCTGCCCCAGGCCCGAGGTTATGCCCCCGTTGTACGAGCTGTTGTCGCTGACGTCGTACGCCGGGGAGACCTCCACCAGGTCCATGGCGAACCTGTCGGGGTCGAACGACTTGGAGAGGAGGCGTATCATGCGTATCCCCTCCCGGGAGGTCAGCCCGTTGGGTTCGGGCTCGCCGGTGCCCGGCGCGTAGGCGGGATCAAACGAGTCTATGTCCCAGCTGAGGTATACCGCGTCGGTCCCGTCGTTGGCCCTGTCGGCTATCTCCTTGGCGATGTAGTCTATTCCCAGCTCCTCGACGTCCAGCATGGTAAACCACTGAAAGTCCTGATCCGCCATCCACTTGTACAGGTCCGGCCCCGGCCAGTACCCCCTGGGCCCCACCAGGGAGTAGTTTCTCCCGCGCAGGCAGCCCATCTCCATTATACGCCGGATGTGCGCCCCGTGGTCGTACTTGAAGCCGGTCAGCCCCTGGGGGGCGCAGTCCGCGTGGGTGTCAAAGTGTATCATGCCTATGTTCTTGTACTTCTTGGCAAAGGCGCGCACGTTGGCGTACGTGATGGAGTGGTCGCCGCCCAGCATCACGGGTATGCCGTCCTGCTCCAGAACCTCCTTTACCTTCTGCGACATGCGCTTGTGGGACTCTATCACGTCGCCGGGGGAGACCACGACGTCGCCGTAGTCGACCGTCCTGAACGTGCCGAACGGGTCGGCTCCCGTCTCTATGTTGAACCGCTCGTACGGCGGGGAGGGTATTGTTGAGGCGGCGCGCAGCGCCCGGGGGCCGTAGCGCGCACCAGGCCGGATGGTCGTCCCAAAGTCAAACGGCTCGCCCACGATGGCCACGTCCGGCTTTGCCTGCTGCAGCTCCCCGTAGTTCTTTATCCACGGAAGGTGCAGGAACGTGTTAATTCCAACGAACGGGGCGACGTCCGCCCCCCGATAATCGTCCCCGTAAAACTCCATCCCCATAATGCTCGATTGAGAGTGCGCCCGCCATGCTAATAAACTGTTTGCAGGCAAGCGTTTTTGGCTTACCGCGGCCCCTCCCGCCGCATGAACGGCACGATTCGTGCCGCGGACGCGTGCTTGCGGCGCGTGTCCCGACGCGCAGTACGCGCAGTCGCGCGGCCGGAGCCCGCCCAAGCAGCGCTTGACGCGGCGCGCTTCGGAGGACGCGGACGGCGCCGGGCGCATGCTGCGGCCCGCGCCAACCGTCGGCTCCTTCTCCTTTGGTATATTCACGCCCCCGGGCTCCGAGGCACCGGGGGGGCGCCGCGCCTCTTGCGACGCTTTTTCCCGCGGGTCACGGACGCCACGCAGTTAACTAAATTTCCTCGCAAGCGCGGTTTGATGCCAAATGCCACGGGGCGGCCAAGGGGGGCGACGGAGTTCACGGCGGGCGTTACGCGAAACGAGCAGGGCGGTGCGCCATACAGCCGCATGCCAAAGCCGGTCACGGAACCGTCGGGATGCCCGCCCCGCCTCAAGTTCGCAATCCGCGACGATCACGCGACGGCGGGGCGGGCCGACGAATGGGTCCGTACCAAATGCCGCATAGTACTACGGGATAACATCCAATATTTTTCTCACACTAGTCCAGCGTCGTACCGCCCAAAAAATATTGGACCTATCTGCATACCACTACGCATAATCGACATTTGCAAGAAGACGTCCGAGAACCCAACTGTCCAAGCGTTAGGGTTCATATCCATCCTTAATAAGGCCGATGAAATGTTCATGTTCCTCATACCCTTCGCACAAGCGGCAGCGGCGATTATTAGGACTCCTGTATTTGGCCGAACCGCCATCCGGTAGCGGCAATCTGCTTGACGGCATAGACCGCAGGTTAACGGGCCTCGGGAGTTCCGGGGGCTCCGGAGGTCGCGGGGTCATCTGCCGGTGTATGGTGCGCCGACGGCAGCGCTGGCAGGGGAATTTTCCGTCTTCGGCGTAGAACTTTCCCTTCAGTTCGGGCGTTTCCGCTATCCCGCATTCGGAACAGACGTATCCTGGCGTTGGCCTGTGTTCGGTACTCCGACGGCAGCGCTGGCAGGGGAATCTTCCATCCAAGGCGTCGAATATCTCATCAAGTACGGACGCCATCTTCCCGCATTTGGAACAGGCGCACATGACCACGCAACGTTATGGGATTGACGCGTATTTGTAGTTTTGAGCCAATCGGACCGGGCCGCTAGGAAAATATTACGATCGGCCGCAAATTTGCAGGGGAACCGCCCCCACAGAGATAATAAGTGGCGCCGCGTTACCGACGTCATGCCGAAGCCACGCGTCAAGACGTCCGTAAAACAGCGTCCCCGGGGCTCGGAATTCCAGCGGTGCGGCGCGTGCGGACACGGCGTAGGCGCCGACGACAAATTTTGCACCGGATGTGGCAAGCCCCTAACGGGCGCGGCGCCCGCCGTGGCCCCGCAAAAGCAGAGGCAGCGCCCCAAGACCAAGACCAAACCCGCTGCGCCGCGCATGAAGAAGCGGAAACCCATAACCGTGCCGCCGCGCATGAAGAAGCGGAAATCCATAACCGTGCCCGCGGCGGCTCCACAGGTTCAGAAGCGCGTACCCATAACCGTGCCCAATATGTACCAGCTGGAGCGATACCTGAATAACGAGCCCCGGGGATTGCTCTGCGGGCGTTGCATGAAAAAAGTTTCGCATACCGTCCTCAAATGCCCCGCGTGCGGGGTCAGGTGGGAACTTTGTCAACACGAAGATGGCAAGACATATCGGGCAGAGGAGTGCGTCGCCTACCACACGTGGGCAGCCTGGGCCAAAAGCCAGGCCGGAAATTAGCGACGCCGGATGGATTCCGGGCAGCACGGCAAGCCGGCAATCTCGCGACCAAACTGATGCCGTGGCGGGCACAGCATACAGCAACGGACACTGCGATCCATTTGCCTGCGGGCGTGTATACGATGCGGCCTCGCCTTGTCCGCCGAACGACGGCCAATGTTCGCCCAGACATTGACCGCACGGTCCAAATTTACCGCAAACGGTATGCGGCCGAACCACGCCGCATCGCAAAATGGCGCGGGGACCGTCGTGGGGACGCGGCGGCCCCCCGGCAGGGGGTTATGTTATGATCGGGTCGGTCTTCAAGTCGTGTACAACAAAGCGCGTTGGCGTTTCTGCGTGCGCCAAAAGCAAAAATCCCTTATCCAGTGCGTGAAACTCGTCCACTCCGGACCTTATCGCAATAGCGGCATGAAATAAATCCGCAATACCCAAATTCTTTGTTTGTTTCGCGCGGTATTTTTCATGGATGTCCAGGCCACCTCGAATGTCTTCAGGGAGCATATACTCCAAAATTGCGTTTTGGCAGCGTATGTTGTCAAGCACTTCGGAGAATATTCACAATCGCGTCAAATAGGCAGACTCAAGCGTGAGTTTGTAGTTGAATTGGGGATTGTGAATATTCTCCTTCGTATATCTTACCAAGGCCCGTCGGCATAACCGGCCAAAGCTCAACCAGCAAGATGTCCGACACGACCAAGTCTTTCTCCAGCAAATCATCTACAGTAGGTTCTACCCACGGATATTGTATGTATAGATACTCTCCCCCAAAGGTTCGTGTCAATAAACACCCTCATCTAGAGGCCAGTCCGCACAGGCGCTTCAGAGCACGATTGTCAGGTATTCCATCATCGTAAGTTGGCGGTTCCCAATCTGGATCTGTCTTCCTGATCTCCCTCGCCAGCTCCTCAAGGACCGGCTTTAGGTACTCGCCTGTCGTCGTGGGCAGCTTCTCATCTTCCATGACGTAGATACGCAGTTCTATCGTATAATCATATCCGTCGGAGGCTTTGGCGCGTGCCATGTGCCGGGGCCCCGGTCCAAACGTGTTGAACCCACATGAACCGGTGATCCGGATGCGACCGATCTATATGTAGAGAGTGGTACCAGCAAGGGCAGGTCGCGCAAGGCCGCCCACCAGAGAAATTGCAAAAGATGCCGGATCGTGGCTCGCGGCGAGCTTTCCCCGGATGGACGCCCCTGGGATGCTGAAAGTATCCCCAAGGATTCCACCGTAGCCATATACGAGGCGTTTGGTCGGACCACAGGGAGGGGACGGATGGTGTGCGGGAACATGTGCGGTCCCTGCCGCTTGCCATGACGTGCAACTTGTATTTCGAGGATCAGGAGGGGAACGTAAAGACGACCCTCATCTAGATGCCAGTCCGCACAGGCGCTCCAGAGCACGATTATCAGGCAGTCCGTCATCGTAAGTTGGCGGTTCCCAATCCGGATCTGTCTTCCTGATCTCCCTCGCCAGCTCCTCAAGGACCGGCTTTAGGTACTCGCCTGTCGTCGTGGGCAGCTTCTCATCTTCCATGATGTGGGTACACAACTCCACCTTATATCCATATCCGACCGGGGCCTCAGCCGGGCGCGTCCGGCGGCAACTATACCCGTCAATAGTATTGGTGCATCTGCCGCTGCTCCAGTCCCTCCTGCTCCCAGTGGTTGTGGTTGCGGCCCGGGTCCTTGTGGGCGTGGACGGTCCCGTCTATGTGGCAGTGCGTGTTGTCTATGATGTCCTTCATGAAGACGTCGTCCACGTTCAGTATCAGGTTCGCCGCCTCGGTGGCGGACTTTATGACCTGCCTCTTTACGGCGCACGCGTCCGCCACCTCCCGGATCCGGGCAACCCGGCGGGAGGCCGCGTCTATTCCCCACCGGCCGTCCGGATCCGCGTGGTGCCGGTGCCGGAGCAGCGGCCGGGCGTCCAGGACGTCCATGCCGGCGTTCCTGGCCAGCGTCAGCGGTATCGCCTCCAGGGCGTCGGCAAAGGCGTACACGGCCCGCTGCTCCCGCCCCTCCACGGCGGGCGCCCGCCGCCGCAGGCTAGCGGCCATGGACATCTCGCAGGAGCCGCCGCCGCGCACGTACAGCGGCTCTCGCGCAAAGCCGGCCAGCGCCTTTAGGGCGTTGAGCACGCTCCTGTGAAACTCGTCCAGGTACCGCTTGGACGCGGCCCGCAGCAATATCGTAACCGAGCGGGGCGCCCCGGACTCCACGAATACCATCTCGTCGCCGGCCACGACCCGCCGGTACACGCGGGACGCCGCGCCCAGCTCGTCTTGCGATATGGAGTCCACGCTGGAGCACGTACGGGCGCCGGTGGACTTTTCCAGCCACCACAGGTCGTTGTACTTTGCGCGGCGTATGGTCACTATGCCCCGGCGGGCCAGGTGCGACTGGGCCGCCTCGCCTATCCCCTTGCGGGAGACGACCAGCCGGGCGCCCGAGGCGGCCACGGACCGCACCGCATCCATTACATCGTCGGCCTCCCGCTCGGCGAACCGCCCCATGTCCTGCGGCCTGTATACGGATATGGACGACTCGGTCCTGGTGCGGGACGCCTCGAGGGGATCGTTCAGCAGGAGGACGCGCACGTCCTCCATTGACACGGGCATGTCAAAGCCGTCGGCGGGCTTGTCAAGTATGGTGCCCGGTACAAGCTCCGTGTCCGCGGACGCGCCCTGCTTCTCCTCTATCTTTACCGAGTCGACGTCCACCAGCCCGGTGCGCCCGTCGGTGACCGAGGCGGCCGCGTCCAGCACCACGTTCGTTATACCGTCCGCGTCGGCCAGCGAGGCGTATATGGCCTTGCACTCCATGCACGATACCGCGATGCGGCGCCGCGTCTCCGCGCCTCCCCTAATTGCCATTCCGTCCAGCGCGTCCAGCGCCATGCGCGAGCCCTCCTCAAAGCCGCGCATTACAGAGGCGGTGGGAATCCCCGCCCCCAGCAGCCGCTGGGCGCCCTCCAACAGGGCCCCGATTATGACGGCCGCCGAGACGGTCCCGTCGCCCACGTGGTTGTCCACGGTGTTCACCGCGTCCACCACGGCCTTGGCGGCGGGGTGGTCCACGTCCAGTTTTCTCAGAAAAGCGCCGCCGTGCTTGGTCACCGTCTCCTCGCCAAGTATGTCCACGTACACCTTCTCCATGCCCCGGGGCCCCAGGCACGTCCGGGCGGCCTCGCTGATCAGTATTCCGGCGGCGATGTTGTACCGCTGCGAGTCGGCCGTCCCCACCCTGGATATTTCCGGGTTTATGATGTCGGGATACTTCACCAGTCGCGTCGGTCGCAAAATCGTATTAAATTTTGCCGAAAAAGGCCGGCGCGATCTGTTTTGGCCTGAACCGCTGCCGTGCACGCCCCGCGCCTGCGCGCGGCGGTATGCGGTTGGCTGGCGCCCGCCAAGAGCGGACACCCAAGGCGCGGACTGTATGGCATGTTGCCCCAAACTGACGACGCGCCTACGCCGCGCGGCCACGCGTCACGCCGGCTTCTTCGGGGGAGTCCCGCCGGGGTCGTCGCCCGGCAGGGAGCCGGAGCCGGGTACGCCCTCCTCGCGGAAGTGCTTGAGGTCCTCGCCGGATATGACGTCCTCCTCGGGCGGGACGTAGTCGCGCACGTCGTGGCGCGCCTTGCCCGGATACTTCTTCTGGGTGAGCAGCGCCACCACCACGAAGAGCGCGAACGATATGGGGGGCGGGATGAGCGTGTCCAGGCCGGCCCACTCCTCGGGCATCGTGAAGAAGAAGGTCATGCGCAGTCCGGTGCCGAACAGGAGCGACGCGATGGCCGCCGGCATGTTGGCCTTCTTCCAGAACAGCCCCAGGGTGAGGGGGGCCAGGGCCCCGGCAAAGACCAGATCAAACGCCAGTATCAGGTATATTCCCGGCGCCGGAAGGAAGTACCCCAGGGCGGTTCCGGCCACCATCATGGGTATGAGGGTCAGGCGCGTCGTGAACAAGAGTTTGCGGTCGGTGGTACCCGGCTGCCCCAGCCAGCGCCGCCGGATTATGCGGTTGAACAGGTTGCGCGATATCACGCTGGAGATGGCCAGCAGGCCGCCGCTGGCCGTGGACATGGACGCGCCCACCACGCCCATCAGTATGGCGGCGCCTATGGCAAACGGCATGAACTCCACGCTGAGCAGCGGCAGCGCCAAATCCGGAAGCGTGTCCGCCGGCAGGTAGTAGAGGGCCGCTATCCCCAGCATGCTGGTGGGCACCACCGTGAATATCGTCAGCGCCCCGCCCATGAAGGCGCCCGACCGCGCAGTCTTTGGGTTTCTGGCGGCAAACACCCGCTCCATGAAGTCCAGGGCGATTATGTCACCCAGGGCCAGCGCCATGAAGCCGCCCCAGTTTATGAGCGCCCCGTTTGCTATGTCGAACAGCCCGGACAGGTCCAGATATTCTGGAGGAGTACTTCCGATCACAGTCTCCCAGGGCGTGCCCGAGAACCCGCCGGCAAAGAACAGGAACCCCGCCCAGAACGCGCCTATGGCCAGGTACACCTGGAACAGGTTGGTGTACGCCGACGCGAAGAGCCCGCCCGCCATGGTGTACGTCAGCACCACCGCGGCGGCGATCACTATCCCCCACAGGTAGTCGACTCCAAAGACCGTCTCGAGTATGAACCCGCACGCGGCCAGGTTGCCGGCCATCAATATTATGAAGCTGATTATCAAGAGGACGCTGGATATCCCCTCGGCGCCGTTTCCAAACCGCCTATAATAAAAGTCCGGCAGCGTGATCATGGACATCTTGTTGAGCGGCTTGGCGTACCCGGCGGCCACCACCAAAAGGCACGACCCCAGCCCCAGGGGCACCACCGCGCCCGCCCAAAACCCGAACTGGTAGACGAGCGCCACGTTCCCCAGCGACGAGTTGCCGTCAACGGCCTGCGCCGCCAGCATGGTGCCCACCAGCGCCAGCGGCAGGCTCTTCCCGGCCACTATGAGCCGCTTGCCGCTCTGCTTTACCATCTTTGTGGTTATTATCCCGACCACGAGGGTGAGCGCGATGAAAACCCCCACCGCCAGACCGTAAGCGCCTAATTCCGCCACGGTGTAGTTACGGCTTGGTATTATTTAAAGATGTGAAGGAATTGCAGCTTTTAGATTTTTATGCAAGCATATTTGGTTTAAATTGGCATTTATTACCAACATATACCAATTAAATCGTTCAAAATCTCCAATTGTCGCAAGCCGACCATCGGTCCGGGCGTGCGGGCGGGCTGTGACACCGTGCGGCGCGGTATGCCGATCCGGACGGTCCGCGCGGACTTGAATAGCGTGCGATCCGCGCGCGTTGAAGTGGGCCGGTTCCGCCGGATGCCGCTCCAAGCGTTGTCTCGACTGTCCCGACCTTGGGCACATATAGCAGAGGCAAGACCTTACTACATCCATAACCAGACCGCAAGCCGCATGCGCGGCAGGCCGCCGCGCAAACTGAAAAATACCGCGCCGCCTCATACATACAACAGTGGACCCCAACATAACCAAGGAAGACATGGAGCGGGTGCGCCTGCTCAACAAGGTCTCCGAATCCCGGCACGGCTTCAAGCAGCTCTCGCTGGCCCAGTTGAAACGCCTCGAGGAGCTGGTCAAAAAGAAGGACTACAGCCACAACAAGAAGGCCAAAAAAGCCAAGGCCAAGCTGCTCAGAAACATAAACGCCCGCATATACGAGCTGGAAGAGGGCCGCAGCGTCTGGGGCGTCTAGGTTCAAATTAGCCGTACATCCGGATGCTGACACATGGCGCGCAACCGCTTGGGCCGGGAGAGCAGCCCCTACCTGCTCCAGCACGCCGACAACCCGGTGGACTGGTACCCGTGGGGGCCTGAGGCGCTCAAGGCCGCGCGCGAGCGGAATATACCAATATTCCTCAGCGTTGGGTACAGCGCCTGCCACTGGTGCCACGTCATGGAGCACGAGTCCTTCGAGAACGAGGACGTCGCCGGGGTGATGAACCGGCACTTCGTCAGCATCAAGGTGGACCGCGAGGAGCGCCCCGACATAGACGCCATATACCAAGAAGCCTGCCAGCGGGTCACCGGCCAGGGGGGCTGGCCGCTCAGCGTCTTTCTGACCCCCGACCAGAAGCCCTTCTACGTGGGGACGTACTTTCCGGTGCTGGACGGCTACGGCAGGCCTGGGTTCGGCAGCATACTCAGGCAGCTGGCCCAGGCGTGGGAGGAGAAGCCGCGGGACGTGCGGCGGCAGGCCGAGAAGTTCGTCCAGAACATGAAGATGCAGGGACCCGCCGCCAATGCCGTACAGATAGGGCGGCCCCCGCTGGACGAGGCGGCCGTGAACATGCTGCAGGCCGGCGACCCCGCTTACGGCGGGTTCGGCGCGGCCCCCAAGTTTCCCAACGCCGCCTGCATCTCGTTCCTGTTCCGGTACGCCCGGCTGTCCGGGGTATCGAGGTTCGCCGAGTTTGCCACCCGCTCCCTCAGGAAGATGGCCGAGGGGGGCATATTCGACCAGGTGGGGGGCGGTTTCCACAGGTATTCCACCGACCGGCGGTGGCTGGTGCCGCACTTTGAAAAGATGCTGTACGACAACGCCCTCGTTCCCATAAACTACGCCGAGGCGTACCAGATCAGCGGCGACCCGTTCCATATTGACGTAATGGAGAGGACGCTGGGGTTCGTGCTGCGGGACATGACGTCCCCGGACGGGGCGTTCTATTCCGCCCTGGACGCGGACTCCGAGGGCGAGGAGGGCCGCTACTACGTCTGGACCAAGCGGGAGATCCGGGACATACTGGGGGAGGACGCGGACATATTCTGCACGTACTACGGGGTGACCGACGGCGGCAACTGGGAGGGCAACTCCATACTGCACCGGGGCCTCAGGCTGTCGGCGGCGGCGTTCGCCTGCTCCGTGCCCGAGGGCGAGGCCCGCCGCGCCATACGAAGATGCGAGGATACGCTGTTGGCCGCCCGGCGGCGGCGCGTCCCTCCGGGGCTGGACGACAAGGTGCTGGCGTCGTGGAACGGCATGATGATATCGGCGCTGGCACGGGGCCACCGCGTGGCAGGCAATGCGGAATATTTGGAGGCCGCCAGGAGGGCCCTGGCGTTCATAACGCGGAATATGCTCAAGGGCGACAGATTATACCGCACGTACAAGGGCGGGGCGCGCATAGGCGGGTTTCTGGAGGACTACGCGTACGTGGCATGCGCCCTGCTGGACGTATTCGAGGAATACCCCGACGCCGAATATCTGGAGGCGGCGCGGCGGCTGGGCGCGCGCATTCTGGAGCGCTTCTGGGACGGGTCCGAGTTCTACATGACGCCCGACGACCACGAGAGCCTCATAATGAGGCCGGCCAGCGGCTACGACCTGGCGGTGCCCTCCGGCGGCTCGGTCGCCGTGGCGGCGCTGGGGCGGCTGCACGCCCTGACCGGGGACGCGCAGTTCGGGGAGGCCGCCGAGGTTGCGCTAAAGTCCAAGATGCAGCGGGCCGCCGAGAACCCCCTGGCGTTCGGCCACCTGCTCAACGCCGCGTACGCGCGCGTGCGGGGAAGCACAGAGGTGACTGTCATGTGCGGTGGCGACCCCGCCGTGCCCCGGGCGCTGGGCCGCCGCTTCCTGCCCGAGGGCATCGTGGTGTTCGTGCGCGATGCAGACCAGGCCGAGGCGCTGCAGCGGTACCCGTTCTTTGAGGGCAAGCGCTTCGGGGACACGACGGAGGCGTACGTCTGCCGGAACGCGGCCTGCTCGCCTCCGCTGGGCAGCATGGCGGACATAGACGCCGCACTCTAGATTGCCTTGAAGTCCACCCGCATGATGCTGCCCACCTTCGGCATACCTATGTTCCGGTAGCGGGACTTCGGCATGGTCATCACCACCTGCGTCTGCCGGTAGCTCTTCACCTTGATGTTGGGCTGGGCCTGCAGTATGGCCTGCATCACAGGTATAAGCTGGGCCCGGGTCTCGGAGTCGAGGCGGGTGTTCTTGGAGAGGCTCTCCATTATGATCTGCTTTTGGGATATGGGCTCGGTGAAGACGTTCTCTATCAGGGTGAGCTGCACCACCTGGCCGTTGTCCACCATCTGCGATATCTTGAACTCGCAAGTCTCATCCATCATGTGTAGTGTCGGGCCGTGTCGATTTATCTCTATTGCCGTGTTCTGGACGTATGCCATCATTATATGCCGCTCCCGCGCGGTTTTGGTCGGCGCCTAGCCGGCCGCCGGGCCGGCATCCCCCAGGGCCCTGCGTATGTCCGGGGCGCTGTCGCCCACCAGCCGGTGGAACTCGCCCATGTCGTCGGAGTTGGGCGTCATGAACTGGGTCCTGTACGCCTGTATGAACCCCAGGTACAGGCAGCCCAGTATCACCCCGAACGCGGTGTCCTCCACGTCGCCGTTCCCGTGGGTCTCGGCTATCCCCCTGTACGTCCAGGCCTCGTCTATGTAGTACCGGATCTGCGCATCCACGTAGTCCCGGATCTCCTTTGGTATGGCCATCAGGGCAACGATATTCCACCGTTATTTATCCGGTTGACATTCGGGGGTATGGCGCCGGGGGGCGTCGTTGCCCTCGCATTACGATCTCCTCCCTGCGACCCCCGCGTCAAGGCGCCCGCTCCCGCGCGGAGTTCCGCGCCGTTGCGTGCCGCCGCCTCGGCGGCGGGCTCCGCTGTCACACGCTCCGGGCTCGCGGCCCGGAGAGCCCCGCCGCGCAGCACCGAACTGGAGCATCGCGCGCGGCATACCCGCCGCCGTGCTTGACCCCGGCATTCCACTCCGGCTCTTCTTGCGTCACTCCCCGCCCATCCCGGCGAACCATACGGCGGCGCGCACGCCGCGCTTCCCGCAGCCGGAGTAGCGCCAGCCGGCTCCCGGGCGGGCCGCTTCCGGCGCGCGCACGGGGCGCGCTACGTCCTTCCGGTCGGCTTTCTTGTACACGGCGCGGCGGCGTGTCCCCCGCCCTACGCCGGATCGCCGGCGGGCGCCCCGTCGGTCAGGCGCGCACCGAGACGAGGCCGTACTTCGCCAAGTCGTCCAGAACGCCGGTGATAAACTCGCCATCGTACCTAAACTTGATGCGGCAGACCTTGTCTATCAGGGCCGCGCGCTCCCCTATGTCCTTATTTCGGTCGATTATCGTGGCCGCAGTCTCAAGCCACTTTGGGTCGTCGTGTATCACCTTCAGAAAGTCGTCCCTCCTGAACCCGTCGGGTGTGGACGAGACGCATTCGCCGTACTGCCCGCTGCGCGCCAGCGCATAGTAGTCGGCGGCAAGATCGCGTGAGTAAGGACCGTATATGTATATGGTATACCGGTAGGGGAACGGCATTCCCAAGTGCTTAGCCAGAAGCGCGTACTTTTGAAGTTTCAGCCTGTTGACGAACTGCTCTTCTCCTTTGCCAAGTATGTCGAGTTTCACCAAGCCTTGCTCCTCCAGGAACCGGATGAATCCCCCCAGGTGTGGGTTCATCCCATGCGTACGCCATTCCTCAATTTCAGCATTGCGTCGGTACGTTTTCGGCTCGGCGCGGGTCGTAGTTTGGACGCCGGGACGCGACCCGACCCCAGATGGGCGTTGAGATTCATCTTGCGCCGTGTTAGCATGCGCGTGAACGGCATGCCGAGCCTCCTCATCCCTCCTGCATGCCGCGCCGCCCAAAGCTGAACAGGGGGGCGGCGGCGCGCCGCATCAGGGCGCGCATATCGCCGGGCCGGGTGCGTGAACGCCCGCCTTTCCGGCGGGAGCCAGCCCGCCCAACCTCACATGGGCATGGTCAGTTGGGCCAAGGGCGCCGCCGGGTTCGTCGCGTCGGCATCGTTTACAGCCGGAGCCGGGAACAGTACGGCTGCATGCCCAAGCCCGTACTGGGCGAGCTCGGCAACCCCAAGAAAATCAAATGCGCCGTCAGGGACGGGTGGGCTTTGGCCAGCAATATCGATCCATAACAATATATTCGCAATTCGATTGATCCCCCGAGTTTGCCCCAGAGCATACGGCCGCGCGAGTCGCCGGGCCTCCCGTCCCGCGGCCCTCACGCCAGCAGCAGAAACACCGCAGCGGGAATGACCGTGCACTCCCTCTCCTGCGACAACCTGTCCTTTGACAGCAGGATTGCGTCGCTTCTTTTCGTTCTTCGGTTAAAGTTGATCAGCCCGTCCAAGTCCCTGGCGGAGATGCGGTTCTGAAACTTTACTTCTATCGCTCTTTCCGTTCCCACGCCGTTGCTGTAAACGAAATCCACCTCTTTGTCTTTGCCGTACCTCCAGTGGAATAAGAGATCCGTGTACTCAAAATTTTGCTTTCTGGGGCTTACGGAGAACGCCATTCGAACGAGGTGATCGGCCACCACCCCCTCTACCAGACGCCCCACGTTTGAATCGTCGCCCAAATGTTCTACGGCGGCGTCAAATGTGCGCTGGTCACCACCAATCCACCCATTCAACACGTGGAAGTACAGCGGATCCTGAAAGTAAATCTTTTTGTCCTTCTGGGACAGTCCGCGCTTTGATTCGACGCTATACTGGTAAAAAACGGAAAGAACAAACATACTCTGGAGCGTGTCAACGTAGGACGCGACGGTGTCGGCGCTGCCTATGTCCGTGCCTTTTTGAAGAGATGTCCACGAAGACAGGTTTCCGGCGACTTTGAGGGTGCTGCGGGCCAGTTGCTTCAATGTGTTTGGATTCCTGTTCAAAGACCGGATGTCGCCCAAGATTGCGTCAAGATACGTCTTGTACGTGTCTTCGCTGACCCACCCGCTGCCCAAGTACTCGTTGACGATTCTGGGAGTTCCGCCGGTCAGCAGATAGTCCTGTAGGTGTTTGTTTAACGCGGGAACGTACGGCCGAAGCTGCTCGACGCCGGCATCCAGGTCCATCACGCCCGTGAGAAGGGCGCGCCGCACGGACGGGTCGGCAAGATGGTAGCGTTTTAAATGATCTTTGAGGTCGGCGTCTATCGCGGCCACGAACTCGGAAAACTTCATCGGCAGCATGATCTTATCCAACGCGTCGTCTGTGCTGCCGCGCCTGCCGGGCATCCTCTCTGACGACATCTTGATGTCCATTGCGTTGGAACCGGTGGCGATCACGGTGCAGTTTTTCAGCCTGTTTTGATCCCACAACCTCTTGACGCCGCGCTGCCAAGCTTTCACCGCTGACACCTCGTCCAAGAAAATGTAGCAGCGGTCGTCTTTTCGTAGCTTTTTGGTGCCATCCAAATAGTCCTTTACAATATTTACCAGATCCCTGGGAGTAATGTCTACGTCAAACGCATAGTACATTATGTTGTACGGCGAGACGCCTTCGTCCAGCATTCGCTTGATTTGAAGTTTGACTAGGGTGGTCTTTCCCACCTGTCGAGGGCCCCTTAACGAATATACCAAATCTTTGGAAAAGTTGAAAGTGTCGGCAATACGCGGCCTCCAGTTGACCGTCGCGTCATCTAGATCTGTAATTTTCTTGTCACGCCGAATGGAATCCGGATCCCTCCACCACGGGTTGTCCTCGGCCAAGTTGGTGGAGATTGGCATGGTCACCTTTACTGGTCATGTCTTTATATAGTTTCTTTGTGTTTACTGGTCATGTCTTTATATAGTTTCTTTGTGTTTACTGGTCATGTCTTTATATAGTTTCTTTGTGTTTACTGGTCATGTCTTTATATAGTTTCTTTGTGTTTACTGGTCATGTCTTTATATAGTTTCTTTGTGTTTACTGGTCATGTCTTTATATAGTTTCTTTGTGTTTACTGGTCATGTCTTTATATAGTTTGGTTCGCGGCGGGGCCTTGTCCAAAATATGGCGATCTGTAGGACAAGCCACGCCGTCCCGGAGCCGTCCCGGAGCCGTCCCGCCCGCAACAATCACACTGATCCACCATGATCCGCCCCCGCCCGGCATATCAAAAGGACGCCCACCCCCACCACCCCCACCACCCCCGTTTCTGGCAATTTCCAGACATTCAAGCGCAGACTCCCCCTCACATGTGGCGGCCGTCCCCGCCGCCGCGCCGTCACCTTTATGCGAAAGTCATGTTGTGGCATGTGCATGTGGACAGCAACTCAATGGTCTGGGTATTCGTCTTGACGGCCCGTACCACGCCTCCGAACCTTTTCTTCATGGACGAGAAGACGCTCTCAACGTTGTTCTTCTTACGTAGTAGTTTGTGAAACGTCCCGGGGTGCTTCTCAAGGAACCTCAACATCTCCACCCTGGCGTTGAACCCATTGATCTCATAACCCGACTTGGGCTCGATTATGGGGCGGCGTCCACTGTCCTGTACCGCTTGGCAGTTTTCCATTACGCCGTATTGGGCATCGGCCAGCACGTAGCCTGACCCGTGCGGCATAATGGCGATCATCGCCCCCGGATACGGCGAGTCGTTGGCCTTGCCGGGCGTGACCATGGCAGATCATATCTTGCCGTGGAGGGTTTGCATGATGTGCAGCTTTGCAAACTCCTTGACGCTGATTTTGCCGTACTTGGCGCTGTACCAGTCCGCGTACCGGACGATGCTGAATCCGCTGGAATCGACTATTTTGGTGCCGCGCGCGGCATAGTCGCCGGCCATCCATAGGATCAGCTTGTACAGTACGGCAGAATCGATCTGCGATATGCGCAGGCGGTACCACGACTTGCTGTACGGCCGGTCAAGCTCGCACCGCTTCAGGTCTCCGGGATGCTTGTTGAAATGCTTGACCAGTCCCCAGTATGACAGGCCCTCTTCGGACTTCACCAGGGCCACCAGCATGGCCGAGACGCGCCTGTCCTTCCTGCCTTCGGGAATGCCCAGCTCCTCGCGCATGTGGTCGGCTAACCTTGGAATCCACCTGGCATAGTTGCGGCCCTCGGACTTGCGGCCCTCGGCATACTTGGGCCAGTCAATGTCCGGATCGTTCCTCTTGCCGGACGGGTTGTTCTTGCTTCTGGGCAGGTTGGGCTTACTTATCTTTGGCTTTCTGCCTTTTGCTCATGCAGATGATTAAGATCGGAGATCCATATGTCTTTCGGCCTCGTGCGAGTGCGGATCTATTCGCTAGACACCATCAGGGACTTCCGGTCTAGTTTTTGGACAAGGCCACCCCGCAAGAAAATATTAAAATCCGCCCCGCCCCTTCCCGCACGTATGCCCCAGATGCGCGCCATGGTGCTGCCAAAGTGCGGCAAGCTGGAGACCGACCCGCTGGAGCTGCGCCACATAGAGCGCCACCGGATACGCAACCCTTCCGAGGTATTGATCAAGATAGAGGCCTGCGGCGTGTGCCACTCGCAGATACACGGCATAGAGGGCGACTGGCTGGACATAGGGATACCCCCCGTGCTCCCCACCGTGCCCGGCCACGAGCTGGTCGGCCGCGTCGAAGAGGTGGGCGGCGACGTCACCAAGTTCAAGGTGGGCGACAGGGCAGGAATAACCCCCCTGCTCTCGGCATGCGGGGAGTGCCAGTACTGCGCCGACGGCAGCGAGCAGCTCTGCGACTCCATGGAGGTCACCGGCGAGACCCTCCGGGGGGGATACGCCGAGTACATAACCGCCCCCGAGCAGTTCGCGACCAAGATACCGCACACCATGAAGTCCGAGTACGCGGCGCCCCTCTTCTGCGCCGGGATAACCGCCTACAAGGCAGTCAAGGCCGCCGAGCCGCGCACCCACCGCAAGGTGGGCATATTCGGGATCGGCGGCGTCGGCCACATGGCGGTGCAGTTCGCCAGACTGGAGGGATGCCACACCATAGCGGTGTCCCGCAACACGCGGCACCTGGACGTGGCCATGCGGCTGGGGGCCGCCGCCGCGGTGCGCTACGAGGGCGGCCGGGAGAGGCTGCTGGCGGCCATGCGGCAGGAGCACGGGCTGCTGGACGCGGCCATCGTCTTTGCCCCGTCCGACAAAGTTACAGACGCGGCCATCCGGGCGGTCAAGAAGGGCGGGCTGATAGTCATAGCCACCATAGGCGAGAACCCCCACTTCCAGGCCTTCGAGGAGAAGACCATCCGCGGAACCCTGATAGGGTCCACCAAGGACATGGAGGAGGTTGTCAGGATAGCCGACCGGAACGATCTTGAGGTGGTCTACGAGGCGTTCCCCTTGGAGAAGGCCAACGAGGTGCTCCGGATGCTGAAAGGGT
Source organism: Nitrosopumilaceae archaeon (assembly GCA_963665475.2). Taxonomy (GTDB): domain Archaea; phylum Thermoproteota; class Nitrososphaeria; order Nitrososphaerales; family Nitrosopumilaceae; genus VYCS01. The sequence continues at coordinate 275,826 of CAXXXK010000002.1, read as the reverse complement.
CCCAGCTGGAGGCGCGGGCCGTGTTGGTCCCTTGATCGGCTTAAATCCCCCGCCGTACATCTCCGGGCGTGAACTGCGCCCGGTGCCACCATTCCGACTACGCCCACGACGGCCGGGGCGGCTCGCTGACCCGGCGGGGAGGGTGCCGCATACCCGGCTGCCCGTGCGTCGCGTTCAAGGAGATGATGCACGTCATCGACGAGGAGCTCGCATAGAGTAATATTTCGGACGTATTGAACCGCCCGCATGTCAGGCCACGCCTCCCCGGATCAGATGCGCCGCGACATGGAAGACATACTGTCCAGGATAAACGCCATGGAGGTGACCGCCAAGGACGAGTTCCAGCTCAGCGTGGTGAAGATACTACGGGAGCTGGTGGGGTACCAGATGCACGCCCTGGGGGAGTTCGGCCACCACAAGAAGGCCATGGACCTGCTCACCCTGGAGATGTTCAAGTCCAGGTCTGCAGAGTCCGGCCGGGGCTAGCCGGCGTTCCGGCTGCGGATCCGCGGCCGCCGCAGGCATGACGGCCGGCGCGTATTGCGTTACGGGGCGGTCAGGTCCACCACGTGGGCCGTGCCGTAGGTGTCCAGCAGCACCGCGTACGGGAAGCCGCCCAGCCGGGCCGCGTCCATAGAGGCGTACAGGCCGTCGTCCACGTAGACCGGCTCTCCGGACATGTCAAACGAGTACAGGTCGCCGGCGGCGGCCAGCACGTACACCACGCCGTATGCGTCCACCATCTCCACGCTCAAGGCGGTCCTGTTCGTGCTTATGAAGAGCGTCTCGTCCAGGGACTCGCCGCGCACCGACGCCCCCGGCGTGTCCGCCGTTGACGCCAGGTATATGACGCCCCCGGCAGATATGGCGCCCACGCTGCGGGGGGTGCCCGCGTGATCCTCGCATGTGACCTCGTAGCTTGCCGCCATGTCGATTGAGCATATCTTTTCCGGCATGAGCGGCGTGTACAGCACGCCGGACTCCGATGCCGAACCGAACGGCACGGAGGGCCCCGACTGTACGGAGGCCTCCATCACGACCTTCGGGTTTGCGGGATCCGAAACCAGCACCAGGGCCACGTCGCTTTCGGTCACGTATGCCACGTATGGGACGCCCTCAAGGGTAATCGGGGTTATCGTGCCGCGGGAGGCCGCGTTGGTGAGGTTCAGCACGCCGGACCACTCCGGGGACTCGGGGTCGGCCAGGTCCAGCAGCAGGACGGCGTTTTCTGCGAGCACCGCCAGGTGGCTCGCGTCCGGTATCGGGTTTGCGTCCAATACGGTGAGGTTTAGCGGCGCCGACGCGGCGCGGCTCGACGCGTTGGCCATGTCGAACACGGATATTTCATGGGGGGCGACCGCGACGACCAGCCCCGGCGGCATTATGTGAACGGACTCCGTGTCGCCGCCGGTCTGGAAGCTGTACGCGGCGGTGGTGTTCAGCCGGTGGAATACGTCCACCGTGAGGTTGCCGGCGGCTGGCACGACGCCCGAATTCGCCCGTATGGCCCCGGCGGGCACGTCCATGAACAGTACGGTGGCGTTGCCCGGCAGTATGGTGGCGTTGCCCGAATATTCCACGACGCCGTTGAGCAGGACGTGCATGTCAGAGAGCGTCGCCTGCGCGGTGGAGTTGCGTATAGTGATGGCCGAGCCGTTCAGCGATATGCCCTCGGCGTCCACGTGCAGCCACATGGCGCCGGTCGCGGCGTTGTACGCGGCCCTCGGCGGCGGCAGGGGCTTCTCGGACAGGTACAGCGGGACCGTCTGGTTCACCACATACGCGGTGCCGTTGCCGTCCAGTATGGCGCCCGTCCGCACGTGCACCACATCCCCCAGGACGCCCTGGGACGCCTGGCTGATCCGGAAGTGGAGCGCGATGCCCCCCGCGGTGGACAGCAGCTCGGACGCCCCCAGGGGGCGGTCGCCTATCGCCATATGGGACACGTTCCCCGGCCTGACGATTTGGTCGAACCGCACGCTCAGTATTCCCGTGGAGTTTGCGTACGACGCCGACTCGACGGCCGGGGCGCGCGGCGCCGCCCAACCCAGCGGCAGGCTGGCGTACGCCGGATTGGGGTTGCCCGACGCGTCGCTTACGGCCCCCTCGGCTACGCTCAGCGTCAGGTTGCCGGACGGCTCCCCGCCGATATCGGCGGCCAGGTGGCGGGTGCCGTCGCCGGGCGATCCGGTCAGGTTCAGTATGCCTGCGCCGCCCCTCAGCGTAAAGCCCGACCAGCCGGACGCCGTCACGGGCTCGTCGAACGTCACGCGCAGGGAAGACGCGTCCACCGCGGCCGATATAATTTCGGGCGGTATGGCGTCGTCGTGCACGGTAAGCGGCTCCGGGGGCGGGGCCGGGGGCGGGGCGAACGCCGGCAGGAACGACGGGGCCGGCGGGGCCGGGGGCGGGGCAGGTGACGTGACGTTTAGGAACAGGTCCGCCGCGGCGGCCATCAGGTTGCCCGCCGTATCGCGGACCGCTCCCCCCTCAATGTCGATTTGCGGGACGGCCATGGCGTTCACCTTGGCGGTGTCGGTGCCGTTCAGGTCAAATGTGATGGAGCGGGTGCCGTTGGCCGTGATGACGCCGTTGGACAGGGTGACGCCGCCGGCGCTTTGGCTGTCGTTTCGTATGTGTATTTTTGACGCGTCGTGGGCCGTAACGTTCAGCGCCTCGTTGAACGTTATTGTAGTGACGCCGTTGGCCGTATGGTACGTCGCCCGGGCAAATTCGGGCGGCTTGGTGTCCCGCACCGCGATGTTTTGGTCCGGGGCCGCCAGTATCGGGTTGTTTGAGGTGTCGTGCACCGCGCCGTGTTCGATGTCCAGCTGCGGCGTGGTCATCGAGTCAAGCGCGCTTTGCTGCGCGGCCGACAGTGTGGCGCTTATCGCGTCGCCCGTTACGGATACGCCGGACAGCGTTATCCCGCCGGAGTTCCGGCCCGCATCGCGGACGTGAATCTTGGAGGCGTCGTGATGTGTGGCGTTCAGGGCCTCGCTGAAGGTCACGGCGAGCACGCCGTCGCCGGTGGTGTAAGTCGCCGAGGCGAATTCGGGTGGGATGGTATCCTTTACGGTGATGGGCCGGTCCGTTGTCGCGGCAATCCGGTTGCCCGACGTGTCGCTCACCGCGCCCTGTTCAATGTCAAGCTTTGGGCCGCTCAGCGTGTTTATGGTGTTAACGTATTGGGTGCCCAGGCCAAACGTTATCGAATCGGTGCCGTTATCAGTTATCATGCCGTTTGAGAGGTCAAAGTCTCCCCGGAGCAAGCCCAAGCCCATGACGTGAATCTTGGAGGCGTCGTGAGCGGCGGCTTTTAGCGGCTCGCTGAAGTTTATGGCTAGGACGCCGTCGCCCGTCGTGAAGGTGGCCGAGGCGAATTCGGGCGGCGTGTTGTCGTTTACTGTAATGTCTTGGTTAGGCGCGGCGGCTATCGCATTGCCCGAAGTGTCGCGGACCGCTCCGGCCTCTATGTCCAGCTGCGGCTTGTCCATGGCGTTTACGGTATCGGTGTCTGTATCGGACAGGTTGAAGGTTATCGACTTGGAGGCGTTCGCCGTTATCATGGCGTTGGAGAGGGCGACGCCGCCGGTGTCCTTTCCGGCGTCGCGGACGTGAAGCTTGGATGCGTCGTGCGTCGTCTGGCTCAGAATCTCGCTGAACGTCACGTCCAGTATGCCGTCATATGTAGAGAAGGTGGCCGCGGCGAAGGTCGGATTTATGGTGTCGTTTATGGTGACGGTCTGGTCGGCCGCGGCGGCTATTTCATTGCCGGCCGCGTCGCGTACGGCGCCCGCCTCTATGTCGAGCTGCGGGGCGGTCATGGCGTTTACCGAGTTTGTGTCGGTATTGGACAGGTCGAAGGTTATGGAGTCGGTGCCGTTCGTAGTGATCATGGCGTTGGACAGGGTGACGCCGCCCGTTGATTCCCCGGCGTTGCGAACATGGAACTTGGAGGCCGCGTGCTTTGAGGAGTCCAGGGCCTCGCTGAACGTCACGGTGAGGACGCCGGATCCGGTGGCGAATGTCGCCGAGATGAACGTGGGGCGTATGGTGTCGTTTAGTGTGACGGTCTGGTTGGCCGCGGCGGCTATTTCATTGCCGGCCGCGTCTTGTACGGCGCCCGCCTCCATGTCTATTTGCGGGGCGGCCATGGCGTTTACCGTGTCCTTGTTGCTAGCGCTTAAGGTGAAGGTTATGGAGTCGGTGCCGTTCGTGGTTATCATACTGTTGGATAGGGTGACGCCGCCGGAACTCTCCCCGGTGTTGCGGACGTGAAGCTTGGATGCCACGTGCTTTGAGGAGTCCAGGGCCTCGCTGAACGTCACGGTGAGGACGCCGGATCCGGTGGCGAATGCCGCCGAGATGAACGTGGGGCGTATGGTGTCGTTTAGTGTGACGGTCTGGTCGGCCGCGGCGGCTATTTCATTGCCGGCCGCGTCTTGTACGGCGCCCGCCTCCATGTCTATTTGCGGGGCGGTCATGCCGTTTATCGAGTTTGTGTCGGTATTGGACAGGTCGAAGGTTATGGAGTCGGTGCCGTTCGTAGTGATCATGGCGTTGGACAGGGTGACGCCGCCGGAGCCCTGGCCCGTATCGCGGACGTGAATCTTGGAGGCGTCGTGCGCCGTCTGGTTCAGGGCCTCGCTGAACGTCACGTTCAGTATGCCATCGCCAGTCGAGAAGGTGGCGGATTCAAAGGCCGGCTTTGTGGTGTCGTCTATCGTGATGGTCTGATCCGGCGCGGCGGCTATCGAATTGCCCGAAGTGTCGCGGACCGCTTCGGCCTCTATGTCCAGCTGCGGGGCGGTCAGGCCGTTGACCGTGTCCTTGTCCGTGGAACTGAGGGTGAACATTATGGACGTGGATGCGTTTGCCGTTATCATCGAATTGGACAGGGTGACGCCGCCGGAGCCCTGGCCGGTGTCGCGGACGTGAATCTTGGAGGCGTCGTGCGCCGTCTGGTTCAGGGCCTCGCTGAACGTCACGGTGAGGACGCCGGATCCGGTGGCGAATGCCGCCGAGCTGAACGTGGGGCGTACGGTGTCGTTTATGGTGACGGTCTGGTCGGCCGCGGCGGCGATTTCATTGCCAGATGTATCGCTGACGGCGCCGGCCTCTATGTCGAGCTGCGGGGCGGCCATGGCGTTTACCGTGTTGGTGTCGGTATTGGACAGGTCGAAGGTTATGGAGTCGGTGCCGTTCGTGGTTATCATACCGTTGGACAGGGTGACGCCGCCCGTTGATTCCCCGGTGTTGCGGACGTGAAGCTTGGAGGCGTCGTGAGTCGTTTGGTTCAGGGCCTCGCTGAACGTCACGGTGAGGACGCCGGATCCGGTGGCGAATGTCGCGGAGCTGAACGTTGGTTTGATGGTGTCGTTTACCGATATGGCTTGGTCGGCTACAGCAGATATGGTGTTGCCGGCCGCGTCCTGTACGGCGCCCTGTTCGATGTCCAGCTGCGGGGCGGACATGGCGTTTACCGTGTTGGTGTCGGTATTGGACAGGTCGAAGGTTATGGAGTCGGTGCCGTTTGCAGTTATCATCGAATTGGACAGGGTGACGCCGCCGGAACTCTCCCCGGTGTTGCGGACGTGAAGCTTGGAGGCGTCGTGAGTGGTCTGGTTCAGGGCCTCGCTGAAGGTTACGGTGAGCACGCCCGAGCCGGTGGAGTAGGTGGCAGACGAGAAGGTCGGCTTTATGGTGTCGCCTACGGTTATGGTCTGGTCTGGTGAGGCGGCGATTTCATTTCCGGCCGTGTCCTGTACGGCGCCCTGTTCGATGTCCAGCTGCGGCGTGGCCATGCCGTTTACCGAGTCTTTGTCATTTGTGCCGAGGGTGAACGTTATGGAGTCGGTGCCGTTCGTGGTTATCATACCGTTGGACAGTGTGACGCCGCCGGAACTCTCCCCGGTGTTGCGGACGTGAAGCTTGGAGGCGTCGTGAGTCGTTTGGTTCAGGGCCTCGCTGAACGTCACGGTGAGGACGCCGGATCCGGTGGCGAATGTCGCGGAGCTGAACGTTGGTTTGATGGTGTCGTTTACCGTTATGGCTTGGTCGGCTACAGCAGATATGGTGTTGCCGGCCGCGTCTTGTACGGCGCCCTGTTCGATGTCCAGCTGCGGGGCGGACATGGCGTTTACCGTGTTGGTGTCGGTATTGGACAGGTCGAAGGTTATGGAGTTGGTGCCGTTTGCCGTTATCATCGAATTGGACAGGGTGACGCCGCCGGAACTCTCCCCGGTGTTGCGGACGTGAAGCTTGGAGGCGTCGTGCGTCGCTTGGTTCAGATTTTCGCTGAAGGTTACGGTCAGCACTCCGGTGCCGGTTGAGAATACGGCAGACGCGAGTGTGGGTTTGATGGTGTCGTTTATGGTGACAGGCTGGTCGGCCGCGGCGGCGATTTCATTGCCAGATGTATCGCTGACGGCGCCGGCGCCTATGTCCAGCTGCGGGGCGGCCATGGCGTTTACCGTGTCCCTGTCCGTTGAGCTGAGGGTGAAGGTTATGGAGTCGGTGCCGTTCGTGGTTATCATACCGTTGGACAGTGTGACGCCGCCGGAACTCTCCCCGGTGTTGCGGACGTGAAGCTTGGAGGCGTCGTGCGCCGTCCGGTTCAGGGCCTCGCTGAACGTCACGGTGAGGACGCCGGATCCGGTGGCGAATGTCGCCGAGCTGAACGTCGGCTTTATGGTGTCGTTTATTGTAATGGTTTGGTCGGCCGCGGCGGCCATCTGATTGCCGGCCGCGTCTTGTACGGCGCCCTGTTCGATGTCCAGCTGCGGGGCGGACATGGCGTTTACCGTGTTGGTGTCGGTATTGGACAGGTCGAAGGTTATGGAGTCGGTGCCGTTTGCCGTTATCATCGAATTGGACAGGGTGACGCCGCCGGAACTCTCCCCGGTGTTGCGGACGTGAAGCTTGGAGGCGTCGTGCGTCGCTTGGTTCAGATTTTCGCTGAAGGTTACGGTCAGCACTCCGGTGCCGGTTGAGAATACGGCAGACGCGAGTGTGGGTTTGATGGTGTCGTTTACTGTGAAGGTCTGGTCGGCCGCGGCGGCGATTTCATTGCCAGATGTATCGCTGACGGCGCCGGCGTCTATGTCCAGCTGCGGGGCGGCCATGGCGTTTACCGAGTTTCTGTCCGTTGGACTTAGCGTAAAGGTCAGCGAATCGGTGCCGTTGGCCGTAATGGTGCCGTTGGACAGGGTGACGCCGCCCGTTGATTCCCCGGCGTTGCGAATATGGAACTTGGAGGCCGCGTGCTTTGAGGAGTCCAGGGCCTCGCTGAACGTCACGGTGAGGACGCCGGATCCGGTGGCGAATGCCGCCGACGAAAAGGTGGGCAGTATGGTGTCGTTTACTGTAATGGTCTGGTCGGCCGCGGCGGCCATTTCATTGCCGGCCGCGTCTTGTACGGCGCCCTGTTCGATGTCCAGCTGCGGGGCGGCCATTGCATTTACCGTGTCCTTGTTGCTAGCGCTTAAGGTGAAGGTTATGGAGTCGGTGCCGTTCGTCGTTATCATCGCGTTTGACAGGGTGACGCCGCCGGAACTCTCCCCGGTGTTGCGGACGTGAAGCTTGGAGGCGTCGTGCGCCGTCTGGTTCAGGGCCTCGCTGAACGTCACGGTGAGGACGCCGGATCCGGTGGCGAATGCCGCCGAGATGAACGTCGGTTTGAGGGTGTCGTTTATTGTGACTGTCTGGTCGGCCGCGGCGGCCACCTGATTGCCGGCCGCGTCTTGTACGGCTCCCGCCTCTATGTCCAGCTGCGGGGCGGCCAGGCCGTTTACCGTGTCCTTGTCCGTCGAGCTGAGGGCGAAGGTTATGGAGTCGGTGCCGTTCGTGGTTATCATCGCATTTGATAGGGTGACGCCGCCCGTCGTTTCGCCGGTGTTGCGGACGTGAAGCTTGGAGGCGTCGTGCGCCGTCTGGTTCAGAATCTCGCTGAATGTTATGACAAGCGTGCCGTTGCCGGTGTAGTACGTGGCCGAGTCTAACGTGGGCGGCTTGTTCTCCGTTACGGTTATGTTCATGTCAGTCGCGTTCAATATGCGGTTGCCGGCCGCGTCGCTGACCGCCCCCTCGTCAACGTCCAGCTGCGGGGTGGTCAGGCCGTTGATCGTGAGCACGTTCGCATCGGTTAGGTTAAACGCTATGAAATTGGTGCCGTTTGTCTTTATGATGGCGTTGGACAGGGTGACGCCGCTAGAATTCTGGCCAGCGTCGCGTACGTGAAGCTTGGAGGAGTTGTGCAGCGTATTGTTCAGCGGCTCGTTGAACGTCACATTCAGGACGCCGTCGTTCGTCGTGTATACGGCCGTCGTAACGTAGGGGGGCGAGTTGTCGCGTACGATGATGTTTAGATCCGCCGCGGCCAATATGGGGTTGCCTGCCGCGTCGCTGACCGCCCCCCGTTCAACGTTCAGCCGCGGATCTGCCATGGCGTTTACCGCATCCGTGCCCGCGCCGGTCAGGTTGAACACCATCGGGGAAAGCGGGCACTCGTTTGAGGCCGCCGAACCCAGGAACGAGTCTGAGCAGAATTCGGACTCGGAACCGTTGGCCGTGATGATGCCGTTTGAGAGCGTTACTCCTCCCGTGCTCTCCCCGACATTCCGGACGTGGAACTTGGAGGCGTTGTGCAGCGTGTTGTTCAGCGCCTCGCTGAAGCGTATGCTAAGGATTCCTTCGTTCGTCGTGAAAGTGGTCGAGTTAACAACGTAGGGCGGCGTGGTGTCGATTACCGTGACAACCTTGTTTTCCGCTTTGACTATCGGGTTGCCCGACGTGTCGCGAACCGCTCCGGCGTCTATGTCGACTTGCGGCACGTCCAGGTCGTCGTTTACCGAGCCTTTGTCGCTTGAGCCCAGAGTGAACGTTATGAAGCTGGTGCCGTTTGTGGTTATCATCGCGTTTGAGAGCGTCACGCCGCCGGTGTTCGCATCTGATTCCCGGACATGAATCTTTGACGCGTTGTGCGCGGTCTGGTTTAGCGGCTCGCTGAACGTCATGTTCAGTACGCCCGTTCCCGTGTAAAACGTCGCGGATCTGAATGTCGGCGGGGCGATGTCGGAGACGAGGGCCACCGCTACCGCGTTGTCGGTGCCGAAGGAGCCGGTGGAGCCTATCCGGACGCTGTAACTCGCCTTATGGGCGCTGCCCTCCTTTATGCTCAGCGCATTGCCGTCTATCTCAAACAGCGAGTTGTCCGTGTCGCCGGCGCCGGCCACCAGCGAATACGTCGCGTTCTGGTTGTCCAGATACGCGTTCTGCGCCGTTATGTTGCCCACCGCCTTGTCTGCAAGTAGCGGCTTCACGTCATTGCCGGACAGCACCACGTACCACGGCCCCAGGTTTTGCCTGAATTTGTTGGCGCTGTCGAACATGCCGTCCATGTCGGTCGCGCTGCTGACGTTCCACGACGAGATGTCCTGGTTGAAGTCGTAGGCTTCGTAGAACATGGCCCTCATGTCGGTCGCGCTGGATACGTCCCATGCGGATATGTCCTGGTTGAAGCCCCACGCGTTGTAGAACAGGCCGGCCAGGTTCGTAACTCCGGAGACGTCCCACGCGGATATGTCGCCGTTGAACCTGCTGTAGTAGAACATCCCGTACCCGTTTTCCAATGAAGTCAGGTTCCACGAGTGGAGGGCGAGGTTGGGCTGCAGCGTGCGGGAGAACATGTAGGACGCGTCTTTAACGCTGGAGACGTCCCACGCGGAGAGGTCGGCGTGCATGTGTTCCGACCGAAGGAACATGGCGTTCGTGTCGGTGACGGACGAGACGTTCCAGGCGGATATGTTGGCCGACGATTTGACTATGGTGCTTTCGAACATTTTGTTCATGGTGGTCACCTGCGAGACGTCCCAATCGGAGTAGTCGCTTTCGAAGTTGCCGGTAAAAGAGAGCATGCCGTTCATGGCGTTCACGCTGGAGACGTTCCATGTGGACAGGTGGTCCTTGTTGAGGCCGGCGGCGCCCCGGAACATTTCGGTCATGGACGTCACCGAGGAGACGTCCCACGTCGATATGTCGCCCCTGAACGCGGGCGCCTCCCGGAACATGCGGCCCATGTCGGTCACGGCCGAGACGTCCCACGTCGATATGTCGCCGTTGAAGTTGGTGGCCCCGTAGAACATTTCGTTCATGTTGGTCACGGCCGAGACGTCCCACGTGGAAAAGTTGGCGTTGCGGAGGTTGTCGGCGTTGAAGAACATCCGGTGCGCGTTGCTTACGCCGGACAGATTCGGAGCGTCGGTGGCGCTGTAAACCATAACACGCGCGTTGTCAAACGCCCGTTCCATGGACGTCCAAGGCACGTCGCCCCACTGGACCAGCGCCGTCACCTGCCCGGCGTTGCCGCCGTCGCTTCCCAGCCTTATCCTCTTGAAGTCTCCGGATACGGACACGGTGTACGACCCCGCCGAATCATACGTGTGCGTGGCGTCGCCGGACTGGGTGGTTACGGTGCCGTCGCCCCAGTCGACGATGTACGTTCCGGCGTAGCCGCCCACCGGTATTTTGATGGTCTTGTCCGAACTGGTGGCGCTCCACGTCGTAATGAACGGGATGATGCCGGTGACGGGGTTGTCATCGGACCTTTCTATGGGGATATTCTCCGTGTCCCGGACGGCCCCCGCGTCGATGTCTATCTGGGGCGTCGCCATGGCGTTGACTTTTGTGGTGTCGGCGCCGGTCAGGTTGAACGTTATGTGGTCGGTGCCGTTTGCCGTTATCATATCGTTTGACAGGGTGACGCCGCCGGCGCTCAGGTTTACGTCGCGTATGTGGATCTTGGACGCGTTGTGAGTCGTGACGTCCAGAGCCTCGCTGAACGTCACAGTCAAGACGCCGATGGTCGAGGTGTACGTCGCCAGCTTGAACGCGGGCGTCACGGCATCCGTCATTATGGGCCGGTCCGCGGCGGCCGCTATCGGGTTGTGCCAGGCGTCCCGGACCGCCGCCCTGTCAATGTCCAGTTGCGGCGTGGCCATGCCGTTGACGGCCTTGGTGTCGTTCTCGTTCAGGTCGAACGTTACGTAATCGGTGCCGTTTGCCGTTATCATCGTATTGGAGAGGGTGACGCCGCCGCTGGCCCGGTTTGCGTCGCGGACGTGAAGCTTTGAGGCGTCGTGGGCCGTGGCGTTCAGTGCCTCACTGAACGTAACGTTCAGTATGCCCGCGTCCACGGCGTACGTCGCCGATGCGAACGTGGGCGGCGTGAGGTCTATTCCAATGGCGACGTTTGCGACCGCCGCAATGGGGTTGTTCGAGACGTCCCGGACCGCCCCCGCGTCAATGTCCAGCTGGGGCGTCGCCATTTTGTTGACTGTTGCGGTGTCGGTGTCGTTCATGTTGAACGTTATGAAAATGGTGCCGTTCCTGATTATTATCCCGTTGGACAGGGTGACGCCGCCGGCGCCCTGGTGTATGTCGCGGACGTGAATCTTGGAGGCGTCGTGGGCCGCGGTGTTCAAGGGCTCGCTGAACGTGACGTTAAGTATGCCGGTCAGATTGCCGTAATGGGCAGATACAACCTGGGGCAGCGAGCGGTCGGACGCAAAGCCGCGGTCCGCAACTGCCGCCACGGGATTGCCCCACGTGTCGCTGACCGCGCCGGCATCAATGTCAAGCTGCGGCGCTCCCATGGAGTTTACGGCGCTGGTGTCGTCCCGGTTGAGGTCGAACGTTATGAAATGGGTGCCGTTCGCGATTATCATCGTATTGGACAGGGTGACGCCGCCGGAGCTCTGGTGTACGTCGCGGACGTGAATCTTGGAGGCGTCGTGGGCGGCAGCGTCCAGGGGCTCGCTGAACGTGACGTTCAGTACGCCCGTATAGGCGGAGAACGTAACAAACCTGAATACCGGAGAGACGGAATCAAGCAGAATAATCGAGGCCGTGTTGTTCGTGCCGAAGAGGCCTCCGTCGGCCCCGATCCGAACTGTATAGTTCGCCAGGGTGTCGGTCACCGGCTTTATGCTCAGGGCATGCCCGCTTATCTCAAACTTGGAGTTGTCTGCGTCGTCGGGGCCTTTTAGGGAATACGTCGGATTTTGGGCATTCAAAAACGCGTTTTGCGCGGTAATGTTGCCTATTGTCGAGTTTCCGGCATTTACGGTGCGATCATTTAGCACCACGTACCAAGGCCCCAGATTTTGGCTGAAGGCTGACGCGCCGTCGAACATTCGCGACATGTTCGTTGCCGCAGAGACGTTCCAAGAACTAATGTCTGAATTAAAGGAGGTGGCGTTGCGGAACATGTGCGACGTGTCCGTAACCGATGAGACGTCCCAGGCGGAGATATTGCCGTTGAATTTAGAGGCCCCGTGGAGCATGTGGCTCATGTTGGCCACGGCCGACAGGTTCGGGCTGTCGGTGGCGTTGTATGTCATGTTTGACGCGCCTGCAAACGCGCCGCCCATCGACCGCCACGACATGTCGCCCCACTGCACCAGCGCCGTCACCTTTGCGGCGTTGGTGGGATCATCAGCCAGCCTTATCTGCCTGAAGTCTCCGGATATGGAGACGTTGTACGACCCCGCCGTCGTATACGTGTGCGTGGCGTCGCCGGACAGAGTGGCGGCGCTGTCGTCGCCCCAGTCCACGGTATACGTTCCGGCGTAGCCGTCCACCGGGATGGTTATGGATTCGCCGCCCGTCGCGGTGCTCCACGTCGTGATGAACTTGTTTGCGCCGCCGATGTAATTGTCCGCGGACTCCGCAATGGGATAGCCCCACACGTCCCGGACCGCTCCGGCGTCAATGTCCAGCTGGGGCGTGGCCATGGCGTTGACTGTTGCGGCGCCGGCATTGCTTAGGCCAAACGTTATGAAGTCGGTGCCGTTTGCGCTTATCATATCGTTTGACAGGGCGACGCCGCCGGAGCTCTGGTGTATGTCGCGGACGTGAATCTTGGACGCGTCGTGGGCGGCAGCGTCCGGAGCCTTGCTGAATGTCACGTTCAATATGCCGGTGTCCGGGGCGTATGTCGCCGAGTGGAACGCGGGCGGGACGGCATCGCTGATGGCCAGATTCGCAACCTCGGCTATGGGGTTGTTTGCCACGTCCCGGACCGCTCCCGCGTCAATGTCCAGCTTGGGCGTCGCCATGCCGTTGACTGTTGCGGTATGGGTATCGTTCAGGTTGAACGTTATGAAAATAGTGCCGTTCTTGGCTATTACGCCGTTGGATAAAGTGACGCCGCCGGCAGACTCGCTTGCGTTGCGGACGTGAATCTTGGACGCGTCGTGGGCCGCAACGTTTAGCGGTTCGCTGAACGCAATGCTCAGTATGCCGTCAGGCGCAGAGTACGTGGCGTTTACGAATGTCGGGGGGCCGGAGTCAAGAATGACGAACGAAACGGCATTGTCCGTCCCAAAGAGGCCGCTCCCGTTTGCGCCTATACGAACGGCATAACTTGGCTTGCTGTAGGCGTCGGACTTTACGCTCAGTCTGCTTTCGCTCACCATAAATTCGGAGTTGTCCGCATCGCCGTCGCCGCTCACCAGAGAATGCGCCGGCCTTTGGGCGTCCAAAAACGCGTTTTGCGTCGTAATGTTTCCGATTGCCAACGTTCCGCCCTTTATGGCGCGTTCGTTTAGTACAACATACCATGGCCCCAGATTTTGGGTGAAGGCGGACGCCCCGGCAAACATGGAGCTCATGTCCGTCGCGCTCGATACATTCCAAGACGAAATGGCAGAGTTGAAGGAGGAGGCGCCGCTGAACATGCGGCTCATGTCGGTGACTTTGGAGACGTTCCATGCCGATAGGTTTCCGTTGAACTCGGAATTGTCGGCGAACATGTGGCCCATGTCGGTGACTTTGGAGACGTTCCAGAGTGCGATGTCGGAGTCGAAGGCGGATGCGGCGAACATGTGGCCCATGTCGGCCACGTTGGATACGTTCCACGTGGAGAGGTTGCCGTTGAACTTCGAGGCGCCGTTGAACATGCTGTTCATGTCGGCCACGTTGGATACGTTCCACGTGGAGAGGTTGCCGTTGAACTTCGAGGCGCCGTTGAACATGTACGACATGTCGGTTACCGAGGCGACGTTCCAGCCGGACAGGTTGGAGGTGAAATTGGCGGCGCCGTTGAACATGCTGTTCATGTCGGTCACTTTGGCGACGTTCCATGTGGAGAGGTTTCCGTTGAACTTCGAGGCGCCGTTGAACATGCTGTTCATGTCGGCCACGTTGGATACGGCCCACGTGGAGAGGTTGCCGTTGAACTTCGAGGCGCCGTTGAACATGTGGCTCATGTCGGTCACTTTGGCGACGTCCCATGAGGAGAGGCCGCTGTCGAACGCGGAGGCGCCGTTGAACATGTGGCTCATGTCGGTCACTTTGGCGACGTTCCAGCCCGTAAGGTTGGAGGTGAATGAGGAGGCGCCGCTGAACATGTTGTTCATGTCGGTCACGTTGGATACGGTCCATGCGGAGAGGTTGCCGCGGAAGGCAGAGGCGCCGTTGAACATGTGCGACATGTTGGACACTTTGGAGACGTCCCATGAGGAGAGGCCGCTGTCGAACGCGGAGGCGCCGCTGAACATGTTGTTCATGTCGGTCACTTTGGCGACGTTCCAGTCCGTAAGGTTGGAGGTGAAGGAGGAGGCGCCGCTGAACATGTTGTTCATGTCGGTCACGCCAGAGACTTCCCAGCTCGTGAGGTTGGAGGTGAAGGAGGAGGCGCCGTTGAACATGTTGTTCATGTCGGTCACTTTGGATACGGTCCATGCGGAGAGGTTGCCGCGGAAGGCAGAGGCGCCGTTGAACATGTTGTTCATGTCGGTCACTTGGGCGACGTCCCATGAGGAGAGGCCGCTGTCGAACGCGGAGGCGCCGTTGAACATGTGGCTCATGTCGGTCACTTTGGCGACGTCCCAGGCCGTGAGGTTGGAGGTGAAGGAGGAGGCGCCGTTGAACATGTGGCTCATGTCGGTCACGCCAGATACTTCCCAGGCCGTGAGGTTGGAGGTGAAGGAGGAGGCGCCGCTGAACATGTGGCTCATGTCGGTCACTTTGGATACGGTCCATGCGGAGAGGTTGCCGCGGAAGGCAGAGGCGCCGCTGAACATGTTGTTCATGTCGGCCACTTTGGCGACGTCCCAGGAAGAGAGGCCGCTGTCGAACGCGGAGGCGCCGTTGAACATGTGGCTCATGTCGGTCACTTTGGCGACGTTCCAGTCCGTAAGGTTGGAGGTGAAGGAGGAGGCGCCGCTGAACATGTTGTTCATGTCGGTCACTTTGGCGACGTTCCATTCGGAGAGGTCGGAGCTGAATTTGGAGGCGCCGCTGAACATGCGGCTCATGTCGGTCACGTTGGAAACGTCCCACGCGGAGAGGTTGCCGGTGAACGAGGCGGCCCCGTCAAACATGCGGGACGTGTCGCTCACTCCCGTCATGTTGGGCGCGTTGGCCGCAGAATACACCATGTTCGTCGCGCCGGCAAACGCCCCGTCCATGGTTGTCCACATCTGATCCCCCCACCGCCTTATCTCCAGCAGTTTGGCGGCGTTGACGGGATCGCCAGAGAGGTCTATTCCTGTCATGGTTCCGTATATGTATACGGTGTGGTCGCCGGCCGAGGGGTACGTGTGGCTGACGTGGCCGCTGGCGGTGGTGGAGTTTCCGTCGCCCCAGAATACCGTATAACGTCCCAAACCGGGTATGGTTATGGACTCGTTGGGCTGCGTGGTGCTCCACACCGTGACAAAAGACTCGGTCAGCACGGGAATGCCGTGGGCCTCGGTTATGTTGTTGCCGGCCAGGTCGTAGAATGTGTCAGCCCGCACGTACAGCCGCGGCGCGACGAGCGCTTCTATGGCGTCGCGCTTCGTTGAATTCTCAAGAAGGTATCCAAAGTCTACTGTTTGCACCGAGTTGGTCTGCAGGCGTATGGAATCGTACTGGTCGAGGGTTATGCCGCCGGATGTTTGCCAGGGTTCGCGCAGGAATATCTGCATGGCGCGCATCTTGACGACCTCGCTGAACGTCATGTTCAGCGTCCCGCCCACGTAAGTGGCGCTCAAAATTCTGGGGGGCGTGGTGTCGACCACGGTTACAGTCAGGTTTGACGCCGATACGAACGACCTGTTGCTGTTGTCCGCCACGGCGCCCGCCCCGATATTCAGCGACATGGACTTGGAGTTATGGAACTTTGCCCGATCGGCGCTGTTCAGCGCCTCGACTACTATGCTTCCCCGTGCGGCTGCGCTGTCGGAGAGGGACGCCGTGCCAGCATCGGCGGTGACGTTCATTTTCGAGCCGTCCACCAACTTGACGGTTTTGCTAAACGTTATGGACATGGAGCCGTTGCCCGTATGGTACATTGCGGAAACAAACACGGGGGGGCCGGTGTCGCGTATCGCGATGGTCCGGTCCGATACGGCGGCCATCAGGTTGCCCGACGTGTCGCGGACGGCGCCCCGTTCAATGTCAAGTTGCGGCGTTGCCATGGCGTTTACCGCGGCGGTGTCTGTGTCGTTCAGGTCGAACGTTACGTACGTGGAGCCGTTTACCGCAATGATCTCGTTGGACAGGGTGACGCCGCCAGCGCTTTGGCTGGCGTTTCGGACGTGAATCTTTGAGGCGTTGTGCGCGGTGGCGTTTAGCGGCTCGTTGAAGGTTATGTTCAGGATCCCGATGCTGTTCGAGAACGTAGCCAACGTGATAATGGGTCGGGTGTCGTTTACTGTGATGGATTGGTCAGACGCGACGGCTATCTGTTTGCCCGACGGGTCGCGGACGGCGCCATGGCCGATGTCCAGTTGCGGCATTACCATGGCGTTTACTCTACCGGTGTCCGCGTCGGACAGGTCGAACGTTATGTAGTCGGTGCCGTTTGTGGTTATCATCGCGTTTGAGAGCGTCACGCCGCCGGTATTCGTATTGGCTTCCCGGACGTGAATCCTTGACGCGTCGTGCGCTGTCTGGTCTAGCGGCTCGCTGAACGTCACGTTCAGTATTCCCATGCCCGTGTAAAACGTCGCGGATCTGAATATCGGCGAGGCGAGGTCGGAGACGAGGGTCACCGCTACCGCGTTGTCGGTGCCGAAGGAGCCGGTGGAGCGTATCCGGATGCTGTAGTTCTCTTTCAGGTTGCTGTTGTCCTTTATGCTCAGCGCACTGCCATTTATTACGAACAGGGAGTTGTCCGTGTCGCCGGCGCCGGCCACCAGCGAATACGCGGGGTTGTGGCCGTCCAGGTATGTATTCTGCGCCGTTATGTTGCCAACCGCCAGCGTGTAATCATACACCATATTGTCGGACAGCACCACGTACCACGGCCCCAGGTTTTGCCTGAATTTGTCGGCGCCGTTGAACATGTCGTCCATGTTGGTCACGCTGCTGACGTTCCACGACGAGATGTCCTGATTGAAGTCGATGGCTTCGTAGAACATGGCCCTCATGTCGGTCGCGCTGGAGACGTCCCATGAGGATATGTCTTGGTTGATGCCCCACGCGTAGTAGAACAGGCCGGCCAGGTTCGTAACGCCTGAAACGTCCCACGCGGATATGTCGCCGTTGAACCTGCTCGCGTAGAACATCCCGTACCCGTTTTCCAATGAAGTCAGGTTCCAAGAGTGGAGGTCGAGGTTGGGCTGCAGCGTGCGGGAGAACATGTAGGACGCGTCTTTAACGCTGGAGACGTCCCACGCGGAGAGGTTGGCGTGCATGTGTTCCGACCGAAGGAACATGGCGTTCGTGTCGGTGACGGACGAGACGTTCCAGGCGGATATGTTGGCCGACGATTTGACTATGGTGCTTTCGAACATTTTGTTCATGGTGGTCACCGAGGAGACGTCCCAATCGGAGTAGTCGCTCGTGAATTCGCCGGTAAAAGAGAGCATGCCGTTCATGGCGTTCACGCTGGAGACGTTCCATGCGGATAGGTGGTCCTTGTTGAGGCCGGCGGCGCCCCGGAACATTTCGGTCATGGACGTCACCGAGGAGACGTCCCACGCCGATATGTCGCCCCTGAACGCGGGCGCCTCCCGGAACATGCGGCCCATGTCGGTCACGGCCGAGACGTCCCACGTCGATATGTCGCCGTTGAAGTTGGTGGCCCCGTAGAACATTTCGTTCATGTTGGTCACGGCCGAGACGTCCCACGTGGAAAAGTTGGCGTTGCGGAGGTTGTCGGCGTTGAAGAACATCCGGTGCGCGTTGCTCACGCCGGAGAGATCCGGGGCGTCGGTGGCGCTGTAAGCCATTTTATGCGCGTTGTCAAACGCTCGTTCCATGGACGTCCAAGGCACGTCGCCCCACTGGACCAGCGCCGTCACCTGCCCGGCGTTACCGCCGTCGCTTCCCAGCCTTATCCTCTTGAAGTCGCCGGATACGGACACGGTGTACGACCCCGCCGAATTATACGTGTGGGTGGCGTCGCCGGACTGGGTGGTTACGGTGCCGTCGCCCCAGTCGACGATGTACGTTCCGGCGTAGCCGCCCACCGGTATTTTGATGGTCTTGTCAGAACCGGTGGCGCTCCACGTCGTAATGAACGGGATGATGCCGGTGATTGGGTTGTCAGCGGACCTTAGTATGGGAGTGTTCTGCGCGTTCAGGACTGCTCCCGCGTCGATGTCCACCTGGGGAGTCGCCATGGCGTTGACTTTTGTGGTGTCGGCGCCGGTCAGGTTGAACGTTATGTGGTCGGTGCCGTTTGCCGTTATCATATCGTTTGACAGCGTGACGCCGCCGGCGCTCAGGTTTACGTCGCGTATGTGGATCTTGGACGCGTCGTGGGCCGTGGCGTTCAGGGCCTCGCTGAACGTCACAATTAAGACGCCAGTGGTCGAGGTGTACGTCGCCAGCTTGAACGCGGGCGGCGCGGCGTCCGTCATTACGGTTTGGTCCAGCGCCGTCGCAATGGGGTTGCCCCACAGGTCCCGAACCGCCCCCGCGGCGATGTCCAGTTGGGGCGCCGTCATGGCGTTGACGGTCCTGGTGTTGGCGTCGTTCAGGTCGAGCGTTACGAAATCGGTGCCGTTTGCCGTTATCATATCGTTTGACAGGGCGACGCCGCCGCCGGCCTGGCGTATGTCGCGGACGTAAATCTTGGACATGTCGTGGGCCGTGGCGTTCAGGGCCTCGCTGAACGCGACGTTCAGCATGCCGGTGGCCGCCGTGTATGCCGCCGCCGTAAATGCGGGCGGCGTGAAGTCAGTTTGTATGGCTTGGTCGGCGGCCACCGCGATGGGATTGTTCCACGTATCCCGGACCGCCCCAGCGTCAATGTCCAGCTGGGGCGTCGCCATGGCGTTGACTTTTGCGGTGTCGGCGCCGGTCAGGTTGAATGTTATGTAGTCGGTGCCGTTCTTGGTTATCATTCCGTTGGATAATGTGACGCCGCCGTCGGTCTGGTTTACGTCGCGGACGTGTATCTTGGAGGCATCGTGGGCGGCCCGCTTCAGCGTCTCGCTGAAGATTATATTTAGTACGCCCGTGCCGGAATAGTATGCCGCGGACCTGAACTCGGGCGGGGCGGCTTCGGACGTGAGTGTTACGGGGACGGCGTTGTTTACGCCGAACATGCTTGCGTTTCCGGTGACCCCTATCCGAATGGAGTAGCTTGACTTGTTGTGTTGTCCGGACTTTATGCTCAGGGTGTTTCCGCTTATCTCGAACCTAGAGTTGTCCGCGTCCCCGGCGCCATTTACCAACGAATACGTTATGTTGTGGCTGGTGGCCAGGTATGAGTTCTGCGTGGATATGCTGCCTATCACCGGCGTGTCGTGCTGCACCGTGGTGTTGTTCAGCACCACGTACCAGGGCCCGAGGTTTTGGCTGAAACTGTCTGCACCCGAGAACATGCCCAACATTGACGTTGCGGAGGATACGTTCCACGAGGATATGTCGGAGTCGAATGCGGAGGCGTGATGGAACATGGAGCTCATGTCGGTCACCGCCGAGACGTCCCACGAGGAAAGGTTGCCGTTGAAGGCGCCGGCGTTGCCGAACATGTAGGACGTGTCGGTCGCCGCCGAGACGTTCCAGTCGGATATGTCGCCGTTGAAAGCGGAGGCGCCGCCGAACATGGAGCTCATGTCGGTCACGCCGGAGACGTCCCACGAGGAAAGGTTGCCGTTGAAAGAACTGGCTCCATAGAACATGGAGCTCATGTCGGTCACCCGGGTCAGGTCCGGCGCGTCGGTTGCGGCGTACCGCAGGTTTGACGCTCCTGCAAATGCGTCGCGCATGGACGTCCACGCTATGTCGCCCCACGACCTTAGCTCCTGCAGTTTTGCGGCATGGGTAGGCTGGTTGGCGTATGGTATGCTCCTAGGGTCCCCCGAGATGGTGACGACGTAAGTGCCGGACGCGGGGTACACGTAGATGGCGTGGCCCAAAGGGGAGGTGGTGACGCCGTTGCCCCAATCCACGGTCAACTGGCCGGCGGCAGGCAGCACCATAGTACGGCCGTCGGGCGGGATGTTCAACACTATGGTAAAGAGCGAAGACGATATCGGGACATCCTCAGATTGGGCAATGCCGTTGCCGGATACGTCAAACACCGCATTCACGTCCACGTCGAGCTGGGGCGCGCTCAGGGCCGCAATCGCGGTGCGCTGGGCCTGCGTAAAGGTTACGGATATCATGGAGCCGGACGCCGTGGCGGCGTCCCCGGCGCCCGGCGTGACGCCCCCCGTCGAGTTGCCGGACTCCCGCACGTGAATCTTGGACTTTTGTATTGTAGAGTTGAGGCCCTCGCTGAACGTTATGGACAGCACGCCGGTGTGGGCGCTGTACGTGGCGCCCGCCACGGTGGGCGGCACGGTGTCCACCACCGTCACAGCCAAGCCGGGCGCCGCCGCGACGGGGAAGCCGCGGTCGTTGGTCACGGCGGCGTCTTGAATATCCAGAGACAGCGACGGGGCGTCGGCAAACTTGGCGCGCTCGGTGGCGTTTAGAGTGGTTGTGATCGTGTTGTTGGATTTGGATACGGTTCCGGTCAGGTACGAGGTGCGCGCGCCGTCGGTGATGCTGATTTTGGAACCGTCCACGGACTTTACGGTGTCCTTGAACGCGACGCGCAGGGTGCCGTTGCCGGTATAGTATACGGCAGACTCGAATGTCTGCTCCGAGGGGTAGATTGCAAAGGGCGCGGCGTTGTTGGAGCCGAACAGATTTCCCGCAGCCGCGATTCGTATGTTGTGTACGGGCTGGGAGGCGTTGTACCCGGACTTTATGTACAGTATGTTATCGGTTATGGTAAAGTCGGAGTTGTCCGCATCTCCGCCGCCGGACACCAGATAGTACGCGGGGTTTTGGCCGTCCAAGAACGAGTTTTGCGCCGTTATGTTGCTTATTGCCAGCGTGTGGTCGCTGCTCTCCAAAGCATCCAACACCACGTACCACGGTCCCAGGTTTTGGGCGAATTTAGAGGCGCCGTTGAACATGTCCGACATGTCGGTGACCGCCGAGATGTTCCATCCGGACACGTCGCCGTTGAACGAAGAGGCGCCGTTGAACATGTCCGACATGTCGGTGACGCTTGAAACGTTCCACGCCGAGACGTCGCCGTTGAACAGAGAGGCGCCGTTGAACATGTCCGACATGTCGGTGACGCTTGAAACGTTCCACGCCGAGACGTCGCCGTTGAACGAAGAGGCGCCGTTGAACATGTCCGACATGTTGGCGACGCTTGAAACGTTCCACGCCGAGACGTCGCCGTTGAACGAAGAGGCGCCGTTGAACATGTCCGACATGTTGGCCATCCCCGAGACGTCCCATCCGGATATGTTGCCGTTGAACAGAGAGGCGCCCTCAAACATGGAGGCCGCGTCGGTTACGCTCCCCAAGTCGGGCGCGTCAGCGGCGTCGTACGCCATGTTTGACGCTAGCTTGAACGCGTCTTTCATGGATATCCACTGCGCGTCACCCCACTGCACCAGCGCCGTCACCTTTGCGGCGTTGGCCGAATCGTCGGCCAGCCTTATCCTCTTGAAGTCGCCGGATACGGACACGTTGTGGGACCCCGGCAAGCCATACGCGTGGGTAGCGTCGCCGGACTGGACGGTCGTGGTGCCGTCGCCCCAGTCCACCGCGTACGACCCTGTATGCCCGCCAACCGGCAGTGTTACCGACTCGTTGGGGGCGCCGGTCTTCCACGTTGTGACGAACTTGCCGGTATCTAAAATGGACAGGTCCTTGATGGCCGATACGGGGTTGTTCGACTCGTCCCGGACAGCCCCCGCGTCAATGTCCAGCTGCGGCGACGCCATGGCGTTGGCCGTCGCGGTGTGCGGGTCGCCCAGGTCAAGCGTTATGAAATTGGCGCTCTTGTGGGTCGCCATGCTGGCCGACAGCGTGACGCCACCGGTGTCGTCGCCCGCCTCCCGGACGTGTATCTTGGAATAGTCGGTGGAGGCGTGCTTGAGCGGCTCGCTGAACGTCACGTTCAGCACGCCCGTGGCGGCGGAGTACGCCACCGACCTGAACTCGGGCAGGGCTATGTCGGACGTGAGCGTTATTGCCGCCGCGTTGTTCGTGCCGAATAGACCGCTGCCGTTGGCGCCTATCCTGATGGAATAACTTGGCTGGCCGTGCTGTCCGGATTTTATGCTCAGTGTGTCTCCGCTTATCGTAAACTTGGAATTGTCCGCGTCGCCGTCGCCGGATACCAGCGCATACGTCGCGTTCTGGTTGTCCAAGTACGTATTCTGCGCGGATATCGTGCCTACCGTCGGTACGCCTCTCGCCACCGTGGGACTGTCCAGCACCACGTACCACGGCCCCAGGTTTTGGTTGAATTTGGAGGCCTGGACGAACATGTCCTCCATCGCGGTTACAGAGGAGACGTCCCATCCGGATATGTCAATGTTGAACGAGCGGGCGTTGGTGAACATCCCGTACATGTCGGTTACCGAGGAGACGTCCCAATTCGATATGTCGCCGTTGAAATTCTCGGCGCTCGTGAACATGTTGGACATGTCGGTTACCGAGGAGACGTCCCAATTCGATATGTCGCCGTTGAACGAATAGGCGCCCTCAAACATGGAGCCCATGTTGGTCACGCCCGAGACGTTCCAGTTGGAGAGGCTGCCGTTGAAGTTTTGGGCGTTGCGAAACATGGAGCCCATGTTGGTCACGCCGGTCAAGTCGGGGCTGTCCACGGCGTAGTCCAACATGAATCTCGCGTGCTGAAACGAGGCATCCATCGTGCTCCAGGGGATGTCGCCCCACTGCAGTATGCCCGTCATCCTGTTTGCGTACGGGGATGCGCCCAGGAATATCCTCTTGAAGTCGCCGGATATGGCCACCGTTTGGTCCCCGTGTTCCGCGTACGTGTGCGTGGCGTTGCCCGACTGGGTGGTTACGGCCAGGTCGCCCCACTTTACGGTGTAGGTGCCGGCATAATTTCCCACCGGGATGGTTACGCTCTTGTCGTGTTCGGGGACATTCCACTGTGTGATGAATTCGCCGGTGACTGTAACGTATTGGCTCGTAGTCTCCTCCACATAGTTGCCCGAGGTGTCTCGAACGGCGGTGGCGCTGATGTTCAGCAACGGAACTGACATGTAGTTGGTCGTGTTGCCGAAGACCGAACCCAGGCTGAACGTTATGGAGTCGGTTATTTCTCCGGTTATAATGTTGCTCAGTAGTTTTATGCTGTCGCCGGGGGGGAACGCGTCCCAGATGCGGATGTCTCGGGGGTTGTAGCCGTGTCTCGAGTCCAGCGCCTCGCTGAACTTCACGGTCAGTTTGTTGGTGAACGGGTCAAACTCCGCGGACACGAATGTGGGCCGTATGATGTCCCGTATGGCAATGGCGTTGTCCGGGGCCGCCGCCATTGGGTTGCCCAACGCGTCCGACACCGCCCCCGCGTCGATGTCCAGTTGGGGGGTGGCCATTTCATTTACCTTCGCGGTGTTCGTGCTGTTCAGGTCGAACGCTATGAAACTGGTGCCGTTCGCGGTAATCATGCCGTTGGACAAGGTGACGCCGCCGGCGCTGGCGCCAGCGTCGCGGACGTGCATCTTGGACGCGTCGCGGTCCGCGGCGCCCAGCGCCTCGCTGAACGTCACGTTCATGACGCCGTCGCCGTTCCTGTACCAGGCGGAGATAAAGACGGGCGGCGCCGTGTCGCTAGTCGAGATGGTCTGGTCGGTGACCGCGGCTACGGGGTTGTTCACCGCGTCGAGCACGGCCCCCGCGTCTATGTCCAGCTGGGGGGTCGTCATGGCGTTTACGATGGCCGTGTTCGTGCTGTTCAGGTCGAACGTTATGGAGCGGGTGCCGTTGGCGGTGATCATGCCGTTGGACAGGGTGACGCCGCCGGCGCTGACGCCGGCATCCCGGACGTGGATCTTTGAGGCGTTGTGCGCCGCGGTATTTAGCGGCTCGTCAAACGTCACGGTCAGGATGCCCGCGCCGGTGGAGTACGCCGCCGAGACGAACTGCGGGGGGGCGACGTCGTACACGAGCTGCACGGGGATGCCGTTGTTCGTGCCAAAGACGCTGCCGCCGCTGACGCCTATGCGGACCGTGTATGTCATTTTGTCGCCGCCCGCCTGATTTTTGCTCAGCGCGTTTCCGGTTATGTCGAACAGGGAGTTGTCCGTATCGCCGGCGCCCGGCGTGAAATAGTACGTCGGGTTCTGGCTGTCCAGGTACGCGTTCTGCGCCGATATGGAACCCACCGCCAGCGTGCCTTCCTTTATGCGGGTGTCGTTGAGCACCACGTACCAGGCCGCCAGGTTTTGGGCAAAGCGGGTGGCGCCGCTGAACATGTCGCGCATGTTGGTCGCCGAAGAGACGTCCCAGCCGGATACGTTGCCGTTGAAAGAGGTGGCGAGCTGGAACATGTACGACATGTCGGTGACTTTGGAGACGTCCCAGCCGGATACGTTGCCGTTGAAAGAGGCGGCGCGCTTGAACATGTACGACATGTCGGTGACTTTGGAGACGTCCCAGCCGGATATGTTGCCGTTGAATAATAGGGCGCTGTCGAACATGGCGTCCATGTCGGTTACGGCAGAGACGTCCCACGTGGACACGTTGCCGTTGAAAATACCGGTCTCCCTGAACATGCTGCCCATGTTGGTGACCTTGGAGACGTCCCAGCCGGAGAGGTCGCCGTCAAAGGCGCGTGCCCTGTAGAACATCTCCCTCATGTTGGTGACCGACGACGTGTCCCAGGAGGAGACGTCGCCGCTGAAGTTGTGCGCGAACTTGAACATCGAATTCATGTCGGTCACTTTGGAGACATCCCAGGAGGAGACGTTGGAGTTGAAGTCGTAGGCAAACGCGAACATGCGGTCCATGTCGGTCACCGCCGAGACGTCCCAGCCGGATACGTTGCCGTTGAAGACGTAGGCGTCGTGGAACATGTACGACGTGTCGGTGACTTTGGAGACGTCCCACGTGGACACGTTGCCGTTGAAGGCGCCCGCCACGTAGAACATCTCGCTCATGTCGGTCACCGAGGAGACGTCCCAGTCCGCCAGGTCGCAGTCAAAGTCGTCGGCGGAGCGGAACATACCCGACGTGTCGGTTACGGCCCTCAGGTCCGGCCGGTCTATGGCCAGGCACTTCATGTTCGACGCGCCTTTGAACGCTTCTTTCATGGATATCCAGGACGCGTCGCCCCACTGCACCAGCGCCGTCACCTTTGCGGCGTTGCGGCTGTCGCTTCCCAGCCATATCCTCTTGAAGTCTCCGGATATAGAGACGGTGTAAGACCCGTTCAGTGCATACGCGTGGGTGGCGTTGCCCGACTGGGTGGTGGAGTTGCCGTCGCCCCAGTCCACCGTGTAGGTTCCGCCATAACTCCCCACCGGGATGGTTATGGTTTCGTTGGGCGTGGTGGTCTTCCAGGTGGTGACAAACGCCGGGCGCCCCAGGGAGTTGTCCGCAGATACGGCGTTGCCGTTGCCGCTGGGATCAAAGACCGCGTCCTGGTCCACGTCGAGCTCGGGCGCGGTCAGGGCGGCGACGGCGGCGCGGTGCGACGGGGCGAGCGTCACGACCAAGCGGGAGCCGAACAGCTCCGCGGTGTCGCCGGCGCCGAGCGCGACTCCCCCCGTCGAGTTGCCCGATTCCCGGACGTGCATCTTGGACAAATGTACGGTGGAGTTGAGGGGCTCGTCGAACTTTACGGTGAGGCGCCCGTCCCACGCCGAGTACGTGGCCGACGAGAGCGTCGGCCTCTTGGTGTCCACCACGGTTATGGCGTTGTCGTTGGACTCCGATATGCCGTTGCCCGCCGTATCGAATACGGCGCCCGCCCCGGCGTCCAGCTGCGGCACGCCCAGGGCGTTTATGCGCGATTGCACGGTGGAGTTGAACGACGCGCTCAGCGCGGAGCCGGACAGCCTCAGTGTAGTCGACGCGTTGAGGGGTATACCGCCGGAGGTCTGGTTTGTATCGCGGACGTGGAGCTTGCCCGCGTGTATCGTGGAGTTGAGGCTCTCGCTGAACGATACCACCAGGGTGCCGTTGCCCGTGTACCACGCGGCGCCCGTCATTGTGGGCAGAATGGTATCCACCACGGCCAGCGGGTTGTCGTAGGACGCCTTGTTGGGGTTGCCGTGCGAATCGCGCACCGCGTCTGACTTCAGGTCCACCTGGGGCGAGGCCATCGCAGATATGACGTCCCGGTTAGACGGGCCGAATGTTATAACGACGGTGGAGCCGGCGACGTATATTACGTCTGCGGAGGACGGCGTCACGCCGCCCATGTCTTGGCCGCGCTCGTGCACGTATATCTGCGATGACCGCACCGCGGAGGTGACGTTCTCGCTGAGCCGTATCACCAGGCGGCCGTCGCCGGTGGTGTACGCGGCCGACGAGAACGCCGGCGCGGCGGAGTCGCCGTAAATCACCAGAGGCGCGGAGTTGGCGGTGCCAAAGAGGCTCCCCTCGGCTTTGATTCTTATGTTGTAGTCCAGCGTCGGGTCGTGTCCGGATTTGAGGCGCAGCGTGCCGTTGGTCAGCGTAAACTTGGAGTTGTCCTCGTCTCCGGCGCCGGTGGCAAAGGAGTACGTCGCGTTTTGGCCGTCCAGGTACGAATTCTGCGCCACTATCTTGCCGGCCGCTCTGGTGTCGTTGCGCGGCGCGCTGGTGTCCAGTGTTATGTACCAGGGCCCCAGGTTCTGGTTGAAGTTGGGGGTAAAGTGGAACATGCCGCTCATGTCGGTTACGGCAGAGACGTTCCAGCCGGATATGTCCTGGTTGAAGGACAATACGTAGGAGAACATCTTGCTCATGTCGGTTACGCCCGAAACGTCCCAGCCCGATACGTCCTGGTTGAAGGAGTATGCCCTCTCAAACATGGAGCGCATGTCGGTGACCGACGACGTGTTCCACGAGGAGATGTCGCGGTTAAACGAGCCGGCCTGGTTGAACATCTGGCTCATGTCGGTTACGGCAGAGACGTCCCAGCCTGATATGTCGCCGTTAAAACTGTCGGCGGTCTGAAACATCCGGCTCATGTCGGTTACGGCAGAGACGTTCCAGTCGGATATGTCGCCGTTGAAGTAGCCGAGCGCGAACGTTCCGCTCATGTCGGTTACGCCCGAAACGTCCCACGCCGAGAGGTTCGCGTTGAAATTAAATGCGCTGGCGCCGTTGAACATGTCGCTCATGTCGGTTACGCGGGTCAGGTCGGGCGCGTCGGTGGCGTTGTACACCATGTTGTGCGAGCTCTTGAACATCTCGTTCATGGTGGTCCAGGCTATGCCGCCCCACTGCCTCAACTCGACGAGTTTGTCGGCGCTGAAGCTGCGGCTGCCCATCGACATGCCGGTGAGTCCGCCGGATATGGAGACGGTAAAGGTATCCGTGGAGCCGTACGTGTGGCCGGCGGTTCCCGATTCGCTGGTGACGGTGCCGTCCCCCCAGTCCACCGTATACGACCCCGAGGCCGGTATGGTGATGCCCCGGTTGAGGTCCGAGTTGCGCCACACCGTGACAAAGGGCGGAAGCGACAGCGGGGTGTCCGCGGACGCGGCGATGCCGTTGCCGGCCGCGTCAAACACGGCGTTGGCGTCCACGTCGAGCTGGGGCGCGTTCAGGGCCGCAATAGCTGTACGCTGGGACTGCGTAAATGTCACGTTCAGTGCCGAACCGGACACGGCGGCGGCGTCCCCGTCTCCCGGGGTCACGCCCCCCGAGGACTGGCCTGATGCCCGCACGTGAATCTTGGACTTTTGTATTGTAGAGTTGAGGCTCTCGTTGAACGTTATAGACAGCACGCCGGCGCGGGCATCGTACGCAGCGCCCGCCACGGTCGGCGGCACGGTGTCGATCACGGTTACGGCAAGGTTGGCCGCCGCGCCTATTTTCGCGTCGAGGTTGTCCGTGACCGCCCCCTCCTGAACGGTCAAGGACAGGGACGCGGCGTTGGTGAACTTGGCCCGGTCAGAGGCGCCCAGCGTCACGTTGATGGTATTGCCGGATTTGGATATATTACCCGACAGGCGGACGCTGTTGGTGCCGTCGGTTATGTTTATTTTGGATCCGTTAACCGACTTTATCGCGTCCCTGAACGTGATGGACAGCGTGCCGTTGCCCGTATAGTATGCGGCGGACTGGAATATCGGCGCCGCCGTGTAAATCGTAACGGGCGCGGAGTTGTTTGAGCCGAACAGGGCGGTTCCGTTGGCGCTGGCCCCAATCCTGATGTTGAATGCGTACTGGGAGGCGTTGTACCCCGACTTTATGTGCAGCACGCCGTTTTTTATCTCAAAGTCGGAGTTGTCCGCATCTCCGCCGCCGGCCACCAGCACGTACGAGGGGTTTTGGCCGTCCAGGAACGAGTTCTGCGCGGTTATGTTGGCGACGGCCAAATTGCCGCTCCGCACTACATCGTTGTCGAGCGTCACGTACCACGGCCCCAAATTCTGGTTGAATGAGGAAGCGCCGGTGAACATGCCGGCCATGTGGGTTGCGGAGGACACGTTCCATGCTGATATGTCGGCGTTGAATTTGGAGGCCGAAGAGAACATGGATCGCATGTCGGTCACCGCCGAGACGTCCCATGCGGATATGTCGCCGTTGAAAGCGCCGGCGCCGTTGAACATATGCAACATGTCGGTCACCGCCGAGACGTCCCATGCGGATATGTCGCCGTTGAAAGCGCCGGCATTGTGGAACGTGTATTGCATGTCGGTCACCGCCGAGACGTCCCATGCGGATATGTCGCCGTTGAAAGCGCCGGCGTCGTGGAACATGTTGGACATGTCGGTCACCGCCGAGACGTCCCATGCGGATATGTCGCCGGTGAATGCTCCAGTATCGTAGAACATGTATTCCATGTCGGTCACCGCCGAGACGTCCCACGTGGATATGTCGCCGTTGAAGGAGGAAGCGGAAAAGAACATGTTGGACATGTCGGTCACCGTCGAGACGTCCCACGTGGATATGTCGCCGTTGAATTTGGAGGCGCCGGCGAACATGGATCCCATGTCGGTCACCGCCGAGACGTTCCATGCGGATAATCTCCCGTTAAAGGCGCCGGCGTAATAGAACATGGAGTTCATGTCGGTCACCGCCGAGACGTCCCACGAGGAAAGGTTGCCGTTGAAGGCGTCGGCGTTGCCGAACATGTAGGACGTGTCGGTCGCCGCCGAGACGTTCCAGTCGGATATGTCGCCGTTGAAAGCGGAGGCGCCGCCGAACATGGAGCTCATGTCGGTCACGCCGGAGACGTCCCACGAGGAAAGGTTGCCGTTGAAAGAACTGGCTCCATAGAACATGGAGCTCATGTCGGTCACCCGGGTCAGGTCCGGCGCGTCGGTTGCGGCGTACCGCAGGTTTGACGCTCCTGCAAATGCGTCGCGCATGGACGTCCACGCTATGTCGCCCCACGACCTTAGCTCCTGCAGTTTTGCGGCATGGGTAGGCTGGTTGGCGTATGGTATGCTCCTAGGGTCCCCCGAGATGGTGACGACGTAAGTGCCGGACGCGGGGTACACGTAGATGGCGTGGCCCAAAGGGGAGGTGGTGACGCCGTTGCCCCAATCCACGGTCAACTGGCCGGCGGCAGGCAGCACCATAGTACGGCCGTCGGGCGGGATGTTCAACACTATGGTAAAGAGCGAAGACGATATCGGGACATCCTCAGATTGGGCAATGCCGTTGCCGGATACGTCAAACACCGCATTCACGTCCACGTCGAGCTGGGGCGCGCTCAGGGTCGCAATCGCGGTGCGCTGGGCCTGCGTAAAGGTTACGGATATGGCGGAGCCGGACGCCGTGACGCTGTCCCCGGCGCCCGGCGTGACGCCACCCGTCGAGTTGCCGGACTCCCGCAGGTGTATCTTGGACTTGTGTATTGTGGAGTTGAGGCCCTCGCTGAACGTTATGGACAGCACGCCGGTGTGGGCGCTGTACGCGGCGCCCACCACGGTGGGCGGCGCGGTGTCGACCACGGTTACGGTAAGGTTTGCCGCCGCGGCGATTTTCGTGCCAAAGTTGTCCGTGACGGCCCCCTCCTGTATATCCAAGGACAGGGACGCGGCTTGGACAAGCTTGGCCCGGTCAGAGGCGCCCAGCGTCGCGCTGATGGTATTGCCGGATTTGGACATATCCCCCGACAGGCGGACGCTGCTGGTGCCGTCGGTTATGCTTATTTTGGATCCGTCAACCGACTTTATCGCGTCCCTGAACGCGATGGACAGCGTCCCGTTGCCCGTATAGTATGTAGCGGACTGGAATATCGGCGCCGTGGCGGAGATTGCGACGGGCGCGGAGTTGCTTGAACCGAACAGGGCGGTTCCGCTGGCCCCGATCCTAATATTGAATGTGGGCTGGGAGGCGTTGTACCCCGACTTTATGTGCAGCACGCCGTTTTTTATCTCAAAGTCGGAGTTGTCCGCATCTCCGCCGCCGGCCGCCAGCGCGTACGAGGGGTTTTGGCGGTCCAGGAACGAGTTCTGCGCGGTGATGTTGGCGACGGCCAAATTGCCGGTCCGCACTACATCGTTGTCGAGCGTCACGTACCACGGCCCCAAATTCTGGTTGAATGAGGAAGCGCCGGTGAACATGCCGTACATGTAGGCTGCGGAGGAGACGTCCCAGGAGGATATGTCGGCGTTGAACGACGAGGCGCCCCGGAACATGGAAGACATGCCGGTCACGGAGGATACGTCCCAGGAGGATATGTCGGCGTTGAACGACGAGGCGCCCCGGAACATGGAAGACATGCCGGTCACGGAGGATACGTTCCAGGATGATATGTTGCCGTCAAACGACGAGGCGTCCCGGAACATGTAAGACGCGTCGGTCACCGACGAGACGTCCCAGGAGGATATGTTGCCGTCGAATTGGGAGGCGCCCCGGAACATCGAGTACATGTCCGTCACGGAAGAGACGTTCCACCCGTCGAGATCGCCGTCGAATTGGGAGGCGCCCCGGAACATCGAGTACATGTCCGTAACCGACGAGACGTCCCAGGAGGACACGCTCCCGTTGAACGACGAGGCGCCCCGGAACATGGAAGACATGTCGGTTACGGAGGATACGTTCCAAGAGGACATGTCCCCGTCGAACGACGAGGCGCCCGAGAACGTGTAGCTCATGTCCGTAACGGAGGATACGTCCCAAGAGGACATGTCCCCGTTGAACGACGAGGCGCCCGAGAACAGGGAGCGCATGTCGGTTACAGAAGAGACGTTCCAGGACGATATGTTGCCGTTGAATTTGGACGCGCCGTAGAACATCTCGGCCATGTCGGCCACCCGCGACAGGTCCGGCGCGCCCGTCGCCACGTACGCCATGTTCGAGGCCCCCGAGAACGCCCCGTTCATGGTGGTCCACTCCTGGTCCCCCCACCGCCTCACCTCCTGTAGCTTGGCGGCGTTGGACGCGTCCCCGGAGAGCTGTATTCCGGTGATGTCGCCGTATATGTAGACGGTGTGGTCCCCCGCAGCAGAATACGAGTGGGAGGCCGGCCCGGTGGCCTCGGTGGAGGCCCCGTCGCCCCAGTTCACCGTGTACGTCCCCGAGCCGGGTATGGTTATGGACTCGTTGGGGGATGTCGTGCGCCACACCGTGACGAAGGACGTGAACGCCACCGGAAAGTCGCGGGTGCCGGTCAGGTTGTTGCCGGCCAGGTCGTAGAACGTGTCCGCCGGCAGGTACAGCCGCGGCGTGGCGATCTTCTCTATGGCCACGCGCTTGGTCGACGCCTCAAGGGAGGGCTCAAAGTGCACCCGGTGCACGGGGCCGGTCGTCAGCTCTACGACGTCGTCCGCGCCCATGGTGATGCCGCCGGACGTCTGGCCGGCCTCGCGCAGGAACACCTGCACGGCGCGCGCCTTTACGTCCTCGTTGAACGTCATGATCAGCGTGCCGTTGGGCAGGTAGACGGCGGCCAAAAGCACCGGGGGCGCCGTGTCGACCACCCTTACGGGCAGGTTCGACGCGGCGGGGACGTGGTTGTCATTCTCGTCCACGACGGCCCCGGCCCCCACGTTCAGCGACATCGCGGTCACGTTGACGAACTTGGACGTGATGGTGGAGTTGAGGGTCGCGGTCGCCTGCTTGCCGGACCAGGTGGCGCCGGTCAGGTACACGGCGGTCGTCCCGTCGGTTATGCTTATCTTGGAGCCGTCGACCGACTTTACGTCGGGGCCGGTGAACGCCACGTGTACGGTGCCGTTGGCGGTGTAGTACGAGGCCGACGAAAAGGCGACCGTCGGGACGGATATACTGACGGGCGCGGCGTTGCCGGACCCAAAGAGGCCCCCGTCGACCCCGATTCTTATGTCGTAGGAGGCTTTTTGCGTGTACCCCTGCCGCAGCGACAGGACGTTGCCCGTTATGGTAAACTCCGAGTTGTCCGCGGCGTTGCTGCCGCTCACCAGGGAGTACGTGGGGTTGTGGCCCCTCAGGACGGGGTTTTGCGCGGATATGTTGGCGACGGACAGAGTCCCGTTGCGTATTTCGGTGCTGTCCAGCGACACGTACCACGGCCCCAGGTTTTGGCTGAAGTTGCCGGCGCCGTCGAACATGCGCGACATCTGCGTTGCCGCCGAGACGTCCCAGGAGGATATGTCGCCGTTGAACGAAGGCGCGTAAAAGAACATGAAGGACATGTCAGTTACGGAGGAGACGTCCCACCCGGATATGTTGCCGTTGAACGGGGAAGAGTCGAACATGGAGCGCATGCTGGTCACCGCCGAGACGTTCCACGCGGATATGTCGCCGTTGAACGAAGAGGCGTAGTAGAACATGGAGGGCATGTACTTTACCGAGGAGACGTTCCACCCGGACAGGTCTCCGTTGAACGAAGACGCCGACGTGAACATGGAGGACATGTCCGTCACGGCCGAGACGTCCCACCCGGATATGTCGCCGTTGAATTTGGAGGCGCCGGCGAACATGGAGTTCATGCTGGTTGCGGCCGAGACGTCCCACCCGGATATGTCGCCGTTGAACGAAGAGGCGCCGTAGAACATCAGGCCCATGTCGGTCGCCGAGGACGCGTTCCACGACGGCAAATCCCTGTTGAATTTGGACGCGTAATAGAACATGTAGGACATGTCCGTCACGGCCGAGACGTTCCACCCGGATATGTCGCCGTTGAACGAAGAGGCTCTGAAGAACATGTAGGACATGTCCGTCACGGCCGAGACGTTCCACCCGGATATGTCGCCGTTGAACGAAGAGGCGCCGGCGAACATGGAGCGCATCTTGGTCGCCGAGGAGACGTCCCACGTCGACACGTCGCCGTCGAACTTTACCGCCGAATAGAACAGCCTGTACATGTCCGTTACGGCCGAGACGCTCCACCCGGACAGGTCGCCGTTGAAGGCGCGGGCGTTGTAGAACGCTTCGGACATGTTGGTGACCGAGGAGACGTCCCACGTCGATATGTTGCCGTTGAACGTGCGCGCGTGGTTGAACGCCCTGTGCATGTCCGTTACGGAGGAGACGTCCCAGGACGACAGGTCGCCGTTGAAGTCGCGGGCGTAGCGGAACATTCCGGACATGTCCGTTACCGAGGAGACGTTCCACGTCGATATGTTGCCGGTGAATTTGTAGTTGCCGTACAGCATGTGGCTCATGTTGGTCACCGAGGACGTGTCCCACCCGGACAGGTCGCCGTTGAATTTGGAGGCGAGGCGGAACATCTCGCCCATGTCGGTCACGCGCGTCAGGTCGGGCGCGTCGGTGGCGGTATACTCCATGCTCGACGCTCCGTAAAACGCCCGGTTCATGGACGTCCACTCCACGTTTCCCCAATGGCGCAGCTCCACCAGCTTGAGGGCGTTGGCGGAGTCGCCGGACAGGTCCATCCCCGTCAGGCCGCCGGATATAGAGACGGTGTGGCGGCCGTCCGAGGCGTATTGGTGCGTGGCGGCGCCCGTCTCGGAGGTTATACTTCCGTCGCCCCAGTCCACCGTGTACGACCCCGAGCCGGGTATGGTTACGGATTCGCCGGATTGCGTGGTGCGCCACACCGTGACGAACGACGCGAACCGCAGGGGCGCGTCGTTGGACTCGGAAACGCCGTTGCCGGCCGCGTCGAATACAGCGTTCTGCCCCATGTCGAGCTGCGGGGAAACCATGGCCTCGATCGCGGCGCGCTGGGACGGCGCGAACGTCACGTTCAGCACGGATCCGGACACCGTGACGTTGTCCCCGGCGCCCGGTGTCACGCCACCCGAGGACCGGCCGGACTCCCGCACGTGTATCTTGGACTTGTGTACCGTGGAATTGAGGCTCTCGCTGAACGTCGCCGACAGCGTGCCGGCCCCGGCGTCGTACGCGGCGCCCAGGAGGTACGGCAGTATCGTGTCGACCACGGCCACCCGCAGGTTCGACATCGCGGCGATTGCCGTGCCGTAGTCGTCGGTGACCGCGGCGTCGCCGATGCTCATGGTCATGGCAGTGGCCCCCGAGAACTTGGCCCGGTCCGCTGCATCCAGGGTGGCGGTAATCGTGTTGCCGGACGCGGCGGCGTCGCCGGGCAGGTACGCCGTGTGGGCGCCGTCGGTTACGCTTATCTTGGAGCCGTCGACCGACTTTATGGGATCCTTGAACGTCACGTGTATGGTGCCGTTTCCCGTATAGTATGCGGCGGACCGGAACGTCGGCTCCGAGGTGTAGATGTATAATGCCAGGGCGTTGCCCGAGCCGAACACGCTTCCCGCGGCCCCGATTCTGACGTCGTATATGGGCTGGGAGGCGTTGTATCCGGAGTTTATGTACAGTTTGCCGCCGGTTATGGTAAAGTTGGAGTTGTGGGCGTCGCCGCTGCCGGAGACCAGCGAGTACGAGGGGTTTTGGCCGTCCAGGAACGAGTTTTGCGCCGTTATGTTGGCCACGGCCAGGGAGCCGTCCTGCACTATGTTGTTGTCCAGCGCTATGTACCAGACGCCCAGATTCTGGCTGAACGCGGACGCATTGCGGAACATGCCCGACATGTCCGTCACGCCTGACACGTCCCACGATGATACGTCACCGTTGAATGAGGAGGCGCCGGCGAACATGCCAGACATGTCCGTCACGCCTGACACGTCCCACGATGATATGTCCCCGTTGAATGAGGAGGCGCCGGCGAACATGCCAGACATGTCCGTCACGCCTGACACGTCCCACGATGATACGTCACCGTTGAATGAGGAGGCGCCGGCGAACATGCCAGACATGTCCGTAACGGCGGAGACGTTCCAGGAGGACAGGTCCCCGTTGAACTTGTCCGCGCCGAAGAACGCGTGGCTCATGTTGCCCACCATCCGCAGGTCGGGGCTGTCCGACGCGGCGTACAGCATGTTCGTCGCGTTGGCAAACATTCCCCCCATTGAGGCCCACTCCGGATCGCCCCAGCTGTCCAGCCGCTGCAGCTTGGCGGCGTTGGCGGCGTCTCCGGACAGCCGCAGGGCGGTCAGTCCCCCGGATATGTGGACGGTGTGGTTGCCGGCCGAGGCGTATTGGTGCGTGGCGGCGCCCGTCTCGGAGGTTATGGCCCCGTCGCCCCAGACCACGGTGTACGACCCCGCGCCGGGTATGGTTATGGACTCGCCGGGTTGCGTGGTGCGCCACGCCGTGACGAACGTGGGGACCACCACCTCCTCGTCGCTGGATTCGGCGATGCCGTTGCCCGCCGCGTCGAACAGGGCGTCGGCGTCGATGTCCAGCTGTAGTGTGGAAAGGCTTTCGATTGCGGCCCGCTGCGCCGCCGCAAACGATATGGTCACGGCGGATCCGGACACCGTGACGTTGTCCCCGGCGCCCGGGGTCACGCCTCCCGAAGACTGGCCGGAATCCCGCAGGTGTATCTTGGACTTGTGTACCGTGGAGTTGAGCATCTCGTCGAGTTGTATGACGAGGCGGCCGTCGGCGAAGACGGCCGACCGGACGTTCGGCTTTTCGGCGTCGCCGAAAATTGTGACCTGCGCGGAGTTGGCCGAGCCGAAGAGGGTCCCCGCGGCGCCGATTTTTACGGTGTAGTCTTGCCTGAGGTCGTTGCCCGGTTTTATGCTGAGTATGCCGTTTGTTATGGTAAACTTGGAATTGTTAAAGTCGCTTCCGGCCAGGGAGTATTCGGGGTTTTGGCCGGCCAAGAAGGAGTTCTGCGCGCTGATGTTGCCGATTGTAAGGCTGCCGTTTCGTATGCCGTTGTTGTCAAGGACGATGTACCAGGGCCCCAGGTTTTGGTTGAAATCGTTGGCATGTTGGAACATGTTGCGCATGCTGGTCGCAGAGGAGACGTTCCAGGAGGATATGTCCCCGTTGAATTTGGAGGCGCCGGAGAACATGCCGGTCATGTCGGTCACGGAAGAGACGTTCCAGTTTGACAGGTTGCCGTTGAGTTTGGACGCGCCTGAGAACATGTACGCCATGTTGGTTACATCCGAGACGTCCCACGCGGAGACGTCCCCGGTGAAGGAGCGGGCATCGTAGAACATGCCCTCCATGTTCGTCGCCGAAGACGTGTTCCACGAGGAGACGTCTCCGTTGAAGGAGGCGGCTCCCCTGAACATGTAGGTCATGTATTCCACCTGGGAGACGTTCCACGAGGAGAGGTTGCCGTTGATGGAGGATCCCCCGAACATATATCCCACATTGCTAACCCGGGACAGGTCGGGCGCGTCCGAGGCCGTGTACGCCACGTTAGACGCGCCGTTAAACGCGTTGGACATTGACGTCCACTCCGCCGTGCCCCACTGCCTTATTTCCCGCAGCTTGGCGGCGTTTTCGCGATCCGACGATAGGCGTATTGCCGTTATGTCGCCGGATATGGAGACGGTGTGGTCGCCGGCCGAGGCGTATTGGTGCGTGGCGGCGCCCGTCTCGGAGGTCGTGTTCCCGTCGCCCCAGACCACGGTGTACGACCCCGTGCCGGGTATGGTTATGCTCTCGTTGGATTGCGTGGTGCGCCACACGGTGATGAAGTCGCCGCTGTTGGATGAAGATGCCGACGCGGCAGACGCCACCGGCCCGGTGTCCGGGACGTCCAAGTTAAATGCGGCGGTGGAGGCGGTGCCGTTCTGAGAATACGGCCCGGCGCCGTGCTGGTTTGTCGCCGCGACGCGGTACGTGTATGTAGAGTTGGGCGAGAGCCCCGTGTCGTTGTACGAGGATGCGGTGGTGTTGGATACGGTCAGCCAGCCCGACGCGTTGAGGCGCTGCAGTGTGTAGCCGGTCGGAATGTCGCCGGGGGCCGGCTGCCACGCGAGTTGTATTGATTCGTGCGTGGCCGAGGAGTTGGTCGGCGGGGAAGGGGCCGCCGGGGGCGAGGGGGGTATAGGGACGGGCAGGGTGGACACGGTGCCGTTCTGAGAATACGGCCCGGCGCCGTGCTGGTTTGTCGCCGCGACGCGGTACGTGTATGTAGAGTTGGGCGAGAGCCCCGTGTCGTTGTACGAGGATGCGGTGGTGTTGGATACGGTCAGCCAGCCCGACGCGTTGAGGCGCTGAAGGGTGTAGCCGGTCGGAATGTCGCCGGGGGCCGGCTGCCACGCGAGTTGTATTGATTCGTGCGTGGCCGAAGAGTTGGTCGGCGGGGAAGGGGCCGCCGGGGGCGAGGGGGGTATAGGGACGGGCAGGGTGGACACGGTGCCGTTCTGAGAATACGGCCCGGCGCCGTGCTGGTTTGTCGCCGCGACGCGGTACGTATACGCGGTGTCCGGCGAGAGCCCCGTGTCGTTGTACGAGGATGCGGTGGTGTTGGATACGGTCAGCCAGCCCGACGCGTTGAGGCGCTGAAGGGTGTAGCCGGTCGGAATGTCGCCGGGGGCCGGCTGCCACGCGAGTTGTATTGATTCGTGCGTGGCCGAAGAGTTGGTCGGCGGGGAAGGGGCCGCCGGGGGCGAGGGGGGTATAGGGACGGGCAGGGTGGACACGGTGCCGTTCTGAGAATACGGCCCGGCGCCGTGCTGGTTTGTCGCCGCGACGCGGTACGTATACGCGGTGTCCGGCGAGAGGCCCGTGTCGTTGTACGAGGATGCGGTGGTGTTGGATACGGTCAGCCAGCCCGACGCGTTGAGGCGCTGAAGGGTGTAGCCGGTCGGAATGTCGCCGGGGGCCGGCTGCCACGCGAGTTGTATTGATTCGTGCGTGGCCGAAGAGTTGGTCGGCGGGGAAGGGGCCGCCGGGGGCGAGGGGGGTATAGGGACGGGCAGGGTGGACACGGTGCCGTTCTGAGAATACGGCCCGGCGCCGTGCTGGTTTGTCGCCGCGACGCGGTACGTATACGCGGTGTCCGGCGAGAGTCCCGTGTCGTTGTACGAGGATGCGGTGGTGTTGGATACGGTCAGCCAGCCCGACGCGTTGAGGCGCTGAAGGGTGTAGCCGGTCGGAATGTCGCCGGGGGCCGGCTGCCACGCGAGTTGTATTGATTCGTGCGTGGCCGAAGAGTTGGTCGGCGGGGAAGGGGCCGCCGGGGGCGAGGGGGGCATAGGGACGGGCAGGGTGGACACGGTGCCGTTCTGAGAATACGGCCCGGCGCCGTGCTGGTTTGTCGCCGCGACGCGGTACGTATACGCGGTGTCCGGCGAGAGGCCCGTGTCGTTGTACGAGGATGCGGTGGTGTTGGATACGGTCAGCCAGCCCGACGCGTTGAGGCGCTGCAGTGTGTAGCCGGTCGGAATGTCGCCGGGGGCCGGCTGCCACGCGAGTTGTATTGATTCGTGCGTGGCCGAAGAGTTGGTCGGCGGGGAAGGGGCCGCCGGGGGCGAGGGGGGCATAGGGACGGGCAGGGTGGACACGGTGCCGTTCTGAGAATACGGCCCGGCGCCGTGCTGGTTTGTCGCCGCGACGCGGTACGTGTATGTAGAGTTGGGCGAGAGCCCCGTGTCGTTGTACGAGGATGCGGTGGTGTT
The DNA here is from genome assembly GCA_963665475.2 of Nitrosopumilaceae archaeon. Lineage (GTDB taxonomy): Archaea > Thermoproteota > Nitrososphaeria > Nitrososphaerales > Nitrosopumilaceae > VYCS01. Next base: position 236,536 of record CAXXXK010000002.1, on the reverse strand, counting down.
GGATACGGTCAGCCAGCCCGACGCGTTGAGGCGCTGCAGTGTGTAGCCGGTCGGAATGTCGCCGGGGGCCGGCTGCCACGCGAGTTGTATTGATTCGTGCGTGGCCGAAGAGTTGGTCGGCGGGGAAGGGGCCGCCGGGGGCGAGGGGGGTATAGGGACGGGCAGGGTGGACACGGTGCCGTTCTGAGAATACGGCCCGGCGCCGTGCTGGTTTGTCGCCGCGACGCGGTACGTGTATGTAGAGTTGGGCGAGAGCCCCGTGTCGTTGTACGAGGATGCGGTGGTGTTGGATACGGTCAGCCAGCCCGACGCGTTGAGGCGCTGCAGTGTGTAGCCGGTCGGAATGTCGCCGGGGGCCGGCTGCCACGCGAGTTGTATTGATTCGTGCGTGGCCGAAGAGTTGGTCGGCGGGGAAGGGGCCGCCGGGGGCGAGGGGGGTATAGGGACGGGCAGGGTGGACACGGTGCCGTTCTGAGAATACGGCCCGGCGCCGTGCTGGTTTGTCGCCGCGACGCGGTACGTATACGCGGTGTCCGGCGAGAGGCCCGTGTCGTTGTAGGATGCAGCAGTGCCATTGGATATGGTGGACCACCCGTCCGAGCCGTAGCGCTGAAGGGTATAGCCGGTTGGAGTGTCGCCGGGGGCCGGCTGCCACGCGAGTTGTATTGATTCGTGCGTGGCCGAAGAGTTGGTCAGCGCCGAGGGTGCAGCCGGGGGCGAGGGGGGTATAGGGACGGGCAGGGTGGATACGGTGCCGTTCTGAGAATACGGCCCGGCGCCGTGCTGGTTTGTCGCCGCGACGCGGTACGTATACGCGGTGTCCGGCGAGAGGCCCGTGTCGTTGTACGAGGATGCGGTGGTGTTGGATACGGTCAGCCAGCCCGACGCGTTGAGTCGCTGAAGGGTATAGCCGGTTGGAGTGTCGCCGGGGGCCGGCTGCCACGCGAGTTGTATTGATTCGTGCGTGGCCGAAGAGTTTGTCGGCGGGGAAGGGGCCGCCGGGGGCGAGGGGGGTATAGGGACGGGCAGGGTGGATACGGTGCCGTTCTGAGAATACGGCCCGGCGCCGTGCTGGTTTGTCGCCGCGACGCGGTACGTATACGCGGTGTCCGGCGAGAGGCCCGTGTCGTTGTAGGATGCAGCAGTGCCATTGGATATGGTGGACCACCCGTCCGAGCCGTAGCGCTGAAGGGTATAGCCGGTTGGAGTGTCGCCGGGGGCCGGCTGCCAGGTGAGGTGTATTGATTCGTGCGTGGCCGAAGAGTTGGTCAGCGCCGAGGGTGCAGCCGGAGGCGAGGGGGGTATAGGGACGGGCAGGGTGGATACGGTGCCGTTCTGAGAATACGGCCCGGCGCCGTGCTGGTTTGTCGCCGCGACGCGGTACGTATACGCGGTGTCCGGCGAGAGGCCCGTGTCGTTGTAGGATGCAGCAGTGCCATTGGATATGGTGGACCACCCGTCCGAGCCGTAGCGCTGAAGGGTATAGCCGGTTGGAGTGTCGCCGGGGGCCGGCTGCCAGGTGAGGTGTATTGATTCGTGCGTGGCCGAAGAGTTGGTCAGCGCCGAGGGTGCAGCCGGAGGCGAGGGGGGTATAGGGACGGGCAGGGTGGACACGGTGCCGTTCTGAGAATACGGCCCGGCGCCGTGCTGGTTTGTCGCCGCGACGCGGTACGTATACGCGGTGTCCGGCGAGAGGCCCGTGTCGTTGTACGACGACAAGGTGGTGTCGGTGACGTTGGACCACCCGTCCGCGCCGTAGCGTTGCAGTGTGTAGCCGGTTGGAGTGTCGCCGGGGGCCGGCTGCCACGTGAGGCGTATTGACATATGCGTCGCCGAGGACGATGACGGGCTTGATGGCGCGCCGGGAATGCCGTCGGTAGATTGCGCCGAGGGCAGTTCCTCGTCCTCTGCCAAGGGCATCGCGCCCAGACGCGGATCCGCCCCGCCCGTCCATGGCCAAATCGACCCCGCGCCGTGAAAAGTCGCCGGCCAGCCAGCCGTCCGCCATTCTGAAGCGGCGGCGTGCAGCACGGCGTCCGCTTCAGAGGCGTGCGCGTCCAAGCAGTGGAGCCCGAGCACCGAGCCCGCAACGGCAAGCAGGACCAGCGGCAGGCGAGAGGCAGCCATGGGCTACGCGGACCTCCCCGAACGGCTGCGCGGCCAAAACCGCGCCGCATCTCCAAAATCTACGCGCACGCCAACGCCCCCCCCCCCCACCGCGATGCTGCGCGCCAAAACCGCGCAGCGGGGTGTCGGGGACTCCCCGGGGCGCCGCCGGATTGCCGTTCGGCGCGTCTTGAGTCAACTGCGCGCGCACTCGGCCCGCCCCCAAGACGGAGCCGGATGGCGCCGGAATCTTCCGCGGATGCCCGCGCCTTCAAAGCGCAGCGCCCCACCGTGCAGCATCATATCTAACACACACCGTTGGAGACATCGGTTCGGTACCAAAGTACCCCGCATGGGGCATGATCCGTATTTACAGCAAGTCTCGATCTTGTCGTTTTGCGAACATATACGGCAATCACGCGCGACGTATAAAGGGGCCCGCCAATTTCCGTGGAGGCTTCCTTCAAAGATTGCCTGCCTGTTGCAATCCATCGTATAATGGGAGATAAGCGTGGTATAAAACTATTGGTACACTTTTCAAAACTCCACCCGGCCACCTACAAAGGTGCTGGCTCTTGCGCCCCGCATGCGCGCGAACGGGATGCCAAGATTCCGTGTTGCGTCCGCGCCGCCCGTCCGGGCGCCGATATTGCTGCGCTCAGCCGCGTAACGCGGCCCCTCGGGGCGTTGGCGCCCCCCGCGTTCTGGCGCGGCGGGAACGGCAAGCTCGGGTGGCGTGCGGGCGGCCGCCTCTCCGCAGCGCGCCCCTGCAGGGCCAGCGGTCCGCCGCATGCGCCCCCCGCTCCCGTTTCGCCCCGTACCGGCCGCAGCCGGGCGCGGCCCGTCCGGCGCGAAAGCGGCGCCAAATCATGCCGCGCATGGCCCGGGCAAGGCCCGTCCCGCCGAACGAGCGGCGCCGGCGCGGCCCTCCCCAGGCGGCTGCAAAACGCCGTGTGCTATACGCGGGGGCGTCAGGGCGAACCGTTGCAGGGCGGCTTTACGGAATGCAGTATGCGGTCCAGCACGAACCGCCTGTTCTGGGGGTCGGACTCGAACATGGGCAGTATCGCCAGGTACAGTCCACCCTCGGATCCGGCCCGCCGCAGCCAGCACTTGAACGAGTCGTTGGACACGAAGAACGACTTGTCGTTTGTGGACTCACACACGTCCGCATACACCAGGTGGAACCGGTCCCCGTCGCGGGCCAGCACGACGTACACCACCTTCTCCATGGGAGGCCCCCACTCAGACATGGGCACGGGACCCCAAAAACTCGTAGTGCAGTATCTGGATTGTCAAGCGTGGTGCGCCCGCGCTGCCCGCATTTTTCTCTTGCGGTCGGCGGCTCTTGCGCATGTGGCTGGCCAGCCGGGGCGGGGCGGGCGCGGCCGTTCGGAGCAGACCCGACCGCCGCATTGGGGGCGTCGCACGGCCGGCGTATCGCCGCGCCCGCCCGGCACGCCGCTAGAATCTAATGCCCAGAAGGCCGCCGTCCGGGGTCGCGTCGGTGAACTCGGCCACCACGTGAGATTCAAAGTCAAAGTCCCGGCCCATGTCGTTTAGCGGAACCGAGTCGGAGTTCATCATGCATATGTACTGGTACCTGTGTTTTTGAGATTCGGTGTCGGCCAGCCGAAGGGCGTGCGCGACTTGCCGCTCGTCCACGTCTGCAAATATGGCGCTGTCGTGCACTAAGAATCCCGGAGAGGTACGCTTGCGCGCCCAGAGTCTGGCAAGTGTGAGGTCGTAGCAAAATATCTTCATCTTTTCGTACCCGCTGCTGCTGGAACGCTCTATCTTTACGTCAAACTCATATCCAGAACTGTCTGGGCCGATGGATAATGTGCCCGGCCGATTGTAGAGGCTTTTGGAGTAAGAGTTGAACGTCGTTATGGCCTCCTTTTTCTGGACTTCCCTTTCCATTAGATCCAGCTCCAGTCTTTGTTGAAGCGCGGTAGACTCAAACTGCAACGAGCGCAGTTTGTCCTTGGCATCCCTGAGCATCTTTAGGCGGCGGAGTATATCTTCCAACTTCGCCACACTAGATTGATGTCCCTCTTGAAGTCTGACGAACTCGTCAAGTGCGCCGTGTGTCTTTAGTGTGTGCATTATCTTGGATTTTTTACGGTCTATCTCCCTGATATCCTGCTCTCTTTTGTGCATGGCATCCACCAGTCCGGCCATCTCACTTTTTAGAAACGCCCGTCGATTGTGAACTATAGTCTTGTGAAACCGCTGCACGTCCGCAAGTCTTTTTGATACAACGGCAGGAAACAGTAAACCCGCTTCATCATATATCCTAGATATCTGTTCGGGATCTGTGTCCTCCTCTTCCTGAATGCTGGACAGGTAGTGCTCATGTAGCCGTCGGTCGATCGTGTTTTGGTCAATTAATTCGTGCATATCACCAGTAAGCCGGTCAGCGTCATCTTCCAAAGTCTTGTATGTCTCAAGCACTCTAAAGTCAGACAGCATATTTGCCTCTTCTTCGACCTCATCGGCAAGTCGGATCCTAACAGCTTCCAGATCCGCCTCGCTTCTGAAGATGTCGCCGACGGCGTCTGATGTGATTGCCTTCTGAAATGCTTTTAATTCGTTTTGGCTGTCCTTCATGACCTGTTGCTGCGAAGCAATCTTCCAGTCCAGGTCAAGCAAGTACGAGGTGCTTACCTGAACGTTCCATCGGGGCTGGTGGTGATAGTGTTCAAAGGAACAAAGGTAGCCCCCCCGAGTATGTCTCCGCGCAAAATACGACACTAAGCTTCGGAACGTAGGACTGTACGTTTCATCCCAACGGGGATCTATGCCATACATCAGATACCCCAGAGCGTTTGTCCACTTCTTGTTAGAAAGCAGGTGATTATCATCAAGAGTGCCAGGTAGCGAACCGGGCCAACCGCTAACGTCGCCGTTAACGAGCACTTGATTTTTTTGTAAGAGTGACCGAGTAGCCAAATATGTACGATCAGCAATGTCCAGCTCAACGCTGAATGTCCAATCGTCAAGCACGGCATTAGCCAACACTCCGGATCTTCGCCCCCCTAGGCAAAAGTGCAAGATATCCAGCAGTGTAGACTTTCCCAGACCGTTCCGGGAATCTTTCCTGTCAGAATCTTTAGTTCTGGTCGCCAAGACCACGTTTAGCCCTGGTTTGAATTTTATTCCGTTAAACGACTGCTGGTCCGCAGCAACAGAATGAATCATCTGCCGGACACTCCCAACAAACCCTGCTCGTCATATCCCACGAGTTCCAGAACAAAGAGCAGGTCAAGGCTCAGTACAAACCTTCCAAACGTCTGTATCTCGGGCTTGTCTCGTACGCTTTCCCAGAGAGACGAGACGGTACGCTCCTCTCTTAGCTCTTCCAGCAATATTGCCCCCGCAGCCAGAATGCACCTGGATATTTTTACGTGTTTGTTGGGCAGTATCACTTCTCAAACACCTCGCATGCCTCAAACAGGTACGCCAACACCGTCAGTCCGGCGGCACGCCTAAGTTCTTCGGCGCCAGAGCCCGCCGGAACGTGTTTAGGTGTTTTTTGAGCGTGGATCCGACGCCCAAAACGCCTCGCGTTTGCGCCGATTTAAAATCTGAAAATTATTCCCAGACGTGGTCGAATGCGCGTATGCCCGGCGGTTTTTACGCGTAAAGGCATGCGCCGTCCCGATGCGGCGCACGGCATGTGGCGTGGCCCCGGTTTGCAGCGGCGCGCGGCGACTAGCCGTACCCCAAACTGGACGACTTGCCGTCCTTTTTTCCGTGCCGGCCGAGGTATTTTTTGAGCAGTTTCACCAGGTCCTTGTCCGGGTTTGTCATAAGGATGGTCAGCAGTACGGCGAACACTCCCGCCCCCTCCATGGTGCGCAAGAGCGACTTTACGGCGCGGTGCTTTACCACCTCGCGCATCCCGCGCTCGGCCAGGTTGTTGGTTGAGTCGACGAACGAGTAATTCATGAACGTAAACAGGCTGGGCATCGCGTTGGACACCTTGTTCACAATGCCGGCCATCTCGGGGTACCTCTTGTAATACTTGATCAGGGCGTACATCTTGTTGCACATCTCCCCGTATTTTTCCGGCCCCAGGCCCGCCTTCTTTGCCTCGCGGGCCTCGTGGATTATGGTCCTGCCCGCGGCGCAAAAGTTTCGCACCCGGCGCAAGTGCGGCGTCAACATCTCCTCCTTCTTGGCCCATCTCTTGAAGTCGCGGTCCATGTGGGCCGTGCAGCGCTGCACCCTTTCCGGATCGAGCAGCTTGGACGTGTGGTATCCGTCCACTATCAATATGCCCTCGTAGTTCTTTAGAATCTCCTTTATCGGGGCCGTCTTGCGCGTGGACACGAAGTAGTATGAGAATTCCCGCGTCCCGACGAACCAGACCCATTTTCGCTCCTTTCCCACGTAGAACGACGTCTCGTCGACGTGCACGTACGGGGACCGCAGTATGCGTTCCAGTATCTCGTCGTATTTTGGCGTCAGCGCCACGGCCATCCTCCGCAGGGCGAACCACACGGTGGCCGTTGACAGGCGCAAATTGTGCAACCTTAACAGTATGTCCACGATGGCCCGAATCACCCCCCTGTGGCGCCACTGGAGCAATATCTCGTGCAATAGGGCAAATCCCAGATTGCCGCTCTCCGGAACGTCCAGCAACTCGTCGCCGTCCAGATCAGTACATTCAACGACGTCCCCCTCCTCGGGCGCCCCGTCCTCGGTACGCGCCACCTGAACCTGGCCGCCGCCCACGTCAACGAACACCCCGCGTTCGGCATCCTCGGGCGCCCCGTCCTCGGTACGCGCCACCTGAACCTGGCCGCCGCCCACGTCAACGAACACCCCGCGTTCGGCATCCTCGGGCGCCCCGTCCTCGGTACGCGCCACCTGAACCTGGCCGCCGTCCCCGCCCGTGGTCCTAACGACGTCCCCCACGCCGAATTTTTCATTATCAGGATGCTTTATCAGAACCACGCCGCCGTCCCCGTCGGCCGCGTTGCTTCCATCCCCGTACTCTTTCACGTCTTTTGCCCGGAATTTCCCCCCCACATGCTTGCCGCATGCGTAACATGAGCCTTCAACGTGTTTCATGAGCGTTTTTGTGTACACCACCCTCTCAACGTCCGTGACAAAGCCATCAGTAACCTTGGTGATCTCTGCCCACCTGCAACCGCAATTTTTGCACGGCGGCAACCTGGCCGTAACCGAATGTGTGGCGGGCCGCGTGTCGGTCATTCCCTTGTGTCCGTCCTTTGGGCCGGGACGGTCAGCCGTTCGTTTTTTGTCTTCTGCGGCCTTGTCTTTTCTCATTTCTTTCATAATCTGCTTTGACGTGGGGGCATGCGCGCCGTCAACCATGTCCAGTATTTTGATTATCTTCTTTAGGGCAACACTCTTCCTGGCAAGTTCACGTTTCAGCAAATCTATGTATTTGTTGAGCCCTTTAATTGTAGATTTCAGCTTCTTGTTGTTCTTTTTTGCCAATGCAAGGTCACGTTTCAACCCGGCAATGGTCTCGTTCTTTTTGGCAATGGTCTCGTTCTTTTTGGCAATGGTCTCGTTCTTTTTGGCAAGGTCACGTCTCAACTTGGCGTTGGCCTTACGTTCTTTTGAATTTGCTTTCAGAGCAGCCGCGCATCTTTTTTTCAGGTATCGATTTTCTTCCTCTACAGTTTCAAACTGACGACCGTCTGCGGCGTACTCTTTGTGGTTTTTAGCCATCTTGTAACTTTGAAATTAACGTAAATATAATTTTTTGCTTATGCAGACAACAATTCTAACTCACGGTAATTTCGTTATGTGGATTGAGCCAACATCTATTTTTACAAATCTCAGCATGACATCATTTACAGGAGTAACGAAATTAGCGTAATCTCGGCGGTCGGTGGATGCCAGATCGACGCTCAAAACACCTAAACACGTTCGCCCGCCGTATACTTCCACAACGACATAAAGAGAGCATCGCCTGAAAGTCCCCCTTGTTTTTGTCGGGTGTATTCATCAACAAACCCCGCGTTCAACCTAGCGCCAAACTGCACATCAGGATGCCGGTCCAAATATCCCGTCACTTCTCCAACTCTGGACATGCCCGTCTTGATCAGTCCCGCAATTTTTGCTGACAGGCTATTCTTGCGTATCTTGGCTGCGGGGGCAACCAAGCCAAACGATGTATTGTCCGCAGCTTGGCCCGACATTATGTATTTCATGACCGATTCGAGTTCAACAAACGTCACATCTTGTATCTTACGCTTCAATCGACGCTCAACCCACGTTACGTGGTCCTGCTTCATTTGCCGCAGCGCCTTGGGGGTATATTTGTTAGGTCGTCTGTCGATTTTGGTATGGCATGTGGGACACAGCAGGATCAGGTTGTCATATTGGTCCCTATCCTCGTCAGGCACTGTCGCATCGTATCTTGCAGAGGTTGGCCTCTGTCCGGCAATGTGCGCCATCTCACCTATGATTGCATGGGGATCAGAGTCGGTCGGCTCCTCAATCAGACGTGGACGACACTCGGGGTTGGAGCACCGATTGCCGCTATGCCCCCAGAGCAGCTTTATGGTTGGCTCAGCGATGGTCATGCCGTACGACCCGGACTATCCTGACTACTATTAATACCTGCACAAATGGATACAGTCGCGTTTGCGGCCTAGGTACACCGTTCACAGTCGTGGCCGCAACCGGTAGCGTGCGCATCCATTTCCGGTGCGTTCCGCCGGAAAACACCGCAGGGCACACGCCAAAACGCGCCGTCCAGGCCAAGCGGTTTCGCCCGGACGCCGAGCCGCGCGTACAACCCCGCACAACACTGCCGCGGGCCGCGGATGCGGCAGCGTCGCCTGCCGGGCAAAGCGCACACGCGTGGAGCCGTGCGGCGCTCCCTCCAACGCCCAATCAGCATCCCGGACCCTGTAACGAAGGGGATCATGCCCACGCACATGCAAAACCAAAAGAAAAGAAAAACGCTTCCCTAGGGAATCGCCCTGCTGTACAGCTTGCCCTCAAGGGCCATCTTGTACATCTCGGCAACGTACGGGTTCTCGCCGGGGGTCTCCGCTCCGAGCTCCACGAGGCGGGCGTACACCCTGACCACGTAGGCCAACGCGCCCATGAAGGCCACCACGACGCCCATGTTGAACATCCAGTGGTTGGGCACGGCAAAGATCTCCTCGACGAACCAAAAGTGCCACATCTCGTTGACCCCGATGGTGAACATGGTCGCCAGATAACCCAAGATGGTCATCTTCAGGCCCGTGTTCATCGAGTTGTTGGGGCCGCGGAGTACGGGTACCCTGCGGTCGTATATTGCCGCCGCACCCCAGCCCAGTGGCAGTGCTACAAAGTGGCTGTAGAGCCACCAGTGGGCGGGAGTAAAGGCGCTGTCGCGTATAGACGTCTGGTGCAGCGAACCGTCGACGAAGTTGTCCACCTCGACGGACGCGGCTGTCGAACCCATGGCGATAACGATGAGCCAGATCTTCTTGAGTCTCTGGATCTCTACCTCCTTGGGTATGAGTGCCGGCATTTGTGCCATGATGTAAATTCGGCACTGACGCTCATAAATAGGACGTTTGGCCGCATGGCTATTTTATTGTAATGCGTGAGCTGCTTATGGATTTTGCACGTATGTATCGCGGTTTTTTTAGATAAATATTATATTTATTTTAACAGATTTGGCCCGGGTACAATGATAATCACCAACGATAAACAATGCATCACGCCGCCTGAAAACGCCGCGCGCCGCCCGGGATGCCCCCCGGGCCGGGGGCGGCCCAACCTGTACGGCATGACTCAGGTTCTCCAAATTGCCCGGAGCCCTCTAGAACGTCCACGCATCCGCCGCCGGGCCCCCGGCGGCGGTGCGCCCCCAGCGTCCTGTTAGGCGCAATGGGGAGCCGTGGCGAACTATATAGCGCGGCGGGAAATCCATGCACGGAATGCCGCCGGTCCCGGCCGGGTCGCGTTGGCCAACCCACCCGGACAGGCGCGGTGACCCGGGTTCGGCGTACACCACTTTGGGATCTCCCCGGTCCGGTTTGGCGAGTGGCGCGGGCAGTCCCGCCGCCGAACCAAGTCCAAAGCGCCCGGCCGAGGCGATATCGTTACCTCTAGTCCGCCCTACTGGCAAGGCGCCTCCACGCGCTCGGCGACATGCCCTGTCGCGTGCAAATGCCGGTATATGGCCCCGCATACCCCCCCCCCCAGAACCGTGTACGGCACGAAGACGCCAAAGGCGCTGGACCGAAGCCCGTACAGCATACGCTCCACTCGCGCGCCCCGCCCTCACCCTTGATCGGTTAGAGCAGGCACGAAGAGTCGAGATAAGCCTTTGAAACACCCAATGCCCATATGATGCAGGTCCGTTCTTAATTCTTTGCGCACCACTAGCCATGACGTCTTGGGCGCCCGGCGGCGGCTATCGCGAAAAACATGCGGTGTGGAATCGAAAGTTTGGACCGGGCGCACTTCGGCATGAGGGCGCATGACACCAGGAATCGTGTCCCCGCACACGGCAAAGACGCCCCGGGGATTTGGCCTATGCGGCCCGCGCCCAAAAGCAAGGCGGCTGCCGCCCGAACGGTGCATGTCAGCGCAATGTTGAAATTGTCGGAGTGCGTATTTGCTGCATGGACCCAAATCTGGGGGGATTCGTCAAGTTCTTGGAGGGCCAGGGCTTGGTGAAGCTTGACATACTTGGCGACGGGGAAGAGCATTTCATCAATAGGCTGAAACTGCAAAAATACGCGTTCCTGGCAAAGCGCTTCGGAATGCCGTTTCCCTACCGGCACTCCATATACCTGTACGGGCCGTACTCGAACAAGCTTGGAGCCGACTACGAGGCGCTGGCGCGTAATGGAATATACGGCAAATATGAGCCGACCACGCCCGACGAGTTCAGGAAGGACGACTTTCTGAAGGCGGTCCGCAACGATCCGGATTGGTTGGAGATTGCGGCCACGATAGTGCGCATAAATGGGAATGTAGGGGAGCGCACCGCCATGATGGAGAAAGTTTACCGCATCAAATTCATGTTTGACCGAGAGTTCGTTGACGGCGTTCTGAGGGACTTGGAGAAGCACGGCTTGGTCACGGTTTGCGCCTGACCGGATATCGGTTCTAGAATCGTTCTGATATCTTGAGGGCCACGCGGCGCTTCCCTTCGCTGCGCATGGCCCTCTCCAGATCTGTAATAGCAGCATTTTCAAGCATGATGTGGTCTGTGGTGAAGAAGAACTTGGAGTCAGGATCTGACAAGACTTGGGACAGTATCAGTGTGTCGGTGGCGTGACAGCGTTTCATAAATCGCGACCTGACGCGACTTGGACGGCCCGGCCGTCCTCGGTGACGCGCGTCGCGGTCCCCCCCCCCCCCCCCCCCCCCCCCCTTACGGTCTTTGCATCACCACACCGCCTCCCGCATGACGTTCCGGGTCTTGTTGTATACCGCTATCTTGGTGGCGAGCTCTATCATGATGTATTCGGGCTTCACGGACCTGAGGGCCTCGCCCAGCAGCCTCTTGAACGAGGATATTATGATCTCTATGATCCACCGGCTGTTGTACTTGACCCTGGCCTTCCACGCCTTCTGATGCTTCTTGCGTTCCTCCTTTCCCATCTTGGCGAACTGAATGGCGGCGCGCCCGCCGCCCAGCTGGTCCAGGACGGCCTCCGACCGGGCCCTGTCCTTGCCGTCGGCCTTGCAGTTGGCGTCTATTCGCACGCGTATGGTGGTGCGCACGCCGCGCTTCCTGCAGTGGGAGAATGCCTCGCGGGTATATTACCCGCCGTCGGCGCGCAGCATTGCCACAGGAGGCCTCTCCACCTTGGCGGTGCGCCGTTCCCTGAGTATGGGCCGGCGGCAGCCGCAGTCGCACACGTAATCGGTTATCATCTCCACGGTGTTCTCTTCGGCCGGGGCGCTCTCCACCTCCACGGACGCCGCCGGCTCTTCGCTGCGGTCCCCCGGCGGCACGCCCAGCTTGTTCAGGGCCTCGTCCAACATGCCCGGCAGGTTCTTGGCGTCGCCCCCGCTCCTGTCGGTGACGCGGAACGCCAGTATATTCCGGGACTCCTCTTCGGCCAGTATGTGGAGCTTGATGAAGTTGCACTTCACCTTCCACTTGATCTCGATCCACCTGCCCTTGCCGGTGGTGGTTATGCCGGTAGAGTCGGCCAGCAGAACGTGCGTCTTGCCGTCGGTGGTCTCTACGGTGATGCGGTTTCCCTCTATGGATACGGCTTGGGCGCAGGTGCGCCTCCATATGGTCACGTGGTCGGGGCCCTTGACCCCCTCGCCCAGCATCTTGTCCACCGCCCCTTCCGTTATGCGCGTACCCTTGCCGATCATGTACCGGAGGTAGGCGATGCCGGCCATCAACAGATCCGAGTATTTGTACGGCCGCCCCCTCTTGGAGCGGTTCATCTCCTCCAGAGTGCAACCATTATACCGAACGCGCCCTTGCTGGCGGGCTTTACGTTCTCCCACGGGATCTTGTTGGAGGTCATAGTGTCCACCAGCGTTGCCATCTTGTCCCGCCTGTCCCGGTCGGACCCAAAGTCGCGGTATATGACCCCGCATATCTCCCCCAGAACCGTGTGTGGCACGAAGACGTCAAAGGCGCTGGATCGAAGCCTGTACAACATGCGCTCCACCTCGCGCGCCCCAGGCTCACCCTTGATCAGGGAGAGCAGGTACGAAGAGTCGAGATAAGCCTTTGAAACACCCACGGCCCATATGATGCCGGTCCGTTCTTAATTCTTTGCGCACCACTAGCCATGACGTCTTGGGCGCCCGACGGCGGCTATCGCGAAAAACATGCGGTGTGGAATCAAAAGTTTGGACTGGGCGCACTTCGGCGCGGGGGCGCATGACGGCTGGAACCGCACACCGTACACGGCAAGGCCGCGCCCGGAGGCAATGCCGAATACGCCGGGGCCGCACGACTGCATGGCGGCCGCATGGCAATCTCTGCAGTCCGGTAAGTTGTTCACCCCCAGCCATAGGGGGAAAAGTAGGAGAGACGAAGGGGGGAGCGCCGTGATTGACATGCCGTCCGGGTACGACGGTACGACGGCACACAGACGGGCGCCCGGAAGGCCGCCGGTGCTCAACGGCCGCGGCGCTCCAAGCGGTGGCGTCATATTGGAACCCGCAGGGTGCGCGTGATGAAAAAACTAGGCCAGTCCAAAGTCGAGTACATGGCGGCGGAGAAGAGGAAGGACACCAAGAACCGGATCATCGCCGAAGCCATGAACGTAACCGTGCGGTACGTCCAGAAGCTGTGGGCCCGGTTCAAGCACGTCCCAGAGGGGAATATCGTGTTTCCCGCGCGCATGGGCAGGTCCCCCAGGGGGCCTCCCCTCAGGGCCGAGCGGTAGGCCGTGCTCAATATGCGCTACGCCCTCAAGTCCGGCGCGGGCCCGATATGGGGTCACCTTAAAAGATCCGGAACGGCCGTTCCCAAGGGCGTGGTGCATGCCATACTGCTGGAGTACGGCGAGGCGGTGGAACACAAGAGGAAGCAAGCGCGCCGCAAGTGGATACGGTACGAGCGCAAGCACTCCAACTCCATGTGGCATACGGACTACAAGCGGCTGGACGACGGCCACCGGTTCGTGTCGTACCAGGACGACGCGTCCCGCCTCATTGTAGGGCGGGGCGCGTTCGACGAGGCCACCGGCAAGCACGCCGTTGAAGTGCTGGAGGAGGCCGTATCCAAATACGGCAAGCCGGCATCCATACTGTCCGACCGCGGCTCCCAGTTCTACGCCACCGAATCCGAAAAAAAGGCCAAGGGGGTTTCAATGTTTGAGGAGCGCCTGGAGGGCTTGGGCATACGGCACATACTGGCCGGGGTGGCCCACCCCCAGACCAACGGCAAGCTGGAGCGGGTGTACGGGGAGATGCAGCGCAATCTCTGCCTGTTTCACGACGTGGCCGGATCGCCGGGCGTGTGCCCCGTCAACCCGCCGCACACAGAGACGGATCCCGTAGCTCGGTTCATCAAATGGTACAACTGCGAGCGACCGCACATGTCGCTTGACGCGGACGTTGGGGAAACGCCCGAAATGGCGTTTGGGCGCAAGACGCCCCCTCCGAGGTCGGATATAACCGACGAATGACGGGCGTTCGAACCGGCGGGAGATGTACAGTCGGGGGGACTCTGCGCATTATGATATGCGGCGCGTTCGTCCTTGCACGATGGTCGCGCTCATACGCGGCGGTGGAGCAACAACCAGATCCCACACGACCGGAGATGCCGCGCTTCATCGCCTCATGCGTTGAGACCGCCCGGTAAAGTCATATTGCGCCCCACGGGTATGCGGCTCATGAACCTAGGGGGGAACAACTTTCTGGATTCCAGGCCACATGGCAATCCACAAGGCATAAATCCCGAAGCGTGGCGCGCCACCGCAGTGAAACCCGAACGCAACTACGCCAAGGTGGGCTATTCCATGATAGTGGTGGCCGCGTCCCTGGCGGCGATAGGACTGCTGGGCGTGGCCATAGGCGAGGACGTCCTGTTCGGCGACAACATACAGCGCGCAAACACCGCCCACTTCAACGAGTGCAAGGCCGCCGACTTTGAGCCCGAAGGCTGCGAAAAGTACCTCGACCGCATAAACACCCCCGTGTCCGGCGTATACGTGGACACCGGCCGCTAGGCGCGGCGACACCGCTTTATTTGCGACGATGTACACGATATAATGATGATGTGGCGGGGCGTTACACTGGCCGGCGGCGTGCTGGCCGCGGCGGGTATCATATTCCACATGCAGGGCAGGGGAGTGGTGGGCCCGGAGCAGTCGTTCATGTACAACAGCCCCGACTGGATCCAGTACGGCGTGTGGCTGGTCGCCGCCGGGGCCGCCGCCATAATAGCCGGCCTCCTCATACGCCGCGCATGCCGCTAGAACCCGGCGGCCACCGGATCCCGGGGCTTGATGACCTCCCGGAGCGCTATGGTCGCAAAGGAGCCCCGGGACAACGTGAAGCTGACGCGGTCGCCCGACACGTCCACGTCGGAGCACGAAAGGGCCGCCTGCCGGAACCCGCCCTCGGAGCTGGCCTCCTGCATGTGCCGGACGTAAAAGTCCCGCGGCCGCACGCCCTCTGCCTCCAGCGCGTCCGATATTTCCCCGTGGAAGCGGGTCTTTTTGTAGTACGAGTAGCCCACCATGGGGATGGCCAGCCTCTGCCCGGCGGAGCCCTCGTACTTGCCCAGCCGGCCGGACGCGTCAAAGCAGACGTCGCCCTCCCGCGGCGAGGACAGGTCGTGCCGCTTTGACGCCTCGGTCAGCGCCAGGTTGAATATGTACGACTGGTACGCCTGCACGTACAGCCTCCTGAGGTACAGGGGTATTCCGCGGAGCGCCCTCTCGGGGGCATCGCCCGCCGCAAGCGAGGCCAGCAGCCCCCTCTCTATGTCCATGGAGCGGGGCAGCCTCTCCAGGCACTCCGAATATCCGGCCGGGTCGGCCATCATGGCGCGCAGCCGGTTGGAGCGTGTTGTGTCAAACGGAGAGGTCTCCGAGAGTATGAGCCGGACGGCCTCGCCCATGTCCCCGGATATTATGGCCCGTCCCACCAGGTGCGTGACGGGGCGCCGGGAGCCGAACCGCTGGTACCCGTAATAGTTCAGTATGGTCCCGTCCAGGGATATGCCAGCCAGTCCCTCTCCCCCCCGCACCACTACATCAAACCGGTTGCCGGCCGCCGACCCCCCGGTCAGGGGCCTCTCCACGTACCCCAGGCGCCGCAGCGAGTAGCGGGGCGCGTCCACATATTCCACGCCGGGACCCCGGGACGTGGCGCAGACGTACTGGGTGGTGCGCGCCGCGGCGTCCTTGAGCCCCAGGGCCTTCACCCGCATTCGCCGCCGCGCGTATACGTCCGAGACGCAGTGGCCGGTGTCGATCCCCTCCTTGGCCAGCTCGTACACCGCGTACCGCCCCTCGTCGCGTATGGAGCGCAGTGCCCCCGCGGACAATATTTCGCGTACGGCAAAATCGCCGGGCCGGGAGCGTATGCGCCCCCCGCGGCCCTCGTATGCGGTGCTGTACGCGCCCATCCCCACCGCCACGTCCAGGGGCGGCGGCTCCGGGGCGGTCAGGGTATTATCTCCACCGTGATGAACTGCGACACAACGACGGGGCCGGTCTCGGCGCCCACCAGTATCTTGTACTCGCCGGGTACCGCGTTGGGGTCGGCCACCACGTCGAGGGCGACGCTGGCGGGCCCCTCTATGACGCTGATCTGCGGGGGGACGTGCAGGACGGGGTACAGGAACGAGTGCGTGTGCGCCACTATCGGCTGTACGGCCAGGGGCCTGGCGGTGTCCGGCAGTATCACGTAGGACGCGCCCGCCGACTCCCCGGGCCGCAGCACCATCCGGGTGGCCTCCGCCATTATGTCCAGCGGCACGTCCTTTGAGATGTCCAGCTCGGCGACGTTGTTCTCGGCCCACTCCGTAAACCACACCCGGTCCCCCGATACCGCAAAGTCCAAGCTCTGGGATATGCCGCATATTGCGATGCCGCCGCAGTCCGACCAGAACGGGTTCCTGGAGGGTATCGAGTACTCCACCATGCTGTCGGTGCGGGGGTCCATCACAGCAATGCGGTTGCCCGTCTGCTCGTTGAATACGATGCGGCCGTCGTCGGTGGCGGACATCCAGTACGGCCGGGAGACGGGCGTCTGCACCATGCCGGTGGCGTTGCCGTACGAGAGGACGCTGGGGGGGCTGGTCACGTAGTGCGCAAAGCTCCCGGCCGCGGGGTCGTACGCGAAGAAGTACGAGCTGCTGGTGTCGGCCAGCCAGACGCGGCCCGCGTGGTCCACGGCGGCCCCGTTGGGGGTCCGGAGGCCGACGGGCAGCTCCTCCAGGACGGGATCCGAGGGGACCAGGCCCTTCACCAGGTCCGGATCGACGTTCACCAGTATCCCCCCGCCCTGCACGACCCACGTCGTGTACCATATGGTGCCGTCCCGGTCCAGCGCGAATCCCGCCGTGACCGCGTCGGTGACGTTGGAGGGCACCGAGTGGTATGCGGGGCCGGCCCCGTCCAGGTCCGATACGTCCATCACTATCAGGGAGTTGCCGGTCAGGTCGTTGATTATAATATCGGTGCCAGACACCTCCAGCCTCTGGGGGAACGGCTCTTCGGTGGCGGGCAGCTGGAACTGCCGGTACGAACCCGTCGAGGTGTCGAACCTCCAGACCGAGTTGCCCGCCTCCTCGGTATACCACAGGTACCCGGCGTCGTAGTCCATGCCCCACATCATGGAGGTGACCGAGTCGTCCCAGAAGGGGTTCTCGAATTCAACAATCTCCCGCGTCGCCGGGTCAAAGGCCGCCACGTTTCCGGTGTTGGACTGGGCGAACCACACCCTTCCGTCGGGGGCCACCTCCACGGCCAGCGGCTGGGCGCACACGGTGGGCACCCTGTACTCGGTGACGAACTCGTTGGACTGCGGCTGGCCCACCCCGCAGAACCGCTGCCTTTCCATCACGGGGTAGTTGTCCATGGGCGTGCCGGTTACCTGTTCTGCCATCTGGGAGCCCTCGGGAAGTATGTTCGGAACGGCTATCAGCACCGTGGACGTAAGCAGTATGAACCCGAAGAAGGCGGCCACTATGATTCCCAGCTTCTTCTGGTTGCCGGTGCGGGAGGGGCGCTTCACGGTGTCAGGTGCGCCCGCATGCCATTATATCTTTAGTGCATAGGCAGGTCCGGCTCCGGTCCGAAAGGTGCGCGCTGGCGTCCCCTCCGTCCAAACCGGCGGCCGGGAGGCCGCAGGGCCGACGTGCAGATGCGTTCGGGGCGTCCATCCGCGACGTCCCGTCACGCATCCCCCGGCCCTTCAGATCTCCGAGGCGCGCGGCGGCAAACCCGCGTTCGTCAAGGAGTTAGAGTCGGGGACGCGCGGAAAACCGCGGCGGACAGAATGCAAGGCCGCAGCGGACAGCGGAGCGGGCCGTCCGGCGGCACCGCGCGGGGGGCGGTACAGCGCATGCTGCCGGACCGGAGCGCGGCGGCCCGGCGCACACGCCGCGTGCGGGGTAGTACTCCGGAATAATATCCAATATTTTTCTCACGTCAGTCCAGCGTTGTACCGCCCCAAAAATATCGGGTCTATTTGCATACCACTAGGGGCAAGCGAACGGACGGCCGGAGCCGTGCCGTCCGGCGGGAGCGGCGCGGATCCGTTCCAGGCGGGGATCCCGACGCCGGGCGAGAACTCGCCGGGAGCCGCGGCGGGCGATCCGGGAGCCGCGGCGGGCGATCCGGGAGCCGCGGCGGGCGATCCGGGAGCCGCGGCGGGCGATCCGGGAGCCGCGGCGGGCGATCCGGGAGCCGCGGCGGGCGATCCGGGAGCCGCGGCGGGCGAGCTTTGGCGCGCGGCGCTGCCTTGAGTGCTCCCAAGCAGGCTTTGGGACGATCGCGCGCTAACTCGCCGGAACTCTTCTCGGCGGTATCGTTCACGGCGTCCGGCCTGTCGTTGACGTCCGGGTCTACTCTTTGACTCCCCGATCCTCTTTGATGCTCCGGGTATCCTCTTTGATGCTCCGGGTATCCTCTTTGATGCTCCGGGTATCCTCTTTGATGCTCCGGGTATCCTCTTTGATGCTCCGGGTATCCTCTTTGATGCTCCGGGTATCCTTCCTGACGCCCTGGATCTCCTCTTTGATGCTCCGGGTATCCTTCCTGACGCCCTGGATCTCCTTCTTGACGCCCTGGATCGCCTCTTGGTTGCGCCGGAACCCCTCCTTGTTGGTCTCGTTCATGGTGTTCAGCTTGTCGTCAATGCCGCGGAGCCCCTCTTGGTTGCGCCGGAACCCCTCCTTGTTGGTCTCGTTCATGGTGTGCAGTATGTTGGTCATAATCTTCAACTGGTCCACTCCCGCCCTAGCTATTTCGGCCGACTCACTGCGCTCGTCACCGCGTACCACGACAAACGAGTCGTACTCGCCTTCGGGTTCCGAATAAGAGACTGACGCGCTGTTTACGGTAGCCAAACCCGGGGAGCCCCGAAGTTTGCCGACCAGTCTGTCGATGGAATCCTGGGCCCCTTCGCACACCACTCTGACTCTGCCGCTTTTGAGGTTCATTACCTGCCCCACCAACCCGAGCCTGTCGGCCAGTATCTTTATCGACTCCCGAAGGCCCACACGCTGAACGTCGCCTTCCAACATTATCTTGGCTTGTTTCACGATACCGCTTGGAATTGTGCGTATTTTAACGTGTTGGCGCAGCGATTGTACCGTATAATGGCATACGTTCACGTTCCCCCGTCGGCAACGACCGTTCTTTTCCACCAGGGCGAACGCGTGGCGGCCCAGGCGCGACGGCGCGCCGCCAGGGCGCCGCGGGCCCGTCCCCTTTCCGGGCGAACCGGGCGGTGGCCTACCGGTGGTCGGATGCGGTCCCGGCGGATGCCTTGGCTCCGCCGTTGTTCCGCGGCGGCTTCCGCGCTGGACGGGGGCCTGCATCGCGCCGCGCGTCGTATACGGGGAATCGCCTCCGGGGCCGGAGGCGCCGCTTGCGGCCCGCCGGCGACGGCGCGAAACATGCGTCCGTCGGGGCGGGCCCCAACGGCCCGCGCCGCTGAGCGCGCCATACGTTGGTGTGGCGCGCGCGGCCGTTACGGGGCGCCCGCGTCAAGGCGCATGGCGTACACCGCCCCGTCGGAGCTGGCCAGCACGGCGTACGCGGATCCTCCTATCCTGGACACGTCCAGGTATACCTCGCCGTCCGCGGTTATGGCGTGCGCCAGCGCGGGGGCGGTGGCGTTGCTTACGTCGAACACCAGTATCGAGGACGTTCCGTTGGCATCGGGCGCCGTTGAGAGCAGCACGTACGGCGCGCCGTACAGGTTCACCGCCCCTATGTCGACCGGGGCGGTGCCGTTGGTGGGCATGAACGACATTACGCCGAACGCGCCGGGCGCCATGTCGGCTACGGTCAGCCCCGGCTCGTCCCCGGCTGTGGCCATCGCCACCAGCGTGGTGTCCGGCACCATTACGGCGCCACGCCTGTCTTCGGCCTCCAAGAGCCGGAACGCGGGAAGGTGCACGTCGTCAACGTCCAGCACGTGCAGGCAGCCGAACCCGAACGACCCCAGTATCATGTCTCCGGACCCGTCCGCGTCATAGTAGGTGGCCCGCTCGTACCCCAGCTCGCCGCTGAACACGGCCCGCGGGTCCGACGGCTCCGACACGTTCAGTATGCGCCACGTTTCGTGGTCGGCGTAGGTCAGGTAGGGCGCCTGCTCGTGCTCGGCCGCCGCCATGGCCCCACGGTACGGGAAGTCGGCGGTCACGTTTGAGGCCAGCACCGGCGACGCCGGATCGGTCAGGTCGAACGTGTAGATGCCCGTCCGGTTCAGCACCATAACGTACGGCACGCCGTCCACGTTCATTGTCTCCACGTCTATCGTATGGCCGAACGGCATGGACCAGAGCAGGTCTATGTCCGTAGGAACGGTCACGTTCAGTATGCCGACATGGCCGGTGTCGTTGCGCAGCATTATAGCCGCCAAAGCGTCGCTTCCGGACCGCACCACAGAGACGTCGCTCAATGGTATGTCGCCGCTGAAGGTGTCCTCCGGCAGCACCCTGTCCCAGATGTCCTCGTACGTGGGGAACGCCGCCGCAAAGTCGGGGCCGGCGAACTGGTTGACCGGGATTCCGTATGATTGTGGCGTCCAGCCGGACCGGTGCAGTATGGCGCCCTCTGCCATGTCCAGGTACACGTCCCCTGCCAGGCGCAGCGACGGGGCCAGGGCGATGTACGCCATGCCCGAGTCGGGGGTGGTCCGCACCGGCGGGTCGTGCAGCGCCATCATATCCACGGAGTATTCCGTGGTGCCGTTGTACAGGACCATCAGCTCGGGCAGCACTACGGCGTCGGTGGTCGCAAGGTCCAGCCACAAGGTGCCGGTGGCCGTGTCGTACGTGACGGGTCCGTTCATGACGTCCGAGTCGTCCACGTTTGTTACGGTCACCGGCAGTTCGGATGCCAGCGGCGAATATGCCCCGTCGGCGCCCAGAGCGGCTCCCGTGCCCATCGTGAGCGCATGCGAATCCATCCGGTTTAGCGTGGCAGCGTGCGCGGCAGTGTCAAAGAGCAGCATCGACGGACTCCCGGTGCGAATGGTGTCGTTCACGCCCAGCGTGACCGACCGCCCAGTATCGCCCGTATCATATATGGTGAAGAGCGTGGCGTTGGTGGCCGACTCGTTCATCGGCTTGCCGAACGACACGTACAGGCGGCTGTTGTCCGGCAGGAGCAATATGGACTCGGGCAGCGGCGCCAGGGTGTAGGCGGCGTGCCGCACCTGCAGCGTGCCGGACGGCATGGGCACGCCGGACGGCTGTCGCGCCGCCGTATCCGACATTACTATGTAGGTGTCCGCGTCGTGTGGATCTGCCACGTACCCCGCCGGGAGCAGCACGTGTACGCGGTGGGAGTCAGACTGCGACAGCATCACGGAACCGTCCAGCGGCGTGGTGAGGCCGGCATCTACATACTCCGTGAGGTTGGAGTGCACCGACATTTCATTCATATCCATCCGGGAGGCGTCCACCGGGCCGGTGAACGTCAGCGTCAGTATGGACCGGGGCGCGTAATACGAGGCGTCCACCAGCCGCGGGATGGGCCCGTCCCACGGGGTGATCAGGGAGCACGCGCCGTCCTCTTGTAGCGCGCCCAACGCGAATCCGCCGGAGGCGCTGGGCGGGTATATCACGTCTATGGGCCTGTCGTGGACGGTGAGTATCGGGTTCATGGAGAGGTCGGCGACGGCGCCCCGGTCTATGTCCAGCTGCGGATCGGCCGCCGAGGTTATTTGGCCGCTCATGTTGGCGTCCAGCTCAAAGTATATGGTGGTGATGTTGGACGGCTGCGGGGAGCCGTAACGCTGCGCTGTGTCGTTGCCGGACGCGGCGCCGGCCACTATAAGGTCGTTGGAGAGCGTGGAGCCGCCGGAGGTCTGGTTTACGTCGCGCACGTGCATCTGGGTCGCGTTGTGCTCGGTCGGCTGCAGGTCCTCGTTGAACGCCACTATGAGCGTGGAGTTGTAAACGTAGTACGTCGCGTGATCAAATTCGGGGTTTAGTGTGTCCAGTACCGTGATGGGCCGGTCGGCGGCCGCCCGTATCAGGTTGCCCGCAGGATCCCGGACGGCGCCCGCGTCTATGTCGAGTTGCGGGGTGGCCATGGCGTTTGCCGCGGCGGTGTCGTTGTTGTCCAGGTCGAACGTTATCGAATACGTGCCGTTGTCGAATATCATGGCGTTCGACAGGGTTATGCCGCCGGAGGTCTGGTTTATCTCCCGCATGTGCAGTTTTGCCGCGTCGTGCGCGGTGAGGTTCAGCGGCTGGGTGAACCACACCGTCAGGGACCCGTTGCCGGTGAGGTATACGGCCGACTCAAACGACGGCGGCGTGTCGGAGAGGTAGGGCAGCAGTGCCGTGGTGTTTATTGCCGTGTTGCCCCAGATGTCGGCAAGCTCCAGTATGGTGGCGGTGCGCGGATATGGCAGCGCGTCAAACTCGGCGCGTTCGGTACCGTTCAGCTTCAGCAGTATCGCATCGTTGGACGGGTGGGACGGGGAGGCCGCCGGTGCCATGGCCCTGTTTATCACTATATTGCCGGATGGCGTGGGCAGAATGCGCTCGTCGATTTGGAAGTCCAGGGTGCTGTTCTCCGCGTAAAAGGCGGCAGAAATCAGAGAGGGGGGCAGCATGTCGGTGTATGTTATGGCGGCGGTCAGGTTGGCGAAATTGTAGTTGTTTTGGACGCCGGATATGCCGCCGGGCAGTATCGTCATATTGCGGGGGTGCGACAGATCCTCGAACGCGGCCCTTTCCGTATCATTCAGGGTCATGGTGAAGGAGTCGTTCCCGGTCGTGTGGGACAGTGCCGATACTCCCATCTCGGCGGAGCCGTCCAGCAGCCGTATGGTGCTGGTGACAGGGGTGAGGACGGGCTGGTTCATGGTCACGTTCAGTATTCCAGATACCGTGTCGTATACGGCCGAGGATATGGCCGGCGGCATCGGCGGGTCCGCCGGTGGCGTGAACGGGGGCAGGCCCGGAGTCGGGGACTGCGGAGGCTCCGGCGGATCGGGCGGGACGAATCCCGGCGGCAGCGCGGTGTTGTTGTAGGTCAGCGTGGCCGTGGAGTTCGTGGCCGTGTTGTCCCAGATGTCGGTCATAGTCTGTACGGTCACGGTGCGCGGGTACACCATTGAATCGAACGCGGCCCGCTCCGTACCGTTCAGCCGCACCAGTACGGAGTCGTTCGAAGGATGCGAGGGAGGACCGGACGGGGTCATCGTGAGTGACGTGTCGTTTATCATTACGTTGCCGGACGTGGTGGGCAGGATGCGCTCGTCCAGCTTGACGGCCAGCGTGTCGTTGACCGGGTAGAACGTGGCGTATGATATCGAGGGCGGGGTGTCGTCGCTGTACGATATGGCCGCGGTCAGGTTGGCTGGGTTCTGGGCGCCCTGCAGGTCCGAGACGCCGCCGGGAAGTATTGTTACGTTGCGCGGGTGTCTCAAGTCCTCAAATGTGGCCATTTCGGCATTTGTCAGTGCTGTGGTGAAGGTGTCGTTGGTATGCGATATAGTGGACACGGCCATCTCTGCGGAGCCGTCCAGCAGTAGTATTGAGGAGGTGACCGGCGGGGTGACGGCCTCGTCCATGGCGACGGTGAGCACTCCGGACGCCGTATCATATGATGCCGAGGAGATGTCCGGCGGGGTGGGCGTGGACGGCGTGGAAGTTGTCGGGGGCGGGACGAACGTAGGCGGCAGCGCGGTGTTGTTATAGTATAGGTTTACGGTGGAGTTTACGGCGGCGTTGTCCCAGATGTCGGTCATTGTTTGTACGGTTACGGTGCGGGGGTATGACATCGCGTCGAACGCGGCGCGTTCTGTGGCGTTCAGCCGCACCAGTATGGAGTCGTTTGAGGGGTGCGAGGGGGCGGCGACGGGCACCAGTGTTGCAGAGCTGTCATTAACCATTACGTTGCCGGACGTGGTGGGCAGGATGCGCTCGTCCAGCTTTATGGCCAGCGTGTCGTTTGCGGTGTAGAACGTGGCGTATGATATCGAGGGCGGGGTGTCGTCGCTGTACGATATGGCCGCGGTCAGGTTGGCTGGGTTCTGGGCGCCCTGCAGGTCCGAGACGCCGCCGGGAAGTATTGTTACGTTGCGCGGGTGGTTCAAATTCTCAAACGATGCCGTTTCGGCATCGGTCAGGATCATGGCCAAGGTGTCGTTGGTGTGCGACATCGCGGACACCGTCATCTCCGCGGATCCGTCCAGCAACCGTATAGCGCTGGTGGCCGGTGGGGTGACGGCCTGGTCCATGGCGACGGTGAGCACTCCGGACGCCGTATCATATGATGCCGAGGAAATGTCCGGCGGGGTGGGCGTGGACGGCGTGGAAGTTGTCGGGGGCGGGACGAACGTAGGCGGCAGCGCGGTGTTGTTATAGTATAGGTTTACGGTGGAGTTTACGGCGGCGTTGTCCCAGATGTCGGTCATTGTTTGTACGGTTACGGTGCGGGGGTATGACATCGCGTCGAACGCGGCGCGTTCTGTGGCGTTCAGCCGCACCAGTATGGAGTCGTTTGAGGGGTGCGATGGAGCGCCTGCCGTCGCAAGCGCAGTGGAGGAGTCGTTTATCATTACGTTGCCGGACGTGGTGGGCAGGATGCGCTCGTCCAGCTTTATGGCCAGCGTGTCGTTTGCGGTGTAGAACGTGGCGTATGATATCGAGGGCGGGGCGTCGTCGCTGTACGATATGGCCGCGGTCAAATTGGCGACGTTCTGGGCGCCTTGAACGTCCGAGACCCCGCCGGGCAGCACGGTTACGTTTCTGGGATGCGAAAGGTCCTCGAACGTCGCCCGCTCCGTTGCGTTCAGGGTCGCCGCGAAGGTGTCGTTGGTGTGCGACATCGCGGACACCGTCATCTCCGCGGATCCGTCCAGCAATCGAATCATGCCGGTGACCGGCGCCAATATGGCCTCGTCCATGGCGACGGTGAGCACTCCGGACGCCGTATCATATGATGCCGAGGAGATGTCCGGCGGGGTGGGCGTGGACGGCGTGGAAGTTGTCGGGGGCGGGACGAACGTAGGCGGCAGCGCGGTGTTGTTATAGTATAGGTTTACGGTGGAGTTTACGGCGGCGTTGTCCCAGATGTCGGTCATTGTTTGTACGGTTGCGGTGCGGGGGTATGACATCGCGTCGAACGCGGCGCGTTCTGTGGCGTTCAGCCGCACCAGTATGGAGTCGTTTGAGGGGTGCGATGGAGCGCCTGCCGTCGCAAGCGCAGTGGAGGAGTCGTTTATCATTACGTTGCCGGACGTGGTGGGCAGGATGCGCTCGTCCAGCTTTATGGCCAGCGTGTCGTTTGCGGTGTAGAACGTGGCGTATGATATCGAGGGCGGGGTGTCGTCGCTGTACGATATGGCCGCGGTCAGGTTGGCTGGGTTCTGGGCGCCCTGCAGGTCCGAGACGCCGCCGGGAAGTATTGTTACGTTGCGCGGGTGGTTCAAATTCTCAAACGATGCCGTTTCGGCATCGGTCAGGATCATGGCCAAGGTGTCGTTGGTGTGCGACATCGCGGACACCGTCATCTCCGCGGATCCGTCCAGCAACCGTATAGCGCTGGTGGCCGGTGGGGTGACGGCCTGGTCCATGGCGACGGTGAGCACTCCGGACGCCGTATCATATGATGCCGAGGAGATGTCCGGCGGGGTGGGCGTGGACGGCGTGGAAGTTGTCGGGGGCGGGACGAACGTAGGCGGCAGCGCGGTGTTGTTATAGTATAGGTTTACGGTGGAGTTTACGGCGGCGTTGTCCCAGATGTCGGTCATTGTTTGTACGGTTACGGTGCGGGGGTATGACATCGCGTCGAACGCGGCGCGTTCTGTGGCGTTCAGCCGCACCAGTATGGAGTCGTTTGAGGGGTGCGATGGAGCGCCTGCCGTCGCAAGCGCAGTGGAGGAGTCGTTTATCATTACGTTGCCGGACGTGGTGGGCAGGATGCGCTCGTCCAGCTTTATGGCCAGCGTGTCGTTTGCGGTGTAGAACGTGGCGTATGATATCGAGGGCGGGGTGTCGTCGCTGTACGATATGGCCGCGGTCAGGTTGGCTGGGTTCTGGGCGCCCTGCAGGTCCGAGACGCCGCCGGGAAGTATTGTTACGTTGCGCGGGTGGTTCAAATTCTCAAACGATGCCGTTTCGGCATCGGTCAGGATCATGGCCAAGGTGTCGTTGGTGTGCGACATCGCGGACACCGTCATCTCCGCGGATCCGTCCAGCAACCGTATAGCGCTGGTGGCCGGTGGGGTGACGGCCTGGTCCATGGCGACGGTGAGCACTCCGGACGCCGTATCATATGATGCCGAGGAAATGTCCGGCGGGGTGGGCGTGGACGGCGTGGAAGTTGTCGGGGGCGGGACGAACGTAGGCGGCAGCGCGGTGTTGTTATAGTATAGGTTTACGGTGGAGTTTACGGCGGCGTTGTCCCAGATGTCGGTCATTGTTTGTACGGTTACGGTGCGGGGGTATGACATCGCGTCGAACGCGGCGCGTTCTGTGGCGTTCAGCCGCACCAGTATGGAGTCGTTTGAGGGGTGCGATGGAGCGCCTGCCGTCGCAAGCGCAGTGGAGGAGTCGTTTATCATTACGTTGCCGGACGTGGTGGGCAGGATGCGCTCGTCCAGCTTTATGGCCAGCGTGTCGTTTGCGGTGTAGAACGTGGCGTATGATATCGAGGGCGGGGCGTCGTCGCTGTACGATATGAATTCGGTTAGATTGGCGGGGTTGGCCGCGGCAGTGACGTCCGAGACGCCGCCGGGCGTTATCGTTATGTTTCTTGGGTGTGCCAGATTTTCAAAGGACGTTATCTCCGTGGCGTTCAGGGTAATTACAAATTGGTTGTTAGATGACACATTAGATTGAGTCGCGCTGCCAAGCCGGGCATTGGAGACGGCCATCTCCGAGGAGTTGTCCAGCAGCCATAGGGCACGCGTTACGGGTTCTTGTATTGTTTCGCTCATTACAACTGTCAATTTTCCGGAATTTACATTGTACAGCGCAGATGAAATGGTTGGCGGCGTCGGCGAAGTGGGCGCTATCGGCGCGTCAGGCAGAATAGAGTCCGGCGGCAACGGCTCGTTGGTCATGTACAGGTCGGTGGTGGCGTTGACGGCGGTGTTGTTCCACGGGTCGGTCATCGTGTGTACGGTCAGGATTCGGGTGTACAGCATGGCGTTCAGCGCGGCCAGCTCCGTGCTGTTCAGCCGCACCAGTATGGAGTCGTTCGACGGGTGGGTGGGCGCGCTGGCCGGGGACAGAGTGGTAGAAGTGTCATTTATGAGGACGTTGCCGGACGCGGTGGGCAGGATGCGCTCGTCCAGCTTGACGGCCAGCATGTCGTTGGCCCTGTAGAACGTCGCGTGCACTATGACCGGAGGGGCCGTGTCCGTGTATGATATTATACTGCTAAGGTTGGCCGCATTTGCGTTGTTCCATATGCCGGTGATGCCGCCGGGCAATATTGTGATGTGGCGCGGAACGGTCATGGATTCAAACTGGCCCTTGGAGCCCTCGGACAGCTGTATACCAAACGTGTCGGCATGCGCCGCGTGAGTCATGTTGGATACGGCAATCTCGCTGCTGGTATCGTTGAGTCGCATGTTGGCGGAGTCGGTGGCCGACAATACGCCGGTCATGTTTACCGTCAGCAAGCCGGAGGTGGTGTTGTACAGGGCCGACTTTATGGAGGGCAGTGGCCTGTCGCCCACGTACGTGATTATTCCCGTTACGTTTTGGGCGTTCGTATTATTCCATATTCCGGTTATGCCGTTGGGAGTTATGGTCACGTGGCGCGGAAGCGAGATTGCGGCGAAGTCGTCGTGTTCGGTCGAGTTTAGGTATATCGTAAACGCGGTGTCGCGGGACGCGTGCGTCACGTTGGATACGGGCATCTCGCCGCCGGTGCCGTTCAGCCGTATGGCATTAGCCACTAAAGTCAGCGCCGGTTCGTCGAACGTCACGTTCAGTATGTGGGACGTGACGTTGTAGACCGCCGAGGTTATGGTCAGGGCGGCCCTGTCGTATGATATGGCGCGCGTCAGGTTTGCCGCATTGGAGTTGTCCCAGATGTCGGTGGTGCCGTTGGGCATTATGGTGACGTGCCGGGGCGGGTTCAAGGCGATGAACTTGCCCAGCTCCGTCGAGTTGAGCGTGATGGTGGAGTTGGCGGTGTGGGTGGTGTGGCTCATGTTGGATATTGCCATCTCGCCGTTTGTCCCGTTGATGCGGAACAGCGCAGCGTCGGGGACCAAGACCCGCTCGTCCATGGTCAGCGCAATCTTGCCGGAAGTGTAGTTGGCAGATGAGATTACGGGCGGGGTCGTGTCCGTGTACGTGACGACCTGCGTCATGTTGGCGGCGTTGGGGAATATGGAGCCGTCGGGGCTGCCGGTGCTGCCCGGCATCATGATCAGATAGCGGGGCGGTATCATCGCGATGAAGTCGTCCACGACGTGGTATTTGGGGTCAAAGCGATCCGACATTCCAACTGTAAAGGGGTTAACGACGCTGGTCCACCCGGCATTCGCCGGGCGCACGTGCGTGCTGTTGTCGTGCAAAAACATGAACCAAGGAGCTATGTTAAAAGCCCAAGTCGGCGCGTAAAAGAAGGTGCCATTTCTTTCAAGCGTGACGGTCATGCGCTGAGATTGTATGTCGTACAGCGCCGTACGTATCTGCATGGGCGTCACGTCTGGATAAGATATCGTTAGCGTGGTATTTGCGATGGGTTGGCCCCAATTGTCGGCGATGGCGCCCGGCAATATATGGATGGTGCGGGGCACGACTTTTTTCAGAAAGTCGGTATTTTCCTGCGTCGTCAGGTCAATGAATACCCGCTGTACGTTAGCGGACATGTTGGCTGGGGCAACGTAGACGTCGGTGTAGTTTATGTAGGAGCTGATCCTAATTTTATCAGGCGCGGCAATTTTGACTGTCGTGGAAAATTCAACCGCTATGCGGTCGTTTGACGCGTCGTAGTGCGCGCGGTGGGCGCGAAGACCATGTGTGGCCGTATACTCCAGGGTGTGGGTCAGGTTGGCCACGTTGGGGATGCCCCAAATGTCTATGACGCCGCCGGGCATTATCCGCAACTCGACGGGGTGCGCGTAGGCTGAGAAAGTGGTATAGTTTGCAACGTTGGATCGGAGGGTGTCGTTGTCATGTTTCAAGCCCGTTAGGTTCATGGTGTTCGCTCCGTCGGTTATGATTATTTTGTCGAGATTCACTTTGTATATGGAACCGTTCAGCGCCACGGTCAAGCGTTCTTGGGTGGGAGTTGCAGAGACGCTAAAGCTGGCAGACGATACGGAAACCGGCTTCGTGTCGGCGTATGATATCGTATTGGTCAGGTTTGCCCCGTTGGAGTTTCCCCATATGCCGTTAATGCCGCCGGGCAGCACGGTCACGTTGCGGGGCGGAGATATGGCCGTAAAGTTGCCGCGCTCGGTCGCGTTTAGCGATATGGTGAGCGTGTCGTTGCCGTGGGACGTCGAATTTGCGGTTATGGCGCCGGACCAATTTCCCAGCAGCACCTTGGTGGCGTTATGCGACAGTATGGTGTCGCTAACAGATACGGTCAATATGTCTGACGTAACGTTGTATATGGCCGACTGTACGTCCAGCGCCACGTGAACGTATGACGTGGGGGCAGACAGGCTGGCGGCGTTGGCATTGTCCCAGATATCGGTTACGCCGCCGGGCAGCACGGCGACGTTTCTGGGGTGGCTTAAACTCTCGAATGCGGTCTTTTGCGTGCCGTTCAGGGTGGCGTTCAGGTAGTCGCGTTTGTGCTGGTCAAAGTCGCCGGCCGAGAACGTCACGTTGCCCGACAGGGTGGAGTCATACAATACAATCTTGGTGGAGTTGTAATGGCCCAGACGCTCGGACATGGTAATGTTCAGCACGGCGTCTACAGTATGGTATGATGCGGACTGCAGGGCGGGCGGGGCGGCGTCGCCCGCATACGATATTGCCGCGGACAGGCGGGCGGTGTTTGAATTGCCCCAGGCGTCGGCCACGCCGCCGGGGAGCACGGAGACGTTTCTGGGGTGGCTTAAACTCTCGAATGCGGTCTTTTGCGTGCCGTTCAGGGTGGCGTTCAGGTAGCCGCGTTTGTGCTGGTCAAAGTCGCCGGCCGAGAACGTCACGTTGCCCGACAGGGTGGAGTCGTACAACACTATTTGCGTGGAGTTGTAATTGCCCAGCCGCTCGGACATCGTAAGGTTCAGCACGCTCGTTGTTATGTCGTACGAGGCCGACTGCAGGGCGGGCGGGGCGGCGTCGCCGGAATACGACATTTGTACGGACAGGCGGGCGGCGTTTGAATTGCCCCAGATATCCATGACGCCGCCGGGCAGTATTGTCGCGTTTCTTGGATGGTTCAGGCTCAAGAACGCGGCCTTTTGCTCGGCGTCCAGCGTAACGTTCAGGTAGCCGCGTTTGTGCTGGTCAAAGTCGCCGGCCGAGAACGTCACGTTGCCCGACCGGGCAGAGTCATACAACACTATTTGCGTGGAGTTGTAATGGCCCAGACGCTCGGACATCGTAAGGTTCAGCACGGCGTCTGCAGTACGGTACAAGGCGGACTGCAGGGCGGGCGGGGCGGCGTCGCCCGCATACGATATTGCCGCGGACAGGCGGGCGGTGTTTGAATTGCCCCAGGCGTCGGCCACGCCGCCGGGCAGCACGGCGACGTTTCTGGGGTGGCTTAAACTCTCGAATGCGGTCTTTTGCGTGCCGTTCAGGGTGGCGTTCAGGTAGCCGCGTTTGTGCTGGTCAAAGTCGCCTGCCGCGAACGTCACGTTGCCCGACAGGGTGGAGTCGTACAACACTATTTGCGTGGAGTTGTAATTGCCCAGCCGCTCGGACATCGTAAGGTTCAGCACGCTCGTTGTTATGTCGTACGAGGCCGACTGCAGGGCGGGCGGGGCGGCGTCGCCGGAATACGACATTTGTACGGACAGGTGGGCGGTGTTTGAATTGCCCCAGATATCCATGACGCCGCCGGGCAGTATTGTCGCGTTTCTTGGATGGTTCAGGTTCAAGAACGCGGCTTTTTGCTCGGCGTCCAGCGTAACGTTCAGGTAGCCGCGTTTGTGCTGGTCAAAGTCGCCGGCCGAGAACGTCACGTTGCCCGACAGGGCGGAGTCGTACAACGCTATTTGCGTGGAGTTGTAATGGCCCAGACGCTCGGACATCGTAAGGTTCAGCACGCTCGTTGTTATGTCGTATGACGCCGACTGCAGGGCGGGCGGGGCGGTGTCGTGCGGGTACGATATTGCGGCGGACATGTGGGCCGCGTTTGCGTGGCCCCACATGTCCGTGACGCCGCCGGGCAGCACGGCTACTTTTCGCGGATTGTCCAAGCTCACGAATGCGGTCTTTTGCGCGGAGTTTAGCGTAATGGTCAGGTAGCCGTGCTTTGATTGTGTGAAGGCGTTTGCCGGAAACGTGAGGTTGCCCGACAATGTGGAGTCGTACAATGCAATTTTCGTAGAGTTGTAATTGCCCAGACGCTCGGACATCGTAAGGTTCAGCACGCTCGTTGTTATGTCGTATGAGGCCGACTGCAGGGCGGGCGGGGCGGCGTCGCCGGTACCCGCATACGTTATGGTCCGGCGCAGGTCTTCGGCGTTGCGGTTGCCCCAGCTGTCGACTAGATTGAGTCCAAACACCAAGGCAGAGCGCGGCACCCTCAAGTCTTCAAAGGCCGCCAGATCTGTGCCGTTTAGGGCAATTGCAATGCTGGACGTCGGCGCGCCGTATGTGGGAGAGGTCAACGACACCGATGCGGGGTAGCTTCTCGCTTCAATCGCCACGGGGGTGATCACCGGCTCGCTGAACGTGACGTTCAAAGTTTTGGACGTGGCGTCGTATACGGCCGATTGCATCGCGGGGGACGTCGTGTCCGTGTATGATATGGCGCGCGTCAGGTTGGCGTCGTTTGCGTTGCCCCACATGTCCGTTATGCCGCCGGGCAGTATGGTCGCGTTGCGGGGGTGGCCCAGATTCTCCAATGCGGTCCTTTGCGCGGCGTTCAGCGTGGCGCTCAGGGAGCCGTGCTCTGGCTGCGTGAAGCTGCTTGCCGGCGGCGTGAGGTTGCCCGACAAGGAGCCGTGCAGTATGATTTTTGCGGAATCGTGGGCGCTGAGCCGCTCGGATACGGTAAGGTTCAGCGCGCCGGCGGCCGTATCATATGCGGCGGATTGTAATGTGGGCGGGACGGCGTCGCCCGAATATGACATTTGTACGGACAGGCGGGCGGTGTTTGAATTGCCCCACATGTCGGTTATGCCGCCGGGCGATATGGCCACGGTTCGGGGGTGGCCCAGATTCTCCAATGCAATCCTTTGCGCTGCGTTCAGTGTAACGTTCAGGTAGCCGTATGTTGACTGCGTGAAGCTGTTTGCCGGCAGCGTGAGGTTGCCCGACTGGGCGGAGTCGTACAGTATGATTTTTGTGGAATCATGCCCGCTGAGCCGCTCGGATATAGTAACGTTCAGCACGCCCGTTATTACGTCGTATGTGGCCGACGACAGGCCCGGCAAGGTGGTGTCGTGCGGATACGACACCGACGCGGACAGGCCGGCCGCGTTCGCGTTGCCCCAGACGTCCGCTATGCCGCCGGGCAGTATGGCCACGCTCCGGGGGTGGTTCAGGGCAACGAACGCCGCCCTCTGCGTGCTGTTTAGTACGGCGTCCAAGTGGCCGTCCTTGGACTGCTTGAAGTGGTTCGCCGGGAACGTGACGTTGCCCGACAAGGTGGAGTCGTACAGTATAATCTTCGTGGAGTTGTAGTCGCCCAGCCGCTCGGACGCGACAAGGTTCAGCGCGCTGGTGGTTATGTTGTATGCGGCAGACTGCAGGGCGGGCGGGGTGGTGTCGCCGGTACCCGCATAAGTTATGGCCAGGCGCAGGTCCCGCGTGTTGTTGTTGCCCCAGTTGTCGCCGACGTCGTTTACATACACCTCCACCGAGCGCGGCAGCCTCAAGGCCTCAAAGCGCTCAAGGCTGTCGCCGGCCAGGGTGACCGCGAGGCTGGCCGTCGCCGCGCCGTGCGTGGAAGTCAGCGGCACTATATCCGCGTAGCTGGTCGCATACATCGCAACCGGGGTGAGCACCGGCTCGCTGAACGTGACGTTCAAAACTTTGGAGGTGGCGTTGTACACGGCCGATTGCATTGCGGGGGGCGTCGTGTCCGTGTATGATATGGCGCGCGTCAGGTTGGCCGCGTTCTGGACGTTCCAGCCGTCGGTGGTGCCGTTGGCCATTATCGTAACGCTGCGGGGATGGCCCAGGCTCCCAAACGACGACATCTCGGCGGGGCTCAGCTGTATGGTGAAGGTGTCGGCGCTGTGGGACGGGGTTGCCGACACGGACATCTCCGAGGAGGTGCCGTTCAGCCGGATATTGTCGGCGGCGGGCGCCTGCACCGCCGCGCTCATCGACACCGAAAGCGCGCCTGACGTGTTGTTGTATGCGGCAGACCGTATGGCAACGGGGGGCGCGTCCACGCCGGATATTGTAGACGTCAGTGTGGCCGAGTTTGGGTTGCCCCACACGTCGGTGACGCCGCCGGGCAGCACGTCCACGCTGCGGACGCTGTCCAGGGCCTCGATTGACGACTTTTGGCCGCTCGTGAGCGTGGCCGCGAGTATGCCGGCGCCGCCATCGGCAAACGCGTTGGCCGGGAGAGTAAGGTTGCCCGTCTTGGTGGAGTTGTACACCACCACCTTGGTGGAATCGTGCGCGGACAGGGCCTCTGACAGCGTCAGCGTCAGCATGCCCGAGGAGACGTTGTATATGGCAGAGGACAGCGTGGGCGGGGTGGCGTCTGGCGCGGCGCCGTCGAATATAGCGGCGCCCACCTTGGGCTTGGCGGGGTCTGTGATGTCGATTATCTGCACGGCGTTGTCTCCCTTGCCGGCGACCAGGGCGTACGTTTTGCCCGATGACGTGGTGGTGGTTATGAAGGCGGCTCCCTTCAGGGCAGTGAATCCGTCTTGGCCGTCGAATATGGCCGCCGTGGCGGTCGGGGAGGAGGGGGTGCTGATGTCGATTATCTGCACGGCGTTGTCGCCGCTGCCGGCGACCAAGGCGTACGTTTTGCCGGATATCGCAACGGTGTCGACGTATTGGGGGCTTCTCATGGCCGTGAACCCGCCGTTCTCGTCGAATATGGCCGCCGTGTTGGCCGGGGAGGAGGGGGTGCTGATGTCGATTATCTGCACGCCGTGGAGTATGGTGCCGCCTGCCAGGGCGTACGTTTTGCCGGATATCACAACGGTCTCAAGGTGGGTTACGCCGAGCAGCGGACCGTATATGTTGTGGGAGAACCTAACGTTAGCCACGGCGGTCGGGGAGGATGGGGTGCTGATGTCGGTTATCTGCACGGCGGATTTGGATTCGCTGGTCGTCAGGGCGTACGTTTTGCCGGATATGGTGGCCGTGTCGACTGAAATCAGACCTTCCAGAATAAAGTTGTCGACATTATGTCGGGCGACTGCCGTAAGGGCCGGGTTGGAGGGATCGGTGACGTTGATTATCGACAGCGCGTCGTCGTTGCGGCTGGGAACCAAGGCGTACGTGTCTCCGGATATCGCGACGGTTTTGACCGAACGCGGGTCCTGCAGGGCGTCATATACGCTGCCGTCGGTGAGGGCCGCCGCCGGGGCGGGGCTGGCCGGGGAGGTGACGTTGATTATCTGCACCCCGTCGTCGTCTTTGCTGGCGACCAGGGCGTACGTGTCTCCGGATATTGTGGCCGCGGTGACGAAGGTGGGCCCGTCCAGCTCGGAGAATCCGCCCGTTCCGTTGAATATGACCGCTACGGGGGAGGGGCTGGCCGGGGAGGTGACGTTGATTATCTGCACGGCGTCGTCGGACTCGCCGGCGACCAGGGCGTACGTTTTGCCGGATATAGTGACTATTTCGATGGCGTCGGCGCCGCCCAGTCCCTCAAACGTGGTGGGGGACTGCGCGGCGGCCTGCTCTGTGGCCTGCGCGGCGGCGATCCCGGCCCCGCCCGCCCCGGCGACGTCTATGGTTCGGGTGAGGGTTCCGTCGTTGGTGTTGTTGTGTATGTCGGATACGCCGCCGGGCTGTATCGTAACGCGGGTGGGCGGCTGCGTGGAGCCGAACCGGTCCTGGGACAGCCCCGCCAAGGAGACGGCGAACGAGTCGTTCAGGTGGCTGAGTGCGCCCAACCCGACTTGGCCGCCCGGCCCGGTCACCTGCACCTTGCCTATGACGGGACTGGATATGGCCTCGTCAAAGGACACCGTCAGGACGTTGGAGGCGGCGTCGTACGTGGCCGAGCGTATCGTGGGCGGCTGGGTGTCGGGGTAGGATATCGTGCCGGTGAGGTTGGCGGCGTTGGCGTTGCCCCACAGGTCGGCGAGGCCGCCGGGCGTTATGATGACGTGTGCCGGGGTGCCCAGGCCCTCAAAGGCCGCTGTGTCGTTCAGGGTTATGCGGAACGCGTCCGTGCCGTGTACGATGGAGGCGGCGGCGATCTCTCCGGCGGGCCCCGACAGCCACACCCTGTCGGATGCGGGAGTCGTGACGGCCTCGGTCAGGCCCACCAGTATGACGCCGGCCGTGGCGTTGTACGAGGCAGACGATATGCCCGGAGATACGGTGTCGGGGTAGGATATCGTGCCGGTGAGGTTGGCGGCGTTGGCGTTGCCCCACAGGTCGGCGAGGCCGCCGGGCGTTATGATGACGTGTGCCGGGGTGCCCAGGCCCTCAAAGGCCGCTGTGTCGTTCAGGGTTATGCGGAACGCGTCCGTGCCGTGTACGATGGAGGCGGCGGCGATCTCTCCGGCGGGCCCCGACAGCCACACCCTGTCGGATGCGGGAGTCGTGACGGCCTCGGTCAGGCCCACCAGTATGACGCCGGCCGTGGCGTTGTACGAGGCAGACGATATGCCCGGAGATACGGTGTCGGGGTAGGATATCGTGCCGGTGAGGTTGGCGGCGTTGGCGTTGCCCCACAGGTCGGCGAGGCCGCCGGGCGTTATGATGACGTGTGCCGGGGTGCCCAGGCCCTCAAAGGCCGCGGTGCCGTTCAGGGTTATGCGGAACGCGTCCGTGCCGTGTACGATGGAGGCGGCGGCGATCTCTCCGGCGGGCCCCGACAGCCACACCTTGCCGGACGCGGGAGTCGTAACTGCCTCGGTCAGGCCGACCGATACGGCGCCGGCCGTCGCGTTGTAAGATGCAGACGATATGCCCGGAAATTCGGCGTCGGTGTAGGATATCGTACCTGTGAGGTTGGCCGCGTTGGCGCGGTCGTGTACATCTACCAGGCCGCCCGGAGATATAGTAATGGCGCGGGGCACGGGCAGCGACTCAAACCGGTCCCTCTCGGCTCCTGAAAGCGCGATTGTAAACGAGGCAGTGCCGTTCGTATGTGACAGCGAGTCGGCGGACACCCCGCCGCCCGAGGCGTCCAGGTGTATATTGCCGGGCAGCACGGTCAGCACGTTCTCGGTGAGCGTCACGCCCAGTACGGCCGACGTCACGTTGTACGTGGCAGTCGATATCGCGGCCGAGGCGGGCGGCGGCGCCGTGGGCGGCGCGGCGTATGTTACGTTGTGCGTCAGTCGCATCGTATTGGCGTTCCCCCAGATGTCCGAGAGGGAACCGGCGTCAATTTGGACGGACGCGGGCAGCGTCGCGTTGGCGGCGAGCCGTATGGCCAGCGAATCCGTATGCGACGTATGCATTACCATTACAACCGGAACCGGCCCGGAGTCGTACACCAGGTATATTCCGGCGGACGGAGTCAGCACCGGCTCGCTCAGCGTCACGTTCAGCGATCGGGTCGAGTTGTCGTAGGTTATGGAGGATATTCGCGGCGGGGCGTTGTCGCCCACGTACGTGACGGCGCCGGTAATGTCGGCCACGTTTATGCGGCCTGCCGAATCTATGAGGCCGCCCGGCGCCATGGCTATAGAGCGGGGCAGGGTCAGGGCGGCGAACCTGTCCTTTTCGGATCCGGCAAGAGTTACGGCGAACGCGGCAGAGCCGTTGGCGTACAGCAGCGACGCGTCTGGTATGCCGTCGCCAGTGTCGTCTAGAAGTATCTTGTCGGCCACGAGCGCCAGTATGTTCTCGGTCAGCGTTACGCTCAGCGTTGAGGACGTGGTGTTGTATACGGCCGAAGATATGGACGCCGGGGTGACCGGCGGCCCTACCGGGGTTGTGGGCGGGGCCGTACCGGTTATGTTCCACGTTATGGCCGCCGCGTTCGCATTTCCCCAGACGTCCATAAGCGAGCCCGCGTCCAGCGTGACGGACAATGGCAGGGGGGCGCCCGGTAATGTGTCCAGCGGCAGCGCCATTAAGTCGGAGGGCGCCGCATGCACGGGCGTGGGCGAGGCGGTGGCGTTGGCGTATACCAGCCGCACCTGGTCGGCCGCCGGGGTCAATACCGGCTCGCTGAGTTTCAACACGAGGGAGTCGGTCGAGTTGTCGTATAGCACGGAGACCACTTCCGGCGGCGCGTCGTCGCCCACGTATGATATTGCGGACGTGATGTTGTCTATGTTGATGCGGCCGGACGAATCCACCAGGCCGCCAGAGATGATGGTTACGGGACGGGGCAGCGGCAGGGACGCAAAGCCGTCCCTGTACGCACCGGTCAGGGATACCGCAAACGAGTCGGCATACTCCACATACGACAGCGAGCCGGCGGGCACCTCCCCCATGGCGCCCAAGCGTACCTTGTACTCCAGAAGCGTGAGCATGTCCTCGGTGAGCGTGACGGTCAGCGTGCCCGACGTCACGTTGTATACTGCCGACGATATGGCTGCGGGGGTGACCGGGGGCTCCACCGGTAGATCTGCCGGAGGCTCGGTTGGCGCATCAGAGGGCGGCGGGGCGGGCGGCGGGACGTCGCGCTGCACGTCCACAGTGAGGGCCGCCGCGTTGGAGTTTCCCCACACGTCCGTCAGGCCGCCCGCCGCCACGGTAATCGACGTTGGCAGGCTCGCGGCTGCCACGTTCGTCAGGGGAACGTCAAACGAGGCTGCGCGGGCATCGTGTACTATGGAGCCGGGCTGCACCGACGTAATATTGTACTCCAGCGTTATCGCGTCCGCCCGTATAGCCAAGGCCGGCTCGCTGAGTGTAACGGCAAGCGAGTTGGTCGAGTTGTCATATGTGGCTGCCAAAACGTCCGGCGGGGAGTCGTCGCCTAGATAGCCTATGGTGGCGGTTATGTCGTTTGTATTGGAGTTGCCCGCGACGTCGGTGATGCCGCCGGAGGTTATGGTGACCGACCGGGGCGGATCCATGGCAATGAATTGATCGACGACCTGCTCCGAGAGGGATATCGTAAGGGAGTTGGGCGCGTGCGAGACGTCGTCGGCGCCTATTGTGATATTGTCCAGTCGTATGTGGTCTGCGCTAGCAGGCAGCACCCTCTCGTTGAACCGCAAGGTGAGGTCCCCCGATGTTGTATCGTATTGGGCCGCCACCATGTCGGGCGGCGTTGTGTCGTCGCCGTACGTTATGGTGGCCGTTACGTTGGCCTGGTTGGTGGCGTTGTTGGCCAGGTACGTAAAGCCCCCCGGCATCACGGTGACCTGGCGCGGCTGTTCCAACGCCAGAAACTCCGCCTCCACTGTAGCCGAGAGCGGGATCACGAAGAACGGCACGTTGCCAACCGAGACCGGATTGCTCACCTGCATGTAGTCGCGGGTGTCGTGCAGCACGATTAGGCCCATGTCGATGGAGCTGACCACCGTCGGCGTCGTTACGCTCAGGATACGCGTCTCCAAGTCGTACTCGGCCGTCATCTCGCCCAGAACTATATCCGGCGGCTCCTCGGGCGGGGCGGGTTCGGGCGCCTCCCCGGTGCGGGTTATGGACG
Organism: Nitrosopumilaceae archaeon; assembly: GCA_963665475.2. Taxonomy (GTDB): domain Archaea; phylum Thermoproteota; class Nitrososphaeria; order Nitrososphaerales; family Nitrosopumilaceae; genus VYCS01. The sequence goes on along the minus strand of CAXXXK010000002.1, from coordinate 197,435 downwards.
CCGCCAACTCTTCGGGGTTGAAGTTGTTCCATATGTCGTACACGGCTCCGGCCCGAAGCCGCACCGTATCCCCGGACAGGGCCTCAAAGTCCGTCCTTGTATCCCCGGTGAGCGCCACCTCAAAGCTTTCGGCCCCGCGCGCGTGGGTTATGTCCTGCACCAGAATGCTGTCCTGATCGCCGACCAGCATCATGCTGGCAATCGGCAGCGCCCCTTCCGTGAGCGTCACGGTCAGCATGGCAGTAGACATGTCGTATGATGCCGACGATATGGCCGGCGGGGTTATATCGTCGTACGATATTGCCGCCGAGGTGGAGGCGCCGTTGGAATTGCCCCATATGTCGGCCAGGCCTCCGGCGGCAAACTGTATGCTGCGGGGGTGCGACATGGCCTCAAAGGCCTGGCGCGTAGAATCGTCCAGGGATATCGTTATCGTACCGGAGTCGTGCGAGATTGCGGCGCCGGATACGGACGCGGTGGTGGATCCGTCGGTCAGCGTCACGTCTCCCGCGGATACGGACTGTACCGCCTCGGTGAGGGTTACGGTCAGAACGCCCGGGGACGTGGCGTATGATGCCGACGATATGGCCGGCGGGGTTATATCGTCGTACGATATTGCGGCCGAGGAGGAGGCGCCGTTGGAGTTGCCCCATATGTCGGCCAGGCCTCCGGCGGCAAACTGTATGCTGTGGGGGTGCGACATGGCCTCAAAGGCCTGGCGCGTAGAATCGTCCAGGGATATCGTTATCGTACCGGAGTCGTGCGAGATTGCGGCGCCGGATACGGACGCGGTGGTGGATCCGTCGGTCAGCGTCACGTCTCCCGCGGATACGGACTGTACCGCCTCGGTGAGGGTTACGGTCAGAACGCCCGGGGACGTGGCGTATGATGCAGACGATATTGCGGGCGGAGTTATATCGTCATATGATATTGCGGCCGAGGAGGAGGCGCCGTTGGAGTTGCCCCATATGTCGGCCAGGCCTCCGGCGGCAAACTGTATGCTGCGGGGGTGCGACATGGCCTCAAAGGCCTGGCGCGTAGAATCGTCCAGGGATATCGTTATCGTACCGGAGTCGTGCGAGATTGTGGCGCCGGATACGGACGCGGTGGTGGATCCGTCGGTCAGCGTCACGTCTCCTGCGGATACGGACTGTACCGCCTCGGTGAGGGTTACGGTCAGAACGCCCGGGGACGTGGCGTATGATGCAGACGATATTGCGGGCGGGGTCGTGTCGTCGTACGATATGGCAAGCGTCACCGAGCCGGAGTTGGCGTTGCCGCTTATGGCCAGTATGCCGTTGGCCGCCACCGTTATGGAACGGGGGTGCAACAGCGCCTCAAAGTCGCCCGACTGGCCGGAGAGGTCTATGCTGACCGCGGCGGTGTTGTTGGCGTGCGACACGCTGCCCTGGCCCAGAACCACCACGCCGCCCTGGCCGCCGGTCAGCGTTATGTGTGCCGCGTCAATGGGGAACGCCATCTCGTCCAGAGTTACCGTCAAGAGGGACGATGACACGTCATATTCTGCAGAGTCCACCGATGCTGCAAGCGCAACATCGCCGGTAGCCACAACCAAGCCGGACAGAAGTGCAGCAAGCGTGCACAAGCAAAGGTATCTAATGTTTTTCAGTAGACCACCTGCACGTCCGGTTGGCCGGTGGCGCAGGAATCGGAACGGCAATCCGCTAGCCGCATGGTTGCGTATGGCACGTCACGCAGCCGGTTGTCCACACATATGGAGGCGGTTTTGCTACTTAACGAGCCCCCCCCCCCCCCCGGACTACCGGATGCCGTGCTAGGCGCAAAGCATAACTAGAATTGGGTGGGTTGACACGTACCTGGCACACCGAATTCATTCGTTCAAGTCCCTAAAACAGGTATTTAAACTAGCGGTAGATTACGCAACTAGAAAACGCACGCGGATCCGGAAGGGCGGGTCCGCGCCGCCCGTTTTCACGTCATCCGAGAAGCGTAGTACTCGGCAATGACACTCGATATTTTTCCAGCGTCCAATGACAGCACATCTAGAACAAAAAGATCGATTTGGGCCGCCCCGCCCGCGGCGCCACATCCGTGGTCGCCCCATATCCCGCGGCGCGGGCGGAGTTTGCCTAACGAGTTGCACAAAGTGGTTAATTTAGATCGACCCCGCCCCGTTTAAGAAGAAACGCGCCACCCCTAGTATGACGAATACCAGAAGGGTGGCACAAGAAGTGGGGACAGACGGGGTATTTAACCGCGACACGCCGGCCAAGGGCCCCAGGCCCACGGCAAGGGGCAAGGAGCGCATCCAAAGGGGCGAGGGGTTCATGCCGGAGTGGACTATAGCCCGGATGGACGAGCGCATGAAGGACCTCAAAGACGACAAGGAGAATATCGTGCTGTTGGCGTGCATCAAGAGAAAAGAGTCCAAGACCATCGCCGAGATAGCGAAGGAGATGCGCAAGAGGCCGGGCACGGTGCGCGGCTGGCTGGCCAGGGGGAGGGACAGGGGCCTGCACGACTTGGCGGACCACACGCCGCCGGGCAGGGCCCCGATGCTGGACCAGGCCAAGGTGGAGACCATACGCGGGTGGCTGTCCGGTTCCCCCGCCAACTTCGGGTTCAAGAGGAAGCGGTGGCAATGCGGCACGGTGCGGGAGCGGATACGCGACAAGCTGAACGTGTCGTGCAGCCCCGACACGGTGCGCCGCGCGATGCGCAGCGCGGGGTTCTCGTACCGCAAGTCCAGGCCGGCCCCCCGCAAGTCCGCCTCCAAGAAGGCGCAAAAGGGCTTCAAGGAAAAGACCGGGGCGCTGCTGGCGGGGCTGATCCTTCGGGGGTTTCTCGTATTGGCCCTGGACGAGGCGTCCTGTTTGGTGGGCGGGTGGAACGGCTACGGGTGGCTGCCCGTCGGCGGCCGCGAAACCTCGCCCATGAGCTGGTCGAAAAAGGCGGTGCGCATGATCGGGGTGCTGGGGGACGGGTGGTTTCACATCGCACTGGTGGACTCGGCCAACTCCGACACGCTCATAAAATTCCTGGACAAGGTCAGGGGGAGTGTGGGCGACGCGCGCGACTTGGCCATAATCATGGACAACGTGTCGTACCACAAGTCCCGGAAGATGAAAGACTACGAGAGCGGCCTGAAAGGGAAGTTGACGCGCATATTCCTCCCCAAGTACACGCCCCAGCTGAACCCCATAGAGATGCTGTGGCGGGACCTCAAGCACGCCCTGGCCGGCGGCTACTTTGACTCCATAGACGAGCTGAAGGCGGCCATAACGGACATTGTGAACGCCGGCGAGTTGGGCCCCCCGAAACTCATGGACTACATGCTGCCGGACGGCGCCGAGGCGGACGGCGCCGGGCCGGCCCGCACCCCCTGCAAGATATGGGACATGACGTCCAAAGCGAAACCCGCCGAGAACGCCGCGGCTTGATATGTGGCCCGCGGCGGCGCGACGCCGCGCGGCGGACTTGGAATCCGCGCTTGATCGGCCGCCGGACGAGGGCGCACGTTCCCCGGCGGGTCTCGGACACGGCGCCGCGCTCCAGACGCTTGGCCGCCTGCAAATTTTGGCCGCGCGGCGTACTTGGCCGCTCCCCGGCCGACGCGGCCCTGCCGCCGCCTTGCCTCAACGCCGAATTTTCGCATCATGACGGTAGTATATGAGATCGAAAAAATATCGGATCTTACTGCATACGACTAAGCGTCGCCCATACCCGGCGGCATCACGCCAAAAGCGCGTGTCCGGCCAAAGCCCAGACCCGTCACACGATGATTACGGGAATGTTGTACGACCCCAGAAACACGGCATCGCAGAGTACGCCGTTGGCCTGCACGTCAACGTACAGCGTGTCCGCGTCGGTGTCCAGCTGGTACCAGGCTACGTTGTCGGTGTACATGCCCGACGCCCCGTCCAGCGGCACCTCGGTGCCGTCCTGGGTGCGTACGGTGATGAACGTGGTGTCCATGGACTCCACGGCGTCGTCAAACACGAAGAGGAGTTGGCCCGCCGCCCGGTTGTATACGGCGACCCGCACGTCAAGAACGTCGCCGAACGTCTCCCTAATGTCCGCCGAACAAATGAGCATGCCGTTCTCGTCAACCAGTCCGACGGTGTGCGGCACGGCGGCAACGTCAATGTCTATGCACACGCCCACCACGCCGTCGTCGGCCAATGTAATCACGGGAGTCACACCGGCGCAGTGCGAATAAACCGTACCGTCTTCGGCTATCATCACGGGGTACAGCACCATCTCCTCGCCGTCGTGTATGAGCCGGTCTATTGGCAGAACGAACACCCACCTGTTGGTGTCGTCGGCAACCTGAATCATGTCAACGTCCAGTATGGACACCGACGCTATCATGTTGACGCCGCTCATGTCCATGTTGCCCATGGACATCCCGTTGCCAGCGTGGGCCGGGGAGGCCAGGGGGACTATACACGCCATTGCGACTATTAGTCCGGCCACCTTAACTCGCATAGCTGGCATCCCGGTTAGAACTATTTAAACCTTAGAACTGCCCCGAAAACTAGAGGCAGGGCCTATCCGCACGCGGTCATTACACCAAACGTGTATCCGCTGTCGTACTTGACCCACGTGTGCCTCTTGCCCACCTCGGCGCCCAAGTCGTACTGCACCCACTTGCCGTACGGCGAGCTGTTGTTCTGTATCAACTGGCCGATCGGGGACTCGGTCATGTCAAAGCCCACCGCCCCGGGCAGGGTGCGATGGGCCAGTATCACCATGTCGCGGCTTAGCACGAAGAGCTCGGTGTCGGCGTAGGTGGCGTCGCTCTGGTTTATCACCGCCTTCAAGGTGGAGGGCGGGTCTATGCCAAAGTCCACTATGGCCCTGTCCACTACATTCTGTGCGAAGAGCTGCCTGTGCGGGGCGTCGATGGTAAACTCGCATTCCAGATCCATCGGCTGCATGCCGGGGGACATCCCCACCGCAAACAGGTATCCGGAGCGCGCCTTGGCCCAGACCAGCCGCTTTTCTGATTCGCCGGTGTCCGGGTCGACGTACTCGTACTCCGCCCACGTTCCGTACGGGTTCAGGATGGAATCCCACAGTTCCGCGAGATATGAGTCCGCCGGATCCGTGAGGTTGTACAGGCCCACTCCCACGGCCTCGGGACTGTCGCCGTGCGCCGCCACCACCATGTTCTCGTCCGCCACTATAACGAACAGCCCCCCGTCCCGGTACAGCATGCTGCCCGCGTCCCCGATCGCGGCCACCGTCGAGTCCACGTCAAGCGCGAACGCAGCTATGGCGTGGTCCACCATGGCCTGGGCGATCCGCCGCTTTTCGGGGTCGTACGCCGGAAGGTCAATGACGACCGGATCCTCCTGCTGCGCGCCAGGATCCTCCTGGGCGTACGCAAGGGCGCCCAGCGCCCCCGCCACAACCGCGCATCCCAGCCACACATACCACCGCATTGAACCATAGGCGCATGCAACAAGTTTATAAATACGCGCATACATAGTACCGCATATCATATGTCCATATAATAAGCTCCGTACTCACCGCGCGATTCGCACGTTTTGGCGGCGCCCGATTCACGAGGGGGCGCCGGCGCGGCCCATAGCACATGGCGCGCGCGGCGGGATTGCAAAGCCCTAGATTATAGATAAAGATCACCGGCGATCCGCCCTCCCAAAAACATTGCAGAACAAAAAATTGTAGGTATGTATCTATCCGATGTCAGTGCGTTAGCCGACGTCTTCGAGAATGCCTTCAATCGTGTCTAGTTTGTCAAGAATCGAGTCAATCAGTCCGGCCACCTGCGATGTCGGGGCGCCTTGCTTTATCAGGTTGCGAAGGTCCTCGCGCATCATCAGTTCGACCTCGACCATGAGATCTCGTTCCCCTGCGTCAATTAGGGGTCCCTCGATGAACTCGTAGTTGTCCAGATACGACTTTGTAGCATAGCTCAGCGCCAAGGCTGTGGAATCTTCGGTGCCCTTGATGTACTCGGCCCTCGCGTCGGCAAGGAGCGTGCGTATGTTGGCCACGTAGTCCAGCAGGCCCGTCGCGCTGTCGCCGGTTATGCTGTCTATCCTACTGATGACTCCGCTGGTGAGCGAATCCACTATGGCCGGGTCCGACATGTCGTTGTACGCGGTGAGGATCTCAACGTACAGCGCGTCTATGTCACCGGCATCGGTGGCGCTGACCGCCGTTCTCACCTCGCCGAATATAACCTGCGATCTCACGACGAACGCGTAGCCGTCCTGGAACTCGGCCATCTCTCCGATCTGGCCGTCCACTATGGCGACCTTGTACTCGGCTATCGACGTGTCAAGGAGCGACTTCATCAGCCGCAGCTTGAAGAACGCGTCGTTGCTGAGTTCGTCTCCAACCACCGCCGTGCGCACGTCCTCCACCAGGTCTTTGGCGTCCTCAAGGGCCGCCTGGGCCATGGCTCGGGACACGTCCACGCTGGCCGTATCCTTCAGGTCCACCAGCGTGGTGCGGAACTGGTCGTCGAGGGCCGGATCCGCCGCGCTCAGCTGCGGACTCATGGAATCGTACAGCTCCGCTATCGGGTGCGTGGCGTGGATCACGGCCAGCTCGGCGTTCCTTTCGTCCAGGTTGAGTTCGATGGCCGAAAAGTGTCCGAGGGCCTCCTCGAGGCCCGCTGCAAAGTCCAGCTTCTCCTGGTCCACGAATCCGGTCGCGCGGTCTATCCTGTTGATTATCGAGTTTGTGATCTCGTCGATCTTGGACGGGTCGGCGCTTGTGGCGTACGACAGCCAGAGGTCGGCGTAGATGTCGTCCATGTCTCCCACGTCGACGTCCGACCGGACCTCGTTGAGTATCTGCTGCGATCTCCAGACGAACGCGGAGCCGTCCTGGAGCTCGGCCACCAGATCCTCGACTACGGCCACCTTGTACTCGGCCATCGACGTCATAAGAAGCGACTTCATCAGCTGCATCTTAAAGGACGTGTCGTCGCTGAGGACTTCCCCGACCACCGAGGCGCGTACCACGCCCACCAGGTCTTTGGCGTCCTCAAGGGCCGCCTGCGCCTGGACGCGTGACACGTCCACGCTGGCCGTATCCTTCAGGTCCACCAGCATGGTGCGGAACTGGTCGTCAAGGGCCGGATCCGCCGCGCTCAGCTGCGGACTCATGGAGTCGTACAGCTCCGCTATCGGGTGCGTCGCGTGGACCACCGCCAGCTCGGCGTTCTGTTCGTCAAGGTTGAGCTCTATGGCCCGAAAGTGTCCGAGGGCCTCCTCAAGGCCTCCGGCAAAGTCCAGCCTCTCGCCGGCCAGCTTGTTGGCTTCACGGTCTATGCCGTTGATTATGTTGCGCGTGATGCCCTCCACTTCCGCCGGGTCGGCCGTACTGTCGTACGCCGCCAGGAGGTCGGTGAAGAAGCCGTTCATGTTCCCCGGGTCTATGTCGGATGCGATCTCGCCGAGTATCGCCTGCGATCTCACGACGAACGCTTTGCCGTCTTGGAACTCCGCCATCTCTCCGATCTGGCCGTCTACTATGGCGACCTTGTACTCGGATATCGAAGTCTCAAGGAGCGATTTCATCAGCAGCAGTTTGAAGTGCGGGTCGTCGCTGAGGACGTCCCCGACCACCGCCATGCGCGCGTCTTCCACCAAGTCTTTGGCGTCCTCGATGGCCGCCTGGGCCTGGGTGCGGGACACGCTCACGCTGGCCGTATCCTTCAGGTCCACCAGCGTGGTGCGGAACTGGTCGTCAAGATCCGGATCCGCCGCTGCCAGTTCTGGCTGCATGGCGTCGTACAGCTCCGCAATCGGGTGCGTCGCGTGAATCACCGCCAGTTCGGCGTTTCTCTGATCCAAGTTGAGCTCTATGGCCCAAAAGTGCCCGAGGGCCTCCTCAAGGCCGGCCGCAAAGTCCAGCTTCTCCTGGCCCCCCGCAAAGGCGACCTGTGAAGTAGGAACCGCCAGAATAACGCTAAGTGCTATCAGTATTACTGTATTATTTCTCATTACCGACCTTCCCCGCAGTTTTTATTTTAAATTGCTCTAAAATTCCTTAATTATGTTATAAAATTAGAGAATATAATGTGATATTTGCCAAATGCATGCCGTCTTCGCGTTCCCCGCGGCGCGCGCATGCGGCGGCGTGCCGCCCGCGCGGGATCAGAACGCGTCCTCGACCGCCGGACTTCGCCTTGCGGCGCCTTTGGCGCGCCGGGCAAGCACCGCAGGCCCCACGGGAAATGGCGTGCGCGGCGGACTGCATGATGCGGCACGCCGCTGCGACGCCCGCGGCGCCGGGTTGTTGCCCACGCCCGGCTTGCGGGAGTTCTGCGCCGTCCCGCTGTGGGGCGTTCCGGGCGGGCGGCAAGCCCGCCTCCGTAAGTGTATGTGGGCACCCGAGGCCGCCCCCGTGGGCATAGCGACAGTGGGAACATACCGTCAGGTATGTACGTCGGGATGGACATACACAAGAAAAGCATCCAGATCAGCATGGTCGACTCAAACGGCAGGGAACTCTCCAACACCAAAATCCCCAACACCATACAAGACATAGACGAATTCTTTGCGGACGTGCCGCACGATGCCGGCATCGTGATGGAGTCCTCCAGCGTCTCCCAGAACGTCTTTCTGCATCTGCGCCGGTCCGGATACGATCCGGTTCTGTCCAACCCGTACAAGACTAAACCCATCGCGTACGCCAAAATCAAGACCGACAAGATAGACGCCCACACGCTGGCCGAGATGCTGCGGGGCGACTTCATACCGAAATGCTACGTGCCGCCCAAAAGAATACGTGAGGCCAGATACCTGATCAGGCACCGCAAGAACCTCTCGGACATGCGCAAGAGGCTGAGGCACCAGATACACGCCATACTGTTGGGCGGCGGCATACACATGGAGGGCACCCCGTTCTCCAAGCCGTATGTCAAAAAACTCCGCGACCTGAACGACTACCGCATAGGCGACTACCTGGACGTGCTGGACCTGATCGCCGACAAGATCCTGGAGGCCGACCGCTCCATACTGGACAGCATAGGCGAATGGCCCGACGACTCCGCCAAGGCGCTGCTCACCGTGCCGGGCATAGGGCCGTACACCACATTGCTCATTCTGGCGGAAATCGGGGACATATCCCGCTTTCCCAACTCCGGCCACCTGTGCTCGTACGTGGGGCTGGTGCCCTCCACGTACAGCTCCGGCGAGACGACATACCACGGCCACATAACCAAACGGGGCAGCCGCCTGCTCAGGTCCGCCATGGTGGCGTCGGTGCAGTCGCACCGTCAGGGGCACCCCGACGGCCAGATTGCGGCATTCTACGACAGGATCGCCGCCAAGCACGGCAACGCCAAGGCCATGGTGGCCGCCGGCGCCAAGCTTCTCCGGGTCGTGTATTGCGTGCTGACCGAGATGCGCGAGTACACCCGGGAGGCCCCCTGAGATGCGCCGCTCCATGGGACGCCGCTCCATGGGACGCCGCGCGGACCGAGGGGTTATCTGCATGATGCCGCAATATGTGGCAATGTATGTAGGAATAGATCTACACAAGAACTACATGCAGGTTGCAGTCCTTGACGGGGACGGAAACCTGACAGAAGAACCCGAGATACCCAACGAACAGGACAACCGTTCCCTGAAACGGTTCTTGGACACGATGGAGCCGGGCACCAGCATGGTGCTGGAGTCGTCCAGCGTCTGGTACGACGTGTATACGTGCATACGGGACGCCGGATACGAGGTATACCTCTCCAACCCCATAAGGACGAAGGCCATCGCGCACGCCAAAATCAAGACGGACAGGATAGACGCCAGGACGTTGGCCGAGCTGTTGAGGGCGAACCTCGTGCCGGCCTGCTACGTCCCGTCGGATACGATGATGGAGTTCCGCGGACTGACGCGCCATCGCAGGTATCTGGTGGGGCTCCGAACCAGCCTAAAGAACAAGATACACGCCATACTGCTGATGCGCGGCGTCAAGACCAAATATGCCGGATTCACCGCAAAGCACGTCCGGGAGCTGCGGCTCCTGGGGGAATACAGGATAAACTCGTACCTGGACATGATGCAGGTAGTAAACGGGGAGATCCTGCAGGCCGACAAGAACGTCGCCAAGACCGTAAGGGACGAGACCGAAGTGAACGCCAAGCTTCTCGCTACCATACCGGGGGTCGGATACTATTCGGCCCTGGTCATAGCCGCCGAGATAGGCGACGTGCACCGGTTCCCGGATTCGAGCCACCTGTGCTCGTACGCCGGGCTGGTGCCCTCCACGCACAGCTCCGGCGGCAGGACCCGATACGGGAGCATAACGAAGCAGGGCAACAGGTTCCTCCGGTCGGTCCTGTGTGAATGCGTGCTGTGCCACAAAAGAATACGCAGGAACAGCAACGTATCCCGATTCCACGCCAAGATTGCCCGCAAGAAGGGCAACCCCAAGGCGACCGTCGCGGCCGCCTCTAAACTTCTCCGGGTATGTTACTGGCTGCTGAAGGAGCGGCGCGAATACGTGGACGACATTACAGAGCACAAACCCCTGTCTCGCATCACGGTTGAGAGTGGCCACGGTTAACGCTTTGATTCCAAGAATCGATTCCGTATGTGTGGTATTCTTGACCAAAAGGGCGACGACACAATTGGGGACGGCCCCGAATAGGTAAGTGCCCGACCTGTAGATTTTTTGAGCACGGGACACCGAAATCGTGGGGGAGACTGTGCACCGCATGCCACATTACGGCACGGATCCCCGCTCGGGGAGGCATCGTTATATAACACCCACATAGGAACGCGTTTGGGCATCCGGCGCCGGGCGGCCGCCCCTTGGCGCGGTGCGGGGGCGCCGCCCGGTTCGGTCAATTGTCACATGATATTCCATATATGTAGAATAGAATTCGAATTTTAAATACGTAGCAGCCGCCCTCCGCTCATTGTGCTGCCGTCAACCTTGAACCGCGCCGGCTGCCCCGTGGTCGCCGTAGTCTTTGCCATGCTGCTTCTCGTTCCGGCCGTATCGCACCAGCAGGAGTCGGCGGCGCCCACCATAATAATAACGAAAGCCGGGCTGGACGTCGGAAAGTCGCTCCTCCGGGACGGGGACGCGGAGGGCGCCAAATACGCGGTGGAGTTCGCGTCGAGGAACTTTGCCTTCGGCCTGCAGGACCTCCGGGCGTACGACCCGGACCTGACAGACCAGATACACCTGGAACTGCTGGAGATCCCCCTGGGCATAAGCGGCGACTCCGCATCAGAGGCGGTCCTGCTCATCGACTCGGTGTCGTTCCTGATTGGGGGGTACGACGTCCCCGTGAACGACACGGACATGGGGGTGGTGGGGCTGCTGACCGTCGCGGACGAGCAGTACGTGCACGCCATAGACCAAGAGAACGAGGCGGCCTTTGAGATTTCAAAGGCCCTGTTCCGCGAGGCAAAGGCGATGTTCGAGGGTACGGCCGACCTCACGATAATGAAGGATTTGGAGCAGCAGTCCTTCTTCAACGACCTGGAGCGCGCCGTGGCCAACAAGGACAGCTTCCTCACGGTGGGGACGCTGGTCGGCGCCATACAGCGCGACCTTCTGGGCACCGAAACCATCACCCACGACCAGGACGAGCTGTACGACAAGATACGGGATCTGTACGCGCGGCTGCTCGAGGCGCTGGACGCCGGCGACTACGGCACGGCCGAGGAGCTGGCGACCGAGGCGTACCTGGACAACTTCGAATACCTGGAGCCCACTCTGGAGATGGCCGACGCGGAGTTCATGTACGCCCTGGAGATAGACATGAGGGAAGACCTGAGGGGCATGATACAGAACAGGCAGGATCCCCAGCTCATCAGGGACTTTCTGGTCGGGTCCATACTTCCGGACCTGGACACAGGCCAGGCAAAGGCCAACGAGTACCTGCAGAGCGTCGCCGACGGGACCGCCACGCCGTTTGAGAGGGAGGTAAGGGAGCGGGGCGACTCCACCGAGGACCAGCAGGCCGAGGTGAGGGCCGAGATAGACTTCATCAGGGCCACCCTGCAGGAACTGCTGGCGCACTACGAGAGGGGCGACTACAACTCCGCCTACGCCTCGGCCCGGACGGCATACCTGGACAGCTACGAGTACATCGAGATACCCCTGCGTCCCATAGACCCCGACTTTACGCTGGAGGTGGAGTACCAGTTCGCCGAGCTGCGCAATCTAATCAAGCAGCGGGCCGATGCCTCCGAGGTGCGCGGCGTCATAGTGGGCCTGGAGCGCAACCTGGACGAGTCCGAGCGCCTGGTCACGGGCAGCGGCGATATCGCTCCGATGATAGCGTTCTTTGCGTCGTTCGCAATAATATTCAGGGAGGGCCTGGAGTCGGTCCTGATACTGGGTGCCATACTGATGTACCTGGAGGCGTCCAGGAACACGAGGCTGAAGCCGTACGTCTACTACGGCATAGTCGCCGGGGTGGTGGCCACCGGGATAACTTGGGTTATAGCGTCGTACATCATAGAGATATCCGGCGCGGACAGGGAGCTCATAGAGGCGATCGCCGCCCTGTCGGCCACCGGCGTCCTGTTCTACGTGAGCTTCTGGATACTCAACAAGATAGAGCACAAGAAGTGGATGGAGTTCATCAAGGCCAAGGTCTGGCAGGCCACCACGACGGGAAGCGCCATGGTCTTTGTCATGCTGGCGTTCTTCACCATATACCGGGAGGGCTTTGAGACGGTACTGTTCTACCAGGCGATGTTCGGCTTTGCCAAGTATATGGAGAACTTCGTGGGGCTGGGCTTCGTGTTGGGCATGGCGACCCTCTTTGCCATATACTTCGTGATGAGGAGGCTCGGAAAGAGGCTGCCCCTGCGGGTGCTGTTCGGCCTGACGATGGGCATAGGGGCGTACCTGTCCATCGCGTTCTTGGGCAACGCCGTGCGGGAACTTCAGGTGCTGGACGTGGTCCCGTACACCAGCATGATGGGCACGATACCCAGGCTGGACATCAACATGGCCACCATGACCGGAATATACCCCACCCTGGAGACGGTGGTGGCGCAGCTGGTGCTGTTGAGCATATACATGTCCGCCTCGGCGTACGTGCTGATACTGCAGCCCAGGCGCGCCAGGCGCATAGCCAAGATGAGAAAGTCAAGGAAAGATGTCTCCGCATAGGCGCGTCAGGGTCGGGATAGACGTGGGCGGAACGTTCACCAAGGCAGTGGCCATGGACGCCAAATCTGGCGCGGTGTTGGCAAAGTCCACCGTACCAACCACGCACGATTCGGAGAGGGGCGTCTCGGCGGGCATAATCGACGCGCTGGACGGCATGCTGCAAGAATCCGGCATAGGGCTGGACGACATAGAGATAATCTCGCACAGCACCACCCAGGCGATCAACGCGCTGCTGGAGGCGGACGTGCACAAGGTGGGCATAATAGCTATGGGCGTGGGCCCCACCAAGAAGGACGTGGTCAAGAGGACCCGCCTGGACGGCGGCAAGGCCGGCCCGCAGAAGGGCCTGAGAACGTGCCACCAGTTCCTGGACACCTCGCACCTGATAACCGAAGGGGAGGTGGGCGAGGCAGTCGAGAGGCTCCGCGGCATGGGGGCCGAGGCCATAGTCGCGACGGAGGCGTTCGGCGTGGACGACCCGTCAAACGAGCGGTTCGTCATGGACGAGGCCGCCAAGGCGGGCCTGCCGTCCACCGCGTCCCACGAGATATCCGGCATATACGGGCTGGAGATCAGGACCCTGACGTCGGTGATAAACGCCAGCGTCCTGCCCAAGACGCTCCAGGTGGCCAACTTCGTGGAGGAGTCGATCCGCGGCATGGGCGTGGCCGCCCCGCTGATGGTGATGAAGGGGGACGGCGGGGTGACCAGCATGGACACGTTCAGGACGAAGCCCATACTGACCGTGCTGTCCGGTCCCGCCGCCAGCGTGGCCGGCGCCCTCCTGCACCTCAGGGTCACCAACGGCATATTCATAGAGGTCGGGGGGACCAGCACGAACGTCTGCGTCATAAGGGAGGGCAGGCCCGAGTTCCACTACGTCACCATAAGGGACCATCCCACCTGCATCAGGTCCATGGACGTCAGGATAGTGGGCGTGGCCGGCGGCAGCATGGCCAGGCTGGACGGGGGCAGGATATCGGCCGTCGGGCCCCGGAGCGCCCACATAGCGGGGCTGCGGTACTCGTGCTTTGCGGATCCGGCGGACCTGAAGACGGGCAGCATAACCACCGTCAGGCCGAAGGAGGGGGACGACGAGTACGCCTGCGTGCGGTGCGACGGCGGCACCTACGCCATAACCAACACGTGCGCCGCAAACGCGCTGGGGATGGTGGACGAGGGGGACTATTCGTTCGCCGGAACCGAATCCGCCAAGATAGCCATGGAGAAGCTCGGCGAGGCGATGGGGGTGTCGTACTTTGAGGCGGCGCAGTCCATAATCCAGACGTCTTCGTTTGAAATCATAAAGATAGTAAGCAAGATGCTCAAGGACTACAAGATGGACCATTCCACCGAGATAATAGGCGGGGGCGGGGGCGCGTCGGTGCTGGCGCCGTTCGTGGCCAAGCAGACGGGGGCGCCCTACCGCAAGGCCGAGCAGGCCGAGGTCATATCGTCCATAGGCGTGGCGTCGTCCATGCTGCAGGAGGAGCAGGAGGTGTCGATGGCGGATCCGACGCCCGAGGAGATATCGCTGGAGCACAACAAGGTGCTGGCCGCCCTGGTGGAGAAGGGCGCCGTGCCCGAGTCGGTGGTGATCGACAGCAAGTTCATCCCCGACAAGGGGATACTGAGGATTACGGCAGTCGGGAACGTCGAGATGGACGGCGGAACGAAGAGCGTCTTTACCCCCGACGAATCCAAGGAGAGGTCCGCGGAGATCATGGGGGCGGATCCGGACGCCGTCGAGCTCATATTCGAGTCCGACCACTATTTCGTGTTCGGCGCGCGCGTCAAGGAGAAGCGGCTGTTCGTCAAGAAGGAGAAGTACCGGGTCGTGGCGCTCGACAGGTTCGGCAGGTCAAAGGTGTCCATGAGAAACGCCGAGGTCTTCGCCGGAGACGGCGCCGCGGTAATCGACGCCCTGAACGGGTTCTTCGACTCCAAGCATTTCGGCATAATGCCCGGCGTATACCTGGTCAACAGCCTCAAGGCGATGGACTTTTCGGGCCTCACCTCCAGGGCGCATGTGATGGACGCCGTAAAAGGGGAGCTCGGCGGCGGCGAAGAGGGGATCGTGATAGTGGACATGTCCGGATAGCAAGGTAGCGGCGCGGCCGGGGCGGCACAAGCGCTGAAAAGATCCGCGGCGCGGCACAGATGGGGCTTTGTCCAAAACACAGCGATCCGCAAGGCAAGCCACGCCGCTTTGGAGCCATCCCGCCTACAGCGACGGCGCAGATCCGCCCAGTCCGGAGTCTCAGCAGGGCGCCTGATGTCCGTTCCGGGTCGTTTTGAAATGCTTAAGCGCAGACTCCCGCCACACCGGGACCGTCTCCGCCCCCTCCGGTGCGGCATATGATCTTCCCAAGACACAGATCCGGCAGAGATGCGGACGCGGCGGATTGTACGCGGGACGCGGCGGAGGGGGTCCTTCGGTGCGTAGGAAGAACGCGCGCCAATGTTGTGGCGTTGTGCAGGATTAGCGGGAGGGACGCGGACATGCTGACGGGATGTGATTGAATAGTCGGCCCCCACACGGCGTTATGGTGCGGACACTGCCAGGTGCATGAGGGGGCAGACGCGGGACGGCATGAAGATGAAGTTCTGGAACGCGGACCGTACCGTCTCGGAGTTGCGCGGGACCACGGGGCTCGGCTAGGCGCAAAGGTGGACGGCTTCCGCGTGCGTCGCGGCCTTGTCCAAAAACTGAAACTCCCAGCGATGCCAACGGACAGAACCGCACGCGCACGGGACCGAAAGGCACATTGATCTCCAATCCTAATGGCTGGCATTAACAAAAAACAGAAGGTCAAAGATAAGCAAGCCAAACCTGCCCAGAAGCAAGAACAACCCCTCCGGCAAGAGGAACGATCCGGACATTGACTGGTCCAAGTATGCCGAGGGCCGCAAGTCCGAGGGCCGCAAGTCCGAGGGCCGCAACTACGTCGAATGGGTGGGAAAGATAGCCGACTTCGTACGTAAACTGCTAGACATTCCCAAAGGCGAGAAGGACAGGCGCGTCTCGGCCGTACTGGCGGCCATCTTGAAATCCGAGGAGAGACTGTCCTATTGGGGGCTGGTAAAGCACTTCGCCAAGCACCCCGGGGATCTGAAGCGGTGCGAGCTCGACCGGCCGTACGGCAAGTCGTGGTACCACCTGCGCATATCGCAGACGGACGACTTCATGCTGCACGAGATAATCGGCTGGATGGCCGGCGACACCGCGGTACACGGCACCAAGATCGTCGATTCGACCGGGTTCAGCATATTCAGGTACCGGGACTGGCACAACGCCAAGTACGGCACTATAAGCGTGAAGCAATTTGCAAAACTGCACATCGTGCACGCCCTCGGAGGCATGATATGCTCCGCGGCGGTCACGCCGGGCAAGGCAAACGACTCGCCGTATTTGCGGGAGATGCTGACCAGGATGCCGCGCGGATCCGGCGACATGCTGGCAGACTCCCAATACGGCGGAGTCAAAAACTGCCAGGCGGTACGGGACAGTGGACGCCGCGCCGTAATCGATTCCAGAACCGACTACAAAATCGAGGGAGAAGACGCCAGGGTGGAGATGCTGAGGTTTCTCGAGGAACACCCCGGCACCTTCCGCAAGTTGTTGCGGAAACGGAACAACGTCGAGAGCGTCTTCTCGTCCATGAAGGAAAGGTTCGGGGGCGTGGTGCGGGCCGTCAAGGCGAAAACCCAGACCGTAGAGTTGCTGTCCATGTGCGTATACCACAACATGACTTTCGCGTGAGGGGCGCGGGCGGGGGCGGAGAGGGCCCCCGCATATGGGGGAGCCTGCGCTCAAATACTTGGAAACGGCCTGAAACTGGGCCCGCGCACCCCTCTGGGGCCCGGGACGGGCCGATCGTGGAGGATCAGCGCTGCCATTTTAGGCGGGAACACTCTGAAACGGCGTGGTTAGTCTTATAGATCGCTAGATTTTGGACAAGGCCGCGCGTCGCCCACAGAAGACTGACGCCACTAGGCCCCGTCGGCCGTCCGGCATGGCCGCGCCGCCAATATCGGCACCGGTCAGGGCGGCTTCTCACGGCCGGCGCCTCATATACACCCGACAGTATTACTCATGCGGCGTAGATTTACGTGCGTTAGGAATGGGCTTGTAAAAGTTCAAAAAGTGTATTTCAGATCCCGTCACCTGATAAATGATGGCCCACCCGGTATTGAATTCCACTTTGTAGGAATCGCCCGAAGGGCAGTATTCGCAACCGCCTATGTTGCCCGGATCTGGGTGGTTTGCAATCATAACGGTATATTTCTTGACGTTTATCTGGTCTGTCTTTTCTTGGAGAATCTCATACTTGCGATGGAACCGGTGATGGTATACCCTTGTCAAGCGCGTGTTTACCGTATTCATCTTTGTCTAATCCAGTTCGCCCGTGGTTCCCAAACCCAGCTCTTTGTCAATGAGCGACTGAACCACGATGTCGGTATCTCTATCCTCCCACGCCGTAGGTACGAGCATGCTTTCAATGTCAACATCAGATTGGGCCATACCAAGTTAAAAATGCTGGTCAAATATAATTTGTTCGGTGTTAGCGGACAGCGACGCATGCAGATTGCTCGGCCCGCCGGCGACGCGCCCGAACGCAGGCGGCCTCCCCCCTCGTGTACGTCAGAAATAACCCGGGAGTGCGTGAAGCGGCTCAGCCGGCCACCACGCCATACATTGCGGGGGCAGAGGGGGCGGCGCGGAACTCGGCGGCCTGGCGGTGAATCTTTTGGTGCTCCTCGCTCTTGTGCATCAGGGCAAACTGCTCGGCGCTCTCAAACTCCACCATCATGCGCATGGAACCGTCGGGGCTTTGAAGCAGCCGCCTGGACACGAACCCGTCAAACCCGGATATGACCTTGTTGGACTCGGCCACCCAGGCCTTGAAGTCCTCTTCGCGGCCCGGCTTTACGCGGATGTCCACCATCGCTACTATCATGGCGCGACGGCGCAGTCGGGGAATAATTCTGTGACGCATGGAATGTACGGACGGTATGGGATACGCGTTGAGATCGAATGCGCCCTGCCAGCGCCGCGTTCCGCCGGGCGCATGGCGGGCGCGGCGTGACGCGCCGCCTACAGCAGCGACAGATCGCCGGTTATGCGGTCCACCATACGCTCGGGGGCCGGACCCACCGAGACGCACGTGGCGGTCCCCGGCGCCAGTTGGGTGCGTCCGGCGTCCCGCACCATGTAGTAGGGCAGGCCCGCCCGGGCTGCCTCCCGGCGTATGTCCTCCAGATCATCATATCCAGAGACGCGGACCACCACCTTCTCCTGGAAATCCCACCAGGCGTCCCACCAGTCGCGGTGCGACGCCCGGGCCGCCTCGGCGGCCGTCACGCAGGCGTGCCCCACCTGGGCGGCGATCTTGCCGCGCCCCATCTTGAGGTCCGTCCTGACGGCGATCACCTGCTTTATCGTATCCATCACACCCCACATCCCCCGATACCATGATAAATCATTGGCTGCGCATCCGTACGCATGGAATCGTACGATGCGGTGGTGGCCGGGGGGAGCATAGCCGGACTGCTGTGCGCCCGGGAGATCGCCTCGGCCGGACATACGGTTCTGGTCTTGGAGAAGGGCCACGAGATAGGGACGCCGCAGCACTGCGGGGGCATGGTGAGCCGGAGGGGCCTCGGCAGGCTGGGCATAATCCCGTCGGTCAGGACTGCCGGAAACGCCATCACTTCCGCCAAGGTGGTGGCGCCCGGCGGCCGGTCCGTAACCGTGGAGACCGGCGGCGAGGTGCTGGAGGTGAACAGGAGGGCTCTTGACAAGTACGCCGCGGCCCAGGCCCAGAGGGCGGGCGCCGCCATCCGAGTGGGGGCGACGTTCCGGGGCGCGGTCACCGGGGGCGTCCGGACCAGCATCGGAGATATGCGATGCAGGGTCGTTGTGGACGCTCGGGGCGCCGCCGCGCTGCCTCCGGGCCCGGGGATGCTGGCGTCGGTCCAGTACGAGGTGCAGGCCGGATGGATAAGGCGCGGCCGCGTCGTGGTCATGCTGGATCAGGACAGGTACCCGGGCTTCTTTGCGTGGGTGATACCCTCCGGCTCCGGAAGGGGCAAGGTTGGCGTGGCGGGACGCCGGATAAACGGCGCCGCGGAGATGCGGGCGCTGCTGGAGCGGTTGGGCGGAGGATCCGTCCTGCGCAGGATCGCCGCCCCGGTATGGGTGGGCGGCCCGGTGGAGCGGTTCGTCCGCGGCAATATAGTGTTGGCCGGCGACGCCGCCGGCCAGTCAAAGCCGACCACCGGCGGCGGCATATACTCCAGCGGGACCGGCGGCCTGCTTGCAGGGCGGGCCGTCTCAAGATACCTGGAGACCGGCGACGCCCGGCGCCTGGACTACAAGCCCGCGTGGATGGGGGTGTTCGGCCGGGAGTTTGAGGCCCAGAAGGCCGCCCGGCGCGTTCTGGAGAGGCTGGACAACGCGGCCATAGACGGCATCATATCAAGCGTAAAGCCCCCCGACGCCCGCGCCGCGGGACGGGGGGACTTTGACTTTCACGCCGGCTCCATACTGACCCTGCTGGGCATTCGGGGGGCGGCCCGGGTGGCCGGCGCCGTGACGGCCAGCGAGGTGCGCCGCCTTCTGGGCAGGATCGGTCGGCAGCGCGCCTGACCGCGCGTCAAGCCGCCGCGGGGGAACGGTCTAGGGGCAGACGGCCGAAAAGTCCCCCGCGTTCTGGCCCGCGGCCTCTATCAGTATGTCCGTGTTGGACAGTATGCGCCGGGAGTTGAAGTTGGTCTCCAGGTGCAGTCCGCCCACCCGCTGTCCGCTGACAAAACCCCTCATTGTGGGGTGGACCGCGTCCTGCGCCAGCAGGTGCCTCTTGGAGCTGAGCGTGATCGGGCAGTCGTCGGCGGACAAGTGTCCCGCCTCCAGCAGCCAGCGCGCCACCTCCACCATCAGGGACTTGCGGGCGCCCAGATCGGCTGTCGTCCCGTCGGGAAAGACTATCTGCGTGGGGTGCTGCTCAACCGTCAGGTCCGTCAGAGGCACGAGCCAGCCATCCAATGGTCTCGGCGCCCTGACCTTGCCGGGGCGACGTTTCTTTGCAATAGACATGCCACGGCGCCACAAGACGGCCGCCTTGGGACACTCGGCGGCGGCGTCTCCGGACACGTCGAATTCCAGCACCGCGGGATTCCGCGAGGGATCTGCCGTGTCGAGGACGCGCCAAAGCTTGCCGTCCGTCGCTACGCGGTACCGCGCCCTTACGGGAAAGCCCCTCGAGAGGGCGTCCTCGGGCAAACTTCCCAGTCGGTAAATGCGCACCGCCGCGATCGTGTCGCCGTCATTTAGCAGCGCGTAGATGGTGTGGTTTTGGTTTGCCCGCACCTGGTCCGGGTCTTTTGCGTCCCACCCCAGCTCGCGCAGGAGCGGGTCCACGAGCTCAAGCCGCGCCGCCTTTGCGTTGCGTTGCAGGAATTCGCCGCGCCGGTTGATGGTTCCGGCCAGATCGCCCATCAGAACCGCCAAGGCCTCCATACGGGGGCATGCCCGCAAGCGGTATAAATCAATTAGGCTCGGTCATCTCCGCCACGCGCGCATGCCACGGGAGCCGCCCGGCATACAACCTATACACCGTGTGTAAAGGTATGAAAATCATAAATGCCTGCCCGCCGCATTACAGTCATGATAACTCCGCAGCCTTCGGGCACGCGGTGTCCCGTGTGCGGCAGGGAAGGCATACTCACCGACGATGCCACAGGAGAACTCTTCTGCGGTACGTGCGGCAGCGTCATAAACGACAAGGTCGAAGACCGGGGGGCCGAATGGCGCTCCTTCTCCAACGACCGGGTGAACAGGGCCAGGACGGGCTCGGGCACATCCATAACCATGCACGACATGGGGCTGTCCACGGTCATAGGCCCCAGCAACAGGGACTCGACGGGCAAACCGCTGGCGGCCGGCGTCAAGAGCTCGATAGATCGGCTGCGCACGTGGGACAACCGAACCCAGACCACGTCGTCGGCCGACCGCAACCTGCGGCAGGCCCTCACCGAGATGGACAAGCTCAAGACCAAGATGGGCCTGACCGACGTCGTGATTGAAAAGGCCGCGTACATATACCGCAAGGCCATGGAGAAGAAGCTGATCCGGGGCCGCTCCATTCAGGGCCTGGTGGCAGCGTGCCTGTACGCGGCCTGCCGCGACACCGAGACGCCCCGCACCCTGACAGACATCTCAAACAGCATAAACATACGCCGCAAGGACGTTGCCCGCTGCTACCGGCTCGTATACCGCGAGCTGGAGCTTCAGATGCCCGTAGTGGACCCCGTCAAGGGCGTATCCCGCATAGCCAGCAAGGCGCGCCTAATGGAGCCCACAAAGAGGAGGGCCGTGGACATACTGAACCAGGCCAAGAAGATGGGCATAGTGGCCGGCAAGGACCCCATGGGCATAGCCGCCGCCGCCCTGTACCTGGCGTGCATAGAGAACGGCGAGGACAGGTCCCAAAAGAACATCTCCAACGCGTCGGGGGTGACCGAGGTCACCATCCGGAACCGGTGCGTCGGGCTGCGGCAGATGCTCAAAGACAACGCCACAAGCTAAAACTGACGGCCACCGGCGCGCGGGCCCGGCTGCCGCCGTATGGCCGCTGGCGTGCCCGCCGATCTCGACATTATGGCAGGGGCTTATACCGCATGGCATAAGTTCGCAGTCAATCGGGAGCAAAATGAGCGATAATTATACGCGGCTCCCCTCCCCGTGCCGCCGGCGGGCATGATCATGCGGCTCCGGGCCCGGCGCGGGGGCCGTTTGCGGCAATTCCGGAACGCCGTGCGCAGACTGCCCCACCATGCCGCCGGCCACGTTGCAGAACGGCCGGCGGCTAAACGCTCCGGTACAGGTACCGGAATATGTCCAGGCGTGGAAGCTTGTCCCTCAGCCACCGCTTTATATCGCGGCACATCTTGCTGAACTTGACGTACGGGCCCGAAAGCACGGCGCGCTTCATCTGCCGCCACAGCTCTTCCATGGCGTTGAGGTCCGGACATCCGGGCGGGAGGTACACCAGTTTGACCTCGCCGTCCATCTCGTCTATCGCCTCTTGAACGACCTTTGCCGTGTGCTGGGGAGCCCTGTCCAGTATAATCACCATCTTGCCGAACTTTGCGTGGGCGTTCATCAGGAACGCCACGAACTCGTCCTTGGTGAATCGTTTGTGGCCCTCAAAGTACCCCCTGCCGTCCGCGGTCAGGAGGCCGAATTCGATGATCTTGGCGTGGTTTCCGGTGTACTTGTAGACGGCCCGCTTTTTCTTCAGCGTGTAGACTCCCTTGCGGAGCCGGACGTCCGCTATCACTATGGTCTCGTCCTGCACGCATATGACCCATCCTTCGGCCATCAGCGCTTCGAGCCCCCTTGCCTTCTTCTGGAACCGGCGTATGCGCCTCTTGCCGGCCCGGTTGACGTGCCGGCCCACGGGCACCTTCATGGTGTAGCCCCACTTTTTCATGATCTTGCGGACGTGCGACGCGCTGTAGTCGACGCCGGTGTTCTTGAGGACATGCTTGTGCATCCCCTCCACCGTCCAGCACATGGTGTCCCGGGCAATTCTCCGAACCTTCTTCATTATGCCCGGATGCACCTTGGGCGGCCTGCCGCTTCTGGGCAGGTCCTGGAGCCCGGCCAGGCCCCCTTCCCGGTAGCGCTTGGTCCACTTGGAGCCCCAGGCTCTGGACATCTTCAGCCGCCTTGCCGCTTCCGACGGCTTCATCCCGTCTATCCAGACGTATATGACGAACAGTATGCGTATGCGGACGCTGGCATTCTTCTCGGCCTTGCAGGCCTTTTGGAGTGACTTCTTCCTGGATCGTGTTGATTTCATTGGATCGCCTTTGGTTCGGGAGATCTATGAACGTTTGCCACCGCGGCGGCGCCCTCCACCCCCCGGCGCGTCGGAATATACGATCTATAACATTACGGCGCGGTGATCACGGACTTTTGCCATGCGGTATATGCCGGCTCCACCATGCCGCTTGGTGGGCGGTCCTGCGCCCCGGCTTAGGCTCCGGTACAGGGATCAGGCGAGATGCCGCCCGGCCCGCGCGCCGCGCAGCCATGCAATCCCCCCCCCCCCGTCGGGGAGCGCGTTGCATGAATATATGCCGCCCGGTGACCGCCGCGGCGGATCGCGTTTATATTCCCGACTTGAAGCCAATCAGGCATGGCATCAGACGGCCCCAAGCAGGGCGGGAAAAAAGGCCAGCGGGCGGACGCGGAATCCGGCGGCGGGGCATACCAGGACATGAAGCCCCAGGAATACTACAAGCACCTGGCGCTCTTCTGGACGGACCTGATGTACCTGATGGCCAGCAAGCCGCAGGCTCTCTCGTCCACCGGGCCCATGAGGGCGATGGCGGCCAACTCCAAGAAGGTGGCGGCCGAGATCATAGACATAAACGAGGACCTGGTCGGCTTTAACAGGCACCTCACGGCGTACTACAAGCAGCTGACCGACACGTGGGTCGAGGCGCAGAGGAAGGTGGACCTCAAGGCGCCGGAGCTGCCCCTGGACCCCGAGCACTTTGAGGCGTACAAGCGCGTCTGGATAGACATATTCGACAACGACTTTACCGAGCTCTTTGACTCGGAACCGTTTGGCGCCAACTACGGCAAGCTGGTCTCGAAAGAATTGGAGATGGCGAGACACTGGAACAACATATCCGACGTGGTCCTCAAGACCGCCAACCTTCCCAGCCGCCACGACCTGGACGAGGTGTACAGGGAGCTGCACTCGCTGCGCCGGAGGGTGTCAAAGATCGAGAACGCCGATCGGAGGAAGAGAAATGTCGGAAGGCGTAAGTGAGCAGATAGTCAACGAGATGGTGCGGTTCGGCGCCAACCTGGTCCGGGCCCCCGACGTGGTGCCGGCCCCCGACGAGGTGGACATGGAAGTGACGCCGCACCAGACGGTGCACGAGCTGGACAAGATGCGCCTGCTCCGCTACCAGGGATCCGGGGAGGTGGAACACCGCACGCCCATCGTAATCGCGTACGCCCTGATAAACCGCTACCACATACTGGACATACACCCCGCCAAGAGCTGGGTGCGCAACCTGCTGGAGCAGGGCTTTGACGTCTACATGGTGGACTGGGGAAACCCCAGCAACATGGACCGCTATCTGGGGTTTGACGACTACGTCAACGTGTACCTGGACTCGTGCGTAGACCACGTGTGCGACGCCACGTCAAACGAGAGCGTCACCCTGCAGGGGTACTGCACCGGCGGCACCATCGCCACGGTCTACGCGGCCCTGCACCCAGAAAAGGTGCGCAACTTAGTCGCCACCGCCCCGGTGATAGACGGCTGGAAGGACACCACCGTGGTAAGCAACCTCTCAAAGCACGTGGAGGTGGACAAGATGGTGGACACGGTGGGGAACATGCCCCCGGAGTTCATGTACTACTGCTTTTCGGTGCTGAAGCCGTTCGAGCAGGGCATCGAAAAGTACATCCGCTTCTTCAAGAACATAGACGACAAGAGGTTCGTGGACAACTTTCTGAGGGTGGAGAAATGGCTCAGCGACACGCCGCCCATACCAGGGGAGCTCTTCAGGGAGTGGATAAAGAACATCTACCACGACAACCTGCTGGTGAACAACAAGATGCGCGTCGACGGCCGCGTGGTTGACCTGCGCCGGATAAAGATGCCGGTCTTCACGCAGGTGGCGGTGGGCGACCACCTCGTCTCCCCGGAGTGCAGCATGCCGCTCCACTATGCGGTCGGCAGCTCCGACAAGTCGCTGCGGCTGTACCCCACCGGGCACGTGGGGATGATAGCAAGCAGCCTGTCGCAAAGAAAAGTGCTGCCCGAGATGGGCAGTTGGTTGTCCAAAAAATCGGACTAGGTTTAGTTGTTTATGCCGAATGCCGTTATCCAAGATCGCACGGTGGTCTGGCTGAGGTCGTTGTACGCCATGACGTTGTCATTGGCGGTCTTGATGCCCTGCTGGGCAGCGTCTATGGCCGCCAAGGCAACCTGGTTGCCTATGCCGACCATCTTGATGTAGCCCTCTGCGGTGTCCTGTATGGCCCGCAGCCCCGCCTCGGGCAGGGTAGTGGGAACGCCGGCCTTTGCGGCGAACTGCTTCTGGGCGGTTATGGTTGACGCCACGTTGGACTCAAGAGTCTTGATGATCTCCTGCTGGGTGTTCGCTATGGACTGGTGGTATCTGGGAACGGACTGGTTGATGCTCTCAAAGGTCTTGTCAACCGCGGTCTGGTATGCCGCGAACACGTCTTTTGCCTCCTCCTGTGCTTGCTGTTTCTTATTCATGAATTCACCTCCTTCTTTGACACTGGCAGTACTACAACCTGAACCAAATCGCCCTCGCTCAGTCCCAGGGCGCTGCGCTCGGCCTCGGGTATGGATATGCGTCCGTTGCTGCCTATGCTGGTCTTGAAGGCGGCCCATCCGGTAAGCACGTTGGGCACCGACACGTAGTCGGCGGGCATGCGCCACGGAGTCATGGCGCTGCGCATCATCTCCGCGAACTGCTGGGGACCGTCGCTGCCGACCTTGGACATGGCGTCCACCTGGTCGGCAAACCGCTTCCAGGCCTGCGTAGTCGCGTTGATGTCGTTGAACTGCCGGGTCGTCCGCTCAAAGCCTTTCTGGACGTCGTCCTGGATCTGCTTGACCTGCTCCAGCCACTGGGTGTAGAGCTCGGTTGGATTGTATGGGTTATTTGTACCACTCATTGGTTATGAGTGGATATGGCCATATATAAACAAAACCCCCCGGCGGCCGCCGCCACGCGTGCGCGGCGCGGCACCGGTTCCCGTTGGATGTCATAACCCGCCGCGGCCGGCCACGATCTGGCAACGGGCGTCCAGCGGGCCGCCGGGCGCGCACGGGGCAGGCTAGGCGATACGCGCCCGGATCCGTGCCGAAAGCGCACCAAAAGCGGCAAGGGCCTGGGCCCAAGGCACCGATTGATGTTTTGCACGCGGTCCCACATCTTGTACGGGCAGGCCACGCCGATGCGGCTGGTCCAAGCTCCACGTGAGGGGAAGCCTGATCGGGCCCCGAGGCGGATCAGGGCGGGCGGGTCCAGAGGCGGCAGTTCATGAATGTTCGGCAACAGTGAAATATCCAATAGAATATACAATATGCAATGGCAGTAGCCCTCATCATTCCGTTGTTGCTTGCGTGCGCGGCGGGCATTGGTGGTTACCTGATATACCGTTACGTGGTGTACGACGCCATGTGCAAGATGTCGGTAAATCGCATACTGAGCAGCTACGACATACGAAAGACCCCGTCTCAGATAATCCGCGAATTCCACGAGATCATCCGTGGCGAGAAGATATCCGAGAAGCAGGTGCGCATGCTGGAAAAGAGGTATCGGCAGACCGATCCGGATCAGTTCTTGGAGATGTACGACGCCCTGCGCGAGAGACGAACCGACAAGTAGGCCCGTGCGCGGAGCCGCCGCGTCCGGCTCATGTGGCAATGCACAAACTTCAGAACTTGGAGCCCCCGCACGCCCAAAGCGTCGCCCGCTACGGGTTGACTGGTATCTGGATGAATGGAGTGCCGCCCTCGCCGACCACCAGCGGCAGCTTGCCGTCCCAGGCCTTCGTCTTTAGCCACTCCAGATAGTTGGGGTTCTGGGACAGGGCTTCGTTGATGATCTCTATCGCCTCGGCCTCGCCGTTGGCGCGGGCGATGTTGGCGTTGGCCTCCCCCTGAGCCTGCTGTTCCAGCTGCCGGGCCTCCACCTCTATACGCAGAAGGTCGTTCTCGGCCTTGAGGGCCTTTTGCTCCGCCTCCACCTTGGCCTCTATGGCCGCCGCGAAGAGCGTGGAGAACTGAAAGTCCGTAATGGAGATGACTTCTGTGACTATGTTAAAGTCGGCCAGCCGATCGGTTATCTCCCGTTCAATGTCTGCCTTGACCAGGGGCCGCTTGGTGATCAGCTCTTCGGCGTTGTAGTTGGCGGTAACCTGCTTCACCACCTCTTCGACTGCAGGCTGGATTATACGGTTCTCGTAGTCCAAGCCCACGCCCTGATACAGGAAGTGAACCGATTCGGGGGCGGGGTGGTAGTTGACCGTCACGGCGGTTGATACCGTCTGCAGGTCCTTGGAGGCCGACGAGGTGGACTTTACGTACTTGAGTGTGCGGATCTCTATCTGCACCACGCTGTCCGCAAAGGGCGTCACAAAGTGCAGCCCCTCCTCCAACGGGGGCACGCTGGTGTCGACGGCGTTCCAGTGCAGCAGGACACCCCTGTGCCCGGCGTCCACTATTTGGACTGCCGAATACGCCACCAGCCCTATGGCGATTAGCGCGATTATGCCTATGGCCACGCCCCGCGCGGCGCCCTTGTTGACCGACACGCCCGGGGACTGGTATCTGGACATGCCGATGGTTGGCGGCACCGGTTATAAAAATCGTGCCAAACGCAACGCCGGACGCGGGCGGTTTGCGATCCCGATCGTGAGGGAACGGCGCGCGTTCCGTCATGTCAGGAGGGAGATCAGGACGCAGCCCAGATTACTTACCGCCGAGAACGCCGGGCCCATCTCGAAGAGATCCCGCTGGGGCATGGCGGCGGTGATGCCGCAGGCATACACCGACGCCCCCAAAACCGCGGCGGCCGCGCCCGCCGCCAAGCCGATATGGACTCTCCGTCTGTACAGGTCCAAACGAGGCAAGGCGGGGCGGCGCAAGATACGGGCGGGACGCCGGCAGGCGCACCGATAGTCGTTTCGGTTCCGCGGCGGAGCGCCCCGCGGGACGCGGCGGATCATGAACGCACGTGTGGCCGGAGAGCCTGCAGGGCGGGGGTTTTAATATATAAATACAATTCGCTGGCTTTTCATTTCATGATAGTGGATCTCCGGCTGGGCTCCAGAAACGCCCTAGTGGTGGGGGGCGGCCGCGAGGCCACCAAGCGCGTGGCGGCCCTAGCCGAAGAGGGCTGCGCCATAACGGTGGTCAGCCCGGACATATCAGACGCCATAACGGAGATGGCCGGAGGGGGCCGCGTTACCGTCGTGCGGGAGGCGGCCGATACATCGATACTGAAACGGATGGACCCGGACTTGGTGGTGGCAGCCACCGACGACCACCCGCTGAACAGGGCCCTGATGGCCGAGGCGCGCCGTCTCCGCATACTGAGGTACAGCTCCAGCGATCCCCCGTGCAGCGACTATGCCCACCTGGCGCAGGCCGAGTTCGGCGGCATGGTCAGAATAGCCGTCTCCACCGGCGGCCGGAGCCCCGCCGCGGCCATGCGCATCCGGGACATCGTGAGAAGGGTTATGGACGACGCCATCACCCCCCGGATGCTCCAGGACATAGAAAGGTCCGGATCGGAGAGGATGGCGGGGGAGGAGGAGGCGCGGTGAGCCGCATACTCAACGCCAGAATCACCTTCCGCACCACCCCGGTGCACATGCTGGAGAAGTTCATGATAAAGGACCGGGGGGACGCCTACCGGCGCTTTCGGGAGTGCGGGCTGGATGAGTGCGTCATAGTGCAGACATGCAACAGGGTGGAGCTCTTCGGGCGCGCGTCGGACGCGGACTACTCCGAGATTATAAAGACGTGGTCGGAGGTAACCGGCCTGGACGGCGGGGCGTTCGGTGACTTGGAGACCGGCGAGGATGCCGAGGCCATCCGCCACCTGCTGGACCTGGTCTCCGGGCTGGACTCGATGGTCATAGGCGAGGAGCAGGTGCTGGGCCAGGTGAAGGATTCCATAGCCGGCGCCAAAGACGCGGGAGCATCGGGCATGCACCTCAACACCCTGTTTGATCGGGCCGCCCGTGTGGGCGTCCGCATACGAAACGTCACCGGCATAGGCAAGGAGGGCGTCTCGGTGGGGTCCATGGCGGTGAGGCTGGCCGAGGAGAATATGGACGACATGAAGTCCAAAAGCATACTGATGATCGGCACCGGCGAGGTGGCCACGCTGGTGGCAAAGTCCCTGGCCCGGCGCGGGTACGACTTTTGGGTGGCAAGCCGCACAGTGCGGAGGGCGGCGGCCTTCTGCGAAACGGTGGGCGGAAAGCCGGTCAGGTTTGAGGACGTGCTGGACGACTTTGGCAAGTACGACGTCTCGTTCGTTGCGACGGCGGCGCCCTTCTCCCTGGTCACGTACGACACGGTGTCCGCCCACTCTCCGGCCGGCGGCACGATGATATTGGACCTCTCAAACCCCCGCGCCGTGGACGAGAGGATAGCGACCATCCCCGGCGTAAAACTGATGAACCTTGATCAGATCGGCGAGATGGTCGAACGCAACATGAAGGACAGGGCCAACAAGGCTGAGGCCATCAGGAGCGCCATGGGCGAGGAGGTTTCGGCCCTGGAGGCATCCATGCACCGGCTGGAGGCCGAGCCGCTGGTCAACGAGGCATTCCGCAACATGGAGGAGATCCGGGCCCGGGAGCTGGCCAAGGCAATCCAGATGCTCGGGGACGCGGATCCGCGCACCACGCGCATAATAACCGACATGAGCCGGGCGGTGCTTGAGGGGATAGCGTCCACGCCCATGAACAACATACGCCGGGCGTCCGAGCAGGGCGACAGCGACGTGCTGGAGACCGCCGCGCGCATATTCGACTACGACGCCCAATAGGGGCGGCCCGACAAATTTCATATACGCACAACGCGGAGTATTCGCGGTGAAGGCGTCATTTCAGGGAGAGCATGGGGCGTACAGCGAGGAGGCGGCGCTCGAATATCCGGGCATCACCGACACGCTGCCGTCGTCCACCTTCGCCGAGGCGCTGCGCCGCGTGGAGTCGGGGGGCGCGGAGCGCGCCGTAATTCCCGTGGAGAACAACACCGAGGGGGCGGTGGGGGAGGCCAACGACGCGATCCGCTCAATGAGAAATGCGCTGCACATAGTCGGGGAGGCGCACCTTCACATAAGGCACTGCCTCATAGGCAACGCCGACGACATCTCGCGCATAAAGACGATATACTCTCACCCCCAGGCGCTGGGCCAATGCAGGAGGTTCGTCTCCAAGTACGTGACCATACCCACGCAGGACACGGCCAGCAGCGTCCGCATCATAGCGGAGGACGGCTCAAAAGACATCGCGGGCATAGCGGGCCGCCAAGCCGCCGAATACTACGGCAAGGCGGTCATACGCGACGACATAAGCGACATAAGACACAACTACACCAGGTTCGTGGTGCTGGAGCGGCGCGGCGAACCCCCGCCCGACCACGACAAAGTCTCGGTAACCTTCACGCTGCCCCACGAACCGGGCAGCCTGCACGGGGCGCTGGAGAGCCTGCGGTCGGTGAACCTCACCAGAATAGAGTCAAGGCCCGACCGCACCGGCAGCTGGGCATACGTCTTCTTCGCGGATTACATAGGAGACGCTGGGGCGCTGGACAGGGCCACCAAGAACCTCCGGGAAAGATGCGCCACGCTGGACGTGCTGGGCAGATACCGCACGGCCCGCTTCAAGCGGCCACCGCAGTAGTATTCCGCCCCAAACCACGTACACGACCGGCCACCGCCGGAGGCCGCCCCCGGCACGTTCGGCAGGCAGCGACTCGGCGGGGACTGCTGCTGGCAGATCACGAGAGTGCGGGCCGCGCACGCGTATGGATCGTCAAAAATTTATAGACACACAATGTGACAACCCCATGCCTGATGTAGATCCGGTAGTTCGGGACATGAGCATAGCCGGCGGTTCGTCGGTACGCGATGTAATACGCCAGATGTCCGACTCGGGCGGCTTTGAGTCGGTAAACGTCGCGGCCGGTTTGGACATATTGGAGTCGATGATTCGCGACAAGGACTGCCTCAGGTTCATCTCGTTTGTGGGGGCCACCATGTCCACCGGCCTGCGCGGTGTCGTCCGCGACATGATCCGCCGGAAATGGTTCGATGTTGTAATAACCACGTGCGGCGCTCTGGACCACGACATAGCGCGCGACTTTGCCACGTACGAGAAGGGATCCTTCATG
Organism: Nitrosopumilaceae archaeon; assembly: GCA_963665475.2. Lineage (GTDB taxonomy): Archaea > Thermoproteota > Nitrososphaeria > Nitrososphaerales > Nitrosopumilaceae > VYCS01. The sequence continues at coordinate 166,344 of CAXXXK010000002.1, read as the reverse complement.
ATGGACGACGCAAAGCTGGCCGCCCGGGACATCCACCGGCTGGGCAACGTTCTGGTCCCCATGTCCAGCTACGGTCCGCTCATAGAGGAGAAGATGCAGTCGTTTCTGGAGGCCGAGTATTCGGAGGGAACGCACCGGGTCACCACGCGGGATATTTGCGACGTGATAGGCGGAAACACCGGCGAGTCGTCATTCCTGCATTGGGCCCGCAAGACGGGCACCTCCGTGATAGTGCCCGGCATAATGGACGGCGCCGTGGGCAGCCAGATCTGGATGTTCATGCAGAACCATCCCGGCTTTGTACTGGACGTGGTTGGGGACTCCCAGATACTCTCGTCGAAGATATTCAAGGCGAAGAGATCCGGCGCCCTGATGATCGGAGGCGGCATATCAAAGCACCACACCATGTGGTGGAACCAATACCGCGGCGGGATGGACTATGCCTTGTACATAACCACCGCGTCGGAGTTTGACGGCAGCCTGAGCGGCGCCCCGGTGCGGGAGGCCATATCGTGGGGAAAAGTTACCGCCAAGGCCAAACAGGCCACCCTGCACGCGGAGGCCACGTCCATACTGCCCTTCCTGTACGCGGCGCTTCTGGACGGGAGCGACTAGCCGCAGTTCAGGGCCAGGTCGCCCCCGCACTCGCCGTTGTAGGCGCTTATTCGCTCCAGTATCGCGCCGCAGAGGTCCGGATCCGGAGATTCGGCATACCGCTCCATGTCGAACGTCAGGGCCTGACGCTCTACGGCGCATTGCGGAGTTAACAGAATTACGGCGGCGACCACCACGCCCACCAGGACCAGGACCAGCCCCCTAGGAATCGGACTTTTGGATTTCAATTTCTATGGTGGATATGTTGCGGGTCTTGCCGTCCAGAGAGTCCAAGGGACTGGAAGATATGCGGATGTCTCGTATGGAGTATCCCACGGCGCTCATTCGCTTTACGATGGTAAGAGCCACGTCTACCGCCTGCTTTATGCGGCGCCCTCGGGCCTTTAGCGTAACTACCGGCGTGGATCGTATCAGCGTAAGCGTGGCGTTGACGTACGTCATTATCGGCTTGGCGCCCACAAAGATTATGTCGTGCGTCCTTCCGGACTTTCGAGTCTCTTCGGCCTGCCCCTCGGGGGGCTCTGCGGCGGTGGCTTCCGCGTCGTCTCCAGAAGAGCCATCAGGGGCGTTTGCGGCGTCAACGTCGGAGCCGGCGGATTCGGCCTGATCAGTCGCAGTTGGGGGCGACTCGGCCGCTCCGTCCGTGTCAACGGAATCAGCGCCGGACGCATCGGGTTCGGTTGCCGTGGGCTCGGCCGCGGCAGGCTCAGTTCCAATAGGCTCGGCTCCTGCAGGTTCGGTTGCCGTGGGCTCAGTTACCGTTGATCCGGCTTCCGCAGGTACAGGTTCGGGCTCACTAGCTTTCTCGGATAACTGAGAGCCCCCAACCATGATTTACGCAATGAGTGCTGGCTATTAAACTGTGGTGGACCGAAGGGGATTTGAACCCCTGACCCCCCGCGTGCAAGGCGGGTATACTACCAGTCTATACTATCGGCCCGAATAACCTAGCGACCCGTCCTTGGGATTTTAAGTTTGGGATATGGATTTACTAGCAAATTGGACGGCAGGAACGCCCGGGGCAAGAGGGGAGTAACCAGAGACAGGAGGTCCGCGCGGCGCGTATATGATAGTTGCAGGATGTCGTCGCTGCTGGAGGCGGGCGGGCGCGGCTATTTGCCGGTGATTTTTTCAAAATATACGGCCAAGGCGTCGGAAAAATCAGAAGAACGCATCCCGCACCCGCGCCGGCCGTGCAGTTAAGAGATCATGTCAGTTGGAGTTATGGGAGTCCCTGCGCCCGCCGCATGCGGACGAAAAATCCAACATTCCACGGAAGCGCGCCAATCTGGAAAGGATTTTATTGTCGCCCACTACGTCCGGAGCCATGGTTCTGTTGGAGTCCCGAGGGGTACTCAAGACCGGAGACGAGGCGCCCGACTTTGAGCTGTTGGGCACCGACGACAAGACGCACTCCAGATCCGAATACGAGTCCAAGGAGGGGCTTTTGGTGGTCTTCATGTGCAACCACTGCCCCTACGTTCAGGCAAAGACCGACGCGTTAAACGAGATATACCGCGCATACGGAGACCGCATAGGCATGGTGGGCATAAACAGCAACGACGCGGTCGCTTACCCCGACGACAGCTACGAAAACATGAAGCGCATGGCAGGCGAGAAGGGCTACGGATTCGACTATCTGGTGGACGAGACGCAGGAGATCGCCAAGACATACGGGGCCGTGTGCACGCCGGATCCGTTCCTGTTTGACGCCGATCACAAGCTCGTCTTTCACGGTCGCTTGGACGACGGCCACGGCCCGGAAGGGCGGGTCACGACAAAGACCATGCTGAACAACATAAAGGCCATGCTGGACGGCAAGGCCGTCGAAAAGGACTTTGACCCTTCGGTGGGCTGCTCGATCAAATGGAAATCCTAAAATGGCTTAGACTAGCCGGAACGACTGCGACGGGCTCGTAGCTCAGCTTGGCTGGAGCGTTCGACTGATAATCGAAAGGTCGTGAGTTCGAATCTCACCGGGCCCATCATTGGCTCTTGTGCACGGTCTCGCACCACTGCAGTATGTCCGCCATGCTCTCGGACGCCACGTCGGCCCCCAGCAGCTTGCCGCCGGTGTCGCTGCAGAATGCCAGCCGGATGTTACCGGAAGTGGACTTGCGGACGGCGTCCGCCGACGAGGCCAAAAACCGGAGCGCCTCTGCGCCGCCCCCGAATATTATCAGCACCATCACGCCGGGAGATCCCTTCCAGACCCGGCCCAGCAGCTTGCGCAGATCCAGGTCAAAGAAGACGTCCACCGACAACGATATGTCGCCGGGAACGTGGGCGCGCCACCCCTCCGAACGCAGGGCGGCGGCGGCGGCCCGACACTGCATCACCTCCCCGGGCTCGGCGGCCAGCAGCACGCAGTTCTTGGTCGGGACGGCGCGAGCCGACGGATCCCGCATGTGATGGAGCGATCTGGACACCGTGTTTCGCAAGAGCGCCCGTTCCAAGCCGCCCAGCCTTCCCTCGTCGTACATCCGGTCCAGCGAGGCCAACGCCGGCAATACCGTCTCGGTCACCAGCCTGGCGGGGCGCGCCCCCGAGTGGATGCAGTTCTGCACCAGCGAGAATACGTCCTCGGCGTCTCCCGAGACCACCATGTCCAGATACGCCGACTCGATGCGGAAGTAGTCGTCCGGAAACGTGTAGACGCCCGCCCCCCGCCCCATGCGCCATATGGTCACGTTGCCCACCGGCTTGCCCCGCACCAGGCCGCGCTGCTGGAACGACGCCAGGTACTTGGCCAGGGTGATGCGGCTCACCCCCATCTTGGAGGCCAGCTCCGTGCCCGACATGCCGACCTCGGATCCGCTCAGCGCCTCCACCAAGCGGCGGCGCACCTCCTCCTCGCCGTACCCGTATCCCATGGTCCAGACGGGGCGTGCGCGGTAAAAAAACGGCGCCGTGGTACAACGCGGCCAGACGGCCCGGGAAGCCCGCGGGGCAACGGCGCGCGCCGCCCGCCCTCCGGACACGTGCGGCCCGGATGAGCGGTGCGGGCGCGCCGCCCAATTCCGGGAAAAGTTTCAAGCCGTCGGATAAGAGACTCAATGCGCCGGCAAAGAACCGCCCCTGACAAGGCCCCGTTGCCTATTGCATGGAGGCCGACGGGCTGCGCGGCAGGGCTTTCGGCTTTTGGGCCGCGCCGGAGAATTTCACAGGCATGCGGCGCGGGCAGAACTATAACGGGCCGCATGCCGGCCGGACACGCCCCCCTTTCGCCAAATACGCCTCCAGAAAATACGGAGGACGGGCCTCCCGTCGGATTGGCGTGCTAATGTGTCGGATATGGCCCTTACGGCCGTGCATCCCGGCCTGGTCCGCGTCGTACGGCGGGGGAAAGCCCGAAGTATCGGTGCATCGGCAGGGGGCAACGCAAAACCGGCCAGTCAAAAGCAGGAGCCAAACCGCGGCTGTCGCGCCCATCCTCGGTCTTTTCGGGGGAAACCCACCCCGGCAAGTGTTTTATACGATTTTACGGCACAGGCGGTAGTGGCACTAAGCAAGACATCAGGGCGTGGCGGCGTTGTAGCGCAGCTGGACGGTATGTTGGCACCGAATCTGACCGGACAATCCCTAGACCTGCAAAGGGCGCTGCCCCGGCTTGCAAAGGACAGGAACGTCACTTCGGAGATCCAGAGACGGCTCTCCAACATGGAGACATCCCATAGAGTAGTTCCGGGCGATGCCCGGAACAGGACATTATGGCCAGAGTCGGTTCACCTGGTTGTGACATCCCCACCGTACTGGACTCTGAAAGAGTATCCGAACACACGGGGACAGATGGGAGGCATCTTGGATTATGACCGGTTTCTTGCGGAGTTGTCGAGGGTCTGGAGTAACTGCTTTCGGGCGCTGGTTCCGGGCGGTCGACTCGTGTGCGTGGTGGGTGACGTATGCCTCTCCAGACGGAGTAACGGTGGCCGCCATACTGTGGTCCCCCTCCACGCGGCAATTCAGCAGCAGTGCCGGAATATCGGTTTTGACAACCTCGCCCCCATAATCTGGCACAAGATCTCCAACCTGCAAACCGAGGCGAGACGTGGACGCGGATCATACCTTGGCAAACCGTACGAGCCGAATGGCATAGTAAAGAACGATATCGAATTCGTGCTCATGCTGCGCAAGCCCGGATACAGGAGCCCGCGCCGCTGGCAGCGTGTGCTGAGCCTGATCGCCTCAGAGGACCACCACAAGTGGTTCCGCCAGATATGGACGGATGTGCCGGGGGCATCCACCAAGAGCCATCCGGCGCCGTATCCGCTTGAACTGGCTGAGCGGTTGGTCCGGATGTTCAGCTTTGCTGACGATACCGTACTGGATCCATTTGTTGGCACCGGTACTACGCTGCTTGCCGCAAAAAGGCATGGCCGCAACAGCATCGGCATTGAAGTCGAGCCGGCATACGTTGAAATGGCCAGGAAGCGTCTAGCATGACCGTCACGCTGCAAGATGCAATAGATCATCTCCATCGACTGGCGGTTGTTGAACGCAAAACCACATCTACCAGGCGCCTCTCGACCCTTGCTAACCTGTGCGTACAAGAACTCGCGACAAGAGGCGTCAGGGAAGTAAAGACCGAGACCCCGATACCGGGCATCGGCAGAAACAAGCGATGGGACGTGGTTTGGAGCCACGCGGCAAAGGTTCGGCTAGGAATAAGCCTCAAGTCACTTCTCAAGAACCCTGCAGGCTCGGCACCTAACCGCATTGACGACCTCATGGGAGAGCTGGCCAACGTACAGTTGCAGTCTCCGGAAATAGTCACCGGTTACATAATGGTATTCAACGTCGATCCTGACCAGAATAAGATACGCAGCGAAGACGGGCAAAGACGGGCAAAGACGAAGCGAATCCTTCCAGGCGACATTAGAAATGCTGTCTGGCAGGCGCGCTCCCGCTTGGGCCATAGGCATGGTTGAGGTGTCAGCCGTGGTCAAGGTAGATTTTTCCTCTAGCCCGACATTAATAGGGCCCAAGACGCTGAAGAACTTTTTCGATGATATAGTTGAGTGCGTCAGGGTCAGGAACCCGGGCGCCTTCTGAATGGCGACCGGACTAACACCGCGCCAATCCCAACCGGGTAGAAAGAGATGGGTCCGCTCATCTCACACACCAGACTGCAACACTTCTGACGCCTTGGGGACGGTACTGCCCAGTGCATATCATGCCAGGTCCTCGTTAAAACAATACTAATAACATACTATTGCATAAAAACGCCGAGACTTGGAGTCAGACGCCGCCACAAAAACGGAAGCAGCAAAGACCATGAAAAACCTGTGCATGGCAAAGTTCAAGCAGTGGTGGACCTTGGAGGAGATAATCGGGGCCCTGTCTGACCTGAGCATGGGCTCGGACATACTGTTGCAGATACAGAGCAGCGGCGAGGTGGAGGTGAACAAGGACAGCATGGCCGAGGTGTTGTACGACGTGGTGGGCCCCCGGTTCCTGAGGGACATCGGCGGCGACAAGGACGCCAGGCGCACCTTCCTCACCATCATAATCGCGTCCGGCGTCACCAAGGGGTTTTTCACCGAAGACGCCGTAATGGACGCGGCCGCCGCCGTCCAGCCGGGCATCAAGTACATGAACGACGTGATCAACATGAGGCCCACCCAGAAATGGTGCCTCAAGCTGGCAGAAATATTCGGCCTCCCCGCGGCGGTGGCCGAGAAGGAGAGGGCCGGCGAGCCGCCGTCCATAGAGACGGTCGAGCCCCACATGCCGCTGAACCCGCTGTACGACTACCAATACTCCACCGGCAGGTACGTGCGCGGCATCCTGGAGGGGGCCGAGAGGGAGGGAGGCCGCGAGGTCAAGAGGAAGCTGATAGCCGTGCCCACCGGATCCGGCAAGACCCGGATGATCACCGAGACGCTGGTGGAATGGCTCAACGACGGGAAGCCCTCCAAGAACCCGCAACAGCGCGACTCGCGTTTCGTGCTGTGGGTGGCCCAGTCGCACGAGCTCTGCGAGCAGGCGCGCAGCACGTTCAAGGAGGTCTTCAAGTCCACGGGAAGGGGGGGCACCGTGCTTCGCCTCTACAAGTTTTGGGGAAAGGACAACGCCCTGCCGGACCTGGACATCGAGGATCTGCTTGACGAGAAGGGCGTCATAGTGGCGTCCATACAGTCCCTGTACAGCATAGGGCACACCAGGCCCAAGGAGCTCATAAACCTGGGCAACTACGTGTCGTGCATAGTGGTGGACGAGGCGCACCACTCCGTGGCCCCGTCCTACTCGTTCGTCCTGAGAAAGATGGGGTTCAACTGGGACAACCGCAAAAAGGAGATATCCGAGAAGGGCATAATATTGCTGGGCCTCACCGCCACCCCTTTTCGCGGCTCCGGGGACATAGAGACGCGCCGCCTCCACAGGTGGTACAACGGCGTGTACTTTCCGGCCATACCGTACGCCGGGGAGGCCGAGGACGCAAAGCCCCACGCCCTGATAGACTGCCCGACGTCGGCCTACTCGGGAACCGTGGTCCGCATGCTGGGCGAAAAGTCGTACGACATGGACGGGCACATAACGTCCCACGACTGGGCGATCCGCGGCCAAAACGGGTTGTGGGAGTACCCCGGCGCCAAAAACATCACCCACGTCTTTGACGAGGCCGGCGAGTACCGCATAGGGCTTACCGTGACCGACAACGACGGGGACACCGGCGAGACCGAGGCGGTCATCCGCGTGGAGGCCCCCAAGGAGGAGAAGATCGGCAGCAAGGACATGCAAAAGGTGCTGTACGGCCGCCTCATACAGAGGCGCATCCTCTGCGAGGTGTACCACAAGGCGATAGTCTCCGACGGGGCCATCAACCTGACCATGAAGGACATCTCGGACATAGAGACGTACGGCGAGTTCCAAGCCAAGACGCTGAACCAGGTGGGCGCAAATTTCGAGAGAAACTCCCTCATACTCAAGGGCATAAAGCACATGAGCGACATAGGCAGGAAAAAGATACTCTTCTTCGGGTGCAGCGTGGAGCATTCCAGGAAGATAGCCATCACGCTGAAGGCAATGTACGGAATGAGGACCGGCTACGTGGATTCGGCCATGGACATGGACTCCCGCATATCCGCCATCCAGGAATTTCGGGCGGGGGGCACCCAGGTGCTCTGCAACTTTGGCGTGCTGACCACGGGCTTTGACGCGCCCGGCGTGGACTGCGTATTCGTGGGCAGGCCGGTGCGCAGCGCCCTGCTGTACACGCAGATGATCGGAAGGGGCATGAGGGGCACCAAGAACGGCGGCACCGAGGACATGATAATAGTGGACATAGACGACAACTTCCAGATCAACAACGTCAGGTACGAGCCCATAAGCGACAACATGGGCTGGAAGATATACCGCGAATACTGGAAGAGTTGGGTAGAACCGCAAGAGGAGGTCGAGGAGGAGATTGTGGTCGAGGAGGAGGAAGCGGACGTCTCCCACGCATGCCAGACCTGCGGGCGCGCCGCCCACGGGCCATCCAAGATAAAGGAGCTGTTCGGGTTCGAGTGCCCCGACGACATCCTGGTGGAGTACTGCCAGGCCGGCGGCCAAGAGCTGCCGCAGGACTGCCACGAATGCCGGCGGTAGTCCGGGACTGACATATACGGTCGTAATGCGGTAATAGTCACGATATGGTACACCATTACCGAGTAATCGTTATATACCCCTACCATACCATACAAAGCAGTGAAGTACAATGCCTAAAGAAGGATTCAAGTCCATTACAGTCTCAGAGACCGTCTACAACCGGTTCAACGACGCGTACGCCAACAGCAAGGACACCCTTGCCGTTCAGGGCATTCGGAGCCTCTCCGGCTACATCTCCTACATGCTCGAGGAGCGCATGCAGGAGAACGAGGCCATGGCCCGCCACGCCCCCAGAATAAAGAAGATAGCCGTAGACGACGACCGGGTAGTTCTGCTGGACACCAAGCTAAACCGCATAGCCGAGGTGGCGGTTCAGAACGGCGTGATGTTCTGCCAGCTCTGCGAGGAGAAAAACTGCCTGCACGTGGGTTTCGCCTACGCCATGCCGGAGATCTACAAGGTACTGAGCGACCATGGCATCAAAGGCCCTGCCTAATGGAGGAGGCGGGATTTGAACCCGCGAACTCCTTAGAGACAGGATCCCCTATTTTTTGATCTTAAGTCCTGCATATCCACGAACCGCGGTTCTCTTTGGCCAGGCTTGATTACTCCTCCGGATGGCCCACACGGCGGCGAGTTAAACGTATTTCGCACGACTGCATCTCGCGTTCCAAGGCCGTTTGCGCCGATGCGATGCCGCCGAAGCGCCTGGTCCGGCTTGGACAAACGAACAAATATGTTAGGGACCGCCGGATTATACCCGTGGAATTCACCAAGAGCCACGACGTGGCGGAACTGAACGACAAGATGATCGGAAGCTCCGTGCACCTGTGCGGATGGATAGAGGATCTGCGGGAGATGGGCAAGATGACGTTTGCCACGCTCCGCGACGCGTCGGGGCGCTGCCAGATCATAGCAAAGGGCGACGCGTCGGGGCAGCTGGACGGCATCACCAGGCAGAGCGTGGTGAGGGTGTCGGGCACGGTGCAGGAGACGCGGGCGCAGGACTTTGACCTCGAGGTGGCCGCCGAGGCCGTCGCGTTGCTGTCCGCGGCGGTGCACCCGCTGCCCATAGACCCCATAGGCCGGCTGCGCAGCAACATCGACACCCGGATGAACAACAGGGCCCTGGACATGAGGGATCAGAAGACGGCCGCCATCTTTAGGATCAGGCACACGGCGCTGCAGTCCATCAGGAGCCATTTAGCCGAGCGGTTCACCGAGATAACAACGCCCAAGATAATAGGCAGCGCCAGCGAAGGCGGGGCCAACCTCTTCTCAATGGACTACTTTGGACGCACCGCGTACCTGGCCCAAAGCCCCCAGCTGTACAAGGAGCAGATGACGCTGGGCCTGGAGCGCGTCTTTGAGGTGTCCAGCTTTTACCGCGCCGAAAAGTCGCACACCGGCAGGCACCTGACCGAGTTCACCAGCGTGGACATTGAGGCGGCGTTCATGGACTATACGGACGTGATGGACGTGCTGGAGGCTATGGTGGTCCGTGTCATCTCCGACGTGGCCGAAAAATGCTCCGCGGACCTAGATGTGATAGGGCACGAGGTGGCGGTGCCCGACCGGCCGTTCGAGGTGGTGACGTACAAGACAGCCCTGGAGGAGCTGGAGGGCGAGGGCGTCAAGCTGGAGTTCGGCGAGGACCTGCAAGACGCGCACCTGCAAAAGCTGGGCGAGGTGCACCCGGGCTTCTTCTTCCTGACCGACTGGCCCATAATACTCAAGCCGTTCTACATAATGCAGAAGGGCGAGGACCTCTCCAGATCGTTTGACCTGCAGCACGGACATCTGGAGCTCACATCCGGGGGCACGCGGCTGCACGACCGCTCCGTGCTTGAGTCGCGGCTCAAGGAACAGGATTTGGAACCGGTGCACTTTTCCGAACACCTCAGGGCTTTCGAGTGGGGAATGCCGCCCCACTCCGGATGGGGACTGGGCCTGGACAGGCTGATGGCGGTCATCACCGGACACGACAACGTCCGCGAGGTGGTGTTGTACCCCCGGGACCCCGACAGGCTGCGGCCCTGAACACTTATGGGTACGGGGCGCGCCCCCGCCATACATGATAGAGAGCGAGGACGCAAGAAAGGTGGCCGCGACGCTGGCCGGAAACCTGCGGGGGGTGGCCCAGGACGCCAAAAACTTTGCCAGGCTGCCCGACAGGTTCTGGGGGTACTACGCCCGGGGGCACGACTCCAAGGGTACTTTTGGAATAGTGGTGATGTACTCCGAGACGGAGGACGACGTGGACGAGACCATCAAGGCTTACGAGGCATGGCTGGCTACCAGGCGTTCAGCGAGTCTCCATGAGTAGCAGCCTGTCCTGCTTGCACACCCTGCAGATGGGCTTTCCGCGATAGTCCGGATTGCCCTCCTGTATGCGCAGCGTGGGGGCGCGCTCCCCGCAGATGCAGCACCGAGGTTTTTGCCTGGCCATCACGTATGCGTACCATACAGCAAATAATAAGATTTTCAAGGACGGGCGCGGTACACCTCCCGCGTGCGGCCGTACGGCGCGGCCACCCGGCGCGGGGGAGCGGCCCGAAGTTGGCCGCCGGCGGGATGGCGTTAAAAACGCGCCGCCTGTCGAGTTGCCCCCGCCACGCCGAATGCTGGCGACGAAATGTCGAAGCGTGTAGGTCTTGATAATTTGCAGCGGCTTCGCGGCCGTTGCGCATCATGAAGTATCGTATCGGCGCGCCCATCAGAATGTATAGTAGATGAAAGTGCAAAGCGATCAACCTCGACACGCTGTTTACCACATGTGCCGAGACGGCGCGACGTGCACCAAAATTACAAAGTTCGACACCATCCCCATATCCCCGTTATTCCACGCGGCGGCAACGCGACAAGAAAGGGGGACCGGAGGGGCAAATGCGAGCGGAGCGCGAAAGGACGAGACCATCCCGCGCGGCCACGCCTTCATGCCCATACGTCCCTGAAGCGGCGTGAGGAGACGGCCCATAAAACGGGGCCGGCGCGGAAAAGCTCAGGCTGTGTGCCGCAGCGAAGAAGGCATGGACATCCACAAGATCACCAGAATTTGTACGCGCCGTACGCAACCGTATGCGACTGGCCGCTCCGGCTGCACAAGGGGCGCCTTAAGCGCCTGGCCAACAAGAGGCGCCGGGGGCGCAAGAGCAGGATGGGCTGGAAAGCGCGAAGGGCGACGATACAGTAAATGAAAATGTGCCGTACTTAGAATGGATTTAACAGATCATAATTCTAAAATGTACGCAGCTTCGTCCGGGAGGGTGGCGGCGCGCCAACCAACATATATATGATCGATCGATCTTATTGGATCATGCAACAAGGGCAACCCCAATTCAGCCGCGAGGCGTACGACAGCTTGTGCTCCGCCGTGCTGCCCGTGATCGACGCCCTGGCGTCGCCGGCCCCAAACGCCAAATACACGGCCCGGGACATACTGGACGTTGCCCTGGCGCAATGCAACGCGAACGATTTCGTCGCCCCGTCCGTGAGGAATATGCGGCGCAAACGGGATGACCGGGCAGCGGTTCCTGCAGCTTCTGGGGGCGCCCGACTCGGCCGAGATGCTGGAGATATGCGGCGACATGCTGGAGGCGGGAGTCAGGCCGCTTGTAAAGGCCGGCAGGCTAAAGGGGAAGGTCGTGGTGGCCGCCGACGAGCACACCATACCGCGCTGCGACAAGGGGGAGAACGGCGACCTCAAGGGCGGCAAGAGGAAGGGCGGAACCAACAAGTTCGAGTGCCACATGACCATGCAGGTAGTCTCCGGCAAGTCGCGCGTCACCCTGTCCTCGTACCAAGTGGCAAACGGGGAGCCCCAGTCGCACTATCTGGAAGCGCTCATAGAGAACGCCCGGAGGCAGGGCGCGGACATTGACACGCTGCTGCTGGACAGGGGCTTCAACTCGGTGGCGAACATTGTCGAGATGGAACGCCAGCGCGTGCGGTACGTCATGCCGAAGACTGGCAACACTAGGGTATACCGCAGGATGGAGGCGGCCGACACGAACCCCGACGAGGCCGTGCGCCCGTACACCATGAAGGCGAAGGACGGCAGGACCGCCACGCCAACCATGGTCATAGTCCCCAAGAAGATCAAGCCGTGCTCCAAAAAGTGCGGGACGTGCAAAAGGTGCAAGCCCGTCCTGATGAAGGACAAGTACGTGGCGTTTCTCACCAACATACCGGTGGACCGCCCCAAAAAGCTGCTCAAGCACATCCCGAAGGCGTACCGCGCCCGGTGGGGCATAGAGACGGGGTACCGCAGCGCGGAATCCATCCGGGCCAAGACCAAGAGCCCAAAGACGGCGGCGCGCCTGTTCCTGTTCTACTTTACGCTGGTGGTGGTCAACATGTGGTGGTACTGCAAGGCGGTACAGACGCCGTACTGGGGGCCGGTTCCCCAGATGCCGCTGCGCGATTACGTGGACTGCCTGTGGCTGCGCGTGACCGGCGGCGGGCCCTCGTGACGCACGCCTCGTCCGCGGGAATATGGGCTCGGCGGGAGAGCCGCCGCGGCCGCGATCCGCCGTGGCCGCCACGCACGGGGCGTTACGACTGCGCGGGCGGCCCTTTTCGGCACAAATATGATGCGCGGGCAGAAGCGTCCCCGGGAATATTGCCCAAACCGCAGGGAATCCGTACCGCGCAGGCCCGAACGCCGATGCGGTATATGGCATTGGGGTAAAATGTCGGTTTGATAATGATCTATACTGGTGGTGAACGTTGCTTTAGCCCTCAATTTTCATTTCCTGCTATACGCTCCGGCTTGTCCTTTCGCGAGCGGCTCTTGTGGCGCGGCTGCCCCCCCCCCCCCCCATGCGCTTGGGCCTCGCGCCGGTCTCGTATTAGGCCATCTCTTCCCGGAACCGGCAGCGGGTCTTTTTCGGCTTGGGCCGCCCTCCCTTGGGCGGTCCGCCCTCTCCCGCCGCGCCGCGTCCCGGTAGTCTTCTGTGGCCTTTTGGCGCTGGGGATTGTCCGACGTGCGGCCGTTCCAGCTCTTGTATATGGCCAGCCGTACCTCCAACTATACAATCTGCCTGTTCTGCTATTCCACCCTTGCAGCGCCGCCGCCAACTTGGCCGCCGGGTCGGCGATGGCCTCGGCGGCGACCCCCATGTGGCTTGCCGTGAATTCTGTCAGCCTGTCCAACATGCTGTACGCCCTCGCCAGCTCGTCGCGCAGCAAGGCGGCCTCGGACCGGCCCGAGCCGTACCGTATGGTTCCCGTGCCGTTGCAACAGGGACACCGCATACTCGTACCCCAACCCATCCGAAATGGCGGGACGCGCGGCCCTTAAATTCCCCCAGCCTGGTTTGTCAGGTATACCGGCCCCATCATATTGCTAATCGATGGGGCTGGCGTACGCCCCTACTTAAACATCAGGATCGGGATCGGTTGAAAACGCCGCCCAAGTCGTGACGGATCATAGCCTTCCGGCTCGCGCCACGCACGGTCGCGGAGGGTTGGAGTTTTGACCTGAACCGCTACCGCGCGAGTGGCCGCCCGTTGACAATTCCGATTATATTGCGGCAATCGGAGCGCGCCAATAAAAAACGAATTAAACAAAAACAAAGTACAAGATTAAAATTCGTGCGCAGCGCAACACATGGCATGGAAAGGCAGACCAAGCCCGATTCTCCCGAACCGAACGCCGCAGCTTTTCCGGATGCCGCTGGTTGCCCGGTACCCGACGGCCGATCCGCGAACATAGACGACTTTGAACTGTGTAAGGCATCGTTTCGAAAATTTGTCAAGAGCAACCGTCACAACTCGGAATATGTCGGCAAATATGTCGTTTTCGTCCATGGGAGTTTGTACGGCGTCGGCGATGCCGAGACGGAGTTAATCAGAGATGTGTATCGTAACGTTGGCAACGTGGCCATGTACGTGGGGAGCGCGTCTGGGGAAATCCAAACCGAATTAATCGAGTCGCCGGAGCTGCGTTGAGCGTCAATGCACAATGCAACGTGTCGACGTGGCTTTTTTCATCTCGGTTTGGCGGCGTCCAAACGGGGGGGAAAATAATTGCAAACCAAAGCCGAACAAGGTTTATGCCGGCGCGTCTTTGAATACCGTGTACGGAGGTTCGGGCGGCTTGTTGGATTTGCGGCGCGTTAAGGAAACTCCCGCTTACATATGTGGCTGTTCTGAACGCCGGTCCGGCGAGTACAGAGATAATATGAAAATCGACGACGCGTTACGCGGATACGTCAGGGCAATCGCCGCGCAGGAGAATGGCGTGTTGGCCCAAAAATGTTTGATAAAGGTGTGGCGCAGAGAGCAGGCGGGCCGGGCCGCACGGGCCAGACGGCGCTGCTCCGGCAGCGGGGACCGTGCCCGGAGCCGGCAGCCGCTTGGCCCGGTTGGACCGTAAACACCCCTACGGTTGAAAACGCCGCAAGAGTGAAATTGTTCCAAAATGCCGGCTCGGCCGTTTCGTCGTATGTTTGGGGAAAGGCCTCGGCAAAGCCGGCCGTGTCCGGCGCCCCTCCCCCCTCTGTGTCCCGGATGCCCGTTCCGGCCGCCACCAGCCCGGCCAGCGCCGACTCCACGGCGGCGGTATCGCGCAGGCGGCATCGTTCGCGGCGGAGGCAGGCCAATGCAGCATCATCCTGATGAAGAGTATGAGCAAGGGCGGGTTTGCCGTGCGCCGCCCGGCTGTGTCAAACGCCGCGCCGAAGACCGGTTCGAACGGGGCAAAGTCGGCGCCCATGCTGGCCGCCGGAGCCATACACAGCCCCCCCCCCCCATTCCCACATTTCCCTCCGGACCGGGGGCGGACGGCTTGCCGGACTGCAGAAAACGCACGGATCATATAGCCTCAAAAAAACATGGTATGAAACTGTTTTTGAAAGTGAACCGGGTATTTTATATACAAAAGTGGCCGCAATAAAGCCAATGAAGCGAATACCAAAAATACTCATCGCAAGCTCGGCCATTATTGCGGTTGTTGCCATCGCCACATCAGTGGGATCCATGGCCGACCAGACGTCCACCGCGCCCGACAAAGTTACGGGGGTGAGCACGTCGTTAACCACCACTACAATATCGCTGAACTGGCCCGCGCCCTCCGACGGCGGATCGAACATAACAAGTTATACGGTGCACTGGACTTCCCCCAATGCGGCGGCTCAGACTGAAACCGTAAATGCAACGACGTGGACGAGCAGCGGGTTTGTACAGAAAACCTGGTACACGCTCAAGGTGCGCGCCACGAACGGCGAAGGGAGCGGTCCGTGGTCGGACGAGGTGAAAGCAGCCCTCATAGTACCCGTACCCGATGAAGTTACGGGGCTGACCGCGTCTGCAAACAGCACCGCGATATCGCTGTCTTGGACCGAACCGGCCAACAACGGATTCCCGATAACGAGCTATACGGTACAGTGGATTTCCATATCAGGGGATCAGACTACAACCGTAAATGCAACGACGTGGACGGGCACCGAGTTTGAGCAGGGCACCTTGTACACGTTCAGGGTACTGGCCACGAACAGCGCGGGGAACGGTCTTTACTCGGACTCGGTAAACGCGCAGCTTACAAGCAATGCCGGCGAATAGCCAGAAATAATTTGCCAGTTTTTTATTTCGTCCATCCGCTGAACGCTGCGGATCATATTAACCGTGCTATGGCCGCGTGAATTGCCGCTTTTGCGGCTGCCCACTTCTCCGGGAGAGGCGGAGGACGGACCCGGCGGCGGTCCGGGTCACGCCCCGGATGCGCCCGGGCCAATACGCGCGGCGCCGATGCGGTTTAGGCCGGTTTTGGGCGCGTCATGCACGCGCCGCGGGGCAACGGGGCACCGGCAGCCACCCAGCGCCCTTGATCTGGTCGCTGCCCTCGCGCGTCCCCGGTCCGTGAATTCGGGACGTAATTTGCAGACATCCGGCAGTTCGAGCTTCCCCTGCGTCGTGCGACATGGGCCGGCCGTCATGCATTCCCAAATAGCCCCAAGTTGTGTTTTGGTACGCTAAACCTGCAGGAACCCGTCCGCCGCTCGGGAGAACCCCGGGGGCGCAGCGACGCGCCGAAACCGCCAATGCGTTCTGCGCCATGCCGGATTCCCCGCCATGTAGTCACGGGCACTCACCCGCGGCGTGCCCGCGCTTTCCGGGGCCCTCCGGTGCGGGATGCCGCCTGGCGGTATGGGGCTCGCGCCAGAGCAGACGCGCCCCGAACCAAAGGCCGTTCCCCCGAAGGCCGTGCCAGATGTGGAAAGTCGCATGCCAACGCGGCGCGCCAAATGGCGGCGCGGCGACATGCGGGCGCCGGACGCGCGGCGCGCGGCGTTGTAGTTGCCGCGCATTGCGGGCGCCGCCATGCGAGATGTGTTGCGTCGTGGCCTCCCCGGTCCCACGCCGCGCCTCGGCGCCCGGACGGGCGGCGGTCACCGGCACGCCCACCGAATATCCGTGGCCGTATGCCGCGCAGCGGGCCGGCGGCCAGCGCGCGCCGCCGGGCAGCCGTACCCGCCGTACGAGAGTTCGGCGTCCGCAAACGGCAGGGCGGGCAATGCGCCAGGCCCAAATGCCCGTCCTGCAAAATTCCGGTTCAGGCGCCTGATCGTATGCGCGACGAAACGGCCTCGGCAAAGCCGGCAGTGTCCAGCTCGCCCCCTATGTCCCGGGTGCCCGTTCCGGCCGCCACCAGCCCGGCCAGCGCCGACTCCACGGCGGCCGCCGCCTCGGCGCAGGCGGTGTCGTTCTTGGCGGAGGCCAGCCACTGCAGCATCATCCTGACGGAGAGTATGAACGAGGACGGGTTTGCTATGTGCCGGTCGGCTATGTCAAACGCCGCGCCGTGGACAGGCTCAAACAGGGCAAAGTCATCACCCATGTTGGCCGCCGGAGCCATGCCCAGCCCCCCCACCACCTGCGAGGACTCATCGGACAATATGTCCCCGAACATGTTGGTGGTGAGTATGACATCGAACTGCTCGGGCCGCCGTATAAGGTTCATGGCGCAGGCATCCACGTACATGTTCTCGTATATTATATCGGGGTACTCGGAAGCCACCTGGGCGCACACCCGCGAGAACAGGCCGTCGGTTATGCGCATCACGTTGGACTTGTGAACACAGGTGACCTTCATCATGCTCCGCCGCCGGGCCGTCTCGAACGCCATTACCGCTATCCGGCGGGAGGCGCGCTCCGTTATGATACGGAGGGCGACAGCCCCGCCGTCGACCTCAAACTCCTTTCCCGTATACAGGTCCTCGGTGTTTTCCCGCACTATAACCAAATCTATGTCGTCCCGGAGCGCCTGCACCCCCGGGTACGACTTTGCCGGGCGCACGTTGGCGTACAGGTCCAGAACGCGGCGCAGCCTCACTATCACGTCGGCGGCAGACTCGCCCACCGGCGCCTTGAGGCACGCGTCCGAGTCGCGTATGTCGCGCAGCGTCTCGTCCGGCAGCGCCGCGCCCAGGTCGTTCAGCGCCGCGTCCCCGGCGGGCAGCCGCCGCACGTCAAATCCCACGCCGTGCCTGTCGGACACGGCCTCCAGCACGGAGACTGCCGCCGCGGCGAGATCTGGCCCTATCCCGTCTCCGGTCACCAGGGATATTTTGTACACGGCTTCACGCCCTTTGGCTCATGGTGGTCTTCTTGAGCATCAGTCGGTTGGCGGCGTCTATGACCGCCCGCACGCTGGTCGTCACTATGTCCTCCCCCACGGACTTGGAGGTTATGTCGTTCCCGTCGGAGTCGACCACCGAGACCGTAACCTCGCAGAGCGCCGTGGAGCCCCCCGATATGGACGCCAGCCCGTAGTCGCGAATGCGCAGCTCCGACGCGGCCCCCGTGATCTTTTGAATTGCATTTAGGGCCGCGTCCACCGGCCCCACGCCGTAGTCGGTGTCCAAGTACTCCCTCCCGTCTATCTCCAGCTTGACGAACGCGTAGGGCATCGTCCCTATGCCGGTGGAGACCGAGAAGCCGGTGAGCTTCACCAGGTTGCGCACTCCCCCCTCCTCCATCACGTCGTCGGCTATGGAGAGCAGCTCCACGTCTGTGACCGGCTGGCCGGCGTCGCCCATCTCCTTTACGCGGTCCAGTATCAGCCGGGACTGCTCCGGGTCCGGATCCACCCCGTACTCCCGCAGTATCGCAGTGGTGCCGTGGAGCCCGGCGTGCTTGCCCACCTTGAGCCACCGCTTCCTCCCCACCATCTCCGGGCCTATGGGCTCGTACGTGAGGGGGTTGTTCAGGATGCCGTGGGTGTGTATGCCCGACTCGTGGCCGAAGGCGTTGTCCCCGACTATCGCCTTGTTGGGCTGCACGTTCACCCCCACGGTCGTGGAGACGAACCGCGAGATCTCGTATATGCGCTCGGAGACTATGCGGGTCTCGTACGCGGCGTCGTGCTGCAGGCACCGCAGCGCCATGACCAGCTCCTCCAGCGAGGCGTTGCCGGCCCGCTCCCCGATGCCGTTTACGGTGACGTGCGCGCACGCCGCCCCCGCCTGGATCCCGGCCAGGGCGTTGGCCACGGCCAGGCCGAAGTCGTTGTGGGTGTGCACCGAGACCGGGAGGCCCGAGACCCGTATGGTGTCCGACACGATGCTGGCCATGTACGATGGCGTCGAGTACCCCACCGTGTCGGGTATGTTCAGGCGGTCGGCGCCCGCCTCGGCCACCGCCTTGTATACCTCGGCCAAATAGGCGCGGTCCGTGCGGGTGGCATCCTCGGCGGAGAACTCGACGGTGAGCCCGCGGGACTTGGCGTATTCGACCGCCGAGACCGCCCGCCGGGCGGCCTCCTCCCGGCTCATCTTCAGCTTGTGCTTGAGGTGCAGGTCGGACGTGGCGATGAAGGTGTGGACGTACGACGCCCCGGTGTCGGCCACCGCGTCGATGTCCAGCCGGCTGGCGCGGGCCAGCCCGCAGACCTCGCAGGAGAGCCCCGCGGACACTATGCCGGACACGCCCTCGGCCTCTCCGGCGGATATGACCGGGAAGCCGGCCTCTATGGTGTCCACGCCCAGCTCGTCCAGCTTCTCGGCTATCGCCAGCTTGTCGGCGGGGGTCAGCGAGACGCCCGGCGTCTGCTCCCCGTCCCTCAGGGTGGTGTCGAATATTCGCACCCTCATGATCCGCTCCTCTCCAGCGCCGCCATTCCGGTACGCGCCATCTCCATTATTCCGAACTTGGAGGCCAGCTCCTCGAACGCCCGGATTTGGTCCGGGGTGGAGGTCAGCTCGGCCATTATCGAGTCCTTCCGGGTGTCGTGCGCCCTGGCGCCGTACGCGTTGATGAGCTTGTTGATCTCCATGCTCTCCTTGGCTCCGGATATGCGGATCTTGAATATGGCCAGCTCGCGGTAGACGGTCTTGTGCTCGTCCAGGCGCCGCACCTCCACGGTGTCTATCATCTTGTCCAGCTGCTTGCCTATCTGGTCCAGCTGCCGCGCGTCGCCGTACGTGGTTATGGTCATTCTGGAGAGTCCCGGGTTCTGCGTCACCCCCACCGCTATGCTGTCTATGTTGAAGTTGCGGGAGCGGAACATGTGCGTCACCTCAAAGAGGATTCCAGGCTTGTTCTCTACCAGAAGGGAGTATATGGCCCACATTGCGCATCACGACGGGAGTATCATCTTGCTGAGGGGCGTCCCAGGCTGTACGAAAGGCAACACGTCCTCTTCGGGGTCGATCGGTATATCTATTACGGTCGCCACGTCGCTCTTGAGGGCCGTCTTGAGGGCCGCGTCCAGCTCGTCTATGGACTGGGCCCGCAGCCCCTGGGCGCCGTACGACTCGGCCAGCTTGACGTAGTCCGGGCACGCCTTCTGGTCCACCCCCACCATGCGCCGGTTGTAGAACGTGCGCTGCCACTGCGCCACCATGCCCAGCGAGTAGTTGTTCACCAGGAACACTATAACGGGTATGTCCTCGAGGACGGCCGTCGCCAGGGAGTTCTCGGTCATGTTGAAGCTGCCGTCGCCGGCTATGTCCACCACCGGCACGTCGGGCCTGGCCACCTTGGCGCCTATGGCCGCCGGAAAGCCCCACCCCATGGTGCCGAGGCCGGTGGAGCTGAAGAACGTTCCCGGCGATATGACGTCAAAGAAGAGCGACGCCCACATCTGGTGCTGGCCCACCTCGGTAGTCACCAGCGAGTCGGCCGGCAACACCTCGCGCAGCTTGCGCAGTATCTTGGCCGCCCCCAGCTCCCCGGGGTGTATCTTGAGGTTCTTCTGCCAATACTCCCGAAGCTCCCGGGCGTGGCGCACCCAGGCGCCCTCCTCGCCGCGGGAGATGCGGCGGTCCTTCAGCAGGCGGAGCATCACGCGCAGGGACGCCTTCACGTCGCCCACCACCGCCACGTTGGTGGTCTGGTTCTTGCCGATCTCGGCGGGGTCCACGTCGATGTGTATTATGCTGCGCCGCCGCTCAAAGTCTTCAAAGGTGCCCACCGAGCGGTCGGAGAACCGCGTCCCTATGGCAAGGACGCAGTCCGCCTCGGAGACTATCTTGTTGGCCTCGGCGTGGCCGTGCATGCCTATGGGGCCCAGCGAGAGGGGATGGTTCTCCGGAAAGGCGCCCTTGCCCTTGAAGGTGGTGACCACCGGTATGCCCAGCAGCTCCGCCACGGCCTGCAGCTCGGCGAACGCGGAAGATATTATGGTGCCGCCGCCGGCCAGTATTATGGGCTTGTCGGCGCGGAGGAGCGTCTTTATGGCCCTCTCCACGCCCTGGGTGTCGGGATCCATCCAAGGGTGGTACCCCCGAATGTCCACCTCGTTGACCACGCGCATGCGGGCGTGCGCCGACTGCACGTCTTTTGGCACGTCCACCAGGACGGGGCCGGGCCGGCCCGTGGCGGCCACGTAGAAGGCCTTCTGTATGGAGAGCGGCACCTCCTCGGGGGTGCGGGGCTGGAAGGCGTACTTCACCACCGGGTTGGCCATGCCCATTATGTCGCTCTCCTGAAACGCGTCCTTGCCGATAAAGTGCACGGGCACCTGGCCGGTCACGGCCACCATGGGGGCGGAGTCCGCCTGGGCCGTGGCTATACCAGTCAGCAGGTTGGTGGCGCCGGGCCCGGACGTGGCAAAGCATACCCCCGGCTTCCGGCTGACCCGGCCGTACCCGTCGGCCATGTGCGCCGCGGACTGTTCGTGGCGCACCAGAATGTGGCGTATGTCGCACCTGGTAAACTCGTCGTACATTGGAAGGTTGGCGCCGCCGGGCAGCCCGAAGACCTCGCGCACGCCCTCCCGCTCCAAGGCGTCCATGAGCGCCTTGGCTCCCGTAATTTTATTGGTTATATCGGCCATCTTGCACCTCAAACGCGTGATACCCTATCACGCTAGGGCAGAACCAGCAACACGAGCGGAGTTGCGGTCACCATCATGGGCGTTATACGGCGCGCTGTCTTATTAAATCTTGGCAGAAAATGAGCCCCGTTCGGCCAGGGGTCGGCTGTGAGCCCCCGCATAGTTCAGATAGCCGTAGCGGCCCCTTCGTGGCGCAAGACGCGCACCCCGGCACGGAAATAATGGCTGCGGACCGCCGTTTCGGAAAATGCGTGGGGCGTCCGATCCGCCGCCGCAGACGCGCGTTGCGGCGGCCCCACAGCATATCGCACGCGAACGTGCAGGAACCATCTCCCTCGGCCAGCCACGCGTTGGACCGGCCGCGTCGGCGGGGCCGGCCATCCGAGTTCATTCGTTTCGGCGCAACGTCGGGGATTATCCGTTGCGCTTTACGCGCGCCAAACGCCCGCTTCGCCGTGGGCTTGAAAATTATGTATTTGAGCACACCACGACTGCGACTCGTCCGCGGGGCTACATGCACTGACGAAACTCCACCCCAGGCCGACGCTACACATTCATACGCCCCGAACCGCAGCGGCATATGCGTAAGCTCGACTCGCGAGGTGGTTTCGTTTATGTTGACGAATAAGGCGATCCCGGACTCAATTCGATACGCCTTCAAAAGAGGCCGTATTTCGTCTTTGGGTATACATACGTAAAAGACCCTACGGAACTCGACAAAAGACTCAAGCGGCCGCTAAAGCGACTGCACCGTAGGGACAAGTATCCACCCAAACTCATGGAGTTAAAATTCTACATCCCGTACAGATGGCTGGCCAAACACGGATACGCCAAGGCTCAGTATTCGGCGTACGATGCCAACATGCCCGACATCAGAGAGCGGGTGCTGGAGATTCTGACCGCCCACACAGACGGTGTGTTTGCAGCGGTGGTTGACAAGCGGGGCGCGCGCGACACATGGACACCCAAACGGTTGGGTAACTACACGTTTGCCCAAACGTTGGTACTCGGAGTCATGCGCGAGATTGGATCTGACGACCGGCCGACCATCATTTACGATAAGGGCAGGCTGTCACAAAGTAGCGAACGCTCGTTTGAATCGTATCTGCGGCACAAGCAGATCGACTTTGCTGACAAACACGGCATACCACATCTGCTCGAACCATGCCCCGCGTGCTCGGCATCTTCTATTCACCATCCGGGAATCTGGGCGGCAGACTACGTGGCGGGCGCGTTCTACCACAAGCACCAGACGAGCGATGCCCACTATGCGGACATACTGAGGCCAGTCTGGCTAGGAAGGGTGAGTGGATATATTGGAATCGGCGAACCCATGGTAATCCCAATCGGACATGATCTCCTCTCAGCCTTCTGTGGCCACGGTTTCCCATTGACTTACTCGCCAATTATCTATAAAGACAGATGGTATAAAAACCGTACGAGGTTGAGGTTCTTCTTGTGGAATACAGAAAGTTGTTCGCCCCTTGCTCCATGAGCCGCGTCCCTGCATGATGCAGTATGACTTTACCGTATGGCCTCAATGCGTGAAGCATGGTATCTCGGATCGCGTGGGATCCGGTTGTTGTTCCCCCGCCGCGGATTAGCGCTACCGCCCTGCAAAGACGAACGCGCCGCATATCATAATGCGGAGTCCCCCCGACTGTATATCTCTTACCGGTTCGGACGCGCATCATTCGTCGGTTACGTTAGATCCCAGAGAGGGAATCTTGCGCTTAAACGCCATCGCGCGCGTTTCCTCAATATCCGCGTCCAGAGACATGTGTGGCCGCTCATGGTTGTGCCATCTAACGAACCGCGCCACGAGGTTCGTCTTGATGTGTGGCGGGTTGACGAGACATGTGCCCGGCTGCCCGGCCACATCAGAGAACAGGCAGAGCTTGCGCTGCATCTCCACGTGCACCCGCTCCAGCTTGCCGTTTGTTTGGGGACGGGTCACCCTGGCCAGTATGTGCCGTATGCCCAAGTCATTCAGGCGCTTCTCGAACCTTGAAACCACCTTGGCCTTTTTTCTGATTCGGTGGCGTAGAACTGGACGCCGCGGTCAGACAGTATAGACACTGGCTTGCCGTATGCGGATATGACATCTTCCAGCACCTCGACGGCGTGCTCGCTGGTGGCGTCGTCGAACACGTCCTATCCCGTAATGAGGTGGAACGCTTCGTCCAGATATGATATGAACCAGCGGCCATCGTCCAGTTGCTTGTAGTCCGTATGCCACATGGAGTTGGCGTACTTGCGCTCGTACCGTATCCACCAGCGGCGTGCTTGCTTCCTCTTGTGTTCCACCGCCTCGCCGTACTCCCGCAGTATATTATGCACCACGTCCTTGGGAATGGCCGTTCCGGATCTTTTAAGGTGATCCCACATCAAGCCCGCGCCGAACTTGAGGGCGCAGCGGGCGGCAAGCACGGCCGACCGCTCGCTCCTAGTGGAAGACCCCATGGGGCCTGGGGGCCTGTCCATGCACGCGGGAAACACGGTATTCCGTCGGGGGGCGCTTGAACCGGGCCCACAGCTTCTGGACGTGCCGCACGGTTATGTTCATAGCTTTGACGATGACTGGTTTTTGGTGCCCTTTCTCTTCTCTGCTACTATGTACGCGACTTTGGACTGGTCTAGTTTTTCATTGCGCGCATTCTGCGAGTTCCAATATGGCGCCACATTCTGGAACGCCGCGGCCATCGCGTCTTGGCGGTCTCCCGGATGCCCGTCTCGGCGCCGGTGTACCAGTCGCGCCCGGACAGCATGTCAATCACGGCGCTCCCCTTCCCTTCACCTCTCCTACTTTCTTCCCAGGACGGGGGCGAACAACTTACCGGGCTACAGAAACCTCGTAAAACCAGAGAAGAATGTGTGTATGATGGCAGCCGCTGCGTTTGTGGGGCTCTTGGCGCGTGTGAGAGTGATGGAAGGCAAGGATGCGCCAGGCGCGGGCCCGCTCACACCATCCCAACAGTACTGGCGCTTTTCGAAATTTTTATGGCGCCGCTTATGGCGGGTCACCTGTTTGATATGCTTGTTGCATGGACATCTAAGCACTCAAATCCGTCCGCGTAGGCCGCGCCTCCCCATCGCGCAAGTGCGGCGTCCAGCCCGGGCAGGACCGCCCCAGTGGCGTGTCCGCGATGGCGGGTGCGGTCCCAAGTACCATGCTCAGTGAAATCCCCGCGTGCTATAGGGTCCGCGCGGAAGGCGCCATGATTCGGATGGCGGCAGGGCGGCAACGCACCGAAGGATGTGGCGTTCTGCAAGGAGGCCCGCAACGCTACGGGGTATCGCCCAGGATCCTCACCCGGCCATCCTCCGTCCAGGCTCCATCCGCGACGGTCCAGACCGCATACTCGGCGACGGCCAGATCCCCGTTTTGGTCGAAGTTTAGGTGTCCCAGCTTGGCGGGGGCGATGTCCGAGACGCGGAGAAGCGCCTGCAGCAGGGCCTCGGGGTCGTGGCTCTGGGCGCCCAATACGGCCACCCCCAAGGCGAACGCCGCGTCATACGCCCGGTACGCCCGCGCAGCCGACTCCCCCTCGGGGGGCAGCCCCAGCCGCTCGGCCAGCGTTCCGGGCCAAACCCCGGGCCGCACCGCCGTCGCGCCCTCGGGCATCCCCGGCTCGCCCAGCATCCCCTCCATGCCGTACCAGGATATGCCCGCCCCGGCCGCCCGGACCGTATCGGCCGGCTCCGGATGCAATATCACCGCGGCGGTCGACTCGCCCGGCCGGGCCGCCCCGGCGATGGCCGCCGCTGCCGACTCCGCGTCGCCGCCGTACGGCACCCAGGAGACGCGCGCGTCCCGCTCCAGGATCCGGGCGGCGGCGGCGTCCCGGAGGATGCGGCCGGCGGCATCGTCGGCATACGCCACTATGACGTGGTCCGCGGCGCCGGCGGCCAGCGCCCCCAGCGCCTCGGCCTGCCCCGCGCCGCCGGGCACCATGCGGAACACGTGGTCCGGCGCGGCCAGCTCCGCGGATCCCGAGCAGCAGCTGACCACCACGGAGCGGTCCGCTGAAGTTTGGTACAGCACGGCCCAGAGGTTCCCGTCGCCGGACGGCCCCAGTACGGCCGGCGGCGACTCCAAGTCGCGGACTGCCTTCAGGGCGTCGTGCCCGCCGGATGCGTCCCGGGAATCCAGAGATATGTGCCACGTTTGGCCCAGCCGGGCCACGTACCCGTTAAAGTCCTCCACCGCCAGAAGCGTCGCCGCCGACACGGCGCCCGAGCCGGCAGTGTCGTTTACGAAGCCCACCGCGTACGGGCCGTCCAGCGCCGGGCGCACGTCGCACCGGGAGCCGGGGGCGGCCATATAGCCGATGCTCGCCGCGAGAATCGAGTCTTGGCCGTCGTGCAGGTCCAGCACGTTGACGGGCACCGTCAGGGCGACGTGCGGCAGCATGGCCACCCCGCCGGGAACCAGCGGGGCGTCCAGCCCCGCGTCCGTCGACGCGTGCCGCGGGTTGCCCAGCGGGACGGCGCCCGCCCGCACCGAGTCGCCGAATATCACATAGCGGTCCTCCGCGTCGTTGGCCGAAGCGGTCAGGTTCAGGCCCAGGACGGTGGCCGCGCCGTCGCACACGACGGCCAGCGTGACGCGTCCGGGTTCGGGCTCGTCCTGTATGATCGCCCCGTAGAGGGCCGTGCGGTATACCATGTACGCCGCGCGGTCCGGCAGGCGCTGCGCGTCCAGCCCCGGCACGACCTCCACGGGAACCGACGCGGTGAGGGTGCGTTCCCCTTCGATGCCCGTTACCGCCCCGGCCCCCACCTGCAGCCTCGCTTCCATGGAGCCGGCCAGAACATCAAGGTGTTCGGCGCCCAGTTGGTAGGACGCCACGCCCGGGGCCGCCGCGTCGTCGGCGTCCAGCGATATCCCCCAGTGGCCGCGGGCGTCCTCGACGCGCATGGTGTAGTTTCCCGCCGGCTCGCCGTTGAGCAGGACGGCCAGGGCCCCGGAACCGCGGTCGTACGCGGCCGCAATCGGGCGGCCGTTCTCCGCCACCCATATCGGGACGCCAGGCATCTCCGGGGACGCGTTGCCGCGCTCGTCCGACACCGCCCCGCCCACCATGTGCACGTAGGGCCGCGCCATGGCGTCGACCGCCAGGCGCCCCTCCTCGTCCAGCCCCAGAAGCACGGCGCCCGCCGGCGCCACCACATACGAATGCGGCACGACTCCCCCCTCGTCCCGCCCGTGCTCCCGGACGTATATTCTGGATGTGTCCACGCTGGCGTCGCCCGGTATGCCGTCAAACAAGACGGCCAGGACCCCCGAGCCGGGACGGTACCACGCCGAGTCGGGAAAGCCGATTATGCCGTGCGTCTTGAGCGCCGCCGCGAATCTGGGGACCGGATTCCCGGACAGGTCCGCAACGGCGCCCGCGTCCACCAGCACGTACGGGTGAGCGGCGCCGTCCAACACCGCCCTGGCCGACGGCCCGGGTTTGACGTACACCATATATCCGGATGAGGTGGCGTTTGCCGCCACGCCCTCCAGCCCGTCCCCGTACACGGACAACAGCGCGCCGTCGGCGGAACCCAGCGTCTCGTTGAACGCCAGCGCCATGCCCCCCGAATTGTGCGAGTACGCCGCCCACTCCAGGCCCGGCGGGGAGACGTCGCCCACCGTTATTGGCACGGGGCCGGACCCGGTGCCGTTGGCGCCCGCGGCCAGAAGCACCGGAGCCCTCATGGCGGACACGGCGTCAAGGTTGCCCGGACGGTACACCAAGGCGCGGGGATCCGCCCCCTCCAGGTGGTCAGAACCCCGCAGCGGCAGGGTGAACGCGTCGCCGTCCAAGACCCCCAGTACTGCGATGTCGTGGTGGTGGACGCGGCCGGCGGCCGGAACGCCGCCAAACTCCGCCACCAGCAGCCCCACCGAGATGTAGTATTCGGCGGACATGAGCACCATCGGGTTTGGCGGGGACGGCGGCCGCGCCGCGGATTGCCCGGGCGTGGTTTTTACGGTGGGTATGGTCGGCTGTGCCGTTCCCACCACCGTGATGGTGTTTCCCAGATAGTCCCGGACTATGCCGTTGCCGGCCGCGTCGTACACCGCGTCGGCGTCGATGTCCAGCTCGATGGAAGTCCCCAGGGCGGCCACCATGGGGCGGCGGGCCTCGGCGAACGTGACGTTGAGTACTGCCCCCGACGCGGATTTGGTGTCCTGGGGGCCGGCGGTGACGCCGCCCGTGTCCGAGCCGGAGACCCTCACGTGCAGTTTGGGCAGGTGGGCCGTGCCGTTGAGCGCCTCGCTGAACGACACGGCGAGCGTGCCGGACGCCACGTAGTACGTGGCGGACGAAAACTCCGGCGGCGCCGTGTCGTGCGCCAAGAGCGCCGTGCCGCTGGGCGGCCCGTATATCCCCTTGGTGTCCCGCACGGCTTCGGCGTCGGCGTTCAGCATGGGAGTCCCGATCATGGACGACACCGTGTCCCGGTTCGCCTGGTTCAGCACGAACAGTATCTTGGTCCCGTTCGTATTGCCCGCGTACAGCTGGGCGGCGTCCAGCCTTACCTCGACCACCTGCCAGTTGGGACTCAACCCCCGCACCAAAAAGCCGGTGGCGTTCACGCTGCCCGAGTCTATGTCCAGGCTGAAGACGGCCGCCAGGGTGCCGTTGCCCGTGTAATAGTCCGCGCTCGTCAGGACGGGTCTCGTTTCATGCCGGGTTATGGCGTGGTTCGCCGACGAGGCGACGGGGTTGCCGGCCGCGTCGTACACCGCCCCGGCGCCTATGCCCAGCCGCGAGCCGGGCTCCAGCATTATGGCCCGGTGGTGGCCCTGCAGAAGCGTCAGGACCAGGGAGCTGCCGGCCACCGAATGCGACGAGCCGGACAGCGCGGTGTTGTGCGGGGAGTTTCCGGCGGTTATGTTGAACCGGTCCGGGTGCACGGTCCCGTTCAGCGCCTCGCTGAACGCCAA
Source organism: Nitrosopumilaceae archaeon (assembly GCA_963665475.2). Taxonomy (GTDB): domain Archaea; phylum Thermoproteota; class Nitrososphaeria; order Nitrososphaerales; family Nitrosopumilaceae; genus VYCS01. The sequence continues at coordinate 137,917 of CAXXXK010000002.1, read as the reverse complement.
ATGTAGCGTGCGGTTGCCCGTGTAGTAGTCGGCGGACTGGAACGTGGGCGGGGAGCCGTCGGCCGGCGACGCCGTCGCGTGGGCCGCCCCAAACACCGCGGGAGCCGCGGCGTACGGCAACGCCTGGGGATGCGCCCCCGGGGACGCGGCCGTCCATTCCGCATGGCCCTGAAGGCCGCAGAGCGCGGCGCATACGGCGACGGCCGCCAGGGCCGCGGCGCGGCCGGATGCCATCAGGGCATCCCCGCCCCGGGGACGCGGCGGGAATGCGGCAGGACAGGCGCGCTCCGAGCGTCCCTCATGGCATACGGACAGGAACGTAGATTATAAGCAGAGTGCATGGCGCGCCGCGCCCCCCCCCCCCCCCCCCCGTGCCACGCGTCCTAGCGGACCCGCCGGAGTATTATGGTGGTGTTGGTGTCGGCCACGCCGGACATTCGGCGCAGCCCGTCTATGGCGTCGTTGATTGCCGGTATGCTCTCGGCCTCCAGCACCACCAGGATGTCGTACTGGCCGGTGATCTCGTATACGGTGCGGGCGCTCGCCATGCGCGCCATCTCCTCGGACGCGGAGGCGGTGTCGTGGCCCGAGTCCATGGAGACCAGCACCACGGCGGACGCCCCGCCGCCCCGCTCGATGGTGAAGCCGGATATGGTCCCGTCGGCGACCATCCTATCCACCCGGCTCTCGGCGTCTGATTCGGATATTCCAACTCGTCGGGCCAGCTCGCCGTACGGGAGCCGCCCGTCGGCGGCGAGTTCGGCCAGCAGGCGGCGGTCGGCCTCGTCTGCGGGCCCCCGGGGACCACTAGGAGACGTTGCGCCTCTCCTCCTCCGCGGACAGGACTGTATCCAGCCGCTCCAGCATCAAGTCGGCCTGCTCTGCGGTCAGCACCAGGGGCGGCAGCATTCTCAGAACGTTGCGGCCGGAGTACAGCATCAGAACGCCCCGCTCCAGCAGGTCGTGGAGCATGTTCCGAACGTCAAAGCGCATCTCCACCCCGATCATCAGGCCCATGCCCCGGATCTCCCTAATTATGCGGTGCCTCTCGGCCAGCCGCCTCAGCCCCGAGAATATGCGCGCTCCGACGGCGGCGGCGTTCTCGGCCAAGCGGTCCTGCACTATCGAGTTCAGGGCGGCCTTTCCGGCGGCGCACGAGAGCGGGTTCCCCCCGAACGTGGAGGAGTGCTCGCCCTTGGACATTTTGGACAGTATGTCAGGACGGGTAAGGGTGGCCCCCAGCGGGACGCCCCCCGCCACGCCCTTGGCTATGCACATTATATCCGGCGCCACGTCCCAGTGGGACCCCGCCCACATGCGGCCGGTGCGGCCCAGGCCCGACTGCACCTCGTCAAAGACCAGCAGCACGTCCCGCTCGTCGCACAGCTCCCGCAGTTCCCGGAGGAATCCGTCGGGGGCCACGTGTATTCCGCTCTCGCCCTGAATGGGCTCCGTTATCACCATGCCGGTGTCCCCGTCCATCGCCTCCCGCACCGACGCTATGTCGCCGAACCGGGCGAACGAGGCGCCCTCCAGCATCGGCTTGAAGGACTTTTTGTACTTGGGGTTGAACGTGAGGGAGAGCGCCCCCATGGACTTGCCGTGGTACGAGCCGCGCATCGCCACGGCGCCCTTGCGGGACGTGTACTTGCGGGCGAACTTGATGGCCGCCTCCACAGACTCGGCCCCGCTGTTGTTCAGGTGCATCCCCGTGAGCCCCGCCGGGGCCACGCCGGCCAGCGCGTCCAAGAACGCCTCGCGGGAGCGGTTGTACAGCGAGCCGTGCACCGTAATGACCCTGCCCGCCTGCTCGCGGATGGCCTCGACCACCCTTGGGTTGCAGTGGCCCACTATGGCCACGCCGTATCCGCCCATCATGTCTATGTATTCCCGGCCGGACTCGTCCCACACCCTGGCCCCCCGGGCCCGGTCCACCACCACGGGGAACTTTTGGTACAGGTTTCCGGTGTACTCGTCCTCACCCATCGCTGATCACCGTACACTCCTCCCCGGCCAGGGCCCGCTCCAGCGGCCTCTCGCGGCTGCCAGTGGCTATGACGGCCCGGCTCACGCCCATCTCCAGCGCCTCAACGGCGGCCAGTATCTTTTTTTCCATGCCGGGGCCCACCCGGGGGCGCACGTCCCGCGCCTCCTGCAGGGTCATCTTCCGGACCAGCCCGCCGTCCATCATGAGGCCGTCCACGTCGGTTATGAACACCACGGTGTCGGCGGCCACCGCACCTGCCACGTACGCGGCGGCCCGGTCCCCGTCCACGTTGAGCGACTCAAACTCCTCGCTGAGGGCCACCGGCGATACGACCGGCACCATGCCGCCCTCCAGCAGGGACCCCAAAAACTCGCCGTTCACCTCGGTGATGCGTCCGGTGTACCCGCCCTCTATGGCCTGCGGGCGGCCCCGCTCGTTAATTATCACCAAGCGCTTCTTGCGCTTGGCGCGTATTATCCGGGCGTCGGCGCCTGCCAGCCCGACGGCGGATATGCCGCTCTTCTGGAGCATCCGCACTATGCCCTGGTTGATGCTGCCGGCCATCACCATCGTGAATATCTTGGAGGTCTCAAGGTCCGTGTAGCGGCTGCGTATGCCGCCCGGCGAGGTCACAAAGCGCGGCTCCTTGCCCAGCTGGGTACAAACCCGACTCACCTCCTTGCCGCCGCCGTGCACCAGCACCACCCCGCCGGGGGCAACGGTTCCAACGTCGGACACGAACGTGGGGTGCAGTCCGTCCACGATGCTGCCGCCCACCTTTACGGCGATCATACCGGCGTGAGGGGGGTGTACCGGAGCCCCTCCATCTCGTCAAACCCGCACATCACGTTGAGGTTCTGCACCGCCGAGCCGGCCGCCCCCTTCATCAGGTTGTCCGATGCCGAGAGGGCTATGAGGCGGTTGTTGTCCGCGTCCAGATCAAAGCCGATGTCGCAAAAGTTGGAACCCACCAGGAACTTGGGGTCGGGGAACTTGTGCAGGCCGCTCTTGTCCCGGATGAGCCGGACGAACTTCTCCTTCCCGTACGCTTCCCGGTACAGGCGCCACAGGGACTTTGTGTCAACCTCCTCGTTCAGGAAGGTGTGGCTGGTGCAGAGTATGCCGCGGACCACGTCCACCGCGTGGGGGCTCATCGAGACCCGTATCTTGTAGCCGGCAGCCGCCGCGAGCTCCTGCTCTATCTCGCCGGTGTGGCGGTGGCGGGACGGCTTGTACGGGCGTATCACGCCGGCGCGCATCGCGTGCGCCGTTCCCTTCCCGGCGCCGGCGCCCGAGGACCCTATCTTGGAGTCCACCACCACGTGGTCCTTGTCTATCAGGTTCTTGCGCACCAGCGGCGCCAATGCCAGTATCGAGGTCACCGCCATGCAGCCGGGGCAGGCCACCAACTTGGCGTCGCGGATGCGGTCACGGTGCAGTTCCGGTATGCCAAAGACGGCCTTCTCCAGGTATTCGGGGTGGGGGTGCTTCCAGCCGTACCACTTCTCGTACGCGGCGGGGTCGTGCAGGCGGTAGTCGGCGCTCAGGTCTATGACGCGGATGTCCCGGTCGCTGAAGGCCTTCACTATCTCGGTGGCGCTTCCGTGCGGGACGGCGGTCACCACGACGTCGCACTTGTCAGACATCCGGTCGTAGTCCAGCTCCGAGAAGACCAGATCGGTGAATCCCCGGAGGCTGGGTTGTATCCTGTGGAGGTACTGCCCCATGTGCTGCCGGGAGGTCACAGCGGTGATCTCCACCTTGGGGTGGTTCACCAGCAGCCGGAGGGTCTCTCCCCCGACGTACCCGGATGCGCCCACAACGCCTACTCTCATGGTCATGGGCCCGTACACGGCGTAATTTATTTCCTGACACGGGATACGGCGTACCGCACCATGGCCCCGGGTATGTCCGCGTCGGTTACGGCGGATATGCCGCGGAATTCCACGGTGTTGTTCACCTCGTGGACGACCAGCCCGCGCTCCGGGTCCTCCATCATGTCTATCCCCAGAATTCCGCCGCCCACCGCCTCGGAGGCCCGCGACGCCAGCTCGCCCACCTCGCCGGCATGGTCGCACGGCGTGGGGTCTCCGCCGGTGGCGACGTTGGTGCGGAAGCCCTCGCCCTCGCGGTACATGGCCGCCACCGGCTCGTGGCCTATCACTATAACGCGGATGTCCCGCGGGGGGCGGTCCACCACCTCCTGCAGGTAGTATATGCGGTCCAGCGGGGCGTCGGTCACCGTGCGGATCTCGACCATCGCGTCGGCGGCGTCGCGGTCACGCAGCGCCATGATGCCCCTGCCCCAGCTGCCCACCACCGGCTTTATCACCCGCGGGTACCCGGTCTCCTCAAGCACGTCCAGCGCCGTCTCGCCGGAGAACGCAAACCGCGTCTCCGGCGTCTCTATGCGGCTCTTCTTCAGCAGCAGCGACACGCGCATCTTGTTGCCGCAGACGTCGGCCACCGCCAGCCCGTTGATCACCGGCACCCCGAGAAACTCCAGGTACGAGGTGTAGTGGAGCCCCCTGTAGTAGCTGACGCACCTCTCCAGAACCACGTCGGCGGGCACCGCGTCGCGCGAGTCAGAGGTTCCCGTCCGGGCCTCCTTGACGTCCACCAGGTCCGCCTCGTAGCCGGACGACCGGGCGGCCTTGAGGAGCATCTTCTCCTCAAGGCGGAGCCGGTCGTACGCTATGCCTATGCGGGTCATTCCGCCTCCCCGCGCTTCCGCAGTACGCGATTGGCCTCGGCCGACTGGGCCCCCCACAGCTCCACGAAGCCCGAGGCCCTCCTCTGGTCGTACGTGGAGTCGGCGCCGTACGTGGCCGACTTTCGGTCGTACAGCGAGTACTCCGAACGGCGGCCGGCCACCCGGACGGATCCGCCCTGAAGCCGGAGCCTGACCGTCCCGGTCACCGTCGCCTGAGAGTTGCGGATGAACGCGTCTATGTCCCGCCGCAGCGGCTCGTCCCACAGTCCCAGGTACGCCAGCCTGGCCCACTCGTCGTCCATGGCGGCCTTGACGCGGTTTTGGTGTATCGTATGCACCATCTTCTCCAGGTCGGAGTGCGCCTCTATGAGGCAGGCCGCCCCCGGCGTCTCGTACACCTCCCGGGACTTTATGCCCACGGTCCTGTCCTCGATGTGGTCCACTATGCCCACCCCCGCCTCGCCGGCTATGCCGTTGAGGCGCTCGATGATATCTACGGGGCCCAGCTCCCGGCCGTCCACCGCCACGGGCACCCCGCCCCGGAATGTTATCTCCACGTAGACGGGGTCGGCGGGAAGGTCGGCGGTGCGCGTCCAGATGAAGGCGTCGCCGGGGGGCTCCGCGAACGGGTCCTCCAGCACGCCGCCCTCTATGGCGCGGCCCCACAGGTTCTGGTCTATGCTGAAGCGCTTGGCCACGTCCTCCACGTCCACGCCGTGTTCGGCGGCATACTTGATCTCGGCGGACCGGTCCAGGTTCTTGTCGCGGATGGGCGCCAGTATGGGCAGGTCCGAGCCGGACATGAACGCCAGGTCGAACCGCACCTGGTCGTTGCCCTTGCCGGAACAGCCGTGCGCCAGGGCCGAGGCGCCCTCCGAGCGGGCCACCTCCAGCACCTTTTGGGCGATCAGGGGCCGGGCCAGGGCCGTGGCCAGGCAGTACTTGTCCTGGTACAACGCGTTGGCCATTATGGCGGGGTGTATGTAGTCCAAAACGAATTCGCGGCGGGCGTCTATGGTGTGGTGGGCCACGGCCCCCAGGGACCGGGACTTTGCCCGGACGGCCCCGTAGTCGTCGCCCTGTCCCACGTCGACCGTCACGGTAACGACGTCCATGTCGTGCTCGTCCTGCAGGTACCGTACCACCACCGAGGTGTCCAGTCCGCCGGAGAATGCCAGCACCGCCTTTGCCATACAGATATGCCATATCGCCGGGAAATTAATCCTTTGGCATGGCCGGAAGGGCGCGGGCCCCTTCAACGGGCGCATGCCCGGACCGGACGTGCCCGGAACGGGAGCGGCGATCCGGCCTGGGCCGGGAACCACCTCCTCGCCGACGTCGCTACCCCGCCGGCCCGGCAGAATTGGTCTACTCAAATATGGCCAAGCCGAATTAAAGCCATGGATGAGTCGGCAGTGAAAAAAGGTGGGGCATATCGTACAGGATATGCGAGACGCGATAGCCGCCGGCGATTTGGATGATAGAACGCACGGCAGGTTGTGCGGTCTGGCCAGCGAGTTGGGCAGGCTTGAAGCCGAGCTGTCGGACAGCAAGCTGCGAACGGCAATACGGAGCGCGGTCAACCTCATACTGGGCGGACTGGCCGGATACACCATCGGCACTATTGCAGGCCGTTTGGGGGAGATCGTGAAGCTGTTATGACGGGGATGGTGTTTCGCGGTGTCGTCGGCATTGCAGTTTTGGCGCTGCTGCTGTACCACACGGCAGGGTTGCTGCGCGAGCCTGCGGGATCCGCGATGTTTCCCGAAGCGGCCAACTGGATGGCGGAGTGGCTGCGCGAGCCGCAGGAGGGCGCTGCGGCGGCCATCGGACTGTTTGGCGCCGACGTGCAGTTCGTCATCATAGCCTTGGGAATTGCAGTGTATGTCCGCATGGCGCGCGGCACGTGGCTGGGCGTGAACGATGCGTATGCGGCGGTCATACTGTGCGTGCTTGGCGCCGGACTGGTTGCGGCCTGCGCGGTGTGGGCGCTTGCGGGGCTGTATCCGGCAGTCGTCGTGGCGGTAGCCGCTTTGGCGGCGCTCGCGTGCGTGTCGCGTACGGTCGTGCCGCGCGGCATGCGCGTGATGCGGCTGGCGTTTGGTGGATAGAGCGGCGGCTGCGTTGGACCTGCAAGTCAGCAATATAGGAGAGAAGCGGCGGGCAAAGCGGGAAGGCGGCATCCCCAAGTGTGCAATGCCCCACCACAGCTCCGTCAAGCCGCACGAGGGCACAGGCGGCAGGACGCCCGCCGAGTTCGCTGGCACAGACGCACGCGCAAATAACAAGCGGCGGGCGCCGATACAAGACGCCACGGGCGCCGCGTGACAAGACGCCCGCCATGACGTAAGACGTTCCCGATTCCGCGGCAAACCCGCGCTCGAATCCGGCGGTTTGGGCTATTGCGAACGTTCCCGACGGATTTTCGTCCACGCGCACGCCCCGTGCGGGCGGAGCCGTGCAAAAAATCGACGCAAAGGGCATCCGCGCTGTGGGGGATGCCCGGTTTGGAAAGGGCCGTGGTGATGATTTAGGCCGTTTGGAACAAGCGCCCGTCTTTGCGGGAGGGAACCTTTAGACGCAATGGCAAAACATATTGAGAGCCACGTGCGCTGCCCAGACATGAGGCTCGTGTTTTGGGGCGGCTTGATCTTTGCGGTACTCATCGCCACGTCGCTGGCCACGCCGGCCTTCACTCAAGAGGAGGGGGCAGACCCCTGTTCGTTGGTGAAGTTTGATCCCCACTGCAGCCCCTCCGGCTGGATGTCCTTTCTGGTGGGAGACATCCTCATAACATTCCTGCTGGCCGTTGTGGTGTACGAGATAGGACGCAGAAACAGCAACAAGGTAAGCGAGGCCACCAAGAAGATAGAGGGCATACTTGAAGAGGAAGGCGAATTGAGAAAACGGCAGGTTATATTTATTGACCGGGCCATCAAGGACGCGTTCGGCGTCATCATGATGAGCGCGGGGCTGATCAACATGAAGTTAAAGGTCGTAAAGGAAGGAGATGACGTGGAGAGCCAGATCCAACCGCAAGTTGAGGTGATGAAAAGGGCCATCCGCAACGCCCACGGCGTCGCGGAGATGGCCGTGGAGGTGTTGGATCCGGAGTTGGTCGGGGAGATATACTTACTCTTAGACCACCTTCACGCAATCAAGCCCGAGGCGGGGGCAGGCTCCGGATTCCCCGAATATGGAGAAATTAGCGACTCCATAAACGCCTACGTCATAAGATTAGATGCCGAGGTGGAGAATGCCGGATTCACATGGGAAAACACTCGAAACCGATTTGTTAGGCGCGTTGATCAGTAAATGGTGGTTTATGCCGACTCGGCGGACCCCATGTAATGAACCCGGGCGAGCAGGCCGATGCCCACATTCGGAGGTTTACGGTGATTTTTAGACCGCGCGGGTGCCGATTTGCGAAATACCCGGCACGACGTGCGCAACACACACACACACCCCCCCCCCCCCCCCCCCCCCCCCCGCGTCTGCCGATGCGCTGCGTCTGGCACGCGGACGAGACTGCACACGGCCACCCGTGAGTTAGCCGCGCCCAAGCATCGAATCGCATCGGCTAGGACCGCCCCGACGCACGACCACTACGTCTTGGGGACGGCGCCGTTGAGCGTTGCTCGTGCGGCGAGTGTGCATACCGGTTCGCCGACGGGCCCGACTTTGAGGGGCCGCCATACGCGGAAGACGTGGTTCCGCCCGCCCCGAGGATTGCCGCCGGGAACACGGCGGCAGGCGAAGGTGCAACGGCAACGCTCGACCAAAAAGGCGCGGGGCGTCAGGCCTGCCGCGCAAAGAGCGGCGGGCAAGTGCCCGAAGCGGGCGCCAGCGTCTTCCACGCACCCGGAGGCGATGGGCGGCAACGCGGCAGGCGTCGATGAAAAGCGCCGCGAGTAGCGCGGCGAGTCGCGGCGGGTGGCCGGGCCGTGCGCGTGAAAACCCGTTTCATTCCGGCCGACGATCGCCGGCTGGGTTGTCGAACCGCCATGCCGCCCGCCGCTTTAGAAGATCGTAAAGCGGACGGGACGGCCGCCCGTGACGGGGACCGGCGACGGGCCGAACTAGTACGAAGCCGGAATTCAAGATACATTTACTAATATGCTGCAAGAGATCAGGGCGTAATTATGCAGACCCCAAGGTGGCTAATGGTGGTTACCGTGATAATGGCAGGGGTAACGCTTGGCGTCCCGTTGGCGCTTCATGTCAGCGGCCACGTCTGTTCGCTGACCACCTTCAACGACGAGTGCGGCCCTTCCGGCTGGGTGTCCATCATACTTGGTGACATAATCATCGCGGCCACCTTGGTTACGCTGATGCACAAAATGGGACGCAGGGCCAACAAACAGATCACCAGCACCATCAGCAAGATAGAGGAGATGGTTGAGCGCGAGAAAAGGCTGAAAGACCGGCGGGTCATGTTCGTCTGCCGGATGCTCAAGGACGCTTTTGCGACCATCTTGATCAGCGCCGGCCTCATGGACAGGCAGCTAAAGAACGAAAAGGACGGCGAAGCCGCGCGGAACCGAATCCGGCCAGAGTTGGATGCGATGAATACGGCAGTCCGGAACGGCTACGACGTGGCGCACATGGCCGTGGAGGTGTTGGATCCGGATCTGGTGGGAAACATATACAGGCTCCTTGACCGCCTGGACGTCATTAAGCCGGAGACTGGAGCGGGCTCCGGATTCCCCGAATACGGGGACATCAAGGACAACGTACGCATCTTTACCGAAAGTCTTGACGAACAGATGAAAAGCGTTGCGGAGCGGACGAGGGCTCCGCAGTGAACCGCACGAATGGTGGCGCCAGCGACCACGGCGGCGCGCAGGGATGTTAGCTAGGCGGCCGCCTCGGGCCGGCCGTTTCCCCCCGACCCGTTTGCCAGGATTATCGACACGTCCTCGCCGTCCTGCTTCAGCGTTACGTCGCCGTCGCGCGCCAGGAACAGGGCGGCGAAGAAGCACCGGATCGAGTCCAGGGAGTCCAAGCCCGAGACGATCTCGTCCAAGCTGCCCCGGCCGGTCCCGCGTATCTTCCTCAGTATCAGGTCCCTGTACCCGCCGATGAGCGACTCCATGGATATCATGTGCTCCCGAATGTCGGGGACCAGCGTCGGCTCCATCCTCAACCGCCTGCGGCGGGACCTGGGATTGGCTATGGACACCACCAAGCTCTGGAGGAGTCCCAGAAGGTCGTCGAGGGATACCGCGTACGTGGACTGGTGCCGGTACGGCATGGGTATGGTCCGTATGCCCGGGTCCGCGCGCCGCCTGCGCGGGGGCTTCTTCTCCATGGCCTCCTTCTGCAGGACGAATATGCTCTCCACCTTCATGCGGTATATCAACGCAGAGGAGAGCGCCGCTATGCCGGCCACCCTCAGATCCCGGGTCCCGTTTCTCTCAAGTATGCCGCCCATCAGCCGCAGTATCTCCAGCAGGTCGATGTCCCAGACGTTCTTCTTTGCCACCAGACCCGGGTTGAACAGCACGTTAAGAGGATCGCGTGAAAGTCCCGGCTCCGCATCTTTGGATGCGTCGGAATCGCCCATCACTGACCCGCCACGACCCGGTCGGAGTGGTGCTGGTACGAGCCCGTCTGCACCCAGTGGCCACCGAGGATCTTCCACACTCCGTAGTCTGCCACGGCCAGGTCTCCGTTGGGGTTCAGCGTGTCGTCTGACAGCGTTCCAAAAGTGCGGGCCGACACGTGTGGAAGCGCCTCCACGATATCGGAAGGCTCGGCGCTCTGCGTTGCCAGCATGGCGTTGCCCAGAACAATGACCGAGTCGTACGCCGAGTACGAGAATATCAGGGGCGACTCTCCGGGAAGAAGATCCAGCTGCGCCGTCAACTTCCGGGTGACCTCCTCGTTAAGGGGGGTGGGCGGCACCAACACCGTGACGCCGCTCAGGCCCGTATTCTCGGAAAACTCTCCCAGATCTCCTTCGGTCACGGAACGCAGGTTCACCACCGCCTCGGAGACGTACCACCGCACGTTGCCCAGTATCTCGTGGGACATGGCGTGCGACATTATCTCGGCCACCTCCGAGGACGCGACCACCACTACCGCCACCCGTTCGACGCCTCTCGCGTCCGCCAAGTCCCCCACCGCATTGGCCGCCCTCTGGGCCAGCGGCCCGGCATCCAGGCCTCCGCGAACGAACGGCATCTGCTCTGCCACCACTCCCCCCCGGGACTCCACGGCGGCGGCCAGCGCCTCGCTCAGCCCCGACCCGTACGTGTCGTCGCGGTACAGAATCACCACGCTGTCAATCCCGTCATGCTCCATGAGAGCCGCCAGCGCCTTGGCCTGGTTTGTATCGTCGGGGAACATTCGGAATATGTGGTCCGGGATGGCCAGCGACGGGGCCGTTGAACAGCACGATATCACCACCATGCCGCTGCTTCTGATTAACTGTTCCATGGCGGACAGTGCGGAGCTTCCCGACGGCCCCAACACGGCATGCACTCCCTCGGCCGCCAGCTCCTGGGCGCGGACAAGCGACATGGCGGGATCCCCCTCGTCGTTTTTTACCACCAGTTCCAATCTCCACGCCTCGCCAAGCGCCTCCAAGTACCGGTTGTAGTCCTGCACGGCAATATGCACCGCTGCGCTGACGTGTGAGTTGGAGGAGGACGCCGAACCGGACGTCGGGACGATGAGCCCGACCTTTTGCGGGCCCTGCAGCAGGGCCCCCCCGCACTCCACGCCGGAGTTGGCGACGTACGTCACGTCCAAAATGCCCGCCGCCGGCCTGCCCGGCAAAGCGTCCAACACGTGCACGGGCACCACCAGCGGCGCGTACTGCGGCACCAATAGCGGCGCGGGCAGTCCCGGCCCGCCGAAGCCCTCCAGCAGCCCGATCCGGACCGGAGCATCACCCGACAAATACGGGGCATGCTCCAACGTCTGATGGCCCAACCGTATCGAATCTTCAAGTATGACATAGCGGTCCGGCGAATCGTTGCGCGGCACGTACATGTCCAACCCGTATACCAGCGCATCGCCCGTGCAGCTCACCGCCACGTTCTGGAACGACGTATGATTCAAGTCCTCCAACGTAAACGGAACGCTCGCCGACCTAATCTCAAACGACTGGGACTCGGCGGCAGGCAGGGCCGCATACGCGGCCAACAGGACGGCAATGACGGCAAACCACGCCACGTACGACATATCCACGATTGTGGCCGACCGTATTTAAGTGGGTTTCTAGTTGCGCGCATCTCGTATAGTCCCAAAAGTAGTTCCGCCTCCTGTTGGAGACTGCAGCGCGTATGGGAGGGGCGGGCCAGGCGGCGCCCCAAACGCCGCCGCGTGTACAAACGGAAGGTTCGCGTGACGGCAAAGCTGGACGGGTCCAAGGCGCGGCGCATTCCAGGGCAGCGCGGGAAAGGAACGCCCGCGCACGCCGCTCAACTGCGGCGAGCGGTAGGCCCCGCGGCAGGCGTTCCGGAGAAAGATGCCCCACGCGGTGGCGATCGCCGCTGACGAGCAGGCCGAGGAGTACGAGGCGAAATGGCGGGCAAGAACGGCACGCATTCCCCGCAAGACGCGGCGGGGCGGGAACGCGCGTCCGTACAGCCGCAACGGAAACGTCCGTGCCGCATGCGGCAAAGATGGGACGGCCCAAACCGCAACGGCGGGCGACGCCGCGAACTTCACGGCCACGCCGGCGGACGGAACTGTTTTGGGGACGGCGCGTGTTTGATTTTGCACTCCACGGACACGCCCAACGCGGCTTCCATGTCGGCGCGCTTCCGCTCCATCACGGCGTCGGGCAGGACGCCGCGGCGCTCCCGCGCCTCAAGACGCAGTCCGGCGGCGGACAGCCGGGCGCGGACGTCCGCCCCGGCGGCGGCCGCTGCCGCGCAGAACGACAACACGGCTGACAGCCGCGCTATCGAATGGCCGTCGCCGGGGCGCAACAGTGGGGCGTACCGCTTCATGAGCGGCCTGACGCGCCCGGGCTCTTTGACGTGCGCCAGGCAGAGCGCCGAGAGCAACTGCTCCCGGTGGGAGAGTGGGGCGGGCGAATCCAGCACGCGGTACACGAAGTCGTCGGCGTCCCTAAACGTCCGGAGCCATCCCAGGTTCGCCGCGGCAGCCCGCAGCGCCGAGGCCTCTCCGGCGGAGAGCGGGCCGGGCGACGCCAGGGCGCGCGCCACGGCGGCCGCCGCGGGGGGAGCGCGCGGCTTACAGTGGGGGTCGCGCGCCAACTCCCGCACATGGCGGAGCGTCAACTCTCCGCGCCCCGCGGCCCGGCCGAGCGACACGGCCAGCACCCCCGCCCGCAGCCCCGTGGCCGAGGCGCGGACGCCGTCCATCCCGTACCGTTCCATTATGCACTCCACGACCACGGCGCCGGCCTTGACGACGTCCGCCCGGCCGCGTCCTATGCGGCGCTTTTCGCCCGAGGCCGAGACGTCCCGGTCCAGAATCTCGGCCGTCGCGCGCCGCACCAGACCGGAATCCATCTCGTAGTTGTGCAACTTTCGGATGGGGTACGACGTGCGCCGCTGCGCGTGCGCGGCCAGGGCCCGCACCGCGCCGCCCACGCCGATCAACGCCGCGCCGCCCCCCACGCCCCCCAATTCTTCGGGCGCGGGCAGCGTCCGGCGCACGTGCTCCCGCAGGGATTCCGCCGAGTCCCCGTCCAAGCCTCTGCCGCCGGCGAACTTGCGGGCCATCACCAGCGCCCCAAGGGGGACGGAGCTGGCGTGCAGGACGTCGTGGTTCCTGGCCGCGACTATCTCGACGGAGCCCCCGCCTATGTCGAAGAAGACCGCGTCGGGGGCGTCCATGCGGGTCGCCGCCCCCAAGTACGAATACAGCGCCTCGTCGCGGCCGGACAATACCGCCAAGTCGAAGCCGGTCTCCCGGCGCAGCCGCCGCACCGCGTACTCCCGGTTGCGGGCGCGCCTCACCGCGCTGGTGGCCACCGCCGTCACGTCGCCCACGCCCTGGTACCGAATCTCGTTGCGGAAGACGTGCAGCGCGTCGGCCATCTTTTTCAGGGACGCCTCGGATATAGAGCCGTCGCCGTGCTCGTCCGGCCTGACGCTGGACGACTCGTAATGGTACGGGACGTACGCCCCGGTGTGATCCACCGAGTAGCAGACCAACCCGACGGAGTTGGACCCCACGTCTATGACGGCGGTCCGGCGCGGGTACTTTTCACGAAAGGGATCAGTCAGGCGACATCATCCCCATCTGCTTCGGCGTCAGCATGTACCGAAGCTCGCCGTACGCGGGCTCCAACAGGCGGACGTAGGCCAACGCCCCCTTCTTGAGGGATATGGAGGCGCCGCCGCCCGATATCATGGCGAGTATGAGGCCGGTCAGGTGCGGCTCATGGCCCACCACCATGACCGAGTCGGCCCCGGACCGCCATATTTTGTCCAATGCCTCTGAGGGGCGCCTCTCCGGCTGCAGGGCGGTCCATATCCGCGCCTCAACGCCGACGCGCTCGGATACCGCCTTGGCGGTCTGGACTGCCCTCAACAGCGGGCTGGACGCCAACACGTCCGGCCGCAGCCCCATGCGGCGGATCGCCCCGGCGGTCCTCGCCGACTGCCGGCGGCCCCGTTCGGTCAGGGGGCGTCCGCGGTCCCCCGCATAGTTCGGATAGTCGTAGGCGGCCTCTTCGTGGCGCAAGACGTACACCTTCACGCCACGCATGCCCGGCACGGGAATATATTGCTGTGGATCGACGTTCCGGAAATGCGGGGGGCGCCCGATCCGCCGCCGCTGACGCGCGTTGCGGCGGCCCCGCGGCGGATCGCGCGTGAACGCGCCGGAACCTTCCCCCTCGGCCGGCCCCGCGTTGGACTGGCCGCGTCGGCGGGGCCGGTCGTGGGCCCATTCGTTTCGGCGCAACGTCGGGAATTGCCCGTCGCGCTTTACACGCGCCAAACGCCCGCTTGGCGCCGCGGGCTGGAGAATTATGAATTTGAGCACGCCGCGACTGCGACTCGTCCGCGGGGCCGCATGCACGGGCAAAACCCCGCCCCGGGCATACACTGCACACTCATACGCCCCCGGACCGCAGCGGCATATGCGCCCGACTCGTGGGGCGGTTTCGTTTATGTTGACGAATCAGGCGAACCACAAAAGACCCCACGAAACTCGACGGAAGATTCAAGCGGCCGCTAAAGCGGCTGCACCGCAGTGAAAATTATCTGCCCAAACTCATGGAGTTAAAATTCCACATCCCGCACAGTTGGCCGGCCAAACGCGGATACGCCAAGGCGCGGTATCCGGCGTGCGACACCAACATGCCCGGCACCATAGAGATGGTGCTGGAGATGCTGGCCGCCCACACGGACGGCACGTTTGCAGCGGCGGCTGACAAGCGGGGGGCGCAACGCATGGACGCCCAAACGGCTGGGCAACTACACGTTTGCCCAAACGCTGGTACTCGGAGTCATGCGCGATGTCGGGATGGCGGCCGGCCGGCCGTCATCTGCGGCAAAGGCGGGCCGTCACAAAGCAACGAACGCCCGTTTGAATCGTATCTGCGGCACGAGCAGATCGACTTCACCGGCAAACGCGGCACACCGCATCTGCTCGAACCATGCCCCGCGTGATCGGCGCCCTCCATCCGCCATCCGGGAACCTGGGCGGCCGACTACGCGGCGGGATCGTAGTGCGCGTCGACGAATCCGGGGCTGCGGGTAAACTTTTTCCCGCAGTCCCTGCACGCGTACCGCTCCGAGAACCCGTTCTTCTCGCGCGTCTCGCGGCGCCTGCAGTCGTTTTTTTTTTGCATGATACGCAGACCGCTCCCGGATCGCCTATACGCAGAACGTCCATCCGGCACTCGCGCATCGTCTCTGCCATGCCCTCCACCGCGCGTACGTGCCTGCGGCGGTCGCCCCCTGTGCGCATGGCGCAGTCACGCACCTCCAGCATTCATGCACGACCGACGCCCCGTAGTACGCGTCTGGCACGGACCGGGACGACGCCGCGTGCCGGTTCGAGCCCAGAGCCGGTACGACGCCGTCCAGATCCATGTCCCCGCCCGGCGTCCAGATCCCCCCGGAGAGATCCCTTCCGGCAACGTTTGCGCTGCGTCATAACGAATTCGTTTGAACAAAATTTACTCACAAGCGCGATGCGGGAACCGCGGCGCACGACAAAGTGGGCAAAACCGCAAGGTTCGCCGCGTCTGCCACGCACGACGACCAGAACACGAGCGGCTACACGGCAACCGGCCTTGGGGCGGCCGGGCGACCCCGAGAGCGTCGCTTTCACCATGCGCGATGGCCGCATCAGGGCGGGCGGGCCAGACGATTAGGAGAATATTGTGACCGGTCCCAAATTTGCAATGGAACCTCCGCGTACGCCTGGCCCGGATTGGTCGGTCCAGACCGTACCGCCGCGAGGAACCGGCGTCGAAACTCGTTTCAGCGCTTGGCGATCTCGGCCTCAAGCTTGTTGCACAACCCCACCATCTCTTCTATGTCGACGGGTTTGCGCAGGATCGAGAAGAGGCCCTTCGCCATGAGTTCGCTCTCCATGCCCTCCTTGCTAAGGTACGAGGCGGTGAAGAGAACCACGGCCTGCTTGTTCATTATGCCCTCCTTGTTCAGCGCGTCTATCACCTCCAGACCGGTCATGTCCGGCATGGAGAGGTCCAGAAACACCATGTCGTACGTCTTGTCGCGCATGTTCTGCAACCCCTGACGTCCGCCGGACGCCTTCTCAAACTCGTGGCCCAGCGACTCGGCGACCATCTGAGTCAAATTCAGTATGTCGGCGTTGTCGTCAACGGCCAGCACCTTCATGCTTCAGGACCCCCCGGTTTTATGGTAAAGTAAAACGTGCTGCCCTCGTTCGGCTTGCTGCGCACGCCTATGGAGCCGCCCATGCCGTCCACCAGAGCCTTGCAGATGGACAGCCCCAGCCCGGTACCCCCGTACCGGCGGGTCTGGGCGGTCGCGACCTGATAGAACTTTTTGAAGAGCCGCGCCTGTTTGTCTTCTGCAATGCCCACGCCGTTGTCGGCCACTATGAACCTCACCATACCGTCCTCAGCGTCTTCCACGGTTATATCTATGCGTCCGTCTTTTTCCGGCGAAAAGTCTATCGCATTGTACAACAGGTTGTTGAGTATCTCGGATATCCTCATGTGATCTGCCAGTATCACGCCCTTTCTTTTCACGTCCAGGGTCACGGCTATGTTCTTTTCCCCGGCGGCGTGTTTGATAGACGACACCACCTTCTTCATCAGATCCTCTATATTCGTCTCCGCGTAGTCGAATTTCATCTTGCCCAGCTCCAACTTGTGTATGTCCAGCATGTCGCTCACCAGCCGGCGCAGGTGTATTGCGTTACTCAGTACGGTACGCACCGCGTTCATCTGCTTCTCGTTGAGATCCCCCATCATCTTCGGCTGTAGCAGGGCCTGCGTGAAGCCTATGATGGGCGTGAGCGGCGTCTTTAGCTCGTGCGTTATGCCCGTCAGAAACTCGTCCTTCATCTGGTCTATCTTCTGGCGCTCCTCCAACATCTCCTTGGTCTCTTGCATCTTGGTCATGTCCTGAATCACGACGTTCCGGCCCAGCAGCGATCCGTCGTCGTCATACAGGTTGGTGGGGGTCACCAACGCGGGAAACTCCTTGCCGTTCTTGGGCTTCATCCATATCTCCCCCGGTATGCACCTGCCGTCCATCCGCCACTTGGCCATGTTTATCAGGATGTCCGAGACGCTCCGGTCGGCGGTGTGGTCGGTCAGGTTCCGGCCTATGATCTCCGATTTTTCGAGCCCCATCTTCTTGCAGTACGTTCTGTTGCAGTCTACGATGATGCCGTTTATGTTCACCGTGCGGTACATGTCCTGGGAATCCTCGTACAGGCTCTCGTACTTGCTGAGCATTACCTGCTCCTGCATCTGGCGCACCTCCGCATAGTCCAGCAGCGTGGTGTGAGAACGGAGCACCTGGCCGTCGGCGTTGGTCACGTCCCGCACGGTAATCAGCACGTCAAAGACCTTGCCGTCCTTGGACATGAGGGGGAATTTGTGGTTGTTTATGGGCGTGTGGTCCCGCCATTGCTCAAATATGGAACGTATGATGTCATGCTTGTCCTCCGGAGTGTGGTCGTATATGGACATCCCCACTACTTCGTCCTTCAAGTACCCGAGCATCCTGGCGTACTTTTCGTTGCAGTCTATGATGCAGCCGGTCAAATCCACCGAGCGGTACATCGGCTCCAGCGTCTGCTTGACACGCATGGTCTTTGGCTTGATCTCTGCCTCGATCTCTGCCTCCTTCTGAACCTGCACGTTCTTCTGCGCCACGATATGCAGATCCGGCACGCCGTAATATAGTTTATCGCGGGGGCAGAATTTCGCGGGCGCAAAGTACGTCAGGCATTGCCGGGACGGGCCGCAGGATCGCCGCGCGCCGGGTCCGTCGCGGCAAGCGCCGCCGCAAATCCAGAGGTTTTTACGGGAGTGTCCTCTGGCATTGGACGGATGCCTGTCCCGGACTCCGGGATCCCCGCGACGGTTTGCGTTAATCGCATAACGTCGATCTGCAAAACGGAAAAGAACCTATTTATCGACAGAAGTACGGAGCATACACATGAAGCCACTCTATGCAGTCACTGCCGGGGCGTCTCTGATCATAGCCGGGGCGGCATGGTACGTGATGGCCCAGACCGATGCGGAGTCCGACAGCATACGGGTGGCCTTCTTTCCCAACATAGCGCACGCCGTCCCCGCCGTGGGAATAGAGACGGGGGCTTTTGACAGGAACATGGGCAACATAACCAAAGTGGACGTCAGGCTCTTTGACAGCGGTCCGCAGGCAATCGAGGCGCTCTTCTCGGGGTCTATAGACATGGCTTACGTGGGGCCCGGGCCGGCCATCATCGGCTTTCTCAAGTCCACCGACAACGACATACGCATACTGGCCGGCGCGGCCAGTGGGGGCAGCAGCATGGTGACGCACCCCAACTCCGGCATATCGTCGCCGGAGGATATGCACGGAAAGCGGATCTCCGCCCCCCAGATAGGCAACACCCAAGACATATCCCTGCGGAACTACCTGACCCAGAACGGCATGGCTTCGGCCGAGAGGGGCGGCAGCGTCACCGTGCTGAACATAGCAAATCCCGACACGTACACCCTCTTCGCCAAGGACGAGCTGGATGCCGCCTGGGTGCCCGAGCCCTGGGCCACCATACTGGTAAAGGAGCTGGACGGGGTGAGAATGTTTCAGGAAGAGGAGCTGTGGCCCGACGGCAAGTTCGCGTCGGTGGTGCTGGTTGCCCGTTCGCAGTTCGTTGAGGAGAACCCAGAGGCGGTCATCAAGTGGCTGGAGACGCACCGCACCATGATAGAGTGGATCAACGAAAACCCCCTGGACGCGCGGGAGTCTTTCAACAGGTACGTCGAGTCGGAGTTGGGCAGGCCGTTCGACGACGACGTGATAGACGTGTCCATATCCAACATCTTGTTCACCGCGGATCCGCTCAAGGACTCCATCGAGACGTTCGCCCTGCGGGCGGACAGTCTCGGGTACCTGGGCAGGGAGGGCTACCACCTGGACGGCCTGTACATGGAGGTGTACGATGAAGATACTTGAGGCCAAAGGCATTACAAAGTACTTTGCGCACAAGGACACCCGCATGCAGGCGCTGGGCGGCATAGACCTGAGCGTGGAAGAGGGCGAGATAGTCACGCTGATAGGGCCGTCGGGGTGCGGCAAGTCCACGTTCCTGAGGCTGGTGGCCGGGCTTGACACGTCCGACGACGGCAGCATACTGCTGGACGGCAAGCCCATATCGGGCACGGGTCCGGAGAGGATAATGGTCTTTCAGGAGGGGGCCCTCTTCCCGTGGCTGAACGTTCAGGACAACGTTGAGTTCGGGCTCCGCATAGCAGGCGTCTCTGCCGACAAGAGGGCCAAGGCGTCCGGCAAGTATTTGGACATGATGCACCTCTCGAAGTTCAACGACTCGTTCATACACCAGCTCTCCACGGGCATGAAGCAGAGGGTGGCCATCGCCAGAGCTCTGGTCATGGAGCCCAGAATGCTGCTCATGGACGAGCCGTTCTCGGCGCTGGACATATCCACCCGGGACCGGCTGCTGGGCGAGGTGCAGGACATATGGAAGAAGACGGGCAGGACCATACTATTCGTGACGCACAACGCGGTGGAGGCGACCGTGCTGGGCTCGCGCATAGCCGTATTCAGCAACAGGCCGTCCCGCATCAAGAAGATTATCAAGGTGGACGCCGAGAGGCCCCGGAGCACCGACGACAACAGCCTGGCGCCCATACGCAACGAGATTCGTGCAGAGTTGCACCAGGAGCAGCCATGACCATACCCATGTCCGCCAAGCAGGCCATCTTCTTCGTCGTCCTGATCGCGGCCTGGCAGGCCGGGGCAATGGCCGGCGTGTGGCCCGAGAACATATTCCCCTCGCCGTACGACGTCATAGAGAGCCTGATATACATGACCGGCGACGGCAGCCTTTTGCACGGTATCTACATCAGCATGGCCCGGCTGGCCAGCGGCTTTGCGATAGCCGCGGCGGGCGGACTGGTTCTGGGCATATTCATGGCCAGAATCCCCGCGGTCGACCAGACCATAGGGTCTCTGGTCCTGGGGCTGCAGTCCATACCGTCGGTGGCATGGGTGCCGCTGGCCATACTCTGGTTTGGGCTTACCGATTTGGGAATAGTGTTCGTAACGGCGGTGGGCGCCATCTTTGCGGTCACCATCAACACCAGCTCCGGAGTCAAGAACATCAACCCAGACTACATAGAGGCGGCCCGAAACATGGGCGCCAAAGGCGGCAAGCTGATTACCAGCGTGCTGATACCGGCGGCGTTTCCGTACATGATATCCGGGTTCAAGCAGGGCTGGGCGTTCGCCTGGAGGGGCGTAATAGGCGCCGAACTTCTCTTCTCATACCTGGGGCTGGGCTTTCTGCTGAACGCCGGCAGGCAGCTCAACGACGTCAGCCAGATAATAGGGGTCATGCTAATCATAATGGCCATAGGCATAGTGATAGACGGAGTCATCTTCAAGCGCCTGGAGGACGGCGTGATGGCTCGCTGGGGGCTGAGATAGGCACCCCGACCGGGAAGCGCCCGTGATGTCGTGCGAGCCCTACGACACTGCATAGCGCAGCGCTTCAGGTCAGAATATCGGCTCCTAGTGCGGCGCGCGGGACATTGCACGACGGACGGCACGTGGACGATCTCGATACCCAAGATGGGGCGCATGCCGGCCCCGCCGACAAGCGGCATGACGGGCCGGCAGGGACGTGCGCTGGTTCATCAAGAAGGCGGCCCGCAACCGGCCGGTGCCGGGTCGTCTGCCGCCGCCCGCCGCAAGAACGGCGCCTCCAGCGCGCGGCCGCCGCAGGCACGGCCAAGTACACCAGATGGGCATCTCCAATTCCGGCATGCAGCTCCATGCGGCATCGGGCGCGGAGTCCAGAGGCGGCGGCGGGCGGTTCGCCGGGGCGCGGCCCACGCTGCACGAAACGTAATGCAAACTGGTTGGTGGCGGGCAGCTAAAAGTGTCATGCGGTGTTATGGACGCCGCGGCCCTGCAAGGCGCGGACGACCGCGGTCCCCGGCCGCGCGGCATGCGCGGCATACCGCGAAAAGTCGGCTTTGACGTGCAGCGTTGCGCTGCAAAACCCGCATGGAGCGAAAATAAACTATATAACAATGCAGAGGGGTACTTTAGTGTATGGCCAAAAACATGACAAAAAGATTGGCCAACGGCAACAGGCCGGCGGTTGCAACCAAGCCCAGCGGCTCCTTCAGAAGAATCGGCCCAAAGATGGTTTCGTTCACGCCGTCCGCCATGCCGCCCCGCCTGAGGCTGGACAGCACGCTCATCCGCAGGATAATACTGGCCGAGAAGTCCTTGGCGGAGCTTAACGCTCTCGGATCCCGTCTTGTTAACCCCCACATCATAACCCGACCGTACATCACAAGGGAGGCGGCCGCCAGCTCGAAGATCAGCGGCGTGCCGGCCACCGCGGAGGACGTGATGCGGTACGAAGCAATCGGCCACACGACGGCGACCTTCTTCGCGGAGATGAAGATGCAGGAATTGCTCAACTGCATGGACGCCATCAGGTACTGCATGGGCAGGATCCGAAAAGGCTCCGAGATAAGCGTCACCCTCATCCGGGAAACGCACCGGGTACTGATGGGCGGCGCGAAGGGAGCGGGAGCAGGAGACATCCGCAGGACCGCCAAGATGGACCTCCGATACGGCACACCGGCGGGCGCCGACATAGTGATGCCAACGGCCCCCAACAACATCCGCCCGCTGCTCAACGACATGCTGGTGTACGTCTCAAGGGACGGCGAGGTGTCCAGGCTGGTGCAGTGCGCCTTCATGCAGTACCAGTTTAACACCATCAGCCCTTTTCGCTCGGGGAACGGGAGAATGGCAAGGCTTCTGGCCATGGCGTACCTGTACAAGTACGGGCTCATATCCGGCCACCTTCTCTACCCCAGCTCCTACCACGAAAGGCGGCACGTCTACTACCGCCAGAAGGCCGAGGGCGTGATGCTGCGCAGCAGGTGGAGAGAGTGGCTCCTCTATTTTCTGGACACGATAATCGCGCAGTCCAAGGAGGCCGTGGCCACCATAGAGAACCTCAGCGCCCTGCGGGTAAAGTACAAGAGCGGCCTGAAGAACCCCAACGCCTCGGATCTGGTGGACATGCTGCTGTCAAACCCCTACATCACCATATCCGGAGCCTCGGCGGCTCAGGGCATAGGGTATACCGCCGCAAAAAATGCGGTGGGCGATCTGATGGCCCACGGGGTACTGGACAGGGCAGACATGGCCCTGCGCAACAAGCTCTTTCGGGCAAGCGAGATCGTGAACGTGCAGGGCAACCAGATCGGGTGGGAAACGTAAGGCTCGGCGCAGGGACAGGTGGCAAGCCCCCGGAATCCACATGAGTTGTAGCCACAGGCGCATCCATCCCGGCCCCCGCATTCCTGCGGCGAGCGCCGGGGCAAGAGATTAAACGGGCAGGAGACGCCCCGGCCATATGGAATCGTTCGGGGAGGCGCTCGGCAGCCGCATACTGTTGTTTGACGGCGCGATGGGAACCCAGATTCAGCAAAGGAACCCCGAAGCGGAAGATTTTCCGGACGGCAGGAACGGCTTCAACGACGGGCTGGCCCTGACCCGTCCCGAGTGGATACGAGAGATACACCGCAGCTACCTGGATGCCGGGGCCGACTGCATAGAGACCAACTCATTCGGATCCAACACCGTCAAGCTAGGCGAGTACGGATTCGGCGATCGCACCGTGCAGTTCAACAAGTCCGTAGCGAGCCTGGCCAGGGAGGTGTGCGACGAGTATACAGACAGGCAGCGGTACGCGGTGGGATCCATGGGCCCCACCGGATACCTGCCCAGCACCAACGATCCCGACCTCGGGCAGATGCCGCTGGACCGCATATCCGACGCGTTCAGGCTGCAGGCCGAGGGCCTCATATCGGGCGGCATCGACGCCCTGCTCATAGAGACCGGCCAGGACATACTTGAGATAAAGCTGGCCGTGGAGGGCGCCCGGCGGGGCATGCGCAACAAGGGACGGGTCGTTCCGCTCATAGCCAACATAACCCTGGCCCAGACCAGCACCATGCTGTTGGGAACGCCGGTGCAGGCCGCGTACACGACGGTATCCGGAATGGGCATCACCGTTTTCGGCATAAACTGCTCCACCGGACCGCACGAGATGGAACCGGCGATCAGGTGGTTGAACGAGGAGGCGGGCCATCCCATACTGGTGGTGCCCAACGCCGGAATTCCCGAGAACGACGACGGCACGGCAAACTACAAGATGGGCCCCGGCGAGATGGCCTCGGCGCTGGACGGCTTTCTGAAAAAGTACAAGAACGTCAGGATAGTGGGCGGCTGCTGCGGGACGCGGCCCGAGCACATCAGGGCCCTTCGAAGGGTCGCCGACGCCCACAAAGTTGACGGGCCGCTGGCCCGGGCAGCGTAGGACGCGCCGGCGCCGCATCGGGCATCCGTTGCGGCCGCCGTTCGCAGAGCCCCGCGACGGGTGCCGGCCAGCGCCGCGGAACCGGCACCTCGGGGGATTGCCCCAGGCCCATCCGCGCCCTGCAGGGTGGTCTGCGGGCGCCGCTCAATAGCGGTTGGCGGAGAGAAACTCATAGAGTGCGGCGTAGTCTCCCGGAGAGGTCACCAGCACGCTTCCGGCCGCGTCGTGAATCCTGCGGACGAATCGCCCGAACTCGTCTGAGTATGCCCCCATGTCTATCCCAAGAAAGGTCGCCGCCTTCTGGTTCTTTGGGGACGGGTACAACACGATGGGCAGTATGCGGAATTCTGGCAGGCGGGCGGTCATGTCAGACACCTGGCCGGGGCTTTGCACGACCTGGGTGATGAACCCCTCTGGACGCGCGGCCAGCTTTTGGACCATTCTGGAGTAGTCCGGTTCGGCTGGAATGGAGAGGTACATGTCCAACTCCGGCGCCGGGCCCTCCCGGCGCAGCCGCTTCACCACACCGCTGGGCACCTGTCCGGACGACGGCGAGCCGGGCGCGGGATCCCCCGCCACCACCAGCAACCCCGAAAACCCCGCATCTACGGCGTCGGCCACGAACGCATCCGTGTCGGCGGGGTTCTTGTCCCGAACCCTCACGGTAAGCGTCATGGGAACGTCCGGGACCATTCCGCGGAGCGCGCGCCCCACCGATATCGGAGATATGCGGGGTATTCCCAGCACGTTCTCGGTGACGTGAATTCCCCCGCACACGTCGGACACGGCCCGAAGCCGCTCGACGAACCGCCCCAGGGCATCCATGCCGCCGTCGGCGATCTTTGGCGGATTTGCCTCGTACAGCAGGGTCATGCACGGGTGACGCCCGGGTGGAATAAATTTCTTGAAATATGACGCCCGCGCATGCCCGTCATGGACCTGGATCGTATCCGACGCACCCTGGCCGGCCCACTGGATCCCGTCCTGAACCAGCCAGGATGGAAGCCCGCAGCGGTCCTGATGATGATATGCGGAAGCGACCCGCACGTGATAATGACCGAGAAGCCGCCGTACATGCGCACGCACGCCGGCGAGATATCGTTTCCCGGGGGCAAGCCGGAGCGCGAAGACTCGGACCTGTGCGAAACTGCCCTGCGCGAGACCCGCGAAGAGCTGGGGTACGACGCCGACCGGCGCGACATCGTGTGCCAGCTGGAGGCGGTGCACACGCTGAGCTCCGGGTTTGCCATACTCCCCTTTGTCGCGGTGCTGGACCGCATGCCGTCCATGAGCGCCAACGGCGAGGTCGGAGCAATTTTGAGCATTCCGCTGGAGCCGCTCCTGGACACGCTGGCCGTGGACACGCGGCACGGACCGGACATGTTCACGCTGCACTACAAAGACAAGGTCGTGTGGGGCGCGTCCGCCCTCATGCTGGAGCGGGTGGGCGGCAGGCTCGCCGGATGCAGCGCCGGTGTCCCCTGATCGGGGCGAGGACCAGCTAAGCCAAATGTATTCCGCCAACCCAGTCGGGTGCACACGCATGTGCTCTGCAAAGACCACGCCCGCGTCAAAACTAGGTCTGTTTCAATAGACTGCGTGGGTAAAGAACGCCATATTGTGGCGCATGGCGCATACGCAAGTACGCTTCAGGGCAACCGGGGAGCCACTTCCTCAACGTGTACAGATCATTTCTGGGTTAGCTGGCACATCGGGCGCGTTTTTATGCTGCTCCGCGCTCCATACTGCATGGAACGCTTCAGTACGGCCGCCGACGTGGTCGCCGCCGAACGCTGGACGTACGGCGACACGCCCGAGTCGACCATACGGCGCATGACGGACGTCATAGTGGAGCAGTTTGCGCCGATTTCCGTCATACTGTTCGGATCCAGGGCGCGGGGCGACACCGACGGGCACAGCGACGTGGACCTGCTTATCGTGATGCCGGACGGCACGGACGAGAAAGAGACATGCGTCGCGATGTACGTTGCGCTTCAGCACTCGCCGTTGCCAAAAGACATACTGGTTAACACGCAAGAGCGCGTGGAGCGCTGCGGGCGCATGCTGGGATCCGTCCAACGCGCCGCACTCAGGGAGGGAGTGAGGTTGTATGGCTGACACGTCGCTTGTGGCAGTGCTCATGCAGAATGCCGAGGATGACTTGCGCTCGGCAGAGCAGGCATCCTCGGGTGAACGGCACGATGTCCGCAGCCGCGCATTCTATTCCCAACAGGCTGCCGAAAAGGCGCTGAAGGCGGCGCTGGTAATGTCCGGAAGGGATGCGCCGCACACGCACGACCTGACATATCTGCGTGACAACCTGCCGCCAGACTGGAATGTGAACGCGCCCGCAGATCTGGGTAATCTGACAACCATGGCAGTGACCGCTAGGTATGGCAACGGCGGCACGACACCGACCAAACCAGAGGCGGACTGGGCCCTCGGTGTCGCTGCGGACATTATGGATGCGGTGCGCGCCAGAACTGCCTCCGGGCCGTAACTCCCCGGGCGCCCGCTCCGACGTCCCCCGAAGGGGACTTGCGCGCGCATCGTGCGCCGTACCGTTGGAATCATTTATCCACGAGATCCGTTGCGGTCTGCTCCGTTTTGGCTTGGGGATAGCCTTTGCGCGTAACGCGATGCGCGGGCATCCGGCTGAACCGGCAGAACGCGCTTGGCTCAGTTGCGCCGCGCACATCTCACGCCATTGTCCGCGCCCATGCGATCAATGGGTCCGGACACGCTCCGCCCGTTAATTTCCAGATGCGTCGAAGCGCGGCCGGCGAATCCGCCGCACGGCTCCGTTCTGCAAGCGCGGCCATGGCTGCCGAGCACCGCGACGCGTCCACACTCGGCAAGGACGTCTAGGGGACGCGCGGCGCCGCGTCCGAGGAGCGTGGCGTGGCAAAGATGGCCGTCACCTCCACGTCTTCACCGGTGCGGCGCATCCCAACGGCACGACGAGCCAAGCCGACGGGGCGAAGATGGCTGCATCCGAAGGGCGTCTTGCCGTTTCCGGAGCATGTCGGTGGCCCGCTCCACAATCCCGCCGCCAAGCATATGAAAACGCGCGCGCCGCGGTCCGGGCACCAACTGTGCCGTGCCGGCCGTCCACGGCGATCCGCTCCACCGGCCAACCGGCGGCTCCCAAAGTCAGTCCGCGGAGCGGGGATATTTACGTGGGCCACGATTTGTCGAGGGCATACGGAAGGCGGTATTGGAATTGGACGAGCGCGGCAGGGGGCGCGGCGCGGGGGCGGCACGCTCGATTCGGTTGTCGCGGGCCGCAGCTTTCGCCGCAATGGGCAAGACGCCTACGCGCCGCGTGACGTCATGCGCGGGCAGCCGGACGAGAAGGAAATAGTCGCTGGCACGCTCGGCGGGGTTCGTGGGTGTTAGAATGGCGAGCAAGGCCGACACGAGTACATTTTCGCGCGACTCGCCATTGACGTGGCATGCGCATTGTACAGCGGACGCTGGAAACGCCGCCTCATTGCCGATAGCGCCGCCTCAGTGTCGGTACGCTGCGCAACCAACGCCGCCTTTATGGTGGGTCAACGGTTATGAACGTCAAGTCCCAACGAATGACGACGTCATCCGACCACACTACAGCGGACCAGGTCGCTGCCATATTGGCCCGGATAGGTATAAAAAACGCGACATGTGCCTTGACCATGATGCCCGCCCGCAAGTCGTCCGCGCGTAAGATACGGCTGATCCGCAAGACGAAGCAGTCGCTGCCGGTCCCCACGTGGGTCATACTCAAGACCAAGAGGAGAGTTAGGACCAACCCCAAGCGCAGGGGATGGAGAGCGGGGCATACCGAGGTGGGCTAGTTGGTCGTTGACAACGTCCACACCATCAATCTTGGCAAGGTCATTTTGTCCCAGCGGCAGCACAGGGCCGTGCGCGCCATCAACATGATCCGGGAGTACGTCCAGAAGCACAAGAACACCCCCAACGTGAAGATAGACGAGGAGCTGGCACACCTGGTGTGGGCCAGAGGCGTGCGGCGGCCACCCCGAAAAGTCACCGTGGAGATCATAGACGACGGCGGCGACGTGCTGGTGCTGCCGTACGTGGAACAGGTGACCGAGGATCTCACGCCGCTGGAGGACAGGGAAGCAAAGGCCATCGACTCTCAAGAGACGGCCATAGAGGATGCCACCTCGGGAAGGGCCCTTCCCGGCGGAGCCAGCCCCCACGCCCAGGGATCGCTGCATTCGCCAGACGCGCGGGCGACGGCCGAAGCCGAGCTTGACATCGACGACTCGGAGCTTGACATCGACGACTCGGAGCTTGACATCGACGACTCGGAGCTTGACATCGACGACTCGGAGCTTGACATCGACGACTCGGAGCTTGACATCGACGACTCGGAGCTTGACATCGACGACTCGGAGCTTGACATCGACGACTCGGAGCTTGACATCGACGACTCGGAGCTTGACATCGACGACTCGGAGAAGACGTCCGAAAAGAAGCAGTAACTCCGTGACAGGTGTAAAAGCGGTATCTATTCCAGCTGGTACAGACCCAAGTCCGCGTTGACGGATATCTCCGGATCCTCCCAGTCCAAGGTGCGGTCCCGCGGTATGGCCGACAGGGGGTCGTACGTCTCAAACTTTGCCAGGGCCTCGGTAGCCGAGACCAGCACCACGCCAGCGCGGTCCGACTCGCCGGCGACAACCGCCACCGGGGCGTCGGTGACTCCCCTGGCAAGCCGCGATACGTACTCCACGACGCCCACCGGCACGCTGCCGGACATGTACAGCACCGAGCTGTGCACCGCCGACGGCGGAGACATCTCATACAGCATCTTTATCGAATCGCGCAGTGCGGTGTCGGCGTCATCAACTTCCGGCCCGGCAGAGACGATACAGTCCCCCGCCATGGTTTCCCTGCCCACCGACCCCATCACGCTGGCCAGGGCCCCGTTGCCCGCCTCGTAACAGGACTCGACGCTCAGGTTCGGATTGCACTTCAGCATGGAATCGTTGTCAAGTATGGTGGTGGAGTGAGACGCCTCTCGGACGCGGGACAGCGACAGGCCCGCCTGAAAGAGGCGGTCGGCCTCGTACCCAAACGGCATGACCACGAACGATGCCAGGCGCTCTCCGGCGAAGATTTTCGACACCAGTGGGGACAGAGCGGCTCCGGATCTGCCCGCCAAGTTGGCCACCATCAGCACGTGGTCGCCGTTCCCAGAGAGGCGCTCCAGCTCTCCCACGGCCCGCGCCGCCGCCCCCCGGATGGCGCGCACCGACGGGTTTGCCAGATGGCCGCAGTCCACGTGCACGAACTTCACCCCCGGGATGCGATCCGAGGAGTCAGCGGATACGATTACGCAGTCGGCGTGCAGCGTGTCAGCGACGCCGGCGGCCAGGCGCGACCCCACGCCCCCTATTCCAACCACTAGGCCCCTGCTCATCGACAGTGGTATGACATGCATGGATAAAAGGGGGCATGGTCTAAAAAATACTACAAGCCGCCGAAACCTCTAGCCCAACGCGCCGGTCAGGCCGTGCGCGGTGGCTCCGGTCACCACAACCCGGCGCCGGCCCGGTGGAACCCGTTCGGGTATGTGGACCGGGCGGTAGGCAAAGTTGCGACCCCGCGAACCCTCCGAAGCAGACTCGGCGAAGAGCACGTCCCCCCGCCATCCGATCCACTCCCGGTTGGACTCCAGCGATATGGCAGTCGTGGTATCGTGAATGATGCGGCTCCTCCGCTTTATGGTGGCCACGTCCAGCTGCTCCATGCCAGCCGCCTCGGTGCCCGACCGCGCCGAGTATTTGGAGAGATGAACCATGTCGGGACGCGTCTCCCGCACCAGCGACAGGGTCTCCTCAAACTCCTCGTCGGTCTCGGTGGGAAATCCTGCTATCACGTCTGTGGATACGGTTATGCGCGGAAACTCCTTCCGAAACGCCTCCACCGCGTCCCGGAACGTGTCGGCGGTGTGGCCGCGCCTCATGTCGGCCAGCACGCTGCCGCTGCCGCTCTGGACCGGCACGTGCAGGAACTTGTATACCTTGGGTGAACGGAACGAGCGTATCAGGCGGTCACGTATTCGCGGCATGTACATGGGGTTCATCATGCCCACCCGCACCATAAAATCTCCGGGCAGGCCGGCCACCGTGTCCAGCAGGGCCGGCAGGTCCGTGCCGATGTCCAGCCCGTAGCATCCGTTGTCGGTGCTGCTAAGCCACACCTCCCTGCATCCGTCGGAGACGTCCCGGCGGATCTGGCGGGCTATGTCGCCGGGCCGGTGGCTCTGCACGTCCCCCTTGGCCAGCTTGGTCTGGCAGAAGGAGCACTCGCTCATGCAACCGCTGGCTATTTGCACGATGGATATCGAGTCGTTCAGCCGCACCCGGGGCAGGTCCGGCTTGGACAGATCCTCGTCCAGCGCCACGTCCCGAGCCCCCCGCAATGCCGAGTCGAGCACCCGCAGCGTGCTGCCCAGGGACCCGGGCCCCATCAGGCTGGCGTTCTGCGCAAACTTCTCAACGGTCTTCCTCTCGGCCTTGGGCATGCAGCCGGCCACCACCAGCGGCTTCTCCCCCATGGCCTTGATCCGATGCACCATGCGGTCGGCGGTGGCATCCTTTACGGAACAGGTCACCAGTATTCCCGCGTCGGACTCGGACTCGGTCCGCGCCAGCGTATGGCCCCCGTTCACCAGCATTCCGGATATCATCTCCGAGTCCGAATAGCTTGCCGAGCAGCCGTGTGCCTCAACGTATACGCGCGCCATGTCCCCTAAGACAGCAGCGAGTCTACCTCGTCGACGGTCAGCAGGCCCGAGTCGACCGCCAGGTCGCGGATGTTCTTGCCGCTGGACAGCGATTCCTTGTACAGCTGGGCGGACTTTTGGTACCCTATCTTGGGGGCCAGGAGCGTCACCATCACGGGGCTGCGGGCCATGTCGCGGCGCATGCTCTCGGCGTTGGCCGTCAGGCCGTCAACGAGGTTGGCCGTAAACACCGGCAGGAATCCGGCCAGCATGTCGGCGGACTCCAGCATGCACTTTAGCATCCCCGGCAGCATCACGTTCAGCTCGAACTGCCCGGCCTGGGCGGCCAGGGAGACGGCCGTGTCGTTCCCCATAATATTGAAGCATATCATGTTCATGCACTCCGCCAGCGAAGGGTTCACCTTGCCCGGCATTATGGAGGAACCGGCGTGGACCGCGGGAATGCCCAGCTCAGACAGTCCCGCCACGGGACCCGAGGCCATGAGCCGTATGTCGTTGGACACCTTGCCCAGCTCCACGGCCAGGCCGCGGACGGCGGCCGACACGGCCGTCACGGCAAACCTGCTTTGCAGGCCGTGCTGCATGTCCGGCTCCGGCACCAGGGGCAGGCCGGATAGCCGGGCCAGCTCCGATATGGCCGCCTCCCGGTACCCGTCCGGGGCGTTGGCGCCGCTGCCCACCGCCGTGCCGCCCAGCGCCACGGGGCGCAGCGCAGCCAGGGAGGACCTTATCGCCTCGGCGCACTTTGAGACGGCCGTGTGGTATGCCGCAAACTCGCCGCCCAGCGTGACGGGGAGGGCATCCATGAGATGTGTCCTGCCGATCTTTTTGAATACCCCAAACTCCCGGGACTTTTTGTCCAGCGAGTCGGCAAGGGAGACCACGGCGGGCACGACCCTGTTCATTCCAAAGAGTATGGCCATGTGCATGGCCGTGGGGTAGGTGTCGTTGCTGGATTGGGACATGTTGACGTGATCGTTGGGGTGCAGGTGCGTGTATTCCCCCAACTTACGTCCCATGGAGACCAGCGCCGCGTTGGATATCACCTCGTTGACGTTCATGTTGAAGGCCGTTCCGGCCCCGGAATTTACCATGTCGACGGCAAACCATTCCAGGAGTCGGCCGGACAATACGGCATCGCAGGCCGAAAGTATATGCCCGCCCCGCTCCTCGTCCAGGGCGCCCACCCGCATGTTGGCCACCGCTGCGGATCTCTTTATCATGACGAACGCCCGCACCAAGTCCGCGTGCGCGGGGCGCCCGGTAACCTTGTACTGGGCCAGCGCCCGGGCGGTGAATGGGCCGTAGTACGCGTCGGCCGGGACCTCGACCGGCCCCAGCGAGTCCTCGTCAACGCGATGCTCCATGCGTATGCTGGGGCGCCACCGTTATTTGAGTTTGCGGCATGCGCATATGGCAAGATATCGTCTTTGGGCCCCGCCGGGAGATCAACCGGGCGGGCCGCGGTGCGCGGGCGCATGCGGGAAGGGCGGGATACGCCCCCACGCAAACCCAAAAAACGTCCACGCGTAACTAATTGCGGAGATGCACGCGGCCACCGTCTTGGCGTACAAATTCAGAATTCTGCGGGGCGCTTCTCCGGCGCAAATCTTTGTCCGTGACGAGAACCCGCAAAACAACCGTTGGATATATTTGAGGGTACTGTATACGCGCTACAATGAAGAAAAAAATCAGCATGGTTCTCACGCTGGCCACAGTGGCCATTGTGGGAGCTGCACTTCTAAGCAGCAACTATTCACAGACACAAGTAGCGGCAGCCGGCGAGAACGAGATACTTAATCAGATTCACGCCATGGGCGGCCTCCAGCTCGTAATGCCAGAGGCGTTCGCCGCTGGCGCGTGCGAAATGCTAGAGTCCACCGGCCGCACCGTGGTAGAGTTCAATCTGGACGGCATAACCGTCGATCTGCCCGTAATGGGCGGCGAGACGTTCTCTGCCATGACGTTCAGCGGCCAAGTGCCCGGACCCACCCTCAGGGTGACGCAGGGCGACGTGGTGAAGATGACTCTCACCATACCTGCCGACGAGCTCACCGCTCACGGCAACGACATGCACTCTTCCCAGATGTCCTCGGCCAACTTCGGAGCCGTACAGCCAGGCGAGTCGGCGACCTACTGCTACATAGCAGAATCGCCCGGCGTCTACAAGTACCACTGCTCCGGCATAGACCTGGCGGCTATGGACCAGCACGTCCTCTCGGGCATGTACGGCATAGCCATAGTGGATCCGCTCAACGGTTACAAGAAGCTCCTGGTTGAGAAGACCAAGGTCAATAACGGCGAGGTGACCCTTGACAGGACCATATACGATGCCGACGCCTTGGAGTTCCAGCTGCAGTACAACCAGCTGTACCTTACCGACGCGGGCACCTACGACATGGTAGCCATGATGGGCCATCAAAACACCGGCACCGTGGTAAACGGAATGCAGTTCGGTTACGTGCCCAACGGCGTACACAACGCGCTTATCAAGGGTGACGAGAACAGCAACATATTCGTGGCGCAGCCGTGGAACGGACTGGATCTCAAGCAATACCAGGCCCAGCTCCTCTACGTAGAGACCGACCAACACGTCAGGCTCTTCGTGGAGAATCAGGGCAACGAGCCGGTATTCTTCCACATAGTCGGAGAGATTCTGGACAGAGTAGTACAAGGCAACAGGGTACAGTCGGCGGCCACCGAGACGTGGCTCTTGGGCGGCTCACAGAACATGATCGTTGATCTGGTCTTTGACGAACCCGGAACCTACGCGGCGGTGAACCACGACTACGCAGCCATATACTCGGGCGCTGCAACAGTCTTCGTGGCCGGAGATCCCTTCGGCCTCAACGATCGGCTGATTGCCGCCGGTATAATTGACGCCCCCGTACCGTCCTACGCCTACGTGTTGGGCAACCCAAGCGATGCCGTTCCCCCCATGGGCATGAACAGCATCGCGCACCCGGCTCTCAACGTGCACGGTCTTTACACTGATGAAGTTGCGCAGATGAAGATAGACGAAGGCGCCATCCCGCTCTGGGAAGTCGTGCCCACTCTACCTCCAATCTAGCCATTCTTTTTTTTCTATATGATTATATTGCCGGATTCTGCGCACATTTTTCATGCCCAAGAGAGTGCTGGTGTGCGACGAGGTTGATCCGGTTCTGCCAAAGATACTGCGCGACAACGGGATGGGCGTAGACTATGAGCCGGACATAACCGCCGACGGCCTGCTGGAGAAGGCTGGCGAATACGAGATAATAGTGGTAAGGGGCCGCACGAAGGTGACCGCGGACGTCATGCAAAAGGCGACCAAATGCGAGGTCGTGGCCAGGGTCGGGGTGGGCCTTGACAACGTAGACGGCAAGGCCGCCGCCGAGCGCGGCATCAGGGTGATAAACGCCGTTGAGGGCGCCATGAACGCGGTGGCCGAGCTGGTCATATCCCACATGCTGACGCTGGCCCGCGGAACGGCCCGGGGCGACAGGGGCATGCGCGAGGGCAGATGGCTCAAGAAGGACCTAAAGGGCACCGAGCTTCGCGGCAAGTATCTTGGAATAGTGGGCGTCGGAAACATAGGCAAGAGGCTGGGCCGGCTGGCGCGGGCGTTCAACATGAACATCATAGGGTACGACGTGGTGCCCATAGACCCCGAGTTCTCCAACGAGGTAGGGCTCATGAAGGCGGACCTGTCCACCCTGTTGCAGAGCTCCGACTACGTGTCGCTGCACGTGCCGTTGCTGGAGAGCACCCGGCACCTGATAAACTCCGAGAACATGTCAAAGATGAAGAAGACCGCCTGCCTGATCAACACGTCCCGGGGCGGCACCGTGGACGAGGACGCCCTGTACAAAGCCCTGCGGGAAGGGCGGCTGGGGGGCGCGGCCCTGGATGTCTTTGAGGTCGAGCCGGTCGTTGACACCCCGCTGGCGGAGCTGGACAACGTCATACTGACCCCCCACATAGGCGCCCAGACCCACGAGGCGCAGTCGCTGGCAGCAAACGTCATTGCCGAAAAGATCGTCCAAATAGAGCGCGGCGTCATGTGACACGATACATGCCGCACGCTAGAGGCTTGAAAATCGGCGAGGCGAATTTGCGCAAAATTTCATAGGCAGCTTGACCATTCGCATACAACATCAAGCGGGATCCGGCGCCAAGGCCGCATCCGGACATACAGGCCATCGCGGGGCCAAGGGCAAAATCTGTCCCCCACTCCCGGGCGGCGCACTGGCCGCAGCAAGGGGCAGTCGCGTTCGCAAAGAGGGGCGATGGCAGCAAGGCTGCAAACAAAAGAAAAAAGAAAAAAGACTGGTTAGTCGTTGGCAGTGCCGAGTGGATCACGTTGTGAGTCGTCCAGTGCTCTGAGGTAGCCGGTTATCTCGTTCCCGCACAATTGTGTGCTGAGGAGACCTAAGCCGTCAGAACATGCGTTGACCGTTTGTTGAATCCATCCCTCATAGACGTTCGGAACGGTAAGGATGCCTTGTCCGCCCATTCCGGCGTGATCGTACACCACGTCGTCCATGCTGGTGTCGTGCTGTTCAGTGAGAACGACCCTTCCAACTATCGCCGCATCAAGGCCGCTACCGTTTCCGTTCGGATCCGGATCGACTACAATCAGGGCATTGGAGAACTTGCTTGACACGTATGCCAAGTATCCACCGTCCGCCTTTGCACCCCACTGCACTCCGTGGCAGCCCGGGTCGCATGGAAGGTTCGCTATAATTTCATCTGTGCTGGTATCTACTACGGTAATGCGGGCGCCGAGTGTGTGCGCCGTGACGACCCACTTGTCGTCGGGGCTGACCGGCGTCTGTATTGGAAGTCCCACGATGCCCAACTCAAGCAGGTCTATCTGCTTGGTGATGGTATTCGTGTCAAGGTCAATCACCGACAGGGTGTTTCCCAAGAAGTCAGCAGTGTAGAACTTTGAGCCGTCGCCCATCATGCCGGTCGCTATTGGCGCAAGCATCAGGCTCGCGCCGGTGTTCGCGTCCTTGGCGGCCGTGACGGTGCCAGCTTCCAGGTCTATGATTGACGTCTTCAGGCCTACAAAGTCCGGAGTCACTATCGTGGAGCCGTCGCTGGATATCCAGTGGCCGTGTGGGTGAGAGCGCGGGCCGGTCGATATTTGTTGAACGACCTCAAGGGTATTGGGGTCTACAACCGTAACCTGCTCCTCGCCGTTCATAGCCAGGTAGATCATGCCCTCGTTGCTTCCCGCGGGCGCGGTCATGACGTGCGACGGAGATTCGCCGACGTACATGTCTTTGATCACGTCGCCCGTCTCACGATCGAGCGCCACCATTCGCTTGTCAAACCATTGGGTTTGGTAGATGATCTCGTTCTTGGCGTCCGCCCACATGTTGTGCGGGTGGTTCAGTCCAAGGTTGGGATTCAGCCTCTGCGGATCGTTGGTTCCCAGCTCTGGCAGCGCGATCTTGCGTTCGACGTTCCAGTTGTTGGTGTTCACGACTGTAATGGTACCAGGCTTGTCCTGGTGTGTGCCCAGCAGGTTCTTGCCCACGGTCGCTTCGAACTGGGTGTTCACCCAGACCTCGCCGACGCCTCGCACCGTTGGCGGTGCAGCATCAATTTTCACTGTGCTGTCCAGCCCCAACGGCAGAATTACCGATGCGGCAGCTCCCGTGGTGGGACTGACCGGGCCGGTCAAGCTTGCGATTGTGGTCACGACGTCACCGCCGACCAAGAATATCCACACGTCATCGCTGTTGGTGGTCAATGGCGCAGGCGGGAGGTTTACGCTCCATGAGTCTTGTGTGTAGTCTTTCCAGTTTGAGGGGTCGGTGATCGCGTAGAACGTCTTGACCAAGGCCCCCACCAACGGGAGCAATGGGTCGTCCGGGCTCACCGCCACAGTAGTCGGGAATGTACCGGTTCTGGTGAGTATGGTCAGGCTGTCAGACAAGTCCAACAGCGGAATCGTCGTGCCTCCGGCTGCCTTGTTTACGTTTGTGAGATGGATGTTCGTCGCGGGATCGTCCACGATTACGGCGCTGAGCATGTACGGGTGTATCTTGCATACGAAGACGTACAGGCCTGGGTCGTCAAGCGCGACTGCCATTCCGTCGTCTCCGGTAATGAACGTGGAGCCTCGGATGCCGACTTGGGTGTCAAAGAACCCTATTCCGGCCTGAGTGAGTATTCCGTTTCCGCCCACCGGTCCGTTTGCGGCGGCGGCGGTCGGATATATCAGCGATGTGATGGTGTGTTTTGTCTGCGAATCCTTCATGCCAAACAGCACGGTTTCGCCTGCGGAAATGACTGCCAGTGAACGACCCTCGGAGTCAGCAAAGCCTGGAGACAGGGCGCCCAGATAGTCCAGTGGGAACCCGGTGCCCGCCTCAGGGTCTGCATTCAATGAGGGAATTGTCATCTCGTCGCCGTTCTCGTCAGTTATAGTCAGGCTGGATCCGGCCAAGGCATCGTCAAGCACGTCGGTAAACCCGGAGTCCAGAGTCTTCATCCAGAGTCCCGGTTCGTCGCTGATGGTAAAGACCGCACCTATGGTAGGCAGCGTATCTGAACCGTCTACTACCATCATCATGCCAGTCATGCCGGCCTCCATGTGCTCAAACACATGGCAGTGATACATCCAGCCTTCTGTGCCGGTATGGACGTTTGCGTTGTCGCTTGCCTCAATGACAAACGTGTGGCGCTGCAGCGGGGCAATCTCCTTTACGTCTATGATGTCGGCTGCGCCTCCAGTGGCCTCAGCCCAACGATGTCCGTGGAGATGGAATGCGTGAGTCTCGTCTCCCACGCCGATAACGTGGTACCGTACTTTGGCACCGTCGCTTGCGTAGAGAGGCGGATTGGTCCACAGCGGTGTCTGTTTGATGTCGTCCATGATGATGCTGCCGTCGTTGTTCACGTCGTTGTCGACTTCCATGCCGTAAAAGACACTTTTGCCGAGAACTTTTGATGACACCATCCAAAGGACGAATTCTTTTTCGATGTCCTCCACCGGAACCATGTCAACCATGCCGGTGTCGCCATTCACAAAGCCTCCAACCATGCCGCTTGCGGGATTCACAATGACAGTCCCGAACAGGCCCAAGTCTTCTGAGCCTATCTCGTTCTTGCTAAACGTATGATCGTGGTAAGGCCACGTGCCGGCAGTTCCGAGCCCAACGTCCCATTCGTAGGTTACCGATTCGCCGCAAGTAGCGGCAGACTCGGATGTGGCCCCGGTCACATGCATTCTCTGGTAGCTGGCATCGTCTTGAATTGAATAGTGAACGCCGTGGACGTGAATTCCAAGATAAGAATTCTCGTTCGGGCCGTTGTCGCCTATGATGAAGTCATCTTTGCAGGCGGAATTTGTCAGGGTCAGTTCGACCGAATCGCCTTCGGTAAAGATCAAAGTAGGTCCGGGGATTGAGGGCTTAGTGCTAAACCTGTCAATCACTGATACGGAGTCGATTTCATAGTCCATGAGTCTGTAGGCATACATGCCGTCGGGCATCTTCACCGCCTCCATCTGAATCTCGTGGAATGTGGGTGAGGCGGCCTCAGCCACCGGTATGTTGGCGCTTTGCGCCGTACCGTCGTACGAGGTAGTAAGCATCAAAGTCACCGAAAGTATTGCCGTAGCAATTAACATTGTTTTTATCATTAATATGTTTGTTGCGGGTATTTGATTATAAATGTTTGTGTCAATACTGCTTTCGGTTCAGGACGATGCCAAATATCATACAAAGCCAGGCCGTATAGGCTAAATCTACCGCTTTTTGGACGTAGATTATGTATAATTTACATGCACAGTCTGATAAATCCGATAGATCATGTAATTGGCTCCGCCAAAAATGTACCAATAGCTATTTCGAATCGAAATGCCTCCAACAGCGCAGCGCGCGTTTTGCAACATTTTAGGCGCCGCCCGTTATCGATACGGCAGCGGTGCTGGCCCCTTGTTTAGACTTGAGTGCGTCTCTGACCACACCGCGCGTGAGCGTGTCTTTTAAGTTGTTCCACGGCACGCCACGACACTAATTTACGTTCATCTGGTCATAAATTTATAGATCATGCATTCTAACATACTGCTGATGGACCCCCGCAGATGAAGATCCTAATTCATTATGTCAACCGGTCAAGGGGGCCATACGGGCATCCGGATCGACGGGGCGTCGCTGGGCGCTGATTCGGCACATTGGCGCCCCAATCGAATCCTCGTGTAGATACGGACGAGAACCAGCCATCCCACTCTGGTTAGACCAAATGATTTAGGAACCAAATCGCCACACTAAATTGCATGAAGCCGGCACCGTTTCGAGGAACAAGGACACTCGCATTCCGGCCCGCCGTTGAGTAGTTGAGGCAAAGCGCGGCGGCAGTCCATAAAAAATGACGCGGACCCCTATCAGATTGCCATCTATGCGGCAATGGAATTATATAAATTTAGATCAAATGGTTGGTACACGGATTGCAGCAACCGCGTCATGGTAAAAAATATACGGCGGAGTACAGGAGAGGCCCGATGGTCAGGAAACAACGTCAGCAGTTGCCTGAATGGAAATTTTGCAACCACGACAGTTCTCCAAGCGGCGCTACCATCAGGCCAAAAGAATTAAGCAAACGCATGGACAACGTCCCAATGCCTCCGCACCGCCAATGCGGCTCAAAAGATTGAACTAATATTTTATTTGGTGCAGTCAACGTGCGGCGGCGTTAATTGTAAATAAAGATACGGCGCGTCACGTGCGTATTTACCTTTAGATCTTAATTATATCATTTTATGCAGTGTTTATCCGGAAGGCTTTAAATCTCCCGCCCATTGATGCGATGTGTTGAAATGCATGGTTAGAATAATTTAAGATCGTATGAAAGACATATGATATCAATTCAGTAGGAATGTATGCGCCATGCCCCGCCACGGCAGGGAACGCCTCAAGGGCGGCAGGAGGAATGGCCGCATAGGCGCATTTGAGCGTCGCGGAACGGCCCAAGATACTTCTTCAGGCCGTGCCAGGCGCTAGCCGCGTGCTCGATTGCAGCCGGGCGCACGGCTGTACCTTCGTGGTTTCAAGCCGTTTGGGGCTGAGCAGAGAACGGCAGAAAATGGCAGAGTAAATTTTGGCGCTGGAATTTCATGGGTGTTGAGTGCATCAGGCATGACCCAGGCCCCCCCCCCCCGCCAAAAACCTGAGACGCGTGATGGGGAGGCCCGCGTCATCGGCGGGCACTGTGTGTTTGCCACCACCGTGCCGAATTCCCAGAAGGACAATGACCCCCGCAGGGCGGCCGAGTTCTACCGCATATGATGCGAGATGAAAAACTCTTACAAGTCGTACGAGCAAATGTGGCCGCGGACCATCAGCCGCAGCCACTCCGTCCGGCCCATATTGACGATAACCCGTTCGTGTTCTACGACCTCCGGATGCCGCCCGCCTCATGGCCGCCCGCCAGGCGGGCAACCACGGGACAGGCGGCCAGTCCCCTGCAAGATGAACCCCTTCACGGCAATGCTCGCGGACGCGGCGAACAAGCAGTTTGCTGCATACGGCCACCGGACCAGGCGTTCCGTCCCGAACGGTGTTGGGCCGCGTCGCATCCCCCCACAGTGCGCGGCGGCGCATGATCCGCCGGCCGCTCAGGGCCCGTATCGTCTCGGCCCGCCACGTCAGCGAGGGACTACCCCGTCTTAACCCGTGCCGGCCGGGGATCCGGGCCGCATCCGAGCAGATCCGGCCTTCACAGTGTTCAGGGGCAAATGTGTACTGTGTTTCTTTCCGGGCGCCCCCGACACTATTTTAAGGACGGTTCTCTCATCATATATAATGCAGAATTGGGCGGCGATCTCGTCTCTGTTGGCGGTGTTAACAATTGGGATGGCGGTTGGAGCGTATGCGGATCTGTTTGTGGAAGGGTTTTCGTACCAGGGAATAGGCGTGGGCGCCGCTGTATACTACGCCGACTTGGAGTACGGCGAGATCGTGATGCACGTTGAGTCTCTGGAGGGCGGCACGCTCACGATGGCTCTGGATACTACGGTTCTGGCACCGACCAGTCACGACAGTGCATTCGTTACAGCGGACGGATACCTAGCGGATACGGCTTTCGCCATGGCAGGCACGACTTTGGTTATCACTGTGGACGTACCGGCGGGAACCACCGAAGTGGTTCTGACCGGAGTAACCATAGTCCAGTCCGACGAGGAGTACCCGGTGGCGGATACGCTTCCGGACGAAGATCAAACGGTGGCCGCGCCTCCAACTGCAACATATACGCCGGCGGTAAACCTCCGCACGGATGCTACAGTTTTGGAGCCCCCCGCGGCGTATTCGGTCGAAATGACTAGCGTGGACGGCCACACGTTCGTGTTTGCGCCCGGAGACTTGGTTCGCGTGATTGACGTCACCAACCCGTCGGTGCCGCTTGTGGTGGCGCACATACCGGTGTCCTCTTGGTGGTTCTCGCACGTGCCCGTTGACGGGGCCGCATATCTGGCCGCAGTTGACGTATACCAAACGCTGCACATACTGGACGTGACCATACCGTACCGGCCCATTCCCATAGCCGCGCTGCCCCTGCCCCAATATCTGGCACAGGGCCAGGGCATCGCGGACGTAGACTGGGCGGGTCTTGGGGAGAGGATCTTCGTGCAGGTATCCGCCGGAGACGCGGTGCTGACCGTGGAGATCACCGATCCGCAGAATCCGACTCCCGTGGGCAGCATCAGCAACGAAAACTGGCGCGTCAGTTCCCTGGATACAGTGCTGGATACCGAACCGTTCAGGGCGCATGACTACTCGTACGTGGCCGTGGCCGGCCGAGACGCCGTCCAGATAGTGAGTTTCGGAAATCCGACGTCCCCGGTAGGCATGGCGCTCATGCGTCAAGGCCAATACGGCTTTGAAATCCCCAACGACATTGTAGACATGGACGTGGTGGAGGCCGACGACCGCACGTACGCCCTAATCATGGGGCGGAGCTCGGTCACGGTGGCGGATATAACGGATCCCTCGCGCCCCACATACGTCCGCACGCTCGCGTTTCCGGAACTGCAAGACATGGACGTGGTGGAGGCCGCCGATATACGGTACGCGCTGCTCATGGGCGCAGACATGTTGTACGTGTTGGACATTACAAACCCCGGCAAGGCCAGGCAAGTGGCCTCAACGGCAATGCCCGCCGGCGGAGTGGCGGGCATGGCATCGGACGGCCGGCTCTGGGCCCTGTCGGTGGGAGATACGGTGGCCGCTCTGGACATAACCGACCCAACCATGCCCGTACCCGCCTACATTCGGGGCGGGGGCATATCTTACGCTCCCGAAGCAGTGGAGATAGCCGCGATAGGCGGAGAGGTGTACGCCTTGGCCGCCAGTCCCGCCCGCAGCACCATACAGATAACCAAGATAACCGATCCGTACAACCCGGTTCCGGTGTCGGAGGTGGCCGGCGGCCAGCACGCGTACGGCGCCATGCACGGCCCGCACGACGTAGCGGTCACCAAGATGGGCAGCAAGGCGTATGCGGTCGTGCCCAGCATATACAGCAGCAGCGTGACAGTCTTGGACGTGACGGATCCGCGCGAGCCAACCATCGTGTCGGCCGTGAGCCTGCCGGTGCTGAATGCGCCCACCTCGGTGGCCATACTGGACATGGGCACCGCCACGTACGCGGCGGTGACCGGATACTACTCAGAGGCCATACGCCTCGTGGACATAACGGATCCGCACTCGCCCCGCCTTGGAACCGTCATACAGAACCAGATGTACGGTTTTGAGGCGGTTGGGGACCCCCTGAGCATAGACACAATTACCATAGACGGCTCGCCCTACATTCTGGCAGTCAGCTACTATGACGGCTCCGTGCAGATCATAGACGTTTCCGATCCCGATTGGCCGCGCCCCGCCGCGATCATGCAGGACGGGATAGACGGCTTCACACTGAAGGGCGTGCACGACATCAGCGTCGCGCGCATAGGGGACGGGACGTTTGCGGTGGTGGCATCCTCGTACGACAGCGGCATAACCACCATAGACATAACGAATCCCCGCTCGCCGTCGGAGGCATCGCACGTTGTTGACGGCCGCGACGGCTTTGAAAATCTGGAGACCGTGAGGCACGTGGACGTGGTGCGGCACGAGGACCGCACATTGGTGGTGGCCACCAGCTACTTTGACGGCGCCATGCAGCTCATAGACATAACAGACCCCCGCTCGCCCGTGCCGCTCCCATCGGCGGTGCAGGGCAACGACGGGTTCGAGTCCCTGATAGGTCCCGTGGACGTGGCGGCCATATCCTACGGCGCCATAACGTACGTCGTGGCGGCCGACTACTTTGGAAACGGCATACAGATTGCGGAGATCACAGACGGCCCCAGCCTCAGCGCCGCCTCAACGGTGTCCGCCGGATTGGCCGAATCCCTGCCGCTGGTGAATACCAACGGCATTGCGTCGGTTACAGTGGCAGGCAGGACGTACGCGCTCACGACGGCCCCTTCGCACGACGTGGTGCAGGTGACCGACATCACCAACCCCCGACATCCCGTTCCGGTGTCGCTCATTCGTGACGGGTGGGGGTTCCATATGGACGGCCCCGCGGGGGTCGTGGCGGGATCGATATCAGGCAAGCCCTACGCGTTCGTCACCGGGTTGTGGAGCAACGGCATACAGGTGGTAGGCATGGAGGATCCGGCCAAGCCCAAGCCGCTGGGCGTCATACAGAGGGGCCTGGACTTCATAGTGGACGCGGAGTTGGCGCAGATAGGCCAGACGCCGTACCTGGTGGTGGGCGCCAGGACAGGCGACGTATTGCAGATCATCGACGTCTCAAATCCAAGTCGGCCCGCGATAGTCTCGGCAACGCCCGGGTCCATACCATCCATCCAAGATCTGGACGTGATCCGCACCCCCCACGGAGTCCTGGCGCTCCTGATCAGCTTCGACAACAGCCTGCTGTACGTGCTGGACATCACGGATCCCGCCAACCCACGCAAGGTATCCGAGGTCTCCGGAGTGGAGTACCTGTACTCGGCGACCGGAGTTGACGCAATAAGTTCAGGAGGCAGGATATTGGCGGTCGTGTCAAGCTACCAGACGGACAGAGTCTCGGTTCTGGACATCACGGATCCCGCCAACCCGGTGCTGCTCTCGTCGGTGCAGGGCGACGAGGGCAGGCTCTTCCTG
Source organism: Nitrosopumilaceae archaeon (assembly GCA_963665475.2). Taxonomy (GTDB): domain Archaea; phylum Thermoproteota; class Nitrososphaeria; order Nitrososphaerales; family Nitrosopumilaceae; genus VYCS01. The sequence goes on along the minus strand of CAXXXK010000002.1, from coordinate 94,274 downwards.
CACAGTCCGGAGAGCGTCAAGGTGGCCACCATAGGGGACCGCGCCATCGTGGCGGTGGCCAACGGCAACGACAGCCTGCAGCTAGCCGACATTACGGACCCGTACAACCCGGTGCGGACGGACACCACCGGCACGCTGTTTGATATAATCGTCTACGGCGCCACCGACATACACATGGTCAACGTGGACGGGGGGACATACGTCCTGTTCCAGACCATCGACGGGAACGTCACGCCGATCGCCGACGCCACCAACCCCTACTCGCTAAAGGCCGCCTCAATGATACCCCCGCTTCACCACTTGGAGCACTTACGATAGCGTCCCTTTCCGGCCGCGGCGGGGCGCCGCATCACGCACACCGGCACCTCCGGCGACGATCGGTTCGTCAACTATTTTAATGGCCAGCAATTCATTATGCCGTGTTGAATGCAACGATGGTCGCATCTTTGGCCGCGGCGCTGTCAATCGGCATGGTGGCCGGTGCATACGCGGACGAGGTTGTAGACGGATTCTCGTACGAGGGAATCGGCGTGGGCGCCACGATATACAACGCCGACGTTGAGTTTGGCGAGATCACTATGAGCATCGAGTCTCCGGAGGGCGGCACCCTCACGATGGAGATGGACACCACGGTTCTGGCGCCGGCCAGCGATGACGGGGTTGTCGTCATGCTGGACGGTTTCCTCGCAGAGCCGACGATTGACGTATCGGATTCAACGATTACCATTACGCTGGAGGTGCCCGCCGGCACCACCGAGGTGATATTAAGCGGGATCGCCGATGCCGCAGAAGTGGCGGCGAGCGCCGCCCAGGCACCAGGCGACGAGCCGGCAGCCGACGAGCCTGCGGCCGAACCTGCAACAGAGCCTGCGGCCGAACCTGCAACAGAGCCTGCGGCCGAACCTGCAACAGAGCCTGCGGCCGAACCTGCAACAGAGCCTGCGGCCGAACCTGCAACAGAGCCTGCGGCCAGTGTGCCGGCCATACAACCGACGGGAGAAGTGGCCGAATTCGTGGAGCCGGGGGTGGACGCATCCGTATACGTCGACAGGTACCTGAACGACGCGGAGTTTGCGGCGTGGTACGACCAGTGGTACCCGGGCCAGGCGTTCTACTCGGCGGTGGGCATCACCCAAGCAGAGTACCAGAGCATAGCGGACAGCATCAGGGGACCGATACAGTGCCCCGAGGACACCGAGATGGTCGACGGAGTGTGCGTGCGCTACCAGATGTCCTGCGGCCCGGGCACCGAGATGGTTGACGGAGTGTGCGTGCTTACCGAGGCGCCCGCCGCCCAGCCCACAGCCCAGTCCGCACCCGAAACAACGTCCGCGACTGCCCTTGAGGTGTACGAAGCCCAAGGAGAGGGGCTGCAGATCGGGGTTGCTGCGGTCGGGGGCTTCAGCATCGCAATAGCCATACTCCTGCTTCTGTTTCTGCCCCACCGCATCCGAAGGTGGCACAGAGCCAGACGCCAGACCGCCGAAGCATAGCCGCGAATACCCCGGCTTTCCGCAAGATGACGCTACGCCGGTAGCGTCAGTCCAGGCCCGCCAGTCCGGTTATTACCCCGTCATCCACCAAGTACTGCAGCATCGTAACGTATGCGTCATCGGTAATCAAGCCCCCCAGCCACCACGCGGTGGGAGAGACCAGCCACGGCGGAATGAACGGTTCTGCGTCGCCGGAGGGCACCAACAGGCCCTCATCCACCATGCCCCCAAGTATGTCCAGATACTCGACGCCGGATATGGTACCGCTGATCCACAGAAACGCCACCTCCTTTATCCAGTTGGGAACGACCACCGTTCCCACATCCACCAGATCGAACGTGGTGACGGCGGTCACGCCCGAATACGTAACCGACACCTCATAGGTGCCCGCCGGGAACACCGTCCGATCGAAGGGAGCCAGGGCGGGCACAGAATTGTTTAGCTGGTTCAGCGGCACGTTGATCGGGGAGCTGGTCCTTCCGTCGGCGTCGCGTATGTGCATGGTGGCGAACGGCTCGGCGAGGTCCTCAACTATAATCAGCACGGTGAACGTGTCGCCGTAGTGATACACTGCGCGGTCCGTCTCGACGGTCAGCGGCTCGGCCAGCGCCGGGTGTGCGGCCAGCGCCAGAATCGCCGCCGCCAAAACTGCCGCCTTCAGCATTGCATGAATGCGCGTGGACCGCTTAAAAAAGCGCGCACCGGCGAGGCCGCGCTGCCAGGCCCGCGGGGGCCGATTATAATACGCCCATATTCCATAATGTCATAAAACGCCAAGATTAATATTTTCTATGACAGCGCGCGTCCATAATTGCACGCATACGAGAATGACGGCCAGTCCAAGAACAGGAGCCAGCGACGCGTCACTTACTTTTGCAGGCTGTGCCGGGAATACGGGATAGTGAACAGGAAGGCCCACCTCAAGAGAATGCATAACGCCAGCCATGATGTCGTAAACAAGCGGAGCAGCACGGATCTGGTAAAGACCATATTCGTGGAAGCGGTCGCGGCATAACCGAACGGCGCCCAACACCACAACACCCTGGAAAGGTCCGACAGGGGCCGCCCGTATTGCCCAAGCTCAAAAAGGGAACGCGGCGCAGGCCGGGCAGCCGCGGCGCACACGTCGGGTTAATAACGTCCACTCAACCAACGCGCAGCCGTGAACGCAAACCGCCGCGCGCAGGAGTCTGGAATCATAGGCCGCGTCTGGGACGGCGAATACGCATCCGGGCGGTACGGTGACGATGCCCCGTTGGAGTTTGCGCGGCAGGTGACGGTGGAGATCCGTCAAAGATCCGACCTTCGCGACTCGCGCGGCCTGTACGTGGGATGCGGCAACGGCAGAAACTACATCGCCATGTCGAATGCGGGCCTGGACATAGTGGGCCTGGACATATCGGCCATTGGCCTGGAGCAGATCGCCCTCAAGGAACCACGGCTGGCCGACAGGTTGGTCTGCAAGGACTTTTTGGAGTATGGTGATGGGCGCTTCGGGTACGTGGTTGCCATACAGTCGTTCCAGCACGGAGACCGCCGCAGGACCCGAAAGTACTTTCGCCACGCCGCGGCAATGCTGGAACCGCGGGGCCTGCTGTTTGTGCGCGTGAACGCCACGGGCACGGACATACGGTACGCCCACCGCGTATTGGAGGAGTCTGAAGACGGCCTCACCATACAGTACGACGACGGGCCCAAGCGCGGCCTGGCCATCAGGTTTACCTCCAGGAACGGGCTGTCCAAAATCGTACGAGAGTGCGGCCTGGCCATGGTACGCGACGCCGTCAAGGTCAGCACCCGGCGCCCGGACGGCCGCGGCTCATGGTCGCAGTGGGAGATGGTCGCCTCGCCGGAGGCGCGGCAATGACGCGCCGGATGAAGGCAGGCCCGCCCGTGCGACGACGTGGCGACATAGGCGCGGCGGCGGATGCCGATTGCCCAATGCGGGTAACGTGGCGCGTGAGAGGCATTGCGCCCAAACCCACGCGCGAACGCGCCGTCTATTCAGGGGAACCGCCGGTGATTTTCTTAACACGGCCTACCTGGCCGTCCCGCAGCCTGACCTTGATCCCGTACGGGTGCGACCTGCCCCGCGTCAGGATTTTGGATATGATCCCGGACGTCAGCCTGCCCGTGCCCTGATCCCTCTTTTTTTCCACCTCCACCCTCAACCCCACGCTTAGATCCCTTCTGGTTGGAAGTCCCGTCACGGACAGCGTTGAGCCGCCGTCTAATTATCCCTGTCGGCGGATCTCCGACCGGCGCGCCCGTGCGCGACGGATTCCCCCCTCCCCGTCCGTGCGGCATCGTCTTGCGTGGGCGGCGAATCACGCCGCCGCGCCAACACACGCCAGCGGACCGGCGGCCTGCACGACCTACGGCGAATCAAGTCCGCCGCAGCCGGTCGTCGCTCATGGACGCGTTAATAAGGGGGACGGGGGGTGTCGTCGCATGGTAAGCAGGCAGGACGCCACTTGGGCCAAGATGTGGAAGGACAACACGGTGGAGCTGCGCCGGAAGGCCGTCATATGGAGAAGGGAGAACGCCATAACGCGGGTAAGGCGGCCCAGCAGGCCGGAAAGGGCGAGGCGGCTGGGCTACAAGGCCAAGCAGGGTATAGCTGTAGTCAGGATGCGCGTGGGAACCGGCGGCATGAGAAGGCGGAGGCCCCGGGGCGGCAGGCGTCCAAAGCACCTGGGCGTGACCAAGATAAAGGCAGCCGTGAACATGCGCACCGTGGCCGAGAACCGCGTGTTGGAGAGATACCCCAACATGAGCCTGCTGGGATCCTACTTTCTGTACAAGGACGGAATGCACTACTGGTTCGAGGTGATCCTGGCCGACGCGTCCCACCCCCGAATCTACGGGGATCCGGACATGAAGAAGCGCCTGGCGCTGTAAACAATCTACTGCTGCCCGAGCCCTAGTCGGCTCGGAGGAGGGCCTGCACCTTGTTCTCGGTGGTTCCGGTCTGGCCGAACGATACGTCCCGGAGTGTGCCCTTCCTGTCAACCAGGATGGACGACGGGGTGCCCTGCAGGGCGTACGTGTCGAACGTCTCGGCCGAATACACCTTGGACTGCATGTACGCCCGGACGCGGCGGATTATGTCGTTTTTCCGAACCTCGCCGGCCGAGTCGAATCCGGGCATCTGGGAGCGAATGAACGCCAGCACCTTGGCGTCGTCCACGCTGCCATTGGTCGGCGTCAGCACGTCCATGCCCAGCGGGAAGGGTATCTTGAACGGAAGTTTGCCGTCTGAGTTGCCGAACTGCTCCAGCGCCCGCCTGGTCTCGCCCACGACGACACCCTCTTCGGCCAGGGCCCGCAGGTTCCCCAGCGTGTTCTTGTCAAAGTCTTCAAAGGCCGTGGCCAGCCCCAGCACCCTCACGCCGTCCTCGGCATGGCGGTTGTAGATGTTGATGGCTTCGGGAATGGCGTACAGGAAACAGCCCGGGCAGTTGACCTGGAAGACTTCGACCAGAACTATGTGGTCCTTCTCCTGGGAGATGTTGGTGGGGATGCCCTGCACCCATTCTGATACGGCTATGTCCGGGGCCGGCTGCCCTATAGCAGGAGACATGTTTGCAAACGCCAAGGCGTATGCTAAATAGATACCCATCCGGCGCGGATTTGCAGAATTTGAACCGCGAACGTGCCGGGGCGTTATGAAACGCGTTGGCATGCGGCGTAAAATGCGGCCGGCGGTTTCCTCTCGAAAGGACGGACCGCGGCCTCCTGTCTGGTTGACGCGCTAAAGTGCCGGATCAGTTCGTTGCGGCCATGCCTTCCGGTCCGCGTCGTGCGGCGCGTGGAAACTCCAAATGGTCGGGACACCGGCAAAGGACAGCGCAAGACGGGTGCCAAGCCCGTCAAAAGCAGGGGCCAGACCGCGGCCGCTGCGCCCGCCCTGCGTCTTTTAGGGAAGAACCCCACCACGTTCTGCTTAAATACGCACTGTTGTAATCAAGAATAACCGTGTATGTACCGCCTAGATCCGCGGCCCGCATATCGAGGGTACCTGGCGCCAATTGTGCACGGCCTTGTCATTTCAACAAGTGCCGTTCCATGCCATTCGTGGTGCCGCGCAGGCCCACGTCTTTGCAGTTTGGCATCGTGATGCCATTTCTGGAACCGGCCTGCGTTAACCATATATGACAACCCCAACGCGAAAAGCGCATGACGCAAGCGGTGACCGACGAACGCCTGTCCCTCTTTGCGGAGATGGAGCGCAAGTACGAGGAGAAGGACTCTTCATACTTTGTTGAATTGCTGAAGCACGACGACTACGTGGTACGCACCAGGGCCACCTGCGTGCTAGTGGACATGGGCGGCGAGGACAAGGTGGAGCACATAGCGCGCGTCCTAAAGGAGGACGACAACGAGCTGGTGCGGCACGAGGCAGCCTTCTCCCTGGGCCAGATGTCCCACTCCAGCGGGGTGCGGCCCCTGGTGGACGCCACCCTGAACGACTCCAGCATGTTCGTCCGGCACGAAGCCGCCATAGCCCTGGGCGTGATAGGAGCCCCCGAGGCCAAGGAGCCGCTGCGCCGCGCCTTGGAGGACCCCGACAGGCCCGTCTCGGAGTCGGCGGTGGTGGCCCTCTCCAACATTGCGTTCATGGAAGGGATGTGCACCAACGAGGAGTTTGCAAAGCTCACGGGGGGATAGCGTGGACTTTTCTGTGGGCATCATAATAGCAATGGGGCTTTTGGTGGCCGGAGTACTGGGTCTGATAGCCTCGGATCCGGGACCGCTGCCCGAGCCCGTCAATGTACAGCCAGAGGAGGTGGTAGAAGAGGTGGTCGGCCCGCAGACCCACACCGTCGACATGGCGGCGGGATCGGGAAGCCCGGGATGCGAGGAGGACAACACATGCTTCCTGCCATACGAGGTGGTCGTAAACGCCGGCGACACCGTGCTCTGGGACAACATTGACGATGTCCTTCATACGGTGAACAGCAGGGACGAGGGCCTGTTCGACTCTGACCTTATATCCGCTGGCGACACCTACGAGGTCGTCTTTGAGGAGCCCGGCACGTTCGACTACATATGCATAGTGCACCCCTGGATGCTGGGCACCGTCACCGTGGAATAGCGGGCCGCAATTCCGAGATATCTAGCCGGACCCCACCTTTTGGACCGACGTGACGCCCCCGCTCTTGGAGACGCGGAATACGTGCTCCACGTATCCTTCCAGCTGCGCCTCGTGCGAGACCATTATGATCTGTTCGGCGTCAAGGGAGCCGAGAACCGTATGGACCTTCCCCATCTGCTCCCGTGAGAAGCCGTCGGTGGGCTCGTCCAGTATGAGCAGGTTGGAGTCCAGCACGTTCATCTTCTCGCGTATAGTGCCGTTGAGCGCCAAGCGGTACGCCAGCGCCACGCTGGTCTTCTCGCCGCCGCTCAGGTTGTCCACCGGCTGGTCGTACCCGCCCTGTTCCAGTATGGGGCCGAACCTGTCGTCTATCCTAGAGGTCTTGGTGGGGTCGTCCACCAGTATGGAGTACCACTCCCGGTAGTGATCGTCAAACGTCTGCTGGATGTCAAGCAGTACCCCCCGCTCTATGGCCGACAGGGAAGGCACAAAGTACATCTTCAGCCACTCTTTGTGGTCCGCATATTTGGAGTGGACGTCGCGGTGGCGGCGCGCCTCTCGTATCTCGCCCTCCAGCCGCGACGTCTCCGCCGTAATATTTGCGCGCCGCTCACGCATAGCCGCGGATCGGTTCCGCGTCTCGTTCAGTTCCGCCGCTGCCGCGTCCAGCCGTTCCCTTGCGGCATCGTGTTCGCGGGCCAAAGATTCTCTGCCGGCCAGCCGTTCGGACATTTCGGATATCTCCTCTTGCAGTTTCTCCATACGCGTCCGGTCGGATTCTCGCTGTTTTTCGTGCTCCGCTATCTTGTCCAGCAGCTCGGAGCGCCGCCCCTCTGCCTGGGCCCGGCGGCGGTCGGCGTCCCGGGATTCCACCAAAGCGTCGCGCAGGCGCATCAGATAGTCCGGATCCGCCTCGCCTGGTCGCCTCGGAAACGCGGCCCGGGATTCTACGGTATGCCCGGATTCCAGATCCGATATGTCCGAATCCAGCGCGGCGAGCTCCCGCTCCAGCCGGGCCAGCCTGCGCGCGTCTTTCAGGCGGCCCTCCTGTTTGGCCAGCTCGTCCCGGTCCGCCTTTATCAAGGCCTGCAGCGACTGCCCCCGGGCCCGGGCATCGCCCAGCTCGTCTCGAAGAAACCTCATGGCCTCCTCGGCCCCGGCCAGCCGGTCCTGCCTGGAACGGAGGAGCCTCTCCACGTGCTCCCCGCTGATGGGCTGGTCGCAATACTCGCACCTGGCGCCCAATGACTCGGCCCGGGCCAGCGCGTCTTTCAGGTTCCTGATCTCGTTGTTGAGGCTCCCCCGCCCGGCGGTCTTTTCTTCCGTGGACATGTCGGCCTCCCGCCGCTGGCCCTCCAAGTCGGAGATGCGCGCCCGCAGGCTGGCCGTCCTATCGTTTACCTGGGCCTCGTCCATCCCCCCCAACGAGCCGCGCAAGTCCTCCACCTCCCCGCGGCATCCCGCCCGGCGGTCTTTCTTGGCGTGTAGGGCGCGGTCCCTCTTCCGGGCCGACGCCAGACGCTCGTCCACCTCGGAGAGCGGCATCTCTGTGGGCGTGGATACGGCGGAGCACTCCCGTATGGCATTCTCCGCATCCCGCATCCCCCTCCTGTCCATGGCAATCCACCTCTCCAGCTTATTCACTGACTCGATGCGGTCTGCGACCGCCGCCTTTAGCTGTCTTTTTGACTCCTCCAGCACGTCCAGCTCGTCTAGCCGCCGCTTCAGGGCGTCCGCATCCGATTTGAGGCGCTCGTGCCTTTCGGCCCGGTCGCGCTCTTGGCCGGCGAGGCTCTTGAGAGTGGAGTCGACCTCGCCCAGTTCGTTCTTTTTGGACTGCAAGTCAGACTCGTATTCACCCAGCCGCGCGAAGCGGCCCTCCAGCCTGGCGGCGTGCGTCTTCAGGTACGAAATCACCGTGCCCGCGTTCGTGGACGCGGTCTTGTAGTCGTCCATGCCGAACGCCCTTCGTATGGTGTCCTCTCGATCCTTGCCGTACAGTATAGACTTTATCTCCTCTTGCGGGGTGTACACGGCGTACCGGTACACGCGGCTGACCGCCCTGGGGCTGGTCGGTTCCCGGAATTTCAGCTTCTGCATCACGTACGCCTTCAGCTCCGTGGGCGCCAGGGGCAGCGTCTCCCCGCCCTCCCTTGCGTAGGTGTTCTTGGAGTCCTGCTGGGATTTTCCGTCCTTTGATATTAGGGTCCTGCCCACCTCGTACAGCCGGCCGTCCGCCTCAAACTCCAGCACCACCTCGCCCTTCTGCCGCCCCCGCGTCAGGAGGGCATCGGCCCGAATTCCGCCCAACCCGAAAAGGGCAAACTCCACGGCCATCAGTATGGTGGACTTTCCGGAGCCCATGTCCCCCCGGAACAGCATGGTCCCCGTCGGAAATTCGATTTTCGTGCTCTCGTGGCTGCGTATGTTGTACATCTCAAGGGACACCAGCCTCATGTTCACTCCAGCCCCATCTTCGCTACGGCGTCTGTTCGCATGCGGTACTCGTAGTCGGCCTTCTTCTCGTTGTCCGGCCGGGGATTGCGCATCGAGGAGAACAGCGACTGCGCCAGCGCAACCCCCCTCTCGCCGGTCAGGTTGTCGCGCTTCAGGCGCACCTGTCCTATGTTGTCCTGAAACGTGTTTTGCATAATCTCGTCGGGCGTGTCGCCGTGCTCTCCGCGGATCTTGTACTCAGCCGAGGAGAGGGACCTGCGGTGCACCATCACCGCCAGGGCCCCGTTCTGGAGAAGCGTCTTGCGCGCTGCCCCCAGATCTATGTCCGTGACGCGGCCCGCGCTCAGCTCGCCGCCCACCCTCAGCACCACCGCCCTGTCCGCCGCCCGGGCGGCATCGACCTTCTCTGAAACCTCCCGGCTTACCGCCTCAGAGGAGCGGCCGTCCGCGTCCACCTCCACCAGGTCGTAAGCGCAGCCCGGCACCACCACCAGCTCCACGCCCTTTACGCCGTCGTCCTCAAAGTCAACCACCACGAACCCCCGGCGCCTGCCCCGGGCGGACTCCTCCATGTCGCTGTGGTAGCCGGCCAGCAGCGTCCCCGGGTACACTATGTGGTCGCGCCCCTCTATACTGCGGTGGTCGGCGAACGCGTGTATGTGCCCGCCCGCGTAATAGTCAAATCCCCCGGGCAGGCGGGAGGCGGAAAACCCGCCCTCGCCCTCGTGGCCGCCGACCAGCTCCTTCACGGCCCCGTGGAACATGAATATCTTAAAGCCGGGCTCGGACTCCAGCTTGTCCATGTCCAGCAGGTCGTAATACTCCGCGTCCCTGCCCACCTTCTGCCCGGACAGCCCGGCCAGCTTGGCCCCGGTCTTTTCGTCCACGGTGAATTCGGGCAGCACCTTGTTGTCATCACCCACGCTGGCGCCCATCTTCCGCATGAAGTTGGCGGACACCAGCAGGTCGATAAACGAGTTGCTCACCGGCGAAAAGTCGTGGCTGCCGTATACAGCGTACACCGGGATCGAGGCGTCGTGCAGTCGGCGAAACTGCTCCATGGCCGCCTTCTGCACGCGCATCTCGGGTATGTTGGTGTGGAACATGTCCCCGCACATCAAAACAAAGTCCACGTTCCGCGATATGCACTCCCCCACCGCGCGCTCAAACGCCCGCTCCTCGACCTTCTGGAGGCTGCGGTCCTTTTGGAAGCCCAAGTGCGCGTCGGCAAAGTGCGCGAACCTCATCCCAACACCCTCATGCGCGGCGGGGGCTTGGCCCGCACCCCCTTTGCGATGTCGTCAAAGAGCGGTATCTTGACGGGCAGCGCGAACGGCACGAATATGCTGGTTATCAGGGCCTCCCCGCGGTCCAGCCCGGCAATGTTCCTATCGTCCTCGGAGAGGTCCTGCGACGCGGACTCTATGAGCGCCTGCCGCTCCATCTTCATCTCGTTGCCCAGTATTATCTTGGTGTTCATGTTGGCCAGTATGGTCTTTGGGATGACGCTGCTCAGCTGCGTTATGGCCGTGAGCCCCACCTTGAACTTGCGGCCCTCCCGGGCTATCGTGGAGTAGATGTTGTTGGCGCGGGACTGCAGGACGTCCTCTCCTATCACCCTGGGGGCCTCCTCCACTACGATGGTGGCCACCGGCTTGCCCCGCAGCGTCCCCCGGGACTTGGCGCTGCGGTAGTGGTCCAGTATCCGCGCCGCCATTATGCTCCCCACCACCAGTTCGGCCTCGTCGTTCAGCTTGGAGGTGTCCAGTATCACCACCCTGCCGGCCTCCACGTGCCCCACTATGTCCCGCACGGTCCCCTCGCCGCGTGTATACGCAAAGACGTCGTGGGACGACCTCACCATGTTCTCGTCCCTGTCCACCACCAGGCCCAGGGCCTGCCGGAGCTTCTGCTGCAGCACCACCAGCGTGGCGGAGCGAAACGCCGCCTCGCGCTTGCCGTCGGACATGTCCGGGGACATGGTGTCGTCCAGCATTATCTCGGGGATCCACTCCGTGCCCGTCCGGGAGTAGTAGTCGCGCATCATCCTGGTCTGCGCCTCGGAAAAGTCCACTATGCCGTCAAAGTGGTCCGGGCGTATGGTGCTCAGGCTTATGGTCAGGTTCATGGCCCCGGGGGGCGGGTCCGACGGCGTGTAGTAAACCAGGTTGGACTTGCGGTTGGGATGATCCCTCAGCCCCCGGCCGCCCAGCCCGTAGTACTCGTTGTGCGCGTCCAGCACCAGCGCCCCCACCCCGTTGGAGTCCAGCAGGTGGTACAGTATGCACTTGACCAGGTTGGACTTGCCGCGTCCGGTGGTGGCGGGTATGAGCAGGTGGTGCGTGAATATCTCCCGGGCGTCCAGCCACACCTCGGCGTCGCGGATCACCTTGCTTCCGCTCCGGATGTACCCTATGAATATGCGGTCCTGGCCGCCGCCCCGCAGGAATTTCAGGTCTTTTGTGGATATCAGCCTGAGCTTTCCAAAGAACGTCGGGAGGGTCTTGGGCAGGCTGACCGACTGGTCCGGGGTCACGCGGGCCAGCGCCTTTACGCTGGCCAGCACGTAGTTCACAAAGTCCGGCTCGTAGAACCCCACGTTCGGCGTTCCCTCCTCCAGCACCACGCCGGACATCAGCTCCTGCACGCGGCCCTCTATCTGGGAGCCGTACCGGAGCGAGAAGACCTGCAGTATCAGTATGGAGTCCGCCTCCTCGGAGACCAGCAGGTCGCCGATCTCCAGTTGCGAGCCGGACTGCTGGCGGACGAGGATGTCCCCCATGCCGCCGCCCACGACTTGCCCGGCGGCGCTCAACTCGTCACCCCGTTCAGGCGGTCGTGCGCCCTGTACGACTTCATGCTGCGCAGCATCCGCGGCCGGTCCCCGCCGGCGCGCAGCCGCGACTCCAGCAGCGCCCCGTACATGGACACGTCGCCCCGGCGAACCTGCGCATACCTGTCCGCGTCGACCAGCCCGTAAGGATAGCCCAGAAAGGAGACGTCCTCGGAGTTGGCCGCCAGGCTGGAGAGCACACGGTCCCTCTCCGCGTCGTCCATCTCGGCATACTGCTCCCGCAGTATCTCAAACCTAAAGGGGAACACCGCGTTGGGGTGGAGCTTGACGGCCATGACAAACCCCTGATCGTGGGAGGAGACCTGCTCGGCCACGTCTATGCTCCATGCCGCGTGGCCCGCCTCCGAGGATATCTCGTGCACCCTGTCCAGCAACGGCTCCCCGCCCCGGGTCAGCAGGCGGCTGGTCTTGGCCAGGGCGCACACCGCCACGCCCCGCTCCCGGGCTGCCCTGTAAAGATCCTGCGCATACTGCGACTCTATCCGGTCCAGGGTGGTAAGCGAGCCGTCCATGACCAGGATGTCGCCCTCGTCCATGGCCCCAACCGCCGCGGACGCCATCCTCCACTCGCCCAGACTCCGCGGCAGGGAGTGGATCCTCGGGTCGTCCCCCATCGCGGACTCCCGGATGCTGGACGCCACGTCTCGCTCGTCCGGCAGGCACCCCCGGTGGGACTCGTCGTGCGGAAACAGCGCCGCCTCATACCTCGTCTTGTACTCCTCCCCCTCCTGCTCCACGCGGCGCATCACCAGCGAGAAGAACTCCACGCGGGGGTCGGGGGGCGTGCCGTCTCGTTTCGCGCCGCAAAACATGCCGCAGTACAGGCGGTTCAGCGATACGACAAAGTTCGGCGCCTCCGCCACGGTGCCGTTGCCTCCGTCCACGAACGCCACCCTGGCGGGCGCGTCGGTGCCCGGTATGGGCCGAAACGACTCGGGCTTCAGCTCCAGCCCCGGCCTCCCCTCGCGGGTCATCACCACGTCGTTGTGTTCCACGCGGGCGGAACCGGAGCCCAGATTGCGCACTAGTTGATCTAAAGGATGCGATCTGGCGGCAGATCTCATGGTCGAATGATGGAGGCGATCAATTTAAGCGTAGTGAGCGGTATTTTTGCCGCCAAATGGCCGGTTCGGCGGAATAATTTGGCAAAGCGGAATAATTCCGGCGGCATTTGCGCGTCCGCGCAAAAATTTTATTTTTCCGAAAATTCGGCGCCTTTTTCGGCCACGTCTCGGGCCATGAGCTTTGCCTCCACGCGTTTTTCCGAGTCGATGCGGCCCATGAAATAGGCATTTTCGTTGGCGAATTTTATTATGGCCGAGAGGTCCGGATGTACCCTGCGTACCGCGGCATACATGCGGCCCGCCACGTCGCGGTAATCCCTGTGCCCCTGGGGCAGCGTGCGCAGCTCCACCAAGTGGCACAGCTCCCTGAGGTTGACGCGCATCACGTACCGGTACCTATACGCAAAGTTCACCACGTACTGCGCCGTCTCGGCGTCGTCCTCGGCCATGATCTCGTATGCCTCGGCGCTCCGCTTCATGCACTCCCCGAACCCCGCCGAGAGCGACATGTCCTCCAGTTCGGGGGGCATGTGGTAGCCGTGCCTGGTGTTCAGTGGCTGCCTTTGGAGGGTCAGGATTCGGTGCCGGTGCATGTCCCGAAACATGCCAAAGTTGTTGGTCATGTCAAAGACGTACGAGACCATCTCAAACGCCCGCGGCGGACGCTGCCTGCGGTTCTTCCGAGCGTCCGCAAACGACTGCACGATGTCGCGCTTCCGCTGGAGTGGCATGTTCCCGACGGCCCGGCGCAGTTCCTCAAACGTGTTCACGCTTCCCTCGTACAGCAGCCCGGCCACGACCGCGTTCAGGGCACTGTTGCGGGAGTCGTACGAGACCAGCCGGACGTCGGGCGGGTCGGATTGTACTGGGGCCGCATGTTTCCAGCGCCCGGCCACCCGTTTCAACCCCGCCAGGTACTCCGACAGTTGCGTGCCGTATTTTTCGCTGGCGCGTCTCACAAACGGGCCCATCGTCGGCTTCAGCTCTTCGGCAAGCCCATCTCCCAGGGCTTGTATTTCGGACAGCCGCGACGACCTTAGCACGCTTATGAGATATTCAAACGCCCTGCCGTTGCCAGTCACCCCAAGGTTGGTCAGCGTCGAGGCGGGCAGCAGGCCCCTCAGCAGGTCAAAGGCCAGCGATTTGGCGGCACGCCGGTAGGCCCTCTCGGCGGCCCTCACGTCGGCTTCCCGGGCGAGTTTTGAAAACGGCTTTTCGGTGTTGTCGCGGGAATCAAGAAACGGAAAATCCTCCACGGGGTGGGTCTCGGTCAAGTATTCAAACGCCGGCTGTAGGCTCTCCGCGTACGTGTCGAACGAGAGGTCGCACGCCTCCTGGTACGCCTTTTCGTGCCGGGACTCCATCACGTCCGATCCGCGGTAATACTTGTAGCGCCCGCCCTCCTTGGCAGCCCACGAGACGTATCGGCTGGATTTTTCCAGAAACGACAGCCCGATCCTGCGATCCGCTATCTCCTGCGTCGCAACGTTGGACAATCCCTCCATCGCCACCTGCGCCGTGCCCAGCTCGGCCACCGAGTCGTCCCCGTACTCCATCAGGACCCTCTCGTAGAACTTTTCGCCCCGGTCGGGGTTGTTCAGGAACTCGTCCAGAAAGACGCGCCTCATGCTCTTGGTGCTCCGGCTGTACCGGGACATGAGGGCCCCGCGGTCCGCCTGGTTGGGGGTGGTGATCACGAATATGTTGCGGTTCGCGTTTGAAAAGTGCGACTTCAGCCGATCGGCCTCTTCATCGGTGAACTCCACGTTGCGGCATTGATTCCCCCCGCTTTAAAAGGCAATGCCGGCGGGCATACCCGAATGCGCCCCCGTAGGGCCGCCCCCAATTCGGGGCGCTTGCAGAGCGCGCCCGGTCCCCGGCGCCAACCCGACCACCGGAGGGGCCGCCGACACCCGCCGCGGCAAGGCCCCGCCGCACCCCCTATTGCGCGCACCCAACCCGGGCCGGCAGAGCCAACGTCCCGTGTGGGGGCGTCCGGTCCCGCGCCGCCATGCGGGCGAGGCGACCCCACCGCGAGCCGCCCCCCGCATGCCCAAACCACACGCGGACATACGGGACACGCCGAATTCGCATACTGGCCCTGCGCGCCACGTTTCCGCGGATCTGCCGAGTCTGGGGCAATGCGCCTTGGCGGCCACCTCCGTTTTTTTTTTGCGGTATCTTTTCCCTTACGGCGGCATGCAGAACCCAAGCCGCGTAATCCGAGCGTTCATTCGGCGAATTGTTGAAAATCCTGGTTCGGCGGCGGTACCGGCTTGGCCCTGAACTGTTTGAAATATCCTCCCAAGGCGCCCAATCCCCCGCGGATCCGTTTATCGAAAATAATGCGCCGTGTCAAACCTTGCAGTCAAGTCCGCGTCCACGCATAGGGCAAACGACGCGCCGAATGCGCCGCGCCGGCACCGGGCATGGCCAGGCGCACGGTCCCCGTTGTCAAAAAACATTGCAGCCGGGGATTAATTTCACACTATATAACAACAAAGCATATATTGTTGCCTTTTTATATGTTAGCTGGCCATGCAAAGTCAACAGAACGCGCGATGGTCCGCCCAGCCCACAAGGACCGGGATAAGACAGGCCGCCACGCCCACCTCGTACAACAACGGGGTGGCCTACTATACACGGGGAAAGATACAATCGGCGTACATCAAGGGCAACATCCTGCAGGCGGTGGTGATGAGCGACGATGCCAGGTACGACGTGGAGATCAAGGACGCCGGCCTTGAGGGGCTGGTGGGAGACTGCACCTGCACGTACAGCAGCAAGCACTACGGCATATGCAAGCACGTAGTGGCCGTCCTCATGCACCTGATGGACCACATGGAGGAGATGTTGGTTGAGGAGGACACCAGGGAAGCGACCATCAAGTACATGATCGACAAGATACCACAAGAAGACGCCTTGAAATTTCTGGCCAAAGTGATGATGGACGACGAAGACACCCGCCAGCGGTTCGTGATGAAGTTCGGCATGGAGAACGTCCGGCTGCAAAGGGACTACCGTGCAGAGATAGACAGGATGTACAGGAACGCCGTGGAAGCCGACGGCAAGGTATACACCAACCTGGACTTTGAGGGATATTTTGCCAACGCCCGAGAGAGTCAGCACAACGGCGAGCTCGACAGCGCCACAACGATGTTCAGGGACATGTCAGAGATAATATCCGAGCGCATGATGATGGTGGACGATTCGGACGGCTACTATACCGACTGCTTCATAGAGGCCACGGAGAACATGGTGGAGTCTATAATGCGGGAAAGGTTGTCGCCCGAGGATAAACGGGCGCACGTCACGTATATTCTCGGCAGGCTAGTCACCGAGATCAGGCCCAAATTCGTGTCGCAGTACCGCAGCGCCCTGGCCACCATATGCACCCAGCAAGAAGATTTGCTTTACTGGCAGGAGCAGCTGGCGCCGCACCTCAAAAAGCTCGGCGGCTCCGGTGAACCGCCCAAGAACGCGCTGGAGTTGGTACTCATGCAGACCCACATACTGATGGAGTTGAAGGATTTCAACGGGGTGGTGTCGTTCCTGTCCAAGTTCTACCACAAGGACAAAAAATTGTGCATGACGTACCTCAATGCCATGCGACACGTAAGTTCCGCCAAAGCCAGGAAGGCCGCGCAAGAAATAGTGAAAAAACACTCCGACGACGTCAAGATAATGGAAAGGGCATCCGAATTTTACTCGCCTTCGGGCCGCCCGTACATGGCCCTGCTTAGGCGTATGTTCATAATGACTGGGGACTGGAAGCACTTTTTCAAGCTGAAGGAGGCCACCAAGAATTGGGATAAAGAGATAAGGTCCATAATAAAAAAATACGTGAAACAAGACCCGAAAAAAGCGATCGAGGTATACCTGAAGGAGAACATGACGGCCGAGGCCATGGAACTGCTGGAGTGGCTGGACGACATAGAGCTCTTTGAAGCGTTCCGCACCAGACTCTCCAGAAAATATTCCAGCAGATACTTTTCCGCATACGGCGCCAGAATAATAGACGACGCGGGGGTCAAAAAGAGTAGAAAGCACTATCAGGACATACAAAGACATCTGCTCAGCCTGAAGGCCATACCCGGCGCCGAGCCCAAGATCGCCGACATCATAGGAGACATAAAGAAAAGAAACCCCAAGAAGCGCGCCCTCCTGGAACTCATAAGCCAGGCAATGTAGGCGCCCATTGCACGAGACGCGGCCACGTTACCGAGGCGGCGCATTGCCGGCTGTGCGTGTGGGCGGCACGCGGGCCCAATGCGGACGGCGCCTCATGCGCGCGGATGAAATGGCGCATATTATTCAATTTTATGGCGGGCTTGCGCTTTAATCCGGCGAGTCATGGCGGTTGCGAATAGTCCCCGGAGAACAGGCCGCTCCGGGCGCTGAGTCTGCCGAGCGCAAGCCGGCGAGGCGAAACCGGCGGCGGGCTTGCACGTCATATTGTGTAAAAAAAAGCCGTTTTCACGCGGATTAAATTTGCCGCGAAAATTCATTCGTCGCATGCAAAACCCGCGCCGCCGTCACCTCGGACTGGCGCAGGACGCACGGGCCGGAGCCGAAATCACACGGCCCGCAGCTGCGAGGCGGAAACCCGGTATCCGTTCCGCACCCGGGTCGGGGACAACACGTCGGCGGGATTGCAGATTCGGCGGATTTTTCCGTTCCCAGCCAGATACAGGTAGTAGTCATCCCCCAGAGCCTTGGCCCGGAACCACTCG
Source organism: Nitrosopumilaceae archaeon (assembly GCA_963665475.2). Classification (GTDB taxonomy): domain Archaea; phylum Thermoproteota; class Nitrososphaeria; order Nitrososphaerales; family Nitrosopumilaceae; genus VYCS01. Next base: position 76,575 of record CAXXXK010000002.1, on the reverse strand, counting down.
TTGGACGTAAATGACAACGTCCGGCCGGTCGGCTTTGCCAGGACGTACCTGACCGCCCCGTCCCCATCCACCGACCGTATGTCAAACCCGCGCCCCTCCCCGCAGACCGATTCGGCGTCGCGGCTGGCGCGCGCCTCAAAGTCCAGGGCGTCCTCCAGCGCCTTTTGGATCCTGCCAGCGCGAGCCGCCGAACCCGGTACGACCCGGACCACGCCGACCACCGACGGCTTCGGCGCGGACAGCGCGCTGTCCATCTCTATTCTGCCCTTCAGGTCTTTTCTTGCGACCCTGTACCTTTTGCGATCTCTGCGTTTATTGTAAATCGGCAGGTCCACCTTCACCCCGCGACGTTTGCGCGAGAGCAGGCCTATAACGTCGTCGCATATGTTCTCTAGCAAAATGTCCAGCGACGTCATGCCGTAGCGCCGGGCCGCATCGGCCTGCCTGTCCCGCTCAACGGCTAGCGTACCCTTGTACTCCTCCAGAAGTTGCGTTGACCTGTCCACCGCCCGGCCCAAGACGTCCTCGGTCGCTCCGTCCGGACGGCGTTTGCCGTTGCGCACCTCCAGGTCAAGCAGCACCGAGGGGGGCAAAAGCCGCATGGTCCCGGTTTCGGCGTCCACCAGGCACGCGAGGAGCTGCTTTCCGGCAGGACGCTGGTGGCCGTCTGTCACCACCCCCTCGCAAAAGATCAGGTACCCGTCCAGCCTTCCCGCCGGATCCACAAAGACGCTGCCGCCCAGGGCGTCCTTCGTGAATCGCTTCTCGGCCCAGGCCAGCGCCGCCTCAAAAGCGGGGTGTCCGAACGAGAAGAGTTCGACGTCGGGGTTCTTGTCCCTGGCCATCTTGTCGAAGGTGGCCTCCGGATACTGGAGGGGCAGATCCTCGTCTTTTCGCGCCAGGCCGATAACGCTCTTGGGCAGCCATATGGAGACCACCGAGCCGTCCCCCTCCACGCGCCCACCAGCGGCGTCGGCTATGCGGCGAAACAGGTGCTCGGTGTGATATGGCGAGAGCTGTTGCTCCCGGGCGCCGTCCATTACGCCCCGTATGGACATGTTGTCGATGGATTTCGTGGCCAGGCCGTCCTTTAGGTGTTCAAGGACATCCTCATTGTCCAGAGACATCGAGTCGGACAGTTCCGAGATAATCTCTTTTTGCCGCCTGGTCCGAACCGTGGCGTCCAGCATCATCTGCGACAGGCTCTTTCCGGGAACTATGTCGCTTATGACGTCAAACACCTTGTCGCCGCCCATGGCCTCTTTTATCTCCAGCAGTTTGTCGAAGAGCGTCTGCATTATCTCGCCCTCCCGGGTGTCGGCCATGACCATGTTGAAGACGCGGACGGGCATCTTCTGGCCGTACCGGTGTATGCGCCCCATCCTCTGCTCCAAGCGGTTGGGATTCCAGGGCAGGTCGTAGTTTATCATGAGGTGGCAGAACTGCAGGTTTATGCCCTCTCCGGCCGCCTCGGTGGCAACCATCACCCGAGTCGTGTACCGGAATATTGCCTCGGCCTCCTTTCTCTCCGCAGACGGCATCGCCCCGTGTATGGTGTTCACCGAGTATCCCCACGACTCTATGCGGCTCACCAAATAGTCCAAGGTGTCCTTGGACTCGGTAAAGACTAGCATTTTTTCATCCGGGTGCGCTTTGTCCAGGACGTCCATGGTCGCCTTCAGCTGGTTGAGTTTCGTCTCGGCGCCGCTGCTTATCACGACCTTGGACTTTTCTATCAGGCCGTCCAGAGTGCGGATCTCCGTCCGCAGCTCGTCCCGGTTCTTTGCCGCGCTTATCACCTCCCAACGCCTCTCCTCTCCCCAGCGCTCCGACTCGGCCATTTCGTCAATTTTTTCCAGGTACTCGGTCGCGTCCGCCGGAGTCCGTCCTCCGCCGTGCCTGGCGGTGTCCGCGTCGGCCTCCAGTTGCTTCAGCTTCGCCTGACGCCGTTCCAGTGACTTTAACAGCGCAAACGTGCTTGACGCAAACCGGCGCTGCAATATTATCAGGGCGAACGTCACGTTGTGCTTAGTTGCGACCTTCATCGCCAAGTTGTACTGCCTCTTTACGTACCGGGACAGCGAGGCGTAAAGCCTCTTTTCGGCGGGGGACATCCCCATGTCGGGAGTCTCCACCGATCGGGGCACGAACAGCGGGACGTTGTCAAAGTCGACCATCCCCTCCTTGGCGCGGCGCAGGAACAATAGGTTGTCCTGCCTGGATATTGACTCCTCCAGCATGGAGTCGCTGGCAAAGAATCCCGGCTCCAAAAGGTCCATCAGGAGCCTGAAATTGTTTGCGTCGCCCTTGTGCGGCGTGGCCGTCAGGAAGAGTACGTGGTCGCTCATGACCGACAGCGTTTCGCCCAGCCGGTAACGCTGCGTCTTGGAGGTGGTGTTTCCGTACGTGTAGGCGCTCATCTTGTGTGCTTCGTCCACTATAATGAGATCAAACCGCACGGCCTTCAGCGAGTCCATCACGTCGGACTGTTTTGCAAAATCGATGGAAGTCACCAGTTGGTTGGCGTCCCATGCGTTAAGCCCCCCGCTGTAGTCGAAATACTCCCTGTCCACCACGTCAAAATATTCGTCGAATTTGTCGTACAGTTCCCAGCGCCACTGCTCCTTGAGCTGTCCGGGAACCACGATCAGAATGCGCCGTATCATTCCACGCATCTTCATCTCCTTGATCACGAGTCCGGCCATTATGGTCTTTCCCGCGCCCGGGTCGTGCGCCAGCATGAACCTGATCCGAGGCCTTTTCAACACGTACCCGTACACGGCCTCGATCTGGTGCGGCAGGGGATCTACCTTGGATATGCTCATGGCAAGAACCGGATCAAACATGAACGCGTGCCTAAACCTTTTTGCCTCCAGCGCCAAAAGCGCGTTAGACGGATTAGGGCGTTTGGTCGAGGATATTTTGTTTCCATTGGCCATTTCAGCTGCTTGCGCATCCCACCCCCATCTTCAGTATCGATAATACTATAATACAGCGTGATTAAAATAGTTTTCGCTGTCCGCTCCCGCGACGGCAAAAATCTCAATTGCGCAGAACGCCGCGCAGGTGGCGCGGGCCGGAAGACCCGCGGGGTGCTTGTGCAGGAATGCGCCGGGGGTCCCGCCCCGGAGGGCCGCACGCGATCTAAACGGCGAGGGGTCGACGCGTGTCACGCAGTTTTCGGAACGTCTTGAACGAATGCAAGCCGCGTTCCGGCGGTTTTGCGCCGCCCGCCGACTCCGCAGAACGGCGCGCCCCTTTGGGTTTTCGGCAAGTTCGGATCGCAACCGTTAATTAGCGTTCCGGGATAGTTCGTGTACGATGGCCGCCAAGATAAAATGCTCCCACATACTGGTCAAGAAGCAGAGCGAGGCGCTGCGCGCGCTGGACAGGCTCAAGGCAAAGGAGAAGTTCGGGCCGCTGGCCAAGGAGCTGTCCATTGACACGGGAAGCGCCCGAAAGAACGGCAATCTTGGATACTTTGGCAGGGGAAAGATGGTAAAGCCGTTCGAGAAGGCCGCCTTCGCCCTGAAGGTGGGGCAGGTTTCCGAGCCGGTCAAGACCCAGTACGGATACCATGTCATAAAGCGCACCGCCTGACATATCAGTTGAAGGCGTCCATGCCGGTCTGCACCGGCACGTGTTTGTTTTCTCCCAGCATGCCCACCACCTTCTTGGCCATGTTGCCGGCGGCCTTTATCTTTCGCTTTCCGATCCAGTAATACGTCTCGTCTATGGTGTTCTTGGCTATCAGCACTATGAGCTTGCCGGTGCTCTTGCGGCCCGTGCGCCCCTTGCGCTGCACGTACCGAATGGAACTGGGTACGTTGTCGTAGAATATCACGTGGTTCACCTCGGCTATGTCCAGACCCTCCTCGCCCACCCGGGTGGCCACCAGCACGCGGTACTCCCCGTCGCGGAACTTCTGGACAGTCTCTATCTGCTTCTTCTGCTTCAGTCCGGTCTTGCCGGACTTGCCTATCAGTATGGCCGTGGGTATTCCCATCTGGTTCAGGTTGCGGTACACTATGTCCACCGAATCCCGGTAGCTGGCAAAGATCAGGGCCTTGCCGGGTATCTTCTCCATTATCTCCCGGAGCTTGTGTATCTTGGGGTGCTCCAAGCCCCGGGCCTGCGCCGACCGGGCGGCCCGGATGGTTCGGGAGAAGAACGGGTCCGAATCCAGCAACGCCACCGTTCCGGGCCCGCCCTTCTTTCTTGTGCGCTCGCAGAAGTTCAGAAACGGGGTGATGCCGTGCGCCTCCAGCATGTTCAGGGCGTAGTGTATGCGGATGGCCGTGAAGAGCGGGACGGCGGACCTCCGGGACCGCTTCATTACGTACGGGCGGATCCTCAGCAGGGCCGAAAGGGACTTGGTGGTCAGGCTCGAAAAGCCGTGGCCGCGCAGTATCTCGTACCTGTCCGAGAGCGCCCTCTTGAGATCCCTCTGCATGCGGATCATCTCCGGCGGGAGATTCACCATCTCCCACTGGACGGCGGTCTTCTGTATGTACGGGCGGACGTCGGGGCTTTCTTCGGTGCGCTCCGAGACCCGGGACACGTGCAGGCGGCGAAGCACCTCGGTGGCCTTCTCCACCTCGCTGGGCAGGGTGGCGGTCATTCCCATCAGCCGGACGTCCCGGCCCACGAACCTTTGGGCTATCTGGGAGTAGGCATAGTCCCCCACGGTCCTGTGCGCCTCGTCGAACACTACCAGGGCAAACTGCGCCGGGTGTATCAGGCCCCGGTCAAAGTCGTTGCGCGTTATCTCCGGGGTGGCGCAAATGACGCTGGCCATCCACCTCTTCTTCCTCCGGGATACGGTGTCCTCGCCGGTCACCAGGGATACGTCCTCGATGGTGAGCGCGGACTTGAGAAAGTCGTGGTGCTGCCCGACCAGCACTCTGGTGGGGGCCAAAAACAGCACCGCCCCGGTGCCCCGGGCCAAATACTCGGCCATCACGTGCAGCGCTATGGCGGTCTTGCCCAGCCCGGTGGGCAGCACCACGATGCAGTTCTCCCCCATCGCCTCGCGCGCCATGCTCGCCTGGTACTCCCTGTGCTCTATGACGCCCTTCCGGACGTACCGCCCTTCCAGATACCGCATGATATACGGCCCAACGCGGCGGTTTAATTGGTTTGTGCCAGATGGCGATATGGCAAAAGGCAAATACCCCCGCCAGCTGGAAATGTCGTGAAGTTTGAGAGGCCCAACTGGGACGAGTACTTTATGCTCCAGGCGGAGCTGGCCAAGCTGAGATCCAACTGCATATCCCGCAAAGTGGGCGCGGTGATAGCCAAGGACCACCGGCAGCTGGCCACCGGGTACAACGGAACGCCGCCGGGCGTACCTAACTGCTACGAGGGCGGGTGCGAGCGGTGCGCCAAGAGGATGGACGGGACAGTCAGTTCCGGCGAGTTGCTGGAGAGGTGCATGTGCACTCACGCCGAGGCCAACGCCATAATACACTGCGCCATACTGGGGATAGGCGCCGTCAGCGGGGCCACGCTGTACAGCACCGCCACGCCGTGCCTTGACTGCACCAAGATGGCGATCACCATAGGCGTGAGGAGGTTCGTCTGCGTTACGAAGTACCCCGAGAGCGCCCAAGGCCTGGTGGACAGCGCCAACGTGGACGTGGTAATGATGGATCCCAAGCGCATCTCCAGGTGGATAGGCGGGCTGTATGCCGAGTACGGGAGGTAGGCCGTGCCGCCCAAGATAGCCCGGCCCGACGAGATAACCCACATGCAGCCGTCCATGCTGGTCTCGGCCACCTACGACCCCGCGTCCAAGTCGGCGTGCCTGAAGTTCTACGACCCCCGGGAAAAGAGGATAGTGTTGTGGTATGACAACACCGGCCACCGTCCTTACTGCTACGCCATGATGAGCCCCAGACGAGATAAGGTATGCGATAGGTGGAGGCGACATTGAGGATATAGAATCCGTCAATCTACTGGACTTGGCCGAGGACAAGAAGATAACGATGTCCAAAATAGTAGCCAGGGATCCGCTGGCCATAGGCGGCACTCCCAACAGCATACGCAACAAGATAGAGACGTGGGAGTCGGACATAAAATACTACGAGAACTACCTGTACGACAATCATTTCATAATAGGCAAGTACTACTCCATGCGCGACTCGAATATCATACCCCATGACGAGGAGATAGGCGAGGACATCCAGATGGCCCTCAAAGAACTCCTATTGGACAAGATAGATGGCGATGAGATGGTGGACTCGGCGCAGTTCCGTGACTTCGTAGAAGAGTGGGCCAACCTGCTCAACCAACCTATTCCGGAGATCAAGCGGGTGGCCGTGGACATAGAGGTGGACGCAGAGGAGGGCCGCATACCGGATCCCAAGATCGCCGAAAAGGACATCACCGCGATTGGTTTCGATGGAACTGATAGGTTCAAGAAGATAATGGTGCGTGATTACGGAAAGGAAAAGGGCACTAGGCAACTGGACGACGACGTGGAGGTGAAATTCTACAAAGACGAAAAGGCCATGATCCAAGCCGCGTTTGGTGTAATTGCAGACTTTCCGTTCTTGCTTACATACAACGGCGACGAATTCGACCTGCCATACCTGTACAACCGAGCCAAGAGACTGGGCATGCCCGACAACGAGAACCCACTGCGTATGATGAAGAACGCCGCCACGCTGAAGCATGGTGTACACATAGACTTGTACAGGACCATGTCCAACAGATCTTTCCAGATATACGCCTTCTCCCAAAAGTACACGAGCTTTTCGCTGAACAGTGTCTCAAATGCGCTGCTTGACGAAAAGAAGATAGACTACGGCAAGCCTCTGGGTAGCCTGTCGCCGCATGAGACGGCTAACTACTGCTACAACGATGCCCGGCTGACGCTCAGGCTCACCACCTTCAACGATGATCTGCTCATGAACCTGTTGGTCATAATAGCGCGCATAGGCAGGATGCCAATCGACGATGTATCCAGGCTGGGCGTGTCGCAATGGATCAGAAGCCTCCTGTTTTACGAGCACCGAAAAATTGGAGCGCGTATTCCCGGACGCAAAGAGCTTATCGCCCGGACGGCTCAGGTCAGATCCAATGCGGTAATCAAGGACAAAAAGTACCGCGGCGGGTTGGTCATAGATCCCGTCAAGGGGGTCCACTTTGCGGTCACCGTAATGGACTTTGCCAGCCTGTACCCCAGCATAATCAAGGTCAAGAACATCTCGTACGAGACCGTGAGGTGCTCCCACCCCGAATGCCGCAGCAACACGATACCCCAGACCGACCACTGGGTCTGCGACAAAAAAAACGGAATCACGTCCATGATAATCGGATCCCTGCGGGACCTGAGGGTGAACTACTACAAGTCCCTCTCAAAGTCCCAGTCAAGCACCTCCAAGGAGCGCCAGAGGTACACGGTGATCGCCCAGGCCCTCAAGGTCATCCTGAACGCCAGCTACGGCGTCATGGGCGCCGAGATATTTCCCCTGTACTTTCTGCCCGCCGCCGAGGCGACTACGGCGGTGGGGCGGCACACCATTGAGGAGACGATAAAGATATGCAAAGAGAAAGGCATAGACGTGCTGTACGGGGACAGCGTGGTGGGCGGCACCCCGGTCGTGGTGAGGAAGGACGGCTGGATACGCATAATCCCCATAGAGAGGCTGTACGACGAGCGCCTGGCGGGCGCCCAGGTGTGGACCGACGGAGGGATTCTCGGACATAGTGCACGTGTACAGGCACCGCTCGCAAAAGAGGACGTACCGCATCATGACGGACACCGGCTACGTCGAATGCACCGAAGACCACAGTTTGGTGATAGGCGGCGACGCGGTGCGGCCGGCCATACTGAGAGAGGGTGACCGCATTGAGCAGGTGCCCCACCCGGCCCCCGGCAGGACGGAGCCGGTGCAGCGGGACCGGGCGCGGGCCTGGGGCCGCGATGCCGGGCGGCTGCTGGCCGGGCGCGGTACGGGCGGCGCCGGATCCACGCGCCTGGACGCGGCAAGTGGCGCCGCATTCATGGAGACGGCCGGGGAGCTGGACCGCGGCGCGGTTCCGGCTGCGGTTCTGAACGCCGGGCCGGCGGCGCATCGGGCGTTTCTGGCGGGCCTGCTGGAGGCGGGCGGCGCCCTGTCAGGCCGCGTGGAGGCGGGCCCGGACGGGCACTGCCTGCTGCACGGCATCACGTACATCATGGAGAGGCTGGGGATACCATACCGGGTGACCCGCAAGGAGGGCTCCGACATAATGCAGGTAAGGCCGGCGGACGGCCGAAGGGCGCAGCCCGCCACCATCCTAGAGATACGCCCCGGCAACGCGCGCGGCTACGTTTACGACATAGAGACCGCCAACCACCACTTTTGCGGCGGCATAGGGAACGTACTCCTCCACAACACCGACTCGGTGTTCCTGAAGGACCCCAGCAGCGAGCAGATCAGGGCGGTCGTGGAGACCGCCAAGGTTGACCACGGCGTGGAGCTGGAGGTGGACAAGGAGTACAGGTACTGCGTGCTCTCCAACAGGAAGAAGAACTACTTCGGCGTCACGAAGGCCGGCAAGGTCGACATAAAGGGGCTCACCGGGAAAAAGTCGCACACGCCCCCGTTCATCAAGAGCCTCTTTGAGGAGATAGTGGCAATACTGTCTGAGGTGCACAACACCGAGGAGTTTGAGCGGGCGAAGACAGCCATATCCGAGAGGATATCAGACAGAGGTAAGCAGTTGAACGACAGGAAGGTCCCGCTGGATAAGTTGGCGTTCCGCATGACCATGGGTAAGTCTACCGACGAATACACAAAGTCCATCCCGCAGCACGTCCGGGCAGCCAAGATGTTGGAGTCTAACGGTGGTGACATGAAAAAACGCGGGGACATAATATCGTTCGTCAAGACATCCACACAGCCGGGGGTCAAGCCGGTCTCCATGGCCAATCCCGGCCAGATAGACACCTCCAAGTACATCGACTTCATGGAGTCAACCCTGAACCAGATAGTCTCGTCGATGGATCTGGACTTTGACGTCATAATGGGAAAGGGAAAACAGACAGATATAACCGAGTTCTTCTGGGGATGAGCCGTCCGGCCGGACGGTGTAACCGCCGGGGCCGGAGACCGGCGGCAAGCGAGTAGCTCTATTCATAAGGGCCGCCGCGCCGCGTACGCAACATGTTGGTGGTCAACTGCAAGAACTATCCCAGCATAACCGCCGGGAGCCTGGCGTCGCTGGCCGAAGCGGCCGCGAAGGCGGCGGCCGCATACCGCACCGGCGTGGCGATAGCGCCGCCCCACCACCTGCTGGGGATGCGGGCGGTCCCCGGCGTGGCCGTCCTGGCCCAGCACGTGGACGACAAGCGTCCTGGGAGCACCACCGGGCACGTGGTCCCCGAGCTGCTAAAGGACGCCGGGGTCGCGGGATCCATCATAAACCACAGCGAGCACCGCCTGGATCCCGACGCCATACCAAACACTATAGAGAGGCTGCGCGGCCTGGGCATGATCTCGGTGCTGTGCACCCGTGACGTGGAGGAGACGGCCAGGTACGCCCCGCTGCGCCCCGACTACGTGGCGGTGGAACCCCCCGAGCTCATAGGCACCGGCAGGTCCGTGTCCACCGAGAGGCCCGAGATAATCAGCGAGACCGCAGAGGCGGTGCGCGGCGCCGGAACCGTCCTCCTGTGCGGCGCGGGCATCGTAACCGGAGACGACGTCGCCCGGGCCCGCCGGCTGGGCGCCGCCGGGATACTGGTGGCAAGCGGCGTGGTCAAGGCCCGGGACCCGGGCGCGGCCCTGGACGAGCTGGCGCGGCCCCTGGCAAACAGATAAAAAGTCCGGCGGCGCCATGCGCGGCATGGCAACCCACGGTTCGCTAACCAAGGCCGGCAAGGTCAGGGGGCAGACCCCCAAGGTGGAAGGGCGCACCAGGCGCGGCACCAACGCCAGCCTGCAGAACAAGGAGAACTTCCGCAAGAGGATGAAGCTCAACAGGTACCCCGGCCAGAACAAGCCCGGCCAGAGGCGCCGGCGACGGCGCTAATCCTACGAATGAGTTAAATCCGCCGCGGCTGCCGTCGGAGCAATGCGACTGCGCAAGTTCAGGGTCCAGGCGTTCCGGTGCATACACGACTCCGGGGAGATATCCGTCGGGGACATGGCCACGTTCGTGGGGCGCAACGAGAGCGGCAAGACCACCATACTGCAGGCGCTCACCCTGCTGAACCGGAACGAGAGCGTCTCGGAGCTGGACCTGTGCGACGAGATGGCCGACGAGCTCAAGTCCGAGATAGTGCTGGTGGAGGGCAAGATGGAGCTCACCGCGTCCGAGACGGCAATCATACAGGAGAAGTTTCCCGACGTCCCGCCCATCAAGCACCTCAGGCTGTTCCGCACCAACACCAACCCCAAGATACAGTACGACTTTGGGGACGTGCAGATAGACGACGGGGACGTCCGCGACGACGTGTCCTGGGAGACGCTGGCAAAGGACGTGCGCACGTTCATGGACACCATACCAAACCACCTCCGGGAGCGCCTTGACGCCGCCTTCTTCGAGGGCCCGCAGCCCACCACCAAGCGGGAGTTCGACGACGGGATGGACCGGTTCCACGAGGGCGTCAAGGCCATCGTGGTCCACGAGGAGCAGGTGATGGGCGAGTGGCTCACCATATACAAAGACCCCCGCAACGGCTACGAAAAACTCCTGGAGGGCGTCGGCAGGAGAAAGGCCCTGGAGAACTTCATAGGAGCCGAGCTGCACCCCCGGTTCGTCTACTTCTCGGACTACAAAAAGATACACGGGAACATAAACCTCAACGAGTTCATCAGGGAGCAGAGGAGGGAGAGGACCAGCACCATCGAGTTCGTCGAAGAGTTTGACAAGGCCGAGACGGTAAGGAACCTGTTCTATTTGGCGGAGCTGGACCTTGACTCGCTGGAGTCGTTCCAGGACAGCCCCTCCGGCCTGATCAAGATACTCAACGCGGCCAGCAACAGGCTCACCAAGCGCCTCAACCCCACCTGGAAGGGTGACCCCATACACGTGGACCTGCGGTACAGCCCCGGAAACATAATGAGCCTCGTAATATCGGACGTGCACCACGACGGCACCATCACCAACACCGGGCTGCTGAGCCGGCGCGCCGAGGGATTCAAGTGGACGTTCTCGTTTATAGTGAACTTTGCCGCCGAGACGCAGCGGGCCGAGCTGAAAGAGGCCATACTGCTGCTGGACGAGCCGGCGCGCAACCTCCACCCCACCCAGCAGATGGGAATCGCCGACCTGCTGAAAGACCTGGCCGGATCCAACCAGGTGCTGTACGCCACCCACTCCCCGTTCATGATATTCGACTACAACCCGGGCAACCTGCTGGTCGTGGAGCTGGACCGGCGGCGCCACCTTAGCAAGATATTCTACGACTACTGGAACGCCGATGACAAGACGCTCACCCCGATACTGTACGGCCTCTCCCGGGGCCTGGTCCAGTCCATAACCGACAGCAGCATGGGCATCAACTCCCGCCCGGTCATAATAGTGGAGACGATGTCAGACGCGATGTACCTCAACGCCTTCGACAAGTTTCTGGAGGACCCCAACATATCCATGAACCCGCTCAACGTGGTGGCCAGCCACTCGAAGGACGCCGTCCTGCCGCTGGCCACGTTCTACAGGAACCACGGCTACAGGACGTTCGTCCTGCTGGACGACACCGCCGAGTCCAGGCACATACACGGCCGGCTGGTCCAGAGCGGGTTCGCCGAGACGCAGACCATACCGTACGAGAGCGACGGCAGGAGGCTAAAGTCGATAGAGGACTACATCGTCCCCGCGGACTACCTGTACGCGGTGAACCAGACGTACGGGGTGAAACTGCGGCGGGAAGGCTACAAGGACCTGACCGTGGACGACCTGGGGGGCCGGGACGACGTGGCAGACTACGGAATCGTGGAGGGCCTCGCAGACGTCTGGGAGGACCACGACGCGGACGGATGGGGCAAGTTCGACGGCGAGGACATAACGAGGTACATCTGCGGCAAGATAGCCACCGGCGAGGCCGGATTCCTCAGCGAGACCACCCGGGACAGCTTCCGGGCGCTGTACAGGACGATAGCCGAGCGCATACGCCAGTACCAGATCAGCCCCCCGGACGCCTGAGGCGGCTGCGGCCCCTCCGAGGGGGCGCGGCGGTTGAGGCCTGGCTACATCTTTTGACGAGTCCTGCCATGTATCTTCCCGATTCCCCGACTCGCCGGGTTTTCGCCGCGGCGCGGCGCGTGGCAGGCCGGGGCGCGTGGCCGCAACGGCCCGAGGTTGGGCTTTGGCGCGCTGGCGCCGCATCGTTTTCGGCGTGGAATACGCCGCCGGGGTCGGCGCCCCGCGTTTGGCGCCGGGGCAGGCGCGGCCCCCCTCCGGGCGGCCATATTCGAAAAAACGCGTAAACACTCTAAGGATGCAGTGATATCTCTTGGCCCACTCCGTTCCACAAACCATTCGTGTTTTGAATTGCGTTAGGGCCAACGATTATGCTTTCGGAAGTCATGGTGAAGTTCCCGTATTCCCCGACAATCGTCACGGTGGCGGTGGAACCCGACACGGTGGCAGAGCTTCCGCAGCGGTCAAGCCATTCGTAAGTATTTTCAGCAACCTGAATCGTGTTGTGCACGCACACGTTGGTGGCGTTTGCGCTCTGTAGGCCTTGTGTTGCCGTCAGCGTTACGGTGTTGGTTGACTCGTCAAACGTTCCGCTCGATACCGCGGGCAGCGTTCTCACCGTTGCAGACACGGGATCTGAGAACGGACCGTCAACTCCGCTGCTTATGTCGGTAGACACCCGGTACTTGTACGTCACATCAACCGTAGGATTGGAGTGCGTCCACGAATTAGTGGTGGCGTATGCTATTGTCGGGCTTGCTGAACCCTGCCAATACTGCACGCGATAACCGTCCACGGTTACCAGACTGGTAGAGGAAACCGCGTCCCATTCTACTTTGATATTCTTGTCAACGTGGTTGGGCGTTGCCTTCAGGTTTTCTATCTCCCAATCCGGCGTCGCCATTGGGGGCGGGATAAGCGCCGCGCTGCCGACCGTCGATGCGATGACAATGACCGCAATCGCAATGGAGGCGGTGGCGGCTATCTTTATTCCTCTTTTCACTAATGTACCACCTCTCCCCCACTATTTAAACAGTCAATCATCAACGGGTGTGTCCTGCCAAGATATAGCCCGTATCGGATCCTCGGATCATATACATTTGGTGGGATATTTTCGCAGGGATCCAAAAATGGACGGCCCCGTCCCGGCCGAAATCGTCGGGACGGACCAAACCCGCCACAATTTTGAAATATGGTGCGCAGCCTCCCCCACGATGTCGTAACCTGCCGTGTGGTATCAGCAGGCTATCGCGGTCCGGATCCGCTCTTCGTTCAGGGATCCGGACTCAATGTTGATTCGGGTTACCATCTCGACGTTGCGCACTATACCATGGCGTGCATCATGGCCTCGGTGGTCTGGGTTCGCATGATTCGCGTGCGCAGGGCGTTGCCGTACATTGCCTTTATGGCCGCATACACCGCCTCCGCTATGCTGCGCTTGTGGTACCGGCCGTCAAACTTCTCCTTGCTGTTCTGGTACATCTCCACCATCATCTTCCACGCGTGGCTCCCCTTGGATTTGCTCGTGGTGTTCGACTTTGGGTGGACAAAGGGGGTCATTCCGAGGGCCGCCAGTTTGGTGCACATCTTCCTGGACAGGTAGGCCGAATCAAAGGTGGCGTCTCCGTCGGCGCCCTTGAACAACTCCAGCATTTCCCGCATGGGCGGCAAGTCTCCGGCGGACCCCTCGGTCACTTTCATCAGTGGCACGACCCTGGTGGCCACGTCGATCAGCGTATGGAGCTTGATCCAGCCCCTCTTGGTCTTGGCGCTGTCCGCCCGGACGTCAAACCACGCCACCTTGCGGCGGTTCGACATGCCCGTGCTGTCCCCGGCCACGTCGTGCGGCACTATGCCCGCCGTTACGATGCCGTTCAGCTCGTGCATGTACGATTCGGGTATCCTCTTGCACGCGGCGCATATGGCGCTCTTTGAGGGCGCGCGCGGCAGCCCCAGCCGCTTGAGCAGCTCTCCGTGCGATCTCAGGTTCGCCGACGTCCGGCGGTAGCCGCCGTTCCAGCGCTCGCCCAGGGCCACGACTACTGCCATGACCTTGGGGGAGTAGCCCCTGACCCCGTTCACGCAGGGTTTCAGGGTGTACGGGTCTCCCAACTGTTCCACGATGTCCATGAGTATGACGACGAGCATGTCCAGCGGATACTCGCCGTACGGCTTGTCGTACAACCCGTACGCCTTCTGGTCCCGTTTCGGTTTCTGTTTCTCTTCCATTACGCGTTACGGAAACTTGGAGATCAAGATACTTTTCGGTAGTGGCAATATGGGGCGGCGCCCAACGCGGCGCGGGCCATATACCCCTGTCCCGCCCGTAGATCCAAACCACGCGGGATCTGCAAGAACGCTCCAAAAGTCCAGGGATCTAAATTCTGCGCGGTGGTATATACTGGCAGGACACACCCATCATCAACGGGTGTGGTCGTGGAGCTGGACCGGCGGCGCCACCTCAGCAAGATATTCTACGACTACTGGAACGCCGATGACAAGACGCTCACCCCGATACTGTACGGCCTCTCCCGGGGCCTGGTCCAGTCCATAACCGACAGCAGCATGGGCATCAACTCCCGCCCGGTCATAATAGTGGAGACGATGTCAGACGCGATGTACCTCAACGCCTTCGACAAGTTTCTGGAGGACCCCATATCCATGAACCCGCTCAACGTGGTGGCCAGCCACTCAAAGGACGCCGTCCTGCCGCTGGCCACGTTCTACAGGAACCACGGCTACAGGACGTTCGTCCTGCTGGACGACACCGCCGAGTCTAGGCACATACACGGCCGGCTGGTCCAGAGCGGGTTCGCCGAGACGCAGACCATACCGTACGAGAGCGACGGCAGGAGGCTAAAGTCGATAGAGGACTACATCGTCCCCGCGGACTACCTGTACGCGGTGAACCAGACGTACGGGGTGAAACTGCGGCGGGAAGGCTACAAGGACCTGACCGTGGACGACCTGGGGGGCCGGGACGACGTGGCAGACTACGGAATCGTGGAGGGCCTCGCCGACGTCTGGGAGGACCACGACGCGGACGGATGGGGCAAGTTCGACGGCGAGGACATAACGAGGTACATCTGCGGCAAGATAGCCACCGGCGAGGCCGGATTCCTCAGCGAGACCACCCGGGACAGCTTCCGGGCGCTGTACAGGACGATAGCCGAGCGCATACGCCAGTACCAGATCAGCTCCCCGGACGCCTGAGGCGGCTGCGGCCCCTCCCAAAATGACGCATGGTTGGCGCCGCGGTTTAGATACGGCTTTTGGCGAGTCCGGTCCCGCCACGCATATTCCCGATGCCCAGACGCGGCCCGACCCGGCCGGCGCGGGTTCGGACGGGGGCATCCGCACCGGCGCGGAGGGCTTTTGGCGCCCCTGCCGACGGCGGGTTTGCCCTTGCCCCTTTGCATTGCGCCTTTCCAGTCTCGGCTGGTTCGGGGCTTGCGTACCGCTCGGCGCGTCCCGCCCTGCGACCGAGAGGCGCTTTGCCGCGTGGGCGTTCGCTTTGGCGGGGCGCCGGATCTTCGTTGGAGCCGGCGCGCGCCGCGCCGCCGGCGCATGCGGGAGCGTGCCGCAAAACCGCGGCCAAACGGCGTAGCCGCAAGCAGGCGCGATGCGGCCAAACCCAAGCGAGCGGGCCGCCGCTCCCGCATCCCCGCCGGGTTTTGCCGCCATGGCCGCCGCCGCGGGGACCCCGGGGACGTTCCAGGATCTAAACGTGCGGATTCCCCCCACCGGCAAATCCCACCGGCTACTGCGTGGCGGCCCATTTGGCGGACGTCGGGAGGGCACGGGTCGTGCCCGACGCACCACATACCCACGAAATTCCAGCGTCAAAATGTACTTGGTCGCTTCCTGCCGTATTCGGGAAGTTTATACGTCCACACATCCTACTAGTATCATGTTGCGAGATGTCAAGCCGTTTGATGACCGTCAGTGGAACAAGCTCCAAAAAGACATGGCCCGGCCGATGACCGAGGAGGAAAAGGCAAAGATGGCAAAGATACGCGAAGGCGTGGATGAAATATCCCGCATGGTGGATTTTTAAGTTCTAGAGATGTCGGATAAACCACAACCCGCCAACGACAGCATGATCTTTGACATGGTGAAGGAGGATAGCACATTTGACGATATCTTTGAGTCAAGCGTGAAAGAATTTACGGACTATTACCGCATACAAGGCCAGTATGACGTCCAGGAGAGATTGGTCAGCATGTACGTTGCAAAACGCGGCGACAAGGTGGTCGGCTACGTTACGCTCGCAATGGCGCACCTCAAGCACGACGCGACGGACGAAATCAGGGCAAAAGAGATCAACGGCAACATTCCGGCGTTGTTGATAAGCCACCTGGCCGTTCACAAAAATTTTTGCCAGCAGCGGATCGGCACACGCCTGCTGAATCTGGCATTCCACGTCATGCGCAAGATGGAACGACGGATCGGATGCAGGTACGCGATGCTGAATCCGCGGGACGATCAAGGAGTCAGGGACTTTTACGCCAACTACGGGTTCAAATACTATCTGGACATCAACGACGACAAGAAGCGCGACGCCTTCCTGATGGATCTGAAAAGGACGGATTTAGGCCACATGACAGATCCGGCGGGAGGCAGCCATCCCGGCCCACGGGACATCTCGGGGGGCCGCACGCGGCCGGTCACCGCCACGCATGGTTGATGCCGTTTGAACGCGCCGGCCTTTCGCCCTGCGCTGCACCGCATGCCGGAACTCGCCGGGGCGCCGCCCCAAACAGGATGCCGCGGCCGGGCGCGCCGGGCCGACGCGGGGCCCGCCCTTTCGGGAGCCGCGGCTATCAATATTTAATTGCGGGTGGCCCCCCTCCCACGCCATGCATACCGGAGCGGTCGCCGCAGCCCATTTGGCGGCCTTGGCGGCGCTGGCCGCGGGCGCCGCGTCCGACGCGTCGGCCCAGGTGGACGTGGGCGTGGAGGAGCTGGGCGGCAGCGTACTGGCCACATTCACCGCCTCGGGGGCGTCCCTGGACGGCATAATAGTGTGGTTTGAGCCGAACGGAGCGACGATATCCGGCTGGGCGGCGGATCCCGGCTGGACCGTCGACGCCGACTCCGAGACGGTAATACTGCGCGGGAACGTGCTGGAGGACGGCGAGGCCGTCAAGCTGGGCATCAGGATAACCGGAGACATGCCCCAGGTATACTGGTCGGCCTCCCGGGGCGGCGCCGAGGTCCAGAGGGGGTGGCTACTCTCGCCGGAGAAGCCCGACGAGCCGGAGGCCCGGCCGGGCGGCGAAACCGGCCAGCCGGACGCCGAGCCGGACGAGCCGGTGCCCGCCATACTGCCCGCGTCGGAGTTCTACACGGTGCCCGCCAAGCCGGCCCCCGGGTACGCCATCAGGGTGGTGGGAAGCGGATTTGAGCCGGTTCGGGAGCTGGATATCTCCATAGGGGGAAACGAGGTGGGGCAAATTACGACGGACGCCTCGGGCGGTTTTGTGGCCACCAGGACCGTGCCGGATTCCCTGAGCGGCCGGGTCGACTTTGCGGTGTCCGACGACGCGGACAAGACGGTGAGCATCAGCATAAGGCTCGCGGAAGAGTCGCTGGGCAGCCGTACGGGCGGAGGCCTGGACGTGGACCCGCTGGAGGCGACGTACAAGCGGGGCGACCGCATAAGCGTGTCGGGAACCACCTCCCCCCTGAACGCGCTGGTTCTGGGAATATACGGGCCCGGGGGCGAGATCGTGTCGTTCAAGACCATGACGTCCATCTACAACGGAAGCTGGAGCATGCCCGACGGCATCATCATACCGCTGGACGCCCCGCTGGGGGAGTACACCGCCACGATAGACGACGGCGAGCAGACCGCGGAGATCAAATGGATGGTGGAGACCAGCAAGGTCATAACGCTAAAGCCCATCCGGACCATATTCCAGCCGGGCGACGCCATAGTCTTCAACGGGACGGCCATGCCCGGCGTCGACATAGACGTGATACTCCAGGACCCCGGCGGCGCCGAGCTGGCGCTGGACAGCTGGACCGTGGGTCCGGACGGGCTGGTGTCCTGGCAGTTCGCCACCGACCCGACCTCGCGCAAGGGCACCTACACCCTCATGGCGTCCCAAGGCGCCGAGCGCGAGTTCGTATACGCCGGACTCGGCACCGTCGTCGAGAGGCCGACCCTGATCAGCCTCGACAAGGCAAACTACCTGTCCACCGAGACGCCCAACATAGTGATAGCGGGCATGCCGGGCGACGGCGTGGTCATACTGGTGCTGGACGACTCTGACCTGGTGGTGCACCGGGGCAACGCCACGCTGCAGCAGGACGGCCTGGCGATGTACAGCCTGGACATAGGCAAGTTCTCGTCGGGGGTGTACACCGCCATAGTGCAGAGCGGAACCGTTCAGGACAACCAGGAGTTCGGCGTGGGCCTGTCGACGAGCTCTTCGATTCTGGAGATAACGGTCAGGGCGGACCGCAACCCCGGGGACACGGTGCGGGTCACCGGCACGGCAAACGGCAACGTGGTGCTTACCATAGCCCTGATAGACCCCGGCGGCAACGCGGTCCAGACGGTCGAGACGCTGGTGGACAAGACCGGCATGCTGAACGAGCAGCGCCTCCGCATACCGCTTGACGCCGAGAGCGGCGTGTGGACCGTAAAGGCCACCAGCGGGCCCAACTCCGACGTGGTCGAACTGCTGGTGGTCGAAAAGGCCGACGACGGCCTGGCCGTCAGGGTGGACGACTCGCGCGGCAAGCCCACCATCATTATATCCGGGGTCGTTCAGGAGTACGTCACCGTAACCATAAGCGAGGGCGGCGCGCCCGTGGTCGAGCCGCAACGCGCGTACGTGACCAGCACCGGTTCGGGGCACCTCCCGTGGAACATAGTGGTGCCCGGCACGTACACCATAACCGTGGAGGCCGGATCCGAGTCGGCCAGCTACACGTACGTGTACGTCCGGTAGCCGCGGGAAGCGCCCGGCAATTTCGCTGGTCGCCATATGGTTTGCCGGCAGGCGGCGCGCGTTGCCCCAAAATGCCCGTTGCGGACAACGGGGGGCGCACGCGTTTCACGCGTGCCGGTACGGCCGGCCCCCGGTTTACGCAAGCGGCACCGCCGGTCGTCTGCCCTGGCCGACGCTGCGCGCGATACGACGCCGACTGCAACCGGGCTTTGCAAAATCTGGTGGCGGCGTCTTCCGTATTTTGCGCACGCCGCGGCGGCAATCGACGGGCCAGCGCCGTCGCGGGCGCGCCCGCCCCGTCGGAAGCACGGACGGAGCCGCGTCGCGGCGTCCCAAAGCCGGTCTTGAGTAATCTTGGGAGCGCAGGCCGCCCGAAGATTGCCTTCCGCGGCTACAACATACGACGGCGGCCGGGCCGGCGGCAGGCCTTACTTTCAACCGGCGGGATGTCGAGAAAACCCCGCCGGCGGGGCTTGCGGCAAAACCGGGCGGTGGTTTGGAAATGATTTTAACACCCGCCGCACGGTCGGTAACCGTGGACCTGCGAAAGATAATATCCGAACATCCGGATTTCCCAAAGCCGGGCATCCTGTTCCGCGACTTCGCCCCGGTCATAAGGGACCCCGCCGCCCTGACGTACATGGCCGACGAGTTGGAGAAGAGGTTTCCGGCCGACGGCATAGACGCGGTGGCCGGCATAGAGTCCAGGGGGTTCGTCCTGGGCACGCTCATGGCCGTCAGGTACGGCAAGGGCATGGTAATGATAAGAAAGGCGGGCAAGACACCGGGGGAGACTCGGCGCCGGTCGTACGACCTGGAGTACGGGAGCGCCACAATCGAGATTAGAAGCGACGCGCTGAAGGAGGACGCCCGCGTGCTTGTATGCGATGACCTGCTGGCCACCGGCGGAACGGCCGCGGCGGCGGCGCGCCTGGTGGAGGACGTGGGCGCCGAGGTGGCCGGAATGGCCTTCATCATAGAGCTGGGCGGCCTTGGGGGCCGCGGCAAGATAGAACGGTATAAAGTGGAGAGCCTGGTGGACTACCCATGAGGGACATAGAGATAGGGGTCATAGGCGGGACCGGCGTCTACAGCTCGGCGATGCTGAAGAACGCCGAGGAGATACGCACGGCCACCAAGTTTGGGGCGCCTTCGGCCACCATAACCCGGGGCACCTACGAGGGCCGGAGGATCGGGTTTTTGGCCCGGCACGGCAAGGACCACTCCCTGGCGCCGCACCAGATCAACTACAGGGCAAACGTATGGGCGCTCGCCGACATGGGAGCCACCAGGATCATATCCGCCTCGGCGGTGGGCAGCCTCAGGGAGAGGATAGAGCCCGGCCACATGGCCCTGCCCGACCAGTTCATAGACAACACCCGGACCAGGGTCGGCTCGTTCACCGAGCCGGGAAACGTCATACACATCTCCATGGCGGACCCGTTCTGCCCGGAGCTGCAGGACAGCGTGCGCCGCTCGTCTGCCGGAAAGACGCTCCACGCCAACTGCACCTACGTCTGCATAGAGGGGCCCCGCTTCTCCACCAAGGCCGAGTCCAACATGTACCGGGGCTTGGGCGCCGACATCATTGGCATGACCCTGGTCCCCGAGTGCCAGCTGGCCCGTGAGGCGCGCATGTGCTACGTCTGCATATCCATGGTTACCGATTACGACGTCTGGGCCCAAAAGCCGGTGACCGCCAAGGAGGTCTCCCGCACCCTGGCAAGGAACGCCCTGGCGTTCAGGAACCTTCTCTCGGCCACCATACGCAACATACCGTCCCAAAGATCGTGCCGGTGCGGCAAGGCGCTGGACGAGGCCACCCTCTAGGGCGGGCCGTCGGCGAAGCTCTCCCTCTTCAGGCCCGGGGGCAGGTTCAGGTTTCCCCGCACCAGGTTGAGCTGTAGCGCGTCTATGATCTCCTCTGGGTCGTACCCCATGGAGCGGAGCTCGGATACCGTGTCGTCGGCCAGCTTGGCGCCTATGTTTTGGCCGCCGATGCGGCCAAAGGCGATGGCCGAAAAGCCAAACGAGTTGCCGTCCATCTCGAACCGGCCCGTTATCTTGGCGGCCATCTGGTTGCCGTCCACCGAGTCGACGTTCACGCTCATGTCCATCATATCTCCACCGCCTCGTTGACGTGGTCGTCCACCAGAAAGCTCCAGTAGCCATCCTCGTCCACCGCGTAGTCGCGCACCGGCAGCTGCACCACCTTCTCGTCTATGCGCTCGTGCGCTACGTGGCCCTCCCGGGGGAGGCGGACCAGCGACCAGCGGTCCTTGCCCTTCTGCAGCTTGGAGACCAGGACGGCCCACTTCTCGCCGGGGCCGATGCGGGGCATGCCCACCACTTCGGCTATGTCCTCTATCCCCAGCTGCTTCTCCTCGCAGAACCGCTTCTTGCAGACGCCGCACCTCCACACGTCCACCGATCCTATGGTCCTCTCGTTGACGTTTATGTTTATGACCCCAAAGTACACCGGCTGGTGGCGGCGGCAGGACTCCCGGTCCATGTCACCGGAACGCCCCGCCGTCCTTATTTGTCCTTGCATCGTCGTACGGCTGCTCCAGCGCCAGGCCTATGCCGTCCACGGC
Organism: Nitrosopumilaceae archaeon; assembly: GCA_963665475.2. GTDB lineage: Archaea > Thermoproteota > Nitrososphaeria > Nitrososphaerales > Nitrosopumilaceae > VYCS01. The sequence continues at coordinate 54,884 of CAXXXK010000002.1, read as the reverse complement.
GTCGTTGCGGCCAAATTCAACTCCCCGCCGCTCGCATGCCCTCCTGTACATGTTGACCGCCGTGAAGCGCGGGTGCATGGCCTCGTATTGCGTGTCGTTGTACTTGATGAAGCCGCCCAGCTCCACCAGCGAGTCGGCGGTGCGGCGCGCGGGCCCCGCGTCCACGCCCAGGCGGGCCGCCATCCGGGCGGGATCCATCCTGCCCTCCACGTTGACCAGCAGGTACACGTCGGCCTGCTCTTCGGTCAGCCCCACCTCGTCCACCAGGGAGCGCCGTACCGCGGGCCTCACTTCCCGGACCCCCCGCTGACCAGTATGCGCTTGGCCAGCCGGAACGCGAACAGCAGCGCCGCGAAGTGCACCACCGCCCCGGCCACCGCCGGCACCAGCAGGTCGCCGGTCGCGTACCAAAGCCCCAGGAACACGGCCACGGTGGGAACCGCTATCACCGCGCCCAGGGCGCTTCCCTTCACCATCATGTCGCGAAACGTAAGCCCGGCCATCGGCCCGCCGACGCCCGGGCGCAATAAAAACGCCACCTATTCGGCGTGCCGGCGGCTGGGCCTTGCGCAACTAAAATATTGGCGGCGTGGGACGCATCCGCGGTGGCCACCTACAAGCCCGCATACAACGAGAAGGCCGTGACGCAGATCGTCCCGGTGGTGATCATTGTATTTCTCGGGATACTGTACCTGATGTCCGCGCAGGGGAACAACAACGTCAACTTCATCCTCATAGGCATAGCGGCGGTCAGCATGATATTCTGGGCCCGTGTGATCAAAAAAATCATACTCTCGCAGACCGCCAAGTTCATCCCCCGGGAGCCGGAGACCAAGAACTGGATGTACGACCTCATCCAGGACAACGGCGGGTTCGTCTTCGTGGCGGAAGTGCCGGGCCCCGAGAACAAGATCGTGGTGCGCCTGGTGGACAGCATACTGTACCTGAGGGGGAACGGCGGCTTCTCCCGGGAGGTCCCCATATCCGGCGCGGAGAGGATGCAGATAACCGACTTCAAGTACAGAAACGGCGTGCTGACCCTCCGGATCAACTGAATGAACGCTAGAGGCTGCGGGCCAGCTCTATCTTCTGCGGCAGGTAGCTGTCCGTAATGTTGGTCAGGCCGTACTTGGAGAACGCCTCCAGCTCGGCCTTTCTCTTCATCTTCAGGAAGACGTCCAGCTCCCTCTTCCATATGCCCTGGGAGTAGCGTGGGTCCTTCTTGAGGTCGTGGCAGCGCTTTATGTCCGAGTCGGTCATTGGTATGGTGGGCAAGTCAAACCGCTCTATGTCCGACGCCCACACCCCCACCCACTTGGCGTCGGGGACCGTAAGCTCGCGCAGGTGGGCGGCGTTGGCCGAGCCGGACTTTATCACCATGGCTATGTGCTCCCCGTACACGTCGCCGTCGGTCAGTATGATGACCGGCAGGGAGAGCTCCTCGTGGAGCCGCTTCAGCAGGGTCCGGGTGGAGCGGGGCGCCTGCCCGCCGGTGTCCACTATTATCGCCTTGAACTTCTTGTCCACCTGCTCTTCCACGAACCTGGTGAAGAGGCCGCCCTTCTCTATGGCTATGACCAGCTCGGCGCCGGTGTCGACCAGCTCGGCGCTGGTCAGGCTGGGCCCTATGGCGTAGCCGTCGGGGTGGTTGGAGAGGTTCATCCGCTGGCCCTCGTACCCGGGGACGGTATACTCGATGTTCAGGTCGCCGAATACGGAGCTGCGCTCCTCCGGAAAGATGTGCATCGCCTCCCGGGGCCGGGACAGCACCGCCTCCAGGTCCACTATAATGTGGTCCGACTCGGACTGGTCGTCAAAGTCCACCGCGAACGCCTGCGAGGAGTAGTAGACGTCCCGCAGCGTGGAGGACTTTTTCTCCTGGGTGAGCCTGTTGGCGAAGAAGGCCAGCCACATCAGCTGCGTGAACGAGCGCAGCTGCGAGGCGTTCTTGGAGCTGCGCGTCGACGCCGTCTTGCCCAGCACGTACTGGCGCAGCTTGGGGTCGTACACTATGTTGCGGACGGACCTGCTGGGTATCTCAAACCCGGGGAACTTGCCGCTGTCAATCTCGTCGTATATGCGGGAGCCGTGCTTGCGGAGAACGTTCAGTATGTCCTTCTGCTTCTTGGCGGCGCGGCTGTCCTGCTTAGCCATCCTTCTCCTCCCGCAGCAGCGCCGAATATTTGGGCGGCGCGTCGCGGCCGGCCAGCTCGGTGCAGAACTGCGATATCAGCGGAAAGTACTTTGCGTACAGGTTGGCCCGCTTCTTGGCGGCCTCGGCCTTGCCGCGCCTCGACATGAACGAGGAGAGCTTGCGCGCCAGGAACTGCATAGCGAGCCGCAGCTCCCGCTCTATCTCGGGGCGGTCGGCCACGTTCTCCTTGCCGACGGTCTTGTAGGGTATCCTGGTGGAGCATATGTGCGACGCCACGACCAGCGGGGGCTCGCCCTTCACCTTGTAGCGGCTCCAGTCGATGTCGTGTATCACTTTTAGCACCACGTCGCTGCCCTCGTCGTACAACAACGGTATGCGGTTGGCGAACCGGTACGCCTTGATTCCCCTGGTCCGTATGCCCCCGCCGTACGCTATCCCCATCTCCACCACGAAGGGGAACCCCGAGTACGCCGAGGCGCGCCGCGCCACCACCGCCAAAAAGTCCGGCTCGAAGAACTTTTCCATGCCACGCCGGAGCGGCTCCTCGCCCAGCGGGGCCAGGCACGAGGGATCCGGCGACAGGAACTCGCCGAACGTCTGCAGCGAGTCGCTCAGCTGCACCAGTTCCTGGTTGTCCAGCGTGCCTATGCGCCTCTCCGGCTTTATGCCGGAGAACGCGGTAAAGTTCTCGGCGGTCTTGGGCCCCACCCTCTGGAACCGTCCCGTAAGGAAAGACTTGAGCGGCTCGCCGGCGGCCACGCCCTTCAGGTACGCGTAGTACGGCTGCTCCGCATCGAACGAGGCGGTCTGCGCCGCATCTGCTGCGCCGTTGCCGTACGTGACGGCGTCCTTGTCGGCGTCTATGTCGTATACCACGACGCGCGACAGGTCCCGGGGGGAGCACCGCAGCGCCGCGGCCAGGGCGGCGGGAAGCCGCGCCGCGGCCGGCAGCCTCTTCCACCGCTTCGAGACGCGGCTGGCCACCACGTCGTACCCGGCGTCGTCGCTCTTCAGGTTCAGGGCCTTTGCGAGCCGGGCGGGGGCGTCGTCGGCGAGCAGCATATGGTCGCGCCGCGACTCGACGATCATCCGGCGGATGGTCTCCACGTCCACCCCGTGCGGGTGCGGTTCTATCACGGTGGGCGGCGGGGGCATGCTCTTGATTATGCGGCCGTACCGGTACGTGTTCTCCTTGGGGTCCTCAAACGTGATGGTGGCGTACGGCGTGATCAGCGACGTCTGGTAGACGTAGTCCCGGATCTTTACGCCGGCCTTGGAGTAGTCCCCCTCCAGCGATATGCTGACCGTCAGCCCCCGCTTCCGGGAGCGGGTCTTGGTGTGCTTGAGTATCACCGGCTCGTTCTTCTGGATGTCCAGCAGTATCTCGAAGGTGTGCCGCGTCTTTCCGTCGGCGCAGCTGGAGACGCGCACCGGCCTGTTGGTGGTTATCTGGCCGTACAGGATGGCCATGGTGGCCCCCAGCCCGAACATGCCCCGCGCCTGCTTGAGGCCGAACTTTGATCCGTACAGCACCGTCCCGAACGCCAGGGGGACGTGGTCCTCGGCCACCCCGGGCCCGTTGTCCCGCACCGTAAGGGTGTAGGTGCGGGGGTCCTTGGCGCCGGGGTCCTCGGGCGCTATAACAAGCCGGACGTTGGGAAGCGTGCCTGCCTGGTCGCAGGCGTCCAGGGAGTTCTCCACGAACTCGCGCACCGCCGTGTACAGCGAGCGGGTGGGGTTGCTGAACCCGGCCAGGTCGCGGTTGCGGTAAAAGAACTCGCTGGGCGATATCTGGTTGAACCGCTCAGGGGCCGACATGCCGCACCTCTCTCATGGTGATCCCGTTTATGATACGGTATAAAATGCCTTCAGTCGTCCAAGCCGTCCAGGCGCTGATCCTTCCAGAGCATCATCCTCTCCTGCCGGGCCCGGCGGTTGGCCGCCTCCAGGCGCCCGTAGGCTACCGCGTGCATCCTGCCGGACAGTATGGTGTCGATGGCCGAGACCACGGCGCGGAGCCGGTCTCCCTTGGTTATGACAGAGACGGTCTTGCCGTACACCGATATCTTGCTGCGGCTCAGCTGCTCCAGCGTCCGGCGGGCCCTGCCCCCCTCGCCTATTATGCGGCCCCGCACGCGCTCCAGCGAGGAGCCGGACTTGCCGGCGAACTTCCGCAGGTCCAGTATGTGCAGCCGGAAGGCGTCGTCGACCAGCAGCATGGCGTTCCTCTCCGAGAAGCCCCTCCCGATGGCGGTCACCATCTCGACCGCCTTGAAGGGGTGCGCCTCCAAGAGGGCCTCGCCGGAGGACTCTACGGTCACCTCGCCGCTGCCGCTGTCCACCGTAATGTTTACGCCGCACGCCTCCTCGACGGCCCTCTTGGTGCCGCCCTTTCGGCCTATCAGGGCCCCGATGCGGTCGCGTGGTATGCGTACCGTCTTTGAGTAGATCATTGCATGCCACCCAGTATGTCGGCCGCCTTTCGCACGCGCACCCCCCGGCGCTTGAAGAAGTGGTTGATGTTGTTTATGTCCCTGCGGAGGAACCCCCCGGCGCTCGGATGCCGCCGGTCCACCGCCGAGCCCAGGTCGAACAGCACCAGGCCCCCGTCGCGCTTGAAGATGTTGTACGCGGAAAAGTCGCCGTGCACCAGGCGCGCCTTGGAGTACATTGTACGGATCATGGATATGGCCGCCTTATAGTCTTCCTCGTTGACGGGGCTGTGCAGCAGCAGCGGGGCGGGCCGGCCGCCCTCCCCCACGAACTCCATTACCAGAACGTTGTTGGCCACCTTGACGGGCTTTGGGACCGGCACCCCGGCGTCAAAGGACTGGCGCAGGTTGCGGAACTCCTTGCGGGCCCACAGGTACACGATGTCCCGCGTCTTTCGGCGGAACCGCGAGAAGCGGGGATCCCCCTGGATGTACTCGGTGCGCTTCTTGAAGTTGGACGTGGATATCAGGTATACCTTGAGGGCCAAGTCGTCCTTCCCCTCGCGGACGCCCCGGAACAGCAGCGACTCCTTGCCGGCGCCCACCGCCCCCTCCACGCCGGATATGACCCCCGCCGTTATCATCTTGTAGAGCGTCATGGCGGTGGGCCGGTCCAGCACCTCGTTCATTGTCTTGCGCCCCTTGAAGCCGTCCTGGGGGCGCCAGCGGGGAGCCTTGGAGCGCAGCCGCGCGTCCAGCCGGGACGCCTGGGACGGGTCAAGCGCGTCATATTTGGAGATCTCCTCAAAGTCGGCGTCCGCGTCGTCCATGGGGATTAGGCCGCCTCCCGGCTTAAAAGCAAGCCGTTCTGGAGGCCCAACCGTGCAGCCGGGCGGGCACGGCGGCGTGGATCATGTGGGCCGGGGGCCGACGCGGCGAAAGCGCGGGTTGAAGGCGGACGCGCGCAGCGACGCGCAGTACACGGCGGAAAGGGCAATGCTTGAGGGCGGACGCGGCTGGCATGCCGCGCGGCGCGGTAGTACCGCCGTCGCCTCGCCGGATCCGGTCCCGCGGATACGGTCACGGCAGGGCCGCGCTAACCGGAGTCGCACGGTTCGGGGTCGTCCCCGCCGGGTCCGCCCAGTATACACCGGTACAGAAACTCCAGATCGCGGTTCGCCCCTGTCGTGTCCGCGCCTGTCAGGTCCGCGCCGGCCAGGTTCGCATCACCCAGAATCGCATGGCGCAGGCTCGCATCGGTCAGGTTCGCCCCGGTCAGGTCCGCGCCCATTAGCATGGCCCCCTGCAGGTCCGCGCCTGCCAGGTCCGCATGGCGCAGGTACGCGTCTGTCAACGCCGTCCCGCGCAGCCACGCGCCGGCCAGGTCCGCGCCTGCCAACACCGCCCCGCGCAGGTCCGCGTTGGGCATCCACGCCCCCTCCAGGTCAGCCCCGTCCAGGTCAGCCCCGTACAGGCTGGCTCGATTCAGATTAGCCAGGGCCAAGTTCGCATGGCGCAGGTCCGCCCGATACAAGTACGCTCCGGGCAGCCACGCCCCGGCCAGGTCCGCATATCGCAGGGACGCATCGCTCAGGTCCGCCCCGGCCAGAGTGGCCTCTGTCAGGTTCGCTCCGGTCAGGTCCGCGCCGATTAAGTTCGCTCCGGTCAGGTCCGCGCCGATTAAGTTCGCTCCGGTCAGGTCGGCATCGGCCAATGACGCGTGGCGCAGTTGCGCGTTGGCCAAGTCTGCCCCGGTCAGATCCGCATACGTCAGATCCGCATACGTCAGATCCGCATACGTCAGATCCGCATACGTCAGATCCGCATACGTCAGATCCGCATACGTCAGATCCGCATACGTCAGATCCGCATACGTCAGATCCGCATACGTCAGGTTGGCCCCGCGCATGTCCTTTCCCCCCACGTCCGCCCCGCGCACGTCCACCGCATACATGTACGCCCCGCGCACGTACGCGCTGAGCGCGTACGTCCCGAGCATGGGCGCGCCGTCCACGGTCCACCCGTACAGGTACGCATCGTCCATATACGCGCCGATCAGGTCCGCCAATACTAGGGACGATCCGGTCAGGTCCGCGCCGTGCAGTTTCGCGCCGTACAATCCAGCGTCGGTCAGGTCCGCGCCGTACAAGCTCGACCCGGTCAGGTCCGCGCCGTGCAAGTACGCCCCGCGCAGGCTCGCTCCGGACAGCCACGCCCCAACTAGTTTTGCATCAAACAGGTACGCTCCGATCAGCTCCGCACCGTGCAGCCAGGCATAGCTCAGGCTCGCTCCGGCCAGGTTTGCTCTGGTCAGTTCTGCACCAGTCATGTCCGCCAACATTAGGTTTGCCCCGACCATGCGCGCCTCGGTCAGGTCCGCGCCCCTCAGATCCGCCCCGATCAGGTACGCTCCGGCCATGTCTGCCGAGACCAAGTGCGCCCCAGTTAGGTCCGCTCCGGTTAGGTCTGCTTCGCGCAGGCTCGCTCCAGACAACATAGCCCCGGTCAAGTCCATCCCGGATAGATCCGCCCCCGTCAGGTCTGCCCCGTACATCCACGCATGGGCCAATCTCGCTCCGACTAGATCCGCATCGGTCAGGTTCGCCTCGCGCAGGTATATCCTGGTAAGGTCCGCGTCAACCAGCGTAGCCCCGGCCAGATCCGCATTGGCCAGAAATGCGTCCCGCAAATTTGCCCCGGTCAGGTCCGCGCCTCTCAGGTCCGCACGGGCCAAGTTCGCGTTGGCCAAAAGCGCGTCCCGAAGGTCCGCTCCGCTCAGGTCTGACTCCGTCAAGTCGCACCAGCTCAGGTCCGCTCCGCTCAGGCCCATACCGGCCAGGCCGCACCATCGCAGGTCCTGCGCATAGGCGCCCTCGGCAGCCAGTGCCCCAGACGCCGCGCCCAGAACCGCGGCAACCAAGGCATACTGCGTGCATCGGCGCATTCCGCACTAATGCATTATTTCCATAAAAACGCGCGTACGGAGGGGTTCTTGCGCGGCAACGCGTGGAGCCCGCGCCGTCCCCACAATGCATCCCCTGGCGGCGGGCCCGCGCACGCCCGGATCGGCGCCGCTGCTTGACCCGCCGGCCAACTTGCGCCCGCGCCGCCCCGGGAGGGCCGCCAAAACATAACGAAAAGGACCGCACTACATCTTGAACACGATAAGGAACGGGACGCCCGAGACCGTCCGTACCCCGTCCCGCACCCCCACGCCCATGGCAGTCGACAACGAGACTATGTCACTGCCGGCCATGTTTATTATCGAAGAGGACGCCAGCATCCTCTCGGCCTCCCGGCTGCCCATCATCTTGCCGCCGTAATACGCGGGGCTGATCTTCACCGAGAAACCCTCCTCGGACAGCTCCCGGCCCAGCAGATCAGCGTCGCATATGTTCAGCATAGCGCGGCCGGCGTAGCTGGAGACCCTGGCCGAGAACATCACGCGTACTTGCCCTTCAAGGTGGACTTGGCCCCGCACGCCTCGCATATCAGGAAGGATATGCGGTTCTCCTTGACCGTGCCGGTGTCCGGGCTCTTGCAGGTGGGGCACTTTACGTACTCCCGGAGGTATATCTTGAACAGTCGCGCAAAGTCATCTGGCTCCCGCTTGCCGATGAACATGGCCTTGTCGCCTATCTTCTCGGCGGGAACGGCAAACTCCTTGGACAGGTACTGGAGTATCTTGAGCGGGGGGCGCCGCAGCACCTTGGCAAACTCGCCGAAGTTGCGCAGGTAGGTGCGCTGCCCCTCCCACATGACGTCGGCCGGCGGAAGCTCGAACCGCGAACGGGAGGATTCCCGGCCGTCGTTGAGGCTGCCCCGGATGCGGTCCAAGAGAGCCTTGTACTCTTCGCTCATGAACAAAAGGCAGTAGAATTCCGCCTATATTGGTTTGGAATCCCTACAGTGTAGCGCCTATGCGGTATACGGTGGAGCCGGTCTCCGGGCAGGTGCCGCGTACCGCGGGACGCCCGTTCTTCAGGGTTACCTGTTCGGGATTCTTAATGGTGACTTTTTTCTTGCATTTAACGCAATATCCTTCAACCATGGCGGCGCGTCCCAGCAGACATTATTTTAACCTTGGCGGAAAAATTGGCCGTCCGGGCAGGCCGCAACGCTGCCGGACGGGCGCCTAGCCGTCGGGGTGTATCCCCGAGGCGAACACGTATCCGGCGTGCGTGCGCACCCACCAGACCGCGGGCCGAACGTCCCCCGTATCGGGATCGGGCCACCCGTAAGACGTCCACGAGCCGCCCTGGGACGCCCCCTCCGCCGCCCGGGCCAGGCCGGCGGGGTCGTACGCCAGCGCGCCGCCGGCGGAATGCGCCAGTATGAGGCCGGCGTCGTTGGCCACGAAGGCTTCGGTCCCGTAACCGTGCGTCTCGGACAACACCAGCCGGGCCGAGGCGGCGGCCGCGTCGGCGTCAAACCCGCGTATCATGTCGCGGACGGACATGATGGCCGCGGCCTGGCGCTCCATGTCCGATGCGGACAAAAACGCCCCCGCCAGGCCGTCATACCTGGAGACGTACTCCCACTGGCCACCGGACACCGCCCATATGTCGTAGGAGGCCGCGGCCATGTCCCCGGCCGCGTTGAGCCTGGCCGGGCCGGTGGTGCCGTGGTGCAAGGCGGCCACGTCCGGAAACGCCGCGGCGAACGTGGCCGCATCCGCGCCGCCTACGGAATCCAGCGTCAGGGCCGCCAGCCACATGGCATCGTACCCGGTCGGGGCGGCGGCGTACGCTACAGGCAACGACTGGCGCACGTAGTCGTCTATGCGTATGGTGGCCTGTACCGCATGGGGCACCGCCTCGGGGGGCAGCTCCGAGGCGTATATCCGGGCCGGCACGGCGGGGTCCGCGTTCATCGGGGCGGTCAGCGAGACCGCCTGGGCGAACTCGGCGGCCTTGGCGGTTATGTCCGGATGGCGCGCGTTTCCGTTGGAGCCGAACCACCTCACTTCCCCCAAAAGGTCCCGGCCGGCGGCCTCTGCCATTATGTCGGCGGTCTCGCCAAAGCCCACCGTAACGACGGCGGTGCCGGCGGCCCCGTATTCGTCCACGTACTGCGCGACGGCGGCGGCCAGCCGGTCTGCTATGCCGGGGTAGTCGTCGGTTCCCGGCATGTACGACACCGTGACGCTCTCGGCCAGGCGGGCGTGCAGCATGTCCCCTATGGCGCTTCCCCAGGTGTCGTTGCGCACGGCCAGCACGGCGGCCTTGACGCCCGCGTCGTCCAGCATCTCCAGCATTATTGGAACCACGTTGGTGTCGTCCGGGTACAGGCGGAAGAGCCCGTCTCCGGGGATTGCCAGGTACGGGGAGCTGCTGCAGGCCGCCACCATGACCATGCCGCGCCGCTCCATTACGTCCAACCCCGCGGAGATCTGGCCGCTGCCGGTGCACCCCACCACCACGCCCGCGTCCGCATGGTCCAGCGCCGCCGCATACCTGGCGGGATCCGAGCCCGAGTCCGCTATGGAGAAGGCAAGGTACCAGTCGGAACCCGCCGCGGCCAGCAGCCCGTTGTAGTCCGAGGCGGCCATCAGGATTCCCGCAAGGCCCTCCCTGCCCAGCTGCGAGAGGTCGCCGGTCAGGTCTACTATGAGCGGGACTGCCACCAACCGCGGCCCGTGCGGGTACTGGCCGGGCGCTTCGGCGGTGATGGTGGCCCGGGCCGCGGCAGACTGCCCGCCGGGGCCCGAATCCGGGTGTTGCGCGGCCACATCGGCCGGAGTCCACTGCGCATGTGGCACGTGGCGCAAGGGCGCCGGGGCTTCATCGCCCGCCGCGCTGGCGGCCTGCGGTCCGCCGTCGGCAAGTGCCGCGCATCCGGCCAGCAACACCGGCAGGGCAACGGCGGCCAACACCCCACAATTCCGCAGCATGGACCGTATTGTATCGCGTGGCGTAAAAGAATATTCTGCCCCGCCGCCGGCGGGGCGGCCAATACTCCCGCGGCCCGCCCCGCGGCGGGCGCATTCCGGGCAAAGACGACATCTGGCAAGAAAGCGCCCCCCGGGCGAACGTTTCCCGGGAGCATTCGCGGGGATCCGGCGCACCGCCGGCCGTGCGCGGCGATGCGGCGAACAAATCCCCCGCCCGCTTATGGCGAGGGCCTCCCTGCTGCATCCTTTGCCTGGTGGCGGCGCGGGGGCGCATCACGCGCGGCCCAGCCGCTCCAGTATGCGATCCAGGTCCGCCGGAGCCAGGGAGTCCCGCTGGCCGCTCAACAGGTCCACTATCCGGGAAGGATCCGAGACCAGCACCGTATCATATTTTGGGTCTTTCGGTATGTTTCCGCGTACCGACAGCAGGACGGGCGTGACCCGCACGCCCTCCACCGCGTCCTGAAGCGAGGTCCACAGGACCTGTCCGGCCCTCTCGGTCTGCTCGTGGGGGCTCCACTCCGGGTGGCTGGCGTACCTGTCACTCCAGTTCTTCACCTCTATCATGAACACGCCCTTGGGGGATGCCACAACCATGTCCATCTGGGCCGATTTCAGGTTCTTTCGGCCCCTGTAGGTGACCCAATTGGGCAGGGCGATGCGCAGATCGCAGAATACATGGTGCGAGTCGTCCAAGGCCGAGAGCAGCCGGATCGCGTACATTTCCCCCCGCGCGCCCGACCGCAGCGGATCCTTCATGCCGCGGCCGATCTTGTCGATCTGCCGCCCGTACTGCCAGCGCCGAAACCAGCCGAACGGCCCGGACGCGTTTCTGTGCTTTCGTTTCAAATCCGACCTGGCCTGAGCCATGTCGTCCAGGCTTTTGACCTCGCCTGGCATCTTGTCGGGCAGGCGGCGTTCGCTGTCCGAAGAGCCGTGTATGATGGCCATGATGGCCGTATTCTCGTCGTTCAATATAACGTCGGCGGCTTGGCGCGTACGCGCGCCTCCCCTTGAGCCCGCTCCGGCGCGTCCCCTGCGGAGTGGCGGGCCCCGAAACGACGCGGCGGCGGGTTGCAAGATTTTAGGCAGTCGCCGCGCGCCGCGGGCATTATATTAACGGCGGTCCGCCAACACCGTGCGTTGGCAGAACCATTCCGGGAAGCGCTGCGGGAAGCCAAAAACATCTACAAACGGGGAGACGTTCAGGACTTGCCCGACGTTCTGGACAGGCTGGAAGGCATGGACCTTGCCGACCCCCGGGATCGCGCCGACAGGGGCCTGCAGCTCGCCGGCGCGCACCGCTACGACGCCGCTATGGCCGACTTTAAGGCGGCCGTATCCGGAGGAGTGGAAGATCCCGAGGTGTACTACGCGCTGGCATCCTCGTCCTCGGCTCTGGGCAAGCGGGGGGCGGCCATAAGGGCCCTCCGCAAGGCCGTCTCGCTGCGTCCTGACTGGGACAACGCGGTGTACGCCTTATGCTGGGAGCTGGAGAAGGCGGGCAGGTACGGCGAGGCACTGGCGGAGCTGCGCAGGTACAAGAGGCGCACAGGCGCGGACCTTGCAAGGAACCGGCACATATACCAGCACTGGGGCAGGATCCGCGGCCGGCAGGGGAAGTGGAAGCTGGCCTACGCCGGCTTCGTGAGGGCCGCGTGGCTGAAGAAACCCGGCAATGGCGCGTCCGAAGCGGTGCGGCGACAATACAGGCGCATAATGGACCTGCGCCGAAAGGCCAGGAAGTGGGACCCCGCCGACCCCCGCTCGTTCTGGCTGCTGACGGGAGGGCTGATTAACGCCAACTGGGACGACTTGGCCGTTGACGTGATGTACACCGCGGCGCGGATGCGGCCGGACGCTGAGGCCTACCAGAACGTGGGGCACATGTACCGACAGAAATTGCGCTTTGCGGACGCCGTGGACGCCTACATAGACGGGATAGGGACGCTGACCGGTTCGGTCCGGCCGTCCGAGCTGGCCACGCTGTACGAACACCTAGTCACCACGTTGATCAACGCCGGCCGCATGCGAGAGGCGCTAAAGTACTGCGATGAGGCCGCCTCCCTGGGAATCGGCGGATCCAAGATCCGGTCATTCCCCAAGTTCGCCCGGGAGAACCCCGATCAAATTGCGGGCTTGGACCCGGTGAGCATGGGGCACACCGCCCCATACTACGAATTGTACCGCTTTTAAAAAACCGCGGGGCGAATTTTGGCGCCGAACCAGGACGCCGGGCGCTGTCCGGGCGCTGTCCGGGCGCTCTATGAGGGCCGCCGGCGGGCTTTCGGCGAAAAGAATGCGCGGGTTTGGATCCGAGGACATCCCGCACCCATCGCGCCGCGGCGTGGCCGCAACGCGGCGGTCCGCGTTTGGCCCAACGCGTGCCGTTGTTCCGCGCGCCCGACTTGCGGATATCCTTCACCCCCGGCCGATATCGTCAACCCGCCGCCCGCGCGGTGGCCGCCTGACGCCGCCGGGCGGCATACCCCGAACCCGCGCTTGGTCGGCCGCCGGACGGGCGACGTGCGCCCCGCGGCGAGTCTCGGACATGGCGCCACGCTCCCGACGTTTTACCGCCTGTACGTTTTGGCCGAGCTGCGCGCTTGGCCGCTCCCCGGCCGACGCGGCCCTGCCGCCGTGTCCGGACGCCGAATTTTGGCATCGCGGCGGCAGTATGCAAGATCTAAAAATGTTGGATCTTGCCGCATGCGACTGTGCGTTTTAGGCGCGGCTTTCGCGCAGACAAAAATGTCTGACCAGCTCGTTCAAACCCCCGGGTTTGTCCAAGAGTCCATGCGACGCCGGCAACCGCGCTAGGGGCCGTACACCAAGCCCTCGTCGGGCTGGTACGTCGCGGCCACTTCCCAAGCGCCGTTGCGCACGTGCCATACATCATAGGCGTACTGGTCCAAGTCGCCGTCGGCGTTTAGCGCCAAACTGCCCAAGGTTCCAGGAAACTGGCTTGCCACCTGCGGCAAAACCGCTGCAACGGCGCCGGCGTTGTCGCTGCCGGCGGCCTCCACGGCGGCAGCCATCAGCGCCACCGCGTCGTGCGTGGCGTAAGTGTACGCGTCGGGGACAAAGTGGACGCTGGCCAGGCCTCCCACTACAAACGGATCAGGCGGCGGCTCCGCGAAGAGTGTTGCCTCATAGTTCACCGCCTCGGCGAACGCGGCCGAGGCCGGGTTCGCGGTTATGGCGAGCTGCTTTGCGACGCCCGAGGTGCCGTACCATTTCACCGATGCCAGTGCCTGGTGTGCGGACGCGGAAGCCATTATGTCCGCGGACTCGCCATGCCCGACCAGAAGGACGGCCACGCCGTATTCCCCTTGCTCCCCCGCCGCTTGGACGGCGCCCGCGATCCGGGCGGTCAGGGAACCGTAGTCCAGCAGCCTAAGGTCGGCCAGCCCTGAATCGTATGGTATCTCCGTGGCGCCCCCTCCAAAGGCCTCCGCGACCGCTTGGCTTAGGGAGGAGCCGAACGCGTCATTCCTGTACGCTATCACCAAGTGTCCGGTCGAGTGCTCCTCAAAGAGCGCGTTGAGGGCCTCCGCCTCCCCGGTGTCGTCGGGCACCAGCCTGAATATGCGGTCCGGCAGGGCCAACCCCGTTCCGGTCGAGCAGCAGCTAACGGCGAGCATGTCGTTTTCCTCCACATACTGGCGCACGGCGTCAAGGCTGGCAGTGTCGGGGGGACCCAGCAGCAGGTTTATGCCCCTCTCGTGCATGGACTTTACGACCCCCAGCGCCATTTGGGGATCGCCGGCGGTGTCCTGAGCCACCATTACAAGCCGCCAGTCCGCGTCCTGGACGGCAAGCGCCGCGTTGGTTACAATCTCGGACAGCCAATAAACCGCCGTGCGCTGCGGCGAGGAATTGGCGTGGATTCCCGACAACGGCGTCGGCACCCCCACGATCACCTCGCTTAGGAACTTTTCCCTGTCGGAGTCGTAAACCAGTATGTTCTGCCACCCGCCGTCCTTGATCTGCCAAATGTCGTAGTCGGCGCCGGCCAGATCCCCGTTCTCGTCCAGCCCGTCTCCGGCAATGAAATTTACGGTGTTGCTGATCGAGGGGCCGAGTATTGGCAACACCTCCGAGGCGTCAAGTCCCGCCGTCCTGCCCACGGTGAGCCCGGCGGTGTACACGGCGTCATACGTGACGTACGAGTATGGGTCCAGGTGCTCCCCCGCATGCAGCACTATCAGGTATTCGGCCGCGATCTGGGCGGCAATGCCATCGTCAATCATCAGGATGGGTCCCTTGAAGTCCACGCTCTCGGCAAAGGCAAGCGCCGCGTCGTTGTCAATGATGGCCAGGCGGTTCGCGTTGCCGGCGCTGCCGTACCACTGCACCGAGCCCAGCGCGGGGTGGAGCGAGGCCGCCTCCAGTATGCCGGCGGACTCGTCGAATCCTATCATCATTACGGCCACGGCGCCGTCGCCGTGCTCCCCCACCAAGGCCAGGACGTCCTCGGCCACGTCGGCGGCAATTCCCTCGTAGTCCAGTATGTCCTTGTTGGCCAACTCGGGGCTGTATCCGTTCTCCGCGTTTATGGTTCCGCCAAACTCGGACAGCAGGCCCTCTACCAGGGCGTCGCCCCACAGGTCCTGCCTGTATATTGCAACCACGTGCTCCGTGCCGTCCCGCTCCAGCATGTTCGTCAGCACGGTCACCTCGTGGATGCTGGGCGGGCTGACGCGGTAAAGGCTGTCGCCGGGTATCGACAAGGCCTGGCTGGTGGAGGGGCTCAGCAGTACGATGTTGTTCTCGTCGGCATAATCCCGTACGGCGGCGGCGCCGGAGCTTGCCGAGGGGCCCACCACCATCTTTACTCCCAGCCTGTCCATCTTCTTTATTTTCTCAAGGGTCACGTCGGGATCGGTTTGGGTGTCCTCAATTAGCAGGTCCACGTACCAGTCGTTGCCATAGCCGTCGTTGAGCTCGTTGGCGACGGAGAGCGCGACCCGCGCCGCGGTGAGGCGCTGCTCGGCCGGCCCCCCCAGCGAACCGCTCAGCGGCAGGAGGGCGCCCACGGTATGGACGTCATGCAGCCTGTTGGTGGACTCAAACAGGTACAAAAAGTCCCCCACCGCCCCGTTGGTTGTACGGCCAACGATGGAGGTTACCGACGGGTTGTACACCGCCTCTTTCACCCAAGTTCCGTCTGCCAAGCCATACAGCAGGTACGTGGCGGACTTCAGCCCCCCGTCCGCGTCCAGCTCGGCGCTGTCGGTTCCGCTGCTGTATGATGCGGCGTACAGGGGCAGCGCCGCGGCCAGCGCTCCCGGGTCGGGCATCGGCGGCGCCTGAGCTGGCATGGGGCTCCACCGTCCAAAGAACGGCACGAAGTCGGCTGTCGGATTCGACAGGGAGTAGGCGGCGATCTGGACCGCGCTGTACGCGCTCCACGCCTCCTGGGTGTAGAGCAGGTTTACCATTAGGCGGGGCTCGTGCAGGGTCCCAAACTGGGGGACCGCATAACCCACGCTTTCCGCAAAGTCCGCCGCGGCGCCGTCCAGGCTCGGCAGGCCCGACTCGGAGCTCGTCCCGAACCAGGCGACGTCGGCCAAGGCGGATCCGGCCGCCATCAGGCCCCCGGTGGAATCCGGTTCCAGGACCAGGACGGCGGCCTTGCCGTCGGCCGACTCGACCTTGGCCGACAGGGCAGAGACCGCCGGGGAATAGTCCAGCGCGCGGGGCGACACCAGCACCCCGGAATCCATCACGCCGTCAAACTGGGCCGCTATGCTCGCCCTCATGCTGCTTGACTGCAGATCCCCCGAATACACTGGTATGGCGTGCTCTATCCCGGCCGCTTCCATGGCCGCGGCAACGGCGGCAGCCTGATCCAGCACGTCCGGCGCCAAAACAAAGACGTTGTCGCCGCTTCCCAGTACGCCGTGGTGCGTTGCCGGCACGCAGCAGCCCACGTATACGGCGTTGTAGCCGGTGTCCGCAATGGCCTCCTTTGCGTGCAAAAGGCTGACCGCGTCCCCGGGCCCCACAAACGCCATAACGCCATCCTTCTGGTACATGGTGATGAACTCGGCGAGGCCGGTGGCGCCGTCGGGATATACCGCCTCCAAGCGCCACTCGGCGCCAATGTTCGCCAGCATGTCGTTGACGTCAGTTATCGATTGCTCTATGGCCGCCGCCTCAATTGCGGAGCCGGGAGTCATCACGCCCACGTAAACCGTAGCTGGATCGTCGGCGGACTGGGCGTGGGCGGGGCCGTATGCAGCCGCCAGCGCCGCCGCAGCCAGCGCAAAGATTATGAACACACCGCCCAATCCGCTTAGCACGCCTGCTTTCCCCGTATCTGGTTAATAAGAGTGTCTGGCGCAGATGGTACAGGCTCGGGCGCGGACATCCGTTTTAGACTCCGGGCGGGGCCGACAACGCGGATCGCCGCGGCCGTCGGAGGCGGAAGTGTTCCAAAACGGCGGGGCCGGACTTCGGACCGCCGGATTTCGGACCGGGTCGGGGCCGACCCGCTGCCATGCGCGCGTTTCCGCCGCGCGCCGCGGGCATTATATTAGCGGCGGCCCGTATACCCCACGCATTGGCAAAACGGTTCCGGAAAGCGCTGCGGGAAGCCAAAAGCGTCGTTGAACGCGGGGGCTACTGGGAAGAGCCCGCGGTCTTGGACAGGCTGGAAGGCGCCGACCCCGCCGGCCCGCGCGACTATGCCGACAGGGGCCTGTGTCTCGCCGGCGCGCGCCGCTACGATGCCGCGGTGGCCGACTTTGAGGCGGCCGTCTCCGGCGGGGTGGAAGATTCCGAGGTGTACTACGTGATGGCCGTCTCGTGCGCGGCGCTGGGGAAGCGCGGGGCGGCCGCAAGGGCCCTCCGCAGGTCCGTCTCGATAAGCCCCGGCTGGGACAACGCGGTGTACGCCTTATGCTGGGAGCTGGAGCTGGCCGGCAGGTACGGCGAGGCCCTGGCGGAGCTGCGCAGGTACAAGAGGCTCACCGGAGCCAACCTGGCATGGAACCGGCACATATACCAACACTGGGGCAGGATACGCGGCCGGCAGGGCAAGTGGAGGCTGGCCTACGCCAGCTTCGCAAGGGCCACGTGGCTGAGGAAGCCCGGCAATGACGAGCCCGAAGCGGTGCGGCAAAAGTACAGGACGATAACGGACCTGCGCCGAAAGGCCAAGAAGCGGGACCCCGCCGACCCCCGCTCGTTCTGGCTGCTGGCGGCGGGGCTGATCAACGCCGGCTGGCACGAGTTGGCCGTCGACGTGATGTACACCGCGGCGCGGATGCGGCCCAACCCCGAGGCCTACCAGAACGTGGGGCACCTGTACAGAAAGGGGTGGCGCTCTGCGGACGCCATAGACGCCTATCTGGACGGGATAGGGACGCTGTCCGGCTCGGTCCCGCCGTCCGAGCTGGCCACGCTGTACGAACACCTGGTCATTACATTGATCCATTCCGGCCGCATGCGAGAGGCGCTAAAGTACTGCGAGGAGGCCGCCTCTCTGGGAATTAGTGGATCCAAGATCCGGTCGTTCCCCAAGTTCGCCCGCGAGAACCCCGATCAAATTGCGGGCTCGGATCCGGTGAGCTGGGGGCACACCGCCCCCCACTACGAATCGTACATCACAGAGAGCCGGAAGGCAGAGTTGCTGGCCGGGCATTGACAGAACGCCCCGCGCCCGACCGGACCGCGGCGGGTTTGGATCCGGGGACGCGCGCGGCCCGGCTAGCGCATTCCCTTCCGCGCGCCATACAGTCGCATCCCCCGCGCCGCGCCGGAGACGGTCAGCCCACGGCCCGCAAACCGGGCGGTCCGGACGCGTTGCCGCGCCTCCGCCAAGCCGGATCCGACGCCATCCACAACCCCCGGATACCCCGCAGCGCCGGGCGGCTTGCCGTGCGGGTTGCGCCTCCCCCGCGCGGCCCGCGCGGGAGCGGACCGCCGCGCGCAGGGGGGCCCCTCGCCGGAGGAACCGAAGCGGCGCGGATCATGCGCCGCGGGGGCGCCGCGCGCCGCTGCCGTTATATTGGCGGCGGCCCGCCGATCCCATGTATTGGCAGAACGATTCAGGAAAGCGCTGCGAAAAGCAAGAAACCTCCGCTTGCGGCCCGGCCACCGGGGCCTGTCCGACGTTCTGGACGGGCTGGAGGCCATGGACCCGCCCAGCACGCGGGACCGCGCCGACAGGGGCATACAGCTCGCCAAAGACCACCGCTACCGTGAAGCCGTGGCCGACTTTGGGGAGGCCGTCTCCGGCGGGGTGGAAGACCCCGAGGTGTACTACGTGATGGCCGTCTCCTGCGCGGCGCTGGGCGAGCGGGGGAAGGCCCTGAAGGCCCTCCGCAAGGCCGTCTCGCTGCTTCCCGGCTGGGAGGACGCGGTGTACGCCCTGTGCTGGGAGCTGGAGCTGGCCGGCAGGTACGGCGAGGCCCTGGCGGAGCTGCGCATGTACAAGAGGCTCACCGGCGCGAACATAACAAGGAACCGGGACATATACCGGCACTGGGGCAGGATACGCGGCCGGCAGGGCAAGTGGAGGCTGGCCTACGCCAGCTTCGTAAGGGCCGTGTGGATGAGGAAGCCCGACCCCGGCGATTCCGAAGAGGTGAGGCGAAACTACAGGCGGACAGCGGAGATGCGCCGGGCCGCCAAGAAGAGGGACCCCACCGACCCCCGCTCGTTCTGGCTGCTGGCGGCGGGGCTGCACCAAGCCGGCCGGTACGAGTTGGCCGTCGACGTGATGTACACGGCGGCGCGGAGAAGGCCCGTGGCCGACGCCTACCGGAACGTGGGGGAGATGTACGAGCAGGCGTTCCGCTTTCCGGACGCCGTGGACGCCTACATAGACGGGATAAGGACGCTGTCCGGATCGGTCCCGCCGTCCGAGCTGGCCGGGCTGTACGAAGGTTTGGTCATAGTATTGTTCGCGTCCGGCCGCCGGCAAGAGGGGCTGCAGTACGGCGAGGAGGCCTCCTCCCTCGGAATAGCCGGATCCGAGATCCGGCTGCGCTGCGAGTCCGTCCGCGACGACCCCGACCGGGAGGACCACGATCCTATAAGCATGGGGCAGACCACGCCCCACTACGAGTCGTACATCACGGAGGCCGAGAGGGCGAGGCTGGAAGCCGGCGACTGACGGGATATGTCGGGCCGCCCAGCAAGGACGCCGCGTTTGGCCGGCTGAGTGCTCGGATCCGGGGGCGTGCCATACGGCGGCAGTGGCGACGTGTGGAATCCAGAAAGTTGTTCACCCCTAGCCCCATGAGCCGCGTCCCCGTATGATGCAATATGACTTTGCCGTATGGTCTCAACGCGTGAAACACGGCATGTCGCCATGCGGGCTCCGGTTGCCGTTCCGCCGTTGTAGATGGGCGCGGCCGTCGTGCAAAGACGAACGCGGCGCATGCCGTAATGCGCACAATCCCCCCGGCTGCGCGACTACCCCCGGTTCGGACGCTTGTCATTCGTCGGTTGTGTCCGATCCCGGATGGAGTGTCTTGCGCTCAAACGCCATTGCGGGCGTTTCCTCGACGTCCGTATCCAGCGATATGTACGGCCACTCGTAGTTGTACCACCTTACGAACCGCGCCATGGGATCCACCTCGATCGGTTGCGGGTTGACGGGGCACGCGCCGGCCGTCCGGCCACGTCGCAGAACAGGCGGAGCTTGCGCTGCATCTCCCCGCGCGCCCACTCCATCTTGCCGTTAGTCTGGGGGTGGGCAACCCCGGCCAGTATGTGCCGCACGCCCAAGTCGTTCAGGCGCTTCTCGAACGTTGAAACCCCCTTGTCCTTTTTTTCGGATTCGGTGGCGTAGAACTGGGAGCCGCGGTCGGGCAGTATGGACGCCGGCTTGCCGTATGCGGATGTGGCCTTGTCCAGCACCTTGACGGCGTGCCTGGCGGTGGCCTCGCCGAACACGCACCATACAATGAAGCGGGACGCGTCGTCCTGATATGCCATGAACCAGCGGCCGTCGTCCAGCCGCTTGTAGTCCGTATGCCACATGGAGTTGGCGTGCTTCCGTTCGTACCGTATCCACTTTCGGCGCGTTTGCTTCCTCTTGTGCTCGACCGCGTCGCCGGATTCCCGCAGCACCGCATGCACCACGCCCTTGGGAATGCTGGTTCCGGACCTCTTGATGCGGTCCCATATTCGTCCGACGCCGGACTTGAGGGCGCAGCGGGCGGTCAGCACGGCCAACTACTCGCTCCTGGTGGGAGGCCCCCCGGGAGGCCTGCCCGTGCGCGCGGGAAACACTATATTCCCCTCTGGAACGTGCTTGAACCGGGCCCACAGTTTCTGGACGTACCGCACGGTTACGTTCATGGCGTCGGCGATGATCCGGTTCTTGGTGCCCTTCCTCTTCTCCGCCACTATATGCTCGACTTTGGACTGGTCTAGTTTTTCATCACGCGCACCCTGCGGGTTCCAATATGGCGCCACCGCTTGGAGCGCCGCGGCCGTCGAGTACCGGCGGCCTTCCGGGCGCCCGTCTGGGCGCCGCCGTACCAGTCGCACCCGGACGGCATGTCAATCACGGCGCCCCCCCCCCCCCTTGCCTTTCCCACGTTTTCCCCTGGGGCTGGGGGCGAACAACTTACCGGATTACAGAGTGACAAGAGGATGTCCGAGAACCCAACTTTACAGTTCACCAGCACGACTAGGGTCGCGGCATTGGCTGTGCCGAACCGGCCGGCCGTTTCAATCCCGGCCCGTCCGCCTTTGTGGAATAACATGTATCTGGCAGTGCTCCGTCATGGGGCCGGCCGTACGGCCCGCGTCAAACTTCACGTTGAACCCGGTCACGGTCCCGTCGCTCTCCTGTATCTGGGTCTTGACCGAGTCGACCAGATCCAGGCAGAGCGTCTTCTCGGCAGGTATCAGGTCAAAGAAGTTGCCGACGTGTCTTCTGGGCAGCACCAGCGAGTGCAGGTCGGTCACCGGCTTGTCGTCCCGGACGGCGAACGCCATGTGGTTGTCTATCACGTGCCCGACCGACATGCACATGGAGCACTTGGGGTTGCGGTACTTGAGGCGGTTCAGGACCATGATGAAGTCTGTCTTGTCCCTGTCCTTCTTTTGCGCGTTGCACCTGTAACAGAGAGCCTGCAGGTTGGAGATGTCGCTGGTCCCGCCCCTGTTTACAGGGACGATGTGGTCCACCTCCAGAGCCCTCTGCCGGGCGGACGCACCGCATGCAACGCAGATGCCCCCAGACTTTGCCAACACATCATATCTGAGCTTGCCGGGGATGTGCTCCCGGGATCCGCGCCTGTTGTACCAAGGCAGCCTGAGTGTCCTGTCGACGTACTCGTTTATTCGCGCCTCGCACAGCTCAACCAGCCTCGCCTTCTGGGCACGGGTGGCCCCGTCCAGCAGAAGCCGAAAGACCCCCTTGCCTGCCTCCCGGTTGTAGCTGACCACGTTGTGCCGCCTCAAGGTTATGCTAGGCCACCTCTTGGCTATCAGCGTGTAATACTCCAGCTGCGCCTTGTCCTCGTTCAGGAACCCCCTGGCAACGTCCTCGGCGGTGGCCTCGTTGTTCGACTCCAGCAATGTCTTTATCATCAGGGGCTGGTAGATGTGGGTCATTTTCATCCTGCGGGCAATAAAGTCCCGCATATCCTCAAAGTCCAATGGCGAGTATTTTGCGCCGGTTCGTATTAAACACGCCGGGGTGAGGCCGTTTTGAAGCGCCGGTCCGGGGACAGCCGCCCGAGCATGCCTGCCCCTGCGCCGCTCGTGTTCGTCCCCTGCGGAGCCATGCACAGGCAGCATACTCCAAGTCCCCAACGGCACATGTGAAACCGGCGTGACATTCCAAAAGAGCGGATCGCGCGCACCAAAACCGGTTGGTCAGCAACCCATGCCCGGTAATTCGGGTTGTACGGTTCACACGGATAGGAATGCAAAGAATCTGGTTTGTACACGTTTAGGCCCGGTACGGATCATCATTTAGACGCCAGGACGCGCTCCAACTCCCGATAGATGTTGAGGTTTTTCTTGCGCCAGGTAAGCAGGCATGTGAACAGGATGCCCATCCTCCGCATTCCCTTCGCGCTGCCCATCTGGCCGCTGATCTTCCGGCGCACCACTATGGGGCGCACCCCCCGCTCGGCCGGGTTGTTGGCGCCTTCCATGTTCTTGTGCCGCAGGAACGTGAACAGGTACGGGGCGGCGGCCTTCAGGTAGTTGGCCATCTTTTTGGGGCACGTTTCCGACAGCTTGACGGTTCGCCCTGCGAACGCCCCGCGCAGCCTTGTCCAAAAACTGAAACTCCCAGCGATGCCGATGGACAAAACCGCACGCGCGCTAGACCGAAAGACATATGGATCTCCGATCCTAATGACTGATATGAACAAAAGAACAGAAGGTCGGAGATAAGCAAGCCAAACCTGCCCAGAAGCAAGAACAGTCCCACCAGCAAGAGGAACGATCCGGACATTGTCTGGTCCAAGTATGCCGAGGGCCGCAACTACATCGAATGGATGGGAAAGATAGCCGACTATATACGCAAGTTGTTGGGCATTCCCAAAGGCGAGAGGGACAGGCGCGTCTCGGCCGTACTGGTGGCCGTATTGAAATCCGAGGAGGGGCCGTTCCATTGGGGGCTGGTGAAGCACTTCGCCAAGCATCCCGGGGACTTGAAGCGGCGCGGGCTCGACCGGCCGTACTGTAGGGCGCGGTATCGCTTGCGCGTATGGCAGACAGACGACTTCATACTGCACGAGATAATCGGCTGGATGGCCGGCGACACCGCGGCACACGGCACCAATGCATTCGATTCGACCGGGTTTCGGCATATCCAGGTACCGGGACTGGCACAACGCCGAGTACGGCACGATCAGCGTGAAGCAATTTGCAAAACTGCCCGTCGCGCGCGCCCTCGGGGGCGTGACATGCTTCGCGGCGGTCACGCCGGGCAGGGCAAACGACTCGCCGTACCTCAGGGAGATGCCGGCCGGGATGCCGCGCGGGTACAACGACATGCCGGCAGACTCCCAATACGGCGGAGTCAAAAACTGCCAGGCGGTACAGGACAGCGGACGCTGCGCCGTAATCGAGCCCAGAACCGACTACAAAATCGAGGGAGAAGACGCCAGGGCGGAGATGCTGAGGTTTCTTGAGGAATACCCCGGCGCCTTCCGCAAGTTGTTGCGGAAACGGAACAACGTCGAGAGCGTCTTCTCGTCCATGAAGGAACAGTTCGGGGCGTGGTGCGGGCCGTCCAGGCGAAAACCCAGACCGTCGAGTTGCCGTCCGTGTGCACATACCACAACATGACTTTCGTGTGAGGGGTGCGGGGCGGGGGCGGAGAGGGCCCCCCGCGCGTGGGGGGGGTCTGCGCTCAAATGCTTGGAAACGGCCTGAAACGGGGCCCGCGCGCGCCCCTGTAGCCCGGGGCGGGCCGATCGTGGAGGATCAGCGTCGTCATTTCAGGCGGGAACGCTCTGAAATGGCGTGGTTGGCCTTACGGATCGCTAGATTTTGGACAATGCCGTGCCGTTGGCAATTATATTAGCGGCAGCTCTTCGATCTCATGTATTGACAAAACGGTTCCGGAAAGCGCTGCGGAATGCCAAAAGATTCGTCGATCGGGGCGACGTTTGGGAAGGGTCCGGTGCTCTGGACAGGCTGGAAGACACGGACCCCGCCAGCCCGCGGGATCACGCCGACAGGGGCCTGCTTCTCGCTGGCGCGCACCGCTACGACGCCACGGTGGCCGACTTTGAAGCGGCCGTATCCGGTGGAGTGGAAGACCCCCAGGCGCACTACGCGCTGGCAGCCTCGTCCTCGGCGCTGGGCAAGCGGGGGGCCGCCATAAGGGCCCTCCGCAGTGCCGTGTAGCTGCGTCCAAGTTGGAACGACGCGGTGTACGCCTTGTGCTGGGAGCTGGAGCAGGCGGACAGGTACGGCGAGGCCTTGGCGGAGCTGCGCAGGTACAAGAGGTTCGCTGGCGCGGACCTTGCAAGGAACCGACGCATATACCAACACTGGGGCAGGATATGCGGTCAACAGGGGAAGTGAGGGCTGGCCTACGCCGGCTTCGTAAGGGCCATGTGGCTGAGGAATCCCGGCCCGAACGCGTCCGAGGCGGTGCGGCGTAGTAGCCGAAAGTCAATGTGGATCAACCTGGCCGCCGCCCGTTGCCAAACTGCGTAACGCTCGCACCTGCCCAACACGCGGCGCGTCACAATCGGAAGATCTACATAACCCCCCGATCCCCGCACCCCTATGCCGCAGCAACGCGACAAAAAGAAGCGGGCCAGGGCCCGAAGGGACGAGATCGTCCCCCGCGGGAACCTCTTCATGCCGGGCGTCAGCACGGCCGCGCTTGAAGCGGCGCTGGTTGCGACCAAAGACGACACCGAAACGTTGAAGCTGCAGGCGGCCATACAAAGGAGAGGGGGCGAGGACATCAGGAAAATCGCAAGGGGCCAGGGCAAGCCGTACCCAACCGTCCGGCACCGCCTGCGCCGTATGCACGAGGGCGGACTGGCACGCGTAAAAGACCTGCCGCGCGGCGGAAGCATAGGCAAGTTCGGTCCCCGCGTCCGGGGAGTCATGCTGACGTGGCTGTACGATTCCCCCACGCGCTACGGGTACGAGATCGGGCCGTGGCAGCTCGTGATAATACTGGACATGCTGCGCAGAACGTTCAACATAGAGTGCGGGGACCGCAACCTGCAACTCATCTTGAACGATATCGGTGGCTCGTACCGCAAGGCCAGGTCCGTGCCGGCCAAGTCGGCCCCGGCGGACGTGCGGGAGAAGTTCAAGGCAAAGACCAACGCTACAGTGACCAAGAACGCCGAGGCCGGGCACGCCATAATATTCATGGACGAGGCGCACGTCCAACTGGATCAGGATCCCGGCTACGCGTGGCGCCTCGCCGGCGGAAATGACGAGGTGAAGACCTCCTTCTCGAGGCGGTCGGTCCCCGTATTCGGCGCGCCGGGAGCGGACGGGTACCACATGCGGACGGCCAAGGCCTGCAACGCCGAGGAGTTCATAAAATTCCTAAAGGAATTGAACGAAACATGTCCCAAAATGACGATCATTTTGGACAACGCCTCGTACCACAAGGCAAAGGCGGTCCGGGAGTTCGTGGACGGCGCCAACGGGGACGTTGAATTGATATTCTTGCCGGCGTACACCCCCCAACTCAACCCTATAGAGATTCAATGGCGCGTTCTCAAGCGGCTGCTGCACGGCAGGTACTTTGCATCTGTAGAGGAGCTGGAAGCGGCCATAATGTCGTTGGTCGGCAGCGGCCAGATGCGTCCGGTCAAGATTATGAAGTACACGATACCCGCCTGAACCTCCCCGCCGACGCGGGGACGGCCATGATCCACCGCCCGTTGACGGCCCGTTTTTCATGAATTTGCGCACGTTTTGGAATAGTTTGGTCCCCCGATGCGGCCCTCTGATTATACCCGTGTGGGCTTTTCCGCCTGATTTTTGAATTGGCATGGGGTTGCCGAGAATTTAGAGTGGTAATGGTTCATATTCATTTTCGGTCACTATGCACCTCTTGCCGTACGGCTTGATCTTGCACATTACCGACAGCCCCCGGGCCAGCCAGGTGCGTCCCAGTTTGGTCTTGGTGGTAAAGTGGGCCTCATCGATCCAGAATACGCGGAGCCCCTTCGACGCGGCCTCGGCAATCTTTTGCCCCAGATCCGCCTTGAACTGCTCTTTTGCGTCGTCGGACGGCGTTCGGTGGTCGAACGGCCTGCCCGGCAGCTTCCAAGACTTGTTCATCTTGCGCATAATGCGGCATACAGTGCTGGGGGAGACGCTCTTTATCCCGAACTTCATGGAGAGCATGATTATAATCAGCCTGCCGGTCCACACGTTTGACAGTATGCCGCACGCCGCCGGCTGCTTGTCTATCATGCCCGAGATGTCCCCGTAAAGGTTGGGATCTATCTTCGGCGGGCGGCCCGGCTTGGCCTGGTCGCGCAGGGCGTTGAGGCCGCCCCGGTGCATACTGGCCAGCCAGTCGTACACGGTGCTGGGGGATTGGAACAGGACGAGCGCTATGGCCGTGCCCGCCATTTCCTGCCTCCTGAACAGGCAGGCGAGCAATATCAGCACGGCCTTGCCGCTGCCGCCGGCCCCCCGTTCCGCCTTGAGGGCCTTCCGCATGGCGGCGGTGGGGGTGCCCTCCATGAACCGGCTCCCTTCGGCACCGCCGGTTTTTTGCGCCCTTTTCTGGACATCAATGGGGGTTAAAACAACCCAGATCTAAGTGTTTCGGTTACGGCCTAGTAGATTTGGGCCGCAGGCGGCCCAGCCAAGATTCCGGATACTTATGACGAGTACTATAGAGCACATGCATAATGAGGGGTCTACCCATCACCGTTCCATGGTTGGAGGTAGAATTTACCTCCTTTTCACCAACCACTTAAAAAGCAAAATACTTACGGATTATCCAGTTATTCTCCACTGGTTAGAGTGCTCTGAGAATGCAGAAAGCGTATCTCTTGCTCAAGCGACAATGAGCTCATGTCACACACCCCATAACTCGTCATTGTGAAACGACCGGGCCATACGCTCACATCCCCATCGTCCAGAAATGCGAAGTTACCCGACTCGTAAATTAGTGGGAATTCCATCCATGGGTTGTTTTC
Organism: Nitrosopumilaceae archaeon; assembly: GCA_963665475.2. Lineage (GTDB taxonomy): Archaea > Thermoproteota > Nitrososphaeria > Nitrososphaerales > Nitrosopumilaceae > VYCS01. The sequence continues at coordinate 27,773 of CAXXXK010000002.1, read as the reverse complement.
CAGTACTACACACCTGACGTATGAGTCCACACGTCCGATATAGTCACCGTATGGCATAATCACGTTTGGGCCATATGTCGCACCATAATCGCCCCGCAGAGTTAGGTAACCGTTTGCCCACGTATCATGAACGCGCTTTGCACTGAATTCAAACTCATCACTGATGGGCGCAAATGCTACCAGATCTCCGTTTTGTACGTATTCCGGTGGGAACGTCGTTTCAACATGCAGTACGGGCTCAGTGCCGAGCGTGATACTGGCTATTCCCTTATTGTTGATCAACTGCATATACGTAAACTCACGGCCCTCTGCGTTCAACGCATTAAGGAGATCCCATGTGTTACTAGTTGTTGAAAACGTCTCTGAAACCGTCACATCAAATGACATGGATCCATACGTGACTGTGGCCGTGTTTCCGACCAACTCATCATCGTCTGTAGCTTGAATTATGTAACCACTGCTGAATATCGCAGAGTTGTCAAGAGTCTCGGTGTACGTTATCGCCATTGGTCCAAGTATTGCAGTTTCGTAAAACCCAGTGTTGGATCCAATGTGAAAAATAACCGCGTCCCCCTGATTGCCCGTGTTAACTGAAAATGCGCATTGGCTACAGCCTATGGCAGTTCTGTCTACGGGCTGTATCGGCGCTTCAAAGTCCACCATATCTATAAACTGATCGTCAGTTACACGGTAGAAGTACTGACCATCTCCTGTTATTATCCATTCGTCGACTTCAGTTGGATCTATATTCAGCCACGGATCTACAACGCCGATTTTCATTAGTGAATTAAGCGCTAGGCTTACGTCACTGGCTAATAGTTTTGCAACAGTGTTTGTGTTGCCATAGGTCACTGCTACGGATTCGGCGCCGGGTGATTTTACGACAATCCTCTCGCCGACGTAGAAATCAAACGCCTGTATCACTATGGATTTCTTTGGTAGCCAAGGATCGTCAAGCACGTTTCTGGTCATGTCGTCGTTTACGTACAGAGCATCGGCATCATAGTTGAATGATGAATCTCCCCACAAAGTGCCAAAGTCAATTCCATTCTCGTGCGCGGCTGTTGCCGCATCAAACTCTACAAAGTACCCGTACCAGTACCCGTTACCAGCCTGCATCATTCGCAACTGCTTCCCATTCACTGTAACTAGGGGCTCTCGTACATTGTCATAGGCGCTGTCTGCCCTATACGTGTCATGGTTCAGCGTGACTTCGATGATTTGGGCGCCCCCAAATATGTTGTCCATGTATGGGTTTGTTGCTGACACGTCAAGATATACGTCATCGTCCGCATATGTTTGGCCAGCCCCTCCCAAAAGAAGGATGAATCCGGTCAGCGCGGCTAGGCTTAATGTCGCTACTATTCTTATTGTCTTGCTCATTAGGTTGGTTGAATCAATGGTATAATATAGACCTTATGCGTAATCTAATTAATAAATAAGATTATAATTAATATATGAGATCTTAAAAACATCGGCGGACTGCCGCGCGGCAGTCCCGTATTTGCACAGACTTTGAGTTCGCGGACAAACTCGGAGGCTTGCACGAGTTGACGACATATTTTGGTCTACGCGAAAACCGTACCAAAAACACATCACGCATGATCAGTAAATGAAAATTTGGAGGTAAAACAATGTTCACTACCTATATAGATCATTATCAAGTTGACATTTTATTACGATGCCGTATGCCGCCCCGGCGTACGGACCGGCACGGGACGGCTTTCCAGTGATTTGCACAAACTTCTCATGGGCCCATCTGCCCGCGAGTAATGTTTGAGGCTGAAAAGGCCCCGCGCGTATAGTACTCGTCATAAGTATCCGGAATCTCGGGCGGGCCTCAGTGGCCGCATTGCACAGTGGCCGGGCAGGTATACCGCATGGCAAAAGTCCGTGATCACCGTGCCGTGATGTTGTAGATCGTACACTCCGACGCGCCGGGGGGGCGCCGCGGTGGCAAACGTTCATAGATCTCCCCGAACCAAAGGCGATCCAATGAAATCAATACGATCCAGGAAGAAGTCACTCCAAAAGGCCTACAAGACCGAGAAGAGGGCCAGCGTCCGCATACGCATAGCGGCGGCCAGAAATACCCGATCACCCGCCCCCCCCCCCCCCCGCCCACGACGTTCCGCGGCGTGGTGGCATAGATCGTGTTCGAATCGAAACATTTAAGATCCCACTCGATCTCCCGGGCCCCATACTGTAGCTGCGCCGCAACATGGCAAAAGCAACCGACAAAAAGCGGCGGGAGCCGCGCAAAGAGGCAGTACCCAAGTACGGCGACTTCATGCCGCGCGTAGGACTCAATAGGCTCCGCAGGGCCATCAAGCGAGAGCGGCCGGGCAAGCCCCAGATCATCCTGCGAGTCTACGAGCTACGGAAGAAGGGAATGGGGATACGGCCCAAATGAGGAAGCTACAGCAGGCGTATTCGACCGTGCACGACTGGCTGCTCCGCATGATGGACGCCGACCTGGAACGTGTTTAGGTGTTTTTTGAGCGTGGATCCGACGCCCAAAACGCCTCGCGTTTGCGCCGATTTGAAATCTGAAAATTATTCCTAGATGTGGTCGCATGCACGTATGCCCGGCGGTTTTTACGCGTAAAGGCATGCGCCGCCCCGATACGGCGCGCGGCATATGGCGTGGCTCCGGTTTACAGCGTCGCGCGGCGGCTAGCCGTAGTGGCGGCCATTGCAATCCGCTCACTTGCGGCCCCAGATGCTGTGCGGTCTCGCCTTAACGGCCAAGCCATGGCGAGTATTCTCCCCAATATTGGCTGGCCGGCATAGGGCCATTCCAAATTGTGGCCGGATGGACGGCAAAATCGAACCGTATTGTGGGATGGCGCGGGGGGCAATCATCAGGGCGCGGCGCGGCTACATCGCGTATACCTTGATCTCTATGGCCTTCATCTCGTTTTGCATGATTTGTACGATTGCGTCCCTGAGCTCGCCCACGCTCTCAAAGTACCGGCCGGCCAGCAGGCGCTTGAGCAGGCGCTTGAGCAGGCGCTTGAGCACCCGCCACTGCACTTCGATCGGGTTCATCTGCGTGGTGTACGGGGGCAGGTAAATCAGCTTGATGCCCCCGCCGGTAGACCCTGTGAGCCGGGACCCCACGCGGGACTTGTGGTACCCGGCGTTGTCCAGCATCATCGCGAACTTGGGATATGCCCGCCGCAGTTCCCTCAGAAATTCTATGAGCGTCTCCGAATTCAGGGCGTCCGCCGGCCGCATGCAAAAGCCGTCCTTGCCCGGGGCGCCGAACATCTTGACGGACTGCCATGAGAACGTGGCCTTTACGGTGTCGTGTCCGCTTGCGCGCCTCCAGCCGTACCCTCCCCCGTTCCAGCGCGATACTCCCGCCTCGTCTCCGCACGGCACGACGCGTCCTTTGGCCATCAGCTCCTCCAACGTCGCGTTGGCCTCGCTCATGAACGCCTCCCGCTCTTCCTTGGTGGCCGTCTTGCGTGGTATGGGCCTGGCTTTCGTGTACGAGCGCCCCGTCCTTTTCATCACGCGCCTCAGCGTCCGCGGCTTGCACTCAACGTTGAGCTCCCTGGGCAATATGGCCGATATCGCGTCCAGCTGCCACGTTCCGGCGGCAAACTCGTGTACCATCGGGGAGTTGTCCACCCACTCCAATATGGCCTTGCGTGCGGCGGCGTCCAGCTTTTGCTTTTTGCGGCCCCTTTGTTTGTCGATCCGCCTGTCCGGGTCTACGCCCATCATGCGGAGCAGTCAGACGCGCACGGTTGAATACGCCTGCCATATCCTTCTCATTATGGGCCGTATCCACATTCCTTTTTTCCGCAGCTTGCAGACTCGCAGGATGATCTGGGGCTTGCCCGGCCGCTATTGCTTGACGGTCCTGCGGAGCCGCTTGAAGCCCACGCGCGACACGAAGTAGCCGTGCTTGGGTACGGCCTCTTCGCGCGTCTCCCGCCGTTTTTTGCCGGTGGCTTTTGCCATGTTGCGGCGCAGCTACAGTATGGGGCCCGGGGGATCATGGAGGATCTAAACGTTCCGATTCTGACGCGGCCTAAACCGTCACGTCCATGAACACCATGGGCTGGGTGGTGATCGGGAATTTCTGGCCGCCGCTACGCGTCGTCCACAGACTACGACGCAACGTCGCGCTGGAAGCGGCCCGGCGCCTTGATCCGGTCGCCGCCCCCGCGCGTCCGCATCCCGCGTCCGGCGTTGGCCTTTGCGGATGCCCTCCCAGAAGCGTCGCCCGGCGCCGTGCGGTACGGGATCGGCCTGGGCACACAACCGCAAAGACCGGCGACAAGGTTTTGGTCCGCCCGCAAAAGATCCGCCCGCCGTCTTTCTGGAATAATCGAACGTTATAGCTCTTATAACGAGGGACGTACGCCACAAGGCATGGCCAGCAAGCGCGGCGTTATAATAACGGGGGTCATACTGGCGGCGATCACCGCTGCCAGCTTTGCGGTGTGGCTCGTTCCGCAGAACAGCGGCACGGAGATCATAACCACCGACCACGCGAACCTGCTGGACGGCACGATCGCCATACGGGGGGCCCTGGAAGAGTCCCTGAACGAGTCGTATGCCATGCTGCAGGACGGATCCATAACCCCGGACGAGTACGCCCAGTCGGCCGACATAATGTCAGGCCAGGTCACCGACCAGATACGCACGCTGGCGTCCGCCGAGCCGCCCGCCGAGTGGGCCGAGAGCTACGCGCAGTACATAGAGTCCTACCGGGCGCTCAACAGCTTGATCCGCGAGACGATAGTCATGTCAGAGGCCATATCGTCGGGGGGCGACACGGCCGACGTTGAAACGCGCATCTCGGAACTGCGCGAGCTGTCCGCCGCGTACGCGCACGCCTCGGACGCGCTCAGGCCATGATGCCCGGCGTCGACATCGTAATGATGAAGCAGGACGACCCCTCAAAGTGCACCGCCGCCAAGATGGTGCGGTTCGGCCTGGCCCGGGCGGTGAGGCGCGCCCCCCGCCGCCGCGTAACTCTGAATCCCTATGCCCCGGAGATGTTGCTCCCCCGGGACCGGCACCGCGGCGTATGCGCCATAGACTGCTCCTGGAGGCTGGCGTCCGGCCAGTTTCGGCGCGCCGGCAACGGCAGGCGGCTTCCCCCCCTTCTGGCCGGCAACCCGGTCAACTACTCCAAGATTGGAAAGCTGACCACCGCCGAGGCCATAGCGGCGGCCCTCTACATCACGGGCCGCAAGGCCGACGCGTCAAACGTAATGTCCAAGTTCCGGTGGGGCCACACGTTCCTGGAGCTCAACGCCGGGATGCTGGACGAATATTCGAGCGCCCGGAGCCCCGACGACGTGTGGCGCATATCGGAGTCGTACGGGCTGCCCGGGGAGGGCCACGCCGCATAGCGGGCGGCGCATGCCGTCACCCCAGCGGTATTATTCCGGTGGTGACCAGGTACTCGATGGCGTTGGCAAACTCCGCGTCGGATATCAGCCCCTCGGCCCACCAGCCGGCGGTGTTCCGCACCCAGTCGGGTATGGCCGTCACGTCCTGGCCCGGCTCGGTCACCGCGTTCAGCACGATGACCCCCTGCTCGGCCAGGTACTTTATCCCGGACACAAAGTCCGCGTCGGATATGAGCCCCTCGGCCCACCAGCCGGCGTTGTTCCGCACCCAGTCGGGTATCGTAACGGACTGTACCTGGGGCGGCTCCGGATCCGGTTCGGGCAGGGCCGCGCCCAGCACGAAAAAGTCCACCGAGTGCGACGCCGGGCGGAGCACCGTCTCGGATATCGCAAAGACCTTGAGGGTGGCCGCCCCGCCGGCCAGGCCGGAAGTGTCCACGCTTATCCTGGTGTCGCCCACCTGCACGTCGACCTCTCCGGACGCGGCCACGCCGTCCGCGTCGTTCACGAAGTACTTGACGGTGTCCGCGTCCCAGACCCAGACCGTGGCCTCCAGCGTCTCGCCGCGGGTTACGGTCGCCGGGGCGCGTATGTCGTCTATCACCGGCAGGCTTACAGTCTCGAATTCGGACCACTGGTCGGCGGCGAACGGGTACGACGGATCGTCAAACTGCAGTATGGTTATGATGCGCGACTCCGGGGAATAGCCCACCAGCGAGTACGGGCCGTTGCTTATCACCGAGTGGCCGAACTGGTCCATCCATATCAGGGCCGCCCCGTAGCGCTCGATATAATCGTCGGCCATGCCGGCCATGTCCAGCGCCGGGGGAACCTGGCCGCTCTGGTTAAACTTGTCCACATACTCGCGTATCACGGCGGTGTCCTCGGGCAGCAGCAGCGACATCCAGCTGACCTCCTTGGCGGTGGCCGCCGACCTTGAAAAGGCCGTCTTGCCGTCCAGCACCGCCTGCTCCATGGCGTAGTACACCTCCCAGGGCATGGCGGCGCCCGTCGAGGCCCACATGGCGATCTCGCCCTGGTCAAAGTGCCAATAGTCAACGTACACCTCCAGCGTGTTCTGGTCCACAATCCGGAACCCCTTGAAGGTCTCGATGGCCTGGGCGGCGCGGGGCGAAAAGTCGGGATCAAACGTCCGGTCGTCGTCTCCGGACTGCGTCCCCCATTCGGTGGCAAAGTACACGCCGTACATGACGTCGGCCATCGAGTAGGGTATGCCGTGGTGCCAGTCGCCAAAGTCGTATTCCAGCGTCACGACGCTGGTGGCCTCCGTACCGTTTCCCACGTCCGTCCAGGACTGTTCCCCGACGTCCCACAGTATGGCGTCGGGGGGCACCGGCAGCGTCCCGTCGGGGCCGGCGGTGCTCGTGTCCCAATTGGCGATTATGGGCAGCGCCGTGCCCGAGTACGGGTGGCGGAACATCGGGGGGTCGTACAGGTTGTACCATATGTGGTTGCTGTACAGGTCGGAAAAGCCCGCCACGGGGTTCCAGGCCCCCTGGTACACCTGCTTCACCCCCACGTCCAGCGTGTCGTCGCCGGCGGCGCGCGCGTTTATCACGGTGAACCTGCTGGGAAGCCCCGCCCCGAAGTCGTTTACTATCCCCTCCACGTTCTCGTTCGCCACGTACTGCTCGGTCCTGCCGGCCAGGAATATGCGGACGCCCTCGTCTATCCCGATGGTCAGCGCCTCGCGTATCAGGCCGGTCCGCTCTTCGGCGGAGGTGAAGTTCCCCACGTATATGGCCTGGGTGAGCTCGTCGATGCGGGGGTTTTCGTAGTTCCAGAAGGACGGGTCGTTGAACCCCGGCATGGTGGAGAACCACGGGGAGTACATCTGCGCCAGGCCCGACGAGTCGTACCGGACGAAGCCGCTGCGGCCCCACCCCTCGGTGTACAGGTGCCACTGCTGCTCGGCCGGATCCGATCCGTACACGACCACGAACGCCTTGTTCAGGTCCCCAAAGTCCTTGTTTACGGTAAACCCGACGTTCTCCAGCTCCAGCGAGAGTATCTCCCCGACGGACTTTCTGGTCGGGTCGTCGCTGCGTATGACAAAGTTCAGCTCGACGGGCTCCCCGTCCACGGTCCACACGCCGCCCCGCATCTGTGCGCCGGCGGCCTCCATGGCGGCATTTATCATGTCGGCGGCCAGCCGCGGGTTGTACTGGAAGTTGTACGACTCCAGGTCTTCTATGAGCGATATGTACTCGGGATCAAACGGCCCGTAGTAGGAGTGCATCGGCACGCCGTACCCGTTCATGAGCTCGTTGACCACCAGGCTGCGGTCCAGCAGGTAGTTGACCGCGAAGCGCACCTCGCGCAGCGAGAACGGGTTGAACGGGCCATCGTCGGTCGGGTTGAGCAGGATGCTGTACGAGTTGCCGTTGAGCTCGTATATTCCCAGCCCCTCGCGGTCCTCGGCGGTGGCCAGCCGTTCGGAGGGCACCCTCCAAAAGTACATGTCTATGTTGCCCTTGCGCACCTCCTCCAGGGCCGTGTTCTCGTCCAGGTACTGTATGAAGCGGACCTGGTCGAATCCGGTCTCCGCGTGTGCAAAACCGGCCGCAGAGGCCAATATTATTCCCGCCAGTACGATGTACGCCTTCACGCATACGGGAAGGCGGGCATCGTTATAAAAATTCCGCGAGGGGCGGGGTTGTCCGCGCTTTCCACGCCATCCACGCTGAAGCTTATGAGAAATTTACCGGGGTTGTCCGCGCTTTCCACGCCATCCACGCTGAAGTTTACGTGAAATTTGCCTCAAAAGGTAAAAACGGCCTTGGCATACGTATGACATATTCCGGCTTCGCCGGGTTGGCCGCGCCGCCGAAAGGTTTACTGATCTCGATCTGCATGATACGGCAATGAATCCCGACAACAAAAAGAGGCGAAGCGGGAAACGCAAGCCCGCCGGCTACTGCGGCGGATGGGGGCGAAAGCGTGTAGTAAAGGCCAAGAAGCTCAAGAGGAACGTCAAGAATGTGCGAAAGCGGATAAGCAAGTACATGAAGGCGCGCCCGGAATATGGACACCGTGAGGCCGTGTTCATGCTGGGCATCATGATGAAGCGGTACGGTTTCTCGCTCCGGGGGATGATGTCCGAACTGTACTTCAGGCGCGGCTCGCGCAAGGCGGCCGGCCTCAAACATGTCCCGGCAAAGTCGTGACCGCACAAGTGGCCGAAGATGGTGCCCGCGGACCTGCTTGACGGGATGATCCTGTTCACCGCGGGCAAGGCGGCCTACGGACCCTTCTCGGCGGACTCGACGCACCGCCGGTTCAACCGGTACGTCCTGGTTGACTACGCCGGGGGGGGAAGATGGGTGGCCGATACGCGCAAGCGCCACGCCCTGGCATCTCCGGACGGCAAGGTGCTGGCCTTGATGGTGACCAATGAGAACGGCGCCGACGCCGCCATGTCTGGCAAGCTTTGCGCCAAGATACCCGACGGAAGCGGCGGCGCCCCGGGGGACGGCGCCTACTGCTCCTCGGCCAACTGCAAGGTGGCCGCGGCCAAGGGCGGGGATCCGTACTTTGAACCCAAGAAGAGCCACGCCGGCAAGGGGATCGCCGGCTGGGCCAAGATGGTCAAGTTGTGGGAAGAACGTCCGGGTCGGTTCTACAGGGCCTGCAAGGCCAGGACCGCGATTGGGGCAGCGTTCTCCGCCATCAAGGGCCGGTTTGTATACTGCGTCCGGTCGGTGACCATACCCATGCAGGAGAGCGAGATCGCCATCGTCTCGATATGCCGCAGCATCGGGGCCTAACGGCCTCTAGGGAGTAAAGATCAGTCGGCGCTCCCCGAACGGCGGGGAAGGCTGCGCACCGTCTCCCGATCGGGCCCGTTCCGGACGATTTCGGCCGGTTTTCGCGCCAGATACGGCGGGAACGCGCGCCCACCAAACGTTCAAACGGCGTTTTGTGGGCCCGTGGGACCCCTCGGAGGTCGCCGACGGGTGATTTTGGCAACTGCATGGGCTATCCGTAGAATACCGTGGACAACCCCGCCTGATGCGCAAAGAATTAAGAACGGACCGACTTGATGCGCGCCGTGGGCGTCTCGAAAGCTTACCTTGACTCTTCATACCTGATCTCCCTGATCAAGGATGAGGACGGGGCGCGTGATGTGGAGCGCATGCTGTATGGACTCCGGTCCAACGTTTGGTGTTTTCGTGCCCCACACGGTTCTGGGGGAGGTCTGCGGGGTCATTTTACGCGACTTTGAATCCGACCGGGACAAGCGGGACAAGATGGCAATGCTGGTGGATGTGATGGGTTCCAACAAAATCCCGTGGAAAAACGCAAAGCCCGCCAACAAGGAGGCGTTCGGCATAATGGTTGCTCTCGGCAAGGACAAATGGCCGGATGCCACTGATGCGATGATATTGTCCCAAGTCTTGTCAGATCCTGACTCCAAGTTCTTCTTCACCACCGACCACGTCATACTCAGAAACGCGGTCGTCATAGATCTGGAGAGGACCCTGCGCGGCGAAGGTGAACGGCGCGCGGCGCTCACGATATCCGACAGGTTCTAGAACCAACCGCCGAGCACGGCGCCCCGCCGGTCAGGCATAAACCGTGACCAGACGATGCTTCTCCAAGTCGTCCAGAACGCCGCCGATGAACTCCCGGTCAAACGTAGATTTCATGCGACAAACCTGCTCCATCAGGGCTGCGCGCTTCTCTACGTTCTGATTCCTGTCGACTATCGTGGCCGCAATCTCCAACCAATCCGGATCGTTGCGAACTGCCCTCAAAAAGTCGTCCCTCCTAAACTCGTCGGGCGTGGTTGACGTACACGCGCCGTACGACCCGTTGCGCGCCAGCGCATAGTAGTCGGCGGCAAGATTGATCGAGTACGGGCCGTACAAGTATTTGTCGCGCCGATAGGAGAACGGCATTCCCAAGCGCTTTGCCAGAAGAGCGAATTTTTGCAGCTTCATTCTGTTTGTGAAGTGTTCTTCCCCGTGGCCAAGTATGTCAAGTTTCACCAAGCCGTGATCCTCCAAGAACCTGACGAATCCCCCCAGATTTGGGTCCATGCGATACGTACGCACCGCCATAACTTCAACATTGCGCCGGCGACGATACGCGCCGCCGTTGAGACGCCCCGTACGTTCCAGAGCCGACTACCGGGCGGGCCGCCACATCCGGTCGGGCGCAAACCGCGAACAGGCGGCGCTTCTCCAAGTCGCCCGGAACGCCGACAACGAGCCCCCCATCAAATGCAGACTTCATGCGGCGGGCCGGAGACTTGACGGCATGACACCCGCCGGAAGGCCAACGTCAAGATATGCGGCGGGGACAAACGGCCCGCACCATACAGAACGCCGCCCTCCGCGCCGCACGACGAGACGCCCGCGGCGCAACGCGCTAGCGCGCGCCTCCCAGCAGCACCTGGCGCACCGTCCCCGACTCGTCCACCAACAACAGGCGCGCCGTGTCACCCGAGACGTCCACGTGCATCTCCGAACCCAGCGGGACGCGCTGGGCCAGCGCGAGAACCGGGTCCGTCGCGTTTGAAAGGTCGTACGCCAGTACGTCCAGCCCCACCGAGTGCGGGATCGACGCCAAGACCAGGGCGTACGGGGTTCCGTACAGCTCCAGGGCCTCGACCTGCACGGGAAGGCGGTGCTGCATGGGCGCGAACGACACCATCTCCAGGACGCCCCCCGTCGCGTTGTACACGCTCATGCCGGGGACGCCGCCGTCGGCGACGGCCAGCACCAGCGTGTTATTGCCGGCGAGCACGCCCACGTCCCGGGTGCCGGACGTCTCGGCGAACTCGGCGTGGCACTCCCCGACGGGATGCAGCGGGTCGGACAGGTTCGTCACGCACACCCAGCCGTCGGCCAGGGACCCCGCCGCGTACTGCCCGGAGGCGTCGCCGAACGGCGCCATGTCCAGGTACGGGGCGTCGTGGAGCAGCAGGGCGCTGGTCACCAGCTTGGGGTTGGCCGGGTTGGACACGTCCAGTATCTTGAACCTCTCGGAGTCCTGCAGTATCAGGTACGGTTCGCCGGCCAGCGCGGCGGCGGTCAGGGCCGCCCAGTCCGAGGGCATCCCAAAGAAGCCCACCTTCTCGGGGAAAGCGGGCTGGGTTATGTCGAACACGGCTAGGCCTGTACCGGTCAGCACCGCCGCGTACGGCGTGCCGTCTACTGATATGGTGTCCATTCCGACCGCCCCGTCCATGGGCATGAAGTAGACCTGTTTGATGCGGTTCGTCTCGGTCGCGTCCAGAACGGCCAGCCCGCTGGAATTCCCCGCGGATACGGCCAGCAGCCATACCTTGCCGCCGGAGGCGACCGTGCGCATGTCCGTCATGTTTGCCAGGCCCGTGGACGCCGGACCGGTGTAGTTCGCCGCGATGCCCTCAAAGACGCGGACCGGCACGAACGCAGCGGTGGAGTTGCCGTGCTCGTTGGAGACGGACCCGGCCGTAATGTTCAGCGTTAGGTTGCCGGCGGGGATCCCCGGCGATTCCACCCCGAGCCGTATGCCGTCCGGATACGAGGCGGACCCGTACGGCGTTCCGTCGGCGGTGCCGTTGCGTGGGGCGGTATAGTTCTCCAGGGGGAACGCGTGCGTGCCGTTGCTCAGCGCCATGTTCAGGGCGTCAATAGACAGGTCGCCGCCGGGGTTGTCCACGCTAATCCACAGCGTGTCGGTGAGGGTATTGTACACGGCGTGGCCGGGGGACGGAGCCGCTCCGGTCTGCGACACGGTGACCGGCACCTCCATGTCCATGGACATGAACCCCTGGGTGGTGCGAACCGCCCCCATGTTCATGCCCAGCCGGGGGGCGGTCATGTATTCGAGCGACTCCCGGGCCGGCTCTTCAATGGTGAACAGGAGGCTCGAGTTGCCCACCACCGTCACCGTGCCGTTGCCGTCCAGCGGTATGCTCGTGCCGTTGGAGTGGGGGTCCCAGATGAGGAATCGGTCGGGCCTGACGCTCTGTATGTCGTTGTCGAACGCGACCAGGAGGTTTGACGCCTCGGGGACGTGCTTGGCCCCCTGGCAGACCGGCATCCGGGAGTCGACCACGGCCACGGGCTCCGCGGCGTGTACGGCCCAGTTGCCGGCCGCGTCGGACACGGCGCCGTCAAACACCAGCATGCGCGCCTGGCCCGACAGGGCCATCTGCCTGCCGGGCCCGTCCAGCGTGGCGGAGAGGGTGTCGGACTTGGGATTCAATTGCATCTCGATGCCGTCAAGCGGCAGGGTGTGGTTGTCCCGGCCCAGAGCCAGTCCGGACGCGTTCAAAAGCGCCATGTCTATGGTCTCGTCAAACATGAGGCTCAGTTGGTAGGTGGCCGGGTCGTAGGTGGCGTTCCGCAGAGAGGGCGGCGCGGAGTCCGGCTCCACGACGAACCAGTCCGACGGGGCGGATGCAGATTCGGCGCCGACGGCGGGCGGGGGCGGCAAAAACGAGAACGCTGGCGCGACGGCGGGCGGGAGGGCCAGGACGGGCGGGAGCCCGAGAAGCGGCGGATTCGTTTGGACAGTTATGGCCTGATCTGGCATGGCGGATATGGGGTTGTTTGACGTGTCGCGGACGGCTCCCGCGTCTATGTCGAGTTGCGGCGTGGCCATGTTGTTGACCGTGTCCTTGTCGCCCGTGCTGAGGGTGAACGTTATGGAGTCGGTGCCGTTCGTAGTTATCATCGCATTTGACAGGGTGACGCCGCCGGAACTCTGATTTGCGCCGCGTATGTGAATCTTGGAGGCGTCGTGAGTGGTCTGGTTCAGGGCCTCGCTGAAGGTTATGTCCAGCACGCCGGTATCGTTCAAGAAGGTGGCCGAGCTGAACGTGGGCAATATGGTGTCGTTTATGGTGATGGCCTGATCCGCGGCTGCGGCTATCTGGTTTCCTGCGGAGTCGCGGACCGCGCCCGCGTCTATGTCGAGCTGCGGGGTGGCCATGTTGTTGACCGTGTCCTTGTCGCCCGTGCTGAGGGTGAGCGTTATGGAGTTGGTGCCGTTCGTAGTTATCATCGCATTTGACAGGGTGACGCCGCCGGAACTCTGGCCGGTGTTGCGGACGTGTATCTTGGAGGCGTCGTGAGTGGTCTGGTTCAGCGCCTCGCTGAACGTAATGGTGAGCACGCCCGAGCCGGTTGCATAGGTGGCCGAGCTGAACGTGGGCAGTATGGTGTCGTTTATTGTGATGGGTTGGTCGGCCGCGGCGGCTATCTGGTTTCCTGCGGAGTCGCGGACCGCGCCCGCGTCTATGTCGAGCTGCGGGGTGGCCATGTTGTTTACAGTGGCGGTGTTCGTTGGGCTGAGGTCGAACGTTATGGAATTGGTGCCGTTCGTAGTTATCATCGCATTTGACAGGGTGACGCCGCCGGAACTCTGGCCGGTGTTGCGGACGTGTATCTTGGAGGCGTCGTGAGTGGTCTGGTTCAGCGCCTCGCTGAACGTAATGGTGAGCACGCCCGAGCCGGTTGCATAGGTGGCCGAGCTGAACGTGGGCAGTATGGTGTCGTTTATTGTGATGGGTTGGTCGGCCGCGGCGGCTATCTGGTTTCCTGCGGAGTCGCGGACCGCGCCCGCGTCTATGTCGAGCTGCGGGGTGGCCATGTTGTTTACAGTGGCGGTGTTCGTTGGGCTGAGGTCGAACGTTATGGAATTGGTGCCGTTCGTAGTTATCATCGCATTTGACAGGGTGACGCCGCCGGAACTCTGGCCGGTGTTGCGGACGTGTATCTTGGAGGCGTCGTGGGATGCGGCGTCCAGGGCCTCGCTGAACGTAATGGTGAGCACGCCCGAGCCGGTTGCATAGGTGGCCGAGCTGAACGTGGGCAGTATGGTGTCGTTTATTGTGATGGGTTGGTCGGCCGCGGCGGCTATCAGGTTGCCGGACGTGTCCCGTACGGCGCCCTGTTCGATGTCCAGCTGCGGGGTGGCCATGTTGTTGACCGTGTCCTTGTCGCCCGTGCTGAGGGTGAGCGTTATGGAGTTGGTGCCGTTCGTAGTTATCATCGAATTGGACAGGGTGACGCCGCCGGAACTCTGGCCGGTGTTGCGGACGTGTATCTTGGAGGCGTCGTGGGATGCGGCGTCCAGGGCCTCGCTGAACGTAATGGTGAGCACGCCCGAGCCGGTTGCATAGGTGGCCGAGCTGAACGTGGGCAGTATGGTGTCGTTTATTGTGATGGGTTGGTCGGCCGCGGCGGCTATCAGGTTGCCGGACGTGTCCCGTACGGCGCCCTGTTCGATGTCCAGCTGCGGGGTGGCCATGTTGTTGACCGTGTCCTTGTCGCCCGTGCTGAGGGTGAGCGTTATGGAGTTGGTGCCGTTCGTAGTTATCATCGCATTTGACAGGGTGACGCCGCCGGAACTCTGGCCGGTGTTGCGGACGTGTATCTTGGAGGCGTCGTGAGTGGTCTGGTTCAGCGCCTCGCTGAACGTAATGGTGAGCACGCCCGAGCCGGTTGCATAGGTGGCCGAGCTGAACGTGGGCAGTATGGTGTCGTTTATTGTGATGGGTTGGTCGGCCGCGGCGGCTATCTGGTTTCCTGCGGAGTCGCGGACCGCGCCCGCGTCTATGTCGAGCTGCGGGGTGGCCATGTTGTTTACAGTGGCGGTGTTCGTTGGGCTGAGGTCGAACGTTATGGAATTGGTGCCGTTCGTAGTTATCATCGCATTTGACAGGGTGACGCCGCCGGAACTCTGGCCGGTGTTGCGGACGTGTATCTTGGAGGCGTCGTGAGTGGTCTGGTTCAGCGCCTCGCTGAACGTAATGGTGAGCACGCCCGAGCCGGTTGCATAGGTGGCCGAGCTGAACGTGGGCAGTATGGTGTCGTTTATTGTGATGGGTTGGTCGGCCGCGGCGGCTATCTGGTTTCCTGCGGAGTCGCGGACCGCGCCCGCGTCTATGTCGAGCTGCGGGGTGGCCATGTTGTTTACAGTGGCGGTGTTCGTTGGGCTGAGGTCGAACGTTATGGAATTGGTGCCGTTCGTAGTTATCATCGCATTTGACAGGGTGACGCCGCCGGAACTCTGGCCGGTGTTGCGGACGTGTATCTTGGAGGCGTCGTGGGATGCGGCGTCCAGGGCCTCGCTGAACGTAATGGTGAGCACGCCCGAGCCGGTTGCATAGGTGGCCGAGCTGAACGCCGGCTTTATGGTGTCGTTTACCGTTATGGCCTGATCCGAGGCGGCGGCTATCAGGTTGCCGGACGTGTCGCGGACCGCCCCCGCCTCTATGTCGAGCTGCGGGGTGGCCATGTTGTTTACAGTGTCCTTGTCGCCCGTGCTGAGGGTGAACGTTATGGAATTGGTGCCGTTCGTCGTTATCATCGCGTTTGACAGGGTGACGCCGCCGGAACTCTCCCCGGTGTTGCGGATATGTATCTTGGAGGCGTCGTGGGTTGTCTGGTTCAGATTTTCGCTGAATGTCACGGTGAGTACGCCCGAGCCGGTCGTAAAGGTGGCCGAGCTGAACGCCGGCTTTATGGTGTCGTTTACCGTTATGGCCTGATCCGAGGCGGCGGCTATCAGGTTGCCGGACGTGTCGCGGACCGCCCCCGCCTCTATGTCGAGCTGCGGGGTGGCCATGTTGTTGACCGTGTCCTTGTCGCCCGTGCTGAGGGTGAACGTTATGGAATTGGTGCCGTTTGTCGTTATCATCGCGTTTGACAGGGTGACGCCGCCCGTCGTTTCCCCGGTGTTGCGGACGTGTATCTTGGAGGCGTCGTGGGTTGTCTGGTTCAGGGCCTCGCTGAATGTCACGGTGAGCACGCCCGAGCCGGTCGTAAAGGTGGCCGAGCTGAACGCCGGCTTTATGGTGTCGTTTACCGTTATGGCCTGATCCGAGGCGGCGGCTATCAGGTTGCCGGACGTGTCCCGTACGGCGCCCTGTTCGATGTCCAGCTGCGGGGTGGCCATGTTGTTGACCGTGTCCTTGTCGCCCGTGCTGAGGGTGAACGTTATGGAATTGGTGCCGTTCGTAGTTATCATCGAATTGGACAGGGTGACGCCGCCGGAACTCTGGCCGGTGTTGCGGATATGTATCTTGGAGGCGTCGTGGGATGCGGCGTCCAGAGCCTCGCTGAACGTAATGGTGAGCACGCCCGAGCCGGTTGCATAGGTGGCCGAGCTGAACGTGGGCAGTATGGTGTCGTTTATTGTGATGGGTTGGTCGGCCGCGGCGGCTATCAGGTTGCCGGACGTGTCCCGTACGGCGCCCTGTTCGATGTCCAGCTGCGGGGTGGCCATGTTGTTGACCGTGTCCTTGTCGCCCGTGCTGAGGGTGAACGTTATGGAATTGGTGCCGTTCGTAGTTATCATCGAATTGGACAGGGTGACGCCGCCGGAACTCTCCCCGGTGTTGCGGACGTGTATCTTGGAGGCGTCGTGGGATGCGGCGTCCAGGGCCTCGCTGAACGTAATGGTGAGTACGCCCGAGCCGGTTGCATAGGTGGCCGAGCTGAACGTGGGCAGTATGGTGTCGTTTATTGTGATGGGTTGGTCGGCCGCGGCGGCTATCAGGTTGCCGGACGTGTCCCGTACGGCGCCCTGTTCGATGTCCAGCTGCGGGGTGGCCATGTTGTTGACCGTGTCCTTGTCGCCCGTGCTGAGGGTGAGCGTTATGGAGTTGGTGCCGTTCGTAGTTATCATCGAATTGGACAGGGTGACGCCGCCGGAACTCTGGCCGGTGTTGCGGACGTGTATCTTGGAGGCGTCGTGAGTGGTCTGGTTCAGGGCCTCGCTGAACGTAATGGTGAGCACGCCCGAGCCGGTTGCATAGGTGGCCGAGCTGAACGTGGGCAGTATGGTGTCGTTTATTGTGATGGGTTGGTCGGCCGCGGCGGCTATCAGATTGCCGGCCGTGTCCCGTACGGCGCCCTGTTCGATGTCCAGCTGCGGGGTGGCCATGTTGTTGACCGTGTCCTTGTCGCCCGTGCTGAGGGTGAGCGTTATGGAATTGGTGCCGTTTGTCGTTATCATCGCATTTGACAGGGTGACGCCGCCGGAACTCTGGCCGGTGTTGCGGACGTGTATCTTGGAGGCGTCGTGGGATGCGGCGTCCAGGGCCTCGCTGAACGTAATGGTGAGCACGCCCGAGCCGGTTGCATAGGTGGCCGAGCTGAACGTGGGCAGTATGGTGTCGTTTATTGTGATGGGTTGGTCGGCCGCGGCGGCTATCAGGTTGCCGGACGTGTCCCGTACGGCGCCCTGTTCGATGTCCAGCTGCGGGGTGGCCATGTTGTTGACCGTGTCCTTGTCGCCCGTGCTGAGGGTGAGCGTTATGGAATTGGTGCCGTTTGTCGTTATCATCGCGTTTGACAGGGCGACGCCGCCCGTCGTTTCCCCGGTGTTGCGGATATGTATCTTGGAGGCGTCGTGAGTGGTCTGGTTCAGGGCCTCGCTGAATGTCACGGTGAGTACGCCCGAGCCGGTTGCATAGGTGGCCGAGCTGAACGTGGGCAGTATGGTGTCGTTTACCGTTATGGCCTGATCCGAGGCGGCGGCTATCAGGTTGCCGGACGTGTCTTGCACGGCGCCCTGTTCGATGTCCAGCTGCGGGGTGGCCATGTTGTTTACAGTGTCCTTGTCGCCCGTGCTGAGGGTGAACGTTATGGAATTGGTGCCGTTAGCGGTTATCATACTATTGGACAGGGTGACGCCGCCCGTCGTTTCCCCGGTGTTGCGGATATGTATCTTGGAGGCGTCGTGGGTTGTCTGGTTCAGGGCCTCGCTGAATGTCACGGTGAGCACGCCCGAGCCGGTCGTAAAGGTGGCCGAGCTGAACGCCGGCTTTATGGTGTCGTTTACCGTTATGGCCTGATCCGAGGCGGCGGCTATCAGGTTGCCGGACGTGTCGCGGACCGCCCCCGCCTCTATGTCGAGCTGCGGGGTGGCCATGTTGTTTACAGTGTCCTTGTCGCCCGTGCTGAGGGTGAACGTTATGGAATTGGTGCCGTTAGCGGTTATCATACTATTGGACAGGGTGACGCCGCCCGTCGTTTCCCCGGTGTTGCGGATATGTATCTTGGAGGCGTCGTGGGTTGTCTGGTTCAGGGCCTCGCTGAATGTCACGGTGAGCACGCCCGAGCCGGTCGTAAAGGTGGCCGAGCTGAACGCCGGCTTTATGGTGTCGTTTACCGTTATGGCCTGATCCGAGGCGGCGGCTATCAGGTTGCCGGACGTGTCGCGGACCGCCCCCGCCTCTATGTCGAGCTGCGGGGTGGCCATGTTGTTTACAGTGTCCTTGTCGCCCGTGCTGAGGGTGAACGTTATGGAATTGGTGCTGTTAGCGGTTATCATACTATTGGACAGGGTGACGCCGCCGGAACTCTCCCCGGTGTTGCGGATATGTATCTTGGAGGCGTCGTGGGTTGTCTGGTTCAGATTTTCGCTGAATGTCACGGTGAGTACGCCCGAGCCGGTCGTAAAGGTGGCCGAGCTGAACGCCGGCTTTATGGTGTCGTTTACCGTTATGGCCTGATCCGAGGCGGCGGCTATCAGGTTGCCGGACGTGTCGCGGACCGCCCCCGCCTCTATGTCGAGCTGCGGGGTGGCCATGTTGTTGACCGTGTCCTTGTCGCCCGTGCTGAGGGTGAACGTTATGGAATTGGTGCCGTTTGTCGTTATCATCGCGTTTGACAGGGTGACGCCGCCGGAACTCTCCCCGGTGTTGCGGATATGTATCTTGGAGGCGTCGTGGGTTGTCTGGTTCAGATTTTCGCTGAATGTCACGGTGAGTACGCCCGAGCCGGTCGTAAAGGTGGCCGAGCTGAACGCCGGCTTTATGGTGTCGTTTACCGTTATGGCCTGATCCGAGGCGGCGGCTATCAGGTTGCCGGACGTGTCGCGGACCGCCCCCGCCTCTATGTCGAGCTGCGGGGTGGCCATGTTGTTGACCGTGTCCTTGTCGCCCGTGCTGAGGGTGAACGTTATGGAATTGGTGCCGTTTGTCGTTATCATCGCGTTTGACAGGGTGACGCCGCCCGTCGTTTCCCCGGTGTTGCGGACGTGTATCTTGGAGGCGTCGTGGGTTGTCTGGTTCAGGGCCTCGCTGAATGTCACGGTGAGCACGCCCGAGCCGGTCGTAAAGGTGGCCGAGCTGAACGCCGGCTTTATGGTGTCGTTTACCGTTATGGCCTGATCCGAGGCGGCGGCTATCAGGTTGCCGGACGTGTCCCGTACGGCGCCCTGTTCGATGTCCAGCTGCGGGGTGGCCATGTTGTTGACCGTGTCCTTGTCGCCCGTGCTGAGGGTGAACGTTATGGAATTGGTGCCGTTCGTAGTTATCATCGAATTGGACAGGGTGACGCCGCCCGTCGTTTCCCCGGTGTTGCGGATATGTATCTTGGAGGCGTCGTGGGATGCGGCGTCCAGGGCCTCGCTGAACGTAATGGTGAGCACGCCCGAGCCGGTTGCATAGGTGGCCGAGCTGAACGTGGGCAGTATGGTGTCGTTTATTGTGATGGGTTGGTCGGCCGCGGCGGCTATCAGGTTGCCGGACGTGTCCCGTACGGCGCCCTGTTCGATGTCCAGCTGCGGGGTGGCCATGTTGTTGACCGTGTCCTTGTCGCCCGTGCTGAGGGTGAACGTTATGGAATTGGTGCCGTTCGTAGTTATCATCGAATTGGACAGGGTGACGCCGCCGGAACTCTCCCCGGTGTTGCGGACGTGTATCTTGGAGGCGTCGTGGGATGCGGCGTCCAGGGCCTCGCTGAACGTAATGGTGAGTACGCCCGAGCCGGTTGCATAGGTGGCCGAGCTGAACGTGGGCAGTATGGTGTCGTTTATTGTGATGGGTTGGTCGGCCGCGGCGGCTATCAGATTGCCGGACGTGTCCCGTACGGCGCCCTGTTCGATGTCCAGCTGCGGGGTGGCCATGTTGTTGACCGTGTCCTTGTCGCCCGTGCTGAGGGTGAGCGTTATGGAGTTGGTGCCGTTCGTAGTTATCATCGAATTGGACAGGGTGACGCCGCCGGAACTCTGGCCGGTGTTGCGGACGTGTATCTTGGAGGCGTCGTGAGTGGTCTGGTTCAGGGCCTCGCTGAACGTAATGGTGAGCACGCCCGAGCCGGTTGCATAGGTGGCCGAGCTGAACGTGGGCAGTATGGTGTCGTTTATTGTGATGGGTTGGTCGGCCGCGGCGGCTATCAGATTGCCGGCCGTGTCTTGCACGGCGCCCTGTTCGATGTCCAGCTGCGTGGTGGCCATGTTGTTGACCGTGTCCTTGTCGCCCGTGCTGAGGGTGAACGTTATGGAATTGGTGCCGTTTGTCGTTATCATCGCGTTTGACAGGGTGACGCCGCCGGAACTCTGGCCGGTGTTGCGGATATGTATCTTGGAGGCGTCGTGGGATGCGGCGTCCAGGGCCTCGCTGAACGTAATGGTGAGTACGCCCGAGCCGGTTGCATAGGTGGCCGAGCTGAACGTGGGCAGTATGGTGTCGTTTATTGTGATGGGTTGGTCGGCCGCGGCGGCTATCAGGTTGCCGGACGTGTCCCGTACGGCGCCCTGTTCGATGTCCAGCTGCGGGGTGGCCATGTTGTTGACCGTGTCCTTGTCGCCCGTGCTGAGGGTGAGCGTTATGGAATTGGTGCCGTTTGTCGTTATCATCGCGTTTGACAGGGTGACGCCGCCCGTCGTTTCCCCGGTGTTGCGGATATGTATCTTGGAGGCGTCGTGGGTTGTCTGGTTCAGGGCCTCGCTGAATGTCACGGTGAGTACGCCCGAGCCGGTTGCATAGGTGGCCGAGCTGAACGTGGGCAGTATGGTGTCGTTTACCGTTATGGCCTGATCCGAGGCGGCGGCTATCAGGTTGCCGGACGTGTCTTGCACGGCGCCCTGTTCGATGTCCAGCTGCGGGGTGGCCATGTTGTTTACAGTGTCCTTGTCGCCCGTGCTGAGGGTGAACGTTATGGAATTGGTGCCGTTAGCGGTTATCATACTATTGGACAGGGTGACGCCGCCCGTCGTTTCCCCGGTGTTGCGGATATGTATCTTGGAGGCGTCGTGGGTTGTCTGGTTCAGATTTTCGCTGAATGTCACGGTGAGTACGCCCGAGCCGGTCGTAAAGGTGGCCGAGCTGAACGCCGGCTTTATGGTGTCGTTTACCGTTATGGCCTGATCCGAGGCGGCGGCTATCAGATTGCCGGACGTGTCGCGGACCGCCCCCGCCTCTATGTCGAGCTGCGGGGTGGCCAGGCCGTTGACCGTGTCCCTGTTAGTGGAGTTGAGGGTGAAGGTTATGGAATTGGTGCCGTTTGTCGTTATCATCGCGTTTGACAGGGTGACGCCGCCCGTCGTTTCCCCGGTGTTGCGGATATGTATCTTGGAGGCGTCGTGGGTTGTCTGGTTCAGATTTTCGCTGAACGTAATGGTGAGCACGCCCGAGCCGGTGGCGAATGTCGCGGAGCTGAACGTGGGGCGTACGGTGTCGTTTACCGTTACGGCCTGATCCGAGGCGGCGGCTATCAGGTTGCCGGACGTGTCTTGCACGGCGCCCTGTTCGATGTCCAGCTGCGGGGTGGCCAGGCCGTTGACCGTGTCCCTGTTAGTGGAGTTGAGGGTGAAGGTTATGGAATTGGTGCCGTTTGTCGTTATCATCGCGTTTGACAGGGTGACGCCGCCCGTCGTTTCCCCGGTGTTGCGGATATGTATCTTGGAGGCGTCGTGGGTTGTCTGGTTCAGATTTTCGCTGAATGTCACTTTCAGGACGCCCGAGCCGGTCGTAAAGGTGGCCGAGCTGAACGCCGGCTTTATGGTGTCGTTTACCGTTATGGCCTGATCCGAGGCGGCGGCTATCAGGTTGCCGGACGTGTCGCGGACCGCCCCCGCCTCTATGTCGAGCTGCGGGGTGGCCAGGCCGTTGACCGTGTCCCTGTTAGTGGAGTTGAGGGTGAACGTTATGGAATTGGTGCCGTTTGTCGTTATCATCGCGTTTGACAGGGTGACGCCGCCCGTCGTTTCCCCGGTGTTGCGGATATGTATCTTGGAGGCGTCGTGGGTTGTCTGGTTCAGATTTTCGCTGAATGTCACGGTGAGTACGCCCGAGCCGGTCGTAAAGGTGGCCGAGCTGAACGCCGGCTTTATGGTGTCGTTTACCGTTATGGCCTGATCCGAGGCGGCGGCTATCAGGTTGCCGGACGTGTCGCGGACCGCCCCCGCCTCTATGTCGAGCTGCGGGGTGGCCATGTTGTTTACAGTGTCCTTGTCGCCCGTGCTGAGGGTGAACGTTATGGAATTGGTGCCGTTTGTCGTTATCATCGCGTTTGACAGGGTGACGCCGCCCGTCGTTTCCCCGGTGTTGCGGATATGTATCTTGGAGGCGTCGTGGGTTGTCTGGTTCAGGGCCTCGCTGAATGTCACGGTGAGTACGCCCGAGCCGGTCGTAAAGGTGGCCGAGCTGAACGCCGGCTTTATGGTGTCGTTTACCGTTATGGCCTGATCCGAGGCGGCGGCTATCAGGTTGCCGGACGTGTCGCGGACCGCCCCCGCCTCTATGTCGAGCTGCGGGGTGGCCATGTTGTTTACAGTGTCCTTGTCGCCCGTGCTGAGGGTGAACGTTATGGAATTGGTGCCGTTTGTCGTTATCATCGCGTTTGACAGGGTGACGCCGCCCGTCGTTTCCCCGGTGTTGCGGATATGTATCTTGGAGGCGTCGTGGGTTGTCTGGTTCAGGGCCTCGCTGAATGTCACGGTGAGCACGCCCGAGCCGGTCGTAAAGGTGGCCGAGCTGAACGCCGGCTTTATGGTGTCGTTTACCGTTATGGCCTGATCCGAGGCGGCGGCTATCAGGTTGCCGGACGTGTCGCGGACCGCCCCCGCCTCTATGTCGAGCTGCGGGGTGGCCAGGCCGTTGACCGTGTCCCTGTTAGTGGAGTTGAGGGTGAACGTTATGGAATTGGTGCCGTTTGTCGTTATCATCGCGTTTGACAGGGTGACGCCGCCCGTCGTTTCCCCGGTGTTGCGGATATGTATCTTGGAGGCGTCGTGGGTGGTCTGGTTCAGGGCCTCGCTGAATGTCACGGTGAGTACGCCCGAGCCGGTCGTAAAGGTGGCCGAGCTGAACGCCGGCTTTATGGTGTCGTTTACCGTTATGGCCTGATCCGAGGCGGCGGCTATCAGGTTGCCGGACGTGTCGCGGACCGCCCCCGCCTCTATGTCGAGCTGCGGGGTGGCCAGGCCGTTGACCGTGTCCCTGTTAGTGGAGTTGAGGGTGAACGTTATGGAATTGGTGCCGTTTGTCGTTATCATCGCGTTTGACAGGGTGACGCCGCCCGTCGTTTCCCCGGTGTTGCGGATATGTATCTTGGAGGCGTCGTGGGTGGTCTGGTTCAGGGCCTCGCTGAATGTCACGGTGAGCACGCCCGAGCCGGTCGTAAAGGTGGCCGAGCTGAACGCCGGCTTTATGGTGTCGTTTACCGTTATGGCCTGATCCGAGGCGGCGGCTATCAGGTTGCCGGACGTGTCGCGGACCGCCCCCGCCTCTATGTCGAGCTGCGGGGTGGCCATGTTGTTTACAGTGTCCTTGTCGCCCGTGCTGAGGGTGAACGTTATGGAATTGGTGCCGTTTGTCGTTATCATCGCGTTTGACAGGGTGACGCCGCCCGTCGTTTCCCCGGTGTTGCGGATATGTATCTTGGAGGCGTCGTGGGTTGTCTGGTTCAGAGCCTCGCTGAATGTCACGGTGAGCACGCCCGAGCCGGTCGTAAAGGTGGCCGAGCTGAACGCCGGCTTTATGGTGTCGTTTACCGTTATGGCCTGATCCGAGGCGGCGGCTATCAGGTTGCCGGACGTGTCGCGGACCGCCCCCGCCTCTATGTCGAGCTGCGGGGTGGCCATGTTGTTTACAGTGTCCTTGTCGCCCGTGCTGAGGGTGAACGTTATGGAATTGGTGCCGTTTGTCGTTATCATCGCGTTTGACAGGGTGACGCCGCCCGTCGTTTCCCCGGTGTTGCGGATATGTATCTTGGAGGCGTCGTGGGTTGTCTGGTTCAGATTTTCGCTGAACGTAATGGTGAGTACGCCCGAGCCGGTCGTAAAGGTGGCCGAGCTGAACGCCGGCTTTATGGTGTCGTTTACCGTTATGGCCTGATCCGAGGCGGCGGCTATCAGGTTTCCTGCGGAGTCGCGGACCGCCCCCGCCTCTATGTCGAGCTGCGGGGTGGCCATGTTGTTTACAGTGTCCTTGTCGCCCGTGCTGAGGGTGAAGGTTATGGAATTGGTGCCGTTCGTCGTTATCATCGCGTTTGACAGGGTGACGCCGCCCGTCGTTTCCCCGGTGTTGCGGATATGTATCTTGGAGGCGTCGTGGGTTGTCTGGTTCAGATTTTCGCTGAATGTCACGGTGAGTACGCCCGAGCCGGTCGTAAAGGTGGCCGAGCTGAACGCCGGCTTTATGGTGTCGTTTACCGTTATGGCCTGATCCGAGGCGGCGGCTATCAGGTTGCCGGACGTGTCGCGGACCGCCCCCGCCTCTATGTCGAGCTGCGGGGTGGCCATGTTGTTTACAGTGTCCTTGTCGCCCGTGCTGAGGGTGAAGGTTATGGAATTGGTGCCGTTCGTCGTTATCATCGCGTTTGACAGGGTGACGCCGCCCGTCGTTTCCCCGGTGTTGCGGATATGTATCTTGGAGGCGTCGTGGGTTGTCTGGTTCAGATTTTCGCTGAACGTAATGGTGAGCACGCCCGAGCCGGTGGCGAATGTCGCGGAGCTGAACGTGGGGCGTACGGTGTCGTTTACCGTTACGGCCCGGTCTGGTGAGGCGGCTATCAGATTGCCGGCCGTGTCTTGCACGGCGCCCTGTTCGATGTCGAGCTGCGGGGCGGCCAGGCCGTTGACCGTGTCCCTGTTAGTGGAGTTGAGGGTGAACGTTATGGAATTGGTGCCGTTTGTCGTTATCATCGCGTTTGACAGGGTGACGCCGCCCGTCGTTTCCCCGGTGTTGCGGATATGTATCTTGGAGGCGTCGTGGGTTGTCTGGTTCAGATTTTCGCTGAACGTAATGGTGAGCACGCCCGAGCCGGTCGTAAAGGTGGCCGAGCTGAACGCCGGCTTTATGGTGTCGTTTACCGTTATGGCCTGATCCGAGGCGGCGGCTATCAGGTTGCCGGACGTGTCGCGGACCGCCCCCGCCTCTATGTCGAGCTGCGGGGTGGCCATGTTGTTTACAGTGTCCTTGTCGCCCGTGCTGAGGGTGAAGGTTATGGAATTGGTGCCGTTCGTCGTTATCATCGCGTTTGACAGGGTGACGCCGCCGGAACTCTCCCCGGTGTTGCGGATATGTATCTTGGAGGCGTCGTGGGTTGTCTGGTTCAGATTTTCGCTGAATGTCACGGTGAGTACGCCCGAGCCGGTCGTAAAGGTGGCCGAGCTGAACGCCGGCTTTATGGTGTCGTTTACCGTTATGGCCTGATCCGAGGCGGCGGCTATCAGGTTGCCGGACGTGTCGCGGACCGCCCCCGCCTCTATGTCGAGCTGCGGGGTGGCCATGTTGTTTACAGTGTCCTTGTCGCCCGTGCTGAGGGTGAAGGTTATGGAGTCGGTGCCGTTCGTCGTTATCATCGCGTTTGACAGGGTGACGCCGCCGGAACTCTGGCCAGTGGCTCTTACATGTATCTTGGAGGCGTCGTGGGTTGTCTGGTTCAGATTTTCGCTGAATGTCACGGTGAGTACGCCCGAGCCGGTCGTAAAGGTGGCCGAGCTGAACGCCGGCTTTATGGTGTCGTTTACCGTTATGGCCTGGTCTGCCGCGGCGGCTATCAGGTTGCCGGACGTGTCGCGGACCGCCCCC
The DNA here is from genome assembly GCA_963665475.2 of Nitrosopumilaceae archaeon. Lineage (GTDB taxonomy): Archaea > Thermoproteota > Nitrososphaeria > Nitrososphaerales > Nitrosopumilaceae > VYCS01. The sequence continues at coordinate 1,604 of CAXXXK010000002.1, read as the reverse complement.
GCCTCTATGTCGAGCTGCGGGGTGGCCATGTTGTTTACAGTGTCCTTGTCGCCCGTGCTGAGGGTGAAGGTTATGGAGTCGGTGCCGTTCGTCGTTATCATCGCGTTTGACAGGGTGACGCCGCCGGAACTCTCCCCGGTGTTGCGGATATGTATCTTGGAGGCGTCGTGGGTTGTCTGGTTCAGAGCCTCGCTGAAGGTTATGGTGAGGACGCCCGAGCCGGTGGCGAACGTCGCCGACGAAAAGGTGGGCTTGAGGGTGTCGATTACCGTAATGGGCCGGTCGGATGCGGCCAGTATCTGGTTCTGGTTGCTTGAGACGTCGCGGACCGCCCCCGTGTCTATGTCCAATTGCGGGGTTTCCATCGAATTTACGGTATTGGCGTCCGCACTGGCCAGGTTGAACTTGATGTAGTACGTGCCGTTTTGAACTATTACGCCATTGGACAGGGTGACGCCGCCCGTACTCTCCCCGGTGTCGCGGACGTGAATCTTGGAGGCGTCGTGCATGGTAGCGTTGATGACCTCGCTGAATTGCACCAGAAGGGTGCCGTTGCTGTAGTATGTCGCGTCCGTGAATTTGGGGGCCGCCCAATCGAAGTTTGATAGGATAAGTATGTCTGCCTGCGCCGCATTGGGGTTGCCCAGCGTGTCTTGGACCGCCTCCGCGTCCAAGTCCAACTGCGGATTTAGCAAGCGGCCGAATGCGGTGTCGGTGGCAGTGTCAAGGTCAAAGTCTATGTACGTGGGTCTGTGGTCATTTGCGGATATAGTGGCGGGCATCGTCAGGCCGCCGGTATCAGAGCCGGACGCCCTGAAGTGAAACTTTGAGCCGTCGCTGGCAGTCTGGTTTAGCCTTTCAGAAAAACTCACTCGAATCGTCGGAGTGCTGCCATAGTTTTGGTATTGTATCGTAGTAACTGTCGGCCCGGCGGTGTCCACCTCGGTCAGCGTCCGGTCGTTTGTGGCGGCCATCAGGTTGCCGGAGGGGTCGCGCACCGCCCCCGCGTCCATGTCAACCTGCGGAGTGGCCATCGAATCCAGAGACGTGCGCTGCGCCGCGGACAGCGTGGCGCTAAGGGTGCTGCCCGACACCGTGACCGCGGACAGCGTTATCCCGCCGCTGGAACGGCCCGTGTCCCGTATGTGTATCTTGGAGTGGTCCGCCGAGGATATCACTTCGCTGAACCGCATCACTATGGAGCCGTTGCCCGTATAGTAGGACGCCGACTGGAACGTCGGCTTTGTCGTGTCCACTACCGTTATGGTGTGGTTGGCTATCGCGTTTATGTTCAGCTGGTTTCCGGTAACCGCGTTCGACGCCACGTCCAGTTGGGGGGCGGCGTACCCGTTGAACGTCGTCAGAGCTGAACTTTTCAGTTCAAACCATGCCGTATTGTTCACGGAGGTGTATACCACCGGCGCCCCCAGATCAAGTTTGGCGCTGCTGTTGGTGTCGTGCACGTGCAACCGGTCTGGCCATATCCTGCTGTAGTGCGTGAAATCCAAAACGAGGCTGCCGTTGCCCGTATAGTACGTGGCGGAGTTGAGGACGGGCCTTTTTGTCTGATGTACGGTTATGTTGTAGTTGGCGCTGGCGTCTAT
>CAXXXK010000001.1:0-21641 GCA_963665475.2 Nitrosopumilaceae archaeon | reverse complement strand
TCGGCGTTGACGCACTTTTGGATGCCGCCCGCCTTTCCGCGGCCACCGACCGGGGCCTGGAACTTTATCATGAAGGGGTACCCCAGGGCCTGGGCATCCCGCCGGGCGTCCTCTATGGTATCTGACGCCATGCTGGGGGGCACGGCCATGCCGTACTCCCTGAAGAGCTCCTTTGCCTGGTATTCCAGAAGCCTCATGCCGTGCGGCTTGGTTATGCTATTTATTAACTATGAGTAGCGGCTGGCCTTGTCCAAAACATGGCGATCCGTAGGACAAGCCACGCCGTCCCGGAACCTTCCCGCCCGCAACAGTCACGCTGTTCCGCCATGATCCGCCCCGCCCGGCGTCTCAAAAGGACGCCCGCCCCCCGTTTCTGGCAGTTTCCAGGCATTCGAGCGCAGGCTCCACCCCACATGCGGCGGCCGCCCCGCCGCCACTTTTATGCGAAAGTCGTGTTGTGGCATGTGCGCGTGGACAGCAACTCGACGGTCTGGGCATTCGTCTTGACGGCCCGCACCACCACTCCAAACCTTTCCTTCATGGACGAGAAGACGCTCTCAACGCCGTTCTTCTTGCGTGGCAGTTTGTGGAACGTACCGGGGCGCTTCCCAAGGAACCTCAACATTTCCGCCCCGGCGTTGAATCCATAGATCTCGTAACCCGACTTGGACTCGATTACGGGGCGGCATCTACCGCCCTTTATGGCCTGGCAGTTTTCCAGTCCGCCGTATTGGGTGTCGGCCAGCACGTAGCCGGACCCGTGCGGCATCATGGCGATCATCGCCCTCAGATACGGCGGGTCGTCGGCCCTGCCGGGTGCGGCCATGGCGGCGCATATCTTGCCATGGGCGGTTTGCACTATGCGCATCTTTGCACATACATTCGCGCTGATTTTGCCGTATATGGCGTTGTACCGGTCCGCGTACCGGGCTATGCCGAATCCGCAGGAATCGACTGTTTTGGCGCCGTGCGCGGCATCGCCGCCGGCCATCCGGGACATTATCCAGCGCAGTATGGCGGGCCCCATCTCCGATATGCGCAGGTGGTACCACGGCTTGCTGTGCGGCCGGCCAAGCCCGCACCGCTTCAGGTCTCCGGGATGCTTGTCGAAATGCCTGACCGGTCCCCAACAGGACGGGCCCCCTCGGATTTCACCATGGCTCCCAGCGCGGCCGAGACGAGCCTGCCCCCATTGCCTTCGGGAATGCCCGGCGCCTCTCGCATATGGTCGGCTAACCTCAGCATCGCATGGCATAGTTGCGGCCCTCGGACTTGCGGCCCTCGGCATACTTGGGCCAGCCAATGCCCGGGCCGTCCCTCTTGCCGGACTGGCTGTTCTTGCTTCTGGGCAGGTTGGGTTTGCTTATCTTTGACTTTCTGCCTCTTTTACTCATGTAGATAATTAAGATCGAAGATCCATATGTCTTTCGGTCTCGCGCGATCGTGGATATATTCGCCAGACGCCGCCGGGAATTTCTGGCCAGGTTTTTGGACAAGGCCACCACGCGCACAGAGAATTTATACAACCTCGCCACTATGTCTGTATGCAGCGTGCCGTCATGGCTATACTGATACTTGGCTTGGCCGTCGCGGCACCCGTCACCGTTACGGCCAGCAACGGCTCTGACGCGCCCCACATGGTGGTAACCATAGTCTGTACCATATACACAGGCCATCTGGACGAAGCCCTGAGTGACATGGACCGTATTCTGGGTACCGACATCGCCGATCAGATGGACGAATGCGCCACGAGCGTCGAGTTCGTAGAGGCGGCTGCGGCGCCTTCTGTTGTCGTGGACATGCAGGAGGGGGCGCTCTTTCCGGCCTGCGCCGATGACGATTCCTGCTTTGTCCCGCATACGGTAACAGTGGACGTTGGAGGCGAGGTGGTATGGACCAACAGCGACACGGTACTGCACACGGTCACCGAGCCCGGCGGACTGTTTGACGGCTGGCTGTTCCCTGGGGAGGAGTTCTCGCATACGTTTGAGGAGGCCGGCACCTATGCGTACGGCTGCACCGTGCACCCATGGGCCAGCGCCGTGGTGGTGGTGGAGTCCGCCGGGACAGACGCTCTTGAGCCGACGCAGCAGGAGCCGGCGGCAGGCGTAGAAGAGGCTACGGCAGAGTGGGAAGTGTGGCTGTCTGATCAGTCCGACAACCATGACATAGACGCTGAAAACCCCACCGGAACGTACGGCAGCAGAATTGTGATTTATGAAAGCAGCGATATCTTGGCCGCCTCGCCCGGAACGTACCATGAGGACCATGCAGAATTTGCGCCTACCGTTGTAGAGGCTGCCGATCTCTTTCCAAACGCCAAGGAGGAGCTTGGGGTGAGCGTACAGCGCCTTCATGGAATGCTGCCGCATCCGTCACACAAATACATGAACGCAAACTTCTTTGGCCCGGGGGCTGGGTTGGTAGGAATTATAGACGCAGAACCCCAATGCGCGTCAGCGGAATGCGATAGGATTCAAGCCAAGGCTCTCTTCCGGACTACCGGGCCCGAGGGATCCCAGCCGTCCAACCACATGTCCTTCTGGACTCCTGACGGCACCAAGATGATTGTCGCCAATCTGGGCGCCAAGCTGCTGGAGCGTATTGACTACGATCAGACAACAGACACCTTTACGTTCAACAAAGCGGCCACGCTTGATTTGGTCGGGGGACGGGATTTGACTGCCATGGAAGCAATGGCCGATACAACGCTGCCCGCGGGGCAGGTGTCGGGGGCCTATTCAAACACGCAGCCAACCACCACGCCTAGCGGCGCGCCAAAGGAAGAAGCTGGACTGCGCTCAAACAACGTGGTCGTCTGCCCCATACCCAGCAGCAACAGCAAGCACGCGTATGTCACATTTGGCGGCGGGGGGCTGTTTGTGGTAGACACAGACACTGAACCGATGTCAATTGTTGCCGAATATACCAATGACGTCATTAGTGTTGCGGGTTGCGGCGGCGTGACCGATGGTGAATTTATGTACCTTAACGCAGGGGTATCGGCGAGTGGCGCGGGCTCGGATGACTCGACGTTTATCATGTATCGCCTGCCCCTTGATTACCCCGAAGGCCCCGTCGACAGCATAACCCCCAACTATCCGCCGGTGGTAAAGTTCTTTGAGGAAAAGATACTAAACATACCCATTGAGAACGAAATGCAACTGGCAGAACGCCGTGATGCGCACGGTTTGGTTATCTCTCCCCCGGGCGCATTCCCGGACAGGTATCTCTATCAATTTGATCGAATCCAGAACAACTTGGAAATATTTGACACGAGCAAAATAATTGACGACCCCCGCGCAACACTTGCAGAGCAGAAGATAGCGCATGTGGGAACTGTAGACCTCACCAATTCGGGCCTCTGTGTTGGCGATGATTATCCGTTCGTCAATCAGGATGGGGCGGCATACAAATACAACAACGATCCGGCCCCTGATCTCGCCGACGTTTCCCCCGACGGCGAACAGATCATTGTTTCCTTCCGTGGCCCACACCCGGTTACCGTAAAGCACGCCGGGTTGGGGAGCTGCCCGGGATTTGGCGTGGTATCGCTTGATGAGTCCGGAACCGCGGGTGAGCTCACTCATGTGTTTCGAACCTTTGTGCCCGATGCTACTGGCACAGAGAATCTGAGTGACATTCACGCGGCGGCAATCCGACTGAAGGGCCCAACCTGACCGGCGGGCTTCAAAACGCCCCCGGTTCTCTGGGCTTCCCCCCGCGCCGCACGACTCGGGACCGACACGGCGTATTGTCGTAAACGTCCGGGATCGCGTTTTAGCGCGTTGGCCCGACGCAAGGCCGTCCTCCGTCTTCTCGGGAGGGGCGGTAGGGTGGATCCCGCCTGAGACGTCCAAAAAGCGGCCCGACGCGCCGTCCTGTGTCCGCTTCCCAGGCCGCACATTCCGATCCGCACGCCTGATTCAGCGCCGCCAGCATTTTCGCCATATGCGCTTTTGAACGGTTCTGACCGGGCCATGCCAGATTGGGCCGTCCACGCGCGGGGGCGTCACCGCGCCATATTGCAGCAGATCGCGGCTTGGGGGGGGGGGGTGGCCGGGGGAGCCGCGCGCGGCCCGCCGTTCCCGGACGCCGCCTTGGCGGCGCGGACGGCGGCTGGATGGACAAAATTCGAAAAATGACACGTCGGGGCTAGTCGCACAACATCTCTACGAACCGGTCGTCCGTCGCGGTGACCTCGGCTGATCCGGCCGCGGCCAGCTCGGCGCATACCTCGTCCACCGTTACGGCGCTCAGCGCCTCGGCGGCGGCCGCCGCGGCGATGCCCAGCAGCAGTATGGGTATGAACAGTATGATGCCCAGCAGCAGGCAGTTTTTGGCCTTGTCCATGTCGTCGTGCCGTATGGCCAGAAACGACACGACTCCACCGGGCAGGTTGAACAGCGCCGGCAGCAGATACCACAGCCTGCTTCTGTACCTGCGGGCAGCGTGGTCCTGCCTGAACAGGTCCAGCACGCCGTCTCCGACTTTGTGCAGTATGGTGGCGTTTTGGTTTGTCATGGGGACGGGTGCCCAGCTTGCGTATTAAAACCTGCTGCGGCGGACTCCCCCCGAAAAGATGGGGGGCCGGTTCAACTGCGGGGGCCGGACCATGGCCCTTGGCAAACGGGGGCCCGGCTCGGCGGAACGGCCGCTGCGCCGCGTTCCCGCCTCCCTACCGCTCCATGGACTCCAGCGCGGCGGTTATCTTCCTGAACCTCTCCCTGCTCTTCTTCAGCAGTATGCCGGAGTACTCGTCTATCCCGTACACGGTCTGGTGGGTGAAGCTGGGCGGTATGGGGCCGCCGGAGGTGACCATCTGCTCTATCACGTACCCCTGCACCAGCGTGCAGACCACCTCCTCGTAGCAGTCGCAGCCCTCCTCCAAAACCCTGCGGTATATCTCAATGGGCTTCCCCTCCCTCTCGGACGCCTCGGATCCCCGGCGCAGGAGGCCGGTGAGGTGGTCGGTCTGCCACCGATCCAGGTTGATCTGCTTGACCATGGCGTGCCTTGCCGTTTCCTTATTTAGCGTTGATCAGGCGGGAATCGGCGGGCGCCATGCGGGCGCGCCGGAAACGCGATAAAAAACCGTATCAGAGGCCGTCCATGGAGCGGGAGTGCTTGGAGGTGTGCGGCCTCTCCCCGGAGTACCTGCGGCGCATGTGGCCCGAGGGCCTGCCGTCCAGCAGCTCCAGAAACCACGACTCGTGCTCTATCTCTTCCGCCAGTATGTGGGACGCCAGCTCGTACGTCATGGGGTCCTTGCCGCGGGTCATGTTGCAGACCTTGTTCCAGTTGACTATCGCCCCCTGCTCGGCCTTGAGGCACTTTTCCAGTATCTGCTTCAGGGTGGTCTTCTTGTCGGACTGCAGAAACTCGGCCCCGGCCCGGCCGCAGAAGTCGGCTATGTCCTTGGGGAACTCGCCGCCCAGCTGGTATATGCGGTCTATGCAGGACTCAAAGTGGCTCAGGTCTTCCAGCCGGGCGTCCTCTATGACGCCCTTGACGCCCTCGCCGTCCATTCCGGTGCAGAACGCCCTGAGGTTGGTAAAGTAGTAGTACGCCACGAACTCCACGGACGCGTTGTATACGAGCGTCTCTACGAGCTCGTCTACATCCAGGCCGTTCTGCTTCAACACCTTGACGCCCACGACCGTATGCTTCTTGGTTGCCATTTGTGTGGGGGGCGGGGCGCTCCTATTTTGGAATTGCGGTCGCCGGGAGCAAACCCCCGACCGCCTTCTCCCGGTGCCGTATGGCGGCCCCGTTGAAGGACTCCGCCTGGCTGTTGTGGCGCATGCCGTTGAACGTGAATTGGTTGGCGGCCGTGCGGGAGAGCGCGTCGGTCCGTACCGCCATCCCGATGCACGCCGCCCGGAAGCTGGGCCTGAAGCCCGGCATACGCCTGAAGCGGGACACGGGCGAGGTTGATGGGGAGAGGACAGTTGTGGCTAGGATGGCTCAGTCTGTGCTGTGAGCATCAAGACTCATACAGCTTACTGAGTGCTTCTTTTAGGTACTCTTTTGTGACCATGTCGGCTTGCAGTGCCTCTAGATCGCCCTTGGTGACCATCTCTTTCTGGATCTTCGTTACCTTCACGTCCAGTTCGACGATCTTGCCTGTGATGCGTTGGAACGTCTCCCGAGTCTCTTCATCCATGCCGTATAATGCGTATGGTAGATATTTATCCCTTCTTGAAAACAGCTGGTTCACCCCGCGGGGATGTTGCAGAACCGGCCGCCGGCCGGGCCAACGTCATTCGCCCCGCGCGAGGCCGAGGGATCGCAAGACGAGTTCCGGGCCGGCGGGGTCGGTGACGTCCACTATGCGGGTGCCGTCGATCACGAACGACGTTACCGCGTATACGCGGTCCCCGCTTGTGAACGTGTAGACGAACAGCGGAACGTCTCCCCTGTATAGACCGTCTGAGCCGTCGACGACGGTCGAGACGAGCGCGGGGCCGGCGGGGTTTGTTATGTTTATGATCGGAACCGCGCCGCCCATGGTCGCCACCATAGCGTACGCGCCGCCCCCGCTCTCGAACACGTCCACGTAGTACGGCGTCAGCGCCCCGTACGCCTCCAAAAAGTTGACGGGGGCGGCTTGCCGGACGAAGGCGGGACTGGCGGGGTCTGTGATATCCATGATCTCGGCGGGGTTGGCAACGGCGGGCACCATGGCGTACGCGCGGCCCCCGATGTTGAATGCCTCCAAGTCGAGCGGAAGGGACAGGTTCGGGTCGCCTAGATCCCTCGGGCCTTCAAGGACTGTAGACACGAGTGCCGGGTCGGCGGGGTCTGTAACGTTTACGATGTTTGCCCGGCCGTCGGGCGAGGTGGCCGCCACCGCGTACGCGCCGTTTCCTATATTGAACACGTCCATGCTGATTCTGGTGCTCGCGCCGCCGAGCTCCCCCGGACCGTCAAGGACTGTAGACACGAGTGCCGGGTCGGCGGGGTCGGTCACATCCACTATATGGAGGCCGCCGCCGTGCAAGGCGGCTACTACAGCGTACGCGCGGCCCTCCGTGTTGAACACGTCAACGTCGACTTCTTTGGGCGCGTCGGCAAAATCTTCCGGGCCGCCAAGGACCGTGGACACGGGGGCCGGGTCGGCGGGGTCGGTCACGTCCACGATGTGGACGCCGCCGTCGTACGAGGAGGCTACCATAACGTACGTGCGGTCCCCGATGCCGAACGCCTCCAAGTCGAACGGAAAGGACAGGGCGCCCAGCTCATCTGAACCGTCAAGGACTGCAGCCACGGGGGCCGGGCCGGCGGGGCCGGTGACGTCCACGATCTGGATAGCATCATCGTACAGGGTGGCCACTATAACATACGTGCGGTCCCCTGTATCGAACGCCGCGCCTACCATCTCGGCGCTGTTCGCGGCCGCCAGAAACAAGCCGAGCATCTGTCCTGGCCCGGGCTCGGCGCCAACCTCTGCCGGGCCGTACGTGGCGCTGTACCAGGGCGCCAGGCTTTGGTCGAAGGAGGAGGCGCCAAGGAACATGGCGTTCATGTCGTTCACGGCAGAGACGTTCCACGAGGTTAGGTCGCCGTTGAAGGCAGAGGCGCCGTGAAACATCCAGCTCATGTCCGTCACCGAGGACGTGTCCCAGGCTGATATGTCGCCGTTGAAGGACGAGGCGCCGTCGAACATGCTGCTCATGTCCGTCACCGAGGAAGTGTCCCACGCTGATATGTCGCCGTTGAAGGACGAGGCGCCGTCGAACATGCTGCTCATGTCCGTCACCGAGGAAGTGTCCCACGCTGATATGTCGCCGTTGAATTTGGAGGCGGAGAACATGCCGCGCATGTGTTCCACCGAGGACGTATCCCACGCGGAAATGTTCTGGTTGAAAGAGGAGGCGCTCTGGAACATGTACGTCATGTGTTCCACCGAGGATACGTCCCACGCTGAGATGTCGCCGTTGAAGGACGAGGCGTGGCTGAACATGCCGCCCATGTCGGCCACCGAGGATGTATCCCACGCGGAAATGTTCTGGTTGAAAGAGGAGGCGCTCTGGAACATGTACGTCATGTGTTCCACCGAGGATACGTCCCACGCTGAGATGTCGCCGTTGAAGGACGAGGCGTGGCTGAACATCTCCCACATCGCTGTCACCGAGGATACGTTCCAGGAGTCTAGAGGCTGGTTGAACGACGAGGCATTGTGGAACATGTACGCCATGTGTTCCACTGAGGAGACGTCCCACGAGTCGAGGGGCTGGTTGAAGGAGGACGCGTGGCTGAACATCTCCCACATCGCTGTCACCGAGGATACGTTCCAGGAGTCTAGGGGCTGGTTGAAGGAGACGGCGCCAGAGAACATGTGCATCATGTGAGTCACCTTGGAGACGTCCCATGCGGAGATGTCCTGATTGAAGGAGGAGGCGCCGTAAAACATGCCGCCCATGTGAGTCACCTTGGAGACGTCCCACGAGTCGAGGGGCTGGTTGAAGGAGGACGCGTGGCTGAACATCTCCCACATCGCTGTCACCGAGGATACGTTCCAGGAGTCTAGGGGCTGGTTGAAGGAGACGGCGCCAGAGAACATGTGCATCATGTGAGTCACCTTGGAGACGTCCCATGCGGAGATGTCCTGATTGAAGGAGGAGGCGCCGTAAAACATGCCGCCCATGTGAGTCACCTTGGAGACGTCCCACGAGTTGAGGGGCTGGTTGAATGACGAGGCACCGTGAAACATGCCGCCAATGTCGATCACCGAAGAAACGTCCCACGTTGAAATGTCGCCATCGAATGACGAGGCGCCGGAGAACATCAGGGACATGTACTTCACCGAGGATGTATTCCAGGCTGAGATGTCGCCGTCGAATGACGAGGCATTGTAAAACATGCCGTGCATGTCGATCACCGAAGAAACGTCCCACGTAGAGACGTCGCCGTCGAATGACGAGGCGCCGCTGAACATCTCGATCATGTCGGTCACCGAAGAAACGTCCCACGTTGAAATGTCGCCGTCGAATGACGAGGCGCCGGAGAACATCCGGGACATGTCGGTGACGCGCGACAGGTCAGGGATGTCGGTTGCAGCGTATACCATGTTGGCTGCTCCGTGGAAGGCAGACCCCATGGTGGTCCAGGACGTGTCGCCCCACTGGTCCACCGACACGAGCTTGTCCGCGTCGGGGCTGTCCTCCAGCAGGATGGCTCTGAGGCCGCCGTAGACCGAAACCGTGTGGGTGCCGGGGTTCGCGTAGACGTGGGTCACGGTTCCCGATACATCGGTGCTGCTGGAGCCGTCGCCCCAGTCGACGGTCAGGCCGAAGCCCCAGAGGGGGATGGAGATTGTCTGGTTTACAGAGTCGGTCTTCCACGTGGTGACAAACGGGAGCTGGTCGGGCGTTTGCTGGGCGTGGGCCGTCGCGAACTGCACAGGAAGGGCGGCGCCAAGACCCGCGCCCGTCCATCCGTCGGCGTGGGCGAATGCCAAGGCCGCTGACGCCGCCAGCGCGGCCAGCAGGGCGGCGTACGCTATAACACGCATGGAACAGCCGCGCACTCCGAATCATAAAAGCATGGGCGTGGCGGGTTCCTCCCGAAGAGACCCAGCTGGGCGCAACGGCGCGGCTTGGCTCCGCCCCGGGCCGGCAGATGTCCGGCATGGGCCGTACCAACGCCGTTGGCATCCTTGGGCGCGTCATGCCGGGGTGGAGCGTCTGACGCCGCTGTACCGAACATTCTCCCGCGGCGCGTGGAGGGCGGCGTTCTATACGGGGGGCGCGCCGCTCGTTCTCGCCGCCCATGGTAACGCCGGCCTTCTAGGCGGGCGCCGTGCCAAGCCGGCCGGCGACCCGCCATTCCATCTGGATGGCCCCGGCAGCCGCGCGCGGCGTGGAATGCATCGGGCGCAGGCCGGCGCGTCGCCGGATCCGCGCGGCGCGGCGGCCACCGGGCACGCCGGGTCGTCGGCCCGCCCGGACGTCGGCCCGCCCGGACGTCGGCCCGCCCGGACGTCGGCCCGCCCGGACGCGGCTTCCGAGGCTTCAAATCTTTTAAACGGGCGCCGCCATGCTACTGATGATGGCGAGAGTCCGTGGGGTTGGCGGGGACGACGAAACGGCCGGCGCCGTCATCGAATCCATGGCGAGCCGCATCGCGAAGAAATTCTGGCCGCGCCGCATCATACTCTTCGGTTCCCAGGCGCGCGGCACGGCCAACTACCACAGCGACATAGACCTGCTCGTGGTGATGGACGACGGGACCGACAGGGAGAACGCCGCAATCGAAATGACCAGGGCGGTAATGGATTCGCCGATCGCCAAAGACATCATAGTGACCGCCCCCGACGAGATTGCCCGCAGGGGCGATTTGGTCGGGACCGTGCTTCGTCCCGCCCTTCGCGAGGGGGTGACGCTGTATGATCGGGAATGATTCGAACGAAACCTAGGCGCGCCGCCGGCTGCTGTACGCCAGGGAGGATTTCGAATCGGCTTCAAAGATGCTGGCTGGCGCCGACACGCCGCGCCACGTATGCTGGCATTCCCAACGGGCGGCGGAAAAGTCGCTGAAGGCGGCCTTCGTGCTGGAGGGCGTGGATTTCCAGCATATTCACGATTTGGACAAACTTCGCAACTTGCTGCCTGCGGGATGGTCCGTGAAGGAAACCCACCGGGATCTAGCCAAGACGACAAGGTATGTTATAAGATCTAGATGTCCCGGAATCGCGCCTGAATTGAACGGCGCCGACGCGTCTCACGCCGTGTCTGTGGCCGGCGAGATATGTGACTCCATAGAGGCCGAGTTTGAGCACCGCGGCGTACCATAGTTGTTCAAGGGGAGGCCGGCGCGGGTTGTCATCCGGATCGCGGCCAAGTGCCGCGCATGAACCGACGCGGCGCGTCGTTGCGGTTTGGTCCTGCGTAGTGGTGCGCAGATATGTCCAATATTTTTGAAGCGGCACAACGCGGGACTGGTGTGAGAAAAATATTGGATCTTGCCCCGGAGCGCTATGCATCAGGCAAAGGCGCGTATGCCCGTAGGCCGCACGGCGGCTACAACAGCATTATAGCACGGCCTCCACCGGCATACATGCGGCCAACCACTCCCGTCCTCGCCGCGCTGGCGGCCTTGTGCTTGGCGGCGTTCACCGCGTATGCAGACTCGCCGCCCCCCGATACACTGGAGTGGCCCGCCGCGGCGGCCGGCGTGGACGTCTTTGTCGCGCGCGGGGGAGTCTTCGCCGTTGCGTCGTCGCCGGCCGCGGACGCCGTATACGTGGTCAACGTGACGGATCCGGACGCGATGCGTACGGTGGGGGCGGCGCGCGACGGCGAGCGCGGCTTTGCCCTTGCCGCTCCGGCGGGCGTGGCGACGTTTGAGGCCTCCGGCGGCCGGTACGCCCTGGTGGCCGACTACTCGGGAGACGCAATCCACATTGCAAACATAACGGACCCCCGGCGGCCGGAGGCGGTATCCACAATCCCCGGCGGCCGAGGGGGGCTTGAAGCCCTGGACGGCCCGTGGCGCGTCGAGGTCTTTGCGGCAAACGGCGGCGTCTACGCCATGGTCGTCTCCAGAGCGAATCCGTCGGTGCTAGTCTTGGACGTGACGGATCCGGTCCGCCCGGAGGCCGTGTCGCCCCCGCACGGGGATATAGCCGGGATAGACCTGGTGTACCCCTCGGACGGCGCCGTATTTGCCGCGGGGAGCCGCACGTACGCCCTGATCGCCGACAGCGGGGCCGACGCGGTGCACGTCATAGACATGACGGATCCGGCGCGCCCGGCCGCCGTGGAGGGCGCCCTCCGCTGGTCCGAGGCGACGATCGGCCCCAGGGCCGTGGAGGCGTTTGAGGCCGGGGGGAGGACGTACGCCTTGGTGGCGACCAGCTCGGCGGTGTCCGTATCCGACGTCACAGATCCCGCCGCCGCCTCGGTGGTGTATGAGGCGCCGCTGGGGGGAGGCGACCCGGACGCGGGCGCCGCCGCGGCCGTATATTCCAGCGGGGACCGCGTGTACGCCGTTTTGGCGAGCCGCGGCGGCGCGCTGCACGCGCTCAACGTCACCGACCCGGTGGGGCCCGCCGCGCATCCCGTCGAGCTGGCCGGCGGGCACGGCGGGCGCGTCTTTGGCCTGGCCGTATACACGTCCGGGGGCGACATGGTGGCGCTGGTCGCCGACATGGATGCCGGGCTGAAGGCTGTCGTACTGGACCCGGCCGGCGGGCAGTCCCGTGCGGTCCAGCCGGCCGCCCCTCCCGAAGCGCCGGTCGCGCGGCACCCCCAAGAGGAGGCGTACATGCTGGGCTTGATCAACGCCGAACGGGAGCGGTTCGGCCTTGGACGGGTGGTTCTCGGGGACAACCCCGCGGCGCAGGCGCACGCCCAGGACATGCTGGCGCGCTGCTACTTCTCGCACTGGGGGATGGACGGCCTTAAGCCGTACATGAGGTACGCCCTGGCCGGGGGCTACCAAACTAACGCCGAGAACATATCCGGGCTGGGCTACTGCATACTGCCCGGCGACGGCTTTTTCGCGCTGGACGTGTACAATGCGATGGACGACGCGGTGCGCGGCTTCATGGCCAGCCCGGGCCACCGCGACACCCTGCTGGACCCGCACAACGCCGCCGTAAACCTGGGCCTGGCGTGGGACGACTACAACATCATCGTGGTGCAGCACTTTGAGTACGCTTACGCGGAGTTCGAGGAGCCGCCGCGGTTCGACGACGGCGTGCTCTCGTTCTCCGGCTCCACGCGGGACGGGGCCCGCCTTCCTTACAGCGACGCCCTGGGAGTACAGGTATACTACGACGCGCCGCCGCACGACCTGACCCGGGGCCAGGTGTCCAGAACCTACTGCTACGACACCGGAATGCTGGTGGCGGCGCTGCGGCCCCCGGCCCCGCCGGGCTACTACTACCCGTCAAGCGCCATGACCGGTTCGTACGAGCCGTGCCGCAGCCCGTACGACGTGCCCGCGAATTTGCCCGGCCCGGCCTCGTACGACGAGGCACACCACATGTCCGAAGAGGCGGTCTCTTGGGAGCGGCCCGATATATCCCGCACGGCCTACTGGTACGACGCCGGCGTGTGGCGGACGTCCGAATATGCGTTCGAGGTGCGCGCCGACGTGTCGCACATGCTGCGGCAGCACGGATCCGGGGTCTACACCATAACGGTGTGGGCCGTGGCGGGGGGCGGGGACGTCATAATAGCGGAGTACCCGATATTCCACGATGCGGGGGGCTAGACCCCGCTCCCGAGGCAGCGGAGGTTCCTTGATACGCGCGTTCTGGATGGGCGAGCAGGACTTCCCCAGAATAGGCGTAGGACGGGCCCCCGCCGGCCGGGCGCGTCAAAGCGCGGTGCCGGGCCTTTTTGCCAGTATGGGATTGCCGGGCCCGCGTCGCATACGGGGAGGAGTCCGAAGGTACCGGGCACCGGCGGGGGACGCCGCTAGGCTGCCCGCCGCGTCGCATGCGGGAGATGTGGCCGGATCAGCGCATCGGGATGCCGCCGGTGCGCAGCCGCCCGCAGTCCGCGTCGGGCTCGGGCTCGCCAGGCGCGGGACCCAAACCGCCCCGCCAATCCCCGTCCCTGCGGAGCGCGAAAAGGGCTCTTCCCGGAAATGTATGGGGCGGGCATATCGTGGGGTTGGCGCGCCAAAGCGCCGTATCGGGCCTCTGTGGCCACGTTCGCTGGCCGATTCCGCATATTGCGGCGTGGAGAACCCCACACGCTGGGGCGCCGGCAAAAGACGTCGCAAGGCCGGACCCGGACCCGGACCCGTCGAAGGCGGGACGCGAATAGCAACTGCTGCGCCAGCCCTGCGCCTTTTCGGCGGGAAACCCAAAAAATAAGGTTTTTAAGGAAATATCTGGCCGGTATTCCCGTGAGCAGCAAGAAGAAGGGCGCCCCGCTTCCGGCATCCAGCGGCGGCCTGATGAGGTTCTTTGAGGACGACACCAAGGGCTTTCGGGTGGATCCCCGCATAGTGGCGTTCATGCCCGTGGGCCTGATCACGATTTCCTGGGTGATCGACCTGTTCCTGCGCTGACCTGCCATGCAAACCTCCGCGGACGACGTATCCCGGCTGCAGGGCCGCTATTCGCTGACGCTGCTGACCCCGTCGTCCAAGTACTTTTCGCTGTTCCTGTCGATGGGCATGGCCGCCGCCGTGGCAGCCGCGGCGTCCTGGTGGTACCTTGACGCGCAGGAATACTGGCGCATAGCGGCGGTGGGGGCGGTGCTGGCCGCCACGCAGCTGGTGGACACGCTGTACATACGAAACCGGGAGTACTCCAAGTCGCTGCACTCCTCCGCGTTCGGGTGCTGCCTGTGGATGCTGGCGCTGCTCATGGGGGTCGTCGCCGCCATCATAACGGCTTCGGAGACCTCACCGTTCTTCATAGCGCTGGGCATGTTCCTGCTGGCCAGCTTCCGCATCAGCATATACACCACCGTTCTGGGGTGCCGCATAGGGAGGGCGTGGGCCATATGCTTCGTGCAGCCGGCTGCCGTGTTCGCGGTGATGGTCCCCGTACACATGTGGTGGGGGATGCTGGCGGATCCGGTCCTGCTGGCGTACGCCGCCGCGTATCTGGGGTGCGCCACCGCCTGGTCCGTGCTTACAGACCGCTCCGGCCGCCCCCACATCAAGAGCGCCCACGCCATGGTGCAGGCGTACATAGACTCGCAGGGGGGACGGCAGCACGTCATAGAGTCCATAATGGAGGACAACGCCTCCGAATCGCGGGTGCTCACCACCCTGGTGAGGTTCGGCGGCCCGGACGGCTTCTGGGTGGTGCTGCCCGAGGTGCACCCGGGCCCGTACCATCCCGTCGGCGGCAGCAACATACCGTATCTGATATTCGAGAAGATGGACTCCCGGGCCATGGTGATGCACGCCATATCCAACCACGCCCTGAACATACCATCCCAGGAGCAGGTGGAGCGGTACCTCAAGAGTTTGGAGGGGGCCGCGCCCCGGGAGTCCGGCTCCACGTGCACCGAGCCGGCGGTTATATCGAGGGGGAAGGCCCGAGTCACCGGGATATCCATGGGGGACAGCTCCATGCTGTTCATGTCGCTCTCGCCCCACGGCATGGAGGATTTGCCCAACAGCGTAAAGTCGGAGATCGACGCCCACGCCAAGCGGGCGGGCCTGGGCCGCGTGATGCTGGTGGACTGCCACAACGCCATGGGTCCCGAAATATCCGGGGAGGACTATTCGGACATGCTGCGGGCGTCCCGGGAGTGCCTGGACGAGCTGGCCGGCGCCAAACAGTACCCCCTGGCCATAGGGTACGCCAACTCTGCCGGCGCGGGCATAAGGTCCGACGACCTGGGGCTTGGCGGCCTGGGGCTGCTGTGCCTGGCGGTGAACGGCTCCCGGTACTACATCGGGTGGGCCGACGCCAACAACATGAAGAACGGCAGCCGGGAGAGGGTGGTCGCCGAGTTCACCAAGACAGGCCGCACCTTGTTGGAGGTGTGCACGTCCGACACGCACTACACCCCCGTAAAGGCCAAGAACCGCAACGGCTACTACGAGCTGGGGCTGATGTCCGGCGACGACCGCCTGGCGGAGTGGTTTCTGGGCCTGGCCGGGAAGGCCGACGGGCGGGTAGCGCGGTCCAAATTCGAGATATCCGACGTGGACACCGACCTGCTGCTCATGGGCTCGCGGGTCTTCGAGAACTACTCCCGGGCGATGGACCGCTCCATGAACCTGGTGAAGATATTCATGATCGGGTGCGCCGCGCTCTTTTTCTCTACGGTTCTGGTGTGACCGCCAGCCCCTCCAGATTCCCGAATATCTCTGCCGCGAACGACCTGAACCTGGACACGGGGACGGCCGGCACCATGCCGGCCGGCTGCGCGCCCTCCAGGAGCGTTACGATGACGGGTATCGACACCGTGCGGTTCTCGTTGGACCACCGCCGGGCCCGCACCAGCTGCCGGGTGGCCGCTTTCGCGAGGCCCGAGCTGCGCCTCCAGTGCTTGCAGTCGGCCAGTATGGCCACGTCCATCCTGGCGCCCACCACGTCTATCTCCATCCGGGGCTTGGTCATGATGTGGTTGCGCGTCACGGCATACCCCTCGCCCTCCAGGATGCGTCCGGCCAGCCCCTCGAAGTCCCGCCAGTGGAGGCGCGGGGCGACCTCGTCGAGGTTTACGCCGGCCTCCAGGAGAGATACGGCGGCCTCCAGCCGCTCGCCGGGGGCGTACGTGTGTATGTCGCCGTTTATCGAGCCTATGCCCGCATCGCGCCACCACTCCATGGCGTGCGCCGCCTGCCGCTCGTTCAGCCCCGTCGTACGGGCGAACGCCCGCACGGTCGTCTCGCCGGCCGCCAGACCGCTCAGGCTAGCGGGTATGTGCCGCTCCATGCGTACATGTGTGTGGCGGGGGCGGTATTTTTGGTTGCGGCGCGCTTCCTGCCGTGTATGCCGCCCGTTCCAAAAGCACCTTTAAACCCGGGCCGTTTCACCATGCGTGGTGGCGGGATTGTCTGTTTGTGCCGAGGTTGCCCCCGGCTTTCCGACGGAATGCGGTACACGTTATGGAGGGTGGTCCTGACGGCGGGATTTGGCCGCGCTCTCCAACACTTGCGCCGGGTGGCCGACGGCAGCGGCAACACCGAGGGCAGGCTCTTCGAACGCCTGATCGAGTCGTTCCTGAAGGCAGACCCGCTGTACTCTAATGAGTTCGACGAGGTTTGGATGTGGGACGACTATCCGGGCCGCGGCGGCAGATCCGACTTTGGCGTAGATTTGGTGGCTGAAAAACGGGACGGCTCGATGTGCGCCGTGCAGTGCAAGTTCTTCAACGACAGGCCGCTGACCAAGCGCCACGTGGACAGCTTTTTGGAGGCCGGCTCTAGGGCGGAATTCCAGCACATGATGCTGGTCTATACCGGCAAGGGGTACGGCAGGAATGCAGAGGATGCCCTAAAGGGGCACGACTGCCGGATACTGGACTTCGAGTCGCTGGCCTCCAGCACGTTGGACTGGCCGGACTTGGCCGCTGGTCTGACCCAGATGGGGGGGGGGGGTGCCGTATGTCCTCCGGGACTATCAGCGGGACGCCGTTGACGCAGTAACGGCAAACCTAGACGACCGCGGCCAAATGATAATGGCCTGCGGCACGGGCAAGACGCTGACCTCGCTGAGGATAGCCGAAGAGATGGTCGGAAAGGGCGGGCTGGTGCTGTACGCCGTGCCGTCCATCTCGTTGATGCGGCAGACCATTCGGTACTGGGCGGAGCAGAAGATTATACCGCACTCGTACGTGGGCGTGTGCTCCGACCCCAAGGTGAGCCACGGCGAGAAGACCGACATACCGCTTAGCGAGATGGAGATTCCCGTTACTACAGATCCCGAACGGATATCCGCAGGACTCAAGCCGGATCCCGACTCGATGACCGTGGTATTCTCCACGTACCACAGCATGGACGCGGTCGTACGCGCCCAGAAACGCGCTGGCATATCATTTGATCTGGTGCTCTGCGACGAGGCCCACCGGACCACCGGGATGGAGCGGGAGGGCTCGGCCGGCTCGTTTCTGTCAGTACACGACGACGTCAAGGCGGCCAAGAGGCTGTACATGACCGCCACGCCAAAGGTGTATCGGGACGCCGCCAAGACCAAGGCGTGGAACCGGGGAATTCCGATATATTCAATGGACGATGCGTCCAGGTTCGGCCCGGAGCTGTACAAACTGGACTTTTCGGACGCCATAGACATGAACCTCCTCTCCGACTACAGGGTCATCGTATTGGGGATAGACGAGGGCTACGCCCAGGGGATGCTGCAGAACCTGGTCGACACGACCACAGACGGCGGCGACCTGAACCTGACCGACGCGGCCAGGATGCTGGGGCTGTACCGGGTGCTGCAGGAACCCGACCAGACCGACGCGGACAGGCATCTCAGAACCACCATCGCCTACACCAACAGGGTGGCCAGCTCAAAGGCCCTGGCCAAACACATAGCTCAGTTGGCCCGCAACATGAGCCCGGACTCGGCGTTCGTATGCGAGGCGGATCACGTGGACGGCACCCAGAACGCGTCGCGGCGCGCCAGGGCGCTGCAGTGGCTCCGGGAGGGGGGCGACGGGTGCCGCGTGCTCTCCAACGCCAGGTGCCTCTCGGAAGGCGTGGACGTGCCGTCGCTGGACGCCGTGGCCTTCATGAACCCCAAATCCTCCCAGGTCGACATCATACAGGCGGTGGGGCGCGTGATGCGCAAGCATCCTTCCAAAGAGTACGGGTACGTCATCATACCGATAGGGATCCCGCCGGACCAGAGCGCCGAGTCCATACTGGACAGCAACGACGTCTTTAATCTGGTCTGGGAGGTTTTAAGGGCCCTCAGGTCCCACGACCCGGGACTGGACATCGAGGCGAACACCGCGGATCTGAGGCGCACGCTTCCAAGGAAGGTAAAACTGTACGGGGTGGGACCCGACGGCAAACTCCGCGAACCGTCGCGACAAAAGACGTACCCGCTGGGCGACTTGGACGTGCCCGCCGACGCGCTATACTCAAAGATCGTCGAAAAGGTGGGCGACCGGCTCTACATGGAACACTGGGCAAAAGACGTGGCAAGGATGGTGGAGCGGCTGCAGGTGCGCATCAGGGACGTAATAGGACGCAATGCGGAGGCCGCCGTGCAGTTTGACTCCTTCATGAAGGGATTGCACGACATGATCAACGATTCGCTGTCAGAGTCCGACGGCATAGACATGCTGTCGCAGCACATGGTAACCCACCGGATATTCAACGCCCTGTTTGGGCAGGAATTCAGGAATCCGGTGTCCGCGGCGCTGGAGGATGCGGTATCGCGCCTGCGCCGACACGGCCTGGATGCCGAGCTTAGGGATTTGGAGGGATTTTATACGAGCATAGAGAACCGCGTCTCCGGCCTGGATGACCGCCAGCCGGTCATATCCGAGCTGTACGGCAAGTTCTTCAAGATAGCGTTTCCCAAGATGACCGACCGTCTGGGGATAGTGTATACGCCCGTGGAGGTGGTGGATTTCATACTCAGATCTGTAGACCAGGTGCTGCGCGACAACTTTGGCAAGGGGCTGACCGACGACGTACGCATAATCGACCCCTTTACGGGGGCGGGCACGTTCCTCTCCCGCATGATGCAGCTGGACATTATAGACGACCGGGACATCGACAGGAAATATCGCGACGAACTGTTCGCCAACGAGATCGTATTGCTGGCATATTATATCGCCGCCGTAAACTGCGAGTCCGCATACGCGGGGCGCACTGGCAGGCTTGCGGAATTCAAAAACATATCATTTACCGACACGTTCAACCTCAATTCGATATCGGAGTGGACCGGCGATTTCATGGTTACGCCCAAAAGGAGTATAAGAAGACAGCGCGAGACAAAGATAACCGGGGTGGTGGCCAATCCGCCATACTCGGCGGGACAGGAGACTGCCAACGAGGACAACAAGAACACGCGGCATATACTCATGGAGCAGAGGGTAAAAGACACATACGTCAAAAGGGCGCCCAAGGGCAACAAACGACAACTGTACAACTCGTACATCAAGGCGCTGCGCTGGGCGTCGGACCGAATAGGGGAATCCGGCGTCATAGGATTCGTCATGCCGTCCTCGTACCTTGCCGGAAATGCCGAAGCTGGGGTGCGGGCGTGCCTGTATGATGAGTTTACCGACATATGGGTGTTTAACCTGAGGGGGGACGTTAAAAATAAAGAGACCTGGAAACAAGAAGGTGGTAAAATATTTGGCGGGGGATCCCGAGAGGGCGTGGCCGTCACCATACTGGTTAAGAATCCCGCCAAACGCGGTTGTACGATACATTACAGGGCCGTGCCCGATTACCTGACGCGGGAACAAAAGTTGGATATCGTACGCACTACAAGATTATCAAATGAGTGGGATACCATTATCCCGGACAAACATAATGACTGGTTGAACCAGCGCGGCGATGCCGGTGAGACGTTTGAAAGGTATGCGCCTATGGGCAGTAAGGACGCAAAACGGGGAAAGACGGACGGGGCGATATTTCGGACATATTCGCTTGGATTGGCCACGCACAGAGATGCGTGGGTATACAACTCGTCCATTGACAATCTGGTTGGCAACATGAAACGCCATATTGATTATTGCAACAAACAGGATCCGGACAATTTCCAAATAGATACAAAGCGGGCCGCATGGAATAAAGAACTAGCTACGGCCCTCAAAAAATCACCGGAACCGCCCACGTTTGACAAATCTAAAGTAAGAGTGGCGCTGTACCGGCCGTTTTTTAGGCAGTACCTGTACTTTGATCCCATATTTGTGGCAGCCAAATACCAGATACCGCGTTTCTATCCCGAAGGAGATACGAAAAACCCCGCCATATTGGTATCTGACAAAACTACGGGCCGATTCTCTACAATTGTAACCTCCAACACTCCGGATCTACAGAACGTCACAAACGGACAGTGCTTCCCGTTCCGAACCAAATATAGCGGGAGAAAACTAGCGGCGGCCAGGCATCCGCAATCCGCAATCCGCAATCCGCAATCCGCAATCCGCAATCCGCAATCCGCAATCCGCAATCAAGAACCTGGCGATAATAGTACCCGACAAGATCAAGGGGGAGTTCTCGATCTTCATAACGGCGATGGCTCCGGACCTGGAGGTGGTACACCACGGCCAAGTGTTCCCCATGATGGTGGCGAAATGAAAGAGAACATCACCGACTGGACTTTGCGGTCATACCAGAATGCGTACAAGAACGACTCCATCACCAAGGAGGACATATTCTACTACGTCTACGGCATGCTGCACCATTCCGGGTACCGCGCCAAGTACCAATCCAGCCTGGTCCGCGGAATACCCCACATCCCAATGGCGCCGGACTTTGACGGTTTCAACGCGGCTGGACGAAAACTCGCCCGGATACACCTGAACTTTGATTCGGAAGACGCCCCGCGGTACGACCTGGGCGAGCCCGTAAACCCGATCCCCGACCAGCCAAAAAAGATAAGGTTTGGCAGAAAGCCCAATCCGGGCCCCGGGCCCAAGACCACATTCGACCTGTCCACGCTAATCATAGACGACATTGTAGTGTACGACAACCTGCCGGAGCCGCGCTACAAGGTCAACGGGCGCACGCCCCTGCAGTGGTTCGCGGACAGGTACGGGTTCAGCCGCCACAAGGCCAGCGGCAACACCAACTGGCCGCTGGAGGGCATAAGCGGCGACGGCGTGCGCGCCATCATAGAACGGCTGGCCTACGTGGGCGTGGCGTCCGACGGAATAATCGACTGCCTGCCCCCAGAATTCGAGACGGAGGGCGCGGCGCAGGCGCCGGTCGGCCTGGACAAATATTAGGATCTATAAACCACGACGCATCCGGGCGTTGCGCCCGCCAACGGGGCCCGCCGACGACGCCATCCGTGCAAGACGGTCCGCGTGCAACGCGGCAAACGGGCGAGCGCGTGGAAGGCGGCGCCGACCGGTCCGGCGCCCGCCAGTCGCCGTCGTACCGGACACGCCTCCGGGATGCGTAGCGGCCGAGACTAAAACCGGCCTGCCCTGGCCGCCGTCCCGCCGTGAAGCGGGACGGCCCGCGCAGGCGCCGTGCGTGGCATCATGATCCTTTTTCGATGCGGCGGCAACGCC